>CP059262.1:0-3442500 GCA_013693875.1 Exiguobacterium profundum | reverse complement strand
TGCTGGAAGGTTAAAAGGAGGGTGCAAGCTCCGAATTGAAGCCCCAGTAAACGGCGGCCGTAACTATAACGGTCCTAAGGTAGCGAAATTCCTTGTCGGGTAAGTTCCGACCTGCACGAATGGCGTAACGATCTCCCNNCGCTGTCTCCAACGTGGACTCAGCGAAATTGAACTGTGTGTCAAGATGCACACTACCCGCGGTTAGACGGAAAGACCCCATGAACCTTTACTCTAGCTTTGCATTGGCATCAGGAATGTGATGTGTAGGATAGGTGGTAGGCATCGAAGCGGGGACGCCAGTTCCCGTGGAGCCNTCCTTGAATACNCACCCTTCGCCTTCTTGATGTCTAACCGCGGCCCGTTATCCGGGTCCGGACCCTGCATGGTGGGGAGTTTGACTGGGGCGGTCGCCTCCCAAATCGTAACGGAGGCGCGCGAAGGTTGGCTCAGACCGGTCGGAAATCGGTCGTCGAGTGCAATGGCAGAAGCCAGCCTGACTGCAAGACTGACAAGACGAGCAGAGACGAAAGTCGGTCATAGTGATCCGGTGGTCCCAAGTGGAGGGCCATCGCTCAACGGATAAAAGGTACTCTGGGGATAACAGGCTGATGATGCCCAGAGTCCATATCGACGGCATCGTTTGGCACCTCGATGTCGGCTCATCTCATCCTGGGGCTGGAGCAGGTCCCAAGGGTATGGCTGTTCGCCATTTAAAGAGGTACGTGAGCTGGGTTTAGAACGTCGTGAGACAGTTCGGTCCCTATCTGCCGTGGGTGCAGGAGACTTGAGAGAGTTGACCCTAGTACGAGAGGACCGGGTTGAACGGACCACTGGTGGACCTGTTGTCGTGCCAACGGCAGTGCAGGGTAGCTATGTCCGGACAGGATAACCGCTGAAGGCATCTAAGCGGGAAGCCCCCTTCAAAACAAGGTCTCCCTTGAGAGCCGTGGAAGACCACCACGTCGATAGGCCGGAGGTGTAAGCGCGGTAACGCGTTCAGCTGACCGGTACTAATTGCTCGATTGGCTTGATTTGATCCAGAAACAGCAAGGCTCGGCAATCGCCGATCCCTGGATCGTCAAAAGCACAAATGACTTGGAACAACACTGATGTTTGCCCTGCAACTGCAGGGACTGTCCCTGATCCGGTCTGGTGGTCATAGCGCAAGCAAAACTCCCGATCCCATCCCGAACTCGGCCGATAAGTGCTGCCGCGCCAATGGTACTGCGTCTCAAGACGTGGGAGAGTAGGTCGCCGCCAGACCTGACCAGGGACAAGCTCTCAACAACGATGCCAAAAACCCGCGCCTAACCCCACGGGGATAAACAACGGACGCGGGGTGGAGCAGCCCGGTAGCTCGTCAGGCTCATAACCTGAAGGCCGCAGGTTCAAATCCTGCCCGCAACCAGAAATTCCAAAATAGATCAACAGCTTAAGAGCCGCCCCAACGGGCGGCTTTGCGTTCCAAACGCACGGGTCAACAATAGGTCAACAAACGGACGGAAACCGCGTGCAAGATCAGTGGGATAGTAGCCCGACATGACGCAGACCCCGCTAGAACCGCAGCGGGCAGGACTTGAAAAGGAATTCAAGCCTGCTCGCAAGCGCTTGACGTGAAACTTCGTGTTCCTCAGGGTCGCCACGAAGCGGACCACGTACCTCACGCCAAGATACCAGGCGCGAGGTGGTGGATGAACTGGCTGAGGTACGAGAGCGCGAGAACAACTTCCACCAGATACCTGTTGTGGGTGGAGACGCTTCCTCCACGCTTTCGGCGCGTGGCAAGGCCATTCGGAAATCGAAACAAGGGCATAGCAGGCTGCGACGACGATGTAGATCATGGTAGTTCTCCTCTAAGCTGCGATACTTGAGAGCTGAACTCACCGTTGGGGCAGCTATGCCCTACTTTGTAAGAAACTTTTCGCACGGAGTTGTGGGTGCTGACCTGCCCCCGGTCGTCCCTCGTTCATAACGAGTCCTTGGGGTTGATAGTGATCGGGTTCGGGTTGGGCAAGCGCGCCGGGCGCGGAGCCCTCAGATTGCTCAAGCGCCCGGCGCGCTTCTGCTGGNGTCTTGTTGCCCAGCGAGGAATGCGGCCGGGCGTTGTTGTAGTCGTAGCGCCAGAGGGCCAGTTTGCGCCGTGCATCAGCGAGGCTGTCGAAGATCTCTTCGTTCAGGCATTCGTCGCGCAGGCTGCCGTTGAAGGACTCGATATAGCCGTTCTGCTGNGGCTTNGCGGGATCGATTTAGTGCCATTCGACGCCGTTCTCGTTTGCCCATTTCAGGATGGCCTTGCTGGTGAACTCGGTCCCATTGTCACTGACAATGCAGCTGGGTTTGCCGTAAATCCTGACCAGCGCATCGAGTTCCCGTGCCACTCTGGCCCCCGAGATGCTGGTGTCGGCGATCAGGGCAAGGTTCTCGCGGCAGCAATCGTCGTTCACGGCCAGGATGCGGAACTTCCGGCAGGCCCCGAATGTGTCCGACAGGAAGTCCAGCGACCAGCGCTGGTTTGGCCGTAGAGGCACCGGCATTGGCGTCCGGCTGCCACGCGCCCGCTTGCGGCCACGTCTGCGGCGCACTGACAGGCCCTCTTCCCTGTAAATGCGGTAGAGCTTCTTTTCGTTCACGATCATGCCCTTGCGCTCCAGCAGGATGCCCACGCGCCGATACCCGAACCGGCGGCGCTTTTCGGCGATCTTGTGCATCTCCTCACGGATTTCCGGGTTATCAGGCGGCCTGTCACGCCGCACCGTCTTCGGATCGACACCGATCAGGACGCAGGCCCGGCGTTGAAGNATCGGGTGATCCTTCATTGCCCGCAACACCGCATCCCGCCGTTGCATCGGCGTCGTCAGNGGCTTTCCCAAGAGATCCTTCAGAACCACATTGTCGAGCATGGCATCCGCCAGCAGGCGCTTCAGCTTCGAGTTCTCGTCCTCGAGCTGCTTCAGCCGCTTGGCGTCCGGCAGGTCCATCCCGCCATACTTGGCCTTGAGCTTGTAGAACGTCGCGGGGCTCAGCCCGTGTTCNCGGCACAGCTCGGAGGTCGGCAAACCAGCCTCCTGCTCCTTGATCATCCCGATAATCTGCGCCTCGGTGAAANNGCGGCTTTTCCTCATGTCGTCTGCTCCTTCTCAGGTTGGGCGGACTCTACATCACAGCAGGAACTTCCGGGGGCAGGTCACGATCAGCACCCAGCGGAGGGTGTCGAGGTAGAGCACCAGCGGCTGGATGGTAGACTGCGTTTCGGCGAGGACGTCCTGCAGCACTTCCACCCCGGCCGCGCCGACGGTGGCGGCACCCGCAGCACCACCGCCCCGAAGCGTGCGGCTTTCCAACAGGATTTCACGCGCNGAGCGCAGTTCCAGCGCGAAGGGGACGGGCCGTGCGGGNAAGGGATCGCCCCAGGACCGGGCAGGCCCGAGGTCGATGTGCATGAAGCCCGACCTGGGGTAATAGCCGAACCCCATGAACCCGACCGCCCTCGCGGCCGTCTCGAATGCCACCGGATCGTGGTTCGCCATCGCGATGTCGAAGGCGGTGCCCTGCATGTGCTTCGAGGCCGGGGCCCCGCCCACGGCACGGTTGTGTTTCGGGCTGCGATAGGCGGAACGGATGATCAGCGGTTTGCCGAGGCGGTCGCGCAGGGCCTGCAGCTTGTCCATGGCTTCCGAGTTGATCTTGATCGCNCCGGTGCCGCGGCAGGCGATCTCGGCGGCCGAGAAGTTCGGCCAGCGCCATGTGTTGGCGGGCACATCGCGCCAGTAGGGGTAGGACAGGGTCGGCATGGTGGATCCGCCAGATGAAAAACCCGCCTCTGGGGCGGGGACATGGTCGTAGTGGTGTGGTCGCCAAGCGGTCAGTCGGATCGGCCGCGCTGGAATGCGTCGAACAGCATGTCGCGCATGGATCGGATGTCCGTCTCGATCCGGTCGAGGCGGTCGCCATCAGCCTTGCGATCCTCGCTGCGCTGGCGGTCGATGCGGTCCCGGTCGGCGATCAGTTCCCGGTCCAGGCGATCCAGCAGGGCCTCGTTGGTGAAGGCCTTGCGCCTGATCGCCGCGATCAGGGCCATGGTGCCGCCGATCAGTGCGGCCAGCGCGGCGGTGATCCCGTGGTCCCGAAAGGCCCGCGCGACCTCCCCGGCGAGAGTGGTCTGGTCGTTCATGATGGTCCCTTTAGAAGTCGGTTTCGAGGTAGACCCCGGCGCAGTCGTAGGCGACGGCAGCGGCCGTCGCGCCGGTGTTCAGGAAGAGGCGCGGTGACAGGAATTGCGTCGCGGCGGGCAGATCGGCGTTGATCTCCTGCTCGAAGATTGCACCGGAAACCTCGTCGGCGACGCGCACCCAGACGGAGCTTCCGTTCGGCGGGGCGGCGATGAACAGGGTCAGCACGCCGCCCGTGGCGATGGCGAAACTCGTCCCCATATCGGTCAGGGTTGGTGCTCCGGTGCCGTCGTTGGCTACCAGCTGCCAGCGGCTATGCGTGCCGCGCTGGAAACCGATGCCGATGCAGTTGATGGCGGCGGCCAGCGCCAGGGTGGTGGCCAGCGCGGCCGTCGATCCATAGAGGCCGAAGAACCCCATGCCAGTTGCCTGCAGGGTCGTCAGCGAAATCCGCGTGACGAAGGTCCAGCCGCCGAGGCCCGCCGCATTGCCGCGCCAACAAGCCCAACCGGCAGAACGCTGTTCGGCCACCGANTCCACGACCGCCGCCGAAGTCAGACGCCAGCGCCGCATGCTGGCCGCCAGGTTCGTCGCGGCGAGCGTTGGGTGCGAGACGGTCCCGACCGAGGTGATCGGCAGACCTGCTGCGCTATCAGGAGCTTGTCATGAATGTCCTGACCCAGATTCCTGGGGTTGCCAACATCCGTTCCAGCTTCGCGCTGGATCAGGTCAAATATACCACGGCCTTGCCGACCGGGCATCTGGACGGGCGCTGACCCTCAGGCCGCGTCGCGTGGATCGTGGCCAGCGGGCTTGCCGTAAAGACCGATATTGGCATCCCCNCATTCCTTCAGCGCGCGCAGGATCGGCTCCATCGTCCGGCCCAGATCGGACAGCGAATACTCCACCTTCGGCGGCACCTGGGCATAGACCTTGCGCGTGATCAGCCCGTCCTCCTCCATCTCGCGGAGCTGGTTGGTCAGCATGCGCGGCGTGCAGTTCTCCACATGGCGGCGGATCTCGTTGAACCGGAGCGTTCCGGATAGCAAGTGCCAGAGGATGATCGATTTCCATTTGCCGTCGATCAGGCCGATGGCGGCCTCTACCGAGCAGCCGGGNGTGCAGTCGAAGCGTGGGTGTCGGGCTTTGGCCATTACAGTATCCTTTTTGATACTATATGCTGTCTTTGTGCGTATTACGATAGGGTGAATGTAGGATCAATATTGCCTCCATGAAATCGAACAATGGAGTGATCCCATGAAAGCCATCGGCTACCAGACCCCCGGCACCATCGACCGTATTGAGGCCCTGATCGACATCGAGCTGCCGCGCNCCGTGGCCACCGGCCATGATCTTCTGGTCGAGGTCGCAGCAGTATCGGTGAACCCCGTCGGCGCCCNNAAGGTCCGCAACAGCGCGAGGCCGCCCGAGGGCGAGTGGAAGATCCTTGGCTGGGATGCCGTGGGCCGGGTGGCCGATGTTGGCCCGGATGCACAGGGCTTCGCCGTCGGCGACGAAGTGTTCTACGCCGGGTCCATCGCCCGGNTAAGCGCCAACAGCCAGTTCCATCTGATCGATGCGCGCATCACCGGCCACAAGCCCAAGAGCTTGTCGAATGCAGAGGCGGCCGCGCTACCGCTGACGGCCATCACGGCAGNNGAAATGCTGTTTGACCGGCTCGACATTCGCCGACCGGTTCCGNGGGCGGCCAACGCCGTCCTGATCATCGGTGGTGCGGGCGGGGTCGGATCGATCGCGATCCAGCTAGTCCGTGCGCTGACCGATCTGACCGTGATCGCCACCGCGTCGCGCCCTGAAACGCAGGACTGGGTGCGTGAGCTTGGCGCGCATCATGTCATCGATCACCATGGTGATCTTGCGGCGCAGGTCGAAGCACTCGGGCTCGGCGCGCCGGGCTTCGTGTTCTCGACCAATCAGAGTGACCGTCATGTANAAGGANTTCAGGCCCTGATCGCGCCGCAGGGACGTTTCGGACTGATCGACGACCCCGAGGCGCTGGACGTCCTAGGCTTCAAGCGTAAGGCGGCCTCGATCCACTGGGAGCTGATGTTCACGCGGTCGATTTTCGGCACGCCCGACATCGCCGAACAGGGCAAGCTGCTGAACCAGGTGGCGGCCCTGATCGACGCGGGAAGCATCCGCACGACGCTGACCGAAACACTGTCGCCGATCAACGCCGAAAACCTGAAGAAGGCCCACGCCCTGATCGAAACGAACACCGCCCGCGGGAAGATCGTGCTGGAGGGGTTCTGATGGCCATTGGTCCGGTCCACCTTGATGGCATCGAAGAAGGCCGAGCCGTCCGGACTGACCCTGAAGCTGAAATCGTCATTGCCCAAGAGGCCAATCAGCGCCCGCGCCGAAAACCCGGTCTTGAAAGCGAAGGCTGCATCGTTTCCAGCGGCCGCCTTGTTGACGGTGGCCTCGATCCCGGCGCCTGCGTTGTTGAACAGCAATGCCGGGGTATTGACCGTCACGCGATTGTAGCTGTCGGCTGTCGCGCCACCAAGACCCAGAAGCTGGGCGGTCTGGTTGGCCTGGGGCATGCCGACCTGCGTCACCGCATTGGCGAAAGTCACGGTGGGCGTGTTCACGACCGTCGTGCCCCCGGCGCCCGGGGTGGCCGAGCCGATGTTGACGACCGTGGTCGATCCGGGTGCGCCGCCGGTGCCGAGGTTCACGGTCTTGGTGACGCCGGTGGTCGTCGCCCCGGTGCCTATGCCGTAGGTGGCGGTCGTCGTCGCCGTGCCGATGCTGGCCGATGCCGCCGAAATGGTGACAGTGCCCGAGGCGGTCAGCGTGCCGGAGAAGGTCTTGTTGCCGGTGAACGTCTGGGTGCCCGCCAAGATTGCCAATTCGCTGGAGGTGTTGGGCAGTGTAAAGGTCCGGGTCGTGCCGGTGGTGATCCCCGACAGCGAAAACAGCGCCTTCTTCGTGGGGTCGGCGTCGCTAACGAGGCTGAAAACAGCATCTGATACGTCGACCGGTTCGCCAACTGGATCCCAGGCGCTGCCATTCCACACCAGGAACACCTGCTCGGCCGCAATCCAGACCAGCCAGCCTTGGCGCGGCACCAGGCGCAGCCAGACGCCATCGACCCAGAAGGCGATGTTCAGATCCCACCCGGCCCAGAGGCCGGTGGCGCCGGAGGCCACCAGATGCCGGTTGCCATCTGCGGGGCTTGCGGGGGCGCGGTGCGCGTCCGGCCGAGAACCGACAGCTGCACCATTGCGTCGAGGAGGCGCAGCGCCTCGTTGTGGGTGATATGCTTCTGCGCTTGGGCCGCCAGGAGGTATGGCAGGCCCAGATGGGTCGTGCTGTCGGACATGGGAAATCCTGTCAGAACTGGAGGGCCACGGACGCGGGCGTGCCGCGGCCGAGGCGGTTCGAGAGTTGATAGATGCGGAGCGCCAGTGTCTGGCCGGGCCCGAGCGGCGCGCCCCAATCGGCGTTTTGCTGGGCGGCGGTGTAGAGGACGGAGGTCGTGCTGCTGGTCAGAGTGCGCTTGACCGCGGCCTCGTCGAGGATCTGGACATCGTAGCTTTCCAGGTCTTCGGCGAGCGGCACCTCGACCTGTTCCCAGGCATCGGCCACCAGCGCACGGGACCGCCGGGTCCAGCGGATCGTCAGATCGCCCGGGGCGCTCGCTGTTCGCCATGGCTGTTCGACATGCACTGGCGCGAAGGGGACAAGGCCGCGCCCCGATGGAGTGAAGTCCAGCGCGGCGTAGCTGTCATCGGTGACGGAGCGCGCGGCCGGGTCCACGCGCCAGTACCATGGCAGCCCGAGATCGGCCTCGGCGATGGGCAGNGAGGCCAGCGCCGCGTCCAGCACGACCGCCCGCGCCCCGGCCAAGGCCGGGTTGCCCATCATATGTTCCGTNCCGCGCTGGCCGCGCAGGAGGCGGGTCAGGTGATAGCGGCCGGGAGCGATCAGTTCCGCCGCGCTTGCCTGGACGATCTCCCACTGGCCAGCGGCGGTCTCAATGGCCAAGGCGTTCGCCCCGCCGAACAGAGCGACATCGGTCACGCTTTCCAGCGACCCCGACAGGAGATCGACCCCNGGAAAGAAGTCGAAGGCCAGCGTGCCGATCCGGGCGCGACCACTGAGGCTCGTCAGGAGGTTGAAACCATCCGTCGACACACTGCGGAACACGGCGCTCTCGCCCGGCCAGGGGCTGGCATGGGCTGCAATCAGGGGGCGATGGGCGGGCTGATCCTCGCCGATCTGCGGCAGGTCGAGCATCACCACCTCGGGCATGCCGAAGACGACGGGGCTGGCCAGCGAGGTTGGCCGGGTATTGCCGCGCGGCAGGTCATAGGCCGCACGGTCCTGACGCACCGCCTCGATCCCGCGTGCCTCGGCATCGGCCACCGAGACGAGGCGGAACTCGACGTCGCGGCCATCATGCGCAAGCCGGATCACGTCGGCCGGATCGAGGGCGAGCCGTGAGGGCGGCAGGCGGAAGGTGGCGCTTTCNCGGCCGGTCCAGGCTTCCATCAGCGCGCGGCGGCAGCGGCGTTCGGCCTCTTCGGGCGGGATCGCCATGGGGAAGGACTCGGAGGCGATGCGGGTGGTGTCGACGGTGATGCGGCGGGCCTCGACCAGCGCCGCGTCGTAATCTTCGTCGGCGCGGGCGACCTGCCACTTCAGCGCCTGCGGCAGTTCGGTCTCCTGCCCGCGGGTCAGCTCGAAGGCCTCGCCCTCGCGGCTGGCGACCAGATCGTCGATGGCCAATGTGGCGACCGAAGCGCGGCCGCGCATGACGAAGCGGATCACGCCTTCGGTCTCGATGGCGTCGAAGCCGAAATGCCGGGCCAGCGTGGAAATCGAGGCGCGGGGGCTTTCGAGGGCGCCGATCACATAGCCTTCGACCGCGCCCCAGAGGCCTGAGACGTCGATCAGGTCTTCCGCCAGCCCCGCACGAAGGCAGAGGTGCCGCACCAGGGCTGAGGANGAAACCGCACCCAGCCGTCCGGTCAGCCAGTGCCCGAGCCTCCAGTTCGCAACGTCCGTCCAGACCCCGGTCAGTTCGGGGAAGAATGGGTAGGGCCGCGCGTCCCAGGTCCAGGCAGCGCATTCGGGGACATGGACCATCGGGCCGCCGTAGATCGCGGATACCGGATTGTTGGCCGGNGTTCCCCATCACAGGTGACTGGCCTCGAGATAGGCGCGCTGGATCGCATCGTCGCGCCAGCCGCGGGAGAACCAGGGTGAGGCATTCTCCGAGGACTTCGGGTCGAAGAAGACGTTGGGCTGGTTCGTGCCCCGGTCGATGGCGGGACAGCCGAGTTCCGTGAACCAGACCGGCTTCGACTGCAGCACCCATGACGTGGGCGTGCCGCTCTCGATACCTCCCGGCCGGTCGAAATGCGGGTTCGACCACCAGGCGCGCAGATCCTGGTGNCGGAAGACCCAAGGCTTGCCTGCGGAGCCGTCGGTGATCGGGGTGCGCAGTTGTGCAGATCGGTCCGCAGCGCTGTCATAGAACCAGTCGAACCCTTCGCCGCCCGCGATGTTCGCCTGCAGATAGGCACGGTCATAGATCGCGGGCCAACCTTCCAATGCATCGGCATGGTCGAAACCGTCGCGCCAGTCGGACAGCGGCAGGTAGTTGTCGATGCCGACGAAGTCGATGTTGACGTCCGACCAGAGCGGGTCGAGGTGGAAATAGACGTCACCACTGCCGTCCTGCGGATGATGGCCGAAGTACTCGGACCAGTCCGCCGCATAGCCGATCCTGGTGCCCGCGCCGAGGATGGCGCTCACGTCGGCCGCGAGGGTCTTGAAGGCGGTGACGGCGGGATAAGTGCTGGCCGCTGACCGGATGGTGGTCAGGCCCCGCATCTCGCTTCCGATCAGGAAGGCATCGACGCCGCCCGCCACCGCGCAGAGATGGGCGTAGTGCAGGATCATCCGGCGAAGGCCCCAGTCGTCCGAGGGGCCGGTCCAGATGACAGTGTCGCCGGAGATGGCGAACTGCGCCGGGGTCGCCGCGCCGAAGAAGGCCGAGACCTGCGTGGCGGCGGTGGCGGTCTTGTCCGCGGTCCCGGCATAGCCCGCCGCCGGGGAACAGGTGATCCGGCCACGCCACGGCAAGCTGGGCTGACCGGGCGTGGCGGCGCCAGCGCTGTAGGGATTCGGCAGCGAGTTGCCGGGCGGGACGTCCATCAGAAGGAACGGATAGAAGGTGACGCGCATTCCGCGTGCCTTGATCTCGCGGATTGCCTGCACCACCGCGAAATCCCCAGGCGTGCCGCCGTAGACCGGACGGTCCTCGGCGTCACGACTGACGAGATGGGTATTCGCGCGCGCCACTCCATTGACGGTCCAGACCTTCGGACTGGTGACCTTGGTCGCCGCCTCGACGCCCGGCCTGATCACGCAGTTCCCCGCCCGCAGGTCATTGCCGAACCAGGCGACGACCAGACTGACGCTCTCGACGGCCTGCGCCATGGCCTGCAACCGGTCCAGTGCCACGACGATATCCGGCTGGTCAGGCAGCGCGTTCAGGTTCTCGGCGACCGTCGCGCCACCACTGCCTTTGCGGATGGCGTCTGTGGCATAGGTGAACTCGCCTGAGGCAGGGATCAGCGTGACCGCGCGGGTCAGCCCCTCGGCGGTGTCGGGACTGGCCAGCGGGCGGAAGACTTCGAACGACAATTGCGGCAGGCGGTTGCCGAAGGTTACCAGCGCCAGATCCTCGAACACGACATAGGCCGTGCCGCGATAGGCCGGTGTGTTCGCCGCGCCCATCTTGGCGGCGATGAAGGGATCGGCCGTCTGGGTCTCGTTGCCGGGATACCAGCGCCAGGTGATGCCGGTCATGTCGAGCGGCTTGCCATCTGCCCAGACGCGACCGATGCCGGTGATAGGCCCNTCGCAAAGCGCCACGGCAAAGCTGGCATGGTAAAGGTATTCGGTGGTCTTGACCTTGCCGCCCCCGCCGCCCTTGCCGCCGCCTTGAGGCGTGGTGTTGGTCTCTTCTCGGAAATCGGTGGCCCAGATGATGTTGCCGCCGATCCGCATCCGGCCGTAAAGCCGCGGGATCACTGCCCCNTCGGAGGCCGAGGTGATGCGCAGCACGTCAAGCCGCGCGCCTTCGATCCGCTGGGTCGGGGCCAGCGAAGACACGATCCAGCTGTCCACCATCGAGCCGATGGTCGAGCCGATGAAGCCGCCGATGGCGGCCCCGGAAAAGCCGAGGATCGCGCCGCCGAAGGCCCGCCGATGGCAGTGCCGACAGCGCCGAGGACGAGCGTGGCCATGGGAAGGTCTCAAAGTGCAGGGAAAAGGAAAGCGAAGGCGATCTTGCGCGCCCAAGCGGGCGTCAGCGGTTCCTCGATCACGCCGAGGCGTTCATAGGCGTGAAGGAAGGTGTCGGGACCGGTGAGAATGCCCACATGCTTGGCGATGGCGCGCGGCATCATGCGGAACAGGATCAACGCGCCGGGAGGGGCGTCGGCCGGTGCGATCTCCGGCATCATCGCCCGCGCCCCTTCGGCCAGCACTTCGCGCGGGTCAGTCTCGCCCCAATCCTTGCTGTAGGGCGGGATCGGGAACGGTTCCGGCCCGACCACCTCGCGCCAGACGCCACGCGCGAGACCAAGGCAGTCGCAGCCAACACCACGCAGGCTGGCCTGGTCGTGGTAGGGCGTGCCGAGCCAGGATCGGGCAGCGGCAATAACGCGGGCAGGATCGGCATACTTCACGGCACCGCCCTCTCGTGGCCGCCATCCTTGGTGGCATAGCGCAGCACGTTCGGCGGGCAGACAGTCCCCGGACTGTCTGCTTGTCCGCCTCACCCTGACCCCGAATGTGCGTCACAACACAGCTCCTTCATGGCCACCTTCTTTGGTGGCGTAGCGAAGGACTGCGTCCTGCCCTGGGATATGTGGAAAGCCGCGAAAGCTGGCGACATTGGCGAACTTCGCGCTGCAGCTCGCCATCCGCTTGTCGCAACCTGCCCGGACCACGAAAGCATCCGTCGCCGCGATCGGTCGCACCGGCGCTTCCAGCAGCGTCAGGATCGCCACNCCGTCGACCAGGTCATGCGACAGCACCTCGACCCGCCGCCCGGCATTCGCGCCGGTCAACCATTCCACCAGCCCGAAGGCGAACCAGCCCGCCGCGAAGGTGCCAAGGCCGGAAGCGGTGAAGGCCCTGTCGCGCAGCACATCGATCACCGCGCCGCTGCCCTTGAAGGCCAGGGCCTCGAGGTTCACGCCGCAGTGCGCATCGCCCAGCGCGGCATCGCAACTGGCCTGAAACGTCCGCCCGACCGTCTGGCCGAGGACATGGGCAAGGCTCCGCACCTCGGCCACGAAGGCCAACCGCCCGCGCCGAATCTGGCCGATGGCCCCGCGCCGCAGAAGCACACGCTGCGCCGGGTTCGACCAGTTCACGCGCCAGACCTCGACCGCCGCATTGTCCCAGCGGCCGTCGAGGATGTCGGTCTCCGTGATCCGATCCGACGACAGCACCCCTTGGGCATCCTGCGCATCGACCGATAGGTCGGAGCCCGACCGGAACTCGGAGGCGGTCAGCCCGCTTTCGGGTTCGAACTCGGTGCCGTCAAAGGTGAGGGTGCGGTCGTGGTCGGTGAAGCCGAAGGTCACGCCATCGGCTCGGGTGATGCGCCAGCACCAGGCGAGGGTCGTCGTGCCCTCGTCAAGATGCGCCTGCAAAGCGGGGTTCAGAGACTTCATGTGCGGATTTCGAGGGGATCGAAGTGATTGCGCCGAGGCGTTCGAGGTCGAGGGTGACGTCGAGGGCGTCGGTGTCGAAGCGGACGGCGACGTCGAATTCGAAGCCTGCAGTGATGGCGACGCCTGCGGCGGGGGCGGCGCTGAAGGTGATCAGGCCGGTCGTGGTTGAGACCGACCAGCCGGAGGCTTGCGGCGTACCGTTCAGGGCGATGGTGACGGTCCCGGCGACTGGCTTGGTTATGGCGCGCGTCCAGGCCTGCGCGCCCGAGGTGTAGCGTTTGGAGAGTTGGAACGCGTGGCCNGACCCGTCGCCGGTGCCGATAGGCTGATCGGTCGGACCCGGCGCCTGCGATGGCAGGCAGGATTTGAAATCGGCCCAGTCCTTGAAGCGGAAGCCGTGCAGGCGGCCGTTGCGGGCCTCGAAGAAGGCCACGACCGCCGCCAGATCGTCGGCGCGGCGGATGCCGTAGGCGACATCATAGCGGCGGCGGCTGTTGGCCCAGCTCGCGTTGCGCTCCTCGGCACCGCTCGCCAGTTCGACGATCTGCGTACGGCGTTCGGGGCCGCCGCGCGCCCCGCGGCTGATGTTGTCCGGAAACCGAACCTCGTGGAAGGCCATCACATCCCCTCCGGCCCAGCGACACGGCGCGGGCAATGTCGCTGGCGACCTGCGTCCGGGATTGCCGGAAGTTCTCGGCGTCGCGGGCGTTGATCGTAACGTTGACGGTCGAGGCAACCGACTGGCCGTAGCCTGCCGTCTCGCGCCGGGAGAGAACCCGCTCGCCGCGTTGCAGGATCGCGGGCACCTCGTCGGGCCCCAGACCGGCCCAGCCCCCGTTGTGCATGCGAGGGCCATTGGCGAAGGCCAAGGCCGGGACCATGCGTCCGGGACCAGGGGCGCCGACCATGCCGCCCGTGTGCAGGATACTGGCGCAGATGCCACCCGCCCCGCCCAGCGCGCCGGAAAGGGCATTGGCGATGGGGCCGAGGATGAAACGCCGGGCGGCGAGCTTCGCCAGATCGGCGATCATCGACGTGACCAGATCGCGGAAGTCGAGCTTGCCGGTCTTCACGAAGTCGCCGATGGCATTCTCGGCGCTCTGGAAAGCNCCGACCAACGCGCTGCCGATGTCCCCGCCGATGTCGCGCGCCTTCGCGGCGTAGTCGGCGAGCGCGGCCGTGACCGACTGCCAGCCGTTCAGGGCGGTGTCCGCACCCTCGGCGGCCGCTTCGCCCGCATTGCGCGCGGCGCCGCCCGCGCCGTCGGCGGCAGTGGCGGTGTCGTTCAGCCCCGTGGTCAAGGCATCGGCCGAGGCGGCGGCATCTGCCAGCGCGGTCTCGGCCTCGGTCCCTGTGCCGGTTACCGCATCCTTCAGCGCCTGCCAGCTGGCCAGAGGCCGACCTGCAGCGTCAGCCAGCATATCGGCCGCTTCGCGATAGCCGTCGGCCTGTCCGCGGGCGTCATCAGCCATGGCCCCGAGTCCGAGCTCGGGCGGTTCGAGNTAGGTGCGTGACAGCGCGGCCGAGAAGGCATCCGCCGCCGCAGCCCCTGCGGCCGTTGCCGCGCCTTCGAACGGATTGCCGACGCGNCCAAGTTCCACCGGATCGAGGATGCCGATCCGGACGGCGCCTTCGCCGGTGGCCCATTCCGGCAACAGCGCCAGCGCCGCGTTCAGGGTCTCGATGAAGCTGTTGATCCGGGTGACAACGCTGTTCAGCATCGCCTCGACACCAGAGATCAGTCCGTTCGCGGCCTGGAAGGCGAAGTCGCCGATGGCACCCGGCAGACTGCCCCAAATCGCCACGGCGGCGTCGTACGCCCCCTGGAAGATTGCGGCCGTCCGGTCGCCGAAGCTGATGACGCCTGCGATGGTGCCTTCCAGGGCCGAGAGACCCGCCGCCTTCAGCCCCTCCCATCCAGCCGCCATCCGCGCGAGGGCCGCGTCGAGCGACAGGCCGATGCGCGACCAGACCTCGCGGGCCAGATCGCCCAGCAGGCGAAACGCCTCGCCGACGCCGCCGACCCGGGCCACCAGCTGCGAGAACTGGTAGACCAGCTCGCCCGCGCCGACGATCAGCGCGCCGATGCCGGTGCGGATCAGGGCGCCGCGCAGAAAGACAAGCGCCGTGGCGAGGCCGCGCACGGAGAGGGCCGCGGCGGCAAGCCCCGCCACCCAGCGCCCGGCCATGACAGCGGCGAAAGTGGCGGCATAGGACGCCAGCCTTCCAAGGTTGCCGATCAGCGTGTCGATGGCCGAGCGCAGGATGCCGCCATCGGAGGCCAGCGCCACGAAGGCATTGGCCAGCGCCTCGATGGTCGGGGCGACCGCCACGGCGATGCGGTTGCGCAGACCGTCGAAAACCAGCGACACGGTGCCCAGCGCCAACTGCGTGCGGCGCAGGGCTTCCAGGGCATCGCCGTCCAGAACCGCCCCAAGGTCGGAGGCTTGGTCGCCAAGCCGCGTCATCTCCGCCCCACCATTGCGCCGGAGGGGNATCAGCCGCGTGGCGTCCGAGGCCATGGCCTCGAGATAGAAGGTCATCTCCTGCTGGCTGAGTCCCGCGCGTTCCAGCGTGTCGGCGTAGAGTTGCAACGCCTCGGGACCGGAAAGCCTCGCGAACTGGTCAGCCGTGACGCCCACGCGCGGCGCGACGTTCTCGAAGAAATCCGCCATCGGCCCGCCGCCGGTCTGCAGGAAATCCCCCACCCGGTCGTTCACGTCCTTCAGGATGTCGGCGAGCTTCTCCTGCTCGATCCCGACCGTCCGCGCCCCGGCCGACCAGCGCTGCAACGCCTCGGGCGTCGCATTGGCGACCTGCGCGAACTGCCGGATCTGCGCGGCGCTCTCGGCCGTGGACTGCACGATCAGCGCGAGTGAGGCGGTGGCCGCCGCGGCAGCGGCCCCGAGGGCAAGCCCGGCCCGACGGGCGAAAGCGGCCAGTCGGGTATTCGCCAGTTCCATCTCGCGCGACAGGCGGCCGAAGCCACGGGCACCGGCATCCCCGATCCTCAACTCGGCGCGCACGCGGCGTCCGCCCTCCGCCACGAGGCGGACGGAGACCTTNTTCTCAGCCATTCCGGCGTCCTTCCATCTGCTCGTTCAGCTTGCGCACCATCACCGCCTCGATCTCGGGAAGCAGTTCGGCGGCGATCAGCGCGTTGATGCCCAATGCACTCGCCAGTGAAAGCGCGGCACCCATATCCCATCCGATGACGGCCCCCGGCGCGATGCGCAGCTGGCCGCCGAGGCGCTGGGTCAGGTCCCAGACCTGCCAGCCCTCGACCGTCTGCGGCTGGTTCAGTCTTGCGGGGCAGTCCGGGCAGGGGCCTGTGCAGGCCGCGCAGTAGCCGTCGCCCCCGCCGAAGGACCAGTCGGCGAGGGCGCGGAGACGTTCTTTCNNCTGATCCAGCATCAGGCCGCGGGCGACGTATTGCGCCTGGAAGGCTTCGAAGACCGGCCAGATTTCGAGGAGCGCATCGATCCCGGCCGGGCTGACCGGCACGAGGTTGCCATCTTGGTCGCCCACCCCTTCCCAATCCAGCAGTGCGCGGCGGGCGACTGCCTTGGCCATCGCGAGGGCCATATCCTCCTGGCTGGAAGTTTCCGACAGGCCGTCGATGGCCGGGTCTGCGCGGGCGGAGACCATCAGCGCGGTGGTCAGGGGNGCCACCAGAACGCGCAGGCCGGGCAGCAGGTCCACNCACTCGGGCCGGTTCGACAGGTTCAGTCGGATCATGATCAGTATCCCGTGACGGTGTTGACGAGGACGGCGGTGCACATGCGGGCGGGGCTGGTGGCCTTAGTGGCCTGCCAGTCGAAGGTGGCCTGGATGCCCTGGGGTCCGGGGATCTCGATCCGTGGGACGGGCAGGTAGACGGCATGGGCCGTGAAGGTGAAGCTGGCGTTCGCGCCGAGNGTGTAGGCGAACTCGAGCTCGCAGGGCGTCCCGTCGATGGCTTGCGTGACCAAGGCGCTATCGGCGAACCGCACCTCGATCCGGCCGGTGAGTGCCGCCATGCCGGGATCGGCGCCCTCGATCTTGCCGTCGTTGCGGATGGTTTCGATCCGGTCGAGGCCATTGGCATAGGTGATCTCGGCCGAGACGACATTGCCCAGCGCCGTGCCGTTGCGCTTCACCACGCCGTTGAAATGGCCGAAGCGCTGCAAGCCCTGCGCAGTCGGCGTGCCCGCGGCCGTGGTGGCCGCGATGGCCTCGCCCTGCGCGATCAGCCGGGCGGTCGCGGTCAGCAGCCCCGAGCGGTTCATCTGCCAGCTGAGCTGGTCCATCACGCAGCCGGCATACATCGCAAACCGCGGCACTTCGGGCATCGCCACTTCGATGGCCATCGAGGGCAGGGTCCAGTTGCCCGACTGGAAGGTGTGGGTCTTGGGCGTGGTCCCCGTCGTAGTCGGGGCGCCGAAGGCGGCCTTAAGCCAAAAAGCTNNGAAGGCCTCCACATCGATCGGCACCACCACCTCGCCATCGGCGGTAACGGCGTCCTTGATGGGGGCCAGGGGATCGCGGCCGTAGCCCAGCAGTTCGCTGTTCAAGAGCGGCTGTTCCGCGCCCAGCGTGGTGCGGGCGAAGGGCATCAGCCGATAGCCGCTGGCGGGCGGGGTGCCGTAAACCGTCTCGAACGCAAGCGCCATCTGCGCCCGCGCGCCGTGTGCGCGTGCCATTGGGGTCTCCTATGTGTTGAGGGTCAGGCCAGAGGGCCGGTCGTGGTGTAGTGCAGGACGACGGTGATCACCGCCGCTTTCAGGGCGGCCGCGCCCTCGACCGGGAGATCGACCGATCCCGGGGCCTCGGGTTCGACCCAGTCGCAGAGGCCGCCCAGCGTCCGGTCCGCCTCAAGCGCCGCGCCGATGGCGGCGACCAGGTCGTCAAAGGCGCTTGCCCGACCGTTGCCCGCCTGGACGACCACCTCCAGTTCGGCCCGGTGCTGGTAGTGGTAGCGCAGGGGCGACAGCGTGACCTCCGGCTCGCCCGGCTGACCGTCGCGCAGGATGATCAGCCCGGACGCTGGGATCCGCTCGGGCAGGACATCGTCACGCAGTGAGAGGGCGGCAAGCGGCTGCAGCCGCGCCTGCAGCGCGGCGAGGATGGTTTCGCGGGTGGTGGGCATTGACATAAACCTCGCAGCCTCCCTTGGGCCGTTGCCGTGTTGCATGCACCGTACGGTGGGGTGAACGCTTCTTTACCAACTGCCTCTACAAACCACCCGCGGGTCAGCGGGAGGTTCCATGCAGCACAATCTACGGGAATTTCTCCGCCACGGCGGCAGCGGGCAGTATGTGTTCGCAAGGCAGAACGGGGCTGTATACGGCTATCGCGCAGACATTTCGATCAAGTCACTTTTCCCCGGCTATGCGGACCTGCGGGCCGATTTCACCGACCAACTGGACCGCGTGATCGCCGACAACAGCCGGATGCTGCTGAATGCGCTCACGCCCNCGGACACCGTGCCGTGGGTGACCGAAGCCGACCTGCTCGATGTTTCGGATGCGAAGGAAGAGGCGCTGCGCCAGTGGGACACTCGCCTGACGGCCATCTTCGAGGAATACGAGACCCACCCACAGCGCCTTCGACCGCTGCGAACTGCTATGGAAGGACGCCTGCTTCGGGCCTTCGCGGGTCTTATCAACCAGCTTCGGCAGCAGGACTTGGGGATCGAGCGGTACATCTGGCGTTCCCAGGACGACGCGAAAGTCCGTGACAGCCATGCAGAATACGACGATCAGGTATTTCGGTGGGACGAGCCGCCCGCAGGCGGTCATCCGGGACAGGCGCACAACTGTCGGTGTTTCGCAGAGCCCATCGCGCCGGGCTCACGGAATGATGTGATACTGGCAGAACTTGCCCTTCCGGCCGAGGCTCCCGTGGACGCCATCTTGCGTCGCCTTGGTCTCCGTGCCGTCGCGATCACACCGCTTGGAGCTGCCGCCCTGGCGGCTTTGGCCGCCAGCAATGCCCTGCAGCAATTCACGCGTCTGGCCACCGAATTTCGGCTTCAACGTGCGGCAGAAATCCTTGGCGTCGATCCCGGATCGGCCGAAGGGCTCCTTGCGGCTATGGCTCACGAACTGGTGCAGGAATCAGTCATCTCTGGTCTCGGGTCCAGTTTGCCGAAGTCGGTTGAGGCTGCGCAGATCGCAGGGCAGGCGGCCGCGCTCTACGAGATGTTGAACCCCGGCACCATCGTGCGTGTCATCGAGGGGGACAGGGCCGCACAACTCGCCCTGGGAGACTTCGTGCAGCGGGCATACAGCGCTTTTGCAGAAGGCCGATTGCGACTGCAGGACGGCACGATTGCCCAAGGCTGGGTCGAGGTTTTCCCGGAACTCACTGAGGGCGAGCGCCGGTTGGGTGAACTTCCCGGCTTCACGCCGGAACGCATCGACCAGTGGCTGGAAACCTATCCGGCCGAGACCCTTGGTCTGCCGAACCACACGGGTTCGCCGCCCGTCGAGGATCCTGACGGTAACATCATCTCCACGCCGATCCCGGATGAAGCGGGGCCGAACATTGTCGAGGCACGTCGGGATGAGGCGTTCACCACCCCGGCTGGANATACGATTATCGACCACGGCGGCAAGGGCGACGGGCTGGAATACATCACGGGAAAAGGGTACACTGCCGGGCAAATCGATGACATCATCGCCAATCCCCGGCCCGATCTTAGCGGAATCGTCGCCGGACGTGGTCGATACAAGGGCCAGGAGATGACCTTGTTGACCGGTCAGGATGGGCACTGGATTATTCTTGACCCGGAAGGAAAGGTAATTGCCGTAAGTGATCGCAATCGCCCCCTGCGTGCCGAAGAGAACGAACCCGACCCGATCATCAGACCCTTGGAGTGACCATGCCTGCGAAATTTGAGGAAATGCTGAAACAGCTTGAAACGGGTGCTTTTGTGCGCGTCGAGCCCTCAAAAGAAATGCTCGAGTTCAACGAATATATGGCATCCCGGGGCTACAGCGTTGCGCGACTTGAGGTCGTCAGAGTTCAGGGCGGCAGTCGAACCGGGCGCACCTTCGAGTACGATTTCCTGGCAAACGCGGGCCCGGGCTACGAGGAAGAATGGCAGATCTTTCTCGATCCACAGCGATCTGCCGCGAATATTCGCGACATCGTGCAGCGCGCGTTGAGCGAGGGCGGCGAGTACAGATATCTGGTGTGGGCAGAGGTGCCACCGTCAGGAGAATGACGGGTATTCCTGTCGGGTGAAGAAAAACCAAGGTCTGGGACGGCATCATACGGTGATTTCGATGGCGATATTTTACAACGCCTATTCCGATCTAGACCTACCTGACCTCATGCAGCGACTGGACGCAGCAGCGAGGAGTGCCGGTGACGTCTGGGAGGCTTGGAGCGCAAGTGACGACCTGGGGCCATTCCATTTGGAAATCATGGCCGAATATGGTGTTCGAGACAGCTTCAAGAGCCAGTGTTTCACGCGACACTCGAAAGATCATACCGTGCAGGCCCGAGAGGCCATGCTTGAATTCTTCGAGTCCTTGCCAGGACGAAAGCTGCTCTTGAATGGCGATGTCTTCGTCGCCTTCCACCCGGAGCAGTGAATTGGCCACTTACAAGAACTAATGCCGCTAACCCGGCGGGTCTCCCCGCCGGGCCCGAGGGGGAGACCCCGTTCTTAGAACGGATCTCGTCGTCGCACGACCAGCTCGGGGTCTTCGTTCTCGGCCGACTTCGGGCGGCNTCAGGAAGNCCGACCTTCTCGGCGATGATCTCGCAGCCGTAGCGGTCGTTCCCCATGCTGTCGATCCACTTGGTATAGTGGATGCGGCCGTGGACGAGGACCTTCATGCCCTTTTCGCAATGCTCGGCGACCGTCTTGCCTAGACCGTTGGAGTGACCATGCAAAGTGAATTCGATGAAATGATCGACAAGCTCGAAACGGGTGCCTTCGTGTATGTCGAGCCTTCGAGCAGGATGCTTGAATTCAACGAGTACATGGCGTCCCGCGGCTACAGCGTTGCCCGGCTGGAGGTTGTGCGGCTCCAGGGCCCAGGGCCAGGGCGTGCTTTCGAATACGACTTCCTCGCGAACGAGAGCTCAGGCAACGAGAGGCAATGGCAGATCTTTCTCGATCCGTAGCGTTCTGCCGCCAATATCCGCGACATCGTTCAGCGCGCTTTGAGCGAGGGCGGGGAGTACAGATATCTGGTGTGGGCCAAGGTGCCACCGTCAGGAGAATAACGGGTATTCCTGTCGGGTGAAGAAAACCAAGGCCCCAGATGGACGACAAAGAAGCAATCAACCTGCTTGAGAAGCAGATCATGGCACTCGTTGCGGTTGGCCTTGATATGTCCATGGATCAGGAGTTCTTCCGTGTCGGGGAGTATGATCTCGCTCTGGAGGGTGTCTACGTTGCGCACAAAAGGCACCCAGGTGTGCTCGACGCAAGAGAAGTGCGAGCGCTCGTCGACGATTTCGGCATCGACACGGCGGAATTCGATCTGTGAACATGCGCGAAGAGTTTGAAGAAATGCTGGAACAGCTCGAAGCTGGCAAATTCGTGTATGTTGAGCCGTCAAGCGTAATGCTCGAGTTCAACGAATTCATGGCGTCGCGGGGCTACAGCGTTGCGCGGCTGGAGGTCGTTAGGGTTCGGGGCGGCAGTAGAACCGGGCGCACATTCGAGTACGACTTCCTGGCAAACGAAGCTCCAGGCTATGAGAAAGAATGGCAGATCTTTCTCGATCCACAGCGATCTGCCGCCAATATCCGCGACATCGTTCAACGTGCCTTGAGTGAGGGCGGGGAATACCAATACCTGGTGTGGGCAGAGGTGCCACCTTCCGAAGAATGACCGATATTCTAGCCGTCTGAAGAAAACCAAGGCCCGAGATGGACGACAAAGAAGCAATTCAACTCCTTGAAAAACAAATCAAGGCCCTCGAACAGGCAGGCATAGACATGTCAGGTGATCGAACATTCTTCTATGTCGGGNAGTATGACCTCGCGCTAGAAGGTGTCTACGTCGCCAACAAGAAGCACCCAGGTGTGCTCAATGCCCAAGAAGTCCGGGCGCTCGCCGACGACTTCGGCATGGACACGGCCGAATTCGACCGGTGAACTGCTGCGATCGTTGGGGTGACCAAGTTCGCTAGTCATTGCGGCATCACATCCTCAGTTCAACCCACCCCGCCACGATCCGCCCCGGAACGCCGTCGATGGCCCGCTCGGCATCCCGCGCCAGGTCCAGCCGCTTGCGCAGTTTGACCTGTGGGACCAGCAGGAAGATCGGCACGGTGGTCAGTCCACGGCCGGTCTTCGCCCGTGACGCCACCGCGCGGCCCTTGCTGTTCAGCCTCCCCTCGGCCACCAGCAGGCTCGGACCCCTGCGCCGGTAGATGAAGCGCAACCGCAGGCCCGTGCGGCGCTCCCACTCGCCGGGGGCAACGCGACTACCGCTGGCGGACTTTCCAGCGGCCGGGGTGGGGATCGCCAGCCAGAAGCCGTTGCGCGACCGGATCAGCGGCCCAGTATCATGCGCGCCGACGATCACAGGGGCGTTTGACCAGACCAGCGCTGCTGCGTTCAGGCTCTCGCCGCCCTTGGGATAGGTCGCGAGCCGGATCGAGTTGCCGAGACGGGTGCCAAGCCCCGCGCCCGTGATCTGCCCGCGCCAGGCGGATTTGAGGCCCGCGCCTGCCTCGAGCATGGCGGTGGTGACGGCCCTTTCACCGGCAGCGATTTCCGCCTGCATCATCGCGACGATGTCAGGATCGATGGTGAGCTTCAGTTTCATCGGATCACGCCGGGCGCAGATCGAGGGTCCAGATCAGCCGTTCGCGGTCGCGCAGCGGTTCCCCCTGGATCACATGGCTGTCCGCGCCGATGACGATCACATCACCCGGGCGCGGGGCTGGGAGGTCGGCCACGCGCACATCCACCACCGTCGTGTCGCTGACGAAGCGCCCAGCGCCGAAGTCGGTGACGCGATCCGGGGCGCGGCGGATGATGCGGATGGGGTGTTCCTCGGAGGTCGTGGCCGAGATCCAGATGGCGGGTGCCGCCATGGAGGCATGGGTGAAGATGCGGTCCATGGCGGCGGCGAAGACGGACATGGGCAGTGCCGTCAGTTCGACGTGGAGACGGACCGCCAGCCGCGGCCGCTTGTTGACCGGCAGTATCGAGGCTTCGGTCCTCACATCGATCCAGCGGCCCTTTTCGTCCAGATGCTGGCGGGCATAGAGCGGCAGGCCGATGGTGTTGGCGGTCTCGAGGAGGTTCGCGGGGCCGCCGTAGGTGGAGAAGGTGTCCATCGTGCCCAAGGGGAAGGCGATGCCCTCGCTCGCCGGGACCAGCCGCTCGGTGGCCTTGGTCGAGAGGGTGACGGTGCCCGAGTATTCCTCGAACAGGATGCCGGCGAAGGGGAAGTTGCGGCGGACGTCCCCGCGCAGCGGCTGGGCACCGGTCGAGGCGTAGAACTTGTAGGCCTCCTCGGTCTTCGGGTGCGCGATCAGCTTGTCGAAGAATTCGCGGCTGACAAGGGCGTGCACGCTGGTCATCGCCTCGCCCAGCAAATTGTCCTCGATGGCCCTCAGCACCTCACGGACCTTGCCCTGCACGCTCGTGCCTGCGGTGCCCAGCACGAAGCCGACCGAGATCTGCGCCAGGCCAAACTCGGTGAAGTAGTTGTAGAGGGTGGTGCCCGCACCGTCCTTCACGATGCCGCGGAGCGCGTTCATCTCCATGTATTCGCGGGTCTGGGCGTGCTTTCGGCGCATGAGGAGCAGCTTGCGGTTCATCACCTCGACGAGGGGATCGGCCGCATCGAACGCGCCGCCCAGCGCGGGCTGTCCCTGGATGTCGGCAGGCAGGACCACGTCGTTATGCGGGATCCACGGCAGGGCGAAGCTGCGCATGGACCGGCCTTCCCGTGTGGCGACGGTGGCGGGGCCGCCGAGGGGAACCGAGGGCAGCAGGCTCAGGACGCCGTCGTATTGCTCGATGATGACCGAGCGCTGGCTGACGCCTTCGAAGCGGAAGAGGCCGATCTGTGCGAGGCGGGTGTAGAGGTTGGGCAGGATGTTGATGGCCTGCGTCATCTCGGCCAGCGATTAGCCGCCAGCGTCGAAGGGATTGCGGACGAGGGTCATGGGGATGCTCCGGAGGATGAGGGGATCAGACGCCGTCGCGGGCGACGATGCCTGCGGCGGCCAGTTGGCCGATCTTGGTGGTGATCTTTGCCGCGTCATCGACGGTGGCGTCGTAGGCAAGCCCAGCGCGCGAGACGATGGCCGGACCGCGGGCGACGACGATGCCTACGGCATCGGCCAATGTCGCATCGATAGCATAGAGCAGGACGGCCGAGGCAGTCTGCGCACCATCGGTGCCGCCGCTGGTTGCCAGCTTGTACTTGCCGCTGGCGGTGATGCGTCCGAGGACGGCGCCGACGGGGTAGGGCGTGCCCGCGAGCAGCGTCACCACCTCGCGGGTGTAGTTCGGGCTTNNGACCTCGTATTTGAGGACATCGCCCATACTGGGCGGTTCCGTCAGGACGGGCATGGTTCAGTCTCCAGGATGTCAGGGGATGGGATGCGCCTGGATCAGCGCGAGGCGGCGGCCGACTTNTTCGCGGCTGCGACGATGGGGCTTTCCTTGGTGCCAGCCGCAGGAGCGGTGGCGATGATGCCCGCGGCATCACTCCGGGCGGCAAGATCGGCCAGGACCTTGGCGCGCAGGGCTTCCGGCTTCACGCCCTTGGCCACGGCATCGGCGGCATCGATCTGGATGCCGAGCCGGGCGGCCTGCGCGCAGACTTGCGCGACCTCCGCCGCCTCGGCCCGGATCGCTTCGGGCGACATCGCGGCCGCCGCCGTCTGCGGCGGTGCGACTGGCGCGGGCGCGGCCGGTTCTGGCGGGGTGCTGGCGGCGGGCGCAGTTGCAGGCTGCGCATCGTCTTCGGGGGCAGTGGTCATCATCGGGCCCTTTCCTCTGAGGGTGATTGTGCCGCGGTGTGCGGCGGCGAAAGCGCGGAAGGCGGTGACGGGATCGGCCACCTCATCTGCGAGACCGGCGAACACCGCCGCCTCCCCGCGGAACACAGCCGCCTCGGTGCCCAGCGCGCGTTGAGTGTCGAGGCGGCGGCCGCGCCCTTCGGCGACAGTCTCGGCGAAGAGCTGGCGCAAATCCTCGAGTTCACCCGCGATCCGGGCGCGGACGGCCTCGGGAAGCGGCTGGTAAGGGTTCGCATCGACCTTGCGGGCCCCGGCATGGATCAGCGTGACGGCGATGCCTTTCTGGTCCAGCGCCCCGCTCATGTCGCTGTGCATCGCCACGACGCCGATGCTGCCGACAGCCCCGGTGCGGGGCAGGATGATCCGGTCGGCCCGGGAGGCGAGGGCGTAAGCGGCCGAGAGGGCGTGATCGCCGACGAAGGCATGGATGGGTTTCACCTGACGCATGGCCCGGATGCGATCCGCCAGATCGAAGGCCCCCGCCACCTCGCCACCGAAGCTGTCGATGTCGAGGGCGATGCCGCGGATCGCAGGATCGACAAGCGCCGCCTGAAGCTGGGCGGCGATCCCCTCGTAGGAGGTCAGACCGGAGGATTGCCCGATCCACGCCCCGCGATGGACCAGCGTGCCTGCGATCTCGATGACCGCGATTCCGTCCACCACAGCGAAGGGCTGACTGCCGTTCCGCGCTTGGCGGTTGGCCAGGTCGTCACCGAAGAGGGACGCCCGCGGGNNCAGGGTGGCGCTGGCTCGGTCCTCGGCTGTGACCTCCAGACCATCGACACTGATCTCGCGGCCGGTGATCCGCGGCCCAAGGCCGGTCAGGAAGGCCAGTGCCTTGGCAGGATCGACCATCAGGGGCGTATTGAACGCGCGCTGGGCGATCTGGGTGTGATGCATCATGCGTCCTCCGCGGGCCGTGGTTCCCGGTCCTCGCCGTCGTCGTCCTGGTTGCCGACCACCTGCTGGTCCTGTTGCTGGCTTTCGGTGTCACCCGGCCCAGCGCCGCCACCCGCCGCTTGTGCGGGCGATCCCGGCCGACGGAAGTCGAGCCCGAGGTCTGCCTCACGCTTCCGTTCCGCGGCNTCGACCTGCTCGGCGTCATAGCCGCGCTCGGCAATTGCCTGCGTGCGGGATTTCAGGCCCGCCTCGATCTGCAGGATTTCCGCCGAGGCGTCCTTGGCCGGGTCGATCCAGTCCCATTTCGTTGGGAGCCAATCACAGGCGAGCCAGGTGCGCCGGTCGGTGGCATAGCCCGGCAGGTCGATGGCACTCGCCAGCACGGCCATGTCCATCCAGCGTNNCCAGACCGCGCGGCAGAGCTGGTAGACCATGACCGAATGCTGGAAGGCCGAGATGCGGCGCCGGAAGCCGACCAGCGCGATCCGCGTGTTCGAAAAGTTCCCCTTGGCGGTGTCGCCGGTCAGATACCCATAGGGCACGCCCAGCGCGGCCCCGATCTGCAGAAGCGTGCGGTACTGGAATGGCTCGTAGGTGGACCCGGAGTCCGGCGTCGAGGGCGTGGTGACATCCTCACCGGGATCCAGACGCACCACCTGGCCTGGCTCAACCTCCAGATCGTCCTCGGCCGGATCGAGGGCAGTTTCTGGGGCGGGCGACGTGATGAACATCGCGAACATCGCCGCGGTCTTCTTCCGCTCCAGTTCCGCATCGTCGTAGAGGTCCAGCGTGAAGAGCTTCACCACGGCCGCCGCAAATCGCGACACGCCGCGTAACTGGCCCGCCTCGGCCGGGTCGAGGATGTGTATGACCTCGGACGCGGGCACGCGCACCGTCTCGCCCGCCAGCCCCGGATCGGTCATGTCGCCCGGATGGCGGCGCAGGAAGTGGTAGGCGATGCGCCGCCCGATCCCGTCGAATTCGATCCCCTGCCGGATCGACCCCGCGCCGGGCAGGACGCGGGTCATGTCCTGGGGCAGCATTTCCGAGGGCAGCATCTGCAGCTGCATCGGCACGGTCAGCCCGTCCTCCGGTCGCCGCGTCCGGATGCGCAGGAAGACCTCGCCTGCGAGAAACACCTGNCGCGCGGCGCGGCGCTGCAACCCGAAGAAGTCGGTCAGTCGCTCGGCATCCGCCTCGTCGGTCCAGGCCAGCCAGAGCTTGTGCAATTCCTCTTTCTTTGCTGCATCAGCTACCTTCGACGAGGGCTTGATGCCGTCGCCGACGACATGGTTCGCGAAGGCGCCGACTGCGCTCGCGGCATAGCCATTGTTCCTGACCAGCCAGCGCGCGCGGGCCGTGATGGTCTCGCCGGGNGCGGCGATCAGCGTGTTCACATGCGCCCGGGTGGCCCGGAACCCGCGCATGCGCCGATGGGACTGCGCCGCGTCGAACCCGCCGATGATGGACCCGAGCCGCGCGCGGAAGGCATCCAGCACCATGGTTGTTTGATCCCACGGTTTGATGGTGCGATCCTTTCGAAGGAATGGAAGGAAGCACTATGGGACAAGTTCGTCACGGGAGCGCCACGACCACGCACGCCGTCAGAGTTGCAATACAGCGATCGCAGGCTTCGCTCGCGCAGCTGAGCAGGGAACTCGGCATCAATCCCAAGACGGTGGCGAAGTGGCGCAAGCGCGCGTCGGTCGAGGACTTGAAGACCGGGCCCAAGGAGCCCNGATCGACGGTTCTGACCGAGGAAGAGGAGGCGGCAGTCGTAGCCTTCCGGCGCCACACGCTGCTACCGTTGGATGATTGCCTTTATGCCCTGCAGCCCTCGATCCCGCATCTGACACGATCGGCGCTGCATCGGTGCCTTCAACGGCATGGCATCTCGCGACTTCCCGACGTCGCGGGTAACAAACCCCAGCGGCAGAAGTTCAAGCGCTACCCCATCGGGTTCTTTCACATCGACATCGCGGAGGTGCAGACCGGCGAAGGGAAGCTCTACCTGTTCGTCGGCATCGACCGGACGTCCAAGTTCGCCGTCGCTCAACTCGTTGCAACAGCTGACAGAAAGACTGCCTGGGAGTTCCTGCAGCACATGCTCGAGGCGGTGCCCTACCAGGTCCACACGGTTCTGACGGATAACGGCATTCAGTTCGCAGAGCAGCCCCGGAACCGGAACACCATCTACTCCCGACCGATGCGCTTCGACATGATCTGCGAGGCGAACGGGATTGAGCACAGACTGACCAAACCCAACCACCCGTGGACCAATGGCCAGGTCGAGCGGATGAATCGCACGATCAAGGACGCAACCATCAAGCGCTTCCACTACGAGAACCACGACCAGTTGCGAACACACCTCACCGACTTCTTGGCAGCCTACAACTTCGCACGTCGGCTGAAGACGCTCGGCGGCCTCACACCCTACGAATACATCTGCAAAATCTGGACATCAGACCCGGATCGATTCATCCTTGACCCGATCCACCAGATGCCGGGACTGAACACCTAGCTCGGCCAAGAGCGGCGGAGCCGCAATGCGAGATGAACCAGCAGGATCAGCGCCACNACCTCGACCAGCGGGCCGATCACGGCGGCGAAGGCGACGGGCGAGGCCAACCCGAACGAGGCAATGGCGACCGCGATGGCGAGCTCAAAGTTGTTTCCGGCCGCCGTGAAGGCCACGGCGGTCGTGCGCGGATAGTCGGCGGCGATCATCCGGCCCATCAGGAAGCTCAGCCCGAACTGCAGCACGAAGTACAGCGCCAGAGGCACGGCGATGCGCAGTGCGCCGACGGGCAGGCGCACCACGTCGCCACCCTTCAGGCTGAACATCGCGACGATAGTGAACAAGAGAGCCACCAGAGTCAGCGGCCCGATCCGCGGCAGGAAGACCTGACGATACCAGTTCTCGCCCTTCCGCGCGATCAGGATGCGCCGGGTCAGGTATCCGGCAAGGAAGGGAATGCCGAGATAGGTGAGCACGGCCTTTGTGATCGTCCAGAAGCTGACATCGATCACGCTGCCCTCCAGCCCCAGCCAGCCGGGCAGCACTGACAGGAAGAGCCAGGCGTAGGTCGAGAAGAACAGGATCTGGAAGATCGAGTTGAAGGCGACCAGCGCCGCGACATACTGGTTGTCGCCGCGGGCGAGGTCGTTCCAGACCAGCACCATGGCGATGCAGCGGGCCAGACCGATCAGGATAAGGCCGGTCATGTATTCCGGTTGATCCCGCAGGAACACCACCGCCAGCACGAACATCAGCACTGGCCCGATGATCCAGTTCTGCACCAGCGACAGTGCCAGGACCCGCCGGTCCGAGAAGATGCGCGGCAATTGCTCGTACCGCACCTTGGCCAGCGGCGGATACATCATGAGGATCAGGCCGATGGCTATGGGCAGGTTGGTGGTGCCCACCGACAGGGAATCCAGGGCTGGCAGACCGGGNAGCGCAGCTCCCAGCAGGATGCCAAGCGCCATGGCAGCAAANATCCACAGGGTCAGCCACCGATCAAGGAACGAGAGACGGGTCGTGCGGGGGCCGTCGGACATGGTCAACTTTCCTTGCGAGGTTTGCGCGGGACCGGAACGCAGCAGTCGGCGCCCTGTTCGACTGTGGATAGAAGCGTCGCAAGGGCTGCAAGGCTGCGGAATGCCTCGGGGTTCAGCGCATAGCAGATGCGCGGCCCGTCGATCTCGCCCCGGATGGCGCCTGCGGCTTTCAGGATGCGCAGGTGTTCGGACACCGCCGACTGTGCCAGCCCCACCGCCCCGACGATATCGCCGCCGATGCAGCCGGGCGTGGCCAGCAAGAGCCGCAGGATGCGCAGGCGCACGGGGTGACCAAGCGCCTTGGCCAGCGCGGCAAGCGTCGCGTCGCTGTCGGGGAGGGGCTGATTCATTCCAACTATATCGTCCTTCGACGATGGGCGATATCAATTGTGCTCACTTCGGTCAATCTCGCGGGTTGATCGGCCGGACAGGTGGCACCTAAAGTGCCGTGGGGAGAGATCATGGACAGGCGACGCGTTCTGGCCCTTGCTGCTGCCTTCACGGCTGCGCCCGCCTATTTGCGGGCGGCGGAGCCGATCCGGCTGGGGCTGACGCCGGTGTTTCTGGACAACGATGCAGAGGTCATTGCGCGCCTGAGGGAGGCCATCGGGCAAGGCACCGGGCGCCCCATCGACCTGATCCAGCGGCGCACCTATCAGGAAGTGGCGGGCCTCCTGCTGGAAGGCGGTGTCGATGCCGCCTGGTTGTGCGGCTATCCCTTCCTGCAGCATGAGGCGGCGCTGTCTCTGGTTGGCGTGCCGGTGTGGCAGGGCGCACCGCTTTACCGCTCTTGCCTGATCGTCGCGGCCGAGGACGACGCCACCGGCCTCGCGGACCTTGAGGGCGGGACTCACGCCTTTTCGGACCCAGACAGCAATTCGGGTTGGCTGGTTACGGCCTCCGACCTTGCCCGGATGGGGCGGCGGCCCGAAACCTTCTTCCAGCGCACCCTGTTCACCTATGGCCATCGCAACGTTGTGCGCGCCGTCGCGGGCCGCCTGACCCGGTCGGGCAGTGTGGACGGCTATGTTTGGGAGGCGCTGGCCCGTGTCGAGCCGGACCTGACCACGCGGACGAAGGTCATCGCGCGATCGGAACAGCTGGGCTTTCCGCCCTTTGTCGCGCGCCGTGAACGGACCGAGGAGGCGGGCGTCGGAGCCCTTCGCGCGGCCCTTTTGTCCTTGTCTGCCACATCGCAAGGACGGGAAGCGCTCGACCTTCTCCAACTGGACGGCATCATTCCGGGAGACCTGTCGCTCTATGACGGCATCCGCCAGCGCATGCTGGACGTGGCCGGATGATCCGCCGTATCCGACTGCCCCTGTCCCTGCGTGTCCCGCTGATCGCGGCTGGCATGATGGTTCTGGTGGGCATCGTCGCCTCTCAGCAGGTGATGGCCGCCTTGGGCTCCGTGCAGGAAGAGCGTCTGCGCGAACTGGCTCGGCTGCATGTGGACGGTCTGACCGTTGCGCTTGGCCCTGCCGTGCTGCGCCGCGACGTCTGGGAGGTCTTCGACACGCTCGACCGCGCTAAGCAGGCGATGGCAGGGCAGCGACTGGTCTTGACCGTCGTGGCCGACGAGGAGGGCCGGGTGATTGCCGCGTCTGATCCTCTTCGCGCGTCGGTCGACAGCCTGATCGAGCCGTTGGGACGGGGTGCCCAGCCGGTCGAGGCGATCCGCCTGACCGGAGAGGATCCACATGTCCGGGTGGTGTCGGATCTGGTGTTCCAGGGGCGGACGGTGGGGCGCATCTTGTCGGAACTCGACGTCGCCGACCTTGTCGCGGAGCGGCACCGGGTCTTGCTCTGGCTTCTGGCAGGAAACGCGGCGGCGACGCTGGTGCTTGCCGTCGGCGGCTATCTGGCGGTACGGCGCATGCTGCGGCCGGTGGCCGATCTTGCCGCCCATATGGACCGGGTAGGCGGTGCGCCCGAGGCGATCCCGGCGCATCGCATTCCCGAAGGGGATACCGAACTGGCGCGGCTTTTCCAGACTTTTAACACCATGACAGGTGCCGCCGCCGCCAAGGCCGAGGCCGAGCGCCGCCTGGCCGAACGCGAGCGGTTTGTCAGCCTTGGGCGACTGTCTTCGTCACTCGCACATGAAATCAACAATCCACTGGGTGGGCTTCTCAACGCGGCCGACACGATCCGCACCTATGCCGACCGGCCAGATGTGGTGCGGGACTCGGTCGATCTGCTGGACCGTGGTCTGCGCCATCTTCGCGATGTCGCCCGCGCCACGCTGGAGCAGAACCGGCTGGATCGGCAGGGGCTTCCGCTGAGGCCCGAGGATTTCGACGACCTGAAACTCCTGTTCGCGCCCGAGACCGCGCGGCTGCGGCAAGCACTGACCTGGCAGGTCGATGCCCCGGCTCGGACCCTTGCCGCCCTTCCCGCCGCACCCGTTCGGCAGGTCGCGCTGAACCTTCTGCTCAACGCCTCGACCGCGGCGGCCGAGGGCGGCTCGGTCGATTGCACGGTTTCGCTTTGTCCCGAGGGCCTTTGCCTTGCCGTCTCGGACAGCGGACCGGGCCTTTCGACCGACGCGCAAAGGCGGCTGCTGTCGGACGAGGCGGTGCCGCCCGGCGCAGGGGTAGGGCTTCGACTCGTGCGTGACCTCGTGCGGGGGCTCGACGGACGGATCGACTATGCCCGGATGGCGGACCGGTGCACCGTGCAAGTCCTGTTGCCGGTTTCGGGAGCGCGTCATGTTAAAGGGCCGCCGCATCGCGCTGGTCGAAGACGACGAGATCATGGGCGCCTCAATCGAACAGCGCCTGCGATTGGAAGGGGCGCAGGTGGTTTGGCTGAAGCAGATGCAACGCGCGGTTGGGGCCCTGCGCACGCCACGCGCACCGATCGACGCCGTAGTCTGTGATATCCGTTTGCCTGACGGCACGNGGGAGGAGCTTNTTGCCACGCTCTGCCGCACGGCCTCGCCGCCGCCCTTCCTGTTCATCACCGGGCAGGGCGGTATCGACCAGGCGGTGCGCCTGTTGCAGGCGGGGGCGGCAGACTATGTGACCAAACCCTTCGAGATGAGCCGCTTTCTGGATCGGCTAGCCCATCTCTTGCGGCCGAAGGGCCCTGCGGTGGAACAACCGTTCGGCATTTCCCCCGCGGCGCGACGGATCGGCGAACTTGTGGCGCAGGCGGCGGCGATGGACCGGCCCGTCCTGGTGCGCGGCGCAGTCGGAACCGGCAAGGTCTTGGTGGCACGCCAGATTCACCGACTGTCCGACCGCAGCGCAGCGCCCTTCGTGGTCGTGGCCCTTTCGCGTGCAGATGCANCCCTGGACGAACTGGAGCTAGCGCTGGAAGAGGTGGGAGAAGGCACACTCTATCTCGATGCCCTGTCTCGGCTGCCGCCCGAAGGTCAGGATCGGCTGATGACCTGGCTCGACACCCTTCCCGCTGCCCGGCTGATTGCTGCCTGCAGCNGTGGCATGGTCGACAGCCTGCGCGAGGGTCGGTTCCGGCCCGACCTGTTCTACCGGCTCGACNCTTTCGAGGTGCCCATTCCGCCCCTGTCCGAGCGTCCCGAAGATGCCGTATGGCTGTTCCAACGCCTGTTCGAAGCCATGAATGCCCGCCGAACTCCGCCCTTGCGGGCAGTGTCGGCGCTTGCCGTAAAGGCGGTGCGCGACCACGACTGGCCCGGAAACGGCCGCGAATTGCGCGCGCGACTGGTGCAGGCCATGGCGACGGTCGAGGGTGACACGCTGTTTCCGGCGGACCTCTTCCCGGAAAGGCAGGTCGGCTCCGAGGACAGGCTGTCGTCGCTGGCCGAGGCGCGCGATACGGCCGAGAGGGCTCATATCCTGCGGGCTCTGGAACGGACAGGCGGCCAGATCACAGAGGCGGCACGGCTCTTGCAGGTGTCGCGCACCACGCTGTGGGAGAAAATGCAGAAACTGGGCCTCTGAGCCCCCTTTGCATGTTCGGAAATCCGAACGCCCGAAAAATGCGCACATCTTAAGCGGCTTGCCGCGACGCGGCATCGGTTTGATGGCCGATCCTCCGGTGCCCGGCCCGGGTTAGCCTTGCGCAGAACAAGCCAAGGGGAGGTTGGCCACCATGAAATGCAATCGATTGGTCGATGTCGGTCGCNAGTTCCTGCGCGGGGGTGTCCTCGGCGCGGCAGGAGCGGCGGCGGCGACGGTTCTGCCCGCGGGGCAGGCGCAGGCACAGGCACTGGCGAGGGTCGAGTTTCCGGCCAACCGCCTGGCCAATGTCGGGGACTTGAAGGTGAACGAGCCCTTCGATGTGGCCTATCCCGACGCGGACAGCCCCGGCGTCCTTCTGAAACTCGGTACGGCCATTCCCGGCGGTGTCGGGGCTGACGGCGACATCGTGGCCTTCTCGGTCCTGTGCCCGCACAAGGGCTGGCCGCTGTCCTATAACGCCGGCGACAAGACGCTGAACTGCCCCGGTCACTTCAGCCGCTTTGACTGCGAAGCGGGCGGCCAGCAGATCTGGGGTCATGCGACCCAGAACCTGCCGCAGTTCAAGCTGCGCGTGGACGACAAGGGGGACATCTATGCCGACGGTGTGGACGAGCTGATCTACGGCCGTCTGTCCAACGTCCTGTCGGCTTGAGGGGGTGAAGAGATGGCTTTCAAACGTCAGGTCGATCGTCTGCCGATCATTCCCGCCAACGCGCAGGTCCACAACGCCACCTGCCACTACTGCATCGTCGGATGCGGCTACAAGGCCTACACTTGGCCTGTGAACCAGCAGGGCACCTTTGCCGACAACTGGTCGGGCGAGGATCTGTCCAAGCAACAGCCGATGGAGACCGATGCCTGGTATGCGCCGTCGATGTACAACATCGTGCAACAGGACGGGCGCCCGGTGCATCTGGTCATCAAGCCGGATGCCGACTGCGTGGTGAACAGCGGGCTCGGCTCCATCCGCGGGGCGCGCATGGCCGAAAACCGGCGCTCCGACATCACCGGCACCCAGTCGCAGCGGCTGACCGAGCCGATGGTCTGGCGCTATGGCACCTGGCAGCCGACCAGCTGGGACGATGCGCTGGACCTCGTGGCCCGCGTCACCGCCCGGGTGATCGACAAGGACGACGAGAACGACCTTTACGTCTCGATGTTCGACCATGGCGGTTCCGCGNGCGGCTATGAAAACACCTGGGGCACCGGCAAGCTGTATTTCGGCTCGATGAAGGTGAAGCACTGCCGCATCCACAACCGCCCCGCCTACAATTCCGAGGTCCATTCCACCCGCGACATGGGCGTGGACGAGTTGAACTACTGCTATGAGGATTACCAGCTCACCGACACGATCATGCTGGTCGGCACCAATCCGATGGAATGCCAGACCAACCTTTTCCTGAACCACATGGTCAAGGGCATGCAGAACGGGGCGAAGGTGGTCATCGTAGACCCGCGCCGCACCGTCACGGTGGATGCCTGCGAACAGGTTGCCGGGGCCGAGAATGTGCTGCATCTGCAGATTGCCAGCGGCTCGGACCTCGCGCTCTTCAACACGCTCTTCACCTACATCGCGGACCAGGGCTGGGTGGACGCCGACTTCATCGCCAAATCGACGTTCCAGGGCGAGGTGGCGGTGGCCGAGGATGCCGCGCATCCGGCTTCGCTCGGTTCCTTCGAGGCGGCCCGTGCGGCCTGCAAGATGAGCCTTGCGGACGGCGCGGCCGCCACCGGTCTGACCGAGGCGCAGATCGTACAGGCGGCCGAATGGATCGCCAAGCCCAAGGACGACGGCAGCCGCCGCAAATGCGCGACCGGCTACGAGAAGGGCATCATCTGGGGCAACGACAACTACCGCGTCATCGGCGCCTTGGTGAACATCGGCCTCGCCACCGGCAACCTCGGCCGCGAAGGCGGCGGCGTCTGCCGACTGGGCGGGCACCAGGAAGGATACTTCCGTCCCTCGGATGCCCATGTCGGGCGGTACCCCTATATCGACCAGCTCATCATCGCGGGCGGCGGCAAGGTCCACCACATCTGGGCCAACGACCATTACAAGACCACACTCAACGCGGCCGAGTTCAAGCGCGTCTACAACCGCCGCTCGAACATGGTGAAAGAGGCGATGGACGCCCGTGCCGGGGCCACGCGCGAAGAGCTGGTAGAGGCCATCGTCGGCGCCATCAATGCGGGCGGCATCTTTTCGGTCTGCGTCGACATCATCCACAGCCAGATCGGCCAGGCCGCGCATGTGATCCTGCTTACCGTGGAATCCGGCGAGATGAACCTGACCTCGATGAACGGCGAACGCCGGATGCGGCTGGTCGAAAAGTACATGGACGCGCCCGGCGCCTCGCTGCCTGACTGCCTGATTGCCGCGCGGATGGCGAACCACCTGGAGCGCGTGCTGCGCGAGGAAGGCCGCGCGGAGTATGCCGACCAGTTCAAGGGCTACGACTGGAAGACCGAGGAGGACGCCTTCATGGATGGCTACCACTCGGGCAACCCGGAAGTGACCTACGAACGCCTCCGCGCCGCCGGGAACAACGGTGTGCAGGAGCCGGTCAAGGGCTACGAGAATGGCGCGCTTGTCGGCACCAAGCGGCTCTACGAGGACGGCGTCTTCACCCGCCACGGGCGCGAGGACGGCAAGGCCCTGTTCTGCATGGGTGCCTGGCGGGGACTCCAGGCCCCTGGCAAGGCCCAGCAGAAGGCCAGCTTCCGGTTCCTCATCAACAACGGCCGGGCCAACCTGAACTGGCAGAACTGGTTCCTTGACCAGAAGAACGACTTCGTGATGGACCGCTTCCCGGTGCCCTTCATGCAGATCAACCCCGATGACATGGCCGAACTCGGGCTGCACCCGGGCGACATGGTAGAGGTCTACAACGATGTCGGCGCGACCCAGGCGCTTGTCTATCCCGAACTCACGGCGCGCCGGAACGAGACCTTCATGATCTTCGGCGCCCCGAACGGCGCGCAGGGGAACGTGATAAACGCCANNAGCACGAACGAACTGATCCTGCCGAACTACAAGCAAACCTGGGCGAACATCCGCAAGATCTCGGATGCCACCCCGGCGGCGGCCCGCGTCTCGTTCAAGTCCTGGGAAGTCGAACTGTAAGAAACCGGCCCGCCCTGTTTGTCCGGGCGGGCCGCGCCATCACGGAAGGGGAACCATGCGGATTGCCTATGTCAGCCTGCAGGGGCGCGGCCGGACCGACCAGCTGATCGCCGACGTTGCAGACCGGCTTCGGACCCGCGGATTGCGGCTGGCCGGAACCGTGCAGTCCAACCACGACCGTCCCGGCCGCCGCAAATGCGACATGGACCTGCGCGTCCTGCCCGATGGTCCTGTGCTGCGCATCAGCGAGGACCGGGGCGACCTGGCCCGCGGCTGCACGCTGGACAGCGGCGCGCTGGAGCAGACGGTGTTCGAGGTGGAACAGCGTCTCGCTGGCGCCGACATCCTGATCGTCAACAAGTTCGGCAAGCGCGAGGCAGAGGGCAAGGGCTTGGTTCCCGTCATCGCAGAGGCTCTGCATCGCGGGATTCCGGTGCTCGTCGGCGTGAACGGGCTGAACCTGGCTGCCTTCCTGGTCTTTGCTTACGAACAGATCGAGGGCCTGCCCACCGGTGTCGAGGACGTGGCTGACTGGTGCGTCGCGGCCACCGAGCGGCAATCTGCCTGAGCGGAGTTCAGGTCAGCGCCAAGAGCTTCGGAATTCCCACTGGCGGCCGCTCTTCATGTTTCGCTGCGAAAGCAAAGCCGCAGTGCAGTCAGGCGGCTCTCCGCCCTTCAGGTAGCCGCCTTTCGGCGCCATCGATGTCGCGTGCGAGCCGCCCCTCTGTTCGGTGAAGGCAAAATCCTGCCCCCGCAACCAGTTTCTACGCGCGAAAACAATGCCTTACATCCCGCCCCACCGCGGGGCTTTCCGCATTCGCCAACCCCGTGGAAGCAACGTGGAAGCAAGAGGGAAAGAGGTTCTTCGTAATCAAGCGCATCGCGGGTGACCTGCCACCGAAAAGATGTCCACGCAAACAACCACCTGCACCTGCGCGGCGTTCATCGCTGCAATCGCTGCTTCAACCTCTGTATAGAGGTCGGTTTCGACATCGCCGGTATCCAGTTCAACGACGAGAGCGAAGCGCGCCGTCCTTTGGCCACCGTTCTGGGTCGACTTCGACTTCCACCGACCAGCCGCTGGATGGAACGCAAGCATGTTTCTCTGGGCGAGATCCGAAGCAGCGCACCGCAACATCGTCGATGTGCAAACTCCCACATCGCGACAGTTACGCCCATAGACCCACCCATCATTGCCGCCTGCAGCTTCCGCAGCCGGGTCATCCGCCAGCTTGCCTATCCGAGCCTTGAACTGCGTCTGGTTTTCACAGGCTCGGTTGTGCCTGAAGCGAAGATTGTGCAAGGCGTAGCGGAACCTTGATCCGCGTGCCGCTTCCGAGGGATTTGGCTCGATGAACGTGCTCAGTGTAACTCGAAGCGTTGCTTCTGCGGCGCCGAGGGTCCCGAGGTCATTGCGAGACCGGGGAAGCTCGAAGAACTTCATCTGATTGTGGACAGGGTCAGCCCGGGGCTTGGCACTCGACCGATATGGGATGATCGTATCCTGGACTATCAGAGACAACGCATTCGCTGCGCTGCGCAGCGCGCTTGGTCTGGGACGCCGTAGCCGTACCGTCGAAACAGCTTCGCGAAGTCGCCTTTGATGGACCTGCGGCAGCAGGCCTGCTCTTTGATCATCCCGATAATCTGCGCCTCGGTGAAACGGCGCTTCCTCGTCTCGTCTGCTCCTTCTCAGGTTGGGCAGATTCTAAATCACAGCGAGGGAACTTCCGGGGGCAGGTCACGAGGAAAGGATCGCACCATCAAACCGTGGGATCAACCATCTAGCCTCCGGCAAACCCGGTGCGGTTCAGATGTCCGCGGGCGTCCTTGCGCAGGCCCAGCCACGGGTCGCCCGGCAAGGCGTTGCGCAGGGCCGTCACGCTGCCGTTGCGCGGCAGCCAGTCAAGACGCTCGATCTGGGCAAGGACGGCCGCCTTGCCATCCTGGGGCTGCAGGGCCAGCACACCCACATCGCAGGCCGAGAGCACAAGCCGGGCGGCCAGGCGATCTGCCAGGCTGCCGGACGACACGACGATCACGTCGAAGGAATGCGTCAGGCGGTCGATGGTGCTGCGGACCATCGGGGCCGTGACGGTTCGGTCGCCGACGTCCTGCAAGGTGCCTGCCGGGAGTTCCCACAGGTCGGGCTGCCCGGAAACGGCGCGCGGCTTTGCGGCCCGACCGGCGAGAAGGTCGCTCCAGCCTGGCGCAGCGGCGTGATCGGCCGGGCCGCCGATGTCGGCCTCGATCAGCAACGTCCGCATCCGGCCCCGCGCATGGCTTGCGGCCAGCGCCCGCGCAAAGACCGAGGTCGTTCCGGGTTCCGCCCGCGCCACCGCGATCACCGGTGCCCGTCCGACCAGGCGCGGCGCGCGCAGCGGNTGCAGCTGCAGGGCGTTGCGCAGCCGGTCGGCGGCATCGGGATCTGCGTCGCCCTTGGCCGAGACATCGACCACCGGAACCCGGTGTTCGACCGGCGCCAGCGTCTCGGCGAAGCGGATCCTGCGGTCGCGCAGGCCAAGCCCAAGCGCCGCGATCAAGGCAAGGGCNCATCCCCCNGCCAGGCCCGCCGCCGCCAGAAGCTTGCGGCTGTCGCCGACCGGGCTCGTCGGTTCCGAAGGCGGCGACATCAGCACCGCATAGCCCGGCAGGGCGCGACCGGATTCAAGGCGGATGACGTCGAGCGCCCGCCGCGTCTCGTCCAGCAGCCTGCCGTCTTCCTCGATCTCGCGCTCGACCCGTTCCAGCTCGATCTGTCGCCGGTTAAGGTCGCGTGCCTCGGCGCGCGCGGCCTCGAGCTGCTCGGCGATCCGGTCGCGGACGGTGGTGATATCGGCCAGGCTGGTCGGAGCACCCTGGGCGCGGGCATCGGTCAGCGCGCCGGTCTGGCCCAGAACACGGATCTGTTCGCGCCGGTCGGCCAAGGCGGCCTCGATCACCCCGATCCTGTCGAGAAGGGCCTTTTCGGCCTGCTTGAACCGCGGATTGCTGCGGTAAGCATAGGACGCCCGCAGGCTTGCCAGCTCGGCCAGCAGCTTTGCCCGCTCGAATCCGATGTCGGCCATCGTGCGGTCAAGCAAGGTGGCGCGCATGATTTCCTGGTCCGACGTGTCGGCCGAGGTTCCGCCCTGGTTGGTGGTCATGGTCTGGATCGTCGCCTCGATCTCGGACAGCCGCCCGGCAAGCTGATCGATCTGCGCAACCTTCTCGCCATGGGCCTTGGCGATGGCGCCGATGCCGAATTCTCCACCGATTTCAAGTTGCGAGCGCGACAGGTCCGCCAGCCGCCCGGCAAGCTCTTTCTCGCGGTCAAGAAGTTCGGCCAGACGCACGGCGGCGCGGGCGGCCTCGGCCTCGCTGACCAGGGTCAGATAGGCAGTGACGACGGCCTGCAGTTTCTCCGTGGCAAAGGCCGCCTCGCGGCTGCGGGTCGTCAGAACGATCAGGCTGTCGTTGCGGCGGATTTCGACCGACCCGGCCAGGTCCGAGACCCCNATTCCGGCGGCCATGTCGGGGCGTTCGGCCACCAGAGCCTCGACCGCCCGCGCCATCACCGGATGCGAAGCGACTTGGCTGGTCTCTGCCTTCACGAAGCTGTCGAAGGTCTTGAGCACCGAGTCGTCGCCGGTGGCGTAAAGGATGTTGGACTCTTGCGGAAAGACCCGCAGGATCGCCTGGGATTCATAATATTCGACTCCGGCAAGATAGTAAGCCGTTCCCAGCAAGCTGCCAAGAAGGGCGCCTGCGACCAGCGCCCTTTTCCACCGGCCGCGCATGAGGCGCCACAGCATGTCGAACGGGCCGTGCGCCGGCACGGCGTCGGCGCGATGGATCGGGGGCTCGGCCTCTTCGGCAGGGGCGCGGCAGCAAGCGAGACGGCCATGGTCTTACCCGGCCCGGACAAGGGGGATCGCGGCGTCTTCGGGCGGCAAGATCGCGCGGGCAGCAAATGGTGTGGCATCGTTCCGGCTCCCGGTCGCAGACGACTTGGCTGTGGTCGGGCAAGGGGTATCCGATGGGGGCCGGGCGTGAATCGCGCAGGGGAAGTGTCGGGGGGCGGAGGGACAGACCGGCTATCCTTGCGGATAGTGCCTGCCCGCCCGCCCGGCCCACCTGGCCCGCGCGGCCCGTCGCGTCACAGAAGCAGGGCGTCGAGCGTCCAGTTGGCGGGATCGACCACACCGGAGAAGGTGACCGAGGTGGAGGCGTCGATCTGCAGCACCGCGGTCGTGCCGATCAGCCGCAACGTCGCCCCGGTGAGGCTGGCCAGGCTGACATGGTCGATGCCAAGGTCGAGCGATTTGACCGTATCGCGGCCGCTCCCGGCGGCAAAGACGAAGAGATCGCTGCCCGCCCCGCCGACCAGCAGGTCACTGCCCGCGTCGCCGGTCAGGGTGTCACCGCCGTTTCCGGCCGCAAGCGTATCGTTCCCGTCCCCGCCGAACAGGCTGTCGCCGCCTGTCCCGCCATAGAGTTTGTCCTGATCGGCCCCGCCCGACAGCATGTCGCGCCCGTCGCCCGCGTAAAGGTTGTCATTGCCCAGGCCGCCGAAGACCTGGTCGTCGCCACCCTCGCCGAACAGGGTGTCGGTTCCATCCAGCCCCTGCAGGATGTTGGCATTGGCATTGCCAACGATCTTGTTGGCCAGGGCGTTGCCGGTCCCGACCATGGCGGCCGCACTTGCCTCTAGCCACAGTTCTTCGAACGGATCGGCAAGCACATGCGAAAGCTGCGACATCACCTTGTCGTAGCCGCCGCCCGCCATCTCGACCACCTTGTCGTCGGCGCTGTCGATCCAGTAGACGTCGTCGCCCGCGCCGCCCGTCATGGTGTCGGCCCCGGCCTGGCCATCCAGCACGTCGTTGCCCTGTCCGCCGTCGATCAGGTCGTTGCCGTCGCCCGCGCGGATGAAGTCGTGGCCGTCGCCGCCGAAGATGTCGTCGTCGCCCGCTCCGGCGGTGACCTTGTCGTCGCCGCCATAGCCCATGATGACCTCGGACAGGCCGTCGGTGCCGTCGATCATGTTGCCATCCGCGTCTGTGAAGCCCACATGCATCTGGTCGTTGTAAGCGGTGCCGTCGCCGGCNGAGGGCGTGACGGTCACGAAGGCGGTGTCGGCGGTTCCGTGATCGTCGGTGATCGTGTAAGTGAAGCTCAGCGGGCCGCCGACGGTCGCGGCGAAGACTGTCACGGTGCCATCGGCATTCAGCCGCAAACGGTCACCTGATGGCAAGGTGACGATCTCGCCGACCTTCACTGCCACATCATTCAATTGAGTGATCGCCACGCCCGACCGGCCGGTCGTGACGTCATTGGCAAGGAGTTCGACCACCGCCTCGCCCTTTGCTGCCACGGCGACCGTGTCGTCATGTGCGATCAGCGACGTTTGCACGCTGTCGGCCACGATCAGCAGTGCGCTGTCGTAGAGCCGGTCTCCGGCGTCCGCGATGCCGATTCGGATGCTGTTGACTACACCCGGGAACACCGTCGCCTTCAGCGTGAGGACGATGGTGAGCCCATCCATCTCGGTGTTCAGGTTGCCGTCGAGGTTGTCGATGAACAGGTTGGCGTTCGACTTGTCATTGATGTTGTCGATCGAGATGTCGCCGTCACCAAGCGCCAGCTCGATCTTCTTGCCGTTCACCCAGATGCCCACGGCATCGTTGTAGCCANNGTTCACCCATTCCAGATATTCCTCGGAGGCGAAGACAAGCCGCATGGTCAGCGTGTCGCCTGTCGGCACGAACTGCGAGTCGAGNAAGGCGCCATCGTAGGTGGCCACGCGCGATGGCGTTGATTGCGGAATCCCNCGGATTCCCTTGGTCTGGCCCGTCGTATTGCTGGCCTGGTTCGTGGCCCCAGAGTTGTTGGTGAAGTTCACGGCATAGCCGGTTGACAGGATCACGCCTCGGTCCGAGGGCACCGCGCCGTAGGCCAGTTTCTCGCCATCCTCGTAGATCCCTGCCGAGCCCGGATCGCCCAGATACTTGGCAGAGATCACCTTGATGCCGTCGCCGAACATGGCCTCAGCCAGTTTCATGGCATCGAGCTTTGTCTCGATATGCAGTTTCTGTGCGACGGTGGCAGCCGTCGACAGGGTATCGTCGTCATCTTTGGGCATGTGAAGTCTCTCGCAATGGACAAGAAGGGTTAGTAGGCGCCGCGTCCGGAGACGACGGCCCTGACGGTACGGACCAAGTACTTCAGGTCGGTCAGCAGATGCGGCTTGCGGGCATAGGCGAGGTCCAACTCGACCATCTCGTCGAAGCCGATCTCGGCACGGCCGGAAACCTGCCAGGGGCCCGTGATTCCGGGCAGAACTGCCAACCGGCCCATTGCACGGGCAGGATAGGCCGCGACTTCTTCAGGCAGCGCCGGGCGGGGGCCGACCAGAGACATTTCGCCTGTGACCACGTTCAGGAGCTGCGGAAGCTCATCAAGCGACAGCCGGCGCAGGACGCGGCCGACAGGGGTGACGCGCGGGTCGTTGCGCGACTTGAAGCAGATACCCTCCCGGTCGCTTTGCGCCAGCAGCGCCGCGCGCCGCGCCTCGGCGTCCTGGTACATCGACCGGAACTTGATCATGCCGAAGGGCCTGCCGCCGCGACCGATGCGGGTCTGCACGAAGAACGCCGGGCCGTCGCTGGTCAGGCGGATGGTGACGGCAAGAACCAGAAACAGCGGCGCCAGCGCCAGAAGGCCCGGCAGGGTCAGCGTTACGTCAAGCACGCGCTTCCAAAGCGGAGCCGGGGCCGCCGGAAGGGGACCGAGGCAGGCACGGGGCAGGGCGAGCGGCAAGGCTCGCCGCAGAAAGAGGCAGGGCGATCATCGGATTACTCGGAACATCGGGGTTGAGGAAGCCGCAGCAGGGGAAGCGGCGGGTTGGTCAGACCATCGTCGTGGCCGTGGGCTGGCGGGTGGCTTCGTCGCGATCCCACCGCGTTGTCGGAACCGGGCTTTCCAGCGCCAGCGTCAGGCGGACCCACAAAGAGACAAGGGCGAAGACCGCCAGGTCGGGCCAGCGGGAAGGACGGCGCAGGGCCGCGCGCAGCATCATGCGGCCGCCCTCTCCTTTNGGTCGCGCCGGCAGCGCGCGATTGCCGCGCATGACCCGGCAGCGGACCCGCACCAGGGCGGCCAGGCTGCGTGGCGCCTCGGCCACGAACCGGCAGGTAGCNACCCGGGCAATCTCGTCGGGGGAAAAGCTGCGGCGGATGAACTCGTCGTCGGCGGTGATCGCGGGAAGCGGGAAGACCCGCGCCACGCCCTGCGGAGCAAGGGCGAAGAGGCCGCCGAACTTGCCGCGCGAGAAATAGGGGTTCAGCGCCCAGGCCCTTGTCCAGGCCCGCACGGCGGCGGACGCGCGGCGGTCGGCCACCATCTCGCCGCAGGCCGCAAGCGCCCGGCCCTCGGCCAGCGGCGCGATCAGGGCCAGGACCGAGGTGGCCGTCACCCCAAGATCGGCGTCAAGGACCACCACNGGTAGGCCCGGCACGGCGTGGGACAGGCCCAGGTTCAACGCGGCGCATTTGCCGGGCACGGGCGTTTCCAGCACCGTCGCGGCGGGTGCCGCCTGCCGCGCCACCTTGGCAGTGTCGTCGGTGCAGGCATTGGCGATCACCACGATGTGCAGGCGGTCGCTTGCGGGCACCAGCTGCGCGAGCGTTCGGCCGATGACGCCAGCTTCGTTCCAGGCGGGCACAAGGACGGTTGCAGCGGGCCGGGTCATAACGCGGCCTCCGGCGCGGCGCCGGTCCAGATGAATGACCGGACTGCCTCGATCAGGGGCGGCGAGGCGGTTGCGGTCGTCTTGCGGGTCGCGAGGTGGCAAGCCGACAGGGCGTGAGTCAGCGCGACGCACAGCGCCTCGCTGCCATCAACGACGGTCACGTTGGACAGGCGGCCCATCTCGGCCGCGGTGTCGCGCTGGTGGTCGTTGCGGTGTTCCCCAAGATCGGCGCGACGCGGCATCAGGATCAGCGGCTTGCCCAGGTCCAGCGCGGTCAGGATGGTGCCCATCTTANNGGCATGGGCCACGATGACCCGCGCCGCGGCACAGGTTGCGGCAAATGCGCGTTGATCCAGATGGGCGCAGGTCTGCAGATGCGCATAGCGGTTGGCAGATCGGCCGGTCTGGGCGACCACCTGCTCGTCCGGGTGCAGGGCGGCCCAGGTGTCCAGCGCCAGCAACAGGCGGTCGAAGGGCAGCTGCGTGCCCACTGTGGCGAAGATCATGGTTCAGGCTTTCTGTGAAGGGGGCGCTACAGAACCGCGCCGCGGTAGGCTGCGCCGGTGGCGCGGGCGACGGCGGGCCATTGGCAGAGCACCAGGTCGGCGGCTTTNTGTGCCAGCCGCGCCGAAACGGACAGTTCACGGGCATTGGCGATCAANTCGATGAACAGCGTGCGGGCGCCCAGGAGCCGGGCGAAGCGGATCGCCAGATAGCCGCCCGCCGCCCCGGTCGAGACCACGACATCGGGCCGAACCCGCAGCACGATCAGCGCAAGCCGGATCGCGGCAACCGCCAGACGCAACGGGGTGTCCCTGTTGGCGTCGGGATAGACATGCACCGGGGAAGCNGCCACAGTCGCGGCAGCCGAGCGGTCGACGGTCGCATAATGCACCTCGGCGCCCGCAAAGGCCGGGCGCAGGCGCATCAGCTGCACCCAATGCCCGCCGCCCGAGGCGACGGCGAGGACGCGGGGCGGGCGCTGCGCGCACATGGTCCGGCGGGCGGCCCTGGCTGTGGTGAAGGGGGCAGACAAGGCGATCATTCTGGTGTCCTGGGGCTGTGCTTCCGTTGCATCGACGGATATCGCAGTCGGGCTGTAAACGCCCGTCATCAAAGGGAAATTCCGTGCCGCAGAGGGGTGGCCCCTATCCTTGCGGATAGGGACGGCATCCGGCGGGGGATGCGACGTCTTCGTACAGGGCGACCATGCGCGCGGCCTTGGCGGGCCACAGCCCCTCGGCCGCGACCTTGGCGCGCGCAGCCTGCCCGAGGCGGTCGCGCAGCGCAGGGTCGTCGTCCAGCCGTCGCACGGCCCCGGCGATGGCCGCGGCGAATGCCTGGGGCGTTGTCACCGGCAGGCGCAGGCCGCACCGGTCGTCCACGATGAAATCCGGCCCNCCGCGCGCGGCGGTGACGACGGGAAGGCCGTGCCGCATTGCCTCGTACAACACCCCGCCTGCAGGTTCGCGGAACGAGGGNAAGACAAAGACGTCGTGGCTTGCATACAGCGCTTCGACTGCCTCACGCGGCAGCCTGCCATGGAAGGTGACGCGGTCGGCCACGCCAAGCGCCCGCGCCTCGGCCTGGCACGCCGCAATCTCTTCGCCCGCCCCCGCGCTGGTCAGCGTGATGCCGGGCCGGTCGGCCAGGTGCGCCAGCGCCCGCACCGCATCGCGCAGGCCCTTTGTCCGCACCCCGCGCCCGACATGCAGAAGGCGCAGCTGCGCTTAGCCTGTCNNCGGCCGCGCGGCGGGTGGCGGCAGGTCGTCGATGCCCAGCTCCAGCACCGGCTCGAACCGTCGCAGAGCAACCGCCCCCAGAACGTCGCGCACATAGGGCGCCACGCCCAGCACGCAGGCGGCGCGGGCATAGCTGGCGCGCAGCCAGGGGTCGTGGCGAAAGCGCCAGGCATCCAGCGCCCGCAGCCGGGTGAAAAGCGGGGCCGAAGCGGCCTCGGCCCGGAAGGCGGGCGGCGTGTCCAGTGCGCCGCCCAGGGGNCCAATGACATAGGGAATGTCGAAGTGGCGCAACGGCGAGGCGTAGCGCGCCGCCTGCGGCATCAGCTGATGCGCGAGGTCGAACCGGCTGCCCTGCGCCAGGGCCGCGCCGATCCAGCTTCGCACATGGTGCGCAAAGATTGGCCAGGCCGGTTTCAGCATGGCGTTCAGCCGTTCGTTGCGAAGGGCCCAGCCGGGCTCGGGCCAGGTGACGACGCGGGCGCCGGGCAGCTGAAGGGCCAGATCGGGCCGCCCAGGGCGCTGGAAGGCCAGCACGGTCAGGTCCACGCGGCGGGCCAGCGCCTCGGCCCATTTGAAGGCGACAAAGGCTTCGCCCACGTCAGAGGCATCGACATTGGGCGCGATGAGCAGGACTTTCATGCGCGCCCCCATGCGGCCAGGCCTGGCCGAAATCGGCCAGCACGCGGGCGAAATGGCGGGCGCGGTCGTGCGCNGCCGGGCGTCGGGCCAGCGCCAGTGCAGACCACAGTGCGGCGCGCGAGGCGTTGAAGGTCAGAAGCAGCGCATAGCAGCCGATGCCCGCGGCAAGGCCGCCGTGCTTGCGGTGCAGGCGGACCGTGCCCTCGGTCAGCAGCACGTCGCGCCGGTGATCCAGCCGACGTGCAGCGCCGCCGCCGAAGTGGACGATGTCGCCCACCGGGGCGAAATGCACCCCNCAACCCGCAGCGGCAAAGCGGCGGCACCAGTCGGTTTCCTCGCCGTAGAAGAAGAAGGCCTCGTCCAACAGGCCCACCTCGGCCAGGGCCGCGCGGCGCACGAACATCGCGCAGCCCGAGACGGCAGGCACCTCTGCCCCCTTCAGAAGGCCCAGGTTCGGTGCGCGGCCCCGGTGCAGGCCCAGGGTCTGGCGCGCAAGATAGCCAAGGCCGGGCCAGCCCTTCACCGAATCCTGCACCGTTCCGTCCGCGTTCAGCACGCGCGGCCCCAGAACCGCCGCCCAGGGATGCGCGTCAAGCCAGTCCACCGCGGCCCCCAGCACATCGCCTTGCACCAGCGTGTCGGTGTTCAGAAGCAGCACATGACGGCCCTTTGCCTGCGCCAGCCCCTGGTTGTTGGCTGCGGCAAAGCCCCGGTTCGTGGCTNNCGCGATGACCGCCACTTGCGGAAAATCCTGCGCCAGCATTTCGCAGGTCCCGTCGGTCGAACCGTTGTCGACCACGATGATTTCCATGCGCAGCGCGCCTTGGCCTGCTGACAGCGTGTGAAGGCAGTCGCGCAGCAGGGCGCGGGTGTTCCAGGTGACCAGGATGACGGTCAGGTCCATCGGGGTATTCCGTTGTTGTGTGATCGGCTGACTATCAGAACAGCCGGGCGACGGGCGCGGCCGGGCGGGTGGTCCGATGGCGCAGAAGGGGCGGCGCCTATCCCTTTGCGCCGAGCGGGTGCGGGCAGGGGCGCATCGACCAGCCAGGCGCCGGCGCCGATCAGGAACAGGAACAGGACGAACAGCGCATTCCACAGGTGAACGGTCGCCGCTGCCACCGCGATGCCGAACAGGGTGAAGGCCCAGGCGTGGCGCGCGCGCTTCCATGGCTCGGGCAGGCCCTGCCGCCGCGCTGCCGCCACCACCAACCCCAGGACCAGCCCCACCAGCATCGCCCAGGCTTACAGGCCATAGCGCATGGCTTCCAGCAGCCAGAAATTGTCCATGCTGTCCGACATCCAGGCCGGGCGCGTCCAGTCGCCAAGCCCGATGCCCAGGAACGGATGCCTGGCGACCTCGGCCGTGCCGTAGTCGAACAGCAGGATGCGGTTGTAGGCCGACTGGGTCGAGAAGGTGAAATAGGTGACGAAGACATGAAACGGCGTGCGGTTCGAAAACAGGTCGATGCCCAGATAGACCAGCGCGAACAATGCCATGAGCATCAGCCAGCGGCTGCGGATGTTGCGGAACGTCCGTTCCCAGACGGCGACGAAGCCCTGCATCATCAGCACCAGATAGGGCCCGCCCGAGGCCGACAGGAAGGTGGCCAGACCCACGCCCAGAACCTGCGTCATGCCGGGCAGGTTGGTCAGCCGCCTTTCGGCCACGACATGCCAGGCCATCGAGAAGGCCGCCGCCGAGAACACGCCGTACAGGATGGGATGATCGAAGGGGCCGAAGGTCCGTTCCAGACCCATGCGCGGCTCGATGAACGGTGCTGGCGCCCCGCCGCTGATCGCCGCCAGACCGTCGTGCAGAATATGCACCGAGGTCAGCGCCTCGGGCAGGGTGAAGACCACCATGGCGACGACGGTCAGGACGAAGGCGCGGGCGAAGGCGCGGAAATCGGCTTGGCTGCGGATATAGACCCGGCCCATCAGCCAGGCCCCGGCGAATTCGACAATGTAGATGCCGCCTGACTCGATGCCCTGCTGCAGGCCGCCCCAGCGGATCAGCGATGCCAGCGCCAGCGTGCAATGCCCCAGCACCAGGGCGTCGAAGATGTTCGCCCGCACCCGCCGCCCGGACAGCAGCGCCATCAGCATGGGCAGGAACATCACGATCAGCACCAACCGATAGGCCGACAGCCGGAGGCCGCCGACCGAGATGCCGACCGAGGTGGGCAGCATCATGCCGAAGAAGAACAGGGCCACCGGCACCGGCACACCCAGAAGACGACGGCCCGCCATGGCTCAGACCCGCGCCGGGCGCATGAGCGCGGGCGCTTCGACGACGACCCAGCTGGCCCAGGCCACCGGCAGCACGGCGGCAAGGCTTGCGGCGGCAAGGGCCGGGGCCGGAAGCCCGGGCCAAAGCTGCGCCAGGGTCTGCGCCAGCGGCCAGCCGCAAAGGTAGATGCCATAGGAAAGATCAGCTTACAGCGCCCGTGCCAGGCGAAACGCCAGGACCAGCGACAGATGCCCCAAGGCTGCAATGGCCAGCGGCCAGCCGAACGGCGCGGCCAGGGCCAGGGTCAAGGTCAGGCTTACNGACAGGGGCAGGCGGCGGCGCAGACCATGCGCGGCCATGCCCAGGGCAAAGGCCAGGAACAGTGGCGCGAAAACCGCCAGCCGTCCGGGCAGCCCCGGCACGACCCACAGCGCCGCCGCCGCCGCCAGCAGGGCAGCAATCCCCGCCCCGTGCCGCAACAGGCCCAGCCGCGCCGCACCCCAGCACAGCGCATAGGCGGTCACTTCATGCGACAGGCTCCACAGCGGGCCATTCACGATGCCGGGCATCGCCGTCCTGGCGAAGGCGCCAGGGATCTGGTGTTCCAGCGAGAAAAGCGTGATCCCGCGCACCAGGTAGGCCGCCGCCTCGCCCGCCGTGGGATACCCGCCCGAGGCCAGGGCCAGCCCCAGCGTCACCACCAGCGCCGCCGCCAGTCCTGGCAACAGCCGCCGCGCGCGGGCGATCCAGAATTCTGCCGTCGTCTGGCGCTCGGCAGAGCCCGCGATCAAGAGCCCCGACAGGAAGAAGAACAGCCCCACCGCCCAGCCGCCCAGCGAATGGCCCGTCAGCGGCTCCAATGGCTCGGCTGTGCCCGCGCCGCGAGCGAGCGGCCAGGCGTGGCTGACGACGACCGCCGCAGCCAGCGCCAGCCGCAGCGCGTGAAGATTGTTGGCCCGGCCCCGTGCCAGCGCCTCTGCAAGCGTCACGATGCGCCCCCGAAACGACGACGCGACGCCACAGCCTACCCCGCCAGATGCGGCGCAGGGTTCCGGCGACCGAAGAGAGTTTCGCCCGCACCGGCAGCGCCCGCCAGGCCGCGAACAGCGGCAGGCCCTGGTCGGCGGGGACGGGCAGGCCCGATAGCCGCATGGCCAGCCGCCGCCCCCAGACCGCCCCCTGCGCCGCGACAAGGTTCGGCTGCGCCCGCGCGATGGCGTCGCGCTGCTCGGGCACGGCGGTCAGCACGCCCGCCGCGATGGCCGCCTCGATCAGCCGCAAGCCGCGTTGGGTGCGCGCCACGATCAGCGACCGTCCGGCCTCGGCCTCGCCCTTGGGCGCTTCGTGCCAGGGATCGCCCACCGAAATGTCGGCGAAGGCGCCGGTGTGGTCGGTGCAAATCCGGCAGCGCCAGCGCCGTTCGGCCTGCAGGATGCTGCCCCACCCCTCGGCATAGGTGATGCCGCGGCTTTCCATCTCGGTGCCCGAGGGNTCGCGCCAGCGCGCCTGCATCAGTCCCGGCCAGCCGTCGCCGCGATATCGCAGTGCCGTGGGCGTGGCATCCGCGGGCATGCCAAGCGTGTCGAGCAGCCGGTCGGTGGCACGCAGGTTCGGCGCCCCNGCACAGAAGATGGCGATGGTCAGCGGCAGCCGGGATGCCAGCGCCGGGTCGGCGGCAGCGGCACGGGCGACCGTGGCCACGTCGCAGGGCTTGCCGACGAAGGCCACCGGGATGGCGCCGCCTGCGATCTCGCCCAGCATCTCGGCCGGGCTCGCCTGAGCATAGCGCGAGCCCGCCCCACGCAGAAGCCCGGCGCGGTCGCGGCTGATGACGGCGGCGTTGCGGCGCGGATCGTCGCTGCGGGCGGCAACATGGGCGACGCCGCGCGCCAGCCCGGATTGCAGTGCAAANAGCGCCAGCGCCGTGACTGCGCCGCCCGAACTGCCGCGGTGGCGGATCTCGGCATCCGTCGCCCAGCCTTGCAACACCGCCAGCACCGGCCCCCAGCTGTGGTCAGTCGCATCCTGGCGGGGCAGGCTCCGGTGATCGGCTCCGAGCCCTGCGCAAAGCGGTGCGGCGGACCGGGCGGCGGCGCGACCTTCGGGCGTGGCAGCGACAACCGGNCGGCCATGCACCGGATGCTCGGTCATGCGGATCGCGCCGGGGTGAAACGCCGCACAGGCGCCGCAGCCGGTACACAGGTTGCGTGCCACAGCGCGGGTGATGGGGTCCTGAAGGGGTGTGGCGACAGTCATGGCTGGGCCTCCAGTGCAAGGCGGGACACAAGGATGGGGCGCGCCAGATGCAGGGCGCGCAGACTGGCGGCGAGCTCGCCCGCGGCGGCGGCGGCGGCGATGGCGGACAGCGGCGCGCCCAGGGCGGCGGCCAGCAGGGCGGGCACCAGCGCCCCGGCGCGCCACAGGTTGGCGCGGGCCGGGTCGGCGGTGCGGCCCTGCGCGACAGCCAGCTGCGACAGCGGTGTGCGCAGGATGCGGCCACCCGCGGCCAGGCCCAGCACCAGCACCAGCGCCTGGCTTGGCCGGAACGCGGCCCCCAGACGAGGCCGATCACCGGTGGCGCAAGCAGGGCGAAGACCAGCGCAAAGGCGACGCCACCAGAAGATGCAGGTTGATCGCCGTGCGCGCCACGCGCGCCAGGGCCGCGCCGTGCAGGCCGCGCAGGCGCGGCGCCAAGAGCGACCCGGCCGCCCGGCCCGCGATCTGCGAAGGCAGCATGGCCAGCTGGAAGGCCACGCCGTAGATGGCGACTTCGGACCAGCCATAGAAACCGGTTACGACCAGCCGGTCGGCCTGGAAGGTGACGAACAACAGCACCGCGTTCAGGACCAGCGGCCCGCCGAAGCCCAGCACATCGGCCAGCACGGCACGGTCAAAGCGCGCGCGCGCGCCGCGGGCCAGAAGATGCGAGATCAGCACCTGCGCGCTTACTGACCAGCAGGATCGCCACGATGGCGCGGTGATCGGGCAGCGCTGCCAGCGCCAGCGGCACCGAGACCAGCATGGCAAGCACCGCGCCGCCCTCGACCATCGCCAAGGGCCCGAGGCGCCGTTCCCTTCCTCCAGCCGGTAATCCAGATGCGCGAAGCCGCGCAAAAGCGGCACCAGTGCCAGGGCGGCATGGGTCCCCGCTGCCGCCGCGCCGGGCAATAGCGACGCGGCGGCAGGGCCAACGCCAGCAGGAAGGCCGCCGTCGCCGCGCCGCGCAGCACTGCGGCGCCATGCAGCGCCGCCAGCAGCGCCGGCGAGATCGGGCCGGGGCGCTGCATCAGGAACCGCTCGACCCCGGCATCGGACAGCATTTCGGCCAGGCGCAGAACCAGCGTCAGGATCATCGTGCGGCCCAGTTCGTCGCCGCCGATGACGCGCGCCATCAGGGCCGAGCGCGCCAGTGCCCCCGCCTCGACAGAAGCGGCACGCTCCAGCCTGCAAGCTGCGTTGTCAGCGTCCTCTGCATCCCACTCTTACGCCCGGATCTGCGCCGCGATGGCGTCCATCTGCGCCTCGGCCNNTCGGCCCTTATCGCCGAACCGGGAGGCAAGCTCGGTCCGGGTCGCCTCGCGCCGGGAAATCGAGCCAAGGACCGCCGCGGCCAGCGCCNNCGCGTCCAGCTGGCGCAGGTCTGCGACGTGCTGGCCAAGGCCGCAGCGGTCGAAGACGCCNACGGCCTTGTCGGAATAGCCGAACGCCAAGGTGGGCGTGCCCGACGAGAAGGCGCCGATAGTCGCATGCATCCGCGCGCCGGCGAACCAGCTGAGACGCGAAAGCACCCATTTCAGTTCCATCGCGGAAAGGTCTCCGGCCAGCACCTCGACGCGGTCGGGAAACGCAGCATCAAGCTGCGCCTTCAGCGCCAGCGAGGCGCCGAGGTCGCTTTCCCGGTCGGTCGCATCGCGGTGGACATGCGGCACCAGCAACAGGCGCATCTGCGGATGCGAGGACAGGATCGCCTCGGCCGCTGCCCGGGCCTGGCTGTCATGCCGGTCGGCCAGGCCAAAGTCGGCCCGCGCCCGGTCGGCCTGTTGCGCCAGCAGGCCCGAGACGTTCAGTCCGGCCAGCGGAAANGCGCGCGCGGCCGACAGCCAGACCGACAAGAGGGGCGACAACGCGGCAGGCCGTTGCAGGGGCAGCGCCACGGCCATGTCCAGGCCCAGCCTGTGGCGGTCCGGGTCGAAGCCCTGGCCCAGGACCTGCCGCAGGAAGGCATGGCTGGCCGCATCGCGAACCCAGACGGCGCGGGCGGCACGCAGGATGTCGGTCGCCTCGGCCAGGTTCGCCGGGTCGCGGAACGGCCCCAGCGTCTGCGGCAANAGGATCAGCGGCAGGCCGTTGTCCAGCGCTAGGCGCTTGGTGTCCACCATCGTGCGGAACCGGCGGGCACCGTAAAGATCGGTGAAGCTGTCGCCGCCCGACACGTCCAGCACCGCGCGCGAGGCCAGGATGGCCCGTGCCGAAGCACTGGGCCAGCCGCCGATCCGCGCCAGNCCACGCACCGCCTGCAGGTTGTCGCCGCGCCAGAAGCGGCGGTGGTTGGTCAGCCCGACGCGCCGCACCTTTGCAAACCCGAAGTCGCCCGACCGCACGCCGCGCCCGTGGTCTGCCACGGCCAGCGGCCCCACCCGNCGCGCGGCCAGGCCCGAAAGGGCCGAAAGGCACAGGGCGGAAACTCCNTGGTTGCCCGTGTCGGGGGCGGCGTTCAGAAGCGTGATCATGGCAGGGCCTTGCGGGTTCGGTTGTCCAGGATCGCATACCGGCCCGAGCCGACCATGTCCTTCAGGCGCTTGCGATAGGTCCGCGCACATTCGGAACACGCGGCAGCCCCTCCGGGGCAGGCGGCTGCGCGAGGGATGGCGGACCTATCCTGTCGGATAGGGGCGCCATTGCCCCGACCGGTTCGCTCCCGGCAAACGCCCACCGGCAGGCGAGGCTACGCACTGCGCCCGGCCCGGTCGCCCGGACGGCATGGACCGGCGAAAGGTGCCACACGCCGCCGCCCTGGTCGGTCGGGACCACCAAACAGTGCCGAACTCGCCTTTCTTGTGCCAAGAAGTCATGGCATCTGCTCAGGCAGCAACGGAACTGACCATGCGTATCCTTATCGCCGACGACCATCAGCTTGTCCGGGACGCCATTGCTACTNTCCTGCGTCAGGAACCCGGCNTTCACTACGACATCGCCGCGGATTTTGGCGAAGCTTTGGCCATCGCCCGGCAGGCGGGCGATCTGGATGTCATCCTGCTGGACTGGATGATGCCCGGCATGGACGGGCTGAAGGGCCTTGCGGCCATGCGGGCCGCCCGGCCCGGCACGCCGGTGGCCATCCTGTCGGGCACCGCGCCGCGCTCGGTGGCCGATGCCGCGCTTGCCGAGGGGGCCGCAGGTTTCCTGCCCAAGACGATGTCCACCCGAACCCTGGTCGCGGCGGTGCGCTTCATGGCGGCGGGCGAGGTCTATGCCCCCATGTCGATGATGACCGAACGCGAGCCGCAATCGGCAACGCTTGCCGGTGCGCAGCTTTCCGAACGCGAGACCGAGGTCCTGCGCTATCTGTGCGAAGGGCTGGCCAACAAAGAGATCGCCCGCCGCATCGACCTGCAGGAGGTGACGGTCAAGCTGCACGTCAAGACGCTGTACCGCAAGATTGGCGCACGCAACCGCACCCATGCGGCCATGCTGGCCAAGGAGGCAGGGCTGTTCTGACCTGTCCTCCTATCCAGAAGGGTAGGGGCCTGTCCGGACGAACCAGAGACAGGACCGGCGGCTTGCCCTATGTACGAGGGCACCCAAGATCCTGAGGCGCCATGATCCGTTCCCCGTCGAGAACCGCCCCCGCACGGCCCGCTCCTTGCGGAACCTGTTGGCCGCGGCGACCGCAGCCCTTGCGCTTGTCTCGCTGCCCGCCCTGGCGGACGGGTTTCCGGCCCCCGCGGGTGAGGTACTTCTGACACTGGGCGGAGCCATCGGCCAAAGCAATACCGACGGCGTGCTGGCATTGGACCAGGCGCTGCTGGAATCGTTGCCGCAGCACGAATATGCAACCTCGACGATCTGGACCGAAGGCGTGGTGACCTTCCGCGGCGTCCTGCTGCGCGACCTGTTGCAGGCCGCCGGGGCCACGGGGTCCTCGATCACCCTGACGGCGCTGAACGACTACAGCATCACCATGCCCGCGGCCGAAGCCACCGAAGCCGCGCCGCTCTTGGCCTATCGCATGAACGGCGCACCCATGCCGGTGCGCGACAAGGGGCCGGTCTGGCTGGTCTATCCCTATGACGCAGACCCGGGCTTCCGCACTGAACAGACCTATGCGCGTTCCATCTGGCAACTCGACCGCATCGAGGTCCACGACTGACCGGCCACCCACATAACGATCCGGCCCCAACGGCGACCGTGCTGGGCTTGCGCGGGCTTCTGGCCATCGCGGTCATCTGCGCCAGCCTGGTCATCATCATCCTGTCGGTGCAGATCTCAGNNCGCCTGCGGGCGCTGCAAGAGGCGCCCACCGACAACCTTCAATGGAACGTCACGCAGCTTGAGCTGGATGCGGCGCTGCTGGAAAATGCGATCCTCTTCGCTGCCGTAACGCCGTCTGCCCCGCTTGACGACGTGCGCCGCCGCTTCGACTTGCTGTACAGCCGAGCCGGAACGGTCGAGCGCGGCTCGATGCTGCAACGCCTTGGGCTTGCCGACGCGGCACAGCCCCTGATCCAGCGCCTGGGCCAGTACCTTTCGGTCAACATGGTCCTGATCGACGGTGCTGATGATACCCTGCGCGCCTACCTTCCGCACCTGCAAGAGGAAACGGCTGCGCTGCGGCAGGACCTGCGGGCGATGGCGATCCGGGTCATTGAGGCGAATGCAGTGCGCCAGGACAGCCGCNGTGCCGACCTGTCGTCCGGCCTGCGCAAGACGGCCGCGGCCGGGACGGTGCTGTTCCTGTTGCTTGCGTCGCTGCTGGCCCTTGTCCATCGACTGAACCGCCAGGCCACCGAACGCGCGCAGGAGGTCCTGCGCATCACGAACCTGCAACAGGCAACCGTCGGAACCTCGCTCGATGCCATCGTCGTGGCGGATCTGGCGGGCCGGGTCATCGAGTTCAATCCGGCTGCCGAGCGCATGTTCGGCTATGCCCGGGCCGAGGCCCTGGGCCGGTCGCTGTCGGCGCTGATCGTCCCCGAACGCCATGTCGCGGACCACGAGGCCGGGATGCGCCGCATCCGCGAAGGTGGCACGCCGCGCGTCGTGAACCAGGGTCGCGTCGAAATGACCGCGCGGGCCCGTTCCGGCACGGAATTTCCAGTGGAACTGTCCGTCGCCAGCTCGACAGGACCCGAGGGCACCATCTTCATCGGCGTCCTGCGCGACATCACCGAAGACCGCGCCGCACAGTCGGCGCTGATCGACGCGCGCGACAAGGCGACAGCGGCCGAACGCACCAAGACCGACTTCATCGCGGTGATGAGCCACGAGATGCGCACGCCGCTGAACGGCATGATGGCCGCGCTGGACATCATCGGACGCGACAGCCTGNACCCCCGACAGGAGCGGTTCCTGATGATCGCGCAGGATGCCTCGTGCCAGCTTTTGCGGCATGTGAAAGACGTGCTTGAAATCTCGCGCATCGAGGCGGGCGCCGCGCCGATCCTGCAAGAGGCCGCTGACATCGAGGCGCTTCTGGCTTCGCTGATCGAACCGCTTCGGCCCCAGGCGGCCAAGCGGGGCACGCAGATTCACCTGCACCTGCCCGCCGCACTGCCGCCCATCCTGGGCGATCCGTTCCGACTGGGGCAGATCGTGCAGAATCTGGTCTCGAACGCCATCAAGTTCACCGAAGGCGGCGAGATCACGGTCACGGCGACGACACGGTCGCTTTCCGGTGCCACGCTGATGGTCGAACTGGCCGTACACGACACCGGCATCGGCATCGACGCCAAGGACCACGAACGAATCTTCGAGGATTTCGTGATGGTCGATCCGTCCTTCGGCCGCAAGGTGGGCGGCACCGGGCTGGGGCTGGCGATCTCGCGGCGCCTTGCGCGGGCGATGNGGGGCGATGTCCTGGTGGCCAGTGCCNCCGGGCAGGGCAGCACCTTCACGCTGCGCCTGCGCACCGGGNCCGAACCGGTCAGGCCGCCACAGACGGCCACCCAGAATGCGCCGGTGCTTGATCGCCAACTGTCCGTGCTGGTCGTCGAGGACAATCCGACCAACCGGATCGTGCTGGAGGAAATGCTGACGGCGCTTGGCCACNTGGTCGACCTGGCGGTCGATGGGGCCGAGGGAGTGGCCAAGGCAAGGGCGCGACGGTACGACCTTGTGTTGATGGACCTGTCGATGCCGCGCGTTGACGGCTGGACGGCTGCCGCGCTGATCCGCGAGGACGGCGCGTCGCGCGACAGCCGCATCCTGGCCGTCACGGCCCATGCCCTTACCCGCGATGACCCGCGGTTTCCGTCCTCGGGATTTGACGGTCTCTTGACGAAACCTCTGACCATGGAAGACGTAACGGCCGCCCTGTCTGGTCCCCATGCCGCGCGGTGTCCGAACCAAGCGAAGCCGCGCCGTAAGNCGCTTCTGGATGACGCGCGGATGCGTGATCTTGCGCGGCTTGGTNCAGGGGTGAACCGGCGCATGATGGATCAGGCGCGCACCGATCTTGCCCGCTGCCTTGCCGCCATCGACGCCACGCAGGACGACCCGGCGACCTGCGCGGCCCATCTGCACGAGGCCGCCGGGGTTGCCGCCCTGATCGGCGCAAAGCGGCTTCATGGGTTGCTGCAGCAAGCCGAACAGGCCTGCAGGGTCGGCGACCGCGTGGCGATCCGGGACAGCTGCGCCGCGCTTGCCGATGTCTGGGCGGAAACCGAGCGAAGTCTTGCCGGACAGCCGGATCGCGACAGCACCGCACCCGGAAAGCAGTGACCCGCAAGATATCGTCCACCTCGGCGCCCGGGAGGCGGGTCGTACCGAACGGATGGGGCAAGCGGGCGGCGCGGATGGCCCGGCGTCATCGTCCGGGGTGTCGGCGCATCTTGGCGCGCCGGGAACCCCACCCGGAACGGGTCTTGCCTGGCCTTCAACGGACACAGGCGCGGGAGCTGCCGCAGGGCCTTTCTTCGGCAGTGATCCCACCGAGAAGTCGCCACCGGGTCCCGCCCCGGCATTTCCAAGTGCTGAACATCGCCCCTGGCCGCCTGGCCCTGGCAGTCTTCGGCGACTGCCTTGCTGCAACGGGTGATCGGCTTCGCGCAACCGAGCCGCCGTGCAGATCGCCCATTGCTCCCTGCCGCGACTGCGCCAAATTCAACCAGGGACTCTGGTCCTGGCCGGACAAGCATCGGCGGCACGGCGGAGCGCCAGGCCGGATCGCGCTTCCGCTCGGCCAGGCTGTGGGCGTTCGGATCGCACCGGCAATCCTGATCGACTCCATTCAGCCAACGACCACAAGACCCCGGTCCCTGGCGAAGGGTCGGGAAGAAGTTCGATACGGAATGAGGGTGCCATTGCGGCGCCACGCAGGAAGAGCAGGCAGATGCGTCAGGTAGCGGTCATCGACATCGGCAAGACGAATGCCAAGCTTCTTCTGGCCGATCTCTTGACCGGCACGGAAACGGTGGTGGCGCGGCGGCCGAACCTGGTGTCCAGTGCCGGGCTTTATCCGCATTTCGACATCGAGGGTCTGTGGACCTTTCTGCTGGATGCCCTGCGCGACGCCGGGCGCGCGGCGGCGGTTGACGCCATTTCGATCACCACGCATGGCGCCGCGGCGGTGCTGGTGGATGGCGACGGGCAACTGGCCCTGCCGATGCTGGATTATGAACATCCGGGGCCGGACGATCTGTCGGCTGCCTATGACGCCATCCGCCCGCCTTTTGCGGAAACCGGTGCGCCGCGGCTGCCGATGGGGCTGAACCTGGGGGCGCAGCTGTTCTGGCAGGCGCAGCGTTTCCCCGAGTCCTTTGCCCGGACGCGGCACATCCTGACCTATCCGCAATACTGGGCCTGGCGGCTGACAGGGGTGGCGGCAAGCGAGGCCACGTCGCTTGGTTGCCATACCGATCTGTGGCAGCCCAATGCGGGGGCATTTTCGTCGCTGGTGGCGCGCATGGGTTGGCAGGGCCTGTTCCCGCCGCTGCGTGCGGCGGCAGATGTGCTTGGGCCGCTGCGGCCCGAAGTGGCGCGGCAGACCGGCCTGCCCGAGGGGCTGCCGGTGCTGTGCGGCATTCACGATTCCAACGCCTCGCTGGTGCCCTGGCTGGGCGGGGCCGAGCCGCGGGCGATCCTGTCCACCGGAACCTGGATGATCGTCATGGCACTGGACGGCGATCATGTGGCGCTCGACCCCGCCCGCGATGTGCTGGTCAACGTGAATGCAAGGCAGCCGGTGCCCACCGCACGGTTCATGGCCGGGCGCGAGTTCGAAGAGATCCTGGGCGACCGCCCCGTGACGGTATCGGCGGCGGCGGAAGAGGAGGTACTGGACCGGCAGATCATGGCGCTGCCGTCGCTGCACCCGACGACCGGCCCGTTTCCGGGCCAGTCTTTCGCCTGGGCGCCCGGCGAGCCGCAGGACGATGCCACCCGCACGGCGGCGGCCTCGTTCTATATCGCGCTGATGGGGGCGGAATGCCTGTCGCTGATCGGGGCGGCGGGCGAGACCGTGGTGGAGGGCCCGCTTGGCCGCAACCGCGCCTTCGCGCGCATGCTGGCCACGGCAACGGGCCGCCCGGTGCTGNGTGGTTACGAAGGGGCGGGAACCGGCCTGGGTGCGGCCCTGCTGGCCGGTCCGGTCCTGGCCCCTCGACCGGCGCCCGCGCGCATCCTGCCGGAAACCGATCCGCGCTGGCGGGCCTACGCGGCCGCGTGGCAGGCCGCCGTGGCGGTCAGGCCATGAAGAAGGTCTCGTCCAGAGCCACCGCCACGGGCGAACCGTCGGGGTTCGTCCGCATGATGTCGCCCATCCAGGCCCACCAGCGCTGCATCACCGGATGGTTCGGCAGATCGTCCATGGTGTGGTCGTCGCGCCGTTCCAGATAGCCGAACAGCACGTTGGTCTCGCGGTCGAGGTGGATCGAGTAGTTCGAGATCCCGGTGTCGCGCAGCAGCTCCACCAGCTCGGGCCAGATCTCGTCATGGCGGCGGATGTATTCCGCTTCCTGGCCGGGGTTCAGGTACATCTTGAAGGCATGGCGCTGCATGGCGGTCCTTTCAGGCACGGGCACGGCGGCTGCGGAAGTCGCCGACAAGGTTCGGCAGCAGGACCGAGGCGATCAGCAGCACGCCGATCACCCCGGTCTGGACATGGCCGGTGACGTTCAGCAGCGCCATGCCGTTGCGCAGGTTCAGGATGATCAGGATCGACAGGAACACGCCGGTCATGCTGCCCTTGCCACCGAAGATCGACACGCCGCCCAGTAGAACCATGGTGATGATGTCCAGCTCGAACCCAAGCGCGCTGTCGCCCCGCACCGAACCCAACCGCGCGGCGTAAAGCATTCCGGCCAGGGCCGCGACCAGCGCGGACAGGACAAAGAGGACGGTCTTCACCCTGGCCACGTCGAGACCAGAGAAACGGGCAACCTCGGCATTGGTGCCGATCACCACGACCTGGCCAAAGCCGGTGCGGTGCAGAAGCACGCCCAGCAAGATCAGCAGCACGAAGAACAGCACCAGCGACAGCGGCAGCGGCCCGATCAGCCCCTTCTGGCCCAGGTCGGTGACCCAGGCGGGAAAGTTGCCCAGGCTCTGGTCCTTGACCAGTACCCGCGCGAAGCCGCGATAGCCGATCATCATTGCCAGCGTGACGACCAGCGACGGGATGCCCACCCGCGCCACCAGCACGGCGTTGATCCCGCGGCCAGCAGCCCGACGCCCAGGCACACCAGCGCCGCACTGCCGCCGCCCCAGCCCTGGTTCAGAAGCCAGGCAAAGACCACCGCTGACAGGCCCATCACCGAGGCGACGGACAGGTCGATTTCGGCATTGACGATGATCAGCGTCATCGCCAGCGCCACGATGATCTTCTCGATGGACAGCTGGAACAGGTTGATCTGGTTCTGCACCGTCAGGAACTCGGGCGCGAAGCTGGCGTTCAGCACCAGCGTCACTAGGAAGACCGCAAGCAGCCCGCCCTCCCAGCTTTTCAAACGCTCGGTCATGACTTGCCTCCGTCGGTGCCGCGCAGCCGGGCCAGCGAGCGGACGGCGAGGGTGTCGATGGTCACGGCGGCCATGATCAGCATGCCCAGAAGCGCATCGCGCCAGAACTCGCTGACCAGTGCCCATCGGGTCAGCGAATTGTCGATGGTATCGACCAGAACCGTGCCGATCAGCACGCCCAGGATGGTGCCCGACCCGCCCATGATCGACACGCCACCCACCACGACGGCGGCGATGGATTTCAGTTCGAACCCCATGCTGGCGACCACGGTGATGTTGCCGAACTTGGCCAGGAAGATGAACCCGGACAGGCCCGCCAGCGCGCCGGACAGCACGAAGGCCAGGAAGACCACGCGGGGGCGTTGATCCCGGCCATGCGCGCGGCATCCGGGTTCGACCCCACCGCCAGGAATTGCCGCGCCGCGCAGCCGCGACAGCGCCAGCCCCACGACAAGGCAGGCCGCCAGCGCCAGGGCCACGGTCACCCGCAGGTCCATCGCGCCGAGGAAAACAGGCTCTTCTGCGGCAGGTCGATAAGCCAGGTAAGCAGGCTGGCGGTCGTGATCGTCGTCGCGTTGGAGTATTCGACCAGGAACGACCGGAACAGCGCCAGCGTGCCAAGCGTCACGATGATCGACGGCACACGACCGTAGGCCACGATCACGCCGTTGATGACTCCGGCCAGGCCGCCGATGCCCATGGCCAGAAGCACGGCCAGCACCGGATGCAATTCGGGCATCGCGCCAAGGGCCTGTCCGGTCATGTAGGCGACGACGCCAAGGATGGAACCGGCAGACAGGTCGATGTTGCGTGTCATGATCACGATGGCCTGACCCACCGCGATGGGCAGCACCACCGCCGCCGAAGTGGCGATGCGGTTGAACATGCGGGCGGACAGGTAGCCCTCGATCTGGGTCGAAAAGAACAGGACCGTGGCCAGCAGCGCCAGGAACAGCGCAAGCAGCCTCAGGGTCTGGGGCGACAGGGTGCGGAAGCCGGGGATCATGCGGCCTCCCGCGTGCCGGTGCCCGCGGCAAGCGCGATGACGCGCTCCTGGCTGGCCTCGGAGATGTCGAGAAGTCCCACCTGCCGCCCCTCGCGCATGACCAGCACGCGGTCGGCCAGCGCCAGCACCTCCGGCAGGTCGGACGAGATCACGATGATCGCCACCCCTGCCGCCGCAAGCTGCCGGATGATGCCATGCACCTCGGCCTTGGCGCCGACGTCGATGCCGCGGGTCGGTTCGTCGAAGATCAGGATTTCCGGCCTGGTTTCCAGCCATTTGGCCAGCATGACCTTTTGCTGGTTGCCGCCCGACAGCTTTCCGACCTCGATCCGCGTATCCGGCGAGCGGATGTCGAGCTGGCGGCGGTAGCCTTCGGCCATCGCGGTCTCGGCCTTGCGGTCGATCAGGCCGAAGGCGCGCATGAGCTTGGACAGCGAAGCCAGCGAGATATTGGCAAAGATCGGCAGGGGCATCGCAAGGCCCAGGCGGCGGCGGTCTTCAGAGACATAGGCGATGCCCAACTCCATTGCCTGCCGTGCCGAGCGGATGGTGACTTCGGTGCCGCCCAGCCGGATGTTGCCCTCGGTCGTNGGCGCGATGCCGAACAGCGCCAGGCCGACATCGGTGCGCCGCGCGCCCACAAGNTAAGCCAGGCACAGCACCTCGCCACGGGCGAGGTCGAANGAGATGCCGTGGAAGGTCACGGCCCAGGCCTTCACCGACAGCGCCACCTCGCCCACGACATTTGCCACGGTCTTGACGGCAAAGCTGTCGATGGCGCGACCGACCATCTCGCGCACCATGCCGTCCTCGGTCACTTCGGCGATGGGCCGGGTTGAAATATGCTGGCCGTCGCGGATCACCGTCACACGGTCGGCAATGCGGAAAATCTCGTCCAGCCGGTGCGAGATGTAGATGATCGCCACGCCCTGCGCCTTCAGCGCGCGGGCGATGGACAGAAGCCGTTCCACCTCGTGCGCCGACAGGCTGGCGGTCAGTTCGTCCATGATCAGGACCTTCACCTTCAGCGACAGGGCGCGGGCAATCTCGACGGTCTGCTGTTCCGCCAGCGTCAGGCCCGCGGCGGCACGGCGCACGTCCAGCGTCACGCCAAGCTGGGCCACGATGCGGTCCGCCTCGGCAAAGAGCGCTGACCAGCGCATGAAGGCGCCGCTGGCGCGGTTGGAAATGAAGATGTTCTCGGCCACGTTCAGATCGGGGAACACCATCGGTTCCTGATAGATCGCGGCGACACCTGCGGCCTGCGCCTCTTGCGCTGTCCGCAGGACGACTGGTAAACCTTCGACCAGAATCTCGCCGGAATCCGGCTGGTGAACGCCGGTCATGATCTTGATCAGCGTGGATTTCCCGGCGCCGTTCTCGCCGACGATGGCGTGAATCTCGCCGGGCAGGATGGCCAGCGACATGTCCCGCAGGGCAGCCGTCGCGGCAAAGCTCTTGCCGACCGAGCGTAGTTCCAGAACCGCAGCGGATGCCATCAGACCCTATCCGTTTCGCGTGCAGGGACAGACGGGGCTGCCAAGCGGCAGCCCCGGCCAGATGCGACGATGCCAATGCCTCAGTTGGCGGCGGCTTCGACGTTGTCCTTGGTGTAGATGGTGAACGGCCCCATCAGCACGCGCTTGGCGGCGCGGCCCGGGTCTTCCTCGATCTTGAAGGTGCCCATGCGGCCAGCGGTGAACTCTTCGCCGACCTCGCCCTTGATGGCGCCGGTGACCAGGGCATAGGAGGCCTGGTAGGTCAGGTAGCCCAGGTCGTAGCTCCACAGCGCGAATTGCGGCGCGCAGCCGTTCAGCGAGTAGCTGACCATCTCGGTAAGCAGGCCCAGGCCCGAGACCTTGACCTTGTCGCACAGGCCCTCGTCCTGCATCGCCTTGGCCGCGGCCACGATGCCCACGGTGGTCGGGGCCATGATGACCTTCAGGTCGGGATACTTGTCCACAAGGCCAAGGGCGCGGTTGTAGGATTCCTCGGACTGGTCATTGCCATAGACGACATCGACCAGCTTCAGGTCCTTGTACTTGTCACCGGCCAGCGCGCCCTTCATCGCCTCGATCCAGGCGTTCTGGTTCGCGGCATCGGGGCTTGCCGACAGCACGGCGAATTCGCCCGCGCCGTTACCNAGGTCATAGGCCATGTCGGCCATCACCGTGCCGATCGAGCCGAAATCGACCTGGGCGATGAAGAACGACTCGCCCTTGCCGCTGGGGATCGGGCTGTCCCAGGTCACGACCTTGGTGCCCGCGGCCTGCGCGGCCTCGGCCGTTGCCGCGATCTGGTCGCCAGCGTTGTTCGACAGCATGACCACCTGCTGCTTCTGCGTCGTGGCGGTGGTCAGCATCTCGATCTGGTAAGCCGCCGAGTTCTCGGGCGTCGGGCCGATGAATTCCAGCTTGCCCGTCGAGCCAAGCTCGGCCGCGGCTTCCTGGGCGCCGCGGTTTGCCTGGTCGAAGGGCAGGATGCCGNNGAACTTCGGCAGCAGCACGGCATTCACGGCCTGTCCGGGCGTGGCGGTGACCGCATCGGCCAGCGCCGTGGTGCCCATGGTGGCAACCAGCCCTGCGGCAAGCGCAAGGCCCTTGAAGTTGATCGTCATTGTCCTCTCCTCCCTCTGGTCTCAATCCCCCGGCGGTCAGGCCGCCGTGAGGGCCCTCACTTCCCTTGGATCGGCCAGGATCACCTCAGCCCCCGCTCCGCGCAGATGATCGACCATCTGCGCCGGCGCCCCNGTATCGGTGACCACGGTCGAAACGCGCGTCAGCGGGCAGACCACGATGTTGCCCCGCGCCACGAACTTGGAACTGTCCACCAGAACGATCAGCCGTTCCGTGCGGTTCAGCAGCTTTGCCTCTGCCCGCGCGATCAGCGGATCGCTTTCGATCACGCCAAGCGGCGTCACCGCATAGGCCGACATGAACATCTTTCCGGCCGCGAAATGCTGGATGGCATCCTCGTCGAAGGGCGACAGAATGATGCCCGGCTCGCGGTACAGCTCGCCNCCNGGCAGGACAGCGCGGTTGGCGGAATGCGCCACCAGTTCCTGCGCGATGGGGAAGGAATTGGTCAGCACCTGCATGCGGTGGTTGCGCAGGCATTGCGCCATGAACCAGGTGGTCGATCCCGCATTCAGGATGATCAGATCGCCGTCCTCGCACAGGTCTGCGGCGCGACAGGCAATGGCCTGCTTTTCCAGCGCGTTGGTCGCCTGGCTGGCGCCGAAGGACGTTGCCGTCAGCTCGTTCTGTCCCGAAACCTCGGCCCGTTCCGCCCCGCCATGGATGCGGCGCAACTGGCCAGTGTCTTCCAACTTGGCCAGGTCGCGGCGCAGCGTGGCAACCGAGGCGCCGGTCAGCGCCGACAGGTCGGCGATGCGGACGATGCCCCGTTCGCGCAGTTTGGTCAGGATGAGGTGCCAGCGTTCACGTTCATGCATTCGATCACGCTACGGAGAATCGCTCACATCCGTCAACAATCAATCGCAATGCTGCATCGCAATAGATTCTCTGCGACGCAGAATGACGTTTCCTGATTGACTGTGAGTGTTCTGTCCCTATCCTTGAGGACGCAATCCCGAAGAAAGCCGCCCTGCCGATGACCAAGGATCTTCTCCTTCCGTCCCTGTGGGACGACGCCCACGCCGCAACGCTGGATGAACCCGGCAAGCTTCTGTACCGATCGAACCTGCTGGGAAGCGACCTGCGCATCACGAATTTCGGTGGCGGCAACACTTCGGCCAAGGTGGTCGCCAAGGACCCGCTGACCGGCGCCGATGTGCAGGTGCTGTGGGTCAAGGGCTCGGGCGGCGACATCGGCAGCATGAAGCTGGACGGATTCGCCACGCTGTACATGGACAAGCTGATGCAGCTGCGGGCGCAGTACCGCAGTCTCGATCAGGAAGACGCGATGGTCGAGGCGCTGTCGCACTGCATCTTCAACCTCAATCCGCGCGCGCCTTCCATCGACACCTGGCTGCACGGCTTCGTGCCGAAGGCGCATGTCGATCACGTCCACTCCGACGCGGTGATCGCCATTGCCGCCTGTGCCGACCAGGTGCGCCTGACGGAGNAAATCTTCGGCGGCGCGCTTGGCTATCTGCCCTGGCAGCGCCCCGGCATCGACCTGGGCATCAAGCTGGGCCGCATCGCGGAAGAGAACCCCGGTCTGAAAGGCGTGGTTCTGGGCCAGCACGGGCTGTTCACCTGGGCCGACACGGCGAAGGACTGCTATGAGCTGACGCTGGAGATGATCAACAAGGCCGCGGTCTGGCTGGACGCAAATGTGAAGCGCCCGGTCTTCGGCGGCGAGAAGGTTCCGGCCCAGGCCGCAGCCGACCGCAAGGCGGCAGCGCGGCGGCTGATGCCGCTGATCCGCGGCCGCATCTCGGCCACCGAGATGAAGTCGGGCCATTTCACCGATGCGCCCGAGGTGCTGGAATTCGTCGGCTCCAACGCGCTGGACAGTCTGGCGCCCATGGGCACGTCCTGCCCCGACCACTTCCTGCGCACCAAGATCAAGCCGCTGGTCGTCTTAGCCGAGGCAGACGCGGACGAACTGGACGCGCTGATCGTACNNTACCGCGCCGACTACGCTGCCTATTACGACCGTTGCAAACGCCCGAACTCGNCGGCGATGCGCGATCCGAACCCGGTGATCTATCTGGTGCCGGGGGTGGGGATGCTGTCCTTTGCCAAGGACAAGGCGACCGCCCGCATCTCGGCCGAATTCTACGTCAACGCCATCAACGTGATGCGCGGCGCCTCGGGCGTGTCGGTCTATCAGGGCCTGCCCGAGCAAGAGGCTTTCGACATCGAATACTGGCTTCTGGAGGAAGCCAAGCTTCAGCNNATGCCGAAGCCCAAGTCGATGCAGGGCCGCGTGGCCTTCATCACCGGCGGGGCAGGGGGCATCGGCTCTGCCTCGGCCGGCNGCATGTTGCGCGAAGGCTGCAACGTGGTGCTGGCCGACATCGACGCCGGGTCGCTGGACGAGGTGACGGCCGGTTTCGCGCGGCGCTTCGGCCGCGACATGGTGCGCAGTGTCGTGATGGACGTGACACGCGAAGACCAGGTGATCGCCGCGCTGGAACTGGCGGTTGCCGAATACGGCGGGCTGGACGTGGTGGTGAACAACATAAGCATCACCTCGGCCGCCCCGGTCGAGGACACCACGCTGGCCATGTGGAACCGCACCTTCGACATCCTTTCCACGGGGTACTTCCTCGTGGGCCGCGAAGGCTATCGCATCATGAAGGTGCAGGGCCTGGGCGGGTCGATGGTCTTCATCTCGTCGAAGAACGGCGTCGCCGCCTCGCCCGGCGCCTCGGCTNATTGCACCGCCAAGGCGGCAGAGATTCACCTTGCCCGCTGCATGGCACTGGAAGGTGCGCCCCTGGGCATCCGCGTCAATGTGGTGAACCCCGATGCCGTGCTGCGCGGGTCGAAGATCTGGCAGGGCGAGTGGAGCGAGCAGCGCGCGGCCTCGAACAAGATCGCCGTCAGCGAGCTGGAAGAACATTACCGCAAGCGCAGCCTGTTGCAGCGCTCGGTCTTCNCCGAAGACATCGCCGAGGGCGTCTACTTCTTCGCCTCGGACCTGTCTGCCAAATCGACGGGCAACTTCCTGAACGTCGATGCCAACCCGATCTCCTTCACCCGGTGAGACCATGACCGACCTGATCTCTGCCGACCTGATCGGCACGCTGAACGAGTCTGCCCGCACGGCGCACGAGGACGAATACGGCGCGCTTGGCCGTGCCTTGCAGCGACGGGGCGCGGATATCGAGGCGCTGGTGACGCGCGCCATGGCCTGGTCGGTGGCCATCCCGACCTGGGGCGTCGGCACCGGAGGTACACGTTTTGCCCGTTTCCCCGGCCCGGGCGAGCCGCGCGGCATCCACGACAAGCTGGCCGACTGCGGCGTGATCCAGCAGCTGACGCGCGGCACCCGCACCGTCTCGCCGCATATCCCCTGGGACAAGGTCAGCGATTACAACGCGCTGCGGCAAGAGGCGGCGCAGTATGGGCTTGGCTTCGATGCGGTGAACTCGAACACGTTCCAAGACCAGGCGGATCAGGCGCTGTCCTATCGCTATGGCTCGCTGGCCAATGCGAAGGCCGATATCCGCGCGCAGGCCGTGGCGCACAACATCGAGTGCATCGAAATCGGCAAGGCCCTTGGCGCGCCCGCGCTGACCGTCTGGATCGGCGACGGCACGAACTTCGTANACCAGCAAAGCCTGGGCCGGATGTTCGAGAACTACCTGTCGGCGATGGAAGAGGTCTATGCCGCGCTGCCGGGCGGCATGGCGATGTTCATCGAACACAAGATGTACGAGTAAGCCTTCTATTCGACGGTCATCTCGGACTGGGGCTCGTCCCTGATGGCCGCCCAGCATCTGGGGCCAAAGGCGAAATGCCTGGTGGACCTTGGCCACCACGCCCCGAACGTGAACATCGAACAGATCGTGGCGCGGCTGGTTCATGTCGGACGGCTGGTAAGCTTTCACTTCAACGATTCGAAATACGGCGACGATGACCTCGATTCCGGCTCGGTCGATCCGTTCCGGCTGTTCCTGGTGTTCAACGAACTGGCCGAGGCGGAACAGCGCGGCGCGAAGGGCTTCGCGCCCAGCTACATGATCGACCAAAGCCATAACGTCACCGACCCCATCGAAAGCCTGATGTCCTCGGCCATCGAGATTTCCCGCGCCTATATCCAGGCCTCGCTGGTGGACCGCGTGGCGCTGGCCCAGGCGCAGGATGCCAACGACGCGCTGGCCGCGCACCGTATCCTGAAGGCGGCCTTCCTGACCGACGTCTCGCCCATCCTTGCCGAGGCGCGGATGCGCCAGGGCGGCGCGCATGACCCCATCGCCGCCTACCGCGCCGCGNGCTACCGCGCGCGGGTGGCGAAAGAGCGGCCAGAGGTGAGGGGATCTTCTTCGGGCATCGTCTGAATGAACGCCGGAAGGGAGGTTACCGGATGACGCAGCACCACTCGATCATTGATGAAAGCCATGCCTTCTGGGACGAGGTGGTCCACCCGTTCCTGNTCGACCGCTTTCCCGCCGAGACGGCCGAGATGGCCGCGGGCGTCTTCGGCTATGGCTCGGAAGTGCTGCGGCTGGACGACGAATATTCGACCGATCACCACTTTGGCCTGCGCGTGAACATCCTGTTGCCGCAGGACATCATGGCCCGCAGCGGCGCCGCCATCGAAGATGCGCTGGCCGAAGGCCTGCCCCAGACCTGGCGCGGCCGCGAACTGCGCGAGGGCTACACGCGGACCAAGGGCGTGGCGCTCGCCTCGCTGGACCACCACCTGCGCTCGACCATCGGGCTGGACCACCCGCCGCAGACGCTGGCTGACTGGCTGTCGATCCCCGAAGAGGATGTCATGCACATCGTCGCGGGCGAGGTCTGGCACGACCCCTCGGGCCGCTTCTCGGCCGTGCGCGGTGCGCTTCAGGCCTATTACCCCGAACCCGTGCGTCTGCGGCTGGCCCATTGGTGCCGCTATTTCTCGGGCATGGGCGTCTATGCGCTGAAACGGGCGATGCTGCGCGACAACGAGCTTTACGCCTCGACCACCTTCTCGCGCAGCCTGCGGTGGNGGGTGCAGATGGCCTTCCTCCTGGACCGGCAATACTACCCCTATGACAAGTGGCTGACGGTGATGTTCCACCGCCTGCCCCGCATGGGGGCGCGGCTGGCCCATATCGTGGACGAGGCGCCGCGGCTTTCCACGCCCTGGCAGCGCAAGCTCGACCTGCTGCACCAGATGTCCGACATCCTGGATGCCGCCATGGTCGAGGATGGCCTGATCGCGCCGCATCCGCGTTACAGGGTTTCGGCAACATCCGGCTACCGGCTGCTGGAATCGGCCTATGCCGAGCTGATCCGCAAATGCCCGGAAGAAATCCGCGGCATCGTCCCGCAATGGGAACAGGTACACTGGGAAGGCTTCCACTCGGAATTCGTCGCCGGGGTGGACTTGGCCGACTGGCGACGGATGCTGCTTCTGGAGGAAGCCGATGAACGGACTTGAACGGGTGATGGCGACGATCAACCGCCAGCCGGTGGACCGCACGCCCATCGACTGCTGGCTGTACCAGAAGCAGTTCCTGGAACGGCTGGAGGCCGACTATGGCCCGCGCGAGAAGTTCATCGAGGAATTCGGCGTCGGCGTCTTTGTCGGCCTCATGCCCNTCCCCAACCAGTATGGGCGCAAGTTCGACATCCACGACCTGGCCGGGGTGCCGCTGGAAGACCCGAGCGACCCGAAATGGCTGAACTTCACCGACTGGAACTACGATTTCGGCGGCACGAACATTGCCACGGCGATTGCCAATCACAAGGGCAAGCGCTGCGTGCTGGCGCATTGCTGGGGCATGGTCGAGGGCACCTCGTCCTTCCTGGGCATCGAGAACTGCTGGATGAACCTTGGCGGCAACCCCGACCTGATGGCCGGTTTCTTCGACCGCTATGCCGACTGGATGTGCGTGCAGGTGGACCGCATGGTCGAGGCGGGCGTCGACGTGATGACGCTGTCCGACGACTGGNGGTCGAACGGGACGATGCTGTTCAGCCCGAAGTCCTGGCGGAAGCTGATCAAGCCCTATGCGATGCGCGTGGTGCAACACGCCCGCTCGCGCGGCATGCCGGTGAACCTGCATTCCGACGGCTACATCCTTCAGGTCGTCGATGACATCATCGAGATGGGATACACCTCGTGGCACCCGGTTCAGGAAAGTGCAGGGATCGACCCGCGGGAAGTGAAGGCCAAGTGGGGCGACAAGATCGTCATCTACGGGTCGCTGGACGTGATCGACGGTCTCTTGAAGTATGACGGCGACGAACTGGACGAATACATCACCGAACGCTTCGGCATCTACGCCCCCGGCGGCGGGTTCATCTTCAACGGCGGGCATTTCATCCAGCCCGACATTCCGCCANCCCGCCTGATCCGCGCCTATCGGCTGGTGAACGACCTGGCCAAGCAATACGGCACGCTGCAGTGATCCGCCCGAGGGCACGTTCTGGATCGGGTCGGACCATCCCTTCGACCTGCAGGAAACCTATCTCGATTTCTGCACCGATCTCGACCTGGCCACCGCCCCGGCCCGTGCGGACTTTTGCCTGAGCGCCGACAGCCGCTATCGGCTGTGGATCAACGGCCAGTACGTCGGGCGCGGGCCGGAGCGGTGCTGGCCCGCCGCCATGGCGGTGGACGAACGGCCCATCGCGGCGTTCCTGCGTCCTGGCCGCAACCGCATCCGCGTCCAGGTCTATTCCNCCGGCTATTCGCATTTCGCTTATGTCCACCGCGCCGCCTGCGGCCTGATCTGCTGGTTGCAGGTGGACGGGCAGACCGTGCTGACCAGCGACCGGACCTGGCGCGTGCGCCGCGATGCGTCGTGGTCGCCGCTGGTGCCGCGCGTCTCGATCTATGGCAGCGGCGTCGAACTCCGCGACCTGACGCAAGCCGTTGATGCGGATGCCGCCGAGATTGGCACCTGGGCGCAAGCGCGCATCGTTCAGCCCNCGACCGGCCCGATCTGGGCCAGCCTCCGCCCGCGCTACACCCCGCTTCTGACCGAAGACCCCCGCCACCTCACCGCGCCGTTCCAGACCCGCTTCGGTGCCCTGCCCGCGGGCCTCCCCGGCCCGGACGATCCGCACCAGCGCCTGCGCGCGATCTTCGACGCCCTGCCTCCCGCGCCCGTGCCTGACCGCCTCNCCGGTAACCACGCCGCGATCTGGGTCTTCGACCTGGGCGAAAGCCGTGTCACGGTTCTTGGCGCCACGCTCACTGCGTCTGCGTCCGACAGCCTGACGATTTCCTATGCCGAAAAGCTGCGCGACGGGCGGCTGCTGCTCAGCGACCCGGCCACCTATTGCCGGATGCGACCCACCGACCGGACCCGCCTGCGCGAAGGCNGGCAAGCGGTGGAAGGCTTCACCCTGCGCGGCGGGCGCTATCTGGTGTTCCTTCTGGAAACCGGCGCCGGGGTCACACCGGCCCCGCAATTCCACGCGCGGCTTCCCGTCTATCCGCTGGACCTGCGCGCTGCCCCGGCAGAAACCGACCCCGTGCTTTCGTCCGTCTCCGCACTATGCCAGCGCACCACGCTCGCCTGCCTGCAAGACGGCTTCGTCGACTCGGTCTGGCGCGAAAGCAGCCAGTGGCTGGGCGATGTCGTCGCCCAGTCCTTCGCGCTGGCGGCCCTTTCCGACGACGCCCGCCCGCTGCGCATGGCCATTGACCTGGCCGCGGCGGGGGCCGCCNAGGATGGCGTGCTGCCCTCGGTCCTGCCCGGCGACGTCTTAGNNGCCTATGTGGTGACCGACTACAACTTCTCGTGGGTCGAGCTTCTGGATTTCTGGTCGCGCCACCCGGGCCGCGACGATGACGGGCTTGTGCAACGGCACTGGCCCGCCCTGTGCCGCATGCTGGACCGCTTCGATCAGGATCGTGGCACCGACGGGCTGATCCGCAGCCAGCCCGGTAAGCGGCTGTTCCTCGACTGGTCGCCGATGGACCGGTCGGAGCCGAACCTGACCTACAACCTGCGCTACCTTCACGCCCTGCATCTGGCGGTGTGTCTTGGCACGGCCCTGGGTTCCGCCGAAACCGCGACCCTTTCGGATCGCGCCGGGCGCCTGGCCGGGTACATCCGCGCGGCCCATCTTGCCCCAACTGGCTGGCGGGAAAGCNCCGCAGGGCGCCCGGCCAGCCAGCTTGCCCTGGCACTGCTGATCCTGACCGGCCTTGTCCCGCCCGCAGAAGCCGAGGCACTGGCCGCCGCGATCATCGCGCGCTCGCTGGACCTTGACGACAGCGCGCCGCCCGGAAAGCTGGTCCTCGCCAGCCCCTTCATGCACCACTACGTCTTCAAGGCCCTGCACGCACTCGGCCGCAGCGCGGACATCCGCCAGATCATTGCCCGCCGATGGGGCCGGTGGGCCAGATCAGGCGAGGCGACGACCTGGGAAAACTGGTCCATCGACTTCCCCGACGGTTCTGCCTGCCACGGGTTTTCCGCCCATCCTCTGGGATGGCTGAACCAGACGCCGCCCATGGGCCGCTGAGACAGGACCCGGTTCGACCCGGCCGCCGCCTGCCAGGGGCAGGGGCGATCCGGGGCAGAAGACGACCGTCACGCGCGGTCGTGCCGAAGAAAGTCGAAATCGCAGCCCTGGTCGGCCGGAAGGACGTGATCGTGGTACAGACGCGCATAACCGCGNGTCCGACGGCGCGCCGCGCGCCAGACCGCGCGACGGCGATCCAGTTCCTCGGGCGGCACAAGCAGGTCGATGCGCTTTTCGCGGGCCGACAGCCGGATCAGGTCGCCGGTGCGCACCAGGGCCAGCGGGCCGCCAATGGCGGCCTCGGGCGTGACATGCAGCACGATGGTGCCGAAGGCGGTACCGGACATGCGCGCGTCCGAGATGCGGACCATGTCCTTCACCCCGGCGCGGGCCAGCTTGCGCGGGATCGGCAGATAGCCGGCCTCGGGCATGCCGCTGGCACTTTTCGGGTAGGCATTCTGCAATACCAGCACATCCGCGGCCGTCACCTCCAGGTCGGGGTCGTCGATCCGGGCGGCAAGATCCTCCAGCGACGAAAAGACCACCGCCCGGCCCTCGTGCTCCAGCAGCGCGGGCGTGGCGGCGGCGCGCTTCAGGATGGCGCCGCCGGGCGCAAGGCTGCCGGTCAGCGCGATCAGCCCGCCTTCGGCCGAGACCGGGTCTTCGCGGCTGCGGATCACGGAGCGGTCGATCGGGTCGGGCAGGGGGCGTGACAGGCGGTCGGCCAGCGTCGCGCCAGTGATGCTGCGGGTGTCCCTTTCCAGGCTCGGTGCGATCTCGCGCAGCACGCCCTCCAGCCCGCCGGCGGCATGGAAATCCTCCATGTAGCCCTGGCCCACCGGTTTCAGGTCCACCACCACCGGCGTCTCGTCCGACATGGCGTTGAAACCCGCCATGTCCAGGTCCATGCCGATGCGGTAGGCGACGGCGGCCATGTGGACCACGGCGTTGGTCGAGCCCGACACGGCCAGCAGCACGCGCAGCGCGTTGCGAATGGCGGCGGGNGTCACGACCTGGGACGGGCGCGGCCCGCCCGTCATGGCCATGCGGGCGGCAAGCGTGCCGGTCTCCTCGGCATTGCGCAGGCGGTCGGCGTGGACGGCCGGGATCGCTGCCGAGCCGGGCAGCATCATGCCCAGGGTCTCGGCCATCAGCGCCATGGTCGAGGCAGTGCCCATCACGGCGCAGGTGCCCGAGGTCACCGCAAGGCGGCCCTCGACCTGTTCGATCTCGTCGGACGAGACTGACCCGGCCCGGAAGCTGGCCCAGAAGCGCCGGCAATCGGTGCAGGCGCCCAGCCGCTCGCCGCGGTGGCGGCCGGTCATCATCGGGTAGGCAACGACCATGGCAGCGGGCACGTCGGCCGAAATCGCGCCCATCAGCATGGCAGGCACCGTCTTGTCGCAGCCGCCAAGCAGCACCACGGCGTCCATGGGTTGGGCGCGGATCATCTCTTCCACCGCCATCGCCATGAGATTGCGGTAGACCATCGAGGTGGGCGACAGGAAGACCTCGCCCAGCGAGATCACCGGAAAGGTCACAGGCAGCGCGCCNGCTGCCAGAACCCCNCGCTTTACCGCCTCGATCAGGTCGGGAAAATGGCGGTGGCAGTTGTTGAACCCGGATTCCGACGTGCAGATGCCGACCACGGGCTTGTCGAGCGACGCGCCGGTATAGCCCATGGATTTGGCAAAGGACCGGCGCAGGTAGCGCGCGAAATCGCGGTCGCCATAGTTGGTCAGGCCGTTGTCAAAGCCCTTGGGGTCGGTCATGTCGGGCTCCTCAGACGGCGGTCAGACGGTGGCGGATGTACTTTGGCACCAGGTAGTCCAGGATGCCAAGGCTGCCGCCCTCGCGCCCGAACCCCGATTGCTTGACGCCGCCAAAGGGGGCTTCCGCGGTGGCGAGCAGGGTTTCGTTGATGCCGACCATGCCGGCCTCCAGCGCCTCGGCCGTGCGGGCGGCCAGGGCGGCGTTTTCGGTGAAGACATAAGCCGCAAGGCCGAATTCGGTGGCATTGGCCCGCGCGATGACCTCGTCGAAATCGGTCCAGGCGGCGATGGGGCGACCGGGGCANAAGGGTTCCTCGCGCATGATGCGGGCGTCGTCGGGGACATCCGTCAGCACCGTCGGTTCCAGGAAATGGCCGCGGTTCAGATGCGCGGGGCGGGCACCGCCAGCNAGCCGCGCGCCGCGGTCGCGGGCGTCGGCGATCAGCGACAGGGCGCTGTCCACGGCGCGGGCGCGGATCATGGGGCCGGTGGTGGTGGCGGGGTCCAGCCCGTCGCCCACGGTCAGGCCGCGCGCGACCTCGGCGAAGGCGGTCTCGAACGGCGCCAGCAGGCTTTCATGGACATAGAAGCGCGAGGGCGAGATGCAGACCTGGCCGCAGTTGCGGAACTTGGTGGCGGCCAGTTTNCGCGCCGCGGCCACGGGNTCGGCGTCGGCATGGACGATCACGGGGGCATGGCCGCCCAGTTCCATCGTCACCTTCTTCACATCCTCGGCGGCGACGCGCAGCACCGCCTTGCCCACCGGCACCGATCCGGTGAGCGAGACCTTGCGGATCACCGGCGACCGGATCAGCCGGTCCACCATGGGCAGGGACGGCCCGGTCAGGATGGACAGCGTGCCTGCNGGCAGGGCGTCGATCAGTGCCTGGCCAAGGGCAAGGCAGCACCCCGGCGCCTCGCTGGCGGGCCTGGCGACGACGCTGCATCCGGCGGCCAAGGCCGCGGCGATCTTGCGGGCAGGCAGCAGCATCGGGAAGTTCCAGGCCGAAAGCGACAGGCAGGGACCAACGGGCTGGTACGTCACCGACAGCCGTTCCTGCGGGTTCCGGCCCGGAATGGTCTGGCCGTAGATGCGCTTGGCTTCCTCTCCCTGCCACTCGAACTGGTCGGCGCTGGCCATGATTTCGGCACGCGCCTCGGCCAGCGGCTTGCCGGTTTCGGTGGCCATCAGCCGGGCCAGCGCATCGGCGCGGTCGCGCAGAAGATCGGCGGTGCGGCGCAGCAAGGCGGCGCGGTCCCAGGTNGGCGTCGCGGCCCAGGGGGCGAAGGCGCGGGCGGCGGCAGCCAGGGCCCTGTCCTGATCGGCCTCGGTCGCGGCGGGGATGCGGCCGATCTCGGCCTCGGTCACCGGGGAATGGACGGGCAGGGTGGCGCCGTCGNNGGCGCCCTGCCAACGGCCGTCGATCAGCAGGCCGAACGAGGAATACATGGCGGCTCCGTCAGATGAGGGTGGCGGCATAGCGGTCCTGCACGTCGGCGCACCAGTTGCCCACGTTCCACTGGCCCCAGGCGCCCATGCCNGTCGGGTCGGAACCGAAGTAGACGGGCAGGGCGACGAAGGACAGGCCGGGATGCGCGCGCGCCTTGTCCAGCGCTTCGGTCAGGCTCTCGGCCGAGGTGCCGCCGTCGAAGGCGGCGATGCCNGCAACCGACCGGGCCATGGCAAGGTAATCCACCGCCACGCCGTCGCTGGTGCGCCAGTCGGCGCCGTATTGCGCCTGTTGCAGACTGGAAATCGCGGCCATGCGGCGGTTGTCCAGCAACAGGATGGTGCCGTGGACGCCATGTTCCACCCCGTCGATCAGCACCTGCGGGTTCATCATGAACGACCCGTCGCCGGTGAAGGCCACGCCATAGCGGCCCTTGTCGGCCAGCGCCTGCGACAGCAGGGCCGAGACGGCAAAGCCCATGTAGGACGCGCCGCTTTCGGTGAAGGTCTGGAACGGCGCATCGTCGCGCACGATCTGGAAGCCGTTGGCCTGCACGTCGCCNGCATCGAAGAACTTCAGCGCGCCGGTGCGACGGCAGAAGGCGTCGGCGGCGGCGATGGCCTGGGGCTGGGTCAGGACCGGGCGCTGCCAGACCGGATCGGGCAGGGCCGGGCCGGTGCGGGCGGCCAGCATCGCCTGCCANCTCGGCCTTCGCCGCCGCCCGGGCCAGCCAGTCGGCCTTGCCCGCGGCGACGGCAGGCGTTCCAACGCGGCGGCCAGGCGGTCGGCCACCACGGCAGCATCGCCGGTCAGCGCGATGGTGCGGTTGTAATGCTGCACGTCCAGCGGATCGGCGTTCAGGTTCACCACCCGGCGNACCTTGGGCCAGCCGATGCCCGAGCAATCGGCCTGGCAGACGGCCCGGCTGCCGATGACCACCAGAAGCTCGGCCTCGTCCATCGCCCAGTTGCCGCTGACCGAGCCCTTGGAGCCACCGACATGCAGGTTCTGCGGGTCGGCGTCGGGCATTACGCCCAGGGAGCCCGGACCAAGAACCACGGCAGCCCCTGCCGCCCGGGCCAGCCGCCGCACCGCCTGCGCCGCGCCGCGTGCGCCACCGCCAGCCTTGATTGCCACGCGCGGGCAGGCCGCGATGGCGCGGGCGGCCTGGTGGATCGCATCGTTGTCTGCCGGGGCAAGGCGCGGCCAGACCGGCCGTTCCGGCAGCGCATCCAGCCGCAGCGTCACCGGCAGGGGCTGGGTGTTCAGGGGCAGGTTCAGATAGAAGGGGCCGGGCCGCCACGGATGGAAGACGGACGCTGTCCCCTTCCGCAATCCATCGCGCAGCGCGCCCGGCGTATGCAGCGTGCAAGAGGCCCCCATCAGGGAGGTGATCTGGGAAAAGACCCCTGCGGGCTTCGGCACCTGCTGCATGTTGTAACCCTCGCCATGGGTCGTCTCGTCGCCGTAGATGTGCCAGACCCCNACGCCGTTCGATGCCGCGGCCAGCGAGGCCGACATCGCCTGAAACGCCCCCGGCCCGATCGAGGTGACGACCGCCGGCACCTCGCCATAGACCCAGGACAGCGCGGTGCCNGCATGGGCCATCTCGATCTCGTTGCGGAACTGCCAGCAGCGGACCAGGCCTTCGGCGTCGTAGACGCGCAGCACCTCGGCCAGCGCCGTGGACCCGTGGCCGAAGACGGCCAGGTATTTCGTCACCCCCTGCCGCATCAGCCCCAGCACCAGAGCCTCGACCAGGGTCAGCGTCACCGGGCGTGCCAGAAGGCCAGCCTCGACCGCGGCATTCAGCCCGCCNGCCCGCGCCAGCCAGCGCGCGCGCTGTCGTGTCGGTCAGGTCGGCAAAGGTGGGCAGGGTCGCGTGCATCGGTGTTCCGTCAGCCGTCCAGACGAATGCTGCGCCCTTCGCGGGCAGATTGTTCCGCAGCCAGCGCAAAGCGCAGCACCTGCCCCTCGCGCGCGGTCAGCACCGGCGCGCCGCCGGTCTTCAGCGCAGCGATGTAGTGCCGNGTCGACTGGACAAAGCTCTGCTCCCAGCCGGTGGGCACGTCGTAGGTGGTGATCTGGCCGTCACGGTACAGGACCACGGGCGGCGAGGCGCCAAGGCGGCCGTGGCCGCCGTTGATGAAGATCACGCCCTTCGTGCCGGTGATTTCCACCCGGTCGTCCTGGGCATAGTGCCGGGTCATCAGCTCCATCTCGGGCGAATAGACGATCTCCAGGTTGCCGATGCGGTTGCCCGGAAAGCGGAACGAAATGATTGACTGCGCGTCGAACCGGATGCCGCCCGGCCCCTCGCAATCGCCGATGAAGGCGTGAACCTCTTCGGGGTCGCCCATGAAATGCCAGGCGAGCGCAAACTTGTGGTGGCCGTCGTCAAAGACCAGCGGCCCGCCACCCGAGGCCGATTTCTCCTGCCGCCAGGCATTGGCCGCNGGCCACACCTCCCAGGCGGTGGCACTGCGCGCCGGGTTCGACTTGATGCGGATCGACAGGGGCGTGCCGATGGCACCGGCATCGACCAGTTCGCGGGCCTTCAGCACCGGTGGATAGAAGATGAAGTTCTCGAAGATCTTCACCGGCCGGTCATGCGCCTCGGCGGCCGCCACCAGCCGGTCGGCCTCGGCCAGGTCCAGGCACATCGGCTTTTGCAGCGAGACGATCTTGCCGCATNNGGCCATGGCCTTCAGCGCCGCGGGCAGGTGCAGGTGGTGCGGCAGCAGGATTTCCACCAGGTCGATGCCGGGCCGGGCCAGAAAGGCATCCAGGTCGTCGTCGATGGTGACATCGGGAATGCCCCAGGCCGCCGCCTTGGCGCGGGCCTGGCCGGTGTTGCGGTCGCACAGCGCCACGATGCGGGCATCGGGATTGTGCAGGTATTCGATGGCATGCAGGTCCGAGATGCGGCCCGTGCCGACGATGCCGACCCGGATCGGTTGGCTGGTCATGGGGTGACTTCCTTGCTTTGGCCGGTCTGGCAGACGGTGGTGACGATGCGGCCCAGTTCTTCCAGCCGGACATCGGTGACGCGGACCGAGGGGCCAGAGACGCCGATGGCCGCGATCATGCTGCCCTGGCCGTCATAGATCGGGCGGGCGACACAGCGGATGCCATGCGCGAACTCCTCGTCATCGACCGAATAGCCGCGCTGGCGCGTGCGTTCGATCTCTTCGCCCAGGGCGCGGCGGGTGGTCAGCGTGCGGGGNGTGAAGGCGGGCTGGGTTTCGGGTATGCGGGCGCGGCCGAAAGCCAGGAACGCCTTGCCAAGCGCCGTGCAATGCAGNGGCGACAGCGCGCCGATCGGGTGATCCACCTTCAGCGGCAGGGGCGAATCGACCTTGTCGATGTACCAGACGCGGCTGCCCACCAGCACCGCCAGATGGGCGCATTCGCCGGTCTCGGCCACCAGCCGTTCCAGCGCGCCGCGCCAGGCCTCCTTCACGGCGACGATTTCCTCCAGCGTGTGTTCGCTGCGGGCCGCGCCGGACATCTTGGCGCTTGCCATGTAGCGCCGCCCCTCGCCCTGCACCGCATAGCCCGAGGCGACCAGCGTCTTCAGAAGATGCGCGGCGTTCGACTTGTCGATGCCAAGCGCCTCGGCCACGTCGGTCAGCCGAACGGGGCCCTGGGCGGTCATGTAGTCCAGCGCTTCCAGACCACGGGACAGGGATTGCAGCAGGCGCATTCGGGGGACTCCGTTCAGCACAGGGGATATTTGCGCCATGTTAAACGGCAAGTTCGACATGGGGCAACTTTCCTTTCTCCGCCTCCCGATTTCGCCATCAATTGCCCGGCATGGCGCGACATGCAACACTTTTTGTTGACATCTGCGAAAAAACTTGCTGACCCTTGCGAAGACGGCGCCAATAAGTGCCGCATGTTTAAACTTCATGGGAGGATGAAATGGAACGGATCGGTCGGCGGACGTTGTTGATGGGCAGCCTGTCCATCCCCGCCCTGGGATTTGCGCGCGTCGCCTGGGCGCAGTCGAACGAAGTGACGATCAGCCACTACTTCACGGGCGAGCTGGGGCTGAAAGCCTTCAACGACCAGGTGGCCCGCTTCACCGAGGCGACCGGAATCGCGCTGAAGGACAGCCCGGTCGGGCACGAGGATTTCAAGACCGACATCCTGGTGCGCGCCGCGNGCAACAGCCTGCCCGACGTGTTCAGCTACTGGNCCGGCGCGCGGGTGCAGTTCATCGTCGATTCGGGCGCGCTGCATCCGATCGACGCGATGTGGGACGCCGACAAGCTGGGCGACGTCATCGCCAAATCGGTCGCCGACAGCGCCACCTTGTACAACGGCAAGCGCTATCTCGTGCCGTTCAACTATCACTATCTTAAGATGTTCTATAACACGAAGGTCATGGCCGATGGCATGACCGCCGCGCCTGCCACCTGGGACGAGTTCCTGGCGCTGTGCGAAACGCTGAAGGCCAAGGGCGTGGCCCCCATCGCCCTGGGGTCAAAGAACCGCTGGNTAACCCAGTTCTGGTTCGACTACCTGCTTCTGCGCACCGCCGGGCCGNAGTATCGCGCCAGGCTGATGGCGGGCGAGGCAAAGTATACCGACCCCGAGGTGGCCGCCGCGATGGCGATGTGGAAGGACCTCTTCGACAAGGGCTATTTCGTCGAAAACGCCAATGCCGACGATTGGACCGATGCCTCGGACAAGGTGGCGCGGGGCGAGGCGGCGATGACGCTGATGGGCACCTGGATCACCGGCTACTGGAACGGCAACGGGTTGGTGCCGGGGCAGGACTACGACTTCTTCGAATTCCCGAAGGTCAAGGACGGCGTGGCCAATGCCGCCGTCGGCCCAGTGGATGGCCTGGTGATCGCGGCCAACGCGGCCAATGTCGCGGGTGCCGAAAAGTTCCTGTCCTTCATGGTGTCGAACACCGACGTGCAGGCGGCCTGGGCCAATGCGCAGGGCGCGCTGTCGGCAAACGTGAACGTCGATCCCGCCAGCTACAACGTGGTCATGCAGAAGGCGGCGGCAACCGTGGCGGCGGCGGAAGCCTTCGCCTTCAACTATGACCTCGCCACGCCGCCGCCGGTGGCCGAGGTGGGCCTGTCGATGTTCACCCGCTTCATCGACGACCCGTCCCAGGCCGAGGCGGTGCTTGCGCAGACCGCCACCGACGCGGAAGCTGCCTTCAAGCAGTAACGGATAACGGGCTGGCCGCGCCCTGCCGGGCGCGGCCTCCCGATGCGAAAGGGGGCATGGAACAACACAACAGGCTGTGGAGGGCGGTGCTTCTGGCGCTGCCGCTGGCCGTTTTCGGCCTGTTCGTGATCTGGCCGCTCATCAGTTCCTTCTGGTATTCCGTGACCGACTGGAACGGCTTTTCGCCGGACTACGCCTTTGTCGGCCTCGACAATTTCCTGAAGATCACCACCGACCGGCTGTTCCTGCAGGCGGCGATCAACACCGGCATCTGGATGGCGGCGGCGATCCTCTTGCCCACGACTCTGGGCCTGGGACTGGCGCTGCTTCTGGATTCCCGCGTCGCCGGGGCGCGCGTCTTCAAAAGCGTGTTCTACCTGCCGATCTGCCTGTCGGCGGTCATCGTCGGCCAGATCTGGATCTGGATCTACCAGCCCGACTGGNGGCTTCTGAACACCGTCCTGACCGAGATCACCGGCCAGAAGCACCGCCATGCCTGGCTGGCCAAGCCCGATACCGCGCTGGTCTCGGTCATCATCGCCTGGTCCTGGCAGCAGACGGGGCTTGCCATGGTGATCTTCCTGNGTAACCTGACCTCGATCCAGGAAGACCTTCTGGAAGTCTGCGAGATCGAGNGGGCAAGCCCCTGGCAGCGGTTCCGCCTGGTGATCCTGCCGCTGCTGACGCCATCGACCGTGGTGGTGGTGGCGCTGTCGGTGATCAACTCGCTGAAAGGGTTCGACATCCTTTACATCATGACCGGCGGCGGGCCGTTCAACAGTTCCGACACGCTGGCCATGCACATGTACAACGAAAGCTTCAAGAAATACCTCATGGGCTATGGCAGCGCGATTTCCGTCGTGCTGTTCCTGATCGCCATGGCGATCATCGGCCTCTACTTCCGGGAACTGCGCAAGGTGGACCGGATCTATGGCTGACCTTGTCCCCGGCCCGCGCTTCAATCCCTGGCAACCGGCGATCCTGGTCATGCTGGTGGTGCTGGCGGCGCTGTTCCTGGCGCCCACCGTCGGCGTGCTGCTGTCCTCGGTAAAGACCACGCGCGACATCTCGATGGGCGACCTCTGGTCGCTGCCCTCCTCGCTCTACCTTGGCAACTTTGCCGAGGTGCTGGGCAACNCCTCGGTTCACCGCTACTTCCTGAACACCGCGCTGGTCACGCTGCTTACCACCGCCGGGTCGATCACCCTGGGCGTGCTGGCGGGATATGTCTTCGCCAAGCTGCCGTTCCGGGGATCGAACGCGCTGTTCCTGGTCATCGTGGTAAGCATGTTCTTTCCGCCGCAGGTCATCCTGGTGCCCTTGTTCCGGCTCTTCAACGGGCTGGGGCTGATCGACACGCTCTGGCCGGTGATCATCGTCCATATCGCGCTTGGCATTCCGATCTGCACGCTTCTGATGCGCAACTTCTTCGCCACCGTTCCGANNACGCTGCGCGAGGCGGCGATCATGGAAGGCGCCAGCGAATGGCAGGTGCTGACGCGGNTGGTGCTGCCCCTGTCCTTGCCCGCACTGGCCGTGCTGGCGACCCTGCAGTTCACCTGGATCTGGAACGATTTCCTGTGGCCGCTGATCTTCACCCAGTCCGACGACAAGCGCACGATCATGATCGGCATCGTGAACCTGCGCGGCCAGTATTCCGTGGCCTGGGGCGTTCAGGGCGCGCTGTCGCTGATCGCCAGCCTGCCCACGCTGATCGTGTTTCTGTTCTTCCAGCGCTTCTTCATCAAGGGGATGACGATGGGCGCGGTAAAGGATGATCGCCGGGATGGCACAGCTTCACCTGAAAGACCTTCGCAAATCCTTCGGCGCGGCCGAGGTGATCCGGGGCCTGAACCTGGACGTGGCCCATGGCGAGTTCGTCGTCTTCGTCGGGCCGTCCGGCTGCGGCAAGTCCACCACCCTGCGCATGATCGCGGGGCTGGAGGATGCCAGCGCCGGGCGGATCGAGCTGGACGGGCGCGATGTCACCCGGTTGCGACCGGCCGACCGGGGCATCGCCATGGTGTTCCAGTCCTATGCGCTGTTTCCCCACATGACGGTGGCCGAGAACATCGGTTTCGGGCTCAGGCTGCACGGCACCGACCGCGCCAGCATCGCCCGACAGGTGGGCGAGGTGGCAGACACGTTGCGGCTGACGCCGCTGCTGGCGCGCTACCCGCGCGAGCTGTCGGGTGGGCAGCGCCAGCGCGTGGCCATCGGCCGGGCGATCATCCGCGACCCCAGGGTGTTCCTGTTCGACGAACCCTTGTCGAACCTGGATGCCGCGCTGCGGGTGCAGATGCGGCTGGAAATCGCCCGGCTGCATCGGCGCCTGGGCGCGACGATGGTCTATGTGACCCACGACCAGGTCGAGGCGATGACGCTGGCCGACCGCATCGTGGTGTTCCACGATGGGCGGATCGAGCAGGTCGGCACACCGATGGACCTGTACGAACGCCCGGCGAACCGGTTCGTCGCCGGTTTCATCGGGGCGCNNCCGATGAATTTCCTGCCCGCCCGGCCGGTGCCGGGCGGTATCGCGGTGTCGGGTCTGGGCACGGCGCGGCGCGGGCCGGGGCCGACCGCATCGTCGAGTCACCTGCGGCCCGAGCATCTGCAGATCGACCCGGCCTCGCCGGTGACGGGCGAGGTCGAACTGATCGAAAGGCTGGGCGCCGAGACCTTTGCCTATGTCCGGCCGACCGGCGCCGAGGGCACGCTGACCCTGCGCCTGCCGGGCGAGTCGGCGGTTTCGGCCGGAACACGGGTGGGGCTGCGGCCCGACTGGACCCGCGCCACCTGGTTCGAGGCCTCGGGCCAGACCTGCTGATCCCGGCAAAGCCTCGCTGGCGGACCGGGGCGGCCCGACCGCACTGGCACGGCGTCGCAAGCGGCGGTCAGCCCCTTGCGTCCTCCAGCACCTTTGCCGCACCCATCCAGCCCATCAGGATCGAGGGCGCGTTGGTGTTGCTTNNGGCAATCAGGTTGGGGAAGGACGCGGCGTCGATCACCCGCAGCCCGGCCACGCCATGCACNCTCAGCCGCGCGTCGATGACGCTTGTCGCCGGGTCCGGCCCCATGCGGCAGGTGCAGGAAGGGTGATAGACCGTGCCCGACCGCTGCCGGAAATCGGCGATCAGCTCGTCATCCGTCACAACCTCTGGCCCCGGTCGCAACTCCTTGTCCACCAGCCGGGCNAAAGGTGGCTGCGCCGCGATCTTGCGCAGCATCTTCACCGCCGCCAGCATCTCGGTCACGTCGTTGTCGGTGGAATAGGCATTGGCGGTGATCACCGGATGCTCGCCCGCATCGGCCGAGCGGATGCGGATATGCCCCCGGCTGGTGGGTAAGCAGTTCGACAGACCCAAGGACAGGCCAGACCACGGGTCGGGCGTCAGCAGCGGCCGCTCGCCCGCCTTCGGAAGCAAGGTGGAAAACGCCTGCATGTACAGCTGCATGTTCGGCCGCGGCTGGCCCGGATCGGTGCGGAAGAACCCGCCGCCGTGGTTGATGCTTTTCGCCAGCGGGCCATAGCCGCCCAGCAGGTACTTCACCCCGGCCAGCGCCTTGCCCCACAGGGGCCGCAACTCGTCGTTGTAGGTGGGCACCTTCATGGCCCAGGTATAGTTCAGCCCCTGGTGGTCGCTCAGGTGATCGCCGACATTCGGGTTGTCCAGCACCACCGGAATTCCCAGGCCTTGCAGCACGGCCCCCGGCCCGATCCCTGACAGCTGCAACAGCTGTGGCGAGTTGATCGCGCCCCCNGACAGGATCACCTCGGCCCGCGCGCGCAATGTCTTCACCGCGCCGCCCTGCCGGTATTCCACCCCTACGGCGCGACCGCCTTCGACAAGGACCCGCGTGACGAATGCTCCCGTCTCCACCCGGCAATTCGCCCGCTTCATCGCCGGGCGCAGGAAGGCCCGCGCCGTCGAATTGCGCCGCGCGCCCTTGATCGTCATCTGGTAGATGCCCGCGCCTTCCTGCCGGGCGCCGTTGAAATCGGGGTTCGGCGCCAGCCCGGCCTGGTCACAGGCCGCAATGTAATCTTCCACCAGCGGATGCAGCCCCTTGCGGTTGGCCGAAATGAACAGCGGCCCGCCTTTGCCGCGATACGCATCCGCCCCNGCCTCGTTGTCCTCGATGGCGCGATAGGTTAACAGCACATCCTCCCAGCCCCAGCCGGGATTGCCCGCCGCCTTCCACTCCTCGTAATCCGCCTGGTGGCCGCGGATCCACACCATGGCGTTGATGCTGGACGACCCGCCCAGGATCTTCCCNCGCGGCCAGTGATCGCGCTGCCCGGCCAGGCCCGGATCGGGCTCGGTCTTGTAAAGCCAGTTCACCTTGGGGTCGTAGAACAGCTTGCCATAGCCAAGCGGCAGCTCGACATAGAACCGCCGCTCGCTGCCGCCGGCTTCCAGCACCGTCACCCGGTGCTTGCCATTCGCCGTCAGCCGCTCGGCCAGCACACATCCCGCCGACCCGGCGCCCACGATGATGTAATCGGTCTCGTCCATCTGCCCGTCCCGGCCCTGTTGCAGCCGCGCCCGGCCCCGCAGCAACACTACCGGCCCGGCGACCGTCAATCTTGCGGAATGCGACGGAAGGTGTCGCAGACGGACTCAACCCGCTGTCTCGGCCCGCGTCGTCGGGCAGCGCTCGCCTGAATGAAAGGCATCCAGCACCGCCCCAAAGACCGGCGGCGCACCCGGCACCCGTTCGAACAGCGTCATCGAGGACCGCAGCTTCAGCGCATCCACCTTGCCAAGGATCGTCTCAGTGGCGTCCCGCGATGCGCCAGCAGCGCGGTCGAGATCGCCACCAGCCGCGGCCCCAGCACCGGATGGGCCAGATAGGCCGCCGCCTCGTCCACCCCCGCCAACCCGTAGTACCTCGCCGTGTCGGATCGGCCAAGCGTCGCCAGCTGCGGAAAGACGAACCACATCCAGTGGCTGACCTTCCGCCCGGCGCGGATTTCGTCCAGCGGCCCCGGCCAGACCTGCGCCTGCGCCGCAACAAACCGATCAGGGTCCACATCCGCCTCCGTCCTGGCCCGCGCCAACGGCCCCCGCATTCTCATCATCGGTCAGGATGGCCGCCCGGCCAAGTCCGGACAGCCTTCGCCCTTCGGTGCGCCCTTGCCGCGCCCTGCTTCCGAAAATCCATGATCCGTCATCCGGGCGTTACCGTTCATCGCCGATCCTCGCGCCCCCGGTGGTCTCCACCACGCCACGCAGATTTCCGGCTTCGGGCGCGCTGCCCGCGCCGCCAACCCGGACAGACCCATGCCCCGCCTCTCTGCCGACCAGCCCTTCCTTCACCCCGGCGCCGAGGTGGTGAACACCACCTTCGGCCCCTGGTGCGAGGTGGGCGCCNACGCCCGCATCCAGAACTCCACCTTCGGCGCCTATGCCTATTGCGACCGCCTGGCCGACATCGCCAACACCACGGTCGGCCCCTTCGCCAATATCGCCGCCCTGACCCGCATCGGCCCGACCGACCATCCCCTCGGCTCGGCCGCGCTGCATCATTTCCACTACCGCTCGGCCTCCTACTGGGACGACACCCCCGACGACGCGACCTTCTTCGCCGCCCGCCACGCCCGCCGCACCGTGCTGGGGCCGGATTGCTGGATCGGCCACGGCGCCATCGTGAAGCCTGAGGTGACCGTGGGCGCCGGGGCTGTGGTCGCCTCCGGCGCGGTGGTCACCAAGGACGTGNCCCCCTTCCTCATTGTCGCCGGCAACCCCGCCCGCCCCCTGCGCGCCCGCTTCNCCGAAGCCATCGCCGCCCGCCTTCTGGCGCTGGCCTGGTGGGACTGGCCCCACGACCGCCTGCGCGCCGCGCTGGACGACTTCCGCCGTCTGCCCGCCGAGGAATTCCTCGACCGCCACGGCGGCTGAACGTCACCAAATCTTCACCGCCCCGTCACCGCGCCGCAGCCTTGCCGGTCCACTTCCCCGCCATGACCCTCGCTCTCGCCCCACGACCGCCGCGGCTGGATGGGCCTTCTTGCCCGCGCCCGCCCCGAAACGCTCGCCGCCCTTGCGCCCGATCCCTTGCCCGACCACGCCCTGCTGCGCCTACCGAGACCGGCACCGTGATGGTCCGCGGCCGCATGGGCGGCACCGGCACAGCCTTCAACCTGGGCGAGGTCACTGTCACCCGCTGCGCCGTGCAACTGGTAAGCGGCGCCGTGGGCCATGCCGTCGTGCAGGGCCGCAATGCCGCCCATGCCCGCCGCGCCGCCGTGCTGGACGCCCTGTTGCAGACCGACGCGGCCCCCGCCTGGCGTCCGACGTGCTGGCCCCGCTGGCGCAGGCCGAGGCCGAGACCCGCGCCCTGCGCGCCGCCAAGGCGGCGGCGACGAAAGTGGAATTCTTCACCCTGGTCCGGGGAGAGGACGCATGACCCTCGCCCTCTCCGGCGGCTTCGCCGACGCCCCGCACCAATCCGCCCGTGCCTTCCGCGCGCTGTTGCAGGCCATGTCCCGTCCCGGCCACATCCAGCGCGTGGTTGGCTNNGCCCGCCCTCCGGCACCCCTGTCGGTCGCCGCCGCCGTGGCCCTGCTGGTGCTGGCCGACCGCACCACGCCCCTGCACCTTGCCCCCTCGCATGACACCGAAGACCTGCGCGCCTGGATCGCCTTCCACACCGGCGCGCCGCTGGTGCCCGCGGACCAGGCGACGCTGGCCCTGGGCACCTGGGTGGCCCTGCAACCCGTCACCCGCTTCCGCATCGGCCAGCCCGACTATCCCGACCGATCCGCCACGCTGATCGTGGAAATTCCTGCGCTGGTCGCCGAAGGCNCCCGCCTGACCGGCCCCGGCATCGCCGCCGAGGCCCGCCTCGGCCTGCCCGAAACCGCCGCCTTCCAGGCCAACCGCGCCCTGTTCNCCCTGGGTTTCGACTGCATCCTGACGGCGGGCGACCAGCTGGCCGCGCTGCCCCGCACCACCCGCGTGGAGGCCTCCTGATGTATGTTGCCGTGAAGGGTGGCGAGCGCGCCATCGAGAATGCCCACCAATGGCTGGCCGAAGCCCGCCGCGGCGACCCCGCCGTGCCGGAACTGACCACCGCGCAGATCCGCGAACAGCTGGCGCTGGCGGTGAACCGGGTGATGGCCGAGGGTTCGCTCTACGACCCCGACCTTGCCGCGCTGGCGATCAAGCAGGCGCGCGGCGATCTGATCGAGGCGGTCTTCCTGATCCGCGCCTACCGTACCACCCTGCCGCGCTTTGGCGCCTCGCACCCGGTGGATACCGGCGCCATGGCGGTCAGCGGCGCATCTCGGCCACGTTCAAGGACCTGCCCGGCGGGCAGATCCTGGGGCCGACCTTCGACTACACCCACCGGCTGCTGGACTTCGCGCTGGAAGCCGAAGGCCTGCCGCCCCGTGCCGCCACCGCGCCCGCGGCCGACACGACCATGCCCCATGTCACGGCCCTGCTGGACCGCGACGGCCTGATCGAGGCCGAAGCCGACACCGGCACCGAACCGCCCGACCTGACCCGCGCGCCGCTGGAATTGCCGGCCGACCGCGCGCTGCGCCTGCAGGCGCTGGCGCGGGGGACGAAGGCTTCCTCCTCTCGCTCGCCTATTCCACGCAGCGCGGCTATGGCCGCACCCATGCCTTCGTGGGTGAACTGCGCATCGGCGCGGTCCCGGTGGAATTCGACCTGCCCGAGCTGGGGTTTTCCGTCGAGATCGGCGCAGTCGAACTGACCGAATGCGAGACGGTGAACCAGTTCAAGGGCTCGGCGACCGAGCCGCCACAGTTCACCCGCGGCTATGGCCTGGTCTTCGGCCAGACCGAGCGCAAGGCCATCGCCATGAGCCTCGTGGACCGGGCGCTGCGCTGGCAGGAACTGGGCGAGGATTTCATCGGCGCCCCGGCGCAGGATGAGGAATTCGTGCTGTCCCATGCCGACAACATCCAGGCGACCGGGTTCCTGGAGCATATCAAGCTGCCGCATTACGTCGATTTCCAGGCCGAGCTGGAGCTGATCCGCCGCCTGCGGGCCGAGTCGATGCAGGCGCAGGAGGCGGCGGAATGAGCGCGCTAACGCAGGTCGCCGACCGGTCGATGCGGTCGCGGAGCGCCAGCATGGCGCGATGGAAGGCGCGGGTCTGGCGCAACAATTCCCGGGCATAGAAGCCGAAGACGGCGATCACGATCAGGGCCAGCAGGCCCATCCACAGCACCGTGGAGAAGACGTCCTCGCTCATGCGCCCTTGCCCGAGATGCCTGACATGACCGCCTATAACTTTGCATATCTGGATGAAGACACCAAGCGCATGATCCGCCGTGCCATCCTGAAGGCGGTGGCGATCCCCGGCTATCAGGTGCCCTTCGCCAGCCGCGAAATGCCGATGCCCTATGGCTGGGGCACCGGCGGCGTGCAGGTGACGGCGGCCTGCCTGGTGCCCGAGGACCGGCTGAAGGTCATCGACCAGGGCGCCGATGACACCACCAACGCCGTCTCGATCCGCCGCTTCTTCCAGCGCACCGCGCAGGTGGCGGTGACGGAACGCACCGCCGAGGCAACCCTGATCCAGACCCGCCACCGCATCCCCGAGGAAGCCCTGACCGAGGACCAGATCCTGGTCTTCCAGGTGCCGATCCCCGAACCCCTGCGCTTTCTGGAACCGCGCGAGACCGAGACCCGGCGCATGCACGAGCTGGAGGAATACGGGCTGATGCAGGTGAAGCTGTACGAAGACATTGCACGCCACGGCCAGATCGCCACCTCTTACGCCTATCCGGTGAAGGTCGAGGGCCGCTATGTCATGGACCCCTCGCCGATCCCGAAGTTCGACAACCCCAAGCTGGCCGACAATCCGGCGATCCTCCTGTTCGGCGCGGGCCGCGAACAGCGCATCTATGCCGTGCCGCCCTACAGCCAAGTGGTGAGCCTCGATTTCGACGATCATCCCTTCGTCGCGTCGAAGGCTGATCATCCCTGCGCGATCTGCGGCGCCACCGACAGCTATCTGGACGAGGTCATCACCGACGACCGCGGCAGCCGGATGTATGTCTGTTCCGACACTGATTATTGCCGAGGCCGGGTCGAGCAGGGTTCGTTGGCGCGGAACCCCTCACCCCGACCCTCTCCCCAAGGGAGAGGGAGGCGCCCCGATCCGGCGGTGCGGCCATGAGCGCGGCAGTTGCTGGGACCAGAGTTTTCGCAGAAAACTCGTGGCCTGGAGGATCGCCCGCTTCTGTCGGTGTGCGGGCTGGAAAAGCGTTACGGCGCGCGCATCGGCTGCACCGGCGTGAGCTTCGACCTGTGGCCCGGCGAAGTGCTGGGCATCGTCGGCGAAAGCGGTTCGGGCAAGTCCACGCTTCTGTCCTGCCTGNGTTACCATCTGCGCCCCGAGGCGGGCGAGGTGGTGTTCGAAACCCGCGACGGCCCGCGCGACACGCTGGCGCTGTCCGAAGCCGAGCGGCGCNTGCTGATGCGCACCGACTGGGCCTTCGTCCACCAGAACCCGCGCGACGGTCTGCGCATGGGGGTTTCGGCTGGCGGCAACGTCGGCGAGCGGCTCATGGCTGTGGGCGCGCGCCATTACGGCGCCATCCGCGCCCAGGCACAGGATTGGCTGGCGCGGGTGGAAATCGCGCCCGACCGCATCGACGACCGCCCCCGCGCCTTTTCCGGCGGCATGCAGCAGCGGTTGCAGATCGCGCGGAACCTGGTGACAGGGCCGCGACTGGTGTTCATGGACGAACCCACCGGGNGCCTGGACGTTTCCGTGCAGGCCCGGCTTCTGGACCGCNTGCGCGGGCTGGTGCGCCAGATGGGCCTTTCCGCCGTCATCGTCACCCATGACCTGGCGGTGGTGCGGTTGCTTGCCGACCGGCTGATGGTGATGAAGGACGGCCGCGTGGTGGAACAGGGCCTGACCGACCAGGTGCTGGACGATCCGCAGCATCCCTATACCCAGCTTCTCGTTTCCTCTGTCTTGCAGGTCTAGGCCATGATCCGCGTCTCCGGCCTTTCCAAGGATTTCACCCTGCACACCCAGGGCGGCACGGTGATCCCGGTGATGCGCGGCGCCGCGCTGACCGTGGCGCCCGGCGAATGCGTGGGCCTCACCGGCGCCTCGGGCGCCGGCNAGTCGACGCTGATGCGCATGATCTGGGGCAATTACCTGGTAAGCGCTTACTCGATCCGCGTGGCGGGGATCGAGGTGGTGGGCGCCGACCCGCGCGTCATCGTGGGCCTGCGCCGGGCGACGCTTGGCTATGTCAGCCAGTTCCTGCGCGTTGTGCCCCGCGTGCCGACGCTGGAGGTGGTGGCCGAACCCCTGCTGGCCCTGAACCACCCCGCGGACGCCGCACGCGAACGGGCGGCCGAACTGCTGGCGCGGCTGAACATCCCGCAGCGGCTGTGGGGCCTGTCGCCCACCACCTTCTCGGGCGGCGAGCAGCAGCGGGTGAACATCGCCCGCGGCTTCGCCCATGCCTGGCCGGTGCTCTTGCTGGACGAACCCACCGCCAGCCTGGATGCCGCCAACCGCGCCGTGGTGCTGGGGCTGATCGAGGAAGCANGCGCCGCGNGCACCGCGATCCTGGGCATCTTCCATGACGAGGCGGCGCGGGCGCGGGTCTGCGACCGGCTGGTGGATGTCACCGGTTTCACCCCGGCAGGGCGGCATGATCGGCCGCGTCTTCGCCGTGGTCGGGCCGTCGGGCGCTTAAGCGACACGCTGATCGCCGGTGCCGTGGCGGCTGACCCCGCCTGCATTGGGCGCGGCGCGTGGTGACGCGGGTGCCGCTGCCGGGCGACGAGCCGTCCGAAGCCGCCGGGGAAGACGATTTCGCCGCCCGGCTGGCAGCGGGCGATTTTGCCCTGCACTGGCAGGCGCATGGGCTGGGCTACGGCATTCCCGAAGCCGAATTCGCGGGCCTCACCCTGGGCCGCGACGTGATCTTCAACGGCTCGCGCGCCGCCCTGCCGCAGGCATTGGCGCGGTTCCCCGCACTTCACGTGCTGGCGGTCACCGCGCCCGAACCCGTGCTTGCCGCGCGCATCGCCGCCCGTGGCCGTGAGGCCGCCGAGGACAGGCGCGCCCGGCTGGCGCGGCAGGTGCCAGACCTGCCGATGGACCCGCGCATCTGGCGCATCGTGAACGACACCAGCCGCGAAGAGGGCATTGCCCGCTTCCTGGCCGCGCTGGCCGAGGCCCGTGCCGCATCGGAGACCCCGCATGACCGAGACCATCCTTGCCAATGCCGATCTGGTGTTGCCCGACACCGTGCAACGGGGCGCGGTCCTGATCCGCGACGGGCTGATCGCCGCCATCGACCCCGGCACCTCGGTTCCGCCCGGCGCCGTGGATTGCGAGGGCGATCTGCTGATCCCCGGCCTGATCGAGCTGCACACCGACAATCTGGAGCGCCACCTGCAGCCCCGGCCCGGCGTGGACTGGCCCCACGCCGCGGCGATCCTGGCCCATGACGGCGAACTGGCGGGAACCGGCATCACCACGGTCTTCGACGCCCTGCGCGTGGGCTCGGTCGTCACCACCCGCTCGCGCGGGACCTATGGCGAATATGCCCGCGCCGTCGCGCACGAGATCATCGACATGAACGCCCAGGGCGTGCTGCGCATCAGCCACCGCCTGCACCTGCGCGCCGAGATCTGCTCGGAGACTCTGGCCGAAGAGCTGGACAAGTTCAGCGCCGCGGATGGCGTCGGCATCATCAGCCTGATGGATCACACCCCCGGCCAGCGCCAGTTCCGCGATGTCACGCAACTGCGCACCTACATGCAGGGCAAGCACGGCCTGTCCGATGCGGCCTTCGTCGAGTTCCTGGCCGAACAGCAGGAGATGGGCAACCGCTTCCGCGCCGTCCACGAAGCAGCGGCACTGAAGGCCGCGGCGCGCTGCGGCGCCGTTCTGGCCAGCCACGACGACACCACCGAAGACCAGGTGGCGAAGTCCGCAACCCAGGGCGTGCGCTTTGCCGAATTCCCCACCACGGCCGAGGCGGCGCGCGCCTGCCACGACCTGGGCATCCAGGTGATGATGGGCGCGCCCAACCTGATCCGCGGCGGGTCGCATTCCGGCAATGTCGCCGCCGCCGACCTGGCGCGCGAGGGCACGCTGGACATCCTGTCGTCGGATTATGTTCCGGCCGCGCTGCTGACCGCCGCTCTGATGCTGGGCGACCTGTGGGGCGACCTGGCGCGCGGCATCGCCTGCGTCACCGCCCATCCGGCGCGGGCGGCGGCCTGAAAGACCGCGGCCGCATCGCGCCGGGCCTGCGTGCCGATCTGGTGCGCCTGCGCCGCATCCCCGCCGCGGCGCAACTGCGCGGCACCTGGGTGGCGGGCAACCGCGTCGCCTGATCAGGCGCTGCGCCACAGGTGCAAGGGCACCAGCCGGGCGCGCTTCTTGTCCTGGTGGCGGTCCATCCGCGCCAGCACGCCGCGCAGGAAACTCACCGCGGCCACCACATGCGGCCCCTTGTTCAGCATCACGCATTCCGCCCGCTGGCTCATGGCGGCATCGGTCACTTCGGCCCGGCTCGCCTGGCCTTCCTTCACCATGCCTTCCAGAACCTGCGTCGCCCAGACCACCGGCACATGCGCCGCCTCGCAGAGCCAGAGGATTTCCTCCTGGATCTCCGACATGCGTTCAAAGCCGATTTCCACCGCCAGGTCACCGCGCGCGATCATCACGCCCACCGGCACCTTGGCCCCGGCCTCCACAATCAGCTCGGGCAGGGCCTTCAGCGCCCGCGGCGTCTCGATCTTCAACAGGATGGCGGGCAGGCGCATCCCATGCGCCTTGGCTTCCATCGCTGCCAAGAGGTCGCGCACATCCTGAACCGTCTGCACAAAGGAAAAGGCCACGATGTCGGCCTGCGGGACAATCACCTCCAGCGCGGCGCGGTCCTCGTCGGTCAGCGCCTCCACGTCCAGATCGGTGCCGGGCAGGTTCACGCCCTTTTCCGGCTTCAGCTTCACGCCCTTTTCCGGCGCCTGCGCCACGCGCAGATCAACCCGCCCGCCCGCGATTTCTTGCACCTCGGCCCACAGCTTGCCGTCATCAACCGAAACGCGCGCGCCCGGATGCAGGGCCCGCACCAGCGCCGGGTGGCTCAGCTCGGCCGTAACCGACCCTTCACCACATCATGCGCCNGAAAGCACCAGCGAAAACACATCGCCCAGGCCAAGCCGCAGCTTGTCGGCATTCCAGACGCGCTCGATGCGGAACTTCGGCCCGCCCAGATCCATCGACACCGACAGCCGCCGCCCCATCGCCGCGCCGGTCTCGCGCACGGCGGCGATCATTGCCTCCCAGGCCTTCGGTCCGTCATGGGCACAGTTGATGCGGAAACAGTCGGTGCCCGCCGCCGCCAGATCGCGCACCAGGCCTGTATCGGTGGCTGCGGTTCCTGGCAGCGTCACCATGATCCGCGTGGTTACNCCGTCGCGGCGGTCGCCGAACAGCCGGTCACGCCGGGTTTCCAGGATGGTGGCGCCCGCCGTGATCTCCGCCGGATCGGGAAATGCCGCCTCGGCCTCGCGCGATNNCAGCGTCAGCGCCGCAATCACCGCATCCAGCGAGGGCCGCACATGGCCGTCCAGCCTACCAAGCGAGGACAGGCCGAACTGCGCCAGCGGCGCCTGCAACCCGGTCAGGTCGGTCTCGCGCAGCGCCAGCCAGTCGGCCAGGTTCTCGGCCGAGATCAGGAATTCGGGCCGCGAAACCCGGGGCGCCCAGTCGGCCATGCGTCGCGCGGCACGATGCGCCACCTCGGCCCGCAGCGCCGTCAGCTTCGCCAGAAGCTCGCGCGCCGCCGCCTGCTGGTCGCGCGCCCCATGCACCACCGAGGCCACCTGCCAGCTTTCGGCATTCAAATCCCGGCCATCCATGACGTAATCCTCTGCATCTGACGCTGCCTTGGCACCACTTTGCGACACCCGCATGTCAATTCCGCAGACGGGGTGATCTTGCGCCGATCCGTCGCGGCCCTTGCAATCGGCAGCCCCGGTTGCGACCTATACGGCCAGGGTCAGCGGGGCAGGGTTCGGATGCAAAGCGGAAAAGCCCTTGCCGAACCGGCTGCGCCACCGGCGGACATCGCGGCGCTGTGCGCGCGCCATCCCGGCGCCAGCGGTTTGCAGCTTCTGCCCTCGGACACAGGCGCCTTCGCGGCCCGCATGGCCCTGGCGCGGCAGGCCCGCCACCGTCTGGACCTGATGTATTACATCTGGGAAGAAGACCTGACCGGAAGGCTTCTTCTGTCCGAAGTGCTGGCCGCCGCCGACCGCGGCGTGCAGGTGCGGCTTCTGCTGGACGACATCGGGTTCACCAGCCACGACCGGCTTCTGCAGGCGCTGAACAGCCACAAGGCCATCGCCGTGCGCCTGTTCAACCCCACCCGCGCCGCCAAGGGCAGCACCCGCCGCTGGCTGGAGATCGCGCTACGCTTCTTCTCGATGACCCGGCGCATGCACAACAAGGCCTGGATCGCCGACGGCGCCGCCGCGGTCCTGGGAGGCCGCAACATCGGCGATGCCTATTTCGGCGCGTCATCCCAATCCAATTTCCACGACCTGGACCTGCTGGTCATAGGCCCCGTGGTGGATCAGGCCACGGCCCTGTTCGACCGGTTCTGGGACGGCGCCCCGGTGCAGCCGGTGCGCGAACCCCGAAGCGACATCCGGCTTCGCCCCCATCTTGCCGCGCTGCGTGGGCTACAGCACAGCCCCGAGGTGCAGCCCTATCTTGGCCGCCTGCCGCNNCGCCGCCCTTCCCCCGCCAGAGACCGCCCTGNNCACTGGTGCGCCGATGCCCGGCTGGTGGCCGACCCGCCCGAAAAGGCCCTGGGCCGCAAGGGGCGCAACCGGCTGATGGCGACGCTGCGACCGCTGATCGGAGCCGCCCGCGACCGCATCGCCATCACCTCCNCCTATTTCGTGCCGGGGCGGAACGGCACCCGCCGCCTGACCGCCCTGGCCGCCAAAGGCATCCGCGTCAGCGTGCTGACCAACTCCCTTGCCGCCACCGATGTCGCCGCCGTCCACGGCGCCTATGCCCGCTACCGCCTGCCGCTGCTGCAAGGCGGCGTCCGCCTGCACGAGCTGCGCGCCGTCGCGCGCCGCCGCCGCCCGCTGCGCGGCCGCACCAATGCCAGCCTGCATACCAAGGCCTTCACCATCGACGGCACCACCGGCTTTGTCGGTTCGCTGAACTTCGACCCGCGCTCGGCCTCGCTGAACACCGAGATGGGCGTGCTCTTCACCGCCCCCGCCCTGGTGGCCGAAATGGACGCGCTCTTCGCCGCCGAGACGGCGCCCGCCGTCAGCCACCGCCTGTTTCTGGACGAAAGCGGCTTACCGGTCTGGACCGGCGATCACGGCCGTCTCCACCACCACGATCCCGGCGTGCCGCCGCACCGCCGCCTGCTGGCCTGGCTCATGGGCCTTCTGCCGCTGGAATCGCAGCTCTGACCCGCCTCAGAACGGGCAGGGCGCCGTGAACCTGACCAACCGCCCGTCGGCCGGATGGTGCAGCTCCAGGCTTTCGGCATGCAGCATCAGGCGCGCAAAGGCCTGCGCCGCGCCGTCGGCATAGATCGGATCGCCCAGGATCGGGTGGCCCTGTTCCGCCATGTGCAACCGCAACTGGTGACTGCGCCCGGTCAAGGGCATCAGCCGCACCCGCGTCTCGCCGGGCGGGCGATCCACCACCTGCCAATCGGTCTGCGCCNNACTACCCTGCTCGTAATTCACCATCTGCTTCGGCCGGTTGGGCCAGTCGGCGCAGATCGGCAGGTCCACCCGGTTANNAGCATCCGGGTGCAGATGCCCCCACAGCCGCGCGACATAGACCTTCTTCGACCGCCGCTTCTCGAACTCCTGCCCCAGAAACCCCTGCGCCTTCTTGTTGCGCGCAAAGATCATCACGCCCGAGGTGTCGCAATCCAGCCGATGCACCAGCAGCGTGTCGGGATAGATCGCCCGCAGCCGCGACTCCAGGCAATCCTGCCGCCCCTCCAGCTTGCCCGGCACCGACAGAAGCCCCGCCTGCTCGCCGACCACGATGATGTGGTCGCCGACATGCAGGATCACCGGCGCATCGGGCGGCGGGTCATAGGCGAACTCGATCATGCAATCCGGTGCCCCGCCGCCTGCAGCGCGGCGGCCAGGTGGCGGATATGCGCGGGCCCNACCTCGCAGCAGCCGCCGACGATGGTCGCGCCCTGCGCGATCCACCCCATGGCAAAGGCGGTATAGCGTTCCGGCGTCAGGTCGTGGCGCGCGCAATAGGCCTACGCGCCGCCATCCTCGGGCAGGGGCAGCGAGGAAATCTCGGAAAATCCGTTGGCATAGGCGCCAAAGGGCAGACCCAGACCCGCCAGTTCCCCCATCGCCGCCGCCATCGCCTCGGGCATGGAACAATTGGCCAGCACCGCCGCCGCCGGCGCCTCGGCCAGCACCTCGGCCAGCCCCGCCACCGGCTCGCCCGAGCGCAGCCGCGACCCGTCGCGGTCCATCACCGAAACCGACAGCCAGACCGGCTTGCCCGCCACCTGCGCCCCGCGCAAGGCGCCGCGCGCCAGGTCCAGCGAAGGGATGGTCTCGATCAGGATCACATCGACATGCGGGCCAAGCAGGCGCGCCTTTTCGGCATACAGCGGCTCCGACACCGAAACCGGCGGCGTCAGGTCGGGCCGATAGCTTTCGCCCAAAGGTCCCATCGACCCGGCAATCATTCCACGCCCGGCGGCAGCCTTCGCCTCGTGCGCCTCGGCCAGCGCGCGCAGGTGCAGCGCGTGATACAGCGCATCCAGCCCCTGCGGGATCAGCCGGTCATGCAGGATGTTATAGGTGTTGGTGGTGGCGACCGAGGCGCTTNNAGCGAAGTAATCCTCATGGATCGCCTTCACCAGACCGGGATGGTCGATCATCACGCGCGTGGCCCACAAGGGGCCGGGGTCTTCGCCANNAGCACGGGCAATCAGTTCCTGGCCCATGCCGCCGTCCAGAAGGGTGATCATCTCTTACTCCGAAAGAACCAGCCGGACGGCAAGTCCGGCGAAAAGAACGGCGGCGATCTCGTTCACCGCCCCCATGTGGGCGCCGATCGCGCGACCGGCAAGCCCGGCCAGATAGCCGAAACCCGCGGTGACAAGCCCGCCGGTGAACGCGAAGACCAGCCCGAAGAAGGTGACCTGCTGCCAGACCGGGCCAATGGCGGGATCAACGAATTGCGGCAGGAAGGCCAGCATGAAGAGAACCGGCTTGGGGTTGGTCACATTCGACAGGATGCCGCGCAGGAAGGCCCGGCGCGCATCGGGCGCGGCGCGCCCCTCGCCGTCGGCGCTGCTTACNCGCCAGCTCTTCCAGGCCAGCCACAGAAGATAGCCCGCGCCCACATATTTGATCGCCGTCAGCGCCCCGGGATGCGCCGCGATTACCGCCGCCAGACCCAGGGCCGCCAGCGCCACATGCCACAGCACGCCGACGCCCACGCCGAACCCGGCGATGGCCCCCATGCGCGGCCCGTAAACGATGCCGCAGGCGGTGGCGAANAAGATGTCCTGGCCGGGCGCGAAATTCACCGCCAGCCCGCCCAGAAGCATGGTCAGGAAGGTCTCCCACGGGATGGACAGGATGGTGTGCAGCATGGGCGACCCTTCAGGACCGGCGCACCATTCCCGGCTTCGCGGCCGGGTTCAAGAGGCTGTGGCCCTGCAGAGGCCACGAGTCTTCGCGCGACAACCTCGTTTGCGCGGCCCGGTCGTGTTTTCAGGGCAGTCGAAGCGGAAACCTGCAACTCCGTCGGTCCAGACCTGTGCCCCGCGCATGGGTCTTGCGCCGCAGCCTCTGGCCATTCCCGCCCGCCGGGTGCAGTGTCACGCCAGCCGAGAAGGAGCCTGCCCGATGTTCTTCGCCTCCGACAACGGATCGCCCGTCCCGCCCGAGGTTTTGGCCGCCCTGACTCGTGCCAATGACGGCAATGCCCGCGGCTATGGCGCCGACGAGATCATGGCCCGCGTCACCGCCCGCGTCCGAGAGATCTTCGAGGCACCCGAGGCCGCCGTCTTCCTTGTCGCCACTGGCACTGCAGCGAATGCGCTGGCGCTGGCCACCTTCTGCCCGCCCTGGNGGGCCGTCTTCTGCCACACCCATGCCCATGTCGCCGAGGATGAATGCGGCGCGCCCGAATTCTACAGTTNNTACGCTAAGCTGGTGCTGGTGCCCGGCGCCCATGGCAAGATGACGCCCGAGACGCTGGCGCCGATCCTGGCCCGCGCCGGTTCGGGCGGCGTGCATTCGGTGCAGAAAGGCATCCTCAGCCTGACCAATGTCACCGAGGCTTNNAAGACGATCTACACCCCCGCCGAAATCGCTGCCCTGGCCGCCGTGGCGCNNATGAGGCCTAGCGTCCCCGTGCATCTGGACGGCGCGCGCTTTGCCAATGGGCTGGTGGCCGCCGGTGCCAGCCCGGTAAGCATGACCTGGAAGGCCGGGGTCGATGTGCTGTCCTTCGGCGGCACCAAGAACGGGCTGATGGGGGTCGAGGCGGTGGTGCTGTTCAACCCCGCCCGCGCCTGGGAATTCGAGCTGCGGCGCAAGCGCGGCGGCCATCTCTTCTCCAAGCACCGCTATCTGTCGGCGCAGATGGAGGCCTATCTGGACGGCGGGTTGTGGCTGCGGCTGGCCACCCATGCCAACCACATGGGCGCGCTTGTGGCCAAGGGCGTGGCTGCGCTCCCCGGCGCCCGGCTGTTGCATCCGGCCCAGGCCAACATCGTCTTTGCCGACTGGCCCGCGGGTCGCAACGCGGCGGCCCATGCGCGGGGCGCCGTCTTCTACGACATGCCACCGAAACCGNGCCGCGAGGCCGCCCGCCTGGTCGCCTCGTGGAACACGACCGAGGAGGATGTGGTTTGCCTGATCCGCGCGCTGACGCCCTGACCGGGCGCCCGGCGCGACGGGTCAATTATGAAGTCCAAGTTAATTCGCGTGCGTAACCAATTGATATTGCTTGTGCGAAGCAAGCGTCCGAGCTCGGACGCCTACTCCCCCGCCGCTTGCCCCTCAGCCGGTCGAAATACTCGATCCTCTTCTTCAGCTCCCGCTCGAAGCCCCGCTCCGGCGGCAGGTACCAGGTTTACCGCTTCATCCCCTCGGGGAAGTAGTCCTGCCCCGAAAAGGCATCCTCCTGGTCATGGTCATAGGCATAGCCCGCGCCATAGCCCACCTCCTTCATCAGCCGGGTGGGGGCGTTCAGGATATGCCGNGGNGGCATCAGGCTCCCGGTCTCGCGCGCCGCCACCCTGGCCGCCTTGTAGGCCCCGTAGGCCGCGTTCGACTTGGGCGCCAGCGCCAGATAGATCACCGCCTGGGCCAGCGCCAGCTCGCCCTCGGGCGAGCCCAGCCGTTCATAGGTCTGCCAGCCATCCAGACACACCGCCTGCGCCTGCGGGTCGGCGAGGCCAATATCCTCGACCGCCATGCGGGTCAGNCGGCGGGCCAGGAACCGCGGGTCCTCGCCCCCNTCCAGCATCCGGGCAAACCAGTACAGCGCCGCCTCCGGGTCCGACCCCCGCACCGATTTGTGCAGGGCCGAGATCAGGTTGTAATGCTCGTCCCCCGCCTTGTCGTACCGCGCCGCCCGCCGCATCAGCCGCTTGGCCAGCTCGTCGCGGGTCAGCGACCGCTCCACCCGCCAGGACATCACCTGCTCGATCAGGTTCAGAAGCGCCCGCCCGTCGCCATCGGCCATCTCGACCAACGCCTCGCGCGCCTCGCCGGTCAGGGGCAGCGCCCGGTTCAACTCATGCTCGGCCCGCTGCGCCAGCCGCTCCAGATCGGCCGGTGTCAGCGCCGCCAGCACGATCACCTGCGCCCGAGACAGTAGCGCCGCGTTCAGCTCGAAGCTCGGGTTCTCGGTGGTGGCCCCCACCAGAAGGATGGTCCCATCCTCCATATACGGCAGGAACCCGTCCTGCTGCGCCTTGTTGAAGCGGTGGATTTCATCCACGAACAGCAGCGTGCCCTGCCCGTTCTGCCGCCGGATCCGCGCCGCCTCGAACACCTTCCGCAGGTCCGGCACCCCGGTGAAGATCGCGCTGATCTGCACGAAGGCCAGGTCCGTCTCATCCGCCAGCAGCCGCGCGATGGTGGTCTTGCCCACGCCGGGCGGGCCCCAGAGGATCAGAGAGGACAGGCTCCGCGCCGCCAGCATGGCGCCAAGCGGCCCGTCCGGCGACAGCACCGCCTCTTGCCCGATCACCTGCGCCAGGTGCCGCGGCCGCAGGCGGTCGGCCAAGGGGCGCGGCGCCTCGGCATGGGCAGGGGAGGGTGTGTCGAANAGGTCGGACATGCCCTATCCTAGCCCCGGCGCACCGCGGGCGAAAGCCGGGCTCAATAGCGGAACTGCAGCCGCAGCGGCTCGCCCTGCCGCACCAGATCAATCCGCCAGCGCCGGTCACCGGACAGAGCCAGCGTTTCCACATCGGCGGTCGAGCCGACCTCGACGCCGTTGATGGCCAGGATCACGTCGCCCGGCCGCAATCCGGCCTCGACCGAGGTACCCTCCGCGCCCGTCACCACGATGCCTTCAACCTTGCCCGGCAGATCAAGCTCTTCGGCCACGGCCGGGTTGATGCGGGCGACCGCCAGCCCCGCAAGCGGCGTGTCNGCCGCGATCAGGCGCGCCTCGCGGTCGGGCGTGTCGGGNGCGGAGATCAATGTCACGCTGGCCGTCTGTTCCGACCCGTCGCGCAGCCAGGTCACGCCGACCTTGGACCCCACGCCGCGGGTGGCGATGCGCAGGACGATTTCCTGCGGGCTGTTCACGGGCTGGCCATCCACGACCGTAATCACATCGCCAGCCTTCAGACCGGCCAGCGCAAAGGGGCTGGCCGGATGGACCGAAGACAGCACCACACCATCGGGATGCGCAAGGTTCATCGCTTCCGCCATGGCGGCATCGACCGCCTGACCGGAAAGGCCCGCCCAGGGCTTGGTGAAATGGTCCGCCCCGGATTGGGCCTGCGCCACCACCTGCGCCACCAGATTGGCCGGGATGGCAAAGCCGATGCCAAGCGAGCCGCCGGTCCTGGACAGGATGGCGGTATTGATGCCGACCAGCCGCCCCTTCATGTCCACCAGCGCCCCGCCGGAATTTCCGGGGTTGATGGCAGCATCGGTCTGGATGAAGGCGCCAAGCCCGTCGCCCACGGCCGTGGACGACCGCGCCAGCCCGGAGATGATGCCGGACGACACCGTCTGGCCCACGCCGAACGGGTTGCCGATGGCCAACACCAGATCGCCCACCTGGATGGCATCGGANTCGGTGAAGGGCAGCGCGGGCAGGTCCGAGGCGCCCTCCAGCCGCAGCACGGCCAGGTCGCTGTCTTCATCGCCCAGGATCACCTTGGCGGCGTATTCGCGGCGGTCGTTCAGCACCACGCGAATCTCGGTGGCCTGGCCGACAACGTGAAAATTGGTCACCACGATGCCCTCGCCCGCCACGATCACGCCCGAGCCGAGCGAGTTCTGCACGCGGGGCGTCGTGGGCGCGAGATCGCCGAACAACCGTTCGAAGATCGGATCGTTTACAAAGGGGGCCTTCTGGTCGACCACACGGGTGGCGTAGATGTTCACCACGGCGGGGGTCGCCTCATGCACGACAGGGGCGAAGCTGAGGTTGATCTGGGCCTGGCTGGCGGGAACCGCGGGATCGGCGGGGCCGGATTCGGCATGCAGCACCAATGCGGCCAGAACGGCGACGGCGGCAACGGGAAGTGCGGGAAGCAGACGACGAAGGGACATGGGCCACCGGGCAGAGGACATCGCGCGGACTATCGGCACGCGGCCCCGCCGGGCAATGGGGCCTCACGACCGATTGAACGGACGGGAGGCCCATTGGCAAGCCACGGGGCGGGTCTGCCGTGGGGACCCGGCAGACCCGGCGTTCGGATCAATGCAGCTTCGTCGCCATGCTGATCGTCACGCAGACCGACCGCGACCCGCCCATGTCAAGCACGGGACCGGTAGGCTGGCAGTCCAGCCCCACCCGCCGCGCCAGCCGCGGCGAATGTTCCGGGATGATGCCCAGAAGCTGGGTTGCGCCCAGGGTGCGGGCAGAAATCACCATCTCGTGGATCAGCTGCATCTGCACCCGCAGGCGGTCGCCCGACGGCACCACGTCGGACACGAAGACGCGGCTCGATTCCCAGATGTTGGGATCGACCGGCGCGGGGAAGTTCAGGAGGGTNCTGGGAATCGTCTCCAGAAGCCCGCGCTGCGCGTCGCGGATCATGTAGCTGTAGATGCCGCAGCGGTGCGTCGTCGGCGTCAGCCGCACACCGGCCAGCACCTCGCCGCGTTCGTGTACGGCCACCCACCGGCTGGCGGGNGTGTCGTACTGGTCGAACTCCATGCCATCCGCTTCGGGCAGATCCCATCCGGCAAGGCGGATGAAGGTCTTGTGCCGAGCGCGGAACAGATTGGCGAACAGCGTGCCGTGGTTGTGGATGTTGTCGTAAGAAAGGGTCGTCACTTCCATCGTCGTTTCTCCTTCTCAGGGGCCAGTAGAACCTGTGAAGGGAAGGCGCGGCTAGAGCAGGCGGTATTCGCGCGCCTTTCTGATCGCTTCCGACGTGGTCCGTGCCTCAAGCCGGATGCGCGCGCTTTGCAGCCGCGCCTTCAGGGCGCTTTCCGAAATGCCGAGTTTTGCCGCCGCTGCCGTGTGCCTGTCCCCATTGGCTAGGCATTGCAACGCCTCGATCTGAGCCTTGGTCAGTTCCGAGGGCGGCTTTGCCTCGATATGCAGCCTGATCGTCAGCTCCTTGAGCTGGTCCATTTCCTCGTCCGAGAACTCCCGGTCGCCCCGGCTGATCCCGACGATGGAACGTGAGGTGATGGGCCCGTAGGAGGAGACGGCGCCAAACTTGAGCCCGTGGGCGGCGGCCTTCTTCATGACCCCAAAGGGGTCGGGCAGANNAGGAATCGAGCTCCATCTCGTCGTGCCTTCCACGCCGACACCCCAGAACACCAGGGGATCGCGGAGGTAGTACGAGTGGCTGTTGTACACTTCCACCCAGGCCTCCGGGTAGGAGCTGCGGTAGACAAGTGGCGTGGCAAAGCGGATGTGAAGGCCAACCGTGTATCCCATCGGGGCCAGGTCTTCGAGCTGTTCGAGCAACACCAACACTGCCTTTCGCTCTGACATCACGCTACCCCAGTAGCGGGGTTTTCCCTTTCTACTCTGGATTGTTATTCAACGGGTAACAGTCCGGCGCAAGCTGTATCTGACCTGGCGCCTGATGCTTCGATACCACTGACGTCACGGAAAGCAAAAGGCCCGCCGGTTGCGGCGGGCCTGTCGTCCGGTGGGCCGGGGACTCAGTCCTCGGCGGCCTCGGTGCGGGCGTGGTCGGCGGCGCCCTTGGCCGAAGGATCGCGGTCAACGAATTCGATGATCGCCATCGGCGCCATGTCGCCATAGCGGAAGCCCTTCAGCACGCGGATGTAACCGCCCTGACGTTCCTTGTAGCGCGGCCCCAGAATCTCGAACAGGCGCGCGACGTGGCGGTCTTCCTTCAGCTGCGACGCCGCCTGACGGCGGGCGTGCAGGTCACCACGCTTGGCCAGCGTGATCAGCTTTTCGACGATCGGGCGCAGTTCCTTGGCCTTGGGCAGGGTGGTCTTGATCTGCTCGTGCTCGATCAGCGAGTAAGCCATGTTGGCGAACAGCGCCTTGCGGTGTTCGTGGGTACGGTTCAGACGGCGGTAGCCGCGGGCGTGACGCATGATGGTCTCCTATTCGCGTTTTGCTTTGTGTTGCGGCCCGTGCGTGCGGGCCGCGTCGTTGGGGCGGATGCCCAGAGTTCCCCGGATGGCCGGGCATTTTCGTAGGATGGGCAATACTGCCCATCCTACCGATCAGAATTGGTCTTCGAAGCGCTTCGCCAGGTCTTCGATGTTCTCCGGCGGCCAGTCCTCGACTTCCATGCCAAGATGCAGGCCCATGCCCGAAAGCACTTCCTTGATCTCGTTCAGCGACTTGCGCCCGAAGTTCGGGGTGCGGAGCATTTCCGCCTCGGTCTTCTGGATCAGGTCGCCGATGTAGACGATGTTGTCGTTCTTCAGGCAGTTGGCGGACCGGACCGAAAGCTCCAGCTCGTCCACCTTCTTCAAGAGCAGCGGGTTGAATTCCAGGCCCGCGTCCAGCTCCTGCTTCGACGCNCGATCGGGTTCGTCGAAGTTGACGAAGATCGCCAGCTGGTCCTGCAGGATGCGCGCGGCGTAGGCCACGGCGTCATCGGGNGTCAGCGAACCGTCGGTCTCGACCTTCATCGTCAGCTTGTCATAGTCCAGCACCTGGCCCTCGCGGGTGGGCTGCACTTCATAGCTGACCTTCTTGACCGGCGAATAGATCGCGTCGATCGGGATCAGGCCGATGGGGGCGTCTTCCGGGCGGTTCTTGTCGGCCGAGACATAGCCCTTGCCGGTGTTGACCGTCAGTTCCATGAACACGTCGGCGCCATCGTCCAGGTGGCAGATGACGTGGTCGCGGTTCAGGATCTCGATGCCGCCNGATTCCGAGATGTCGCCGGCGGTGACGACGCCCGGCCCCTTGGCCGAGATCGACAGGCGCTTCGGCCCTCGNACTTCCATCTTCAGGCGCACGCCCTTCAGGTTCAGCACGATGTCGGTCACGTCTTCACGCACACCGGCCACCGACGAGAACTCGTGCAGCACGTTGTCGATCTGGATCGAGGTGATGGCCGCACCCTGAAGCGAGGACAGCAGCACGCGGCGCAGCGCGTTGCCGAGCGTCAGGCCGAAGCCGCGTTCCAGCGGTTCGGCGATGACCGTGGCGGTGCGCGAGGGNTCCGCGCCCGGCTTCACGACCAGTTGCNNGCTTTTGATCAGTTCCTGCCAGTTCTTGTGGATCATGCGACTGCCTCCATTCTTGTCACCGGCCCATGTCCGTTAGCCAGCGACGCCCGAGGATCAACAATGCGAAAATCGGGCCGTGCGCAGGGCACGGCCCGAAAAATGATGCGGCGCGTCAGACGCGGCGGCGCTTCGGCGGGCAGCCGTTGTGGGCCAGCGGCGTGACGTCGCGGATCGAGGTGATGGAGAAGCCCACCGCGGCCAGCGCGCGCAGCGCCGATTCGCGGCCCGAACCCGGACCCTGGACTTCGACTTCCAGCGTCTTCACGCCATGTTCCTGTGCCTTGCGNGCGGCATCTTCGGCGGCCATCTGGGCGGCATAGGGCGTCGACTTGCGCGAGCCCTTGAAGCCCATGGTNGTAACGGACGACCACGAGATCGCGTTGCCCTGCACGTCCGAGATCAGGATCTTGGTGTTGTTGAAGCTGGAGTTCACATGAGCAACGCCAGCGGCGATGTTCTTGCGCTCTTTCTTCTTGGTACGGGTCGATTTGGTATCGCGTGCCATTGGTNNCTGCCCCTCCTTACTTCTTCTTGGCGATCGGCTTGGCCGGCCCTTGCGGGTGCGGGCATTGGTATGGGTGCGCTGGCCGCGCACGGGCAGGTTGCGGCGATGGCGCAGGCCGCGATAGCAGCCAAGGTCCATCAGACGCTTGATGTTCATGCTGACTTCACGGCGCAGGTCGCCCTCGACGGTGAAGTGGGCGTCGATGTATTCGCGGATCGCCAGCACCTCGGCGTCGGTCAGCTGGTTCACACGGCGGGCCGTGTCGATCTTCAGCGCGTCGCAGATCTGNGTAGCGAAATGCGGGCCGATGCCGTGAATGTACTGCAGCGCGATCGGAACGCGCTTCTGGGTCGGGATGTTCACGCCACAATACGTGCCAAGGCTTTCTTCCTTTCGTTGCGGTTCCGTAGCGCCAGAACCTTTTTCACAACCCGCGGGGCCGGTGCCGCCGCGAACCATTTGCCCGAATGGGCCACCCCGCGACTCACATGACCCGCGGGACGCCGTGCTGTATGGGCTTTTCCCCGGCCCGTCAAGGCCGGGGACGCGCGATTCACGACTTGTCAAGAACTTTCGCGATGGCGCCGGCGACCTCGTCCATCTCGGCCAGGCCGTCCACGGTCGAAAGCTGGCCCTTGGCATAATAGTAGCCAATCAGGGGCGAGGTCTTCTTGTAGTATTCCATCAGGCGGGTCTTCAGCGATTCCTCGTTGTCGTCGGCCCGCCGCTTCAGCTTGGTCGATCCGCACACATCGCAGGTGCCCGCCACCTTGGTCGGGCGGGTGACGTCGTGGTAGACCTCGCCGCAATTGCCGCAGGTGAAGCGCCCGGTGATGCGCGCGACCAGGGCCGCGTCGTCCACCTGCATCTCGATCACCGCATCCAGCGACTGCCCGGTCTGCGCCAGCAGCGCGCCCAGGGCATCGGCCTGCTTCAGCGTGCGCGGAAAGCCGTCGAAGATGAAGCCGCCGCCCGAGGGGTTGTCCAGCTTTTCGCGGATCAGGCCGATGACGATCTCGTCCGTCACCAGGTCGCCGCGGTTCATGACCTCGGCGACGCGCTTGCCCATCTCGGTTCCCGAAGTCTGCGCCTCGCGCAGCATGTCGCCGGTGGACAGTTGCACCATGCCGCGCTCATCGACCAGCCGCTTGGCCTGGGTTCCCTTGCCCGCGCCCGGCGGACCAAGCAGGATGATGTTGGTCATGGGCAGCCCCTCAGCGACGGCGGCGCCTTGGGCGCCGAACGTTTCTTGCCGCGCAGCTGCGACTTCTCGATCAGACCTTCATACTGGTGCGCCAGCAGATGCGACTGGATCTGGTTGATCGTGTCCATCGTCACCGAGACCACGATCAGCACCGAGGTGCCGCCAAAGTAGAAGGGCAGGCCGACCTTGGCGATCAGCACTTCCGGCAGCAGGCAGATCGCGGCCAGGTAGAACGAGCCCAGCACCAGGATGCGGTTCACCACATAGTCCAGATATTCCTGCGTCTTGGCGCCGGGCCGGATGCCGGGGATGAAGCCGTTCTGGTTCTTCAGGTTGTCGGCCACGTCGTCGGTCTTGAAGCTGACGTTGTGGGTGTAGAAATAGGCGAAGAACACGATCATCGCCGCCATGGCCAGAAGGTGCAGCGGCGTGCCGTAGCCGAAGTAGATCTGGATGAAGTTCAGCACCGGGTTCGTGGAATTGCCCGAGAAGGTGCTGATCGTCGTCGGCAGCAGCAACAGCGACGAGGCGAAGATCGCCGGGATCACGCCCGCCGGGTTGACCTTCACCGGCAGGTGCGACGAGCCGCCGTCATAGATCTTCATGCCGACCTGGCGGCGGGGGTACTGGATGTGGATCTTTCGCAGGGCCCGTTCCATGAAGACCACGACCGCCAGCACGACGATGACCATCACGATCACNCCCAGGATCACCGGGGTCGAGATCGCGCCGGTCCGACCGCTTTCCAGGAACTGCGCCAGGGCGCGCGGGATTTCCGCCACGATGCCCACGAAGATGATCAGCGAGACGCCGTTGCCGATGCCGCGGGCGGTAATCTGTTCGCCCAGCCACATCAGGAACATCGTGCCGCCGACCAGGGTAATCACCGCCGCCAGCTTGAAGAACAGGCCCGGCGAATGGGCCAGTCCGCCCGCCTCGATCGACACGGCGATGCCCCAGGCCTGGAAGGTGGCCAGGCCCACGGTCGCATAGCGGGTGTACTGGTTGATCTTCTTGCGGCCCTGCTCGCCTTCCTTCTTCAGCTGCTCCAGCGCGGGCACCATCGAGGCGAGAAGCTGCACGATGATCGAGGCCGAGNNATAGGGCATGATGCCCAGGGCGAAGATGCCCATCCGGCTGATCGCGCCGCCGGTGAACATGGACAGCATGCCGCCGATGCCGGCGCTGGCCTGGTCCATGAACTGCCGCAGCTGTTCGCCGTCGATCCCCGGCACCGGGATGTAGGTGCCCAGGCGGAAGATGATCAGCAGGCCGATGGTGAAGAGGATGCGTTGGCGAAGATCGGTCGCCTTGCCGAGCGCGCCCCAGGAGAGGTTCGCGGCCATTTGCTCTGCGGCAGATGCCATATCCGGTCCTTTTCATGGACGACGCCGCCAACCCGTCTTCCGGGCGGCGGCGCGGAAACTGTCGGTGATGTAAGCGGTCGCGGGACCGCTCACAACCCGAATGTTGGCCCTTACTCGGCCGCGGCCGCTTCTGCCACGGTGAGCGTGCCGCCCGCGGCCTTCACCGCCTCGATGGCCGAGGCCGAGGCGCCGGTGACCTTCAGCGTGATGGCGGTCTTGATCTCGCCCTTGGCGAGCACGCGGATGCCGTCGCGCTTGGACGAGGTCAGGTAAGCCGCAACCAGCGCGTCCTCGGTGATCTCGACCTTGGCGTCCAGCTTGCTTAANGCGGCGATGAACTTCTCGATCAGGCCGAGGTTCACCACGGAATAGTGGAGCTTGTTGGGCTTGGTGAAGCCGCGCTTCGGCAGGCGGCGGTACAGCGGCATCTGGCCGCCTTCGTAGCCACCCAGAGCCACGCCCGAGCGGGACTTCTGGCCCTTGATGCCGCGGTAAGCGGTCTTGCCCTTGCCCGAACCCGGGCCGCGCGCCACGCGCTTCTGCTTGCGGGCCGCGCCGTCGTTGTCGCGGAGTTCATTCAGTTTCATGTCGCATCTCCTGGCCGGAAAGACCCCGCCTGCGACGGATGGGGCCAACTCGGCATTTCTTGTTGATTCCGTGACCCCGCAAGGCCACCGCGGGCCGATACACCCTTGGGGGCCGTGAAGCAAGAGGCAGGGACGGCGGGGGCGGGTGTCCGAGGGGCGTCCGAGCTCGGACGCTGGGTCTGGCCAAGCAATATCAATGGGTTGCCGACGTGAATTAACTTGGACTTCATACTTCACGACAGCGGGGCGTTGGGGAGGGCGTTGGGGAGGGCGGCGGCTTGGTGCAGAGGTTCGGACCCGTCCTCGCCAGAGGAGCGTCCGATGGACCGTCCCGCGATCGCCACCCTCGCGGGCGTGCCGGGCGGCTTTGCCGGGCCGAGCAGGTCGCGGCCGGAGGCGATGGCGCTGATCCGGGTGGTGCCGGGGCGTGCGGGCAATGCCTCGGGTGATGCGCGCGTCGCCTTGATGGCGCGCCCTTCGGGGCGGAGAGCCTCGGGATGCTGCGGGCCGACCGCGACGTCGCGGGCCATGACTGGCGCAACGGAAGGAACAGGAACGATGTTTCCCTTGCCCTCCGGGCGGCCACACCCGCCTGACTGATCCGGCCAAGCGGCACCCGCTTGCCGCCCCGGCGCTGGTCTGGCCCGCCCGCACAGCCCTTGGCAATGCCGTGCCCCCGCGAAAGGCCCCGGCCACCGCGCCCAGCCCTGCCTCCGCACCGGCCTTGCCTTCCTGCACCACCGCCTGAGGGCAGACGCCCCGGACAGGCTTTTCGCGTGGCGAAGGCTTTGGTTCCCCACCAAGTGGTGGGGTCGTGGCTCATGCGAATAGTCAAGACCCGTCCGGCGGCGCGGGTGCAAGGGGCTCGCGCTGTATTGAGCGTGGGCGGGGTCGCGGCTGCGGCCTTCCCTATATTCGGTCCATGATGCTGACCCGCCTGCTGCTTGCGCCCGCCCTGTTTCTTGCCCTGGCTCTTCCCGCCGCCGCCGAGAAGATCNCTTTGGCCACCCTGTCGGCCTATCTGAACGGCCTGTCCACGCTGCAGACCGATTTTACCCAGGTGAACGGCGATGGCACGATTTCGACCGGGACGCTGTCGATCCGTCGGCCGGGGCGGGCGCGGTTTGAATATGCGCCGCCCGACAAGAGCCTGGTCATCGCCGGTGGCGGGCAAGTGGCCTTGTTCGACCCCAAGTCGAACCAGCCGCCCGAACAATACCCGCTGCCCAAGACGCCCCTGAGCCTGATCCTGGCGGAAAAGATCGACCTGGGCCGTGCGCGCATGGTGGTGGGGCATACCGAGAAGGACAACACCACGCGCGTGCAGGCGCAGGACCCCGAGCACCCGGAATATGGCCAGATCGAACTGGTCTTCACCGCGGACCCGGTCGAGCTGCGGCAGTGGGTCATAACCGATGACAGCGGAAACGAGACAACCGTCATCCTGGGCGAGTTGCACAAGGGTGTGGGCCTGCGCCCGAGCCTGTTCGACATCACCGCCGAATCGAAGAAGCGCGGGTTCTGACCTGACGACCGGAGGGACGGCGCGGCGGCGCCCTGCCTTGGATGTCGATGAAGGCCCAATTCGGCGGCCCTGCCCAGGACCTTCGAGCGGCGTTCGTCGAGGCTCTCTCGGCCAGGAAACGAGTTTTCTGCGAAAACTCGATCACACGAATTTTCTGCGAAAATTCGGATCCTTCGCAGAAGGATCGCTGGTCAAGTTTTCGCAGAAAACTCGTGCTTGCGGACCTTCTTTCTTGTGCCACGGTCACATCGGAGGCTCCGGCGCGCTGTCAGCGGCAGCTTTGCAGCTGCACCTCGTAGCGGGCGGAGCGCGCGCCTACGCGGTCGGCCACGTCGATCAGCCAGGGCTTGCCGTTATAGCTGCTTAGGCGNGCAAAGCCGCTGCGCCCTTCGTGATAGGCAAGATACTGGGACCGGGCGTCGGATTTCGAGATGCCAAGCCGCTCGCTGNNGGTAACCATGTACCAGCCCATGAAATCGGTGGCATCGCGGATGTCGTCGCGTTTCGCGCCGCGGCCGCCGACCTCGTCCTGATATTCTTCCCAGGTGCCGTCCAGCGCCTGGGCATAGCCATAGGCCGAGGACTGCCGCCCCATCGGGATGATGCCAAGCGCATAGCGATGCGGCGTGCGCGCGTTGCCGATGAAACTGGATTCCTGGTAGATCGTCGCCATCTGGACATGGACCGGGATGCCCCACTCGCGTTCGGTGGCTTCCATGGCCCGCAGATACTGCGGCCGTTCGCGCGCGATCGCGCAGGCATCTTCGACATTGCGCGGCGCCGAATAGTTGCCGCCCCCGCAGGAGGCCAGGAACAGCAACAGCATCGTCGCGCGGAGAGTTCTGCTCATCTGCCCCTCGCACGTTTTCTTTTTCCGGCAGTCTAGGCGAAAGTAGGCCGAGGGAAACCCACCCGTCGGCTGCGGCGGATCAGTTTCGCGCGAGGATGCAGTCCTGCCACGGCGCGGCCGGACCGAGCCCGGCCAGGCGGCACCCGGGAAAGCAGCGCCTGCGAACCTGTTGACAGAGATTGTTTCCCTGCCCCCGGCGCTCGCCCGCTGGATTCCTGGTAAGCAAACGGGTAAAAAGCCTTGGGGGCACTGATGCAGACGACACACGCCAAGTATCACATCGGACAGGTGCTGCGACATCGCAAGCATCCCTTCAGGGGCGTCGTGTTCGATGTGGACGCGATGTTCCAGAACACCGACGAATGGTACGAGAACATCCCCGAGGACAGCCGCCCCTCGAAAGACCAGCCGTTCTATCATCTGCTGGCCGAGAACGACCAAAGCTATTACGTGGCCTATGTGTCCGAGCAGAACCTGGTGCCGGACGATACCGGCGAGCCGGTGACGCATCCCGACCTGGGCGACCTGTTCGGCGATTTCGAGGATGGCCGCTATCCCCTGCAGGTTCGCCTGAACTGACGCCGATCACCTTTCGCTAACGCCTTGGCCCTAGCCTGAGCCGGTGACGGATTCGGAGGTGGGTATGGAACTTGTGGCAGAGGAACGCCCCGGACTGCGGGTGGTGGCGGTGAAGGCCGACCGGATCGACGCGGCGNGGGCAATCGGGTTCAAGGACCGGATGCGTGAACTGGTGCAAGCGGCGNCCGCCCGGGTGGTGCTGGACATGTCGCGCGTGGCCTTTCTGGATTCCAGCGGTCTGGGGGCGGTGGTCGCGGTGATGAAACTGATGGGACCCGACCGCTGTCTGGAACTGGCCGGGCTGACACCCACGGTGGAAAAGGTCTTTCGCCTGACGCGCATGGACAGCGTCTTTACCATCCATTCCGCGGTGCCGGACGGTCTGCGCGATGCCGGATGACGGCGCCGACCTGCAACTGGTGATTCCCGGCGATGCGCTGGCGGTCCGGCACGCCCTGCGGGCGATGGTCGAGGCGCTGACGCACCGCGGGCTGCACGCCTGCGACCGCGGCACGGCCGAAATCGTGATGGCCGAGGTGCTGAACAACATCGTCGAACATGCGTTCGAGGGGCGGCAGGGCGAGATCGAGGTGACGATCCGTCTGGGCGCGGGCGACCTGCACTGCCGGGTGGTGGACGATGGCCAGCCCCTGCCGGGAGAGGCTCTGCCCGAAGGCCGGGCACCGCCGGTTCCGCCCGAGGGCGAGGCGGCGGAAGGCGGGTTCGGCTGGTTCCTGATCCGCAGCCTGTCGCAGGACCTGTGCTATCGTCGCTGCGGTGGCCGCAACCTGCTGTCGTTCCGGCTGGTGAAGACGCCGGGCTGCGCCTGAGGTTCCCTTTGCCGTGGCTGCCGTCTACGGTGCTTAAGCAAACAGGGGAAGCCGATGCGCGATTTCCAGATGCCCGGCCGGTCGGCCGTCTATGCCGCGAACGGGATGTGCGCCACGTCGCATCCTCTGGCCGCCAAGGTGGCCGTGGACATGCTGCAGGCGGGTGGCAATGCCGCCGATGCCGCCATTGCCGCCGCTGTGGTGCTGGGCATCTGCGAGCCGCAGATGACCGGGATCGGCGGCGACTGCTTTGTGCTGGTGAAGCCCGCCGGGTCGGACGAGGTGGTGGCGCTGAACGGATCGGGCCGGGCGCCGATGGCGCTGGAGGCGGCGGCGCTGCGGGCGAAGGGGATGACGGCCATCCCGGTGCGCGGCATCGAGGCGGTGACCGTGCCGGGCGCGGTGGATGCCTTTNGCTTACTGAATGCCGACTATGGGATGAAGNGGCTGGACGAGGTGCTGGCGCCCGCGATCCGCTATGCCGAAGAGGGCGTGCCGGTGGCGCCGCGCGTGGCCTTTGACTGGGCCGCCGATGCCGGGGCTCTGCAAGGCGCGGCGCGGCAGTTCTATCTGGCAGGCGGCACGGCGCCCCGCGCGGGGCAGATCTTCCGCGCGCCGGGTCAGGCCGAAGTGCTGCGCCGCATCGCGCGCGAGGGGCGCAAGGGATTTTACGAGGGCGAGGTGGCCGAGGACATGGTGGCCTCGCTGGCGGCCCTGGGCGGCGGTCACACGTTGCAGGATTTCGCGGATTGCGCCGGGGACTGGGGCGCGCCGGTGGCGGGCAAGTACCGCGGGNTGGAGCTGCTGGAGCATCCGCCGAACGGCCAGGGCGCGACGGCGATCCTGATGCTGAACATCCTGTCCCACTTCGACCTGGCCCGGCTGGACCCCTTCGGGGTCGAACGCGCGCATCTGGAGGCCGAGGCGGCGAAGCTGGCCTATGATGCGCGCAACCGCTTCATCGCCGATCCGNGCCTTCATGACGCGGGGGTGGACTATCTGACGGCGCCCGAGACGGCGGCGCGGCTGGCGGCGCTGATCGACCCCGCGCGCGCGATGGACGAGCCGGCGAAGCTGACCGAGGCGGTGCATCGCGACACGGTCTATCTGACGGTGGTGGACCGCGACCGCATGGCGGTGTCCTTGATCTATTCGATCTTCTGGGGCTTTGGCGCGGGGCTGGCGTCCGGGAAATTCGGCATCAACTTCCAGAACCGCGGCGCGNGGTTCACCCTGGCCGAGGGGCATCCGAACGAGGCGGGCGGCGGCAAGCGGCCGATGCACACCATCATTCCGGCCATGCTGCGCGAGGGCGGGCGGGTCACCCTGCCCTTCGGCGTGATGGGCGGGCAGTATCAGCCCACCGGCCATGCGCGGTTCGTCAGCAACCTGATCGACTATGGCATGGACCTGCAGGCGGCGATGGATGCGCCGCGCTGTTTCTCGGGCACTGGGGGCATGGAGGTGGAGCGCGGCTACGGCGAGGCGGTGCGGACCGGGCTGGCGGCGATGGGGCATCGCGTGTCGATTCCCGACGAGCCTTTGGGCGGATCGCAGGCGATCTTCATCGGCGCGGACGGCGTGCTGGTGGGCGGCTCGGACCCGCGGAAAGATGGGTGCGCGCTTGGCTACTGATCTGGACTGGGCTGACCTGAAGGCGCGCATCCTGGCGCTGACCGAGGGCGAGACCGACGCGGTGGCGCTGATGGCGACGGTGGTGTGCGAGTTGCACCACGGCCACCCGTTCAGCGACTGGACCGGGTTTTACCGGGTGGTGGCGCCGGAACTGCTGAAGATCGGGCCGTACCAGGGCGGGCACGGCTGTCTGGTCATCCCGTTTTCGCGCGGGGTCTGCGGGNCCTCGGCGCGCATGGGCAAGGTGCTGAACGTACCGGACGCCGACGCCTTCCCCGACCATATCGCCTGTTCCTCGACCACGCGGTCGGAACTGGTGCTGCCGNTGTGGAACGGCAAGGGGCGACTTCTGNGGGTTCTGGACCTGNACAGCAATACGCCAGCGGCCTTTACCGAAGAGGACGAGGCGCAGCTGGTGCCACTGCTGGCCCTTGTGTTCAAGGAAGCCGAGTGATGCGCGGATCGTGTCAATGTGGCGGCGTGGTCTTCGAGGTGACGCCGCCGCTGCGTGATGTGGTGGTCTGCCACTGCACGCAATGCCGCAAGCAATCGGGGCACGCCTGGGCAGCCTCGACCGTGGCGCTGGAGCGGTTCCGGCTGATCGAGGACCGGGGACTGGCCTGGTATCGCGCCTCGCCGCAAGCCCTTCGCGGGTTCTGCAAGGACTGCGGCGCCTTCCTGTTCTGGAAGCCCGAGGGCGAAGGGCGCATGTCCTTTGCCGCCGGTGCCATCGACGGGCCGACCGGGCTGAAGGTCCAGTTGCACCTGATGCCGGAAAGCGCGGGCGACTATTACGCGCCCGAAGGCCCGCCCNCGGCCCCGTCGCAGGCAGACACCCTGCACGGGTCCTGCCTGTGCGGCGCCAACCGCTTTACCCTGCCGGGGCCGATGGGCGAGGTGGGCGCCTGTCACTGCACGCAGTGCCGCAAGCTTTCGGGACACTACACCGCCTCGCTCGATGCCGAGGAAACGGCGCTGGTCTGGCAGGCGCGGGACGAGGCCACCTTCACCACACCGGGCGGATCGGTCCGCGGCTTCTGCCCGCACTGCGGGTCGTCGCTGTGGTTCCGCAACCCCGACGGCGGCTTTTCGGTGGAAAGCGGGGTCATCGACAACCCCACGGGCGGGCAGCTGGTCAGCCATATCTTCGTGGCCGACAAGGGCGATTACTACGAAATCGACGACGGGCTGCCGCAGTTTGCGCAGTGGGATCGGGAGTGAGGGAACCGCAGCGGCGCGTGAACCCGGCCAGAGAGCCGAGTTTGCGCGAGACAGACTCGTTTGTCCGGCAGCAGCCAACAGCGGTTGCTGCGAAGACAGTCTCCCCTGCGCCCGTCAGCCGACCATCGGCCCGGTCCAGTCGCCGGGGATGACGTAATCCTCCCAGTCGTCTTCCGGTACCGCGCTTTCGGGCAGGGTCCAACCTTTNACCGACTGGCCCGCCTTGTGCGTGCTGTCGGGGTCGCCCGTCACCAGCGGGTGCCAGTCGGGCAGCGTCTCGCCCTGCCAGAGCAGGCGGTAGGCGCAGGTGGCGGGCATCCAGTAGGCGATCTTGGGCAGGCTTTTCGGCGTCAGCCGCACGCATTCGGGCACATGCGTGAAGCGGTTGGCATAGTCGGAGCAGCGGCAGGTTTCGCCATCCAGCAGGCGGCAGGCGATGCGGGTATATTCGACCTCGCCGGTGTCTTCGTATTCCAGCTTGTTCAGGCAGCATTTGCCGCAGCCGTCGCAGAGCGCCTCCCACTCGGCGGGGGTGAGCTTCTTCAGGGGAACGGTTTCCCAGAACCGGGCGCGGAGCTTGGACATGGGGCGGACCCTGCGCCGGGGCGCGGCAAAAGGGAAGGGGTCAGAGCGCGGCGAGGATTTCGCGGGCGCGGGCGCAATCGGCCTGCATCTGGGCGATGAGGCCGGGCAGGCCGTCGAACTTCATCTCGGGGCGCAGGTAGTCGATGAAGGCGACCGACAGGTGCTGGTCGTAAAGATCGCCCGAGAAGTCGAAGAGGAAGGTTTCCAGGTTCGGGCGGTTCTCGCCGAACATCGGGCGCACGCCCAGGCTGGCGGCGCCGATGAAGCTGCCGGTATAGGGGCCGGTCAGCACATCGACCTTCACCGCGTAGACGCCAAGGCGCGGCAGGTGCAGCCCGTCCACCGACATGTTGGCGGTNGGAAAGCCCAGGTCGCGGCCGCGCTTTTCGCCATGGATCACCATGCCTTCGATGCGGTGCCAGTGGCCCAGCATGGCGGCGGCGTCGCGCGGGCGGCCTTCGGTCAGCGCTCGGCGGATGGCAGTGGACGAGATTTCCTCGCCACCNTCTTTCATCAGGGGCGCGACGGTGACAGCGAAGCCGTATTGCTGGCCAAGCGCGGCCAGGTCTGCGGCCGAGCGCGCGGCCTTGCCGAAGCGGAAATCCTCGCCCACCACGACATGGGCGACGCCAAGCCCGCCAGCCAGCACGTCGCGCGCAAAGGCTTCGGGNGTGAGGCTGGCCAGCGTGGCGTCGAAGGGCAGTTCGAACAGGTGTTGGACCCCAGCTTGGCCNAGGCGGCTGGCGCGGGATTCGGGGTTCATCAGGCGGAAGGCGGGGGCGGCAGGGGCGAAGAACTGGCGCGGATGCGGTTCGAAGGTGACGACGCCCAGGGGGCCGTGGCCGCGGGCCAGGGCGATGACCGACTGGTGGCCGCGGTGGACGCCGTCGAAATTGCCCATGGCGACAGAGGTGCCGCGGGTGGCCGGATCGAGGCCCTGCCAGTGACGGTGTTGCAGCATGTGTCCCCGGTTTCCGGGGTCACGCCCCGTCAGTCGAACTTGCGGCTTGGCGCCAGAACCAGCGCCTCGCCCTTGAGGACCATGGTTTTACCCACCGAGCAGTGGGTTTCAAGGGTGACCCGGCGCTTTGCGTGGTCGATCGCCGTCACCTTGACCTCGGCCGTGACGACATCGCCGGGGCGGACGGGGGCCAGGAACTTCAGCGACTGGGCAAGGTAGACGGTGCCGTGGCCGGGCAGCTGTTCGCCGATCACCGCCGAGATCAGGGCGGTCAGCATGCCATGGGCGATGCGGCCTTCAAAGATGGTGTCCTGGGCATAGTCGTCGTCCAGGTGGACAGGGTTCCGGTCGGTCGAGACCTCGGCAAACAGTTCGATGTCGCGGTCGGTGACCTGCTTGGTCAGGCTGCGCGTCATGCCGATTTCGAGATCTTCGATGCAGATCGTGCCGCGGGGAAGGTTGTGCGTGGTGTCGAACATCATGGCGAGTCCCGTCTTGCTGAGGGGTTCTAGCAGATGCTGCGGCGCAGCGCAATTATGCCGCGAAAGAATAATTCATCTGCGGCACTTTGGTCGTAACAAAGTTACCGTGGCGTCAGCGGAGATGGCCGATGGTGAAGGTGGGCGACATCATTCTTTCGGCCAGCCAGGCTTCCAGCAGCGCCTTGTCGGGGTTGTTCGAATCGGCGCCGAAGGCGGGGGCGTCGATACCGCCCGAGACGTAGAGANNGTCGATGCCCTCGCCCATGGCGTAAGCGATGTCGGTGCCGATGCCGTCGCCCACGGCCAGAAGCTGGGCGTCGTCCTTCAGGCCCAGGCTGGCCAGGCGGCGGCGGGCGAGGTCGTAGATCGGCGGGTGCGGCTTGCCGAAGTAAAGCGCGGTGCCGCCCATTTCCTCGTAATCGCGGGCGAGCGCNGCGGCGCAGTACAGGAGCTTGTCGCCGAAATGCACCACGATATCGGGGTTGNNGCAAAGAAGCGGCAGGCCGAGCGTCTTGCCCATCAGCAGTTCGGCGCGGTAGTCGGCCGGGGTCTCGGTCAGGTCATCGCGCAGGCCGGTGCAGACGATGCCCTCGGCGTCGCGCATGTCGGTGACACGCTGGATCGGNGGCTGGCTGGCGGCCACGGCGGCCAGGTCCTCGGCGAAATCGGTGTAGAAGGGTTCGTCCTTCGGCGCGCCGATGCAATAGACCTTGCGGCCCACGGCGCCGGTCAGCAGCGCGTATTGCGCGGCATCGCCGGACGAGGCGACGGCATCCCAAGCATCGCGCGGCACGCCCAGGCGGTCAAGCTGCGCGGTGACCGAAGAGGCAGGGCGGGGNGCGTTGGTCACCAGCATGACCTTGCCGCCGCCCCGACGGAAGCCCTGCAACGCGGCAACGGCGGCAGGGAAGGCGGTCTTGCCGTCATGCAGGCAGCCCCAGAGGTCGCAGAGAAGCGCGTCATAGCGCGGGGCGATCTGGGCGAGGGACGGGATGATCTCGGTCATGGCGGGCTCCTTCGGCGTGCGCCAGTTGTCGCTGCTTGGGCGCGGGAAGGGAAGGGGCGGCTTGTCTGTGCGCGGCGGGCCTTTATATTCGGATCACCGAATATGAATGGAGATGACGATGCCCCTGACCGCCCGGTTGCTTCTTGTCGCGGCGCTTGCGCTGCCGGTTCTCTTGCGGGGGCGGGTGAGGTCACGGTCACGCAGATGACCGTTGACCAGATGAAGGCCGGTGGCGCGCTGATCGTGGACATCCGCACGCCCGAGGAATGGGCCGAGACCGGGGTGATCGAGNGGGCGAAGCTGGTCACCTTCACCGACCCGGAAAGCTTCCTGGCGGCGGTGGGGCCGGAGCTGGCAGACGGACGCGATCTGGTGCTGGTCTGCCGGTCGGGGCGGCGCAGCGGTGCGGCGGCCGAGGCGCTGCAATCGCTGATCCCGAACCGGATCGTGTCGCAGGACGGCGGCATGTCGGTGCTGATCGGCGAGGGCTATCAGGCGGTGCCGCCCGGCTGAGGCCGGGCCGCCTCTCATTCGAGAGATCCCTCACCGGCGGGGCGGGGCGGGGGTCGGGGGTGTGAAACCCCGGCTTTGCCAGGGCGGAAGGTCAGACCTTCAGCGCCGGGATGATCTGCTTCTTGCGCGACATGATGCCGGGCAGGACGACGGTGTCGCCGGTCACGGTNGCAGGGAAGGAGGCTTCGGCGATCTTCTTCACCAGGTCGTTCGGGACCAGGAGCGTCGCCTCTTCCTTGATGATATCGACGATGAACAACAGCACCTGATCGGCGCCGTCTTCCTGGGCCACGCCGGGCATCGCGGCCATCAGGCTGGCCTTGCGGTCCAGAAGAACCTTGGGCGCGGTGGTTTCCAGCACCGAGACGCGCAGTTCCTTGCCGTCGGCGGTGTACTCCTTGGAATCCATGCGCAGCAGGGCGGCGTCCGAGAAGGCCGAGACGTCGGACTTGGCCTCGAACAGCTTGGCGGCATAGTCGGGGATCGAGATGCCCAGGTCGGCCGCCAGCTTTTCGGCCACGGCCTTGTCATGCGGCGTGGTGGTGGGCGAGCGGAACTCCAGCGTGTCGGACAGGATGCAGGACAGCATCGCGCCCTTGATCGCCTTCGGAGCCTTGGCCAGATCGTCGCCCATCAGGTCGGCCATGATGGTGGCGGTGCAGGCCAGCGGGCGGATGGTGATGTCGATGGGCGACTTGGTCTTGATGCCGCCGACCAGCATGTGGTGGTCGATGATGCCGACAACCTTGGCGTCGTTGATCGAGGGCGGCAGTTCCGCCGGGTTGTTGGTGTCCACGATCACGCAGGTGTCGTCGGCGGTCACGTCCGCGATGATCTCGGGCTTCGCCAGGTCCCAGTGCTGCAGCACGAAGGCGGCTTCGGTGTTGGGCTCGCCCAGGAGGACGGCCTTGGTAGGCGTGCCTTTCACTTCGGTCAGGTACCAGGCCCAGATGATGGGCGAGCCGGTGGAATCGGTGTCGGGGGATTTGTGGCCGAAGACCTTGATCATGGGAGGGTTCCGTGACTTGGGAGCAATCGGGCGCCTTATAGGGAAGGGCGGGCCGGTTGTCACGGGGCAGGCGGCGGGCCGGGCGGGGGCGCGTCCGGGGCGTCCGAGCTCGGACGCCTTGACAGGCCAAGCAATATCAATGGGTTGCGTTTTGAAATTAACTTGGACTTAACTTCTGCCCGCAGGCCCATGGGCGCGTCATGACCGCGCGGGGCGGCGATTTTGGGCAAGGGTGTAGGCGATCACCGCCGCCATGACCAGGCCGCCGCTGATCCGCGTGGCGATTGCTGGTCCTGCGGGGCCGGGGCGAGTTGCCGGGGCGCGGGGGCGGGGCGGAAAGGCAAAGGTGGCGGTTTCCCGGCCTGTGTCAGTTTGGGCAGGATGGGCGACATCGCCCATCCTACGAGGATCAGGCGATGATCTTGGAGACCACGCCGGCGCCGACGGTGCGGCCGCCTTCGCGGATGGCGAAGCGCAGNCTTTCTTCCATGGCGATGGGCGCGATCAGCTCGACCTCGAACTTCAGGTTGTCGCCCGGCATCACCATCTCGGTGCCTTCCGGCAGCTTCACGGTGCCCGTCACGTCGGTGGTGCGGAAGTAGAACTGCGGGCGGTAGTTCGCGAAGAACGGGGTGTGGCGGCCGCCTTCTTCCTTGGTCAGGATGTAGGCTTCGGCCTCGAACTTGGTGTGCGGGTTCACCGACTTCGGCTTGCACAGCACCTGGCCACGCTCCACGCCGTCACGGTCGGCGCCGCGCAGCAGAACGCCCACGTTGTCATGCTTCGCCGCGGTCCAGAGCTTGCGGAACATTTCCACGCCGGTGCAGACCGACTTCTTCGTCGGGCGGATGCCCACGATTTCCACTTCGTCGCCGACGTTGATCACGCCGCGCTCGACACGGCCGGTCACAACCGTGCCGCGGCCCGAGATCGAGAACACGTCTTCGATCGGCATCAGGAAGGGCTGGTCAACCGCACGCGCCGGGGTCGGGATGTATTCGTCCACCGCCTTCATCAGCGCGCGGATCGACTGCTCGCCGATGTCCGGACGCTCGCCGATCATCGCCTGGTGGGCCGAGCCCTTGATGATCGGGATATCGTCNGCGGGGTATTCGTAGGACGACAGCAGCTCGCGCACTTCCATTTCCACGAGTTCCAGCAGTTCCTCGTCATCCACGAGGTCCACCTTGTTCATGTAGACGACCATGTAGGGGATGCCCACCTGGCGGCCCAGCAGGATGTGCTCGCGCGTTTGCGGCATCGGGCCGTCNGAGGCCGCCACCACCAGGATCGCGCCGTCCATCTGCGCCGCGCCGGTGATCATGTTCTTCACATAGTCGGCGTGGCCGGGGCAATCGACGTGCGCATAGTGACGCGACTCGGTCTCGTATTCCACATGCGCGGTCGAGATCGTGATGCCGCGGGCGCGTTCTTCCGGCGCACCGTCGATCTGGTCATAGGCGCGGAATTCGCCGAAATACTTCGTGATCGCCGCCGTCAGCGTCGTCTTGCCGTGGTCAACGTGNGCGATCGTGCCGATGTTGACGTGCGGCTTGTTGCGTTCAAACTTTGCCTTTGCCATTGCGGGCGCCCTGATGGGGGCCCTGCGGGCCCTCGGTTCACACGCGCGGCGACTTATGCCGAAGGGCCGGGAAAATCAAGCGTCAGTTGGCCGGAACCGGCGGCGGCGGTGTTGCGGGGTCACCGGGAGGGCGCCACGGGGGCCGGTGGTGCCGCGGCCTGTTCCGGCGTCACGCGCCTGGGCCATGAAGGGCGCCAGCGGTTGGGATCGTTTTCGGTGTTGTCGCCCACCGTGGGATTGTCGGTGAACCACTGCGGATTGCGCACCAGCCAGTCCTGGATCTTCTGCGGCCAGATAGCTGAGGTTTTCCATCTGCTTGCGCTTGTTGCGCGTGATGCCGGACCCGATGACGGTGTCGGCCGAGAGGTCCTCGAAGATGGTCAGCTGCTTGGGTTTCGGGTTCAGCCTGGTCTGGGTGGCGTCGTCCCAGATGTTGACGGTGATCACCAGGATGGATTTAGGCGAGGCCACCACCGGCACGCCGGGCGGGGCCAGCGCATAGGCGTTCAGCGCGATGCCGAAGTCATAGATGCGCGTGCCGTCATAGCGGCCGAAGCGATCTTCCATCGCCTTGGTCATGACCTCTTTCCATTCCTCCTTGCTGGCCTCGCGCGAGCGGGACCATTTCGAGGTTGTCGGGGATCACGATGTTGTGGCCCAGCACGAAATCGCCAAGCGGCACCGGGGGCTCGGCGAGGTCGTTGGATTTGATCGAGCAGCCGCCAAGCGCCGCCAGAAAGTAGAAGCAATCAGAAGAAAACTGCGGATATTGGGCATCGGCGGCTCCACTGGGTTCATGGCGAGATAGCGCGAAGCGCGGGAGCCACGCAACCGAGCGGCTTGGGATCGGCGACAACCGCGCTACATTGGTGGTCAGTCTGCGCGGTCCCGTCATGTCCGATGCTGTTGCCGCTGATCTTGTCCACCTGCCGGTGCGGGTGCCGCTGGGCACGCGGCCCCTGGGGGTCTGGNGGTCGTTGCAGGCGGGGCGGCGCAATGTGCTGGAACTGGTGCCCGAGATCGCGGTGAAGCAGCCGATGGTGTCGGGGACCACGGGCAAGCGCTGGCACATGGTGATGGACCCCGGCGCGCTGCGGCGCATCCTGCGCGACGAGGTGGAGAATTACCCGAAATCGGTGGTGACCAAGCTGATCCTGGGTAAGNCCATCGGCGACAGCCTGTTCGTGGCCGAGGGCGGANACTGGCTGTGGCAGCGGCGCACCGCGGCGCCGGTGTTCAGCCAGCGCAACGTGGCGGCGCTGGCGCCGGTGATGACGGCGGCGGCCGAGCGGGCCTCGGCCCGGCTGGCGGCGGCGTCGGGGCGGGCGGCCAACCTGTTCGACGAGATGGTGGCGGCAACGTTTGAAGTGATCGCGGATGTGACGTTTTCGGGCGGCGCGGGGTTCGACCGCGCGGCGGTGCATCGCGCCATCGAGCAGTATATCGGCCAGACCGCCAGGNTCTCGCTGCTGGACATCATCGGCGCGCCGCCCTGGGTGCCGCGGGTGTCGCGGCTGATGACCGGATCGGCGATGCGGCAGACCAAGCGCATGGCCGATGCGGCGATCGACGGGCGGCGGNCAGGCGGGGCGAAGGCGGTGCCGGACTTGCTGGACCTGCTGATGGCGGGCGAGGACAAGCAGACCGGGCGGCGCATGACCACGGCGGAGCTGCGCGACAACCTGTTGACCTTCATCGTGGCGGGGCACGAGACGACGGCGCTGACGCTGTCCTGGGCGCTGTATCTGTGTGCCTTTGACCCGGCCGTGCAGGCGGCGGCGCGCGACGAGGCGCAGGCGGTGCTGGGGGACCGCGCGGCGGTGGCCGAGGATATTGCGCGGCTGCCCTTGGTGCGGCGCATCGTGGACGAGGCGCTGCGGCTGTATCCATNNGCGGCGGCCTTCCTGTCGCGCACCGCCATGGCCGAGGACCGGCTGTGCGGGCGCGAGGTGCGGNCGGGGGATACGGTGATCCTGCCGATCTATGCGCTGCACCGGCACCGGTTGCTGTGGGACAACCNNCCCGACGCCTTTGACCCGGCGCGCTTTGCCGACCCGAAGGCGGTGGACCGTTTTGCCTTTCTGCCCTTTGGCGACGGGCCGCGCATCTGCATCGGGGCGAATTTCGCCATCCAGGAGGCGGTGATCATCCTGTCCACCCTGCTGGCGCGGTTCCGGTTCGCTGCGGTGCCGGGGCGTGACCCGAAGCCGGTGATGATCCTGACGCTGCGGCCGGAAGGCGGGGTCTGGCTGNGGGTGGAGCGGGCCTGACCCCGTCCTGCGGGGCGGAGAAAAATCATTCAAGGGGCAAGAGTCTGCTATCGTCGCGGCATTTGAGGCGCGGCCCCTGGATGCGGGTACATTTCTTGCAGCGACGAGGTTCATCATGCCCCTGGCGATGTTTCTGACCGATCTTTCCGGCACTCCGCTTCCCGACACCCTGACCGGCGGCAACGGCCCTGACACGCTGGAGGGCTGGGGGCGACGACACGCTGTCCGGCCTGGGCGGGGCCGATTCTCTGGATGGCGGCGACGGCAACGACAGTCTGCTGGGCGGGGCGGGGGCCGATACCCTGCTGGGCGGCGCGGGGGCCGATGTGCTGGACGGCGGCACCGGCATCGACAGCATGGATGGCGGCGAGGGGGCGACACCTATCTTGTCGGCAGTTCCAGCGATGTGGTCAGCGACAGCGGCACTTCGGGCGTCGATGTGGTGCTGAGTTCGCGCAGCTACACGCTGGGCGCGGGGATCGAGACGCTGATCCTGACCGGGACGACCGATCTGAACGGCACGGAAACGCCCTGGGCAACATCATCGGCGGCAATTCCGGCGCCAATCGCCTGAACGGCGGCGGCGGCAACGACGATCTTGTGGGCGAGTAAGCAATGACACGCTGCTGGGCGGCGGCGGCCACGACAACCTGGTCGGGGGTGACGGCAACGACTCGCTGCGGGGCGATGCAAGAACGACCGGCTGGAAGGCGGCGCCGGGGCCGATACGATGGACGGTGGCGAAGGCCACGACACCTATGTGGTGGACGATCTGGGCGACGTGGTCAGCGATACCGGAACGCTGGCCGGGGCCAATGACACGGTGCGCACGGTGCTGGCGGTGCTGACGCTGGGCGCCAATCTGGAAAGCCTGATGTTTGACGGTGCCGGGACGTTCAGGGGCACGGGCAACGGGCTGGACAACTTCATCAACGGCGGCGCCGACGATGACTCGCTGTTGGGGCAGGGCGGTAACGATACGCTGGTGGGCGGGTCGGGGGCCGATGTCCTGATGGGGGACAGCGGCGCGGATTCGATGGTCGGCGGGGTAAGCGGCGACTTTACGCCGTGGACAATGCTTAAGCGACCTGGTGGTCGAGACCGACACGCTGGCCGGGGATATCGACGTGGTCCGCTGCCTGATCAATGCCTATACCCTGGGGGCGAATGTCGAAACCCTGGTCTTCACGGGATCGGGCGGGTTCCAGGGCACCGGCAACGCGCTGGCGAATTCGATCATCGGGGCTTCGGGGAACGACAGTCTGGTAAGCGGCGACGGGGCCGACGGGCTGGACGGCGGATTGGGCGCCGACCTGCTGGATGGCGGCACGGGCGCGGATACCATGGTCGGCGGCACCGGCAACGATACCTTCGTGGTGGACGATCTGCGGCGATGTGGTGGTCGAGGCCGACACGCTGGCGGCCTTCCGCGATACGGTGCTGACCGACCTGTCCAGCCTGACGCTGGCAAGCAATGTGGAGAACCTGACCTTTACCGGGGCAGGCGACTTTGCCGGCACCGGCAACGGCCTGGACAACGCGATGGTCGGCGGTCTGGGCAACGACGTGTTGGTAAGCGGCAGCGGGCAGGACACGCTGACCGGCGGCGAGGGGCCGACACGTTGAACGGCGAAGCCGGGAACGACCGGCTGGACGGCGGGCTGGGTGCGGATTCCATGGCGGGCGGCACGGGCAGCGACACCTATATCGTGGACGATGTCGGCGACGTGGTGCTGAAACCGAGACCCTGGCGGGGCGATCGACACGGTTCAGACCTCGCTGTCCACCTATACCCTGGGCGCGAATGTGGAAAACCTGGTGGCCACGCGGTTTGCGGGCATTTCCGGCTGGCAATGCGCTGGCCAACACCATGACCGGGGGCAAGGGGCCGGATTCGCTGGCGGGCCTGGGCGGCAACGATACGATCTCAGGCGGGTTCGGTGACGACCGGCTGAACGGCGGCACGGGCGAGGACCGGCTGACCGGCAGCTTCGGGTCGGACCGGTTTGTGGTGGGGTGGCGGGCAGTTCCGCCGACAAGGACACTGTGACGGATTTCGTGTCGGGGACGGATGCGATCATCTTCGACCAGGCGCCGCCGTCGATGATCGGCGACGGCGACGCGACGCTGGAGAACCTGATCACCCGCGCGGGGCCGGGGGATGGAGCGCCGCGAGCAGGTGGTGATCTTTACCGCGAACCTGGCGGCGCTGAGCAATGGCAATGCGGCGGCGGCGGCCGGGGCGGCCACGGCGGCGGTGGCCACGACGAAGGACCTGATCTTCGTGTTCGACGACGGGGTTTCCAGCGGGATCTACCGCTTCACCTCGTCGGACGGCAATGCGGTGGTCTCGGTGGCGAACTGACGCTGCTGATGACCCTGCAGAACACCGCCTCGACGGTTGTGGCGGATTACCTGACCGGGCTGGTCTGAGCGCGGCGCCCGCCACCGCGCCGTCCGGGTGCGGCGGCGGGTCAGGATGCACAGGGCCCGGCCTGAGGCCGGGCCTGATCGTGGTCGCGCCCGGGTGTCAGGCGATGATGGCGAAATCCGTGTTGGCCAGTGCAGTGTTAAGCGCCNNGAGATTGGCCAGCAGCACCTGCGTCACCACGCCGGTGCCGTCGCGGTCGTAGAACAGGTCGCCCGAGGCCTGGTCGTAGATCACGCGGTCATTGCCATCGGCGGCGGCGGTGCCAAAGGCGATGCGGGCCAGCGGCAGCGGGCCGACGGCAAGGCCCAGGAAGATGTCGTGGTCCAGCACGATCTTGTCGGTGCCCGAGACGAAATCGGTGATGGTGTCGCTGTGGACCGCGTTCAACGGCGCCGTGAATTCGAACCGGTCGGCGCCCAGGCCACCGGTCAGCGTGTCGTGGCCGATGCCGCCATCAAGCGTGTCGTTGCCGTTGCCGCCGTTCAGGTTGTCGCGGCCGCGGTCACCGGTCAGGTCGTCATTCCCGGCGGCGCCAAGCAGGCGGTCGTTGTTGGTGGTGCCGGTGACGACATCGTTGCCCTTCAGCATGAGGGCCCAGAGTTGCGGCCAGGATTCGGCGGCGACCAGATCGTAGACTTTGGCCGCGTCGATGTTCCAGCCGGTGACGACGAAGGCATGATCGCCCGCGATGTTGACATCCAGCCCGGTCAGCGTGCCGCCAAGGATATCGGCGAGGAAGCCGAAGAACACGACCGGTTGCAGGTTCGTGCCGGTGAAGGTGGCGGTATTGGTGCCGTCGGTGAAGACCAGCGAATTGGAACCGAACACGCCCGAGCCGTTGCCGATGGCGAAGTCGAAATCCTGCGCGCCCATCTTGATGCCGGTCGCAAAGAAGGTGGACGAGAATGAGAAAGTGGCCATATCCGTGAAGCCCCCTGCGTCGGATGGTGGTGTCAGTAAGCGGCTGACTGCTTAAGCCCGATGCTAGCACGGTCTTAAGCCTTACCAGAAGCGGGACATTTGTACGCGTCTGAAGATTCTGCTTCTGCAACCGGGGGTTGGCGGCTCAGGTAAAGCGGTTGTCGCGCGGGAAGCCGCGCGCNGCCATGGCGTAAGCCGAGGCGCGGGCGCCCTGCCACTGCGCGAGGTCGGTCTCGGTGCGGGTGCGGTAAGCGGGGTCTTTCAGNGACAGGCCCTGCGCCAGGGCGAAGGTGGTGGCATCCGACAATCCGCCGTCCTTGTAGCGTTGCAGGCGCACGCCCTTGCCGCGGCCCATTTCGGGCAGGTCGGCCAGCGGGAAGACCAGAAGCTTGCGGTTCTCGCCCACCACGGCGACGCTGTCGCCGGTGGCCGGGCGGCACAGCAGGCAGCGCGTGCCGTCGGCAAGGTTCATCACCTGCTTCTTANNAGCGCGGGTCTGGGCCAGCAGGTCATCGGAGGGCACCAGGAAGCCGTCNGCGGCGCTGGAGGCGACCAGCCAGCGCTGGCCTTCGCGCCACAGGATCAGGTCGGCGATTTCCACCTCGTTGGGCAGGTCCACCAAGAGGCGCACGGGTTCGCCCATGCCGCGGCCGCCGGGCAGGTTGGCGCCAAGCAGGGTGAAGAAGCGGCCGTTGGAGCCGATCAGCAGGATCTTGTCGGTGGTTTCGGCGTGGAAGGCGAAGCGGGGGCCGTCGCCATCCTTGAACTTCTGCTCGGCGGCCAGATCGACATGGCCCTTCATCGCCCGGATCCAGCCCATCCGGGAACAGATCACGGTGATCGGTTCGCGTTCGATCATCGCCTCGACCGAGATTTCCGCGGTCTCGGCGGCTTCGGCCAGCGTGGTGCGCCGGGCGCCGCCGGGGGTGCTTAAGCGNCCGAACTGCTTGCGCACCTCTTCCAGTTCCTTGGCGATGCGCTTCCATTGCAGCTTTTCGCTGTCCAGAAGGTCCACCAGCCCCTGACGTTCCTTCATCAGGGCGTCGCGTTCGGCGATCAGTTCCATCTCTTCCAGTAAGCGCAAGGAGCGCAGGCGCATGTTCAGGATGGCTTCGGCCTGCGGTTCGGTCAGCTCGCCCTCGCCNCGGGGTGGCGAGACATAGTCCTTTTCGCTGGTGGCGCGCTTGTGCGGGCGGCCCCAGGTTTCGCGCATCAGCGCGGCCTTCGGTTCGGCATCATAGCGGATGATGTCGATCACGCGGTCGAGGTTCAGGAAGGCGATGAGGAAGCCTTCCAGGATTTCCAGCCGGTGGTCGATCTTTTCCAGCCGGTGTTCCGACCGCCGCCGCAGCACCTCGCGCCGGTGGTCGAGGAAGGCGCGCAGAACCTCTTTCAGCGAGCAGACGCGCGGCACGCGNCCGTCGATCAGCACGTTCATGTTCAGGCTGAAGCAGATCTCCAGATCGGATGACCGGAAGAGGGCGCCCATCAGCAGGTCGGGGTCCACGGTGCGCGAGCGCGGTTCCAGCACGATGCGCACGTCGTCGGCGCTTTCGTCCCGGACATCGGCCAGAAGCGGCACCTTCTTGGTCTGGACGATCTCGGCCAGTTTCTCGATCAGCTTGGATTTCTGGACCTGGTAGGGGATTTCCGTGACGACGATCTGCCAGGTGCCGCGGCCCAGGTCTTCCACCCCNCATCGTGCGCGCAGGCGGAAGGCGCCGCGGCCGGTGCGGTAGGTTTCCAGGATCGAGTCGGGCGGTTCCACCACGACGCCGCCGGTCGGGAAGTCGGGGCCGGGGATCAGTTTGACCAGCGCTTCATCGGGCAGGCCTGGGTCGCGCAGCATCGCCTGGCAGCCCTGGAGCAGCTCGTCCAGGTTATGCGGCGGGATGTTGGTGGCCATGCCCACGGCGATGCCGCTGGACCCGTTGGCCAANAGGTTCGGAAAGGCCGCCGCNATGACGACCGGCTCTTCCAGCCGCCCGTCATAGTTCGGGCGGAAATCGACGGCGGTCTCGTCGATGCCTTCCATCAGCGCCTCGGACGCCGCCGTGACCCGCGCTTCGGTATAGCGGCTGGCGGCCGGGTTATCGCCGTCGATGTTGCCGAAATTTCCCTGCCCGTCCACGAGCGGGTAGCGCATGTTGAAATCCTGCGCCAACCGCGCCATGGCATCGTAGATCGCGGCATCGCCGTGGGGNTGGAAATCCCCCATCGTGTCACCGGCGATCTTGGCCGATTTCAGGAACCCNCCGGTCGGCGTCAGCCGCAGCCGCCGCATCGCCCAGAGGATTCGCCGGTGGACCGGCTTCAGCCCGTCGCGCGCGTCGGGCAGGGCGCGGTGCATGATGGTGGACAGCGCATAGGTCAGGTAGCGCTCGCCGATGGCTCGGGAAAGCGGTTCGGCAACCAGGTAAGCNTCGATCTTGGGGCTGTCGTCTTCGTCGGACATAGCGGTTGTGTAGTGCGCCCGTCTGGTCCGGTCCAGACAGAAATCCGCCCCGGAATTGTACCGGAATGGCCGGTTTGGGGTGCAGATCGTGCTATTCAGGGGGCCTGACGATTCGGATTGATGCGATGTTTCGACTGACTGCATTCCTGCTTGCCCTGTATCTGGCCTTGCTGATCGGTGGCGCCGATCGTGGGCAGCAACGCTTTGGCCTGCGCGATGCGCCGGTTGCGGGCCTGGCCGTGGTGGAACCCGTGGCGGTGGCAGAGGCGGTGGCGCCCGAGCCTGTGGCCGAGGTCCTGGCTGAGGCGGCGGTCGTACCTGTGGCCGCGCCTGCCGCGGTTGCGGCCCTTAAGCGGGGGTGGGGGCGATGCCGCTGGTCGATCCGGCTGCGTTCCAGCCGGATGCAACGGCCGAGGTGTTTTCGCTGGCCAATGCGCAGGAAGGTCTGATGGACCTGGTGCCGGACGAAGCCGCCGCGGCGGCGCTGTCGCCGGATGCCGTCGAGCCGGAAGACGGCGATGCGGTCTGGGCGGTGGTGATGGCCGAGGCGGTGAACGTGCGCAGCGGTCCCTCGACCGGGGACGGCGTGGCGGGGCGGCTGGTGCGCGGCGACGAGGTGATGCTGGTCGGGCCGGAGCAGGACGGCTGGGTGCAGGTCCGCATGGAAGGCGACGGCATCGACGGTTTCGTCGCGGCGCGGTTCCTGTCGCCGCTGGCGGGCGCGGCCCTGGCCGCCGACTGAGCGGTTGACGCGGGCGGCGGGCTGGGCCAAGCCGCCCCGGGCAACCGCGAGGGAGTTCCATGCAAGGCAGTGGCGAGGCGCGGTCGGTGCTGATCACCGGCTGTTCGTCGGGGATCGGGCTGGATGCGGCGCGGGGCCTGCGGGCGCGCGGCTGGCGGGTGCTGGCGACCTGCTAGCAAGAGGCGGATTGCGACCGGCTGCGCGGCGAGGGGTTCGAGAGCTTTCGGCTGGATTATGCCGACGAGGCCAGCGTGGCGGCGGGCGCGACGCGGGCGCTGGAGCTGTGTGGCGGCAAGCTGGACGCGCTGTACAACAACGGCGCCTTTGCCTGCCCCGGCGCGGTGGAGGATATCNCCCGCGGGCTGTTGCGCGAGATATTCGAGGTGAACCTGTTCGGCTATCACGACCTGGCCCGCCGGGTGATCCCGGCGATGCGGGCGCAGGGGCGGNGGCGGATCGTCAATTGCTCGTCGGTGCTGGGGCTGGTGNGGGTGAAATGGCGCGGCGCCTATGTGGCGACGAAATTCGCCATGGAGGGCCTGACCGATGTGCTGCGGCTGGAGATGGCGGGCACCGGCATCGCGGTGATCCTGATCGAGCCGGGGCCGGTCACCAGTTCCATCCGCGCCAATGCCATCCCGCATTTCGAGCGCTGGATCGACTGGAAGGCCTCGGCCCGGCGCGCGGAATATGCGGGGCTGTTGCACCGGCTGTATGAAAGCCGCGGGCCGGACCGGTTTGAACTGCTTAGCCAGCNNGCGGTGACGGCGAAGCTGGTGCATGCGCTGGAAAGCCCGCGGCCCCGCGCGCGCTATTACGTCACCACGCCGACCTGGATTTCCGGGATCGCGCGGCGGGTGTTGCCGACGCGGGCGCTGGACTGGCTGGTGGCGAAGGGGTGACGGGGATGGCAGAGACCCCGCCCCGGCGAAGGCCGGGGCCTCTCGGTCGCTTGCGCCAGGCCGGACGGTGGTGTCCCGCGACCCGAGGCCCCGGCCTTCGCCGGGGCGGGGTTGCGCAGGGCATGGACCTTTGCGTAAGCTTCGCCATGATGGCGCGGGGAGGACGGGGCCGGTGCCGGATCTGGTGATCTTCGATTGCGACGGCGTGCTGATCGACAGCGAGATCATCAGCGCGCAGATGCTGGTGGACGAATTGGCGCGGCTTGGCGTTGCCATCGACCTGCCCTATGTCGCCCGCCACTTCCTGGGTCGCAGCTACCCGACCGTGATGGCGACCATCCGCCGGGAATTCGGACTGGACCTGCCCGGCGATTTCGAAGAGCGCTACCGCACCCGGCTTCTGGAGGCTTTCGCCCGCGACCTGAAGATCATGCCGGGCGTGGCCGGAGTGCTTGACCGCCTGGCGCTGCCCTTCTGCATTGCCACCTCGTCCTCGCCGCGCCGCGCCGAGTTTTCGCTGGGACTGGTGGGGCTGGGGCATCTGGCGGGGCCGCGGCTGTTTACCGCCTCGATGGTGGAACGCGGCAAGNCGGCGCCGGACCTGTTCCTGCATGCGGCGGCGAAGATGGGGGCCGATCCGGCGCGCTGCCTGGTGATCGAGGACAGCCTGACCGGCGTGCGCGCGGGCAAGGCGGCGGGGATGGAGGTCTGGCGTTTCATCGGCGGCAGCCATATGGGGCCGGATACGCCCGAGGAACCCGAAGATGCCCGGCCCGACAGGAGGTTTGCATCCTTCGCCGAGTTCTTCCAGATTGACCCGGCATTGACGTGTGGCCCATGAACAAGTTCGACCCCGAACCCAGCCTTCAGGACGAAGCCGCCCGTGCGGGCTGGCTGTATTATGTGGGTGGCCTGACGCAGGACCAGATCGCCGCCGAGCTGNGGGTCAGTAAGCAGCGGGCGCAACGCCTGGTCAGCCGGGCCATGGCGGAAGGGCTGATCCATGTGCGGCTGAACCACCGCATCGGCGCCTGCCTGGACCTGGAACAGGCGCTGACCGACCGGTTCAAGCTGGTGCGCTGCCGCGTGGCGCCGGGGCTTGGCGCCGGGGCCGATCCGGTGCTGTCCATTGCCCCGGCGGCGGCGGCCGAGATGGAGCGCTTCCTGCGCATGCCCGATCCCTTGGTCATCGCGCTTGGCACGGGGCGGGCGCTGCGCGGCATGGTCGATGCGCTGACCCCGATGGAGGCGGACCAGCACCGGCTGGTCAGCCTGATCGGCAATATCGCCNCCGACGGATCGGCCAGTTTCTTCGACGTGGTGATGCGCATCGCCGACAAGGTGCGGGCGCCGCATTACCCGATGCCGGTGCCGGTGATCTCGTCCACGGCCGAGGAAAACGCGGCCTTTCACGCGCTGGAGCCGGTGCGCCGCGTGGTGGACCTGGCGCGCAGTGCCGATGTGGTGCTGGTCGGTGTGGGCCAGATGTCGGACGACGCGCCGCTTCTGAAAGACGGCTTCGTGACGCGGGCGGAACTGGACGAGATGCAGGCCGCCGGGGCGGTGNGCGAGGTGGCGGGCTGGGTGTTTGATTCGGCCGGGCGCTACCTGGATTTCGGTACAAATCGCCGCACCGGCGGGGTGCGGGTCCAGCCGGGGCTGGACCGGTAAGCGATTGGCATCGCGGGCGGGCCCTCANAGGTGCCCGCGATTGCTGCGGCGCTGCAATCCCGCATTCTCAATGGCTTGATCACCGACGAGACCTCTGCGCGCGCCCTTCTTTCGCTGTAGTCGCATTGCGGTGCAGCGAAGGTAGGAGCTTGACGCAACGTGTCCCTGTGTGAGTATTTGCCCAGCACGCGATGAAATGCTCAGTCGCGGCTTAGGGAGGATACTGATGACACTGACGCTTCGCGCGCTTCTTGGCGCGACGGTTTCGCTCACCCTGGCGGGCGCCGCGCTGGCCGAAACCACCATCACTGTCGCCACCGTGAACAACGGCGACATGATCCGCATGCAGGGCCTGATGGACGACTTCTATGCCAAGCACCCCGACATCAAGGTCGAGTGGGTGACGCTGGAAGAGAACGTCCTGCGCCAGAACGTGACCACCGACATCGCCACCGGCGGCGGCCAGTACGACGTGCTGACCATCGGCACCTATGAAGTTCCGATCTGGGGCAAGCAGGGCTGGCTGGCGTCGCTGAACGACCTGNCTTAAGCAAGCTATGATGTCGGCGACCTGCTGCCCGCCATCCGCGGCGGCCTGACCGTGGACGGCAACCTGATGGCCGCGCCGTTCTATGGCGAGTCGTCGATGGTCATGTATCGCCGCGACCTGATGGAAGCCGCCGGCCTGACCATGCCCGAAGCGCCGACCTGGGCCGACATCGAGAAGGCCGCGGCGGCGATGACCAACAAGGATCNNGCAAGCATCTATGGCATCTGCCTGCGCGGCAAGGCCGGCTGGGGCGAGAACATGGCCTTCCTGACCGCCATGTCCAACTCGTTCGGCGCGCGCTGGTTCGACGAGAACTGGAACCCGCAGTTCGACCAGCCCGAGTGGAAGGCGACGCTCGACTTCTACCTGAATCTGATGAACAACTACGGCCCGCCCGGCGCCTCGAACAACGGCTTCAACGAAAACCTGACGCTGTTCAACCAAGGCAAGTGCGGCATGTGGATCGACGCCACGGTGGCGGCGTCCTTCGTGACCGGCAAGGATTCGACCGTGGCCGACAAGGTGGGCTTCGCCCTGGCCCCCGACAATGGCCTTGGCAAGCGCGGCAACTGGCTTTGGGCCTGGTCGCTGGCGGTGCCGTCGTCGTCGAAGCATCAGGCGGAAGCCAAGGCCTTCATCGATTGGGCGACCAACAAGGACTACCTGGCGCTCGTCGCGTCGAAGGAAGGCTGGGCCAACGTGCCTCCGGGCACCCGCACCTCGCTCTATGCCAACGAGGAATATGCCAAGGTCCCGTTCGCCAAGATGACGCTGGACTCGATCAACGCGGCCGACCCGACCAACCCGACGGTCAAGCCGGTGCCCTATGTCGGAGTGCAGTTCGTGGCCATCCCGGAATTCCAGGGACTGGGCACGACGGTGGGCGAGCTGTTCTCGGCCGCGCTGGTAAACCAGAAGTCGGCTGACGACGCCCTGGCCGAAGCGCAGACCGCCGTTGCCGACGAAATGAAGGCCGCGGGTTACAACTGAGGTCCTCCCGCCGGGTGGCCCCTCGTCCGGCCCCGGACATCTGCGAAAGGCGGGTCGCCCGCCGGGTGATCCGCCTTTCGCCTTTGCCGCCTTGCGCGATGCTGGTGCCCGATCCGGGTGGCCTGACCGCGCTGCCCCCGGCCCCTGTTCCCGGAGACGCCCATGTCCACGCAAAACACCCGTCTCGCTGCGCGCCTGATGGTGGCGCCCTCGGTCATCCTCTTGTTCGTCTGGATGATCGTGCCGCTGGCCATGACGCTGTATTTCTCGTTCCGGCTGTACCGGCTGCTCAATCCCGAGCGCACGGGCTGGGTGGGGTTCAACAACTATGTCTGGTTCCTGAAATCGCCCGATTTCTGGCTGGCGATCTGGAACACGCTGGCGCTGGTGGGGGGCGTGCTGATCATCACCGTGGTGCTGGGCACGCTGATCGCGCTGTTGATCGACCAGCCGGTGAAGGGGCAGGGCGCGCTGCGCATCCTGGTGATTGCGCCCTTCTTCGTGATGCCGCCGGTGGCTGCGTCGATCTGGGAAAACCTGTTCATGCATCCCCAGAACGGGCTCTTCGCCGCCGTCGCCCGCGGCTTCGGCGCGCAGCCGATCCTGTTCCTGGAGCAACACCCGATGCCGTCCATCATCGGCATCGTCGCCTGGGAATGGCTGCCCTTCGCCACGCTGATCCTGCTGACCGCGCTGCAATCGCTGTCGTCCGAACAGATCGAGGCGGCCGAGATGGACGGCGCCAGCGCCTTCAGCCGCTTCCGCTATATCATCCTGCCGCACATGACGCGGGCCATCACCGTGGTCATCCTGATCCAGACCATCTTCCTTCTGGGCATCTTCGGCGAGATCTACACCACCACGCAGGGCGGCCCCGGCTCGGCCTCGACCACGCTGCCGTACATGATCTTCAAGCAGGCCATCGTCGCCAGGNACATCGGCCGCGCCGCTGCCGGAGGCATCATCGCCGTCATCCTGGCCAATATCGTCGCCTACTTCCTGATGCGCGGCATCGGGAGAAACCTCGATGCTTGAGGCACCAGGCACACTCGCCCCGGACTTGATCCGGGAGCCTGCCCCGGACTTGATCCGGGGTCTCACCGGCACCCGCTGCGCCACTTCGGACCAAGAGGTCCCGGGTCAAGCCCGGGACGGGGTTGAAAGGAACTGACATGGCCCGCGCCCAATCTTCCCGCCATGCGCTGCTGACGACGCTCGCCGCCTGGTCGGTCGCCTTCCTGATCTTCTTCCCCGTGCTGTGGATGATCCTGACCAGCTTCAAGACCGAAGCCTCGGCCGTCGCCTCGCCGCCCGAATTCCTGGGCGCCGACTGGACCTTCGAGAACTATGCCGAGGTCTGGGCGCGGTCGGATTATCCGCGGTTCTTCTGGAACTCGGTGGTGATCTCGGTCGGCTCCACGCTTCTGGGCCTGATCGTCGCCATCCCGGCGGCCTGGTCCATGGCCTTCGTGCCGGGCCGCAAGACCAAGGACCTGCTGATGTGGATGCTGTCCACCAAGATGATGCCCGCCGTTGCGGTCATGATCCCGCTGTATCTGGTCTTCCAGCGCATCGGCCTGTTCGATACCAAGATCGGCCTTGTCCTGGCGCTGATGCTGATGAACCTGCCGATCATCGTCTGGATGCTGTACACCTACTTCAAGGAAATCCCTGGCGAAATCCTGGAAGCCGCGCGGATGGACGGCGCGTCCCTGTGGAACGAGATCGTCCATGTGCTGACGCCGATGGCCGTGCCCGGCATCGCCTCGACCCTGCTGCTGAACGTCATCCTTGCCTGGAACGAAGCGTTCTGGACGATCACGCTGACCACCACCAAGGCAGCGCCGCTGTCAGCCTTCATCGCCAGCTTTTCGGCGCCGCAGGGCCTGTTCTACGCGAAACTCTCGGCGGCCTCGACCATGGCCATCATGCCGATCCTGATCCTTGGCTGGTTCAGCCAGAAACAACTCGTCCGCGGCCTGACCTTCGGCGCGGTGAAGTGNAGNGACCCATGGGAAAGATCGTTCTGAAACAAGTCCGCAAGTCCTTCGGCGAGGTGGATGTCATCCCCGGCATCGACCTGACCATCGAGAACGGCGAGTTCGTCGTCTTCGTCGGCCCCTCGGGCTGCGGCAAGTCCACGCTCTTGCGGCTGATCGCGGGGCTGGAGGACGNNACTTCCGGCACCATCGACATCGACGGCAAGGATGCCACCGACCTGCCGCCCGCCAAGCGGGGACTGGCGATGGTGTTCCAGTCCTATGCGCTGTACCCGCACATGTCGGTCCGCAAGAACATCGCCTTCCCGCTGAAGATGGCGGGGATGGACCAGGCCGAACAGGACAAGCGCGTGGACCGCGCGGCCAAGGTGCTGAACCTGTCGAATTACCTGGACCGTCGCCCCGGCCAGCTGTCCGGCGGCCAGCGCCAGCGCGTGGCCATCGGCCGGGCCATCGTGCGCGAACCGGCGGCCTTCCTGTTCGATGAACCGTTGTCCAACCTCGATGCCGCCCTGCGCGTCGGGATGCGGCAGGAGATTTCCGAGCTTCACCAGTCGCTGAAGACCACGATGATCTATGTCACCCATGACCAGGTCGAAGCCATGACCATGGCCGACAAGATCGTGGTGCTGAATGCGNGCCGCATCGAACAGGTGGGCAGCCCGCTGGAGCTGTACAACCGGCCCTTGAACCTGTTCGTCGCGGGCTTCATCGGCAGCCCGAAGATGAATTTCATCACCGGGGCCGAGGCGGCGAAGCACAATGCCCACACCATCGGCGTGCGGCCCGAGCATATCGAGGTGCGCGAGGGTGGGCCGTGGACCGGCACCGTGGGCCTGTCGGAACATCTGGGGTCGGACACGTTCCTGCGGGTGGAAACCGACATTGTGNGCACGCTGACGGTGCGGGCCAGCGGCGAGGTCACGCTGAGGCACGGCGACCGCGTCAGCCTGTCGCCGATGGCCAGCAAGATTCACCGCTTTGGCGCGGACGGGAAGGCACTGGCATGAGGTTGCAAGGCAAACGCGCGCTGATCACCGGCGCGGCGCGGGGCATCGGGCTGGAGTTTGCCCGCGCCTATATCGCCGAGGGCGCAACGGTGGCGCTGGCCGACATCAACGCCGAAGCGGTGGCGAAAGCGGCTGCGACCCTCGGGCCGCAGGCCCATGCCGTGCAGATGGACATCACCCGGCAGGACTCGATCGACGCGGGCTTCGCCGAGGCGGTGGCGAAGATGNGGGGCCTGGACATCCTGGTGAACAACGCGGCGCTGTTTTCGGCGGCGCCTTTGGTCGAGATCACGCGGGCCGATTATGACAAGCTTTTCGCCGTCAACGTGGCGGGCACGCTGTTCTGCATGCAGGCGGCGGCACGGCAGATGATCGCGCAGGGCCAGGGCGGCAAGATCGTCAACATGGCCAGCCAGGCCGGGCGGCGTGGCGAAAGCCTGGTCGCCGTCTATTGCGCCACCAAGGCCGCCGTCATCAGCCTGACCCAAAGCGTANGCCTGAACCTGATCGCCCATGGCATCAACGTGAACGCCATCGCGCCGGGCGTGGTGGATGGCGAGCATTGGGACGGGGTGGATGCCTTCTTTGCCAAGTACGAGGGCAAGCCCCTGGGACAGAAGAAGAAGGAAGTGGGCGAAGCCGTGCCCTTCGGGCGCATGGGCACCGCCGCCGACCTGACCGGCATGGCGATTTTCCTGGCCACGCCGGAAGCCGATTACATCGTCGCCCAGTGCTTCGGCGTGGACGGCGGCAACTGGATGGCCTGACATGAACGCGCAGCTTCCCCGTGATGATGCCCGCCTATGACCGCTCGAAGCTGAAGCCGGGCATCGTCCATATCGGCCTTGGCAATTTCCACCGCGCGCATATGGCGGTCTATCTGGACGACCTCTTTGCGCTTGGCGAAAGCCACGACTGGGCGATCCTTGGCGCCGGGGTTCGCGCGCCGGATGCCGCGATGCGCGATGCGCTGGTGGCGCAGGATTGCCTGTCCACGGTGATCGAGCTGGACCCCAAGGGCCGCCGTGCCCGCCGGGTGGGGGCGATGGTGGGCTTCCTGCCGGTCCAGCCCGACAATGCCGCGCTGATCGCCGCCATGGCCGACCCGGCGATCCGCATCGTCAGCCTGACCGTGACCGAGGGCGGCTATTTCATCGACGCGGCCACCGGCCAGTTCGACCCTTCGGCGCCCGAGATCGCCGCGGATGCGGCGAACCCGGCGCGGCCGGTCACCGCCTTCGGCGCGATCCTCGCGGCGCTGAAGGCCCGCCGCGCCGCGGGCGTGGTGCCCTTCACGGTGATGTCCTGCGACAACCTGCCGGGCAACGGGCATGTGACCCAGGCGGCGGTCGTCGGGCTGGCGCGGCTGTCCGATCCGGCGCTGGCCGATTGGGTCCAGTCGAGCGTCGCCTTCCCGAACGGTATGGTGGACCGCATCACCCCGGCCACCGGCCCGCGCGAGCGGGCGATGGCGGCGGAGTTCGGGATCAACGACCCGGTGCCGGTGACCTGCGAGCCGTTCCGGCAATGGGTGGTCGAGGACAACTTCNCCCGCGGCCGTCCAGCGCTGGAAAAGGTGGGCGTGACCTTCACCNCCCATGTCCATGCCTATGAGATGATGAAGATCCGCATCCTGAACGGGNGGCATGCGACCATTGCCTATCCGGGCGGGCTGATGGACATCGAGTTCGTCCATGAGGCGATGGCCCATCCCTTGATCACCGGATTTCTGGACAAGGTGGAGCGGNAGGAGATCATTCCTTACGTTCCGCCGGTGCCCGACACGGACCTTTCCGCCTATTACGACCTGATCCGCGAGCGGTTTNCCAACCCCGAGGTGATGGATACCGAGCGGCGGCTGTGTCTGGACGGGTCGAACCGGCAGCCCAAGTTCATTGTCCCCTCGCTGAGGGACGCGCTGGCGGCGGGGGCANGGATCGAAGGGCTGGCGTTGGTGTCGGCGCTGTGGTGCCGGTACTGCTATGGGGTGACCGAGGGGGCAGNNGAGATTGCCCCCGACCCCAACTGGGACCGTCTGGTGCCGCTGGCGCGGGCGGCCAAGGCGGACCCGGCGGCCTGGCTGTCGATGCGGGAGGTCTACGGCGACCTGGCCGGGGATGCCCGCTTTGCCGGGGCATTCGAGGCGAAGCTGCGCGCCCTGTGGGACAGGGGCACGGCGGCGGTGCTGGCCGAGTATCTGGGCTGAGGCCCAAGGGGGCGTCCGAGCTCGGACGCCCCTTCGCATTCAATGATTCCAATGGGTTGCGTTGGCGCATTAACTTGGACTTCATATTTGTCCGCGTCGCGCCGGGGATCGGCGCAAATTCGTTCGAACGAATTTGCAAATTTCTTCGAAGAAATTTGCCCTGACGCCATCGGGCTGGTCGGGGCGGCACTTCGTCCCTATATTCCGGTTTCACTTGACATGGAGCCGTGATGTTCTTCGTGGACCGCAAGAAGATGCAGATGGTTGCCCCGCAGGATGCCCTGCCGGGCCGCGCCGAACCCCTTTCCACCGCCGAGACACATTTCCTGTCCGGCTTGCCCCTGAAATCCNCCGTGCCCGAGGGCATGGAGGTGGCGATGTTCGGCATGGGCTGTTTCTGGGGCGTCGAGCGCAAGTTCTGGCAGCGCGACGGCGTCTGGCTGACCATGGTCGGCTATGCCGGCGGCTTCACCCCGAACCCGACCTACAAGGAAACCTGCACCCAGATGACCGGCCACAACGAGGTGGTGCGGGTGATCTATGACCCGAAGGTGGTGAGCTATGAGCAGCTGTTGAAGCTGTTCTGGGAAAACCACGATCCGACCCAGGGCATGCGCCAGGGCAATGACGTGGGCAGCACCTACCGGTCGGGCATCTATACCTTCAGCGAGGCGCAGGCTGCGGCGGCCAAGGCCAGCAAGGCGGCCTATCAGGCGGCGCTGACGGCGGCGGGGCGGGGCCAGATCACCACGGAGATCCTGGNNGCGCCGGTGTTCTATTTTGCCGAGGACTATCACCAGCAATATCTGGCGAAGAACCCCGACGGTTACTGCGGCATCGGCGGCACCGGCGTGACCTGCCCGATCGGCACCGGCGTTTCGGCCTGACTTGGGACCTCGCGCCTTTGACCTGATCGTTCTGGGCGCGGGGCGGGCGCCTCTGCCGCGGTCGAGGCGCGGCGGCTGGGGCTTTCGGTGGCGCTGGTCGGCGAGGCGCGGTTCCCGCGCGACAAGCTGTGCGGCGGCGGGGTGACCGGGCGGGCGCGTGGGGCGCTGGCCGGGGTGTTCGGGCCGCTTCCCCCGCGCTGTTTCACGAGGTGCGCCATGTGCGGCTGGTGGCCGGGGACCGGCTGCTGGGCGACCACCCCGACGCGCCGGTTCTGGCCATGACGATGCGGCGCGCGTTCGATGCCGAACTGGCCGGGCGGGCGCTGGCGGCGGGGCGGAGGATTTCACCGGGCGGCGGGCGGCTTTGGAACTGCCCTCGGTGGCGATGACGCTGGAGGATGGCACGGCGCTGTCGGCCCGCGCGCTGATCGGTGCGGATGGCGTGAATTCGGCGGTGGCGAAGGCGCTGTTCGGGCGGGCCTTTGACCCGGCCGGGATCGGCTTTGCGCTGGAGACCGAGGTGCCGGGTCCGCCCGCGGCAGCGGCAGAGCTGGACCTGGCGGCGGCGGCCTGGGGTTATGGCTGGGCCTTTCCCAAGGCCGGGGGCACCACGGTGGGGGTGGGTGGTGTTGCCGGTCGCAACCCCGACCTGCGGTAAGCGATGGCGGCCTATCTGGCGCGGCACGGCGGGGCGGGGCTGAAGGTGAAGGGGCATCACCTGCCCTTCGGCGAGGCGCGCCCCGATCCGGCGCGGGGGCGGTGCTTCTGGTAAACGTGCGGTAAGCTTCGTCGATCCGCTGACGGGCGAGGGCATCGGCTGGGCAGTGACCTCGGGCCAGATGGCGGCGCGGGCGGTGGCGGCGGCGCTTGGCGAGGGCCAGCCCGAAGGGGCGGGGCCGCGCTATCTGGCGGCGACGGCGCATCTGCGGGGCGAGCTGGCCCGGGCGCGGCGGCTGCGCGCGCTGGTCTATCACCCCTGGCTGCGGGCGCGCTGCCTGGATGTGCTGGCAGCGGACATGCGGGTGCAGCGGCGGTTCCTGGCGCTGCTGGCGGGCGAGATGGATTATGCCGATCTGGGGCCCGCCCGCGTGCTGCGCCATCTGGCGCGGATGGTGCTGCGCGGGTGAGTAGGCGATGCGTCGCGGGTTTGCCCGAGGCCATCGCCTCGGGCACGGCGGTCCATTGGCGACAAGACCGCCCGTGCGCCCGGCGCACGGGCCGCGCCCGCCCTGCGGGGGCGGGCGCGAAGTGCGCCCGCCGGGCAGGCGCGCCCGTGCTTCAGGCGTGCGGGGATATCTGCCACCCCCTTGGCGAAAAGCTGGCTTTTCGCCAACGTGCCCAGGTCGGCGTCCACAGGACGCCGCCCTGATCGGCGCGAAGGAAGTTGCCTTTGTTTGCCCGCCCGGACGGACCTGCGCGCTTGACCGCAGGCGGGGCGCGGCCTATCCGCCCTGGTGCTTGCCCGGAGGCCCTGATGCCCACCTATTCCGCCCTGACGACGCTGCCCGGCGAAGAGCCCGCGCGCGATCTGGCCGCTGCGCTGGAAGACCTGGACGATGCGCCGCTGGGCGTGGGCGTCTTCGAGATCGAGGATGGCTCGGGCCTGTGGGAAGTGGGCGCCTATTTCGAGGAGGCGCCGGACGAGATCGTGCTGATGATCCTGGCCGAGGCCTGGGGGGCCAAGCCCTTTGCCATTTCGGAACTGCCCGAGATCGACTGGGTGGCCAAGGTGCGCCGCGAGTTGTCGCCGGTCGAGGCGGGGCGGTTCTTCGTCTATGGCAGCCATGATGCCGACAAGGTTCCGGCGGGGCGCATCGCGTTGCAGATCGAGGCGACGGTGGCCTTCGGCACCGGGCACCATGGCACGACGCTAGGCTGCCTGCGCGCCTTTGACCGGCTGTTCGAGGCGGGCTTGCGCCCGGCGAATGTGGCGGACATCGGTTGCGGCACGGCGGTGCTGGCGATGGCGGCGGCGGCGGTGCTGCCGGAGGCGCGGGTGATTGCCAGCGACATCGACCGCGTGGCGGTGGATGTCGCCGAGGCCAATGTGGCGATCAACGCGCTGGACGGTCGGGTGGAGTGCCTGGAGGCCGCCGGGTTCGAGCATGAGGTGCTGCATGCGGCGGCGCCCTTCGACCTGGTCTTCGCCAATATCCTGAAGGGGCCGCTGATCGAACTGGCGCCGTCGATGGCGGCGCATGTCGGGGCGNGGGGCATCGCCATCCTGTCCGGGCTGCTGGTGGTGCAGGCCANNGAATCGATCATCGCCGCCTATGTGGAGGCCGGGTTCACTCTGCTTTCGCGCGAGGACATCGGCGAGTGGAGCACGCTGGTGTTGCGGCGTAACTGAGGCAGGGGGCCGTTCTTCGGCCCCGTTTGCCCTGAAATGGCCAGACCTGCCCAAATTTTGCCGTAATCCGGGCGCATCAAGGCCTTGGTGGGGGTCGGTGTGTTTCGTGGTGCTGCCATGTCCGACCCGAATATGCGGGATTTCTACAGCCGGGTGAACCGGATCGAGGNNCGCTCTCATGCCCGGGGCTATGGCTTCCTGGCAGAGGGCACGCTTGGGCGCACGCCGCGCCCGGTGCGGCGTGGCCGCGGCCTCATGGTCTTGCGGTCGGCGCTGTTTCTTCTTTTGGGAATCGTCTGCCTGAAGGGCGTCCTGAATTACCAGGTCGGGCCCGAGCTTTACGATCAGCGGGTGGAACGCCTGTCGCAGGGCGACGAGGTCGAGCGCATCGGCGCGGCGATCATGTGGGCCGATCCGGCCTCGGTCTGGGTGGCCGACAAGCTGCGTGCCTGGATGCCGCCGCGGGATTGACGGGTGCGGGAAGGAAACGGCCACCGCCGGGAGGGGACGGTGGCCGTTGCTCATGGCCCGCAGGGGAGGAGGCGCGGGCCGGGAGGATCAGCGCCCGATCAGCTCGATGTCGCCGCGGCAGAGGCCGATATCGTCCAGCTCGCGGTCGGANAGTAAGCCAAGGGCCTTGCGGGTGAGGCGGGCATCGTTCCACACGGCGAACTTGTCACCGAAGGAACCGACACTGTTCACCAGGCGGTAGATCGAGATGGCGCCGAGCGGCGCCGGGCGCGACGCGTGGGTGGCGGCCATGGCTTTATCCTTTCAAAAACTGCTCAGTTGCGCGGCATTTCCGCGTCATGAGGGCCAGATAATGGGGCGCTGTGGGAACGGCAAGCCGGGCGCCTGCATGGCCGCCTTGCAAATGCTGCATGGCAGCATGCCATGAAAATGACACGATTTCGGGCAGTTGGGGCGAGGCAGTCGGTTTCGGGCGGCGCTGCGTCGCTTTCCGGTTCAGTTAGGGGTTGGCTGACCCGGGGACAAGGGAAATCCGCAAGGCGGCGGGACCGGGGCCGTGACCGGAAAGCCGCAGGGGCGGGGCGGCGGGATGGCTTGCGGCGGCGGGCGTGACGTGGCGTTACTGGACGCATCCGTTCAAGAGGAGCCGCCATGACGCCCGTTCTGAGAATCATCACCTGTTCCACCCGCCCCGGCCGGGGCGGGCCGACCGTCGCCGCCTGGGTCGCCGCGGCGGCGGAAGCCGCGGGCGGATTTGTCGTGGAAACCGCCGACCTGGCCGAACTGGCGCTGCCACTTATGGACAATGNNGCACATCCGGTGATGCGGGATTATCGCCACGACCACACGAAGCGGTGGAGCGAGGTGGTTTCGTGCGCCGATGCGCTGATCTTCGTGACGCCGGAATACGACTTCTTCCCGGCCAGCGTGGTGAATGCGGTGCAGTATCTTTACCACGAATGGGCGAAACGGCCGGTGGGCATTGTCAGCTATGGCGGGCTGTCGGGCGGCTTGCGCGCGACGCAGGTGCTGCGAGGGCTGTTCGGCAACGTGGGCGCCGTGGCCCTGCCGCAATCGGTGGCGCTGCCGTTCTTCCGCAACCAGATCGTCGAGGGCGTCTTCCAGCCGACCGAGGCGGCGGTGGCCAGCATGACGGCGATGCTGAAAGAGCTGGCGGTCTGGGCCGGGCCGCTGAAGGCGATGCGCGGCTGAAAGCCGTTGGCGGATGTTCCCCTTTCGTGCTATCCCTGAGCCCAAGCGGTGCAATCCGTGGCGGGGCAGGGGGCAGCATGCGTGTTCTGGGGATCGACCCGGGCTTGCGGAATCTGGGCTGGGGCGTGATCGACGTGGTAAGCGCGCGGCTGACCCATGTCGCCAACGGCATCTGCCATTCCGCCCCCGGTGAGGAAGAGGGCGACCTGGCGCTGCGGCTGTTGTCGCTGCACGGCCAGTTGACCGAGGTCGTCGCCCGCTTTGCCCCGGACGTGGCGGCGGTGGAGCATACTTTCGTGAACAAGGATGCGGTGGCGACGCTGAAGCTGGGCCAGGCGCGTGGCATCGCCCTGCTGGTGNCTTAAGCGCAGGCGGGGATTCCGGTGGGGGAATATGCCCCCAATGCCGTGAAGAAGACGGTGGTGGGCGTCGGCCATGCCGCCAAGCAACAGGTGGACCATATGGTGCGGCTGCACCTGCCGGGCGNNTGCAGGTCGCGGGGCCGGACGCGGCCGACGCGCTGGCGGTGGCGATCTGCCATGCCCACCATGTGCAATCCGCCGGGCGGTTGCAGGCGGCGTTGAGAAGGGCGGCAGGATGATCGGGCGCATTNNTCTGGTAAGCTGGACTGGCGCGGGTCGGATCATGTGCTGATCGACGTGCGCGGCGTGGGCTATATCGTGCATGTCAGCGACCGCACGCTGGCCGCCCTGCCCGGCGTGGGCGAGGCGGTGTCGCTGTATACCGAGCTGGTGGTGCGGGAGGACCTGCTGCAGCTGTTCGGCTTTCCCACCATGCTGGAGAAAGAGTGGCACAAGCTGCTGACCACGGTGCAGGGCGTGGGCGCCAAGGCCAGCATGGCGATGCTGGGCACCTTGGGGGCGGAAGGGGTGGCGCGGGCCATTACCCTGGGCGATGCCCGTGCCATTCAGGCGGCACCGGGCGTGGGGCCGAAGCTGGCTCAGCGGGTGATCCTGGAGCTGAAGGCCAAGGCGCCAACGGTGATGGCGCAGGGCGTGGCGCTGTCGGCCACGGTGCCCGATGCGGTGATCGAGGAGGCGCCGGTGCCCGCGCCGAAACCCGCGCGCAAGGCCGCCCCGCCCCCGGCCGCGGCGGCGCGGGCGGCGGCCACGGCCGATGCGCTGTCGGCGCTGACCAACCTGGGCTACGGCCCCGGCGATGCGGCGCAGGCGGTGGCGACGGTGGCCGCCGAGACGCCCGAGGCGGACACGGCCACGCTGATCCGGGCGGCGCTGAAACTGTTGATGCCGAGATAATGCGCTTCAACGCCCTCCTCCGCGACGCGCAAATCGACCCGGCCGGAGTGTCGATCATCCTTCACCTGACCCGACTGGAACCGCTGCGCTCGCTTCTTCCCGTCATTGCAGACCGGCACCCCGAGCTTTTTGACGCCTATCAAAGCGTTCACACTGCCGGGGCTGCGGCAACCTTGGCCAACCGTCGGTTCGCCGCCAGTTTCGTGCCGATTGGCCGATCCGAACTGGTATTCGCCGGATTGTTCGAGATCACCGGCCAGCAACTCCGTCCGGTTGCCGAGATTTACGCGGACCCACGCTTTGCGCGACTGGAACAGNAATTTGGTGCCACCGACACGGCGTAAGCCAGGAACATCGCGCGGGGCGGANGTCAGCGTCAGTTCACCCTGACTCTGCGGCCAGAACTCGCAGACGAAATCGGTCGCTTGCGCATCGCGGCACCTGGTACTCGGACCTATGTCCAGATTGCCGCCAATTTGGACCCGGAAGTGCTGGCGCTGACCGCGCGCCGCCAGCTTTCTCCTCCGCTGCCGGATTGGACCGCGCTGATCCTGACCAAGCCCGAAATCCTCAACCTGCCGCTGGACTGGATCGCTGCCTTGTCCCAGTGGCGCGGCATCTACCTGATTGTCGATCAGACGGACGGCGCACGCTATGTCGGCTCGGCCTACGGCACAGAAAACCTGCTGGGGCGATGGCGCGCGCATGTCGCGGGCGCCCAGGGTGTAACGGTTGAGCTACAGCACCGTGATCCAGCGGGTTTCCGGTTCTCGATTCTGGAGTTGCTCTCTCCCGCCGCAACGCCGGAGACAGTGGTGGCGCTTGAAACGAGCTGGAAGGCCCGGCTGGACACGCTCCGATACGGGTTGAACCGAAACTGAACGCGGTTCAGGCAGCGCCCTGCCTTGAGCCCTGCTGCCTTTGCGCCCATATCCCCGCCCTGGAGGTGCGGCATGACGGGGTATTTCAAGACAGCCCTTCTGATGGCGGCGATGACGGCGCTGTTCATGGGCATGGGCGCGCTGATCGGCGGGCAGGGCGGGGCGATGGTTGCGCTGGCGATGGCCGCGGCGATGAACCTGTTCACCTGGTGGGGCTCGGACAAGGCGGTGCTGCGCATGTATGGCGCGCGCGAGGTCGGGCCGGACCACGACCTGACGCGCATGGTGCAGGACCTGGCCGACCGGGCCGGGCTGCCGCAGCCCAAGGTCTATGTCATCGACCAAGCGCAGCCCAATGCCTTTGCCACCGGGCGCAACCCGCAGAATGCGGCGGTGGCGGCGACGACAGGGCTGTTGCAGCGGCTGTCGCGCGACGAGATCGCGGGCGTGATGGCGCATGAGCTGGCGCATATCCGGAACCGTGACACGCTGATCATGACGGTGACGGCGACCTTTGCGGGGGCGATTTCCTTTCTGGCCAACATGGCCTTCTTCTTCGGCGGCAACCGCGACCGCGAGGGCGGGTTTCTGGGGCAGCTGGCGCTGATGATCCTGGCACCGCTGGCGGCGGCGCTGGTGCAGATGGCGATCAGCCGGTCGCGCGAATACGAGGCCGACCGCCTGGGCGCCGAGATCAGCGGCCAGCCGCGGGCGCTGGCTTCGGCGTTGTTGCGGATCGAGCGGATGGCGGCGGGGACGGATTACCCGGCGGCGGAACGCAACCCGGCGACGGCGCATATGTTCATCATCAACCCGCTGCATGCCCATGCGCGCGACCGGCTGTTCTCTACCCACNCCGCCACTGCGAACCGGGTGGCGGCGCTGGAGAAGATGGCACAGGCGGCGCCGGTTTCCTCCAGCCGCATCCCTTCGACCCGCGGCGGGCGGCCCGGCCCCTGGGCGTGACCCAGGCCACCTGCCTGACCCAGAGCCGTTTCTTCTTTGCCGAAATACTCGCAGGGAGTCGGCCCCTGGGCCGACGGGGGCAGCCGCCCCCGCGACGGTGGCCCTTGCATCGCAGCGTCTGTTCGGGGATTGTTCTGCCAAACCCCGGCGGACCGATGACAGACCCCTGCTGACCCCGACAAGCTGCCCGAAGATTCCGACCGCGCTGCGCCCGCAGTCGCTGGGCGAATTCGTCGGCCAGGCCGAGGCGCGGGCGAACCTCGCCGTCTTTGTGGAAAGCGCGCGGCGGCGGNGCGAGGCGATGGATCACACGCTGTTCCACGGCNCCNCCGGCCTGGGCAAGACCACATTGGCGCAGATCATGGCGCGCGAGCTGGGCGTGGGGTTCCGCATGACCTCCGGTCCCGTGCTGGCCAAGCCGGGCGACCTGGCGGCGATCCTGACCAATCTGGAACCGCGCGACGTGTTGTTCATCGACGAGATTCATCGTCTGTCGCCGGTGGTGGAAGAGGTGCTGTATCCGGCGATGGAGGATTTCGCGCTGGATCTGGTGATCGGCGAGNGTAAGNCGGCGCGCACCGTGCGCATCGACCTGCAGCCCTTCACGCTGGTCGGTGCCACAACGCGCCTGGGCTTGCTGACGACGCCCCTGCGCGACCGGTTCGGCATTCCCACGCGGCTGACCTTCTATACCGAGGACGAGCTGTTCCTGATCGTCGCCCGCGGCGCGCGGCTTCTGGGGGTGGAGGCCGACGAGGGTGGCTGCCGCGAAATCGCGCGCCGCGCACGCGGCACGCCGCGCATCGCCGGGCGGCTCTTGCGCCGCGTGGTGGATTTCGCGGTGGTCGAGGCTGGGNGCCGCGTCAGCCGCGCCCTGGCGGACCGGGCGCTGACCCGGCTGGGGGTAGACCATCTGGGGTTGGACGGCGGCGACCGGCGCTATCTGACGCTGATCGCCGAGAACTACGGCGGCGGGCCGGTGGGGGTGGAAACCCTGTCGGCGGCCCTGAGCGAGGCGCGCGATGCCATCGAAGAGGTGATCGAGCCCTACCTGTTGCAGCAGGGCCTGATCCTGCGCACGCCGCGCGGGCGCATGCTGGGCGCCAAGGCCTGGCGGCACCTTGGGCTGGAGCCGCCCAAGGCACCGGGCCAGGCCGATCTGTTCGAAGGCTGATCAGCTGACGATCAGGTCATCCGTCGAATTGCGTGACCTCGACAGCCAAGCCACGACGACCCAGCGGTTTGACGACAGCGCGAACAGCACGCCATCTGCGGTATCGACGGCCAGCCCGATCAGCTCGTCCACCGAGCTGAGTCCGAAGCCAAAGACGATCTTGTCCACGCCCAGTTCGAAATCGGCGATGTAGTCGGTGAACGGCTGGGTATCGCCACCCGAAATGACGAAGCGGTCGGCGCCGGTGCCGGCAAGCTCGTCGCTGCCCGCGCCGCCGTGCAGCGTATCGTCGCCCGCGCCACCAAACAGGCTGTCGTTGCCGCCATCGCCGCGCAGGCTGTCGGCGGCTTCGCCCTCGACCCGGTCGTTGCCGACCCCGCCCAACAGGCTGTCGTCGCCGTCGCCGCCGGTCAGGCGGTCGTCGCCGGACCAGCCTTGCAGCCAATCCGATCCGGCGCCACCGCTGAGCCGGTCATTGTCGGCGCCACCGTCCGGGGAATCGTTGCCGTCACCGCCGGACAGGGTGTCCTGGCCGGACTCGCCCACCAGCGTGTCGTTGCCGGTTCCGCCGACAAGCAGGTCGTTGTCCCGCTCGCCATTCATCCAGTCGTTGCCCGTGCCGCCGTACAGCGAATCTGCCCCGCGGCCGCCCCGCGCAAAGTCATCGCCGCCGTCGCCATAGACTTCGTCATCGCCCCAATAGCGCGTGCCCAAGTCATCGGCCCAGAAGGATCGTTGCCGTCCCCGCCGTACAACAGGTCGTCGCCGCCGCCGCCGTACAGCCAGTCCTGATCGGCGCCGCCATAGCCTTCGTCATTGCCGCCGCCCAGGACGATGGTGTCCATGCCGCCAAGCCCGAAGATGAAATCGGACGGGCCGCCGCCGAACAGGCCGTCGCCGCCGGTGGTGCCTTTCATGTAACCGCCGGAATAGTTGCTGTGGCTGTAATACTCTTGCGCCCAATCGGCCATCACCAGATTGACGGCCGCCCTGGTCGCGCCGCGCGCGCAAGATCGAAGGCGGTGTTGAACAGGTCCACATCCAGAAGCGTGAAGTTGGAATCGGCGATCATCACCGCCTTGCCAAGCGACGGATCGCCTTCGTAGGTGACATAGTGATCGATCTCGCCGGTCAGCAGGCGCCCGCTGGCATCGAAGCTGATGTTCCGGCCGCTGATGCGCACGGTGTGGGTGCCGTTGGTCAGCGTGAAATAGGTGTCGTCACCCTGGGTGATCGTGGTGCCGCCCATGAACAGGGTCTCGGCAATGTCGCGGTACGAGACGCTCCAGAACTGCAGGAAGCTGGGCATGGGTAACCTCGTTTACGGAAAATCGGTTGCAGCCTAGCTGAAAAAGCGGCAGGGCGCTGCCAAAATCATCGGGAGGCGCGGATGGACGCCGAAGCCATCGCATCCTTGTTCACCCGGGCCGACGGGTCGTTCCTCTGCGCGCGGTGGTNNAAGCCGATCGTGCCGGTGGTCTTTGGCTGCGACGACGCCACGCTGCNNTTAAGCGGTGAAGGGGCGATCGAGGCGGTGGTGACGCTGGCCCGGCATCGCATGGCCGAGACCGATCCGGAGCTGGGCGCGAACCTGATGATCTTCTTCTTCCGCGACTGGGAGGAACTGCCGCAGGTGCCCGACCTGGACCGGCTGGTGCCGGGCCTTGCGCCGCTGTGCGAACGGCTGTCGNCGCGAGGGGCGAACCAGTACCGCGCCTTCCGCTTTGACGCGGCGGGGGCGATCCGCGCGGCCTTCGTGTTCCTGCGCATGGATGCGGCGCTGTCCGAGGTCNAAGCCACGACGCTGGCGCTGGTGCAGGCGGTGCAGGTCATCCTGCTGTGGTCGGACACGGCCTTCCGCATCCATCCGCCGCTGGTGCGGGCCGAGGGCGCGGTGATGCTGCGCCCCGACCTGGCATCGGTGATCCGCGCCGCCTATGACCCGGTGCTGCCGGCCGTGGCGCGCGACCCGTCGCACGCGCTGCGGCTGGCGGCGCGGACATGAAGGAGGCGGACCTTTATCCCGACCTGAAGGCGTTCCTTGAAGGCCAGGGCTATGAGGTCAAGGCCGAGATCGGGGCCTGCGACGTGATGGCCCTGCGTGCGGGCGACCCGCCGGTGGTGGTCGAGATGAAGTTGACCTTCTCGCTGGCGCTGGTGCTGCAGGGGGTGGCGCGGCAGGCGCTGTTCGACACGGTCTATCTGGCGGTGCCCGCGCCCAAGAAGGGCTGGTAGGCGCGGTACGGCGACATCGTCGCCCTGTGCCGCAGGCTTGGCCTGGGATTGCTGGCGGTCCGGCCGNGGGCAGGGGTCGAGGCGCATCTGGACCCCGGGCCCTATCGCCCGCGCCGCAATGCCGCCCGCGCCGACCGTCTGCTGCGCGAGTTCCAGCGCCGGGTGGGCGACCCCAACCAGNGTGGCACCACCGGCGTCAAGCGGATGACCGTCTATCGCCAGGATGCGCTGCGCTGCCTGGTGCGGCTGGCCGATGGCCCGCTGAAGNGGGCCGAGGTGGCGCGGCTGTCGGGTGTGGTGCGCGCCACGGCGCTGATGCGGGCCGACCATTACGGCTGGTTCCAGCGGCAGGCGGTCGGGGTCTATGACCTGACGCCGCGCGGCCGAGCCGCTCTTGCCGAACATGCCGGGATGATCGCCCAGCTTCTTGCGCCGCCGCCCTGATGTCCGGGTACCCCCGGCGCCCCCTGCGGCGCGGCGAAGCGAATTTTCTGCGAAAATTCCGCGCCCGGCCAGCCGCCGGGATCGGCACCGGTCAGTTCGCCGGCACCGGCACCGTGGAAATCGACATCTTGCCAGAGCCTTGCGTCAACTCGCTGGCATGGGCGAGGTAGATCAGCGTGCGGTTCTTTTCGTCCCAGATGCGCGTGACCTTCAGCGATTTGAAGATCAGCGAGCGGCCTTCGGAGAAGACGTTCTCGCCATCGCCGCTGCGGTCGATGTCGCCCAGAACGATGGGGCCGGTGGCGGCGCAGTCGGCGGCGGAATAGGAGGGGTCCTCGAACCAGTTGCCCTGGCTCAGCCGGTCGATGACCGAGCGCGAGAAATAGGCGACATGGCAAGTCACGCCCTGCACCTTGGGGTCGGCGAAGGCCTCGACCACGACATCGTTGCCGACCCAGTCCACGCCGACGCGGCCGACCTCTTCGGCGGCGGCGGGCAGGGCGGCAAGCGAGAGGTGAAGGCGAGGGCGAGGCGGGACATGGCAGGCTCCGGTTCCTTTGGCTGGCAGATGGGGTGCCGGGGGCGCGGCGCAAGGTTGCCGTGCTGCCGTGCAGCGTATAGGCCGGACGGGCAACCGCTGCCGAGGACCAGATGACCCACCGCATGACCGTCCGCGTCTATTACGAAGATACCGACATGNGTGGCGTCGTCTATTACGCCAATTACCTGAAGTTCATCGAGCGCGGGCGCAGCNAGTGGGTGCGCTCGCTGGGCATCGACCAGGTGAAGCTGAAAGACGAGCAGGGCATCGTCTTTCCGGTGCGCCGCGTCGAGGCGGATTATTTGGCGCGGCTGGATGATCTGCTGGAGGTGGCAAGCACGCCCGTGGAGAGTTCCGCCTCGCGGCTGGTGCTGTTGCAGGAGGTGTTTCGCGGCGAGACGCGGCTGTTTTCGGCGAAGGTCACGCTGGTGGCGGTGNGGGCCGACTTCCGGCCGACGCGGCTGCCCGAGGCGCTGAAAGTCACGGCAGCGCCCTGACGCCCGGGCCGGTTTCGGGCGGCGCCATGGGCGGAATGTTGACAAGTCTGTGTTGCGGGTTGGCTTTCCGGGTGGAATCCGGCTAGAATCACTGCCAAAGGCAGGCCGCAAGGCCCATAACAACGAGCAGGCACATGGATACCACCACCCTTGCGGCGGCGCAGGAGATCGATTTCTCGTTGCTGGCGCTGTTCATGCGCGCCACCCTGACGGTCAAGCTGGTCATGACCGGGCTGATGATCATGTCCTTCTGGTCCTGGGCCATCATCATCCAGAAGCACATCGCCTATCGCTTTGCCCGGCGCGAAGCCTCGATCTTCGACCGGGCCTTCTGGTCGGGCGAGCCGCTGGACGAGCTGTTCGAAAAGCTGGGGCCGACGCCCACGGGGGCTTCGGAANGANTCTTTGCCGCCGGCATGCTGGAATGGCGGCGCAGCCACAAGCAGGACGGCGGGCTGATCGCCGGGGCGCAGGCGCGCATCGACCGGGCGATGGACGTGGCCATTGCGCGGGAAAGCGAGCGGCTGAACNAAGGGCTGGCCTTCCTGGCCACCACCGGCTCGACCGCGCCCTTCATCGGGTTGTTCGGCACGATCTGGGGCATCAAGCATTCGTTCGAACAGATCGCCATCAGCCAGAATACCAACCTGGCCGTCGTGGCCCCCGGCATCGCCGAGGCGCTTCTGGCCACCGGCATCGGCCTGGTCGCGGCCATTCCGGCGGTGGTGTTCTACAACAAGCTGAATTCCGACAGCGACCGCATCGTCGGCGGCTATGAAGCCTTTGCCGACGAGTTTGCCACCATCCTGTCGCGCCAGCTGGACGCCTGAACCATGGGGGCCGGGGTCATCCAGAAATCGGGCGGCAGCGGCGGGCGGCGGCGGCATCGCCGGGGCCGGTCGGCCGCGATGAGCGAGATCAACGTCACGCCCTTCGTGGACGTGATGCTGGTGCTGTTGATCATCTTCATGGTGGCGGCGCCCCTGTTGACGGTGGGCGTGCCGGTGGAACTGCCCAAGACCGCCGCCAACGCCATGCCGACCGAACAGGAAGAGCCGCTGACGCTGACCGTCACCGCGGACGGGCGGCTTCTGATCATGAACACCGAGGTGGCCGAGGGCGAGCTGATCGNNAAGCTGACGGCGATTGCCGCGCAGCGCGAGAACAAGAAGGTCTTCCTGCGCGCCGACGGGTCCATTCCCTATGAGCGCGTGGCGCAGATCATGGGCGCCCTGAACCGCGCCGGGTTCACCGACATCGGCCTTGTCACCGATACCCAGGGCCCGGATTTCGGCGCTTGCGCCGTGGCGGGCGAAGGCAACGGCTGAGGCGATGAATACCGGCACCGTCATCTCGGGCGTCGGGCACCTGGGCCTGATCCTCTGGGTCGTCCTGGGGGACTGGCTCTTTGCGCCGCAGGACATGGAGCCGGTGCAGGTGACGCAGGTCTCGATGATCTCGTCGGCCGAGTTCGATGCGATGATGGCCGCGGCGTAGCCACCGAAAAGCCGTCCGAAAAGCAAGCACCGGCGGAAGAGATCAAGGCAGGCGCCGGTCGAGCCGGAACCGGCGCCCGAACCGAAACCGGAACCCAAACCCGACCCCGAACCGGAACCGACGCCCGAGTAAGCCAAGCCGGAACCGGCGCCGCTGCCAAAGCCGGTGGAACCCGAACCGGAGCCAGAGTAAGCACCGGAACCCGAGCCCGCGCCCGAACCCGAGCCTGCCCGAACCCGAGCCCGCGCCGGTCGAGGCGCCGCCGCCTGTGGCGCCGCCCGCCGCGGTGGAACAGCCGGTGCCGGTGCCGACCACCTCGCTTCGTCCGAAGCCGCGGCCCGCGCAGCGCGTTGCGCCGGTCCCCGCCGCCGCGCCGAGCCGCGCCGAGACGGCGCCCGAGCCCACGCCCGCGGTGACGCCGGAACCCACGCCCGAGCCGCAGCAGGTCGAGGAGGAAAAGCCCGCGACCGCGCCGGAAGAGGCCGCCACCGAGATCGTCCCCGAGGCCGAGCCGAGCGACGAACCAGCCCCTGGCGCCCACCGCCTCGGTCCGCCCGCGCACCAAACCGGCGAAACCGGCGAAGCCCGCGGCGCAAACCGCCTCGGCCTCGTCCGACAATGCCGCCGAGGAGAAGCCTGCCACCAAGCCTGCGGGCGAGGACAAGCCCGCGGAAGAGGATGCCATCGCCGCGGCGGTGGCCGAGGCGGCGTCTTCCAATGCGGAAGAGGGTGGCCAGCAGGCGCCCGAAGGCCCGCCGATGACCAGCGGCGAGAAGGATGCGCTGCGCGTGGCCGTGCAGCAGTGCTGGAACGTCGGTGCCCTGTCGTCCGATGCCTTGCAGACGACCGTCGTGGTGGGCGTGAATGTCTCGCAGGACGGCGTGCCGGATGCGGCGTCGATCCGCATGATCGAATCGCAGGGCGGCACCGTCTTGGCGCCCGCGGGCCTTCGAGGGCGGCGCGCCGCGCGATCATCCGCTGCGGCGCCAAGGGCTTCCCCTGCCGCCAGAGAAATACGACCAATGGAAAGAACTGGAGCTTGTCTTCGACCCCAGCGGGATGAGGATGAGATGACCGGCCGCCCATCCCCCATCCCCCGACCCCGGAACAGGGAGCGAACCGCCCGATGACCCGCCCGAACTTCAGCCTGAAAACCCTTGCCACCCTCTGCGCCACGCTGGCCGCGCTGGTCCTGGCCGCGCCCCAGACCGCCAGCGCCGAACCCCTGCGCATCGTCATCACCGATGGCGTGATCGAGCCCTTGCCCTTCGCCATCCCGCAATTCATCGCGGAAAACGGCGCGGCGGCGGAATATGCCGCCAACATCAGCCGCGTGGTGGCGGCAGACCTGGTAAGCACCGGGCTTTTCGCCGAGATCCCGGCGAGCACCTATATCAGCCAGGTGACCAACTTCGACGCCCCGGTGGCCTATGAGGACTGGAAGGCGATCAACGCCCAGGCGCTGATCACCGGCGCGGTCAGCGCCTCGGGCGACAAGCTGACGGTGAAGTTCCGCCTGTTCGACGTGTTCTCGGGCCAGCCTTTGGGCGAGGGCCTGCAATTGCCTAGCACCACGNAAAGCTGGCGGCGCATGGCGCACAAGGTGGCCGACCAAGTCTATTCCCGCATCACCGGCGAGGGCGGCTATTTCGACAGCCGCGTGGTCTTCGTCAGCGAAAGCGGGCCGAAGGACAACCGCCAGAAGCGGCTGGCGGTGATGGATTACGACGGGGCGAACGTCCAGTACCTGACCGACTCGTCCTCGATCGTCATCGCGCCGCGCTTCTCGCCCTCGGGCGACCGCATCCTGTTCACCTCCTATGCCACCGGCTTTCCGCGCATCTATGTGATGGACGTGGCCAGCCTGAAGACGCGGGCGCTGGAAGAACAGCCCGGCACCATGACCTTTGCGCCGCGCTTTTCGCCCGATGGACAGACCGTGGTCTTCAGCCTGGAACAGGGCGGCAATACCGACATCTATGCGCTGGACATCGGCTCGGNNGCAGCCTGCGCCAGCTGACCGATGCGCCGTCCATTGAAACGGCGCCGTCGTTCTCGCCCGATGGCAGCAAGATCGTCTTTGAAAGCGACCGGTCGGGCAGCCAGCAGATCTATGTCATGCCGTAGCAGCGGTGGCGAGGCCGTGCGCATTTCCAGCGGGCAGGGCAAGTATTCCACGCCGGTCTGGTCGCCGCGCGGCGACCTGATCGCCTTCACCAAGCAGAATGCCGGGCGCTTCCACATCGGCGTGATGCGCACCGATGGCAGCGAAGAGAACCTCTTGACCGCGTCCTTCCTGGACGAAGGCCCGACCTGGGCGCCGAGCGGCCGCGTGCTGATGTTCACCCGCCAGGGCGCGGGCGCGGGTGGCCAGCAGGCGCTGTGGTCGGTGGATATCTCGGGGCGGAACCTGCGGCAGGTGCCGNCTGGACCAGCGGCCTCGGACCCGGCCTGGTCGCCGCTTCTGCCGTGATGCAAGCCTGATAGACCCGCGGCGGATTCCCCTGCCGCGGGAACCTGATATGTTCGGCCCATTCGAGCCAAGACCAACAGAGGGAACCCTCATGCCTCCTATTTCCAAGGCCGTCCTGCTGATCGCGCTTCTAGGCCTTGCCGCCTGCAACAACCCTGACCGCTACGGCTCTGGCAGCGGCGCGGGGGNNCGCGGCGGTGCCGGTGGGACCGGAGGCAGCCGGCGGATCGGCACGACCGGCCTGGGCGATGCCTCGAACCCCGCCTCGCCCGCCTATTTCCAGGCCAGCGTCGGCGACCGCGTGTTCTTCCTGGTGGACCAGTACACGCTGACCGATACGGCGCGGCAGACGCTGGTGGCGCAGGCCGCCTGGCTGAAGGCCAACNCCAGCTATGGCATCCTGATCGAAGGCCATGCCGACGAACAGGGCACGCGCGAATACAACCTGGCGCTTGGCGCCAAGCGGGCCAGCGCGGTGCAGGACTTCCTGATCGTGCAGGGCATCCCCGCCAGCCGCCTGCGCACCGTCAGCTATGGCAAGGAACGCCCGGTCGAAGTCTGCTCGGACGAGGCCTGCTATGCCAGANACCGCCGCGCCGTGACGGTGCTGTCGGTAAGCGCGGGGGCCTGATCCGGTGCGGCTGGTCCTTGCGGTAGCCCTGTCGCTGATCGCCCTGCCTGTCCTGGCACAGGACAAAGCGCAGACGCTGGCCGACATCAAGGCCGAACTGGGCGCGTTGTCGGCCCAGTTCGACAGCCTGAAATCCGAGCTGATCTCGACCGGCGCCGCCACCAGCGGCGCCGCGGGCGGCGATGCGCTGCAGCGGCTGGACGCCATCGAGGCGGCATTGGCCCGGCTGACCGCGCAGACCGAGGCGGTGGAGCAGAAGGTCAACCGCGTCACCAGCGAGGGCAGCAACCGCCTGGGCGACCTGGAATTCCGCGTCTGCGAGCTGGAAGAAGGCTGCGACGTCACCAAGATCGGCCAGGCGCCGCTTGGCGGTGAAACCACGGCCCCGGTCGTGGCGCCCGCCCCGGCAAGCCGAGACCGGCGGCGCCGAACTTGCCGTCAACGAGAAAGCCGATTTCGACCGGGCCAAGGAGGTGCTCGGTCAGGGTGACTTTCGTGCCGCCGCAGACCAGTTTGCGACCTTTGCCCAATCCTATCCTGGCTCGCCCCTGATGGCCGAGGCGCAGGTGCTGCGCGGCGACGCGCTGACCAGCCTGGGCGAAACCTCGAAGGCGGCGCGGGCCTATCTGGATGCCTTCTCGGGCCAGCCTGACGGGCCGCAGGCTGCCGGCGCCCTGCTGAAGCTCGGCCGCTCGCTCGGCGCGCTCGGCCAGACGCCCGAGGCCTGCATGACCCTGGCCGAGGTCGGCAACCGCTTTCCCGGCTCGCCCGCCGCGGGCGAGGCCGTGACGGCCGCGCAGGGCTTCGGGTGCCAGAACTGATTGCAGCCGTCCGGCGGGCCGTCACGGGCGGCGCACCGTTGGGCGTGGCGGTATCGGGCGGCGGGNATTCCGTCGCCCTTCTGCTGCTTCTGGACGACCTGNCGCCGGAACGGCGGCCCGCCGCTGGCCGCCGTGACGGTGACCACGGCCTGCGCCCCGAAGCCGCCGCCGAAGCGGCGATGGTGGCGCAGCTTTGTGCGCGCCTGGGCCTGCCGCACGACACCCTGCGCTGGNACCGAAGGTCGGGTGGCGGCAACCTGATGGACCAGGCCCGCCGCGCCCGCCGCCGCCTGATCGCCGCTTGGGCGCAAGACAGGNGCATCACCCGCGTGGCGCTGGCCCATACCGCCGACGACCAGGCCGAGACCGTCCTGATGCGGCTGGCGCGTGGGTCGGGCGTGGACGGGCTGGTAGGCATGGCGCGGGCCACGCAGGCCGAGGGCATCCTGTGGCTGCGCCCGCTTCTGGACATCCGCCGCAGCGCCCTGCGCGACCTGCTGACCGCCCGTGGCCAAGGTTGGGCGGAAGACCCCACCAACGACGATCCGGCCTTTGACCGCACCATGGCCCGCCGCGCGCTGACGGTGCTGGAGGGGCTGGGCCTGACGGTGGACCGCCTGACCGCCACAGCCAACCGGCAGGCGCTGGCCCGTGACGCGCTGGAGTTCCTGTCGGGCTATGTTGCAGGGCAGGTGGCGCAGGTCCAGTGCGGCGCGGTGCTGCTGTCGCCCGACCTGCGCAACGCCCCGCGCGAGGCGCAGCTGCGCCTTCTGGCCCGCGCCATTCGTTGGGTCACGGGAGCGGATTACCGCCCCCGCTTCTCGGCCCTGTCCGCTGCCCTGGACAGCCCGGCAACCACGACCCTGGCCGGGGTGGAAGTGGCGCCCGGCGAACATGGCTTGCGCATCGCCCGGGAACTGCGCGCCTGTGGCCCTGCCGTGCGTCCCGGCGCAGTCTGGGACAACCGCTGGCGCGTGACCGGGCCGGAGCCGCAGGCCGAAATCCGCGCGCTTGGCCCCGAAGGTCTGGCCGCGCTTCCCGGCTGGCGTGACAGCGGGCAGCCCNGCGCCGCCCTTCTGACCTCGCCCGGCGTCTGGCTGGACGGCCGCCTGCTGGCCGCGCCCCTGGCCCGTCCCGAGGCGGAATGGCGCGCAATTTCGCTCCGCGACCCGCTGTCCTTCTTCACGGGACGTTTCGCGCATTGAACCCCCGAACATATCCCTATTTTAGACGCAACGTCGAAAGGCCCCCGAAGCCGGGGCCGTGGAGGAGTTACCTCGTGGGAAATATGCGGAACATCGCGTTCTGGGTCGTCCTGTTTCTTCTGATCCTGGCGCTGTTCAACCTGTTCAACGGCAGCACGACCACGATGTCCTCGCGGTCGATCTCCTATTCCGACTTCATCTCGAAGGTAGATAGCGGCGATGTGACCAGCGTCATCCTGGATGGCGAACGGGTCACCGCGCGCACCAAGGACGGCACCAGCTTCCTGGCGATCATGCCCACCGGCGAACAGGTCACCGACCGCCTCATCGACAAGGGCGTCGAGGTCCGGGTCGAGCCGCAGGAACAATCGGGCGTGATGTCGCTGATCTCGATCTGGCTGCCGTTCATCGTGCTGATCGGCGTCTGGATCTTCTTCATGAACCGCATGCAGGGCGGCGGCAAGGGCAGGGCCATGGGCTTTGGCAAGTCGCGCGCCAAGCTTCTGACCGAAAAGCATGGCCGCGTGACCTTTGACGACGTGGTAAGCATCGACGAGGCCAAGGAAGAGCTGGAAGAAATCGTCGAATTCCTGCGCAACCCGCAGAAATTCTCGCGCCTCGGCGGCAAGATCCCGAAAGGCGCGCTGCTGGTCGGCCCGCCCGGCACCGGCAAGACGCTTCTGGCCCGCGCCATCGTGNGCGAGGCGGGCGTGCCCTTCTTCACCATCTCGGGTTCCGATTTCGTGGAAATGTTCGTGGGCGTCGGCGCCAGCCGTGTGCGCGACATGTTCGAACAGGCCAAGAAGAACGCGCCCTGCATCGTCTTCATCGACGAAATCGACGCCGTGGGCCGCGCGCGTGGCGTGGGCATCGGCGGCGGCAACGACGAGCGCGAACAGACGCTGAACCAGCTTCTGGTGGAAATGGACGGGTTCGAGGCCAACGAAGGCGTCATCATCGTGGCCGCCACCAACCGCAAGGACGTGCTGGACCCGGCGCTTCTGCGCCCCGGCCGCTTTGACCGGCAGATCCATGTGCCCAACCCCGACATCAAGGGCCGCGAGAAGATCCTCTCCGTCCATGCCCGCAAGGTGCCGCTTGGCCCCGATGTGGACCTGCGCACCATCGCCCGCGGCACCCCCGGTTTCTCGGGCGCCGACCTGATGAACCTGGTGAACGAAGCCGCACTGATGGCCGCCCGCGTCGGACGCCGCTTCGTGACGATGGAAGACTTCGAAAACGCCAAGGACAAGGTGATGATGNGGGCGGAACGCCGGTCCATGGTCCTCACCCCCGACCAGAAGGAAAAGACCGCCTATCACGAGGACCATGCCATCGTCGGCATGAACCTTCGATGGACCCGGTCTACAAGGATCCCGCGCGGCGGCGCGCTTGGCNACCGGCTGAACATGCACAAGGACGAGGGCAAGCAGAAGATCGCCATGACCATGNGTAGCAAGGCGGCCGAGATCATCAAGTATGGCGAAGAGGGCGTGTCCTCGGGCCCGGCGGGCGATATCCAGCAGGCCTCGTCGCTGGCGCGTGCCATGGTGATGCGGTGGGGCATGTCCGACAAGATCGGCAACATCGACTATGCCGAGGCGCATGAAGGCTATCAGGGCAACACCGCGCNNTTCTCGGTCTCGGCTGAAACCAAGAAGACCATCGAGGCCGAGGTGAAGGCGCTGATCGACGAGGGCTATGAGACCGCGCGCCGCATCCTGATCGAGAAGTCCGACGACTTCGAACGGCTGGCCAAGGGGCTTCTGGAATATGAAACCCTGACCGGCGACGAGATTCGCAAGGTCATGGCGGGCGAGGCGCTTGGCGGCGATGACGACAATCTTACTCCAGCCNCCGGCGGCGGCATCACCTCGGTGATCGGCGTGCCGAAGACCAAGCCCAAGGCCGCCTCCGGCCCGGAACCCGGTAAGCGGTGTGACCGCCGATCCCGGCACGACAAGCGACTGGAACCCCGAAGCCTATGCCAGGTTTCGGGGTTTGCGTCTGCGCCCGCGCTGGACCTGCTGGCGCAGGTGGGCGCGCTGCCCGAGGGTGCGGTGGTGGACCTTGGCTGCGGCAACGGCGCCGTGGGTCCGGCGCTGGCCGACCGCTTTCGTGACCGCCGCCGCATCGGCGTGGATGCCTCGCCCGCGATGCTGGCCAGGGCGGCGGAAACCGCCAGTTACACCGCGCTGGCCGAGACCGATATCGCCACCTGGGTACCCGACGCCCCGCCCGCGCTGATCTTTTCCAACGCCGCGCTGCACTGGCTGCCCGACCATGTCGCGCTCATGCCGCGGCTCGCTGCGATGCTGGCGCCGGGCGGTTGGCTGGCGGTGCAGATGCCGCGCCAGTTCGGCCAGCCCTCGCATCGCTTCCTGCGCGACATCGCCGCGGCGATGTTCCCCGACCGCTTCGATTTCGCCGATTACCGCGCCCCGGTTGCCCCTGCCGTCGAGTACTGGGCGATGCTGTCGCCCCTGGGCGAGGCCACGGCCTGGGAGACGGACTATGTCCAGCCGCTGCTAAGCTGACCCCGCCGCCCATCCGGTGCGCCGCTTCACCGAAGCCACCGCGATGCGGCCCTTCCTCGACAAGCTGACCCCCGCCGAAGCCGCCGCCTTCACCCGCGCCTATGACGAGGCGCTCGGCTCCGCCTATCCGCTTCTCCCCGACGGCTCGGCGCTGATGCCGTTCCGGCGCATGTTCTTCACGCTGAAGGTCTGACCCATGCCCGCGCTGAAACCCACCGCCTTCTCCGGCCGCATCACCTGGCTGGGTGCGCAGTTCGAGCCGGTGGAAAATCTGGTGATCCGCGCGCGGCCGGTCACCGAAATGCCCCTGACCTTCGCCGCTTCGCGGGCGAAAGCCACGCCTACCTGACCCGCCCCTCCTGCTCGCGCGTGCTGGCGCAATACCCGCGCGACACCGTAATCCGCAACACCCGCCAGCTTTGCGTGGTTTCCGCCGAGGAAATGGCTCTGGTCGCGGCGGAGCTTGGGCTGGACAGCTTCGACTACGCCTGGGTCGGCGCCTCGCTGGTGATCGAGGGCATCCCCGACCTGTCCCACCTGCCGCCCTCGTCGCGGCTGCAGGCCGAGGATGGCACGACGCTGGTGGTCGACATGGAAAACCGCCCCTGCCAGGAACCGGCCGTCACCATCGGCAAGGCGCTGCCCGGCAAGGGCAAGCTCTTCAAGCGCGCCGCCGAAGGGCGGCGCGGCGTCACCGCCTGGGTGGAACGCGAAGGCACCCTGCGCATCGGCCAGACCATCCGCCTGCACATTCCCGACCAGTACCTGGGCGCATTTGGACGCGGCGCGCACCGGCGGCTGACCGCGAGCCAAATTCCTTCGAAGGAATTTGCAAGTTTCTTCGAAGAAACTTGCCTTCGACCGCCCGCGTCCCGTGCCCCGCCGCGATCAACGTTTCCCATCGGAAACGGCCTGGGCGCATTTCGCGGCAGACAGGTCGGAAATCCGCCTTGCCCGCCCGATTCCGCCCGGTATCACGTCGCAAACGGGCAAAGCCCACCAGGGAGTGAGAGAATGGCCTTCAAGACCGACATCGAGATAGCGCGGGAAGCGAAGAAGAAGCCGATCATGGAAATCGGCGCCAAGCNNGGCATCCCGGCCGAGCACCTGCTGCCCTATGGCCACGACAAGGCCAAGGTCGGCCAGGAGTTCATCAAGTCGCTGGCGGGCAAGCCCGATGGCAAGCTGGTGCTCGTCACCGCGATCAACCCCACCCCGGCGGGCGAAGGCAAGACCACCACCACCGTGGGCCTGGGCGACGGCCTGAACCGCATCGGCAAGAAGGCCGTCATCTGCATCCGCGAGGCCAGCCTCGGCCCGAACTTCGGCATGAAGGGCGGCGCCGCGGGCGGCGGCATGGCCCAGGTCGTGCCGATGGAAGAGATGAACCTGCACTTCACCGGCGACTTCCACGCCATCACCAGCGCGCACAACCTGCTGTCGGCGATGATCGACAACCACATCTACTGGGGCAACGAGCTGAAGATCGACGAGCGCCGCGTGGTGTGGCGCCGCGTGATGGACATGAACGACCGCGCGCTGCGCGACATCGTGGTCTCGCTTGGCGGCGTGTCGAACGGCTTCCCGCGCCAGACCGGCTTCGACATCACCGTGGCCTCGGAAGTCATGGCGATCCTTTGCCTGTCGAACGACCTGGAAGACCTGCAAAAGCGCCTGGGCGACATCGTCGTCGCCTATACCCGCGACAAGAAGCCGATCTACTGCCGCGACATCAAGGCCGACGGCGCGATGACCGTGCTTCTGAAGGACGCGATGCAGCCGAACCTGGTGCAGACGCTGGAAAACAACCCGGCCTTCGTCCACGGCGGCCCGTTTGCCAACATCGCCCATGGCTGCAACTCGGTCATCGCCACCAAGACCGCGCTGAAGCTGGGTGAGTATGTCGTGACCGAANGTGGCTTCGGTGCCGACCTCGGCGCCGAGAAGTTCTTCGACATCAAGTGCCGCAAGGCGNGGCTGAAGCCCTCGGCCGCCGTCATCGTCGCCACCGTGCGCGCCATGAAGATGAACGGCGGCGTGGCCAAGGCCGACCTGGGTGCGGAGAACGTGGAAGCCGTGAAGAAAGGCTGCCCGAACCTTGGCCGCCACATCGCCAACGTGAAATCCTTCGGCGTGCCGGTCGTGGTGGCGATCAACCACTTCTATTCCGACACCGACGCCGAAATCCAGGCGGTGAAGGACTATGTCGCGGCGCAGGGCGCCGAGGCGATCCTGTGCAAGCACTGGGCGCAAGGTTCCGCGNGCATCGAGGACCTGGCGAAGAAGGTGGTCAGCCTGGCCGAAAGCGGCTCGGCCAATTTCGCGTCGCTTTACCCCGATGAAATGGGCCTGTTCCAGAAGATCGAAACCATCGCCAAGCGCATCTATCATGCCGACGAGGTGCTGGCCGACAAGTCGATCCGCGACCAGCTGAAGGCCTGGGAAGCCGCCGGTTATGGCCACCTGCCGATCTGCATGGCCAAGACCCAGTACAGCTTCTCGACCGACCCGAACCTGCGCGGCGCGCCANCCGGCCATTCGGTCCCGGTGCGCGAGGTGCGGCTCTCGGCGNGCGCCGGCTTCATCGTCGCCATCTGCGGCGAGATCATGACGATGCCGGGCCTGCCCAAGGTGCCCTCGGCCGAAGTGATCCGGCTGAACGACGCGGGCCAGGTCGAAGGCCTGTTCTGAGGCGGGACCGGGGGCGCGGGGGCCAGCCCCGCACCCCCGCCGCTCCCGGACCATTCGGCCGGGATGCCGGGGCAAAGACCGGTTCCCCTTGGCGCGTGTTTTGCCTAATCAGGCGCCAGGACGAAGCGAGGGCGCAGGCATGAAACGACCTTCCGAATGCACCACCATGGCCGATATCCGGGCCGAGATCGACCGGCTGGACGACGACCTCGTCCGGCTTTTCGCCGAAGCGCGGCTACATCGACCGCGCCGCCGAGATCAAGGCCGGGGCCGACCTGCCCGCCCGCATCGACAGCCGCGTCGAGGAAGTGGTGGCCAATGTCCGGCGCCATGCCGTGACCTACGGCCTGCCGCCGGAACTGGTCGAGAAACTGTGGCGGCGGCTGATCGACTGGTCGATCGCCCGCGAGGAAAGCGGCTGGGGCCGGACAGCCTGCGCAAGGGCTGAAACAGGAAGGCAGACGGGCAGATGACCGCGACGCTGATTGACGGAAAGGCCATCGCGGCCCGGATGCGCGACGAGACACGGGCCGAGGCCGCCCGACTGGCCGAGGCGGGCTGGACGCCGAAGCTGGTGTCGATCTCGGTCGGGGACGTTGCGGCGGCGGAACTCTATGTCCGCAACCAGCAGAAATCGGCCGAAGCCGCCGGCGTGGGCTTCGAGGCGCGCAACTACCCCGAGACGATCTCGCTGGAACAGCTTCAGGGTGTGCTGGCCGGGCTGAACGCCGACCCGCGCGTGAACGGCATCATCATCCAGCGCCCGCTTCCCGCCCATATTCCGGTGAAGGCGTTGCAGAAGGCCGTGCATCCGATGAAGGATGTCGAGGGCATGCACCCCGCCTCCATCGGCAACATCGTCTACAACGACCTCACGCTTGGCCCCTGCACCGCCGTGGCGGCCGTGGAAATCCTGAAGACCCTGCCCCTGCGCATGGAAGGGCTGGATGTCTGCGTTATCGGCCACAGCGAAATCGTGGGCAAGCCCATCGCCTTCCTGATGATGGGCCTCGGCGCAACCGTCACGGTCTGCCACCACATGACGCGGCAGGTCGCGGTGCATAGCCGCGCGGCGGATGCGGTCTTCGTGGCGGTGGGCAAGCCCGGCCTCGTGCGCGGCGAGATGCTGAAGCCGGGCGCGGCACTGATCGACATCGGCATCAACCGGGTGGACGGGCGCACCGTCGGTGACGCCGATTTCGACAGCTGCGCCGAGGTGGCGGGCTGGATCACCCCGGTGCCGGGCGGCGTTGGTCCGGTGACGGTGGCAATCCTGATGAAGAACGCGGTTCTGGCGACCGCCTTGCAGATGGAACATTACCGCGCGGCCTTCGCCGCGGCGGTCTGAGGGAGAATGCGATGACGGCCAAGGTGATCGACGGCAAGGCCTTTGCGGCCGGGGTTCGGGCGCAGGTGGCGGCGCATGTGGCGCGGCTGAAGGAAGAACAGGGCCTCACGCCCGGCCTCGCCGTGGTGCTGGTGGGAGAGGATCCGGCCTCTCAGGTCTATGTGCGCAACAAGGGCACGCAGACGGTCGAATGCGGCATGAACTCTTACGAGCACAAGCTGGCGGCTGATACGTCCGAGGCCGAGCTTCTGGCGCTGATCGCCCGGCTGAACGCCGATCCGGCGGTGCATGGCATCCTGGTGCAGCTGCCGCTGCCCAAGCACCTGGACAGCGACCTGGTGATCAACGCCATCGAGCCCGCGAAGGACGTGGACGGCTTCCACATCTCGAACGTCGGGCTTCTGGGCACCGGGCAGAAGTCGATGGTGCCCTGCACGCCGCTTGGCTGCCTGATGATGCTGCGCGACCATCACGGGAGCCTCGCGGGCCTGAACGCCGTGGTGGTGGGTCGGTCGAACATCGTGGGCAAGCCGATGGCGCAGCTTCTGCTGGGCGACAGCTGCACCGTGACCATCGCGCATTCCCGCACCAAGGACCTGGCGGCGGTCTGCCGCGGCGCGGATATCCTGGTGGCGGCGGTGGGGCGGCCCGAGATGATCCCCGGCGACTGGGTGAAGCCCGGCGCCACGGTGATCGACGTGGGCATCAACCGCATCGAGCGGGACGGCAAGACCAGGCTGGTGGGCGACGTGCATTACGCCAGCGCCGCCGAGGTTGGCGCCATCACCCCGGTGCCGGGCGGCGTGGGGCCGATGACCATCGCCTGCCTTCTGGCCAACACGCTGACCGCCTGCTGCCGCGCCCACGGCCTGCCCGAGCCGAAGGGCCTGACGGCCTGAGCTACCACCGGCAGGCAGACCGGAAATCATGTTTCTGCCGTTGCCAATTCAACCTGCAGGGGGTAGCACCACCCTGTAAGCGGTTGCATCGGCAGGATGAATGCGACGTGTGATTGACGAGTGGCTGGCGCCGTTCCGCCAAGCACCCTGATCTTCTGGATTTCCGCGTCTCTGGTCGCCGCCCTGGTCGGCCCCTTCGGGACCTATGGCCTGCTGGATCTGCACCACCGGCTGGTGATCTGGGNNGGGACCCTGGGCGCGGCGCTTGTTCTGGGCGCGGGGGCGCGGGCCGCGATCCGGCGGGTTCCCGGCATGGGGCAGGGGCGGTGGGACGCGCTGGCGGTCGCGCTGGTGCTGGCTCTGTTCGTGACACCGTTTTGCGCGCGTCTGGTCTGGGCCATGACGGGTGGCGTCGTGCCGCCCCATACCCTGGCAGAGATCGCCGCCACCGCGTTCNTTTCAACCCTGGCGGTCTGCGCCCTGACGCGCGACCGCACCCCGACCGCCGCCACGGCAGCGGATCCCCAGCCCTTCGACCCGCCGCCTGCANAATCCGGCGCCCCCGATCTCCCATCTCCCGACCCGGCGCCCACTCCTTCCGCCGAGACGCACATCGAACCCCGCCTGCTGCGCCGCCTGGACCCGGCCCTGCGCGGGCGGCTGGTCTCGATTTCGGTGCGCGACCATTATGTCGATGTCGTCACCCGCACCGGTCGTGCCAGCCTGCTCATGCGGATGTCCGATGCCATGGCCGAGACCGAGGGCGAAGAGGGGGCCCGCATCCACCGCTCGCACTGGGTCGCCCGCCATGCCGCCCGCCGCCTGGAACGAAATGGCGCGCGGCTGGTTCTGCTGCTGGATGACGGCACCAGCCTGCCGGTCAGCCGCGCACAGCGCGCGCTGATCGACGGCTGGGGCCTGCCGGATACCGCCGCATCGAACACAACGGCGTGAGATCGGCGGGTTTCCGCAAGGCAGGCCGTCTCGAAAGCATAGGTGACGTTGCGGCAAAGAAGATATCTCGCCAAGTCACCATTCACGTTTGGAGAGTCGCCGCCTTGACCCGTCTTCGCCTGATCGCCGCCCTTGCCCTGTCCCTGTTGCCGGTCGGCCTTTGCGCCGCCACGGTCGATCCCTTGCCCGCGCCGAAGGGCGATGTCGTGCTGAAGGTCGAGGGCGCCGTCGCGGAAACCAACCAGCCCGCCGCCGCCGCCTTCGATCTGGCCATGCTGCAGGCGATGGATCCGGTCACCATCACCACCTCGACGATCTGGACCGAAGGCGCGCAGACCTTCACCGGCGTGCCGCTGAAGACGCTGCTCGACTGCCTCGGCGCCTCGGACAAGGCGGTCGAGGCCAAGGCGCTGAACGACTATTTCACCGAGATCCCCGCCGAGGACATCGTCGAGAACGGCCCCCTGGTTGCCTATGCGCAGAACGGCCACCTGCTGTCCGTCCGCGACAAGGGTCCGCTGTGGATCGTCTATCCCTACGATGCCGATGGGCGCTGGCGCAGCGAGGTCATCTATGCCCGCAGCATCTGGCAACTGACCACCCTGACCGTTCTGCCCTGACCGCACCGAAGCCCTGATCGCGCTTGCCCCCGGTCGGCGCAAATCCCATATCCGGCAAGCGTCATTCCTGGGGGCTTCATGACCCGCGCCGACCCGTCCTGCCTGCTCTACCTTCGACAACAGCTATGCCCGCGACCTGCCCGGGTTCGCGGTGGCCCAGTCGCCTGACCCCGCGNCCCGCCCCCGTCTGCTGCGGCTGAACCGCGACCTGGCCGCCGAGCTGGGCTTCGATCCCGCCGCGCTGGAGCCGCTCGCCGCCGAGGTGTTCTCGGGCAATGCCCTGCTGCCGGGCATGCAGCCCGTGGCCCAGGCCTATGCTTACCACCAGTTCGGCGGCTTCTCGCCCCAGCTCGGCGATGGCCGGGCGCTTCTCCTGGGCGAGGTCATCGACCGCACCGGCACCCGCCGCGACATCGCGCTGAAAGGCTCGGGACGCACGCCGTTTTCGCGGAACGGCGACGGCAAGGCGGCGCTTGGCCCGGTCTTGCGCGAATACCTGATCGGCGAGGCGATGCACGCGCTTGGCGTCCCTACCACCCGTGCCTTGGCCGTGGTGGAAACCGGCGCCGTGGTGCGGCGCGAAACGCTGCTGCCCGGCGCCGTGCTGACCCGTGTCGCCGCCAGCCATATCCGCGTCGGCACCTTCCAGTTCTNNGCTGCGCGTGGCCAGAACGACCGGGTGCGCCAACTGGCCGATTATGCCATCGCCCGTCACCATCCGCAGGCGGCCGGGGCCGCCAACCCCTATCTGGCGTTCTTCGACGCCGTGGCCGCGGCGCAGGCCCGGCTCATCGCGCAATGGATGGGCCTTGGCTTCATCCATGGCGTGATGAACACCGACAACATGACGATCTCGGGCGAGACCATCGACTACGGCCCCTGCGCCTTCATGGAAGCCTATGCGCCGGGCACGGTGTTTTCCTTGATCGACCAGCAGGGCCGCTATGCCTTTGGCAACCAGCCGACGATCCTGTTGTGGAACCTCGCGCGCCTCGCCGAAACGCTGCTGCCCCTGTTCGATCCCGACGAGGACAAGGCGGTGACCCTCGCCAACGCCANNCTCGACCGCGCCGCGGCGGGTTATGGCCGGGACTGGACCGGCGTGATGCAGCGCAAGCTGGGGCTGGACCAGCCGGACGAGGCCCTTGCGCAGGACTTCCTGAAACTCCTGCAAGGCGCCGACNTGACGCGCAGCTTCCGCGCCCTGGCCNGCGCCGCCGAAGGCGACATCACGCCCCTGCGGCTGCTGATCACGGACCAGCCCGCGCTGGCCGACTGGCTGCCGCGCTGGCAAGCCCGCCTGTCCNCCGGCGCCCGCGCCCGGATCGAGGCCGCCAACCCCGCGGTGATCCCGCGCAACCACCTGGTGGAAGAGGCGCTCGCCGCCGCGCATGACGGCGACATGACGCCGTTCGAGGCCCTGCTTGCCGCCATCACCGACCCGTTCGCCGAGGTGCCGGGCCGCGAGAAATTCCAGCTGCCCGCGCCCGAAGGCTTTGGCCGCTACGTCACCTATTGCGGCACCTGAGGAAGCCGGGGGCACGCCCCCGGCCCCCATCGCGCCCCATAGGCCATCGGGGCGCCTTTCGGCCAGCGGCTTCGGGTATTTGGGCCGAGATGAAACCGCTCAGGGACGAGGCCCCGGCTCCAGCCGCGCACCCCCGTTTCGCCAATCAGCCGCCGCCGCGCCAAGGCCTGACAGGTCGCGCCTCCCTCCCCTTTGGGGGAGGGTCGGGAGGGGGCACCGCCCGGCGCTGCTCACCCTGGCAACTCCGGCTCCAGCCGCGCCACCTCGCGCCGGAACGACAGCGCCTCGCCGCGGTCGGGCGCGTCCATCTCTTCGGCATAGCGTCGCCCGGCATAGGTCGCCCAGGCGATCGGCCCCGGCGCCTCGGCATCGCCGATGCGCTTCACCGAGCGGATGACACCCTGCCAGTCCAGCGCCCCGACCGCCCGGTAAAGCCCCTCGTCGGCGACGCGCGAGGTGACCAGTACCACAGCGTCAGCCGCCAGCCAGCTTTCCCGGCCCGTATAGGCGCAGGCCAGCCGCAGCCCGTTGGCCTCCACCGCCTGGGGCACCCGGCTGAGCTCCAGTTCCACCCCAAGCTCCAGCAGCCGCCGCTGGATGATCCCCTGTTCCAGCGTGTTGTGCGTCCACTCGGCCACCTTCACCGCCGGGGTGACAAGGACCACCTCGCAGCCCCGCGCCACCAAGAGTTCGGCCAGCACCGAGCCCATGTAGAAATGGTCGTCGTCATAGATCGCGACGCGGCCCCCATCNGGCCCNGCCCCCGCCATCAGGTCATCGGGCGTGAAGACCGGCATCGCCGCGTCCATGGCAATCGGCGCCAGATGTGCCCGCGCCACCACGTCCCGCCGCCAGGTGGCGCCGGTGGCGATGCAGACACGGCTTGCCCCCATCGCCAGCACATCCTCCGCGGTCAGACGGCTCTCGCGGTAGACCTCGACATGCGCCATCGGCGCGATCTGCCCCACCCGGTAATCCGCCACGCGGCCCCAGGCCGAAAGCCCCGGCAGCTTGCGTTCCCGCGCCACCCGGCCACCCAGCTCGCGCCCGGCCTCGGCCAGCGTCACGCGATAGCCGCGCTTGCCCAGGATATGCGCCGCCTCCAGCCCCGCNTTACCCGCACCCACGATCAGCACGCTTTCGGAAGGCCCNTTCGCCCGCACCCGCTCCGGGTGCCAGCCCTTGCGCCATTCCTCCATGAAGGCGGTGTTCTGCGTGCAGCGGCTGATCGCCCCGGTCATGTCGCCCGAGACGCAGATGTTGCAGCCGATGCATTCGCGGATGTCCTCGAACCGGCCTTCCTCGATCTTCTTCGGCAGGAACGGATCGGCAATCGACGGCCGCGCCGCGCCGATGAAATCCAGCACGCCCGTGCGCACCTGCCGCACCATCTCGTCCGCGCTGGTGAACCGCCCCACGCCCACCACCGGCTTTGGCGTCAGCGCCTTGATGCCGCGCACCAGCTCTTCCTGCGCCGCCTCCGGCTTGAACCGCGAGGTGCCCGAGCACTGTTCCCAGGTCCCATGCGCCAGGTCCCACAGGTCCGGCACTTCGGAGTTCAGCGCGACGAACTCGCGCAGTTCTGCATTCGTCAGCCCTTTCGGGCCTTCCTCATGCAGCGACAGCCGCACGGTGATGCCCATCTCGCCCTTGGTCACCTCCCGCGCGTCCTCGACCACCTCGCGCAGGAAGCGCGAGCGGTTCTCCAGCGACCCGCCATATTCGTCGTCGCGCAGGTTGGTGGCGCGGCTCAGGAAATGCTGGAAGATGCCGAAGCCATGCGCGCCATAGAGGCAGATCAGGTCGAACCCCGCCTGATGGCTGCGCCGGAAGGCTGCCTTGAACCAGCCGCGCAACTCGCGGATATCCTCGCGGTCCAGCGCCCGCGCCTGCACCGGGTCAGAGGTAAAGGTCAGGATCGGCCCGGCCGACACCGCCAGCGGCACCTCGCGCGAATAGAGGTTCGGCCCGTTGATCCCCGAATAGGCCAGCTGGATGCCCGCCAGCGCGCCATGGCTTTTCATCGCCTCGGCCATCGCGGCCAGCGCCGGGATGTCCTTGTCCTCCCACAGGTGCTGCTCGATGAAGGGCGTGATCTCGCTGGTCGGGTGAATCTCGGTCTGTTCGGTGAAGATCACCCCNCAACCGCCTTCCGCCTTGGTCCGCCGCATCTCGGCCACCGCCGAGGGGTCGCGGTAGCCGCCGCCATTGCAGTGCGGCACCTGGAAGAAGCGGTTCTTGGCGACCTTCGGCCCGATCCGCACCGGCTCGAACAGGATGTCGTATCGGGAATCCCTCATGTCCTTGGCCATCTCACAGCTTCCGGAAATCGGCGGCCTGCGAGCTGACGCGGGCCGGGTCCACCGCCGGCAACTCGGCCACCAGCAGGGCCGGGGCCTCGCCCGCCTGCGCCAGCACCTCGCCATGCGGCCCGGCAATCAGGCTGCCGCCGACATAGTCCAGGTCGCCCTCCACCCCGCAGTAATTGGCATAGGCGATGGCNAACCCATGGTTCGCCGCCATCGCCGGCACGGTGGCGCGCACGACATGGAAGAACGGCTTCATGTTGGCCGTCGGCACCAGGATGACCTTCGCCCCNCGCGCCGCCAGCTCCGCCACATGCGGGGCAAACTCGATGTCGTAACAGATCAGCAAGGCCGCCTTGACGCCGCCCAGGTCAAAGACCTCATAAGCCGACCCAGGCGCATAGATCGCCTTCTCGCGCGGGCCATAAAGCTGNATCTTGCGGTAATGCGCCACCTCGCGCCCCGCCGCATCGAAGGCCACCGCAGAGTTATACACGTCCGCCCCGTCGCGCTCTGCATAGCCCGTCACCAGCCCGCAGCCCGCCGCGCGGCACAGCCCTGCCAGCACACGGTGCCAGTCGCCGCCCCGCGGCTGAGCCAGCGCGGCAATGCGGTCGCTGTTGTACCCCGGCAACCAGCTTTCCGGCGCCACCATCGCCGCGGCCCCCATCGCCCCNGCCGCCTTCAAGGTAGGCGCCAGGGCCGCCAGCCCCGCCGCCGCATCCCCTGCGGAAGATACCCCNCGCCAAACCGCCAGCTTCATCGCGCTCTCCCCGTCCTGCCTGAAACCGGCACGCGAGCCGCCTGTGCCCAGAGCCGATTCCAGCTTCTTCTTTGTCCCAATACTCCACGGGGGTGCGGGGGTGTGAAACCCCGCTCTGCGGTCACAACCGGGACTCCGGCTACAACTCATACCCCCATCGACGCCAGCTTGCCTATCAGAGTCCAAGAATGGTGGTATATACCCCCAAGAGGTATCATGCCCGACGCCACACCCGATCTCGCCGCCGCCATCCGCGCTCTCGGCACCCCGGCCTTCCCCGACCGGCTCACCGACTGGCTGCAGCCCGCCCTCGTGCCCGACAACCTGCTGATCCTCGCCTATCGCAGCACCCACCCGCCGCAGGTGCTGCACCGCTGGTCCCGCACCCCCAGGTCTTCCGCGCACTCGACGACTACTCGCGGCGCCTGGCGGCTCGACCCTACCTGATCCTCCACGACAGCCGGGCCGCCCCGGCCTCTATCGCCTGGCCGATCTCGCCCCGCCCGGCTTCCGCCGCAGCCGCTATTACCTCGACTACTACCGCGCCACGACGCTGATCGACGAGGCCACCGTCCTCGCCCGCCCCGCGCCTGATTGCACGCTGATGCTCTGCCTCGGCCGCGATGCTTACCCGGTACCCTTCCCGGCGGCGACCCTCACCGAGGCCCGCCGCCTCGCCCCCGTCATCGCCGCCCTGGCCGAACGCCACTGGCCCGGCGATCCCGCCCCCACGACCGCACCGGCAACCACCCCGCTCGCCGCCAGCCTCGCACAAAGCCTGCACGATGCCACCGGCATCGCCCTCACCCCGCGCCAGGCGGAAATCGCGCTCCTCATCCTGCGCGGCCATTCCAGCACTTCGGCCGCGCTGACCCTCGGCCTCTCGCCGCAAACCGTGAAGGTCTTCCGCCGCCAGATCCACGCCCGCTGCGGCGTCACCTCGCAGGCCGGGCTCTTCGCGCTGCTGATGCCGCATCTCGGCCCGCCGCCAAGAGCCCGTACAACGCCAGCGTGATCACACCCATCGCGGCGATCTGATAACCCGCCACCGGCTGCCCCAGCACGGCCCAGGAAACCAGCATCGTCACCGCANNTGGCGCCGGCACGGTGATCGAGCTTCCCAGCGACACGTCGATATGCCGGATGGCGCCGAACCACAGCACCAGTTCCAGGTAATAGGCCAACCCCATCACCGCCGCCGCCCCCTGCAACCGCGGGTCCGCCAGTGCCGCCACCAGGGCAGGGCCCCGCCCCGACCCCAGCACCAGCGCCAGCAGCACGCAGCCCGAAATTGCCAGCCGCGACAGCGTGACCTGGTTCGGCGTCACCGGCCGCCGCTCCAACAGCCCCTTCAGCATCAGATGCGCCACCGACCACAGAACCGGCACCGCCAGCGCCAGCACCGCCCAGCCGGACACCAGCCGCGGGTCCAGACTGCCACCCGTGACCAGCACCAGCAGCGCCGCCACCATCAGCACCGTCCAGCCCAGCTCCGCCCGGCTCCGCCGCTTGCCCTGGAACAGCGCCTCCAGCGCCATGGCGGTGAAGGGATAGGCCTGCAGCGCGATGATCATCGTCACCGCCCCCGCCTTCTCGGCCGTCACCACATAGACCCAGGTCGCCAGCGCGAACATCGTTCCCGTCGCCAGCGCAATCATCCCGTCCCGCCCGCTTGCCCCGCGCAACAGCGGGACACCAACCCCNGCCCGACTTTCGCGCAGGAACAACGGCAGCGCCGCCACCAGTTGCCAGAGGGTCAGCAGCAGCGCGAACACCAGCCCGTCGCTGCCCGAAGGCCGGGCATTCGACAGGATCGGCAACAGCCCCAGCAGCACAAGGCAGCCGAAGACGGACAGAATGGCAGTGCGGCGGGCAGGGTGCATGGCAATCCCCGATGCGGATCGCCGCGATCCTCGTCGTTCACCCGTCCATCCGGCAAGCGGAGCATTGTATCGGGTGCAATTTGATCAAATCACGAGGCACGCCTGTCGCACCAAGGCAAGTTTCTTCGAAGAAACTTGCAAATTCCTTCGAAGGAATTTGCCCTCGCCCGCCAGCCGGGATCGGTGGGGTGGGGTTCCACCCCACCATCCCCTGCGCGGCGCAGCCATGTCGAAAACGGAACAGGCAAGGAGACGGTGGGGTGGAACCCCACACGACGGCTCGCTGGTGCAACCCCGCCTCTGCTTCACCCCGGCCACCGCTGCAGCCCGCAGGGCGACCTGCCGCGCCGTTTCACGCGGGCATTAGCAAATTCGCCACATCTTTGGCGCATCCAGATGTTATCCTAGTCGAACCCCGGACGGGAGACCACGACATGCTGGATCGACTGCGCGACCATTGGGTATACGGCGGCTTCCTTGCCGGGATCATGCTGCTGGTGCTCACACCGGCCCTGTCCAGCGGCTGGCCGGCATTGGTGCTGATCTGGCTGCAGCTGCCGCTCTACATGCTGCACCAGTATGAAGAACATGATGCCGACCGCTTCCGCCTTTTCGTCAACACCGTCGTCGGCGGCGGGCGGGATGTGCTGACGCGGATGGATGTCTTCATCATCAACATCGCGGGCGTCTGGGGCGTCGATGCCCTTGCCTTCCTTCTGGCCGCCTGGGTGCATCTGGGTCTTGGCCTCATCGCGGTCTACCTCAGCCTGGTGAACGCCGTCGCCCACTGCGCCCAGGCCATCGCGCTGCGCCGCTACAACCCCGGCCTCATCACCTCGGTCGTCCTGTTCCTGCCGCTTGGCGTCCTGACGCTCTGGGTCCTTTCGGGCAATGCCCAGGTCACGGCGGCCGATCACCTGATCGGCCTCGGCCTGGCGATCCTGATCCACGCTGCCATCCTGGCTCGCGTAGTCCGCAACAAGCGGAAGCTGGACCGGATGGCTTCCACCGCCACCGCCTGATCGGCAAAGCGGCGGCCGCAATTCCCTGCGGCCGCCCTGCCCATTTCTTAAGTCCAAGTTAATTCGCGCGCGCAACCCATTGATATTGCTTGCCCAGACCAAGCGTCCGAGCTCGGACGCCCTTACGGCCCGGCGAAGGCGGCCCTCATCTTCTTCTTGTCCAGCTTCCCGACCGAGGTGCGGGGCAGGGCCTCGACCAGCTCGATCCGGTCGGGATGGGCCCAACCCGGCAGGCGCCCGGCGCGGATCGCCCCGGCCACCGCCTCCATCAGCCCGGCCGTGACCGCCCCGGCCTCTGCCCCCGGCCTGGCCACCACCACCAGGCAGGGCCGCTCGCCCCAGCGGGCATCGGGCAGGCCGATGGCCGCGATCTCGGCCACGCCCTCGACGCCTGATCCGATGGCCTCCAGCTCCAGCGAGGAAATCCACTCNCCNCCGGACTTGATGGTATCCTTCAGCCGGTCGCCCAGCTTCAGCGTCCCGTCCGGCCGGATCGCCCCCACGTCGCCGGTATGCAGCCACCCNCCGGCCCACAGCTGCGCCGACCGCTCGGGGTCGCGCAGGTAGCCCTCGGTCAGCCAGGGCGCCCGCACGCAGAGCTCACCCTGGTCCGACCCGTCATGGGGCAGGGGCCGCATGCCTTCGCCCNNCGGATCGAGCTCGACCAGCGGCACCGCCTTGCCCGTGGCGCAGCGCACCGCCACCGCCTCGTCCTCGGGCAGGCCCTGCGCCGCGGCCACGTCGGCAAGGGTCAGGATCGGGCAGGTCTCGGACATGCCATAACCCGAGAACACCTCGATCCCCCGCCGCAGCGCCGCCTTGGCCAGACCGGGCGTCATCGCCGAGCCGCCGATGATGACCTTCCAGCCGCTCAGATCCGCCCCCTCGGCCGTAAGCGCGGTCAGGATCATCTGCAGGATGGTCGGCACGCAATGGCTGAAGGTCACCCGCTCGGTCTGTTTCAGGGCGATCAGCCGGGCGGGGTCGTAGCGGCCGGGATAGACCTGCTTCATGCCCAGAACCGTGGCCATGTAGGGCACCCCNCAAGCATGGACATGGAACATCGGCGTGATGGGCATGTAAACATCGGCCTTGTGGATGCCGCCCGGCGGCGGCACCGCGGCCAGGGCGGCGATGCCGCCGAAGGTGTGCAGGACGATCTGGCGGTGGCTGAAGCTGACGCCCTTGGGATCGCCGGTGGTGCCGGTGGTGTAGAACAGCGTGGCCCGCGTCCCTTCGGCCAGCGCGGGGAAGGCGAAGCCGGGATCGGCGGCCTGCATCAGCGCGTCATAGCCATGGTCCGCCCCGGCCTCGCCCTCCATTACCACCACCGTCACCGGTCGAGTGATGCGGTCGCGGATNGCCAGCAGCGGCAGGAAATCGGCGTGGGTGACGATCACGTCGTCAGCCGCGTGGTTGATGGTGTACAGCACCTGGTCCGGCGCCAGCCGCACGTTCACCGTGTGCAGCGTCGCCCCNATCATCGGCACGGCGAAGAAGGCCTCCAGATAGCGGTGGCTGTCCCAGTCCATCCAGGCCACCACCGAGCCTTCGCGCACCCCCAGATGCGCCAGAGCCGAGGCCAGCCCCACGCGGTCGCGGAACTGGCGGTAGGTAAAGCGCGCCCCGCCAAGCATCGACGATTTCCTGGCCGCGGCATTGGCCAGCGGCGTGACAAGAAGCTGACCGATGGTCAGTTGGTAATCGGACATGGGTTCCTCCCCTCTTTCCGGGTAGGATGGACCCGCGCGTGCCGCCGATCAAAGGAAACCTTGCGTCAGCCCTTCAAAGAGATGGCGTAGCGTGCCCGCGACAGCCAGTCGGGGTTGATCTCGACCCCNCAGCCCGGCGCGTCGGTGACCACCGCGTGGCCGTCCTCGATGCGGTAGGGGTCGTTCAGGAACAGGCCGTCCTGCCAGGGATAGTAGTCCAGACCCTCGATCGAGAATTCCAGGTATTTGCCGGGGTTCGGGATCGCGCGCAGCAGGTGCATGGTACACATCGTTACCAGGCCGAGGTTGGCGGCATGGGGCGTCACCGGCATTCCCGCCCGGTGGGCCATGTCGCAGACCAGCATCGTTCGGGCGATGCCGCCCATGTACATCACGTCGGGCTGGACCACATCGACCACGCCGCCGGTGATCATCATGCGCCAGACGTTCAGGTCATTGTCCTGCTCGCCGCCCGTCACGTCGATGGAGAGGGCCTCGGTGACGGCCTTGGTCTGGTCCAGCTCCCAGTAGGGCGTCGGCTCCTCGAAATGGCCGATACCGTGCTGTTCCAGCATCCGGCCAACCTCGATGGCGCGGGCGGGCGAGAAGCCGGAGTTGCCATCGACTAGCTTGTCCATGCCGTCGCCCAGCATCTTTGACACGGTGGGGATCACCTCTTCGGTGCGGCCGGGCCATTCGTCCACGTCATGGCCGCATTCGGCGCCGACGCGCCATTTGAAGGCGGTGAAGCCCTTTTCGTCGCGGAGCCGGGCGAGGCGGGTGCCTTCGTCCACGGGCGTGATGTCGCGCTTCATGGAAGAGGCATAGGCGCGGACCCGGCCGGGCGTGCCGCCCAGAAGGCTGACCACCGGCTTCCCNGCGCGCTTGCCCAGCAAGTCCCACAGCGCGGTATCAAGGCCCGCCAGTGCCCGGCAGCGGTAGGAGCCGGGGAATTTGTGTTCCTTTTCCTCGACATGGCGCACCAGGGCGAGGATGTCGTCAGTGGGTTTGCCCAGCACATGCGGGGCGACCTGGCGGTGGAAGACCTGGGCGGTGATGTCGGCACAATAGGTCGAGGTCTGGCCCCAGCCGATGCCGTCTTCGCTGTCCGTCACCTTGACGAAGCAGACGAAATCGTCGGTGAAGGTTTCCAGCGTCTTGATCGTCGGTCCGTCAGTCGGCATCGGAGGGGCCTTTCCCTTGGGGCCTTCATAGGGCTTGAACGTCGTCTGCGCGTGGCGNCCGATGCGGGCAACTTCCTCGGCGATCTCGTCCTCGGTCAGGCGCGGCCAGGGCGTCGGGTTGGAGATCAGGTAAGCCGCCAGCAGCGCGCCGTGCAAAGCGGTGAAATCGACCTCGCCCCAGGAGGTGCGCGAGGGGCGGGTGGCGTCGGCCTCGATCCAGTTGCGGATCAGGAAGTTCATCGGTGTCGCCTCGGCGCCCTGGAAGGCGCGGATCTGGCGGGCGAAATACTGGTCCAGGTCGCCGTCACGGCGGGCGACGATGCCGGTCTTCTGGTCCTTGTCGCCCACCAACGCCAGAAGGTGCAGGGGCGAGCAGTCCACGCCGACGATTTGCCGCGCCGCACGGTAGGCGGCGATCTGGACGTCGTGCTTGTGCTTCTGGGGATGGAAGGTCTCGTAGCCCTCGGCTTCCAGCCAGGCCTCCAGCTTCTTCTCGCCCAGGACCGAGCCGCGAATGGCGGGCAGGGCAGAGCGCGAGATGTAGATCTTCTCGGCGCCCTTCGGTTCGATGGTCTTGCCAGCGAAGCGGCGCACGAAGTCGCGGTATTCCGGGGCGCCTTCGATCATCTGGAACATGCCGAAGCCCTGCGCGGGGACGTACAGCCGTTCGACGCGGGTCGGGTCTTCCAGGTTCAGCATGGGTGCGGTGACGCCAAGCGCCTGCAGGAAAGGGCGGTAGACATTGGCGACGTGATCGGGCCGGTTCTGGAACTTCGGCACATAGATCACGCCGTCGATCTTGTCGCGCAGGCCGTCGAAGGCCCAGATGCGGCAGATGCTTTCCACCAGGAAATGGCCGAAATGGCCGAAGAGCGGGCCAAGGAACATCCAGGTGCCCTTGAGGTCCGCAATCTCGCCCGTGGGCATGGCGGGGGCGACGGTGACGGGGTTCAGGCCGCGCCAGGTGACGCCTTCCTCGACCAGCTTTCCCTCGGGGGTCAGCACTCCCGAGCGCTGCACCGACTGGTTGCCCAGCCCCTTGGCGGGNGGCACGACGAGGGCGCCGTCGATCAGCGCGATGCGGTCGCCGACGCCGCCCGAGATGTCGGGGACCGTGTAGTCGATCTGGATGGCCATGCTGCCGGTGCCTGCTGCTGCTGCTTTTTCGCCGCAGGCTAGCAGTCGCGCGGGTGTGCATGAAGCGTCAAGGACTCATGTGCCAAAGTTTTGCCCGAAAGGGGTTTCCAAATGCCACAGCTTGGAGTTTCATTCAGGAAAACCAGACGGACGCCCCTGATCGTCCGCATTTGAGGCATCGAGAGGGTCACATGTCCGAAGACCGGAACATCGAATGCATTTCCGCCCATGCCGCCTTTCAGCGGGCGCGCAAGAATGACCTGCGCCGCTATCCCACGCCCGACAAGGACGGCGAGCGGCTGTATCCCATGGCGCAGCTTACGGCGCGACCTTCGTTCCGCATCGGGCCGGACGACACGATCTTTGCCATCGGGTCCTGCTTTGCGCGCAACGTGGAACGCGCGCTGGAGGCGGCAGGCAAGCGCATCCTGAGCCGCGAGTTCGAACTGGGCGAGATCGGGAGTNCGATCGACGACGGCGCCAACTTCTTCAACAAGTACTCGATCCATTCGGTGCTGAACGAGGCCCGGTGGGCGCTGGAGCGCGACACCTTCCCCGGCGCGGCGGTGCTGTATCCGGCGGGGGCGGACAAGTTCTTCGACCTGCAACTGGGCATGGCCAAGCTGGAGTTTCCGGTCNAGCAGATCGTGGACTTCCGCCACCGCTATCTGGACGGCATGGCGGCGGTGGCCGAGGCGGATGTGATCATCCTGACGCTTGGCTATGTGGAAACCTGGTTCGACCGCAAGCTGGGGCTGTACCTGAACATTGCCCCGCCCCTGACCTCGATCAACGCCGAGCCGGAGCGGTTCGAGTTCCGGGTGCTGAGCTATCACGACATCCTGGACGGGCTGAATGCGCTGTATGCGCTGTTGATGAAGCACCGAAAGAAGCCGATGAAGATGCTGGTCACGGTGTCGCCGGTTCCCTTGCTGGCCACGTTCCGCGACATGGATGTGCTGATCGCCAACACCTATTCCAAGTCGGTGCAGCGCGCCGCGCTGGATGAGTTCCTGATCGGCAAGGAAGGGGTGGATTACTTCNCGTCCTATGAATTCGTGACGCTGTCGGAACCGTCGCAGGTCTGGTCGAAGAACGACTATCGCCATGTGTCCAACAAGATCGTCAGCAGANTCATGGGCAATGTGATGGACCGCTATCTGTCGGGCGCGGCGGCGGCCAAGGCGGCACCGGCCGAGGTGGCCTTTGCGCCCGTGGCCGACACGCCCGAGGTCGGCAAGGGCGCCGGGCGGCAGCCGGTTGGGCGGCTCTTGGCGATCCTGAAGGAACTGGCCAAGCTGAACCGCAACGTGGAAATCCTGCAGACCTGCGTGAAGAACCGCGAGATCGCCGACCGCGACTGCGACATCCTGCTGTTCGAGGCGCGGGCGGCGCGCAAGGAAGGCCGGATCGACCTGTCCTATCAGGCGCTGGCCAAGGCGGTGGCGCTGTCGCCGGAACGGCCCGACGCGCTGGAGCGGCTGGCGACCGTGTCGCGGCAGANNGTAGGCAAGCCGGGCGAGGTGGAAGAGTTGCTGGCGCGGCATGGGCGGCTGTTCCCCGACCGCGCCGAATTCCGCGACAAGTTCGCCACCGCCGGGGCAGGCGCGGACTGAGATGCCGTCGATCCTGATCACCGGCGCGGGCAGCGGCATCGGGCGGGCGACGGCGCGGCTGTTCCTGCGCGAGGGCTGGCAGGTCGGGCTGGNNTCGGGGCGGGCCGAGGCGTTGGAGGAAACGGCAGAGGGTCACGGGGCGGCGCTGGTGCTGCCCTGTGATGTGACCGATGCGGGCTCGGTCGAAGCAACCTTCGGGCGCGCGGTGGCGGTCTGGGGGCGGTTGGACGTGCTGTTCAACAATGCCGGGATTTCGGTGTAAGCGGCGCCCATCGACNGGATTCCGGTGGCGGACTGGCTGGACCTGTCGGCGGTGAACATCACCGGCATGTTCCTGTGTGCCCGCGCGGCCTTTGGCCAGATGCGGCGGCAGGCACCGCAGGGCGGGCGGATCATCAACAACGGCTCGATCTCGGCCCATGTGCCGCGGCCGGGTTCGGCGCCCTATACCATGTCGAAACACGCGGTGACGGGGCTGACGCGGACCCTGGGGCTGGACGGGCGGGCCTTCGACATCGCCTGTGGGCAGATCGACATCGGCAATGCGCTGACGGCGATGGCCGAACGGTTCACCAGGGGCGTGCCGCAGGCCGATGGCAGCATCAAGGTCGAGCCGGTGATGGAGGTTGGGCATGTGGCCGAGGCGGTGATGCACATGGCGCGGCTGCCGCTGGAGGTGAACATCCCGTTCCTGACCATCATGGCGCGGGACATGCCCTATATCGGGCGCGGCTGAGCCGTCTCAGACCAGTGCCGCCTCGCGGCAGAACATGTCATAGACCAGTTCGATGATGCGCACGACCTTCGGGTCCTGGATCGAATAATACATCGCCTTGCCGTCGCGGCGGCAGCTGACCAGACCTTCCAGCCGCAGGCGCGCCAGCTGCTGGCTGACCGCCGCCTGACGCGAGCCGAGCTTCTGTTCCAGCTCGGTCACCGACTTCTCGCCCGAGGACAGGTGGCAGAGGATCATCAGNCCTTCGTGGGACAGCGCCTTCAGGAAGGCGGCAGCCGCAGTTGCCTGAACCATCATGTCTTCGGCCGACAGCGTGGAGCAGCCTTCGTCGGCAGCGGACTGCGCTCCTTCGATCTCAACCGGCTTGTCGAGCGACATCTGTGGCCTCACCTTGCGATAGTTGAATATATAGCATGGCCCGGAACCGAGTGCGAGGGGTGCTGCTGCGTCCTGGGCGAGAGATTGCCCGGCGCCGGATGTGGCGGCGCTTGAATTCCCGGGCTGAACGCGTATCTCGCGCCAACACCGGCAACCGGATCAGACAATGGCATCGAAGACCACCCCTTTCCAGTTCCTGCAGCAGGCACGCGGCGAAATCGCCAAGGTGGTCTGGCCGACGCGCAGGGAAGTCATGCTGACCACGCTGATGGTCTTCCTGATGGCAGCGCTGACGGCGGCCTTCTTCAGCCTGGTGGATGTCGTGATCCGCTGGGGCCTGACCTTCATCCTGAGCTTCTTCCACGGCTGACAGGTTCAGCCGGGCCGGAAGCCGTTCCGGTTTCCGCTTGCAACCGGTGTGATGCGGGGCTATTTGGCGCCCCGAGTTGACCGGACACGGGCGCGCAGCGATTCGGACCTGCGCGCTGTTTTTGTTCGGCTCTTCGATAAGGCGCGGGGTGCCCCGCAAGGGTGCAGGGCGCATGTCCAAGCGGTGGTATTCGGTGTCCGTTCTCTCGAACTTCGAGAAGAAGGTGGCCGAGCAGATCCGGACGGCGGTGAAGGATGCGGGTCTCGAAGACGAGATCGACGAGGTCCTGGTGCCGACCGAAGAAGTGATCGAGGTCCGCCGCGGCAAGAAGGTGACCTCGGAACGTCGCTTCATGCCCGGCTATGTGCTGGTTCACATGGAGATGTCGAACCGCGGCTATCACCTGATCTCGTCGATCAACCGCGTCACCGGGTTCCTGGGTCCCCAGGGCAAGCCGATGCCGATGCGGGATGGCGAGGTCAACGCGATCCTGAACCGCGTGGAAGAGGGCCAGGAAGCGCCGCGCAACCTGATCCGCTTTGACGTGGGCGAAAAGGTCAAGGTCACCGACGGCCCGTTCGAAGGCTTCGACGGCATGGTCGAGGATGTGGATGAAGGGCACAGCCGCCTGAAGGTGTCGGTGTCGATCTTCGGGCGTCCGACGCCCGTGGAACTGGAATTCACGCAGGTGTCCAAGAACATCTGACGTGAGCTGCGCGGGAGGCGAGCGGGGCGATGCCCTTCGGACCGGACCGCTAAACTCGTCCCCGCGGGGACAGTGAACAAAGGAGCGGCCAGATGGCCAGAAGGTAATCGGCAGCCTCAAGCTGCAAGTGAAGGCGNGGCAAGCCAACCCGTCGCCGCCCGTCGGCCCGGCCCTGGGTCAGCGCGGCCTGAACATCATGGCCTTCGTGAAGGAATTCAACGCGAAGACCGCCGACCTGCAGCCGGGCACCCCGACGCCGGTGATCATCACCTACTACCAGGACAAGTCGTTCAGCCTGNAGTTCAAGACTCCGCTTGCGTCCTTCCTGGTCAAGCAGGCCGCCNACCTGCCGCCGGTGGGCAAGCGCAACCGTGCCAAGGGCTCGATGAAGCCGGGCCGCGAAGTGGCGGGCTCGATCACCGTGGCGCAGGTCCGCAAGATCGCCGAAACCAAGATGAAGGACCTCAACGCCAACACGATCGAGGCGGCGATGAACATCATCCTCGGTTCGGCCAAGTCCTGCGGTATCGAGGTCAAGGGTAAGCCATGGCACATGTTGGCAAGCGGTCGAAGGCTGCGCGCGCGCAGTTCGAAGGCAAGGCGAACCTCTCGGTCGAGGATGCCGTGAAGCTGATCAAGGGCGCGGCTTCGGCCAAGTTCGACGAGACGCTGGAAATCGCGATGAACCTGGGCGTCGACCCGCGTCACGCCGACCAGATGGTCCGTGGCGTGGTGCAGCTGCCCAACGGCACCGGCAAGACCGTGCGCGTGGCGGTGTTCGCCCGTGGCGCCAAGGCTGACGAAGCCAAGGCGGCGGGTGCCGATATCGTGGGCGCCGAAGACCTGATGGAAACCATCCAGGGCGGCAAGATCGAGTTCGATCGCTGCATCGCCACCCCGGACATGATGCCGCTGGTCGGCCGCCTGGGCAAGATCCTCGGCCCGCGCAACCTGATGCCGAACCCCAAGGTCGGCACGGTGACGATGGACGTGACCAACGCGGTGAAGAACGCCAAGGGCGGTGAAGTCCAGTTCAAGGTCGAAAAGGCCGCGNTGATCCATGCCGGCGTCGGCAAGGTGTCGTTTGATGACGAGAAGCTGGCGCAGAACGTGCGCGCCTTCGTCGATGCCGTCAGCCGCGCCAAGCCGTCGGGGGCCAAGGGCACCTATCTGAAGAAGGTGTCGCTGTCCTCGACCATGGGTCCGGGCGTCAGCCTCGACCTGTCGTCGGCCACGACGCACTGATGATCCGGGCGGGGTGACCTGCCCGAAAGATCCCTGCGGAAGCGCAGGGATGGCCGGGCGAAGGAGCGATCCCAGCCCGGTCCTGTCCGAGACGGCCGGTGGCGCGCAAACGCCTTAATATCCTGCCTGAGATGGGGAACGGGATTGACGTCGCCTTAGGGCGATCTTGGTTTCGGAACCGTCGCGGACGAAACGTTTACCACGAGGCAAGACAAGAGAGCCGGGGAAACCCCAAACTTGGAGTGTAACTGTGGATAGAGCCCAGAAAGAGAAAGTGGTCGAGGAACTCGGCCAGATCTTCGCAAGCTCTGGCGTGGTCGTGGTTGCCCACTACACCGGCATGACAGTTGCTCAGATGCAGACCCTCCGCGCAAAGATGCGCGAAGTCGGGNGGTCTGTCCGCGTTGCCAAGAACAAGCTCGCCAAGATCGCTCTTGAAGGACAGCCCGGCGTCGGCATGGGTGACCTTCTCAAGGGCATGACCGTCCTTGCCTTCTCGGAAGACNCCGTCGCTGCGGCGAAGGTCTGCGAGGCCTATGCCAAGNGGAACGACAAGTTCGTGATCCTCGGCGGCGCCATGGGCAATGCGGTTCTGGACCAGGCCGGTGTGAAAGCCGTGGCCTCGATGCCGTNNCGTGAAGAGCTCATCGCTCAGATCGTGTCCTGCATCGGTGCGCCCGCGTCGAACATCGCCGGGGCCATTGGCGCGCCTGCTGCGAACATCGCGGGCATCCTCAAGACCCTTGAGGAGCGGGAAGCCGCCTGAAGCAATCCATGTCGGCGTGAGGTTGACACCATCACGTTGGACCCCATCTGAACGAACGGAACGGAAAATGGCTGATCTGAACAAACTCGCCGAAGAAATCGTTGGCCTGACCCTGCTGCAGGCTCAGGAACTGAAGACCATCCTGAAGGACAAGTATGGCATCGAGCCGCTGGCGGCGCCGTGATGGTTGCTGGTCCNNGCCGCCGGCGGCGCTGCCGCCCCGGCTGAAGAAGAANAGACCGAATTCGACGTCGTCCTGACCGAAGCCNACTCGAACAAGATCAACGTGATCAAGGAAGTCCGCGCGATCACCGGTCTGGGCCTGAAGGAAGCCAAGGACCTCGTGGAAGCCGCGGCANAGGTGAAGGAGCAAATCTCANAGGCCGACGCCGAAGCCATGAAGAAGAAGCTCGAAGAGGCTGGCGCCAAGGTCGAGCTGAAGTAATCGCGCCTGCGGGTCCTCCCGCAGCACGGTTTCTGGCTGGGGATGGAGAAATCCTTCCCAGCCAAATCGCGTCTTGAAGGGGCTTTCGAGCGAAGCCCGTTCCCAGGTGCGGTAACAGGTTCGGGAGCGGCCCTCGGGTGGGGCAGGCACGAATGGAACCTGACCCCTTCGCCAGGCGGCGCCATCCGGGACCCGACGGATGCGTGCCTCCGACACGAGAAAAGGTGACGACGAGCATGGCGCAAGCTTACGTTGGCCAGAAGCGTATCCGCCGGTACTTGGCAAGATCCGTGAAGTTCTGAGATGCCGAACCTCATCGAGGTTCAGAAATCCTCTTATGATCTGTTCCTGCGGTCCGGCGACGCCGACAAGCCGCTGGACGGCGAGGGTATCCAGGGCACGTTCCAGTCGGTCTTTCCGATCAAGGACTTCAACGAGACGGCCGTTCTGGAGTTCGTGAAGTACGAGCTTGAAAAGCCGAAGTACGACGTCGACGAATGCATGCAGCGCGACNTGACCTATGCAGCGCCCCTGAAGGTGACGCTGCGTCTGATCGTGTTCGATGCCGACGAGACCACCGGCGCCCGGTCCGTGAAGGACATCAAGGAGCAGGACGTCTACATGGGCGACATGCCGCTGATGACGATGAACGGCACGTTCATCGTCAACGGCACCGAGCGCGTGATCGNNTCGCAGATGCACCGCTCGCCCGGCGTGTTCTTCGACCACGACAAGGGCAAGACCCATTCCTCGGGCAAGCTGCTGTTTGCCTGCCGGATCATTCCCTACCGCGGGTCGTGGCTGGACTTCGAGTTCGACGCCAAGGACATCGTGTTCGCCCGCATCGACCGTCGCCGCAAGCTGCCGGTGACCACCCTGCTTTATGCCCTGGGCATGGATCAGGAAGGCATCATGGATGCCTATTACGACACGATCATGTTCCGCTATGTGAAGAACAAGGGCTGGGTCAAGTTCTTCCCGAGCCGCGTGTCGGGCACCCGTCCGTCCTATGACCTGGTCGATGCCGCGACCGGCGAAGTGATCCTGAAGGCGGGCGAAAAGGCCACGCCGCGCATGGTCAAGAAGTGGAAGGACGAGGGCGCGGTGACGGAACTGCTGGTTCCGCTCGACCACATCCTCGGCCGCTATGTCGCCAAGGACATCATCAACGAGCAGACCGGCGAGATCTGGGTCGAAGAGCGACGAGCTGACGATGGACTATGACCGCGACGGCGAGCCGAAGGGCGGCACCGTCAAGCTGCTGCTGGATCAGGGCATCACCGAGATCCGGTGCTGGACATCGACGTCAACGTCGGTCCCTACATCCGCAACACCNTGGCGGCGGACAAGAACATGGGCCGCGACACCGCGCTCATGGACATCTACCGCGTCATGCGGCCGGGCGAACCGCCGACCGTGGAAGCGGCCTCGGCGCTGTTCACGCTGTTCTTCGACAAGGAGCGGTATGACCTGTCTGCGGTCGGTCGCGTGAAGATGAACATGCGCCTGGACCTGGGCAAGCCCGACACGCAGCGCACGCTGGACCGCGACGACATCATCGCCTGCATCAAGGCGCTGACCGAACTGCGCGACGGCAAGGGCGAGATCGACGACATCGACCACCTGGGCAACCGCCGGGTGCGGTCGGTCGGCGAGCTGATGGAANACCAGTACCGCGTCGGCCTGCTGCGCATGGAGCGCGCGATCAAGGAGCGGATGTCGTCGGTCGAGATCGACACGATCATGCCGCAGGACCTGATCAACGCCAAGNTTGCGGCGGCAGCGGTGCGCGAGTTCTTCGGCTCGTCGCAGCTCAGCCAGTTCATGGACCAGACCAATCCGCTGTCGGAAGTGACGCACAAGCGGCGCCTGTCGGCGCTTGGGCCGGGCGGTCTGACCCGTGAGCGTGCGGGCTTCGAAGTGCGCGACGTTCACCCGACCCACTATGGCCGGATCTGCCCGATCGAAACGCCGGAAGGCCAGAACATCGGCCTGATCAACTCGCTGGCGACCTTTGCCCGCGTGAACAAGTACGGCTTCATCGAGACCCCGTACCGCAAGGTCATCGACGGCAAGGTCACGGATGACGTGGTCTACATGTCGGCGACCGAGGAAATGCGCCACACCGTGGCGCAGGCCAATGCGGCGCAAAGCGCGGAAGGGGCGTTCACCGACGACTTGATCTCCAGCCGGAAGGCCGGGGAATTCATGCTGAACCCGCCGGATGCCATCGACCTGATCGACGTGTCGCCGAAGCAGCTGGTGTCGGTTGCGGCGGCGCTCATTCCGTTCCTGGAAAACGACGACGCCAACCGCGCGCTGATGGGCTCGAACATGCAGCGCCAGGCGGTGCCGCTGCTGCAATCGGACGCGCCCTTCGTCGGCACCGGCATCGAGGCCGTGGTGGCCCGTGACTCGGGTGCTGCGATCATGGCGCGCCGCGCCGGTGTCATCGACCAGGTGGACGCGACCCGTATCGTCGTGCGCGCCACCGAGATGCTGGAACCGGGCGAGCCGGGCGTGGACATCTATCGCCTGCGCAAGTTCAAGCGGTCGAACCAGTCGTCCTGCATCAACCAGCGTCCGCTGGTGAAGGTGGGCGACCGCGTGGCGCGGNGCGAGGTGGTGGCCGACGGCNCCCTGACCGACATGGGCGAACTGGCCCTGGGCCGGAACGTCATCGTCGCGTTCATGCCGTGGAACGGCTACAACTTCGAAGACTCGATCCTGATCAGCGAGCGCATCNTGAAGGACGACGTGTTCACCTCGATCCACATCGAGGAATTCGAGGTCGCAGCGCGCGATACCAAGCTGGGTCCGGAAGAAATCACCCGCGACATCCCGAACGTCGGTGAAGAAGCGCTGNCGAACCTCGACGAGGCTGGCATCGTCTACATCGGTGCCGAGGTGCAGCCGGGCGACATCCTGGGCAAGATCACGCCGAAGGGCGAAAGCCCGATGACGCCGGAAGAAAAGCTTCTGCGCGCCATCTTCGGCGAAAAGGCGTCGGACGTGCGCGACACCTCGCTGCGCCTGCCGCCCGGGGCCTATGGTACCATCGTGGAAGTGCGGNTGTTCAACCGCCATGGCGTGGACAAGGACGAACGCGCGCTGCAGATCGAGCGTGAAGAAGTCGAACGTCTGGCCCGGNACCGGACGNACGAGCTGGCGATCCTGGAGCGCAACATCTATTCGCGCCTGAAGTCGCTGATCATGGGCAAGGTCGCGGTCAAGGGTCCGAAGGGCGTGAAGGCTACTCGACCATCGANNCGACGATCTGCTGGTTACCTGAGCCGTGGCCAGTGGTGGCAGCTTGCGCTCGGCGAAGAAGCCGAGGCCAAGGAGNTCGAGGCGCTGCACGACCAGTTCGAAGCGCGAAGCGCGCCCTGGACCACCGCTTCGACGACAAGGTCGAAAGGTGCGCGCGGCGACGACCTGCCTCCGGGCGTCATGAAGATGGTCAAGGTCTTCGTCGCGGTGAAGCGCAAGCTGCAGCCGGGCGACAAGATGGCCGGCCGTCACGGCAACAAGGGCGTCATCTCCAAGGTCGTGCCGATCGAGGACATGCCGTTCCTGGCCGATGGCACCCCGGTTGACCTGGTGCTGAACCCGCTTGGCGTGCCGTCGCGCATGAACGTGGGCCAGATCCTGNAAACCCACATGGGCTGGGCCGCGCGCGGTCTGGGCCTGAAGATCGACGATGCCCTGCAAGAGTATCGCCGGTCGGGCGACCTGACCCCGGTGCGCGAGGCCATGCGCTTTGCCTATGGCGACGAGACCTATGAAGCCTTCGGCGAGCTTGGCGAAGAAGACCTGGTCGAAAGGCAGCTTCGTGACCGCGGCGTGCCGATTGCCACCCCGGTCTTCGACGGCGCCAAGGAAGCCGACGTGAACGATGCGCTGANNTCCGCGGGCTTCGACAAGTCGGGCCAGTCCGAGGTCTTCGACGGCCGCACCGGCGAGAAGTTCGCGCGCCGCGTCACCGTGGGCGTGAAGTACATGCTGAAGCTCCACCACCTGGTGGACGACAAGATCCACGCACGCTCGACCGGCCCGTACTCGCTTGTCACCCAGCAGCCGCTGGGCGGCAAGGCGCAGTTCGGCGGCCAGCGCCTGNAAATGGAGGTCTGGGCCCTGGAAGCCTATGGTGCCGCCTATACCCTGCAGGAAATGCTGACCGTGAAGTCGGACGACGTGNGCGGCCGGACCAAGGTCTACGAGTCGATCGTCAAGGGCGAGGACAACTTCGAGGCGGGCGTTCCGNAGAGCTTCAACGTGCTCGTCAAGGAAGTCNGCGGCCTCGGCCTGAACATGGAACTCCTGGATGCGGAGGAGGAGTGAGGGAAACGAAATCCGCGCGGATTTCGTGGACGATTTCCGCGCGGAAATCGTCTCCCTCGCCTCTGACCGCAGCCTCCGATCAAGGATNTAGAAATGAACCAGGAACTGACCAACAACCCGTTCAACCCGGTTGCTCCCGTCAAGACCTTCGACGAGATCAAGATCTCGCTGGCTTCGCCCGAGCGGATCCTGTCGTGGTCCTATGGCGAGATCAAGAAGCCGGAAACCATCAACTACCGGACCTTCAAGCCCGAGCGCGACGGCCTGTTCTGCGCCCGCATCTTCGGGCCGATCAAGGACTACGAATGCCTTTGCGGCAAGTACAAGCGCATGAAGTATCGCGGCGTCGTCTGCGAGAAATGCGGCGTGGAAGTCACGCTGCAGAAGGTGCGCCGCGAGCGCATGGGCCATATCGAACTGGCCGCGCCCGTCGCGCATATCTGGTTCCTGAAGTCGCTGCCTAGCCGCATCGGCCTGATGGTGGACATGACGCTGCGGNATCTGGAAGCGATCCTGTATTTCGAGAAGTATGTCGTCATCGAGCCGGGTCTGACCGACCTGACTTACCAGCAGCTGATGACAGAAGAGGAATACCTCGACGCGCAGGACCAGTACGGCGCCGACGCCTTCACCGCGAACATCGGCGCGGAAGCCATCCGCGAGATGCTGGCGGCCATCGACCTTGAAGCGACGGCCGAACAGCTGCGCGAAGAGCTGAAGGAAGCCACTGGCGAGCTGAAGCCGAAGAAGATCATCAAGCGGCTGAAGATCGTCGAGAGCTTCCTGGAATCCGGCAACCGCCCGGAATGGATGGTGCTGACCGTCCTGCCGGTGATCCCGCCGGAACTGCGCCCGCTGGTGCCGCTGGACGGCGGTCGCTTTGCCACGTCCGACCTGAACGACCTGTACCGCCGCGTCATCAACCGCAACAACCGCCTGAAGCGGCTGATCGAGCTGCGCGCGCCCGATATCATCGTGCGCAACGAAAAGCGCATGCTGCAGGAAGCGGTGGACGCGCTGTTCGACAATGGCCGCCGCGGCCGCGTGATCACGGGCACCAACAAGCGCCCGCTGAAATCGCTGTCTGACATGCTGAAGGGCAAGCAGGGCCGGTTCCGCCAGAACCTGCTGGGCAAGCGCGTGGACTTCTCGGGCCGTTCGGTCATCGTGACCGGCCCGGAACTGAAGCTGCACCAGTGCGGCCTGCCGAAGAAGATGGCGCTGGAGCTGTTCAAGCCCTTCATCTACTCGCGGCTGGAAGCCAAGGGCCTGTCCTCGACCGTGAAGCAGGCCAAGAAGCTGGTGGAAAAGGAACGTCCCGAGGTATGGGACATCCTGGATGAAGTCATCCGCGAACATCCGGTGCTTCTGAACCGCGCGCCGACGCTGCACCGCCTGGGCATCCAGGCCTTCGAGCCGATGCTGATCGAAGGCAAGGCGATCCAGCTGCACCCGCTGGTCTGCTCGGCCTTCAACGCCGACTTCGACGGCGACCAGATGGCCGTTCACGTTCCGCTCTCGCTGGAAGCCCAGCTGGAAGCGCGCGTGCTGATGATGTCCACGAACAACGTGCTGTCGCCTGCCAACGGCGCGCCGATCATCGTGCCGTCGCAGGACATGGTTCTGGGGCTTTATTACGTCACCATGGAACGCAAGGGCATGGTCGGCGAAGGCATGGCCTTTGCTGATATCGACGAGGTCGAACATGCGCTGCNNCGCCACGCGGTTCACCTGCACGCCCGCATCAAGGCGCGCCTGCGTCGGTCGGCGANNCGAGGCAACATCGTCTGGAAGCGCTATGAAACCACGCCCGGCCGCCTGCGGCTTGGCAACCTGCTGCCCCTGAACGCCAAGGCGCCCTTCGAACTGGTGAACCGCCTTCTGCGCAAGAAGGACGTGCAGACCGTCATCGACACCGTCTACCGCTACTGCGGCCAGAAGGAATCGGTGATCTTCTGCGACCAGATCATGGGCCTCGGCTTCCGCGAAGCCTTCCGCGCGATCTCCTTCGGCAAGGACGACATGCTGATCCCCGACACCAAGTGGACCATCGTGAACGAGGTCCGCGACCAGGTGAAGGAATTCGAACAGCAGTACATGGACGGCCTGATCACCCAGGGCGAAAAGTACAACAAGGTCGTCGATGCCTGGTCCAAGTGCTCGGACAAGGTGGCGGGCGAGATGATGGCCGAAATCTCGGCGGTCCGGTACGACGATGCCGGTGCCGAGAAAGAGCCGAACTCGGTCTACATGATGTCCCACTCGGGCGCGCGGGGTTCGCCTGCCCAGATGAAGCAGCTTGGCGGCATGCGCGGCCTGATGGCCAAGCCCTCGGGCGAGATCATCGAGACGCCGATCATCTCGAACTTCAAGGAAGGTCTGACCGTTCTTGAATACTTCAACTCGACCCACGGCGCCCGTAAGGGTCTGGCCGACACCGCGCTGAAGACGGCGAACTCGGGCTACCTGACCCGCCGTCTGGTGGACGTGGCGCAGGACTGCATCATCCGGGCGCATGACTGCGGCACCGACCGGGCGATCACGGCCGAGCCGNCGGTGAACGACGGCGAAGTGGTGCAGACCCTGGCCGAGCGCGTTCTGGGCCGCGTGGCCGCCGACGACATCCTGGTTCCGGGCACGGACGAGGTGATCGTGGCGCAGGGCGAGCTGATCGACGAACGCCGCGCCGACCTGATCCACGCCAATGGCGTGCAGTCGGCGCGCATCCGCTCGCCGCTGACCTGCGAGGCGGAAGAGGGCGTCTGCGCCATGTGCTATGGCCGCGACCTGGCGCGCGGCACGCTGGTCAACATCGGCGAGGCGGTGGGCATCATCGCCGCGCAGTCGATCGGCGAGCCGGGCACCCAGCTGACGATGCGGACCTTCCACATCGGCGGCATCGCCCAGGGCGGCCAGCAGTCGTTCCTGGAAGCCAGCCAGGAAGGCAAGATCGAGTTCCGCAACGCGAACCTCTTGTCCAACGCCAATGGCGAGCAGATCGTGATCGGCCGGAACATGTCGATCGCCATCGTGGACGAGACCGGCAATGAACGCGCCGTCCATAAGCTGACCTATGGCGCCAAGGTCCATGTCAAGGAAGGCCAGGCGGTCAAGCGTGGCACCAAGCTGTTCGAATGGGACNCCTATACCCTGCCGATCATCGCCGAAAAGGCGGGCGTCGCACGGTTCAAGGACCTGATCTCGGGCCTCTCGGTGCGCGAAGAGACCGACGAAGCCACCGGCATGACGCAGAAGATCGTCTCTGACTGGCGCTCGGCGCCGAAGGGCGGCGATCTGAAGCCGGAAGTGATCGTCATGGATCCCGCCACGGGCGAACCCGTGCGCGGCGACAATGGCAACCCGATCACCTATCCGATGTCGGTGGACGCCATCCTTTCGGTCGAAGACGGCCAGGACATCCGCCCCGGCGACGTGGTGGCGCGTATCCCGCGCGAAGGTGCCAAGACCAAGGACATCACCGGGNGTCTTCCCNGCGTGGCGGAACTGTTCGAAGCCCGTCGCCCGAAGGATCACGCGATCATCGCGGAAATGGACGGCTATGTCCGCTTCGGCAAGGACTACAAGAACAAGCGCCGCATCACCGTGGAACCGGTCGATGAGACGCTGCAGGCCGTCGAGTACATGATCCCCAAGGGCAAGCACATTCCGGTTCAGGAAGGCGACTTCGTCCAGAAGGGCGACTACATCATGGACGGCAACCCGGCTCCGCATGACATCCTGCGGATCATGGGGATCGAGGCGCTTGCCAACTACATGATCGACGAAGTGCAGGACGTCTATCGCCTGCAGGGCGTGAAGATCAACGACAAGCACATCGAGGTCATCGTCCGGCAGATGCTGCAGAAGCTGGAAATCCTCGACTCGGGCGACACGACCCTGCTGAAGGGCGAACAGGTCGAGAAGATCGAACTGGACGAGGAAAACGCCAAGGCCCGCAACCGCGGCCTGCGCGAGGCCAAGGCCGAACCGGTGCTTCTGGGCATCACCAAGGCGTCGCTGCAGACCCGCAGCTTCATCTCGGCGGCGTCCTTCCAGGAAACCACGCGCGTGCTGACCGAGGCTTCGGTTCAGGGCAAGCGTGACAAGCTGGTGGGCCTGAAGGAAAACGTCATCGTCGGCCACNTGATCCCGGCGGGTACCGGCGGGGCGACCAGCCGCGTGAAGAAGATCGCCTCGACCGTGACCAGCACGTCATCGACGCCCGCCGAAGCAGAGGCGGAAACCGCCGCGGCCTTGGCGGCTCCGATGGACGACGTGATGGATTTCGAAACGGACTCGGGTCTGGTCGAGACGATCGAAAGCCGCGATCTGTGATCGCTTGACAGTAGAAGGGCCCCCGCGACCGTCGCGGGGCCCTTTGCTTGCGCAGGACGACGGGGCAGGACGCAAGGAAGGGCGGAGATGGCGGCCATTCGCAACCGGATTTCCGGCCTGGTTCGGTTTTCCTATCCGGCGCTCAGCGGTTTTCCCGAAAGCNCTGACGACTTGGCCGCCTTGGTGCGCCAACTGTACAAGCCGGACCGCTTGGCCGAGCGGTTCCGTCTGTTCGAGTCCCTGACGCTGCCTTCGCTGCTGGCTCAGGAGGACACGGATTTCCACCTGGGCGTGCTGGTGGGCGACGGCTTTCCAGTCGCGGCGCGGGCCCGGCTGGAGGCTCTGCTTGAGCCTTTGCAGGGGCGTGCGCGCGTGATCGCATTGCCCCCGATGCACCACTATCCCGCCACCCAGAGGGCGCTTGCCCAGGTGACGCCACCGGACGCGACGCATCTGACCAGCTTCCGGCTGGACGATGACGATGCCATGGACCGCGGCCTTGTCGCCAGGCTTCGCTTACAGTCACAACAGCTGTTGCGGCTTGTCGGGGCTGACCAGCCCTTCGTTGTGGGTCACAACCGCGGATTCTTCCTTGAAATCGCGCCTGGCGCAAACCGGGTCTACGATGTGGTCGAANAATTGCCACTGGGCATCGGACTTGCCCTCACGGCCCCCGCGAGTTCCGGCGAGAATATCTTTGCCCGCAATCACCGGCTTCTTCCGCAGTTCTACACGACCTTCACCGAAGCCAGCACGCCGGCCTTCATCCGCACCGTGCATGCCAATGACAGTGAACCCCATGCCAGCGGCAGGTCGGGTCAGATGGATGCGACCGCGGTGGCGCAGGCAATCGAAGCCNGGATCCTCTTCCGACTTGAAGACCTTCTGGCTCTTTGATCCATCAGGCAGGACGAAATCGGGACCAACATGCGCCTGAGCGACAATACCCGCGGGGCGATCTACATGAACGTCGCCATGCTGGCCTTCACGCTGAATGACAGCCTGGTGAAGGCCGTCACGGCGACTTTGCCGCTGTTCCAGGCCATTGCCCTGAGAGGTGCAGTGGCCACGGCGGCGCTGCTGGCCCTCGCCGCGATGTCCGGTGCGCTGGTCGTGCCGCGCGGTCAGGCACTTGTGGCCTTGTCCTTGCGTACCCTGGCCGAAATTGGCGGAACCGTGTTCTTCCTTGGGGCGCTGACCCAGATGCCGCTCGCCAATCTGTCAGCCATCATGCAGTCCATGCCGCTGGCGGTCACGCTGGCCGCAGCGATCATCTTCCGCGAACGGTCAGCCCGGCGCNAGCTGGCTGCCATCCTGATTGGCATGGGCGGCGTGTTGCTGATCATCCGGCCGGGGACACAGGGCTTTGATGTCTGGTCGGTAATGGGTCTTGCTTCCGTTGCCTGTGTGGTGGTGCGCGACCTTGCGACGCGCGTGATGCCAACCAGCCTGCCTTCGGTGACGGTCGCGGTTGCGGCCTCAGCCGGAGTAATGCTGACCGGCATCGCTGTGACCTTGGTGCAGNGGTGGCAACCGGTCAGCCTGCAGCAGTTTGGGCTGGTGTCGGGCGCCGCGGCGTTTCTGGTCGTCGGCTATCTGTTCGTGGTCAAGATGATGCGGGTGGGCAGCATCGCCGTCATCGCCNCCTTCCGCTATACGGCGCTGCTTTGGGCACTTGTGCTTGGCTGGGTGATTNTTCGAACCTTTCCCGACCACCTGACGCTACTGGGGGCGGGGATCATCGTGGCCACCGGCCTGTTCACCCTGTACCATGGCAGCCTAAGCAGCGACCGGGTGCCGTGGTTCGGCCCGAATCCCGCCCGATCGGGTCAAGCCGGGCAGGTAACCCCGGCGCCATGAGGAAGGTGATGGAGCAGGACAGCGACCGCCCCTCGGGGCCATCCGGTCCCGTGCGGCAGCGCTTGCCGCATTGTTTCTGGCCGAGCTTGTCCTGCTGGCGGTTGCCTACCAGTTTCTGGCGAACATCGAATGCCGGGGCACGGGCTGGGCCGATGGCTGCNACCTGCTGCGCAGCCTGGTGGGGCGAGCGATTGTCGTCTTTGCAGCCTCTGGGCTGATCGCAGCGGCCTGGCCCGCGGCCTTTCGCCAGTTCCTGACCGAAACGGCCATCTGGCGGTTTACCCTTGGGNTAAGACTGCTGCACGGGGCGGGAATAATCCTGATGCTGGTGCCCCTTNTCGTCGGCTGGGGCCGGNACCTGGCANGTCATTTCGCGGCGGCGACGCCGTTCTGGCTGGCGGGAGCCTTGGCGGCCGNNGCCGCAGGTGGCGTGCTATGGCTGGCGCCTGCCGCTGCCTGGCACCGCCTGGTCAGTCACAACGGTTTCTCCGTCGCCGCGGTTCTGGTGGTGGCCGCTGTTCTGCCCGACCTGGCCGAGGCCGTGCGGCCGCTGTGGGACTGGACGCTGCTGTCGCGCCTGACCTTCTCGGCGGTGGAACGCCTGCTGAACCTGATCAACGCCGAGGTCTATGCCGATCCGGCCCTGTACCAGATCGGCGTCAACAGCGCGCTTGGCGGCTTTGTCGTGCGGATCGGTCAGCCCTGTTCCGGTGTCGAAGGTTTTGCGCTGATCACCGCCTTCGTTCTGCTGTACGGCTGGCTGTTCCGTGCCGACCTGCGCTTTCCGCTGTACTGGATTGTGGTGCTGCCGCTTGGGCTGCTGGCAAGCTGGGTGCTGAATGTCCTGCGGATCACGGCGCTGGTGCAGATCGGCGCCCATGTCTCGCCCGAGCTTGCCGTGAACGGCTTCCATTCCTACGCCGGGTGGTTCCTGTTCAGTTTGCTCACCGTTGGCGTGATCGCTGTTGTCCAGGTCACGCCCTGGCTGCATCGCCATGGCCGCGCCGCCCGCGCTGAACAGCCGGTGCGAAGCGATATGGTGGCGGCGCAGATCCTGCCCTTCATCGTGATGATGCTGGCTTNNAAGATCCTGTCGGCGACCGTTCTGGTTCAGCCCGCCCTCGGCTATCCGCTGGTAACCCTTAGCCTGATCGCCGCATTGTGGTTCGTCTGGCCAGCCTTGCGTCGTCTGGAATTCTCGCTCGACCCGGTCGCCCTGGCTGTCGGGGGCGTTGTCGGTGTGCTTTGGGTGGTCTTGGCGCCACCTCAAAGCGCTGACTTGAACCAAGGATTGCTTGCCCTCNTGGGGGGCGCCTTTGCCGTCTGGGTTGGCTTTCGTCTGGTCGGCACCGTGCTGCTGGTTCCCGTTGTCGAAGAACTGTTCTTCCGCGGCTACCTGCTTGGCCGACTTGACGGACCTTCGCCATGGCGGCGTGCGCTTGCGCTTGCGCTGACGAGTCTGGCCTTCGCTCTGCTGCACGGCCGCTGGATCGCGGCCGGGGCGGCCGGTCTGGCCTTCGGTCTTGTGGCCCTGCGGCGTGGGCGGGTGACAGACGCGGTCCAGGCGCATGCGGTGGCAAACGCCCTGATCGCGCTGGTTGCGCTTGCCCGCGGGGACTGGGGCCTGATCTAGACGCAACCGTTGCGGCAACGAAAAAGCCGGGCATGTGCCCGGCCTTTGTTCCGGCTAAGTCTGCCGATCAGGCGCGGCGGCGGCGTTCCACGACAAAGGCGAGGATTGCCGCCACAGCCGCAATCGCCAGCACGCCGGACGAAGCGTCGATTTCCGGCACGTTGGTCACCGGACGCGGCCACCACCACCAGCTCGAAGTGGCTTGCGCAAAGCTGGGCAGAGCCGAAATCGCGACCGCGGGCGCGGCAAGGCCGAGAATTCTTACCAGGCGGGACATGCACGAACCTCCGTCAACCTTGGACAAGAATGGACCTCATGCCGGGCAAATGCAAGGGACGGCCAGAATTCCGCCACGTTACTCAGGCATCGCGTGACCGATGGGCCCTATGTGCCGGATTGTTTCCAGTTGGACTACGGAATCCGGCAAGAATCAGGCGCATTTCCAGGCCTCGGTCAACCGGGATAGCCTGGCGCGGACCCGCCCTGCCAAGGCGGGCGATTCCTGCCTGTCCGATTCGGCGTTTCGGCGGGCCGGATTGACTTCGCCGCGGGCGTCGGTCAACAGAACGGCAGCCTACCAAGGCGTGCGGGCGGAATGGGCGAAGGAAGCAGATGCGCCTCAGCGTCGTCATCCCGGCGAAGAACGAAGCCGACAATATCGTGACGCTGGTGCGCGACATCGACCGCGCCCCGGCGCNNCGCTGGCCCTGCCTCGAGATCATCGTCGTGGACGACGGCTCGACCGACGGTATGGGCGACCGGCTGATGGCGGAACGGGCGCTGCTGCCGCATCTGCGGATGATCCAGCACGACCGGTCGGGCGGACAAAGCGCGGCTGTGCATACCGGGGTCCTGGCGGCAGTCGCACCGCTGGTCCTGACGCTGGACGGCGACGGCCAGAACCCGCCCGAGGAACTGCCGAAGCTGGCCGCGCCTCTGCTGGCGGACACCACCGGCCGGATCGGGCTGGCTGCTTACCAGCGGGTCGGGCGGCAGGACAGCTGGTCGAAGAAGATCGCTTCGCGCTTCGCGAACGGTTTGCGCGGCTGGCTCTTGAACGATGGCACGCGCGACACCGGCTGCGGGCTGAAGGGGTTCCGCCGCGACGCCTTTCTGGCCTTTCCCTATTTCAACCACATGCACCGCTATCTGCTTCTGCTGGCCAAGCGTGACGGATGGGAGGTGGTCCATGTCGATGTCAGCCACCGGCCGCGCGGGGCGGGGCGGTCGAACTATTCCAACATCCAGCGCGCCTTTGTGGGCGCGATCGACCTGATCGGCGTCGCCTGGCTGATCCGCCGCCGCAAGAAGGCCCGCCCGGTGGAGCCGCAGGCATGACCCTGACCACGGTGATGAGCTGGTTCCATGTGAACACCACGGCCGAACTGCTGTGGGTGCTGTTCGGCTTTGCCGCACAGCTGATGTTCACCGGGCGGTTCCTGCTGCAGTGGCTGGCCTCGGAAAAGCAACGCAAGTCGGTGGTGCCGGTGGCCTTCTGGTACTTCTCGCTGGCGGGCGGCGTGATGCTGCTGATGTATGCCATTCACCGCCGCGATCCGGTCATCATCCTGGGCCAGGCCGTGGGCGTGCTGATCTACCTGCGCAACCTGATGCTGATCTATGCCGACCGTCGCCGCCAGGTCGCCTGAGCCGCAGGGCTGGCTCGCGCNNTTAACGCTCGCGCTGGTTCTGGCGGTCACCGCGCTCCGGTGGCTGCTGCTGGCGTTCAACCGCACCGACCTGTTCGTCGATGAAAGCCAGTACTGGCTTTGGGGCCAGCATTTCGAATTCGGCTACTACTCCAAACCGCCGCTGGTCGGTTGGCTGATCGGCGCGGTCACAACGCTGGCTTACAGCGACACGCCGTTCTGGGTGCGCATGCCTGCCGCGGCGCTGCATGGGCTTACGGCACTGATCCTCGCCGCCTTGGCGGCGCGTCTGTGGNGCGCGCGGGTCGCGGTGTGGACGGCGGCAGCCTGGGTGACGCTGCCCATGGTGGCGGTGGCAAGCCTTCTGATATCGACCGACACGGTGATGGCGCCCTTCTTCGCGGCGGCGCTGCTCTTCCACCGCCGCCTGCTGGACGACGGACGGATGCGGTGGGCCGTTGCCGCGGGGGCGATGGCCGGGCTGGCCTTTCTGGCGAAATATGCCGCCGTCTATTACCTGCTTGGCGTGGCGCTGGCCGCGCTCTGGCTTACCGGGCGCATCGGGTGGAAGAACGGTGCGGCGCTGCTGGCGGCTTTTGCCGTGGTGATCTCGCCCAACGTGATCTGGAACCTGGCCAACCGGCTCGCCACCGTCTCGCACACGCTCGACAACATCGGCTGGGTCCGGGAAGAAGCGCNNCCCTGGAGGGGGCTGAACCCGGCGGGGCTGGCCGAGTTCCTGGGCAGCCAGTTCGGCGTCTTCGGTCCCATCCTGTTCGGCGCCTTGATCCTGGTGGTTGCCCGGCCGAAGGGCAGGGCGGGGCTTCTGGCCTTTGTTCTGCTTACACTGACCGTCGTCTCGGTGCAGGCACTGATGGACCGCGCCTATGCCAACTGGGCGGCTTCGGCCTATCTGGCGGCGACGCCGCTGGTGGTGACCTTCCTTCTGCCCCGGCCCGGCTGGCTGCGCGCAGGGGTGGGCGTGAATGCGGTGATTGCATTGATCCTGCCCCTGCTGACGCTGGCCCCCGCGCTGACCCTGGGACAGGACCAGCCGATCCTGAAGCGCTACCTCGGCCGCGCCGAGCTAAGCCACCAGATCATTGCGCTTGCCAAGGCGCAGGGCGGCCTGCCCGTCGTCGCGGGCAACCGGGACATCCTGGCCGACCTCTTCTATACCGGCCGCGATGCCNACCTGAGCGTCTATGCCGTGCCGNCCCGCCGCCCCGAAAACCATTACGAGCAGCGCCACGCCCTTCCTGCCGATGCGACCGGGCCGGTGCTGTACATCGNNGCAGCCTGCTCGTTTACTGCGCGCCCGCTGTCGCCCAGCACAGAGCTGAAGGGCACCGGCACCTGGGNNCTAAGCAAGCACCTGACCGCGACTGTCACCGAGGCGGAGTGTCTGCATGCCCCCGGCTGATCCTTCCGCGCTGCGGCGCTGCTGGTCGCCGCCATCATGGTGACCTTTGCACTCTTTGCGCTGTGGCCGGGTCTGGACCTTGCGGTGTCGCGTCTGTTCTACCGCCCGGGCGCGGCTTTCCCGTCGAGTCCGTCGCATGGGTCGAAGCGCTGCGCCTGGCCCTGTGGCGGCTTTCCATGGTCATGGTGCTGGCCGCGGCGGTGTTCCTCTGGCTGTCCACAGCCACCGGCCGCGCCCCGTTCCATGTCTCCGGCCGGGTCTGGGGTTTGTCCTTGCTGTCTATGCGCTTGGCACCGGTGTTCTGGTCCACGGCCTGCTGAAGGCCTATTGGGGCCGCGCCCGCCCGGCGCAGGTCACCGAATTCGGCGGTATCGCGGCTTTCACACCACCCTGGCTGATCTCGCAGGAATGCACCCGCAACTGTTCCTTCGTCTCGGGCGAGGTTTCGGGCGCCGTCGCCTTTCGGTCGGCCTTTGGGCCATCCTGACCGCGCTTGACTGGCGCCTGCCACCCGTCTGGCAGCGCCGGGGCCGGGGTGGCCGTGGTGATCCCGTTGCTGACCGGGCTGCAGCGCTTGCCGCTTCACTTAAGATTTCCTGTCGGATGTGGTGCTGTCGGCCCTTTTCACCCTGCTGATTGCCGTGCTTCTGTCCCCCTTCTTCCGCGGCGTCACGCACCCAGGGGCTGACCCCGGCTTGTGCTGACAACCCCCGACTCCCCTATACGCCCGGCAACTTCTGCCGGAGGTCTGTCTTCCGTCAGGGTTCAGAACCGATGAAGTGGTCATGATCCGGGCCGAAATGCCCCGATCCTCTGGAATTCCACCGCGGCATCCCCTGATGGGGATGGGTGCGGTGTTCGTGTTTTGCGATGCGCGCAAGGCACGGTCGAGAAGCGGCGCCCTCTGGCAGGGGGCGAGTATCGAAACGAGGAACGTTGATGCCGACGATTCAGCAGCTGATCCGGAAGCCCCGGAAGCGAACGTGCGGAAGTCCAAGTCCCAGCACCTGGAATCCTGCCCGCAGAAGTGGGGTTTGCACCCGCGTCTACACCACCACCCCGAAGAAGCCGAACTCGGCCATGCGGAAGGTCGCCAAGGTGCGCCTGACCAACGGGTTCGAAGTGATCAGCTACATCCCCGGCGAAAAGCACAACCTGCAGGAACACTCCGTGGTCCTGATCCGTGGTGGCCGGGTGAAGGACCTTCCGGGCGTCCGTTACCACATCCTGCGCGGCGTTCTGGATACCCAGGGCNGTCAAAGACCGTCGTCAGCGCCGCTCGAAGTACGGCGCGAAGCGTCCGAAGTGAGGAGCTGAGAGATGTCCCGCCGTCACGCCGCAGAGAAGCGCGAAATCCTGCCCGACGCCAAGTATGGCGACCGGGTGCTGACCAAGTTCATGAACAACCTGATGCTCGACGGCAAGAAGTCCGTCGCGGAATCGATCGCTTATGGCGCCCTTGACCGCGTTCAGGCCCGCCTGAAGCGCGAACCGATCCAGGCCTTCCACGAAGCCCTGGACAACGTGAAGCCCTCGCTCGAAGTGCGTTCGCGCCGCGTCGGCGGTGCCACCTACCAGGTGCCGGTCGAAGTGCGCTCGGAGCGCCGCGAAGCGCTGGCGATCCGCTGGCTGATCATCGCTGCCCGCAAGCGCAACGAGAACACCATGGAAGAACGTCTGGCGGCCGAACTGGCCGACGCCGTGAACAACCGCGGCACCGCGGTGAAGAAGCGGNAAGACACCCACAAGATGGCCGACGCCAACAAGGCGTTCAGCCATTACCGCTGGTAAGGATCAGATCATGGCACGCGAATACCCGCTGAACCTGTACCGCAACTTCGGGATCATGGCCCACATCGACGCGGGCAAGACCACGACGACCGAGCGGATCCTGTACTACACCGGCAAGTCCCACAAGATCGGCGAAGTCCACGACGGCGCCGCGACGATGGACTGGATGGAGCAGGAGCAGGAACGCGGGATCACCATCACCTCGGCTGCGACCACCACCTTCTGGGAGCGCACCACCGACGGCAAGACCCCGGAATCGGAAAAGCACCGCTTCAACATCATCGACACCNCCGGCCACGCCGACTTCACCATCGAAGTCGAACGCTCGCTGGCCGTGCTTGACGGTGCGGTGTGCCTGCTGGACGCCAACGCCGGTGTCGAGCCGCAGACGGAAACCGTCTGGCGGCAGGCCGACCGCTATGGCGTTCCGCGCATCGTGTTCGTCAACAAGATGGACAAGATCGGCGCCGACTTCTTCAACTGCGTGAAGATGATCAAGGACCGCACCGGTGCGACCCCGGCCCCCATCGCCCTGCCGATCGGTGCCGAGGACAAGCTGGAAGGCATCATCGACCTGGTGACCATGAAGGAATGGGTCTACCAGGGCGAAGACCTGGGCGCGAGCTGGGTCATCCAGGACGTGCGCGACAGCCTGAAGGCGGAAGCCGAGGAATGGCGTGGCAAGCTCATCGAACTCGCCGTCGAACAGGACGACGAGGCGATGGAAGCCTATCTGGAAGGCAACGAGCCCGACATCGACACGCTGCGCAAGCTGATCCGCAAGGGCACGCTGTCGATGGCCTTCGTTCCGGTGACCGCTTACTGGNCGTTCAAGAACAAGGGCGTGCAGCCGGTTCTGAACTCGGTCATCGACTATCTGCCCTCGCCCCTGGACATCNAAGCCCTACATGGGCTTCGCGCCGGGCGACGAGACGGAAACCCGCAACATCGCCCGCCGGCCGATGACGCCCAGCCCTTCTCGGCGCTGGCCTTCAAGATCATGAACGACCCCTTCGTGGGCTCGCTCACCTTCACCCGCATCTATTCCGGTCAGCTCAAGAAGGGCGACCAGATGGTCAACTCGACCAAGGGCCGCCGCGAGCGCGTGGGCCGGATGATGATGATGCACGCCATCAACCGCGAGGAAATCGACGAAGCCTTCGCGGGCGACATCATCGCGCTGGCGGGCCTGAAGGAAACCACCACCGGCGACACCCTGTGCGACCCGAACAACCAGGTCGTGCTGGAAACCATGACCTTCCCGGAACCGGTGATCGAAATCGCCGTGGAACCGAAGTCGAAGGCCGACCAGGAAAAGATGGGCATCGCTCTTGCCCGCCTGGCTGCCGAAGACCCGTCCTTCCGCGTCGAGACCGATCTGGAATCGGGCCAGACCATCATGAAGGGCATGGGCGAACTTCACCTCGACATCCTCGTCGACCGCATGCGGCGCGAGTTCAAGGTCGAGGCGAACATCGGTGCGCCGCAGGTGGCCTACCGCGAGACCATCTCGCGCGAAGCCGAAATCGACTACACCCACAAGAAGCAGACCGGTGGCACGGGCCAGTTCGCCCGCGTCAAGCTGGTCATCACCCCGACCGAACCGGGCGAAGGCTATTCCTTCGAATCGAAGATCGTGGGTGGCGCGGTGCCGAAGGAATACATCCCCGGCGTCGAAAAGGGCATCAAGTCGGTGATGGACAGTGGCCCGCTCGCGGGCTTCCCGGTGATCGACTTCAAGGTGGCGCTGATCGACGGTGCCTTCCACGACGCCGACCNNTCGGTGCTGGCGTTCGAAATCGCGTCCCGTGCGGGCATGCGCGAAGGTCTGAAGAAGGCCGCGAAGCTCCTGGAGCCGATCATGAAGGTCGAAGTCGTGACGCCGGAAGAATACACCGGCGGCGTCATCGGCGACCTGACCTCGCGTCGGGGCATGGTGCAGGGCCAGGACAGCCGCGGCAACGCGAACGTCATCAACGCCTTCGTGCCGCTGGCCAACATGTTCGGCTACATCAACACCCTGCGCTCGATGACCTCGGGCCGGGCCGTGTTCACGATGCAGTTCGACCACTACGACGCGGTTCCGCAGAACATCTCGGACGAGATCCAGAAGAAATACGCATAAGCGGGATGGGCGGATCGCCCATCCTACCATCCCGTAGGATGGGCATCCGCCCATCCGCATCCGAATTGAGGAGATGCCGCAATGGCAAAGGCAAAGTTTGAACGCAACAAGCCGCACGTCAACATCGGCACGATCGGCCACGTTGACCACGGCAAGACGACGCTGACGGCGGCGATCACGAAGTATTTCGGCGAATTCCGCGCCTATGACCAGATCGACGGTGCGCCGGAAGAACGCGCCCGCGGCATCACGATCTCGACCGCGCATGTGGAATACGAGACCGAGTCGCGTCACTATGCGCACGTCGATTGCCCCGGCCACGCCGACTATGTGAAGAACATGATCACCGGCGCGGCGCAGATGGACGGCGCGATCCTGGTGGTGGCGGCCTCGGACGGCCCGATGCCGCAAACGCGCGAGCACATCCTGCTGGGCCGCCAGGTGGGCATCCCCTACATGGTCGTCTACATGAACAAGGTGGACCTCGTGGATGACGAGGAACTGCTGGAACTCGTGGAAATGGAAGTGCGCGAGCTGCTGTCGTCCTACGAATACCCCGGCGACGATATCCCGATCATCAAGGGCTCGGCCCACCAGGCGATGATCGGCGAGCGTCCGGACATCGGCGAGCAGTCGATCCGCGCGCTGATGAAGGCGGTGGACGAATACATCCCGACCCCGGCGCGTGCCGTTGACCAGCCCTTCCTGATGCCGATCGAAGACGTGTTCTCGATCTCGGGCCGCGGCACGGTTGTGACCGGCCGGGTCGAGCGCGGCGTGATCAACGTCGGCGACGAAGTGGAAATCGTGGGCATCCGCCCGACGAAGAAGTCGGTCTGCACCGGCGTGGAAATGTTCCGCAAGCTTCTGGACCGCGGCGAAGCTGGCGACAACGTGGGCGTGCTGCTGCGCGGCGTGGACCGTGACGGCGTGGAACGCGGCCAGGTGCTGTGCAAGCCGAAGTCGGTGAACCCGCACACANAGTTCGAGGCCGAAGCCTATATCCTGACCAAGGAAGAAGGCGGCCGCCACACCCCGTTCTTCGCGAACTACCGCCCGCAGTTCTACTTCCGCACCACCGACGTGACGGGCACCGTGAAGCTGCCGGAAGGCACCGAGATGGTGATGCCGGGCGACAACCTGAAGTTCGAGGTCGAGCTGATCGCGCCCATCGCCATGGAAGAAAAGCTGCGCTTCGCCATCCGCGAAGGCGGCCGCACCGTCGGCGCCGGGNTGGTGTCGAAGATCATCGCGTAAGACAGGTAGGATGGGCAATATTGCCCATCCTACGCATCAACGAAACAGAACCTCTTGGGTGGACGGAAACGCCCACCCCAATGTTCTAAAAGGAAAAAGAGATGCAAGGTCAGACCATCCGCATCCGCCTCAAGGNNTTTGACTACCGCGTGCTGGACGCCAGCACCGCGGAAATCGTCAGCACGGCCAAGCGCACCGGAGCGNCGCGCGGGCCCATCCCGCTGCCGAACAAGATCGAGAAGTTCACGGTTCTCCGTGGTCCGCACATCGACAAGAAGTCGCGCGACCAGTGGGAAATCCGCACGCACAAGCGTCTTCTCGACATCGTCGATCCGACCCCGCAGACCGTGGACGCGCTGATGAAGCTCGACCTCGCGGCCGGCGTGGACGTCGAGATCAAAGTGTAAGGGGCGGGACGATGCGCTCTGGAGTTATCGCCAAGAAGCTGGGCATGACCCGGCTGTTCCTGGAAAACGGGACGCAGGTGCCGGTCACGGTCCTGCAACTCGACAACCTGCAAGTCGTGGCGCAGCGCACGGCCGACAAGGATGGCTACACCGCCGTCCAGCTCGGCGCGGGCACGGCCAAGGCCAAGCGGACCACGGCCGCGCAGCGGGGCCACTTCGCCAAGGCGAATGTGGAGCCGAAGCGCAAGATCGCGGAGTTCCGCGTGACGCCGGACTGCCTGATCGACGTGGGCGCGGAAATCACCGCCGACCACTACCTCGCGGGCCAGTTCGCCGACATCGTTACANCCTCGATCGGCAAGGGTTTTGCCGGTGCGATGAAACGCCACAACTTCGGCGGCCTGCGTGCCTCGCACGGCGTGTCGGTCTCGCACCGCTCGCACGGGTCCACCGGCCAGTGCCAGGACCCCGGCAAGGTGTTCAAGGGCAAGAAGATGGCTTACCACCTGGGTTCGGTCCGCGTGACCACGCAGAACCTGCAGGTTGTCCGTACCGACGCCGACCGTGGCCTGATCATGGTCAAGGGCGCCGTTCCGGGCTCGAAGGGTGGCTGGGTCACCATCAAGGACGCGGTGAAGAAGGCCGAGGCCAAGGACGCGCCGCGTCCGGCCGCGATCCGCACCGCCGCTCAGCCANCTGCGGAAGCCGTTGGGGGTGAAGCATGAAACTCGACGTGATCAATCTCGACGGCGGCAAGGCCGGGTCCATCGACCTGGACGAAGCCCTGTTCGGTCTGGAGCCGCGTGCGGACATCCTGCACCGCGTGGTCCGCTGGCAGCGCGCCAAGGCGCAGGCTGGCACCCACTCGGTCCTGGGCAAGTCGGACGTCCTACTCGACCAAGAAGATCTATCGCCAGAAGGGCACCGGCGGCGCACGCCACGGCTCCAAGAAGGCCCCGATCTTCCGTCACGGCGGTGTGTACAAGGGGCCGACGCCCCGCAGCCACGCCCATGACCTGCCGAAGAAGTTCCGTGCCCTCGGCCTGCGCCATGCGCTGTCGGCCAAGGCCAAGGCTTACGAACTGGTGATCCTGGAAGCGGCGACCCTCGCCGAAGCCAAGACCGCAAAGCTCGCCAAGGCCGCGCAGGAGCTGGGCTGGAAGCGCGTGCTGATCATCGACGGTGCGGAAGCCGACGCGAATTTCGCGCTGGCGGCCCGCAACCTCGAAGGCGCCGACGTGCTGCCGACCATTGGCGCCAACGTCTATGACATCCTGAAGCGTGACACCCTGGTGATCACGAAGGCCGGTGTCGAAGCCCTGGAGGCTCGCCTGAAATGAGCGCGAAACCCGAACACTACGACCTGATCAAGAAGCCGGTCATCACCGAAAAGGCCACCATGGCCTCGGAGAACGGCGCGGTGGTCTTCAAGGTCGCCATGGACGCCACCAAGCCGCAGATCAAGGAAGCGGTCGAGGCGATCTTCAGCGTCAAGGTGAAGGCGGTCAACACCACCGTCACCAAGGGCAAGTCGAAGAAGTTCCGCGGCCGCGACGGCGAGCGGAGCGACGTGAAGAAGGCCTATGTGACGCTCGAAGAGGGCAACACCATCGACGTTTCGACTGGCCTCTGAGTCCGGCGGCGACGAAAGCGAGGGCCCCTGCCGGAAGGCGGGGGCCTTTGGTTTCACTGCGGGGTAAGGCGATGTTTCTCAAAGATTCTCGTACTCAGCCGACATCCTCCTGATCCAGAATGACGCAAACACATCATTTATCGCCGGACGCTATCGACTCTGCTGCGGCACCCAAAGGTACCTCCCCAAGTTCTCGGGTCTAACCCCGACAGGCGAAATTGCTCCGCCTAGCCTGGCATCCGCTCCAAGCCCACAAAAGATCAGTATTCAACGAGCCAGCTGTCGTCAGGTTGTGGCCCTTCTCACTGCCTCATCAAAGTACATCGTCAGCCCCGAGACTGCCTGATGAAGCGCGTAAGCTGGGTAGTCCCCCAAGGACGGCTCGTCCTGTAGGGCGTGGCCTGAAGAGGAGTCTTAATAGCATGAGAAATCCAGAAAAGTGTGGTATCGTTGTCCATTTGCCTCCCGAGCCGAATTTCCACTTCCGGGCTCAGATTTCCAAGCCGGATCACAAATAGACCTTGGAATCGTCTCGGTACAGGACCGTGATGCTCTCATAATCAAGTGCGCTGTCAAAGGTGTGCGCCATGTTCCCCTACCTCGTTTCTGTTTCGGGACCGCAAGATAGGCACGGAGCTGCCGCCTTTCCAGTGGTCTCCAGTTGAAGTGGGCGCGTCAGATTTGTATGGTTCCCTTACTTGCGGGCGCTTAGGTGGGCGGTCACTGCCGCGGTCGCATCAGCAAGAAGACGCCGACTGTGGTTCACGGCGCCGGATCGCGCGGGATTTACGAAAACCGTCGCCAGACCATTGCCACCCCCACCCCCTCTGCTACTGCACCGCCACGCCAGAAGCCCCGGATCTGTCCGGGGCTCTTGGTTTGTTCGTTCCGGTGGACCCGTCCATCGCAGCGGGCAGACGAGCCGGGGATCTTCGGAGCCCTTAACCCCGGGCCGTGACCGCAAGGTGACGGTCCTGAAGCAAACGGAAGACAGTAAACATGGCACTCAAGTCGTACAAACCGACGACGCCTGGCCAGCGCGGGCTGGTTCTGATCGACCGCNCTGAGCTGTGGAAAGGCCGTCCCGTCAAGGCGCTGACCGAAGGTCTGCGCAAGAACGGTGGCCGGAACAACCTCGGACGGATCACGATGCGCCACCAGGGTGGTGGTGCGAAGCGTCTCTACCGCGTCGTGGATTTCAAGCGCCGCAAGTGGGACGTCGCCGCAGTGGTCGAACGGATCGAATACGATCCCAACCGCACGGGCTTCATCGCGCTGGTGCGCTATGCGGACGGTGAACTGGCCTACATCCTGGCGCCGCAGCGCCTGGCCGTGGGTGACAGCGTCATCGCTTACGCCAAGACCGACGTGAAGCCGGGCAACGCGATGCCGTTCTCGGGCATGCCGATCGGTACGATCGCTCACAACGTCGAACTGAAGCCGGGCAAGGGCGGCCAGCTGGCCCGCGCTGTTTNNAAGACCTACGCGCAGTTCGTCGGCCGTGACGGCGGCTATGCGCAGATCCGCCTGTCCTCGGGCGAGCTGCGGATGGTGCGTCAGGAATGCATGGCGACCATCGGCGCCGTGTCGAACCCCGACAACTCGAACCAGAACCTCGGCAAGGCTTACCGCAAGCGGCACATGGGCGTCCGCCCGACCGTCCGCGGCGTGGCCATGAACCCGATCGACCACCTGCATGGCGGCGGCGAAGGCCGTACCTCGGGCGGCCGTCACCCGGTCACCCCGTGGGGCAAGGGCACCAAGGGCAACAAGACCCGGAAACCGAAGGCGTCGGACAAGCTGATCGTCCGCTCGCGTCACGCGAAGAAAGGCCGCTGATCCATGGCACGTTCACTCTGAAAGGCCCGCTCGCCGACGGCTACCTGCTGAAGAAGGCGGAAGCCGCCCGCGCCTCGGGCAAGAACGAGGTGATCAAGATCTGGTCGCGCCGTTCCACCATCCTGCCGCAGTTTGTCGGGCTGACCTTTGCCGTCTACAACGGCAAGAAGCACATTCCCGTCGCGGTCACCGAAGAGATGATCGGCCAGAAGTTCGGCGAATACTCGCCGACGCGGACCTACTATGGTCACGCCGCCGACAAGAAAGCGAAGAGGAAGTAAGCCATGGGTGCGGAAAGAACCCCGTCGCGTGGCGGACAACGAAGCCATGGCGATCGCGCGCATGCTGCGCACCTCGCCGCAGAAGCTGAACCTCGTCGCCTACCTGATCCGCGGCAAGAAGGTGGACAAGGCGCTCGCCGACCTCACCTTCTCGAAGCGCCGCATTGCGGGCGACGTGAAGAAGTGCCTGCAGTCGGCCATCGCCAACGCGGAAAACAACCACGGCCTCGACGTGGACAGCCTCGTGGTGGCGGAAGCCTGGGTCGGCAAGAACCTGGTGATGAAGCGCGGCCGTCCGCGGGCGCGTGGCCGGTTCGGCAAGATCATGAAACCGTTCAGCGAGATCACCATCACGGTGCGTCAAGTCGGGAGACTGCGTAATGGGTCAGAAAGTCAACCCCATCGGGATGCGCCTCCAGGTCAACCGCACCTGGGACAGCCGCTGGTTTGCCGACACCAAGGACTACGGCAACCTGCTGCTGGAAGACCTGAAGATGCGCGACTTCANNTCCATGAAGAGTGCAAGCAGTGGCGTGTCGAAGGTGATCATCGAGCGGCCGCACAAGAAGTGCCGCGTGACGATCCACACCGCCCGTCCGGGCGTGATCATCGGCAAGAAGGGCGCCGACATCGAGACGCTGCGCAGAAGCNTGGCGAACTTCACGAAGTCGGAACTCCACCTGAACATCGTCGAAGTCCGCAAGCCGGAACTGGACGCGCAGCTGGTGGCCGAGTCGATCGCCCAGCAGATGGAGCGTCGGGTGTCCTTCCGTCGCGCCATGAAGCGCGGCGTGCAGAACGCGATGCGGATGGGTGCCCTGGGTATCCGGGTGAACGTGTCCGGCCGTCTGGGCGGCGCGGAAATCGCCCGCACCGAGTGGTACCGCGAAGGCCGCGTGCCGCTGCACACCCTGCGCGCCGACATCGACTATGCGCTGTCGGAAGCCGAGACGCCCTATGGGATCATCGGTGTGAAGGTCTGGATCTTCAAGGGCGAGATCCTGGAACACGATCCGCAGGCGCATGACCGCCGTCTGGCTGAAGCTGCCGACGGTCCGGCGCCGCGTGGGCCGCGCCGCGAACGCGGCGACCGCGAGCGCGTAAGGAGTAGAAAGAGATGCTGCAACCGAAGCGCACCAAGTNACCGCAAGATGCACAAGGGTCGCATCCATGGCGAGGCCAAGGGTGGGTTCCTGCTGAACTTCGGCTCCTTCGCCCTGAAGGCGACCGAGCCCGAGCGCGTCACCGCGCGGCAGATCGAGGCGGCCCGCCGCGCGATCACCCGCCACATGAAGCGTCAGGGCCGGGTCTGGATCCGGATCTTCCCGGACACCCCGGTTTCGTCGAAGCCCACCGAAGTCCGCATGGGCTCGGGCAAGNGGCCTACGGACTACTGGGCCTGCAAGGTCAAGCCCGGCCGGATCATGTTCGAGATCGACGGCGTGAACGAGGTCACCGNNCGTGAGGCCCTGCGCCTGGGCGCGATGAAGCTGCCGGTCACGACCCGCATCGTGGCCAAGGAAGACTGGTAAGACCGAGGGGCCAGGCCCCAAGGTTGCAGCCCCGGCGCCCCCGCGCCGGGGTTTTGCTTTGCCGCGTCCGAGGGCGTCCGAGCTCGGACGCTTGGTCGGTGCCAGGAAAATCAAGGACTTGGCGGCGCGAATTAACTTGGACTTAAGAATTGTCAGCACTTGCCGCGCGGTCCTGACCCTGCGCGGAACGCCGATGGCGGCGGCCAGAGGAAGACGACCAGCGGCAGGCCATAGTTGAACACCGCCAGCGGCGCGTAATGCAGGGTCGAGACGCCGAGCGCCGCGCTCATGAAGGCGCCGCAGCTGTTCCAGGGCACCAGGGCCGAACTGGGCGTGGCCGAGGCGGCGACGGTGCGCGACAGCACGACGGGATCGAACCCCAGCCGGTCCATCGCCGGGCGGAACATGCGGGTAAAANNCACGATGGCCATGTACTGATCGGCGGTAACGACATTGGCGCCGAAGACCGCGCCGATCACGGCCGCCACCAGACGCGCGGCCGAGGTGGCCGCTGCCAGCACCGGCGCGATCAGCCGGTCCAGAACCCCGGCCTTTTCGACGACGCCGCCAAAGGCCAGGGCCGCCATGATCAGCCAGACCGTGGGCAACATGCTGTCCATGCCGCCGCGCGACACCAGCCTGTCCAGCGTGGGCACGCCCATCGACGAGTCATAGCCCGAGGCCAGCACCAGCCACAGGCCCTTGATCACCGCCACTGCGCCGGGCAGGACGGCCTCGGGATCGGCGAAGCGGGCGACGCGGTCGGGGCGAAGACCACGGCGACGGCGGCTTACCAGGGCGCCCGACAGGATGGTCATGACCGGCGAGACCCGCAGGACCGCCAGCACCGCCACCACGACCAGCGGCAGGAACAGCCAGGGTGACATGGTGAAGTTGGCGCGGATGGCGTCCAGCTTTTCGGAGGCATCCGATGCACCNGGCGTACTGGCCAGCCAGAACACGGCAAGCGCCACAAGGAAGGCCAGGGCCGTGGGCAGGAACATGCTGCGCAGGTGCCGATACAGCGGAACGCCNACGCTGCCGGAGGTCAGATTGGCGGTATCGGACAGGGGCGAGACCAGTTCCCCGACATAGGCACCCGAGACGATGGCGGCGGCGGCGAGGGCCGGGCTGATGTCCATGTTCGTGGCCATGCCCATGAAGCCCACGCCGATGGTGCCGGCGGTGGTCCAGGAACTGCCAAGCGCAGCCGAGACGAAGGCGCAGCCAAGGAAGGCCGAGAACGGAAAATAGGACGGGCTGAGCCAGGTCAGCCCGTAATAGACCATGGCGACCAGCGTTCCGCTGATTGCCCAGGTGCCGATGAGCGCGCCGACGGAGAAGAGGATGAAGATGGCGCCGATGCCCGAGGCGGCAGAGGCGACGGCCGCCGCGTTCAGGCTGTCTTGCGAATGGTTNGCCCGGCGACCGACCGCCACGGCGACCAGGGTGGCCATGACCAGTGCGATCTGGTTCGGACCGTAGCTAAGATCGCCGAAGAGCAGCGCCGATGCCACGATCAGCACGACGAGCGTGACGACGGGAACCAGAGCCTCGGCCAGGCTCAGCGGTCGCAGGGCGGCAGCGCGTTCGTCCTGTTCACCTGCCATCGCGCGGGGATCACGCCGGATCGCGGATGATCGGGCAGGTCATGCAATGCCCGCCGCCGCGGCCGCGGCCAAGTTCAGAGCCCGAGATGGTGATGACCTCGATNCCTGCNTTGCGCAGCAGCGTGTTGGTATAGGTGTTGCGGTCATAGGCAAAGACCACGCCGGGCGAAGCGCAGACGAGGTTGGCGCCGGAATCCCACTGCGTGCGTTCGCGCATGTAGGCGGTGCCGCCGGTTTCCACCACGCGCATCTTCTTCACGTCCAGCGCCTCGGACACGGCCTGGACCCAGCTGCTNGAATGCTTGCGCACGTCGATGGTGCCGTTCTTGCCGGGACGCAGGCTGTAGGGTTCGATGACGTTCACGATGTCGGGGTAGATCAGCACGCAATCGCGGTCGGCGAAGGTGAAGACGGTGTCGAGATGCATCGCCGCCCGCAGCGAGGGCATNGCACCNACCAGCACATGATCGACCACGTCCTGGTCGAAGAGCGACCGGGCCAGGGACGAAATGCCCTGGCGCGAGGTGCGTTCGGACATGCCGATCAGCATGGTNGCGGTTGCAGCGGGCATCACGTCGCCGCCTTCGACGGTGGCAAGGCCGTGGTCTTCCTCGGGGTTGCCCCACCAAACCTTCACCTTGCCCGCGAAATCCGGGTGGAAGCGGTAGATCGCCGTGGTCAGCAGCGTCTCGTCCTTGCGCGCCGGNTAAAGCGGGTTCACCGTGACGCCGCCATAGACCCAGCAGGTGGTGTCACGGGTGTAAAGCGTGTTGGGCAGCGGCGAGATCAGATATTGCGCCAGGCGCGCGCCATGGCGGACATAGCTGCCGACATCGCCGGGCAGGGGATCGGGGAATTCCTCGACCGAGAGGCCGCCGATCAGGGTTTCGGCCAGGTCACGGTCGGACAGGCCGTCAAGATAGCTGCGCACCTCGGCCATCAGGGTCAGGCCGACCTCGTTGGCGGTGACGCGATTGTCGAGGATCCACTTGCGCGCCTCGGGGTTGGCCAGGGTCTGCGTCAGCAGGTCGTGCATTTCGACCACGTCCACGCCGCGGTCGCGCAGCTTGGACTGGAAGTCCAGATGGTCGCGGCGGGCGGTTTCGACCCAGATCACATCGTCGAACAGAAGGTCGTCGCAGTTGGACGGCGTCAGGCGCTGGTGCGCGCGGCCGGGCATGCAGACCATGACCTTGCGCAGTTGGCCGACTTCGGAGTGAACGCCGAAAACAGGGGAAAGGGACACGGGAACCTCCGGGGTCAGGGGGTGATGCGGCCGGTCAGCAGGTAAGCAAGGCCCGCGACGGCGCTTACGAGGACGATGAGAAACAGGATCAGTTCGGCGCGGGTGAAGACCCGCAGGTTCTGTTCGCGCCGCGACCAGAAGTAGAGGATGGTGCCGGGGGCCAGAAGGACCGTCACCAGGAGGACGTATTTCAGGCCCGCCGCCGCGAACATGACCAGCACATAGAGGACTGCCGTCGCGGCGATCAGCCCGTCGCGCCGCGCCTGGGCCGGGGCGTCGGCATAGGCGGCGGCGTTGCGGGCCAGAAGCACGCCATAGCCCGCGACCAGAAGGTAGGGCAGAAGCGAGGTCACGCTGGCCATGTCGAGCATGAAGTTGAAGGCATCGGCCGACCAGTAGGTCGAGATGACGAAGGCCGAGACCACCAGGTTCGAGGCCCAGAGCGCGTTGGTAAGCACCTTGGCGGCGTTCTCGCGCGCGAAGAGGCGGGGCATGTCCTTCGATTTGGCGGCGGCGAACATCACCTCGGCGCAGATCAGCGACCAGGCGAGGAAGGCGCCNAGGACCGAGACCAGCACGCCCACCGAGATGAAGGTGGCGCCCCAGGGGCCGGTGGCGGCGGCCAGTGCGCTGGCCAGCGATGGCCGCGGCAGCGTGGCGATGGCGGATTGCGGCAGGATCGCATAGGGCAGGAGCGTGACGGCGACCATCAGGCCGGTCACCGCGACGAAGCCCAGGATGGTGGCGGTGCCCACATCCTCGCGCTTCTTGGCGAAGCGGGAATAGACGCTGGCGCCTTCGATGCCGAGGAAGACGAAGACGGTGATCAGCATGGTGTCGCGCACCTGGGCAACCAGGGATTTCTCNGGCATGTCGGCGCCGCCCCAGAAATTGGCGGCGAACTGATCCCAGTTGAAGGCCAGCGCCATCAACAGCACGGCAACGAGCAGCGGCACGATCTTGGCGACGGTGACGACGACGTTGATGAAGGCGGCCTGCTGGACGCCGCGCAGGATCATGAAGTGGAAGGCCCAGATGCTTACCAGCGAGAACAGGATGGCGAAGAGGCTGTTGCCCTGGCCGAAGGCCGGGAAGAAGGTGCCAAGCGTGGTGCTGATCAGCACCCAGTAGAAGACGTTGCCAAGGCAGACGCCCAGCCAGTAGCCGAAGGCGGCAAGAAAGCCGGTGAAATCGCCGAAGCCNTTGGCATAGGCGAAGACGCCGTCGATGTCGGGGCGGCGTTCGGCCAGCGACTGGAACACCCGCGCCAGCATGTACATGCCGGTGCTTNNGGCGATGGCCCAGGCGATGAGGGCGCCGAAGGGGCCGGTGGCGGCTCCGAAACGGTCGGGCAGGTTGAAGATGCCCCCGACCATGGAACCCACGACCATGGCGGTCAGCGAGACCAGCGTGATCTTGCCCGCGCCCGTGGCGCCGGTCCCGGTGTCGGCCATGTCTCCGTTCCCCTCCCTGGATCGGATCGCGCGGGTGTCAGCGCCCTGTCACTGTTCAGCGTTCCTGCCGTTTGGGCAAGCCATTTCCCGCCTGGCGATACCGGCGGTAAGCGTCAGAACGTCACCCGGCCGCGCAGGCCGACGACCACCTGCGTGTCGGCATTCGGGGCGAGCGACGGGTTGGCGATCAGTTGCAGGTCCGGCGTGATCGCGAAATTCGGGGTCAGCATGTAGCGGTAGAAGGTTTCGAACACGACCGAATCCGACAGCGCATCATTGGCGGGCGAGGTCCAGCCCAGCCCCATGCCGAACAGATCGGCGGGCGCCGCGCCCGGGCGGTAGCCGAAACCGGCGGAGAGGGCCTGTTCGGTGACCCAATTGTCGGACATGCCGCCGCGGACGAACCACATCAGGTTGTCGCTTACCATGAAGTTGGCGTTGAAGGCGACGCCCTGCATTTCCGGCTGGAAGATCGAGGCCGCGTCGGGCTGCGCGTCCTTGTGCCAGAAGGTGACGTGGACGTTGTTGGCATCCATCGGGCCGCGCGCCTGGATGGGCGTCCCGGTGCGGGCCAGGCCGCTCCAGCCGATTTCCAGCGAGGTGAAGTATTCCGGGATGTTCAGGAAATTGTCGATCGTCGCGCCGGTATCTTCGGAATTGGCGGTGTAGATGCCGCCCTGGACGTAAAGCCCGCCCTCGGTGGGATAGACCAGCGCGGTGGCGCCAAAGCCGCGCAGCGCCGAGGCGATGGTGGGACTGGTCGAGAAGTTCTGGTTCAGGAACTGGCGGTTGTCATCGAAGAAGGGATAGGCGTTCACGAAGTTCGGTGCGAAAAGCTTGCCGACGGCCCATTGGACGCGGTTGTCGAACAGGTTCTGGCGCAGGTAGAACTGCGTCACGCCGAAATCGAACTGACCCCAGGTCGCTGCGGTTGGCACCATGTTCCCCGCAGCGATGCCGCCTTGCAGCGGCGGCAGCGGCGTGTCGATGGCGCCGCGCGATTCCAGCGCGATGTCCAGCGTCAGGGCATCGGGGCGACCGGCGTTGATGATCGCCTTGGACAGGTTGATCGTCAGCTTGTAGCCCGCCGCATCGTCCTGGCCCAGNGAGGGGTCGCTGTAGTTCTGCCACAGCGCCCCAAGCGAGCCGCCGATGGCGATGCCGGTGTCTTCGCGGAAGCGGGCCTTCCAGTCTTCCCAGGCCTGCATCCCCGACGGCAGCCGGAACCGTCCGCGCCGCGGCGCCGCGTCGTCGGCCAGATCGCCAAGCGCCGACAGCGTGCCATCCAGGCGGTCCGCGTAAGGCGTTCCTGGCGCTTCGCCCATCAGGTCCTGATAGGCGGCATCGAGACTTGCCGCTTCGACCTCTTTGGCGGTAGCTGCGTCCGTGGCCGGGCCATCCGCGCGGGCTTCGGCTGTCACAGCGAGCGCGGCCAGAAGGGCAAGGACGGGCGTTCGCATCTCAGCTCTCCTGCCATTTCGGAAGGTCGGCGCCGCGGACGACCAGCAGGGGNTCCGGGAACTTGCCAGGCGTTCGGGACAAGCGGGCAAGGGGAGCAAGGCGGGTCAGGCGCCCATAGGCTGTGTCGCCGGTGACGGTCGCCGCNGCGACCATCTGGTGCTCGGGATCCGAGGTATCGACGTCCTTGGACGGGAACATCCCCAGGCTGGCATACCACATGGCCGCGCGCGCAAGCGAGATCGAGACATGCCAGCTGCCGCCCTCGGTCGCCCGGCGGCGCAGCGCGGCGATCACGCAAGCAGCGCCGAGATAGCCGGCGATGTAGTCGTTCAGCACGAAAGTCGGCGGGAAGGCGGGCAGCACCGAGCCCGAGCCGAGCGGTTCGGCGAAGGCCTCGCCGAAGCTGGGGTCGGCCCCATTGCCTCGGCGAAGNGTATAGCCGGTGGCCGAGACCGCCTCCATGTCGAAGCAAGCGCGGGTGTGCCAGGGGCCGTTTTCGTGGAAGCTGAAGCCGCGGACGGTCAGGTAGATGATGCCGGGCCGCCGCTTCGCCAGTTCCTCGCGCCCGAAGCCCAGGCGTTCGATGCCGCGGCCGTTGGTGCCGGCGAAGCTTTCGGCGAAGACATCCGCCTGCGGGATCATCGCGTAGAGCGCCTGCTTCTGGTCCTCCTTGGTCAGGTCCAGGATGGTCGAGCGCATGCCGATGTTGACATCCGTCCAGACGACCTCGTGCTCGAAACTCTGGTCGCGGGCGACCTGCAGCACTTCGGCGCCATATTCGGCCAGCGTGCGCATGGCGGTGGAACCGGCGATGACATGGGTCAGGGCCAGACCCTTGATGCCGGACAAGGGCTGCGTGGGGTTGGGATCCCAGGGTTCGGGATCGCTGTCGCCGATCTTGCGGATGTCGATCAGCGGCACCGAGGCCAATGCCATGCCTTCGGGATGGGCCAGCCATTCCTGGGCGGTGCGATGGATGGTGCCGACGGTCCGGCTGTCGATCATCGCCTGTTCCAGGTCCTCGGCATTCCACTTCTTCACGTAAGCGGCGATGCTTTCCACGTTGGGCGAGGCGCCAAGGAGGTTCAGCGCACGGGCGTTCAGGTGGGGATAGACGCCGGTGATATTGGCGAAACGGCCGTCCTTCGTCTCGAAGGGCACGAAGGAGAACGGGTTCCCGAGCCCGACCGGCGCCTGGTAGAGCAAGCCGTTGATGGTGGGCGTGAAGGTGAAGCTNTTCGCCACCGCGTCGTCGGGCGGCAGCATGCCGACCGCCAGGCGGAACTGCATGATCGGGGTCAGAAGCGGGTTGACGTTGTACATCGCCTCGCGCAGGTCNGCCGTCACATCCTGCTCTTCACCGGTGCGTTCCTTCCAGACGGCGGCGGCACCCAGTCCNGCGGCCATGGCCGGGATCGCCATGCTGCTGCCGATGCGGAAATGGCTGTGGATCAGGGGATCGCGGCCGATGAAGGTGACCTTGCCNCCGGCATCCTGCGGCGTGCCGCCGATCTCGGCGAAGAAGGCGGCGAAGGCGGCGTCGATGTCGAAGCCGTCGCCCTGGGCCAGCGCGCGACCGGGCAGGGCGGACAACCCTGCGCCGATGGCCAAGGCGCCCGTGCTGGCCAGGAAGCCGCGCCGTGTGACTTCGCCGGGGTGGGTCTGGTCGCACCTGTCTTGCGGCATTGCCTGTCTTCAATCCTGCTGCGTCATTGGAAAAGATGGATTCAGGCGACGCCTTTGCGGCAGGGGTTCAACAGGTGAATGGTCCGCACGGCAAATCCATGAGACACTGGGCAAACCCGTGCGCCTCGCCAGAGGCGAAGGGCCACGACAGGATGCCGGAAGGCCAGGCAAACCGGTCGGTGGACATGCACGAGCTTTCGCAGGCCAGCGGGCGCCTGGTTTCGCACCTGATCCGCATGGATGACTTCGATCCGGGCGACCGGTTCGATGCGGCTTTCGACTTCTACACCGGCGTGATGGACATCTTCACGCCGCCGGAAAAGCAAGCTGCTGGTCGGGCGGGTCGAGCATTGGGAGCTGGGCGAGCTGTTGCTGATGGACGGGATTTCGGACGAGCTGACGATCCGCCGGAGCCGCGCCCATGTTGCGCAGGACGACCTGGATCACTGGATCATCCGGGCGACGCGCCGGGGCGGCTGATTTCCCGCACCGACGACCGGTCCTATGCCGCGATGCGCGGCGAGATCGTACTGGAGACGCTGGCCGAACCCTTCGTCGATAACTGGACGCCCGCTGGCTGGGTGAGCGTGATGATCCTGCGCGATGCCCTGCCCGAGCTGATGCCCTATTTCGCCGAGCACGGCACCGGGCCGATCCTGGGCAGCGCGGCCTTTCTGCTGGCCGACTTCCTGCTGGCGCTGGCGGATCGGCTGCCCGACGCCAAAGAGCGTGACCGCGACCGCTTTGCCCGGACGCTGCGGATGATGATCGCCTCGTGCCTGCAGGTCGAGACCTCGGGCGGGCGCAAGGCGCGGGGTGGGCATGGCCGGGATGGTGGCGGTCGGGCTGGCCTTCGGCAAGGCCGGGCCGGTGGCGCTGACGTCGCTGGGGCTGCCGGTGGCGGCGGTGGTCCAGCTGCTTGGCGCGCGGGCGATCCTTCGGGGGCAGGCGGTGCGGGCGGCACTGGCGACGCGGCTGGTACCGGCGGCGGTGGTGGCGCTGCCGGTGGCGGGGTGGGTCTGGGCGGGGCGGCCGGTGACGGTGGTGGAGGTGCTGGCGCTTTGGGGGCCGGATGGGGGCGGCGGCGGCCTGTTGTGGAGCCGGGAGGCGATCTTCCTGCGCGGGCGGGTCGGTGTCCCGGCGCAGCAGTGGTCGCGCCACGCCGGCGGATTCGTCGGCCAGTCGCTGCTGCTGGCGATGATGCGGCGCGCACCGGTGATCGTGGTAAGCTACCTGGCCCCCGCGTAACCGTGGCCACCCTGGCCCTGAGCTTTGCCCTGGCCGACCTGGCCGGATCGCTGGCGCCGCTGCTGGACGGCCCGTTCCTGCGTCAGGCCGCACAGGTCGAGAGGGGAACCTGTCCGAGGTGTTCCGGCAGCGCGGGCGGGTCTTTGCCGGACTGGTGGCCGGGCCCATGGGCCTGCTGATCGCTGCGGCACCCTGGCTGGCAGGGCGCCTGCTGCCGCTGCCGGGCGGGCAGGGCGCCCTTGCGCTGACCGCGGTGGCGGCGGGAAGCCTGGCGCTGGCCTATTCCGGCTTTCCGCGCAAGATGCTGGTCCGTGACGGCGACGAGGGCTGGAAGCTGCGCCTGCTGACGATCTGCGTCGGACTGGAACTGGCGCTGCTGGCCCTGCTGGCCGGACGCTTGGGCGCGGTCGCCGCGGCAGGCGCTTTTGCACTGGCGATGGTGGCCGCGGCGCTGCCTACGTGGCGGGCCATGCGCAAGCTTCGGACTGGCCAATCGAAATGACAAACGCCCCCGCGGGGTCGCGGGGCGTCTGGGTCGGGACCGGCAGTCCCCGGTCGGCTTAGCCGCGCTCTTCCACGATCACCACCAGGTGGCTGATCGCGTTCACCATGCCGCGGACGGTAAGCGTGTCTTCCAGTTCGCGCGTGCGGTGCAGCTTGTTCAGGCCCAGGCCCTTCAGCGTCTGGGTCTGCACGTCCGGGCGGCGGTTGGCCGAGCGGATCTGCTTCACGACGATGGTCTTCTTCGCGGTCATGATCAGGCCTCCACCACTTCGGCTTCGGGCTTGCGCAGGATCTCGGCCACCTTCTTGTTGCGGCGGGCCGCAACGTGACGNGGCGAGGATTCCAGCTTCAGGCCGTCGATGGTGGCGCGGATCATGTTGTAGGGGTTCTGCGAGCCGATCGACTTCGCAACAACGTCCTGCACGCCCAGCATTTCGAAGACGGCGCGCATCGGGCCGCCCGCGATGATGCCGGTACCGGCCACGGCGGTGCGCATCACGACCCTTAANGCGCCATGACGGCCCTCGATGTCGTGGTGCAGCGTGCGCGCATCCTTCAGCGGCACGCGGATCAGGCTGCGCTTGGCCTGCTCGGTGGCCTTGCGGATGGCCTCCGGCACTTCCTTGGCCTTGCCCTTGCCAAAGCCCACACGGCCACGCTGGTCGCCCACGACCACCAGAGCCGCAAAGCCGAAGCGCTTGCCGCCCTTCACGGTCTTGGAGACGCGGTTGATCGCGACCAGACGGTCGGCGAATTCCGGGGTTTCCTCGGCGCGGTCGCGGCGGTCATCGCCCCGACGCTCGCCGCGATCCCGGCGGTTTTCACGTTCTGCCATCAGGCATTCCTCATCGTGTTGGCGCAAGCGCCGTTAGAGCCGATCCTGGTGTTTCCGCGCGGAAGGCGGAAACCCGGATCATCGGGGCGGCGCGTCTGAAACCGACGGCACCGCCCACCAATCAGAACTTCAGGCCACCTTCACGGGCGGCGTCGGCCAGGGCCTTGACCTTCCCATGGAAGAGGAAGCCGCCACGGTCGAAGTAGCATTCTTCGACCCCGGCCTGCTTGGCCCGTTCGGCAATCGCGGCGCCGATCTTCGCGGCGGCCTCGACGTTGTTCTTGCCGACGACGCCGAGATCCTTTTCCAGCGTCGAGGCAGCGGCCACGGTGATGCCCTTCACGTCGTCGATCAGCTGCACGCTGATGTTCTTGGAAGAGCGGTGGACCGAAAGCCGCAGCCGCCCATGCGACATCGCCTTCAGTTTGTTCCGCACGCGCAGGCGGCGCTTGAGGAACAGCTCTCGCTTGGTGTTCGCCATTTTCTTGCGCCCCTTTACTTCTTCTTGCCTTCCTTGCGGAAGATGTACTCACCCTTGTACCGGATGCCCTTGCCCTTGTAGGGCTCGGGGCGCTTCCAGTCGCGGATGTTCGCCGCCACCTGGCCGACAACCTGTTCGTCGATGCCTTCGACGACGATTTCGGTCTGCTTGGGCGAAGTGATGGTGATCTTNGCCGGGGCCGTGTAGTTCACTTCGTGGCTGTAGCCGAGCGACAGCTTCAGAACGTTANNAGCCATCGCGGCGCGGTAGCCCACGCCCTGGATTTCCAGTTCCTTCTTGAAGCCGGTGGTCACGCCGGTCACCAGGTTTTCCACCATGGACCGGGTCATGCCCCACTGCTGGCGCGCCCGCTTGGAGGTGCCGCGCGGCGTCACCTTCACGGTTTCGCCGTCGATGGTGATCGTCACATCGTCGGTCGCGGTGAAGCTGCGGGTGCCCTTCGGACCCTTGACCTGGATGGTCTGGCCCGAGACGGTGGCCGAGACGCCCTTGGTCAGGGGGACGGGTTTCTTGCCGATACGAGACATGCCACCCTCCTCAGAANNCACGGTGCAAAGCACTTCGCCGCCGACATTGGCAGCGCGTGCGTTTGCGTCCGACATCACGCCCTTGGGCGTGGAGACGATGGAAACGCCCAGGCCGTTGCGCACGGTCGGGATTTCCTTGACGCCCATATACACGCGACGGCCCGGCTTCGACACGCGCTTGAGTTCGCGGATCACGGGGTGNCCTTCGAAGTACTTGAGCGAGATGGTGAATTCGCCCTGACCATTGGTGGTGTCAGCGCGTTCGTAGCCGCGGATGTAGCCTTCCGAAGCCAGCACATCCAGCACGCGGGCGCGCAGCGTGGACGCCGAAACCACGGTGGACTTGCCGCGCAGTTGCGCGTTGCGGATACGGGTCAGCATATCGCCGAGAGGATCGTTCATCGACATCTGTCTTCCTCCCTTACCAGCTCGACTTCACCATGCCGGGGATCTGGCCGAAGGAGGCCAGTTCGCGCAGCATGATCCGCGAGCTTGAGCTTGCGATAATAGGCGTGCGGACGGCCGGTGAGCTGGCACCGGTTGTGGATCCGCGTGGCCGAGGAGTTGCGCGGCATCTGGGCGAGCTTGTGCGTCGCCTTGAAGCGTTCTTCCATCGGCTTGGACTGGTCGGCGATCACCGCTTTCAGCGCGGCCCGCTTGGCAGCATGCTGCTTCACGAGCTTGGCGCGCTTCACTTCGCGGTTCACCATGGATTTCTTGGCCATGAGTTTCNTTCCTCGCGCGTCAGTTGCTGAAGGGCATGTTGAAATGCTTCAACAGCGCCTTGGCTTCCGCGTCGGTTTTCGCGGTGGTGCAGATGATGATGTCCATGCCGAGAACTTCATCGACCTTGTCGAAGTCGATCTCGGGGAACACGATGTGCTCTTTCAGGCCCATGGCATAGTTGCCACGGCCGTCGAAGGCGTTGCCCTTCACGCCGCGGAAGTCGCGGACGCGGGGGAGGGCGATCGTGATCAGACGGTCGAGGAATTCATACATGCGGTCGCCGCGCAGCGTGACCTTGCAGCCAAGCGGCATGCCTTCACGCAGGCGGAAGGTCGCGATCGACTTGCGGGCCAGCGTGATGACGGCCTTCTGGNNTGCGATCTTGCTGAGCTCTTCGGCGGCCTGCTTCACCTTCTTGGTGTCCTTGACCGCTTCGCCGACACCCATGTTCAGGACGATCTTGTCCAGCTTGGGGATCTGCATGTCGTTCTTGTAGCCGAACTCTTCTTTCAGAGCGGCGCGCATCTTGGCCTGGTAGGCGGCCTTCAGACGCGGGGTATAGGTGGCTGCGTCCAGCATCAGATCGCCTCCCCGGTGGTCTTGGCGTAGCGGACCTTCTTGTCGCCTTCCATGCGGAAGCCGACGCGGGTGGCCTTGCCGTTGGCATCAACGAGCGCGAGGTTCGACAGGTCGATCGGCATGGCCTTGGCCAGTAAGCCGCCTTGCGAGCTCGGCGATTGCTTGGTGTGGCGGATGGCGACGTTCACGCCTTCCACGACGGCCTTGTTGTCCTTCGGGCTGACGGCGGTGATCTCACCGGTCTGGCCCTTGTCCTTGCCCGTCAGCACGACGACCTTGTCGCCCTTGCGGAGTTTCGCGGCCATCACAGCACCTCCGGCGCAAGCGAGATGATCTTCATGAAGTTCTTGGCGCGCAGTTCGCGCACGACCGGCCCGAAGATACGGGTGCCGACCGGTTCGCCCTGGTTGTTCAGGATGACGGCGGCGTTGCGGTCGAAGCGGATGGAGGTGCCGTCTTCGCGACGGACTTCCTTGGCGGTGCGCACGACGACGGCCTTGCGGACGTCACCCTTCTTCACGCGGCCTTTCGGAATCGCTTCCTTGACCGACACCACGATGATGTCGCCCACGGAGGCGTAGCGGCGATGCGAGCCACCCAGAACCTTGATGCACTGCACCCGGCGTGCGCCGGGTTGTCAGCGACATCCAGATTGGTCTGCATCTGGATCATTTGGTTTCTCCCGACCTTCGGGGACCGTCATGGCCCCGGGGTTTCGATTTCCGTTGGGGGTGGGGCCGGGGCTTACGCCTCGACGACCACCGTCCAGCGTTTGGTCTTCGAGATCGGCGCACATTCCTCGATGCGGACGGTGTCGCCAACCTTGAACTGGTTGTTCGCGTCGTGGGCCCGGTACTTCTTGGACTTGCGGACGGTCTTCTGCAGCAGCGGATGCTTGAAGCGACGCTCGACGAGGACGGTGATCGTCTGCTCGTTCTTGTCCGAGGTCACGACACCTTGCAGGATACGCTTGGGCATTTCGTGGTCCCCTTACTTCGCGGCTTCAGCGGCTTTTGGTTCAGCACCGTCTTGATGCGGGCGACGTCGCGGCGGACGGCACGCATGCGGGCGGTGTTTTCCAGCTGGTTGGTGGCCTGCTGGAAGCGCAGGTTGAACGCTTCCTTCTTCAGGGCCACGAGATTGTCGCGCAGCTGGTCGGGCGTCTTGCCCGCAAGTTCCTTGGCGGTGGTCATCACCGGTCTTCCTTTCACAATCGCCAGTGGCCCCTTGGCGGGTCACCTTCACCCTGGCGGATCAATGACAGATCGACGATTCCGAGTCGCCCCGGAACCGTGGATGCGGCTCACTACAGGGGAGGGGTGGGAAGGCAAGCGATATTCGCGACCCCGGCAGGCTGGCTCCGCGTGACGTGGCGATGTAGCCTTTCAGTCGATCACCCACATGCCGAGGACCCGATGCTGCGCGCCGTTGCCACCCTGACTGCCCTTTGCCTTTGTGCCCCGGCCCTGGCCCAGGACGCGACCTTCTGGTCGCGCGGCGGGACGTTCCTGCCCTGGTCGGCAACCGCCGAGTCGATCACCGGGCCGATCACGCTGGCGGTCGATGCGCAGGGGGCGCCGACCTCCATCACCTTCGGGCCCGGCGCGCAGGTGGGGCTGACGCAGGTGGCGCTGTCCGATGCAGCCTGGCTGATCTTTGACGAGGCAATGGTGAAGGGCGCGGTGTTGCAGATGGCGGCTGATCCCGGCCCGCTGATCAATGGCAACACGCTGTGCGGCGGGCCGGACATGGCGCGGTGGCTGGTGCTGGCCGCCAGCCCCGGCAGCGATGCGACGCTGCAACTCGCCGCCTTCTCGGGCGACGACCCGCTAAGCCTCGATCCAGAGCGATGCCCTGTGCGGGACCTACAACTACGGCGCGGAATAGGGCGGGACCCCGCCCGGAAGCGCCTGTGGCGCGGGTGAAAGGGGAGTGCTCGGCCGCGCGACCGGTCCTTCGGCGGCAAGGGTGCTTTTCATTCCGCCCCGCCGCCGCTAGCCAACGCTGGTACAGGAAGCTCATTCAAGGACAGACGGATGCAGCCGGACAAGATCGCGCTTGAAGAGCATTTCATCCTTCCCGAATTCCTGCCCTATCTGGGTAAGNCCCTGCCGAAGGTGACGGCCGAGGTCCGTGCGCAGCTGGAGGCGGCGATGCTCGACTTCGGTGAGGCGCGGCTTGCCGCGATGGACAGCGCCGGGGTGCGGATGGCCGTGCTGTCGCTGTCGGGGCCGGGGGTGCAGGCCGAAGCCGATGCCACCAGGGCGGCCCGGCTGGCGCAGTTCGCCAATGACCGGCTGGCCGATGAAGTGGCTCGGCAGTACCGCTATGCCGGTTTTGCGCATCTGTCGATGGCCGATGCCGCGACGGCCGCCGCCGAACTGGAGCGCTGCGTGCGAGAGCTTGGCTTCGTGGGGGCCATGGTCAACGGCCATACCGGTGGCATCTATCTGGACGACCCGCGATACGATGCCTTCTGGGAGCGGATGCAGGATCTGGACGTGCCGCTGTACCTGCATCCCGGCGATTCCTTCCGGCTGCCTTACGTTCTGGAGGGCGCGCCCGAGCTTCTGAAACCCACCTGGGAATGGACGGTCGGCGCGGCGTCCCACCTCTTGCGGATGGTATTCGCCGGGGTGTTCGACCGCTTTCCCCGGCTGAAGATCATCCTGGGGCATATGGGCGAGACGCTGCCCTATGTGTTGTGGCGGCTGGACAGCCGCGCGGCGCTGACGGCAGACAAGCGCCCGCTGCTTCTGCCGCCTTCGGCCTATCTGCGGCGCAACCTGTTCGTCACCACCTCGGGCCAGTGCGATCCCGTGCCGCTGCGCGCGGCGCTGGCGGGGCTGGGGGCCGGGCGGGTGATGTTCGCCGTGGACTACCCTTATGAGGATGCGGCGGTTGCAGGCCGGTTTCTGGATGCCGCGGGGCTGGACCCCGCCACGCGGGACGAGGTGGCCTTTGCCACCGCCACCCGGTTGCTGCGCCTGAAGGCCTGAGCGGGGGCAAGGGCAGAGCAGCGCGGACCCTCGGTTGCGCTGGCGCGCCGCCGGGGCCTGGCAGAAGGCCCGCGCCGCGCCTCACGCCCAGCCATAGTTGAAGCTGACCGAGATCCGCTCGTCCTCGGACATGTTCATCGGCACCTCGTGGCGCAGCCAGCTTTCCCACAGCAGGATGTCGCCCACCGAGGGGTGNACATAGACGAAGGTNTGCAGCTCTTGCCCGGCATTCTTTCGGCGCAGGGGNGCGTGCATCATCATCGGCAGGCGGGGNTCTTCCAGTTTCAGCGCCGAGGTGCCCTCGGGCATGGCGACATAGGTGGTGCCGGAGATCACCGAATGCGGGTGGATGTGGCTGGCATGGCTGCCGCCCTCGGGCAGGATGTTGATCCAGAGGCTGTCGCATTTCAGCTTCTTGCCCTGAAGATCGAACCCCAGGTCGTCGCAGAAGGCGGCGACGTGCTTGTCCAGCGCCTTTTCCAGATCGCCGAAGATCGGGAAGCGCCAGGGCAGGTCGTTCAGCGAGGCATAGGAGGTGTAGCCGGGGTAGCCGTTCGCCTCGCACCAGTCCTGGCTTGCCTCGTCATCCTCGGCGATGGCCTCGCAGGAGGCGCGGAGTTCGGCGTAGTCGATCTTCTTCTTGGCCAGGTCGTTCAGCCGGGCGCGGTACAGGCGGGTGACGAAGAGCGAGGTGATTTCGGGCATCTTTGCGGTCCGTGACTGGGTTGCGGTCTTCCTAGCACCGCCGCCCGGCCGATGCGAGCGGGCTTGCCGGGGCGCCGGTGTCCCGCGATCATCGGGGCAAAGGAGACATGCCATGCCCCATTCCGGTTCCTGCCTGTGCGGCGCCGTCCGCTTCACTGTCGAGGGCGATCTGCCGCCGCCCGATGGCTGCCATTGCGTGAATTGCCGCAAGCAGACCGGGCATTACCTGGTGTCGACCGATGTGCCCAAGGCCGCGCTGACCGTCACCGGGTCCGAGCGCGTCGGCTGGTTCCAGTCCTCGGAAAAGGTGCGGCGGNGGTTCTGCACCATCTGCGGCTCGACCCTGTTCTGGGACCCGGTGTTCCGCGACTGGATCGGCGTGGCCATGGGCGCCTTCGATGGCCCGACCGGCACGCATCAGGACAAGCACATCTTCGTCAGCCAGAAGGGCGATTACTACGACATCGCCGACGGATTGCCGCAGAACCAGCGGTAATCTTCCCCCGCCCCTCAGGCAGATGGGCGCGACCAGCCTTCCTGGGGTCCGCAGGGCGCGGGCAGTCCAGCCATGCACTCTGCGTCCGTCAGTCGCCTGCGTCCCATTTCTTCTGCCAGAAGGTGATCTGGTACTCCCGCAGGTCTTCCCGGTCCTCGGGAACATACAGGTGAACGTGGCAGGGGAGTCGGAAACTGCCACGCNNCAGTTTGGCGGCATAGATTTCCTCCAGAACCTTCCCGAGGTGCAGGAGTTTGTCGCTTGAGATGTCTTCGCAGTTACCGTGCTGTATGTCCGCCAGGTGAAGGTGGTTCAACACGGCCTCAACCGATGCAGCTGTGCTTCCAGCTTGCGCTTCGAACCCGGCGATGCCCGACTCGGTCATCCCTTCGCGCAGGATGTACCGCCCGTGCCGTTCGAACCGCGGCCAGAACACCGTGCTATAGCCGACGGCCAGCTGGAAGTTGCCCATGCAGCAAGCCCAGCCCTCCAAGTCTATGCCGCGGCCGCCGTTCCACCTTTGCAGTTCGGCGCGCATGCTCTCTGGCACGTCTTGCATGGAAGTCCACCGTTCACTGATCGCATCGCTCGCTGTCGCCCACATGGTGCATGAGCGGCGTTGCGGTGCCAACATCAATGACGGATGTCGGCTGGCAACTGAGGAGTTTCTTGAACGGCGGGGGCAATGCTACCCTTTCCCCGCGACTCGATCTCTGCCCCAGGAAGGGGTGGACGGCCGCACCCAGGGAGGAAGAAATGACCGCGCCCTATGCGGGTGGCTGCGCGCATGTCCATGTGACGGCGAAGGCAGAGCCCATCGACAACCACGAATGCCACTGCAACGTCTGCAAGTCCGTCACCGGCCAGCACACGACGCATGTCGCCTTCTTCGACTATGGCGACCTGGCGGTGGACCATCCCGAANAACTGAAGCGGGTGCCCTTCAACGCACAGAACCCGGACGGGCCGCTGGAAATCTGCGTCTGCGCCGATTGCGGCGCGGCGATCATGCTGGACGACAAGCAGAAGCGCATCCGCGTCGCGGTGCCCAACATCATGGGCTATGACGATGCGGCTTTTCCCAAGGCCAGCTACCATGCCTTCTGGGACGAGACGAAGGGCTATCCCGCGCCGCAGGATGGCCGCCCGGTCTTTGGCGGGCTGCGGCCGGAATTCACCTGGCTTACCAGCCACTGACGGCTTGCCGAAGGGGGCGCTTGTGCCCGGCCCTCCTTCGGCTCCCCCGCGGGGCTTGGCCGCAGATCAGCCAAGCCCGGCGATCAGCCTTGTCTCCTCGCGGCCCAGGCGTTCTGAGGTGACGATGACGGTGATCTCGCCCTCGCCGGTGGCCTGCAGCCAGAAGCCGGTGGACCCGGCGCGCAGCGGGACGAGGCCGGGGCCGAGGCGGCGGGCGGGGCCGGTGACCTGAATTGTCACCGGTTCGAGGAAGAAGGGCAGCTTGTTGCCACCNTGGTCCAGCACGCGGACCATCACGCGCAGGGCGTCGTGCGGGCCGATGCGGGTGGCGTCGGGGGCGAGTTCCAGCCGGGTGGGCAGCGGGTCGGCGACGAAGCGGCAGGTCGCCACCGGCTGGCCGTTCAGAAAGCCGGTGATTTCGGCATCTTCCCAGGTCATGCCCCAGAGACCGAGCTCGTCATTGGTGAAATGCCGCTCGAAGATGACTGGCGCATGGGGCAGGTGGGGATAGCGGTCGCGGTCGGGCGTCAGGCGCTTGGGCGGGTTTGAGCCGTAGCGCAGCTCCACGGCATCGCAGTTGGTCAGCACGATCAGCGGCAGGGTGCGGCCGATGTTGCGCTCGCCCCGCGCCCAGAAGGTGACGGGTTTCAGCACCACGCCGTGTTTGGGATCGGATTGCGAGGCATAGGCGAAGGCGGCGAATTTCGGTTCGCGGAACATGTCCATCACGCCGTGGTGGCAGATGCGGTCGCCCGAGCCGAAGTCGCTGTGGGTGTTGTAGTCGAAGGCGCACCAGCCGATGGCGCCTGCGATCTGCGGATCGCCATAGGCCGCGTTCAGCACCTCCAGATGCCGGGTGACATGCTCGGCCTGGCGCTGTTCCTGGTCCCAGCTTTTCGTCGGGTACATGTGGCCGCCGAATTCGGTGATCATGTAGGGCACGGTACGGTCCAGCCCCGTGACTTCCTGCTGCGGACGCAGCGGCGTGCGGGGGCGGTTGCCGCCCCATTCCTCGTCGCCGAGGATGAAGTCGTTCATCGTGTAGACGTCTTCCAGAAGCTCGCTGTCGGTGATGTAGCGCACGCCGCCGGTAGGGCGGGTCGGGTCCAGCCTGTGAGCCAGCGAGTTGGTGCGGGTGTAGAACGCGTGGTCGTCCTGGCTTTCGTTGATGCGCACGCCCCAGAGGACGATGGAGGGGTGGTTCCAGTCGCGGGTGATCATGCGGCGGACGTTCTCTACCGCCTCGTCCTTCCAGCGCGCGTGGCCGATATGCTGCCAGCCGGGAATTTCCTCGAAGACCAGAAGGCCCAGCTCGTCGCAACGGTTCAGGAAATGCGTCGATTGCGGGTAATGCGAGGTGCGCACGATGTTCACGCGCAGCTCGTGCTTGAGGATCTCGGCGTCTTTNTCCTGCGCGGCGCGGCCNAGGGCATAGCCGACATAGGGGAAGGACTGGTGGCGGTTCAGGCCGCGCAGTTTCAGGCGCTTGCCGTTCAGGTGGAAGCCGTCAGCGGTGAAATCGACCTGGCGGAAGCCGAAGCGGGTGGAAAGCGCGTCCTGCCCGTGGGGCGTGTCGAGGCTGAGGTCGAGCGTGCAAAGCGCGGGGTCGTCGATGTCCCACAGCCGGATGGAGGCCGGGCCATCCAGGCTGACCGTCAGTTCCGGGCCGGTGACGGGAACCTCGGTCCGGGCGAGGACATGGCCGTCGGCGTCGCGCAGGGTGGCGGTCAGGTTGCCGGAGAGGGGCAGGTTGCGTGGGTTGTCCAGCCAGACCTGCGCCTCGGCCCGGCGGGCGCTTACGAGGATGTCGGGNGTTTCGACCTTGACCTGGGCGATGGAGACCGGCGCGGTGACGATGAGCCAGGCCTCGCGGTAAAGCCCGGCATAGGTGAGATAGTCGATGACGCCGCCAAAGGGCGGAATGTCTGGGTTTTCACTGCCGTCCACGGTGACGGTGAGCGTGTTGCGGCCGGGTTGCAGCTTTGTCGTCAGGCGGGCGATGAAGGGNGTGTATCCGTCGGGATGGCGCAGCAGATGGGCGCCGTTCAACCGCACCTCGGCATTGGCCATGGCACCGTCAAAGCGCAGCCGCACCTCGCGGCCTTGCCAGGCGGGATCGGCGTCGAAGGTCTTTTCATAGGTGAAGGGGCGTTGGTAAGCCTTTTCGTCGAAATAGGAAAACGGCAAGTCGGCGGCATTGTGCGGCAGGCGTACCGGTTCCCGTCCTTCGAACAGCCAGTGGTCGTTGAAATCGGCAATCTGGCGCATGGCTCCCCCGCTGGCCGGTCTGGCGCGAAGGTTGCACGGGTACAGGCCGCGCAAGCCGGGGTGCTTTACTTGGGGCGTGGCGGGCCTAGCATGGGCGAAGGTGCGAAGGGGGCGGGATGGAGCGGTTTCCGGCGGAACGGATGTTCCTGAAGGTGGTCGAGACCGGCAGCTTTGCCGCAGCGGCACGGCAGTTGCGCACCAGTTCGGGCCAGGCGTCGAAACTGGTGGCGCGGCTGGAGGCGGATCTGNGGGTGAGGCTGCTTAATCGCTCGACGCGGGCGCTGTCCCTGACCGAGGCGGGCCAGACCTATGCCGAACGGTTGCGCGGGCTGGTGGATGCCTTCGACGACCTGGATGCCGAGATGCATGACGAAGCGGTCTGCCCGCGCGGGCGGTTGCGGCTGACGGCGCCCTTGAGCCTGGGCACGATAAGGCTGGCGCCGATGCTGGCGGAATTCGCGCGGACCTACCCGGAGATTTCGCTGGACGTCCAGTTCACCGACCGCATCGTCAGCCTGATGGACGAAGGGTTCGATGCCGCGATCCGGGTGGGCGAGCCTTCGGATACGGCCTTGACCGGACGGCGCCTGGGACTGGTGAAGACTTTGGCGCTGGCCTCGCCCGGCTATCTGGCGNCTGCGGGGCGAGTAAGCGCGGTAACCGATCTGGCGGCCCATGATTGCGTGATCGACACCAACCGGAGAGAGCCGACGCGGTGGGTGTTTCCGGGCGGCGAGCGGGTGACGGTGTCGGGGCGGCTGTTCCTGTCCAACGCCTCGGCCTGCGTGTCGGCGGCCGAGGCGGGGTTGGGCGTCGCCTATGTGCCGGATTTCGTGGCAACCGAGGCGGTGGCCTCGGGTTCGGTGAAGGTGGTGCTGGAGGCCTTTCAGAACGTGCCGCTGCCGGTGAATGTGCTGTATCCGGGCGGGCGGCATGTGCTTGCGAAACTGCGGGTGCTGATCGATTTTCTGGTGAAGGCGTTTCGCGAGCCGGGGTGACGCTTCCAGGATGGAAGGAATGATCTGCCGAACTGGCGGATTATCATTTCCCTCGGAAAGGAGCATCTGTCCGTCATGAACCGCTACCAGAGGGTCGGGCGGAAGACCTTCAGACGGAAAGGGACCCCTTCACCACCGCTTCCTTCGCGCCAGCTGCCACCAATGTCGGCTATGCCGCCGCCCTGTTGCGCGTCACCACCGGCGCGCTGTTCGTGGCCCATGCCGCGATGAAGATCATCGTCTTCACCCCGGCAGGCACGGCTGGGTATTTCGAGTCGATCGGCCTGCCGGGTTTCCTGGCGTACCTGACCATTGCGGCCGAACTGCTGGGCGGCCTGGCGCTGATCGTTGGCTACAAGACCCGCATCGTGGCGGCGGCGCTGGTGCCGGTTCTGCTGGGGGCTGCCTTCTTTGGCCATGGCGGGGCGGGCTTCTTCTTCTCGAATGCCGGCGGTGGCTGGGAATACCCGGTGTTCTGGGCCATCGTGATGGTGGTGCAGTCGCTTCTGGGTTCGGGCGCCTATGCGCTGGATGACCGGGCCTGATCCGGCATCCCCGACCTGACCGGGGCGGCCCTGCGGGCCGCCCGTTTGCCTGGAGGAACTGACATGTCCACCGCTTCCGCCCCCGTCGAGATCGGCCGCGTTGCCCTGGTGGTGAACGACCTGGCTTGCGTTGCCCGCTTTTATGAAACCGCGCTTGGGCTGCGGCGGCTGTCGTCGGACGGCACGGCGGTGGTTCTTGGCGCGGGCGACCGGGTTCTGCTGGAACTGCGCGGCGACAAGGCGGCGCGGCGGGCAGGCCCGCGCGAGGCGGGGCTGTTCCATACTGCTTTCCTGCTGCCCTCGCGCGCAGACCTTGGCGCCTGGGTTCGCCATGCCGTCGATGCCCGCGTGCCGGTGCAGGGCGCCTCGGACCATCTGGTCAGCGAGGCGATCTATCTGGCCGACCCGGAGGGCAACGGCATTGAAATCTATGCCGACCGGCCGCGGCTGGCCTGGCATGCCGCGGATGGCAGCCTGAAGATGGGGACCGAGCCGCTGGACGTGCCGGACCTGGCGGCCTCGGCCAGGGCGGCGTGGGCCGGGGCGCCCGAGGGCACGGTGGTGGGTCATGTGCATCTGCAGGTAGGCCGTGTCGATGCGGCGGAAGAGTTCTGGACGAAGACCATCGGCATGCAGGTGATGGCGCATTATCCGGGGGCGGCCTTCCTGTCTTCGGGCGGGTATCACCACCATATCGGGGCGAATGTCTGGAACAGCCGGAACGCGGCGGTGCGCAACTTGCCCGCGACGGGGCTGGCCGAACTGGAACTGCTGGCCGCGCCCGCCGAATTTGCGGCGATGACGGCCCGGGCAGGCGAGCGCCCGACCGATCCCTGGGGCACGACCGTGGCCCTGACGCGGAAGGCCGCGTGACATGCTGGTGAACGGCAAGTGGCAGGGCGACTGGCAGCCGGTGCAGGCGGTGGATGCCAAGGGCGGCTTCGTGCGGCAGGTGTCCACGTTCCGCAACTGGGTGACGCCGGATGGCGCGCAGGGACCGACGGGCCGTGGCGGGTTCAGGGCCGAGGCGGGGCGGTATCACCTGTATGTCGCGCTGATCTGCCCCTGGGCCAGCCGCACACTGATGGCGCGCAAGCTGAAGGGGCTGGAAAGCGCGGTCGGCCTGTCAGTGGTGGAGCCCGTGCTGGGCAGCGAGGGCTGGCATTTCGCCGATAGTGCGGGCGCCACGCCGNGGGCCACGGTGGACCATGTGAACGGCGCGACCTGGATGCATGACCTGTACCGCCGGGCCGACNCCCAGGTGAACGGTCGGGCGACGGTGCCGGTGTTGTGGGACAAGGCGACCGGCACCATCGTGTCGAACGAATCCGCGGACATCCTGCGGATGTTCGACCACGGCTTTGGCGATCTGGCCTCGGGCCCGGAGCTGCGCCCGGCGGCGCTGGCATCCGAGATCGACGCGCTGAACGACTGGATCTATCCGCGGCTGAACAACGGCGTCTACCGCGCGCNNTTTGCCACCACGCAGGCGGCTTATGACGAGGCGGTGGTGCAGGTGTTCGAGGCGCTGGAGGCGCTGGAGGTGCGGCTGGCGGACGGGCGCGACTTCCTGCACGGCGCGGCCTTCACCGAGACCGACATCCGTGCCTTCGTCACGCTGGTGCGGTTCGATGCCGCCTATCACGGCATCTTCAAGTGCAACCTGCGCNTACTGGCCGATTATCCCGGCCTGTCGCGCTATCTGCGGCAGGTACTGGACATTCCGGGTCTGCGTCAGACGGTGAACATCGACCACATCAAGCGCGGCTATTACTCGATCAAGTCGCTGAACCCGAACGGGATTGTGCCGAAGGGGCCGGTGCTGGGCTGGGCGTGATCCCGCTGTCCCCTGTCCTTGAGCATCCCCGGGGGGGGGGCGGGGGTGAGAACCCCCGCTGCGACAGCTACAACATCGACAGCGCCTTGATCAGCAATGGCCCGTTCCTCAGCGTGGCGGCGGGATAGCTGCGATCCCGCGCNACGCGGGCCAGGGTGAAATCAGGCTCGATCCGGCGCAGGGCGGCCATCATCTGTTCGGCCTTGTCGATGCGGTTACCACGNGTGTGCAGCACGATCAGGTGGCGCAGCGGCGCGCGNAAGTTCGCNGCGCGCAGATGGGCGGCCTGGTAATGGGTGGCCGCTTCGTCCAGGCGGCCAAGCTGCATGGCCGACAGGTTTACCAGCGCCTCCCACCAGAAGGCGAAGGTCGAGCGGTAAGANACCAGCGAGCCCTGGCGGGCGGCGACCAGCGCCTCTTCGGTGCGNGTAGCGCGCAGAAGGGCGCCCGACATGGCAGCGTGTCCGAAGGCGTTGAACGGGCTTTGCAGCAGCGATTCGCGCGCGAGCGCCGANGCCTCGTGATCGCTGTCCAGCATGGCGCGCACCTGCGAGCCAAGCGCCAGGATCAGCGGGCTGGCCCCGGCNAGTTCCAGCGAGCGGCGCGAGAATTCGTCGGCCTCGTCGCGGAGGCGGTCCCAGTCGGGCTCGGTGCGTTCGACTGCCATGATCTGGCGCAGATAGGCGCGCCAGGCCCAGGCGCGGGGCAGGCCGGTGGCGGATGTCACCTCGGCCAGCTTGCGGTCGGCGCGGCGCAGCTTTTCGGCGTCGAAGGTGAACATGTCGCGCACGGCCAGCCCGATGGCGGCATCGACCGACATCTCTTCGTCGGAGCGCCGCGGCAGGGCGGCGATGGCGGTGAAGATGGCTTCGGCGGCCTGATAGACGATCTGGGGAAAGTCGCCTACCAGCGACAGGTCGGCGGCATCAAGCGGCAGTGCAGCCCGGCTGGACCACATGATCCGGCGGCCCGGTCGCAGCGCCAGCGTGACCAGCACATGCAGCATCCCGCCCGACAGCGCGCCCTGCACCGTCAGCATCAGCCCGCGGGCTGGCAGTGCCAGTTCGGTCACGCCGTCGGGTCCGTCCGAGTAAATCTCGACCTCGGCAAATTCGGTGACCAGCTGGCCGATGGCATCGGCCAGCGCCAGCGCCACGAAACCGGCGGTGCCGCCGGGCAGGTCGCGGGCCGAGAGCAACAGCGGCGTGGGGGCCAACGAGAAGCCGCCGCTCGCCTGGCGAGAGGTGATACCGGTCAGGCGCTGGCGCTCGTCGCGCAGCCAGTCCTCGAACTCGTCGTCGGCTACGTCGAGGCCTTCCAGGAACTCGCGTCCCTGGGCCAGTGCCCGCGCGACCCCGGCGGGGTCGTCTTCCAGATCGGTGGTCAGGCCGGTGAAGGTGACGTATTCGCGGTCGGCGGTCAGCCGATCAGCCTCGGGGCCGAGGGCGCGGCGGATCTCCATCAACGCCTGGCGCAGCGAGCCGCTGGCCTGTTCGGCGCCGCGGTCAGACCAGAGNCCACTTTCCAGCCAGCGCCGGGTGCGGCGGCGTTCGGGAACACGGGCCAGCAGGGCGAGAATCGCGCGTGCCTTGGCCGACCGCGGCGTGCAGTCTCGCCCCGTGGCATCACGGAGTTCCGTGGTTCCGATCAGTTGCAGCCGCATTCATTCCGCCGCGCGTTACGCGGGGGAATGCTAGCAGGAGGTTTGCCCGGGTTCCAACTGGCATTCGCCTGTGAACCGCCCGTGAATCGCCCGTGAATAATCGGAAATCGTGGCCGACGCTGCCGAAAAGCCACTTGAAACAGCATTGCGAGGCCGCATCCTGCGGCAAAGCGTGGGGAGGATGGAATGTCTGTTCTGGGTGTGCATGGGGTTCACGGGGTCCATGGCGTGCATGGGGTCCATGGCGTTCACGGGGTTCACGGTGTCCATGGGGTGCATGGCGTTCACGGCGTGCATGGCGTGGCCGGGGTGCATATCTCGGGCGAGGGCTCGGGACGCTGTCAGCCGCGCTGGCGGTGACGGCCGAGGCGCTTGGCGGCTATTGGGATGGCAGCGTCGGCACCTGGCCGGGGCCGCGGTGTTTGGCCCNNTCGACCAGTGCCGCCGAGGAACTGGCGCGGCTGAAGCGGCTGNGATCGGCGCCGCGCACGGTGGTGCTGGGGCGCGAGGCGCTGGCGCTGTTCCAGGTGNGCGCGGCGGGCGGGGCGGTGACGGTGCAGGTGGGCGGTGCGCCGCTGGTGGCGCTGACGCCGCCGCGGATCGAGGATATCTCGCGCGAGATGCCGATCCTGCGCGCGGCGGCCGACCTTCGGGCGGATCGCATGGCCGAGATTCTGGCGCAGCAGGGCGATCTTCTGTCGTTCTTCGGGGCGCAGCAGTGGCTGAGTGCGACGCGGCGGCAGTGGACGCTTCTGTTTCTGGGCGCGGTCTATGCCGCGGTTTCGGCGGTGGAGATGGGGGTGAAGCACCTGTGTACGGTGCCGCGGCCCATCGACCTGTCGCCGCTGATCCAGCCGGTGATCCAGACGCCGGGGCATTCCAGCTATCCCTCGGGCCATTCGACCGAGGGCCATGCCTTTGCCGTGGCGCTGGCCTGCCTGCGGCTGGCGGCGGCCGAGGCGGATGCGTCGGGTGCCTCGGTCGCGGGTCGGGCATCGCGCCGCTGATGGCCCTGGCTGGGCCGAGGTGCGCCGGTGCCGCCCGGCCCGCCGGATTTCCTGACGCTCTTGTTCCGGCTGGCGGCGCGGATTGCCGACAACCGCACGGTGGCGGGCGTGCATTTCCCGGTGGACAGCGCGCATGGCGCGTTGCTGGGTCTGGGCTGCACGCTGGCGATCATCGCCCATGCCGCCGGGGGCGGGCGGTGCTTACCTTCCAGGCGCGCGGGCAGGACTGGGCGCGGGTGGNCGGCCGATGGCACGGTGGGGCCGCGCGATTTCACGCTGCGCGAATGGNCGGGCGGCGCTGGCCGTGACCGGGCCGGGGCCTGGCACGGCGCGGCAACGGTGACGCTGNTTGGCGCCGGGGTCTGGCACAGCCTGCCGGTGGTCTGGCAGGCTGCGGTGGCCGAATGGCGGAACGGCGGCTGATCTAGCCGCGCGGCGAGGAACTGGCGCGCTGGCCCGCCAGCGCGCCGAAGCCCCGCCGCGAATCAGGCGCCGGGCCGGGCGTGGCGCCGATCAGGTCGGCCAAGNNGCTGTGCCCTGGTACCAACAGGCGTTCCACCAGCGCCCGCGCCACCGCAGGGGCCGCGACCGAGGTGCCCGAAAGACGGGCCGAAGACCCCGACAGCACGCCCGTGGTCAGCCGCCCCGCCTGCATCGCCCCATCGTCGGCCAGAGCCGAAAGCGAGGGTCCGGCGCTGCCGGGCAGGCCGCCCTCGGCGCTGTAGCGGGCCGGAACCGCCGTGACGCCCTGGCGCAGCGCACCAACGGTGAAAGCCCCGTCATGGTCNGATGCTTAAGCATGGGCCGCCGCTGAACCNTGCTGCGTGACCGGGTAGGCGCCGGGCTGGACATGGCTGCGCAGTTCCTCATTCCAGCCCCAGTCGGCCGGGTGATCCAGCCAGGGCTGGCGGCCAAGCAGGCGATAGCCTACCGGTGTGTCGTCGCGCTGCACCTTGGCGGTGACGGTGGCCTGCGTGCCCGCCGTGGCCTTCACCTCGATGTGCCAACGGTAGGCGGGTGCCACCAGACCCCGTCCATGCGCTCGGACGGGGCCAGCGCCAGCAGCAGCGCCGGGTAAGGCTCTTCCGGCAGGGGCAGCAGGGCGGCGCGCGGCTNNTGCCCCCGGCCCGTTGCAGCGCCAGCCCTTGGCCGCGCGATCCCAGGCCAGCGACAACGGCGGCACGCGCGGATCGGGCGGGGTGATATGCAGCCTGAGGCCGGTGGGGTCGCCCGAGGCGCGCAGTTCCAGGAACGAGGCGGAATGGTCGTCGGGCTGGATGCGCCAGTCCAGCGCCAGCGGGTGGCCCTGCCGCACCTCGGCCCTGGCCACCAGCCGGTCGCGCCAGGAATTGCCATAGGGCAGCACCACGCGCAGGCCGGGATCGCCAGGGTGNGCGCCCGACAGGCTGCGGTAACGGTCCATCTCATGCGCGATCCAGTCGGACAGGAAAGCGCTGGCATCGCCCGGACCCCCAAGCGAGCCCAGGCTGATGTTCACCACCAGGGGCACCGGCCCGCCGCGCGCGCGGCAGAGCCGCAGCGCCTCGGTCACCATCCAGCGCAGGCCCATGACGACGTAGGANTCCAGCCGGCGGCCCGAGGTATCGGCCACCGCGGCGGGNGGCAGTTGCACCGCCAGGATGTCCACATCGCGCAGGCCTAAGCATCGGCGGCGGCAAAGGGGTCGGCACCGTACGGTGTTCAGAACCTGGGCGCCGTGGCTGACCGGATGGTTGGTCGAGGCATGTTGCGTGACCGGCAGCAGGCTGCGGTTGGTCTGGCGATACAGGTCGGCCTCGGCCTCGCCCGAGGCCAGCATCGCCTCGATATCGCCGCGGTCCAGCGTCTGGCCGATGCGGACGAGACCCGCGCCGAAGGCCGCGGGCATGCGCGCATCGGCCTGCAGCCACAGCGCGGCGATGCGGCTGGCCGTGGCGCCGCGGCGGGTGCGCGCGTGCAGGAAAGGAATGCCGTCGTCGATGACGCCCAGGATCGGCGCCCCGGCCGGGGCGGGGCCGTCCAGCCGCAGGTCTTCGCCGGGCTGGCTGGGCACGGTCAGCGGCGCCAGCGGCAGGGCNACGGGCGGGCCGACATGGGTGACCGTACCCAACAGGGCAAGGTCGTCCAGCGCCTACCGCGGAATATGCACGACCAGCCGCAGTTCCGGCACGGTCTGGCCCGGGGCGGCAGGGCGNCTGGCCAGCCGGTCGGCCTCGGACCGGGTGAGCCGCCCGCCCAGGTCGCCGATCTGGGACAACAGCGCCAGCATGGCGGCGGCATCCAGGCCCTGCGGCGGCGCCACCTTCAGGAAGGCGGGCACGATCCGGCTAAGCCCGTCGGGGCCGGGCGAGGGCGCGCCCTGCATCGCTTCCCAGTCTGCCTGGCCCCACCGGGGCACGTCGGCGCATTGCTTCCAGCCGGTCATCCGCTCCTCCAATCCTGACCCGGCGACTTTGCCACGGATCGGGGTTCTGCCACCGGGGAGTGAGGGCTTTCGCGCGGAATTCACGCAGGCGCCTAGTTTCGGGCGCCGGAAATCGTCACGATTTCCGGGCACGATTTCCGGTGCGGAAATCGTGGGCTCACCGGCGGAAGGGTTTGGGTCGCAGGCCCTGCGCGGCGCTTCCGGCAATCTCGGCAAGACGGGCGGCACGGGTCTTGTCGGTCTTCGCCGTCTTCAGCCATTCCAGCGTGGCGCGCTTGATCGACCGCGGCCAGCTGTCCCATGTGGCGCGGCCCGGCCCGAGCGCGGCCTCAAGGTCGGTAACAGTTCCAGCCGCNTCCACATCGTCCAGAAAGCTCCAGCTTCCATCGGCCTTGGCCGCCGCGATCTTGGCCTCGCCTGCCGGGGTCATGGCGCCGCTGGCGNNCGCGCCTTCGACAAGGCGTTTGTTCACCGCCGACCAGGCCGAGCCGGGCTTGCGCGGCGAAATGAGGATCATCGAGCGGTCGGCATCCAGCGCGCGCGGGACCGAGTTGATCCAGCCCCAGCACAGAAGTTCCTCGGTCGATGCTTCGGGCGACAGGAAATCGGGGTGATGCGGGCGAAAGCAGGCCAGCCAGACGGGACCATTGTCGCCGTGGTGGTCTGCCAGCCAGGCGCGCAGTTCGGCGCGGGAGCGGACGGTCAGGATGGGGGCGGAGTCCAGCGCGCCGGTCATCGGGATTCGCCTTTGGCGAGGGACAGGATCATCCACATCAGCGGGTTATCGGGGTCGGCCATATGGTCATGGACCAGCGGACGGAAGCCCTGCGACAGGTAGAAGCGGCGCGTGGCGGCGTAGCCCGGATCGTCGCTTTCCTCGGAGAGGGTCATCAGGACCATGTCCTGCATCCCCTTTGTCGCGCATGGTCGAGGGCTGCGCCGNACCAGGGCGGCGCCGATGCCCTGGCGGTGATGGGTGGGATCGACGCCCATCCACCAGATTTCCAGCGTGGTGCCATAGTGAGGGCGCAGCGCGATGAGGCCAAGGCATTGGCTTACGTCGAAAGCGCCGAGGCAGAGGCAGTCGGCAACGCCAGCGATGTAGGCAGCGTTGTATTCGGGCAGGCCGAACCAGTCTGGCAGCCGGTCGATGATCCGCGCGCAGGCGGCACTGGCCTCGTCCGGGGTGAGGCGGCGGATGGTCGGGACGGCGGTCCGGGCAGCCCTTTCGGCCATCAGGCGGCACCCTGCGCATGATCCCAGGCCTTGAGCCAGCGCTTCGGCGCGAGGTCGCGCCAATGCGCGATCAGCCTTGCCCGTGCCCAGCCTTCGTCGATCCGGCCGGGGCGGACGAGCACCAGATTGTGCGGCGCGTAATGGGGATGCAGGAAGAAGGTCTGGGGATCGGCCTCCAGCAGCATCTCTCGTTCCGCCTTGTCGGCGCGGAAGACGGCGCCATCGGCCATCATGCCCCAATAGCACCAGAGTTTGCCATGGGCCTTCAGAACCTCGTGCCCCCAGGGATGGGCTTCTGTCATCTCTGGCAAGTCCAGCGAGAGTGCGAGGGATTTCAGGCCCGGCCAGTCGGTGATCATGTTGCCTCCTAGTGGGCCGCCGCCCAGTTCGGGCCTTTCCCTGAATCCACCGTCAGCGGCACCTTCAGATGGACGGCNGGNTGGGCGGCGCCCTCCATCACCTCNTTCGCTCGCGCGGCGAGCGTGTCGGCCGCCGCCTCGTCCACCTCGAACAGAAGCTCGTCATGCACCTGCAACAGCATGGTGGCGGGCAGATCGGCGATGGCCCTGGGCATGCGGATCATGGCGCGGCGGATCACGTCGGCTGCGGTGCCCTGGATGGGCGCGTTGATCGCGGCGCGGCGGGCGAAGCCGGCGCCGGGGCCTTTCGCGTTGATCTCGGGCGTATGGATTTTCCGACCGAACAGGGTCTGCACATAGCCGTTTTCCTGCGCGAACTTGACCGTATCGGACATGTACTCCTTGATGCCGGGGAAACGCTCGAAGTAGCGGTCGATGAAGCCCTGCGCCTCGGCCTTGGGGATGCGCAGGTTGCGCGACAGGCCAAAGCCCGAGATGCCGTAGATGACGCCGAAGTTGATCGCCTTGGCACGGCGGCGGATTTCGCTGGTCATCTGGTCCAGCGGCACGTTGAACATCTCGGACGCCGTCATGGCGTGGATGTCCAGCCCGTCCCGGAACGCTTTNTGCAGCGCCGGGATGTCGGCGATATGGGCCACGATGCGCAGTTCGATCTGGGAATAGTCCAGGCTGACCAGCACCTTGCCGGGGNNCGCGATGAACGCCTCGCGGATGCGGCGGCCTTCCTCGGTGCGGACGGGGATGTTCTGCAGGTTGGGGTCCGACGAGGCGAGGCGGCCGGTGACGGCGCCGGTGATGGAGTACGAGGTGTGGACGCGGCCCGTTTCCGGGTTGATCGCGTCCTGCAGCGTGTCGGTATAGGTGGATTTCAGCTTGGCGATCTGGCGCCAGTCCAGCACGCGGGCGGGAAGGGCGTGGCCCTCGGCCGCGAGGTCCTCCAACACATCGGCGCCAGTGCCATAGGCGCCGGTCTTGCCCTTTTCGCCTCCGGGAAGCTGCATCTTGTCGAAGAGGATTTCGCCAAGCTGCTTTGGCGAACCGACATTGAAGGGCTGTCCGGCAAGCTGCTGGATTTCCTCTTCCAGCGCCGCCATCTTCTGCGCGAAGGCGCCGGACATGCGCGATAGGACTTGGCGGTCCACGGTGATGCTTACCATTTCCATGTCGGCCAGCACCGGCACCAGCGGGCGTTCCAGCGTTTCATAGACGGTGGTCACCTGCTTGGTGGGCAGGCCGGGCTTGAACGCCTGCCAGAGGCGCAGGGTGACATCGGCATCTTCGGCGGCATAGCGCGTGGCGGTGTCGATGGCGACGCGGTCGAAGGTGATTGCACTTTTCCCGCTTCCGATCAGCTCCTTGATGGGGATCGGCCGATGGGACAGGTACTTTTCGGACAATTCGTCCATGCCGTGGCCGTTGAGCCCGGCCTGCATGGCCGAGGACATCAGCATGGTGTCGTCGAAGGGCGCGATGCGGATGCCGTGGCGCGCGAAGATCTTCCAGTCGTATTTCATGTTCTGGCCGATCTTCAGGATCGCCGGATCGGTGAGCACGGGGCACAGTGCGTCCAGCGCTGCGTCCAGCGGTATCTGGCCCTCGATCAAGGCGTTGCCGCCAAAGAGGTCACCGGTCTGGCGATGGCTGACCGGAATATAGGCGGCATGGCCGGGATCGACCGACAGCGAGATGCCGACCAGTTCGGCGCGCATCTCGTCCAGCGAGGTGGTCTCGGTATCGACGGCGACATAACCGCGCTCGCGGATGCGGGCGATCCAAACGCCAAGGCGGTCGAGGTCGCGGATGCATTCATAGGCGGCGTGGTCGAAGGGCAGGGCCTGGGTCTCCAGCGCCTTTTCCTCATGCGCGCTTACGACCTCGTAGCCTTTCGTCTCGGCGATCACCGGGGCCGCGACCTTCAGCTTGTCGGCCACGCGCTTGGACAGGGTGCGGAATTCCATCTCGGTCAGGAATTGCAGCAGCGTGTCGGGCTCGGGCGCGCGCAGTTCCAGCTCGTCCAGCGAGATGTCGATGGGCGTGTCGCGCTTCAGCGTGACCAGCGCCTTGGAGATGCGCACCTGTTCGGCGTTTTCCAGCAGCGATTCCCGGCGCTTGGGCTGTTTGATCTCACCAGCCCGCGCCAGCAGGGTTTCGACATCGCCATATTCCTGGATCAGAAGGGCGGCAGTCTTCAGTCCGATGCCGGGGGCGCCGGGGACGTTGTCCACGGANTCNGTAACCAGCGATTGCACGTCCACCACCTGTTCCGGCGGCACGCCGAATTTCTCGATCACCTCGTCGCGGCCGATGTGGCGGTCCTTCATCGGGTCGTGCATGTCGATGCCGCCGCCCACCAGCTGCATCAGGTCCTTGTCGGACGAGATGATGGTACAGGTTCCCCCGGCCTCGACCGCGCGGGTGGCGAGCGTCGCCATGATGTCGTCGGCCTCGTAGTTCGGCAGTTCCAGACAGGCGACGTTGAAGGCGCGGGTGGCGTCGCGGGTCAGTGGGAATTGCGGGCGCAGGTCCTCGGGCGGCTCGGGGCGGTGGGCCTTGTAGAGCGGATAAAGCTCGGTGCGGAAAGTCTTGGCGGAATGGTCGAAAACCACGGCGATATGGGTGGCGTTGCCCTTGCCCTTGCCTTGCGTCAGCTCGTTCCACAGGATGGTGCAGAAGCCCGCGACCGCACCCACCGGCAGGCCATCGGACTTGCGCGTGAGCGGCGGCAGCGCGTGGTAGGCGCGGAAGATATAGGCCGAGCCGTCGATGAGATGCAGGTGGCAGCCCTTGCCGAATGCCATGGATGTTGTCCTTTCGCGCTATCGCAGGGACTATAGACGCGAAGGACGGCCAGCGGAGGGGCGGATGAAGGTGGCACTTTGGGCGCTGGCCGGTCTGGTGACTGGGGCGGCGCTGGTGATCCTGGTGGCCGGGGTGATCGTGCCCTCGGTCTGGACGGTATCCCAGGCCGAGGGGCCTATGCGATGGGCGTGATCTTCTTCATGGCGCAAGCGGGGCGCTGATCGGCGCGGTGATCGGGCTGATCATCGGACTGGCGCGGCGAGGGCGTTCCAGCTGAGCGCCAAATCAACCGACTGGGGCAGGGGTGTCCAGAACCCGAAGGGCAGGTAGGCAGCCCGCAGGCGCTCACCCAGCCAGACATTGCAGGTGTAGAGCAGGCTGAAATCGCCGGTACCGGCCCAGAAGGCATCCGAAGTGCCAAAGCCGGGCAGGGGCAGCGGCACGGCGCGNCCGGTCGCATCGCGCGCGAAGCTGTCGAGGATGCCGCCGCGAAGCGCGGCAAAGGCCGCGGGCGTCACGTCCAGCCAGGTCAGTCCGGGGAGGTCTGCCGGAAGGTTGCCCCAGACCGCGAGGTGCATCACGGCGCTGTCGCCGGTGGCGGCTTGCCATGCGGTTGCGGCCGACACGTCGGAATAGCTTCCCGTGGTGGTGTAGAAGGCCCGGCTGCCCCAGCCAGCCAGAAGCCAGGTTGCGCCGGGGTCCATGACGGGCAGGCCGGGATCCGCAGCAGCAAAGGCAAAGGCCTGTCGCGTGGCCGCATCGAGCGGCAGGAGGAAATCATAGTGGATCGGACCGCGGATCAGGCCGATGCGCTGGCTTCCGCCACTGTCGGGCAGGGATGCCGCGGGGCCGGGGATGAGGGCCCCGGCAAGTCCTGCCAGCAGGTAAACAACGGGCAGCGCAAGGCAGGCCGCCAAAAGGCGGGCNCAGCCAGCGCCGCACCTGTCAGTGATCCGAATGGGCGTGGGCGCGGTCGATGACGAAGCGCTTGTCGCAATAGCCGCATTCGACCCAGCCCTTGTCCTCCGGGATGGTCAGCCAGACGCGCGGATGGCCAAGCGCGCCTTCGCCGCCGTCGCAGGCGATCTTCCAGGAGGTGACGACCTGGGTTTCGGGGGCTTCGATGGCCATGCCTTGGGTCCTCGTGCGTTTGCGTTTGCGGCATTGTAGTCGGGCCGGTGGCGCGAGGAAAGGCCCGGCGCGGCGGTTCACCCGATGGCGCGGTCGCGGTTTTCAGCGCGGCCAGCCAGCCAAGGCCCTTCACCGTGGCGGCGGCGGGGCGGTATTCGGCGGCGACCCAGAGACCCTTGTCCAGCGCATCGACCTCGCGGCAAAGCCAGGTCAGGTCGAAGCCGCCGCCACCGGGTTCGGCGCGGGCAGGAAAGCCCGCGATCTGCACATGGGCAACATGGGCCTTGTGCCGGTCCCACACCGCCTCGGCCCGGCCATGGATGCGGGCGGCGTGCCAGAGGTCGAATTGCAGGCCGATGCGGGGCAGGGCAAGGTCGTCGAGGATGCGGGCGGCCTGGTCGAAATCGTTCAGGAAATAGCCCGGCATATCGTCGGTGTTCAGGGGCTCGATGGTCAGCACCAGATCGGGCGCGGAGGCGGCGGCCCAGGCGAGGTTTTCGCGGTAGCACTGTTCCGCCTCGGGGCCGCGCGCTACCCCGGCCATGACATGCAGGCGGGGCACCTCCAGCGCGGTCGCAAGGTCGGCCGCGCGCAGGAAGCTGTCGCGGAAAGCGGGCACGGCATCGGGCAGGGCGGCAAAGCCGCGCTCGCTAAACNNTGCCCAGTCGCCGGGATGGGTGTTCATCAGCACGATGGGCAGGCCATGCAGCGCGCGTTTCCAGTCGGCGGCGGGGATGTCGTGCGGGAACAGCACCTCGATGCCGTCGAAACCCGCTTCCTGGGCAAGGCCGGGGCGCGACAGCATCGGCACCTCGGTAAACAGCATGGTGATGTTGGCGGCGAAACGGGTCATGCGGCGGTGATATCCGCCGAAGGGATCACCGGGAAGAACTGCCCGCCCGACCAGACGCCGAACCAGTCGCGGCCCTCGTGGACCTCATGCGTGCAGAGATCGACGAGGCGGTAAAAGCTCTTGCGGTCGATGCGGGCTTCCAGTCCGGCGCGGATGTGGATGTAGGGCGAGGGCTCGCCGGTCACGGCATCGCGTTCGACCCGCAGGGCGTGGCCGGGGCCGAGCACCGCCTGATCCTCGGTCTTTGTGGTGAAGGTCACGGTCTGGTCGCGGCCTTGGCCCGAGACCTCGAAATCCACGGCGAAGAGCGGGGCGTCGTCGGCGCGGATGCCGACCTTTTCCACCGGCGTGACGAGGAAATAGCGGTCGCCCTCGCGCTTCAGGATCGAGGAGAACAGCTTGACCAAGGGCGCCCGGCCGATGGGCGTGCCCAGGTAGAACCAGGTGCCGTCGCGGGCGATGCGGATGTCGAGATCGCCGCAGAAGGGCGGGTTCCACAGGTGGACGGGCGGCGGTCCCTTGCGGGAGGCCGCCGTCGCAGATGCCGCGAGACCCTCGGCCGAGGGTTTCACGATCATTGCGCGTCTGGGTCTTTGCCATTTGTGCCCGCCGGGATAGTTCGGTCTAATACCCGCATATAGTGCGCCAAGGAGAGCATGTCATGGCCGAACCCAACCTGCCGATGGCGCCCTGGTGGACGAGATCGAGCGTCTGGGCGGGCGGCTGGCCGAGGCGCGGGCCTCGGTGGGCAAGCGGTTCATCGGGCAGGACCGGGTGGTGGACCTTGTGCTGTCGGCGATCCTGTGTGGCGGCCACGCGCTGCTGGTGGGTCTGCCGGGGCTGGGCAAGACCCGGCTGGTGGACACGCTGTCCACGGTGATGGGCCTGCAAGGCAGCCGCATCCAGTTCACGCCGGACCTGATCTTAANNGCGGATATCATCGGATCGGAAGTGCTGGAAACCGCGGTGGATGGCAGCCGGGCCTTCCGCTTCATCGAGNGGCCGGTGTTCTGCCAGTTGCTGCTGGCCGACGAGATCAACCGGGCCTCGCCCCGCACCCAGTCGGCGCTGCTGCAGGCGATGCAGGAGCGCGAGGTGACGGTGGCGGGCGTGCATCGGCCGCTTGGCCCGCCCTTCCATGTACTGGCGACGCAGAACCCGATCGAACAGGAGGGCACCTATCCGCTGCCCGAGGCGCAGCTGGACCGCTTCCTGGTGCAGGTGGACGTGGACTATCCCGACCGCGCGGCGGAACGGGCGATCCTGATCGCCACCACCGGGGCGGAAGAAGCGCAGTCCCATGCGGTGTTCTCCGCCGCCGAGCTGATCGCGGCGCAGCGCGTGCTGCGGCGGATGCCGGTGGGCGAGAAGGTGGTGGAGGCGATCCTGGACCTGGTGCGCGCCTGCCGTCCGGGCGAGCCGGAGGGGCGCGATCTGGGCGACCTTCTGGCCTGGGGGCCGGGGCCGCGGGCGGCGCAGGCGCTGATGCTGACGGTGCGCGCGCGGCGCTGATGGAGGGGCGGCTGGCGCCCTCGGTCGCCGATGTGGCGGCGCTGGCGCGGCCGGTGCTGGTGCACCGGATGGCGCTGACCTTGCGGCGCGGGCGCGGGGCGAAAGCCTTGGCGGCATCATCGACCGCGTGACGGCGCGCGTTCTGGGCCTTGAGGCCGCGGCGTGACCGAAGCCGGTCTTCGCGCGCGGGCCGAGACGCTTGGCCAGGCGCTGCCGCCCTTGCTGGCAGAGGCGGACCACCTGGCCCTTGGCGTCATGCTGGGCGAGCATGGGCGGCGGCGCGCGGGTCTGGGCGATGAATTCTGGCAGTTCCGCCCGGCCCATTGCGATCCGGCGCGGGCCATCGACTGGCGGCGGTCCGCCAAGTCGGATGCGCATTTCGTGCAGGAAAAGGAATGGCAGGCGGCGCAGGCGGTGACGCTGTGGGTCGATGCAGCGCGGTCGATGGCGTTTTCGGGCGACAAGGCGCGGCCAAGCAAGGCTGACCGGGCGCGGCTTCTGTCTTTGGCGCTGGCGGTGCTGTTGCTGCGCGGCGGCGAAAGGGTGGGGCTGGCGNGGGGCGATCTGCCGCCGCGGTCGGGCCGGGCGCAGGTGATGCGGCTGGCGGCGCGGCTGGCCGACGAAGGCGCTGGCGACTATGGCGTGCCGCAGGCCATGGGCATGGTCAGCCATGGCCGGGCGGTGTTCCTGTCGGATTTCTTTGGCGACNCGGCGACGGTCGAGGCGGCGCTGGCGCGGGCGGCTGACATGGGCGTGCGCGGCGCGCTGGTGCAGGTGCTGGACCCGGCGGAAGAGGAGTTTCCCTTCGACGGCCGCACGATCTTTGAATCCATGGGCGGCACGCTGCACCACGAGACGCTGCGCGCGGGCGAATTGCGTGACCGCTATCTGGCGCGGCTGGCCGAGCGCAAGGCGCGGCTGCAGGATCTGGCCCGGCGGGTGGGCTGGCTGTACCTCTGCCACCACACGGGCGAGCCGCCGTTGACTGCCCTGCTGTGGCTCTACCGGGCGCTGGAGGGCGGGCGCTGATGTGGGTTCTGGGTCCGGTGGGCTTTGCGGCGCCCTGGCTTCTTCTGGGATTGCTGGCGCTGCCGATCCTGTGGCTGCTTCTTCGCGCCGTGCCGCCCGCGCCGATCCGTTTAGNNCGCTTTCCCGGTGTGGCGCTGCTTCTGGGGCTGAAGGACGATCAGGCCGAAACCGACCGTACGCCCTGGTGGCTGCTGCTTCTGCGCATGGCGGCGGTGGCGGCGGCGATTGTGGGCTTTGCCGGGCCGGTGCTGAACCCCGCGCAGAAGGCGCCGGGCACCGGGCCGCTGCTGATCCTGTTGGACGGGGCTNGGGCCGATGCGCGCGACTGGCCGCGGCGGCTGGAGCGGGCCGAAGCGCTGGTCGAGGAAGCGGGGCGGAACGGGCGACCGGTGGCGGTGGCGCGTCTGACCGATGCCNCCGAGGTGCCGGTATTCCAGACCGCCGCCGACTGGCAGGCCGGGTGGCGGCGCTGGAACGGCGGCGCGCTGCCGCTGGATGGCTGGACCAGCACGCTGCCCGAGGGCGGGTTTGAAACCTGGTGGCTGTCAGACGGGTTGGACCATCCCGGCCGGGCAGCCCTGGCCGAGGCGCTGGCGGGGCGGGGTGTCCTGACAGTCTATGAAAGCGCGCGACCGCTGGTGGCGCTGCGGTCGGCCGAGTTTGCCGACGGCAAGGTGAAGCTGACCGGGGTGCGATTGCCGNCGGGTGCTCCGCTGGAGGTGGAAGTTGCCGCGCGCGGTCCCGACCCGGCGNGAGTTGACCGCGAACTGGCGCGGGTGACGATGGGATTTGCCCTTGGCCAGCCGGGCGGCGCGGCGGAACTGGCGCTGCCGCCGGAATTGCGCAACCGCATCACCCGGTTCGAGGTGGCGGGGCAGCGGCAGGCCGGGGCAGTCAGCCTGACCGATGACAGCCTGAAGCGGCGCAAGGTGGCCATCGTGGCGACCGGCGCCGGGCGCGAGGGCCTGGCGCTCTTGTCGCCCACCCATTACCTGGACCAGGCCTTGCAGCCCACGGCCGAGGTGCTGCACGGCGCGCTGTCCGACCTGCTGGCGAGCCCCGATGTGGTGATCCTGGCCGATGTGGCGCGGCTGTCCGAGAGCGAGACCAAGGACCTGTCCGACTGGGTGGAAAAGGGTGNNCTTCTGGTGCGATTTGCCGGGCCGCGGCTGGCGGTTTCGNACCTGGCGCGGGTGAACGAAGACCCGCTTCTGCCGGTGCGCCTGCGCGAAGGCGGCCGGGCCGTGGGCGGCGCCATGAGCTGGGGCGAACCGCGGNGGCTGGCGCCCTTGCCGNAGGGCTCGCCCTTCTTCGGGCTGGCGGTGCCCGAGGATGTGACGGTGCGCGAACAGGTGCTGGCGCAGCCCGGCCCCGATCTGGCCGAACGCACGATTGCCGCGCTGGAGGATGGCACGCCGCTGGTCACGCGCCGGGAAATGGACGAAGGGCAGGTCGTGCTGTTCCATGTCACGGCCAATGCGGATTGGTCGAACCTGCCGCTGTCGGGGCTGTTCGTGCGGATGCTGGAGCGGCTGGCGGTTTCGACCCGGCCGGATGCCGCGGGGGCGGCCGATCTGGAAGGCCAGGTCTGGGTGCCGCAGGTGGTGCTGGATGCCTGGGGACAGGCGCAGGATGCGGGCGAACTGGCGGGGTCGNAAGGCGCGGCACTGGCCGCGGCGATTGCCAGCGGTCCCGATGCCGCCCATCCGCCGGGGCTTTATGCCAGCGGCGACCGGCGCGTGGCACTGAACGCCGTGGGGGCGCAGACCGTGCTGGAACCGGCAAGCTGGCCCGCGGGCACGGTGATCGAGGGGATCGAGGCGGTGAAATCGCAGTCGCTGAAGGGCGCTTTGCTGACCGCGGCGACGGTGCTGTTGCTGCTGGACATCCTGGCCGCGCTGGCGCTGTCGGGGAGGATGCCGGGCCTGCGCCGCGGTCTGGCGGTGCTGGCGCTGGCGCTGATGCCGCTGANNCCCCGGATGCGCCCGCGCCGCCGAANNACCGACGATGCCCTGGCGCTGGAGGCGACGACGGCGGTGGTGCTGGCCTATGTGGTGACGGGCGATGCGCAGGTCGATGCCCTGTCGCAGGCGGGCTTGCAGGGGCTGAGCGACGTGCTGTTCCAGCGCACCTCGGTCGAGCCCGAGGCGCCGCTTGGCGTGGATATCGAGGCGGACGAACTGGCCTTCTTTCCGTTCCTCTACTGGCCCGTCACCACCAGCCAGGCGCTGCCCTCGGCCAAGGCCTATGCCAAGCTGAACGATTACCTGCGTTCGGGCGGCATGATCCTGTTCGACACCNGCGACGGCGACCTGGCCCCCGGCAGCTCGCCCGAGGCGCAAGCGTTGCAGCGCATTGCGGCGGGGCTGGACATCCCGCCGCTGGNNCCCATTCCCGGCGATCATGTGCTGACGCGGACCTTCTACCTGCTGCAGGACTTCCCCGGCCGGTTCCAGAGCAATGCCGTCTGGGTGGAAGCCGCGCCGCCCGATGCCGAACAGGCCGAGGGCATGCCCTTCCGCAACCTGAACGATGGCGTCACGCCGGTGGTGATCGGCGCGAATGACTGGGCCTCGGCCTGGGCGGTGGATGACAACGGCATGTGGATGTATCCGGTCGGCGGCGGCNTGCTTAACGAGCGCCAGCGCGAGATGGCCTACCGCTTTGGCGTCAACCTGATCATGCATGTGCTGACCGGCAACTACAAATCCGACCAGGTCCATGAAGCTCTGCTGGAAAGGCTGGGCCAGTGACGCAAAGCCTGATCTTCGATCCGCTGGTGCCCTGGCCCTTGATCTGGGGCTGACCGCGGTTGCCGTGGTGCTGGTGGGCGTCGCGCTGTGGCGCGGGCTGGCGGGATGGGCGCTGCGGGCGGCGGCGCTGGCCCTGGTGATCGCCGCGCTGGCCGGGCCGGTGCTGCAGGAAGAAGACCGCGCGCCGCTGTCGGACATCGTGATCCTGGTGGTGGACAACAGTTCCAGCCAGAAACTGTCCGACCGCCCCGACCAGACCGCGCGGGCGGTGGCGCGGGTGCAGGCCGAGGTGGCGGCGCTGCCCGATACCGAACTGCGCGTGGTGACCCTGGGAGACGGGCCGGACAACGCCGGCACGCTGGCCATGACCGCCCTGACCGAGGCGATGGCGGCCGAGCCGCGGTCGCGGCTGGCGCCATCCTGGTGACCGACGGGCAGGTGCATGATCTGGAGATGACGCCGGACCTGCCCGCCCCGCTGCATGTGCTGCTGACCGGCCGCAAATCCGACTGGGATCGCCACTGACCATCAAGGACGCCCCGGCCTTCGCCATCCTGGGCGAGGAATTGCGGCTGAAGCTGCGGGTGGACGACGAAGGCGCGGTGCCCGCGGGCTTTGGCATGGAGGCCGAGGTTTCCATCGCCGTGGACGATGCGCCGCCGGAAACCTATCTGGTGCCGGTGGGCACCGATCTGGACGTGCCGGTGACGCTGTCGCATGGCGGCATGAACGTGTTGCGCTTTTCGGTCGCGCCGCCGAGGGCGAGATCACCGACCGCAACAACGCCGCCATCGTGCAGATCAACGGCGTGCGCGACCGGCTGCGGGTGCTGCTGGTGTCGGGCGAGCCGCACGCGGGCGAACGGGTGTGGCGGAACCTTCTGAAGTCGGATGCCTCGGTCGATCTGGTGCATTTCACCATCCTGCGCCCGCCGGAAAAGCAGGATGGCATCCCGGTGGACGAGCTGAGCCTGATCGCCTTTCCGACGCGCGAACTGTTCGTCGAGAAGATCAAGGAATTCGACCTGATCATCTTCGACCGCTACCGGATGCGGGGCATCCTGCCGATGTCCTACCTGCAGAACGTGGCGGATTATGTGAAGGACGGCGGCACGGTCCTGGTCGCCTCGGGGCCCGAGTTCGGCGCGGTGGATTCGCTCTGGCGCTCGCCCCTGGCCGAGGTGCTGCCGGTGGAACCGACGGCGCGGGTGATCGAAGAGGGCTTCCGCCCGAAAGTCACCGACCTTGGCCACCGCCACCCCGTGACCGAGGGGCTGGAGGCGCTGGCGCCGGAAGGGGGCTGGGGCCGCTGGTTCCGCATGGTTGAGGTGACGCCGCTGGAAGGCGAAGTGCTGATGACCGGGCCGGACGACCGGCCGCTTCTGGTGGTGAACCGCGTGGGCGAGGGCCGGGTGGCCGTGCTGGCCTCGGACCATGCCTGGCTGTGGGGCCGGGGGTACGAGGGTGGCGGGCCGCAGCTGGAGCTTTTGCGGCGGCTGGCGCACTGGATGCTGAAAGAGCCGGAGCTGGAGGAAGAGGCGCTGACGGCGACGGCCAGGGCCAGGTTCTGACCATCACGCGGCGGACGATCGCGGAAGAGCCGCCGGGACCGGTGACGGTGACCGGGCCGGATGGCGCGATGGTGGCGCTGGACATGAAGGCCGCGGCGCCGGGTCGGTCCACGGTTGACTGGCAGGCGCCGCAGATCGGGCTGTACCGGCTGGATCAGGGCGAGCTGTCGCGCGTGGTGGCGGTCGGCCCCGCGGCGCCGAGGGAGTTCGAGGCGGCGCTGGCTTCGGCCGCACCGCTGACCCCGGCGGTCGAGGCGCGGCGCGGGGGATCATGGCGATTGCCGAGGGCTGCCCGACATCCGCCAGGTTGGCGAGCCGCGCTGCGGCCGGGCGCGGCTGGATCGGCGTCATGCCGCGCGGCGCGGCGCTGACCGAAGACCTGCGCGTGGCGCCCTTGCCCCACCTGGGCCTGGCTGGTGCTGGCGGCGCTGTTCGTGGTGGCGGCCTGGGCGGTCGAAGGGCGGCGCGGGTCCACGCGGACGGCGTAAGGGGGAAACCCCCTCACCCCATCCCTCTCCCCGGGGAGAGGGAGGCGCACCGGATCAGCCGATATCGCGGTTCAGGATGGCGGCGCGGGAATGCGAGAAGAACTCGCGCCGGATCTGGACGCCCGTGACCAGGGCCGTGGCGGCAATCAGCGCCAGCGGCCCGATCAGCCAGGCCAGCGCACCAAGCCCGAAGTAGATGGACCGCAGCCCGGCGTTGAACCCCTTGGCCGCCTGGATGTTCACCTCGGCCGCCTGGGCGGCCCGGTGCAGGGCCACCGGATCGGCCGGATCGTTCGGCACCGCGGCCATCAGGATGGCGCAGTAGCCGAAGACCCGGTGCGACCAGATGAATTTCAAGAGCGCCTCGGCCAGGAAGGCCAGCACGATGATGACCTTCAGCTTGATCAGGGCCTGATCGGCCGTGATCGGCAGGGCGGTCTCGGCGTTGAGGTCGCTGGCAAGGTTGGCCAGCGGCGTCGGATCGCCGATCAGGGCCACGCCGCCGCCGATGCAGATCAGGCAGGTCGAGACGAAGAAGGCCGTGCCCTGCCGCAGCGAGTCGATGATCGAGGCGTCGAAGATGCGCGGCTGGCGGGTGACGAACTGCTCCATCCAGTCCCGGCGGTACTGGGCCATCAGCACCGTGACCGAAGGCCGCCGGGCTGGGTGCAGGGCAAGCCAGCCGGTCAACACCCAGGCCAGGGCAAGGACCACAAGGCCAAGGAGATCGAGCGCAGAGAGAGGGCCAGGCAACTGCATGGTGCCATAGCCCGGGCGGCGCCGTCTTGCCAGCGCCGTAAGACGGGCATAGTGAGACGACCACGGCAGAGGAGGCCGCCCCATGGAGATGCCCGTGCCCGATCNNTTAGGCGTGATCGCCCGCAAGGCGGCCATCGTCGCGCGCCTGCGCGCCGTGCTGCTTACCGATGCGGTGATCGACGACCCGGCCGAGACCCGCGTCTATGAATGCGACGGGCTGACCGCCTATCGCTGCCCGCCGCTGGCCGCCGTGCTGCCGCGCACCACCGAAGAGGTCTCCGCCGTGCTGCGCCTCTGCCACGAGGAGCGGGTGCCGGTGGTGCCGCGCGGCTCGGGCACCTCGCTGGCCGGGNGGGCGATGCCCACGGCGGATGCGGTGATCCTGGGTCTGGCCCGCATGAATGCGGTGCTGGAGACCGATTACGAAAACCGCTTCATCCGCGTGCAGACGGGGCGCACCAACCTGTCGGTGACCGGCGCGGTGGAGGCTGACGGATTCTTCTACGCCCCCGATCCCTCCAGCCAGCTGGCCTGCGCCATTGCCANNAGCAACATCGGCATGAATTCGGGCGGGGCGCATTGCCTGAAATACGGCGTGACGACGAACAACCTTCTGGGCGTCACGCTGGTGACCATGGCGGGCGAGGTCGTGACGCTTGGCGGACCCTGGTCCGATGCCGCGGGCCTGGACCTTCTGGGCGTGGTCTGCGGGTCCGAGGGCCAGTTGGGCGTGGTGACCGAAGCCACCCTGCGCATCCTGCCCAAGCCCGAGGGCGCCCGGCCGGTGCTGATGGGCTTTGACGCCAGCGAGACGGCAGGGGCCTGCGTGGCGGCGATCATCAAGGGCATCCTGCCGGTGGCGATCGAATTCATGGACCGCCCCTGCATCCGGGCGACCGAGGCCTTTGCCAAGGCGGGTTACCCGGATTGCGAGGCGCTTCNNATCGTCGAGGTCGAGGGGTCTGCGGCCGAGATCGACGAACAACTGGGCCGCATCAAGGAAATCGCCGCGGCGCATGACCCGGTGGAGCTGCGCGAGGCGCGGGACGAGGACGAGGCAAAGCGCATCTGGCTGGGCCGCAAGTCCGCCTTCGGCGCGATGGGGCAGATCAACGACTACCTTTGCCTTGACGGCACCATCCCGGTTTCGGAACTGNCGCGGGTGCTGCGCCGCATCGGCGAGATGAGCCGCGAGGTGGGGCTGGAGGTCGCCAATGTCTTTCACGCCGGAGACGGCAACATGCACCCGCTGATCCTGTTCAACGCCAACAAGCCGGGCGATCTGGACCTGGCCGAACACCTGGGCGCCGATATCCTGAAGCTTTGTGTCGAGGTCGGCGGCTGCCTGACCGGCGAGCATGGCGTGGGCATCGAAAAGCGCGACCTGATGACCGTGCAGTTCGCCCNNCCGGATCTGGAGGCGCAGATGCGGGTGAAGGATGTGTTCGATCCGCGCTGGCTGCTCAATCCGGCCAAGGTGTTTCCGCTGGAGGCGAGTGCCGGGCGGCGCGCTGGCTGAGGGCGACCCTGCCCTGGCGAAGGCCGGGGCCTCTGGGCAATCAAGAAAGAAGGGCAGGGCATGCGTCCCTCGGACGAGACGGAACTGGCAGAGACGGTGCGGGGGNCAACGGGTCCTTTCGTGATCCGCGGCGGCGGCACGCGCGGCATCGGCCGGGCGGCGCCGGGCGAGGTGCTGGAGACCGGCGGGATGGCGGGCATCGTGCTGTACGAACCCGGCGCGCTGACGCTGGTGGCGCGGGCGNGAACGCCGCTTTCCGACGTGCAGGCGGTGCTGGCGGGCGAACGCCAGCGCCTGGCCTTCGATCCGCCGGACCTGCGGGCTGTGCTCGGGCGGGCCGGGGTGTCCACCCTGGGCGGGGTGGCCGCCACCAATGCCAGCGGCCCGCGCCGGGTGCAGGTCGGCGCCTGCCGTGACAGCCTGCTGGGTGTTCGCNTTGTCGATGGCACCGGCGCGGTGGTGAAGAACGGTGGCCGGGTGATGAAGAACGTCACCGGTTATGACCTGGTGAAGCTGATGGCCGGCAGCCATGGCACGCTTGGCGTGCTGACCGAGGTCTCCTTCCGCGTGCAGGCCCTGCCCGAGGCCGAGGCGACACTGGTGGGGCAGGGGCTGACGCCCGAGGCGGGCATCGCCGCCTTGCGCCGCGCGCTTGGCACGCCTNTCGATGTCTCGGGTGCCGCCTTCGTGCAAGGCCGGGCGCTGGTGCGGGTCGAGGGCATGGCCGGTTCCGTGGCCTATCGCGCCGGGCGGCTGCGCGAGGTGNCTGGGGACTGGGAGATCGCAGAGGGCGCGGCCTCGGCGGCGTTGTGGGATGGCGTGCGGGACGTGACGGCGCTGGCCGGACGGCCCGGCGCGCTGTGGCGGCTGTCGGTCGTGCCCACCGAAGCGCTGGCGGTGCCGCGGGCGCTGGAGGCCGCGGGCATCGCGCATGAGGCGGCCTGGGATTGGGGCGGCGGTCTGGTCTGGCTTCTGGTGCCGGACGGGGGCGCCGAGGTGATCCGCGCCGCCGTCGCTGCAGATCNNGGCCACGCCACGCTGCTGCGCGGCGACNCTGCCCGGCGTGCCTTCCCGCCCGAGGCGCCGGGGGTGGCGGCGCTGGCGGCGGGGCTGCGCGCGAAGTTCGATCCAAAGGCGCTGTTCAACCGGGGGCTCATGGGCTGATGCAGACGAATTTCACGCCCGAGCAACTGAAGGACCCCGGCACCGCCATGGCCAACCAGGTGCTGCGCACCTGCGTGCATTGCGGTTTCTGCACCGCCACCTGCCCGACCTATCAGGTTCTGGGCGATGAACTGNATNCCCCGCGCGGTCGCATCTACCTGATCAAGGACATGCTGGAAAACGGCCGCGATGCTGACGCGCGCACGGTCAAGCATCTGGATCGCTGCCTGTCCTGCCTGGCCTGCATGACCACTTGCCCCTCGGGCGTCCATTACATGCACCTGGTGGATCACGCCCGCGCTCATGTCGAAAAGACCTACCGCCGCCCGATGATGGACCGCCTGTTGCGCCGGGTGCTGGCAGAGGTGATCCCCTATCCGACGCGGTTCCGCCTGGCGCTGCTTGGCGCGAAACTCGCCCGGCCGTTCCGGCGGCTGGTGCCGGATGCGCGCCTGCGGGCGATGCTGGACATGGCGCCGAAGCATGTCNCCCCGGTCAGCCGCAACGACGACCCGCAGGTCTTTCCGGCANAAGGCGCGCGCAAGGCACGGGTGGCGCTGCTGACGGGCTGCGCGCAGAAGGCTCTGGATACCGATATCAACGACGCGACGATCCGGCTTCTGACCCGGTTGGGCGTCGAGGTGGTGGTCNCCCGGGGCATGGGCTGCTGCGGGGCGCTGACGCATCACATGGGGATGGAGGACCGCTCGCACGCCGCGGCGGAAAAGCTCATCCATGCCGTGATGGCCGAAAAGCGCGCGCAGGGCCTCGACGGGCTGGTCATCAACACCAGCGGATGCGGCACGACGGTCAAGGACTACGGCCACATGTTCCGCACCACGCCCTTGGCTGCCGAGGCGGCCGAAGTGGCTGCAATGGCCAAGGATATCAGCGAGTTGCTGACCCGCCTGACGATCCCGGCGCAGGGGCCGCAAGGCATCCGCGTCGCCTATCACGCTGCCTGCTCGCTGCAACATGGCCAGCAAGTGAAGACCGCCCCCAAGGACCTGCTGAAACAGGCGGGGTTCGAGGTGGTGGAACCGGCCGACAGCCACCTGTGCTGCGGCTCGGCAGGCACCTACAACCTGTTGCAGCCGGAAATCTCGGCGGACCTGAAGGCGCGCAAGGTGCGGACGCTGGAAGCCAAGGCGCCGCAGGTGATCGCGGCGGGCAATATCGGCTGCATGATGCAGATCGGTTCGGGCACCCGGGTGCCGGTGGTCCATACCGTGGAACTTCTGGACTGGGCCACCGGCGGGNCGAAGCCGCGGAAACTGGCCGATGCCGCCTTCAATCTGCCCTGATCGGGCGGCAGTCTGGCCGGACCTCGGAGGTTCCATGCTGCGCCTGATCCTTGCCCTGCTTCTTNGCCGCCTGCCGNCTGCCGCCCAGGAAAGCCCGCTGACCGAAATGCTGACCGGCGACGATNCGCGCGGATGGGAAGCTGTGGGCCGCCTGAACTTTGGCGACCGCGGCTTCTGCACCGGGGCGCTGATCGCACCCGATCTGGTTCTGACCATTACCNATTGCCTGTTCGACAAGGAAACCGGCGCGCGGTTCCAGCCCGGCCAGATCCAGTTCCTCGTACNNTGGCGCAACGGCCGCGCCATCGCCTATCGCGGCGTGAAGCGGGCCATCGCCCACCCGGAATTCGTCTACGGCGGTCATGACGACCTGGAACGTGTGCCCTACGACCTGGCGCTGGTGCAGCTGGACCAGCCGATCCGCCTGCCCTCGGTCTCGCCCTTCCCGACCGGGCCGATGCCGGTGGACGGCGAGGCGGTGGGGGTGGTCTCCTATGCCCAGGACCGGGCCGAGGCGCCCTCGATCCAGAAGGTCTGCCATGTGCTGGGCCAGCAGGAAGCGGCGCTGATCCTGACCTGCGACGTGGATTTCGGCGCCTCGGGCTCGCCGATCTTCGAAATCCGGGGCGGCATGGCGCGCATCGTCTCGGTGATTTCGGCCAAGGCCGAACTGGATGGCAGGAAGGTCTCGCTTGGCACCTCGCTGACCGGACCGCTGCCCGAGCTTCTGGACNGAATTGCAAGGGAAGAGGGCAGCCGACCCGAGGCGGTGACGGTCCTGTCGGGCGGCACGCCCGGCGGGGCGAAGTTCATCAAGCCGTGATCGGTCGGGCGCAACTTGCGCTGCTTCTGGTGTTTTGCGCCGGGTTGNCGCTCGCCCAATCCACCGGGCTGGATGCGCTGGACCGGCGCGAGCAGATCCTCGGATGGGAGGCGGTTGGCAAGGTCGAGCGGAGCGACGGCTTTTGCACCGGCGCGCTGATCGCCACCGATCTGGTGCTTACCGCGGCGCATTGCCTGTACCAGCCGGACGGCCAGCCGGTTGACCCGGCAGGGTTGCGGTTCCGGGCGGGCTATGTCGAGGGCACCTCCGTGGACGAGGTGGCCGTGGCCCGTGCCGTGCCGTTGGACGGCTATGTGCCGGGCGGGGCGATCACCGAGGACACCTTGCGCCATGACGTCGCGCTTCTGGTTCTGGCGCGGCCGATCCCGGCTGCCGTGGCAGCCNCCTTCGCGGTGGCAAGCCCCGGCGACGGGGCGGCGGTCAGCGTGGTGTCCTATGCGCTTGGGCGGGAGGACGTGCCGTCCTGGCAGCGCCGCTGCTCGGTCCTGGGCCGCGCGCGGCTGGTGGCCTTTGACTGCGACGTGACCTTCGGCGCCTCGGGCGCGCCGGTGTTCGAGCTGGGCGCAGGCCGGGCAAGGATTGTCTCGATCGTCTCGTCGGGAACGGGCGGGGCCGATGCCATGGCTTTCGGCATGGACCTGCCGNGTGCCGTGGCCGCGCTGAAGGCGCAGCTTCGGTCTGGCCGGGGCGTGATGGGCGGCACCGAGCCTCCCGCCGCCACGGTCCGGCGCATCGGCCAGGGCGACGGCAACCGGTCGGGCAGCGGTGCCCGCTTTGTGAAGCCGCCCGCCCCGGGCGGCTGAGCGGGGCTTGAAACCGCGCGGGCCAAGCCCCAGATCAACCCTGTCCGGGGTGCCATGACGGGTTCCGGCTTCACCCGCCCCGCCCACAAGGGGCTTACATCGTTATCGCTTCCTGATGGAGGATGACCCATGCGCAGCTTTGATCTCGCGCCGCTTTACCGTGCCACCGTCGGCTTCGACCGCATCGCCGATCTGATGGACCGTGTGGTCACCAATGACGTGACCAGCCAGACCTATCCGCCCTACAACATCGAGAAGACCGCCGAAGATGCCTATCGCATCTCCGTGGCGGTGGTAACCACCGCCGAGGAGCTTTCGGTCGAGGTGAAGGACGGCACGCTGGTCGTCGCGGCGCGCAAGGCGCCGGAAGAGGGCACCCGCACCTTCCTGCACCGCGGCGTCGCCACCCGCGCCTTCGAGCGCCGCTTTGCCCTGGCCGACCATGTCCGCGTCACCGGCGCGACTCATGACCTGGGCATGCTGCATGTCGACCTGGTCCGCGAAACCNCCGAGGCCCTGAAGCCCCGCCGCATCGAGATCGCCCGCTCGGGCGACCTGAACGGCCGCGCGCTGGAGGCCAGGGCTGTCGAGGCTCCGGCCCACTGACCGCTTGCCCTTCTTCGGCGCGGACCGGCCCGGCAGGAAACCTGCCGGGCCGTCTTACATCCTGCCCCGCCGCTTGCCGCTGCGTCCGGTTTGGGGCAGAGGGCGAGGGCACAAGAGAAGGGTCGGGTCATGGCGGGACAGGACGGGCGGCAGCGGTAAGCAACGCGGGCGCTGGACGGGNGCCTGCGGCCCGATCCGCTGACCGGAGCCATCGCGCCGGGCATTTCGATGTCGGTCAACAACCTCTTCGTGCCGGGCGAGGCGGGGTTTNCGGCCGAGGGCGCCGACCTGACCGAACAGCCCTTCCTGTATGCCCGCTGGACCAACNCCACCGTCCGCGACCTGGAACGCTTGCTGGCCGCGCTGGAAGGGGCCGAGGATGCCATGGCCGCGGCCACCGGGGTGGGCGCCATCGCGGCGGTGTTCCTGGGGCTTCTGGTAAGCGACCACCTGATCGTCTCGGATGTCTGCTATGCCGGGGCGTTTGAGCTGGCGACCCGGGTGCTGACCGACCTGGGGATTGCGGTCACGCCGGTGAACCTGTCGGACCTGGCGGCGGCCGAGGCGGCGATCCGGCCCGAGACGCGGCTGATCCATGCGGAAACCCCCAACCNNCCGATCCTGCGGCTGACCGACCTCAAGGCGCTGTCGGCGCTGGCCCATGCGCGGGGCGTGCTGGTCTCGGTCGATTCCACCTTGGCCACGCCGGTCATCACCCGGCCGCTGGAACATGGGGTGGACCTGGTGATCCATTNNCTGACCAAGTTCATGAACGGCCACGGCGATGCCNTGNGGGGCGCGGTCGTCGGGCGGCGGGAGCTGGTCTCGCGCATCCGGTCGCGGGCCGGGGTCTATCTGGGGGCCACGCTGTCGGCCCAGAACGCCTGGCTGATCCTGCGGNGGCTGGACACCCTGTTCNCCCGCATCCGGACCGCCTGCGCCACGGCGGGCGTGCTGGCCCGCNATCTGGACGGGCACNCCGGGGTCAGCGCCCTGTGCTGGCCGGGGCTGGAGAGCCACCCGCAGCGGGAGCTCGTGGCCCGGCAGATGGACCTGCCCGGCGCCATGGTCACCTTTCAGACCTCGGACGCCCGGNCCGTGGCCCGGCGGATGGCCGAGAGGTTCCGGACGATCCACTATGCCTTCTCCCTGGGCCACCAAAGGAGCCTGTGTGTCCTGATCGGGACCGAGANNGATCAGGCCTCGACCTACCGGATGGAGGGGCGGNCGCTGGAGGAGTGGCGTGCCTGGGCCGGGNAGGGGGTCTTCCGCCTTTCGGTGGGTCTGGAGGACCCGGAGGACCTGATCGAGGACCTGGACCGGGCGCTCGCCCCTGAGGGCGTCCGAGCTCGGACGCCTGGGTGGGGTGAGGAAGATCAAGGGTTACGGGCGCGGATTAACTTGGACTTAAGGATTGGGGGCGCGGAACACCTGCCGAGCATGGTTTGCCGCACGAACCGTGACGTGAATGTTAGCCTGATTCCATCGCTTGAGAACTCAGGGTGAACAACGTGACTATCGAACCTCTTTCATCCCTTCCGCTAGCTGATGGAGCGGCGATCTGGCCGGGCGAGCTGGTCTTCCATCAAGGCGAGCGGCTCTCCTATGTTGGGATGCTGGCCAACACAACTGGCATGATGGTGCTGGAAAGACCTTCCGGCGAGCGGATCATTGTTCACCATTTGAGGTGCAGGTTCTCAAGCCCAAGTGAGCCGTACAGTGCGTAGAGCCTGCATTCTGCTGCAGCTACCGCGCGGCCTTGGCATTCGGGAAAAACCGCAAGAAGGTGGGTTTCACCCACCCTACCCGGACTTGTCGGCGCGGGGAAGAAGGGGACAGGGGGCTGCGGGTAGGAGGCGGAGGCCCCGGGTCAAGCCCGGGGCGGTGTCTTTGGTTGCTGGCGGTGCGGAACGGGTGAACCCCGCCCTACGGGTCACCTGTCCAACGCTTGCGCCATGCGCATGAGGCTGACGGCCTCGGCGCGGTAGCCCCAGGGNTCTTCGCCTTTGGCGCCTTCGGCGAGGGCGATGGCCTGGTCCCAGCCCCAGTTGCCCAGGTTGGTGCCGCCGGTCAGCAGTTGGCCCATGCCACCNACGGCGGCGAAGCGGGCGTCTTCTGTGGGCGGGGTGGCGGTGGGCAGGATGGGCTGTTCAATCAGCTGGCTTTCGGTCGCGCCGGGNGCTTTCCAGCGCAGGCGGAGGAAGCCGAGTTCATTGGTGGTCAAGGGCACAGGCTCGGTGCCGTAGCGCAGAGGATCGTTCTTCAAGCCGGGGCTGCCGGGGGCGGCGATTTCGTAGAGCGCGGTGACTTGCAGGTAAGCGCCGATTTCGCCGGCGTCCACCTTGTCGTTGTTGAAATCCTCGCGGTTGAGCGCGCGGGTCTCGTAGCCGATCAGGCGGTATTCGGCGACCTGGGCGGGGTTCCATTCGACCTGGAATTTCACGTCGTCGGCGATGGGGAAGAGCGCGCCGGTCAGCTGGTCCACCAGCACCTTCCGCGCCTCGTTCGCGGTGTCGATATAGGCGGCGGTGCCGTTGCCGGTTTGCGCCAGCGCCTGCATCGTCGCGTCGTCAAGGTTGCCGCGGCCGAAGCCGAGGACCGACAGGTAGGTGCCGCTGTCGCGTTCCCTGGCGATGAAGTCCTTCAGCGCCTCGGGGTCGCTGATCCCGACGTTGAAATCGCCGTCGGTGGCCAGGATGACGCGGCTGACCTCGCCGGGGGCGGCCATCTTTGCGGCCTCCTGATAGGCGAGCGCCAGACCCTCGGCCCCGGCGGTGGAGCCGTTGGCGGAGAGGCGGTCGAGTGCGGCGGAAATCGCGGCGCGGTCGCTGGCCGGGGTGGGNGGCAGCACGGTGTAAGCGGAACCGGCATAGGCGACGATGGCGACCTGATCCTCGGGGTGCAGGCCGGGCAGCATCAGGCGCAGGGATTGCTTCAGGAGCGGCAGCTTCGACGGCTCGTCCATCGAACCGGAGGTGTCGATGAGGAAGACGAGGTTGAGTGGCGGGCGGTCGGTGATAGCGGGCAGGGCGCCTTGCAGGCCGATGACCACGAGGTTGGTGTGCGCGTTCCAGGGCGTGGGCATCACGGTGACCGTTGGGCGGAACGGCGCGCCGCCCGGTTCGGGTGCCGGGTAGGCGTAGGGGAAGTAGTTGACCATCTCCTCGATGCGCACCGCCTCTTTCGGCGGGAGCTGGCCCGCGTTCAGCGAGGAGCGGGCGATCGACCACGAGGCGGTGTCGGCGTCGGCCGAGAAGGTGGAGACCGGCTGTTCGGCGGTCACCTTCACCGGATTGGGGTCGGCATGGGCGAAGGCCTCGGTGTCGGGTGTTTGAAGGAGGAGGCCGGGCTCCGGTGCGGCCATGCCGATCACGGCTTCGGGCGCCATGGCCATGGTGCCTGCCGTGTCGGCCATGGGGGCGGGGGCCGGGGCGTCGGCTTCGGCCATGGCCGGGGCCACGGCTTTTGCGCGGGCGTCGGCGGGGGCTTGCGGGGCGGCTTCGGTCAGCGCGCGGGCGGCGGGCTTGGCGGGCGGCGCTTCAGTCTGCGTCGCAGGCGGCAGGGCAGGGCCGGTCGGGGCCTGCATCTGCGGCAGGATCACGACAAGGCCAAGGCCAAGCGCGGCAGCTGAGGTGGTGGCGGCAAGCAGGGGCGCGCGGTCNAGGCGGTTCAGCATCTGGCGAACTCCGGTCAGGATCCCCGCCCGTTGCGGGCGGTCGTGACTGGGACGCGCCTCGGGGGCTGCGGCTTGGAGCCGGTCGAAGTTTTCCATGGCAAGGCGAAGTGCTGCCTCTTTCGCCTGCGGTTCGGGCGCGGGNGCGGCTTTCAGCGCGGAGGTGAGGCGGTCGAAATCGTCGGTCATGTCATGCCCTCCGCCTTGGCCATCGCCTTCAGGCGCTTCTTCACTTCCGACATGCGCCAGGCGACGGTGCCTTCGGACAGGCCGAGAATGTCGGCGGCTTCGCCCTGGGTCAGGCCCTCGCCGAGCGTCAGCGCGATGGTGTCGCGCAATTCGGGGGAAAGGCGCGACATGGCGGTGGCGAGCCAGTCCTGCGCCTCGCGTTCCACCGCGATCTCGTCCTGGCGGGCCAGTTCCCAGTCGCCCCAGCCGAGCGCGGCCCTGGCGCGGGTGGACTGGCGGCGGCGCAGGTCGTGGGCGGCGTTGACGGCGACGCGGTAGAGCCAGGTGGTGAAGCGGGCCTCGCCGCGCCAGCCGCGCAGCTTGGCGGGCAGGGCGGCGCAGATGTCTTGCGTCAGGTCTTCCGCCTCGGTCCGGCTGCCGGTCAGGCGCCAGCAGAAGGCATGGACGCGGTCGTAATGCCGGGCCACCAGCGTGGCAGGCCGCGCGGTCGCCATCGGCGGCCGCACGGGCCAGGGTCTCGTCGGGCGTGTCCATCAGCATCACGCTAGTTGGACGCGCGGGGGCGTCCATCCTTGGGGATCACCGCAGGTGCCGCCGAAAATTCTTCGCCGAAGAATTTTCGGCCCTCCAATCGCGGGGTCAGAACAGCAGCCCGTCCAGCAGCGCATAGGCGCTGGCGCTGGTGGCCAGGCGCTGCGTTTCGTTGCCGTCGCGGGCATAGGCGGCGATGGCGGAATAGGTGCCTGGGCCGAAGGCGGCATCGACGCCGCCGGTATAGTAGCCCCAGCCCTTCAGCCGGTTCTGGATGCGCTGGCGTTCGGGGTAGGTATAGCTGTTGAAGGCCGCGGCGACCGGGGTGGCGTAGATCGAGCCGCCCGAGGATGAGACGGTCGGCGCGGGGGCGGGGGTGTAGACCGGCGCCGGGGCGGGCTTGGCCTGCTGGCTTTTCAGGTACAGCGCGCCAAGCGTGCCTACCACGGCCAGACCGAGGAGGGCGTTCTGTTCCTTTTCGCCCCAGGCATGGGCGGGGGCAACGGGCGCGGCGGCCAGAGCGGCGGCAAGGGTGGCGGTCAGGGTGAGAGAGCGGAGCATCTTATGTCCTTTCGCGGTTGGAAGGCGTGAGGGCCTGGCGAGGACATGGGGGCAAGGGCGGCGGACAGGCAAAATCGCCCGGCTGTTATCGGATAGCAGCGCCTAAAGGCGGGTGACCAGCACCTTGTCGATGCGGCGGTCGTCCAGGTCCACGACCTCGATGCGCCAGCCNGCGGCCTCGAAGCTCTCGCCCAGCCGGGGCAGGCGGCCCATCTGGTTCAGCACCAGCCCCGCCACGGTTTCGTAATCNCCGGCAAGGTCGCGGGGNATCGACAGCCGGTCGCAGAATTCATCGGCTAAGNNCATCCAGCCGGACACGAGCCAGCCGCCGCCGTCGCGTTCCACCATGGCCGGTTCGGCGGCGTCGGCTTCGTGGAAGGCGCCGGTGATGGCTTCCAGGATGTCGCCGGTGGTGATGATGCCTTCGAAGGTGCCGTATTCGTCGTAGACCAGCGCGATGTGGTTGGCCGAGCCGCGCAGGATCTCGATCACATCCAGCGCATCGGCCTGGTCCGACACCACCGGCACCTCGCGCATCAGCGCCTGGGGGTCCAGCGGCTTGTTGGTGGTCAGCGCCTCGAAGACATCGGTCAGGTAAAGCACACCCAGCACCTCGTCATCGCGGCGCACCGGGATACGGGGACCGATGCGGCGAAAGGCGGCGCGGACCTCGGCGGGGGTGGCTGTGGCCTCGATCATCTCGACATCGCGGCGCGGCGTCATCAGGGCGCGGGCGGAACGGTCGGCCAGGCGCATGACGCCGGTCAGCATCTCCTGTTCCTCGTCCTCGATCACGCCTTCGAAGCGGGCCTCGGCCAGGATGGTGCGCACCTCTTCCTCGGTGACNGCGCGACTTGCCCTCGCCGCCTGGCCGAGAAGGCGCAGGATCAGCCGGCCCGAGACATCCAGCAGCCAGACCACCGGGCTGGCGGCCCTGGACAAAATCGCCATGGCCGGGGCCACCCGCACCGCGATGCCTTCGGGGTTCTTCAGCGCGATCTGCTTGGGCACCAGTTCGCCGACGATCAGCGACAGGTAGGTCAGCGCCACCACGACAGCGGCCACGCCGATGCGGTCGGCATTCTGCGGCGAGACGCCGAACCCCGCCAGCACCGCCGAAAGCCGCGGGCCAAGCGTGGCGCCGGAAAAGGCGCCGGACAGCACGCCCACCGCGGTGATGCCGATCTGCACCGTCGAGNNGAACCGGCCCGGGTCTTCCGCCAGCTTCAGCGCCGACCGGGCGCCGGTGCTGCCGGCTTCGGCCAGGGGCCGCAGCCGGGCGGGGCGCGAGGACACCACCGCCAGTTCCGACATGGACAGCGCCCCGTTCAGGACGATCAGGGCAAGGATGATGGCAAGTTCGGCGAACATGGGTCCAGGCGGGATGGGGATGGCCCGACCTAGGCCAATCCCGCCGCCGGGGCAAGCGGCCAGCGCCACCGCAGGGGCGCAACCAATGCGCAAAGGCCGCAAGGCGCAGCGCGGCCTGCGCCCCTGCCCAGGCCGCCTGCCCGCGTCACTCTGGGCGCATGGAAAGCCTTGCCCAATTCCGCGCCGACCGCCTTGCCGCCCTGACCGCCCCCGACGGCTGGCTGAACCTGATCGACCGTATCGAGGTGGGTCCCGGCATCTGGACCCTGGGCCAGGCCGAAGGCTGCGACCTGCACCTGTCGGCGGGGCCCGCGCAGCTTGGCCGCCTGACGGTCACCCCCGACAACACGGCGGTGCTGACCGACCCATCGGGCGTGGACCATCCCTTCCTGCCGCGCTTTGAGGCCCCGGCGGGGCTGGAGGTGGCGAACCTGATCCTGGAGCTGCACATCGTCGAGGGCCGCCCTGCGCTGCGCGTGCGCCAGATCGACCATCCGGCGCGGCTTTCCTTTCCGGGCGTGACTGTCTTCCCGGAAGACCCCGCCTGGGTGATCCGCGCCCGATGGGAGGTGCTGGAGGAACCCGAGGCGCTTGGCATCGCGCTGAAGGGCGGCGCCGCCGATACCGTCACCGTGGCGCATCGCGCGCGCTTTACTCATGAGGGGCGCGAGGTCGTGCTGACGCCCACGCACCGCAAGGGTGGCAAGCCGATGTTCGTGATCCGCGACGCCACCGCCGGGAAAGAGACCTATGGCGCCGCCCGCTTTCTTCTGGGCGAGGACCGCACGGACGACGCCATCACGCTGGATTTCAACCGCGCCATCAGCCCGCCCTGCGCTTTCACCGACCTTGCCATCTGCCCGCTGCCGCCCCCGGCANACGTGATGCCCTTCCGCATCGAAGCGCGAGCGCTGGCCCTGACCGTGCAAGATTGAGCCGCCGCAAGAGCGGCGGCACGGCTTTGTCGCCATCGCGGCGGAAGGGCCGCGACGGCTCCGGATTTGAGTATTTGGGCAAAGAAGAAACTCGGGTCAGATCATGGCGATCAGGATCACCAGCAGCAGCAAGGTGCCGTGGAAGGCCAGCAGGGCGATTTCCTGCACCGGTCCCGTTGCCACAGTTTCAAGGCCATGGGCTGACCGATGCGGCGCCAGGACCGCACCGACAGCGCCAGCGTGACGATCAGCGCGCTGAAGGTGATCAGTGACACCTGGTCCACCAGCCCGAATTGCGCATCAAAGCCGATGGCATCTTCCAGCCGGTAGCGGTTCACCACCGCGGCAAAGACCGCACCTGTCAGCATGCTGGCACGGATGGCCAGTTCGCGTGGCGGCACGGTCAGCGCCACCGCCGCGATGATGAAGGCGACGAGGAAGCCGGTGAATTTCTCGATCAGCAGGGGCGAGCGGCTGCGCTGGACCTCGACCGTGACATTGACGCGGGAGAACCCTGCTTTCGCGGTACGATAGCCGAAGCCGGTTTCATAGCGCTGCACGGCCGGGTTCAGCCGGAGTTTGCCGACGTCCCAGCCCGCGATCTGGATATCCTGCGACAACGCGCTGTCGCGCTGGTCCGGCACCAGCGAAAGGCTTAGCGAACTGTCGCGCGCTTCGATGGTGAGCGTCAGGTCTTGCCGGTCGAACGGGAAGTCGCCCAGGTCAAAGGCCTTGTCCACCACGGCGTCGAAGCTGGCGGCGACATAGCTCAGCCCATCGGGCAGGCGGGTGGTGACGAAGGGGGTGACCTCTGCCTGCCGCGCCATCAGTTCGATGTCCTTCTGCGGGTCAAGCGGGTCGCCGCGCCACAAGCCAGAGATAGCCCGACAGGCGAAAGCTGCCGTCGGCGGCATCGAGGTCGGAGACCGAGGTGATGAAGACCCCAAGCCGCACCTGCCGCGGTTCGGCGGTTGCCGTCGCACTGGCGACAAGCAGCACCAGAAGGATCAGGATCGACCGGAACCGCAGCATTGTGCCTCCTTCAGCGGTGGCAAGCCTGCCGTGGGGGCGGGCGGTTGGCAAGGCTGCGGTTCGCGTGCCGGGGTCGGGCAATTCCTAACGCCAAGTTAAGGCGGCTTGGCAAGCCGTTGATTTTGCTGGATCGGATCAAGCGTCCGAGCTCGGACGCCTCAGGCGACCGGGGTCCACAGGATATGGTCGATGGTGGGCGCCCCGGTGGCCAGCATCACCAGCCGGTCGAAGCCCATGGCAATGCCCGAGGCCGCGGGCATGAGCGCCAGGGCCGCCAGGAAATCCTCGTCGATCGGGTAGCGCTCGCCATAGACGCGGGCCTTCTCGTCCATCTCGGCTTCGAACCGCCGGCGCTGTTCGGCCGGGTCGGTCAGCTCGCCGAAGCCGTTGGCCAGTTCCACGCCGCAGGCATAGACCTCGAACCGTTCGGCCACCCGCGGGTCATCCGGGCAGCGCCGCGCCAGCGCCGCCTCGGCTGCCGGGTAGCGGTCCAGCACGGTGAGGTGGCCGTGGCCGAGATGGGGTTCGACCTTCTCGACCAGCACCCGGGACAGCATGTCGGACCAGGTGTCGTCGGGCGCGGCCTTCATCCCTGCCGCGGCCATCGCGGCGCGCAGGGCCGGGGCGTCGGGGCTGCCGTCGGGATGGATCGTTGCCAGCAGGTCGATGCTANNAGCATGGGCGGCGAAAGCCTCGGCGACCGAGAGGCGCTGGAAGGGCAGGGCGGGGTCGCAGGTGCGGTCGCGGAAGCGCAGGAGGCTTGCGGCGGCGGACGTGGCGGCCTGTGCGAAGGCCGCCACGTCTGCCATCAGCACCGTGTAGTCCTCGTCCACCCGGTACCATTCCAGCATGGTGAACTCGGGGCTATGCAGCGGCCCGCGTTCCCGGTTGCGCCAGACATGGGCGAAGGCGGCGATCCTGTGCTCGCCCGCCGCCAGCAGCTTCTTCATGGCGAACTCGGGACTGGTGTGCAGGTACATCGCCCGCCCCAGGCCATCGTTGCCGATGGCCGTGGTGGCAAAGCCGTGCAGATGCGCCTCGTTGCCGGGGCTGATCTGCAGGGCCGCCGTGTCCACCTCGACGAAGTCGCGCGCCGCCAGCCAGCCGCGCAGCGCCGCCTGGATGCGGTTCCGCGCCAGAAGCCCCGCCCGCCGCCCCTCGTGTACTTCGGGCCGCCACCATTGTTCCATTGCCGATCTCTCTGGAAATCCTGCCGCGGATGCGCTAGGGCCACCCGCAATCCCGCGCCTCCTAGCGCGGACCCCGCATCGCTGCAAGGAACTGCACCCCGTGAAAGTCATCGCCTCTTCTCTTCGCAAGGGCAACGTCGTCGATATGGACGGCCGCCTGTACGTCGTCCTCTCGGCCACCAACTTCCACCCCGGCAAGGGCACGCCGACCACCTCGGTCGACATGCGCCGCATCTCGGACGGCGTGAAGGTGTCGGAACGCTGGAAGACCACCGACCAGGTGGAAAAGGCCACCGTGGACGAGCGGGAGTACGACTTCCTTTACGAAGACGGCGAAGGCTTCCACTTCATGGAGCCGGAAAGCTATGACCAGGTCGTGGTGACCGAGGACATCATGGGCGCCAACAAGGTCTATCTGCAGGAAGGCATGCGCTGCTACCTGAAGACCTTCGAGNGCGCGCCGATCGCCATCGAAGTGCCGCAGAAGATCACGGTCGAGATCACCGAGACCGAACCGGTGGTGAAGGGCCAGACGGCCTCGTCCTCCTACAAGCCCGCCATGACCTCGAACGGGCTGCGCGTGATGGTGCCGCCGCATATCGGGCCGGGCACCCGCATCGTCATCAACACCGATGACGACAGCTATGTGGAACGCGCCAAGGACTGAGGACCGGCGGCGGCTTTGCCGCCGCGAAAACGGTCCAGTGGACCGTTTTCAGGTCGAAGGCCCGAGGCCCAGGCCGAGGGCGGCCGGACATAATCGAAAGGGCCGCAGCACGCTGCGGCCCTTCGCATTTCAGGGCCGGAAATCGTGGTGCTGTCAGAACCAGGCCTTCGCGGCATAGATCACCGTCATCGCGCAACCGATGAGGATGATCGTGGTGCGCACCGCCTGGGTAAGNAGCACGGCGATCAGCTTGCCGCTAAAGCCACCACAGGCGGCGCCCACCAGCATCACCACCGTCTGCGGCCAGGCGATCAGGCCCTGGACCACGAAGATCACCACGGCGGTCAGGTTCGCCACGGTCGAAGCCACGTTTTTCAGCGCGTTCGCGGTGCGCAATTCTTCATGACCGGTGATGGCCAGCACCGCCATCAGCATCACGCCAAGCCCCGCGCCGAAGTAGCCGCCGTAGATCGTGGCTAAGCAGCACCAGCCCGATGCNGCAAGCGCGTGGCCGTCGGCCAGCCCCTTCACGGACTTCTGGATGCGCTTGCCGAAGGCGAAGATCAGGGTGGCGAAGCCGATCAGGGCGGGCACGAGGACGGCGAAGACCCGGTCGGACGTCATCATCAGCAGCACGCCGCCGATCGCACCGCCGACGAGCGCGGCCACAAGGATGCTTACCATNTGCCGCGCTCCAGGGGGAAGTTTCGACCGGTCGGCCCAGGCGGCCATCAGGGCGCCGGGCAGGACGGCCAGCGCGTTCGAGGCGTTGGCGATGATCGGTGTCAGGCCAGAGGCCAGCATCGCCGGAAAGGTGATCAGTGTGGCGCCGCCCGCAAGGGCATTGGCCATGCCGCCCAGGAAGCCCGCGCCGAAGAGCATGAGGATGATCCAGATTTCCATGGCGGCTCCGCTGGTCCCGATTGCACGAAGCCCGATCCTTTCGCCGCCGAGCGGGAAAGGCAAGGCGTGACGGATGTCGCCGTCAGGCGGACGGGTCGGCTGCGAGCTCGGCCAGCAAGCCATCGCGGAAGGCCAGCAGGCTTTGGTGGCGGGCAAGGGCCAGGCGGCGGCCGGTTTCGGTCTGGAAGCCCCGCGCCAGGGTGAGGAGCTTGGTTTCGAAATGATCCAGCGCGAAGCGGCGGTCGTCCAGCGGGCGGTTCGCGGCACTCGGGTCGGTGGGATCGTAGAGGTTTACNCCGGTGCGCCCGGCGACGTAGAAGCAGCGCGCCACGCCGATCAGGCCGATGGCATCCAGCCGGTCGGCATCCTGTAGGATGCGGGCTTCAAGCGTTTCGGGGGCAATTCCGGCGGAAAAGCTGTGGGCGGCGATGGCATGGGCCACGGCGGCGATGCGCGGGGCGGGCCAGCCCAGATCGGCAAGGATGCCGCGCGCACGGTAGGCGGCAAGGCGGGACGCCTTGGCCCGCAGGGGCGAGGTCTTCTCGACCGCAACGCAGTCGTGCAGCAACGTGGCGGCCAGCAGGATTTCCGCATCGCCGCCCTCTTCCGCCATCAGGCGGCAGACATTCGCCCAGACCCGCAGGATGTGGGACAGGTCGTGCGAGCCATCTCCAGAGCTGGCGGCATGGGGCAGAAGGCGGTCGGCAAGCGCTTGGTGCGGGGAGAAGGAAGGCGTGGTCATCCACAAAGGCTGGCCCAGGGGCGGGGGCTGTCCAGTCTTACTCGCGCGTCTTTGCCTTGCCTTTTGCCGCCGGTTTCGTCAGGAAACCCGCGACACTTGCAGGAGGTCCGCCATGACCCATCGCGTCGCCATTCTGGGAGCCTCGGGCTATACGNGGGCCGAACTGGTGCGCCTGCTGGCCACTCATCCGCAGATGCGCATCGTGGCGCTGTCGGCTGACCGCAAGGTTTACCAGTCGATGGCCGAGGTCTTTCCCTTCCTGCGTCATCTGGACCTGCCGAAACTGGTGAAGATCGACGAGATCGACTTTTCGGGCGTGGACCTGTGCTTCTGCGCGCTGCCCCATGCCACAACGCAGCAAGTGATCGCCCNNCTGCCGCGCGACCTGAAGATCGCCGACCTGTCGGCCGACTTCCGGCTGCGCGATCCGGCGGAATATGAAAAGTGGTACGGCCAGCCGCATACCGCGGTGGAGCTGCAGAAAGAGGCGGTCTATGGCCTGACCGAGTTCTACCGCGACGAGATCCGCNACGGGCTGATCGCCGGGACCGGCTGCAATGCGGCGACCGGGCAGTTTGCGCTGCGGCCGCTGATTGCAGCGGGCGTGATCGACCTGGATGACATCCTGATCGACCTGAAGGCCGGGGTGTCCGGCGCGGGCCGCTCGCTGAAGGAAGACCTGCTGCATGCCGAGCTGTCGGGCGGCACCCATACCTATTCGGCGNGGGGCAAGCACCGGCACCTGNGGGAGTTCGACCAGGAGTTTTCCAAGGTCGCTACTTACCGGNTGCGGGTGCAGTTCACTCCGCATCTGTTGCCGATGAACCGGNGGATCCTGGCGACGGTCTATGTGAAGGGCGACCCGAGCGCCGTCCACGCCACACTGGCCACGGCCTATGCCGAGGAACCCTTCCTGCGGGTGCTTCCCTTTGGCGCACTCNCCTCGACACGCGACATTGCCGGGTCCAACTACTGCCATATCGGTGTCATCGGCGACCGCATTCCCGGCCGGGCCGTCGTTGTCGCTGTGCTGGACAACCTGACCAAGGGTTCGTCCGGCCAGGCGATCCAGAATGCCAACCTGATGCTGGGGATCGAAGAGACCACGGGGCTGATGCTGGCGCCCGTGTTCCCGTGAGGAAGACATGGCGGGTCTGAAGGGACTGAAGAAGCAGCGGCGCATCCAGGTCATCGCCCTTGCCTTCGTGGCGCTGGCGGTGTCGGCCGGGCTGATCGGCTATGCCATGCGCGACGGCATCAACTTCTTCCGCTCGCCANCGCAGGTGGCTTCGGATCCGCCGCGTCCGGGCGAGGTGTTCCGCCTGGGTGGGCTGGTGGAAGAGGGCAGCCTGGTGCGCGGCCAGGGCGAGACCGTCAGCTTCGAGGTGACGGACGGCGCGGCCAAGGTGCCGGTGACCTATACCGGCGTGCTGCCCGACCTGTTCGCCGAAGGGCAGGGCGTAGTGGCCATGGGCGAGATGAAGGCGGGCACCTTCACCGCCACCGAGATTCTGGCCAAGCACGACGAAAGCTACATGCCCAAGGAAGTGATCGACGCGCTGAAGGATCAGGGCACCTATGTCGATCCCGAGGCTGCGGGCGGCTGATTGCCGCTTCGTTAACGCCCCCGCGCAAGGCTGGCCGCAGGTGATGACTGCGGAGGCCCCATGCGATCTGTCCGAGACCTGGCTGAAGAGATCGTCGCCCGCGAGGGCGGCTATGTGAACGACCCCGACGATCCCGGCGGCGCCACCAATCACGGCGTCACCATCGCCACCCTGCGCCGCCTGGGGCTGGACCTGACCGGAGACAGCCGGGTCAGTTCGGCCGATGTGCGGGCGTTGTCCCGCGACCAGGCGGTGGCGATTTTCATCGACCATTACTGGCGCAAGCCCGGCATCGACCGGTTGCCCGAGGACCTGCAGCCCGGCGTTTTCGACATGCATGTGAATGCCGGTGCCAATGCGGTGCGCATCCTGCAGCGCCTGCTGACACGGCTTGGGCGCCCCTGCGCGGATGACGGCATCATCGGCCCGCGCACCGTGGCGGCGGCCTTTGCCGCCGGGCCGGGGCTGGCAGAGGCCTATGCGCTGGCGCGGCGCGACTATTACTACGCCTTGGCCGATGCCCGCCCGGCCAGCCGCAAATACGCCCGCCGCCGCGATGGCGGCAAGGGCGGCTGGATCACGCGGGCCGAGGAATTCATCGCGCCGGAGTACCGGCTGACCGAGGCAGAGCACCGGGAAAGGGTGGCGAAATGGGCATGAACATCGGCAATCTGGGGGCGACGGTCGGCGAGCTGGCCGAGGCTTTGGTCGAGGGCGAGCCGGGCATCGGGCCGATGCGGCGCCGGTGCCGCGACCGCGACCGGCAAGAAGGGCTATGACCGCGCCATCGACGCGATGAACCGGCTGCCGCGGCCGCGGCGGCGCTTGGGGCGCTGGCGCTGATGGGCTTTGCGCTGGTGGACCCGGCCGGGTTCGAGGCGCGGATGCAGGCGCTGGCGGCGATGCCGGAAGAGCTGTGGTGGCTGTTGGGCGGTGTGCTGACCTTCACCTTCGGCGCGCGCGAGGCCTTCTACATCCGCGCCTCCCGTAAGGGCGAGGCCGATCCGCGGCGCTGACGCGGGCGATTTTTCTGCGAAAAATCAAGGGACCCGTTCCTTCTGCGAAGGAACGGGTCCCGCCGTGATCCTTCGCAGAAGGATCGAAGGCGCGATCTTTCGCAGAAAGATCGGTTTTCCGGCCGCCAGCCCGCGAACCTTGACCTGTCCCGGTCGCTCTGTCATTGCGCGAGAAGGGAACGGGACTTGATCAAATGAACCTTTTTGCCGATATCCGCGCGCTGGTCCTGGACGAGATCGCCGCGATGGTGGCGGCGGGCGAACTGCCCGCGGGCCTTGACCTTTCTGCCGTGGCGGTGGAGCCGCCGCGCGACNCCGCGCATGGCGACATGGCGACCAATGCCGCCATGGTGCTGGCCAAGCCCGCCGGTCTTCCCNCCNGCCAGATTGCCGATGCCCTGGCCGCCGGGCTTGCCGCAGACCCACGCATCCTGCGGGCCGAGGTCGCAGGCCCCGGCTTCCTGAACCTGCGGCTTGACCCGACCATCTGGCAGGGGCTGGTGCGGGCCGTGCTGGAAGAGGGCGCCGACTACGGCCGGTCGACCCTGGGCGCCGGGCAGAAGGTGAATGTCGAATTCGTTTCGGCCAACCCGACCGGGCCGATGCATGTGGGCCATACCCGTGGCGCGGTCTTCGGCGACGCGCTGGCGCGGCTTCTGGCCNTTGCTTACTGGGATGTGACGCGGGAATATTACATCAACGACGGCGGCGCGCAGGTCGATGTGCTGGCGCGGTCGGCCTATGAACGCTACCGCGAGGCGCATGGGCTGGAACCGGAAATCCGCGAGGGGCTTTACCCGGGCGACTATCTGATCCCCGTCGGCGAGGCGCTGAAGGCCAAGTATGGCGCGAGCCTTCTGGACAAGGGCGAGCAATACTGGCTGAAGGACATCCGCGATTTCGCCACCGAGATGATGATGGCGGAAATCCGCGCCGACCTCGCGCTTCTGGGCGTCGAGATGGACGTCTATTCCTCGGAAAAGGCGCTTTACGGCACCGGCAAGATCGAGGCGGCGTTGCAGGCGCTGCGCGACAAGGGCCTGATCTACGAAGGCGTGCTGGAGCCGCCCAAGGGCAAGACGCCCGAGGATTGGGAACCGCGGCAGCAGACGCTGTTCCGGTCCACCGCCCATGGCGACGACGTGGACCGCCCGGTGATGAAGTCGGACGGCAGCTGGACCTATTTCGCCNCCGACATCGCCTATCACTATGACAAGGTCACGCGCGGCTTCGACGCGCTGATCGACATTTTCGGCGCCGACCATTCGGGCTATGTGAAGCGGATGAAAGCCGCGGTGGCCGCGCTGTCGGATGGCCGCGTGCCCCTGGACATCAAGCTGATCCAGCTGGTGAAGCTTTTCAAGAACGGCGAGCCGTTCAAGATGTCGAAGCGGGCGGGGACTTTCGTCACCTTGCGCGACGTGGTGGAACAGGCGGGCGCCGATGTGACCCGCTTTGTCATGCTGACGCGCAAGAACGACATGGCGCTGGATTTCGACTTCGACAAGGTGCTGGAACAGTCGAAGGACAATCCGGTCTTCTATGTGCAATACGCCCATGCCCGGGTGAATTCGGTGCTGCGCAAGGCGCGCGAGGCGGGATTGTCTGCGACGNATACCACCTTGGCTGCCGCCGATCTTTCCCGGCTGGACCATGCCGCCGAACATGCGATGGCGGCCAAGCTGGCGGAGTTCCCGCGGCTGGTGGAAATTGCCGCGCGCAACAACGAACCGCATCGCGTGGCCTTCTATCTGTACGAACTGGCGTCCGATTTCCACGGGCTGTGGAACCGCGGCAATGACGACACCGCGCTGCGCTTCGTGCAGGAAGGCGATAGCGCCACCTCACAGGCGAAAATCGCCCTTGCCCGGGCCGTGGGCGTTGTGATTTCCAACGGTTTGGGTATCCTTGGCGTCACTCCGGTCGAGGAAATGCGCTGACAAACAGGCGCCCGCTTACGTGAACAGGCAGAAACGGGGCGGCACAGCTCCGGCGAGGCAGGCATGGCGGACGTGGAATTCGACGAGATCGGCGCGATGGCCGCCCCGATGCGCCCGCATCGGGTGCAGCGCTTTGTGCATCTGTCCGGGGCGCTGGTCTCGGTGGCGCTGGTGCTGGGGCTGGGCTATTGGGGCTATCGCATCGCGGTGCGCGACATCTCGGGCGTGCCGGTGGTGCGGGCGCTGGAGGGGCCGCTGCGCATGGCGCCGGAAAATCCGGGCGGAGAGATCACCCTGCACCAGGGCCTGGCGGTGAATGCCATACCAGAAGCCGGCATGGCCCAACCCGTGGCGGATCAGCTGGCGCTGGCGCCGCGCGCAGGAACTGGCAGAAGAAGACCTTCCCGGCCTGATCGAGGCCCCTCAGGCCGCACCGCCGACGCCAGCTGTTGCCCCCGGCGCGGCTGGCATCGTGACGCCGCCGCCGGTCCTGCCCGCCGCGGCTTCGGTTCCTGCCATCGAGGACCCCGAACAATCCGTGGCTGAAACTGCCTCGGGCGAGGATCTGGAGACCGTGCTGGCGGCTGCGGCAGAGACCCAGTTGGTCGATCCGGCGGTCGCGCCGTTTGACCGCCGAAGCCGCCGTGGCCGACCTGTCCGCCCCGCCGGCCGAGCCGGTGGTGAACCCCGCGGTGGCCAAGTCGCTGCGTCCGCAGCCGCGGCCGGTTTCCCTGGAACAGGTTGCCGCCACCTCGACCCAAAGCACCGCCGCGCCCGGCCCCGCGGCGCCGCCGCGCGTGGTCGATCCGGCGACGCTGAAGGTCGGCACGCGCCTGGTGCAGTTCGGCGCCTATGACAGCGCCGAGGCCGCCGAGGCCGACTGGACCCGCATCGCCACCCAGTTCGGCGAGCTGATGGCGGGCAAGGGCATGGTGGTGCAATCCGCGACCTCGGGCGGCCGCACCTTCTGGCGCCTGCGTGCCGAGGGCTTCGAGGACGATGCCGACGCGCGCCGGTTCTGCGCGGCGCTTCAGGCCGAAAACGCCACCTGCATTCCGGTTGTCTGGCGATGACCGCCCGCCTTGCCGCGATCTTCGGCTGCGCTTACNCGGTGCTGCTGCCGGACGAAGCCGCATTCTATCGCGATGTCCAGCCCGCGGGCTTCATCCTGTTTGCCCGCAATGTCGAAGACCCGGCGCAGCTTTCCNGCCTGACCGCCGATCTGCGCGCGGCGGTGGGCTGGAATGCGCCGGTGCTGGTGGATCAGGAGGGCGGTCGCGTGCAGCGCCTGCGCGCGCCCCACTGGCGCGAATGGGCGCCGCCGCTGGATACGGTGCTGGCCGCGCCCGATACCGAGACGGCCGCCCGGATCATGGGCCTGCGCCTGCGCATCATCGCGCAGGAATTGCGGGCAGTGGGCATCGACGCCGATTGCGCGCCCCTGGGCGACCTGGCGCTGCCCGAGACGCATCCGTTCCTGAAGAACCGCTGCTATGGCACCACGGTGCCGCAGGTGGTGGCCGTGGCCCGCGCCGTGGCCGACGGGTTGATGGTAAGCGGCGTGCTGCCGGTCTTGAAGCACCTGCCGGGGCATGGCCGCAGCTACACCGATACTCACCACGCCCTGCCCACCGTTCTGGCCGACCGCGCCACGCTGGCCGCCGAGGATTTCGCGCCGTTCAAGGCACTGAATGACCTGCCGATGGCGATGACGGCGCATCTGGTCTTTGCCGCCTACGACCCCGACCGGCCCGCCACCCAGTCGCCCGAGATGATCCGCGTCATCCGCGAGGAGATCGGCTTTGCTTACCTTCTGATGTCGGACGACCTGAACATGCAGGCGCTGTCGGGTACGCTGGCCGAGCGCACGGCGCGAGCCATCGCGGCGGGCTGCGACGTGGCGCTGCACTGCAAGGGCGACATGGGCGAGATGCTGCAGGTCGCCTCGGCCTGCGGCAACCTGACCCCGGCGGCGCAGGCCCGGTTGCAGGCCGCGCTGGCCCGCCGCCCCGCGCCCGACACGGTTGACATCGCCGCGCTGGAGGCCGACCTTGCGGCCCTCTCGCGCGGGGGGCCGCATGGCTGAGGAAGACTGGAGCATCGCTGATCTGGCCCCGGCCGACCGCATGGCGGCCGAGGCGCTGATCGTCGATGTCGATGGCTACGAAGGCCCGCTGGACCTGCTGCTGACGCTGTCGCGCACCCAGAAAGTGGACCTGCGCCGCATCTCGGTGCTGCAATTGGCCGAGCAATACCTGAGCTTCGTGAACCGCGCCCAGGCCCTGCGCATCGAACTGGCCGCCGATTACCTGGTGATGGCGGCGTGGCTCGCTTTCCTGAAATCGCGCCTGCTGTTGCCGCCCGAACCGGGCGCCGAAGGCCCCTCGGCCGAGGACCTGGCCGCGCACCTGGCCTTCCAGCTGGAACGCTTGCAGGCCATGCGCGAAGCCGCGGCGCGGCTGATGGCGCGCGACCAGAAGGGGCGCGACTTCTTTGCCCGCGGCCTGCCCGAGGACATGACGCTGCACCGCAAGGTCACCCATGTCGCCACGTTGCTGGACCTGATGCGCGCCTATGCCCGCATCCGCACCAAGGACGATTTCCGCCCCTTCGTGATGGACCGCGACCATGTCTTCACCATGGAACAGGCGCTGGACCGCATGCGGGGCCTGATCGGCTATGCTGGTGAATGGTCCGACCTCGCCTCGTTCCTGCCCGATGGCTGGACCGCCACGCCGATGCGGCGCCGGTCTTCGGTCGCCGCGCATTTTGCCGCCGTGCTGGAACTGGCCAAGCGCGGCCAGATCGACCTGCGGCAATCCGAGACCTTCGCGCCCCTGCAAATCCGCCGCAAGGAAAGCCCATGAGCGAGAGCGACGAGAAAAGCCTCTTCGCCGCCCCGCCGATGGGCGAACAGGAGCGTATGGTCGAGGCCATCCTGTTTGCCTCGGCCGATCCGGTGACGGTGGCGGAACTGGCCAGCCGCATGCCGCATGGCTGCGACCCGGCCGAGGCGCTGGTGCATTTGCGCAAGCGCTACGAGGGCAGGNGGNTGGCGCTGGCGCGCGTGGGCGATGCCTGGGCCTTCCGTACGGCGCCGGACCTTGGCTTCCTGATGCGCAAGGAAACCGTCGAACAACGCAAGCTGTCGCGGGCGGCCATCGAGACGCTTGCCATCGTCGCCTATCACCAGCCCGTCACGCGGACCGAGATCGAGGAAATCCGCGGCGTCGCCGTCAGCCCCGGCACCATCCAGCAGCTGATGGAGATGGAGTGGATCCGCCTCGGCCGCCGCCGCATGACGCCGGGTAGGCCGGTGACTTTTGTCGTCACCGACAGCTTCCTGGACCATTTCGGCCTGGAAAGCGCCCGCGACCTGCCGGGGCTGAAGGAGCTGCGCGCGGCGGGATTGCTGGATAACCGGCCCCTGCCGGGCTCGATGCGCGAGGCGCCGGAGCCCGAGGAGGAACAGGCCACCGGGCAAAGTGAATTGTTCGAAGACTGAAAGCGAACGGCGGTCACTCAGCCATCGGTGGCCGTGATTTGTTGCGATCAGACAATATGGAACCCCGCCCCGGGCTTGACCCGGGGCCTCCGCGGGCCAAAGGGCAAGAGGCCCCGGTCAAGCCCGGGGCGCGGGATGTCCGTGCCGCTGTGTGGTTACAGATTGTCGGCCTGGGGAAAGCCCATGATGTGATAACCGCCATCGACATGGACGATCTCGCCCGTGGTCGAGGCGCCGTAGGGCGAGCACAGCCAGACCGCCGTGCCGCCGATGGATTCCAGCGTGGCATTGNNGCGCAGCGGCGCGTTTTCCTCGGTATGGCGGAAGGTGGCGCGGGCGCCGCCGATGGCGGACCCGGCCAGCGTCTTCATCGGGCCGGGNGAAATGGCGTTCACGCGAATGCCCTGCGGCCCAAGGTCGTTGGCCAGATAGCGCGTGGCGCTTTCCAAGGCCGCCTTGGCCACGCCCATCACGTTGTAATTCGGCGAAATCCGGTTCGATCCCTGGAAGGTCAGGGTGATCAGGCTGCCGCCCTCGGGCATCAGATCGGCGGCGCGCCGGGCGCAGTCGATGAAGGAAAAGCACGAGATGTTCAGCGAGTTCAGGAAGTTGGCCCGCGTGGTGTTCACGAAGCGGCCCGTCAGTTCCGCCTTGTCGGAAAAGGCGATGGCATGGATCAGGAAATCCATCCGACCCCACCGCGCTTTCAGCGCGGCAAAGCAGGCGTCCAGGCTTTCCTCATTGGTCACGTCCACATCGACCAGCACATCCGAGCCGACCGAGGCCGCCAACGGCTGCACGCGCTTGCCGAAGGCCTCGCCCTGGTAGGAAAACGCCAGTTCCGCACCTTCCGCCGCCAGGGCCGAGGCGATGCCCCAGGCGATGGAGCGTTCGTTGGCGACACCCATCACGAGGCCGCGCTTGCCAGTCATCAATCCGGGCATGATGCCTCCGTCAGCCGAGGTACTTGCTCATCACCAGCGTCGCATTGGTGCCGCCGAACCCGAAGGAGTTCGACAGGACCGAGTCCAGGCCGACGTTGTCGCGCATCACCGTCACGATCTCGGCCGGGTCCAGTGCCGGGTCCAGCGTGGTGACATTGGCCGAGGCCGATATGAAACGGCCGTTCAGCATGAGAAGCGAATAGATCGCCTCATGCACCCCGGTTGCCCCAAGCGAATGTCCGGTCAGCGATTTGGTCGAGGAAATTGGCGGCGTGTTGCCTTTNCCGAACACCCGGCGGATCGCTTCCACCTCGGTCACGTCGCCCACCGAGGTCGAGGTGCCGTGGCTGTTGATGTAGTCGATCTTGCGGCCTTCCGGCAGCGTCGCCACCGCCAGACGCATCGACCGCTCACCGCCCTCGCCCGAGGGCGCGACCATGTCGTAGCCGTCGGAAGTCGCGCCATAGCCCGTCACTTCGGCGTATATCTTGGCACCGCGGGCCAGGGCGTGGTTCAGCTCTTCCAGCACCACGACCCCACCGCCACCGGCGATGACGAAACCGTCGCGCGTGGCGTCATAGGGGCGCGAGGCGGTTTCGGGCGTGTCGTTGTACTTGGACGACATGGCGCCCATGGCATCGAACAGGCAGGACAGCGTCCAGTCCAGTTCCTCGCCGCCGCTTAAGAAGACCACGTCCTGCTTGCCCATCTGGATCAGTTCGGCCCCGTTGCCCACGCAATGCGCCGAGGTCGAGCAGGCCGAGGTGATGGAATAGTTCACGCCCTTGATCTTGAAGGGCGTGGCGAGGCAGGCCGAAACGGTGGAGGACATGCCCTTCGTCACCATGAACGGCCCCATGCGCTTGGGGCTGCCGGTTTCGCGCACGATGTTGTGGGCGCGGAAGAAGCTTTTCGTGGACGGCCCGCCGGACCCCACGATGATGCCGGTGCGGTCGTTCGACACCTCTTCCGGCGTCAGCCCGCTGTCGGCCACCGCCTGCTGCATGGCGATGAAGGTATAGGCCGCGCCATCGCCCATGAAGCGCAGGTCGCGCTTGTCGATGTGGTCCTCGAACACGATGTTCGGCTGGCCGTGGACGCGCGAGCGGAAGCCGTGCTCGGCATAGTCCGGGGCAAAGACGATGCCGGACTTCNNGGCGCGCAGGCTGGCTTCGACCTCGGCGGCGTTGTTGCCGATGGGCGAGACGATCCCGATGCCGGTGATGACGACGCGACGCATGGGGTACTCCTTCATGAATCAGGTAGCCGAGAGGGCGACCTTCATGTCCTTGACCAGATAGATCACCTCGCCGTCGGCTTCGACGCGGCCGTCGGCGACGCCCATGGTCAGGCGGCGGGTCTGCACGGCCTTGGTGAAATCGACGTAATAGCGCAGCATCTTGCGGTCGGGGCGGACCATGCCGGTCAGCTTGACCTCGCCCACGCCAAGCGCATAGCCGCGCCCCTGCCAGCCGCGCCAGCCAAGGTTGAAGCCGGTCAGTTGCCACAGGCCGTCAAGCCCCAGGCAGCCGGGCATGATCAGGTTGCCGGGGAAGTGGCAGTCGAAGAACCACAGGTCGGGGGTGATGTCGAACTCGGCCACCACATGGCCGCGCCCATGTTCGCCGCCGTCTTCGGAAATCTCGGTGATGCGGTCCATCATCAGCATGGGCGGCGCCGGAAGCTGGGCGTTGCCCGGCCCGAACAGTTCGCCCCGCGCGCATTTCAGCAGGTCTTCCTTGTCGAAACGCGACGGATACGGCGACATGTGGTGCGGGCTCCCCTTCTGGATCGTTTCCTGTAACATCCGCCGGGAAGGGGAGGCAAGGGCAGGGGGCCCTTGTGGCCGCCCGCTGCCGAGCCCCTGGACCCCACAATTGCGGCATCTGCCGCGGCCTGCCTGATTTTCGTTTGAAAGGGCCATCTTCTGCGTCTTATATGACAGCCGGAAGGCAGTTTGGCATGACAATGACACGCAGACGCGGGGCGGACTGGCTGGAACGCGGCGGGCTTAGGCCCACGCGGCAAAGGCTGGCGCTTGCCGACTTGCTGGTCGGCGACGGGCAGGACCGGCATGTCACGGCCGAGGGCCTGTATGCCGCCAGCCATCGCGCCGGCGCCAAGGTCAGCCTGGCCACCGTCTACAACACGTTGCGTGCCTTTNGCGACGCCGGTCTGATCCAGGAAGTGGTGGTCGATGGTTCGCGGTCCTACTTCGACACGCGGCTGGACGACCACCCGCATTTCTACTGGGAAGACAGCGCCGAACTGACCGACGCGCCGAAGGACCAGTTGCAGATCGCAGCCNTGCCCGGCGCGCCCGAGGGCACGGTGANNTCTCGTGTGGATGTGGTAATCCGCCTGCGCCGCGGCTGATCCGCCTCCTGGCATCGCCCTTATTCAACGCGGACCCCGCGCAACGCATGGCTGCGCGGGGTCCGGTTGGCTGGCAAAGGCCGTGCTCCGGGGACTGGAGCGCGCGGCCTGATCGTCATGAAAACGGAATGTGGACAATCGGCTCGTGGAAACTGCGTGTCGTATTCTGCAAATCCCGGAGCTAGGCGAACAGCCCGGCAATCCATTGACGCAGCCCGCCCTGCACACCCCCTGGCCCGACCGCGCCGCACCCCGCGTGCCGCCGCCTGCGCGATCCGCAGCCGCGCCGCGGCAATCGCGGGCGAAGCCGACGGACCCATCCGGTCAAGCCGAGCAAGGTGAAAATCGACCTTGGCGGCATCGGAAAAGGCGGAACGGGATGCAGAAGAAACGGACATGGCAACGGTCAATGCTGAACGGAAGGTCTGAACCGGGTTGGACTGAATGCTCCAAATATACGTCATAATGCCGCTGCGTCAGTTGCAGCAGCCGGTGCCGGGTTGCATGATGGCGCGGATGGTTGCATTCTGTTGCATGCACAATGGCGCGGCGGCATGGACAGCCTTTGGACATCCCAGATTTCGGGCCGACTCGCGCTGGCCCTGAAGGTCGTCAACATGTCGCCCGCCGCGCTTGGCGCGGCGGTGGGGTGGACAAGTCGGTTGTGTCGCGCTGGCTGTCGGGAAAGGTGATGCCCTCGGGCCATAACCGCGCCCGCATCGCTTCGGAAATCGCGCGGCTTCGCCCCGGCTTCTCGGCCCTGGCCTTCGAATCGCCGCGCGACCATTTCCTGGCGGCATTGAGCTGACCGCGGCGACCCTGCCCTTGCGCACGCCTCCGCTTACCGCGCGATGGCGCGGGACGGGCTGGTCCTGCCCTATGATGCGATCAACGACGCCCGGAAGGAAACCGAACGGCGGGGTATCGAGTATTTCGGCCATTACTCGCTGTACTACTGGTCCTTCACCCGGCCAGGCCGCATCGCCCGCATGGCCATGCTGCTGTGTCCCCGCGACGGGCTGATCGAGGCGCGCTATGGCGCCCAGGGCTTCGAGTTCGGAGGCTGGGCGCTGCTGTTGATGAACCGGCTTTACGTCCAGTTGTCCGAAAAGCGCTATCAGGCGATGATCTTCATGGTCACCAATCCCGGCCAGCAGCCGGTGGCGCGGCGGCTGACCGGGCTGATGATGGGGCCGTCCGACCGGCTGATGGTGCCCACCGCCTCGCCCATGGTGCTGGAGCGCGAGCACGATCTTCTGGGCGATCCCGCCGCGGATACCGCAGCCTTCGAGACCGCACAGAATTTCGACCCTTTCGCCGACGGCGAGACTGCCCCGCCCGAGGTGCGCGCCTGCCTGGAAAACATGGTCACCATGACGCGGGTCGCCGAAACCGGCGTGGCGCTGGTCCAGGTGCCCACGGCCGAAGGCGAGGGCTGAGCGTCAAAGCGCGATCTCGCGCGCCGTCCCGACGGCGGCCAGGAAATCGCGGTCGTGGCTGGCGATGACCAATGCGGCGTCGCAGGCAACCAGGGCCTCGGTCNNAGCATCGCGCGCGTCGGCGTCCAGGTGGTTGCTGGGTTCGTCCAGCAACAGCATCTCGGGCGGCGCTGGCCCGCCGAACAGGATCGCCAGCGCCGCCCGAAGCGCTTCGCCCCCGCTCAACCGGTCGGGCCGCCTGCGCGCCGCCGCGCCGCGAAAGCCAAAGCGGGCAAGGGCCGCGTGGGCGTCCTGCAGCGACAGGGCCGGATGCGCGGCGCGGAAGGCTTCTACCAGATCGGCCCCGTCCGGCAGGGCCTGCTGGTCCAGCCGGGCGACGCGCGCCATCCGGTCCACATGGTAAGCGGAGGCGGCCAATTCGCCCGACAGCAGCCGCAGCAGCGTGGATTTGCCCGAACCGCTCGGCCCGGTCACGGCAATCCGCTCGGGGCCGACGATATCCAGGTCCATCGGCCCAAGCGCAAAGCCATCTGCCGCACGTTCCAGGTGCAGACCGCGTGCCCGCAACAGGACCCGCGTCGCCGGAAGGTTCAGCCGCGGCATGAGCGCCGACAGGGGCGGCCGCAGGTCCTGACCGGCGCGCGCCGCGGCATAGGCCGCGTCAGCCGCCTCGGCACGGCGCCCGGCCAACTGCGATTGGCCCCGCGCGGTCGCCTCGGCCCGCTCCTTGCGGAAATCCATCAGCATCTTGCCCTGGCTGCCGCTGGCCCGTTCCCGCTTACCTTGCCCGTCGCGGCGCGCCTTGCGCCTGGCAGCCGCCTGTGCCGCGCGTGCCGCTTCGGCACGCCCCCGCTCGGCAAGGTCCATCGCGCGGGCCGCCTGCGCCACCCGCGCGCTTCGGGCCAGCAGGAAGGCGTCGTAGCCATCGCCGTGCAGGGCAAGTCCCTGCGCCGACAACTCGGCGATGCGCGGACAGCGGCGCAGCAATTCGGGGTCGTGGCTTGCCACCACCGCAGTGCCGCGGAACCGCACCAATTCGGCGATGACCTGGCAACGGGCCTCGGCATCCAGGTGGTTGGTCGGTTCGTCCAGCAACAGCGCCTCGGGCCCTGCCGACATCAGCGCCGCCAGCCGGACGCGCGACTGTTGCCCGCCGGACAGATGGCAGACCGCCCGCGCGGGGCCGACATCGAGCCCCGCCTGGGCCAGGCAGCCCCGGATCGCCCCATCGGACAGGCCCGGCGGAAACAAACCGCGCAGCGGGCGGTCATCCTGGGCCTCGGTCTGGTGCAGGAACCCGATGCGGCGGGGACGGCGCAGATGTCCCGGGTTANNCGCCAGCTCGCTTACCAGGAGGCGCAGCAGGCTGGACTTTCCCGAACCGTTCGGACCGACCAGCGCGGTCAGGCCGGGGCCGAAGGTGGTGGTGATGTTCGAAACAAGCGGCGCGCCGTCAGGACGGCACAGCGTCACCGCGGCAAGTACGAAGGAAGGGGCATGGGCAATCCTGTGGCAACCGGAAACGTAACGGACGTCGATTGCGGACAGGCGCATTTGCGGGGCTTCCTTCTTTGCTTCCGGCTATCTGGGGTCGGCAGGCACGGCCGTCAAGCCGGGCCGGTCAGAACCATTGCCCCGGTTCCATCAGCCCCAGGGTCATCAGCTGCATCGAACTCCAGTCGAAGCGTTCCGTGTTGTACCAGCGGAAACTGGGCACCAGGTCGCGCGAGCCCGGATTGGTGCGCAGCGCCTTGGCGGTGCGGAAGGACACGATGGCGGTGGTGACATTGTTGTGCCATGGGCAGGCGTAGGTGTTGTATTCCTCGTCGTTGAACGTGTAGTCGGCCCGCAGCCGCAGCCCCGGCTTGGCCTTGAACAGGGCGATGCGGTCGATCTTGCGGCGGGCGGGCGGGATATGTTCCTCGAAACGCCAGCGCAGGCCGCCAAAGAAATCCAGCTGCCGTTCCTTGGGGTGGTTGTGGTTTGCCGGATCGGTGCGGCCAAGCGCGTAATACCCCGACCGGTCAAGACAGGCCTCGGCGACCGAGACCGCGTCGGGAAAGCGCGTCAGATCCTCGGCGTAAAGGTCCACGACAAAGCTGACGAAGGCATCGCGCCGTTCTTCGGTCTGGAAGACGATCAGCTCGCGGATGTTGCGCGTCTCGCAAAAGGGNTGGAACAGGTATTCGGCGTTGTAGCAATAGTAGAACCAGGTTCCCGGCGCCGCGTCGATCAGGGCGTTCATCGCCGACGTCAGCGCGCCCGGCGCATGCACGGCGTAAGAGACGACATGGATGGTCTCGGCAAATTCGTCGGCCAGTTCGATCCCTTCCGGCGCCAGCGCCAGCACGGCGCGGAACCCGGCCTTCAGGTGATGGCGGAGCGTGCTTTCCACCTCGACCCGGTCCTCGATCAGGATGACCGCGATCGGCCCCTTGGCCAAAAGCGCGGCGGAGCGGGCGAGAAAGTCGGAAAGGTCGGAGTATCGCATCGGCGATCCGTGATTTTGCGCAGTGTTGGCAGGAAAGGGTAAGCAAGCGGTCAAGGCAAGGGGGCGCATTGCCCTGCGCCTGCCGGATCGTGTAAGGCATGTGGCTTGCGGCAGGAACAGTGGCGATGGCGGACGCGAAGAAGCTTTTCATCAAGACCTACGGCTGTCAGATGAACGTCTATGACAGCGAGCGCATGGCCGAGGCCATGGGCGCCGAGGGCTATGTGCTGACCGAGCAGGCCGAAGAGGCCGACATGGTGCTGCTGAACACCTGCCACATCCGCGAGAAGGCGTCGGAAAAGCTGTATTCCGACCTTGGCCGCCTGAAGCCGCTGAAATCCGCGAAGCCCGATCTGAAGATCGGCGTCGCTTACTGCGTGGCCCAGGCCGAAGGCGAAGAGATCATCCGCCGCATGCCGCTGGTCGACCTGGTGGTCGGCCCGCAAAGCTATCACCGGTTGCCACNNTTGGCGCGGGCACCGGGGCGGGCGGTGGACACCGAATTCNCGCCCGAAGACAAGTTCGACCACCTGCCCGAACGCAAGGCCCTGCGCGGCCCCACGGCGTTCCTGACCGTGCAGGAAGGCTGCGACAAGTTCTGCGCCTTCTGCGTGGTGCCCTATACCCGCGGCGCCGAAGTCAGCCGCCCGGCGGCGCGGCTTCTGGCAGAAGCGCGCGACCTGGTGGCGCGCGGGGTGCGCGAGATCACGCTTCTGGGCCAGAACGTCAATGCCTACCACGGCGAGGGCCCCGCTGCATCCGGTGGCGGCGACTGGACCCTGGCGCGGCTGGTGCGCGAGATGGCGGGGATCGAGGGGCTGGACCGTATCCGCTATACCACCAGCCATCCGAACGACATGGACGACGACCTGATCGCCGCCCATGGCGAGGTGCCCCAGCTGATGCCCTATCTGCACCTGCCGGTGCAGTCCGGTTCCGACCGCATATTGAAGGCGATGAATCGCAAGCACACGGCCGAGCAGTACCTGCGTCTGGTGGACCGCATCCGCGCGGCGCGGCCCGACATTCTGCTCAGTTCCGATTTCATCGTGGGCTTCNCCGGCGAAACCGACCGCGATTTCCAGGACACGCTGGACCTGATCCGCGCCGTGGGCTTCGGTGCCGCCTTCAGCTTCAAGTATTCCGCCCGCCCCGGCACGCCCGCGGCCGAGATGCCCGCGGTCGCGGGCGACGTGGCCGATGCGCGCCTGCAAGAGCTGCAGGCCCTGATCACCAGCCAGCAGCGTGCCGCCCAGGCCGCCATGGTGGGTCGCGAGGTCGGCGTCCTGTACGAGAAACCGGGGCGCCTGCCGGGCCAGATGGTTGGCAAGTCGGACCACCTGCATGCAGTTCACGTTCGTGATTCGACGGGCCGACCCGGCGATCTGGTGCGCGTCCGAATCGTCGGCGCGGCGCCCAACTCGCTGGCAGGCGAACCCGTCCTGCCCTGAGGGCTGTTTCCGCGCGCGAGGCAATCCACCACGACGTGCAGGATTTGCCCCGGCGCAGGATCATTTGCCGGAACGACCTCACTTTTTCCTCGATTTTGCTTTACTTCCCCGTAATCTAGCCACAATTGAAGCGGGTCGCGCTTGGGTGGGGCCTATGGCGGGAGTGCTGCGGTGTTGAGGTCTGGGACAAAGAAATTTCATTGGCTTGCCGCTGTGGCGGCGGCGATGTTGACCGTTTGGGCGGCGGCTGCGCAGGCCGAAGTGGCGGCGCCCATCACCGGCGTGCCGCCGGAAACGGCGCCGCGGGCGACGGGGTTCGTGGAATGGGGCGCCTGGATCGACCCCGATGGCTGCATGCACTGGTACGCGGACGGCGGCGCCGAAGGCTTCATGGTCAGCCGCGTCAACCCCAAGACCGGCAAGCCGGTCTGCCTGCGCAAGAACACCTGCCTGGTGGAAAATACCGACACGCTGTTCGCCACCGACTCGGCCAAGCTGACGGCCTCGGGCCGCGCGCGGCTGGAAGAGTTCTTCCGCACCGCCAATGCCTTCGGCTATGCCATCTATGGCCACACCGACAGCCGCGCCTCGNGCGCCTATAACCAGGCGTTGTCGGAACGTCGCGCCGCCTCGGTTGCCGCGGTGGCGCGCTCGCAAGGAGCCGTGGTCGAACGCCAGATCGGCTTTGGCGAGACCATGCCGATTGCTCCCAACGATTCGGCTGCGAACATGCAGAAGAACCGTCGCGTCGAAGTCATCTGCTACCGGTGGTGAGCGTCATGAACAAAGTCACTTCTCTCGGCAGCGGCCTGTTGCTGCTTTCCGCCCTGTCCGCCTGCGGCGTCAGCCCGGTGCCGCGCACCACGGCCAACGGCCTGCCGGTCATCGCAACGGCCGCCGATACCGGGATCGACCGGAAGCCTGGCCTGACCAAGCAGACGGCCATCGCCTATGACCCCGATGGCTGCCAGACCTGGCTGATCGACGACGGCTTCGAAGGATATGCCACGCGCCGCAACGATCCGGTCTCGGGCCTGCCGGTCTGCAACACCCGCGCGCCGGGCGGCACCGTCATCGGCGAGTATCAGACCAACGGCATCGTCAACTGGTTCCCGCGCTGATCGCCAGCCCAGGGTAACCGCCAAGGGCCGCGCACCAGCGCGGCCCTTTGGTTTTCCCTGCCCCTGCCACAAAATATAGCGTATGTGCGCCGCCGTGCCGCTGCCGGTGCAATCTTTGCTTGCCGAGGGAACTGTCACGGCGCAGTCTTGGTTCATCGGTTAGCCTTTCTTCGTCCACCAAAGCCGAAAAGGAACCCCACTTGGGCATCAGCGCGCTGACCCCCGAAAGCCNNGAAGACATTGTCGAAACCCAACTGGAATTTCCCGACAATCGCCTTCTGATCGACCTGTGCGGCGAGTACGACCGGAACCTCTCGCAGATCGAACACCAGATGGGCGTGCATATCCTGCGACGGGGCAACCGTCTGGCAGTGATCGGCGACAGGGGCGCAAGGGAACAGGCGGCAGCGGTGCTGCGGGGGCTTTATGCGCGGCTGGAAGCCGGTCGCGGCATCGGCGTAAGCGACGTGGATGCCGCCCTGCGCCTGGGTGGCCCGAACCCCTGCGCGNAAGGCGAACAAATCGAACTGTTCACCGGCGGCACGGGCATCGAACTGCGCACCCGCAAGAAGCCCATCGAGCCCCGGACCGAGGCGCAGAAGGCCTATGTCGCCAACCTGTTCTCGCATGAACTGGGCTTCGGCATCGGCCCGGTAAGCACCGGCAAGACCTACCTGGCGGTGGCCGTGGGCGTGACCATGTTCATCTCGGGCGCGGTGGAAAAGATCGTGCTCAGCCGCCCCGCGGTCGAGGCGGGCGAACGGCTTGGTTTCCTTCCCGGCGACATGAAGGAAAAGGTCGATCCCTACATGCAGCCGCTGTACGACGCGCTGAACGACTTCCTGCCGTCGAAGCAGGTCGAAAAGCTGATGCAGGAAAAGCGGATCGAGATCGCGCCCTTGGCCTTCATGCGCGGCCGCACGCTGTCGAATGCCTTCGTGGTGCTGGACGAGGCGCAGAACGCCACCTCGATGCAGATGAAGATGTTCCTTACCCGCCTGGGCGAGGGCAGCCGCATGGTCATTACCGGCGACCGGACGCAGATCGACCTGCCGCGCGGCACGACCTCGGGCCTGGCCGAAGCCGAGCGCATCCTGAAGGGGGTGAAGGGCGTGACCTTCAACTACTTCACCGCCAAGGACGTGGTGCGCCACNCCCTGGTCGCCCGCATCATCGAGGCTTACGAGGCGGACGAGCCGCATCAGGGCTAGTGCCACCCGGAAATGCGAAAGGCCCCGGACAGCGTCCGGGGCGCCAATTCCTGCGGCCTGAAATCAGACCAGAGCGGCGCGGGCCTGGGCGGCGATGGCGTTGAACGCCTCGGGCTCATGCACGGCCAGATCGGCCAGAACCTTGCGGTCCACCTCGATGCCAGCCTTGTTCAGGCCGTCGATCAGGCGCGAATAGGTGAAGGCCGGGTCGAACAGACGCACGGCGGCGTTGATGCGCTGGATCCACAGGGCGCGGAACTGGCGCTTGCGGACGGCGCGGTCACGGGTGGCGTACTGGTTCGCCTTGTCGGCCGCCTGGGTGGCGGTGCGGAAGTTGCGCGAACGGGCCGAGTAGTAGCCGGACGCGGCCTTGATCACCTTGCGGTGGCGGGCGTGCGTGACCTTGCCGGATTTGACGCGAGACATGGGTGCTTCTCCTTACCGGTCGTAGGGCATGTACTTCTTGACGATCTTCGTATCGCTGTCGGACAGCAGCATGGTGCCGCTGGCGTCCCGCACGAATTTCGTCGTCCGCTTGATCATGCCGTGCCGCTTGGCGACGNNCACCTTGGCCCGACCGGAAGCCGTGAAGCTGAAGCGCTTCTTGGCTGCCGACTTGGTCTTCATCTTGGGCATTTCGATCTCCGTCGTTACAGGCGCGACTCGGCATGCCACGTCGGTAAGCCGCGCAGGGGTATCAGAGGGCGCCGTATAGGAGCATCCCCGGCAAGGCGCAAGCGGAAAGAGGTCAGCCGATCAGGCCCTTGACGGTGCGCACCATCACATCGGGAATTTCCTTGAACGTATAGCCCGAGGGTTCTTCACCAGGGCCGTCACGATCAGGATCGCCGACACCAACGCCAGAGGACGGCTGGAGGAATAGGCGTTCAGCAAGGCCGGGATGGTCAGCGCCAGAAGGACGATGCCGCCGGTAAGCATGAGATCGGTGTTCACGCCGCCCTCCCGCAAGACGTTGCGGGGGCAGGTTATTCCGGGTCTGCCCGATAGATCAACCGCTCGTCGCAGGGCGCCACGCGCAGGATGTTCGTGGTGCCCTGCACGTTGAACGGCACGCCGGCGGTCAGTACGATCTGGTCGGTCTCGTAAGCAAAGCCCTCGGCCCGCGCCGCGCGCACGGCCGAGATGACGGCGCCCTTGAACCGCTCCTGCTCTTCGGTGATGACGCAATGCGCGCCCCAGGTCAGGCAGACGCGCCGGGCCGTCTCGATCAGCGGCGTCAGCGCGATGATCGGTACGCGCGGCCGTTCGCGCGCCACCAGACCCACGGTGTTGCCCGACTGGGTGAAGACGCAGATCGCCTTGATGTTGGTCGATTCCGCCAGTTCGCGCGCCGCCGCCACGATGCCATCAGCGACCGAGGCACGCGACACCACGCGGCTGGCCTCGATGATCGAGCGATAGGTCGGATCGCTTTCCACCGACTTGGCGACGTTGTTCATGGTCTCGACGGCCTCGATGGGAAACTTCCCCGCCGCGGATTCGGCCGACAGCATCACCGCATCGGCGCCTTCATAAATCGCGGTCGCCACGTCGGAAACCTCGGCCCGGGTGGGCATCGGGTTTTCGATCATCGATTCCAGCATCTGGGTCGCCACGATGACCGGCTTGTAAGCACGCGCCCCGCGCACCAGGCGCTTCTGGATCGGCGGCACGGAATGCACCGGCAGCTCCACACCCAGGTCGCCGCGCGCCACCATGATCCCGTCGGACACGGCGNNGATCTCGTCATAGGCCTTCACGGCTGACGGCTTCTCGATCTTCGACAGCACCGCAGCGCGGCCTNNGGCCAGGCGCTTGGCATCCAGCACGTCTTCCGGGCGCTGCACGAAGGACAGCGCCAGCCAGTCCACGCCGATCTCGCAGGCGAACTCCAGGTCCACCTTGTCCTTCTCGGACAGCGCCGCCAGCGGCAGCACCACGTCCGGCACGTTCACGCCCTTGCGGTTCGAGATCATGCCGCCCACGACAACCACGCAATCGGCGAAATCGGGACCGCAGGTTTCGACCTTCAGCCGGATCTTGCCGTCGTTCACCAGAAGCGTCGCGCCGGGCTCCAGCGCCGCGAAGATTTCCGGNTGCGGCAGCTGCACGCGGTGGTCTTCGTAAACGGCCGGGCTCAGGTCCAGCCGGAACTTCATGCCGTCTTCCAGCTCGACCGCACCGGCCACGAAGGTGCCCACGCGCAGCTTCGGCCCCTGAAGGTCGGCCAGAATCGCGATGGGCCGCCCGGTATCGGCCTCGACCTGGCGGATGATGGCATGCCGCGCGCGGATGTCGTCATGCGTGCCGTGGCTCATGTTTAGGCGGAACACATCGGCCCCGGCCTCGAAAAGCGCCCGGATGGTCTTGTAGTCGCTGGAGGCTGGCCCGAGCGTGGCCACGATCTTCACATTGCGCAGGCGTCTCATGCCGTGCTCCTTCTGTTCGTCGCGTTCGTGGTGGGCCGCGGGTGTTATCGCCCAAACCAACCCCGCGGGGCAACTGGCGCTTTCCTGCGCTGCGGCATAAATGTCAGGCGATGCCATCGCCCAACCGGAGCCGGTCTTGGACGCCTTCGAAATCATCGGCGAAACCCGGCCCGGCCGCTGGCTGGTGACCTGCGACCACGCCTCGAACCGCGTGCCTGCAGCCTTTGGCGGCACGCTTGGCCTGCCCGATGCCGAAATGGCGCGCCACATCGCCTGGGACCCCGGCGCGGCTGGCGTGGCGGTGGCCCTGGCCGCCCGGCTGAACAGCCCCGCGATCCTGACCCGCTTTTCGCGCCTGGTGATCGACCCCAACCGCGGCGAGGATGATCCCACGCTGGTGATGCGGCTTTATGACGGCACCATCGTGCCGGGCAACCGCCACGCCGATGCCGCCGAGGTCGAGCGGCGGCTCGACATGCTCTACCGCCCCTACCACGACGCCTATGCCGCGCTGGCTGCGCGCCATCCGCACCGGGTGATCCTGGCGATCCACTCCTTCACCCCCTGCCTGAAGGGCCGCGCGCCGCGGCCCTGGCATGTGGGCGTGCTGTATTCCCACCTGGACGAGCGCCTGAGCCGCAGCCTGATTGCCGGGCTGGAACGGCTGCCGGGACTGGTGGTGGGCGACAACGAACCCTATTCCGGCCATCTGCCCGGCGATGCCATCGACCGCCATGCCTTGCAGGCGGGGCGGCTGAATACGCTGGTGGAACTGCGCCAGGACCTGATCGCCACCCCGGCGCATCAAAAGATGTGGGCCGAGCGGCTGGCCCCGGTGCTGAAGCCGCATTGCAGGAGGCAGAGCGATGACCGAGATCGACGCGAAGACCCAAGTGGAGCTGGAGGCCGCCGCCTTCCGCGCCCTGATGCACCATCTGCTGGTCAAGCGGCCGGATGTGCAGAACATCGACCTGATGAACCTGGGCGGCTTCTGCCGCAACTGCCTGAGCCGCTGGTACCAGGAAGCCGCGGCCGAACGCGGCATCGCGCTGACGAAGGACGAGGCGCGCGAGATCGTCTATGGCATGCCCTATGCCGACTGGGTGGCGCAGAACCAGACCGAGGCCAGCGCCGAAAAGAAGGCCGCCTTCGAAGTGGCCTTTGCCGAAAACGTAGGCCCGCGGGACTGATTCTTGGGGTGCAACTTGGGGTTGCGAGACGCGACCCTTGCGGCACCTGTGGCGTGTGTCGGGTAGGCCGGGGCGCCACGGCAAAGGCCATCGCCGTTGCGCCCCGATCCACAATCGCCGCTGGCGTGCGGGACTGTCCGACGTTCCGTGCCGAAATGCGGCCAAATTGCCGTAATGTTTGACTTTTCGAAGGTAGACTAACAAATTTGCGCCTAGTTCTGGCGATGGTAACCTTATGGAAGTGGTCCTCATGCTGTTATCCCTGCCGCTGGCCCTTGCTGGAGGGTTTGCGATGGATGCGGCAACGAATGACGATCAGGAACCCGAGGATGCCGCCCCGCAGTCCGATGCCGGGTCTGACCCGGATGTCGAACCCATCGTCTGACCCCAGCAGTTCAACATAGCGAGTATCGCATGACCTTTCTTCAGCTGTTCCTTCTGTGCGGCCTGGCCATCATCTTTGCGCTGGCCGCTCTCTATCCGCGCCGCCTTGCCCGCCCGCGCCGGTCGGCCGATCCGTTCAAGGGTCTGGAAAACGATTGGCGGGAAATCATGGGCGAAAACGCCGAAGCCCCGGCGATGCGCAAGGCCGCCTGAGCCCTTCCTGACCCTGTTCCAGAATGAACAAGGCCGCGCGCCAAGGGCCGCGGCCTTGTTCTGTCTGCTTCGCCCAAAGCCCGGATCGGACCGTTACAGGGCCGCTTTGCGCATCTCGTCCAGGTAAATCTCGCGCAGACGGGCGGCAATCGGGCCAGGCACGCCCTTGCCCACCGCCGCGCCGTCGATCTCGACCACCGGCATCACGAAGGCCGAGGCCGAGGTNGTAAAGGCCTCGTCCGCAGACTGGGCTTCCTCGATGGTGAAGGGGCGTTCCTCGATCTCCAGTTGCAGATCGGCCGCACAGCGCAGCACCGCCGCCCGGGTGATGCCGTGCAGGATGTCATTGCCCAACTGCCGCGTGACGATGCGGTTGCCCTTCACGATCCAGGTGTTGTTCGACGTGCCCTCGGTCACGAAGCCGTCTTCGGTCAGCCAGGCGTCGTCAACGCCTNNTCTGGCCATCATCTTGCCCATCGACGGATACAGCAGCTGCACCGTCTTGATGTCGCGCAAGCCCCAGCGGATGTCGGGGATCGAGATGACCCGGTGGCCCTTCTTCGCCGCCGCATTGCCGGAGTCCAGCGTCTTCACCTGGGTGAACAGCACCAGCGTCGGCTTGGTGGTCGCCGGGTCGGGAAAGGCGAAATCGCGGTCGCCGGGATTGCCGCGCGTGACCTGCAGGTAGACCATGCCCTCGGTGATCGCATTGGCTTCGATCAGCTGGCGGTGGATCGCCAGCAGATCGTCGTCCNNAGAACAGGGCGCGGGCATGTCCAGTTCCGCCAGCGACCGCGCCAGCCGCGCGCAATGGCCCGGCCAGTCGATCAGCTTGGCCCCCAGGACCGAGGTCACCTCATAGACGCCATCCGCCATCAGGAAGCCGCGGTCGAAGATCGAGACGCGGGCCTCTTCCTCGGGCAGATACTCGCCGTTGACATAGACGGTGCGGCTCATCGTGGTCTCCTTCTCAGCCCCACAATTCGGGGCGGGGCGGGTGAAGTCCNGCAGCGTCAATCTCCAGCGGGTGCGCGCGGTCTTCGGCCAGAAGCAGCGGCGCGTCAAGATCGACATAGGCCGCACCGGCCGTCAGCAGCGTGGTAAGCGCCATCGCCAGNGAAGAACCCACCATACAGCCGATCATCAGCCCGTAACCCTCGGCCAAAGCCGCCTCGCGCAGCGCCAGCGCCTCGGTCAGCCCGCCGGTCTTGTCCAGCTTGATGTTGACCAGATCGTATTTGCCCCGCAGGTCCGCCAGGCTGTGCCGGTCGTGGCAGGATTCATCGGCGCAGACGGGCAGNGGCCGCGCGATCTCGGCCAGCATCCCGTCCTGACCGGCGGGCAGGGGCTGTTCCACCATCGCCACGCCAAGCCGCAACAGATGGGGCGCCAGCTCGGCATAAACCTCCGCCGTCCAGCCCTCGTTGGCATCGACGATGATGGTGGACCGCGGCGCGCCGNNCCGCACCGCCTCCAGCCGCGGCATGTCGTCGGGGGTGCCCAGCTTGATCTTCAACAGCGGCCGATGCGCATGGGCCGCGGCCTGCGCCCGCATCGCCTCGGGCGCATCCAGAGACAGGGTATAGGTGATCGGCACCGGCTGCGGCGCCGCCATCNNGGCCAGATCCCAGGCCCGCCGCCCGGCCCGCTTCGCCTCCCAATCCCACAGCGCACAATCCACGGCATTGCGCGCGGCGCCGGGCGACAAGGCCTGTTGCAGCGCGGCGCGGTTGATGCCCTCGGACAGGCTCTCGATCTGCGCCGCCACGCTCTCCAGGCTTTCGCCATAGCGGGCGTAGGGCACGCATTCGCCACGTCCGGTGACGCCATCGCGCGTGACGGTCACGGTCAGAACCCGCGCCTCGGTCCGCGACCCGCGCGAGATGGTGAAGGCCTGGGCCAGGCGGAAAGATTCGGCTGTGACGGTGATCATTGGCACTCCTTGCCCGCCGACCCTGACGCCCGCAGGTTCGCAGGGCAAGCCCGTGCTGCTGCACCTGCCATGCTGCGCTTGCGAATTAGGGTTGAACATCGTCGCGCAACAATCTAACGCATGGGCGCATCAGATTGTAACTTCCTTGCNNACGAGGCTTCCGATGAGCTTTCGCCTTCAGCCCCCCGCCCCGGCCCGCCCCAACCGCTGCCAGCTCTTCGGACCCGGCTCGCGTCCGGCGTTGTTCGCCAAGATGGCGGCCTCCGAGGCGGATGTGATCAACCTCGACCTGGAAGATTCGGTGGCACCAACCGACAAGGCCGAGGCGCGGGCGAATGTGATCCGCGCGATTTCCGAGGTGGACTGGGGCCGCAAGACCCTGTCGGTGCGCATCAACGGCCTGGATACCNCCTGGTGGTACCGCGATGTGGTGGACCTTCTGGAACAGGTAGGCGACCGGCTGGACCAGATCATGATCCCCAAGGTCGGCTGCGCGGCCGATATCTATGCCGTCGATGCCTTGGTGACGGCGGTGGAGCGGGCGAAGGGGCGGGCGAAGCCCATCGGCTTCGAGGTCATCATCNAATCGGCGGCCGGGATTTCCCACGTCGAAGAGATCGCCGCCGCCTCGCCGCGGATGCTGGCGATGAGCCTGGGGGCGGCGGATTTTGCGGCCAGCATGGGCATGGCGACCACCGGCATCGGCGGGACGCAGGAGAACTACTACATGATCCGCGAGGGCGNNAAGTACTGGGCCGATCCCTGGCACTGGGCGCAGGCGGCGATCGTGGCGGCTTGCCGGACGCATGGGCTGTTGCCGGTGGATGGGCCTTTCGGCGATTTCAGCGACGATGCCGGGTTCCGGGCGCAGGCGCTGCGGTCGGCGACCCTGGGGATGGTGGGCAAATGGGCGATCCATCCCAAGCAGGTGGCGCTGGCCAATGAGGTCTTCACCCCCTCTGACGCCGCCGTGGCCGAGGCGCGGGAGGNNATCCTGGCCGCGATGGAGGCCGCCAAGGCGCGGGGCGAGGGCGCCACGGTCTACAAGGGCCGCCTGGTGGACATCGCCTCGATCAAGCAGGCCGAGGGGATCGTGCGGCAGGCGGATTTGCTGGCTGGCAAGGTCTGACGTTACGTCTTTTCCTTGACTCTGGCCCGAATGCGGGGCATTTGGGCGCACCGCTGATAAATTCGGCGCCAAGATACCCGGCTGCCAGGGGGAGGCCCGCGGCAGCATCGAGGAGGACGCACGCCCGGGGCCACCCCGGGGCGATGTGTTCCGGGCCCAGCGGCGTCCGAGCTCGGACGCTTGGTCAGTCCCAATGAAATCAGCGGGTTACGCTGGCGAATTAACTTGGACTTAACTTTTGTCCGAGGCCCGCCCCCGCTTGACCGCCCCCCGCCGCTGCCCCACAGGCGCCCCGGTGACGGTGAGGGGGAATGAGCAGGGTTCCGATCAACCGGTATCTGGCGAAGATCGACGATTTGCGCGCCGTGTCCGGGCGCAGCAACGAACAGATCATCCGCCCCGCCTTCCGCCGCCTGCTGGAAGACAGGGCCGCCAGCGGATTCCTGCCCCATGCCAAAGAGGCGGTCTGTACCTTTGGGTTTAGAACCTTTTCGGAAGTGCAGCTTGGTCAAAGATCTTCTTCAATAGTTCGCTCGCATCATTGGCGACACTCGCCGATACAGGAAGCTTTCTTGTGGCCCTGTACGTGTCGAAGAGTGAATTGAATAAAGAAAGGACCTTCACAGCCTTGCGGGCCTTTCCGAGGTTCAAATACGCAAGGGCACAAATGAACCGGCTGGCAATAAATAGATCATATGTCTGGTCTACGTCTGGCACTCTAAACAAAGAAACCCTCTCTCCCTCATCAAAAACGTGCTCGAAAAGTGAGCAGACAGATAGAGCATCTGCAAACCTTCGGCTGTTCACGAGAGTTGCCGCCTCGCTATATACATCCGTATACGACGCACAGGCGACGAGCAAACTCTTGTCGTCGAGGTAGTCGTAGTGTCCTGCTGGCTCTCTCGCCGAGAGGCTGCCAGTCAATCTATCGGGAGAAATGTAGGCTACAATCTTCTCCTGCGCCTCGCCGTGATGCTGATTGTCCAGATCGCAGAAATCGAGAATCAAATCAGCGAGATTTTTCTGTATCGCAGCGATCTCTCGTAACTTACAAAGAGCGCCGGGTGGGGACTATTCAAGAGAAACTCAATTGATCTACTGTAAAGATCGGAAGCGAAGCTAAGCTTCCTTGAAAAGAACGATAGGCTTGATTCGGGCTCCCAAAGGTATCCACGGCCTCGACTCGTTCCCGCATGGCCGTCGCCACCACATCACGAGTCACAAAAATGAAGTGCGGATTTCTAAGCCTTCCCAGAACCCGTTCAATATAGAGGATGGATAGAGGATCCTTCCACCCCAGACGTCAAAATCTGTGTTTCTCTGCTCAATGATGCCCGATACGCCGCCGATGAATCCGCGTGAGCGCTTCTTGTCCATAAGAAACTGAAAGTCGCCGCCGTGCGTCAGGAACTCCTGATCCTCCTGATTGTCAGGATCAATTAAAGTTCCCATCGCAATATCACACAGGCGTAAATGCCAGCGGTCATGGATGTCCCGCCTCTTGGGGCGCCCAGGACAACGAAAGTTTTCTGATTCTGCTGTGCGTCACCTTTGCGCAGTATCAGACCTGCCGAATTTATTACGCTAGTCATTACTTTCACCTACTTTCAAGAGCGGCCTATCGCTCGACAATCATCAAGCTAGGTAGTCAGAAACGTGTAGCTAGCCGTTTCCACCGTCGAGGATATCGGGCATAGTGCAGAAGTGGAGACCGAAAGCAACCACGACTGCTGAAGGCGTCCATGGCACTTGCCGAACACTCCTCTCGGCGCCTTGCTGGCGCTGCGCGATGATCGTTGCGCTGTCACTATTGCCAGGACTTCGGCCATCTCGCTCAATTCAAAGTACCCCGGAGGCGGTTGGCTGAGACGTTTGCCTTCATGTTCAGCAATCCTGATAACACGGACGCGTTCTGATCTCGAAGGGTGGGTAGGCTGCGCTGAACATCCGAGAGTGATGCGCTGATTGCTGGATCGCGCATGCAAAAAACTATCGCCGAGCGCCAGTTTGGCACGCGTATGGGATTCTTCACCAGCAATTCCGTCTTAATGATATTTGTCCCAGCCTTCACTATCTGCCGCCAAAATGCGTGAGTTGGATTCACCATNGTCTCAGATCTGATTTTGTCGAAGAATTCCATGAAATCTTTCTGTATCTGATTCGGGTCAGTGAATAAGCCAAGAAAAGAGCTTGCCTTGCACTCTTCGTCAATCATCTCATTCAATTGCTCGGCCCATTCAGACAGCAAGGAATAATAGTCGTGTTTTGCATAGATGGGTCCGTTTGCGGCAGCAGACAATCCCAGCTCTCCNTGCTTTATAACGCTATCCTTCTGTGGCGGAAACCCGTAGGAAGAGATAAAATTCTGAAATCTTCCGCTCTTGAGAAAACTATTCTGCGCGATGACGAAGTAGCTTTGCAGATGTGTGCCGCGCTGTGGTGAGCTGCTTATGCCGACGAGTTCCTCGGGGCGGTCTTCCAGTTCTTGAATTTCCTCGTCACTAACAATCCCCAGATAGGAATCATTGCACAGCGCAACGTGACTCAAATCGTATATCTTGTCGTTCAGGAGGTCCTTTGTCGTTTGGTAGCCGGTCCACCAGCTGCCAAAATCATATCCGACGTTCTTCTTGACGATTGACAAGTCGCCCAATCTCGGACTGCGGCCATCTTCCGGCGGTGTGTCTGTGGCGATTACGGACACCACGAAGTAGTTGGCCGCCTGAAACGCCGCGACTTGGCGCTTGTGCATTTCTTAACTGTTGGGGTCGCCGAANTAAGTGACGTAGAGGCAAACTTTCTTGATTGGCGCGCTTATTTCGAGTTTATCTGGGGACCTGCAAATAATCAAAGATGAGAGCNNCGTGAGCGAAAGTTTAATGACGTTATATCTTCGGCGCTCGGCAGTTTCCTTGCGATGCGTTCGTTTGACTGTATAACTCTTGACCGCTCGGACTGCTCTAGCGCTGCTCCTGTCAGTGGTANNGCCTGGTATCGTCCGGGAAGTAGAATAGGGCCTCTGTAAGGTCNNAAAGCCGGTCTCATCTGGAACCTGCAGCTCAAATCCAAATTGACCTGACCCGTAGCCGGAGTCAAGGAGGTCTTTCCTGAATTTTCGCGCCGGAATTACTTTATCGCGTCGATTCGCGAACACGACTCGGATGCTGACCTGTTCATACTTTTCGTCAGTACTGTAAGCGGCCCAGCCACGAGCATTTCGGGAGTCAAGGAAATCTATGAAGCCCTTGTACGCCATCGTTACACAACCTTGAATTGAAGGCGATCACTCTTTGACGAACTTAAGTAAGCACAACGCAAAAGCCTGCTTCAAGAGATTTTTCGGGTTGGGAGTGCGTCAGTGAAACGCAAGCGCTTAACGCCTGGAGTTTGTGCGTGAGGAGCGTCCCAAGGCGCACGTTGGCGCGCAGCGCCGTGTTGCAAGGCAATTTTGCTCTGGACATGCCGCCGGAGTTGCTCCGTGCGGTGGCCGGGCCGATTGCCCGCGCGGCGCGGGTGAGCGTGGAGACGCCGGTGATCGTGGCGGCGATGCGGGCGGGGTAGGGGGACCGCCTGGGGCTGCGGGGCCCCGGATCAAGTCCGGGCGGTGTCGCGCCCAGGGGCGCTAGACCGGAATGTTGTCGATCAGGCGCACGCCGTCCAGCCAGGCGGCGGCCAGCATGCGNGCGGGGCGGGCCGGNGTCGTCGGAGGGATCAGAGTCGCAGCGTCGCGGAGCTCGATGTACTCCACGCGATCGAACCCGGCGGCGCGGATGGCCTCTGCGGCCTCGCGGATGGCAGAGCGGTCGGGCAGGTAGGCGCGGATGTCGGTCGCCGCGCGCGACAGGGCGGCGAAGAGCACCGGCGCCTTCAGCCGCCCCTCGGGCGTGAGGCGGACGTTGCGCGAGGAGAGCGCCAGGCCGTCGCGGTCGCGGATCGTCTCGCAGCCGATGATCTCGACGGGCAGGTTAAGGTCGCGCACCAGTTTCAGCACGACTTGCAGTTGCTGCCAGTCCTTCTGGCCGAAATAGCCGCGGTCGGCGAGGGTCATGCCGAAGAGCTTGGTGACCACGGTGGCGACGCCGTCGAAATGGCCGGGGCGCATCTTGCCTTCAAGCGGTTCCGAGACGCCGGAGACCGAGACATTGGTGCCGAAGCCTTCGGGATAGACCTCGTCCNNACCGGGGGCGAAGATCGCATCGACCGGCACGGTGGCGAGAAGGGCGGCGTCGGCTTCCTCGGTCCTTGGGTATTTCTTCAGGTCGTCGGGGTTGTTGAACTGCTTGGGGTTCACGAAGATCGTGGTGATGACCCGGTCGCATTCGGCGCGGGCGCGGCGGGCCAGCGAGNNGTGGCCGTCATGCAGGGCGCCCATGGTGGGGACGACGCCGACGGTCTGGCCTTTGGCCTTCCAGGTGCGGACGAGGCTACGCAGGCTGTCGGTGCTGCGGTAGAGGGTCATGGCTTTTTCACCNACATCGGCGAAGGCATGGTCCGGNGCCGGGAAGCGGCGGGCGCGGACCTCTTCGGCATAGGCGGCGATGGCCTGGTCGGCCTCAAGGCCAAGGTCGGCGTAGCGTTTCACGAATTTGGGGCGGAACTCGGTGAACATGCCCAGCATGTCATCGACCACCAGCACCTGGCCGTCGCAATCGACGCCGGCGCCGATGCCGATGGTGGGGATGTCGAGCGCCTGGGTGATGCGGGACGCCAGGCCCTGGGGCACCTTTTCCAGCACCACGGCGAAGGCGCCGGCCTCTTCCACGGCCAGGGCGTCGGCCATGACCTTGTCGGCCTCGCCCTCGCGGCCCACCACCTTGTAGCCGCCGATGGTGTTCACGGACTGGGGCGTCAGGCCGACATGGGCCATGACGGGCACGCCACGGGCGGTGAGGAAGGCGATGGTCTCGGCCATGTGGGTGCCGCCTTCCAGCTTGACCGAGGGTGCGCCGGTGTCAGTCATCAGGCGGGCGGCGTTGCGGAAGGCCTGTTCGGGGCCTTCCTCGTAGCTGCCGAAGGGCATGTCGATGACGGCCATGGCCTTGGTGAGGCCGCGCATCACCGCACGACCGTGCAGGATCATCATGTCCAGCGTGACGCCGAGCGTCGAGGGCATTCCGTGCAGCACCATGCCGACCGAGTCGCCGACCAGCGCGATGTCGCAATGGGCATCGACCAGCCGGGCCACGGGCGTGGTGTAGGCGGTCAGCACGACCAAGGGNGCGCCGCCCTTGCGGGCGCGGATGTCGGCNGGAAGGACGGATCGGACGGGTGCCGTGGCGCTCATCTTTCTGGGCCTTTCCTGCACGGGATTTCAGCGGTTTATAGCTGGGGCGGGGCGGTCTGGAAAGGCGCATCCTGCCGCGCCGCGGCATGAGGTGCCGGGGGCGGGACGGGAGATTCCTGCCCCCGGCACCGGTGCCGGAGAGCCGCGGCCGTGCGCAGCGTTTCACGAGTCTTCGGCCCGCGGGTCGCCAGTGGCAACCGGGCGGGGAATCGCCCGGGACGGGCAAATGAATCGACACAGCGAATCGTTTGCACGGCCCGCCTTCCGAATTAGGAATTTCATGTGAGTATTTTGAGAGGTGACGCCGTGGAATTGCTGCTGATGGGGCTTTTCGGAGTGGCCCTGGCCTGGGGATATACGATTCGACCCATGACGATGACGACGATGATGCCCCGTCGGATGACGGAAACGGCACGTCCACGGGGCAGATGATTTCGGTCGAGGACGGCGAAACCGTGGTGGCCGGTGCCGGGGACGACACGATCGCCGGCGGCCTGCCGGATGATGCCACGCGGCCGTGAACGACGCCTCGGTGGACGCAGGCCAGGGCGACGACCTGATCGAGATGTATTCCCGGGACACCGATATCCAGGGCGGCGGCGACGACACCATCACCGGCAGTGCGGTTTCTGACACCGTCCTTGGCGGCAGCGGCGACGACGTGTTCAGCATGGATCTTAAGCAATTCCGTGGTTCGGGGCGGCGCAAGAATGACCTGCTTGATGTGACGGGCGGAAACGCGACCATCCACGGCGGATCGGGCGACGACACCCTGTCCGGCGGCGACCGCGCCGGGCCGATGTCCGAGTTCTACGGTGATGCTTAGCGACGACCTGCTGCAGCTGGACTTCGGCGAGGTAAGCAGCCAGCAACCGCCGCTGGCGGATGGCGGCATCGGCGACGACACCCTGCAGGTTTCCGTTTCTGCGCCTTATGTGTCCGAGCCGTCCGGTTATTTCGGTGCGCCACGGGTGACCGGTGGCGAGGGATCGGACCTGTTCGAGGTCGATTTCAGACCTGAAGACAATTGGGTGGACTTGCCGAACGAGCCGCGGGTTCTTTCAAGCCTCGACATCACCGATTTCGATCCGTCGCAAGACCGGCTTGTCGCCGACCCCAATGCCGGTGGCGACCCAATGGACTTCTTACGCATGGAATTGCACGAGAACGACTTTGGAACGGAAGTCCGTCTTTTTACGCGAACCCGGATGGGGCGACTACCCCACCGACGAGAAGTACGACATCATCCGCCTTGTCGACGCCCATGGCGTGACGGCAGACGACATCGCCCTCGTCGCACCGGGAACGGATGCGCTTGCCCGGTTCGCGGCCTGAGCGTCGGCCGGGGCGCGTGCTTGCCGAAGGATCGGCGGGGCGTGGCCGGGCCGTTAGCGCGGATGGGCAGTATTGCCCATCCTGCGGCACCCTTGACCGGCCGCCGGGTCGCCTGCCACAACCGCGCGGCAAGCCGAGGAACAGCCATGACCCATCTGCACCGTGTCGCCCGCGAGGGCGCAGCCCCCGAGGAAAGCCGCCCCGATCCGGCAAAGGTCGTGTCGGGCGATCCCGTCCATACCACCTGGAACATCGAGGAGCGCGGCACGCTGTACTGCGGCCTGTGGCAATCCACGCCGGGCAAGTGGCGCATTTCCTATGAGGAATGGGAATATGTCCACATCCTGAAGGGGTTTNCGGTGCTGACCGATGCCCTGGGTCAGGAAACCGTGCTGCGCGCCGGGGACAGCTTCATCATCCGGCCCGGGTTTTCCGGCACCTGGGAGGTGCTGGAAACCACGTTGAAGGATTATGTGATCCTGGCCTGATGCGGGCTGTAGGATGGGCAATACTGCCCATCCTGCTTTAGTTGAAGGTTTCGCCCGCCAGATAGGAGGCATCGGCCGCCGCGGCCTCGGCTGCCAGTGCGTCGGCCTGGGCCTGGGCCAGCGCCGCGGCTTCCGCCTCGGCGGCGGCGACGGGCAGATCGCGTTCCAGCTGCGCGCGGTTTTCCGGCGTGTCGGGCACGGCGCGGCCCCAGGCATCGTCCATGTAGGGGCCTTCCAGTTCCAGCGATTCGTCCAGCGTGCGCACCTTGATGGTGTCGCCGGTCTCAACCCGGTCATAGAGGTCGATGGCATCGCGCTGGAACAGCCGGATGCAGCCNGAGGTGGCGCGGCCGATCGAGGCATCGTCGATGGTGCCATGGATGCGGAACATCGTGTCGCGCCCGCCGCGGTACAGATAGATCGCCCGCGCGCCAAGCGGGTTGTCGAGGCCGCCGGGCAGGCCGCCNGCAAATTCCGCGTAAAGGTCGGGCCGGGTGCGGATCATGTTGCGCGTGGGCTGCCACGAGGGCCATTCCTGCTTGCGCCCGACATAGCCGGTGCCGCGATAGGCGATGCCTTCACGGCCCACGGCAATGGCATAGCGCACGGCCATGCCGCCATCGAGGACGTAGTAGAGGTGGCGCGCATAGGTATCGACGACGATGGTGCCGGGTTCTTCCGTGCCGTTATAGGGCACCACCGTACGCTGGTTTTCGCAGCACAGGTGCAGNGGCGCCACCGGCGGNATGAAGAACTCGCCGTCCTGGATGCCCTCGTATTCCGGCGGGGTCCGCGCGGGATAATCGGTGCGCCCGTCCACCGGTTTCGTCGTGGTGCCGCAGGCGGCAAGCAGCACGGCAAGGGACAGGGCAGCGAGCAGGCGGAAAAGCGACACTTGGGCCTCGGGATTGGGCAGCAGACAGACTGACTCACAGCGCCGCCGCCTTCCGGTCAAGTCCCGCGTTCGATTCGTGAAGAAATGACCCCCGCGCCTGTCGCGCGGGGGTCACAGTGCGTTTCGGCCGGACCGCTTACTTCACGTCGCCGATGGACCAGAAGAAGGTCTCGCCCGAGCTGTCGGACAGGCCGTCGTTGTCGGTGACGACATAGCCGGTCTTANNAACGGCGTCGATGGCGAAGCCCTCGACCTTNTCGGCAGTGAAGCCGTGGAAAGCCAGATCGGGGATCAGGTCGCGGAAGGTTTCCTTCGTGACCACCGGGATCTCGCCATCCAGCGGGGCCGGGGTCATCTGGGACAGGGCCACGCGGGTGATGGCCTTCAGCCCGGCCTTGTCGCCGATCTGGTTGTCACGCTCGATCAGGTAGACCCAGTCGCCCGAAATGGTGATTTCCGACAGGCCGACCCAACCGCCTTCCGGCGCGGCCTCCAGCGGATAGCGGACGGCGCCCCAGGTTTCCTCGGTGGTGTTGTAGGCGAGGAGCTTGGTGGTGCCTTCGGGGTCGTCCTTCCAGGGACGCTGCACCGCCATCCAGAGCGTGTCGCCCTGCTTGGCGATGCCTTCGAAGCCGAAGCGGACCTCGTTCGCCAGAAGTTCCGGCGGCAGGGCGATTTCCTTGTCGATGGCGCCTTCGGCATCGACATGCAGGATAGCATGCGGCACCAGCCGGTCGCTGCGGCCTTCCGAGGCCAGCCAGAAGCCGCCCTCGCCATCCGGCGCGATGCCTTCCAGGTCCAGCTTCTGCGCCGCGTCGCCGCCGCGGGTGACCACGGTCTTGGCGGTGATGCGCGCCGGGGTCTGCGTCGCGTCGATGGTGTAGATCGCCGGTTCCGCGGCATAGACTGAATCAGACACGGCATAAAGCAGGCCCGGCGTTGCCGGATCGGCGGCCAGACCCGACAGCGCGCCCCAGCCGATCAGATCGGCCGTGCCTTCCGAGGTCAGCGTCGGATAGGCCGCCGGGGCATCGCTGCGCTGGTAGATCATCACATGGGCCCGGGCGAGGCCGTCTTCGCCCAGGTCCACCTCGTTGGCGGTGACGAGGAGGTTGCGCGCGGGGATCGCCACCATGCCTTCGGGCGAGATGCCCGAGGGCAGAAGCTGCCTCAGCTTGGGCGCGGCCGGGTCGGTCATGTCATAGACCGCGACGATGGAGGCGCGTTCCGCGGCGACGAAGGCCAGCTTCGCGCCGTCGAATTCGGCGTATTCCACCGATTCCAGTTCCACGCCCTTCTTGTTGCGGGCGTCGGGGTAATGGCCGATCTGCGCGATGGCCTGTTCCAGCGACGCCCCGCTTTCCCAGACGACCGAGCCGTCCTTGGCAAACACGGTCCAGCTGCGCGAGCCGCCCTTCCAGTCGCCTTCGTTCGCCACGATGAAATGATCGCTGTCGATCCACTTCACGCCATCGGGCTCGCGCAGCGCCTCGGCCTTGCCAAAGCGCAGGCGGCCGTCCTTCTTGGTGTCGATGCCGTCCAGCGCGACCGAGTAAGCGTCGATGACCTTCGCCACCGCGCCATCGGCGCCGACGATGACGATGGCGTTGTTTTCCTGAAGGGTCAGGGCAATCTCGCCNGCGTTGATGCTGACATATTCCGGTTCGGGATCTTCCGGCGCGGTGATCGGCAGGCCGGTCAGGTCGATCTTNTGCAGCGCCGCGCAGTCCGCCGCGCCGTCCTTGAGCGGCAGCTTCACCAGAAANGCGGGCATCTGCGGCAGGTCGCCGTCATTCACCTCTTCGTCGCGCTCGTTCTCGATGGCGATGGCGAGGAGGCTGCCGTCNCTGGCGCGGGCCACCGAATCCGGCTGGCCGCCCAGGTCGCATTCGGCCACCACCTTGCGGGTGGCAAGGTCCACCGTCACCAGCTTGCCCGAGGGATTGGCCTTCGACTCCGAGGTGTTCACCGCGACGAAGGCCATGTTGCCGACGATCTGCGCCGTGGTCGGCTCGCCGCCCATGTCGATGTTGCCAAGGGGCTTTGGCGCGGCGGGGTCGGTCAGGTCGATCAGGCCCACCACGCCCAGGGGNCTATCGGTGTAGATCAGCGTCATGCCGTCTTCGCTGGCCGAAATGATCTCGGCCGAGGAGGCGCGGGCCTTGTCCTCGCCCTCGGCCATGTTCATGGGCGTGGCGAAGCTGGCGATGCGGTTGAAGGTCATCTCGGCATGGTAAGCGCGNGCGGCGGCCAGCGCGAGGGCCGAGGTCAGGCCAAGGCGGAGGTGCATGGGGTCATCCCTGTTCGCTGTGTCTTTGGCGGGCAGGGATGGGCGGCGGCGGTGTCACCCCGGTAAAGCCGGGGTGACGGTTTCATGACAGGGCCTCAGCCGACGACGTTGAAGCCCGGTCCATAGGGATAGTGCGTGATGTCCTCGGCGCCGTCCTCGGTGATGACCAGGATGTCATGCTCGCGGTAGCCGGCGCCGGGCTGGCCATCGGGGATGGTCAGCATCGGCTCCATGCTGATGACCATGCCGGGTTCCAGCACCGTGTCGATGTCTTCGCGCAGTTCCAGCCCGGCCTCGCGACCGTAGTAATGCGACAGCACGCCGAAGGAATGGCCATAGCCGAAGGTGCGGTATTGCAGCAGCTGGCGCTCGGCCAGGAAGGTGTTGATCTGGGCAGTGACGCCCGAGCAGGAAGCGCCGGGTTTCAACAGGCTCATGCCATATTCATGGGCGGCGATGTTGGCCTCCCAGATCTTCAGGCTGGCGGGATCGACCTCGCCCACGAAGAGCGTGCGTTCCAGCGCGGTGTAATAGCCCGAGATCATCGGGAAGCAGTTGAGCGACAGGATGTCGCCGCGCTGAAGCTTGCGGTTGGTGACCGGGTTGTGCGCGCCGTCGGTGTTCAGGCCCGACTGGAACCAGACCCAGGTGTCGCGGTATTCGGCATCGGGAAAGCGCTTGGCGATTTCCCGTTCCATCGCGTCGCGGTAAGCGATGGAGACTTCCAGCTCGGTCGCGCCCTCGCGGATCGCTTCGCGGATGGCATAGCCGCCCACATCGGCGACATTGGCGCCGTGCTTGATCATCACGATCTCGGCTGCCGATTTCAGCATGCGCTGCTGCATCGTGGCGGGCGAGATGTCCACCCCGCGCTTGGGCTTCAGGAAGGCGTTCAGCTTGTCGGCGCGTTCCATGGTCAGGTGGTCGGCCTCGCAGCCGATGGCGCGGCCTTCGCCGGTGATGNNCGCCACCACGCGCCAGAAGTTGTCGCGCGTCCAGTCGGTATAGGTGATGTTGTCGCCGATCGACCGGCGCCAGGGCTGGCCCGCGTCGATNGCGGAAACGGTGATGCATTCGGTCGGCGTCACGACGCAGGCATAGGGCCTACCGAAGGTGCAGTAGAGGAAGCCGGAATAATAGGCCACGTTGTGCATCGAGGTCAGCACAACGGCATCCAGCCCGTGCAGCTCCATGATGTCGCGCAGGCCGTCCAGCCGGGCGTGGTATTCCTCATCGGCGAAGGGCAGGGCGTGCTTGGCGCCGCCGTTGTGGAAGCGGTAGGATTGCGGGCGTTCCAGTGTCATCGTTCAGACCTCGGTCGCGGGGCCTGGCCATAAGCCGGACGGGACCCCGAAAGGTCCCGGCGTACAGGACGGTGGCAGCAGGGCTGCAAGCGTCGGGGCCTATGCCAAACAGACCGGCCCCTGCGGCGACGCCATCGCCGCGGCTCGGCGCGAACCATACGCCAGCCTGGGGGCATCGGGCAAGTCGGCTGTTGTCCGGATGCAAAGCCTCGCGTTACGCTGTCAGGATTTCCGACCCTTGGGAGGTGTTCATGACGAGCTTCTTCATTTCGACCGCGTCCACGACACCGCGCAGCCTGCTGACCGGTGAGACTGGCTTTGTCGGCGAAGGAGCGACGTTGTACGCGCTGGCCGATGCGGTCACGGCCTCGGGCGATTTCTCGCTGACGGCCATGGGCAGCATCGTTGGCGACGATGTGGGCGATGCCCTGGATCTCGCCGCCACGGTCAACCTCGCCCGCGTCACGATCGGCACGGAAGGCTCGATGGTTTCGACGGTGAACACGGCCATCAGAGGCACCGTCAACAACCTTCTTCAGCTGAACAACAACGGCGTGATCATGGGCGGGACCAGTGCCATCTCGCTGACTGCCTTGGCCCAGTCGGGCGTGGTGCCCGATTACCATGTGGCAAACTCCGGGCGCATCCTGTCGAATTCCGGGAACAGCGCGACCAACACGATCAGTTTCTCCATGCCGACAAACGGCATCGTGGACATCGCCAATTCCGGGGTGATCCTGAACGGCGGTGTAACAATGCGATCAAGGTCGTTGGCGGTAAGCTGGACCTGACCAACAGCGGCACGATCCAGTGCCGGACTGTATCGAATGCCGTTCTTGCCGACCTGGGCAGCGACAACATCGACAATACCGGCACGATCATCGGCGGGATCACCCTGAATGACGGCAGCGATACGCTGACGAATCACGGCTCGATCCGCGGCAATATCGCGCTTGGAAACGGATCGGACCGGCTGGTGAACGCCGGAACCATCACCGGCGCGGTCAATCTGTCCGACACGCTGACCTCTGGCGCGATCACCGACACCGTCATCAACACCGGGCTGATCATCGGCGACGTGCAACTGGGCAACGGAACGATGTGTTTCGCGGCCGTGGCGGCATTGTCCAGGGCACGGTGTTCGGCGGGGCTGGCGACGATCTCTACATCGTGGATCAAGGCGACATAGACATCAGCGACACCAGCGGTATCGACACGGTGCGTAGCTCGGTGGACTTCGTGCTGACCGCCGAACTGGAGCGGCTGGAGATCATCGGAGCTGTCGGACGGGTCGGCACCGGTTCCCGGTTTGCTGACACGCTGATCGGCGGTGGGGGCGACGACACCCTTCGCGGAAGCGGCGGGAACGATGTGATGAATGGCGGGTCGGGGATGACAACGACCTGCTCTATGGCGGCGACGGCGATGATCGGTTTTCGAGCGCCGGTGGGGACGATACGCTGATCGGCGGCAGCGGGGTGGATTCGCTGACACTGGCTACCTCCTCGGTGGGGTGGAACGTGAGCCTGAGCGCCGGCACGGCGTGCTGGGCGACTTTCGGACCTTGACGCTGAGCGGCATCGAGACGGTGGAAGGCTCTGCCCTCAACGACACGATCACGGGCAATGCCGCGGCGAACCTGCTTTTCGGAAGCTCTGGCAGCGACCGTCTGAACGGGGGAGCGGAGAGGATACACTGGTCGGCGGCAGCTCGGCCGATACGCTGATCGGTGGCGCGGGTGTGGATGAATTCCGCTTTGGCATCTTTTCCGACAGCAGCCCCAGTGCGACGGATCGCATCGCCGATTTCGCCCCAGGCGTCGATCACATCGCACTGCCCGGCGCTCGTGGCATCGTCACCTATGTCTTCATTGGGACCGGCGCCTTCACCGGAACCGCCAACGAGGTGCGCTTCTTCTCGGCCGATGGCGTCACGACCATCGAGGTTCGACAGTTGGGCAATTCGGTCAATGACATGGAGATTGACCTGACCGGCATCGTCGCGCTGACCGCAGCCGATTTCCTGTTCTGACCGGGGCTTGCCGACAAGGCGCGTCCCCGCCGCGCATGCAGGTCGCGCCAACGGCTTCATGATCCTGCGGCAACGACGGGGATGAACCATGCGCTGCCCGGTGGACAGCGAGACCCCAGTGACAGTAAGCCGCAACCGAAATGCCGGGGCAAGCGTGGGGGCTTCGGTCAAGGGCCCCTGCGGCTCGTAAGCAGGCATGGCGCATCCGGGGCCGCGTAAGCGGGACAACAGTTGCCGCAAAGGCATTTGTCCCCTTATCCTCGGTCCATTTTCAGCACCCAGAGGATATCATGGCAAGTTTCTTCCTCACCTCGTCCTCCCAGATCGCGCGGACCCTTCTGGTAAGCAATCGGGCTTCATCGCCGCCAATGCCACGCTGTTCGTCCCTGCGGCAAATGCCGTGGTGATGACCGGCTCGGCCTCGCTTGCGGTTTACGGAACCCTGGCGTCCGACCTGGACGATGCCCTGCGCATCGACAGTTCGGCGCCAGTGGCCGACATTGCCATTGGCGCGCAGGGTCGATGGTCAGCCTGAAGGACGCCGCCATCCGCGGCACCGTGAACGACCGGTTCCAGCTGTCGAATCTTAAGCACGATCTCGGGCGGGAACGAGGCGATCTTTCTGGCCGCAACCACCGTTTCCGGCCTGGTGGCCGACTACCACATCACCAATTCCGGCGCGATCCTGTCGGCGGGCAGCACGACCGGTACATCCGTGCTGCGCTTCGACCAGTATCTTACGCCACCACCGATATTGCCAATACCGGGATCATCGCCAACAGCGGCGTGGGCGGCGTGATTTCCTGACCGGCGGCGGTAACTGGACCTGACGAACAGCGGCACCATCCAGTGCCGCACCGTATCGAACGCGATTTCCACCAGCACCGCCAACGACATCATCGACAATGCCGGCACCATCATCGGCAACATCTTCCTCAGCGACGGCAACGACACGGTGACGAACCACGCCACCATCCGCGGCAACCTGACCTTCGGCAACGGCAGCGACCGGCTGGTGAACACCGGCACCATCACCGGCGCAGTGACCCTGTCGGATGTGCCGACCACCGGCGCCATTGCCGATACCGTCATCAATGCCGGGCTGATCATCGGCGATGTCAACCTGGGCAACGGCAACGACATCTTCCGCAGCCGGGGTGGGGTCGTCGATGGCACGGTCTTCGGCGGGTAAGAACGACCTGTATATCGTCGACTGCAGCGATCTTGTCCTGTCCGAAACCTCGGGCGAGGACACGGTGCGCGCTTCGGTGGACTTTGCGCTGGTCGGCATCGAGCGGCTGGAGATCACCGGGGCGGTCGGGCGCACCGGCACCGGCAACGAAACGGCCAACACGCTGGTGGGCAGCATCGGCGACGACCGGCTGCGCGGCCTGGGCGGCAACGATTCGCTGAACGACGGCGCGGGCGACGGCGACGATCTTCTGGTAAGCGGCCAGGGCGATGACCTGCTGATCTCGACCGGCGGCAACGACACGCTGTTCGGCGGCGCAGCTTCGACACGGCCTTTCTCCGCTTCTTTGTGGTGGGGGATGCCTGGGTGGTGGACCTTGCGGTAAGCACGGCCGAGGTGGCCGGGTGCGGTCGGTGACACTGGGCGGGGTCGAGGCTGTGGAAGGCGATTTCGGCAACGACAGCCTGACCGGCAACGCGGCGGCAAACCGGCTGATCGGCGGTTTCGGCTCGGATCTCCTGTCGGGCGGCGGCGGTGCCGACACGCTGGTGGGCGCGACCGGCGTCGATACGCTGGTGGGCGGCACGGGGCCGACCTGTTCCAGTTCACCATCTTCGACGACAGCAGCCCGTTCGAAGTGGACCTGATCAAGGATTTCACCCAAGGAGCGGATCGTATCGACCTGCCCGATGCGGCGAGCTATGTCTTTGTCGGAACCGGCCCCTTTACCGGCACGGCCGACGAGGTGCGTTTCTTCACCGACGTGGGTGCCAATACCACCACCGTTCTGGTCCGGCTTCTTGGCACCGCGACCAACGCGATGGAGATCACCCTGTCCGGCATCTTCACGCTGACTGCCGCCGATTTCCTGTTCTGACCGGGCGGTCTGACGAAGACTTGTCCGCGCCGTGCTTGCGGGTCGCGCCAGCGGCCCCATCTTGATGCGGCAACGACAGGAGAAAGCCCATGCGCTGCCCGGTGGACAACGAGACCCTGGTGATGGCCGACCGCAACGGGGTGGAGATCGACTATTGCCCGAAATGCCGCGGTGTCTGGCTGGACCGGGGCGAGCTGGACAAGATCATCGAACGCGGGGCCGCGCCCGTGGTGCAGGCGGAACCCCGGCGCGAGCCGCGGCGGGCCGACGACCGGTATCGGGATGACGACCGGTATCGGGATGACGACGACCGCTATCGGTCCGGCGACGACCACCATCCGGACTATCGCAAGAAGAAGCGCAAGGACTTCCTGTCCGATCTCTTCGACTTCTGACCCTCAGGCGGTCACCTCGCGCAGCTGGCCACCCTCGGCCAGCACCTCGCGCGGGGTGGCCGATGGCGCCTTTCGGGCTGGCGGCGGGGCCGAGGGCGCCCGAGGCCGGAAGGGCGATCAGGCGCGCCCCTGTTTCAGCGCGTCGATGCGCGTCACGAAATACCCCGCCTCGCCCACAAGATAGCGCCCGGTTCCAGCCTCAGCGCCGGGCGTGCAAGCGCGGCTCGGCGCAAGAGGCGTCCAGGTCGGGGCCGATCTCGGCGGCGGTGCTTACCAGGTCCAGCGGGGCATCGCCCTCGTGACAGGGGATGCCCGGACCTGACCCGAAGACCAGTCGCCGCGGCGCCAGGTCCAGCCCGGCGCAGGCGTCGCGGAAGACCGACCGGATGATCCGCCGGTTTTCGGCAATGGCGGGCTGCGGCGATTGTGTGCCGAACCGATCCGCCGCCCCGGCCAACAGCCCGTCCAGCGCCTTTGGACGGGGAGGCGACATGAGCCAGGATTCGGGCGATCCTGTCGGAATTGTCCAAGATCACATGCGCTGCCCGCACTTTGATGCGGCCCATATCTTCGATATGTGCAATCAGGTTCACCATGGTGATCGAATCCGGCAGGCCCGGGAGCAAGAGTTCGGCGCCACCTCCAGCGGCGCTTCGACGTTCCGCGCCGGCGCCGCATCGCAAGAAAAGGCTCGGCCGAAATCAGGGCGCCGCTGCGCCCCAAGGGTCCGGCAGCTGCGCCAGTGCCTGTTCCAGAACCTTGGCCATGGCGGCATGGTCGCGCAGCGAGGGGTGCCAGTGGCAGGCGGTCAGCCCGGCCTCGGGCGCCTCGACCAGCGCCACCGCTTACCCGCCCTCGGCCATCAGCGCCGCCACCACCGGCTCCAGCGCGGCGCGGCGGCCGCCATCGGGCTGTGAACTCAGCATCACCAGCAGCGTCGCCTCGGGATAGCTGGCGCGCAGGCCGTGCAGCAATTCGTCCGCCGCCTGGCCATAACCGGGCGGCAGGTCCGGCGGATCGCTGTCGCCCAGATCGTTGGTGCCCAGTTGCAGCACCACCAGCCGCGGTGCCCAGTCGCCGGGCAGCGCCCTGGCCATCGGGTCGGACGGCAGGGCCAGCGCATACAGCGCCGACAGGCTGCGCCCGGCATCCGCCCCGCCATAGTTGCGCAACAGCCCCATCCCCGACCGCGCCACCAGCCGGTAATCGGCCCCCAGCCGTTGCGCCAGCAGCGGGCCGAAGCCTAGGCTGGTGTCGGTGGCGGCAAACTGTTCCTCGTCGGAACAGTCGCGCCGGGCGGACAGGATGCCATAGCCCACCGCCTCGGAATCGCCGATCACCTCGATCTGGCGTCCCGGTTCCGGCGCAGGCAGGCCCACGGCGCCGGGGCCGGGATACAGCACCGGAAAGGGCCGCGGCGCCGCGGATTCGCTGATCTTTTCCAGCCGCACCGCATGGTCGCCCGCACCCAGCCCCGCCAGCACCAGATCGCGCCGCCCCGGCCGGTCGATGACCAGCCGCAGCGCGGGCCGGTCCAGCTCCAGCCGATAGCGGTTCGCATCGTCGTCAAAGGCCACGGTCAACGCCGGGCCGTCGAACCGCGCCAGCGCATGGGCCGCGGGCCATTCGTGCCGCGGCGCGCCGCCCTCTGCCATCGGCGGCGCAAAGCGCCCGACCAGCAGAACCGGCAGGGCGGGCGGGGCCGGTTCGGCCATCGCCACAAGATCGACCGTCAGCCCGGGCGGCAGCAGCCCGCTTTCCACCACCAGCGTGCCCGGATCGGTGACAGTCACCGGGGCGGCGGGCCACAGCGCGCCACCCCACCACACCACAAGGCCCGCCGAAACCAGCGCCAGCCCCAGGGCCAGAACCATGGCGGTCCGTCCGCCGGAAAACCTGCGCCGGACCGCCATAAGGGCCTACCGCTCGGCCGCGCGGGCCTGCACGACCCGTTCGGCATCGCGGCCCTGCACCTCTTGCAGGTGGTCGAACTCGGCGGTGTAACTGCCAAGCCCCAGGCTTTGTGACCGCAACTCGCCGATCAGGCCCTGCGTCTCGGCCTGCGGCACCAGCGCCATCACCTCGTCCCAGCCAAGCCAGCCCGCCCGCGCGTCAAAGCCCAGAAGCTGGCCGCGCCGNCCGGACAGGATGCGCTGCGCGCGCGAGGTGGCCTCGGACGGCACCGTCACCGTGACCTTCAGGATCGGCTCCAGCAGCACCGGCGCGCAGTCCGGCATCGCCTCGGTCATCGCCTTGGCCGCGGCCTTCTGGAAGGCCATTTCCGAACTGTCCACGGTATGGAAGCCGCCATCGGTCAGCGTCACCGCGACATCGACCACCGGAAAGCCCAGNGGCCCCTTCTCCAGCCAGGCCGCCACGCCGCGTTCCACCGCCGGGATATACTGCTTGGGCACCACGCCGCCGGTGATGCGGTCGCTGAAGCGGAAGCCCTCGCCACGCGGCAGCGGAGCGACCTCCAGCTCGACATCGGCAAACTCGCCATGGCCGCCGGATTGTTTCTTGTGCCGCGAGCGGACCTTGGCGCCGCGCGCGATCGTTTCCTTGTAAGGAACGGTCGGCGGCGATTGCACCACGGTCAGCCCCTGTTCGGATTTCAGCCGCGACAGCGCGATCTGGATATGCAGCTCGCCCTGGCCCGACAGCACCATCTCGCCGGTCTCGGCCACCTGGTCCAGCCGCAGCGAGGCGTCTTCCTCGATCAGCTTACCAAGCGCGGTGCCCAGCTTCACCTCGTCCGACTGCTTTTCCGCCCGGATCGCCACCGCCGCCACCGGCGCCACNGCCGCGGGCCAATCCACCGTGCCCACGCGGTCGGCCATCAGCACCTCGCCCGTGGCCGCACTGGCCATGCGGCCAAGCGCCACCACCTCGTAAACGTTACCNGTGCCCCGCGCCGAGGGCTTGCGCCCGAACAGCGCATTCACGCTGCCCACCCGGTCGCGGCCCAGCACCAGCCCGTCCTTCACCTCGCTTACCCAGATGCGCGCCAGCGACAGCTTGCCGAACTGGCCGTAGTACAGGGTGCGGAACACCTGCGCCACCGGCCCGGCGGCGGTGTCGATGCCCAGCCGTTCGGCGGTATCCTCCGGCCCCGGCGCCTCGTGGCGCAGCGCCTTGAGCAGCCGCTGCATGCCGTTGCCGTTCTCGGCCGAGCCAAAGAACACCGGCACCACCAGATCGGCGCGCAGATCGCGGGCCAGGCTGTCATAGATTTCGTCGGTCGGCGGCGCCACATCCTCCAGCAGTTCTTCCATGATGTGGTCATCATGGTCGGCCAGCGCTTCCAGCATGGTCTCGCGCGCCTCGGCCTCGTCGCCCTTCAACGCCTCGGGCAGCGACACCAGTTCCGACGGCTTGTGCGGGTTCCAGCGCCAGGCGCGTTCGCTGACCAGATCGACAAAGCCGGTCACATGGCCGTCGCCATCGCGGATGGGAATTTCGCGCAGCACCAGCGGTCGGGCGGAAAACGCCTGCAGCGCCTCCAGCGTCGGACGCACGGCGCCCTTGGCCTGGTCCATCTTGTTGATGAAGATGACATGCGGAATGTTGCGGTCATCCAGGAATTTCAGCAGGCCGGACACAGAGGCGGCGCGGTCGGGCATGGGTTCCGCCACCACCACCACGACATCGGCCACCATCATGGCGCCCAACGCATCCTGACCCAGTTCCACCGAGCCGGGNGTGTCGATCAGCGTCCAGGGCTCGTCCAGATAGCGGAACGAGGCGACGGAGAGTTCCGTGGAAATCCCGCGGGCGCGCGCCTCGGGCGCCTGATCGCCCACCGAATTGCCCTCGCGGACGGAACCGCGGCGGTCGGTGGCGCCGGCAAACAGCAGTTCTTCAAACAGGGTGGTCTTGCCACTCGCATGGGCGCCGACAAGCGCGGCGCAGCGTGGTCCCCTGGCATGGTCTGTCATGGTGTCCTCCCCGGAGCTGTCTTCGGTCCTGGCCCGCCGTTCTGCCGCCGCGGGCCGTCCGGGTCGGGTGCGACGGGTCCTTCATGGACCGATGGGGGTCAGGTTAGCAGCCGCCGCGGCCTCTGTCTCGCCCCGGCAACGGGTCCTTGTCGCATGCGAAGACGGGAATGGGTTTGACCCGGATCAAGGATTTTCACGCTGTTCCATGGCAGGGGCGTTATCGCCAGGGATGGAACGGCGGAGGTAACACCATGACGCGACTGATGATGATCTCTTCTCGATGGCCTCGGTGACCCTGATGGGCATCGGCATCGTCTTTGCTCTGACCATCGGTCGGGTCGATGCCCCGGCGATCATCGCCGCCGCCGTGGTGGGCTTTGTGCTGGCCATCCCGGTCAGCTGGTTCGTCGCCAAGCAGATCGTAGGCTGACGCCTACGCCGTCAGGAACACCCGCACTGTTTCCTCAAAGGCGCGCGGCTTGTCGGCGTGCAGCCAGTGCCCGGCCTCGGGGATTTTCGCGAACCGCGCGTTCGGAAACAGCGCGCGGATCACCGGTCGGTGTTCGGGCTGGACATAGGCCGAGGTCGCCCCGGTCAGGAACAGCGCCGGGCCGTCAAAGCGGCCCTCGGTGCCCGGCCAGCCCACGATCTTCGGCATCTCGGCTTCCAGCACATCCAGGTTCAGCCGCCAGTGCGGCGGATGGCTGCGCAGGCTCAGCGATTGCAGGAAGAAGGCGCGCAGGCCGGGATCGCTGATCGTCTGCGCCAGCCGCCGGTCGGCCTCGGCGCGGGTCAGATGGCCGTCTTCGGTCACCGTCAGGTCCAGGGCCTTCATCGCCGCCACATTGCGCGTCTGGTCGTGGGTATAGGCGACCGGCGCGATATCGGCCACAACCAGCCGCCGCACCAACCCCGGCTGCGTCAGCGCCAGCACCATCGCCGCCTTGCCGCCCATGCTGTGGCCCAGCACATCCATCGGCCCGCCCTCGGCCGCGATCACCTGTGCCAGGTCGGCGGCCATTTCGGGATAGGACTGCGTCGGAAACCGCGGCGAGGCGCCGTGGTTGCGCATGTCCACCGCCAGCACCTCGCGCGTATCGGCCAGCCGCCGTGCGATCACGCCCCAGTTGCGGGCCGAGCCGAACAGCCCATGCACGATCAGAAGCGGGGTTTCGCCCGAAGGGGTGGCAGCGGGGTGGCGTTCGATGTGCAGCATGGTCCTGCCATAGCGCGGCGCCCGCGGGGCGGCAAGGCAACAGTGGCGCGGACTGATGCCGCCGGGGTTTCCCACCCCGGACCCCGTGGGATACCGTGGGGACGGAACCTCTGGCAGGGGCAGGTCACGGCAAGATGGGCGCAGGCACGATCCAGCAGATGGCCAACCGCGTGGCGTCCCTGATGGACGAACGCCTGGGCGTGGGCGGCGCCGACCTCACGGCCAAGCTGAAGAAGGGCGGGCGGCTTCTGCCGCACAAGGTGCGTGTGGCGGCGGGCAAGCTGGCCAAGGCGGCCGAGATGGCCAAGAACCCCAAGCTGCTGATGCAGTTGGACGAGGGCGAACTGGCCGAGGCCTATGACCTTTGCGTCCGCCACCTGGGCAGCATCAGCCGCCGCGAACGCCGCATCGGCGCATTGGTGGGCTTCCTTGCCTCGGTGGCGCTTGGCGTGCTGGTGCTGGCCGTGGCGGTCCTGGCGGTCCTGCGCTGGCGCGGGTTCATCTAGGTGGCGGCCCGCAGGCAAGGATTTTCGAAAATCCTTGCAAATTCCTTCGAAGGAATTTGCGCAACCTGGCCCGGCGAGTCTCGTGTGCCTTGCCCCGTCACATCACCAGGTCGTCGCGGTGCACCAGCGCCGCCCGCCCGGCATAGCCCAGGATCGCCTCGATCTCGCCCGACCGGTGGTAAGCAATCGCCTTGGCCTCGGCCGCGGTATAGCGCACCAGCCCCTTGGCCAGCACCACCCCCTCGGGCGACAGGATCGCCACCGGATCGCCCCGCCCGAAACTGCCGGTGACCGCCGTCACCCCNGCTTGCAACAGCGACTTGCCCGCCTTCAGCGCGGTGACCGCCCCCGCGTCCAGCCGCAGCTCGCCCCGCGGCTTCATCGCATTGATCCAGCGCTTGCGCGCCACCTGCGGATCCCCNTGCGCCACGAACCAGGTCCGGTGCGCCCCCTCGGCCAGCGCCTTCAAGGGCCGCAGCACCGAGCCTTCCATGATCGCCATGGCACAGCCCCCNGCCACCGCGGTCTTGGCGGCCAGAAGCTTGGTCTTCATGCCGCCCTTCGACAGGCCAGAGATGGGATCGCCCGCCATCGCCTCGATCTCGGGCGTGATGCGTTCCACCAGGTCGAACCGTTCCGCCGTGGGGTCTTCCTTCGGATTGGCCGAATAGAACCCGTCCACGTCCGACAGAAGGATCAGCTGGTCCGCCCCCACCGTAACCGCGATCTGCGCCGCCAGCCGGTCGTTGTCACCAAAGCGGATTTCATCCGTCGCCACCGTGTCGTTCTCGTTCACGATGGGCACCACGCCCAGACCCAGCAGGGTCTCCATCGTGGCGCGGCTGTTCAGATAGCGCCGGCGGTCCTCGGTATCCTCCAGCGTCACCAGCACCTGCGCCGTGGTGATGCCATGCGGCGCCAGCACTTCCTCGTAGGCCCGCGCCAGGCGAATCTGCCCCACCGCCGCCGCCGCCTGCGACTGTTCCAGCGTCGGCCCCTCGGGCAAATCCAGCACCTTGCGCCCGAGCGCAATCGAGCCCGACGACACCAGCACCACATCGGCCCCGCGCACCTTGGCCTCGGCCACGTCCAGCGCCAGCGCCGACAGCCAGCCCTGCTTCAGCCCGGTGCGCCGGTCCACCAGCAAAGCCGAGCCGATCTTGATCACCAGCCGCCGCGCCGCCCGGATGTCGGGCGCGGAAATCGGCATCACGGCTGCCACGGCGCATCCTCCTGCACAGGCGCCTGCGCGCCGATCCGGGCATACAGCGCCCGCAGCACCTCCTGCACCCCGCGCCCGGTCACGCCGGAAATCACATGCACCTCGCCGCCCGACGCCTTTTCCAGCGCGCGGCGCCGGGTGGAAATCGTCTTGGCATCCAGCGCATCGACCTTGTTCAGCGCCAGCACCCGCGGCTTGTCGCCCAGTTCTTCGGCATAGGCTTCCAGCTCATGCACGATGGTGCGGTAGTCCTTGGTGATGGTAGACGAGGTGCCATCGACCAGATGCAGCAGCACCTTGCAGCGCTCCACATGCGCCAGGAACTGCGTCCCCAGGCCCCGCCCTTCGCTCGCCCCCTCGATCAGGCCGGGAATGTCGGCCATCACGAATTCCGCGCCGTCGATGCCCACCACCCCCAGGTTCGGGATCAGCGTGGTGAAGGGGTAATCCGCGATCTTCGGCCGGGCGTTCGACACCGCCGCCAGGAAGGCCGACTTTCCGGCATTGGGCAGCCCCACCAGCCCGGCATCGGCGATCAGCTTCAGCCGCAGCCAGATCGTGCGCTCCACGCCTTCCTGCCCCGGATTGGCCCGGCCCGGCGCGCGGTTGGTCGAGGTCTTGAAATGCAGGTTGCCGAAACCGCCATTGCCGCCGCGCGCCAGTTGCACGCGCTGGCCGACCGTCACCAGGTCGGCGATCACGGTCTCTTCGTCCTCGTCCAGGATCTCGGTCCCCACCGGCACACGCAGCACGATGTCGTCGCCCGACTTGCCGGTCTTCTGGTTGCCCATGCCGGGCTGGCCGCTCTTGGCAAAGAAATGCTGCTGATAGCGGAAGTCGATGAGCGTGTTCAGCCCCTCCACCGCCTCGGCCCAGACCGAGCCGCCATTGCCGCCGTCGCCGCCATCCGGGCCACCGAATTCGATGAACTTCTCGCGCCGGAACGAGACACAGCCCGCCCCGCCGCCACCCGAGCGGATATAGACCTTGGCAAGATCGAGAAACTTCATGACGCAGCGCTTTCCGAGGATCGGATCAGCCGATACCCCCGGCGCCCTTGCGCGCAAGGCCCGCGGGGCAGGGCGGGCGGGGAGGGGCGCCTTCCACCGGTCGGCGGCCCCCTTCTTCTTTCGCGCCGACAAGGCGGACGCCGACATCGTCGGCCAGGCGCGCCGTCTTCGACCCCTTCTTCTTCCGCGCCGACAAGGCGGCTGTCCAGTGGACAGCCGACCGGCGGCGGCGAAAGCCAGCTTTTCGCCAAGGGGGTGGCAGATATCCCCGGACGCCTGAAGCACGGGACGTGCCTGCCCGGCAGGCCCTATCGCGCCTGCCCCCGCAGGGCAGGCGCGGCCCGTGCGCCGGGCGCACGGGCGGTCTGCTTCGCCAGCGTCCCACGCGCCCGAGGCGATGGCCTCGGGCGATGCAGCCGTCGCTTTCCCCCGAAAGCCACCCCGAAAGGCCCCCTTGAAACCCCACAACCGCAAGCCGAAAGTGCCCCGCCGCCGCCCAGGGATCGCCATGACCGCCAACCCCCACCTCGCCGCACAACTCGACGACTTCGCCGAGCTGAAATCCCCCGGTTTCGCCCTCATGATCACCGCGCCCTGGGGCGCCGGAAAGACCCACGCGATCAAGAAGTGGCTCGGCGACCGCGACCACCTCTACGTCAGCCTCTTCGGCATCGACTCGCTGGCCGGGGTGGAAGAGGCCCTGTTCGAAGCCGCCTTTGTCGGCCGACAGGGCGCCAAACTGGCTATGAATCCGGCCAAAGCGGTTGGCGGTCTGGCGAAAGGCCTTGAGGGGCTGTTGGAGAAGACGACCGGCGTTTCCTTCGACGCCACCCGCCTGCTGCGAAAAGCCGTCCTCGCCGACGCGCCGCGCCTCCTTGTCCTCGACGACCTCGAACGCGCCCAACTCGACCCGCCGCGGCTCCTGTCCATCATCAACCGCTTCGTCGAGCACGAGGGCAAGACCGTCCTGCTTCTGGCCAACGAAGACGAGTTAGAACGCGCGAAGGGCCAACCCGACTCCGGCGAAGCCAAATCGGACTATCGCCGCTGGCGCGAAAAGGTCGTCGGCCGCACCATCACCCTGCGCCCGGACACTCAGGCCGCCCTCGACAGCTTCCTCGCCGCCATCGCGGACGAAGGCGCCAAAACGGCGCTGGCAAAACGCCGCGACGCCATCCTCGACGTCTTCGCCCGTTCAGAAACCGATAATCTCCGCCTCCTACGCCAGTCGCTCATCGAATGCGGGCGGTTTCTGACGCGGGTGCCAGAAGCGTATCGCAGGCNNAAGAGCGGGCTCACGTCCCTGATTGCCGACTACTTGGCTTTGTCTATTGATTGGCATGCCGGGGAGCGGCTGTCGGTTGGCGATTTCAACCCATATGAACTTACCGCTCGTCGATTTGAACGGCAGAACGATCCTAGCGTTCCGATCCCCGGCCTTGACAGGCTCCGAGCGCGTCATGAGACCTCTCCGTTCAGTGATCTCTATGAACGCTACCTGCCCCTTGAACTTGCGTTCAAGCCTATCGTCGAGGGCTATGCGCTTGACGAAGAGGTCAGCCATATTCTGCGTAGGGCGGGAGGGTTCGTGCAAGAGGTGCAGGAAGGCGCACTTGAGACTCTGGAGTGGTGGCACGAGCGCGACGAAAGTGCGGTCGAAGCCGCTTATCTCTCTGTCCGGCAACATATTGCCGATCTTTCCATCGTAGATCTACCCGATGTCCGGCGCGTCTGGGATGCCCTGCTCTTTCTGTCAAGCGATGGACTGTTTGATCTGCGCAGGGAAGAGGTTGTTGCCGAAGCCCTTGAATATATCGCCAGGTTGGCACGCGAGAACAGGCTTACAATCCCCGCCGACACGGACATCATTGATCGTTGGTCCTCTGGACGAACTCCTGAAACCACCGAGCAAGCTCAAATTCGAGAGGCCATTCGGACGGCGCTCGACTTCACCCGCGAGAGAGATGCTTCGCGGAGACTCCGAGATTTGCTCGATGATCTGCGGGACGAGCCCTACAGATTCTCGGTTGCGTTAAGGGAGGGCGACCAAGCAAAGGGTATTCCTGACCTGCATGGAGAGCCCGTGNTTTCATGCCGCGACGCTGCCGCCGTGGCTGATCAGCTTCTCGCGCTCCCGCCCTATCGATGGCGTCGCTTCCTTGGCCCCATGAAGCGGCGTCAGGAAGACTTGATTTCTACTCTGGNNATTGGGAGACGGCTCTCCCAATCCTNNGAACGCCAATGGCTTCTCGACTTCCGGGACCATGCGCGGGAACTGGCGGAAGCCTCCAGTCCGTTCCGCCGGGCGCAAATCCTCAAGGCCGTCGAACATTATCTCGCCTTCCTCGACACCCCGTCCGAGCCACCCAATTCTTAAGTCCAAGTTAATCCGCCTTCGCAACCCATTGATTTCCCTACATCCGCCATAGCGTCCGAGCTCGGACGCCCCCTTCCGTCCGGGGCCAAACTCCCCTATCCCAGGGGGCACGGTCACGGAGGGCAGCATGATCCCGGTCAGAGGCTATCAGGGGCAGAAGGTGGCGGTCCTCGGGCTGGGCCGGTCGGGCCTTGCCACGGCCCGGGCGCTGGCCCATACGNGGGCCGAGGCCCTCCTCTGGGACGACAGCCCCGAAGCCCGCGCCAAGGCCGCGGCCGAGGGCTTCACCCCGACCGACCTCACCCGCGCCGCGGCTCTGGAGGGCGTCGCGGCTCTGATCACCTCCNCGNGCATCCCCCATCTCTTCCCCAAACCCCACCCCGTCATCGCCCGCGCCCTCGACCTGGGCATCCCCGTGGACAACGACATCGGCCTCTTCTTCCGCTCCTGGGCCACGCCGGACTGGGACCGCTTCGACACCCCGCCAAGGGCCGTCTGCATCACCGGGTCGAACGGCAAGTCCACCACCACGGCCCTGATCCACCACATCCTCCAGGTCGTACNNCGTCCCACCCAGATGGTAAGCAACATCGGCCGCGGCGTCCTCGACATCGACCCGCCCCAGGAGGGCGAGGTCGTGGTGCTGGAGCTTTCCTCCTACCAGACCGACCTCGCCCGCGCCTTGACCCCGGACGTGGCGGTCTTCACGAACCTTTCCCCCGACCACCTTGACCGCCACGGCGGCATGGGCGGCTACCTCGCCGCCAAGGCCCGCCTCTTCACCNGCGGCGGCNCCGACCGCGCCGTGATCGGCGTGGACGAGGTCGAGGGCCGCTTCCTGGCCGACGCGGTCGGTCAGGGTCCGCAGGACGACCGGGTGATCCGCATCTCCTCGGGCACCAAGCTGGAGGGCTTCGGCTGGTCGGTCTTCGCCCGCAAGGGGTTTCTGGCCGAGTGGCGCAAGGGCAAGCAGATGGCCTCGATCGACCTGCGCGAGGTCAAGGGCCTGCCCGGCGCCCACAACCACCAGAACGCCTGTGCGGCCTACGCCGCCTGCCGGTCCCTGGGCGTGGCGCCCAAGCTGATCGAGCAGGCCTTCCACAGCTTTGCTANNAGCCTGCCCCACCGTAGCCAGATGGTGGGAGAGCGGAACGGGGTCCGCTTCGTGAACGACAGCAAGGCCACCAATGTGGACGCCGCCGCCAAGGCGTTGCAGGCCTTTCCCAAGATCNGCTGGATCGCGNGGNGGCTCGGGAAAGAGGGCGGCATCGCCGCGCTGCAGCCGCTGCTGGGACCGGTGGTGAAGGCCTATCTCATCGGCCACTCGGCCCGCGACTTTGCCCTTCAGATCGGCGACCTGCCCCATGAAATCTGCGAGACGATGGAGCGCGCCGTTGCCCGCGCCGCAGAAGAGGCGCAGCCGGGCGAGGTGGTGCTGCTGGCACCTGCCGCCGCCAGCTTCGACCAGTACCCGAACTTCGAGAAGCGCGGCGAGGATTTCACCGCGCGGGTCAAGAGTATCCTGGAGGGATCATGAGTGCCTTTGTCGAACAGGAACGGGCGCATCAGGCGCGGGTTCTGGAGCGCAGCTTCGGGGCATCCGTCCTGCGCGAGGAACACCCGTGGCGGTTCCTCCCTGGACAGGAAGCCCTGAACCTCCATCCCAAGGCGATGGCGTTGTTCGGTAGCTGGTTCGGTAGCCCTGAGGGGCCGACCTGGCACCTGCATCGCGGACACGGGCTGTCCTCGCAGGTCTGCTGCCTGAACTTCCTCGCGCCTCTGGCCGACCGGCCCGACCTGCTTGCCCTGCTTGTCGAGACAGCGACCGGCGAGAGCGGCGTGGAAATCCTGCCGGTCGAGCGTGGGCTGTTTGTCACCTTCGAGTGGATCGGGGCAAAGGATTATCTAGGGAAGCCGAGGGNNTGCCAAAGCTCGAAAGCGGGGGCGAATTGTACCAGCGCTGATGGCTTCCTGCGCTACCGCGCCGGAGGTGTGGAACAGGCACTGCTGATCGAGTGGAAGTACACGGAATCTTATGGTGCGTCGCTGCCAGATCACCGGCGGACCGACAACAAGGGCGGCAATGCCACACGCATGGAGCGCTATCAAGACCTGGCTTTCGCCCCGGAAGGGCCGGTCAAGGCTGATCCGGGACTTGCGCTGGACCATTTCTTCTGGGAACCGTTCTACCAACTCCTGCGCCAGCAAATGCTTGCCCTTAAGATGGAACGCGACCTGGACGATCCGGCGAGCCGGGTCCGTGTCCTGCACCTGTCGCCTGCGGGAAACCACGCGCTGCATCGTGTGACATCGCCGAAGCTGACCCGGTTCGGCACCGATGCGCTGGCGATCCATCGCAGCCTGCTTGCGCAGCCCGAGGACTTTTCCCTGTCAATATCGGCCGCGCTTNTCGCCCCGGTGCTTGACCGGGCCGAGGTCGCGGGCGAGGCTGAGTGGGCTGGATACATCCGCCAGCGCTATGCCGGTTGTCTGAGCGAGTGAGGCAAGCCATGCACGGAGGCTGCACCTGCGGGGCGATCCGCTATCACCTGAAACACCGGCCGCTGTTCGTCCATGCCTGCCACTGCAGCTGGTGCCAGCGCGAGACCGGGTCGGCCTTCGCGCTGAATGCGATGATCGAGACCGAACTGGTCGAGGTCATGGGGAGCNCGGAGATGGTGCTGACCCCTTCGGCTTCGGGCAAGGGGCAGGAGATCGCGCGCTGCCCGCGGTGCCGGGTGGCGGTTTTCAGCCATTATGCCGGGGCGGGGCGGGCCATGGCTTTCGTGCGGGTGGGGACGCTGGACGATCCTNCGGCCTGCCCGCCGGACGTCCATATCTTCACCTCGACCAAGCAGCCCTGGGTCGAGCTGGACGACCGGGTGCCGGTGGTGCCCGAGTATTATGACCGGCAGGAGCTTTGGCCGCAGTGGGCGCTGGACCGGCGGCAGGCGATGCTGGACCGGCTGCGGGCGGTGAGGGGCGTCCGAGCTCGGACGCCCTGTCGGATTGAATGATTTCAATGGTTTAGTCGCGCGTATTAACTTGGACTTCATAATTGCGCTTCGGAGAGGACGAATTTTCGCAGAAAATTCTGGAAGACGATCCTTCTGCGAAGGATCGGGTGTGAAGAGTCAGAATCTTCGCAGAAAATTCGTTCGTCCGAGTTTTCGCAGAAAACTCATTCTTGAGCGGCAGACAGGACTCTTACAGCTTCACCTCGCCCGCCAGGTCGGCCAGCATCTGCGCGGATCGCCGCAGCGCTTCGGTTTCGGCCTCGTCTAGGTCGGGCATCAGGTCGGCCGTCACGCCGGCGCGGCCGACGGCGCGGGGCAGGGACAGGGTGGCGCCCCTGACCCCCACCACCTCGGGCGTCAGGATCGAGACCGACAGCACCGCCTGTTCGTCGCGCAGGATGGCGCGGGCCAGGCAGGCCAGTNNGGCGCCGATGCCGTACCAGGTGGCGCCCTTGCCCTCGATGATGCGATAGGCGGCGCGGCGCACGCCTTCGTCGATGCGCGCCACGACCTCGGCGGTGATCGGCGCGCCCATCTGGGCAGCGGCGGCGCGGATCGGCACCGGTAAGCCTCGNGCATTGGACCAGGCCAGAACCTCGCTGTCGCCATGTTCGCCCAGGACATAGGCGTGGATCGACTGCGGCGAGAGGTGCAGGTGCTGGCCAAGCAGGCTGCGGAAGCGGGCGGANTCGAGAATGGTGCCCGAGCCGATGACGCGCGACGGCGGCAGACCCGACAGGCGCGTGGCGATGTCGGTCATGATGTCCACCGGGTTGGTGGCGACCAGCAGGATGGCATCGGGGGCGACGCGGCGCACGGCGCCGATCACCTCGGCAAAGACCTCGGCATTGCGGGCCAGAAGCGCCAGCCGCGTCTCCCCNGGCTTCTGGCTGACGCCGGCGGCCAGGATGACCAGATCGGCGCCCGCCAACGCCTCATAATCCCCAGCGACCACCCGCGTCGCCGAGGCGAAGGGCACGGCATGCGAGATGTCTTCGGCCTGGGCCTGGGCCAAGGCGGCCGAACGGTCCACCAGCACGATTTCGCCCGCCACGCCCATCAAGGCCAGCGCATAGCCCGCGGCCGAGCCGACCATGCCCACGCCGACGATTCCGATCCGTGCCGCCATTCCGTCCTCCTGTCGCCGGGCGGAAGGATGGTCGGCACCGGGCCGCAGGCAAGGCTATTCGATGTCTTCGCCGGGATCGACGCCCCAGAGCGCGGTTTCGGCCACCCAGCCCTTTTCCCCGTCGAGCGACACCCGGCACCAGCCGTTGTGACATTCCACGATCTTGCCGATCACGCCCATTTCCGCCTGGAACACCACTTCGGCGCGGTCATCGGGCTGGGCGCGGAATTCGGCCATGTCCTGCTGCACCATCACGCTGCGCACGCCGGACAGAAGCGAATAGTGGATCCAGCCGCCTTCGCCATCGGCATCCTCGACCCGGCGCCAGTTTTCGTATTCGGCGGTGATGCGCAGCGGCATGTTNACCCGGGTGAAGACCCAGTCGATGCGATGGGTCAGGCCGGGGCCACGGCGGGCATTGCCCTCGCCGGTTTTCAACGAGACGAAGCGGGGCAGGGGCAGGCTGGTGACGGCGCCCTTGGACGGATCGCGCGCCGGTTCTGCCGTGGCTGGCTGTGCGGTCGGCGACGGCATCGCCAGCGCCATGGGTTCGGCTGCGGGGGCCGAGACCTGGATCGCCGCCTTGACGGCCGGGGGCAACTGGTCGGGCGGCGGGGTTGCCGCCACCGCCTGCGCCAGGGGCGCCGTCAGGCCCTGCGTCTGCGCCTGCTGCATCATCCCCGGCAGCGCCAGCGCGCAGACCACTGCCGTGGCCCCGCCCGCCGCGATCCATCGCGCCTTGCCCATGCCTCACCGCCCGTAACCGGCGGGTCTGGCCCGCCTACTGCCGCCCGCCCGGCCGTCCTGCGACACCCGGGCACCTGTTGCAGGGCTTGTGGATCGCCCCGCTTGCCGTCACTTTGCCACCCGAGGCCCCAAGAGGGAAGCACGAGGAGACGCCCATGCCCGCACAGAGGCCGAGTGTTGTCGTAACGCGACGGTTGCCCGCGCCGGTGGAAGCCCGGATGCGGGAATTGTTCGACGTCGAGCTGCGCGACGATGACCGGCCGATGACGCGCGACGAGCTGATGGCGGCGGTGGCGCGGGCCGATGTGCTGGTGCCGACGATCACCGACCGAATTGACGCGGGGCTGATCGCCCATGCCACCCGANAGCTGCGGCTGATTGCCAATTACGGGGCGGGGTTCGACCATATCGACGTGGCCACGGCGCGCAGCCGCGGCATCCTGGTGTCGAACACGCCGGGCGTGACCACCGAAGACACCGCCGACATGGCGATGGCGCTGATCCTGGCGGTGACCCGCCGCATCCCCGAAGGTCTGGCGGTGATGCAGTCGGGCCAGTGGACCGGCTGGTCGCCGACCGCCCTGATGGGCGGGCGCATCGGCGGGCGGCGGTTGGGCATCCTGGGCATGGGGCGCATCGGATCGGCCATCGCCCGGCGGGCGGCGGCCTTTGGCATGCAGGTGCATTACCACAACCGGCGCCGCGTCCACCCCGAGACCGAGGCCGAACTGGGCGCGACCTGGTGGGAAAGCCTGGACCAGATGATCGCGCGGATGGACATCATCAGCGTGAACTGCCCGCACACGCCGTCGACCTATCACCTTCTGAACGCGCGGCGGCTGAAGCTGGTGAAGCCCTCGGCGGTGATCGTGAACACCTCGCGCGGGGAAGTCATCGACGAGAACGCGCTGACGCGCGGTNTGCGCGCGGGCGAGATCGCGGGCGCCGGGCTGGACGTGTACGAGCATGGCAACGAGGTGAACCCCGCCCTGCGCGAGCTGCCCAATGTGGTGCTGCTGCCGCATATGGGATCTGCAACCTTCGAGGGGCGGGTCGAGATGGGCGAGAAGGTGATCATCAACATCAAGACCTTCGCCGACGGCCACCGCCCGCCGGACCAGGTCGTGCCCGGCATGTTGTGACGACGGGGCGCTGCGCCATGCGGCGGCTGACGGAGATGTGCCTTCCGGTCGCGCGATGGCGGTGCCGCGCGGCGATCACGCCGGTGCCGGGGGGCGGCGCGGCGGCCCTGAAGCGATCGGCTGAGCCACGGATCAGGTCGGCGATGGCCTGCAGCTGGCGCGCCAGCGGCGTGGTGTTGCGCCAGACCATGCCGACCGTGCGCGATGGCCGCGGGCTGGCAAAGCGCTGGACCGCCACATCGGCCGAGCGTGTCTCGACCCCCACCGCCATGTCGGGGATCAGCGTGACGCCGATCTGNGCGCCGACCATCTGCACCAGGGTGGACAGCGAACTGCCGTCCAGCAGCTCGCGCGGCGGGGCGGGCTGCATGTTGCAGAAGGACAGCGCCTGGTCGCGGAAGCAGTGGCCTTCCTCCAGAAGCAGAAGCCGCATTTCGCGCAGGCCCTCGCGGTCGGGCACCGGATGGTGGCTNTCCTGCGCGGGNCGGACCAGCACGAAATCTTCGGAAAACAGCGCAACCTCGGTCAGCGCGGGTTCCGACACCGGCAGCGCCACCACGGCGGTGTCCAGACGGCCGTCGAGCAGTTCCTGGATCAGCCTCGGCGTCACCGTTTCGCGCACATGGATGTCCAGTTCGGGGTGGGTGCGGGTCAGGTCGCCGATGATGCGCGGCAGAAGGTAGGGCGCCACGGTCGGGATGACACCGATGCGCAGGCGGCCAAGCAGCCGGTGGCGGGCGGCGCGGGCCATGTCGCCCAGTTCGTCGACCTGGGCCAGGATGGCGCGGACGCGGGGNGCGAAATCCTCGCCGAAGCTGGTCAGCCGCACCTGCCGCGCGCCACGTTCGAAGAGCGGCGCGCCAAGGCTCTCTTCCAGTTCGCGGACCTGCATGGACAAGGCGGGCTGCGACACGGCGCAGGCCTCGGCGGCGCGGCCGAAATGACCGTGGCGGGCAAGCGCCTCGAAATAGCGGAGCTGGCGGAGCGTCAGGTTGTTCATAAGGGCATCTTATGAAGCTGATCAGGAAATACAACTTCTTCTAATCGGCGCGGCGCGATAGACAGGGTTGTGTAGGCGGGACTCGGACTTCGGGTTCCGCCGCTGCCATTCGCCATCCAGGGAGAGCAAGATGGACGGAAACGACGTTGGAACCGGCAAGTGCCCGGTGATTCATGGCGCCTTGACCACGCCAAGCGATGCGGNNTCGAACCGTGACTGGTGGCCGAACCAGCTGAACCTGCGCATCCTGCACCAGCATTCGGCGAAGTCGAACCCGATGGACCCCGACTTCGACTATGCCGAGGCGTTCAAGGCGCTGGACCTTGCCGCGGTGAAGGCCGACCTGCGCGCCCTGATGACCGACAGCCAGGACTGGTGGCCCGCGGACTTTGGCCACTATGGCCCGCTGTTCATCCGCATGGCCTGGCATTCGGTAAGCACCTACCGCGTGGGCGATGGCCGGGGCGGCGCCGGCGGCGGGCAGCAGCGCTTTGCGCCGCTGAACTCCTGGCCGGACAATGCCAACCTGGACAAGGCGCGGCGGCTTCTGTGGCCGATCAAGCAGAAATACGGCGACGCCCTGTCCTGGGCCGACCTGATGATCCTGNGCAACGTGGCGCTGGAATCCATGGGCTTCAAGACCTTTGGCTTTGGCGGCGGCCGCGCCGACACCTGGGAGCCGGAAGAGGATGTGAACTGGGGCGCCGAGGACAAGTGGCTGGACGACAAGCGCTATACCGGCGACCGTGACCTGGAAAACCCGCTGGCCGCCGTGCAGATGGGGCTGATCTACGTCAACCCCGAAGGCCCGAACGGCAATCCCGACCCGCTGGCGGCGGCGCGGGACATCCGCGAGACCTTTGCCCGCATGGCGATGAACGACGAGGAAACCGTCGCGCTGATCGCGGGCGGCCACACCTTCGGCAAGACCCACGGCGCGGGCGATGCGGCGCTGGTCGGCCGCGAGCCCGAGGCGGCGCCGATCGAGGCGCAGGGTCTGGGTTGGGCGTCCAGCTATGGCTCGGGCAAGGGCGGCGATGCCATCACCTCGGGGCTGGAGGTGACCTGGACCACCACGCCGACGAAGTGGAGCAACAACTTCTTCTGGAACCTGTTCGGCTATGAATGGGAACTGACGCGCAGCCCGGCGGGGGCGCAGCAGTGGCAGCCCAAGCATGGCATGGGGGCGGGCACCGTGCCCGATGCCCATGACCCGGCCAAGCGGCACCAGCCGACCATGCTGACCACCGACCTGGCGCTGCGGTTCGACCCGGACTACGAGAAAATCTCGCGCCGGTTCCTGGAAAACCCCGACCAGTTCGCCGATGCCTTCGCGCGGGCCTGGTTCAAGCTGACCCACCGCGACATGGGGCCGAAGGTCCGCTATCTGGGGCCGGAAGTGTAGGCGGAAGACCTGATCTGGCAGGACCCGATCCCGGCCCGCGACCACGCACTGGTCGATGCTGCCGACATCGCGGCGCTGAAGGCGGAAATCCTCGGGTCCGGCCTGAGCGTGGCCGAGCTGGTCTCGACCGCCTGGGCCTCGGCCTCGACCTTCCGCGGCTCGGACAAGCGGGGCGGGGCCAATGGCGCCCGTATCCGCCTGGCGCCGCAGAAGGACTGGGCGGTGAACCAGCCCGAGCAGCTGGCCAAGGTTCTGGGTGTGCTGGAAGGCATCCAGTCCGGGTTCAATGCCCGCGCGACCGGCGGCAAGAAGGTCTCGCTGGCGGACCTGATCGTGCTGGGCGGCACGGCGGCGGTTGAAGCGGCGGCGAAGGCGGCGGGGCATGAGGTCGAGGTCGGCTTCGCGCCAGGCCGCATGGATGCCAGCCAGGACCAGACCGACGTGGACAGCTTCGCGGTGCTGGAGNTAGCGGCGGACGGGTTCCGCAACTGGCAGAAGGCGCGTTATGCCGTGGGCGCGGAAGAGATGCTGCTGGACCGCGCGCAGCTTCTGACGCTGACCGCGCCCGAGATGACGGTGCTGGTTGGCGGGCTGCGGGTGCTGGGGGCCAATGCGGGCGGGTCCACCGCCGGGGTCTTCACCGACCGGCCGGGCGTGCTGACGCCCGATTTCTTCGTGACCCTGACCGACATGGCCTATGAATGGGTGCCGACCGATGCTTCGGCCGAAAGCTTCGAAATCCGCGACCGCAAGACCGGGGCGGTGAAGGGCACGGCGACGCGGGCGGACCTGGTGTTCGGGTCGAACTCGCAGCTTCGGGCGATTGCCGAGGTCTGGNGGGCCAAGGGCGCCGGGGCGGGCTTTGCGAAGGCTTTCGCCCGGGCCTGGACCAAGGTGATGAACCTGGACCGTTTCGACCTGGCATAAGCTGTGCTGCCGGGCGGCCTGATGGGGCTGCCCGGCAATTCCGGCCCGGCCGGAACAGACCGGAACACCCTGGGCCTGCCTGGGCGATCTGCCGACGGGAGTCTTCGCTGCCCGGTTCCAGGGGCGGCCTGAAAGGCCTTTCATGGGTCGCCTTGAGAATGCCACGATCCCGGCATGCTGTGGCCCGCTGGACAGAGTACAACCCGCGGGTGATCATCGCGCCAGTCCCGGCCAGACCGGACCCAGTCATCAGGAGCCGACCATGTTGAAATCGCTGCTTGCCACCGTTTCCCTCCTCGCCTCGGTGAATGCCGGGCTTGCCTGTACGGCGGTCGGCGTCATGGCGGCCGACAAGACCATGATCGCTTNNAGCCGCACGATGGAATGGGCCTTCGACATGCAATGGACCCTGGTGAGCCAGCCTGCTTAANGCACCGAGCTGACGATGACCGCGTAAGCCGATACCGGCCTGCCCTCCAAGACCATCACCTCGAAATACGGGCTGATCGCGGTCAGCGCCGAGGCCATCAAGGGCGGCGCGATCGTGGAAGGGCAGAATTCGGAAGGTCTGGGGATGAGCGGGAACTTCCTTCCCGGCTTTACCGAATACCAGACGGTGACGAAGGACGATACCGAATATGTCTCGGTGCTGGGCTTTGGCCAATGGGCGCTGGGCAACCATGCCACGGTGGCCGAACTGCGCGCGGCGCTGCCGAAGATCAAGGTCTGGGCCGATGACTCGCTGCCGAGCGGCCCGACGCCCNCGGACATCCACGTCGTCTTCACCGACCGCAGCGGCGACGGGATCGTGGTGGAATATGTGGGCGGCGAGGTGCAGATCCACGACAACGTGGCCCATGTGCTGACCAACGCGCCGACCTATGACTGGCACCTGCTGAACGCGCGGAACTACCTGAACCTGTCCACCGTTGGCGTGCAGTCAGTGCAGGTGGGCACGGCGAATGTCACCGCGCTGGGCCAGGGCGGCGGCATGATGGGCTTGCCGGGCGACTACACCCCGCCCTCGCGCTTCATCCGCGCGGCCTTCCTGCGCCACAACATCACCCCGCCCGCCACCGGGGCCGAGGCGGTGCAGGCGGTGGACCATATCCTGAACACCGTCGACGTCCCGCTGGGGATTGCCCAAAGCAAGGACGGCGACAAGGTCGTGTCGGACTATACCCAGTGGGTGGCGATCAAGGACCTGACCAACAACACCTTCATGATCTCGGACTATGCCCACCGGACGAGCTTTGTGTCGTTGGACCTGGACGCGATCTTTGCCTCGGGCAAGGCCTTTTCGGTGCTGGTCACCGACCTGCCCTATCCGGGCGCGACGGATGTGACCGGGGGTTCCTGAAGTAGGGGCGTCCGAGCTCGGACGCCTAGGGGGATCAAGGGATTTCAAGGGGTTACGGGCGCGGATTAACTTGGACTTAAGAATTGTCCGAGGTTGGGGGCTGGCCCCGGCCTCCGGCCCCCGCCCGTCGCCCGGCTCTGGCCGGAAGGGCTTGTTAACCCTGCCGTGCGAGACCGGGGCATGTCGCGCTATCTTCGCCCCCGGCGCCCCGGCGTGCCGATCTTCTTCACCGTCTGCCTGGCCGACCGGGCGTCGGACCTTCTGGTGCGCGAGGTGGCGGCGCTGCGGCAGGCGGTCAGGGAGACCAAGGGAGAGCGGCCCTTTGCCATCGACGCCTGGGTGGTCCTGCCCGACCACATGCATTGCGTCTGGACCTTGCCCGAAGGGGACGGGGATTATTCGGTGCGGATGGGGGCGATCAAGGCGCGGTTTTCGCGTGAGGTCCGTAGGTCGGGGTTCACCNCGACTNCTTCCCTGTCCAACGGACATGGTGTCGTCGCCGGACGGGTGCGGCGGGGTGGGGCCTATGCGGAAAGAGTCGGGGTGAACCCCGACCTACGGGGCGAGGCACCGATCTGGCAGAAGCGGTTCTGGGAGCATCACATCCGGGATGACGAGGATTACCGGGCGCATGTGCGGTATTGTTGGGTGAACCCGGTCAAGCATGGGTTGGTCAGCGATCCCGGAGATTGGCCGTGGTCGTCCTATCACCGGGACGGCGGGAATTCGCCGCGTAGTCCTATCACCGGGACGGCGGGACATTCGCCGCGTAGGGTGTGCATTCATTGCGCACCGTTTGGGAGGCGATTGGCAATGGGCAAGTTGGCGCGCAAGAATGGTGCGCAATGAATGCGCACCCTAAAGCTCGCTTGCTACATTTTCTTACTTCGAACGAATATGATCCATCGACGCCATAGGCCCAGAGTCAGTCCGAGCAGCAAGGCTAGCATGCCGACGAAATACGCTAAAGATCGCGGCCTGTCAAAAAATGCCGGTTTGGCGAGTAACTCAACCCCGATATTCTCCTTAAGTATCAGTTCCTTCAGCTCCGAGGGTATGTTATCTGGTATGTCGAAAACAAACGGAAAGTGATTGCCGCGGACTGTATTTCGATTCATTTGCGCCAGTAGATCGATGCACTCAGGCGTTTCCGGGCAATCTTGGAGTATAGTTGATCGTATCAAGGGCAGTATTCGCGAGGGGTCATACGGATCGCCGGGTTCGATTAGGCCTTTGCTGGCGACAGAATCCTCCCAAGCTTGAGTTTCGCGTTCGACGGTGGCCCATACGAAAAATAACACTGAGGCTCCGCTAAGAAAATAACTTAGTAGATCTAGAAACGGAAGTCTTCTCGGTTCGTCGAATCCACGGACTGTGTACAGTGTCTTAAAGACAAGAGCTGCAAGCAATAGCAATAGGGCTTCCGCCCAAAAATACATCCCAGAGCCGGGAGCGTTCGCTATGTAAGGAACATGATGCAATACTCACCCGTTCGCTAGAAGGACTTAGACACGCCCCAAACCTCCACAAACTCCCTCCACTCGCCCTTCGACATGCCGGAGTCTTCCTGCGTGACGATCTCACCCTTCAGCCGCCGCTTCAACACCGCCACCGCCTTGCCGCTCAAATTCACCCCGCCCATGCGGTAATCCTCGAAGGCGCCGAAGGCCAGCGGCACCCAGTCGGCGGTGATGCGGGCCATTTCTTCGGCGTAGACGCGGATTTCGTATTGGGCGTGGGCGTCGGCGCGCAGGCGCAGGAAGTGGAAGAGGTTGTGCAGATCGCACTTCCAGTACCATTGCGTGTAGATGTTCATCGGCAGATTCATCCGCGCCAGTTCGCGGGCAAGGCCCTGCTGGCCGTCCTGGCTGAGCATGTCCTCGTAATGGTCATAGGCCGTGGCGGCGTCGCGTTTCAGGACCTCCAGCACGCGGGCGGCCTCTGCGCCTTCCAGGACGGCGCCGCGGCCCTGGTTGTTGACGGTGCTTTGCGCGGCGAGTTGCGCGGGTTCGGGGATGTAGAATTCGCGGTCGAGAATCGAATAGCGGGCGGAATATTCGTTCACGTTGGCGGTGCGGTGGCGAATCCACTGGCGGGCGACAAAGACCGGCAGCTTGACGTGGAATTTCACCTCGCACATCTCGAACGGCGTCGAATGCCAGTGGCGCATGAGATAGCGGATGAGGCGCATCATCGGAGACCTTCTTGGTGCTTAAGCGCCATAGCTGACGCGGGCGGCCTGCACGATGGCGGCATCGTCGCCCATATAGTCGATGACGCGGACGAAGCCGTGATCCAGCACCGGATGGNNGGTGTAAAGCCGCGCCTCCATGCCTTCGGAGACGGCGCGCAGCGTCGGGCGCGGGGTGGCGCGAAGGGCGGCAGCCTCGGCGATCTGGTCGGGNGTGAGCGGCATGGCGGCCTCGTTGCAGGGGATGAGTCGGGATTCCACTATATATAGTCGGGGGCCGGTCTCAAACCGCAGGATACGTTAGGTCAACCGGGGATTGCCTTTGACTCATCCGGGCCTTTGCGGCACAGTCGCGGGCACACCGCGAAGCGGGGACGGGCGGGGGACGGCATGTCGACATGGAAGATGGCCTTGGCGGCGGTGGCGCTGGTGGCGGCCTGCGGCGGCGATCCCTGGGCCCCGGACGACGGCGGCGGCGGTGGCGGCGGGGGCGGGACCACCGACCCGGTGTAAGCAGAGGTGTCGAAGAACCTGGTGGCGATTTCCTATGATCCGGCGGACAACGGAACGCTGCGGGTGAACCTTGAGGGTCTGACGGCATCCAGCCAGACCGTGGCCTTCCTGCGCGCGCCCAAGCTGGACATCGACGGCTATCAGGCCTTCATCTATCAGGAAACCGGGTTGCAGCGGTCGCATCTGGCGCTGGTTGCGACCAATGAGCGCGGCACGCTGGAGGCCTATGCGGTGGCCGACGGTGGCCAGTTCAACCGGCATTTCGGCGGGGCGCGCTTTGCGCAGGTGACGGCCTATCGGCGGCCGTCCGTGGCGCAGGGGCCGACGCCGGGGCCGGAAACCGGGCAGTTCAGCTATGCGNGCAGCTATGCCGGGGTGTTCGTGCCGGGCGACTGGGCCAATACCACCCTGCCGCCGGGGCTGCGCCCGTCCGAGCCGTGGCGGGTGCGCGGCGACGCGCTGATCAACGCGAACTTTGCCAACAACCTGGTGAACGGCGGGGTGGCGAACCGGGTGCTGCTGGATGAGAGCGGCAATCCGGTCACTTCGATCGAGTTGCAGGACCTGGCCCTGATCGAAACCGGTATCGCGGACGACGGCACGTTCCTGGGCGATGTGGAGTTCGCCGGCGCGCCGGGCGGCGCGATCGGCAATTATGCCGGGGCCTTTGGCGGCAACGGCGCCACCGATGTGGCGGGTGTGCTGGTGTTCAACCCCGTCAACGATCCGCATATCTGGGAATACGGCGTGCTGAACCTGCCGCGCTGTGACCTGGCCGGTGCCTCGCCGTTGTGCGTGCCGCGTTAAGGGCTGCGCTGGCGGCGATGGCGCTTGCCGCCGTGCTGGCGGTGCTTACCGGGGCCGAGGAACGGGTGCTGACGCGCGAGCAGGCGGTGCTGATCGCCCGGCTGGCCTATGGGTCGGGCGATATCGCGCTGGCCAATGCCATTGCGCGCCGTCTGGTGCAGGCGGACCCGAAGGATGCCGAGGCGCTGTTGATCCTGGCCGCGACCGAGCCGGTGCTGGGCAACCCCGTGGTAAGCCGGATGGCCGNNGGGCGCGGCTGGAGTACGCTGCGGGCAAAGGATGCGCCCGACGGGCTGCAATACGAGGCGGCGCGCTACACGGCGCAGGCGGCCTGGGTGGAAGGCAATTCGGTGGTTGCGCAGTACTGGCTGCGCCGGGCCCTGGATGTGGCGCCGAACGACGCGGCGTTGCAGCGCACGCAGGACGATATCGCGTGGTTGCGCACGCGGACGCCATTGCAGTTCGACCTGGACCTGGCCGTGGTGCCGATGTCGAACCTGAACAACGGCGCGACTGGCGGGCTTCTGACCATCGACGATTCCTTCGTGGTCGGCGTGCTGTCGCCCGAGGCGCAGGAGCTGGGGGTGCGGGCCACGGTGGATGCGCGGGTGGGCTATCTGCTTCCCTGGGGCGGGGCCGCGTTGCAGACCATCGTGGGCGCGCGGGTCTTCGGCACCTGGAACCGGTTTTCGCCCGAGGCGGAGCCGGGCACGCTGCAGGCGAGCGACCTGAACCGACGGCTGGTCGAGGCGACGCTGACCGGGGTCTTCACGCTGCCGGGCACCGACATGCCGATGAGCCTGACCTTGCTAAACGGCAAGAGCTGGATCGGCGGGGTCGAGCAGGGGACGCATCTGCGCGGCGAGGCGCGGCTGGTGGCAGTGGCTTCGGCCAGCAACACCACCTGGTTCACCGGCACGGTCGAGAGGCAGGCCGACCCGGCCTACCCGCTGGACGGTTATGCGATCCGCGTCGATGGTAAGCAGATGTTCGATTTCGAGGGCAGCCTGCTGTATGGGCTTGGCTACATGGCTGGCGACGGGCCGAGCGTGAACAACCGCTATGAACAGGTTGACGCTTCGCTGGGTTTCGAGTTGCCACCCTTTGCAGACTGGACGGACATTTCCTTTGACCTGTACGGCAGCTGGCGCAACTATGACCAGTTCTCGCTGGGGCCGTTCTATGTGACCGATGGCCGGACCGACGAGAGCTGGGGGCTGGCGGCGAATTTCGATCTGAACACCTTGGGAATGATGGGCTATGTGCCGCGGCTGACCATTGCCAAGACCGAGACCGACTCGAACATCAGCCGGTTTTCGACACGGCAGCTTTCAGTATCGTTCAGCATCCAGTCCTCGTTCTGAGCGGTTCCGCCCGGGCGGGCCGGATGCTAGGACAGGGGCGCAACAGGAGGAACGCGCATGAAGATCCGTTATCTGCACACCATGGTCCGCGTGCTGGACCTGGAGGCCTCGATGGCCTTTNACCGGCTTCTGGGGCTGGAAGAGACGCGCCGCTATGACAACGAGGGCGGGCGGTTCACGCTGGTGTTCATGGCGCCGCCCGGCCAGCCGGAATGCCCGGTGGAACTGACCTACAACTGGGACGGCGACAGCGGGTTGCCGAGTGACAGCTTGGNNCACTTTGGCCATCTGGCCTATGACGTGGAGAATATCTACGACATGTGCGCGCATTTGCAGGCCAATGGCGTGACGATCAACCGCCCGCCGCGCGACGGGCGCATGGCCTTTGTGCGCAGCCCCGACAATGTGTCGATCGAGCTGCTGCAGATGGGTACGGCGCTGCCATNNGCGGCGGAGCCGTGGCTTTCGATGCCGAATACCGGGCATTGGTAAGGAAGACCCGCCCCGGCGCAGGCCGGGGCCTCGGGGTGCCGGGCGGAACACGTCCCGGCGACACAGGCAAGGGCCGGGTGAGGGGGCCGCCGAGGCCCCGGCCTTCGCCGGGCGAGGGGGTCGTCAGTTCGCCGGAACCGTCCTGACTTCCAGTTGCAGGATGGCGGGGGCGGGGCCGCTGTCGGCCTCGCCGTCGTCCAGCGCCACGGCGCCGCGGGTGGTTTCGCCGAAGCTTCGCGCAGGGCAAGGTCGAAGGCCNGAGCCGCCACCGCGCGTCAGTTCCAGCGCGTCCTGCGCCAGGAAGGACAGGTTTTCCACCGGTGACTGCGGCGCGGCCGGGGTCAGCACCACGACCATGCGTTCCTGGCCCAGCACCGAGTCGGATATCTTGAACAGGCCCTTCTTCAGCGTGTCGCCGGGCTGCATCCGTTCGGCCGCCCAATGCGTGATCGAGTAATCGGCGCCGATGTAGAGCACGTTGACGCTGACGGGGATGTGCATGTGGTTGGTGGCCAGCACATGCACCTCGTCATCGGGCACCAGCCGCGGCACGGCATCGGTGGACAGGGGGCGCAGGGTGCGGTCTTCGGGCGTGCGGGTCTGCATCGCCACATCGACATCCAGGCTGTCGCTGCCGACGCCTGCCCCCAGTTTCAGCAGGTTCAGCGCCTTGGCCATGTGGTTCAGCGTGTCGGCCAGCGTCACGGCGAGGGTCTCGCCGTCCTTGCCTTCGGTGCCGACCGAGGGCGTGGCGGACAGGTCGTCGGCCAGGCCGGTGGCGGGCAGCACCCAGATGGCATCGGGGCGCGGGCTGTCGGGCAGCACGGCCAGGCGCAGGTCGGCCTCTTGNCCCCGCGGGGACGAACTGGATGCGGGGGCGCTTTCGGCCAGGGCCTCGGTTGCGGCCAGCAGGGCATCGGCGCCTGCGGTGCCGGGCTCGGGCAGGGCCACGGTCAGCGAGAAATCGAGATCGGCCGAGATGCGGCGCAGGACCAGGCCCTTGGGCAGGTCTGACGGCAGCACCTTGCCATCGGCGGTGACGGGGGTGGCGGTGGCGGTGAAAGTGTCGGCTTCACTGACCTCGGCAAACCCAAGCGCGGCTTCGGTCGGATCGGCGGCCGTGGCCAGCACGGCAAGGCGCTCGCCCGGCTTCAGCCCGTGCAGGGTGCCNGCGGGCAGGGTGAAGGCGCCATCGGCCAGCTTCGAGGGCCATTGCGCCACGCGCGGGCCGGGGCTGCCCGAGAAGGCCACGGCGTCGAGGTCGCCTTCAAACATCGGCGTGGTGCGGGCGATGGAGGTGGTGGCGTATTTGCGCAGCACCTCTTGCCCGATCTGGCGATAGGTGGCCTGGGGNTATTCCGACAGTACCTGGAACAGGGTCCAGGTGAAGACGCCCTGCGGCACGCGGCCGGGCTTGCCCTTGGGCAGGTTCTTTTCCGGCGTGACCTCGGTGGTTTGCGCCGCGAAGAAGGCGACGAAGCGGCCCNNTGTTCCGGGCTTCCGCTAAGCATCGACCGGGGCTTCGGGTTGGGCGCGCGGGTCTTCCAGCCCACGGGTGGCCGGGGCTTCGGTCAGGTCCATCCCCAGGGCTTCGGGNGGAAGCTGGCGGGTGCGGACCTCTTCGCCCATGTCGGGGGCGCCGCGGGTGACGGTGCCGGAATGGCAGGAATCGAACACCGCCCAGACATCGGCGCCCTTGGCGCGGATGGAATCTATCAGTTTTCCAATCTCGTCATCGACCAGCGCGTTTTCGACCGCGCCCACGTCGTCGGACCAGGGGCCGATGTCGATGGGCAGGAACAGCTCGTCCAGCCCGTCCAGTTCGGCCTCGGCATCCTGGGCCGGGGCCTGGGTGCCGTGGCCCGAGAAATGCAGGTAGACGAAATCGCCGGGCTTCACTTCGGCGGCAAGGGTGGCGAAGGCGTCGCGGATGGCCTGGAGGGTGGGGGCCTGCGCCCCNTGCACGCCATCGGCCAGCAGCGTGACGTGATCCTGCGGGAAGGGCACCGGGGCGTCGGTGGTCAGCCAGGTGGCGACCAACTTCACGTCGCTCGCCGGGCCTTTCAGCCAGTAGCGTTCATCAAGGTTCGCATACTGGCTGGCGCCGATCAGCAGCGCGTAGTTGTCGCGCGCGAGCGCCGGAGGNGCGGAGAGCGCGAGGGCGGAGGTGAGGAGGAGACGCTTCAGCATGGGCTCAGTTCGTCATGAGGGCATAGGGGGTGGCGTCGGGGTTGCATTGGCGACCTCGNATGGTCACGCTGGCGGCATCGGCCTGGGTCCAGGCGCAATAGGCGATGGGGTCGGGGTCGGTGTCGGCGCAAAGCACGGCGCCGGTGTCATCGCGGATGGTCAGGTTCAGGTTCGAGGCGGCTTGCGGTTCCACATAGACCTCGGTGCGCTGGTTGCCGGTGATCTGCAGGCCGGGGAAGCGGTCGGTGGCGCCGGGGTCCAGGCTGTCGAGCCGGGTGACGGGGCCGGTGGCGACGCCTTTCGTGGTCTCGGCGGCGGTGTCTTCAATCAGGGCGAACAGGGCAGAGTCGTCGGCGGCCAGCAGGGCGGCCTGGACCAGCATCACCTGCCAGCCCATCGGCAGCGTGCCCTCGGGCGCCAGGCCCGCGGCCTTGCGCAGGCGGGCGGCGGCGAGGATCGCCACGGGGTCTTGCAGGGCCAGGCCCTGGGCATAAAGCCGGGCGGACAGTTCGGCCTGGGCCAGCGGNCCTACCGCGGCGGGGGTGGCAAGGGTCAGAAGCAGGGCAAGGCGGATCATGGCGGGTCCTTCCGGCTGCGGGCAGGATGGCGGGGGCGGAGGCCGCTGTAAACGCGAAGTTTCTTCATGACGGGCTTTGTCATGTGACCCTGCGGGGCGGGCGCATAGCCTGCGGGCCTGACCTGAGGAAAGGAAGACAACCGTGTTGCGTCTGAAGGATTTCCGTCTGTTCCGGGGTGTTGCCGGGGCTTTGCCGCCGAGATCGCCGCGCTGGCGCTGGTGGCGGTGCTGGCGCTGGCGCTGTCGCCGGTGCGGGCCGAGGAGCCGGCGCCGGGCGTGCTGGAAGGCGCGCTGGACAGCGTGTTCACGGTGCGGGCGGCGGATGACGGCGGGCGCTTCCTGGGCTCGGCCTTCCTGTGGGGCGCGGGCGAGGTGGCGGTGACCAATGCCCATGTCGTGGGCAAGGCGGGCGAGGTGCGGCTGACCGATGCGGCGGGGCGCGAAGAGATCGGCCGGGTGATTGCGGTGGATGAGTTGCGCGACGTGGCGGTGATCGCCGTGGCGCCGGGCCGGGCCGGGCTGGTGNCCGGGGCGGCGCCGCGGCTGGGGCAGGCGGTCTGGGCCTTGGGGGCGCCCCTGGGGCTGGACCTGTCGGTGACGGATGGCACGGTTTCGGCCCTGGGTAAGCAGGTGGACCCGACGGCGCCGCTGCGCATGGTGCAGCATGATGCGGCGGTGAACCCCGGCTCGTCCGGCGGGCCGCTGGTGGACGAGGCGGGGCGGCTGGTCGGCATGAACAGCCGCATCGCCGACGGCTCGCGCACCTTTGTCGGCATCGCCTATGCGATTGCCGCCGCAGACCTGGACCGCATCGTCAACGGGCTGGTGGACGAGACGCTGGCGCCCTTGCCGAAGCTGGGGCTGCGGGCGCGGGCGGTGGACCGGGTGATTGCCAGCGCCCTGGGGGTGGAGCCGGGCGGATTGCTGGTGGACGAGGTGTCGGTGGCGGGCNTGGCGGAGGCGGCCGGGCTGGTGCCCGGGGACGTGATCCTGGCGGTGGGGGGCAGCGCANTCGCGGTGCCGGGCGACCTGCCCTTCGCGCTGGAGGCGGCGGCGGGCAGCGCCGATCTGGTGATCCGGCGCGATGGGGCGGCGGTGCTGGTGGTGATGGNNACCTGGGCGCCGCGGACGACGCCGACGATGCGGCAGATCGGCGCGGCCTTGCGGGTGGAGAGCTATACGCTCGCGGCCCTGGGCGTGACGCTGGATGCGGAAGGCGGTGTCGAGGCGATCACGCAGAACTCGCCCGCCGCGCGGGCCGGGCTGGCCGAGGGCGACCGCATCCTGGCGCTGGACGGCAAGGCGCTGGATTGGGCGGAGCTGGAGACGGCGGAGATCACCAAACCGGCGCTGTTGCGCGTGGCCGGGCCGGGCGGGGCGGTGCGGCATGTGGTGGTCGATCCCNGGGGCCGGGCCGAGGGCATGCGGGCGATCGGCGGCGCGAATGTGCTTGACCCCGCCGTGGTGGTGTTCTGACATCGCGGGCGGAGGGACAGATGGACCGTATCCTGATTGTCGAGGACGATGCGGCGACGGCCGAGGCCGTGGCGGGCGAGGTGCGCGCGCTGGCCTGCGAGCCGGTGATCCGGGGCACGCTGGACGATGGCCTGGCCGAGGCGGCGANNAGGGGGTTCAAGGTCATCGTGCTGGACCGCATGTTGCCCGGCGGCGATGGCGTGGAGGCCATCGCACGGCTGAAGGCGGCGGGGTCCGAGGCGCTGATCCTTGTGCTGTCGGCCCTGNGGCGCGCGGCGCAGCGGGTGGAGGGGCTGGAAAAGGGCGCCGACGATTACCTGCCCAAGCCCTTTGAGCCCGAGGAACTGCGCGCCCGGCTGCGGGCGCTGTTGCGTCGGGCGACGATGCAGGTTCTGGACAATGACCTGATGGCGTTCGGCGACCTGGAAATCCGGCTGAAGGCCCGCACCGTGCATGTGAAGCGCGAGCATGTGGCGGTCAGCCCGCGCGAGTTCGAGCTGATCGTGTTCCTGGCGCAGAACGCCAACCATGTGGTGACGCGGATGCAGTTGCTGGAGAAGGTCTGGAACCTGCATTTCGACCCCGGCACCAATGTCGTGGACGTGCATGTCGGGCGGCTGCGGCGCAAGCTGGAAGAGGCGGGGTCGCAAGCGATCCAGACCGCGCGGGGTGAGGGCTATGTCTTCGCGCCCCGGTCTTTGCGCAGCCTTCGGCGGGCGCCGCCGGGTGATCCGCCACACCGCCACCTTCCGGCTGGCGGCGCTGGTCGCGCTGACGGTGGCGGCACTGTCGCTTCTGGGCATGGCGCTGCAATACCGGCTGGTGGCGGCGCGGCTGCACGAACAGACCGAGCGGCTGCTGGCCGCCGATCTGGGCGGGTTGGCCGCGCTGTATGACCAGCGCCGCATCATCGCGCTGCGCGAGGCCATCGACTACCGCGTCGAGACCTCGGGCGGGGGCGAGATGCTGCTGTTGATGGACCGGCAGGGGCAGGTTCTGGCGGGCACGCGCAAGGCCTGGCCCGCGGCCCTGGCAACCGCGGGGGCGGGGTTCGACATCGACCCGGCGGTGGAGTTCGCGGATTCGGGCACGCGCTGGCTGNGGGTGGCGCGGGAACTGCCGNGGGGCTTTCCCNTGCTGGTGGCGCGCAGTCTGGGGCCGGTGGACGGCACGCTGAAGGCTTTGCGGCGCGGTATCCTCGGGCTGGGGGTGCTGATGCTTGCGGCGNGGGCCGGGGTGGGCTGGCTGGCCGCCGGTCGCGTGATCGGGCGCATCCAGCGGGTGAACGCGCTGGCCGACCGGGTGGCGGCGGGCGATCTGGCGGCGCGACTGCCGGGCGCGCGCAGTGCCGACGAGTTCGGGCTGCTGGAAACCCATGTCCACGCCATGCTGGATCGCATCGAGGCGCTGAACCGCGCCACGCACCGGCTGTCGGACACCATCGCGCATGAATTGCGCACGCCGTTGAACCGGATGCTGCAGAAGTTGCAGGCGGTACAGGGGCAGGAAGAGGTGACCGAGGCGCTGAAAGCCGAGATGCGGCAGGCGATCAAGGTCTTTGACGCGCTGTTGGACATCAGCCGGGCTGAGGCCGACAAGGGCGCGGGCGGGCTGGTGCCGGTGGACCTGTCGGCGGTGGTGGCCGAGGTATGGGAACTGTACGAGCCCGCCGCCGAGGAGCGCGGGCTGGCGCCTTCGGCGGCCATTGCCGGGGGATTTCGGNTGCTGGGCGACCGCAGCCTGATTGCGCAGATGCTGTCGAACCTGTTGGACAACGCTTTGAAATATGCGCGGCCCGGCGATGCCTTGCGGGTGACGCTGGTGGACGGGCCGGACCGGCCCGTGCTGACCGTGGCCGATACCGGGCCTGGCCTGCCGCCCGAAATTGCGGGCGAGGCCTTCGAGCCCTTTGTCCGCGGCGCGCGCGATCAGGCCAAGCCCGGCCACGGGCTGGGGCTGGCGCTGGTCAGCGCCATTGCCGCGCGCCATGGCGCGCGGTTGACGGTGCGGTGGNACAGAGGGCTGACAGTGCAGATCGCCTGGCCAAGGGTGGCGGGGTAAGAGGAACGCAGGTAGGATGGGCAATATTGCCCATCCTACGGCTGCTGCGGGATAGGCCTATTGGGAGTGCCGAGGGGTCCGCCATGCCCGTTTTCACCCGCGCCCTGCTTGCCCTGCCTGTCGTACTTGCCGCCTGCGGCACGCCGCAGGAGCGCTGCATTTCCGGCGCCACCGCGCCCCTGCGCCCGGTGGACCGGCTGATTGCGGAAACCCAGGGCAATATCTCGCGCGGCTATGGCTTGCAGGCGACCACGATCTACCGCGACGTCTGGGTGCCCTGCTATGCCGGTTATGGCCCCTATCGCGCGCCGGGCGGCATGTGCATCGACGAACAGGCGCAGATCATCGAACGGCCGGTGGCCGTGGATATCGCCGAGGAAAAGGTGAAGCTGGCGCAGTTGCAGGCCAAGCGGAAGGAACTGGCCGCCCAGGCCTCGTCCCAGGTGGCCGCCTGCAAGGCGACCTATCCCGAATAGGGATCAGTGCGCGGCGAAGCGTACCGAATCAGAAGGCCGCGTCCGCCGTCTACGGTGACGACCTGCCCGGTCATGAAGCCCGAGGCATCGGAGGCGAGGTATTGCACCGTTTCGGCCAGTTCGTCCGGCGCGGCGATGCGGCCAAGCGGCGTGTGCGCCACGATCTTCTGCCGCGCGGTCGTGTCGTCCTTCAGCGCGTGCTGCAGGCTGCCGCTCATCACCGAGCCGATGGCCACGGCATTCACCCGGATGCCCTTGGGCGCCAGCGCCACCGCCAGCGAGCGCGTCATCTGTTCGATGGCGGCGCAAGAGACGGAATAGCCCAGAAGCTCGGGCTGGGTGACGCGCACGGCGACGGACGAGATGTTGATGATCGAGCCGATGGGCGTGCCGGGCTCGGCCCCGGTCTTTTCGGCCCAGTGCATCATGCGCTTGGCGGTCATCTGGGTCAGCCGCAGGCCGGACAGCGCGTTTTCGCGGAAGAGGTCGGCCACGGCATCGGCCTCGGCCGACAGGGGATCGGACAGCGCCATGCGGCGCGCGGCGTTCACCAGGATGTCNGCGCGGTCGAAGGCGTCGAAGGTGGCCGACAGCAGGTTGGAAATCGCCAGCTTCTCGCACAGGTTGTAGGCGAAGGACCGGATCGGGCCGTCGCCCTTTGCCTCGTCGCCGATTTCGGCATCCAGCTTGTCTTCGTCCATGTCGGCGAACATCACGTTGGCGCCCTTGTCGGCGAAGTGCCGCGCGATGGCGAGGCCCAGGCCCGAGGCGGCGCCGGTGACGATGGCGGTCTTGCCGGTGATGGAAAAGCTCATGTCGGTCTCCTGTCCTGGGGCGCCCGGCCCCGGATCGGCCGCGCTGCGCGGACCAGCCGGAAGGCCGGGTCGGTGCCCAGATCCTCGACCGTGTGGAAGAGGGTCTTCAGCGCGGCATCATAGGGAAGGTGGCGGTTGGCGACCAGCCACAGCACGCCTTCGGGCCGCAGTGCCGTGGCGGCAGCCTTCAGGAAGGCCAGCCCCAGGGCGGGATCGGCCTCGCGCGAGACATGGAAGGGCGGGTTCATCACGACGTGATCGGCGGGTTGCGCGGCNTTCCAGCGCGTGGCGTCGGCCCAGTGGAAGGCGGCGCGCGGGTCGGGCAGGTTGGCGCGGGCGCAGTCCAGCGCGGCGGCATCGGCCTCGACCACGTCCAGGCGCGTCACGCCGGGATGGGCCAGCACGGCGCGAGACAGATAGCCCCAGCCCGCGCCCAGATCGACGACGCGGCCCGTCATCTGGCCGGGCAGGGCAGCGGCCAGCAGGGCCGAGCCGCGGTCGGGAGCGTCAGCCGAAAAGACGCCTACCACGGTGGTGAAATCGCCGTCGATCTGGCGGGGATGGGCGATCCAGGCTGACAGGTCGGCGGCCCCGGCGGAGAAGACTGCCAGTAANCCATGCGCCTTGGTCACCGGATCGGACAGGGCGCCCTGGCGCAGCGCGGCGCGCAAGGACCGCAGGGCGGGTTCGATGCCGTCGGTCTTNTGCCCGTCCACCGCCACCGGCCCGCCGGGCCGCACCGCGGCGGCGGCAGTGGCGATCCGCGACAGGGCCGCCTCGCGGGAACGGGGCAGGCAGACCAGCGCGGCGGCAGCGCCTTCGGGTGGCGCGACCGCGCAGGTCCAACCCGCGGCGGTGAAGGCGTCGTGGTCGGGGCGGAAGCCGGTGACAATCACCACGCGCGACCGGGGCAGGGCGTTCAGGTCTTCGCCCGCCTGCGGGCCGAAGACGGCAATCGTGCCCTCGGGCGGCACGGCGAAGGTGCCGCTCGACAGGGCCAGGCTCAACCGGTCGGATCGCATGGGCGGGCGGCTTGCGCCCTTAGTCCTTTTCCATGGTGCATTGCAGCGGATGCTGGTGGCGGCGCGCGAAATCCATCACCTGCGCCACCTTGGTTTCCGCCACCTCGAAGGAAAACACGCCCACCACCGCCAGGCCCTTCTTGTGGACTGTCAGCATGATCTCGAACGACTGGGCGTGGCTGAGGCCGAAGAAGCGTTCCAGCACATGCACGACGAATTCCATCGGCGTGTAATCGTCGTTCAAGAGCAGCACCTTGTACATCGGCGGGCGCTGCGTCTTCGGCTTTGTCTTGGTCAGCACCGAGGCATCGGTGCCGTTGCCGCGGCCGGGCGTATCGGACATCAGGACGGGCGCAATGACCACGGGGCGCGGCTCCACACGGGATCGAGTTCGGGCTGGTGTCCGCAATATAACGCTTTCGCGCCGCGGAAAGGAGCGCCTTGCAGCGCCCGGAAGAAGCGGGAAAAAGGGCGGCAGGAGGCCCGGATGCCCGCACCGATCACCACTGTCGCCTTTGATGCCGATGACACGCTGTGGCAGAACGAGACGTTCTTTCGCCTGACGGAAGAGCGCTTTGCCGCGTTGCTGGCCGATCATGCCCCGCCCGATCACCTGATGGAGCGGCTGGTGGCGGCCGAGCGGCGCAACATCGGCCATTACGGCTTTGGCGTGAAGGGCTTCACCCTGTCGATGATCGAGACGGCGATCGAGGTGACGCAGGGCACCGTGCCTGCCCGCGTCATCGCCGAAATCCTGGCCGCCGGGCGCGAGATGCTGGAGCATCCCATCGACCTGATGCCCCATGCGCGCGAGGCGGTGACGGCGCTGGCGGGCGAGATGCAGGTGCTCTTGATCACCAAGGGCGACCTTCTGGACCAGGAACGCAAGGTGGCGCAATCGGGCCTGGGCGATCTGTTCCACGGGGTCGAGATCGTCAGCCACAAGACGGCGGCCACCTATGCCGCGGTCTTTGCCCGCCATGGCGAGCGGCCGGAACGGGCGATGATGGTGGGCAATTCGCTGGCCTCGGACGTCTTGCCGGTGATCGAGGCTGGCGGGCACGGCGTGCATGTGCCGCACCGCCTGACCTGGGCGTTGGAACATGCCGAGCCGCCCGAGGGTCATGCGCGGTTTCACCGGCTGGAGGATTTGTCGGGTCTGGCCGCGCTGGTGCAGCGGTTGAACCGGTAGGATGGGCAATATTGCCCATCCTACCCCCAAGGTTGGGGCCGCGCCCCTGTCAACCCCAAATCTTCCGCCGTGTTCTGAAGAACACAGTGAAAGCCTTTGAATCTCGGGCTTTTCGGCAAGGGCGCCTCTGTGCTAGCCTGACCGAGTCGAAGGTCCCGAAAAACAACAGGGCCACGGCAGAGGCAGGCAATACGAGGACAGGCGGCGTGGGACCTTCTCTCAAGCAGTTTGCACGCAATTTCGTTCTTCTGTTCGGTCTGGTGCTGGCGGCGGCCTGTTCCGCACCGCGCGAGACCGGAGCCGCGCCCTATGCGGCCTTCGTGATGGATGCGCGCACCGGTCAGACACTTTATGCCGAGAATGCGGATGCAAGGCTGCATCCGGCCTCGCTGACCAAGATGATGACGCTGTACATCGCCTTCCAGGAAATCGAGAAGGGCAACATCTCGCTGGACAGCGTCGTCACGGTCTCGGCCAATGCCGCCGCACAGCCGCCGTCGCGGCTGGGGCTGAAGGCCGGGCAGAAGATCCAGCTGCGCTATCTGATCCGCGCCGCCGCGATCAAGTCGGCCAACGATGCCGCCGCCGCCATCGGCGATTACATCAGTGGCGACCAGGCCAAGTTCGCCAAGCGCATGACCAAGACCGCCAAGGCGCTTGGCATGAAGAACACCACCTTCAAGAACGCCAATGGCCTGACCGCCGACGGACACCTGTCCACCGCCCATGACATGACGATCCTGGGGCGGCACCTGATCTATGATTTCCCGCAGTATTACAACCTGTTCAGCCGCCGCACCGCCGATGCCAGCATCGCCGAGGTGCAGAATACCAACCGCCGCTTCCTGGACGCCTATGCCNACGCCGACGGCATCAAGACCGGCTATACCGTGGCCGCGGGCTTCAACCTGACCGCTTCGGCCGAACGCGACGGCAAGCGCATCGTGGCCAGCGTCTTTGGCGGCAAGTCCACCGCGCATCGCAATGCCAAGATGGCCGAACTGCTGGACCTGGGCTTCCGCAAGGCCGGAACCGGCGCCGCGGCAGAGCCCGAGCCCGCCCTGATTGCCGAGGCCGCGCCGGCCGAGGACGGCAACGAAGAGGGCGGCACCGGCAAGACCGTGCGCGTGGTGATGACCGTCAGCGCCTCGCCGCGGCCCAAGGCCAAGCCGGGCATGGCGCCCGAGGCGATTGCCGTGGCCGCGGCCGAACAGCCCGAGCCCAAGCCCGAAGCCGTCGAGGTTGCCGCCGCCGCCCCGGCCGAGGTGTCGACCGAAGAGCCCGAGGAAACCGTGGTGGCCGCGCTGGCGGTGGACCCCGAAAGCGTGCAGGCAACTGCCGCCGCCCCTGCGGCGCCCGCCAATTCCTTGCAGGGCCAGGCCCAGGCCATCGCCGATGGCTCGGCCACCGGCACCGATCCGCTGGTGACGCTGGCCTCGGCCAGCCCGCGCCCGGCCAAGCGCAAGGCGCCGATCTATGACGATGCCACCGTGGTCGCCGCCGTCGCCCCTGCCGAGCAAGAGGTGGTGACGCGGGTTTCGACCTCGGGCGGACGCGACTGGGGCATCACCGTTGGTCGCTACTCGACCCGCGCCGAAGCCGAGCGCGTGCTGTTGAAGACCCAGCTGGCCGAAACCGCCACGCTGAACGATNCGCTGCGCAAGGTCGTGTCGCGTGGCGGCGGCTACGAGGCCACCTTCGCCGGGCTGACCCAGGACCAGGCCGATCTGGCTTGGCGGCTTGCTGCCCGCGCCACGCCCTGCTTCACGCTGGGGCCGTGAGCGGTTACGTCCTTTCGCCGCCGCCGCAGGCCTCTGTGGCGGTCGAAGGCAGCGCCGACCGGTTCCCGGTGCGGCGCATCTTCTGCGTCGGGCGCAACTATGCCGAACATGCGCGCGAGATGGGCCATGCGCCGGACGAGGCGCCGCCCTTCTTCTTCACCAAACCTGCCGATGCGGTGGTGGAGACCGGCGCCACGATCCCCTATCCGCCGATGACCGAAGACCTGCAGCACGAGGCCGAACTGGTGGTGGCCCTGGGCGGCACGGGCGCGACCCTGACGCCGGAAGNNCAACGCGCGCTGATCTGGGGCCTGGCCGTTAACAATGACCTGACGCGCCGCGACCTGCAGGCCGAGGCGAAGGCGCTGCGCCACNCCTGGGACATGTCGAAGGGCTTTGACGGCTCGGCGGTGGTCGGCCCGATCCGCCGGTTCGACGGCAGCCTGCCGCAGGGACACATCCGCTGCACCGTGGATGGCCGCGTCACGCAACAGGCGGCGCTGGCCGACATGATCTGGAACGTGCCGGCGCTTCTGGCGCATCTGTCGCGCTTCGTGACGCTGTGCCCCGGCGATCTGGTCTTCACCGGCACGCCTGCCGGGGTCGGTCCGATCCGGCGCGGCCAGACCTGCACCGTGGACATCGACGGCCTCTTGCCCGCCACCGTCACCATCGCCTGACTTCCCTTGCCCGCCTTGCTCGGCTACCTCTGGCGCGACCGGACGGGAGGGACGCGATGACCGAGGGATTTGACCAGCGCAAGACGCGCGCCGCCGCCTGGTTCCGCGCATTGCGCGACCAGATCGTCGCCGCGTTCGAGGCGCTGGAGGATGCGCAGGGCGGCACCGCCCCCGCCTACCGTTTCGAGGTGACGCCCACCACCCGCCCCGATGGCGGCGGCGGGCTGATGAGCGTGATGCGCGGCGGCCGGGTCTTCGAGAAGGTCGGCGTGAACGTGTCCGAAGTCCATGGCACCCTGGCGCCGCGGGCGCAGGCGGCGATGGCGGCGCGCGGCGTTCCGGGCATGGACAGCGACCCGCGCTTCTGGGCAAGCGGCATCAGCCTGGTCGCGCATATGGTGAACCCGCACACGCCGGCCGTCCACATGAACACCCGCATGTTCTGGACGCCGGGCGCCTGGTGGTTCGGCGGCGGCGCCGACCTGAACCCCTGCATCGAATATGCCGAGGATACCGCGGCCTTCCATGCCGTGCTGAAGGCGGCTTGCGACAGCCACGACTCGGACTACTACCCGCGCTTCAAGGCCTGGGCCGACGAATATTTCTTCGTGCCCCACCGGGGCCGCGCCCGCGGCGTGGGCGGCATCTTCTTCGACGACCTGAACAGCGGCGACTGGGAGGCCGATTTTGCCTTTACCCAGTCGGTGGGCCGCGCCTTCCTGCTTGCTTTCGTGCCGGTGACGGAAAAGCGCCGCCATACCNCCTGGACCGAGGCCGACCGCGACACCCAGCTGATCCACCGCGGGCTGTATGCCGAATACAACCTGGTCTACGACCGCGGCACCAAGTTCGGGCTGGAAACCGGCCACGACGCCAATGCCGTGTTGATGAGCCTGCCGCCGCTGGCACGCTGGCCATAAGGCCACAACGCGACACCTGCCGCATTTGCCAGTGGAATCCGGCGGCGTCTCAACATATTGTATCGGTCAACAAGACCGAACAGGCAGAGGCGGGACGGGCATGGCGGGAAAGGGCGTTCGGGCAGCCCTGGTGGCGGTGGGATTCTGCGTGCTTGCAGGGCAGGCCGCGGCGCAGGAGCGGGTGACGCTCGGCTGGGGCCGGATGTTTTCCAACGACGCCATCGGCGATGGTCATGACCGTTGGCGCACCGGCAGCTATACGGTCAGCTATCTGCGCGGCTCGTCCTGGGATGGCGCCCTGCCCACGGCCTTTGGCGACATCCTGGAATTCCGCGCCAGCGGCCAGACCATCGCCCCGGCCAACCTGGCCGATCCGGCGCCCGACGACCGGCGCTATGTAGGCGTGCTGACCTTCGGCCTGCACACCCATTTCGACTGGCTGGGGTTTGAAACCGCCGTCGGCGCCGACCTGGATGTGACCGGGCCGCAGACCGGCCTGTCGAGCTTTCAGCAGCGCATCCATGACTGGACCAACCTGCCCGACCCCGAACCCGCCTTCGAGAACCAGATCCCGAACCACGTCTACCTGACGGGGCTGGCCGAGATGGGCAAGGAATTCCAGATGGGCGGTGCTTACCGCATCCGCCCCTTCGTCGAGGCGCAGGCGGGCCTGGAAACCTATGTCCGGGCCGGTGCCGACCTGACCTTCGGCGGCTTTGGCGAAGGCAGCCTGCTGATCCGCGAATACATGACCGGCCAGCGCTATCGTGCCATCAAGGGCGACCTGATCACCGGCACCAGTTTCACCCTGGGCGCGGACGTGGCCCATGTCTTCGACAGCGCGCTTCTGCCCNGACGGGGTGCGGCCGAACTGGCCTCGACCCGCGCCCGCGCCCGCGCCGGCATCCAGTGGCAGGGCGAGCGTGCCAGCGTCTTCTATGGCATCAGCTATCTGGGCCAGGAGTTCGTCCAGCAGCCCGAGGGCCAGGTGGTCGGTTCGCTGAACATCAACCTGCTGTTCTGATCCGCCAACAAAGTTCCAGCGCACGGCGATTTTTCGTGTGCAATCATGGCACTGTTGTTAAGCAAGTCATATGCAACGTTAAGTTCACCTGTTAGTCTGCGAACAAAGAACGATAAAAACGAGCAGGCATACAGGAATGACGGCGGGCTTTCGGGGCGCCTTCGCAATTTCCTGGTCGCAGACCGAGCTTGACGGCGTCCGGGACGCGCCGCTGGAGCTTGTCGCCGTGGGCGCCGCCTGGCGCTGGACCGGCGCGGCACAGCGCGTGGACGGCGGCGGGGACCGGCTGCTGCTGGAAGGGGCGGAAGGTATGGAGGACATCCGCCGGCGGGCGTCGCGCATGGTGCGGCGGCTGACCGGCATTGCGCTGGCGGGACCGGCCCCGCAGCGCGACGAGATCGAGCCCNGCCTTGCGGCGCAAAGCTTCGTGCTGACCGATGGCCGCGCCAGCTGGATCGCGCAGCTGATCGCCGCGCCCGATTCCGGCAGCCGCCTGATCCTGTTCGCCGAGGGCCTGCCGCCCGCGGGCCGCGACCTGTGGATCGTCCGGATGACGCTGGAACGCCCCGCGGGCGACGGGCGGCCGCAGGGCGGGGTGATCTGTTTCACCNCCGGCACCCGCATCGCCACCGCCGGCGGGCCGGTCCCGATCGAGACCCTGCGCCCTGGCGACCGCATCCTGACGCGCGACAACGGCCCGCAAGAGGTGATGTGGACCGGCCGCCGCCGCATGTCGGGGGCCCGGCTGTTCGCCATGCCGCATCTGCGGCCCATCCGCCTGCGCGCCGGGGTGTTCGGCCAGGGCCTGCCGGATGCCGATCTGATCGTCTCGCCCCAGCACCGCATGCTGGTGCGCGGCGCGGCGGCGCAAAGCCTGTTCAACACCGACGAGGTGCTGGTGACGGCCGAGGCGCTGGTGAACGACGACAGCATCCATGTGGACCATTCCCTGCGCGACGTGACCTATGTCCATGTCATGCTGGAACGCCACAACATCGTCTGGGCCAACGGGCTGGAAACCGAAAGCTTCCACCCCGCTCATGCCGCGCTGGAAGCCATCGACCTGGACCAGCGTGCCGCCTTGGCCGAGGTGCTGCCCGGCGTGCTGGACCGCCCGCACCTGTACGGCGGCTTCGCCCGGCGCAACCTGTCGGCCNCCGAGGCGGCGATCCTGCGTCACGATCTGGGGGCGTAAGGTAGGATGGGCAATATTGCCCATCCTACGGGACACCGCCGCGCGAAAGCGGCGTCTGCCTGTTGACACCGCGGCCCGCGGGTCTATAAGCCCGCCGATCCCGGGGTTCCGCCCCGGGTTTTCATTGGTGTTGGCGGCCCCCGCAAGGGAAGCCTGTCGTCCCCGAAAGGGGAAGAGGACAACGCCCTTCTGGAACGTGAAGAAGGAGATCAGCGGTGACCAAACGCACCTCTGCCAAGTACAAGATCGACCGCCGCATGGGCGAAAACATCTGGGGCCGTGCCAAGTCCCCGGTGAACAAGCGCGAATACGGCCCCGGCCAGCACGGCCAGCGCCGCAGANACAAGCTGTCCGACTTCGGCACGCAGCTGCGCGCCAAGCAGAAGCTGAAGGGCTATTACGGCGACCTGACCGAAAAGCAGTTCCGCAAGATCTATGCGGAAGCCGAACGGGTGAAGGGCGACACCGGCGAAATGCTGATCGGCCTCTTGGAGCGCCGCCTGGACGCGGTCTGCTACCGCGCCAAGCTGGTTCCGACGATCTTCGCCGCGCGCCAGTTCGTCAACCACGGCCACGTCCTGGTGAACGGCAAGGCGGTCAACATCGCGTCCTACCGCGTCAAGGAAGGCGACGTGGTGGAAGTGCGCCAGAAGTCCAAGCAGATGGCCGCCATCCTGGAAGCCATCGCCCTGACCGAGCGTGACGTGCCCGATTACCTGGAAGCCGACCACTCGAAGCTGACGGTGAAGTTCGTCCGTACCCCGGGCCTGGGCGATGTGCCCTATCCCGTGAAGATGGAACCGAACCTCGTGGTCGAATACTACGCGAAGAACTGATCCTTCGCGGGATTTGCAGGGAAGGGCCGCGCCGCAGGGTGCGGCCCTTCTTCTTGCGTGGGGCCTTGCAACCCGGCCACCCCGCCCGACATCCTGAACCGGACCGCACAGCAGGAGCACGCATGACCTCCAAGCCGAAACTTGAAACCGCCTTCGAANGCGGCCTGTTCGCCAGCCGCTGGCTGATGGCGCCGATGTACCTGGGCCTGGCCATCAGCCTGGCCATGCTGACCGTCGTCTTCACCAAGGAGCTGGTCTATTACGCTTCGAAGACCTTCACCATGAAGTACGACGAGGCGATCCTGGCCGTGCTGACGCTGATCGACATGTCGCTGGCCGCCAACCTTCTGGTGATCGTGCTGTTCTCGGGCTACGAGAATTTCGTGTCGAAATTCGACATCGACACCGGCACCGACCGCCCGAACTGGATGGGGACCGTCGATTTCTCGGGCCTGAAGATGAAGCTGATCGCCTCGATCGTGGCGATCTCGGGCATCCACCTTCTGAAGGTCTTCATGGAGGTCGGCAAATCCTCGGCTCCCGTGGATGNNTCTGACCGTTTGCGCTGGCTGGTGGTGATCCATCTGACCTTCGTCGTCTCGGGCGTGCTTCTGGCGCTGATGGACTGGATGGCGGCCAAGACCGACAAGCACTGATGGCCCGGTGCCGCGGGGCGGGGCGTCAAATGCCGCTGGCATAAGCGCGCCCTCGCGGATACAACCCCGCGGCAACAGGGAGCCTTCGATGACCAACGCCATTCGCCCCCAGCCCGGCATTCTTGACATCGCCCTTTACGAGGGTGGCAAGAGCCATGTCGCGGGCGTGTCGAACGCGGTGAAGCTGTCGTCGAACGAAAACCCCTTCGGCCCGTCGGACAAGGCCAAGGAAGCCTATCAGCGCGCCATCCACTCGCTGCACCGCTATCCCTCGACCGATCACGCCAGCCTGCGCCGGGCCATCGCCGATGTCCACAAGCTGGACCCCGACCGGGTGATCTGCGGCGTGGGGTCCGACGAGATCATCACCTTCCTGTGCCAGGCCTATGCCGGGCCGGGGGAAGAGGTCGTGCATACCGAACACGGGTTCCTGATGTACCGCATCTCGGCGCTGGCCGTGGGCGCGCGGCCGATCGAGGTGAAGGAACGCGAACGCACGACGGATGTGGATTCGATCCTGGTTACTNGCTCGCCCATGACGCGGCTGGTGTTCCTGGCCAACCTGAACAACCCCACCGGCACCATGATCCCGGCGCCGGAAATCGCCCGGCTGGCCGACAGCCTGCCGCAGCGCGCCATTCTGGTGCTGGACGGCGCCTATGCCGAATATGTCGATGGCTTCGACGGTGGGTTGTCGCTGGTGGAAAGCCGCGAGAATGTCTTCATGACGCGCACCTTCTCCAAGATCTACGGGCTGGGGGGCCTGCGCATCGGCTGGGGCTATGGGCCAAAGCACATCATCGACGTGCTGAACCGCATCCGCGGCCCGTTCAACCTGTCCACCACCCAGCAGGAAGTGGCCGAGGCCGCGGTGCGCGACCAGGACTGGGTGAACAAGTGCCGGNGGGAAAACGCCCGCATGCGTGCCTGGCTGGTACNNGCGCTGGCCGAGCTGGGCGTGCCGTCGGATACCTCGATGGCCAATTTCATCCTTGCCCGCTTTTCCTCGATAGACGAGGCCGAGGCCTGCGATGCCTTCCTGCAATCGCAGNGGCTGATCGTGCGCCGGGTGGCGGGCTACAAGCTGCCGCATTGCCTGCGCATCACGGTGGGTGACGAATCCAGCTGCCGCCGGATCGCCCATGCCGTCGGCCAGTTCAAGGGCGTAAGGTAGGACCCGCCATGCTTAAGCACCCATCTATGAAAGGGTCGCCCTGATCGGGCTTGGCCTCATCGCATCCTCCATGGCGCTGGCGATGCGCGAAAAGGGTCTGGCGGGCAGCATCGCGGGCCATGCGAAATCGGCTGAAACCCGGGCGGTTGCGCTGGAAATCGGCCTGTGCGATCAGGTCTTCGACACTGCCGCCGCGGCGGTGAAAGACGCCGACCTTGTGGTGCTGGCGGTGCCGGTGGGGGCCATGGCCGCCATCGCCGAAGAGATCGGGCCGCATCTGAAGCCCGGCGCCTGCGTCACCGACGTGGGGTCCGTGAAACAGGCGGTGATCGACGCGGTGGAGCCGCATCTGCCCGAAGGCGTGGCCTTCGTGCCCGGCCACANNATGGTAGGCACCGAACATTCCGGGCCGCGCGCGNGATTCTCCACGCTGTTCGTCAACCGCTGGTGCCTGCTGACCCCCTGCGCACAGTCCACGCCCGAGGCGACGGCCCGGCTGCGCGCCCTGTGGCAGGGCATGGGCGCCCATGTCGATGAGATGGAGGCGGCCCATCACGATCTGGTCGTGGCCGTGGTGTCGCATGCGCCGCACCTGATTGCTTATACGATGGTGGGCGTGGCCGATCACCTGCGCCGGGTCTCGAACAGCGAAGTCATCAAATATTCGGCCGCGGGCTTCCGGGACTTCACCCGCATAGCGGCCTCTGATCCGACGATGTGGCGCGACGTGTTCCTGACCAACAAGGACGCGGTGCTGGACATCCTGGGCCGTTTCACCGAAGAGTTGTTCGTGTTGCAGCGGGCTATCCGCATGGGCGACGGCGACATGCTTTTCGACTACTTCACACGCACCCGTGCCATCCGCCGGGGCATCATCGAGGCGGGGCAGGACACTGCCGCGCCCGACTTTGGCCGCGCGGTGCAGCCCGCCGCAAAGGCCTGACCTTGGCGGCGGCGTCACAGGCCCGTGCTTTGGGGCTGGCGCTGGTCCTTGCGCTGGTGGCCGTGGCAGGGCTGGCGCAGGCGCCGCAGACCTCGATCCGCCCGATGCCGCGCCCGGCCACCGGGCAACCTGTGATCCTGGGTGCGCCGGAACAGGACCTTGCCGCCTCGCTGAACGCGCCTGCCGCTCCGGCAGACGACGCCGTGGACGCAGCCGTGCAAGAGGCGNCTGTCCGCCTCGACCGCCTCGGCCCCCGCCGCCGTGGCCATGGGGCTGGCCGTGTCGCCAAGGCCCCGCCCGCGCCCGGCCGACCTGGCCGGTGCCGAAACCGTGGTGGCCGCCGCAGCGCCGGCGCCGACAGCGGAACCGGCCCCGGCCGCCGCCGCCGCGCCCGAACCGGCCCCGAAAAGAAGCGGGGCCTTGGCGGGCTGTTCGGCGGCGGGGCAACCCNNACCCCGCGCGACCAGAGCCCCGGCTATGTCTGCGCCGACCCGGATATCCTGGGCGAGGAACTGGCCCCCATCACCTCGAAGACCAAGGGCTGCGGCGTGGCCGAACCCGTGCGCGTGACCTCGGTGGCGGGCCTTACCCTGTCGCCACCCGCCACGATCACCTGCCAGACCGCGACGGCGCTGAAGAAATGGGTGAACGGCGCGGTCAAGCCCACCTTCGGCCGCCGCCAGGTCGTCGGCCTGACCGTCGCCGCCTCTTACACCTGCNGCNCCCGCAACAACATCCGCGGCGCCAAGATCAGCGAACACGGCTCGGGCCGCGCCATCGACATTTCCGGCTTCGTGCTGAAGAACGGCAAGGAAGTCACGGTGCGCCAGAACTATTCCGGCAAGATCCGCAAGGTCCACAAGGCCGCCTGCGGCACTTTCGGCACCACGCTTGGCCCCGGCTCGGACGGCTATCACGAGGATCACCTGCACCTCGACACCGCCAGCTACCGCAACGGCCCCTACTGCCGATAGGACTCAGTTCAGGAAGGGCGCCGGGCCAAGCGGCAGGATGCCAAGCCGCATCTGCCCGCGCGCGAACGTCAGGGGCAGAACCAGCGGCTTGCCCTCGCCGGCGCTGGCCTGCATCCGCGTCACCATCGCCGTCACCGCGGGCGCCAGCCGTTCCGGCACCAGCCCCGCCGCCACCGCCAGCGGCAACAGCACCGGCCCGCCCGTCAGCGTCACCTCCAGCCGCCCCTCGGCCTGGCCCTGCGCATCCGCCGCCAACTGGCCCGTCACCGCCAGGCTGGCCGTGTCCCAGTCCAGCCGCGCCTCGCGCAGATCCACCGTCTGCACCACCACCGGCGGCTCGGCCACCACCAGCCCCGGCAGACCCGAAAACCCCACGACCGCGTCCAGCTTCACTTGGCCCGTTCCCGCCGCCGCCAGCCGTCCGGTGCCGGTCAGCCCGTCGATCTGGACCCCCAGTTCCTGTTCAACCGACCCTGCGGCCAGGCGCCGCGTCGCCACGCGCAAGTCGCTGGCCGCCAGCACCCCGGTGGGCAGCGTGACCTGGGGCGCCTCGGCCACCAGCGTGAAACGGTCGATCAGCAGCGCCTTCCCCGGCACCACCACCAGGCTCGCCCTGGTGCTGTCGGCCTGCACCGGCAGGTCGCCCATCGGCGTCATCAGCACCCAGTCCTGCGGCGCCACCAGGATCACATGCCAGGGCTTCCAGCCCATCATCAGGCTTTGCAGCCAGTCCGCCCGCCAGCCGAACCCCGTCGCCGGATCGCGCAGGAAGGGCTCGGTCAGCGTCAGGTCAAAGCGGTTGGGAAAGCCCTGCACCGCCAGCCCGGTTTGGCCGACCTCCAGCCCCGCCTCGGTCTGCATCTGCACCCAGCCCTGCACGCCCCGCACCAGCAGGCGCGAGCCGACCACCCAGTAGCCGCCCCACAGCACCGCCACGAAAACCACAAGGGCAATGAGCTTCTTCATCGGTCTGGTCCCCGCCGCCCCTTCAGTCTAGGAGCAGTCGCGCAACGCTTAGCGCCGCAGAAGGGAAGGGCCAGCATGGATGCGCCGATGTGGGTCTTCGGCTATGGCTCGCTGATCTGGGACCCCGGCTTTCCGGTGGCTGAAAGGCAGCTTGCCCGATTGTCAGGCTGGCACCGCAGCTTCTGCATGCGCTCGATCCACCACCGCGGCAGCGAAGCCGCCCCCGGCCTGGTGCTGGCGCTGGACGAAGCCCCCGGCGCCGCCTGCGCCGGCGTCGCCTTCCGCGTCGCGCCCGGTGCCGAAGCCGAAACCCTTGCCGCCCTGCGCGAACGCGAACTGATCTCGTCGGCCTATCTGGAACGCGTGCTGCCCGTCACCCTGCCCACCGGCGCCCATGTCCCGGCGCTGGTCTATGTCATCGACCCGCACCATGCGCAGTACTGCGGCGGCCTGGCGCTGGAAGATCAGGCGCAGATCATCGCCACCGCCCGCGGCGGCCGCGGCCCCAACCGCGACTATCTTTTCGCCACCGCCACCCACCTGCACGACCTGGGCATCGCCGACCCCGATCTGGACTGGCTTGCCGCCCGCGTCCGCGCCCTGCCGGGCTGAGGCACCGTATCCTTGGCAGGGCCACCCACGCTGCTATGCTTCTGCGCAACCAGAATGGCGGGCAGGACTTCCAGGGCATGAACGCGAACCGGACCGAAAAGCCTCAGGCGCGGGAAACCCTGTTCAGCCAGCCCATCCGCCAGATCGTCCTGATGCTGGTGGTCTGCGCCCTGGTCGGCACCGGCGCCTGGCTGATCCATGGCACGGTCGCCGCCGTGCTGGCCACCAACCCGCTGCTGAACTGGTTCATCGTCGGCGTCTTCCTCTTCGGCGTCGCCACCTGCTTCTGGCAGGTCTTCATCCTGGCCCAATCGGTCAGCTGGATCGAGAATTTCGTGCGCCGCCGCCCCGGCTATGAACTTCTCAAGCCGCCGCGCCTGCTGGCCCCGCTCGCCTCGCTGCTGCGCCNNCGCGGCGCGCGCATGCAGATCTCGGCCTCGTCCTCGCGCTCGATCCTCGAATCCGTCGAAGCGCGGGTCGAAGAGGCCCGTGACATCACCCGCTACATCGCCAACCTGCTGGTCTTCCTGGGTCTTCTGGGCACCTTCTACGGCCTGGCCACGGCGGTGCTTACCGTGGTGCAGACCATCCGCTCGCTGGCCCCGCAAGAGNGGNAAACCGGCATCCAGGTCTTCACAAAGCTGATGGGCGGGCTGGAAAGCCAGTTGGGCGGCATGGGCACCGCCTTTNCCTCATCGCTTCTGGGTCTCGCTTACNCGCTGGTCGTGGGTCTGTTGGAACTGTTCGNNTGCCACGGCCAGAACCGGTTCTACCGCGAGCTTGAGGAATGGCTGTCCTCGATCACCCAGCTTGGCTTTGCCTCGTCGGATGGCGAAGGCACGGGCCAGCTTGGCGGTGTCTTCGAACATCTGGCGCAGCAGACAGAGGTTCTGGAAACCCTGACCGCCCAGGCCGATGTCACGCGCGGCCAGCTGGACGAACGGCTCGCCGCGCTGGCCGAGGCCGTGGACCGGCTGACCGACCGCCTGTCGGCGCAATCGGCGCAGGAACAGCTTCTGTTGCGCATCGCCGATGGCCAGGACCGGCTGGTCGCGGCGCTGACCGGCCCCGAAAGCTCGTTGCAGACCGAGGCCGAGAACCGCATGCGCCTGCGCTCCATCGACGTGCAGCTGCTGCGCGTGCTGGAAGAAATGTCCGCCCGCNAAGAGGCCGTGGCCGACCTGCGCGCCGACCTGACCGCCGTGACTGCCGCCATAAGGCAGCTGTCGCGCGGCACCGTCGGGCGGGGCTAAGCCATGGCCCTGCGAAGCCGCCGCGACAGCCACATGATCTGGCCCGGCTTCGTCGACGCCGTCACCACGCTGTTGATGGTCATCCTCTTCGTGCTGACCGTCTTTACCGTCATGCAATCGGTGCTGCGCGACGAGATCACCACCAAGGACACCGAGCTTTCCGCGCTGACCGAACAGGTGGCGCAACTGGCTGATGCGCTTGGCCTGGAACGCAGCCGGGCCGCGCAACTGGAAGCCGAGGTCGGCACGCTGACATCCTCGCTTGCCGCCGCCCGGGCCGAGGGCGCGCGTCAGGCCGGTCTGGTTGCCACCCTGTCGGCGCAGCTTCAGACGAAAGAGGGCGAGCTTGCCGCCGCCCAGGGCCAGATCGCCAGTTTCGAGGCGCAGGTGGCCAGCCTTCTGGCCGAACGCGATGCCGCGCGCGGACGGGTGGGCGAACTGACCGCCACCGTGGCCGATCTGGAAGCCGCGAAGGCCAAGGCGATTTCCGACAAGGAAGCGCTGGACCTCGCGCTGGCCAAGGCGCGCAGCGAGGTGGACGCCCAGGCCGAAGCCGCCCGCCTGGCCGCCGCCCGCCGCGAGGCGCTGGAGGCGCTGGTGGCCGATCTGCGCGCCAAGGGCGCCAGCGCCGCCACCGATCTGGCCGCCGCGCAGGCGAAACTGTCCGAGGAAGAGGCCGCGCGTCTGGTCGATGCCGCCGCGCTGGAAGAACTGCGCAAGAAGCTGGAATCCTCAGACACCGAGCTTGCCGCCATGACACTGGCGCTGGAAGAACAGCGGAAGAAGGCCGAAGAGACCCTGACCCTCCTGGCCGCCGCCCGCACCGAGGCCGCCAAGGCCGCCGCCGCCGCAGGCGACAAGGACAAGCAGGCGGCCCTTCTGGCCACCGCCGAAGCCGCGCTGGACGCCGAAAGGAAAAGGCGCTGAAGGCACAGCGCGATGTCGAGCTTCTGAACCAGCAGATCGGCGAATTGCGCGCGCAACTCGCCTCGCTTCAGGCGCTGCTCGACGCCTCGGCCGCCAAGGATGCCGATGCCAAGGTGCAGATCGAAACGCTTGGTTCGCAACTGAACGCCGCGCTGGCCCAGGTGGCTGCGGAACAGAAGAAGCGGGCCGAGTCGGAAGAGGCCGAACGCAAGCGGCTGGAAGCGGAAAACCTGGACCTGTCGAAGTACCGCTCCGAATTCTTCGGCCAGTTGGGCAAGCTTTTGGAAGGCCGCGAAGGCGTGCGCGTGGTGGGCGACCGCTTCGTATTCTCGTCCGAAGTGCTGTTCCAGCCCGGCTCGGCCGACCTGTCGCCCGAGGGCCAGGCCCAGATCGCCGGGGTGGTGCAGATTCTGAAAGAGGTGATGCAGGACATCCCGCCCGGTATCGACTGGATCATCCGCGTGGACGGTCACACCGACAACGTGCCCTTGTCCGGCCTGGGTGAGTTCAAGGACAACTGGCAGCTCAGCCAGGCCCGTGCGCTGTCGGTGGTGCGCTACATGATCGACGCCTTGGGTTTCCCGCCCGACCGCCTGGCCGCCACCGGATTCGGCGAGTTCCGCCCGGTGGCCGACGGCGACAGCGAGGAAGCCCGCGCCCAGAACCGCCGCATCGAACTGAAGCTGACGGAACGCTGACCTCTCCCGTCCGGGACCGGGGGTGCGGGGGGCATTCGCCCCCGCACCCCCGCGCTTCACGGTCGAAGCCGCGCCTGGCCCCGGCGGGTTGACGAATGATGAATGCGCCCGCGCAACCCATTGATATCGTTCACGCCGAACCGGCGTCGAGCTCGGACGCTCAGGGCAGGGTGAAGCCCGCCTCGATCTGGTCCAGCGCCTTGCCGTCGCGGATCAGGGTGGCGGTGCCCATCCACTGGCCAGGGGCCAAGGCGGCCCGCAGCTTCCTGCCCCCGCCGGAAGGCCTGCGCCTGGGTCTTTCCACCCGGAAGCTGTCCTCGAAGAACGTGCCCTCCGGCCCGGTGATTTCCAGCCGCACCTCATCCCCCGCCCGCGGCCCGAAATACCAGGCCCAGAACACCAGCGCCGGGGCATCCGCCGCAATGGTCTCGCCCGCTGTCCCGGCTTGCACCGCCGCGTAGTCCGGCACCGTCGTGGCAAAGCCCGCCGCGATCATCCCCGGCCACNNATAGTCCACCGGCTCGGCCCAAAGCTGCGGCGCCCCGCCGCCACAGACCGCGTCGGCCTCGGTATCGAGCGGGTCCAGTTCCGCCCCATCCTTGCGCACCGACAGGTGCAGGTGNGGNAATTCGGTATTGCCCGACAGGCCCACCTGTCCCAGCACCGCCCCCGCGTCCACCGTCTGCCCCGGCTTCACGACGATGGAGCCCAGCTTCATGTGGCAATACTGGGTCTGCCACCCCTCGCCGTGGTCAATCAGCACCCCGTTGCCGCAATCCTTGCCCTCCAGCGCAAGCGCCGCCGGNTCGCGGATCGAGATGTCGGGCATNCCGTCGCGCACCCCCGTCACGATGCCCGCCGCCGCCGCCTTGACCGCAACCCCCGCCCGCATCGCCGCCAGCGAGGGCAGGGCGATGTCGGTGCCGTCATGCCCGTCATAGCTCAGCGCCCCGCAGGCGAAATCCTGCGTGCCGGGGCCGGGATCGTGATCGACATAGTTCTGGACATGGCAGGTCTCGCCCAGGCGGCAGTCGATGGGCCAGCCCAGATCGAAGGCCGCGGCAGGGGCGGCCAGACACAACAGGGCAACAAGGGCGCGCAGCATCGGCAACCTCCGGTCGGGGCGTCACGGGACCGCCCAAACGAAAACCCCGCCGAAGCGGGGTCCTGTCTTACTCTGCCGTCAGCAGCGGCGGTTTCGATCCGGTGATCCGCGGTTTCTGCGGCTCTTCGATCTGAAGGTCGATGGCGTCGTCCTTGACCACGACCCGCACCAGGCCGCCCTTGGTCAGCTTGCCGAACAACAACTCCTCGGCCAGCGGCTTCTTGATGTTTTCCTGGATCACGCGGCCCAGGGGACGCGCGCCCATCTTGTCGTCATAGCCCTTGTCGCCCAGCCAGGCGGCGGCTTCCGGCGTCAGCTCGATATGCACGCCGCGGTCCATCAGCTGGGCCTCCAGCTGCAGCACGAACTTCTCGACCACCTGCATGATCACCTCTTTCGGCAAGGCCGCGAAGGAGACGATGGCATCNAGACGGTTGCGGAATTCCGGCGTGAACAGCCGCTCGATGGCAACCTGGTCCTCGCCCGTCCGCTTTTCGCGGCCGAAACCGATGGCGGCCTTGGCCATGTCGGCGGCANNGCCGGCGTTGGTGGTCAGGATCAGGATCACGTTGCGGAAATCCACNCTGCCGTTGTGGTCGGTCAGCTTGCCGTGGTCCATCACCTGCAACAGGATGTTGTAGACATCCGGGTGCGCCTTTTCGATCTCGTCCAGCAGCAGCACGCAATGCGGGTGCTGGTCCACGCCATCGGTCAGCATGCCGCCCTGGTCAAAGCCGACATAGCCGGGCGGCGCGCCGATCAGCCGGGAAACCGCGTGCTTCTCCATGTATTCCGACATGTCGAAGCGCAGGAGTTCCACGCCCAGAGTGTTGGCCAGTTGCTTGGCGACCTCGGTCTTGCCCACGCCGGTGGGGTGNGCGAACAGGTAGTTGCCGATGGGCTTTTCCGGCTCGCGCAGGCCCGCACGGGCCAGCTTGATGGCGGAAGACAGCGCCTCGATCGCCTTGTCCTGGCCGAAGACCACGCGCTTCAGCGACTTTTCCAGGTCGCGCAGCACTTCGGCATCGTCCTTGGACACGTTCTTCGGCGGGATGCGGGCGATCTTGGCCACCACCCCTTCGATCTCGCGCGTGCCGATGACCTTGCGGCGCTTGCTTTCGCTGACCAGATGCTGCGCCGCGTAAACCTCGTCGATCACGTCGATGGCGCTGTCGGGCAGCTTGCGGTCATGGATATAGCGTGCGGCCAGTTCCACCGCCGACTTGATCGCCTCGGCGGTGTAGCGCAGGTCGTGGTGTTCCTCGAAATGCGGCTTCAGACCCATGAGGATCTTGATCGCATCCGGCACCGACGGCTCGTTCACGTCGATCTTCTGGAACCGGCGGGAAAGGGCGCGGTCCTTCTCGAAATGCTGGCGGAACTCCTTATAGGTCGTCGAGCCCATGCAGCGCAGCTTGCCGCCCTGCAAGGCGGGCTTCAGCAGGTTCGAGGCATCCATGGCCCCGCCAGAGGTCGCGGCACCGATCACGGTGTGGATTTCGTCGATGAACAGGATCGCGTCGGGGTGATCCTCCATCTCCTTCACCACGGCTTTCAGCCGTTCCTCGAAATCGCCGCGATAGCGGGTGCAAACCAGCAGCGCCCCCATGTCCAGCGAATAGATCGTGGCATGTGCCAGAACCTCGGGCACGTCCTTCTTGACGATCTTCCAGGCCAGGCCTTCCGCGATGGCGGTCTTGCCCACGCCGGGATCGCCCACGAGAAGCGGGTTGTTCTTGCGGCGGCGGCACAGCACCTGGATGCAGCGCTCAACCTCAGGNTCGCGGCCGATCAACGGGTCAACGTCGCCCTTGCGCGCCTTGGTGTTCAGATCGACGCAATATTTCGACAGCGCCGATTCCTTGGCCTCGTAAGCTTCGGCCTTGGGGGTTTCCTGATGTTCCTCGGCCCCCGTCACCGGGCGGCTTTCGCCGAAGGCGGGGTTCTTGGCCACGCCATGCGCGATGAAGTTCACCGCGTCGTAGCGCGTCATGTCCTGCTCTTGCAGGAAGTAGGCAGCGTTGGATTCGCGTTCCGCGAAGATCGCCACCAAAACGTTGGCGCCGGTGACCTCGGTCCGACCCGAGGATTGCACATGGATCGCCGCGCGCTGGATCACGCGCTGGAAGGCAGCGGTGGGCACGGCTTCCGACCCTTCGACATCCGTCACCAGGGTGGACAGGTCGTCGTCGATGAAGTCGATCAGCGTCTTGCGCAGGGCATCCAGATCCACCGAGCAGGCCTTCATCACGCGGGCCGCGTCGGGTTCGTCGATCAGCGCCAGAAGCAGATGCTCCAGCGTTGCCAGTTCATGACGGCGGGCATTGGCCAGGGCCAGCGCGCCGTGGATTGCCTGCTCGAGCGTGGACGAAAATGACGGCACTTGCGTGCTCCTTTACCTCTCTGGAGGGTCCGGGCAGGCCCGTACCGACCGTGGCCTCATGATCTTAAAGTTCGGTTTTATCCGCCGCACTTCAAGGAGATTTTCGGTGTCCGATGCTTTCCTGGCCAGGCCGTGCAAAAAGTGAACACAGACCAGGCAAAGAGCCGTCAGAACCGGTCCTTGCGAGCGCGGATTTCGGCGAAGACCTCTGCCGCGGGGGCGTCGGGCATCCCCACCGCCGCGCGCAAGGGGGCCATGTCAGCGCGCAGGAAGGGGTTCGTCGAAAGCTCGTCCGAAAGACGGGAAGGCACGGTCGGGCGTCCCATCCGACGCGCTTCGGCCACTGCCTCTTGGCGGAAGATAAGCGCCGGATTGGCGGGTTCAAGAGTGGCCGCAAAGCGCAGGTTCGAGGCGGTGTATTCGTGCCCCGAACAGACCAGCGTTTCGGGGGCAGCGCCGCCAGCCGGGTCAGCGTGCCCCACATCTCGGTAAGCGTGCCCTCGAACAATGAAGCCGCAGCCACCAGCCATCAGGCTGTCGCCGGTGAAGACCAGTCCCGCGCCGGGCAGGAAAGGGCGATATGGCCGCGGTGTGGCCGGGGGCGTCCAGCACCTCGACCGGCTCGTCGGCGAATGCAAAGCGCTCGCCGGGACGGACCTCCCGGTCCAGGGGCGGCAGGCGGTGGGCATCGGCGGCCGCCCCGGTGACGCGAGCGCCGGTCGCCGCCACCAGCTCGGCCACGCCCTGGATATGGTCGGCGTGGTGATGGGTCAGCCAGATTTCCGACAGCGACCACCCCCGCTCGGCCAGCGCCGCCAGCACCGGCGCGGCCTCTGGCGCATCCACCAGCGCCACCGAAGGCGATGCCCGATCCTTCAGCAGATAGGCGTAATTGTCGGCAAGACAGGGCAGGGTGATCAGGTCGGCGGGCATGTCGGGCTCCGGGTCTCGGGTTCGCAGCAGTCTTGCCTCGACCTTGCCGGAAGGCCAGACCCGGCGCGCAACAAAAATGCTTGCCAGACCCGCGGGCGCCCCATACTTCGGGTGTAACGCATGTCGCCCTCAGGCGAAAACGATGCGGCGGGAGGAAGACCGGGGGCGACGGCAGTCGCGCCCGTTTCGGCAAGAAGCGACCGGACGCCGCCGCGGCGGCTCTGGCCCTTGTCCTTCCCGACCGACGTTCTCTTGGGGTAAGCAGCGGCAGGGAAGACCATCAGAAGAGGAGATGCCAAGTGAAAGACGTAATTTCCTGACGACCGCCGCCGTCGGCGCCGCCGCCACCGCGGTCGCCGCCNCAGCGATCGCGCAGTCCGCGCCCAAGGTGACCTGGCGCGTCACCTCGTCCTTCCCGAAGTCGCTGGACACGATCTTCGGTGCGGCCGAANCCATGTCGCGCTTCGTCTCGGAAGCGACCGACGGCAACTTCACGCTGCAGGTCTTCCCGGCGGGCGAACTGGTGCCGGGCCTGGAAGCCGCCGATGCCGTGTCANGTGGCACCGTCGAGGCCTGCCACACCGCCACCTACTACTTCTGGGGCAAGGATCCGACCTACGCGCTCGGCACCACGGTGCCCTTCGGCATGAACTACCGGCAGATGAACGCCTGGCTCTACTACGGCGGCGGCATCGACATGCTGAACGAGTTCTATGCCACGCAGAACCTGATCGCCTTCCCCTGCGGCAACACCGGCGTGCAGATGGGCGGCTGGTACCGCAAGGAGATCAACTCGCTGGCCGACATGCAGGGCCTGAAGATGCGCATCGGCGGCTTCGTANACAAGATCATCGAAAAGCTCGGCGTGGTGCCGCAGCAGATCGNNTGCGGCGGCGACATCTATCCGGCGCTGGAAAAGGGCACCATCGACGCCGCCGAATGGGTCGGCCCCTATGACGACGAGAAGCTCGGCTTCTACAAGGTCGCGCCCTACTACTACTATCCCGGCTGGTGGGAAGGCGGCCCGACGCTGTCGGCCATGATCAACCTCGCCAAGTGGGCCGAGCTGCCGCCCGCCTATCAGGCGGTGCTGAAGACCGCCTGCGAGGCGGCGAACTCGAACATGATGGCCAGCTACGACTGGAAGAACCCAGCAANNGCCCTGCGCTCGCTGGCGGCGAGCGGCGCGCAACTGCGGCCCTTCNCGCAGGATGTGCTGGCGGCGGCTTTCGAGGCCGCGCAGGCCACCTATGCCGAGATCGGCGCCACCAACGCCTCGTTCAAGAAGATCAAGGACAGCCAGGACGCCTTCAAGCGCGAGGCCTATCTCTGGGCGCAGATCGCCGAATACACCTACGACACCTTCATGATGGTGCAGCAGCAGGTGGCAAGCTCTGACGCCCCGGCCGCGCTGCGGCAGCGCAAACGAGAACGGCCCCGGATCGCTCCGGGGCCGTTTTCGTGGCGGAAGGCTCAGTTCCCCGGCGCCAGCGGCATCACCTGCGGCGCCCCCAGTTGCGGCGTGCCCAGTTGCGGCGCACCGAGCTGCGGTGTCCCCAGTTGCGGCGTACCGAGCTGCGGTGCCCCCAGTTGCGGCGCGCCAAGCTGGCCCAGGCCCGGGGCCGTCGTCGCCCCGGCGCCTGCGGCGCGGTCAGGCCGGGCAGGACGATCTCCACCGACGACGGGTCANNTGCCGCCCCCTTGTAGTGCATCACCATCTGCGGGAAGGCGATGGTGATGCCGATCATCACCACCTGGATCACCACGAAGGGCACCGCCCCCCAGNNAATCTGCCCGGTGGACACGCCCTGCAGCCGCTTGCCCGTGACCTTGTCGTCATAAGGCCCGCGCGGCGCCACCGACAGGTAGAACAGCGCAAAGCCGAAGGGCGGGTGCATGAACGAGGTCTGCATGTTCACCGCCAGGATGATGCCGAACCAGATCAGGTCGATGTCCAGCGCCATGGTAAGCGCCACCAGCAAGGGCACGATGATGAAGGCCAGTTCGAAGAAGTCCAGGAAGAAGGCCAGCAAGAACACCAGCACCGAGACGATGATCAGGAACCCCGTCTGCCCGCCCGGCAGGCCGACCAGCAGATGCTCGACCCAGACATGGCCGTTCACGCCGTAGAAGGTCAGCGAGAAGACCCGCGCCCCCACCAGGATGAACATCACGAAGGCCGACAGCCGCGTCGTCGAGGCCAGCGCCTGGCTGACGACGCCCAGGTTCAGNCGGCCCTTCATGGCGGCCAGCACCATGGCGCCCACCGCGCCCATGGCGCCGCCCTCGGTCGGGGTGGCGATGCCCAGGAAGATCGTGCCCAGCACCAGGAAGATCAGCGCCAGCGGCGGGATCAGCACGATGATGACCTGCTGCGCCAGCCGCGACATCAGGCCGATGCCCAGGGTCTTGTCNAGGATCGCCGCGACATAGATGGCGCCGATGCCGACCGCCGCGCCCAGGATGTCGGCATTGGCCCCCATCGTCGGCGCCAGCCAGACATGGGCGCCATAGCCGATGGCCATGCAGGCGGCCAGCGCCACGATCAGTGACAGGATGCCATGGCCCAGCGTGCGCGCCTCGGTAAGCAGCGCCACCCAGGACGGCCGCAGCACCGAGACGGCGAAGACATAGGCCATGTACAGCCCGGTCAGCACCAGGCCGGGGATCATCGCGCCGGTGTACATGTCGCCCACCGACCGGCCCAGCTGGTCGGCCAGCACGATCAGCACCAGCGAGGGCGGGATGATCTGCGCCAGCGTCCCCGAGGCGGCGATCACGCCCGAGGCGATCCGGCGGTCGTAGCCATAGCGCAGCATGATCGGCAGCGAGATCAGGCCCATGGCGATGACGCTCGCCGCCACCACGCCCGTGGTCGCCGCCAGCAACGCGCCCACGATGATCACCGCATAGGCAAGGCCGCCGCGGATCGGCCCGAACAGCTGGCCGATGGTGTCCAGCAGGTCCTCGGCCATGCCCGACCGTTCCAGCACGATGCCCATGAAGGTGAAGAAGGGAATGGCCAGCAATGTCTCGTTCGACATCACCCCNCACAGCCGCTGCGGCATGGTAAAGAGCAGCGGCCAGTCCAGGGTGATGGTGTTCTCCGACCAGGGCGCCAGCCAGACGCCGATGGCAAAGAACACCAGGCCGTTGGCGGCCAGCGAAAAGGCGACCGGATAGCCCAGCAAGAGGAAGACCACCAGCGAGGCGAACATGATCGGCGCCATGTTCAGCGCGATGAGCTCCATCATTTGCGGTCTCCCTCGTTCAGCCCGGCCACAGCCGCCGCCAGTTCGGCGCCCTCCTTCTCGGCCATCTCATGCGCCGAGATGAAGGGATGCGGGTCTTCGATCAGCCCCCGCATCACCGCGATCTTCTTGATGATCTCGGACAGGCCCTGCGCGATCAGCAGCGCGAAGCCCGCCGCCAGGATCGCCCGCGTAAGCCAGATGATCAGCCCGCCGGCATTGGTCGAGATCTGGCCGATCTTCCAGGCCTGAAAGGCATAGGGCACCAGCATCCAGGTCATCAGGATGACGAAGGGCATCAGGAAGACCACATGGCCGAACAGGTCGATCCAGTGCTGCGTGCGCCGCGACCGCGTGCCGTAGAAGATGTCGATGCGGATATGCTCGTTCTGTTGCAGCGTATAGGCGGCCGCCCCCATGAAGGCCGCGCCGAACAGATACCACTGCGCTTCCAGCCAGGCGTTGGACGAGGTGCTGAACACCTTCCGCACCACCGCATTTCCCGCGCTGATCAGCACCGCCGCCAGGATCAGCCAGCCCATGGCACGGCCGATCAGGCTGGTCACGCGGTCGATGGCGCGTGACAAAGCCAGCAAGACTTGCATCCTCACTCCTCCCTTCTTAAGCACGGTCAGGCGGCCGGTTCTGCAGGCCGGTCTTGTGTAGGCGTTCAACCCGTATGGCCCGACAGCGGCGTTTCCGTCAACGGCGCGAGGCCCGCCGCCGCCCTTTCCGTTGCAGCGGGCCGGGACGCAGGCCATAGTCGGGGCCGCGAGCGCGGAAAACTCATGCATCTCGACGTCATCGACCTGCGCAGCTTCTACTACCGGACCGCGCTTGGCCGCTCGGCGCAGCGCGCGATCCGCGACCAGGTGCAGGCGCTCTGGCCCGCGCTTGCCGGGCAAAGCCTTGTGGGCTTCGGCTTCGCCGTGCCGCTTCTGCGCCCCTATCTGGACCAGACCGCGCGCACCGTGGCCTTGATGCCCGCGCCGCAGGGCGTGATGCCCTGGCCGCCCGGCATGGAAAACGTCTCGGTGCTGTGCGACGAAACGCTGTGGCCCCTGCCCACCGGCCAGGCCGACCGGCTGATCCTGCTGCACGGGCTGGAAACCTCGGAACGCCCCTCGGACGTGCTGGACGAGGCGCACCGCGTGCTGGGGCCGGGCGGGCGGCTTCTGGCCATCGTGCCCAACCGCACCGGGCTTTGGGCGCGCGGCGATTCCACGCCGTTCGGCTTTGGTAAGCCCTATTCCATGGCGCAGCTGGAAGCGCAGCTCAAATCCCACGGCTTCACCNCCGAACGCAGCTTCGGCGCGCTCTATGCCCCGCCCACGACCGGCGGCTTCTGGCTGCGCACCGCCGACTTCTGGGAAAAGGTCGGCCGCCGCGTGCCCTGGCTTNCCGGCGGCGTGCTGATGGTCGAGGCCTCGAAACAGGTCTACGCCCCCACGCGCGGCGGCCTCGGCGCCGTGGTGCGCCGCCCGCTGAAGGTGCTGGAAGGCGTGCGCCAGCCGGTGCCGGTGCCCAAGCTCTCGACCCCGCCCGGCACGGGGGCTGAAACCCCAGATCCCCCTCACCGCGGGCCCCCGGCTTCGGTGCGGATGGTGGGTCGGAACGCCCCTGATCGGCCGGATTCGCCGCGCCGCGGCATTTCCCCCGCAGGCCAGGGACAAAAGCCGCGACCGGGACGAAATGTTATCGCCGGACAGGGTCAATTTACCGCGAGCAAGCCGGTTGCGACACTGGGTGGCGTCTGCTAGNNAGACGCCCGCGACATGGGGCGCTGGCAACAGNNGCTGGCCGACCCCGGATGCCACTGTGCCGACGGCCTCCTGGCCCCGGCCGAGACAACGGAAGGGTTGACGTGTCAGAACCAGCTTCAGTCACATCCGGCGTCGCTGTCCGCTATTCCACTGCGGTCTTCGACCTGGCCAAAGAGGAAAAGGCGCTCGCGGCGCTGGAGTCGGATGTGGGGGCGCTGGAAGCGGCGCTTGCGGAAAGCAAGCCGCTGCGCGACATGATCGCCTCGCCGGTGCTCTCGCGCGAAGATCAGGGCCGCGCCATCGGCGCCCTGGCCCAGAAGATGGGCCTGTCGGTGCTGATGCAGCACACGCTGGCCCTGATGGCGTCCAAGCGCCGTCTCTTCGTGCTGGGCCAGGTCCTGTCGGACCTGCGCGCCCGCATCGCCGCCGAAAAGGGCGAAATGACGGCCGAAGTGACCGCCGCCGCTGCCCTGACGGACGACCAGGCCGCCAAGCTTGCGGCCACGCTGAAGGCGCGCGTCGGCAAGGAAGTGATACTGAAAACCACCGTTGATGAAGGTCTCATCGGCGGTCTCGTAGTCAAGCTGGGCTCGACGATGATCGACACCTCGATCCGTTCCAAGCTCGCGGCTCTCCAGAATGCAATGAAAGAGGTGGGGTGATGGAATCCAGGCGGCCGAGATCTCGGCGATCCTCAAGGAGCAGATCAAGAATTTCGGCAAGGACGCCGACGTGGCCGAAGTCGGCCGCGTGCTGTCCGTGGGTGACGGCATCGCCCGCGTTCACGGGCTGGACAACGTCNAGGCCGGTGAAATGGTCGAATTCCCCGGCGGCATCCGCGGCATGGCGCTGAACCTCGAAGTCGACAACGTCGGTATCGTGATCTTCGGTTCCGACCGCGACATCAAGGAAGGCGACACCGTCAAGCGCACCAAGTCCATCGTGGACGTGCCGGTGGGCGACGGCCTTCTGGGCCGCGTCGTGGACGCGCTCGGCAACCCGATCGACGGCAAGGGCCCCATCGTTGCCGCCGAGCGTCGCGTCGCCGACGTCAAGGCGCCGGGCATCATCCCGCGCAAGTCGGTGCATGAACCCATGGCCACCGGCCTCAAGGCCATCGACGCCATGATCCCGATCGGCCGCGGCCAGCGCGAACTGATCATCGGCGACCGCCAGACCGGCAAGACCGCCGTGGCGCTGGACGCCATCCTGAACCAGAAGGTCTACAACGAAGCCGGCGACGACGAGGGCAAGAAGCTCTACTGCGTCTATGTCGCCGTCGGCCAGAAGCGTTCGACCGTGGCCCAGCTGGTGAAGAAGCTGGAAGAAACCGGCGCGCTCGCCTACTCCATCGTCGTCGCCGCCACCGCCTCGGACCCCGCGCCGATGCAGTACCTGGCGCCCTATGCCGCCACCGCCATCGGCGAGTATTTCCGCGACAATGGCCGCCACGCCCTGCTGATCTACGATGATCTCTCGAAGCAGGCCGTCGCCTACCGCCAGATGTCGCTGCTGCTGCGCCGTCCGCCGGGGCGTGAAGCCTATCCGGGCGACGTGTTCTACCTGCACTCGCGCCTCCTGGAGCGTGCCGCGAAGCTGAACGCCGACAACGGCTCGGGCTCGCTGACCGCGCTGCCGATCGTCGAAACCCAGNGTGGCGACATCTCGGCCTATATTCCGACGAACGTCATCTCCATCACCGACGGCCAGATCTTCCTGGAATCGGAACTGTTCTTCCAGGGCATCCGCCCGGCCGTGAACACCGGTCTCTCCGTGTCCCGCGTGGGTTCCTCCGCGCAGACCTCGGCGATGAAGTCGGTGGTAAACAGGNTGAAGCTGGAACTGGCGCAATACCGCGAAATGGCGGCCTTCGCGCAGTTCGGCTCCGACCTTGACGCCGCGACCCAGCAACTGCTGAACCGCGGTGCCCGCCTGACGGAACTGATGAAGCAGCCGCAGTACTCGCCGCTGACCAACGCGGAAATCGTCTGCATCATCTTCGCCGGTACCAACGGCTATCTCGACAAGCTGCCGGTCCGTGACGTTGGCCGCTTCGAGGCCGCGCTGTTGAAGTACCTGCGCACCACCGGCAAGGACCTGCTGGAAGACCTGACGAAGAACGACCGCAAGGTCGCGGGCGATCTGGAAGNNAAGATCCGCACCACGCTGGACGCCTTCGCCAAAGACTTCGCATAAGAACCCTGGGGAGAAGGCAGATGCCCAGCCTCAAGGATCTGAAAAACCGGATCGGAAGCGTGAAGAACACGCGGAAGATCACCAAGGCGATGCAAATGGTCGCCGCCGCCAAACTGCGCCGTGCGCAAGAGGCGGCGGAAGCCGCGCGTCCCTATGCCCTTGGCATGAACGCCGTGATCGGCGGTCTGGCCTCGGCCGCGGCAGGCTCGCCTGCCGCGCCGCGGCTTCTGGCCGGCACCGGCGCCGACAAGGTCCACCTCCTGGTCGTCATGACCTCCGAGCGTGGCCTCTGCGGCGGCTTCAACTCGTCCATCGTCCGCATGGCGCGGGCGAAGGCCAATGCCCTTCTGGCCGAAGGCAAGACGGTGAAGATTCTCACCGTCGGCAAGAAAGGGCGTGAACAGCTGAAGCGCGACCTCGGTCAGCTGTTCATCGGCCATGTGGACCTCGGCGAGGTCCGCCGCATCGGCTATGCCAATGCGCAAGGCATCGCCGCCGACATCATCGCCCGCTTCAACGCAAGCGAATTCGACGTGGCGACGATCTTCTACAACCGCTTCCAGTCGGTGATCAGCCAGGTCCCGACCGCGCAGCAGGTCATTCCGGCGGCATTCGAAGGCGGGGCCACCTCCTCGCTCTACGATTACGAGCCCTCGGAAGAGGCGATCCTCGCCGACCTCCTGCCGCGCGGGGTGGCGACGCAGCTCTTCACCGCGCTTCTCGAAAACGCCGCCTCGGAACAGGGCGCGCGGATGAGCGCGATGGACAATGCGACGCGCAACGCAGGCGACATGATCAACCGGCTGACCATCCAGTACAACCGGTCGCGTCAGGCTGCGATCACCAAGGAACTCATCGAAATCATCTCGGGCGCCGAGGCGCTCTGACGGAACCGGAGATACGACATGGCAAACGCGAAAGCGAAGGGAAGGGTCACGCAGGTCATCGGCGCCGTCGTCGGCGTGCAGTTCGATGGCAGCCTGCCCGCAATTCTGAACGCGCTCGAAACCTCGAACAACGGCAAGAAGCTGATCCTGGAAGTGGCGCAGCACCTGGGCGAAAACACCGTCCGCTGCATCGCCATGGACGCCACCGAAGGTCTGGTGCGCGGTCAGGACGTGACCGACACCAACGCGCCGATCATGGTGCCGGTGGGCGACGCCACGCTTGGCCGCATCATGAACGTCGTGGGTGACGCCATCGACGAAAAGGGTCCGGTCGCGGCCACCACCACCCGCGGCATCCACCAGGCGGCCCCGGAATTCGACCAGCAGTCGACCGAAGCGCAGATCCTCGTGACCGGCATCAAGGTCATCGACCTGCTGGCGCCCTATGCCAAGGGCGGCAAGATCGGCCTGTTCGGCGGCGCCGGCGTGGGCAAGACGGTTCTCATCCAGGAACTGATCAACAACGTCGCCAAGGTTCACTCGGGCTATTCCGTCTTCGCCGGCGTGGGCGAGCGGACGCGCGAGGGCAACGACCTCTACCACGAGTTCATCAGATCCGGCGTTATCAACGTCGAAGACCTCACCAAGTCCAAGGTGGCGATGGTCTTCGGCCAGATGAACGAACCGCCGGGCGCCCGTATGCGCGTGGCGCTGTCCGGCCTGACCATGGCCGAACAGTTCCGCGACCAGTCGGGCACGGACGTGCTGTTCTTCATCGACAACATCTTCCGCTTCACCCAGGCGGGTTCGGAAGTGTCGGCGCTTCTTGGCCGTATCCCTTCGGCCGTGGGCTACCAGCCGACGCTGGCCACCGACATGGGCGCGCTGCAGGAACGCATCACCTCGACGAAGAACGGCTCGATCACCTCGGTGCAGGCCATCTACGTTCCGGCCGACGACCTTACCGACCCGGCGCAAGCCACCTCCTTCGCCCACCTCGACGCCACCACCGTGCTGTCGCGTGCGATCTCGGAACTCGGCATCTACCCGGCCGTGGACCCGCTCGACTCGACCTCGCGCCTGATGGACCCGGCGGTTGTCGGCGAAGAGCACTACGCGGTCGCCCGCTCGGTGCAGGGCGTGCTGCAGCGCTACAAGTCGCTGCAGGACATCATCGCCATCCTCGGCATGGACGAGTTGTCGGAAGAGGACAAGCTGACCGTGGCCCGCGCCCGGAAGATCCAGCGCTTCCTGTCCCAGCCGTTCGACGTGGCCCAGGTCTTCACCGGCTCGCCCGGCGTGCAGGTTCCGCTCGACAAGACCATCGCCTCGTTCAAGGCCGTGGTCGTAAGCGAGTATGACCACCTGCCGGAAGCCGCCTTCTACATGGTCGGCGACATCGAGGAAGTGAAGGCCAAGGCCGCCAAGCTCGCCGCGGCTGCGGCGTAAGGGGCAAGATGGCCGACACCATGCAGTTCGAACTCGTGTCGCCGGAACGGAAGCTCGCTTCCGTCGCGGCGCGCNAGGTGCGCATCNCCGGCGCGGACGGTGATCTCACCGCCATGCCGGGCCATGCGCCGCTGATCACGACACTGCGGCCGGGCATCCTGACCGTGGTGTCTTCCGAAGGCACGCAGGAATTCGCAGTGACCTCGGGCTTCGCCCAGATCGACGCGGATGGCGTGACCGTCCTCGCCGAACGCGGCATGCCCAAGGACGAGCTGACGCGCTTCATCCACCAGGAACTGGTGGACCAGGCGCGCGNNGCCGCCTCGGCGGCCCATCCCGACGCGGTCGATGCCGCGGCCAAGCTTCTGGCCGACATGGAAGCCCTCGGCTCGCACATGCTGGGGTAGGATGGGCAATATTGCCCATCCTGCTTCCGGCCCGCACAGCCAAAGGCCCCGCCCGAGCGGCGGGGCCTTCGCTTACTTCCCCGCAAAATCCATAGTCTCGCCCAAATTCAAGGCGATATGACACGCATGAAGCGGATCACGGCAGGCAAGGTTGGCGTCGTGCAGGGCTCGCGGGTCCTGTTTTCCGATTTCGTGAACGACGGCCCGATGTGGGCGGGCGAGGGCGCGCGTGAGGCGCGGGCCAATATTACCTTTTCCGAACCTTTCCTGGCTCCTCCAGCCGTCACCACGACGATTTCCCTGTGGGATTTCGACAAGGGCACCAACCTGCGCGCCGAACTCACGCCCGAGCGGGTCTCCGAGACCGGCTTCGACCTGGTGTTCCGCACCTGGGGCGACACCCGCGTCGCCCGCATCCGCGCCGACTGGCTGGCCATCGGCCCGGTCCGCGACGACGACGACTGGGACCTGGGCTAGGCCGGGCAGGTGTTAAGTCCAAGTTAATGCGCCCGCGCAACCCATTGATTTTGTTGGGTGCGGCAAGGCGTCCGAGCTCGGACGCTCACTCCCGCTGGTACATGCCCTCATAGATCGGCACCAGGGTCTCGGTTTCGAACAGCGACGACACCGAGGTGCCGTTCCAGATGTTCAGGATCGCCTGGGCAAACATCGGCGCCGTGGGAACGATGCGGATATTGGTGGCCGCCTTGACCTGTTCGGTCGGCTCGATCGAGTCGGTGATGACCAGCGACTTCATCACCGAGTTCTTCACCCGCTCCACCGTAAGCCCCGACAGCACGCCATGGGTGATATAGGAATGGACTTCGGTCGCCCCGTTCTCCATCAGCACCTCGGCCGCCTTGCACAGCGTCCCCGCGGTGTCACAGATATCGTCCACGATGATGCACTTGCGGCCCTTCACGTCGCCGATCACCGTCATCNNGGCGACTTCGCCCGCCTTCTCGCGCCGCTTGTCCACGATGGACAGGGGNGCGTTGATCCGCTTGGCCAACTCGCGCGCGCGGGCCACGCCGCCCACGTCGGGCGAGACGATCATCACGTCCTGCAACTGGCCCTTGAAGTGATGCTCGATATCCAGCGCGAAGATCGGGCTGGCATAAAGGTTGTCCACCGGAATGTCGAAGAACCCCTGGATCTGCGCGGCGTGCAGGTCCAGCGTCAGCACCCGGTCCACCCCCGCCTGGGTGATCAGGTTCGCCACCAGCTTGGCGCTGATGGGCGTGCGCGCCTTGGCGCGGCGGTCCTGGCGGGCATAGCCGAAATAGGGGATCACCGCGGTGATCCGCGCCGCCGACGACCGCTTCAGCGCGTCGGTCATGATCAACAGTTCCATCAGGTTGTCATTCGCCGGGTTCGAGGTCGGCTGGATGACATACATGTCCTCGCCGCGGACGTTCTCGTAGACCTCGACGAAGATCTCCTGGTCGTTGAACCGCTCGACCCTGGCATCGACCAACCCCACCTGCATCCCNCGGTGCATCGACATGCGCCGGGCGATGGACTTGGCCAGAGTCAGGTTGGCATTGCCGGAAATCAGCTTCGGCTCGGTGATGGCGGGCATGGTCGGGTCCATTGGCAGCTTGTCACTGGGGTGGCGCCCCGATGCGACGGATTCGTGACGTTGGCAAGCGCTTATCACCCGGCTAGGGTCCGGGAAACCCATGGACGAAGCGGAAGGACGGCATGACGCAGATCGACTACTATCTGGCCCCGCAATCGCCCTGGGTCTATCTCGCGCACCAGGTAGNNGCCGAGATTGCGGCGCGCCACGGGGCAAAGCTGGTCTACAAGCCGCTGGACGTGGCCCAGCTTTTCCCGCGCACCGGCGGCNAAGGTCGGGCCGAGCGTCACCCGTCGCGCAACGCCTACAGCCAGCAGGACCGCGCCCGCCAGGCGCGCAAGCTGGGAATGACGCTGGACCCGGCGCCCCTGTTCGGCGCGGCCAACCCGGCGCCCGCGGCCTATGCCATCATCGCGGCGCAGGCGGCCGGGGGCGGCGATGTGGCCGCGCTGGTGACGGCGATCAGCCGGGCGCTGTGGGCCGAGNGGCGGGACATCTCGGAGGACGCGGTGATCCGCGCCGCCCTGTCCACGGCGGGTTTCGATCCGGCCGTGGCCGACCGGGGCATGCTGATGGCGGCCGAGACCTATGCCGCCAACCTGGAGGAAGCGGTCAACCGCGGCGTCTTCGGCGTGCCCTTCTTCGTGGTGGGCGAGGAAAAGTTCTGGGGCCAGGACCGGCTGGACGACCTGGACCTGCATCTGGCGGAAAGCTCTAGTGCCCGAGGCGCCGGTCGCTTACCACCCGACGCACTGGCGGGTCTTTGACTGCGGCGGTTCGCGCCCGGTGCTGGCCTTGCACTGCTCGCTGGCCCATGGCGGTGCCTGGTCCGGGCTGGCCGCGGGCCTGCAGGGCGTCGCCGTCACCGCTCCCGACCTGCCGGGCCATGGCCAGAGCGGGGGCTGGGATGGCCAAAGCGACCTGCACGCGCTGACCACCCGCATCGCCGCCGACCTGGCGCGCAGCCTGGGGCAGGGGCGCCCCGTCGGCGTCCTGGGCCATTCCTTCGGCGCCACCGTCGCCTTGCGGCTGGCGCTGGAACAACCGGGCCTTGTCCGCTCGCTGATCCTGTTCGAGCCGGTGCTGTTTGCTGCCGCCCGCGCAGTGGCGCCGCCTGCTGGTAAGCCTNTCCTGGCCGAGCATCAGGAGGTCTTCGCGCTGTGCCGCGCCGGTCAGCCCGAGGCCGCGACCGAGCGCTTCCACGCGACCTGGGGCGGCGAGACACCTTTCCACGCGCTTCCCGAACGCCAGCGCCGCTATATGACCGACCGCATCGGCCTGGTGCTGGCGCAGGATGCCACGCTTCTGAACGACAGCGCCGCCATGCTGCGCGCCATGGGGCTGGAGACGCTGACCCTGCCGGTGCTGCTGGTCGAAGGCGCGGCCAGCCCGCCGGTCATTCCGGCGATCTGCGGCGAGCTGGCCCGCCGCCTGCCGCTGGTGCGGCACATCACCCTGTCGGGGGCGGCGCACATGCTGCCCATCACCCATGCGTCCGAGCTTGCCNCCCTGGTGCAGACCCATCTGGACGGCTGCTGACCGGCACAAGGTTGACTTTCCCCCGCCCCGGCCCCATCAGACCGCCATGCTTGCCACCCTCTTTCAGGTCGCCCTTGGCGGGGCCATCGGCTCGTCCCTGCGCTATCTCTCCAATGTCGGGGCGATGCGGTGGATCGGGCCGGGCTTTCCCTGGGCCACCTTGTTCGTGAACATCCTTGGCTCTTTCGTCATGGGCGTCATTGTCGAGGTTCTGGCGCAGCGCGGCGGCCAAACCTACGCCCCCTTCCTGATGACCGGCATCCTGGGCGGCTTCACCACCTTTTCCGCCTTTTCGCTGGACACCATGGTGATCTGGCAACGCGGCGACCATGCGTTGGCCATGCTGTACGTCGCAGCCTCGGTCGGGCTCTCACTCGCTGCCATTGCGGCGGCCATGCATCTGTTCCGGGGGCCTTCGCATGAGCGGTGTCAAATTGCTGACGGTGTCCGAGGACGAGGGCGAACAGCGGCTGGACCGCTGGTTCAAGCGCCGCTTCCCGCAGCTGACCCAGGGCGCGGTGGAAAAGATGTGCCGCACCGGGCAGGTCCGGGTGGATGGCGCGCGCGCCAAGGCGTCCGACCGCGTGGCGCCGGGCCAGGAAATCCGCGTGCCGCCGCTGCCCGAGGGCGAGGCGCCGTCGCGGCCGGTCGTCGATGGTGTCAGCAAGGCTGACGCCAAGATGATCCAGGACGCGGTGCTCTTCCGCGACGAACACCTGATCGTGCTGAACAAGCCCGCGGGCCTGCCGTCGCAGGGCGGCTCGGGGCAGGGCACGCGCCATGTCGATGGCCTGACCGAGGCGCTGAAGTTCGGCTACAAGGACCGGCCCAAGCTGGTTCACCGGCTGGACAAGGATACCTCGGGCGTCCTTCTGCTGGCCCGCACCGACCGCGTGGCCCGCGCGCTGTCCGAGGCGCTGCGCCACCGCGAGGCGCGCAAGATTTACTGGGCCGTAGTCGCCGGCGTGCCGAACCCGCGGCAGGGGTCGATCAAATACGCGCTGATGAAGGCGCCCGGCGGCGGCAAGGGCGAGGGCGAGAAGATGCTGTGCATCCATCCCGCCAAGGTCGCCGATTACCCGGATGCCAAGCGGGCACAGACCGACTATTTCACGCTGTGGTTCCTGGGCAACCGCCTGTCCTGGATGGCGCTGGAGCCGGTGACGGGCCGCACCCACCAGTTGCGCGCCCATATGGCCGAGATCGGCCACCCGATCCTGGGCGACGGCAAGTATGGCGGCTCGGCCTCCGAGAACATCGGCGAGNGGCTGGGGCGCCGGCGTGGGGGCGACCTGTCGCGCAAGCTGCACCTGCACGCCCGCTCGCTGACCGTCGAACACCCGGTCACCAAGGCGGTGATGACCTTCACCGCGCCGCTGCCCGAGCATATGGCCAAGACCTGGAAAACGCTGGACTGGAAGGAAGGCGACGTGCCCGCCGACCCGTTCGAGCATCGCAAATGACCGGTTGGGCGCCGAAACGGTTCTGGACGGCGGCGGCGGCCGTTCCCGTTGAGGGCGGCTTTGCCGTGCATCTGGACGGACGCCCGGTCAAGACCCCGGCCAAGACGCTGCTGGTCCTGCCGACGCTGGCGCTGGCGCAGGCGGTGGCGGCGGAATGGGATGCGCAGCAGGGCGTCGTCCGGCCCGAGACCATGCCGATGACTCGCATGGCCAATTCGGCGCTGGTCAAGGTGCCCCCGGCATTCCAGGCGGTGGTGGACGAAATCGCCCGCTACGGCGCGACCGACCTCTTGTGCTACCGCGCCGAAGCGCCCGAGAGCCTGGTGCGCCGCCAGGCCGAAGGCTGGAACCCTGTGCTGGACTGGGCCGCCGAAACCTTCGACGCGCCGCTGATCGTGACCATAAGCATCATTCCTGTGGCGCAGCCCGAAACCTCGCTGGCCCGCCTTCGTGCCGCCGTGGCGTCGCACGATGCCTTCGGCCTTGTCGGCCTGCACGATCTGGTGGCGATCACCGGCTCTCTGGTGCTGGGTCTGGCCGTGGCGCGCGGGCGGCTGGCGCCCGACGCGGCCTTTGCCCTGTCGCGGCTGGACGAGGATTGGCAGGCCGAGCTGTGGGGCGTCGATTCGNAAGCCGCTTCGGCTGCGGCTGCAAAGCTTGGCGATCTCTCTGACGCTGCCCGATTCTTCACCTTTTCCGCCGTCTGAGGCGGCATCCGCCCCTGCCGAAGCCGCAGGCAGATGCCCCTTTCTTGCGCATTGCCCCATAATCCCAAGACATTGAAGGCAGATCCGTCCGGGGCTTGACCTTTCAAACCGCCTTGGAAGAAACTCACCGATACTGAACGCGGGCCGGGCCCAAGCGTTCACCCAAACCGCGCTTGTCGCGCGGACCGATAACCAGAACCGCGCGCCACGCGCGGACAGACAGGATGAGGTACCAATGACGAAATCCGTACTCCTCGGCACGCTGGCAGCCACCGCGCTGATGGCGGGCGCGGCCCATGCCCAGGCCACGCTGGAGGCCGTGAAGGCCCGCGGCGAGCTGATCTGCGGCTCGAACACCGGCCTGACCGGCTTCGGCATGCCCGATGCCAACGGCAACTGGGTGGGCTTCGACGTTGACCTGTGCCGCGCCGTCGCCGCCGCGGTTCTGGGCGACCCGACCAAGGTGAAGTTCCTGCCGACCACCGGCGAAACCCGCTTCACCGCGCTGCAGTCGGGCGAAGTCGACCTTCTGGTCCGCAACTCGACCTGGACCGCCTCGCGCGACAGCGAGCTGGCGCTCGATTTCGTCGCGGTCAACTACTATGACGGCCAGGGCTTCATGGTGAAGAAGGACCTCGGCGTGTCCTCGGCCAAGGAACTGGACGGCGCCACCGTCTGCATCCAGACCGGCACCACGACCGAGCTGAACCTGGCCGACTTCTTCAAGCAGAACAACATCACCTACCAGCCGGTCACCGTGGCCGACGACACCGAAGCGCAGCGCCAGTTCCTGGTAAGCGCCTGCGACACCTACACCACCGACGCTTCGGGCCTGGCCGCCAGCCGCGCCACCATGCCGAACCCCGGCGACTACATCATCCTGCCCGAGATCATCTCGAAGGAACCGCTCGGCCCGGTCGTCCGCCATGGCGACAACAACTGGGGCGACATCGTCCGCTGGACCTTCTTCGCGCTCTTGATCGCCGAAGAGAAGGGCATCACCAAGGCCAATGTCGAGGAAGTCGCGACCTCGACCGCCGACGAGGAAGTGAAGCGCCTTCTGGGCGTCTCGGGCGACATGGGCGCCAAGTTCGGCTTGGCCAATGACGCCTTCAAGAAGGCCATCGCCGCCAACGGCAACTATGGCGAAATCTTCGCCGCCAACATCGGCGAAGGCACCTCGATCAACCTGGCCCGCGGCTTGAACGCGCTGTGGACCCAGGGCGGCCTGCAATACGCGGCTCCGTTCCGCTGAGCCGATCCACGGGGCGCCTGACCGGGCGCCCCTTCCTCTTTCTGAATAATCCGTCCGACAGGGGCCAACGCGCCCCATAACCCGGAAAACCGGGACAGGACGGAACACGGGGTGCATATGGCTGTAGCCAGCGACGTGCCGAAGGACNCCTTTCGGCTCTCCATGCTCATCTACGACACGCGGTTCCGGTCGATCACCATCCAGGTGGTCGTGCTGTTCCTCTTCGCGATGGCGGTGGCATGGCTTCTGAACAACACGGCGCAGAACCTCGCCATCCGCGGCAAGGTGTTCAGCTATGCCTTCCTGTGGCAGCGCGTAAGCTATGACATCCAGCAGCAGCTGATCCCCTATACCAACGACGACACCCATTTCCGCGCCCTTCTGGTGGGCCTGCTGAACACGCTGGTCGTCGCCATCATCGCCAGCGCGCTGGCCACCATCCTGGGCATCGTGATCGGCGTGCTGCGGCTGTCGCACAACTGGCTGGTGGCGCGGATCATGACCGTCTATGTCGAGGTCTTCCGCAACGTGCCGGTTCTTCTGTGGATCCTGCTCGCCTATGTCGTGCTGTCGGAAACCACCTCGGAACCCAAGGCCTTCCGCCTGACGGACGAGATGATCGCCGTAAGCCAGACCCCTGCGGCCAGCATGATGTTCTGGGACAGCGTCGCCGTCACCAACCGCGGCACCAACATCCCGGCGCCGCTTCTGGAACGCGGGCTCGGCTCCATCGCGCTTGGCCCGATCACGCTGAACCTGACCTTCCTGGCCATCGTCGCGGTCATTGCCGCCTCGATCTGGGTCAACCACCTGGTGGTTGCTTCGGCGCGCCGCACCCAGGACCAGACCGGCATCCGCCCCAAGACCTGGTGGAAAAGCATCCTGATCCTGTTCGTGCCGATCATCGCCCTGCTGGCCTCCCTGGGCTTTCACCTGGAATACCCCGAACTTAAGGGCTTCAACTTCAAGGGCGGCATCCTGGTGGCCCATGCCTTCACCGCGCTGACCATCGCGCTTGCGCTCTACACCGCCGCCTTCATCGCCGAAATCGTGCGCGCTTAANGCATCCTGGCCATCAACCGCGGCCAGACCGAGGCCGCCCATGCGCTTGGCCTGCGCCCCGGCAAGACCATGCGCCTGGTGATCCTGCCCCAGGCCTTGCGCGTCATCGTCCCGCCGCTGATCAGCGAATACCTCAGCCTGACCAAAAACACCTCGCTTGGCATCGCGGTCAGCTACCTGGACCTGAAGGGCACGCTTGGCGGCATCACGCTGAACCAGACCGGGCGCGAGCTGGAGTGCATGCTGTTGATGATGCTGATCTATCTGTCGATCAGCCTGATCATCTCGGGCATCATGAACCTCTACAACCGTTCCGTCCAACTGAAGGCGCGCTAAGATGGAAAACCCCACCTTCGTCCGCGCCCAGATGCTGCCGCCGCTGCCGCCGCCCACGCGCGAATCCGGGCTGGTGCGCTGGCTGCACGAAAACCTGTTCTCGTCCTGGCTGAACGCCGTGCTCACCCTGATCAGCCTGGCCGCCGTGGTCTGGCTGGTGGCCATCTCGCTGCCCTGGTGGCTGAACGGCGTCTGGAAGGCCTCTTCACTTGGAGAATGCCGAACGATCATCGAGGCCAATGCGCNNCCCGGCGCCTCGGGCGCCTGCTGGGCAATGATCCGCGAACGCTGGTACCAGTTCATCTTCGGCTTCTACCCGCCCGCGCTGTGGTGGCGGCCGATCCTGGCCTTCGGGCTGCTGATCGTGGCGGTCGCGCCGGTGCTGTATTCCGGGCGCAAGCGCACGCTCGGCCTGATCCAGNGTGGCGTGATGCTGTTCCTGCTGATCACGCTCGCGCTGGTGGCGCGCCCTGGCNCGGTCTATGTCGTGGTCATCCTGCTGCAGACCGCCCTGTTCTTCCTGTCGCATGAACGGCCCGGCACGCTTCTGGTCTTTACCGCGCTCTATCCCGCGATCTGCTTCTGGCTGCTTTGGGGCGGGTCGGTCTGGCTGCCGGTCATGGCCATGGTCGGCTTCGTCATCCTCGGGATGATCGCGCGGCTGCTTTCCGGCAGGCTTGGCGCCCCGGTCGCGGTGGGCCTTGGCCTTGTCGTCGCAACGCTCTGGTGGCTTTACCTGGGCGGTCTGGTGGCCGATGTCTTCGCCTCGGTCCTGCCCATCGGCCTTGAACCCGTGAAATCCGACCAGTTCGGCGGCTTCCTCCTGGCCATCGTCATCGGCGTCACCGCCATCTCCTGCTCGCTGCCCATCGGCATCATCCTTGCCCTTGGCCGCCAGTCAAACATGTTCATCGTCAAGACGCTGTCGGTGGGCTTCATCGAGTTCATCCGCGGCGTTCCGCTGATCACTCTCCTCTTCACCGCCTCGCTGCTGCTGCAGTACTTCCTGCCGCCGCACACCAACTTCGACATCATCCTGCGCGTGATCATCCTCGTCACCTTCTTCTCGGCCGCCTACTTGGCCGAGGTGATCCGCGGCGGCCTCGCCGCCCTGCCGCGCGGCCAGTACGAGGCCGCCGATGCGCTTGGCCTCGACTACTGGCAGGCGCAGCGGCTGATCATCATGCCGCAGGCGCTGAAAGTGTCGATCCCCGGCATCGTCAGCACCTTCATCGGCCTGTTCAAGGACACCACGCTGGTGGCCTTCGTGGGCCTGATGGACCCGTTGAAGGGCGTCACGCAGGTCGTCCGCGCCGACATCAACTGGAAGGGCATCTACTGGGAGCCCTACATCTTCGTCGGTGCCATCTTCTTCGTCATCTGCTTCGGCATGTCCCGGTACTCGATGTACCTGGAAGGCAAGCTGAAGACCGACCATCGGTAAGGAGCCGTCATGTCCGAAGCCATCACCCGCAAGGCCGACCGCAGCCACATGCAGGTCAGCGACGAAGTCGCCGTGCAGATCACCCGCATGAACAAGTGGTACGGCACCTTCCACGTCCTGCGCGACATCGACATGACGGTGCGCAAGGGCGAGCGCATCGTCATCTGCGGCCCGTCCGGTTCCGGCAAGTCGACGCTGATCCGCTGCATCAACCGGCTGGAAGAACACCAGTCCGGCCAGATCGTGGTGGACGGCACCGAATTGACCAGCGACTTGAAGAATATCGACAAGGTGCGGTCCGAAGTCGGCATGGTGTTCCAGCACTTCAACCTGTTTCCGCACCTGACCATCCTGGAAAACTGCACGCTGGCGCCGATCTGGGTGCGCAAGATCCCGAAGAAGGAAGCCGAGGAAACGGCGATGCACTTCTTGCGCAAGGTCAAGATCCCCGAACAGGCGAACAAGTATCCCGGCCAGCTGTCCGGCGGCCAGCAGCAGCGCGTCGCCATCGCGCTCGCTCTGCATGAAGCCGCGCATCATGCTGTTTGACGAGCCGACCTCGGCGCTTGACCCGGAAATGATCAAGGAAGTGCTCGACACCATGATCGGCCTGGCCGAGGAAGGCATGACCATGCTGTGCGTCACCCACGAAATGGGCTTCGCCCAGGCCGTGGCGAACCGCGTGATCTTCATGGACCAGGGCCAGATCGTCGAACAGAACGAGCCGAAAGAGTTCTTCTCGAACCCCAAGAGCGACCGCACCAAGCTGTTCCTCAGCCAAATCCTGAACCACTGAGGGCAGGGGTCTCGCCCGGCGCAGGCCGGGGCCCCGATCTGATGTGGGGCCGCAAATGCCGAGGCCCCGGCCTGCGCCGGGCGCGTGCAGCGTGGGGCCATTCCAATTTCACCCCGCGACCCTAGATCACCCTCATGCGCCATCTCATCCCCTTCCTGCCCAAGCCGCCCGTCGTCCCGGTAATCCGCCTGCAGGGCGCCATCGGCATGNGGGCCAGGTCCNTCTCGGATGCGGCCCTCGCGCCCCTGATCGAACGCGCCTTCACCCGCGGTCGCCCCGCCGCCGTGGCGCTGGCGATCAACTCGCCCGGCGGCTCGCCCGCGCAATCCTCGCTGATCGCCGCCCGCATCCGCCGGCTGGCCGATGAGAAGGGCATCCCGGTCCACGCCTTCGTCGAGGATGTAGCGGCCTCCGGCGGCTATTGGCTGGCCACCGCCGCCGACCGCATCTGGCTGGACGCCAGTTCCATCGTCGGGTCCATCGGCGTGATCCATGCGCNNTTCGGTTTCCCTGATTTCCTCGCCCGCCACGGCATCGAACGCCGGGTGGAAACTGCCAAGAAGTCGAAAAGCTTCGCCGATCCTTTCCGTCCGCAGACCGAAGAGGACCGCGCCCGCATCCACGCCCTGCTGTCGCCCCTGCACGAAGTCTTCATCGCCCAGGTGAAAGCGCGTCGCGGCGCGCGGCTGAAGCCGGATGCCGACCTGTTCAACGCCGACATCTGGCTGGGGCAGGCTGGCGTCGATGTGGGCCTCGCCGACGGGCTGGCGCATCTGGTCCCCAAGATGAAAGAGCTTTACGGCCCCAAGACCCGCCTTGTCNCCCTTGGCCAGCGCCGCAGCCTGGCGCAGCGGCTTGGCCTGACGCTGGCCGACAGTCTTGGCGGCCTGGTCGAAGAACGCGCCNTCTGGGCGCGCTACGGGCTGTGACATGCTGGTGAAGGCCGTCCTCCTGTTCCTGCTGGCCATGGCGGTGCTTGCCATGGTCGGCAATCTTCTGTTTCCCGGCTTACCCGGCGCCGCCTGCTGCCGGGACGCTGCCCGAAGTGCGGCCGACCCAGGATCGGCACCGGCCCCTGTCCTTGCGAGACACGAAAGCTGAAATGACCCAGCGCCGCCCCCGCGCCGCCCCCGCGCCCTCGTCACCGGCGGCGCCCGCCGCATCGGTCGCGCCATCGTACTGTATCTTGCCGCCCGCGGCTTCGATGTCGCCATCCACTACGCGGGGTCGGGGGCCGAGGCCGCCGAGACCGCTGCCGACGCGGCGGCCTTGGGCCGCCATGCCGTGACCCTTCAGGCCGACCTCCTGGACGAGGCGCAGGTCCAGCCGCTGGTTGCCCGCGCAACCGATGCCCTGGGCGGGCCGCTGACACTTCTGGTGAACAACGCTTCCATTTTCGAATATGACAACCTGGCCTCCGCCACCCGCACCGGCTGGGACAGGCACATGGAATCGAACCTGCGCGCGCCCTTCGTGCTGATCCAGCACTTCGCCGCCCAGGCACCTNCCCTGGTGCTGGATGCGGCCNACGAACCGCTGGCCCAGGGCCTTGTCGTCAACATCATCGACCAGCGTGTGCTGAAACCCACCCCGGAATTCATGACCTACACCATCGCCAAGATGGGCCTGTGGGCGCTGACCCGTACCGCCGCGCAGGCGCTGGCACCCCGCATCCGCGTCAACGCCATCGGTCCCGGCCCCACCCTGAAGGGCGGCCGCCAGTCCGAAGACCACTTCGCCCGCCAGCGCGCGGCGACCGTGCTCGGCCGTGGGTCGAACNCCTCGGATATCACCGCCGCGCTTGGATTTTTCCTCGATNCCNCCGCCGTCACCGGCCAGCTGATCTGCGCCGACGGCGGCCAGCACCTGGGCTGGAAAACCCCGGATGTTCTGGGTGTTGAGTGACGCAACGAAAGGACCGCGACCAGTTGTCCACTTCGGGCCGCCGGGTAACAGGACTGTTACGGAATCCCAAGGATTTTCAAACATTTGTGTGAACCCAAAGAATTTCTCGCGGAAAATCAAATGGTTATGATTTCGCCCAAAATTTATGCGACCCGTTGAGAGGGGCCGAAAACAAGGAAAAATGGCCCTCCCGGAAAGTTTCCCGCAGAGTTATCCCCAGAAAGCGTGGACAGCTTTGCCCTTGCGGACGCCCCTTCGCCGTTGCAGCCAGAGACCAGAATCGATGAATCTTTCGCGGGTTCAAAAGTGACCGAAGACCGACCCGACAGTGCTGTCGCCGCCACCGGGCAAGAGGTGATCCAGGGCTATCTGAAGTCGCTGGACGGCTCGCCCGGTGTCTATCGCATGCTGAATGCCAAGGGCGAGGTGCTGTACGTCGGCAAGGCGCGCAACCTGAAAGCGCGGGTGTCGAACTACGCCCGCGCCTCGGGCCATTCCGCCCGCATCGCCCGCATGATCTTCGAGACCGCCTCGATGATGTTCCTGACCACGCGCACCGAAACCGAGGCGCTGCTGCTGGAACAGAACCTCATCAAGCAGCTTCGCNCCCGCTACAACGTGCTTCTGCGCGACGACAAGAGCTTCCCCAACATCCTGATCGGCGGCGAACATCCCTTCCCCCAGATCAAGAAGCACCGCGGCGCCAAGAAAGAGAAGGGCAGCTACTTCGGCCCCTTCGCCAGCCTTGCGNCCGTGACCNGCACGCTGAACCAGCTGCAGAAGGTGTTCCTCTTGCGCAACTGCACGGATGCCATGTTCGCCAGCCGCACGCGCCCCTGCTTGCAATACCAGATCAAGCGCTGCTCGGCCCCCTGCGTCGGCAAGATCGACGAGGCGGGCTATGCGGAGCTGGTGAAGGACGCGGGCCTGTTCCTGTCGGGCAAGACCACCGCCGTGCAGGCCGACCTTGCCGCCGAAATGGCGCGGGCCTCCGAGGCGATGGAATTCGNNCGCGCCGCGGCACTCCGCGACCGCATCCGCGCGCTGACCCAGGTGCAGTCCTCGCAGGGCATCAACGNNCGCGGCGTGGACGAGGCCGATGTGGTCGCCCTGCATGTCGAGGGCGGCCAGGCCTGCGTGCAGGTCTTCTTCATCCGCGCCCATCAAAGCTGGGGCAACCGGGATTTCTACCCCAAGACCGGGGCCGGGGCGGAAGAGCCGGAGATCATGGAAGCCTTCCTCAGCCAGTTCTACGACGACAAGGACCCGCCGCGGCTGATCCTGCTGTCGCATCCGGTAGAGAACCCCGATCTGGTGGCCCAGCTTCTGGCCGACCGGGCGGGGCGCAAGGTGGAACTCGCCGTGCCGCAGCGGGGCGAANAGGCGGAACTGGTGGAAAATGCCGCCCGCAACGCCCGTGAAAGCCTGGCGCGGCGCATGGCCGAAAGCTCCACCCAGAACAAGCTGCTGGCGGGCCTGGCCGAGGCCTTCGATCTGGACGCCCCGCCGCAGCGGATCGAGGTCTATGACAACAGCCACATCNAGGGCACGAATGCCGTGGGCGGCATGGTGGTGGCCGGGCCCGAGGGCTTCCTGAAATCCCAATACCGCAAGTTCAACATCAAGGGCGAANGTGGCGCACAGGGCGACGATTTCGGCATGATGAAAGAGGTGCTGACCCGCCGCTTCGAGCGCCTGCTGAAGGAAGACCCCGAGCACAAGTCCGACGCCTGGCCCGACCTGCTGCTGATCGACGGCGGGCAGGGGCAGGTCTCGGCCGTGGCGGAANTTCTTGCCGAACTGNGGGTGGACGATGTGCCCTTCGTCGGCGTGGCCAAGGGCATCGACCGCGACGCGGGGAAGNAGGAATTCCACCGCCTGGGCGAGCCGCCCTTTGCCCTGCCGCGCAACGACCCGGTGCTGTACTTCGTGCAGCGCCTGCGCGACGAGGCGCACCGATGGGCCATCGGCGCCCACCGCGCCAAGCGGGCGAAGGCCGCGACCGTCACCACGCTGGACGACATCCCCGGCGTGGGCGCCTCGCGCAAGCGCGCGCTTCTGGCGCATTTCGGCAGCGCCAAGGCGGTGGCGCGGGCGNGAGTCGAGGACCTGAAGGCGGTGGACGGCATCTCGGCCACGCTGGCGCAGGCGATCCACGATTTCTATCACGAGCGGTCGTAAGCCGGGGCGCAGCAAATTCCTTCGAAGGAATTTGCAATTTTCTTCGAAGAAAATTGCCCGCCCCGAACCTGCGTAAACCGCTTGCCCCCTGCTGCCGCCGCCTGTAGGACACCGCCATGGAACCGCTCACCGATACCGTGATCGAGGATGACCGCTGGCAGGCCTTCGGCCTTCCGGCCATGGCCGAACTGGTAAACCGCGCCACGCTCGCCGCGCTCGGGCTTGAACCCGTGGGCCTGCAGATCGTGGTCATGGGCTGCGACGATGCCCGCATCGCCGCCCTGAACGCCGATTTCCGGGCCAAGCCCCAGCCCACCAACGTGCTCAGCTGGCCCGCGGAAGACCTGTCGCCCGAAAACCCCGGCGAGNGAACCGCTGCCGCCCGAACCGGGCGAGCCGGACGATCCCAGATCGGCGACATCGCCATCGCCTGGGAAACCTGTGCGCGCGAGGCGGCCGAGCAGGGCAAGTCCATGGCCGACCATGTGACGCATCTTCTGGTGCATGGCGTGCTGCATCTTCTGGGGCATGATCACATCGAAGAGGCGGATGCTGCCCGGATGGAGGCCGCCGAGGTGCGCATACTTGGCCTGGGCATCGCGGACCCATACTAGGCAAGCCCCGCCAGACGGGGCGCATCGGAACAAGGACAGATGGGTAGTCAGAACGATGGGGCCGCTGCGGACCAGCCGCAGGAGACCTCCGAAAGTCCCGACGAGTCGCAGCGACGCGGCCTGCTCGGTGGCNTGTTAAGCGCCTTCTCCCCCGCCGAACCGGCCCAGACGGAAGGAACCGGCGCCCAGGCCGCGCCCTTGGCCCAGCCGACGCACGGGCTTGGCAACCTGCGGCGGCTGCGCGTGGACGATGTCGCCATCCCCAAGGTGGAAATCGTCGCCGTGCCCATCGACATCGGCAAGGACGACCTGGTCGAGGTCTTCCGCAGCCACGGCTTCTCGCGCCTGCCGGTCTACAAGGGCACGCTCGACCATCCGCAGGGCTCGGTCCTGCTGAAGGACCTCGCCTTGCAGCACGGCTTCGGCGCCGCGNGCCGTTTCAGCCTGCGCAAGCTGTTGCGCCCGGTGCTCTACGCCCCGCCCTCGATGCCGGTCGGCGTGCTGCTGCAGAAGATGCAGCGCGAGCGCGTCCACATGGCGCTGGTGATCGACGAATACGGCGGCGTCGATGGTCTGGTGACCATCGAGGACCTCATCGAAACCGTCATCGGCGAGATCGAGGATGAACACGACGAGGCGGAAAGCACGCTCTGGAAGGAAGAAAAGCCCGGCGTCTTCCTGGTGCAATCCACTGCGCCGCTGAAGGATTTCGAACAGGCCATCGGCCTCAGCCTGCATTCCGACGAGGACGACGAAGATATCGACACGCTCGGCGGTCTGGTCTTCCTGCGCACCGGCCGCGTCTTAGCGCGGGGCGAGATCGTGCCCCACGAAAGCGGCGTGCAGTTCGAGGTGGTGGACGCCGATCCCCGCCGCATCAAGCGCCTGCGCGTGCGCCTGCCGGGCGCCGTGCCGCCCGCCGCCGCCCCGGCGGAACCGGGCTGACCATGCGCCTTCCGGCTGGCCCGGCGCAACTGCCGCCGCCTGGGCGGCGGGCTTTGGCGCGCTGGCCGCCGCGGGCCAGGCGCCGCTTGGCTGGTGGCCGGTCACGCTGGTGGCGCTGGCCGGGGTGATCCGGCTGGTGGCGCGGATGCCGGGACCGGCGCAGGCGGCCTGGGCGGGCCTGATCANNGCCGGCGCCGCGCATTTCGCCGCCGCCATGACCTGGATCGTCGAGCCCTTCCTCGTCGATCCCGCCCGCCATGCCTGGATGATCCCTTTCGCCGTGGTCTTCCTGANNACAGGCCTTGGCCTGTTCTGGGCCGGTGCCGCCGCCCTGTCGGCGCTGTCGCGCCACCGTGCTCTCGCCTTCGCCACCGCGCTGGCCGCCGCCGAACTGGCGCGCGGCTATGTCNTGACCGGCTTTCCTNGGGCGATGCCCGGCCATGTCTGGGTGGACACGCCCCTGGCCCAGGTGACGGCGCTGGTAAGCTATGGCCTGACGCTGGCCACATTGCTGGCCGCCANNGCAAGCCTGGCCACCCTGCGCCCCGTGCCCGCACTGCTGAGCCTCGCGCTGCTGGCCTCGGGCTGGGGCTACGGCACCTGGCGCCTGGCGCTGCCCGAACCATNNGCGGCGCCGGGCGTCATTCTGCGCCTCGTGCGGCCANATGCCGAACAAAAGCTGAAATGGGACCCCGACCTCGCCCGCGACCACCTCGACCGGCTTCTGGTCAACACTGCCGTGCCGCCCNGGCCCGACCTGACGATCTGGCCGGAAACCGCGCTGCCCTACCTCATCGACGAAGGCTCGATGCTGCCCGACCTCATCGCCCAGGCGGGGCAGGGCGCGCCCGTTCTGATCGGCTATCAGCGCGTCGAGGGCGAGCGCGCCTGGAACAGCCTGGCCCTGGTCACGCCCGAAGGCCAGCTTCAGCCCGCCTATGACAAGCACCACCTCGTGCCCTTCGGCGAATACATTCCCTTCGGCGACCTTGCCTTCGACTGGTTCGGCCTGCGCGCCTTCGCCTCAGGTAAGCGTAAACTATTCCCCGGCCCGGCTGCCATCACGCTGGATCTTGGCCCCCGCCTTGGCCGCGCCCTGCCGCTGATCTGCTACGAGGCGGTGTTCCCGCAAAGCCTGCGCGTGCCCGGACCCCGTCNNTTAAGCTGGATCGTGCAGGCCACCAACGACGCCTGGTTCGGCACCCTCACCGGCCCCTGGCAGCACCTGGCCCAGGCCCGGTTCCGCGCCATCGAACAGGGCCTGCCGCTGGCCCGCGTGGCCAATACCGGCGTCACCGCGATGATCGACGCCCGCGGCCGCATCACCGCCGAATTGCCCTTCGCCACCGAGGGCCATCTTGACGCCGCCCTTCCGGCGNCCCTGCCGCCCACCNCCTATGCCGACTGGGGCGAAATCNCGGTCCTTCTGGCGCTGGCCGTGCTGGCCGCGCTGCTGCTGCGCCCGCTTCGCCGCCGCTCCGCTTGACCTTTCCCGGCAGGACGGCTAGCCGTTTTCGACATCGAACCGTCACAACGGCTTCCTGGCGTGGCGGGGATCATCCAACGGAGCGCTTCCCATGTCCCGCCTGAACTATGTCTTCACTTCGNAATCCGTTTCGGAGGGCCACCCCGACAAGGTCTGCGACCGCATTTCCGACGCGGTGCTGGACGCCTTCCTGACCGAGGAACCCAACGCCCGCGTCGCCTGCGAAACCTTCGCCACCACCAATACCGTCGTGGTCGGCGGCGAGGTCGGCNTTTCCGACACCGACAACCTGCACCGCATGAAGGCCCGGGTCGAGGACATCGTCCGCGCCTGCGTGCGCGACATCGGCTATGAACAGGACAAGTTCCACTGGCAGACGCTGAAGGTGCTGAACTTCCTGCACGAACAGTCCGCCCATATCGCCCAGGGCGTCGATCGCGACANNGGTGGCGACCAGGGCATCATGTTCGGCTATGCCACCCGCGAGACGCCGGAATACATCGNNCAAGCGCCGATCCAGTACGCCCATGCCGTGCTGCGCCGCCTGACCGAGGCGCGCAAGGTAAGCCTCGCCCCCGACTTGCGCCCCGACGCCAAGTCGCAGATTTCGCTGCGCTATGCGGACGGCAAGCCGGTGGAAGTGACCTCGATCGTGCTGTCCACCCAGCACGCGCATGACGGCCAGACCAGCGCCGACATCCGCGCCATCGTCGAGCCCTATATCCGCGAAGTCATCCCCGGCGACTGGCTGACCGCCAAGACGGTCTGGCACATCAATCCGACCGGCACGTTTGTCATCGGCGGTCCCGACGGCGACGCGGGCCTGACCGGCCGCAAGATCATCGTTGACACCTACGGCGGCGCGGCCCCCNACGGCGGCGGCGCCTTCTCCGGCAGGNACCCGACCAAGGTCGGCCGCTCGGCGGCTTACGCCGCGCGCTATCTGGCGAAGAACGTGGTGGCCGCGGGCCTCGCCGACCGCTGCACGCTGCAGGTCAGCTATGCCATCGGCGTGGCCGAGCCGCAGTCGATCTATGTCGATACCCACGGCACCGGCCAGGTGCCCGACGACATCATCGAGCGCGCGGTGACGCGGTCCATGGACCTGACCCCGCGCGGCATCCGCACCCATCTGGGCCTGAACAAGCCGATCTATTCCCGCACCGCTGCCTATGGCCATTTCGGCCGCGCGCCCGAGGCCGACGGCGGCTTTTCCTGGGAACGCACCGATCTGGTCGAGACGCTGAAGAAGGCGGTCTGAGGCAGGGTCTGGCGCCGGGGCATCGAGCCCCCGCCATGCGCGCTGCCGCGGAAGATGGCCCGGCGCTGCGCCCTGCGGCGGCCGTGCATGAGTATTTGGGCAAAGAAGAAGCGAAAGGCTGGGCAGATTGTCCCGGCCGATCCGCCACAGCGACCCGGTCGCCGCCCGTAAGCATCCACGCGAAGAGGAGCCCGCCGATGCCCCGAGCGTTCCTTCCCCGCCGGATCGGCGCCTGACATGGGCGTAAGCGCCCCCGCCCGCTGGTCGCCCCTCATCGCCGAGATGATGGTCTCGGACTATNCCCGCGCCTGCGCCTTCTGGACCGCGGTTCTTGGGTTCCGCCCGGTTTTCGAGCGCCCGGCGCAGAAGCTTGTCTGTCTGGAGCATCCCGACGGCGCGCAGGTCATGGTCTATGAACGCGACGGCGACTGGGAGACCGGGCCGATGGAGCCGCNNCCCTTTGGCCGCGGCGCTGTGGTGCAGGTCTTCGTGGCCGATGTCTTGGCGGTGGCGGCTCGGGTACAGGCGGCGGGATTGCCGTTCTATGTTGCCCCGCGCGAGAAATGGCGCGACTGGGGCGACCGCCTGGGCGGCCAGCGCGAGTTTCTGGTGCAGGATCCCGACGGCTATCTGATCATGGTGGCGCAGCGCATCGGCGAGCGCCCGCTGGATCAGGACGGGAACCGCTCGACCTGACCCTCGCCCGTGCGGCCAAAGCAAAGCACGCGCCGCCCGCAGAACGACACCAGATAGCCTGCGCAGTGNGCCGCCTTCACCCGCGCCGAAAAGTAGGCATAGGTGTAATCCGGCCCNCCGGCTTGGGCCGCCCGCACTGCGGCGGCGACTTCGGCCGCATCAAAGCGTTCGGCGACCGGGCCGCCATGGTAAGCNATCGCCAGATCGGCACTGGCCCCATCGGGCCCATAGTAGGTGGTGGCGTTGCGGCGGTAATCCACCAGATAGCCGTCGAATCCGGCAGCGATCAGTAACCGACGATCCGGGAAGGTCATGCTGCCGTCCTGCGCGGCGGTCAGGCAGGCTTGGGCAATGGCAATGCGTTCTGCGTCCATGGCGCAGGTCCTTTCCGGCTTGGGTTCAGGGTCCGTTCAGTCCACGGGCGTCCCGGTCAGCCCGTGACGCTCGGCCAGTTTCGTGATCAGCGCCCGCAGAGTGGCGCGCTCGTCTTCGGTCAGGGCGCCGAAGAACGCCGTGTCGTTCGCGTCGGCCATCGCCGCCAGCAGNGGCACCAGCGCCGCGCCCGCGTCGGTCAGCCGCAGCAGTTGCGCCCGGCCGTCCTGCGGATCGGCCTGCCGCGCCAGCAGCCCGCGCGCCTCCAGCCGGTCGGCCAGCTTGCTGATGGCGCCCTTGGTCATGCCCATCTGGCGCGCCAGGGCCGACGGCTGGCCCTCGCCCGCCATCACCAGCCGCAGCAGCACCCATTCCGCCACCGTCACGCCTTCGGCCTGAAGGCGGCGCGCAAAGCCACCGACGGCATTCGACACCAGCCGCAGCCAGTAACCCAGGTGATCGGTCAAGGCGGATGGCATGCGATTCGGGTCCCGTTGGTTTCCTTGGAAACTAGATGAATTGGTTTCCGCGTCAACCAATTTCCTGCCGGTGGGGGCGGGGACGGCGGACAATTCTTAAGTCAAGTTAATTCGCCCAAGCAAGCCGTTGAAATCGTTGGATGTGAGAAGCGTCCGAGCTCGGACGCCCCGCCTTGACCGAAGGCCCGGCCCCGGCTAAGCCGCCCCCGCCTTGAAAGGGTCGCCCATGTCCTCCGATCCCGCCGTCACCCACCGCAATTTCTATGGCCGCACCCATGGCAAGACCCTGCGGGCCTCGCAGAAGGCCTATCTGGCCGAAGACCTTGATCGGCTCCGCCTTCCGNGCGTGACCCGCGACGAGAACCCCGGCCGCTTGCCCNTCGACCTGACCGCCTGGGGCGGTGCCCCGCTCTGGCTGGAGGTGGGCTTCGGCGGCGGCNAGCACCTGGTCCACATGGGCAGCCTCTACCCCCAGGTCCAGATCATCGGCGCCGAGCCCTTCGTGAACGGCATCGCCATGCTGCTTGGCAAAATCCGGGCCGTCGGCCTGACCAACCTCTGGCTCCACCCCGGCGACGTGCGCGACCTCTTCGACGTCCTGCCGCCGGCCTGCCTGTCGAAGGTCTTCCTCAACTACCCCGACNCCTGGCCCAAGGCCCGCCACCACCGCCGCCGCTTCGTCACCCCCGAACACCTGCTGCCCCTGGCCGCCGCGATGAAGCCCGGCGCCGAGTTCCGTGTGGCCACCGACATCCCCGACTATGTCCGCCAGACCCTGGAAGAGGTGCCGCNNCGCATGGGCTTTGCCCTTGTCGATCAGGGCGACCGGCCCTGGGACGACTGGCTGTCGACCCGCTATGAACAGAAGGCCCTGCGCGAGGGGCGGCCGCCCCATTACCTGACCTTCCGCCGGGCCTGACCCAACGCGCCTGCCCCGTGGACGCCTTGGACCGCTTGCGGTATCAGGCAGCGATCTTTCACGGAGCATCCCATGTCCGGCCACGGCCCCGCCCGCCCGATGACCTCTCGCAAGTCCGGCNCCCTGATGGGGCTGGCGCTGGTGCCGGGCGACAAGTCCATCAGCCACCGCGCCCTGATCTTCGGGGCGATGGCGGTGGGAAACCGGATCACCGGGCTTCTGGAAGGCCAGGATGTGCTGGACACCGCCAAGGCGATGAGCGCCTTCGGCGCCGAAGTGCATCGCNCTGGGGAGGGCGAGTGGACCGTCCACGGCGTGGGCGTCGGCGGCTTCCGCGAGCCCGAGGATGTCATCGACTGCGGCAACTCGGGCACCGGGGTGCGGCTGATCATGGGGACCATGGCGACCTCGCCCATCACCGCGACCTTCACTGGCGACGCCTCGCTGCGCAAGCGCCCGATGGGCCGGGTGACTGACCCGCTGTCGCTGTTCGGGACGCGGGCCTTTGGCCGCAAGGGCGGGCGCCTGCCGATGACCGTAGTGGGCGCCGCCGATCCGGTGCCGGTGCGCTATGCCCTGCCGGTGGCATCGGCACAGGTGAAGTCGGCGGTGCTGCTGGCCGGGCTGAACGCGCCCGGCGAAACCGTGGTGATCGAGCGCGAGCCGACGCGCGACCATTCCGAGCGGATGCTGGTGGGATTTGGGGCGCAGCTTCACGTCGAGCGGGGCGCCGAGGGGCATGTGATCACCTTGACCGGTGGCNCCGAGCTGAAGCCGCAGACCGTGGCGGTGCCGCGCGATCCGTCCTCGGCGGCCTTCCCGGTGGCGGCGGCGCTGATCGTGCCGGGGTCGGATGTTTCGGTGCCCGGCGTCAGCCAGAACCTGACCCGCAATGGGCTCTACCGGACCCTGGTCGAGATGGGGGCCGAGATCGAGTTCCTGTCCCCGCGCGAAGAGNGGGGCGAGCCGGTGGCCGATCTGCGGGTCCGGTTCTCGGAGCGGCTGAAGGGCATCGAGGTGCCGCCAGAGCGGGCGCCCTCGATGATCGACGAATACCCGGTCCTGTCGGTGATCGCGGCCTTTGCCGAGGGCACCACGGTGATGCGCGGGGTGAAGGAGTTGCGGGTCAAGGAAAGCGACCGGATCGACGCCATGGCGCGCGGGCTGGAGGCCTGCGGGGTACGGGTGGAGGAGGACGAGGACACGCTGATCGTTCATGGCATGGGGGCGGGCGGCGTGCCGGGCGGGGCGACCTGCGCGGTGCATCTGGACCACCGGATTGCCATGAGCTTCCTGGTCTGCGGGCTTGCCGCGAAGGCGGCGGTGACGGTGGATGATGCCACGCCGATTGCGACCTCGTTCCCGGCCTTCGAGGGGCTGATGCGGGATCTGGGCGCGGACCTTGGCTGAGCGGGCGGTGATCTTCACGGTGGCCATCGACGGTGNNGCGGCGGCGGGGAAGGGGACGATCTCGCGGGCGGTGGCCGGGCGGTTCGGGTTCCGGCACCTGGATACGGGCCTGTTGTACCGGGCGGTCGGGGCCAAGGGCGGCGATCCGGTGGCTGCGGCGCGGGGGTTGGTGCCAGCGGACCTGGAGCGGGAGGGCCTGCGGACCCTGGAGGCGGGANAGGCGGCGAGCCGGGTGGCGGCGATCCCCGAGGTGCGGGCGGCCCTGGTCGAGTTCCAGCGGCGGTTTGCCCGGGCCGAGGGCGGGGCGGTGCTGGATGGGCGGGACATTGGCACGGTGATCTGCCCGGAGGCCGAGGTGAAGCTTTATGTGACCGCCAGCCCCGAGGTGCGGGCGCATCGGCGCTGGCTGGAGGTGNGGGGCGACGAGGACCGGGTGCTGGCCGAGGTCCGCGAGCGGGACGCCCGCGACATGGGCCGGGCCGAGGCGCCGCTGNGGGCGGCGGATGCGGTGGTGCTGGATACCTCGGATCTGACGGTCGAGGCGGCGGTGGAAGAGGCGGTGCGGCTGGTGGCCGAGCGGTTGGGCCGGGTCGGGGGCTGAGGGGGCGTCCGAGCTCGGACGCTTCGCGGACGTAGTGATATCAATGGGTTGCTGGCGCGAATTAACTTGGACTTAAGGATTGGCTCCGGTCAGCGCGTGCGGGATGCGGTGGCGCCGTGTCCGGCTTGGGGCCACGATTTCTTTGAAGAAATCGTGCCGGAGCCTTTGAAGGCTCCGGGCCGGAGTTTTCGAAAACTCCGGTGACGGTCGGGGCGGTGCGCGACGGAGGATAAGACGGGGATGGATGCAGGATCACCGATGCGCCCCCGATTGACACCCCCACCGCCGCCCCGTACCCCTTCGCGGCCCTGTTCCGCGAGGTTCGCATGTCCGGTCCTGCCCGGTTTCGTGACGGTCTTCTGGCCGCGCTGCCCATCGCTTTGGGCTATTTCCCGATTGCCTTTTCCTTTGGCGTTGCCGCGACGCGGGCCGGGTTGTCGGGGATGGAGGCGGTGGCGCTGTCGGTGCTGGTCTATGCCGGGGCCTCGCAGTTTCTGGCCATCGCGTTGATCACCGGCGGGGCGCCGGTGCTGGTTTCGGCGGCGACGCTGGTGGCGATGAACCTGCGCCACCTGTTGTACGGGCCGTCGCTGATGCGGGCGGCGNGGGAGGGCGCCTCGGCGAAATGGGTGCCGGTCTGGGGCTTTGGCCTGACGGATGAAGTCTTTGGCGCGGCGCTTGGATTCCTGGCGCGGNCGACCGGGGGATGGTCGGAGCGGTTCATCGCCGGGCTGGGGCTGGTGGCCTATGCCGCCTGGGTGTCGGGCACGGCCGTGGGCGCCTGGGCGGGCGGCGGGGCGCTGGAGGGCTGGCCGGTGCTGGACGCGGCCCTGGGCTTCATGCTGGCGCTGTTCCTGGCGTTGTTGTTGTCGATCCTGTCGCGGGTGCAGGTGCCGGTGATTGCGGTGGCGGCGGTGGCGACGGTGGTCGTGACGCTGGCCTGGTCGGGCACGGCGGGGATTCTGGCGGGGATGCTGGCCGGTGCGTTGGCGGGCGTGGCAGGTCTGGGGGAAGGGCGCATGATCTCGGGCTCGCTTCTGGTTTTGGCGCTGATCGTGGGCGGGGCCAACTGGGCGTTTCGCGTGTTACCGATCCTGTTGCACCGGTCGCGCCGCCAGCCGGGCGGGGCGATGGGGCGGTTCCTGTCGGCCACGGGGCCTGCGGCGATTGGCACGCTGTTCGTGGCCTCGTTGCTGCCGATGATGCAGGCGGGGCCATACATGCCGTTGATTTTCGGGCTTTTCGCGGTGGGTGGGGTCTTTGCCGCCAGCCGTTCGGTGGTTATGGCGACCTTGGCCGGGTCGGCCGGATACGGGCTGGCGGTGGCCCTGGGTCTGGGCTGATGACCCATTGAGGCTTGCGTCGCCCGGCCATCGGCGCAACATGGGGGCAGGAGGACAGGACCATGCTTGAGATCAGCCCTGAAAAGGTCGTCCACATCATCTTTGAATCGCGCGAAGGCCGGATGGGCGAGGCCGAGCTGGTGGCCTTTATCGAGGCGCTGAACGATGACGAGAAGGCGCATCTGACGGCGATTGCCTGGGTGGGGCGCGGTGCGTTCGAGCCCGAGGATTATGCCGAGGCGCTGGAAACCGCCTATGAGCAGGCCAATGTGCCGACGGCGGAATATCTGATGGGCATGCCGCATCTGGCCGAGAACCTGGAAGCCGGGCTGGAGGCGATGGGGGTCGATGTCTCGGCGGCGGAAGAGGATTTCCTGTAGGGTCTTGCGGGTCGGCGCGCGCGCCCCATGTATTCCGTGAGTGGAATATGAGGTTGCGATGAGCGACAGCGTGAAACTGACCTGTCCGGTCTGCGGGCAGATGAACCGGGTGCCCTTGGCGCGGCTGGCCGAGGGGCCGAAATGCGGCAGCTGCGGCGAGGCTTTGGCGGATGGCCGCGTGGCCGAGCTGGATGCGGCGGCGCATGACAAGGCCACGCGCGGCGACGAGATGCCCTTGCTGGTGGATTACTGGGCGCCCTGGTGCGGGCCCTGCCGGATGATGGCGCCGGAGTTTGCAAAGGCGGCGCAGGCGCTGAAGGGCCGGGCGCGGCTGATGAAGCTGAACACCGAGGATCACCCGGCGATCTCGCAGCGGGCGGGGATCNGCGGCATTCCGGCGCTGATCCTGTATCACCGCGGGCGCGAGGTGGCGCGGCTGGCCGCGGCGCGGCATGGCGGATATCGTGGGCTTGCCGACAGCCATCTTCGGGCCAAGGTCTGAACCGCGCAGCCCGGGCTTTGCGGGCGGGCGGCTCTGCCCTAGGCTGAGGCCATGCGGCCATGGAGGCTGGGTCTGAGACGGTTTGACTGGGATCGCCTGTCCCTGGCGGGGCAGTTCGCGCTGGCGGGCGGCGTGGTGATGCTGCTGGCCACCATCGTCGTGGGCTATTGGGTGTCGGCGCGGATCGAAGAGATCGTGGTGCGCAACACCGCCAATGCCACGGCGCTGTACATGGAAAGCTCGGTCGCGCCGCTGACGCAGGACCTGTCCACCCAGGAGCGGCTGACTCCGGCCTCGCGCGCCGAGATCGCGCGGCTGCTGTCCGAGACGGCGTTGGGGCGGCGGGTGGTGTCGTTCAAGATCTGGCGGCCGNGGGGGCTGCTGGTCGATGCGTCCAACCAGGAGATCGTGGGGCGGGTCTTTCCGGTGACGGAAAACCTGCGGCTGGCTTGGCAGGGCGCGGTGCGCGCGGATTTCGAGGATACGGTGGATGAAGAGGACCGGGCCGAGGCGGCGCTTGGCGTGCCTTTGCTGGAAATCTATTCGCCGATCCATGAAACCGGCACGGGCAGGGTGATTGCCGTGGCCGAGTTCTATGAGATCGCCACGCAGCTGGAGCAGGACCTGCGCCGGGCGCGGGCGATGAGCTGGCTGGCGGTGGCGGCGGTGATGGCGGCGATCTTCGCCTCGCTGTTTGCCATCGTGCTGAAGGGCAGCCGCACCATCGACCGTCAGATCCTGGCATTGCAGGACCTGTCGGCGCGCAATGTCTCGCTGCGACTGCGGGTGCAGAGTGCGGCGGGGCGGGCCACGCAACTGGGCGACCTGACGCTGCGGCGCATTGGCGCCGACCTGCATGACGGGCCGGCGCAGCTGATGGGGTTTGCGGCGCTGCGGCTGGATGCCCTGCGCAAGCGGCTGACCAGCGACGCGGCGCGGGCGGAACTGGACGCGGTGGAGAAGGCCGTGAAGGACGCGATCCTGGAGATCAGGACCATCGCGCGCGGGTTGTCGCTGCCCGAGATTGGCTTACGGTCGGTGGAAGAGATCGTGCGCGACCTGGCCGAGGCGCATGGCGGGCGGACTGGCCAGCCGGTGTCGGTGGCGGTGGACTGGGACGGTTCGGCCGAGGTGCCGGAACCGGTGAAGATTTGCCTGTACCGCGTGGTGCAGGAGGGGCTGACCAATGGCTGGCGCCATGGCGGCGGGCAGGGGCAGGAGGTGCGGCTGTCGCTGAAGGACTGGGTGCTGCGCGTCGAGGTGCTGGACCGCGGCCCCGGCTTTGCCGAGCTGCCGCCCGCGCGGGGCGAGGGCGACGACATGGGCCTTGCCGGGCTGGCCGACCGGGTGGAAAGTCTGGGCGGCTGGCTGGACCTGTCGAACCGGTCGGACGGACCGGGGGCGGCGCTGGTGGTGACCATTGATCTGGGGGCTGTGATGATCCGGGTTCTGGTGGCCGATGACCACCCCATCTACCGCGACGGTCTGGCGCGGACGCTGGCCGATGCCGGCGACATCGCGGTGATCGGCACCGCCGNNCATGATGGTGAAGAAGCGGCGGCGCGTGTGCAGGCGCTGCAGCCGGACCTGGTGCTTCTGGACATCTCGATGCCCAAGGGCGGCGGCATGGGCGCGCTGGAACGCATCATGGCGATGGAGGCGCCGCCCAGGGTGGCGATGATCACCGCCTCGGAGGACGAGGGCGACCTGATGCAGGCGCTGAAGGGCGGCGCCATCGGCTATGTGCTGAAGGGCATCGGGGCCGACGATCTGGTGGCGGTGGTGCGCGACCTGGCGGCGGGGCGGACCTATGTCTCGCCGGGGCTGGCGGGGCGGGTGCTGACCGCGCTGCGCGCCCGGCCCGCGGCGGCGCCGGTCGATCCGCTGTCGGTGCTGTCCAAGCGCGAGGAGGACATCCTGGCGCTGGTGGCGCAGGGCAAGAGCAACAAGGAGGTGGGGCGGCTGCTGGACCTGCAGGAGAAGACGGTGAAGCATTACATGACCTCGATCCTGCAGAAGCTGCACCTGAGGAACCGCGTCGAGGCGGCGCTGCTGATGCGCGAGCATCGCAAGGTCTGAGACGGCTTCGGACCTTTGGCCGAGTGACGGGTGCAGGATCGCCGGACCTGGGACCGTGGGCGGGCAGGAAGGCCAGGGGTAACCTGCAAGCACCTGAAACCAGAGGAGCTTCCATGAAGACCATCGTCCTGACCGCCCTGATCGCCGCCTTCGGCCTGAGCGCCGCGCCGAGCTTTGCGGCGGTGTCGTCCGCCCCCGCCTTCACCCATGGCGCCCTGGCCACCGACATGGTGGAAAAGCGCCGCAAGCCGCGCGTCAAGGGCGGGTCGGGCTGCGACGACGCGGGCGACGCGGCCGAACATCCCGCGTGCCGCTGAGACCGTCGGGGGCGGGTCGCCACCGGCCGCCCGCCCCCTGCGTTTCGGCACCGGCCCGCTTGACAATCCCGCCCCGATCCGCCAAATCACCGCCCACTGGTTGCGGGGCAGTAGCTCAGTTGGGAGAGCGTATCGCTCGCAATGATAAGGTCAGGGGTTCGATCCCTCTGCTCCACCAGTTTCTAGAACATCCCAATAAACGCAATGAAATCAAGGTCGTAGGCTCATCAGGTCGATGGCCTTTGACCAAGCTGTGACCAGCCATTCTGACCAAGTTTGCGCAGCGCCCCCGGTCACGCTAGCCTCCGTCGGGATTGTTCTCACGGAGCTATCGATGGCGGACGAACTTCCGACAGGGCGCAGGTTCTCTCAACTTTACCTGAGGCCCGAACAGCCAGTTGCTGAAAGCAAGCGACTTAGGGCAAGGCTGGTTTCTTTGTTCAAGAGATACAATCCTGTCCCGTCTGGGGTTCTTGCAGAGTATTTGGATGACAAGTTAGGAACAAAGCTATGTCTATCTGGTTCTGGTGGAAGCTTTCTCTATTGGGACCGGCTTGAGGCGGCGGAGTTTCGAGATGTCCTCGATTCGATTACACTGATTGGGGCATTTGTTAGGGCAAATGCACCGCGCATGCTTGCAGAATACAAAAGGGAGATAAACGAGGTTCTCGCCGAGGAGGCCGCCGCTTATAGAATTGACAGTGAACTTGGTGTCCATCCCGCTATCGACTTAGCTTATGAGGCTACTTACGATTCTTTAGTCGTCGGCTTAGGGGCTTCGGGCTTCTCAGCGGCGAGAGATCATTTGACCCGCGCTGATATGGAGCTTCTTCCTGCTGGAAGCAACCGTGAGGCCATCAGGGCGGCATTTGATGCCGTGGAGAATATCTTTAAAATGATCTTCCGGCACGAGCCGAGTCTGAGAGAGGCGGCCATTAAGAACTCGCTCCTGCCGATAATCGATACCCTTTTCCAAGACGATGTGGAGAAGAGGGCAAGCAGAAAGATGGCCGCGGCACTTCAGGACTGGACTGACTGCTGCCATAACTATCGGCACGAACCGGGCCATCCCGAGCAGACTCCTCCGTGTGACGATCTTTCGGTTCTGGTGGTCTCTCAGGGGATGTCATTTGCACGTTGGCTAGCGAGCATCCTGGAGAGGAAGAACTCCACTAAAGAGTGAACTTGGTTCAAAGGATCTGGCGGAAGACTCTTGGTCGCCTCGGGAACATTTCACCGAACATTTGTGAGGCCCAGACATAGATTCTGAGGCCATGCGCGTTCCCCCAGTGACCGCCCCCGACGCCACCACGCGGGGCAGGGACGAAACCCCAGAGGATAACCGCCAAGGGGGATATCGATCGCTTGCGGGGATTTCCAGCAAGTTGAACGAAATCAATGGTTTACTTCGATTCATGGCTGACTCATATCGGCGGTGCGCATCCCGCGCCGTGCAAAGGAACCCGCCTTGATCGTCACTGCGACCCTTGACCGCCACACCTTCTCCGCCCGCATCGGGGCTTGGGAGGTCTTCATCACCCGGAAGTCGTGGCCAGCCTTCATCAGTATCGCTGCGGACGGGGCGGCCTTCGGGTCTGGCACCGACCGAGACGGCGCGGGAAGCTCCGCGAGGCAACCCTCGAAGTCCCGTTCTTCGCCCTCTCTTTGGTGAACCACAGGGCCAACGCCCCTGCCTGAAGTCGTGTTACAGTCACAACGACCGTTGACATTTGCAACACGCCCTGCCTAGAAGGTGGAACAGCACCCCAAGGGCAGGGCAACCTAATGCAACAGTTCGTCATCTACCTTCGCGTCAGCACTGAGGAACAGGGCAAGTCCGGTCTCGGCCTCGACGCACAGAGGCGCGATGTCGAGATGTTCCTGACCCACTATGCGGCGGTGCCTCACGAGGTGGTGGCCACGTTTGTTGAGGTTCAGTCAGGCAAGGACGCCGACCGGCCCGAACTCGCCAAGGCGCTGGACCTCTGCCGCAAGTTGGGTGCAACGCTGTTGGTGGCGAAGCTGGACCGCCTGTCTCGCCGCGTTGCCCAGATTGCCGCCCTGATGGAAGACCGCCGCGTCCGCTTCCGGGTGGCCTCCATGCCCCATGCGGACAACTTCCAGCTGCACATCTATGCCGCCCTAGCGGAGCAGGAGCGGGAGTTCATATCGCGGCGCACCAAGGCCGCCTTGGCGGAGGTGAAGGCGAAGGGCAAGAAGCTGNGGGGCATCCGCCCCAAGACCGAGGCGCGCAACGACGCTGTGAAGGCTAAGGCCGCAGACCATGCCCAGCGCGTGGCAGGTCTGGTGCTGCCGTTGCGCCAAGCGGGGAAGACGTTGCGCGAGATCGCGNGCCACCTGAACGCTTCCGGGGTGCAGACGGCGCGCGGCGGCCAGTGGTCAGCGCCACAGGTGATGCGGACCCTAGACCGACTCGACGGGGCAGCCTGAGCGGGAAACTTCCGGCGCGCGTTAGGCTCACTGGGCGATCTGTTGAATTAGCCCACACCCTAGCTTTGATAGAACCGCCAGAGACCACCTCAGGCCGCCCTTGCTGCACAGCCCATTGCTGGAGGCATTCAGAGGCCGCAGGGGCGGCTTGCGAGGCGGTGGGCGATTAACCCGCACCAGAACCCCAAAGAACCACCCTCAAAGCCCCTGCCGCAGCCCGGCGGGGGCTTCTTCATTTCTGCCGCGAGAAGGAACCCCGATGCAGGACACGACGACCTTGACCACCACCACCACCGGCGGCGGCCAGCCCCACGAAGGCCAGACCCGCACGCGGCGCTTCGTGCTGCCCCGCGAGATCACCCACGACCCGGCCTTTCGGTTCCGCCAGACGGGCACCAACAGGGCGCATGTAAGGCACCTAGCCCAGACGCTTCGCAACGTGAGCGACCTTGACCCGGTGTTGGTCTGGCAAGAGGAGGATGAAGCAGGACAGCCGACCGGGCGTCTGGTCCTTCTCGACGGTCTCCACCGGCTTTCCGCTTATGCGACGGCCAAGGGGCACCGTGCGGCAATCCCCGCGGTTGTCCTGACGGGGGACCGGGCGGGGGCCACGCTCGCGGCGGTTCAGGCGAACACGCGAGACAGCCTAGCGCTAACCAAGAATGAGCGCACCGATGCCGCGTGGCGACTTGTTCGCCCTCCGNGCAAGCGCATCACTGTTCCCGCGGTCGCCAAGGCGGCGNGGGTTGCAGCCCGCACCGTGGACAACATGCGCAAGCGGTGGAGAGAGAAGGAGGCGGCAGGCAAGGAACCGACAGGCCGCTGGTGGCAGGACCGCCTCGACGCAATGCCCGAGATGNGAGGACGCCCCGAGATGACCGACGCAGAACGAAAAGCCGAGATTGCGCGCATTGCCAGTGCCATCAGGGAGGCCGTGGGCAAGGCGCCGTGGCAAGATCAGCAGTTGGTCGCCGAGGCCCTGGAATGTGCGCTCGGAACCTTCAAGCTGCGGTCGATGGCCGACTATCTCTTCGCCGACGACCTCGCTGCGGAGACGGTCGGCCCGTTCGCGGGCGCCGTGCAGACACCCGAAGAGGACACCGCGGGGCAAGACTTCTGACCACCGGAACACGCACCCCATAGAACGCGCATTTTGCGTGGTCTCGACCTCGACCTCGACTGCCTTCCCCCAGCGGTGCCCCGCTAGGCACAATGCTGGGGGCATTCTGAGCTGCGGGGGCGGCGGGCAGGCGGTCGGTGATTGACCCACACCTCCACCCTGAAAGATGCCCCCTTAGAGGTGAACCTTAGAATTGCACCCTAGGGAGGATGCTCAGGCGGTTCAGGATGCCTCGTCTCCTCGGGGTCTCCTCTTCCTAGGCCACCACCCCGTCCACCCCCTCCATTCCTGTTCCTCCGCATGACCCATCCGGGCGAGCCCCGGTGCCGACCCTTTCATGGCCCCTCGGGGTGCCTGTGGCGGGCCGCTCTGATGGGTCATGCCGAGGAACAAGCCTCACCATCGCCACACCTCCCGAAAGGACTTCCGATGCCACTCGACCACCTCCACCAAGACCCCGCCCAATCCGCCGCTGCCGCCCTCATCCCCCAAGATGCGCCAGGCTGGCATCCTGACATGGGAGGAATACTGCAGCGCCAACGACGCGCGGGCGACCGCCCACCTCCCTGCCAGCCAAGCGGAGAGCATCCTGCGCCGCCGCGCCCGACGCCACCCACGCCTTTCTTCGATCACTCGGGGAGGCTCTGCCTTCGGGTTCCACTGGACGGCCTCCGCCGCCTCTTTGCCGTGGTTTGGGCCACCGATTGGGTCATGCTCCAAGAGGGCGGCTGGCACGGCCTTTGGTGCGCCAACGACTGCGGAGGCGGGCGTCTCGCGGTCAAGGCATGTCGCCCCATGGCACATGGCGGTGGGGCAAATGAACAGACCGCTGCTCGCGTCCTCCTCGACCTTGGTTCGACGGAGAAGGCCAAGTTCGTCAACGGCGACAGCCTCGACCTTCGCCGCTCCAATCTGACCAAGCGGGGCGCTAGGGGTCTCTATCCGGCCCGCGCTATGGCGCTCCAAGGCATCGCAGAGGCTCGCGCGATGGTTGCCCGCTAGCACCCCTCAGGAAGCCTCACCGCCTCCACACAGGCCCGCATCTGCGCCCCTGACGACCTCCTGATATAGGACCGGCGGGTCACGTTCTCTTTGCCGGGGACGTGGCCCAAGACATCCTTTATGACGCCCTCAGGCTGGCCAGCGCGGTCAGCTGCGGTGGCGAACCAGCGCCGGGCAGAGTGGAAGTTGACCAAGCTCCGTCGCTTCCCGTCGCGTTTGTCGTCAACGCCCAGCGCCTCACGGTAGCGGTTGAAGCGCTTCCCGAAGGTGTCGCCGGGGTCACGCTCGTTTTGCAACTCATGGAACAGCCAGACGCTCCCCGGTTTGTCCTTGCCCCCNGCGTCCCTGAGACGTCGTTGGACCAACCCCATCAGGTCAGGGTGAACCGGGACGGGGCGGGCCGCCGCCGCCGTCTTGCCCTCTTGGATGTCAAAGACAAGACCCGCGCCCTCTGGCCCGTCCTTGACGTCACCGGCCCAGAGCGTGATGACCTCGGAGAGCCGCATCCCTGACAGAAGTGAAATGCGCAGGACGTCGCGGATTTGGGCCGCATGGGTGGCGTTGAAGTCGGGCAAGGCGGACGGGTTCAACAAAGCCTCGACCTCAGCGTCCTCAAAGGGCCGCTCCCTTTCTCTGTCGCTTCTCTCAGCCCTCTTGCCAGTCCTGCGGGCTTGCTGCCCATCCCATGGCCACCCGGACCCCATCAGGACCGCTGGGGGCAACGTGATGTGGCCCCGCGATGCAAGCCAAGACCAATAGCCGCGCAACGCCGCGAGGTGCTTCTTCTGTGTCTGAGGGTGCATCGGGTCGATAGCTTCGGCCACATAGCGCCCGGCGCTCTTCCGGTCGATCAGGTCAATGGTCAAGGCGGGCCTCTGCGCCGCCGCCCGCTGNGCAAAGCGCCCGATGTTCCCGCGCCTCTCCGCCAGCGTCTTGGGCGCATAGTCAGACCCCCACAGATATGCCTCCAGGTGCCCGTCCACGGCCTCCACGCCCTTCAGACCCGCCCTGAAGGCATCCCTCTCGCGGACGCTCTTCAGCGCCTCCAGATCGGCCTCTGCGGCCCATTCGGCGTTTGCAAGCGGACCAAAGGCAGCGCTCTCCTCGTCGCCGATGTCCTCCTCCTCCGCCGCGTTGATCGCCTCCCGCGCCAAGCGACCACGCTCCAGAGCGCTCAGGGTCTTCGGCCCGGCCCAGGTTCCCTCCCGCACCGCCTCGAAGGTTGCCGAAGTCTCACGCTCCAAGGCATCCCGCATCCTCTGTGCCACCGCGAGGTCGCCGGTCCCCAAGCTGTCCAGCCACCAAGCCCCCTGTCCNAGCGTTCGCCGACACGCGGACGGAATAGCCCTTCGGAACCACCAGACGTTGCCCTTCAAGATCAGCAGCCGCCGCCCCGCTTTCTTGCTCCGTCCAGCCATCTTGCGTCCATTCTGACCAACCATTCTGACCAACGCTTATGGCCATAGGTCATTGAAAACAAGTGATTTCATGGGCTTCTGGCGGTTTCGTGTCGATCCCCCTCTGCTCCACCAGTCGCCTGACATGACGAACTGAAATACAGGCCGATGTTTCGGCCTGTTTCAGTCTGCTTCCACCGGTTCTGCCGCCGCCCCGAACATGGCTCGCTTCCGCCATGCAGTATTGCAGAAGGTAAGGCGCGGGATTCGCATTGCCACTCCATGCGGTTCGCCCGGTTCCAGGGGCAGGCCCGTGCCCGCCCGCTGCCGCAAGCTGGCCTGGTCCGCGGCACTGCCGCGGTCAGCGTGGCCGGACGCCCGAAAGGGGACCAGGAAGGTCACGCCTCACGCCCCCTTTTTGCAGCAGAGCCCGGCGGCGACTGTGGCGGAAAACGTTTGCGAAGCAGGTGCATACATGCAATCTCGGCGTCAGGGGTCTTGCCGGTCGTGGCATGTCGTCCGACCTTTCCCGCCGACGGAGGCCTGCTTTGATGATGCGTTCGATCCTGCAAATTCTGGTCGCTGCGACCATGGCCATTCAGGCCAGTTCACCGGTCCAGGCCCAGCAAAATGTCTATGGTGGCTATGACATCGCGGGCGCGGCCGGTGCCGAGGAGACCTTCTATGCGGAGACACGTGGCTGGAAGGTATTCTCGTCGCGGGTGTCGGGTGGCGTCGGTTCCTGCTTCGCGCAAATCAACCTGACCGCCCAAAGCGACCTGCGCCTGGGCTGGGACAGGATGCAGTGGCAATTGGCTGTGCCGCTGAACATGGGGCCGGACTGGGAGGGCAGGTTGCAGATCGACGGCCAGGGGTCGGGGCAGGGGTATGGCAGGGGCGGAGACTTCATCTCGGGCACCAGCACCCCGGCTGGACGATTGCCTGGCTGGGCGAGGCAGAACTTGATGGCCTGAGGAAAGGCAACACGGCCATTCTGAGTGTCGGCAAGTTTGACATCCAGTTTTCGCTGGCCGGGGCCACGGCCGCGATCCTGAAGGTTCAGGAATGCGTGGATCGGGCCGGTCAAGCGGCGGTGCCCGCAACCGAGCCCGCCAGCGCGGCGGAGCTGCAGACCGGCAGCCTTTTCCGGAATGTCATGCACGATTGCTATCTGTCGATAACGACAATGGCGAAATTTCCTGCGACATGGTTGCGACCGCAGGCTCGCGGTGGGAGTTGTCGTGCGGCGGATGACGGAAAATATTCGTCCTTCTACAATCTGAAGCACAGTTGCGCGCTTGCGATGGGGCGGGACGGCGCCGACTCGGATCAGTTGTCCTGCTATTTCAACGGAGACGAGCAGCAGGCGGCCTTTGAGTTCAGCATCAATCCGGTTGGTGGGGTCTTCAATCTGGTCAATGCCCGCCGCGACTGCGGTGTCTACGAAACCCGACTGAGATTGTCACATGCCTGTCGCTTGAGGGTTCGAGCGACCAGCAATGGGAGATGATCAATTGACCGAAGAGGTCCTTTGGCCAGGCTGTGTTGCGGGTGGCTGAGGGAGATCCGTTCCCTTTCCACGGGTCTGCCAATTCACCGTGAAACGAAACGGGCCGCGCGAGCGGCCCGTCTGGTTTTCGGGGGCTGGCGTCGGCTTTCAGGTGCGCACGCCCGAGAAGCGGGTTTGCCAGTCCACGCGTTCCTCGTCGGTGATCTTGCGGAACATCACCTCGGGCACGGTGAAGGCGTGGTAAGCGGGCAGGGTGGCCAGCGCGGCGCGCAGGTTGCCGGGCCAGGACCAGTCGTCGGACTGCACCGCCTGCATCATCACCGCCGCGGCGTCCGGGATGAAGGGGCGCGACAGCACGGCGTAGATGCGGATCAGGTTCATCGCCAGCCGCACCATGGCGCCGCGCTCCGGGTCGGTCTTGACCACGGTCAGNGGCGCCGCGGATTGCAGGTATTCGTTGCAAGCGACCCAGAGGGCGCGCAGTTCGGTGGCGGCCTTGCGGACCTCCATCGCCTCCATGCAGGCTTCATAGGCGGCAAGGCGCTCGGTCAGTTCGGCGATCAGCTGGTCCTCGCGCAGGCCGAAGCTGCCGCCTTCCGGAATGGTCTCGCCGAACTTGGAGCGGGCGAATTTCGTCACGCGGCTGACGAGGTTGCCCAGCACGTCGGCCAGGTCCTTGTTGACCGAGCTTTGGAAGTTTTCCCAGGTGAACTCGCTGTCGCCGGTTTCGGGCGCATGGGACAGAAGCCACCAGCGCCAGTAGTCGGCGGGCAGGATGCTGAGGGCCTGGTCCATGAACACGCCGCGGCCCTGGCTGGTGGAGAACTGGCCGCCGTCATAGTTCAGGTAGTTGAACGACTTGATGTAGTCGACCAGCTTCCACGGCTCGCGCGAGCCCATGATGGTGGCGGGGAAGGACAGGGTGTGGAAGGGCACGTTGTCCTTGCCCATGAATTGCACATAGCGAACATTTTCGGCGCCCTTGTCGGTGCGCCACCAGCGTTCCCAGTCGGAATCATGCAATCCGTTGGCATCGGCCCATTCGGCGGTGTAAGCGATGTATTCGATGGGCGCGTCGAACCAGACGTAGAAGACCTTGCCTTCCATGCCGGGCCAGGGCTGGTCGCCCTTNTTCACCGGGATACCCCAGTGCAGGTCGCGGGTGATGCCGCGGTCCTGCAATCCGTCGCCGTCGTTCAGCCATTTCCTGGCGATCGAGGTGGTCAGGATCGGCCAGTCGGTCTTGCTGTCGATCCAGGCCTCGATCTCGCCGCGCAGCGCCTTCTGCTTCAGGTACAGGTGCTTGGTCTGCCGCACTTCCAGGTTGGTCGAGCCCGAGATGGCCGAGCGCGGGTTGATCAGGTCGGTGGGGTCCAGCTGTTTTGTGCAGTTCTCGCACTGGTCGCCGCGGGCCTTGTCGTAGCCGCAGTTGGGGCAGGTGCCCTCGATATAGCGGTCGGGCAGGAAGCGGTGGTCGTCGATGGAATAGACCTGGGCCTCGCTCACTTCCTCGATGAAGCCGTTGTCGGCCAGCTTGTAAGCGAAATGCTGGGTCAGCGCGTGGTTGCGCTGGCTGGACGAGCGGCCGAAATGGTCGAAGGACAGGCGGAACCCGGCAGCGATGTCCTTCTGCACCTCGTGCATCTCGGCGCAATAGACCTGCACCGGCTTGCTTACCTTGGCGGCCGCAAGCTCGGCCGGGGTGCCGTGTTCATCGGTGGCGCAGATGAACATGACCTCGTGACCGCGGGCACGCATGTAGCGGGCGAACAGGTCGGCGGGCAGCTGGCTGCCGACAAGGTTGCCCAGGTGCTTGATGCCGTTGATGTAAGGAATGGCCGAGGTGATGAGGATCCGAGCCATGCGCGCGCCCTTCATGGTTTTCGGGCGCCGGTTTAGCGCCAATCCGTCAAGGGCCAGAGGCGACCTTGCGCGAATGCACATTGTCGCGTGCGGGTGGGGTCAGTCCGGGTTCCGGCCCCGGCGCAACAGAAGCCGATGAGGAAGGAGGTGCGGGGTTCGTAGGTATAGGCGGTACGGTCGGCGGGNGTGGGCCGCGCGTGGCTGCGGATCAGGCCGAACAGGATCAACAGCACATGCGCCGCGGCGATCATCAGGAACATCGCCGCCGGTCCCCAGTGTTCGATCACCAGCGAGGCCGCCCAGGGGCTGGCGATGGCGCCGACGGCATAGAGGAACATCATGGCGGCGGACAGCTCGACCCGCTCCATATGGCTGGCGAAGTCGTGGGCATGGGCGGTGGAAACCGAATAGATCGGCAGGGTGGTGAAGCCGAAGAGGATGGCGGCGAAATAGATGGCGCCGACGCCGGAGTAAGCCAGCAGGATGGTGGCGCCGCAGGTGGCNGTGGCACCGGCGGACAGGCCGATCAGCACCGAGCGGCGGTCGAACTTGTCGGCCAGCCAGCCGGTGGGGAACTGCGCGATGCCGCCGCCCAGCACATAGGCGGCCAGGAACAGCGCGATCTGGTCGGGTTTCAACCCGACCTCGACGCCATAGACCGGGCCGACCATGCGGAAGGCGGCGCCGGTGACGCCCGAGACCACGACGCCAACCGAGCCGAGCGGCGACATGGCCCAGGCCAGGCCGGGGCGCAGGCGCGGGGCATCGGGTATTTGGGGCGCCTCGGCGCGGGTCAGCACCAGCGGGAACAGCGCGGCGCAGCACAGAAGCGCCAGCAGGTTGTACGAGAAATAGGCCGCCGGTTCCAGAAAGCCGATCATCAGCTGCGCGCCAAGCGAGGCCGAAATGTCGGCGATACGGTAGACGCCCATGGCGCGGCCGCGAGTCTCGTTCGTGACCTTGGCCTGCAGCCAGGCCTCGATGATGGTGTAGCANGCGGCGACGGCCAGGCCCGAGGTCAGGCGCATCGCCGCCCAGGCCGGGGCCGAGACCAGCATCATGTGCCCGAGGATGCCGATGGCGCCGGCGGCGGTGAAGGCGGCAAAGGCGCGGGAATGGCCGACGCTTCCCATCAGCCGCGGCGCCCACCAGCAGCCGATGAAGAAGCCCAGGAAATGCGCCGAGCCGAGGATGCCGATCTCGCCCGTGGTAAAGCCAAGCTGCACGCCGGAAATGGCATCCAGCGGTGCCAGCGTGCCAAGGCCAAGCTGCAACAGCACGACCGAGCCGAAAAGGGCGGTGAAGGAAATGAGAAGGCGCATCGGTCCGGTCCGGGATGGCCAAAGCCAAGCCGGTTTCGCGGGCGGGGGCAAGGGCTATCGGGCGCGGCCCAGGATCATGCGGCGCAAAGTGCCGTCGCCTTCGATACCGCGCTTCACGGCGGCGGCCATGTGGACCAGCACCAGCGCCAGCAGCGCCTTGCCCAGGATGCCGTGGATTGCGAAGCCCACGGCGTCGAGGGTTTCAGAGACCGGGGCGATGGGGNNGACCACCCACCGGTCGGCGAACATCACGTCGATGCCGGTGGCGGAACTGGCGATCCAGCCGGACAGCGGCATCGCCAGCATCAGGAGATACAGCGCCGCGTGCCCCGCCTTCGCCGCGCGGGTTTCCCAGGCGGCGGGCGGGCCAAGGGGCGGCGGCGGCGGGCTGATGCGGTGCCAGAGAAGGCGCAGCAGCACCAGCGCCAGCGCGGTCAGGCCAAGCGTCTTGTGCAGCCCGTAAAGCCACAGGTTGGCGAGGCCGGGCTGCATCGCGGCCAGCGTCAGGCCAAGCGGCAGGAGTGTCAGGATCAGCGCCGCCATGGTCCAGTGGATCAGGCGGCTGACCAGGCCGAAGCTGTCGGATGTGTTGCGCAGGGCCATGCCCTTGTTCCCTTGCCGATGGTCGGCTTGCGCCGCCGTGTTGCGCGCCTTGTGCTTCTTCTTTGCCCAAATACTCTCGGGGGCGGGCGGTCCGGGGTCCGGGGGTCCGGGGGCGGAGCGCCCCGGCGCCGGGGCCGGGCGGCTCAGTCGGCTCGTTGCACGCGCGCCACAATATCCAGCCGCACCTCGTCGCCCACCATGTCCGACCAGCCCACGGCGCCGAAATCGCTGCGGTGGATGGTGCCGGTCAGTCGCAGGGTCAGGTGGCTGAGGTCGCCCGCGGCGCTGCCCTTCTGCTGGTAGATCGCGGCGTTCAGCGTGATGGGCTTGGTCACGCCGCGGATGGTGATGTTGCCGTCCATCGTGGCGCCGTCGCCGGCGGGGCGCACGCGGGTCGAGACGAAACGGATGGTGGGGTTGGCCGCCGCATCCAGCACCTTGGGGCCGCGCATGGCCTGGGTGGCGAAGGGAAAGCTTGCCTCGGCATGGGCGACATCCAGCGTGACATCGACGCTGCTGTTGGCCGGGGCGGCGAAGTCGAGGCTGAGGCTGGCCTTCAGGATCGGCATGCTGCCGGTGATGGTGTCGGGGCCGAAATCGGTCTGGAAGCCGACGGTGGATTTCTCGGGTTCCAGCACATAGTAAGCGGGGGCGGCGAGCGCGGGCGCGGCGAGGCCAAGGCAAAGTGCAAGGCAGATCAGGCGGATGGCGTGGTTCATGGCGGGTCTCCTGGCGCGACGGTAGCATGGCGGGGCGCTTTGGCCAGCGTCACGTCACGGTGAGGGGACTTTGGTCTGGCGGGCCGGGCTCTGCGGTGCCGGGCAGGGGCTGGCCGACAAACGCGCCCGAAGGTTCGCGCGACAGGGTCCAGGCGGCGGGGGCGCTGTGCGGGCGCGGCGGCGTTCGATCTGCCACAGCCGCCGTCCGCCGGCGGCCTGGGCCGGATCGGAGGGCGGGGGCAAGGTGCCAGCGGCTTTCGACCCCCGCCGCGCCGCCGTCGCCGGGGTCAAGNAGCAGGCCAAGCGGTGGCGGCAGGCGCAGGCGGTGTGCGGCCTCGGCCCCGGTTTCCGCGGCCAGGTGCAGGCGGCGCACCGGGGTCAGGGCGGGCGGGTCCGGCAGTTCGGCCACGACCAAGGGCGCCGAACCGGCGCGCAGCGATTCTTCCATGGCCCACAGCATTTCGTCCGCGCTAAGCACAGCNACGAAGATCACCCGGCCGGGATCGGCAAAGGCGGCAAGGCCCGGCGGATGCAGCCGCCCGTTCACCCAGCCCGGCGCGATCCAGATGACGGCGCCCTGATCCTGGCCCATCATGGCCGCGGCCAGCGTCACCGCCGCGGGGCCGCAGAATTCATGCACACGGCCGCGCGCCAGGCCCTGGCCGGGCAGGCCCGGCAGGGGCAGAAGGGGNCGGGTCTGCGGCCCGCGCTGACCGGGAATCGGCAGGATCATGGCGGAAGGGTAGCGTGTTCGCCAAATGTTCTCAATCTCCTGTCGCGGGCCGCGGCCTTGCCTTGCCCGGATCGGCGGTTAGGCTGGGTGTTCCAGACCCGGAGACCGGACCATGCGACAGATTCCCCTTGGCCAAAGCGGCATTGCCGTTTCCGCCCTCTGTCTGGGCACCATGACCTGGGGCAGCCAGAACACCGAGGCCGAGGGCCATGCCCAGGCCGACCTGGCGCTGGATCACGGCGTGACCTTCTGGGACACTGCCGAGATGTATCCGGTGAACCCGGTGGCGGCCGAGACGGTGGGCCGCACCGAAGAGATCATCGGCAGCTGGCTGGCGGCGCGCGGCGGCNGCGACCGGCTGGTGCTGGCGACCAAGATCACCGGCGAAGGCCAGCGCGCGGTGCGCGACGGGGCGGGCATCGGTGCGGGGACGCTGCGGCAGGCGGTGGAGGGCTCGCTGCGGCGGCTTGGCACGGACTATATCGACCTGTACCAGCTGCACTGGCCGAACCGGGGCAGCTATCACTTCCGCCAGATCTGGGATTATNCGCCCTGGCAAGAAAGCCGGGGGCAGGTGCTGGACCATATCTCGGAGGTGCTGGAAACCGCAGAGGCGCTGATCGCCGAGGGCAAGATCCGCAGCCTGGGCCTGTCGGNNCAAAGCACCTGGGGCGCGGCGCAATGGCTGTCGGTGGCGGCCACGCGCGGGCTGCCGCGCATGGTCAGCGTGCAGAACGAATATTCGCTGCTGTNNCTTAAGCAGTTCGATAGCGACTGGGCCGAACTTTCGGTGATGGAGGACATGCCGCTTCTGGCCTTCTCGCCGCTTGGGGCGGGGCTTCTGTCGGGGAAATATGCCGGCGACGTGACGCCCGACCATTCGCGGCGCAGCCTGAACCCCAACCTCAGCGGGCGGATTTCGCCGCGGGTCTGGGAGGCGGTGTCGGCCTATCTGGGCATTGCGGCGCGGCATGGGCTGGACCCTTGCCAGATGGCGATTGCCTGGGTGATGACGCGGCCCTTCCCGGTGATCCCGATCCTGGGGGCGACGCGGATCGAACAGCTGGCGACCGACCTGGGGGCGATTGAGGTGAAGCTGTCGGACGAGGTGCTGGAGGACATCGCCGCGGCGCACAAGGCGCATCCGATGCCCTATTGAGGCTTGCCACGGGTGGGCGGGGCGGGGCATCACGGGCGGAACATGACCCGTTCCGGCTGCCCGTGACCTTGCCCCGTCTTTCCCTTGCTCCTGTCTTCCTTGCGCTCGCGCTGGTCGCGGGCTGCGTGGGCCTGCCGGGCGGGAAGGGAGAGGGCGCCTCGGCCGAAGGGACGGGCGCGCTTGCGGCCGAGGCCATTGCGGTGACGCCGCTGGACGGTAAACGGCGCCGGTTCCGGCAGTTCCAGGTCCGGCGGCTCCAGCTCCGGCGGGGACCGAGGCTGCCGCGCCAAGGCCGGTAAGCAGCGGCTCCACCGGCTGCGCCCGAGGCACAGGCGGACGAGGCGGCGGCACCTGAGGCGGCGAAACCGGAGGCGGCGGAGGCGGCAGAGGCGGCGCCCCGCCGCCGCCGAAATCGCCCGAGCAATTGGCCTGCGAGCGGAGGGGGCACCTGGTCCAGTGCCGCGGGTCCGGCATCAAGGCCTGCGTCCGCCGGACGCGGACGGCGGCAAGCAGTGCGTGAACGGCACCCAGTGCGAGGGCGACTGTCTGGCGCGGTCGCAGAGCTGTTCGCCCATCGCGCCGCTGTTTGGCTGCAACGATATCCTTCAGGACAATGGCGCGCGGGTGACCCAGTGTATCGAATGATCCTTCCCTTGCTGCTGCTGGCGGCCTGTTCGGCGCCGCCGCCGCCTGCGGGCGGGTTCCGGGATCAGGCCAAGCCGATCTATTCCAACGCGGTCTACGATCCGGGCCGGATCGCCGGGGATTGGGTGCAGGTGGCGACCTTTGCAGCCGAAGAGGGGCCGGGCTGTGCGCCGGGGCGGGTGCAGGTGGCGGGCACCGCCCAGGCGCTGACCGGGGCGGGGGCGCTGTGCCTGGACGGCGCGCGGCTGGCCNTTTTCGGGGCACTGGCGCCAGGGCCGGGGCGGATCAGTTACCAGCGCCGAGGGGTGCTGGCGCAGGACTGGTGGCTGTTGTGGGTGGATGCCGATTACCGGACCCTGGTGGTGGGCACGCCCTCGGGGGATTTCGGCTTTATCCTGGACCGGGGGCAGCCTGTGGCGGACCGGATGGCGGCGGCGCGGGAGGTGCTGGACTGGAACGGCTATGACCTGGCTTACTGAAAGGGTTCTAGGCGTCCGAGCTCGGACGCTGGGTCAGCGTGAGCAAAATCAAAGACTTGCGCGGCCGGATTAACTTGGCGTTCATACCTGCCGCGGGCCAGGGTTGAAGTTCGCGGATTGCCCGGAACTCGGGCAGGTGCCTCTGGTTCTGCCTTTGGCGGTGGCAAATGGCCGGGGCGGGCGCCATCCGGGCGGCCTTGGCTTGCAGGTGGCCGGAAAGGCGTGTTCCCGGACCCATGAGCAACCGGCTGTCCATCGTCGTGGTCGAGAAGGACCGCGAGCGCGNNCTGACCATCGTGGATGGCCTGCGCGAGGCGGGTGATCATGATGTGCTGGTGATCGGCGACGAGATCGGGCTGGCGCGCAGGATTGCCGAGCGCAACCCCGACCTGGTGCTGATCGACGCAAACAACNCTNCGCGCGATGCCATCGAGGAACTGACGCTGGCCTCTGCCCCCATGAGTANNCCGGTGGCGATGTTCGTGGACGAAAGCGACGTGACGCTGACGCGGGCGGCGATCGAGGCTGGCGTGTCGGCCTATGTGGTGGCGGGGCTGGCGGCCAACCGCATCAAGCCGGTGCTGGATGCCGCCATCGCGCGGTTCCACATGATGCAGAAGATGCGCGTGGAACTGGCCGAGACCCGGCGGGCGCTGGAAGAGCGCAAGGTGATCGACCGGGCCAAGGGCATCGTCATGCGCGCCAAGGGCATCGGCGAGGGCGAGGCCTATGCCTTGATGCGCAAATCGGCGATGGATCAGGGCAAGAAGCTGATCGAGGTGGCGCAGGCGCTGGTGACGGCGGCGGAGCTTCTGAAATGACGGTGGCCATGCGCCTGGGCTTTGTGCCGCTGGTGGATGCCGCGCCGCTGATCGTAGCCGAGACCATGGGCTTTGCCGAGGAAGAGGGGCTGGCGCTGGAGCTGGTCGCCGCGCCAAGCTGGGCGGCCTTGCGCGACCTGCTGGCGCAGGGCGCGGTGACGGCGGCGCAGATGCTGGCGCCGGTGCCGGTGGCGCTGGCCCTGGGTCTGGGCNGGTAAGCGCGGTTTGACGTGCTGTCGGTGCTGAACCTGGGCGGCAATGCCGTGGGCGTGTCGCAGGCGCTGGCCCGGCGCATGGCCGGGCATGATTTTGCCCTGACCGATGCCCGCGCCGCGNGGCTGGCGCTGCTGGCGGCGGCGGGCGACCGGCTGCGCATCGGCGTGCCGCTCGCCTTTNCCATGCATCACGAACTGGTGCGCTATTGGCTGGACGGGCTGGGTACCGCTGCCCNNGCCGGGCTGGAGATCGTCACGGTGCCGCCGCCCCTGATGCCCGAAGCACTGGCGGCGGGCGAGGTGGATGCCTTCTGCGTGGGCGAGCCGATGGGTTCGGTGGCGGTCGAGCGCGGGGCGGGCTTACTGGTGCTGGCGACCTCGTCCATCTGGGCGGGCGCGCCGGAGAAGGTGCTGGCGGTGCGCGCGGGGTGGGCCGAGGATGCGCCCGATCTGGCGGGACGGCTGGTGCGGGCGATCTGGCGCGCCGGGCGCTGGCTGGGCCAGCGCGAGAACCTGGCGGTGGCGTCGGAGATTCTGGCGGCGCCGGGGCGGCTGCGGGTATCGGCCGAGGTGATCGAGCGCAGCCTGACCGGGCGGCTGGTGGTGGCCGAAGACGGCGAGGAACGGACGTGCCGGNGGTTCCTGCGGTTTCATGACGGGGCGGCGNGGTTTCCTNGGCGCAGCCAGGCCGCCTGGATCGGCGCGCGTCTGGCGGCGCGGCATGGGCTGGGCCGCGCGGCGGCGCAGGAGACGGCGGCGAAAGTGTTCCGCAGCGACCTGTACCGCGCGCATCTGNGGGCTTGCGGGGCCGATCTGCCANCCGCCAGCGCCAAGCTGGAGGGCGCGCTGNAGCTACCAACCGCCGTGGCCTCGTCGCGCGGCAGGCTGATTCTCGCTTNNACGGACCGCTTTTTCGATGCACAGGTCTTCGACCCCGGCACGACTTCGTGATGAATAATTGGGCGCTGCGTTGCGGCATGCGGGTTTTCTGCATCGCAGAGGCCCGCGGTGGCCAGAAGGATTTGACCCGGTCGCGCGCCGTGGCATCCTGAAGTCAAGCGCAGAGGCAACGGGGTCTCGTCCGCGCCTGTCCCAGACATCGGGAAAGCCGAGCAACGCCGCTCGATCCATCGTCTTCGTGACGAGGGTCCTGCGGCTTTTTCCATTTCAACGCCTGAGCCAAGGCTTCGAGGAACCCAAGATGACGCGCATCTCTGCCCTGCTTCTGACCACCGCCCTTGCCTTCCCGGCCTTTGCCGAAACCNCCGGCATCGAGAAGGAAGAACTGACTTTGGGCTTCATCAAGCTGACCGACATGGCGCCCNTGGCGATTGCCAAGGAGAAGGGGTTTNTCGAGGACGAGGGCCTGTATGTCACGCTGGAAGCGCAGTCGAACTGGAAGGTGCTGCTGGACCGGGTGATCGCGGGCGAACTGGACGGGGCGCATATGCTGGCTTACCAGCCGATTGCAGCGACCATCGGCTATGGCACCAAGNGGGCGGTGGTGACGCCCTTCTCGATGGACCTGAACGGCAATGCCATCACCGTGTCGAATGCGGTGTGGGAGGCGATGAAGGCCAATGTGCCGATGGAGGGCGACAAGCCCGCCCATCCGATCTCGGCTGCGGCGCTGAAGCCGGTGGTCGAGGCCTATGCGGCCGAGGGTACGCCCTTCAACCTGGGCATGGTCTTCCCGGTATCGACGCATAACTACGAGCTGCGCTATTGGCTGGCCGCGGGCGGGATCAATCCGGGCTTCTACAGCCCGGATGATGTGTCGGGCCAGATCGGGGGCGATGTGCTGATCTCGGTCACGCCGCCGCCGCAGATGCCAGCGACGCTGGAGGCGGGCACCATCCTGGGCTATGCCGTGGGCGAGCCCTGGAACCAGGCGGCGGTGGCCAAGGGCATCGGCGTGCCGGTGATCACCGATGCCGACATCTGGAAGAACAACCCGGAGAAGGTGTTCGGCCTGACCGAGGCCTTCGTGCAGGAAAACCCGCAGACCACGCTGGCGCTGACCAAGGCGCTGATCCGCGCGGCGATCTGGCTGGACGAGGGCGACAATGCCAACCGCGCCGAAGCGGTCGAGATCCTGTCGCGGCCGGAATATGTCGGGGCCGATGCGGCGGTGATCGCCAATTCGATGACCGNNACGTTCGAATATGAAAAGGGCGACAAGCGGCTAAGACCGGATTTCAACGTATTCTTCCGCTACAACGCCACCTTCCCCTATTACTCGGACGCCGTCTGGTACCTGACCCAGATGCGCCGTTGGGGCCAGATTCCTCAAGCGCAGACCGATGCCTGGTATGATGCCACCGCGAAGTCGGTCTACAGGCCCGACCTTTACCAGCAGGCCGCCGAGGCGCTGATCGCCGAGGGCAAGGCCACGAACGAAATGTTTGATTTCGACAAGGACGGTTACCGCGAGCCGGTGGCCGAGTTCATCGACGGCGTGGTTTACGACGGCAAGACCNCCAACGCCTACATCGACAGCCTGGCCATCGGGCTGAAGGGCGGCCAGACGGTCGCTTACGGCGAAGTGATCAACTGAGGAGCGGCAAGATGGCCATGGTCGAACCCGCTGTTTAAGACGAAGCCCGCCCCAAGGGGGCCGTCCCGAATGCACAGCCTGATCACCCGCTGCGATCCGTGGTTCCGCGTGNTGGGCCTGGGCTGGCTGACCNCCCTGGGCCGCATTGCGGCGGGGGACAGCCCGAAGAGCCAGCTGAAGGACCTGTGGCAACTGTTGGTCGTGCCGGTGCTGTCGATCATCGCCTTCCTGGCGGTCTGGNCCTGGGCGGCGCCGATGGTGCAGACCTCGCTTGGCGCCATTCCCGGCCCGGCGCAGGTGTGGGAACAGGTGGGCGTGCTGCATGCCGACGCGGTGGCCGAGCGGGCGAAGGAAGCGGAGTTCTACGACAAGCAGGCGGCGAAGAACGCGGCGCTGGTAGCCGAGGGCAAGGCCAGCGAAGTGAAGGCCCGCGCCTATACCGGCAAGCCGACCTATTACCAGCAGATCGGCACCTCGATCAAAACCGTGTTCTTCGGCTTCGTGCTGGCGACGCTGGTGGCGGTGCCGTTGGGCATCGTCTCGGGCATGTCGGCCACGGCCAATGCGGCGATCAATCCGCTGGTGCAGATCTTCAAGCCGGTTTCGCCGCTGGCCTGGCTGCCCCTGGTGACCATGGTCGTCTCGGCGCTGTATGCGGGCGACGGGGCGCTGCCGAAGAGCTTTGTCATCTCGGCCGTGACAGTGACGCTGTGTTCGCTGTGGCCGACGCTGATCAACACGGCCCTGGGCGTGGCGTCCATCGACAAGGACCTGGTCAGCGTGGGCCGGGTGCTGAAACCGCCGACCTGGACCAAGATCACCCGACTGGTGCTGCCCTCGGCGCTGCCGCTGATCTTCACCGGCCTGCGGCTGAGCCTGGGCGTGGGCTGGATGGTGCTGATCGCCGCCGAAATGCTGGCGCAGAACCCGGGCCTGGGCAAGTTCGTCTGGGACGAGTTCCAGAACGGCAGCGCCGAGTCGCTGGCGCGGATCATGGTGGCGGTCTTCACCATTGGCATCATCGGCTTCCTGCTGGACCGGGTGATGTTCGCGGCTCAACAGGCCTTCACCTTCAGCGGCAAGCGGTGACGCCATGGCGATCCTGGAGCTGAAGGGCGTCTCCAAGGGCTATGGCAGCCATCCGGTGCTGAAGCGGCTGGACCTGGCGGTGGCCGAGGGCGAGTTCCTGGCGGTGCTGGGCTTTTCCGGCACCGGCAAGACCACGCTGATCAACCTGATGGCCGGGCTGGACCTGCCCGATGCGGGCGAGGTCTTGTTCCGCGGGCGCCCGGTGACCGGGCCGGGGCCGGAGCGTGGGCTGGTGTTCCAGTCCTATGCGCTGATGCCTTGGCTCACGGTGGCGGGCAACATCGGCCTGGCGGCCGACGCGGTGTCGAAGGGCACCAAGGCCGAGCGCGCCGCGTTGGTGGCGAAGTATATCGCCATGGTGGGCCTGTCCCATGCTGCCGACCGCCGCTTACCGAGCTGTCGGGGGATGCGGCAGCGCGTGTCGGTGGCCCGCGCACTGGCGATGCAGCCCGACGTGTTGTTGATGGACGAGCCCCTGTCGGCGCTGGACGCGCTGACGCGGGCCAATGTCGCCAGCGAGATCGAGGCGATCTGGCGGCGGNAAAAGCGCACCGTGGTGCTGATCACCAATGACGTGGACGAGGCGCTGGTTCTGGCCGACCGCATCCTGTGCCTGAACCCCGATGGCACCCTGGGCGCAATGTTCCCGGTCGCCTTGCCGCGGCCGCGCGACCGCGGCGCGATGAACGACGATCCGGCCTTCAAGGCTTTGCGCGCCGATGTGACGGCTTACCTCATGGACGTGGGCATCAAGGGCAAGGCCGAGGGCGCGCGCAGCCTGCCTACAGTGACGCCGCGCCATGCCTTGCCGCGCGCCTATGCCGAGGCGGCGAAAAGCGCGACCGACGACCGCTATCTGCAGTTTTCGCAGCTTCACAAGGTCTATGCCACGCCGAAGGGGCCGCTGACCGTGGTGAAGGATTTCAACCTGACGCTGAAGAAGGGCGAATTCGTCAGCCTGATCGGCCATTCCGGCTGCGGCAAGTCCACGGTGCTGACCATGGCGGCGGGGCTGAACGAGATTTCGAAAGGCGCGATCAAGCTGGATGGCTGGCACGTCCAGGGCGCCGACCCCGAACGCGCCGTGGTGTTCCAGTCGCCCAACCTGTTCCCCTGGCTGACCGCCAAGGAGAATGTCGCCATCGGCGTGGACCGGGTTTACCCAAGGGCCAGCCGGGCCGAGCGTCAGGAGGTGGTGGAGTATTACCTGGAGCGCGTGGGCCTGGGCGACAGCATGGACAAGGCGGCATCCGAGATGTCGAACGGTATGCGCCAGAGGGTCGGCATCGCCCGCGCCTTCGCGCTGTCGCCGAAACTGCTGCTGCTGGATGAGCCCTTCGGCATGCTGGACAGCCTGACGCGGTGGGAATTGCAGGAAGTGCTGATGGAGGTCTGGAGCCGCACCCAGGTGACGGCGGTCTGCGTGACGCATGACGTGGACGAGGCGATCCTTCTGGCCGACCGCGTGGTGATGATGACCAATGGGCCAGAGGCCACCATCGGCAAGATCACCGAAGTCAGGCTGCCCCGCCCGCGCACCCGCCGGGCGCTGCTGGACCACGCCGACTATTGGCACTACCGCGCCGAGGTTCTGGATTTCCTGGAAGAATACGAACACGGCCAAAAGGGCCGGGAGGCCGCGTGATGGGGGTTATTCCGCGGCGTGGCGGGCGGATTTGGCCAGGTCTTCCAGCATCTCGGCGGCGCGTTCCAGGAAGCCGGGCTTGCCGGGGGCGAGGGGAAGGAAGATGGACCTGTCCATCCCGCGCGCCTCGACATCGCGCAGGAACTCGGCCCGGCGGCGCAGGAACTCGACCACCTTGAACGTGTCGCCGCCGAAATCCTGGGTCTTTACGGACCAAGCCCATTCTTCGGCAGTCGGCGCTCGCGCCTCTCCGTCCTCGTCGATCAGGGGTTTGTGCTTACCTCGTGTCATACTGACTTATCTCACGCCGATTGGCTTTTCTCAACGAGATGATGCGAAGGCGGGAATTGCGCTCTGTGAAAACGCAGACATGCAGGCGTCCGTCGAGGCGGGCAAAGCGCGTGAGACGGACTTCGCCGTAGTCTTGACGAAGGTCGGCGACGCCGACCCCCGCGTCCCAGTCCAGCCGCGCGGCCTCGGCCAGCGAGAGGCCGTGCTTGGCGCGGTTGGCGCGGTCCTTTGCATCGTCCCATTCGAACTCCATGCCGGGCAGCCTAGCGGCGGCATGGTTAACACCCTGTTGCCGGGAGGTCTGGCATGAGACTGGTTGTCATCGGGGCTTGCGATGGCTCTGGCCGGATGCTGGAGCATCTGTTCGAGGCAGGGTTCAAGGGCGAGGTCACGCTGTTCAACGGCGAACCGCGCGGGAATTACAACCGGCTCATGCTGTCGCCGGTGTTGTCGGGCGAGAAGACCTATGACCAGATCGTCACCCATGACGCGGAGTGGTATGCCGCCCACGGGGTGAGCTGTCGCTTTGGCGAGCCGGTGACGAAGATCGACCGGGCGCGGAAGGTCGTCGTCTCGAAAGGGGGCGAGACGGGCTATGATGCGCTGGTGATCGCCACGNGATCTGCACCCTTCATCATTCCGGTGGCGGGGAGGGAGCTGCCGGGGGTCTGCACCTACCGCGATCTGGAAGACACCAACGCGATGATCGCCGCGTCCAAGCCCGGCGCCAAGGCGGTGGTGATCGGTGGCGGTCTTCTTGGGCTGGAAGCCGCGGCGGGCATGGCGGCGCGCGGGGCCGAGGTGACAGTGATCCATCTGATGGGGCACCTGATGGAGCGGCAGCTGGACCCGGCGGCCGGATATCTGTTGCAGAAGGACCTGNAGCGTCGGGGCATCCGCATCCATTGCAAGGGCGCGACAAAGGCGATCCTGGGCAAGGAGCGGGTGGAGGCGGTGCTTCTTGAGGACGGGACGGTCTATCCGGCCGATCTGGTCTGCCTGGCGGTGGGCATCCGCCCCGAGGTGGNNCTGGCCAACGACGCGCATCTGGAGGTGGGGCGCGGCGTGGTGGTCGATGGGCGGATGCAGAGTTCGNACCCGGCGATCTTTGCCCTGGGCGAATGCGTCGAGTTCGACAAGCAGCTGTTCGGGCTGGTGGCGCCGCTGTACGAGCAGGCGAAGGTGCTGGCGGCCACGCTGATGGGGCAGGAGGCGGCGTTCCGGCCGGTGCAGACGGCGACCGNNCTGAAGGTCACCGGCGTGGACCTGTTCAGCGCGCACGATTTCGCCGATGCGCCGGGGCGCGAGGACATCGTGTTCCGCGATCCGGGCCGCGGCGTCTACAAGCGGCTGGTTCTGGACGGCGGGCAACTGGTGGGCGCGGTGATGTACGGCGACACCGCCGACGGCGCCTGGTTCTTCGACAAGATCAAGTCGGGCGAGGATGTCTCGNACATCCGCGACGTGTTGATCTTCGGACCGGCCTTTGNNCGGCGGGGCGTCCCGGCGGACCCTCTGGCAGCCGTTGCAGCCTTGCCGCCTGAGGCGGAGATTTGCGGCTGCAACGGCGTCTGCAAGGGCAAGATCGTCCAGGCGGTCGAAGGGNGCGCGGTCACGCTGGAGGCGGTGCGGGCGCAGACCAAGGCAAGTTCCAGCTGCGGCACCTGCACGGGGCTGGTGGAAAAGGTGATGGCGTTGACGCTTGGCGATGCGTTCAAGGCCAATGCCAACCCGCCGATGTGCAAATGCACCGACCACACCCATGAAGACGTGCGGCGGCTGATCAAGGCGNCAGGGCTGAAGTCCATTCCGGCGGTGATGCAGGAGCTGGGCTGGAAGACGGTGGGCGGCTGCGCCAGCTGCNTTACGCTGAACTATTACCTGTTGGCCGACTGGCCGCTGGATTATCGCGACGACCGGCAGAGCCGGTTCGTCAACGAGCGCAACCATGCCAATATCCAGAAGGACGGCAGCTATTCGGTGGTGCCGCGCATGTGGGGCGGCGTCACCACGCCTACCGAGTTGCGCGCCATCGCCGATGCGGCGGACAAATATGCCGTGCCGATGGTCAAGGTGACCGGCGGCCAGCGCATCGACCTTCTGNGGGTGAAGAAGGAAGACCTGCCGGCGATCTGGGCGGATTTCAACGCCGCCAAGATGGTCTCGGGCCATGCCTATGCCAAGGGGCTGCGCACGGTGAAGACCTGCGTGGGCCAGCAATACTGCCGCTTCGGCACGCAGGATCTGACGGGCCTGGGCATCAAGCTGGAAAAGCTGCTCTGGGGGTCGTGGACGCTTACCAAGGTGAAGCTGGCGGTCAGCGGCTGCCCGCGCAACTGCGCCGAAGCCACCTGCAAGGATGTGGGCGTGGTCTGCGTGGACTCTGGCTTCCAGATCAGCGTTGCCGGGGCGGCGGGGATGGATGTGAAGGAGACTGAACTCCTTTGCACCGTTGCCACCGAGGGGGAGGCGATGGAGGTCATCGCGGCCTTCGTCCAGATGTACCGCGAGAACGCCCGCTACCTGCACCGCATCTACAAATGGGTGGCCAAGGTGGGTCTGGACCACTGCAAGGCGCAGGTGGTCGAGGACAAGGCCAACCGCCGCGCCCTCTATGACCGCTTCATGCTGTCCCAGTCGGTCTATCAGACCGATCCCTGGGCGGAGCTGGCCGAACGCCCGGCCGACTGGGCGCCGATTGCCGACCTGACCGTGAGGGCCGCCGAATGAGTGCCTTGATCGACATTGCCGCGCTGTCCGACATCCCGCGCCAGGGCGCGCGTGCTGAAGACGCCGATCGGCTGCATCGCGGTGTTCCGCACCGCCGACGACCGGGTCTTCGCGCTGGAGGACCGCTGCCCCACAAGGGCGGGCCGCTGAGCGAAGGCATCGTGCATGGCACCCAGGTGACCTGCCCGCTGCATGCCTGGGTGTTCGATCTGGAGACCGGCAAGGCGCAAGGCGCTGACGAGGGCGCCGTCCGCACCTTCCCGGTGCAGACCGAGGGCGGCCGGGTCTATCTGGCGGCCGATTTCCTGCAACGGCGGTCTGCGGCATGAGTGCCCCTCACCCCGGCCCCTCTCCCCGCGGGGGAGAGGGGAGCGGTCCGCTCGACCTGCCCCTATTGTGGCGTCGGTTGTGGCGTGATCCTGACGCCGGACGGGGCGGGCGGTATCGCGGTGAAGGGCGATCCCGACCATCCAGCCAATTTCGGCCTACTCTGTTCCAAGGGTTCGGCCCTGGCCGAGACGGTGGGGCTGGAGGGGCGCTTGCTGGCGCCACGCATTCATGGCCGCGAAGCGGCTTGGGACGAGGCGCTGGATCTGGTGGCCTCGCGCTTCGCCGCGACCATTGCCGAGCACGGGCCGGAGGCGGTGGCGCTGTATGTCTCGGGCCAGTTGCTGACCGAGGACTATTACGTCGCCAACAAGCTGGCCAAGGGCTATTGGGGCACCGGCAATATCGACACCAATTCGCGGCTGTGCATGGCCTCTTCGGTGGCCGGGCACCGCCGCGCCTTCGGCACCGATACGGTGCCGGGGCAGTATGAGGATCTGGAACTGGCCGACCTGGTCGTGCTGGTGGGGTCGAACCTCGCCTGGTGCCATCCGGTGCTGTTCCAGCGGCTGGCGNGCGGCCAGGCGGCGCGGCCCGGGATGCGGGTGGTGGTGGTGGACCCGCGCCGCACCGCCACCTGCGAGATTGCCGACCTGCATCTGGCGCTGGCCCCGGGGGCGNACGTGGCGCTGTTCCAGGCGCTGCTGGCGCGGATCGAGGCGCGGNGGCTGGCCGATCCGGCGGCGCTGGCGCGGGTGAGCGGCGCCGAGGCGGCCTTTGCGGNNGCGCGGGCTTACGATGTTGCGGCGGCCGGGTTGGCCGAGGCAGAGGTGGAGGCCTTCCTGAACCTGTGGTGCGGCACCGAGAAGGTGGTGACGGTCTGGTCGCAGGGGGTGAACCAGTCGTCCTTCGGCACCGACAAGGTGAATGCCATCCTGAACTGTCATCTGGCGACAGGCCGTATCGGCAAGCCGGGGATGGGGCCGTTTTCGGTGACCGGCCAGCCCAATGCCATGGGCGGGCGCGAGGTCGGGNGGCTGGCCAACATGCTGGCCTGTCATCTGGAGATCGAGAACCCCGCGCACCGGGACGCGGTGCAGGGCTTCTGGGCCGCGCCCGCCATGGCGCCGGGGCCGGGGCTGAAGGCGGTGGACATGTTCCGCGCCGTGGCGGCAAGCAAGATCAAGGCGATCTGGATCGTCCATACCAATCCGGTGGTCTCGATGCCCGAAGCCGACCGCGTGGCCGCGGCGCTGCGGGCCTGTCCCTTCGTGGTGGTGCAGGATGTGAGTGCCGACACCGACACGGCGCGGTTGGCGCATGTGCTGTTCTTAANNGCGACGGGCTGGGGCGAGAAGGACGGCACCGTCACCAATTCGGAACGCCGCATCAGCCAAAGGCCGGTGCTACGGGCGCCGGGGCAGGCGCGGGACGACTGGCGCATCCTTGCGGACGTGGCGGGGCGCATGGGCTGGGNNGGCGGATNNTTCGGCTGGACCAGCCCGGCCGAGGTGTTTGCGGAACATGCCGCGCTGTCGGGCGTGGCGGNNGGGCTGGGCAGCGATTTCGACATTTCGGACCATGCCGGGATATCGGCTGCCGATTATGACGCTCTGGCACCCTTCACTTGGCCCGCCAACCCGCGCCAGCGGGGCGGGCGGTTCTTCGGGCAGGGTCCGTTCCACACGCCGGACGGCAAGGCGCGGATGCTGGCCATTGCGGCGCCGGCGCAGGGCGGGGGCGGGTTCCGGTTGAACACCGGGCGCATCCGCGACCAGTGGCATACGATGACGCGCACCGGGCAAAGCCCGCGGCTATCGGCGCATCTGGCCGAGCCATTCCTGGAACTGCATCCGCAGGATGCCGCGGGCCTGGGGCTGGNNCGTACCGATCTGGTGGAGGTGTCCAATCCGCTTGGCCGGGCGGTGCTGCGGGTGATGATCACCGACCGCGTGGCGCCGGGGCATCCCTTCGCGCCCATGCACTGGACCGGCCTGAACACGGCGGCCGGGCGGATAGATGCGCTGGTGGCGGCGAATGCCGATCCTGTCTCGGGCCAGCCCGACAGCAAGGGCACGCGGGTGGCGCTGCGGCGGTATCCGGCGGGGTGGTATGGCTTTGCCGTCTCGGCGCGCGAGATGCGGCCTGAGGGCGGGTATTGGGCGCTGGCGCGGGTGGCGNGGGGCTGGCGCGCGGAACTGGCGGGGGATNCAGGCGCCACGGACTGGGTGGCCGAGGCGCGGCGGCTGTTCGGCCTGCCCGCGGCCGATGTGGCCAGCGTGGTGGATGCCGGGCGCGGTCTGGCGCGTGTGGCGTTCCACNGACGGGGGCGGCTTCTGGCGGCGCTGTTCATCGGGCCCGAGCCGGTGGCGCTGTCGCGCGACCTGCTGGCGGCCCGGCTGGGGCAAGAGGCGGCGGCCGAGGCGCTGGCGGGCCGGGCGCGGGCCGACCGGCCCGATCCCGGCCCCACGGTCTGCGCCTGCCTGAATGTCGGGCTGAACACCATCCGCGCGGCGATCGAGACCGGGCGGGCGCTGAGTGTTGCCGCCCTGGGCGAGGCGCTTGGCGCCCNNTCTTGCGGGTCGTGCTTACCGGAACTGGCGGCGCTGGTCGCGCGGCACCGGGTGGTGCAGGCGGCGGAATAGTGGTCAGGCCTCGGCGGGGGCGGAAAGCGCGGCCTGTGCCCAGGCGCAGACGGCTGTGGCGTCGGGTGGCAGCTCGCGGGCCAGCTCGCCGCGAAGTCCAGGAAGGCGGGCAGGTTCTGGGCGTTCACGCCGACCAGGACCGGCAGGCCGCGGTCCAGCGCCTCGGCGATGACGGGCACGAAGCCGCGGTAAGCGGCTTCGAGCTTGCCGAACTTGTTGACGATCAGCAGGTGGCGCCGTCCAGCCGCCCGGCGGTCAGCACCGCGGCCTGTTCCACCACGGCGCCGTCCAGCAGCAGCCGCGCGCCTGGGCGCCAAGCGTCTGGCTGATGCGCAGATCGGGGGGCGGGCAGCACGCGCAGGTCCATGTCGCAGGGGTGGGCATCGCAATCGGCCGGGGCCGATTGCACGCAGCCACCAGCGCCACGCCCTTGGCTGCCAGCTGCGCGGCGGCGGCGGCAAGGCAGGCATCGGTGCGGCCGCGGCCGGACAGGCTGACGTAACCCAGGTGCATGGCGGTTCCCCTTCGCGGCAACCATGCCCCAGCCTTGGCACAAGCGGAAGCCCGGCGCGAGGTCGCAGGGCGGGGCGCCGCCGGACGGTTGACTTTTCTCCGCCTCTGCCCCACGCCAGCGATCAAGACAGGGAGACCGGAATGACCCGTATCGACGACACGTTCGCCCGGCTGAAGGCCGACCGGAAAAAGGCCTTCGTGGCCTATCTGATGGCGGGTGACCCGGACGTTGCGACCTCGCTGGCGGTGATGAAGGGCTNNGTTTACGGCGGGGTGGATGTCATCGAGCTGGGCATGCCCTTCACCGACCCGATGGCGGACGGGCCGACCATCCAGGCCGCGGGCCAGCGCGNNCTGGAAGGTGGCCAGACCATGGACCGCACCTTGCAGATGGTGCGCGACTTCCGCGCGGGCGATGCCACCACGCCCATCGTGCTGATGGGCTATTACAACCCGATCTATTCGCGCGGCGTGGACCGCTTCCTGAAGGAGGCGACCGAGGNNGGCGCCGATGGGCTGATCGTGGTGGACCTGCCGCCGGAAGAGGATGCGGAACTGTGCCTGCTTACGCAGGCGGCGGGGATGAACTTCATCCGGCTGGCGACGCCCACCACCGATGACAAGCGCCTGCCCAAGGTGCTGCAGAACACCTCGGGCTTCGTCTATTACGTCTCGATCACCGGCATCACCGGGGCGGCTGCGGCGCAGGCCACCGATGTGGGCCCCGAGGTGGCGCGGATCAAGGCGCAGACCGACCTGCCGGTGATCGTGGGCTTCGGCATCACCACGCCCGAGGCGGCAAAGACCATCGCCGGTGTGGCGGATGGCTGCGTCGTGGGCTCGGCCATCGTGAAGCTGATCGGCGAGGGCAAGCCTGTGGCCGAGGTGCTTCAGTTCGTGAAATCGCTGGCCGCGNGGGCGCATGCCGCCTGACGGCTGGATGACAGACAGCGCCGTGGCCTATGCCCGGCTGCTGGCGGACAGCTATCAGCGCCTGACCGGGGCGGCCCTGCTGGGGCACCCTCCCGATGACGACCGCGCCCTGGCGGCGGCGCTGTTCGCCGCGTCCTTCCCCGTGGTGTCGCACGGGACCGAGGCCGATCCGGTCTTCCGCTATGGCAATGCCGCGGCCTTGCGGTTGTGGGAGATGGATTGGGCTTCACCCGTCTGCCCTCGCGCCTGTCGGCCGAGGATGACCCCGCGGTTCAGACCGACCGCGACCGCCTGCTGGCCGAGGCGCGGGCAAAGGGCTGGACCGACGGCTACCGCGGCATCCGGGTGTCGGCGCGCGGGCGGCGGTTCCTGATTCTGGATACGGTGCTGTGGACCGTCCGCGATGCGGCGGGCATGTTCATGGCCAGGCGGCGCGGATCGGGCAGGTTCAGCCGCTCTGACCCCGGATTCCCCTTTGCTCTGGCCCCGCGGGATTGCTAGGCAGGGACCGGTTCTAGGAGAAGGCCATGCCCGTCATCACCTGCATCGAAGACCTGAAGCGCCTGCACCGGAAGCGCACGCCCCGGATGTTCTGGGATTACTGCGAGTCGGGCAGCTATACCGAGCAGACCTTCCGCGACAATGTCTCGGATTTCGGCAAGCTGCGGTTCCGCCAGAAGGTGGCGGTGGACATGACCGGGCGCAGCACCGCCAGCACCATGGCGGGCTTTCCGGTCCGGATGCCGGTGGCCTTGGCGCCCGTGGGCAGCTGCGGCATGCAGTGGCCGGATGGGGAAATCCTGGCGGCCCAGGCGGCCGAAAAGTTCGGGGTGCCCTTCACCCGCNCGACCATGTCGATCTGTTCCATCGAGGACGTCGCGGCGCATACCACCAAGCCCTTCTGGTTCCAGCTGTATGTGATGCGGGACGAGGACTTCGTGGATGCCATCATCGAACGGGCGCGCAAGGCCAAGTGCTCGGCCCTGGTGCTGACGCTGGATCTGCAGATCCTGGGCCAGCGGCACAAGGACCTGAAGAACGGCCTGACCTCGCCGCCGAAGCCGACGATCCCCAACATCCTGAACATGGCGACGAAGCCAGCCTGGTCGCTGGCCATGGCGCGCACGCCGCGGCGGCAGTTCCGCAACATCGTGGGCCATGTGAAGGGCGTGCAGAACCTGTCGGACCTGACGGCCTGGGCGAACGAGCAGTTCGACCCCAAGCTGGACTGGTCCAAGATCGCCCGCATCCGCGACCAATGGGGCGGCAAGTTCATCCTGAAGGGCATCCTGGACGAAGAGGACGCCCGCAAGGCCGCCGATTTCGGGGCCGATGCCATCGTGGTGTCGAACCACGGCGGGCGGCAGCTGGACGGGGCGGTGTCGTCGATTTCCATGCTGCCGCGCGTGGTGCGGGCGGTGGGCGACCGGACCGAGGTCTGGATGGACAGCGGCATCCGGTCTGGTCAGGACGTGCTGAAGGCGCTGGCCCTGGGGGCCAAGGGCACGATGATCGGCCGGGCCTTCCTGCACGGGCTGGGCGCGATGNGGCGGGCCGGGGTGACCAAGGCGCTGGAGGTCATCCAGCGCGAGATGGACGTGACCCTGGCACTGTTGGGCGAGCGCAAGGTGACCGAGGTCGGTCGCCGGAACCTGCTGGTGCCCCGGGATTTCGAGGGCGACTGGGTGTAGGCGTCCGAGCTCGGACGCCTGGCTGTGCCAAATGATATCAATGGGTTGCCTTGGCGTCTTAACTTGGACTTAAGAATTGCCCGGTCAGCCCACTGCCGTGCGCAGCTGGCGCAGGTGATCGGGCAGGGCGCGGGCGCCGATGCTGGCGCCGCGCACCAGGCTGTCGAAATGGCGGGTGATCAGATCGACGCGGGCCGGGTCGCGGAAGGACAGGTAGTGGCTGCCGAGGTAGATCACCGCCTGCAACGGGCCGAAGACGGTGACGGGCGCCGAGAACAGGCGGCGGGCGTCGAAGAGGTGAAGGCGGAGCGCGGGGTAAAGCTGGGTCGTCAGCTCGATCAGGCGGTCGAGCTGGTCGCGCCGGGTCTCGGCTTACAGGCCCTGATAGTAGCCGGTCGCACTGGCGAAGGCGGTCAGCTCGTGCAGCGGCAAGGCGATTTCGTAATCTGACCTGGCGCCGCGCATCCAGGCGAGGCGGTCNTCCGAGGCGCCGATGGCCTGCATCAGGCTGCGGCCCAATTCGGGCTCGTACTCCCACTGCATCATGGCGCGGGTCTTCAGCATGTCGGGCAGGGTCGCCGGGACATGGCGGATCTTGTAGCCCGCAGCCTCGCGGTGCCAGCCGAAGATGGTGTCGTCGATCAGCGCGCGGGGNGCTTCGGTCAGCGTCAGCGAGGTGGCGAGCAGGTCGGCCAGCGGTTCGGGATGGGCGGACAGGCCAAGAAGCCAGTCGGCGCTGACGCCAAGCGCCGCGGCGCAATCGGCGGCGAGTTGGGCATTGGGCAGGCGGGTGCCGTCGGCCAGAAGCTGCGACACGGTCGAGCGGTCCACCTGCACCAGGCGGGCGAGGGCGGCCTGGCTGGAGNNGCGCCTGGCCATCGCCTCGGCCAGGCGCTGGCGGAAGAGCAGGGCGCGGTCGCGTTTGTCGATTCTGTCCGGCATATGGTGACTTTTATCAACGCTCGTGACTTTTCGTTGCGCATTGTCCGGGTTCATGGCTGAGAGGGCAAGGTCTATGCTGCGGACCGGGATTGCGATGAACCGCGTCGGAAAGAAGAGTTTTCTGCGAAAACTCTTGGTCACGAATTTTCTGCGAAAATTCGATCCTTCGCAGAAGGATCGCTCTTCTTGAGTTTTCGCAGAAAACTCGTTTCTTCAAGGCGAAGCGGAGCTACAGGGATGCGCGAGACGACAGACACCGTGGAATGGCCGACGATCCTGCTTCTGGCGGCGACCTACGCCGTCTGGGCGATCGGCACGACGGTGGGTTATGGCCTGTCGCCCGTGTTGGGAATCGTGTTGACCGGCGTGGCCATCGCGCAGTTTTCGTCCCTGCAGCACGAGGTGCTGCATGGCCATCCGTTCCGCAGTGCTGCGCTGAACGAGGCGCTGGTGTTCCCGGCGCTGTCGCTGACCGTGCCCTATGGCCGGTTCCGCGACACGCATCTGGCGCATCACCATGACCCGATCCTGACCGATCCCTATGACGACCCGGAATCCAACTACATGGACCCGAAGGTCTGGGCGAAGCTCACGCGCTGGCAACAGGCGGTGCTGCGGGTGAACAACACGCTGCTTGGCCGCGTGCTGATCGGGCCGCTGGTGGGGAATTTCCTTTGGCTGCGCACCGAAGCGCGGCTGTTCGCGGCGGGTGCGNCCGGGGTGCGGCGCGACTGGCTGAAACATCTGGCGGGATTTGTGCCGCTGGTGGGCTGGCTCTGGCTGGCGGCGATGCCGTGGTGGGCCTATCTGCTGGCGGCTTATCTGGGCCATGCCTTGTTGAAGATCCGCACCTATCTGGAGCACCGGGCGCATGAGGCGCCGCGGGCGCGCACGGTGATCATCGAGGATCGGGGGCCGCTGGCACTGCTGTTCCTGAACAACAACCTGCATGTGGTGCATCACGCGCATCCCGCGGTGCCGTGGTACCGGCTTCCGGCGATGTATGCAGAGAACCGCGCGCATTACCTGCGGCGGAACGAGCATTACCACTATCGGTCCTACGCGCAGATCTTCGGGCGCTATCTGGTGAAGGCCAAGGACCCGGTGCCGCATCCGCTGATGCCGCGCGACTGAAGGATCAGGTCAGGCGGCGGAAGGTGGGGGCCGGGCCGGAATTGTCGAAGAAGGGCACGCCGGGCTGATCCTGCCCGGCGAGGAGGGCCGAGACCTCGGCCAGGGCGACCTCGGTCACGAAGGGCAGTTCAAGCTGGCGCACGCTGGCGAGCGGCACCCAGTGCAGGTGGGACAGCTCGCCCGAGGCGCCGGCGAAGGTTTCGGCATCGCCCTGGGCCTGGTCGGCCGGGGCCAGGAAGAAGCGGGCGTCGAAGCGGCGGGTGCGGCCGGGNGGCGTGATGGCGCGGAAGACAAAGCGCATGCGGCCATCGGGGGCGAAGGTCAGGCCGGTTTCCTCGGCCAGCTCGCGCAGCGCGGTGCCTACCAGGGTTTCGGGNGCCGGGCCGTCGTTCAGAAGCCGCAGGCGGGCGGCGCAGAGATCATCCAGCGGCAGCGGCGCGGCATGGTCGCCCGCATCGACGCCGCCGCCGGGGAAGACGTATTTCGAGGGCATGAAGACGGCGGCATGGCCGCGCTGGCCCATCAGGACCTCGGGTCCCGTGGGGCCGTCGCGCCACAGGATCACCGTGGCGGCGGGGCGGATCGGGTGATCCTGGCTCATTCGGCCGGGGTGGTAAGCACCGGGTCGCCGAAACCGTGCATGCGCTTGGCCCACTGGACGGCGACAAAGGCGCCTTTCAGCCGGGGCAGCAGCCAGAGCGACAGCGCCACGGTGCCGACCGAGAAGACGGCGGCAAGGATCAGCGGGTCGGGGCGCCAGCGCATGAAGGCGATCAGGATCAGCGGCGCCATCAGGTGGCCGACGATGAGGATGGTCAGGTAGGCGGGGCCATCGTCGGCGCGGTGGTGGTGCAACTCCTCGCCGCAGACGGCGCAGGTGTCGCGGACCTTGAGATAGCCTTTCAGCATGGGGCCGGAGCCGCAGTTGGGGCAGCGCAAGCGCCAGCCGCGCAGGAGCGCGGGTTGCAGGGGCGGTCTTCGTCGGGCAGGGACAGGCTGGGGCTGGTCATCGCGGTTCGGCTGGTGGGGTGGGGGCAGTCAAAATGGACTGACACCGATCGATTATGTCTAGGCCATTCCGCCGGTGTTGTCGAAGGCCGACCTGTTGTCGCGTCCCGATGTCGCAACTCTGTGATCGGTGCGGGCGACGGAAGCTGTCCGCGGGGGCGTTTGTCCTTGCGAAGAAGCGGCGCAGGGCTGCTTTGACACGTCAGCAGGAGAACGCGATGTTCCGGAAATCCACGATCAGCATTCTTGCTCTTGCCGCTGTGGCCGCCGCCGCGCTGGCCAGCGGGTCGGTTGCGCAGCAGGCGGTGCCCACCACCCCGCAGCCCGGCATGATGCAGGGCATGGGTCAGGGCATGGGCAATGGCCCGATGATGGGCCGGGGCATGGGGCCGATGATGGGGGCCGGGCCGGGCCTGGGGTTCGAGGAGAACTTCGCCGCCATCGACACCGACAAGGACGGCCGCATCACGATGGAAGAGATCACCGTGTGGCGCAGTGCGCGGGTCGGCTCGATGGATGCCAATGCCGATGGCAAGCTGAGCGCCGAGGAACTGGCGGCCGGGCGGATCGCCGACATGACGGCGCGCATCCAGGCGCGGACGGCCGAGATGGTGGCGATGATGGATGCCGATGGCGACGGGCTTCTGTCGGCGGCCGAGATGGAGACGCGGCCGATCTTAAGCGATGATGTTCGCGCGGGTCGATGCGAACGGGGATGGCGCCATCACCGAGGACGAGATCGGCGCGATGCAGGCGCAGATGCAGGGCCGGGGCGGCATGGGCCGCGGGCCGGGCGACGGGCCGATGATGGGCCAGGGGCGCGGCGGTCATGGCCACGGCGAGGGCCGGGGCTGGGGCTGGTGGAACTGAGCTGAGGGGCTGCCTCCGGGGCTCTGGCTCGGGGGCGCCGATGCGGGTAGCGTTGCGGGATGGTCATGCCGCGGGACAGTGATGCCGAAGTGCCGGACGAGGCCCTGCTGGTGCTATACGCCAACGGGGACCGGGCGGCTGCGCGCATGCTGACGCTGCGGCTGGCGCCGCGGGCCCTGGGTTATGCGGCGCGCATCCTGTCGGATCGGGCCGAGGCCGAGGATGTGGCGCAGGAAGCCATGCTGCGGCTGTGGCGCGTGGCGCCGCAGTGGCGGCAGGGTGAGGCGCGGGTTTCGACCTGGCTGTACCGGGTGGTGACAAACCTGTGTACCGACCGGCTGCGCGCCCGCCAGCGGCGGGGGACGCAGGGCGGCGCCGAGGAGATGGACGCTGTGGCCGATGGCGGGCCGGGGGTCGAGGCGCGGATGATGGGCGCGGACCGCATGGCGGCGCTGGATGAGGCGCTGGCGGCCTTGCCGGAGCGGCAGCGCATGGCGGTGGTGCTGCGCCATATCGAGGAAATGACCAACCCCGAGATCGCCGCGGTGATGGAGATCGGGGTGGAAGCGGTGGAAAGCCTGGTGGCGCGGGGCAAGCGGGCGCTGGCGGCACGGCTGGCGGGACGGCGGGAGGAACTGGGTTATGCAGACGGAGCGTGAGATGACGGAGCTTGACGGTTTCCTGGCCGAAGCGCGCCGCACGGCGCCCGAGCCTTCCGAGGCGTTCCTGGCGCGGGTGCTGGCCGATGCGCTGGCCGAGCAGCCGGAACCGGCGCGGATTGCGCCGCGGGCCGCGCCGAGCGGACGGGTGGGACTGTTCGACTGGCTGTCCAGCCTTCTGGGCGGCGGCGGGGTGCTGGCGGGGCTGGGTGCGGCCGCGGCGGCGGGCATGGTGATCGGCTATGTGCAGNTGGCGCCGGTGTCGGCGGTGACCGAGGCCTACCTGTCGGGCAGCATCGAAAGCGTGGAATTGATCCCGAGCCTGTCGGGACTTGTGGGAACAGGTGAGAGATGAGCGAGAGCGAAACCACCCCGCCCCTGCCGTCGCGCCGCGGCCTGAAGATCGCGCTGGCGGTCAGTGTGGCGCTGAACCTGGCGGTGGTGGGCGTCGTGGCGGGCGCGGTGCTGCGCGGCGGGCCGATGCGCGACCAGATGGTGCGCGATCTGGGCTTCGGCCCCTATGCCGAGGCGCTGACGGATGCCGACCGCAAGGCGTTGCGCCGGGCCTTCTTCGACCGCAGTCCGGGCCTGCGCGACCTGCGGGCGACGATGCAAAGGGACATGGAAGGGGTGCTGACGGCGCTGCGGGCGCAGCCCTTCGATGCTGCGGCGCTGCGCGCGGCGCTGGCGGCGCAGGCTGATCGGCTGACCGGGCAGATGAAGCTGGGGCAGGATCTGCTGGCCGAACGGGTTGACGCCATGAGCGAGACGGAGCGGCTGGCCTTTGCCGACCGGCTGGAGACCTCGATGCGGCGCGGGCCGCATGACGGGCGGCCGGGCGAGGGCAAGGGGCCGTGAGGCGGCGCGGATCAGCCTGAAGCGCGGCCCGGACCAATCCCGCGGGCCCGAGCCGAAACCCCGGTCGGTCCGGCCTTGCGGCGCGGCCCCGGCTCGGGGCCGGGGCGGGGTCTGGGGAAGGGGGCGGCGTGCTCAGGCGGCGCTGCGGCCGACCGTCACCTGGTTGCGGTAAGCGGATTTCGCTTCCAGCAGGGCGCGGTCGGCGCGGTCCACCACGATTTCGGGGTCTTCGTTGCGGGCGGGGCGGCCGACGGCGAGGCCGACCGACACGGTGACGGGGATGGCCGATCCATCGGGCAGGCGCACCGGGGCGGCCTGGACGGCCTGGCACAGGGCGGCGGCCAGACGCTCGCCCTCGACCAGGTCGGTGCCGGGCAGGACCAGCAGGAATTCCTCGCCGCCGATGCGGGCGATCAGACCGCTGTCGCTTAAGCAAAGTCGCGCAGCGCGCGAGACATCGACCAGCACGGCATCGCCCGCGGCATGGCCGAAACGGTCGTTCACCAGTTTGAAGCGGTCGAGGTCCACCACCATGACGGCAAAGGGCGCGCCGTGGATGCGGCTGCGGTCGGCGATGGCGGCCAGACGCGGCATGGCATAGCGGCGGTTGTGCAGGCCGGTCAGCGGATCGACATGGGCGAGGCGAAGGCGGTCTTCGACGCTGAGCCGCGCGCGGTCGGACTGACGCTTGCGCTGGATCAGGCGCCGCAGCCGCACCGCGGCTTCGCGCCCGTCAAGCGCGGCTGGCCACAGGTCGTTGACGCCGATGTCATAGGCCACCGCGGCGGCGGGCGCGGCGTGCGGCGGCTGCATCAGGGCGATGGCGATGTGGCGGGTGGCCGAGCGGCTGCGCAGTTCCGAGACCAGTTGCAGGGCCGACCCCGGACCATCGGGATCGCCGTCGATGACCAGCGCATCCGGGACGGGGTCGCCGGGCCTTNNCGTTCCCAGAAGTTCGCCCCGGGTCATGGTGGCCATGCGGTCGGGCAGGTGCGGGCCGATATCCTTGCGCAGGCGCAGCGCGGTTTCGGGGCGGGCGGTGACGAGGCCGACCAATGCAGGGCGTTCGAAGGCGCCGCCGTCTTCTGCCAGGGGCGACGGGAAGCCCNNATCGACGGCGGGGGTTTCGCTGCGGGCGCGCAGAAGGCTGCGCAGGCGGGCCAGGAGCGCCTGTTCGTCGGCCGACTTGTCCAGCACGGCATCCGCCCCGGCGGCGAAGACGGCGATGCGGTCGAAGCTGGCGCCGGGTTCCGCCAGGACGATGATCGGCAGGTCGTCGCCGGGTTGCTGGGCGCGCAGTCGCGCCAGAAAGGCTGTGGCGCACATGTCGGGCAGGTGGGCATCCAGCAGAACAAGGTCGGGCCGGTGCAGTGCGGCCTGCAGGCCAGAGCGGCCATCGGCGGCAAGATCGACATCGTAGCAGGCCCCCTGGAGGCGCGAGCGCAACAGGATGCGGTTGATTGCAACGCCCTCTACAATGAGTATCCTGCCCGCCATGGTTGCCGCCCGTGCCTGTTCGCCAGTCCACTCTTTGCGGCATCTGGTTAAGAAATCCTTTCCAACCGTGTAACGGGATGGCGAGCAGGAAGGCAGGAGGCGGAAAATGACCGATCCCGCAGGGAGGCCGCCGAGACCCTGGCCTTGCAGGCGCTTGGCTGGATGGCGGGCGAAGAGGGGTGCTGACGGCGTTTCTGGCGGCCTCTGGCGCGGCGCCCGAAGACCTGCGCGCGCGGGCGCTGGAGCCGGGGTTCCTGGGCTCGGTCCTGGATTTCCTGCTGACGGATGATGCCTGGGTGATGGCGTTCTGCGACGCGGCTTAGCCTGCGCTATGAACAGCCGATGCAGGCGGCGATGGTGCTGGGGGCGCGCGGCACCGGCACTGGACCTGAGCCCTGCGCTTGGCCCGGGGCGCGACCATGGTGGCGCCGCCCGGGCGCGGAGGCCTGGTCGCGGAGGCCCGGTCGCGGAGGAACGGCATGGACGGCATCGTATTCGACAAGGACGGCACGCTTTTCGATTTCCGCCGGTCCTGGGGTGTCTGGGCGGTGCGGATGCTGAATGCTCTGGCCAAGGACGAAGCCCATGCCCGGCGCATGGGGCAGGCGGTGGGCTATGACCTGGTCAGCGGCGTGTTCGAGGCTGACAGCCCGATTGTTGCCGCCACCAATGCCGATATTGCCGAACGGCTGGTGCCGCATCTGGACGGGCAGAGCCAGGCGGAGATTCTGGCCAAGCTGGATGCGATGGCTGTCGAGGCGCCGATGATCCCGGCCACCGACCTGGAAGCAGTGTTCGGGGCGCTGCGCGGGCTGGGGCTGAAGCTGGGGCTGGCCACCAACGATGGCCAGCGCGCGGCGCACGCCCATCTGGCGGCGCATGGCGTGGACCGGTTCTTCGACTTCATCGCCGGGGCGGATTCGGGCCATGGCGCGAAACCCGAGCCGGGGATGCTGTTGGCCTTTGCGCGCTCGCAAGGGCTGGACCCGGCGCGCGTGGCGATGGTGGGCGATTCTGCGCATGACCTGATGGCCGGGCAGGCGGCGGGCATGGTGCCGGTGGCGGTGCTGACCGGGATTGCTTGCGCGGACGAGTTGTCGGGGCTGGCCGAGGTGGTGTTGCCCGACATTTCTTACCTGCCCGGATGGGTGACGGCGCGGCGCGCCACTGAGGCGGGCGAAAAACGACGCAATCCTGTCGTCAACGCGCGGCGAATGTCGCGCGGGCCGGTTCAGATTGGCAGCGGAGCCAGTCAGGGAGAGCCGACATGTCCGAGGAACCCGCCAAGAAGCGTCGCGCCGGGGCCGTCCGCAACAAGGCGCGGGCCGGAACGGCGGTGATCGACCAGATGCCCTGGCGGATTCCGGTGAACCCGGACCGGCCGACCGAGCCGCTGGATGCCGAGGGCGTGCAGCGGGTTCACAAGACCGCCATGCGGATTTTGCGCGACATCGGCATCGAGATGCTGAACCCCGAGGCGGTGGCGCATCTGAAGGCGGCGGGCTGCCTGGTGAACGGCACGAATGTGCGGTTCGACGAGGAGTTCGTGATGGAGATGGTGGGCCGGGCGCCCTCCAGCTTCACCATCACGCCGCGCAATCCGGCGCGCGAGATCGTGGTGGGCGGCAAGCATATGGTCTTTGTGAATGTCTCGTCGCCGCCCAATTCCTGGGATCTGGAGCGCGGCAAGCGGCCCGGCGACTTTGCCACGTTCAAGGATTTCATGAAGCTGACGCAGTATTTCAACTGCATCCACATCGCGGGCGGCTATCCGGTGGAGCCGGTGGATATTCATCCGAGCGTGCGCCACCTGGACTGCCTGTATGAGAAGCTGACGCTGACCGACAAGGTCTGCCACGCCTATTCGCTTGGCGCCGAGCGCGTCGAGGATGTGATGGAGATGGTGCGGCTGGCGGGCGGGCTGACGGAAGAGGAGTTCGTGGCGAAGCCCCGGATGTATACCAACATCAACTCGGTCTCGCCCTTGAAGCACGACTATCCGATGCTGGACGGCGCGATGCGGTTGGCCAAGCGCGGGCAGCCGGTGGTGGTGACGCCCTTCACGCTGGCCGGTGCCATGGCGCCGGTGACCATGGCGGGGGCGGTGGCGCTGTCGCTGGCCGAGGCTTTGTCGGCGATTGCGCTGCTGGAATACATCGCGCCGGGCTGCCCGGTGGCGATCGGCACCTTCACGTCCAACGTCGACATGAAGTCGGGCGCTGNNGCTTTCGGTACGCCGGAGTACATGCGGGCCACGCAGATGACGGGGCAACTGGTGCGGTTCTATGGCGTGCCCATGCGCGCCTCGGGCGTCTGCGCGGCCAACGTGCCGGATGCGCAGTCGATGTGGGAGACCTGCAACTCGCTGTGGTCGGCGGTGCAGTCGGGGACCAACATGGTCTATCACGCGGCGGGCTGGCTGGAGGGCGGGCTGATCGCCAGCCCCGAGAAGTTCGTGATGGACTGCGAAGTGCTGCAGATGATCCAGCGCTATTTCGAGGAGGCGACCTTCGCCACCACCGACGAGGACCTGGCCTTCGACGCGATCCGCGAGGTTGGGCCGAACGGGCATTACTTCGGCGTGCAGCATACGCAGGACCGCTATACCACCGCCTTCTATGCGCCCTTCGTCAGCGACTGGCGGAATTTCGAGGCGTGGCAAGCAGATGGCGGCATCTGGACGCCGGAACGGGCGCACCGGACCTACAAGGCGATCCTTGAGGACTACGAGGCGCCCGAGATCGACGGCGCCGCGCTGGAGGCGCTGCAGCGGTTCGTGGCGAAGCGCAAGCAGGAGGGCGGGGCGCCGACGGATTTCTGAGGCGCTTGCGGAGGGCAGATGGTGGAACTGCCCCACGACGGCGCGGCGAAGCTGGAAAGGGCAGAAGAAACGAGTTTTCTGCGAAAACTCGACCAAACGAATTTTCTGCGAAAATTCGGATCCTTCGCAGAAGGATCGCTTTCCAGAGTTTTCGCAGAAAACTCGTTCTTTCCGCCGATGACAGGGGCGGAAAATTCTCGAAGAGGGTGACAGGATTGTGACGGGCCGTCTGGCCTGGCTGAACGGGGCCTTCCTGCCCAAGGCGGCGGCGCGGCCAAGACCACCAATTGCCTGAACATGATGCGGGCGCATCGTGAGCCGGGCGAGGCGCGCGGGGCCGATGAGGGCTTCCTGACCTTCCCAGCCTGTGCCCCTTGCGCAGGTTCGACGACACCGCCTTGCCGCTGCCCGGCCCGGTGACGGCGCGGCTGTTGGCGGCGTTTTCCGAACGGGTGGGCTTCGATTATGTGGCGCAATACCTTAGCTTCATGAGCGGCGGGGCCGCGCACAGCGGCCTCTGATCCTTTCGGAGGCGGCAGATGGAGCGCATTCTGGGACAGCGTGGCGCGATGGCGCTGGCCGGGNGGCTGGCAGGGGCCAGCCTTTATGCGCTGGCCGAGGTGCTGTCGCGCGATCTGCTGGCGGCGCGCGCGGCGCTGGTGGCGGCGGTCTTTGCCGGGGTGTTCTTTGCCGATCTGCTGGCACTGGCCGGGCCTTTGCCCCTGCGGCGGGCGGCGGTGGGCGCGGCCGGGGTGGCGGGGGTCACGGCGCTGATGCTGGGGCTGGCTTCGCTGCGGTTCGACACGGTGGAGGACCTGTTCGGCGCAGTGCTGCCAGTGCTGGCGGCCCTGGTGCTGGCGCTGGTGCCCTTGCCCTTTCTGGTGGCCTGGCAGGGGCGGGGCTGGGACCATTACCGCACGCTGTTCACCGAAAGCTGGGGCATCGTGGTGCGCACCGGGGCGGCCTGGCTGTTCGTGGGCGTGATCTGGGTGGTGATCCTGCTGTCTGACCTGCTGTTGGGGCTGGTCGGCATCGACGTGCTGCTGGAGGTGGCGCTGATCCCGCCGGTGGCGGTGGTGCTGACCGGGGCGGGGTTCGGCCTGGCGCTTGGCGTGGTGGGCGACATGGGCGATGCGATCTCGCCCTGGCTGGTCTTGCGGCTGTTGCGCACGCTGCTGCCGGTGGTTCTGGTGGTGATCCTGGTCTTCGTGGTGGCGCTGCCCTTGAACGGCATGGGCGCGATCTATGGCGGCNTGTCGGCGGCTCTGACCCTGCTGACCATGTGCTGCGTGGCGGCGACGCTGGTGACCACGGCGGTGGACCAGGGCGACGGCGAGGCGGTTGCTTAAACCNCGCTGATGACCGGGGCCACGCGGGTGCTGGCGCTGATCCTGCCGGTGCCGNCGGCGCTTGGCGCCTGGGCGATCTGGCTGCGCATCGCCGAATACGGGCTGACGCCGGACCGGCTGTTCGTGGCGGTGGTGGCGGTGCTGGGGCTGGGCTACGGGGGTCTGTATGCGCTGGCGGTGCTGCGGGNNGGTGGCTGGATGGGCCGCATCCGGCAGGCCAATGTCTGGATGGCGCTGGTGCTGCTGGCGGTGTCGGCGCTGTGGCTGTCGCCGGTCTTGAATGCCGAGGCGATTTCGGCCCGGAACCTGGAGGCGCGCTATCGGTCAGGCGCGGTGCTTACCGAGCGGCTGGATGTGGAAGCGCTGGACGATTGGGGGCGCGCGGGGGCTGCGGCGCGGGCACGGCTGGAGGTGCTGGCGCAGGAGCCGGGGCAGGAGGCGCTGGCGGCGCGGCTGGCGGCGGCCCCGGTTACGACANTGCCCGCGGCGCCCGATCTGGCGGGGCTGCGCGCGCGGCTGGCGGCGGCAATGCCGGTGCAGNTGGCGGGTGCCACCGCGGCGCGCGATGCCGTGCTGGCCGGGCTGGCCGAGACCGAACTGGCCGACTGGGCCGACGCCTGCGATGCGCGGCTGGACAGCGGCGCGCCGGGCTGCGTGCTGGTGGTGGCAGATTTCTGGCCGGAGGTGCCGGGGGACGAGATGCTGTCGCTGCGCCGCATGACGGGCGGCTGGATTGCAGCCGAGGGCTTGTGGTGCGCGANNGGGCGGCTGGACCGGTATTCCGTCGGCACGCCGGGCGGCACCCTGCCGGAACTGACCGAGGGCGAGGCGCTGATCGAACGGTTGCAGGCCGCGCCGCCCGTGCTGTCGCCGGTGCGGATGAACCAGCTGGGGGCAGGGGACGGGGCGCTGCTGATCCTTCCCTGAGCGGGTTTGCCTTCCGTTAAGCCCACGGGTCTAGCATCCTTACGAATCGGGGGCTTTCGGGTGCATGGTCTCATCAACAGGGCGATCCAGTCCTTCCTGTCGGATACCTATGGTCCCGACATCTGGTCGGTCATCGCGCGCGAGGCGCGGGTGCCGGTCGGCGGGTTCGAGGCGATGTTGTCCTATGATGNNCCTAAGATCACCGGCGACATGCTGGATGCCGCCGAAACCGTTCTGGACCGCCCGCGGGAGGGGATTCTGGAAGACCTGGGCACCTATCTGGTCTCGCATCCCAACCGGGAACGGCTGCGGCGGCTGTTGCGGTTTGGCGGGGTGACCTTCCTGGATTTCCTGCATTCGCTGGAAGACCTGCCGGATCGCGCCCGGCTGGCCCTGCCCGACCTTGACCTGCCGGACCTGGCGCTGACCGATGCCGGGNGCGACCGGTTCATGCTGACCTGCCGGTCGCAGCTGCCGGGGGCGGGGCATATCGCCCTTGGGCTTCTGCGTGCCATGGCCGACGATTATGGTGCGCTGGTGCTGCTGGATCACCTGGGAACCGGCGCCGATGGCGAGGTGGTGGCGATCCATCTTCTGGAACGCCGCTTTGCCGAGGGGCGGCGCTTCCACCTGGCGGCGGGGGCCTGAATGGCGCTTGCGACCAGTCTGCGGTTGGGGCCTGTGGCGCTGAACGGGCTGATGCCCATGCATGTGGCGCTGACGGCCGAGGGGCGGATATCCTCGGTCGGGCCGACGCTGGCGCGGCTGGCGGGCGATCAGGCGCTGGTGGGCGGCTGGTTCTTCACCCTGTTCGAGGTGCGGCGCCCCGGTGGCGTGCTGGCGATGCGCGACCTGGCAGCGCGGGCGGGCGAGACGTTGCACCTGTCGTTCCGTCCGCATACCGAGATCGGGCTGCGCGGGCTGGCGCTGCCCCTGGCCACGGGCCGGGGCATGCTGATGAACCTGTCCTTCGGCATCGGCGTGACCGAGGCGGTGAAGGCCCATGCGCTGACCGATGCCGATTTTGCGCCGACCGACCTGACGGTGGAACTCTTGTACCTGATGGAGGCGAAATCGGCGGTGCTGGACGAGCTGCGCGCGCTGAACCGGCTGGACGGGNCGCGCAGCCGGGCCGAGGAACAGGCGCTGACCGACACGCTGACGGGCCTGCGCAACCGCCGCGCGGTCGAGGCGGAGCTGGCGCGGCTGGTGGCGGCGGACCAGCCCTTCGGGCTGCTGCACCTGGACCTGGACCGGTTCAAGCAGGTGAACGACACGCTTGGCCATGCGGCGGGCGATGCGGTGCTGTCGGCGGTGGGGCGCATCCTGCGGACGATGGTGCGCAAGGGCGATACCGCGGCGCGANTCGGCGGGGACGAATTCCTGCTGCTGCTGCGCCTGTCCCGACCTGNNGCCTCGCTGACCGCGGTGGCGCGGCGTCTGCTGACCCGGCTGCGCCACNCANTCGACTTTGACGGCCAGCCCTGCCGCATCGGGGGCAGCATCGGGCTGGTGCTGTCGGCCGATTACGACCCGCCCGACCCCGAGCGCATGATCGCCGATGCCGACGCGGCGCTTTATGCGTCCAAGCGGGCTGGGCGCAACCGGATGTCGGTGGGCGGCCCCGGCGCGGGCGGGGTGGACCTCGGCGCGGCGGGTGCGTAACCTGCGGCCACCAATGGGAGGCCCTTTATGCGCTGCGTCTTCGTCCAGTTCCGCTGCATGCCCGGCAAGACCTATGAGGTGGCCGACGCCATCTATGACCGCGAGGTGGTGAGCGAACTGTATTCGACCAGCGGCGACTATGACCTGCTTGCCAAGGTCTATGTGCCCGACGAGGACGACGTGGGCCATTTCCTGAGCTCGCGCCTGTTCGACATTCCGGGCATCCAGCGCACGCTGACCACGATGACCTTCAAGGCGTTCTAGGCATGGGCGAGGGGTCGCCGACACCTTCTCGCGCCATGCGGCCGGATATGACGCGGCGCGGCGGCGGCTGATCCCGGGGTTCGACGGGTTTTATGGCAGCGCGATCACCGTGCTGGACGATCTGCCCGATCCGATGGCGGTGCTGGATCTGGGCGCGGGCACCGGGCTGTTCGCCGCCCTGCTGCGGGACCGCCGTCCGGCAAGCCGGGTTCATCTGGTGGATGCCTCGGACGGCATGCTGGCGCAGGCGCGGCAGCGCTTTGCCGGGGCGGAGGGTGTCAGTTACGCCACGGGCGACATGGCCACGGCCGATCTGGGCGGGCCTTGGGATGCGGTGATTTCCGCCCTGGCGATCCACCATCTGGACCATGCGGGCAAGCGGGCGCTGTTCGGGCGCATCCGGCGGGCGCTGAGGCCGGGCGGCTGGTTCGTGAACGCCGAACAGATCGCCGCGCCGGACCCGGTGTCAGAGGAACGGCAGCTGCAGCGCTGGTATGCGGCGATCCGCGCGGCGGGGCTGGACGAGGCGGGCGTGGCGGCGGCGACCGAGCGCATGCGCCACGACATCTGCGCCAACGTCGAGGATCAGTTGGCCTGGATGCGCGATGCCGGCTTTGTTCAGGTGGACAGCCCCTGGCGGGACGGGCGGTTCGCTGTGCTGTGCGGCCGGGCCTGAGGGTCAGAGCCAGCGGTCGCGGTCGGCGCCCACGGCTTCTGCGACCGAACTGAAACCGTCGCGCGCCAGCAGCCCATCCAGCCCGCGGGCGATGTCGGCGGCCAGCGACAGGCCCTGATAGACCATCGCGGTGTAAAGCTGCACCGCCGAAGCGCCNGCGCGGATCTTGGCATAGGCGTCTTCGGCCGAACCGATGCCGCCCACGCCGATCAGCGGCAGCTTTCCTTGCGTGCGCAGGGACAGGCGGGCCAGAACGCGGGTGGACCTGTCGAACAGCGGCGCGCCGGACAGGCCGCCGGTTTCGCCGCGCGCCGGGCTGGTGAGGCCATCGCGCGACAAGGTGGTGTTGGTGGCGATGATGCCATCCACCCCGGAGGTAAGCGCAACCTCGGCCAGCTGGTCGAGTTCGGTCTCGCCGAGATCGGGCGCGATCTTCAGGAAGACCGGGATCGGCCGGGGCAGGCTTACACGGGCCGCCATGACGCCGGACAGCAGGGCGGACAGCGCCGCGGGGCCTTGCAGGTCGCGCAGTTTTTCGGTGTTGGGCGACGAGACATTGACGGTGGCGAAATCGACATGCGGGCCGCAATGGGCCAGCACGCGGGCGAAATCGGCGGCGCGGTCGGCGCTGTCCTTGTTGGCGCCCAGGTTCAGGCCCACCGGCACCGGGCCGCGCGGGCGGGCGGCCAGGCGGGTGGCAATCGCCTCCATCCCCTGGTTGTTGAAGCCGAAGCGGTTGATCGCGGCGCGGTCGGCCTCCAGCCGGAACAGCCGGGGCCGCGGGTTGCCGGGCTGGGGCCGGGGNGTGGCGGCCCCNACCTCGATGAAGCCAAAGCCGGCGCGGCAAAGGGCCGCCACAGCCTCGGCGTTCTTGTCGAAGCCNGCGGCAAGGCCCACCGGGTTGGGCAGGTCCAACCCGGCGAGCGGCGTGCGCAAGCGGGACGACGTCACCGGGCCGGGCAGGGGCACCAGCCCGGCGCGCAGGGCGCGAATCGACAGGCCATGCGCGGTTTCGGGGTCCAGCCGGTGCAGGAGGCCCAGGCCAAGGCGTTCGACCGGGGTCACCACAGGCCCTTCGGGAAGATGNTGGCCGGTGGCGCCAAGCGGCAAGGATTTGTCCCAGACCACCTCGTCCAGCCGCAAGCTGCGGTAAAGATGCGGAAANAGCTGGCCGCCGCGCGAGGGTTCCCATCTCAGCGCCGCGCCAAGGCGGTCGGGATCGACGGCCACCAGGACCAGATCGCTTTCCTGGGCGAAATGGCGCGCGGCGGTTTCGGCGACCTGGGCGGGGGTCGAGAAATGGATGAACCCGTCGGTCAGGTCGATGGGGGCACCGGCGGTTTCGCTTACCGCCCGGAAGGCATCCCATTCGGGACGGCGGAAGATCTTCAGGATCAGCATGCCTCTTCCTGCCGTGCCCTGCCTACCCGGTCAATGCCCCGGCAGGCACCGAAGCGCCGATCCGGCGGGCCGGATGGTTGATTGTTGTGCAAAGTCCCACTACGATGGCGATGGAGGACCGCCCGAAGCAGCTATGCCTTGTGCGGTTCGCCGTATTGCCCTATCACCCTGTCTAGCGAAGCCCTTGAACACGAAGCTGGAGTCCACGATGCGCATTTCGCTTGCAACCGTTCTTTCCCTGGCGCTGATGGTTTGCGCCGCCCAAGCCGAGCAGTGCAACATCCTGGTGCACTTCCCTTCAACAGCGCGACGATCCTGTCGGAATACCTGCCGGTGCTTGACCAGGCTTAGCGCTGCGCTGAAGAGCGGCAAGATCGAGATCTTCGGTCACACCGACCTGGTCGGCAGCGCCGACTACAACCTTGCGCTGTCCAAGCGCCGTGCGCAGGCGGTGGAAGACCGCCTGCTTGCCTCGGGTGTGCTTGGCGAACATCATCAAGGTCGAAGGCCTGGGCAAGACCGACCCGGTCGTGCAGACCACGGCCCCGAACCAGGAAAACCGTCGCGTTCTGGTGCAGATCGACGATTGCCGCGAAGAAGTCTTCGCTTACAGCGGCCTGACCACCGGCCAGCAGATCGCCCTGGGCGTTCTGGGCGCCGCCGTGATCATCGGTATCGCCAGCGGCGACGATGGTGGCGGCAGCTCGACCACGACGACGACCACCACCACGACGACCCCTTCGAACTGAGGTCGGTCGATCCGGCGGAATGCCTAAGATCGGGAATTGGCTTTGTCTGCGGATCGCGTCACTTAATTGTGGCGCGATCATGCTTTTGTGGCACGGTGATGCCGAGGAGTCGTCGCCGCGGATTGGCGACACTCCGGTACAGCTGCACAGGAGTATTCGCATGGCACGTCGTTTCCCTCTGGTCCTTGCCTCTTCGCTCGTCTCGACCGCCCTGGCTTACCCGCTGGCCGCCGAGACGGTGAAGATCACGCTGCTTGGCGTGGGCGACGTCTACAATTTCACCGATGACGGCGACCGTGGCGGCTTTGCCCGGCTGAATGCGGTGGCCAAGGCCGAACGCGCGGCGAACCCGAACACCATCTATGTCTTCGATGGCGACATGCTGTCGCCCTCGCTGCTGTCGGGCTTCGATTTCGGGCAGAACACCATCGACCTGACCGGCCTGGTGCCCTTTGACCTGGCGGTGCCGGGCAACCACGAGTTCGACTTCGGCCCCGACAATTTCATCGAGAAGATGAAGGCTTCGGGCTATCCTTGGGCCGCGATCAACATCACCCGCGACGATGGCACGCCCATCGAGGGGCTGGGCGGGGTGATGATGAAGGAAATGGCCGGGCTGAAGATCGCCCTGGTGCCGGTGGCGCAGGATACCACGCCGGAAGTGTCGTCCTCGGGCAGCCTGGCCTTCCTTCCGACGGTGGAAACCGCCGTCGCCGCCGCCAAGGGCGCGCGCGAGGGCGGGGCCGATCTGGTGGTGGGCGTGGTGCAGACGCCTTGGGACAACGACCGCGCGCTGATCGCGTCCAAGGCATTTGACGTGATCCTGTCGGGCGACGACCACCTGTACACCACCTATTACGACGGCATCACCGCCTATGTGGAGACCTCGGTCGATGCGCGGTTCCTGTCGCCGGTCGACCTGACGGTGGAGATCGGCGAAAAGGACGGCAAGCGCACGATCAAGTGGGTGCCGAACTTCCGCTTCATCGACACCGCGGCGGTGGCGCCCGATCCCGAGACTCAGGCGAAGGTGGATGAATACACCAAGTTCCTGGACGACACGCTGAACGTGGTGATCGGCACCACGGAAACCCTGCTGGACAGCCGCCGCAACGTGGTGCGGGGCGAGGAATCCAGCATGGGCAACCTGATCGCCGATGCGATGCGGGCACAGACCGGGGCGGATGTGGCGATCATGAACGGCGGCGGCATCCGTGCCGACCGGACCTATGACGCGGGCACCCAGCTGACGCGGCGCGACATGCTGACGGAACTGCCCTTCGGCAATACCACCCAGGTGACGGAACTGCCCGGCGCGCAGCTGCTGCTGGCGCTGGAAAATGGCGTGAGCCAGGTGGAAAAGGGCGCGGGCCGCTTCCCGCAGGTGTCGGGCATGGCCTTTGTCTATGACCCGGCGAAGCCTGCGGGGTCGCGCATCGTCTCGGTCACCGTGGGCGATGCGGCGCTGGACCCGGCCAAGACCTACAAGGTGGCGGTGAACGACTACATCCTGGGCGGCGGCGATGGGTTCGACGCGCTTGGCGCGGGCGTGATGCTGACCAATGCCGCATGGCGGCGGGGGTTGGTGGCGCAGGACGTGATGACCTATGTCGAAAAGGCTANNAGCAAGGTTTCGCCCGCCGTCGAGGGCCGCATCAAGACCGTGGGTCAATGATCAGGGGCGCCCGGGCAACCGGGCGCCAGACTTCCGATGTGCGGGCGGCTGACCATCACCCATCCGAACGAGGCGCTGGCGGCGCTGTTCGATGCCAGCCCCGGCAATGACCTGCCGGAGGGCGAGCGGTTCAACGTCTGCCCGACGCAACCCCTGGCGGTGGTGACCAGCGAGGGCGGGNTGCGGCGGCTGCGGGCGATGCGGTGGGGGTTCCTGCCCGGCTGGTACAAGACGCCGAGTGACGGGCCGCTGATCATCAACGCGCGGTCCGATACCGTGGCGGTGAAGCCCGCCTTCCGCGAGGCGGTGCGGGCGCGGCGCTGCATCGTGCCGGTGACGGGGTTCTATGAATGGCAGGCGGGGCCGAAGGGCGAGCGGCTGCCGTGGTATTTCACCCGCGCCGATGGCGAACCGATGGCGCTGGCGGCGATCTGGCAGCACTGGGAGGGCGGGGGCNAGGCGCTGGACACGGTGGCCACTGTCACCACCGAGGCCGGGCCGGGCATGGCCGGGGTGCATGACCGCGAGCCGGTGATCCTGGAATGTGCCGACTGGCCCTTGTGGCTGGGCGAGGCGGGGCACGGGGCGGCGGTGCTGATGCGGCCGACCGCGCCGGGCGTGCTGGCCGCGCCCTGGCGGGTGGATGCGAAGGTGAATTCCAACCGGGCCAGCGGGCCGGACCTGATCCTTCCCATCGCCGCTTGACCGGGATCATGGCGGGGTGGGGCGGGCTGTGGCAGGGCAACCGCAAGGGGCAGCGCCATGGCCGAACCGCTTTTCCGCATCCGCGACCTGACCAAGACCTATGCCCGCGGCGCCGTGGCCGTGCAGGCGCTGCGCGGCGTGAATTTTCAGGCCGCGGCGGGCGAATTCGTGGTGATCCTTGGTCCCTCGGGTTCGGGCAAGTCCACCTTCCTGAACATCCTGGGCGGGCTGGATAGTGCCACCTCGGGCGAGGTCACGTTTCAGGACCATCACCTGACCGGCGCCAGCGACACCGCGCTGACCGCCTATCGCCGCGACCATGTCGGCTTTGTCTTCCAGTTCTACAACCTGGTCCCCAGCCTGACCGCGCGCGAGAACGTGCAGCTGGTGACGGAAATCGCCCGCCGCCCGATGAAGCCGGAAGAGGCGCTGGCGATGGTGGGGCTGGCCGAACGCATGGACCATTTCCCGGCGGAACTGTCGGGCGGCGAACAGCAGCGTGTCGCCATCGCCCGCGCCATCGCCAAGAACCCCGAGGTTCTTCTGTGTGACGAACCGACCGGCGCGCTGGACAGCGCCACCGGCGTGCAGGTGCTGGAGGCGCTGGTCAGCGTGAATGCCCGCATCGGCGCGACAACGCTGGTCATCACCCACAATGCCGCGATCCAGGACATCGCCGACCGCGTGGTGCGCTTTGCCAATGGCCAGCTGGTCGAGGACACGCCGGTCACCCGCCGCCGCAAGCCGTCGGAGATTTCGTGGTGAGCCTGATCGCCCCCTGCATGTGAAGCTGCTGCGCGACCTGGTTCGGCTGTGGCCGCAAGTTCTGGCCATTGCCTTCGTGGTGGCCGCGGGCGTGGCGACGCTGGTTCTGGGTGTGGGCGCCATCCGGTCGCTGACCGATACGCGCGATGCCTATTATGCGGCCAACCGCTATGCCGATGTCTTTGCGACCGTCACCCGCGCGCCGCGCGTGCTGGAGCCGCAGATCGCGGCCATTGACGGTGTGCTGGCGGTGGACCTGGGCATCCGCAGTTATGCCGTCTTCGACATCGAGGGCTATGAGGTGCCGGGCACGGCCATGCTGGTGTCCCTGCCGGAAGATCGTGACAGCGGGCTGAACCGGGTGTCGCTGCGCATGGGTCGCTCGCCCGAGCCGCAAGCGGCGGACGAGGTGGCCGTGTCGGAACGCTTTGCCACGGCGCATGGGCTGATGCCGGGCGACCGTCTGGCGCTGGTGCTGAACGGCCACCGGCAAAGCGTGCGCATCACCGGCATCGGCCTGTCGCCCGAGTTCATCTATGCCCTCGGCCCCGGCGATGCGATGCCCGATGACAGCCGCTTCGGCATCGTCTGGATGCCTGAGGCGGCGCTGGCCGCGGCCTATGATCTGGACGGCGCCTTCAACGCGGTCTTCCTGCAACTGGCTCCCGGCGCTTCGGAGCCGCGGGTGATCGAGGCGCTGGACCGGGTGCTGGCCCGTTATGGCGGTACTGGCGCCACGGGGCGCAAGGACCAGCAGAGCCACGCCTTTCTGNATGCCGAACTGACGCAGCTGGCCAACATGACATCGGTGCTGCCGCCGATCTTTCTGGCGGTGGCGGCTTTCCTGGTGAACATGACGCTGGCGCGGCTGGTGGCGCTGGAGCGCGAACAGGTCGGGCTTCTGAAGGCGCTTGGCTATTCCTCGGCCGCGGTGGCGCGGCACTATGTCGAGTTTGCGCTGGCCGTGGCTTGCATCGGCACCGTCATTGGCCNNTGGGTGCCAGATCTGGCTGGGTGCGGGCTGGCGCAATTGTACGCCAGGTTCTTTGCCTTCCCCTGGCTGGTGTTCTCGCGCAGTCCCTCGGTCTATGCACTGGCCGTGGCAATCTCGCTGGCCTCGGCGGCGGTGGGGGCCATTGGTGCCGCGCGGTCCATTGCCCGCCTGCCGCCCGCCGTGNGCCATGGCGCCGCATGCCGCCGCTGTATCGCCGCGGCCGCGGCCCGCGCCTGCCGCNTGCGCCAGACCAGCGTGATGACGCTGCGCCACCTGTGGCACCAGCCGCTGCGCACTGCGACCTCGATCCTGGGCGTGGCCTTTGCGGTGGCAGTGCTGGTGGGGTCGTTCTGGAGCTTTGGCTCGATCGACCGCATGGTGGACCTGACCTTCTTCCGTGCTTNNAAGACGCAGGATGCGACGCTGAGTTTCGGCGACGACCGGTTTACGCGGGCGGCGCTGGATGCCGCCCATCTGCCCGGCGTGCTGGTGGCCGAGCCGTTCCGGGCGGTGGCGGTGCGCATCTCGAACGGCGCGGTCAGCCGGCGGATCGCGCTGACCGGCCTGCCTGCCGGGNGCGGGCTGAACCGGGTGCTTGGCCCGGACGAAGCGGCGATGCCCTGCCAGAGGGGCTTGTCCTGTCCGGAAGCGCTGGCTTGCTGTTCTGGGGTGCGGCCCGGGGACAGCCTGCGCGTGGACCGGCTGGACGGCCGCAGCCGTTCCGGCAGCGGGCTGAGCCGANATGCCGTTCCGCTGTCAGCGGCGCTGATGCCTGCGGCANGTATCCTGAGCCTGAAATTCCTGTCGGTGCAGAAGTTCACCGATACGCTGGCGCAGAACATCAACATCATGATCGGGGTCTATGGCGGGCTGGCGGCGATCATCGCCGTCGGAGTCGTCTACAACTTCGCCCGTATCTCGCTTTCGGAACAGGGGCGCGAACTGGCCAGCCTCCGCGTTCTGGGCTTCACCTCGGGCGAGGTGNGGGCGGTGCTGTACGGCGAGATGGCGGCGGTGGCCCTGCTGGCGCAGCCCCTGGGTTGGCTGATCGGCTGGCTGTTCGCCTTTGCCATGATCCAGGGTTTCGATTCGGAACTGTACCGTGTGCCCTTCGTGGTGACGCGCGATGTCTATGCCTGGGCCTCGATCATCGTACTGGCCTCGGCGCTGGTTTCGGCGGCGCTGGTCCGGNGGCGGATCGCGCGGCTGGACATGATCGAAGTCCTGAAGACACGGGAATAGAAAGGCAATCCCATGGCACGTCGTCTTATCGCCTTGCTTCTTGCCCTTGCCGTGTTGGGCGGTCTGGCCTGGGCCTTGTGGCCGCGCCCCGTGGAGGTCGAGACAGCGGTGATTGCCCCCGCAACCCTGACCGTCACGGTCGAGGCCGAGGGCAAGGCCCGCATCCGCGACGTCTATACCGTCTCGGCGCCCATTGCCGGGCAATTGCAGCGCGTGGCGCTGGAGGCGGGCGATCCGGTGACGCAAGGCGAAACCGTGGTGGCGCGCATCCAGCCCACGGCGCCGCCGCTTCTGGACCTGCGGGCCCGGCGCGTGGCCGAGGCTGTGCGCGACGCGGCCACGGTGGCAGTGGATCTGGCGAAGATCCAGGTGACGCAGGCCAGCGCCGAGCTGACCTTTCGCCAGGACGAGTTGCGCCGTGCCGAGACGCTGCGCGAACGCGAGGCGATCTCGGCGCGCGACCATGATGCGGCGGTTCTGGCACAATCCGAGGCTCTGGCGGCGCTGAGCAGCGCGCAGGCAACGCTTCTGGTGCGCGAGCGCGAGTTGCAAAGCGCCAGCGCTGCGCTGATCCAGCATGACGAAGCCGCCACGGACGAGGACTGCTGCACCGAGTTGCTCGCCCCGGTGTCGGGCCGCGTGCTGCGTGTGCTGACCGAAAGCGAGCAGACCGTGGCGGCGGGCACGCCGATCCTGGAAATCGGTGATCCGGCGCTTCTGGAAATCGAAGCCGATTTCCTGTCCTCGGACGCCGTGCGCGTGACCGAGNGGGCTGAGGCGGTGATCGACGGCTGGGGCGGCCCGGCGCTGNCTTACCATGTGCTGCGCGTTGATCCCTCGGCCGAGACCGAGGTTTCGGCGCTTGGCATCGAAGAGCAGCGCGTGACCATCCGCCTGGCGCTGGACGGCGACCCTGCGGCGCGGCAGGCGCTTGGTGACGGCTACCGGGTGCTGGCCCATGTCACGGTCTGGCAGGGCGAGGGGCTGACGGCGGTGCCGGTGGGCGCGCTGTTCCGCCAGGGCGCCGATTGGGCGGTCTACCGGGTGGAGGACGGCCGCGCCCGGCTGGTCCGTGTCACCCTGGGCGAGCGCACGGACAGTCTGGCCGAGGTGACGGCGGGCTTGTCGGTGGATGACAGGGTGATCCTGCACCCAAGCGACCGCGTGGCCGACGGCACGGCGGTCAGGGCCTGGCGGACGGCTGACCGCACGCCGCCCCTTGCGCCGGTGCCGCACATGGACTAGGGAAAACCCACCTCGGCGGCGGTTGGCGGAGAGGTTACGCAGCGGATTGCAAATCCGTGAAGACCGGTTCGATTCCGGTACCCGCCTCCAGGGGGCTCCTGATCAGATTGTGCGCGATTCGGCCGCATGGCCGGTCATGGGCTGGCGAGCGCCGCCGTGGCGGTCTATGCTGCGGCGCAGCAAAGCGGGGAGAATCATGGGCGCTGTGATCACGATCGCGCAGCAGAAGGGCGGGTCGGGCAAGACCACCCTGGCCGTGAACCTGGCTGTCGCCTTTCATCGCGACGGTCTGAAGGTGGCGCTTCTGGACACGGACCCGCAGGGCTCGCTTGGCCGCTGGTTCCTGACGCGGCGCCAGGCCCTTGGCGAAGCGGGGATGGAGTTTTCCACCGCCTCGGCCTGGGGCGTCAGCTATGAATGCGAAAAGCTGCGCAAGGCCAATGACATCGTGATCGTGGATACCCCGCCCAAGGTCGATGCCGACCTGCGACCGGCGCTGCGCGAATGTGACCTGGTGCTGGTACCGGTTTCAGCCAGCCATGTCGATCTCTGGGCGACCGAGGGGGTGCTGGATCTGGCGCTTCGCGAACGGAAACGGGCGATGATCGTGCTGAACCGCATGAAGGCGGGGACGCGGCTTGGGGCCGAGGTGGCGGAGACCGCCGCGGGGCTGGAGGCGGACCTGGCCGCGGCGCGGCTTGGCCAGCGGGTGGTCTATGCCGAAACCCTGGGCCAGGGGCTGGGCGCGCTGGAGGCGCCGGGCACGGTGGCCCATGGCGAGGTGAAGGCGCTGGCCGCCGAGGTTCTGGCGCGGTTTCAGGGCTGACGCTTCAGGAACAGGCCCCAGAAGGCATAGGCGGCGGCGGCACCGAACAGGATGCCCCAGCCGGGACTGCCGCCCAGGAACTCCATCACCGCCCAGGCGGCGGGAACCAGGACGGTCACCCACCGCACCCAGGGGCGGCGGAACATCGGGTGGTTGGGGTCAAGGAAGGACATGGGTGCTCCGTTTGTGCCAGCCTAGGCGATTTGGGCGGCCAAGGCCACCGTGACGCGGGATTTCCTGAAAATCCCGTGGCATGATGGCGCCGAGGAGGACCCCACATGCCGCAGATCACCGCTGAGTTCGACGGGCAGACCGTCATCACCACCTTCGAGATGACCCCGGCCACGGCGGCCGAGTTGATGGAGGCGCTGCAGTCCGCCTATGCCGAGTTCATCCGGCACCAGCCGGGCTTCCTGGGGGCAGGGCTGCACATGAACGATGCCATGACCCGGATCTGCAACTATTCCAAGTGGCGGCGGCGGGAGGATTACCAGGCCATGCTGCGGACGCCCGAGATGCGGGCGCGGAACAAGGCCATGGCGGCGCTGTTCAAGGGCTTCGAGCCGGTGATGTACGAGGTCTCGGCGGTCTATTGACCGCAGGGGCCGCGGCGGTCAGGCTGGCCGGGCACAATCAGGAGACGGGCATGTTCGGAAGCATTCTGGGGATGCTGGTCATCGGGGCGATTGCCGGATGGCTGGCGGGCAAGATCGTCGAGGGCCGGGGCTTTGGCGTCCTGGGCAACATCGTGGTGGGGGTCGTGGGCGCGCTGGTCGCGGGCCTGCTGTTGCCTCGGATCGGCTTTGGCATGGGGGCGGGACCTTTGTGACCATCATCCAGTCGGCCTTCGGGGCCGTGATCCTGCTGGTGCTGATCCAGCTGATCAAGAAGGCCTGAGACAGGAGAGTCCGGGGGCGTCCGAGCTCGGACGCTTGGGTGGAGTCAAGGATTCCAATGGGTTGCGGGCGCGGATTAACTTGGACTTAAGGATTGGGAGCTGGTGCAAGATTGCGCGAACCATTCCGTGAGCAGTTCTAGAAGGGAATTGCGGCAATCTCCAGCTTCCGCGCCTCTNNCTCTTCGTCGGTCAAGTATCTAAGAGACGCTGATTCTGCGGAGCGACGCGCGGCATCGCTGAGATAGGCCTTCTTGCGCTTCTGCCGGATTGAATTCATTTCATCTGCAAGCTTTTGACCTCTTAGCGACTCGTGACCTACAATGTATCGAATACCGCCAAGATGAGCCAGCAACCGGGACGAAGCAGCATCAATTTCATTGAAAGTCTCACTGGAGTGAAGGTCATCCCAGAGTTCTTTGCTGCGCAATTCCATTCGACGTGGAACTACCAGAAGCGAACCAACCACGCCAACACCCGTGATGAAAACAACGCGGTTTCCCGTTCTAAATCGAAGTTTATGGGAGCGCAATCCGTGGTTAGAGATGATTTCTCGAACCTTCCGCCGGAATTCACCCGGCACGCGCGCCCCTGAAATGGTTAGGTCGTCCACCCATACAGTATAACTTAGATCGTAACACGCGCAAAGGTCGGCGATCTCATCAAACATTGGGCGATGAACGATGGACGCAAGGACTGGAGTGAGAGGCGAGCCGAAACATGCGCGATCATCGGCTGTTGCTAGGTGAGCAATCATGCCAGCGACATCTGCGGCCATGCGAAACTGCGACATGAGTGAGTTCCGGATCATCGCACGCGTGGTCGAAGGATAGAACTGGCGTAGATCAAGGGTCAGATACTCAGCAGCTGCCAAGTGGGCCGCGGCGTTATCACGCTGCGCTTTTCCGATTCTCGGGCTCATCAAATAGCTAGGCTGAGTAATTTTCGAAAAATGAAACTTGAGGCGCTCATGCACCGCGCGAAGGCGCGATACGGGATAGACCAGCAATCTTTCTTTGCCGCTTGTCTTCACCTTCCTTCGAACTAGGAACAGCTCCTTGTAGTGAGGCGTAGCAAGCGTCTGCAGGCTGGCCTTAGTTTCGTGCAGAAGCTCGGCAATATCACGCTGTGTCGGATTCTGCGAAAATGGGGATCGTTCGATGGGATATCGCTCGCGCAATCCGGAGCTACGAATTCTCGGCACGTCCGGGTTCCTTTGGCTTAAGCCTNTCCAGAATTCTTATTGCAGCTTCTGCGAAGATAAGTCGGCCTTTCGCGATCGGCGGATGGCCTTCAATTTCCTCAGCGAAGAACATCAGATCTGACTTTCTAACGCCAAGAGCTTCGCTGTAGCGGTCCAAGGTTTCGAGCGTAACAGCTTTAGTGCCGCGCTCAATATCCGAAATCATCGCCTGTGAAATTCCNGTTGCCTCTGCCAACTCAACTTGTGAGTAACCCCAATAAAGGCGTGCGAGCTTTAGTGCTTCGCTGATCATTGTCTTCTTCTGGCTAGACATCTCCGCACCGAAGGGCTGTGAAGGGGTCACCGCCGCTGGCCCCGAGCACACTGAGATTCACTCCCAGTGCCTCCAGATCAAGTCCACAATTCGGAGCCCGATCAGGATAGCGATATAGAGATATCGCTGCTTCGAAGGTTGCTTGCGATGCCGCCGCTGGTGCTGACCTATCTTCTTGCACATGGGTTTCAGTCCTCAATTCCGACCAGCAGAAGCGCTGGCCCCCGTAGGAATGAGGTTCGAGATCAGCGGCGTTTGACCCCTTACATGCCGCACCCAACCCCGGATGGGTGCGGCGCGCGGCCAGCCCCCACCCCGAGACGCAGGTGTGAGTCGAAGGCTCTTGGCCTCGCAGGGCCACTGGCCCCAGTTCGCGTCGGGTTCTGCGTGTGCAAGGTTCATCACAATTGGACCCATACCGTAGCGTGGCATCCGAGGTCAAGTAGAATATCGCTGGCGGCGATATTGTGCCGCTCGGCTTACTGGTGCCGCGTGGTCGTTGATGCGCCACGGTGGTGTTGCGCAAGAGCTATGCTGAGGCGATGGGTCCACAAAGCACCGCTTTGCGTCTCACGCCGCAGATTGTCGGCTACATGGCAGTTCCAACTGGATGATGTACACCGCAGCGCACCGAGCCTCCCTCACACCAGCGCCCCCTTGCCGCCGCCATCACCGCCCGCGTCAGCGGCTCCAATGGCCCTGCGGCGAGGCGGGTGACTTGCCAGTTGAGGGCGACGTCGGGGTGGTGGGCGGGCGAGAGGTCCACCAGTTTACCGGTGGCGAGGTGGGGGCGGGCGAGNGGTTCGGGGTTCAGCGCCCAGCCCATGCCNGCGAGGCAGGCCTCGATGAAGGCTTGCGTCGAGGGCAGCCTGTGGGCGGGCAGGTCGAGGNNGGTGGTAACCATGCGCTCGGCCCAGCCATGTTGCAGGCGGTCCTTCTGGTTGAAGGTCAGGGCGGGCGCGGTGGCGAGGGCTTCGGCGGTCAGGCCGTGCGGGAAGTGGCGGGCCACGAATGCGGGGCTGGCGGTGGCGCGGTAGGCGAGGCGGCCCAGGGGGCGCAGGGTGCAGCCGGTGACGGGCCGGGCAAGGCCGGTGACGGCGGCCAGCACCTGGCCCTGGCGGAGCCAGTCGGCGGTGTGATCCTCGTCATCGACCGAGACGGACAGAAGCTGCCCGGTCTCGCGCGAGAAGGCGGCGAGCGCGGGNGTGAGCCAGGTGCCGAGGCTGTCGGCATTGGTGGCGAGGGCGATGGTGACGCGCTGGCCGGGGTCGGGCGCGCGGGGGAAGTGGCGGAACAGCTCGGATTCCAGCATGCCGAGGTGGTCCATGTGGCGGCAGAGCCAGGCCCCGGCCTCGGTCGCCGTGCAGGGCGTGCCGCGGGCGATGAGCACGATGCCGAGGCGGTCTTCCAGCGCCTTGACGCGCTGCGAGATGGCGGAGGGCGTGACGTTGAGCGCTGCGGCGGCGCGGTCGAAGCTGCCGGTGCGGATGACGGTGGCGGTGGCGAGGGCGGCGGGATAGTCGAGCATGGTTAAGCCGGGCTAATGCGGGCGTAGGCAGATTAACTGGACTGCATGGGCGTGCAAGCCTATGCGGGGTCGGTCGCTGTCTGGGGTGTCATGCTGTCTGCCTATCTTGCCGGTCTGTCCATGGGATTGAGCCTGATCGTGGCCATCGGGGCGCAGAATGCCTTCGTGCTGCGGCAGGGGCTGCGGCACGAGCATGTGTTCTGGGTGGCGCTGACCTGTGCCCTGTCGGATGCGGTGCTGATCGCGGTGGGGGTGGCCGGGTTCGGGCGGATGGCCGTGGCGCTGCCCTGGCTGGACCCGGTGATGCGTTATGGCGGGGCGGCGTTCCTGCTGGCCTATGGCGCGCGCAGCCTGCGGTCGGCGCTGCGGGGGACGGGGGCGCTGGAGGTGAGCGAGGGGACAGTGGCGGAGCCTTTGGGGCGGGTGCTGGCGGCCTGTCTGGCGATTACCTGGCTGAATCCGCATGTCTATCTGGATACGGTGGTGCTGCTTGGCTCGGTCGCGGCGCAGTTTCCGGGGTCGAAGGTGGCGTTTGGCGCGGGGGCGGTGACGNGGTCGTTCCTGTTCTTCTTCGCGCTGGCCTATGGCGCGAAACGGCTAAGGCCGGTCTTTGCGCGGCCTGTCGCCTGGCGGATACTGGAGNGGGTGATTGCCGCGATCATGGCCACGATTGCGGTGACGCTGGTTCTGGGCGGCTGAGGGGGCGGGGCATGTATGTGCCGGAGCATTTCCGCGAGACGGATATGGGCGAGGTCGCGGCGCTGATGCGGGATTTCCCGCTGGCCTGCCTGGTGGCGCAGACGGCGGAGGGGCTGGTGGCGAACCATCTGCCGCTGTTGGCGGGGCCGGGCGGGNTGCTGATCGGGCATGTGGCGCGGGCCAATGACCTGCACCGGCTGGTGGCGGAGGGGAAGGAGGTGCTGGCGGTGTTTCGCGGCGAGGAGGGGTATATCACGCCGCAGGATTACCCGTCGAAGGCCGCGCATCACCGCGCGGTGCCGACCTGGAACTATCGGGTGGCGCATGTTTCCGGCGTGATCCGGTTCCAGCACGACGTGCAGGCGAAGCGGGCGGCGGTGGGGCTGCTGACGCGGGACCACGAGCGGCGGGTGAACGGTGCCGCGGGCTGGCGCATGGCGGATGCGCTTGCGGAGTACATGGCGACGATGCTGGAGGCGATCGTGGCCTTCCGTATCGAGGTCACGCGGGTTCTGGCCAAGGCGAAGCTGAGCCAGAACCGGACGGCCGAGGACCACCAGGGTGCCGTGGCGGGGCTGGAGAGGCGGGGCGGGACCGCGCTGGCCGCGGCGATGGCGCGGCGCGGTCCGGCCGGGGTAGGGTTACTTCACGCCCTGACGGGTGAAGCACTCCTTCACCTTGCCGATCATCGCGCCGGAACCGGCCAGCGACCAGGTGGTTTCGAGTCGTCGTTGATGCGGGTCTTCAGGGTGGTGCCGTTGAAGAGCGCGTTCAGCTGGTCATCCGAGATGCTTAAGCGATGGCCTGGCTGTCGGGGTGAAGCCGAATTGCGAATCCACCGGCTTGCCGTCGATGGTGATGATGCCGCCCTCGAAGCCCTCGGTCCGGGTCGCGGGCAGGCGGAGTTCCCAGCCCCAGGGGGTCTGGTCAAGTTGCAGCACCTGCCGGTTGCGCGATGGCGCCGCCGCAGGAGACGAAGGCGCCGCTCTCGGCAAGGGCCGTCACCTCCCAGCCCTTCACGGTGGCGTAGCTGGTGACCGTCGCCGTGGGCACCGCGTAAGCGGTTTCGGCCTGGACGGGTTCGGCATAGCAAGCGCCGCCGGGGCGAAGCCGCAGTCGAACTGTTCCGAGCCGAGGAAGAGTTGGGGCGGGGTTTCCTGATCCCAGAACTGGACTTCCTGTGCCTCGTTGAACCAGTGGTCTTCGGCCCAGGCGAGATCGGCCTTGAAGGGGCCGGAGAATTGGGCCTTGCCGGTTTCGGTTTCGATCAGGACGGTGAAGCCGAGATCGCCGCCGCACTGGTAGGTGAGGTCGGGGCTGGCGAAGGCCGGAAGCGGGGCAAGCAGGGCAAGGGCAAGAAGGCGGTACATGGTTGGTCCTGGTTGGGGAAGTGCCGGAAAGGTTCCGGGATTCGCCGCGTCGTCAAGGGGAAACCGTTGTCGGGCTGACGCGGCGCGGCTAGGCTGGGGCCGGGAAAGAGGAGGACACCATGGCGCGCGTGCTGCGGATCGACTGGCCGGAGTTCGGCATGCCGGAGGTGTTAAGCCGAGCCGGACCTGNNGCAGAATATCGCGGGCGGCTGGCGGCCCTGCGCGCGGCGGCGGCGCGGGGGCTGGAGGCCGTGGTGGTCTATGGCGACCGCGAGCATTCGGCCAATCTGCACTGGCTGACCGGGTTCGACCCGCGGTTTGAAGAGGCGCTGATGGTGGTGACGCCCGGCGCGGCAGTGCTGATCGTCGGGAACGAATGCCTGCCCTACACGGGCGTCTCGCCGCTGGTGGCGGCAGGCGACTTGGCGGTGGGGCATTGCGCGAGCTTTTCGCTGCCGTCGCAGCCGCGGGGCACGAAACGGATTGCCGATTTCATCGCCGAGGCGGTGCCGGTGGGGGCGGCGGTGGGCGCCATCGGCTGGAAGTGGTTTGCCGCCGAAGAGGCGGAGGCGCCGGTGCAGGCGCTGGACCTGCCCGCCTTCATCGCCGATCCGCTGCGGGCAGTGGCGGGGCGGGTCGAGAATGCGACCGACCTGATGATGCATCCCGGCTTTGGCCTGCGCGCCCGGGTGGATGCGGGCGAGATCGCGCGGCTGGAATTTGCCAACCAGATGGCGGCCATGGCAGTGCAGCGCATGGTCTTTGCGTTCCGCGAGGGGATGACGGATTTCGCTGCCTATCAGGCGGCGGCGGTGGGCGGTNTGCCCCTGGGCTGCCATTCCACCTTTGCCTGCGGCGACCGGGCGGGGCAGGGCCTGTCGGGGCCGACCGGGCAGGTGCTGCGGCGGGGCAGCCCGATCAGTTTCAACATCTGTCACTGGCGGTCGAACATTTGCCGCGGCTGGCTGGCCGATGACGCGGGCGACCTGCCCGAACCGGCGCGGGATTATCTGGAGGTCTTTGCCTTTCCCTATATGCAGGCGATGAGCCAGTGGTGCGCGCTGATGCGGCCGGGCGTCNCTGGGGGCGAAGTCTGGGCGGCGATGCAGGCGGCGCTGCCGTTCGAGACCTTTGGCGTGTTCCTGAACCCCGGGCACCTGGTCGGGCTGGATGAGTGGATGTCCTCGCCGATCTGTCAGGGGTCTGAATTGCCCCTGGCCTCGGGCATGGCGATGCAGTGCGACGTGATCCCGTCGCATCCGGTCTATGGTTCGACCCGCATGGAAGACGGCTATGTGCTGGCGGACGAGGCGCTGCGGGCCGATCTGGCGGCGCGCTTCCCGGCGGTGGCCGAGCGCATTGCGCGGCGGCAGGTGTTCATGCGCGAGCAGATCGGGTTGGCGGTGCCCGACAGCCTGTTGCCCTTGGCCGATACCTGCGGCGTGGTGGCGCCCTGGCTGTTCAGCCCGCGCAAGTTGGTCGTGCTGCGGTAGGGACAAATTCGTTCGAACGAATTTGCAAATTTCTTCGAAGAAATTTGCGCTTCGCTTCCGGCCGTGGTGTCAGACCTTCAGCCCGGCGCGGCGGGCGCCGGTCATCAGGTCGGGGGCGACGTGGTGGGCGAAATGGCCCTTGGTCGGCATCATGTCGGGCACCTGCACCACCACCATGCCGGCGCGGTGCGCCGCTTCGGCGCCGGTGTCGCTGTCTTCGAAAACCAGGCAGCGGGCGGGATCGACCGCCAGCGTGCGCGCGGCCAGCAGGTAGGGTTCAGGGGCGGGCTTCGGCGCCGTCACATCCTCGAACACCACCACCGCGTCGAAGAAGCGGTGCAGGCCGGTGACGCGCAGCTTGTGGGTGCATTCCTTGCGGTGCGAGGATGTCACCAGCGCGCGCGGCAGGGTGATGGCTTCGAGAAGGTCCAGCGCATGGGGCTTCAGGTCCAGGCCCTGATCCACCCCTGCGGCAAAGGCGGCGTGCCAGATTTCGTCCAGCGCGGCGAGGTCGATGCCGGGCAGGGCGGCGGTGATGATGCTNTAAGCACAGGTGAGGCGATCCTTGCCGACCAGGCCGTGCATGAAATCCGGCGTCACGGCGTGGCCCAGTTCGGCGAAGGCGGCAAGGCCGGTCAGGATCGACAGCCGTTCGGTGTCGATGAGGGTGCCGTCAAGGTCGAAGATCACGGCGTCGAACATGGGGGCCTCCGGTCGTTCGCCCGCTGATAGCGCGAACGGGCAGCGGGGAAAGCACCGGATCAGAGATGAAGGCGCAGGAGGCGGAAGCCGTCCGGCGCCGGGTAGCGTCTTCGAGGGTGAGGCCGGTTTCGTTCAGAAGCGCCAGCGCGGCGGGGGCGGCGGGGATCAGCGCGGTGGTGCCGGGCAGGGGAGCGAGCCGCCAGGAGGGGTGGAACTCGGCTGGCACCGGGCCGTGGGCAAGGTGGGTGAGCAGCACCTCGTGCATCGGGGTGGCGGGCAGGGCGATGCGGTTTTCCGGCGTGGCGCCGGGAAAGCCGCGCTGCTGCATGGCGCGGTAGCTGTTGGTGGCCAGCACGTAGTGCGCCGCGGGATCAGGGTTTGCCCGCGTGATGCAGGTCGCGGATGCGGGTGCCGGGGGGCGNGAGACGTCCACCGTCCAGGTCAGCGCCGGGATGGTGTCGAACGAGAAGGACGGGATTTCGGGNTCGATCAGGGCGGCGTCGCGGCTGCCGGGGGCAAGGGTCAGGAACTGCCGGGCGCCCTGTTCCAGCCAGAGCGCGACCTGCTTACCGGTCAGCTGCAGCGCGGCGATGCGGTTGGGGTGGGTGTAGAGGTCGAGCACATGGCGATGGCGCAGGGGCCCGGCGGGGATGTCGGTGACATGGCCCGGCCCGCCGCGGCCGCCGGTCTTGAAGGGNGCGACGGCGGCCAGCACGGGCAGGTGGTGCAGCGGGCCCTGGGCCAGCGCGGCGCAGACGTGGGCGGCCTGGGCATCTGCCACCAGATGGAGGGCGGCGCTGTCGGCGATGCGGTCGAAATGGCTGTGCAGGCGGCGGTGGCTGAAGCCGACCTGCCGGTCCACTGCGGCCAGAGTTCGGGCGTGGTGCGGTGCGGCCAAGGCGGCCAGCGCGCCATTGGCCTGCGGCCCGGTGGCGCGCAGGCTGGCGCGCGAGCGGACGATCTGCCAGCCCTGGGGTGGNCGGTCGAGCAAGAGGTCGATGAGGCCGAGGTGGCTGGCATAGCCCGGCATCACCGTGGGCACGCCACGGCGGTGGCGCGGACAGGGTCGAGCCCGGATGGGCGGGGAACTGGGGATCGGGAAAGCGCCGGTGCGAATGGTTACCACCAGCGCGTCGATGCCGCCCTGGGCGGCCAGCGCGGTCGCCACGTCCTCGGATCCGTCGGGGGCGTCGGCGGGGCCAAGTCCGGCGTGGCAGAGCGCCAGCACCAGATCGGCGCCGCGGGCGCGCAGCGCCGGGACATGGGCGCGGGCGGCGTCCAGGATGCCGCGGGCGACCAGGTCGGCGCCGATGCGGTCGCCGTCCCAGGTGAGGGTCTGCGGGGGCGTGAAGCCCAGGATGCCCAGGCGCAGCGGGTGGCCGGTGCCGCTGGCATCGGCCAGGGTGAGGTCGATCAGCGTGCTGGCGGCGGTGAAGGGAAGGTCGTCCAGCGGCGTCGCACCCAGGCGGCGGGCCAGGTTGGCCGACAGCACCGGAAAGGCGGCCCCGGCGAGAGCGCGTTCCAGATGCGGCAGGCCGAGGCTGAATTCGTGGTTGCCGAGCGCGGCGGCGGCGTAGCCGAGCCGGTTCATCGCCTCGATCACCGGATTGGGGCCGGGGTTGTCGGGGTCAAGATCGGCGAACGCGGTGCCTTGCAGGAAATCGCCGTTGTCCACGAGCACGGTGTTGGGCTCTTCGGCGCGGGCGGCGGCGATGAGCCGGGCGGTGGCGGCCAGGCCGATGCCGGGCGCGGGGCGGGCGTGGTCATAGTCCCAGGGCAGGAGATGGCCGTGAAGGTCGGTGGTGGCCAGGATGCGCAAGGGCAGGCGCGTCACCGAACCGGCGCGCGGTGGCGCGTTATGGGTGATAGGCCGGGAGTCGGACACTCTCGACGATCCTTCGCTGACGCCTAAGCATCCCCTCCGGCGCGGCCATCGTGCGGCGGGTTGGCAGCGGTGGGAAGGACTTGTCGTCGCGGTCATCAAACTAATCGCCTTTGGGTTGTAATTTTGCTGCATGAGTCAGGGTTTGCCTTGCCCGCGCCGCGTGGCAGAAGGGGCGCATCAGGCGGGCGGGGGCGGTGATGCGGCTGGCGGAAAGCGTGACCTTCGGGNGATCGGGGCTGGACCGGGCGGCGGCGCGGCGGGGCGAGGCGGGCTGGCAGGCCGAGGCCTGGGGCAGGGGACGCATCCTGCCGGTCTGGCGCGGCAAGCCACTGTGTTCGGGGCCGGAGGGTCTGGGCTGGGTGCATGTACTCGCCGNNGTGCTGGAGCGGGTGCGGGCGACGGTGTTTCTGGGGCTGGACGGCGCGGTGCCGGTCTTTGCCGCCGATGTCTCGGCCTGGGAGCCGGGCGCCGAGGCCGAGGCGGCGCAGGCCGGGTTCTTCGACCCCACGGTGCAGCGGCACCCGGCGCTGGCACCCGACTGGGGTTTCCGCGAGTTGCGCGGCATCATGGCGGCGCTGGACCCGCGCGCGGCGGAACTGGCGGCCACGGCGCGGGCGCTGCTGGAATGGCACCGGACGCATGGCTTCTGCGCGGCCTGCGGGGCGGCGTCGCAGGTGGTGCAGGCGGGCTGGCAGCGGCAATGCCCGGCTTGCGGCGCATCGCATTTTCCGCGCACGGACCCGGTGGTGATCATGCTGGTCACGCGCGGAAATGCGGTGCTGATGGGGCGGTCGCCCGGCTGGCCCGAGGGGATGTATTCGCTGCTGGCGGGCTTTGTCGAGCCGGGCGAGACCATCGAGGCGGCGGTGCGCCGCGAGGTGGCGGAAGAGGCGGGCGTGCGGGTGGGGGCGGTGCGCTATCTGGCCAGTCAGCCCTGGCCCTTTCCGGCCTCGCTGATGCTGGGCTGCGCGGGCGAGGCCGAGACGACCGACATCGTGCTGGACCCGGCCGAGCTGGAAGACGCGCTGTGGATCCCGCGGGAAGATATGGTGAACGTGCTTGCCGGGACTCACCCGAAGCTGAAACCGCCGCGGCGCGGGNCGATTGCCCAGTTCCTGATGGCCAACTGGCTTGCAGACCGGCTGGATTGACCGCATCCTTCGCACTGGGCGGGCAAAGACCCGCCTACAGCGACAGCCGGACAGAGAAGAGCAGATGAATTTCACCGCCAAGCAGGATATCGAGGCGNTTACCGAGCGCGTCTGGGCCGCGCTGACCGATTTCGCCGGCTGGGAGCGCGCCGCGTTCCGGCGCGGCGCCGAGGTGACGCGGACGGACCGGCTGGCCGCACCCGGCCCCGGCATGGCCTGGGCCGGGCGGTTCGAGTTCCGTGGCCAGGCGCGCGACATCACGGTGCGCCTGGTCGAGATGGACCCCGGCGCGCGGCTGGTGTTCCAGGGCGCGACGAAGCAGTTCACCGGCGAGGTGGTGCTGGATCTGGTGGAAATGTCGGCGCGGTCCAGTGCTGCACNNCTGAAGGCCGAGATCAAGCCGCAGACGCTGACCGCGCGCATCCTGCTGCAATCGCTGAAACTGGCCAAGGGCCGGGTGCAGAAGCGCATCGAGACCCGGCTGGCCGATTTCGCTGCCGGTTTCGACGGCCGCGCACGCCCGACGCGGCGGGTCTGACGGCGGCGCGCCATGCGGATCGTCTCGCTGAACGGCTGGGGCGGGCGCATGGCCGAGGCGCTGTTGACCTATATCGCGTCCGTGGCCCCGGACGTGCTGTGCCTGCAAGAGGTGGTCCACAGTCCCGAGGGCCGCGACTGGCTGGACTACCGCGATGACGGCATCGTGCTGCCGCAGCGCGCGAATTTCTTCCGCGATGTCTGCGCCGTGCTGCCCGGCCATTTCGCCACCTTCTGCCCGGCGGCGCGCGGCCTGTTGTGGGACGGCAACAGGGCGGTGCCGTCGTTCTGGNGGCTGGCGACCTTTGTCGCCGCGGATTTGCCGGTGACGGCCCAGGTGCAGGGCTTCGTTCACCGGGAATATTCGCCCGAAGGCTATGGCGCGCATCCGCGCTCGCGCAGCGGCCACGGCATTCGGGTTTTCGACCATGCCCGTGGAGGGGCGGTCAGCATCACCCAGATGCACGGGTTGCGTGATCTTTCCGGCAAGGGCGACACACCCGAGCGGCGGCTTCAGGCCGGTCGGCTGGCCGCATTGTCGCGGCAGGTGTCCGAAGAAGGTGACCTGCGGGTGGTCTGCGGCGATTTCAACGTGGAGCCGGGCAGCGAAACGCTGCGCCTGCTGGAGCAAGAGGGCCTGACCGAACTGGTGGTACGAGGCGGCCATGCGGGAACGCGGAGTTCGCTTTACCGCAAGCCCGGCCGCTTTGCCGACTATATGCTGGTGAACCGGCCCAAGGCGGTGGTGGCCTTCGAGGTTGTCAGGTCGCCCGAGGTTTCGGACCACTGTCCGCTGGTGCTGGACATCTGATCCGGCGCCTAGCCGCGCGGGCGGTTGGCCGGATAGACGCCGAGGATTTCGAAGAGCGACGTGAAATAGGCCAGTTCTTCCAGCGCCCGCGCCACGGGCGGGTCTTCGGGGTGGCCCTCGATATCGGCATAGAACTCGGTCGCGGTGAAGCTGCCGCCGACCATGTAGCTTTCCAGCTTTGTCATGTTCACGCCATTGGTCGCAAAGCCGCCAAGCGCCTTGTACAGCGCGGCGGGGATGTTGCGGACGCGGAAGATGAAGGTGGTCATCATCGTGGCGCCGCGACGGGAAAGGTCGGGCTCGCGCGACATGACGAGGAAGCGGGTGGTGTTGTTCGACTGGTCCTCGATCTGGCGGGCCAGCACGTCCAGCCCGTAGATCTCGCCCGCCAGTTCCGAGGCGAGCGCGGCCTCGGCCGGATCGCCCAGTTCGGCCACGGCGCGGGCGCCGGCGGCGTTGTCGTGCCAGTTCAGCGTGGCCAGGTTGTGCTGCCTGATGAAGCCGCGGCACTGGCCGTGCAGGATGGACATGGCGCGCACGCGGCGCACGGCGGACAGGGGCGTGCCCTTCACGGCAAGCAGGTTGATGTGAACGCGGACGAATTCCTCGTCCACGATGTGCAGGCCGGAATGGGGCAGAAGCGAATGCACGTCGGCGACGCGGCCATAGGTCGAATTCTCGACCGCCAGCATGCCGAGGTCGACCTCGCCCGAGCGGGTCAGGTCGATCACCTCTTCGAAGGTGGCGCAGGGCACGGCCTCCATCTCGGGGCGTGCCTGGCGGCAGGCCTGGTGCGAATAGGCGCCGGGTTCGCCCTGAAATGCGATGCGTTGATGCACCATGTGCCGAAAGCCTCTGCTGTTCCTGCCCCTGCGGGCAATGCGTCGCGGTCCTACACCTTGCATGGGGGCACGGGAAGCAGGTAGATACCGCCGGAAACGACGGCCACGGGAAGGCGCGACATGTTCGACACGATGACGATGACCAAGGTTGTGGGCGCGGTCTGCGGCGCGCTGTTGATGTTCTTGCTGATTGCCTGGGCGGGTGACGCGGTCTATGCGACGTCTGCGGCCGGACACGGCGGCGAGGGCGAGGCCCAGGCCTATCTGATCGAGACCGGCGCGACGGAAAGCGACGCGGGCGAAAGCGCCGAAGCGGTGGTGGACGTGGCCGCGCTGATGGCGGCGTCGGATGTCGCGGTAGCGAAAAGGTCTTCGGCAAGTGCAAGTCCTGCCACAAGATCGACGGCGGCGAGGCCACCGGCCCGCACCTGAACGGCGTGGTGAACCGCGACAAGGCCAGCGTTCCGGGCTTTGCCTATTCGGAAGCGCTGCTGGCGATGGCTTACCAGCAATGGACGCCGGAAAACCTGTTCGCCTTCCTGGAAAGCCCCAAGACCTATGCGCCGGGCACCAAGATGACCTTTGCCCTGCCGAAGTACCGACCGCGCCAACGTCATCGCCTATCTGGCGACGCTGCCATAAGCGGCTTTGGCCTGCCAATGCTGACGGGCCGCCCTTCGGGGCGGCCTTTTGCATGCGATCACCACACTCTCACGCATTCGCAACTTGAGAGACGACGGTTTCGCCATTACCGATCTTTCGAACGGCGGGAATGACCCGCGACCTGGGGAGAGGTTTGGCATGGGCAAGCATGGGATGCGGGCAGCGGTTCTGCCGGTGCGGGCGGATGTGATCGGTGCGGGGGCGCTGATCCTGGCGCTGGCGGCCCTGGCGCTGCCGGTCCGGGCTGAGGAGGGCGTCATCGTCAGCCATGCCATCACCACCTTCGGCGATCCGCCCAAGTATCCGGCCGACTTCAAGCACCTGGACTATGTGAACCCCGCGGCGCCCAAGGGCGGCGAGATCAGCTTCTGGGCGCAGGGCAATTTCGATTCGCTGAATGCCTACAGCTACAAGGGCGTGCTTGGCGNNGCGGGCTCGACCATCATGCACGAGTCCATCCTGACCGGCACGGCGGACGAGATCGGCACCAGCTACTGCCTGATGTGTACGACGATGGAATATCCCGAGGACCGGTCATGGGTGATCTTTCACCTGCGGCCCGAGGTGGCCTTCTCGGACGGCACGCCGATGACCGCCGAAGACGTGGTCTTCAGCTACGAGACCTTCCTCGCCAAGGGCCTGACCGATTTCCGCACCGTGCTGGGCCAGCAGGTGGAAAAGGCCGAGGCGCTGGACGCCCATACGGTGAAGTTCACCTTCAAGGCCGGTTTCCCGACCCGCGACCTGCCCGAAACCGTGGGCGGAATCCCGATCCTGTCGAAGGCCCACTACCAGGCCAAGAAGCTGGACATGGAGGAATCGACCCTGGAGCCGTGGATCGGCACCGGCGCCTACATGTTCGACCGCATGGATACCGGGCGCAGCATCGTCTACAAGCGCAACCCCGATTACTGGGGCCGCGACCTGCCCATCAAGGTGGGCCAGTACAATTTCGACCGCATCCGGTACGAATATTTCGCCGACCCGAACGCGGCGTTCGAGGGGTTCAAGGCGGGCGCCTATACCTTCCGCAACGAAAATTCGTCCAAGACCTGGGCGACGTCCTATGATTTCCCGGCGATCCAGGATGGCACGATCATCAAGGCCGAACTGCCCAGTGGCAGCAAGGCCAACGGTCAGGCCTTCCTGTTCAACCTGCGGCGCGAAAAGTTCCAGGACCCGCGGGTGCGCGAGGCGATCGCGCTGATGTTCAACTTCGAATGGTCGAACAAGACGCTGTTCTACGATCTTTATGCCCGCATCAACTCGGTCTGGGAAAACTCGACCATGGCCGCCACGGGCGTGCCGACCGAGGGCGAGGTGGCGCTGTTGAAGCCGCTGGTCGAGAAGGGGCTGCTGCCGGAAAGCATCCTGACCGACGAGGCGGTGATGGCGCCGGTGTCGGGCGAAAGGCAGCTGGACCGCGGCAACCTGCGCAAGGCGAGCGCGCTGCTGGACGAGGCGGGCTGGACCGTGGGAACGGATGGCAAGCGCCGCAATGCCAAGGGCGAAGTTCTGTCGGTCGAATTCCTGAACGACAGCCCGGCCTTCGACCGCGTCATCAATCCCTTTGTCGAGAACCTGAAGGCCCTGGGCATCGAGGCGCGGCTGACCAATGTCGGCCGAGCCNAGGGCGAGGCGCGCACCACGCCTCCGGCCTTCGATTTCGACATCATCACCGGCAATGCGCGGTCCAGCTATATCTCGGGCCCCGATCTGCTGCAGTTCTACGGCTCGGAAACCGCCGATGACTCGGGCTTCAACGTGATGGGGCTGAAATCGCCAGCGGCGGATGAATTGATCGACGTGGTGATGGCGGCCTCGTCCATGGAAAGCCTGACCACAGCGACCAAGGCGCTGGACCGCGTGCTGCGGTGGGAGCGGTTCTGGGTGCCGCAGTGGTTCAAGGCCTCGTACACCGTCGCCTATTACGACCAATACGGCCATCCCGAGACGCTGCCGCCCTATGCGCTTGGCGAGGCGAGCCTCTGGTGGTTCGATGCCGAGAAGGCTGCGAAGCTGAAGGCCTCGGGCGCACTGAAGTAAGACAGACATCATGGGCGCCTATATCCTGCGACGGCTGTTGCTGATCGTGCCGACCCTGATCGGCATCATGGTCATCAACTTCACGCTGACCCAATTCGTGCCCGGCGGGCCGATCGAACAGGTGCTTGCCAAACTGGAAGGCAATGGCGACGTGATGGACCGCCTGGGCGGTTCGGGCGGCGACGCCGGGGGCGAGGATGCGGCGGGCGGGCTGGATTCGAAATACATCGGCGCCCGCGGCCTGCCGCCTGAATTCATCGCCTCGCTGGAAAAGGAGTTCGGCTTCGACAAGCCGCCGCTGCAGCGGTTCCTTGAAATGATGTGGAACTACGCAAGGTTCGATTTCGGCAAGAGCTACTTCCGCTCGGTCACGGTGGTGGACCTGGTGATGGAGAAACTGCCGGTGTCGATCACGCTTGGCCTGTGGTCCACGCTGATCGCCTATCTGGTGTCGATCCCGCTTGGCATCCGCAAGGCGGTGAAGGCGGGGTCCAGTTTCGATGTCTGGACATCGGGCATCATCATCGTCGGCTATTCGATCCCCGGCTTTCTGTTTGCCATCCTGCTGCTGGTGGTCTTTGCTGGCGGGTCCTATTTCCAGTGGTTCCCGCTGCGCGGCCTGACCTCGGACAACTGGGAGGAGCTGAGCCTGATGGGCAAGATCGGCGATTACCTGTGGCACATCACGCTGCCGGTGACGGCCTCGCTGATTTCCAGCTTTGCCACGCTGACGCTGTTGACCAAGAACAGCTTCCTGGAGGAAATCCGCAAACAGTACGTGATGACGGCACGCGCCAAGGGGCTGAGCGAAAGCGGTGTGCTGTATGGCCATGTCTTCCGCAACGCCATGCTGATCGTCATCGCCGGTTTTCCCGCTGCCTTTGTCAGCGTGTTCTTTGGCTCGTCGCTGATCATCGAGACGATCTTCTCGCTGGATGGCCTCGGTCGCCTGGGGTTTGAAGCGGCGGTCAGCCGGGATTATCCGGTGATCTTCGGCACGCTCTATTTCTTCGGGCTGATCGGGTTGCTGATGGGGATCGTGTCCGACCTGATGTATGTCTGGGTCGATCCGCGCATCGACTTTGCGAGGCGCGGCTGATGGCGCTTTCCCCTGAACGCGCCGCTGGCGCAATTTCAAGTCCAACCGCCGGGCGCTGTGGTCGCTGTGGCTGTTCGCCCTGCTGTTCGGCCTGTCGCTGTTTGCCGAGGTCATCGCCAACGACAAGCCACTGCTTGTGTCGTTCCGCGGCGAGTTGCATGTGCCCTTCCTGCGCTTCTACCCGGAAACCGCGTTTGGCGGCGATTTCCAGACCGAAGCCGCCTACCGCGACCCCGAGGTGCAGTGCCTGATCGTCTCGGGCGGGTCCGAGGCCTGCTGGGACGACCCGGAAGGCGTGATCGACCAGGTGCGGGCGACCGGCACGGTGGAGGGCGAGAGGGTCGAAAAGGGCTGGATCCTGTGGCCGCTGATCCCGTTCAGCTATAACACCATCAACGATCTGGATACCGCCGCGCCGTCGGCGCCCGACCGCACGCATTGGCTGGGCACCGACGACACGGCGCGCGACGTGCTGGCGCGGGTGATCTATGGGTTCCGGCTTTCGGTGGCCTTTGCGTTGATCACCACGCTGACCACCAGCCTGATCGGCGTGGCGGCGGGGGCGGTGCAGGGCTATTTCGGCGGGCTGGTGGACCTGACCTTCCAGCGGCTGATCGAACTGTGGGGATCGACCNCCAACCTTTACATCATCATCATCGTGGCCGCGATCATCCCGATGAACTTCTGGCTGCTGGTGGCCCTGTCCACGATCTTCGGCTGGACGGCGCTGGTGGGCGTGGTGCGGGCCGAGTTCCTGAGGGCGCGCAACTTCGAATATGTGCGCGCCGCCAAGGCGCTTGGCGTGCCCGACCGGGTGATCATGTTCCGCCATGTGCTGCCCAATGCCATGGTCGCCACGCTGACCATGCTGCCCTTCATCGTCACCGGCGCCATCGGGTCGCTGGCGGCGCTGGACTTCCTGGGCTTCGGCCTGCCGTCCTCGTCACCCTCGCTGGGGGAACTGACCATGCAGGCCAAGCAGAACCTGCAGGCGCCCTGGCTGGCCTTCACCGCCTTCTTCACCTTCGCCATCATGCTGTCGCTTCTGGTCTTCGTCTTCGAGGGCGTGCGCGATGCCTTCGACCCGCGGAAGACCTTTCAATGAGCGAAACCGTTCTGGATGTCTGCGACCTGAAGGTGGCCTTCCGGCAAGAGGGCCGGGTGACCCAGGCGGTGAAGGGGGTCAGCTTCACCGTGGGCCGGGGCGAGACCGTGGCGCTGGTGGGCGAAAGCGGATCGGGCAAGTCGGTGACGGCCCTGTCCACCGTGGCGCTGTTGCCGGAGGCGGCAGAGCTTACCGGCTCGGTCCGCTATCGCGGGCAGGAAATGGTGGGGGCGGCGGAAGACAGGTTGCGCCAGGTGCGCGGCAACGACATCAGCTTCATCTTCCAGGAGCCGATGACCAGCCTGAACCCGCTGCACACCATTGAAAAGCAGATCGCCGAAAGCCTGAAGCTGCACCAGGGCCTGACCGGCGAGGCGGCGCGGGCGCGCATTCTGGAACTGCTGGACAAGGTCGGTATCCGTGACGCCGAAAGCCGGCTGGCGGCCTATCCGCACCAGCTGTCGGGCGGGCAGCGCCAGCGGATCATGATTGCCATGGCGCTGGCCAACGGGCCGGAACTGCTGATTGCCGACGAGCCGACCACGGCGCTGGACGTGACGATCCAGGCGCAGATCCTGGACCTGCTGGCCGAACTGAAGGCGCGCGAGGGCTTGAGCCTGCTGTTCATCACCCATGACCTGAACATCGTGCGGCGCATCGCCGACCGGGTCTGTGTGATGCAGGGCGGCGAGATCGTGGAACAGGGGTCGGCGGCCGAGGTCTTTGCCAACCCGCGCCATCCCTACACGCAGAAGCTGCTGGCGGCCGAGCCCAAGGGCGGGCCGAGGCCGGTGCCGCAGGGTGCGGCCGAGGTGGTGCGGACAGAGGCGCTGCGCGTCTGGTTCCCGATCACCGCGGGCTTCCTGAAGCGCACGGTCGGCCATGTGAAGGCAGTGAATGACGCGACGATTTCCGTGCGGGCGGGCGAGACCCTGGGCGTGGTCGGCGAAAGCGGGTCGGGCAAGACGACGCTGGCCCTGGCGCTGATGCGGCTGACGCCCTTTACCGGCAAGGCGGTGTTTATGGGCAAGTCGCTGGAAACCCTGCATGGGGCAGAACTGCGCAAGCTTCGGCGCGACATGCAGATCGTGTTCCAGGATCCGTTCGGAAGCCTGAGCCCGCGCATGACGGCCGAGGAGATCATTGCCGAGGGCCTGGGCGTGCATGGGCTGGAACCGGGCCGCAACCGGCGCGAGATGGTCTCGGCGATCATGACCGAGGTCGGCCTGGACCCGGCCATGATGGCGCGCTATCCGCATGAATTCTCGNGCGGGCAGCGCCAGCGCATTGCCATTGCGCGGGCGATGATCCTGAACCCCAAGCTGGTGGTGCTGGACGAGCCGACCAGCGCGCTGGACATGACGGTGCAGGTGCAGATCGTGGACCTGCTGCGCGACTTGCAAGCACGGCACGGGCTGGCCTACATTTTCATCAGCCACGACCTGCGCGTGGTGAAGGCATTGTCGCACAAGGTGATTGTCATGAAATCGGGTGATGTGGTCGAGGCGGGGACCAGCGCGGAGATTTTCGCGCATCCGCAGACGGAGTACACGAAGGAACTGATGCGCGCGGCTTTCGCCACGANNGGCGGTTCCGGCGTGAAGATCCTCTTCGTTCACCAGAACTTCCCCGGGCAGTTCCTTCATCTGGCGCCCGAGCTGGCGCGGCGCGGCCATGAATGCCTGGCGCTGACCGACGGTGCGAACCAGCGGCAAAGCCCGATCTCTGTGGCGCGCTACAAGCACGAGGTCATCCAGCCCGACCCGCAGGTGGCCCGGCTGGGGCGCAACTACACGCTGATGAGCGACCGGGGTGTCACGGTGGCCCGCGCGGCGCTGCAGCTGCGCGAGAAGCAGGGCTATGTGCCGGACGTGATCTTTGGCCATTCCGGCTGGGGCGAGACCTTGTTCCTGAAGGAGGTCTGGCCCGAGGCGAAGCTGATCATCTATGCCGAGTTCTATTACAAGGGTCGCGGCGCCGACGTGGGCTTTGACCCCGAGTTCAACCCGCCCAACTTCGACCAGGTGATGATCGCGCAGGGCCGCACCGCCTATCTGGGTCAGGCGATGCTGCATGCGGATGCCGGGCTGTCGCCGACGGAATGGCAGGCCTCGACCTATCCGCCGCTGCTGCGCCAGAACATCAGGGTGATCTTCGACGGGGTGGATTCCTCGGTGATGACGCCCAACCCAGAGGCGCAGGTGGCGCTGCCGAACGGGCAGGTGCTGCGGGCGGGGGACGAGGTGCTGACCTTCGTCAACCGCAACCTGGAGCCCTATCGCGGCTACCATATCTTCATGCGGGCGCTGCCCGAGGTGATGGCGGCGCGGCCAGGCTGCCAGGTGGTGATCGTCGGCGGCGACGAGGTGAGCTATGGCGCGGCGCCAAAGGGGGCGAAGGGCTGGAAGGATGTGTTCCTGAACGAGGTGAAGGACCGGCTGGACCTGAATCGCGTGCATTTCCTGGGCAAGGTGCCCTATCCCGCCTTCACCGCGCTGATGCAGGTCAGCCGGGCGCATGCCTATCTGACCTATCCCTTCGTGCTGTCCTGGTCGATGCTGGAAAGCCTGTCGGCGGGGGCGATGGTGGTGGCCTCGGACACCGCGCCGGTGCGCGAGGTGATCCGCGACGGGGTGAACGGCAAGCTGGTCGATTTCTTCGACGTGAAGGGCTGGTCGGCGGCGCTGACCGATGCCCTGGCCAATCCGGCGGCCTATGAAAAGATGCGGATCGCGGCGCGGCGGACGGTGCTGGACCGCTATGACCTGAAGACCATCTGCCTGCCCGAGATGGTGGAGTTCGTGGAGAGTTTCGGGCCGCAGGGTTGAGGGCGTCCGAGCTCGGACGCTTCCTCGATCATAACGATATCAATGGGTTGCGGGCGCGTATTTACTTGGACTTAACACTTGTCCGAGCCAGAACCCTGTCCAGACGGTCCAGGAAGTAGGCCAGGTTTTCCAGGCTGAAGGGCAGCGGCGGCCGGATCTTCAGCACATTGGCGCGCGGGCCGGTGGCCGAGATCAGCACGCCTTCCTCGCGCAGGTCGTTGACGATGCGGGCGGCTTCGGTGGCATCGGCGGCCAGCGGATCGCCATTGCTGACGATCTCTTGCCCGACAAACAGCCCGGCGCTGCGGGTGGGGCCAAGAGCCGGGTGGCGGGTGGCGAGGTCGCGCAGACCGTCGCGGAAGGCGGCGCCGACCGTGGCGGCGTTTTGCTGCAGGCCCTCGTCGCGGATCACCTGAAGCACCGCCATGGCGGTGGCGGCGGCCACGGCATTGCCGCCGAAGGTGTTGAAATAGCGCGCCTTCGCGCCGAAATCGGCGATCACCTCGGGGCGCAGCACCAGCCCCGCCACGGGGTAGCCGTTGCCCATGGGCTTGCCGAGCGAGACCATGTCGGGGACGATCCCGTGCCGCTGGAAGCCCCAGAAATGGCTGCCGGTGCGGCCGAAACCGGGCTGCACCTCGTCGGCGATGAACAGGCCGCCNGCCTTGCGGATGACTTCCACCGCCGGGGCGAGAAAGCCGGGCGGGTCGGCGAAGACGCCGTCGGAGGAGAACACGGTATCCACGATCAGCACCGCGGGCTTGATGCCATGGCGCGTGAGGTCGTCGATGGCGGCCTGCACGCCGGCTNNGGCGAAGGCCTGCCCCAGGTCGCCGGACAGGCGCAGGGGATCGGGGGCGGGGACGGTGCGGACATGCTCGCCAAGCGGCACGCCCTCGCCAAGCGACGGCGAGAAGCCGGAGACAGCCTGCGTGACGCCGTGATAGGCGGTTTCCGTGACGATCACCCCGGTGCCGCCGGTGGCGGCGCGGGCGATGCGGAGCGCGAGGTCGTTCGCCTCGGACCCGGTGCAGGTGAACATGACGTGGCCGAGGTCGGACGGGAAGGTGGCCAGCAGCGCCTCGGCATAATCCAGCACGCATTCATGCAGATAGCGGGTGTGGCTGGCGAAGGTGGACGCCTGTGCCGCCATGGCCGCCACCACGCGGGGGTGGCAATGGCCGACCGAGGCCACGTTGTTGTAGCAGTCCAGATAGGCGCGGCCCTGTGCGTCATAGAGCCAGACGCCNTCGCCCCGCACCAGATGCACCGGGTGCTTGTAGAAGAGGCGATAGGCGGGGCCGAGCGCCTTGGCGCGGCGGTCCACCAGCCGGGTTTCGGCGTCGGTGAGCCCGCCCTGGCCGGGGACGAAGGCGTTGATCATGCGGCCGTCGTTTTTCATCTCAGGTCCTTCCGCAGGCGCGGGCGATGGTTTCGGTCAGGGTTTCGGGCGGGACAGCCGCAAGGGCGGTCAGCCCGTCGCGGGCCGAGGGGACATTGCGCAGGATGTAGGGCGCATTGTCGGGGTAAAGGCTGGCGCGCCACGAGGCGATGGCCAGCGTTGTCAGCATCCGCGCCTGGGTGAGGTCGCCGACGAGCGAAAGCTCGGTGTCGGTCAACGGCAGGACGGCATCATAGGCGGCGGTGAAGGCGGCCAGGCTGGCCGCGGCATCGGCGGGGTCGATCTGATAGCTGGCGGCGACGCCCAGGTCGCAGACGAGGGGCGTTTCCACCATGTCGCCGAAGTCGAGGATGCCCGCGATGCGGGCGGGATCGGCGGGGTCCACCAGAACGTTGTGCGGGTTCAGGTCGTTGTGGACCACCTGCCAGCGGCAGTCGTTCAGGCGCGGGGCGACCTCGGCTTCGAAGCGGTCGAGCGTGGCAGTAGCAAGCGCGCGCAGGTTGGTGTCACCGATATGCGGCAGCATCGGGCGGAGGTCGGCGGCGTGGCGGATGTCCCATTGCAGGCGGTGACCGGCGGCGGGGTGGGTGAAGCCCTGAAGGCCGCGGGTCAACCGCGCCGCCATCTGCCCCATCGCCGCGCGCTGCGCGGGCGGGCGGGGGGCGGCGTGCATGGGCTGGCCCTGCAGGTAGGTCAGGGCGCGCAGCATCTCGCCACCCGGCAGGATGACTTCGGCCGCACCGGTCTGGCTGCGCCGGACGCGGGCACGGGCAGGTCGGGGGCCCGGGTTTCCAGGTGCAGGAGCGCCGCGGTCTGGAAGCGCGTGACCTCGTGCGGTTCCTGCGCGTTGGCGATCTTGACCACATGGGCGCCCTCTGGCCCCGCGATGCGGAAGTTCAGGTCGCGTTCCGAGGTGAGGCGGGTCAGCGTGCCGAAGAGGCCGAAATGCTCGGCGGCGAGCCGGGCGGCGGCGCTGGCGGTGATGCGCGGCGGGGCGGTGGTCAGGCTGGAATTGGTCAGGGTCATGCTGCGGCCGGGTCGGGTGGCCGCAGCATAGGCGAGCCGGGGGCGGGCCGAAAGGGTTTGATCAAAACTCCTTCGGCCTTGCCTCAGGCGCTCACCCGCCAGGGTTCGGTGAAGCGGTGCTCTTCCAGGTTCGCGCCCCCGCCGATGCGGTCCACGACGGCGAAGAGGCCGGGGGCGTGCAGGGGCGTGAGCACGCCATGCCAGGTGCCGCGGTGCAGATTGATGCCCTGCGCGCCATTTGTGACAAAGGCGCGCGGAACTGCCTGCGGGTTCAGCGCCACGATGACGAGGAAGGGGTGCTGCGACATCGGCAGGAAGGCCTGCGAGCCTTCGGGGTGGCGCTCGATCAGGTCAAAGTCGTAGGGCAGGGCGCGGGGTTCGGCATTGAAGATCGAGATGCCGCGCGGCCAGTGCCGAAGTCCAGCAGCGCGCGGTCGTGGTGGCGGCGGCAGAGACCGGCGTTGATGAGGCGGAAATCGCCGGTGGCTTCCAGCACCTCGCCAAAGGGGCGAAGGCTTCGGCGGTCAGGGGTTCGGGGCGGATGAACCTCATGCCGTGGCTGGGCAAGCGCGTTTTCTGCGAAAACGGGGGAACGAATTTTCTGCGAAAATTCGGATCCTTCGCAGAAGGATCGCCCCTTCGAGTTTTCGCAGAAAACTCGTTTGCCTGGCCGATACCGTCATCACCGCGCCACCAAAGGCGCCGGGGCCGCGCAGTTTGGCGTGGCGGTTCACGTCCTTGTAGAGAAGATAGCGGAACGGGCCGGGGCCGTTTAAGATAGCAGGCCTGCGGGCAATAGGCGCGCAGCCACATGAAATCGCCTACCTCGACCTCGACCCAGTCGCGGTTCAGCCGGTAGACCGCCTTGCCCTCCAGCACATAGAGCCCGTGTTCCATGACATGGGTTTCCTCGAACGGGATCAGCCCGCCCGGCTGGAAGGTGACGATGTTCACATGCATGTCGTGGCGCATGTCGAAGGGATCGACAAAGCGCGTGGTCGCCCAGGCGCCCTTTGTCCCCGGCATGGCGGCGGGCGAGCGGTGCTGTTCGTTGGTGACGAAGGCCTCGGCAGCGGCACGCCGGGGCGGGTTCATACAGTTTGCGCACCCAGTGCAGCTTGGCGGGCGCCTTTGTGTGGTTCCACAAGGTCCATTTCGCGCCGGGCGGCAGATAGGCATAGCCGCCGGGGGCCAGGTCGTGGTGCTGCTCGCCGATGGTCAGCCTTGGTCCCTCGGTGACGAACAGCACGCCTTCGGCGCCGGATTCGGGCTCGGGATAGTCCGAGCCGCCCTCGGGGTCGATGGTCAGGATGTATTGCGAGAAGGTCTCGGAGAACCCCGACAGCGGCCGGGCGATGACCCAGAAGCGGGTCTTTTCCCAGCCGGGCAGGAAGCTGGTGACGATGTCGGACATGACGCCGCGCGGGATCACGGCATAGGCCTCGGTAAAGATGGCGCGGCCGGTGTGCAGGGCGGTCTGCGGCGGCAGGCCGTCGGCGGGAACGGCATAGCTGGTCATGGCAGGATGTCCTTCAGGCGCAATTCGGCGATGCGTTCGACCTGCGCGCAGGCGGTGGCGAATTCGGTGGCGCTGTCATTGGCGATGCGCCGGTGGAAGGCGGCAAGGATGCTGTCCTTCGTGTTGTCGCGCACCGCGATGATGAANGGAAAGCCGTGGCGCGCCACATACTCGGCATTCAGCCGCTGGAAGGTGGCGCGCTCGTCGTCCGTCAGCGCATCCAGCGCGGCAGAGGCCTGTTCGCGCGTGCTTTCCGGCGTCAGCCGCTTCGCCGCTGCCAGTTTGCTTACCAGGTCGGGGTGGGCTTTCAGCACGCCCATCCGTTCCCCGGGCGAGGCGGAGCGGAACATGCGGGCCAGGGCGTTGTGCAGGCCGGTAGCCGAATCATGCGCCGGGCCAGCTCCAGCCCCCAGGCGTTCGGCGATCCAGGGNGAATGTTCGAAGATGCCGCCAAAGCGCTCGACAAATCGCGCGCGGCTCATCTGGCTGGGCCGTTCGATGCGCCGGTGCGGGTGATGCGCCCTCCAGTGCGCCGCGATCTGGCCGCGGGTGGCGAACCAGACGCCGCCCTTCTGTTGCGCATAATCCAGGAACCGGACCAGCCCGGCGATCTTGCCCGGCCGCCCGATCAGTAAGCAATGCAGGCCGATCGAGAACATCTTGGCCCTGCCCGCCGCGCCTTCGGCATGCAGCACGTCGAGGCTGTCCTTCAGATAGGTGAAGAACTGCTCGCCCTCGATGTAGCCCGGCGCCGTGGCAAAGCGCATGTCATTGGCTTCCAGCGTGTAGGGAATGACCAGCTGGTCGCGCGCGCCCGCTTCCAGCCAGTAGGGAAGGTCGTCGTCATAGGTGTCGGAAATCCAGTCGAACTGCCCGGTCTCGGCGGTCAGCCGCACCGTGTTCATCGAACAGCGGCCGGTGTACCAGCCGCGCGGCGGTTCACCCACCACCTCGGTATGCAGGCGGATCGATTCGGCGATCTGCGCGCGTTCCACCTCTTCGGGCATGTCGCGGTGATCGACCCATTTCAGCCCGTGGCTGGCAATCTCCCATCCCGCCGCCTTCATCGCTGCCACTTGTTCGGGCGCGCGGGCCAGCGCGGTACTGACGCCATAGATCGTCACCGGCAGGCCGCGCCCGGTGAACAGGCGGTGCAGCCGCCAGAACCCGGCGCGGGCGCCATAATCGTAGATCGATTCCATGTTCCAGTGCCGCATCCCCGGCCAGGGCGCGGCGCCTACGATGTCGGACAGGAAGGCCTCGGACTGGGCGTCGCCGTGCAGAAGGTTGTTCTCGCCGCCTTCCTCGTAGTTCAGCACCAGGCTGACGGCGACCTTGGCGCCGCCGGGCCAGCCGCANTCGGGCGCGTCGGGTCCGTGGCCACGGAAATCGCGGGGGTAGCGGTTCATTTGCCTCTCCGTCATCCTGCCCTTCCTTCTAGGTCTGCGATCTGGCAGGGTTTATCAAGAATTTCCGGAAGCACCTTCCGCCACCGCCACAGGTCGCGGATCGGGGCGATCCGGGGCAGCATTGCGATTGTTTGGCCGGTTCGGGGACTCGATATGGCAGAAGGGCGTTTGACGACGCATGTGTTGGATACGGCGCTTGGGCGACCGGCGGCGGGGTTGAAGATCACCCTGTACCGACTGGGGGCGCGTCACCGCAGAAGCTGGCCGAGGTTCAGACCAATGCCGATGGCCGCACCGCCGCGCCGATGCTGGAGGGGGCGGCGCTGGTGCCAGGGGTCTATGAACTGGTGTTCAGCGCTTACAACTATCTGCGCGAAACCGAGCAGATCGAGCCGGGCGTCGGCTTTCTGGACGATCCGATCCGCTTCGGCATCCGCGATGCCAGGCAGCACTACCATGTGCCGCTGCTGCTGTCGCCCTTTGCCTATTCGACCTATCGCGGCAGCTGAGCCTTGCGCCTGCTGATGGTCGTGGCGCATCCGCGCCAGGGCTCGCTGACGCATCGTGCGGCGGCGGCCTTTGCGCGGGCGGCGGTGGCGGGCGGGCATGAGGTCGAGACGGCCGACCTGATGGCCGAGGGCTTTGACCCGGTGCTGCGCGTGGCGGACGCGCCGGATTGGGCCGATCCGACCAAGCCCTGGGCGGCGGATGTTCTGGCCGAGATGGTGCGCATCGAACGGAACGCGGCGACGGTGCTGGTCTTCCCGGTCTGGTGGTGGTCGATGCCCGCGGTGCTGAAGGGCTGGATCGACCGGGTCTGGGCCAATGGCTGGGCCTATGGCGGCAGAAACCATCCCCATGCCAGGGTCTGGGCGCTGGCGGTGGTGGGCGCATCGGCGGCGGCCACGGCGGAAGGCGGATTCGACCGTGTGCTGGAGGGCCAGATCGTGGACGGCATCTTCCGCTTCTGTGGCGTGGCCGAGCCGCGGCTGGCGCTGCTTTGCGATGCCGCGGCGGATGCCGAAGGCGTGGTGGCCGAGGCCGCGCGCCTTGGCGCGGCGTTCTGAAGTTCAGACGCTGCGCCGTGCCAGCCAGTCGGCCCAGGCCCCTTCNGAGCCGTGGAAGGCGTTGATGTCCACCTTGCCGCCGATGCCGGGAACCAGCCCGGTGCCGGTGTATTGCCAGAAGGTCCAGTGGTGGCCGTCGTAGGTTTCGGCCGGATGCCGGGCGGTCGAGCGTAGCCAGAAGTCGCCTGCGCCCCGCACCTTCCACATCTCGTTGTCATTCCAGAACTCGACCGGGACATAAAGGATCGGGGCCTGGCCGTAGTGGCGACCGACGATGCTGAGGAAAGTCTCGGCCTCGGCGCGCACCTGCGCGGCGGGCGGGCGGGCGGTGCAGGTGGGCGAAAAGGGCGTCCATTCCATGTCCAGCACCGGCGGCAGGGCGCCGGGCGTGCGCGGCACGGTGCGGATGAACCAGCGCGCCTGTTCGTCCGCGGGGCGGCAATGGTAGAAGAAGTGATAGGCGCCGCGNCGGCACGCGGCGCGTCCGGCGCCGTGCCAGTGATCGTGGAAAAGGTCATCCACCCGGTCGCCGCCCTCGGTCGCCTTGATGAAGGCAAAGCTGACGCCGTTGCGCCGCGCCTCGGACCAGTCGATGGAGCCCTGGAATTTCGACACGTCGATGCCGTGGACGGGATGGGCGTCGGGGCTGCGGCCATCCCAGGACACCGGATCGGCGTCGCCGAAGGCGGGGCGGTTGACCACCGGCTTGCCGTGCAGGCCCGAGGTGCTGGCGCGGGTGCGGCTGCGGTGGCCGCCGCAGGCCGAAAGGGCGGCAAGGCCCGAGAGGGCAAGGAACTGGCGACGCTGCATGATGGGGATCCCTGGTCGCCCCACTATGCCCGGGCGAGCGGGGTCTTGACCACCCCTGCGCGGTGGATTGCCTAGCGCAGGCGCCCCGTGACCTTGGCCAGCCACCAGCGCGTGCCGACCAGAAGAAAGCGCCAGTCCGACAGGAACTCGGGCGGCTTGCCCTCGATCGCGTGGCCGATGAATTGCAGCGCCCATCCGAAGATGAACAGGCCCGCCGCATAGGGCCAGAGGCCGGTGACGAAGGGCGACAGCAGAGCCAGCACCAGCGACAGCACGATCATCGGGATGCCGAAGCTGTGCGTCAGCTGGTTCCAGCGGTTCTGGTGGCTTTGCGAATACTGCCTGATCCAGTCTTCCCAGGACCGTCCTGCAAACATCGGTTTCCCTCCCCGCCGTGGCTTGCGAGGGGCAGTCTAGGGGCTGCAGGGGCGCGGCGGCAACGCGCAAGCGCGCCCCGCCGCGCGGGGACGCAACGTCATGCCGCGATCAGGCCTGGGCCTCCAGCTCGTCCCAGCAGGCCAGGGCATGGGCGGCGTACATGACCGACGGCCCGCCGCCCATCTGCACCGCCATGGCCAGCACTGCGCCCAGTTCCTCGCGCGTGGCGCCGGATTTGCGCAGCGCCTCGACATGGAAGTTCACGCAAGGGTCGCAGTGCTGCGAGATGGCGATGCCAAGCGCGACGTATTCGATTTCCTTGAAGCTTAACGGCTGGCCTTCCTTGGCGGCCTTGGACAGGTCGGCAAAGGCGGCGGCGGTCTGGGGGATGAGCTTGTTCATCACCCGCAGCTCGCTGCGCATGGACTGGATCTTTCCTTGNTAGGTCATTTCCGGCTCCTGTTCGAGTTCCGCCGCCATCGCACGCGAGGGGCGGGGCTGGCCTTGACCCATATCAAAGATATTCAGGAATGGGAATATGACGTTGCGTCAGAGGAAACGAGTAAGCGACAGGGCGGCCACGGTGGTGGCGGGCAGGGCCGGGGCGCGCCCGGCGATCAGGTCGGCGGCCAGTTGGCTGGCGGCGGGACTGGACTGGAAGCCATAGCCGCCCTGGCCGCCGATCCAGAAGAAGGACGGCTCGCGCGGGTCGCGGCCGATGACCAGGACGCGGTCGGGNGAGAAGGTGCGCAAGCCGGCCCAATTCGAGATCATGCGCGTCACCGGCTCGGTCACGACTTCCTCATAGCGCGCCAGCCCCTCGGCCAGCACCATGTCGTCGGCCCAGGCATCATGCGGTTCGGCCGGGTCTTCCTCGGCGGGCGAGACGATCAGGGCACCGGCATCGGGCTTGGCGTACCAAGCCTCGCCCACGCCATGCATCATCGGCCAGCGGCTGACATCATGGCCGCCCGGCGCCGGGATGCGCGCCATCGACCGGCGCAAGGGCTGGAACCCCAGGGGNCCAACGCCNGCCATGCGCGCCACCACATCCACCCAGGCGCCAGCGGCATTCACCAGCGTCTTANNGGCGGTGAAGCTGTTAGCCGTGGTATCCGCCCGCCAGCCTGCGCCGTCGCGGGCGATGGCGGTCACACGGGCCGACGTGAGGATGCGGGCGCCATGCCCCTTCGCCTCGCGCGCAAAGCCCTGCAGCAGAAGGTCGGTGTCGATGTCCCAGCCATGGTCGGCATGGGCGGCATGGGCCAGCACATCCAGGTTCAGCACCGGCACCATGGCCTGTGCGCGCTCCAGCGGAATCTCGGCCAGTTCCATCGCTTCGGCATCGCGGTGGAAGGCCTCGGTCTCGCCTTTCTTGGCCAGGAACAAGAGGCCGCGCGGCGCCAGAAGACCCTCGCCCGCCCGGAAGAAATCGCCCGAGGCCATGGACAGTTCGACCACCGGCTTCGCGCCATAGTTCGGTTCGTACATCGCGGCCGAGCGGCCCGAGGCGTGGTGCGCCAGATGCGGCTCGGCCTCGACCAGGATGACCGAGCCCAGGTCCGACAGCCGCGCCGCCGCCGAGACGCCGGCAATGCCGCCGCCGATGATCAGGAAATCCGCGTCCAATCCCGCCTCCCGTGCCGTCGGGCAGGACGGGCCTGCCGCTATCTTTGGCGCCAGTTATGCCTGCACGCCCGCCAGATGCAATGCGGCCCCGGAGGAGGAGGAGGTTGCGCCCCGCAAGCCTCGCCCGAGGCCATCGCCTCGGGCGCCGTGCGACGCGTAACCACGAGACCGCCCGTGCGCCCCGCGCACGGGCCGCGCCCTGCGGGGGCAGGCGCGAAGAGCGCCTGCCGGGCAGGCACGTCCCGTGCCCAGGCGTCCGGGGAAATCGGACAGCCCCTTGGCGAAATGCTGGCATTTCGCCAACGCGCCGGGTCGGCCTCCACAGGAGGCCGCCCTTGTCGGCGCGAAAACAGAAGTGCAGTCATCGGCCACGCCCGGCAGATGCAATCCGGCCCCGGACGCGGTCGGCTTCCGGGGCCGGTCGCAGGGCGGCCGCACAGGGGAGGACAAGCGCGGCCCCGTCGCGAATCAGCCGGTGGTGGTTTCCTTCAGCTTGTCGATGCCAAGCGTCTTCAATGCCAGGCTTTCGTAGAAGGGTTCGGACTGGCCCTTCTTCAGCTTGCGGATGAAATACTTCTCGAAGCCGATCTTGGCCAGGTGGACCCACTTGCCCGAGGACGACCAGTTCACGTTGCGCGGCGGGATCTGCGGCTGCGCCACGAAGGCAATGCCCGAATCGCCGAAATCGGCCAGGCAGACGGCGTTCCACGACCCGATCTGATCGGGCTCGCGCCCGCGCAGCAGGTTGCCGATGTTGTGCGCCGTGGCGGTGACCATGGATTCGATCATGAAGCCGGTCTTCGGCACGCCGCAGGGCACCGGGGTCGGGCCCATCGGCGGGATCGCCACGCAGACGCCGACGGCGAAGATGTTCTTGTACTTCGGATTGCGCTGGTGCTTGTCCACGATGGTAAAGCCGCGCGGGTTCGACAGGCCTTCGATCCCCGACACCGGCTTGATGCCGCGGAAGGCCGGCAGCATCATCGCAAAGGCGAAGGGCAGTTCCTTCTCGGCCTTCACGCTGCCGTCGTCGGCGATCTCCTGCACGAACATCTTGCCGTCTTCGACCTTTTGCACCTTGGTCGAGGTCATCCACTTGATGTGCTTGGCGCGCATCTCGGATTCCAGAAGCCCCTTGGTATCGCCCACTCCGTCCAGGCCCAGATGGCCGACGTAAGGCTCGGAGGTGACAAAGGTCATCGGCACCTTGTCGCGGACCTTGGCGCGGCGCAGCGCGGTTTCCAGGATGAAGGTGAATTCATAGGCGGGGCCAAAGCAGCTGGCGCCCTGCGCCGCGCCGATGATCACCGGGCCGGGGTTCTTCACCAGCTTTTCAAAGGCTTCCTTGGCCTGAAGCGCATGGTCGATGTGGCAGACCGACTGGGTATGGCCGCCATGCGGGCCGAAGCCCGGAATTTCGTCGAAGGCCAGTTCCGGGCCGGTGGCGATGATCAGATAATCATAGCTGACCGAGCTGCCATCGACCAGTTCGATGCGGTTCTCGTCCGGGTGCAGCTTCGCCGCCGCCACCGGTTTGAAGTCGATGCCCTTCTTCTTCATCGTCGGCGCCAGGTCGATCGAGATGTCGTCCCGGTCACGCCAGCCCACCGCCACCCAGGGGTTCGACGGCACGAAATGATAGACCGGGTCCTTGGTGACCACGGTAATCGTGTCTTCCTTCCGAAGCTGGTCCTTCATCTCGTAGGCCATGATGGCCCCGCCGAGTCCCGCCCCCAATACGACTACATGCGCCATGTTTCCCTCCCGGCGACTCCCTCAGAGGGCAATATACATCTTTATTATTGAATGTGTTAGAAGAATCTTTCGCCCGCGACATTCCGCCCGACACAAAGGAAAAGGGCCCGCCGAAGCGGGCCCCCTGGGTCGGTGCCGGGTTGCCCCGTGGGATCATTTCGGAATGTCGCCGGTGATGCCTTCGACATAGAAGGCCATGCCCAGAAGGTCGCCATCGGGCGCGGTCTGACCTTCGGCCAGCCAGGGCGAGCCGTCCTGCTTGTTGATCGGGCCGGTGAAGGGGTGCAGCGTGCCGGCGGCGATGCCGTCGCGCACGGCCCGNGCCTCGGCCTTCACCTCGGCCGGGACGGCTTCGGTGATGTCGCCGATCAGCACTTCGCCNGCGGCGATGCCTTCCCAGGCGTCAGACTGGGCATAGGTGCCATCCAGCAGGGCGCCCACGCGCTTCACATAATAGGGGCCCCAGTTGTCGATGATCGAGGACACGCGCGGCGAGGGCTTGTACTCGGCCATGTCCGAAGCCTGGCCGAAGCCGATGACGGCGCCGTTGGTCTTTGCGGCCTCGGCCAGCGGGGCGGTCGAATCGGTGTGGCTGGCGATCACGTCCACGCCGGCGTCGATCAGCGCCTTGGCGGCATCGGCTTCCTTGGCGGGGTCGAACCAGGTGAAGGCCCAGACCACCGTCAGTTCGACATCCGGGTTCACCTTCTTGGCGGCCAGGTAATACGAGTTGATCCCCATCACGACCTCGGGGATCGGGAAGGAGCCGATGTAGCCGATCTTGTTCGACTTGGTCATGCGGTAAGCGATGGTGCCCTGCACGGCGCGGCCCTCATAGAAGCGCGCGTTGTAGGTCGAGACATTCGGATGCTCGCGCTTGAAGCCGGTGGCATGTTCGAACATCACGTTCGGGAACTTGGCGGCGACGGCATTGGTCGCGTCCATGTAGCCGAACGAGGTGGTGAAGATGATGTTGCAGCCGCCAAGCGCCATCTGGGTCAGCACCCGTTCGGCATCGGCGCCTTCCGGCACGTTTTCCTGCCAGGCGATTTCCACCTTGTCGCCGAAGGCTTCCTGCACGGCCAGCGCGCCCTGGTGGTGCTGGAAGGTCCAGCCGCCGTCGCCGATCGGGCCGACATAGACGAAGCAGGCCTTGGCCTTGTCCATCCCGGCGGCAAAGGCGCCGGTCGGCAGGCCCAGGCTGAGGCCAAGCGCGGCGGTGGCCAGCAGAGTTCTGCGAAGCATCGTGGTATCTCTCCCCGTTGAGCGGGGGCCATGCGCCCCGGCGTTTTGTCCCCGTCAGCGCGAGGCGTGAAAGTTCTGTCCCAGGGCGGCAGGCGCGTTCAACGCGGCCTTGCCGCGGCCAGAGGACATGATGACCAGCACCAGGATCGTGATCAAGTAGGGCGCCATCGACAAGTATTCGACCNNGATGGCCGAGCCTGCGGCCTGAAGGCGCAGTTGCAGCACGGTGATGCCGCCGAAAAGATAGGCGCCCAGCAACACGCGCCAGGGTTTCCAGCTGGCAAAGACCACGATGGCCAGCGCGATCCAGCCGGCGNNTGCGGTGATGCCGTCCACCCATTGCGGCACGCGCACCAGGCTGACATAGGCGCCGCCCATGCCTACCATGGCGCCGCCGAACAGGATGCACAGGAACCGGATGCGCGCCACCTTGTAGCCAAGCGCATGGGCGGCGTCGTGGCTTTCGCCCACGGCACGGATGATCAGGCCGGTGCGCGTGGCGCGCAGCACCCACCACACTGCCGCCACCACCAGGATCGAGACATAGACCATCCAGTCATGTCCCAGAAGGATGGGGCCGATCACCGGAATCTCGCCCAGGGGNCCGAACAGCGCGCCGGTCGGCGGCGGCTTGATGCCATTGTAGCCCTGGCCCAGAAGGCTGGAGAGCCCCAGGCCGAACAGCGTCAGCGCCAGGCCGGTGGCCACCTGGTTGGCCAGGAACCCCAGCGTCAGAGCCGCGAAGACCGAAGCCAGCGCCGCTCCGCCAAGTGCCCCGCCCAGGAACCCCAGCACCGGGCTGCCGGTCGCCACCGCGGTGATGAAGCCGCAGATCGCGCCCATCACCATCATGCCCTCGACGCCCAGGTTCAGCACGCCCGACTTCTCGACCACCAGCTCGCCGATGGCCGCCAGCATGATCGGCACCGAGGCCACCATCAGCGAGGCAACCAGCGTGACAAGGTTGATGCCGCCCAGTTCCATCACGCGACCCCCGCAAGCCGAACCGCAGCCGGTAATTGGTGAAAAGGTCCAGCGCCAGCAGGAAGAACAGAAGCATCCCCTGGAACACCTGGATCGCGGCCGAAGGCAGGCCAAGGTTGGTCGAGGCCATCTCGCCCCCACATAGGTCAGTGCCATCAGGATGCTTACCAGCACGATGCCAAGCGGGTTCAGCCACCAAGGAAGGCCACGATGATCGCGGTGAAGCCGTAGCCCACGTTGAAATCGATGCTGATCTGGTCACCGGACCGGTCACCTCGAACAGACCTGCCAGCCCGGCCAGCGCGCCCGAAAGCCCCATGCACAGCACCACCAGTTTCTGCGGCGCCACCCCGGCAAAGCGCGCGGCGCGCGGCGCCTGGCCCGCAAGCCGGATCTGGAAGCCCAGGATGTGCTTGCTCAGCAGCACATAGGCCGCCACCGCCGTGACCAGTGCGGCGACGCCGCCCAGTGCAGGCCCCAGGCGATCAGTTCGGGATTGGCGGCGGCGGGATAGCTGGAAAAGTTGCGGCTGCCGGGAAAGCCCATGCCCTCGGGGTTCTTCAGGAACCCGGTCGAGGCCTTGGCCAGGATGGTCTGCGCCACATAGACCAGCATCAGCGACACGAGGATTTCGTTGGTGTTGAACCGGGTCTTCAGGATCGCCGGGATCATGGCCCAAAGCCAGCCGCCAAAGGCGCTACCACCACCATGACCGGATAGATCAGCCGGTTCTCGGTCGGGAACACCGCCAGCCCCACGGCCGCGCCGAAGATGGCGCCCATGATGTACTGGCCCTCGGCGCCGATGTTCCAGATCTTAGCGCGAAAGCCCAGCGACAGGCCGATGGCGATCAGGATCAGCGGCCCGGCCTTCACCAGAAGCTGGCCGCGCAGGTAGAAGGCGAATTCGCCGAACAGGGGATCCCAGAAGATCGTCTTGATCACCGCGAAGGGATTGACCCCATCAGGGCGAACAGCAGTCCGCCGAAGATCATGGTCAGGATCACCGCGACCACCGGTGTGCCGTAAAGCCAGAACCGAGAGGGGATCGGGCGCTTTTCCAGTCTCAGCATGCCGTCGCTCCTGCGCCCCGGCTGTGCCGCGGACAAATTCGTTCGAACGAATTTGCAAATTCCTTCGAAGGAATTTGCCGTTCGGCGCCGTCAGTGGCCATGATGCGCTGCCTCCATGCCATGGGCGCCGCCCATCATCAGGCCGATCTCGTCGATGGTCAGCCCTTCCACCGGACGCGGCCGGGTCAGTACCGCGTTCAGCACGGCAAAGCTGTCGGCAATCTCCAGNAGCTCGTCCAGGTCCTGGCTGATCACCACCACGCCCGCACCTTCCGCAGCGCGGTTCAGGATCGCCTGCCGGATCGCCGCCGCCGCGGCGGCATCGACGCCCCAGGTCGGCTGGTTGATCACGATGACCTCGGGCGACTGGTCCAGTTCGCGCCCGATCAGGAATTTCTGCAGGTTGCCGCCCGACAGCGCCCGCGCCGCCACCAGCGGGCCGGGCGTGCGCACGTCATAATCCTTGATCACCTGCTCGGCAAAGGCGCGCGCGCCCGCCCAGTCGATGAATCCGTGCCGCGTCAGGTGCTTGCGGATCGCACCGGTCAGGAAGGCGTTTTCCACCAGCGTCATGTCGGGGGCGGCGGCATGGCCATAGCGATCTTCGGGGGCGGCCACCAGGCCTGCGCGACGGCGGTCGGCCGGGCCAAGATCGCCCGCCGCATGGCCGTTGATGCGCACCTTGTCGGGGTCGGTCGGCAATTCCCCGGACAGGGCCAGCAACAGTTCGTCCTGGCCGTTTCCGGCGACCCCGGCGATGCCCAGCACCTCGCCGCGTGCCACCGTGAAGCCCACACCCTTCAGCGAGGTGCCGAAGGGGATCGGGCTTTCCACCGTCAGGTCGGTCACGCCCAGGACCACGTCGCCCTTTTCCCCGGTAAGNCGTTCGGGTGGGTTCAGCGTGGCGCCCACCATCATCTCGGCCAGTTCACGCGCGGTCTTTTCCTTCGGCGTGCAGGTGGCCACCACCTTGCCACGGCGCAGGATGGTGGCGCCGTCGCACAGCGCGCGGATCTCTTCCAGCTTGTGGCTGATGTAAAGGATCGCCGTGCCCTCGGCCGACAGCTGCCGCAGGGTGCGGAACAGGATTTCCACCTCCTGCGGGGTCAGCACCGAGGTCGGCTCGTCCATGATCAGCAGTTTGGGATCCTGCAGCAGGCAGCGGATGATCTCGACCCGCTGGCGCTCGCTTACCGACAGGTCGCCCACCATGCGCGAGGGGTCCAGCGGCAGCCCGTATTCTTCGGAAACGGCACGGATACGGGCGGCCAGTTCCCGCATCGGCGGCGGGTCTTCCATGCCAAGCGCCACGTTTTCGGCCACACTCAGCGCCTCGAACAGGCTGAAGTGCTGGAACACCATGGCCACGCCCGCGGCGCGGGCATCGCTTGGNTTACCAGGCGCGAAGTCGCGCCCGTTGAACCGCATCTGGCCGGTATCGGGTTTCACCAGGCCATAGATGATCTTCACCAGCGTCGACTGNTTTACGCCGTTCTCGCCCAGAAGCGCATGAACCTCGCCGGGCTGGACGGTGAATCCGACATTGTCGTTGGCCAGGACGCCGGGATAGCGCTTGCTGATCCCGGACAGATCCAGACAGGGGGCGGAAGGGGTCTCCATCGGCGCTCCGTGGCTTAGCCGGTCTGACATCCGGTCGAACCGTGATGACCGGGGCGGGGGCTTGCCTACGCGGCTGGTGGCTGAAGCACCTTCAGGAAAACGCGAAGAACGCCTTGCCGCCCGTCGCCGCGCCCCTGGGGCTGGGCCCCCTGTCCAGTCCGCCACCATCGCCCCCGGTCGCTCCTGCATAATTCCGCAGCAAGGCTAGACCGGATGGATGCCTTGTCACAAGTCTTTCGCACGACGTCCGTTCGGCGGGCCTGGTCCGTTCCGCTGCCGGGGGCAGGCCTTGCGGGCGTCGAGCGGCGGTGGCGCAGCCAGCTGATATTGAACATGTTTCGGGATTCCCCGTGTTCCGGGCCGGTCGTGCCATAGTTTGCCCGCTGTTCCACGGCTTCCACGGCCGCGGTCCCTGCGGCGCTGCGAGCACTCCGGCTGCCAAGCGGATGCGCCGGTTTGCCTGAAAACCGGCAGTGCGTTGACGCGGGGCGCTCAGAGGGACTGGATGGCGCGGGTGGAGGCCGGGGCGGCAAGGAAGGCGGCGGCCACGCCGATGGCGATGGCCTGGGGGTGCTTGCCGAGGGCGGGGTCGCCGATGGGGCAGGTGATGCGGGCGATGGTCTCGGGACCGTGGCCCAGGGCGGCGAGGCGGGAGCGGAAGCGGGCCCATTTGGTGGCCGAGCCGATCAGGCCGCAGGCGGCGAAGCCGTGGGTCAGGAGGCGGTGGCAGAGTTCCAGGTCCAGCGCGTGGGAATAGGTGAGGATCAGGTGCTCGGCAGTGGGCGGNGCCTGCGGCACGGCCTGGGCGGGGTCGGGCAGNGGCAAGGGGGTGACGGTGTCGGGCAGGGCCTCGGGGAACCGATCAGGGGCCACGTCCACCCAGGTGATCCGGACCGCGGGCAGCGGGGCGATGGTGCCGACCAGGGCGCGGCCGACGTGGCTGGCGCCCCAGATCCAGAGCTGGCGGGTCGGTTGGGCCAGGGGTTCAAGGAACCAGCCTTGCAGGAGGACCGGGCCGGGGCGCAGGCCTTGGGCGCGGGCCTTGTCGAGGAGGCGGGCCACGGCGAGNGGGAGGGGCGGCCGTCGGCGGAGCGGGCGACGGTGTACCTGGGGCTGGGGGAGGGTGGCGGGGTCGTAGACCTCGGTCAGGACCGTGACCGCCCCGCCGCAGCATTGGCCGAGGCTGGGGCCGAGGGCCCGGCGGTCGAGGCGGGTGCCGCCTTGGGCCAGCAGGGACCGGGCGCGGGTGGTGGCCTCCCATTCCAGGGCGCCGCCACCGATGGTGCCCTCTTGCCCGCCCTCCCAGACCAGCATGGCCGCCCCGGTTTCGCGCGGNGAGGAGCCGTCGTGGGCGGCGATGACCACNCGGGCGACCCGGCCATGCCGGGCCACGGCGCTGGTGAGGGCGGCGAGGTCAAACATGGGGGCGTCCGAGCTCGGACGCTTGGTCGGACGTAACAAAATCAAGGGGTTGCGGGCGCGGATTAACTTGGACTTAAGGATTGCCCGGGGAGGGCGGGGGCTGCCCCTCACCCGGCCCCTCTCCCCGAGGGGAGAGGGAGGCGCGAGGCGGTTGGAGCGGAGCGCTGCAAGGGCTAGTTGCCCGAGGCCATCGCCTCGGGCATGGCGGAACAGGGGACACAAGACCGCCCGTGCGCCCGGCGCATGGGCCGCGCCTCAAGCGTGCGGAGATATCGGACAGCCCCTTGGCGAAATGCTGGCATTTGCCAACGCGCCGGGTCGGCCTCCACTGGAGGCCGCCCTGATCGGCGCGGGAAGAAGGATGGGGGAGGGTAGGATGGGCAATACTGCCCATCCTACGGAGGTGTTAGGCATTTCCCCGCACCCTTTGAATGGCTTGTAGCACCCGTTCCGCGGTCGCGGGNGCTTCCAGCGCCGGGTAGATGCTGCCGTCGCCGCAGGCGGCCACGGCATCGGACAGGGCGAGGAAAGCCGAGATGCCCAGCATGAAGGGCGGCTCGCCCACGGCCTTGGACTTGCCCACGGTGTCTTCGGCATTGGGCCTACCCCAGAGGGCGACGTTGAACACCGGCGGGCGGTCGGAGCAGGCGGGGATCTTGTAGGTGGAGGGGCATGCGTCGTGGTAGCCCTTGCCGTCCCAGACCAGTTCCTCGGTCGTGAGCCACCCGGCGCCCTGCACATAGGCGCCCTCGACCTGGCCAATGTCGATGGCCGGGTTCAGCGAGGTGCCGGTGTCGTGCAGGAGGTCGGCGCGCAGGATGCGGTTTTCGCCGGTCAGGCTGTCCACCACCACCTCGGTCACCGCCGCGCCATAGGCGAAGTAGAAGAAGGGACGGCCCTGGCCCTTGATGCGGTCCCAGATGATCTTGGGCGTGGCGTAGAAGCCGGTGGAGGAAAGCGAGATGCGCGCCTGGTAGGTCCAGGCGGCGACCTGGGCGAAGCCGTAATCCTCGCCCGCCACACGGACGCGGCCGCCTTCGAAGCGCACGGTTTCAGGGCCGACCTGGTGCTTTTCGGCGATGAAGGCGGCCATGCGGTCGCGGATCGTCTCGGCCGCCGCCTTGGCGGCCATGCCGTTCATGTCGGCGCCTGACGAGGCGGCGGTGGCCGAGGTGTTGGGCACCTTGGCGGTATCGGTGGCGGTGATCTTCACTGCCGAGGCATCGAGGCCGAAGACCGAGGCGGTGACCTGGGCGACCTTCTGGTTCAGGCCCTGGCCCATTTCGGTGCCACCGTGGTTCAGGTGGACCGAGCCGTCCTGGTAGACATGCACCAGGGCACCCGCCTGGTTGAGCCAGGTCAGCGTGAAGGAGATGCCGAATTTCACCGGGGTCAGCGCGATGCCGCGCTTCAGGATCGGCGAGGTGGCGTTCCAGCGCGCGATTTCGGCCCGGCGGGCGGCGAAATCGGAAGTCCGTTCCAGCTCGGCCACCAGGTCATGGGCGATGAAATCCTCGACCTCCATGCCGTAATGGGTGGTCTGGTTGCCGATCTCGTCGCGGTGGGTGAATGCGGGCCGCCGTAGCGGTGGCCGGTGCTTAAGGCCCGTGGGCGCGGGGGCGCGGTAGAAGTTCGCCTTGCGCACGGCATGGGCGTCGCGGCCGGTGGCATGGGCGATGTGGTCGATGACGCGCTCGATCCCCACCATGCCCTGCGGGCCGCCGAAGCCGCGGTAGGCTGTGGCCGATGCCGTGTTGGTCTTCAGCCGGTGGCTTTCGATGCGGACATTGGCCAGGTGATAGCAGTTGTCGGCATGCAGCATCGCCCGGTCGGCGATGGCCAAGGAAAGGTCCTGGCTCCAGCCGCAGCGGATGAGGTGAGTGAACTCCAGCCCCAGGATATGGCCCTGTTCGCCGACCCCGGCGCGGTAGATCACGGCCAGGTCGTGGCGCTTGCCGGTGATCGTCATATCGTCGTCGCGGTCGTAGCGCATCTTGCAGGGCTTGCCCGTCAGGCGGGCGGCCACGGCGCAGGCGATGGCGAGCGCGTTGCCCTGGCTTTCCTTGCCGCCGAAACCGCCGCCCATGCGGCGCATTTCCACGCGCACCGCGGCCATGGGCAGGTGCAGGGCATGGGCGACCTTGTGCTGGATCTCGGTCGGGTGCTGCGACGAGCAGAGGATGTGCATGTCGCCGCCTTCCTGCGGCAGCGCGGCGGCGATCTGGCCTTCGAGGTAGAAATGCTCCTGTCCGCCGACCTCCATCCTTCCTTCGATCTGGATCGGGGCCTTGGCGATGGCGGTGGCGGGGTCGCCGCGGGTCCAGATCAGCGGCGCCTGTTCGAAGCGGGAGTTGGCGGCCAGCGCCTCGTCCACCGTCAGGAGGGCGGGGAGGGGGCGNTAGGTCACTTTCGCCAGGCGCGCCGCTTTGCGGGCGGCGAGGTGGGTTTCGGCGATGACGAGGAAGATCGGCTGGCCGCAGTAGTGGACGCGGCCGGTGGCGAGCAGCGGCTCGTCATGCACCGAGGGCGAGCAGTCGGGCATGTCGGGCAGGTCTTCGGCAGACAGCACCGCCACGACGCCGGGNGCGGCGCGGACTTGTGTCAGGTCAAGCGCGGTGATGTCGCCATGGGCGATGGTCGAGAGGCCGAAGGCGAGGTGGAGCGCGCCTTCGGGCAGGGGAATGTCGCCGACATAGCGCGCCTGGCCGGTGACATGCAGGGGCGCGGCGTCGTGGGGAAGGGGAAGGCCGATGCTCATGCCCGCACCTCCAGGAGGTTGGTGGGGGTGCCCGCGAGGTCGTGGAAATAGCGCAGCGCCATGTTCTGTGCGGTGGTCAGGCGGTAGGTGGCCGAGGCGCGCATGTCGGACATCGGAGTGAAGTCGGCGGCGAAGGCGGGCAGGGCCTTCCGCACGGTGGCCTCAGACCAGGCTGGCCGGTCAGGGCCTGTTCGACATGGGTGGCGCGTTTGGGGATGCTTACCATGCCGCCGAAGGCGATGCGGGCGGCGGTGACGGTGCCGCCTTCGACGGTGACGTTGAAGCAGCCGCAGACGGCGGAGATGTCCTGGTCGAAGCGTTTGGAGAGTTTGTAGCAGCGCAAGCCGGGGCGGAGGCGGGGATCGTCACGGCCTCGACAAACTCGCCGGGGCGGCGGTCCTGCTTGCGGTAGTCGAGGAAGAAGGCTTCCAGCGGCAGATCGCGGCGGCTGTCGCCCTGGCGGAGGTGGAGCGTCGCGCCAAGCGCGATCAGCGCGGGCGGGCCATCGCCGATGGGCGAGCCGTTGGCGATGTTGCCGCCGATGGTGGCGGCGCCGCGCACCTGTTCGGAGGCGTAGCGGCGCAGGAGTTCGGCGAGGCTGGGGTGGAGGTCGCGGACGGCATCGCGCAGGGCGTTGATGGTGACGCCACGCCGATGCGGAGGTGGTCGCCCTGGCGGTCGATGCGTTGCAGCTCGGCGATGCCGTTCAGGAAGGCGACGGGGGCGAGGTCGCGGAGTTGCTTCGTGACCCAGAGGCCGACATCGGTGGCACCGGCGATGAGGGTGGCCTCGGGGTTTGCGGCGTACCAGGCGGCGAGCTCGTCCGTGGTCGCGGGGCGGAAGCTGTCAGGAGGTGCGAGGGGGGCCGGGGGCGGGTCGCCCCCGGCCCCCCGACGGCTCCCCGGCGGAGACCAGGGCCGCGATGGCGCCCGGGGCTTGCAGGGCCTGGCGGTCGGTTTCCATCCAGGCGGGGATGGGGGCGCTGGCCGCGGCTTCGGCGGCGCGGATGATGGGGGCGTAGCCGGTGCAGCGGCAGAGGTTGCTTACGAGCACGTCGTCATGGTCGGTGCGGGCGTTCACGTGGGCAGTGGCCATCGAGACGACGAAGCCCGGCGTGCAGAAGCCGCACTGGCTGCCGTGATGGTCGACCATGGCCTGTTGCACGGGGTGAAGCTGGCCCTCGGGGAAGCGATGCCCTCGACCGTGCGGACCGCCTTGCCGTGGAGTTGCGGCAGGAACAGGATGCAGGCGTTCAGCGCGCGCGAGCCCTGCGCGTCGGTGACCATCACCGTGCAGGCGCCGCAGTCGCCTTCGTTGCAGCCCTCTTTCGTGCCCGTCAGGCGGCGGTCCTCGCGCAGCCAGTCGAGCAAGGTGCGCGTCGGCGGCGCCGAGACGGTGACGGGCGTTCCGTTCAGGAGAAACGCGATTTCGGTCATGGGTCTGCCTGCCGCCTTCTCCCCGTTGCGGGTCTTTGCGCGTCCGCCCGATGCGGCGTAAGGCGGGCCGCGCGCCCGCTCGTCCCATGAAAGACGCGAGGGCGCGGGGGCGCAAGGGATTTGTCTGTCCCCTGGGCAGAAGCAGTTTTCGCGCCTGCCGCAGAATGGGGCGCACTTTCGCAGTCGCTGCCCGGTCGCTAGGCTGCGCCCATGTCAGATGCCCTTCCCCGATTCATCCACCTGCGCGTCCACACCGAACATTCGCTCCTGGAAGGCGCGGTGCCGGTGAAGAAGCTGGTGAAGCTGTGCGAGGCGGCGAAGATGCTTACCGTCGCGGTGACCGACACCAACGCCATGTTCGCGGCGCTGGAGTTTTCCGTCACCGCCCTGGGCGCCGGGGTGCAGCCGATCGTGGGCTGCCAGGTCTCGCTGGCCTTCGATCCCGCGCAGCCGGGCGAGAAGCCGCGGCTGTTATTGCCGGTGGTGCTGCTGGCGCAGGACGAGGCGGGCTATGGCCACCTGATGAAGCTGAACACCTGCCTGTATTNNGCCGACAAGGGCGGGCAGTTGCCGCAGGTGACGCTGGAGGAGCTGGAGGCGCATTCGGCCGGGCTGATCTGCCTGACGGGCGGTGCCGAGGGGCCGGTGGGGCGTCTGGTGCAGGGCGGGCAACTGCCCAATGCACGGGCGCTGGTGCAGCGGCTGGCGGCGGCCTTTCCGGGGCGGCTGTATGTAGAATTGCAGCGCCATCCCGGCGAGGGCGGGCGGCTGACCGAAGGCGAACAGGCGACCGAGCGGCCCTTCATCGAGATGGCCTATGATCTGGGCCTGCCGTTGGTCGCCACCAACGATGTCTATTTCCCCAAGACCGAGATGTACGAGGCGCATGATGCGCTGATCTGCATTGCCGAAGGCGCCTACGCCGACCAGCAACAGCTGCGCCGGCGGCTGACGCCGCAGCATTACTTCAAGTCCGAAGCCGAGATGTGCGCGCTGTTCGCCGATCTGCCCGAGGCTTTGGAGAACACCGTGGAAATCGCGCGGCGCTGCGCCTTTGCCGCCGGAAAGCGCAAGCCGATCCTGCCGANNGATCTCGCCGATGACGAGGTGGAGGAACTGCGCCGCCAGGCCTGGGAGGGGCTGGAGCGGCGGCTGGCGGTGATTCCANTGGCCGCGACGCGCGAGGAATACGAGGAGCGGCTGCGCTTCGAGCTGTCGATCATCGAGAAGATGAAGTTCCCCGGTTACTTCCTGATCGTGGCCGATTTCATCAAATGGGCGAAGGATCACGGCATTCCGGTGGGCCCTGGCCGGGGCTCGGGCGCGGGCTCGCTGGTGGCCTATGTGCTGACCATTACCGACCTGGACCCGCTGCGCTATGCGCTGCTGTTCGAACGCTTCCTGAACCCCGAGCGGGTGTCCATGCCCGACTTCGACATCGACTTCTGCATGGATCGCCGGGAAGAGGTGATCCACTATGTGCAGGGCCATTACGGGCGCGAGAAGGTGGCGCAGATCATCACCTTCGGGGCGCTTCTGTCCAAGGCGGCGGTGCGCGACGTGGGCCGGGTCTTGCAACTGAGCTATGGCCAGGTGGACCGGCTGTCGAAGATGATCCCGGTGGAAGGGGTGAAGCCGGTTTCCATCACCAAGGCCCTGGCCGACGAGCCGCGGCTGCGCGAGGCGGCCAAGGAAGAGGTGGTGGGGCGGCTTCTGTCCTATGCCGAGCAGATCGAGGGGCTTTACCGCAACGCCAGCACCCATGCCGCGGGCGTGGTGATCGGCGACCGGCCGCTGGACGAGCTGGTGCCCCTGTACCAGGACCCGCGGTCGGACATGCCANCCACGCAGTTCAACATGAAATGGGTGGAAGCGGCGGGGCTGGTGAAGTTCGACTTCCTGGGCCTGAAGACGCTGACGGTGATCCAGAACGCCATCGACCTGATCAAGGGACGGGCCGGGCGCTGCACCAGGCGGCGGACGGGCGGGTGCTGTATCAGCCGAAACCGGNGGGCCGAGAACGACATCGGCCATATCCCGCTGGACGACAAGGCATCTTACGAGCTTTACGCCGCGGCCAAGACGGTGGCGGTGTTCCAGGTGGAAAGCTCGGGCATGATGGATGCGCTGCGGCGCATGAAGCCCACCTGCATCGAGGATATCGTGGCGCTGGTGGCGCTGTACCGCCCCGGCCCGATGGAGAACATCCCGACCTATTGCGAGGTGAAGAACGGGCTGCGCGACCTGNAGTCGATCCACCCGACCATCGACCACATCCTGGCCGAGACGCAGGGCATCATCGTCTATCAGGAACAGGTGATGCAGATCGCCCAGGTCATGGCGGGCTATTCGCTTGGCGGCGCCGACCTGTTGCGCCGCGCCATGGGCAAGAAGATCGCCGAGGAAATGGCGAAGGAGCGGCCCAAGTTCATCGAGGGCTGCAAGGCCACGCACAACATTGATGCCAAGAAGGCGGGCGAGGTCTTTGACCTTNTGGAGAAATTCGCCAATTACGGCTTCAACAAGAGCCACGCCGCCGCCTATGCCGTGGTCAGCTATCAGACCGCCTGGCTGAAGGCGAACCATCCGGTCGAGTTCATGGCCGCGGTGATGAACTGCGATATCCACCTGACCGACAAGCTGGCCGTCTACAAGCGCGAGGTGGACAAGNGCATCCGCACCGTGGCGCCCTCGGTCAACGACTCGCTGGCAACCTTCTCGGTGCGGGACGGAGAGTTGGTCTATGCGCTTGGCGCGCTGAAGAATGTGGGCGTCGAGGCGATGAAGGCGATCGCCGAGGCGCGGCGCGAGGCTCCTCAGCCCTTGCAGGCTTCGTCGCCGGGCGCGAGGAGAGCCGAAAGGCTCGATGAGCGCGGGGATCGACCCTTCGCCACCCTGTTCGATTTCGCCCGCCGGGTGGACCTGAAGCGCGTCGGCAAGCGGCCGCTGGAAATGCTGGCGCGGGCGGGGGCCTTCGATTGTCTGGAACCCAACAGGGCGCGGGTGTTCGAGGCGCTGGATGCGCTGGTGGGCTATTCCGCCGCGATCCACGAGGCGCGGGGGTCGAACCAGGTGTCGCTGTTCGGCGAGGCGGGGGCGGACATCCCGGAACCGCGCCTGCCCTACCGCGACGACTGGCTGCCGGTGGAACGGCTGGGGCAGGAGCATCAGGCGATCGGCTTCTACCTGTCGGGGCATCCGCTGGACGACTACATGCCGTCCTTGAAGCGCAAGGAGGTGAAGACGCTGGCCGAGGTGACGGCGCTTGCCGAACGCGGGCCGCTGGTGGCGAAGATGGCGGGCTCGGTCTCGGCGCGGCAGGAGCGGAAGTCGGCCAAGGGCAACCGCTTCGCCTTCGTCTCGCTGTCCGACCCGACCGGGCTGTATGAAGTCACGGTGTTTTCCGACGTGCTGGAGGCGGCGCGCGACCATCTGGAGCCGGGGCGCAACGTGGTGCTGACGGTCGAGGCCAATCTGGAGGGCGAGACGCTGAAGCTCTTGGCGCGGGGCGCCCAGCCCATCGACGCGGTGGCGGCGGAAGCCGGGNCGGCGGCGCTGCGCATCCATGTGAACCGGCCCGAGGCGGTGGTGTCGCTGGCGAACATCCTGGGCAAGCTGGAAGGCAAGCGGCGCGCGCCGGTCACGTTGTGCGTGGCCGACGGTGAGGGGCGCGAGATCGACATCGCGCTGCCCCGGCCCTATCCGGTGACGCCACAGATCAAGNGGGCGCTGAAGGCGGTGCAGGGCGTGGTGCTGGTGGAAGAAATCTAGCGCCGGGCGACGCGCCGCGCCAGCCAGCGCGGCGCGCGCAGGCCGCGGGCCAGGAACCGGCGGAGCGCCCAGATCCCCGGCCGGGCGCGGCGTTTCAGGCGCGAGACCAGCCGGGGGCCGATCAGGATTTCCGGGGCGCGGTCGGTGCGCGACCTGGGAAGGTCGCTGTCCAGAAGCAGCCGCAGCAGGCGCTGGAATTCGCCCCATTCCCAGAAATGGCCAAGGGCGTTGTGGCTTACGTAATCGCGCACCGCCAGCCGCTGCCCGAAGCGGGCAAACAGCCGCTCGGCACCCCATCTGTCCTAACGCGGCGCTGCCAAAGAGCCAGATGCCGCGCAGGGGCGGTGGCCGAGGCAATCGCACAGCGGATCGAAGGCGGGCGGCGCGGGGCGGCCCTGGATCAGCTGTCGCGCATCTCCCGGCGGCTGGGCCCCGATGGCGACGGCGCGTTCGACCCCGGCCAGAACGGCATAATGGACGGCAGCGGGGGCGCCCATCGAATTGCCCATGGCGACGACCCGGCGATAGCGCTTTGGCGCGAAGGTGCTGTCGATGGCGTGGACAAGATCGACGAAGGTTGCGGCGAAGGCACCTGCACCCTCGGCAAAGCGGGCCTGTTTCGGGTCGCGCAGCATCACCACATCGAAGCGCCGCGCGTCGATCTGCTGCAGCAGGGCCGCGCGGGGCAGGCCGAACCGGCCGCCAAGGCCACCGAAGCACAAGCAGCGTCTTGTGGGCCGGATCGCCGCCATCGGAATAGAAGGCAACGTCGGCGCCGTGGCTGTGGCGCCGGTAGGGTTGCGGTTTCGTATGGGGGTGCAGGCCCAGATGGGCGGCCTGATGCAGGGTATAGGCGCGGTCCTTGTGGCCCGAGGCCGCCACGCGGCGCAGGAAGGCGACGGCCTCCTGCGGCGAAAACAGCGCCATGATCTCGTGATAGGCCTGCTCGGCCCGCCTACCCGACGAGGCAAAGTACCGCTCGACAAGCCTACACGGGATCACCGGCGGTGCACCGGCTTACGACATGTCTAACCGGCAGAGGGGGACGCGGGCTTTGCGGCCGCCAGTCGCTCGACAAAGGCCACCAGACTGTTCAGCGTGGCTTGCTCCAGCAACTCGTCATCGTCGATTTCGATGCCGAGACTGTCCTCGATCTGCATGATTGCGTCGAACCGGGCCAGGTCGCCGACATTCATCAGGTCCAGGGACACGTCCTTGTCCTGCAGAAGCGCCTCGGTGAAGGCGGCGTTGTTCTGGATGCCCGCGACATCGTCCAGAACGCGGATGACAAGGGTGCGGATCTTCGTCACGGGGCAAGAACCTTTATCGTGAAGGATTGGGGAAGGTGGAACACATCGTCGCGGCGCAGCTGGTAGTCGGTGATCGCCGGGATCGTGTCCAGGCCGCGCAGCGCCGTGGTCAGGCTGCGCCACAGGTCAAGCGACAGGGCACGCCCAAGGCAGAGATGCGCGTTTACGCCAAAGAACGACAGCCGCGCGCGGGTCNNTTCGGCCGTTTCGTACCGGGCGAGCCAGGCGCGGATGGTGTCGCCGGGCGGGATGTGGTGGCTGCCGATCATCGCCCCCGTGCGTGCCATCCGGTCGATGTAGGGAACACCGGTGCGCGGCGGCAGGTCGGGCCAGTCCATTGCCGAAAGTGGCTGGCCGGGCGCCGCCGAAAGGACCGCATGCAGGCTGCAAGCCAGGGTCCCGGTCAGCGCGTCCCGCCCAAGGATCGCCAGCGACAGCTTCAGGCCGATGGTGCGGGCATCGTCCTGCGGGAAGGCGGTCTCCAGCTCGGCAATCAGTTGGGCAAGCTCTGCCTCCAGCCGCCGCTTGGCCACGCCAAGCGACTGGCTGAACACGCGGGACACCAGCGTATCGGGGCCGACCTGCAGCGGAAGGTCAAGCAGGCCCGAGATCATGTCATCGACCAGCGGCGTGACGACCGAGGCCATCATGTCAACCGCCCCCGGCCGGGACAGCGGCGCCATCCGGTTGGCGACCATGCCGGGGATGCGCTGTTTCAGGGCGTCGGTCCGGGCGGCGATCATTTCGGCCATGGTGCGACGGGCGGCAGGGTGATCGCTGCGCGACAGGCACAGCGGGATGCTTTCAAGCGCCCGCAGCGTGGCAGGAAAGGCCAGGCCAAGATGAGCGGCCAGGGCGGCAACCCGCTCGGCATAGGGCACGACGTCAAGGTCGGGCGACTTTAATATCTCTGCCGGATCAAGCGTTTCATTGATGTGCATCGGGCCGTGCCCCGGACCGGGCGGTGTTTCCGCAAGGTTAGCCCCGGGGGGCGCAGAGACAATCCGCTTTGGCGATCACCCGTGCCCCGCGCCCGTCAACCCAGCAGCCGCCGCGCCCCGGCCTTGGCCACACTGACGGCCAGAACGATGCGCAGGACGTGATGGACGGTCACGAAGGCCAGCGAGGTTTGCAGCGACAACGCGATCAGGCTCATCTCGGCCAGCCCGCCGGGGGCGAAGGCCAGGAAGACAGCGGTGATGTCCTCGCCCACCAGCGCGTGCAGGGTAAGCGCGGCGCCAGCGGCACCGGCCAGCGACAGGCCGGTGGCGAGGATGGCCAGGCCCGAGGCGCGGCGCAGCATGGCATGGTTGGCGCCAAGGAAGCGCACGCCAAGCCCTGCGCCCAGCATGACCTGGGTCAGGCCGACCAGCCAGCCGGGCGGCACGCCGTGGACAAGCCCAAGGCCATGCGCCGCGGCCGAAAAGATCAGCGGGCCGATCATTTGCGCCGCGGGCAGGTGCAGGCGGTGGGCGGCCCAGAACCCACCGGCGCCGCAGGCCGCCAGCACCGCGATGTCGCTGGCCGAGAGCGCGCCGCTGCCCGCCAGCTTCGCACCGGAAGCCGAGCCCACGGCATGACCGGTCAGCACCAGAAAGATCATGGGCACCGCGACGATGGTGACGATCAGCCGCAGGAATTGCAGCACCGTCACCATGGCCTCGTCGGCGCCATGGCGGTGGGCCAGGTCCACCGTCTCGATCAGGCCGCCGGGNGCGGCGCCGAAGAAGGCCTCGGCCGGGNNCAGGCCGCCGGCGCGGTAGACGAGGAAGCCCGCGGCGTGGATCAGCGGGATGAACAGCACCAGCGCCGCCAGGCTTGCCAGCCAGTCGCCCGCCTGCGCCGCGACCTCGGGCGTGAAGGCGCCGCCGGTCGAGACGCCGATGACCGGCACGAAGGCCGTGCGCAGCCAGCCGGGCAGGTGCATGGGCTGGCCAAGGGGGCGCCAGCCNACGATGGCGCAGGTGGCGGTGGCGGCCAGCGCCCCNAGCAACAGGCCAAGCGGCAGATGCGCCGCCCGGGCGGCCAGCCCGGCACTGCCGGCAATCGCCAGCGTCACCGCCAGCGCAGCCGGGTTCAGTTGCAGGCGGAAGGGCAGCCTCACCAGTGCGGCGGCCTCTGGTCCGCCAGCGGGATCGCCCCGCCCTCGGCTTCGCGTTCCGCCTCGCGCTCCATCAACAGGCCGACATGGCGGGTCAGGCGGGCGATCTCGGTCGCCTGCCGCGCCACCACGTCCGACAGGTCTTCCACCGCCTTCTGCAGATGTGCCACGCGCTCTTCCAAGGCCTGTTGCCGGTCCATCGTCCTGCCCCGCTTGCCGGTATCCGCCCCATCCGTTACAGGTCGCGCGACCAAAAGCGAAGGGGGCCAAGATGGCCAGCGACAAGACCGCCCGCCGCCCGAAGGCCGAGACGCCCAAGGGCTTTCGCGACTATTTCGGCGCCGAGGTGATCGAGCGGAAGGCGATGCTGGATGCCATCGCCGAGGTCTATCATCGCTATGGCTTCGAGGCGCTGGAAACCTCGGCGGTCGAGACGGTCGAGGCCCTGGGCAAGTTCCTGCCCGACGTGGACCGGCCCAACGAGNGGGTCTTCGGCTGGCAGGACGAGGACAAGGACTGGCTGGCGCTGCGCTATGACCTGACGGCGCCGCTGGCGCGGGTGGCGGCGCAGTTCCGTAATGACCTGCCCTCGCCCTATCGCCGCTATGCCATGGGTCCGGTCTGGCGCAACGAGAAGCCGGGGCCGGGGCGGTTCCGCCAGTTCTATCAATGCGATGCCGATACAGTCGGCGCGCCCTCGGTGGCGGCGGATGCCGAGATTTGTGCGATGCTATCTGATGCCTTGGAAACCGTGGGCATTCCGCGCGGGGATTATGTGATCCGCGTGAACAATCGCAAGGTGCTGAACGGGGTGATGGAGGTGGCGGGCGTGCTGGACCCCGCCGATCCGTCGAAGTTCGAGGCCGAGCGGGGGATCGTGCTGCGCGCCATCGACAAGATCGACAGGCTGGGCGAGGAGGGCGTGCGGGCGTTGCTGGGCGCCTACCGCAAGGACGAGAGCGGCGATTTCACCAAGGGCGCGGGGCTGAGCGAGGCGCAGGCCGAGGTGGTTATGGGCTTCATGGCCGCTCGTCGTGACACCGGCGCCGAAACGGTCGCGCGGCTGCGGNAACTGGTCGGTGCCTCGGTCCTTGGGGCCGAAGGCGTGGCCGAACTGGAGACCATCGCGGCACTGCTGGACGCCCAAGGCTATGGTCCCGACCGCATCATCATCGACCCCGGCGTGGTGCGGGGCTTGGGCTACTACACCGGCCCGGTGTTCGAGGCGGAGCTGACCTTCGAAATCCTCGACGAGAAGGGCCGCAAGCGCTCGTTCGGCTCGGTGGCCGGTGGCGGGCGCTATGACGATCTGGTGAAGCGCTTCACGGGCCAGGCGGTGCCANCCACCGGCGTCTCCATCGGCGTGGACCGATTGCTGGCCGCGCTGCGCGCCAAGGGGCGGATGGGCGGTGAGGCGGCGGGGCCGGTGGTGGTGACGGTGATGGACCGCGACCGCATGGCGGACTATTTCGCCATGGCCAGCGACTTGCGGAAATCGAACATCCGGGCCGAGGTTTACCTTGGGAATCCCAAGAATTTCGGCAACCAGTTGAAATATGCCGACAAANGGGCCTCGCCGGTGGCGGTGATCCAGGGCTCGTCGGAACGCGACAAGGGCACGGTGATCCTGAAGGACCTGATCCTGGGCGCCAAGATCGCCGAAAGCGCGACGCTGGAGGAATGGAAGGACCGCCCGGCGCAGGTCGAGGTGCCGCGGGCCNGATCTGGTGACCGCAGTGCGGAAGATGCTGGGCCAATGACCGCCACCCCCGCCACCCGCGCCGAGGCAGAGCGCCTGTTCGACGCCTTCCGCGCCGCCGGGGCCGTGCCGGTGGAAGCCGATGTGCTGCTGCTTACCGATACCCTGCTGGACCTGTACGGCGAGGACATCCGGGCGCGCGCCTATGTCACCGCTGACCAGGNNCTGCGCGGCGAGATGATGCTGCGGCCGGACTTCACCGTGCCGGTGGTGCAGGCGCATATGGAGGGCCAGGCGGAACCGGCGCGCTACTGCTATCGGGGCGAGGTCTTCCGCAAGCAGGAGCGGCGCAGCGAGGCGCGGTCCAACGAATACCTGCAGGTGGGTTTCGAGGTCTTCGACCGCGCCGCGCCGGAAGAGGCGGATGCCGAGGTCTTTGCGCTGTTCCGCGACCTGGTGGTCGATGTGGCACCGCGGGCCGTCACCGGGGATATCGGGCTGTTGATGGCGGCGATCNCGGGGCTGAAGACCAGCGACCGGCGCAAGGCGGCGCTGCTGCGCCACATCTGGCGGCCGAAACGGTTCCGGGCGCTGCTGGACCGCTTTTCGGGACGGGCGCCGGTGCCCGAGGCGCGGGCGCGGCTCTTGAGCNGGCTGGCCGGGNGCACGCCGGAAGAGCTGATCGCCGCTGCCGGGCCGTTCATCGGGGCGCGGACGGCGGAGGACATCAGCGCCCGCGCCACGGCGCTGCTGGAGGATGCCTNNAAGACGCCGCCGATCTCGGCGCCGGAGGCGGCGCTGCTTTATGACCTCTTGACGCTGGAGGCGCTTACCGAGGCGGCCTTGGCCCACCTGCGGGGCATCACCCCTTCCTGCTTACCATCGAGCCATGGTGGACCGCTTTGCCACCCGTCTGGCCGCGCTGAAGCGGCGGGGGTGGAGGTCGGCTCGCTGGCCTTCGAGGCGAGCCACGGGCGGACCAGCCTGGAATACTACGATGGCTTCGTCTTCAGCTTCCACGGGNCGGGCGACTTGCCGCCGGTGGCCTCGGGCGGGCGCTATGATGCGCTGACGGCGGTCTTGGGGCGGGGCGGTCGATCCCGGCGGTGGGGGATCATCCGGCCCGGCCTGGCGGTGCGGCTGCGGGAGGGTCGGGCATGACCGTGAAGATCGGGGTGCCGTCCAAGGGGCGGCTGATGGAGAAGACCTTCGACTGGTTCGGCGCCCGCGGATTGACCATGCGGCGCACCGGCAACGACCGGGAATATGCCGGGACGGTGGAGATGNGCGGGGTGTCGCTGGTCCTCTTGTCGGCCTCCGAGGTGCCGCGCGAGCTGGCGGCGGGGCGCATCCATCTGNGGGTGACGGGGACGGACCTGGTGCGCGAGACCTTGGCGGGCTGGGACGAGATCGTGGACGAGGTGGCGCCCCTGNGGTTCGGCCATGCCGACCTGGTGATCGCGGTGCCCTCGGTCTGGATCGACGTGGATACCCTGGACGACCTGGATGCCGCCGCCGCGGCCTTCCGGGCGGCGCATGGGCATCGGCTGAGGATCGCCACCAAGTACCACCGGCTGGTGCGGGATTTCCTGCAGGCGGGTGGGGTGGCCGATTATGCCCTTATCGACAGCCAGNGGGCGACCGAGGGCACGGTGAAGAACCTGACCGCCGAGGCCGTGGCCGACATCACCTCGTCGGGCGAGACGCTCAGGGCCAACCACCTGAAGGTGCTGTCCGACGGGCTGGTGCTGCAGTCCCAGGCCTGCCTGTTCCGGTCCCGCACCGCCCCTCGGGAGGGGTGGCGGGGTTGCTGGAGAGGCTGGGCCTTTAGGCGTCCGAGCTCGGACGCCTGGGTGGGGTGAGGGATTTCAAGGGGTTACGCGGACGGATTAACTTGGACTTAAGAATTGTCCGAGGGGTGGGGCGTAGGCCGGGGTTCACCCCGGCAATGTGAGGCTTCGCCGGGAGGGCGGTTTGAGAGAGTCGGGGTGAACCCCAACCACGGCGGTCTAGCGCTTGCTTCCAGACGTCACTCTCTGGAGACCTGTCGCTCTTTCTGATGCAGAACCCTAAGTTTGAGCATTATCCTCGTTCCAAGCTCTGTGAGGGTAGAAAATCGGCATTTGATCCGCTCGATGTCTTCTTCCGGGTCGTAGTAATCAATCCCAGCGCTTCCAATTGTAGAAGTATTGAGTGGAAATCATTAGAATCAACCGTCGCCCGTTCTGGGTATGGCATCTCTGATTCCGGAATGCCAAGTGCGGCGATCGCCATTCGGTTGTTTAGACTGGCATGTATGAAGTCTCCTCTCATGCTTGGGGCGATATATGTAAAGATGCTTTCAAGAATTACTGACCTACTCCATGCCGTTTCTTCACCATAAGTGCCAATATCGGTTCGTACTTGGACCCTCCAGGTTCCCCGAATCGAGAACTCAGTCTGAAGCCCAGCGGGTTCAAATCCGAGATCAACCGCCGATGCTGGTTGAGCCGCGCGAAGCTTGGCGTTCTCTTCTCTAAGAGCCAGATTGTCGCGGATCAACTCTTCAGAAGCAGCCATGTCACCCCTAATCCATCCCGGGCGTGGTTTTGTGGCCTTAGCATGATCCAGAGCTTCTCTGACGGCCAGTTTCAACCCATCGGGAGTGGACCACGTCTTACGAATCCGCTTTGTTGACGCTGTTTCGATGAAATTCTTGAGTTTCTCTCGACCATCGTCAGTTTTTCGCTCTTCTTCGACGCCAATGATCCAATGTCCGCGTGAACGAAGACCAGAATGGGTATTGATTTCTGTGCCGCATAGTGAAATTCTTTCTCGGTGTAGCTTACTCCATCCTCTGATGTTGAGCCATATCTTAAGCAATGATCAGAACGTAGTAGTCACAAGCGTCTATGATCGTCTTTATGAACTCAAACTGCTCATCATCGGCTGCGGGAAATGCCTCCATCCCCACCGGAATGTCTCCAGACCTAATGATCGTCTCTTCTACGGATTTTCGCTCTTCAATGAGATCCTCATAAGTCGAGCTAATGAAAACTTGGAATTTCTTATTCATGTTCGGCTCCCAAGACTCCCGACAGCGCGCAACGGCAACACCAGAGCCTTCAAAGACCCTTTCGCCTCTTGAGCGACGCTTCAACGCCATGTGCAATGTATGCTAATTGCTCCCGAGTGTGGTATCAACCCTCGGCATGTCGTGCGTTAGAAGATCAGCTGCCGAAGCGATGAGGACGATCCTCTCGGTCTTATCAGCAGTCGGTTCTGACTGAGAGATAAATTTGGGGTCAGCAGACGCCTGGGGTGGTCGCGTTGTTGGCAATCTCTTTTCAATCGTCTAATAAGAATTGTGCAGAGTGTGGCGCCTTGCCCCTACGTTTGTGTGCCCCTCACCCCTTCCCCTACTCACCATCCCCACCCCCACCGAGGCGAGGGCCATGCCTAGCCCAGGCGGCGGGNGGCATGGCTTCTCCGAGCAGGGGCCAGGCGAAGAGGGCCGACAACGGGGGGACGAGGTAGAAGAGGGCGGAGACGCGGGCGACCTCTCCGGCGCGGATCATGGCGAGGAGGAGGGAGATGGCGAGGATGGAATTGGCGAGGACGAGGTAGGCGAGGGACCAGGCGAATTCGGCGTTCCAGGTGACCGTCATGTCCTCGGTCATCCAGGCGAGCGGAAGGGTGAAGGCGGCGCCGACCGTGTACTGGATCAGGTTGGCGGTCACCGGGTGCTGGGCCGAGCCGAAGCGTTTTTCGTAGAGCGTGCCGCCGGTGATGCCGAACAGCGCGAGGACGGTGGCGAGAAGGCCGAGGGTTGCCCGANNGACCTCGCCCCGCGACAGGACCACGGTGGCGGCGCTTACGAGGCCGAGGATGAGNGTAACCCAGGCGCGGCGCGACACCGGCTCGCCCACCAGATAGGGNGCGGTGAGGGCGACGAGGATGGGTTGCAGGCAGACGACGATGGCGACGCCGCTTACCGAGACGCCGGATTTGAAGGCGATGTAGCAGAGGCCGAAGTAGACGACCTGGATAAGGAAGCCGGTCACCGCGACGTCGAGCGCGGCGCGGCGGGTGCGGGGGAGCGGCGGGCGCAGCACCAGCGCCACGGGGGCGAGCACGGCCAGCACCAGGACGTAGCGCAGGGCCAGCAGGGTGAGGGGCTGGGCATGGGTCAGCGCCAGCTTGGCCACGGCAAAACCGGCCGACCACAGGATCAGGAACAGGGCGGGGGCGGCGGCGAGCCAGAGCGGGCGGGTCATGGCCCTGTTGTTGCGGGGCGGGCGGGAAAGGGAAGGGGTGACGGTGTTTGTCAGTTGCCCTTGCGGCAGGGGTTCCGCAATCTTGCGGCCATGATGAGACATGCTTTTGCCCTGTGCCTTGCCCTTTTCCCCTTGAGTGCCGCCGCGGAGGAGGGGTTCCGCTGGCTGGCCGAGCCGCAGTTTGCCGATGCGGGGGTGGCGCATCAGNGGGTGGTGCCGGTGTTTGACGGCCAGTTGTGGGGCCTGATGGGGCGCGATGGCTGGGTGCTGGAACCGCAGTTCCAGGCGGTGGGCGGTGCCGGGCAGGGGCGGTTCGCCGTGCAGAAGGGCGGCCTTTGGGGCGCGGTGGATGTGGCGGGGCGCGAGGTGCTGCCCTTCGAGTTCCAGGCCATGGGCACGCCGTCGGATGTGACTCCGGTGAAGTGGCAGGGGGCGTGGTATGGGCTGGACTCGCAGGGCCAGCCGCAGGAGCAGGCGCTGAACATCGACGAGCTGGTGGGCAACGACGGGTTCTGCGTGACCGGCCGGTTGCAGGGCGAGGCGGTGGCGGAGTGGCGGGGGAGCGAGCCGCGGGCGACCTCTGGCGACGGTGCCTTTGGCGTGCCGGTGGGTGGCGTGGCGGTCGTCGAGCTGGGCGGGCGGTTCGGCTATTTCGAATGCCAGTACGGCACGATCAGCGGCGGCGAGGCGGTGTTCGACGCGGCGCGGCCGTTTTCCGAGGAAATGGGGGCGGTGCGGCAGGGCGAGGCCTGGGCCTATGTGGGGCCCTGGGGCAATTCGCTGGAGATTGCCGCGNACTGGTCGGGGGCGNCGGAGTTTTCCGAAGGGCTGGCGCCGGTGCAAGACCGCGGGACGGGCCTGTGGNGGTATATCGACCGGCAGGGGCAGTGGGTGGTGGCACCGCAGTTCGACGCGGCCTATTCGTTTTCGGATGGGCTGGCGGGGGTGNAATGTCGGCGGCCAGCGCGGCTTCATCGGGCCGGATGGCGGGTTTGCCGTGGCGCCGCAGTTCGCCGATTTCACGCGGGCCGGGGCGGTGTGGCCGCGGTGAAGACGGACGCCGGCTGGGGTGTGATCGCGGTCGAGGCGGCCGATCCGGCGACCATGCTCAACCTGCCGCTGGCCGATCTGGTGGCGGCGCAGGCGGGGCGCGATCCGGGCTATGCCTTGGTGCCCTCGGCCCCGCATTGGTATTTCGCGCAGGACGTGGTGTCGCTGCATGCCATTTCGTTTTCGGTCGATGGCCGGGTGATGATCACCACCCTGGCCAACCGCGACGAGGCCGAGGTGGCGCTGTGGGATGCCACGAGCCACCGGCTGATCCGCAAGCTGAAACTGCCGGGGGCGACGCAGGCGCTGCTGTTGCCGGGGACGGAGATCCTGGCGGTGGGGACCGAGGCCGGGCATCTGGTGCTGATGGATGCGGTGACGGGGGCAGAGCTGCACAGGNTGCGGCCGCAGGACGGGCCGGTGAAGGACATGGTGCTGTCGCCGGACGGGCGGTTCCTGGCGGTGACGGATGGGGTGGCGCCGAGCTTATGGTCGCTGCCGGATGGGGCGCTGCAGGCCCGGCTGGCCTTGCCGGGCGAGAAGCTGCGCTTTGCGCCGGACAGCGGGTCGATCCTGGTGGGCTCGTCGCGCGGCGATCTGGCGCGCNGCCACGCCCGAGGGGAGCTGCTGTCGCAGGTCGCGGGCGGGCCGCCGCCGGAGGAGGCGCCGATGATCTCGGGCCCCGTGGCCAACATGGCGTTGTCGCCGGAGGGCACGCTGGTGGTGGCGGGGCGGCGGTCGGAAGAGCAGCCGGACGGGTACTTCAAGGTGCTGACCTATCTGACCGTGACGCGAGAGGGGCAGGCGCCGGTGGTGCTGGACCTGCCCGGCGCGCTGACCGATGTGCTGACGCTGGATGTGTCGGATGATGGCGGCCGGGTCGCCTATGCCAAACAACAGCNNGACGAGGACTGGACGGTGCGGGTCGAGGTGCGCGATCTGGCCTCGGGCGCGGCGGTGGCGAGCGAAAGCCTGAACGCGCAGGACCCCGGCGATGGCATCGCGCGGTCGATGTTCGCGGTGGACCGGCTGGGCTTTGTGCCGGGCAGCGGCGACGTGATCCTGGTGGGGGCCGAGGGCGATGCCATCGTGCGCTTTGACCCGGCGCAGGGCCGCATTACCGCGGCCTTCGGCGAGCCCTTGGCCGAGGCGCAGGGGGCGGCGGCGCCGCCGGGCGGCACGCTTTACCTGTCGTCGGACGGGAACGGCTCGGTCTGGGCCTGGGACATGGAGGCGGGCGCGCTGACGGCGCGGGTGCAGGTGCTAGCCATCGGGCCGGAGGAAATGGCCTGGTCGGATGGCGGCACGCTGTATCTGGCGAATGCGCTGGACGAGGGCGACATCATCGCGGTGGATTTCGACACGCTGGAGGCGCGCACCGCCACCGGGGAAGAGGCCGAGCGCGCCTCGCAGGGATTTGCCGATTATGGCGCGGGGCCGCCGCCCGAACTGGCCGAGGCGATCGAGGCGCTGCCGGGCGCCGGGCAGGCGGTGGCGCTGCGCGGCGGGGCGCTGGCGGTGCAGTCAGAGCCCGTGGGGCTGCACCGGGCCTATGACCTGAAGACCGGGGCCTTGCTGGCCGAGTTCCTGGCCACGCCGGATGGCGAATGGCTGGTGCTGACGCCGGAGGGCTTTTTCGCCGCCTCGNCCCAAGGGGCGCGGCTGGTGTCCGTGGCGAACGGGCTGACGGCCTTTTCGGTGGATCAGGTCTATCAGGCGCTGTACCGCCCCGATCTGGTGCGGGCCAAGCTGNGTAACGACCCGGACGGCGAGGTGGCCAAGGCGGCGGCGGCGCTGGATCTGGCGGCGATCCTGAAGACCGNNGGTTTAGCGCCTGTGACGCGCTTTGCGCTGCCGGTGCTTGCGAAGGCCGAGACGCCCGAGATCGAGGTCGAGGCCGAGATCACCGATGCCGCGNGCGGCATCGGGCGCATCGAATGGCGCGTGAACGGGCTGACCGTGGCGGTGCAGGACGGCGCGCGCGGCGCGGCGGCGCTGGACAGCGACGGACCCGTGGCCCGGGCGCGGGTGGCGCTGGAGCCGGGGGCCAATGTCATCGAGGTGGTGGCCTATAATGCGGCGGGGCTGCTGGCCTCGTCCCCGCCACGCNTGACGGTCGACTGGGACGGGGTGGCGACGGATGTGGCGCCCGACCTGTATGTGCTGTCGGTGGGGGTGAACGACTATGCCGATGGGCGGTTGAAGCTGACCTATGCTGCCGCCGATGCCACGGCCTTTGCCGCGGCGATGGGCAAGGCGGGGCAGGGGCTGTTCGGCAAGGTCGAGGTGGTGACGCTGCTGGACGGGCAGGTGACGGAGGCCGGGCTGGATACGGCCTTTGCCGATCTGTCAGCGAAGGTGAAGCCGCAGGATGTGTTCGTCTTCTTCCTGGCCGGACATGGCAAGACGGTGGAGGGGCGGTACTACTTCATTCCGCAGGATTTCCGCTTTGACGGCGAGGATGCCATCACGCGGCGGGGGATCGACCAGGACCGCTGGCAGGACTGGGCGGCGGGCATCCGCGCCAGGAAATCGGTGATGATCTATGACACCTGCGAATCGGGTTCGTTGACCGGCACGCGCAGCGTGGATGCGGCGGCGGCGCAATCGGCGGCGGTGGCGCGGCTGACCCGCGCCATGGGCCGCACCATCCTGTCGGCCTCGACCGACGACGCCCCGGCGCTGGAGGGCTATCGCGGCCATGGCGTGCTGACCTTTGCGCTGCTGGATGCGCTGGGCCGGGCCGATGACAACGGCAATGCCACCATCGAGGTGACGGAACTGGCAGGTTACCTGGACCGCACGGTGCCCGAGATTTCCCTGGCGGCTTTCGGGTTGCGGCAGGTGCCGCAGATGTCGATCCGCGGATCGGATTTCGCGCTGGGCGCTTCGGTCGCGGTGCTGTCGGCGGAGGAGACCTTCCCCACGACACTGACCCATGTGGCCCTGCCGGGTGCGGCCCTGCTGGACGGGCCGGGCGGGGCGACGGTGGGGGCCATTCCCGAAGGCGCGATGCTGGGGGTGTACCGGATCGAGGAGAAGGACGGCTATGCCCGCATCGCCAAGGACGGGCGGGCGATGGGCTGGGTGGCCGGGGGCAGCCTGATGGCGCTGCAGTAGGCGGGCACGAAGAGTTTTCGGCGAAAACTCTTCTTCTCGCCGCGGCTAGCGCCAGCCGAATTCGGCCAGCGCCTCGGCCAGGCCGGGGAGGATGTCTTCGCCCTGTTTGGCGCGGGCGAGGTCGGGCGGGCTGTCGGCGGGGTCGAGGTAGCGCCAGCCCTGGAAGGGGCGGCGCGGGGCGGGGGCGGTGCGGATCACCTCGGCATCCAGCACGAGGGCGCAGCGGTTGATGCCGTCGCCCCAGTCACGCGGTTCCAGCGCCAGGATGCGCTGGCGGCAGAGGATGCTGCCCTTGACGACCCAGTAGAGCGAGCCGCCTGTGACCTCGGCCTCGCGCTTGGGCCACATGCGGGTGACATGTTCGGTACGGCCTTCGGGCCAGAGGTGGCGGTGGTCCTGCTGCCATTGCAGCAGGTCTTCGACGGAGTCGGCGCCGACGCAGAGTTTCAGGATGTTGACGTGGGCGGCCATCGGATTCTCCCTGCGGCGCAGGATAGTGCGGTTTGGCGTGGCTGCAAGTTGACCCCGATGCGGGCGGGCGTATCTTGTGCGTTCCGCCCCATCGCCCCACAACCTGTAACGGATGTTCCCGCATGACCCGCTTTTCCGCCCCCATTGCCGAGCAGATCTGGGACATGAAGTACCGGCTGAAGCAGGCCGACGGCACGGTGATCGACGGCACGGTCGAGGACACCTGGCGGCGGATCGCGCGGGCGCTGGCGGCGGTGGAGGCCGATCCGGCGGCCTGGGAAGAGGTGTTCTATCGCGCGCTGGAGGGGTTCCGCTACCTGCCCGCCGGGCGGATCACGGCGGGGGCGGGGACCGGGCGGTCGGTGACGCTGTTCAACTGCTTCGTGATGGGGACGATCCCGGACAGCATGGCCGGGATATTCGATTCCCTCAAGGAAGCGGCGCTGACCATGCAGCAGGGTGGGNGGATCGGGTACGATTTTTCCACCATCCGCNCGCGCGGGGCGGAAGTGCATGGCGTGGCCGCCGATGCCTCGGGGCCGTTGTCGTTCATGGATGTCTGGGATGCGATGTGCCGCACCATCATGTCGGCGGGCTCGCGCCGCGGGGCGATGATGGCGACGATGCGCTGCGATCACCCGGATATCGAGGCCTTCATCGAGGCGAAGAAGGACCCGGCGCGGCTTCGCATGTTCAACCTGTCGGTGCTGGTGACCGATGCCTTCATGGCGGCGGTCAAGGCGGACAGGCCGTGGGAGCTGGTGTTCGACGGGAGGGTCTATCGCACGGTGCAGGCGCGCGACCTGTGGATGCGCATCATGCGCAACACCTATGATTTCGCCGAGCCGGGCGTGATCTTCATCGACCGCATCAATGCGATGAACAATCTGGGCTATTGCGAGACCATCGCGGCGACGAATCCTNGCGGCGAGCAGCCGCTGCCGCCTNATGGCGCCTGCCTGCTGGGGTCGATCAACCTGCCGACGCTGGTGTCGGGGGCGTTCACCGACGCGGCGGCGCTGGACCTGGGCGAGCTGGACCGGCTGGTGCGCGTGGCGGTGCGCATGATGGACAACACGGTGGATGCGAGCCGATTCCCGCTGCCGCAGCAGGCGGCGGAGGCGGCAGCCAAGCGGCGCATCGGGCTGGGGGTGACGGGGCTGGCGGATGCGCTGCTGATGGTGGGGCTGCGCTATGGCAGCGACGCGGCGGCGGCGGCGACGGAAGACTGGATGCGGGCCATCGCGCGGGCGGCCTATCTGGCCTCGGTGGATCTGGCGAAGGAGAAGGGGGCCTTCNCCTTGTTCGATAAGGACAAGTATCTGGCATCAGGCTCGCTGGTTCACATGGATGAAGATGTGAAAAGTGCCATTCGGGCGCATGGTATCCGCAACGCGCTGCTGACCTCGATCGCGCCGACCGGCACCATCAGCCTCTATGCGGGCAATGTCTCGTCGGGCATCGAGCCGGTCTTTGCCTATGCCTATACCCGCAAGGTGCTGCAGCCCGATGGCAGCCGCACCGAGGAAGAGGTGGTGGATTACGCGGTGCGGCTGTGGCGGGAAACCCATGGCGAGNCGCCGCTGCCGGAGCATTTCGTGAATGCCCAGACCCTGCCGCCCTTGGACCATGTGAAGATGCAGGCGGCGGCGCAGAAATGGGTGGACTCGTCGATTTCANAGACGATCAACTGCCCCGAGGACATCTCTTTCGAGGATTTCCAGGATGTCTACCTGGCCGCCTGGGACCAGGGCTGCAAGNGCTGCACCACCTATCGCCCGAATGCGGTGACGGGGTCGGTGCTGACGGTCAGCGAAAGCGCCGCGCCGTTACCGAGGCGCTAACCACGGCGCNGGACGGTGCCCGGGGCCGAGGTGGTGTATCTGTCGGAACCGCTGGACCGGCCCGCGGCGCTGGAGGGCCAGACCTACAAGCTGAAATGGCCGGGGTCGGAACATGCGCTGTACATCACGGTGAACGACATCGTCATTGCCGGGCACCGGCGGCCCTTCGAGGTCTTCATCAACTCGAAGAACATGGAGCATTTCGCCTGGACGGTGGCTCTGACGCGGATGATCTCGGCGGTGTTCCGGCGCGGGNGGNACGTCAGTTTCGTCGTCGAGGAGCTGAAGGCGGTGTTCGACCCTCGCGGCGGCGCCTGGATGGAGGGGCGCTATGTGCCCTCGATCCTGGCGGCCATCGGCGGGGTGATCGAGCGCCACCTGATCGGCATCGGCTTCATCGCGGGCGAGGGCATGGGGCTGAAATCCGACCCCAAGGCCGAGGTGATGGTGGTGGGCGGGCGACCCTCGGCCACCTGCCCGAGCTGCGGCAGCTTTGACCTGCGCATGGTCGAGGGCTGCCTGACCTGCGGCTCCTGCGGGCATTCCAAATGCGGCTGAGGCGGCCGCTGACCTGGCAAGGCCGCCTGAGCCATGGCTGGGCGCCGATTTCTTTGAAGAAATCGGCGCAGTGTCTCTAAAGAGATCTCTGCGAAACAGCATCTGACCGCGCAAACGAGTTTTCTGCGAAAACTCTAAAGGACGAATTTTCTGCGAAAATTCGGATCCTTCGCAGAAGGATCGTTCTGCAGAGTTTTCGCGAGACAAACTCGATTCTGGCCGATTTCAGTCTCTTCGCAGAGGTCTCTTCAAAGCCTCCGAGGCGGAGTTTTCGAAAACTCCGCCAGCGCAACGGGTTGGGGGCGGTGCGGTCTATTCGCTGCAGACGTAGACCGCGCCTCCGACCGCCACCACGGTGACGGCTGCGCCCGCGGCCACGGCGGGGGCAGAGAGCGCGGCCAGCGCGCTGGTGGCGGCGGTGCCCAGCATCGACCAAAGCGAGGCGCCTGCGCCGGTGGCGATCAGCGCGCCCGAAGCGGTGTCGGCGGTGGCATTGGCGCCGCCGGTCAGCGGTGCCCCGGTGGCCGCGCGGGCGATGGCGTTTACCACCGTGCCCGCCGCCTGGGTCGAGGCGTTGACGCCGCGGCAGAAGGCGCCCGAAGGGGCGGCGCATTCCGACCAGGCGTCGCGGGGCCGACCTGGAAGCGCATAGCTGTCGGTCCCCTCGTCCCAGATCAGGCAGAAGGGCTGGCGCTGGTCGTCGGTCAGATCGGGCGTCATGGCGCGCAGCGTGACCCAGCCGGGGCAGGTGATGTGGCCATACCCGCCGAACAGCCGTTCGCGGATCGGCGGTTGCCGCGCAGGCCTTTGTCGGCGGTGTCATAGGCGAGCGGCAGATCCTGGCCCGCGACCGAGGTCAGGCAGGCCTGAACCCCGGCCTCTGCCGGGAGGCGAGCGCCAGCAGAAGTAGCGCCGCGGCGCGCAGGTCAGCCCCCGCACCGTCTGCACCATCAGCGCGACGTTGTCGGGGTTGGCGTCAGGTNNGATGCCGTGGCCGAGGTTGAAGATATGCGGACCCTTCGAAAAGGCGCGCAGCACGTCCCTTGTGCCTTCGACCAGCGCTGCGCCGCCCGTCACCATCAGCGCGGGGTCGAGGTTGCCCTGCACGCAACCGTCTTTCTGGACATGGGCGGCCGCCCAGTCCGGCGAAACCGAATTGTCCAGCGCCACGCAGTCGGCGCCGGTGGCGCGGGCAAAGCCGATGTAGTTCTCGCGCGCCTCGCGCGGGAAGGCGATGACGGGCAGGCCGGGGTGGCGGGCCTTCAGCTCGGCGATGATGCGGGCCACGGGCTTCACGGCGAAATCGGTGAAATCCTGGCCCTTCAGGCTGCCTACNCAGCTGTCGAACAGCTTCACCACCTCGGCCCCGGCCTGCACCTGGGCGGAAAGATACTCCACCGTCGCCTCGGTGATGCGGTCGATCAGCGCGGTGAAGGTGGCGCGGTCGGCGGCCTTCAGCGCATGAGCCGGGCCCTGATCGCGCGTGCCGCGGTAGNNAACGATCATGTAGGTGGCGACCGTCCAGGGCGCGTAAGCGAAGCCGATCAGCGTGGTTTCTGCAGGCAGTTCGCGCGACAGGATGCGGACGGTTTCATAGACCGGCGCCAGCGTGTCGTGGATCGCTTCGGTGGGCTTCAGCGCCGCCACCTGCGCCGGCGTGGTGGTGGTTTCCATGCGCGGGCCTTCGCCGGTTTCGAACCAGAGCTTCGGGCCAAGCGCCTGCGGCAGAAGAAGAATGTCGGCAAAGAGGATGGCCGCGTCAAAGCCATAGCGGCGGATCGGCTGCAAGGTGACTTCGGCGGCCAGATCGGGGGTATAGCAGAGCGACAGGAAATCCCCCGCCTGCGCCCGCGTGGCGCGGTATTCCGGCAGGTAGCGACCGGCCTGACGCATCATCCAGATCGGCGGGGTGGGCAGGGTTTCTCCGGCCAGGGCGCGGAGGATGGTCTTGGCTGTCATCGCGNNATCTCCTTCGGTCATGGCTTGGGGCGCCAGGGGACGGGATGTCAAGGCNCGCAGGGAGCGTGCGGCGGAAGGTGGACGGAAGGTAGGCGCGGTTGTAAGGCTTCGCCTCATGACACCGAGCTTCCCACCCCCGCCTCGCCCCTGAAGATCGGCACCCGTGGCTCGCCCCTGGCCCTGTGGCAGGCGCATGAGACGCGCCGCAGCCTGATGGCCGCCTTCGGGCTGGAGGAAGCGGCCTTCGAGATCGTGGTGATCAAGGTCACCGGCGACCAGATCAGGNACAAGTCGCTGAAGGAGATCGGCGGCAAGGGCCTGTTCACGCGCGAGATCGAAGAGGCGTTGCTGGTTTACCAGATCGACATCGCCGTGCATTCGATGAAGGACATGCCGACGGTGCAGCCCGAGGGGCTGGTGCTGGACTGCTATCTGCCGCGCGCCGATGTGCGCGACGGGTTCGTGTCACCGGTGGCGGCGCGGCTGGTGGACCTGCCGGAAGGCGCGGTGGTGGGGTCATCCTCGCTGCGGCGGCGGGCGCAGTTGAAGTACCGGCGGCCGGACCTGCGGCTGGTGGAGTTCCGCGGCAATGTGCAGACGCGGATGCGCAAGCTGGACGAGGGCGTGGCGCAGGCGACCTTTCTGGCCATGGCGGGGCTGACGCGGTTGGGCATGGCGCATGTCGCGCGCACGGCCATCGAGCCGGACGAGATGCTTCCGGCGGTGGCGCAGGGCGCCATCGGGGTGGAGCGGCGGGCGGCGGATGGCCGGGTCCATGCGCTGCTGGACGCGATCCACGACCGCGAGACCGGGCTGCGGGTCGATGCCGAACGCGCCTTTCTGGAGCGGCTGGACGGGTCTTGCGAGACGCCGATTGCCGGGCTGGCGGTGTTGTCCGAGGGCTGTGGCTGCGGGGCGAGTTGCTGCGTCCGGACGGCTCGGCCGTGGTGGCGGGCGAGACGTGGGGGCCGGTGGCGGATGGCCGCGAACTGGGGCGCGATCTGGCGGCGCGGCTCCTGGCCGAGGCGGGGGCGGGGTTCTTTTCGTAGATGGGCAGTATTGCCCATCCTACCGTTGCCGTCGGCCCGAACCAGCCACAGGGCGCCCGCCAGTCCGAGCGCACAGCCGATGAGCGCGGCGAGGCCATAGCCTGCCGCCCAGGTNGCGGCGGCGAAGGCCAGGGCGGCCAGAACGTCTCCGGTCAGTTTCTGCAGCGCCATCAGCGCGGCGCCGGTGCCGGGGCGGTCGGACAGCAGGTCTTGCAGATAGGCGATGGGCAGGGTGATGATCACCGCNGCCCCCGGCGGCGGCGGGCAGCACCAGGGCCACAGCCCCGGCCCCGGCGCCAGCACCGGCATCAGCCCCAGGTGCAGCACATAGACGGCCGAGGCGGCCAGCATCGCCTGCGCCCGGCTGATGCCCCGCACCAGCCGCGGCACGGCCAGCATGAAGGGCACCTCCAGCCCCGCGACAAGGCCGACATACAGCGCCACGTCCTGCGGGCCGCGGCCGATTTCGGGGTGCAGCACCAGGCCGATCAGGGCCATGTACAGCGTCATCATGCTGCCGACGGCGCCCAGCACCGCCACGCGCGACAGAAGGCGGGGNTGGGCGATCTCGCGCAGGGCCGCGGTGAAGCTGAGGCCAGAGCGGGCATCGGCCCAGTGCGTATCTCCGTCGCGGGGCCAGGCCCGGAGGGTGACCGCCAGCATCAGCAGCGACAGGGCGAAGGCGACGGAATAGACGGCCAGGATCGGCGCGCCAAGGCGGAAGGCCAGCGCCCAAAGCGGCAGCACCACCACGAAGGGTGCGGCAAACATCGCGCGGACCACGCCCATCACCGCGTCGCGGTCCTGTGCCGGGTGGGTCGAGGCGGCCAGCCGGGCCAGGGCGAAGATCTGGCCGAAGACGGTGGCGCCAAGCGGGCCGAGGAGGACATGGAACAGCAGGAAGCTGGGGACCGAGGGCGCCAGGGCCACCAGCCCCAGTCCGGCCGTCTGCGCCGTCAGCGCCACCAGCGTCAGCCCGCGCCGCCGGGCGGTCTGGTCGGCGCGGATGCCGACCCAGAGCGAGGCCGCCACCGACAGCGCGGTCGACAGCGCCAGCATCACCGCATAGCCGCGGTCGCCCAGCCCGAATTGCTGCACCGCCAGCACCGAGACATAGGGGCCGATGGAACAGGCCAGCGCGCCCAGAAGGAAGGACAGCGCCGCAGCAACCCGAAGCACCGGATCGCGCAGGACAAGGGACAGGGCGGACATGGCCGCTAGCGGTAACGCCGCGGCGCAGGAAAGGAAAGGGGCGCCGGGCCGGACGGGCCACCGGCCAGCGACCCTGACCGCAGTCCGCCTAGCGCCGCCATGGTCCAGCCCCACCAGCGCCACCGCCCCCAGCACCGCCATCGCGGCCCCGGCCAGTGCCGTCGGCGCCGGGCCGCCAGTGGCCATCTTACCNGCGAAGGTGCCTGCCGCCAGCATGTCGCCGAACAGCCGCTGCACCGCCATCAACGCGTTAACAATGCCGGGCTGTCCGTCCATCAGATCCTGATAATAGCCGATGGGCAGGATGATCAGGATCGCGCCGCCGAANGCAACCACCACCGGCAAGGCCCAGATCAGCGGCGTGGAGATCAGCACCGGCATCAGCGCCACATGCGCCCCGTAGATCGCCGCGCCGATCAGCAGCATCCGGGCGCGGGGCAGGCGGTTCAGCCAGCGTGGCAGGATCAGCATGGCCGGAATTTCCCATCCCGCCACCATGCCCCAGTAAAGCGCCAGCCCCTCGGGGCCGCGGTCCGGCGCCGCCTCGAACACCAGCGAGGCCAGCGCCATGAAGAGAAGCCCGGCGGTGGCGATCATGCCCATGCACAGAAGCCGCCCCAGCACGCGGGGCCGGGCGATCTGGGCAAGGGCCGCCTTCAGGTTCAGCGCGGGCGGGGCGTCCTGCCAGGTGGCCTCGGCATCGCGCGGCCAGGACCGGGCGATCAGCACCACCAGCGCCACTGCCGCGGCACTGCCGGTCAGATAGACCGACATGACATCGGCACCGGCGGCAAAGGCCCAGGTCCAGAACAGCAGCATGGTCAGAAAGCTGAGCGACATGGCCGCGCGCACGGTGGACTGGATCGCATCCCTTTCGCGCGGCAGGGTGCCGGTCGCCAGCCGCGACAGGGCGAAGATCTGGCCGTAAAGGCTCATGTGGACCGGCAGCATCAGCCCCTGGCACAGGATCAGCGTCCANGACCCCGGCGCCAAGGCCATCGCCCCGATTCCCACCGCGCCGCAAGCGGCGGTGAACAGCGCCACGGCGCGACGGTCAAACCTCTGGTCCGACAGGACGCCCAACAGCACCGAGGTTGTCACCGCAACGCTTACGGACAGGGCCATCAGCGCGGCATAGGCGCCGTGCGAAAGCCCGATGCGTTCGATGGCAATCAGCGACTGATAGGGAAAGACCGAGGCATTCAACCCGCCCAGCAAGAGCAGCGCCAGAAACAGCATGCGCAGCGTCGGGTCGCGCAGGACGATGCCGGGGCCGGGCCAGAACGGACAAGATGCGCATCTGATCCCTGCTGCGCCCCGCGCTGCGTCGCGGGCGGGTGCCACCGCTAGTCCCTTGGCCAGTGACTGTCCAGCGGGTGGGCCAGCCGGATGGGCTTACGCGGCTCAGCCCGGATCGGGGCCGACGCGCACCAGTTGCTTGCCAAGGTTGCCGCCGCCCAGCATCGACAGGAAGGCCGACGGCGCGGCTTCCAGCCCNTCGGCCACGGTTTCACGCCAGGTGAGGTGGCCCGCGCGCAACAGCGGCGCGACTTCGGCCTCGAAAGCGGGGCGGCGGTCGTCGTGGTCGAAGACGATGAAGCCCTGCACCCGCAGCCTTTGGCGCAGGATGGCCCCNCACAGGGCGGGGTAAGCATCGGCGGGGTCTCGGGCNGTGAACCAGCCGACCATGCCGCACAGCGCGATGCGCCCATGCGTTTTCAGGGTGGGCAGGACCGCCTGCAGGNNGGTAGAAGCGGTATTGTCGAAATAGATGTCCACGCCCTGCGGCGCGGCCTCGGCTATCGCGGCCGACAGCGCCTCGGCGCTTGCCGCGGCGCGGTGGTCCAGGCAGAGGTCATAGCCCAGGTCGGCGGTGGCATGGGCGCATNNTTCTCGGCCCCGTACCAGGCCGATGACCCGCAGGCCCTTGCGCCGCGCCAGCTGGCCGACCACGCTGCCGACCGCGCCGGTGGCCGCGGAAACCACGATGGTTTCGCCCGGCCGGGCCGCCGCGATGTCGTTCAGACCCACCCAGGCGGTCAGGCCCGGCATGCCGAAGATGCCGAGGTTGGCCGTCAGCGGCGCCAGGGCCGGGTCCAGCCGGCGCAGGCCGGTGCCGTCGGACAGGCCATGGCTGACCCAGCCGAGCGGTGCCACGACCAGATCGCCCGGTGCAAAGCCCGGATTGCGGCTGACCATGATCTCGGCCACGCAGCCGCCCGGCATCGGCGCGCCGACCTCGGCGGGCGGGGCATAGGATTTGGCCGCGTTCATCCGCCCGCGCATGTAGGGGTCCAGCGACAGCCAGATCACCCGCGCCAGCACCTGCCCCGGTCCCGGTTCGGGCAGGGGNGCGGTTTCCAGCCGGAAATGCTCCAGCCCCGCCGCGCCGGTCGGCCGGGCGGCAAGAACGACGCGGGTCAGGGTCATGGGGCGCCTCCGTCACGCATCGGGGATGATCTTGCCGGGGTTCATCAGGTTGCCGGGGTCCAGCGCCGCCTTGACCGCGCGCATCACCTCCAGCGCCACCTTGTCCTTGCGCCGCGCCATGGAGTTCCGCTTCGACAGGCCCACGCCATGTTCGGCCGAGAAGCTGCCGCGCAACTCCTGCACCACATCCTCGATGGCTTCCACCACGCGGTCGTGCATCTCGGGCGAGCCGTCTGTAGGGAAGACGGTGAAATGCAGGTTGCCGTCGCCCAGATGCGCCACGGTAAAGGTTTCCGCGCCGGGGTCCAGCAAGNNCAGGCGGGCGTTGAACAGGTCATAGAACCGCTCGATGGCATCCAGCGGCAGGGAAATGTCGGTGTCGATGGCGGGCAGCCGGGCATAGGTGATCTCGGCCGCCGCCTCGCGCCGCGCCCACATCGCCCGGCGCTGCGCCTCGGTCTGCGCGATCACCGCATCGGTGATCACCCCGGCTTCCAGCATCTCGCCAAGCGCCTCCTCCAGGATCGTGGACAACGGCACGGCGCCATCGGGGCCCGGCTGGGTAAGCGGCGCCGTGGCGCCCAGTTCGATCATGATGGTGACGGGGATGGTGTCAAAGGGCAGGCCCAGGTCAGGCCGCACCGCGCGCAGCTGGCGCATGTAGACATCGGGCATGAATTCGAACGCCTCGACCAGCCCGCCCGAGGCGGCCTGGCAGCGGTTCAGAAGCTCCAGCGCCGGGCCGAGCTTGTCCATGGCGATGCAGGCGGTGGCATGCGCCTTCGGTGCCGGCACCAGCTTCATCACGGCAGCGGTGATCACGCCCAGGGTACCCTCGGCGCCGATGAACATCTGCTTCAGGTCATAGCCCGAATTGTCCTTGTGCAACTCGCTCATCAGGTTCAGCACCCGGCCATCGGCCAGCACCACCTCCAGCCCCAGGCAGAGCGCGCGGGTGGACCCATAGCGCAGCACGTTCGACCCNGCGGCATTGGTGGACAAAACCCCGCCGATCATCGCCGACCCGCGCGCGCCGAACCACAGCGGGAAATACAGGCCATGGGCGGCGGCGGCCTCGTGCAGGCGGTCCAGCACCACGCCACCNTCCACCACGGCGACACGCGCGCCGGGGCGCAGCTCGCGGATGCGGTTCAGCCGCTCGACCGACAGCATCAGCCCGCCCTGGGTCATGGTGCCGCCGACGATGCCGGTATTGCCTGACACCGGCACCACCGGCACGCCCGCGCGGCCCGCCGCCTGCAGCACCGCCGAGACCTCGGCCGTGGACCCCGGACGCACCACGGCCAGGGGTGCGGCGTGGTAATGGCCGCTGGCATCCTGCGCAAAACGCTCGACATCGGCGCCGGTCAGCACATGGGCCGCGCCGACAATGCCTACCAGTTCGGTCAGAAGATCGTGCATTCTTCCCCCTTCATCTTGGCTCAAATACTCTCGGGGGTGTGGGGGCAGAAGGCCCCCGCTTCTCCGCAAGCGCCGCACAGATGGCTATTTCACCTCGGCGACGAGTTCCAGCACCTTCGGCCCGAGGCCAGCCACGATGACCTTCACCCCNTCGGCATTGGGATGGATGCCATCCGCCTGCATCCAGGGCGCCAGCGCCGCCGGGTCGCTGACCCCGTTCAGCAGCGGCCCGAAGAAGCTGTCGGCCAGAAGCACGTGATGCGCCGCCGCCAGCTCCGGATAGATCGCGTCGAACTTCGCCTTGTACTCCGGCCCCCAATTGCCCGGCGCCTGCATGCCGACCAGCAGCACCGGCAGCCCCTTCGCCTGTGCCTTGGTCAGGATCGCGTCCAGGTTCGCCCGCGCCTCGGCGGGCGGCAGGCCGCGCAGCATGTCGTTGCCGCCCAGCGTCACGATCAGCGCATCCGCTTCCGGCGCCAGCGCCCAGTCCAGCCGCGACAACCCGCCCGCCGTGGTATCCCCCGACACCCCGGCATTCACCACCACCGCATCCGAGCCGTTCGCCGCCAGCCAGGCCTGCAGCTGCGGCACGAAGCCTTCGCCCTCGGCCAGCCCATAGCCCGCGGTCAGGCTGTCGCCCAAAGCGACGACCTGCGCCGGTTCAGCCGCTGCAACCGCGGGCAATGCCAGCACAATTGCCAAAGCGACATTGCGGATCGCCCGGATCGCGCCATATCCAGGGAACGACAGGCAGGAAGGGCAGCCCCGATGACCGATCCCGTACTCGCGCTGGACAAGGCGCGGCTGACCCTTCNNTTAAGCAATGCCGGGCCGGTCGACATCCTGAAAGGCATCACGCTGACCGTCGGCAGGGGCGAGACGGTGGGTCTGATCGGGCCGTCGGGGTCGGGCAAGTCGTCTCTCCTCATGCTTCTGGGCGGGCTGGAGCGTGCCACCGGCGGTACGGTCACGGCACTGGGCCAGGACCTGACGGCGATGGACGAGGACGCGCTGGCCCGGTTCCGCCGGGGGAATATGGGCGTGGTCTTCCAGAGCTTCCACCTGATTCCCACCATGACGGCCTTGGAAAACGTGGCGGTTCCCCTGGAATTGATGGGGGCGAAGGACGCCTTCGCCCGCGCCGCGGCGGAACTGGGGGCGGTGGGCCTTGGGCCCCGCCAGGACCACTATCCCGCGCAACTGTCGNGGGGTGAGCAGCAGCGCGTGGCGCTGGCCCGCGCCGCCGTGACGCGCCCGGCGATCCTTCTGGCGGACGAGCCCACCGGCAACCTGGACGGCGTGAACGGCGCGGCGATCATGGAGCTTCTCTTCGGCCTGCGCGACCGCCACGGCGCAACGCTGGTGCTTGTCACCCACGCCCCCGAACTGGCCCAACGCTGCGACCGGGTGATCAGGTTGCGCGACGGGATGATTGAGGGCGGGGCATGACCCTCGCCTGGACCCTCGCCCGCCGGGAACTGCGCGGTGGCCTCGCCGGTTTCCGCATCTTCCTCGCCTGCCTGGCGCTTGGCGTGGCCGCCATTGGCGTGGGCCTCGTGCGCGCTGCCATCGACCGGNGGCTGACCGACCAGGGCGCCATCCTGTTGGGCGGCGATGCGCAACTGGAATTCACCTACCGCTTCGCCACGCCCGAGGAGCGCGCCTGGATCGAGGACCGCGCTGCGCAGGTTTCGGAAGTGGTGGATTTCCGGTCCATGGTCCGGGCCGGTCCAGAGGGCCAGGAAGACTCCGCGCTGACCCAGGTCAAGGCGGTGGACGGGCTTTACCCGCTGGTGGGCCAAGTGCAGATCGAGGGTGCCGCGNACCTCGCCGAGGCCTTTGCCCCGAAGGACGGCCTGCCCGGCGGCGTGCTGGACAAGGCCCTGGCCGACCGCCTGCTTCTGAAACTCGGCGACCGTTTCAGCCTTGGCACGCAACAATTCCACCTCGGCGCCCTGCTGATCCGCGAACCAGACAGCGCCACCGGCGGCTTCTCCTTCGGCCCGCGCACGCTGGTGCAGACCGCCGATCTGGCCAACAGTGGCCTGATCGGCCCCGGCACGCTGTACGAAACCCAATACCGCCTGACCGCCCGCCCCGGCACCGACCTGGCCGCCCTGCAGACGCAGGCGGAATCTGCCTTCAAGGACAAGGGCATGCGATGGGCCGACAGCCGTCGCGCCGCGCCGNGGGTGGAAACCTTCGTCAACCGCATGGGGTCGTTCCTGGTGCTGGTGGGGCTCGCCGGGCTGGCGGTGGGCGGCATCGGCGTCTCCGCCGCGGTGCGCGCCTATCTCGACGGCAAGACCGCCACCATCGCCACGCTGAAGACGCTTGGCGCCACCGGGCGGCTGATCTTCCGCGTCTATCTGTTGCAGGTGGCGGTGCTGGCCGCCGTGGGCATCGCGCTTGGCCTTGCCCTCGGCGTTGGCATCCCGGTCCTCTTCTCCGGCCCCATCGAGGCCGCTCTGCCCTTCNCGGCGGTGATCGCGCCCTATCCGCAGCCGCTAATCGAGGCCGCCTTCTACGGCTTCGTCACCGCCTTCCTGTTTGCGCTCNTGCCGCTGGCGCGGGTGGAACGGGTGCGCGCCGCGGCCCTCTACCGCGGCGCCGCGGGCAGCCGCGGCTGGCCCGCCTTCCGCCACATCCTGTCTGTCGCCGCCTTGTCAGGGCTGCTGGTCGGCGGCGCGGTCTGGTTCTCGGGCCTGTGGAAGATCGCGCTTGGCGCGGTTTACGGCATACTGGCGGCGCTTCTGGTGCTGGCCATCGCCGCCTGGGGCCTGCGCCGCGCCGCCCGCGCGCTGGCGCGCTCGCGCCTCGCCCACGGCAACCCCGGCCTGCGGCTGGCGCTGGCCTCGGTCGGCGGGCCGGGGCCCGAGGCGCGCTCGGTCGTCCTCTCGCTTGGCCTTGGGCTCAGCGTCCTGGCCGCGGTCGGCCAGATCGACGCCAACCTGCGCTCGGCCATCGACCGCGACCTGCCANCCCGCGCACCCTCGTTCTTCTTCATCGACATCCAGCCCGACCAGATCGACGCCTTCCGCGCGCGGATCGAGGGCGACCCGGCGGTGTCCAAGACCGAAAGCGCGCCGATGCTGCGCGGCGTGATCACAAAGATCAACGGCAAGCCGGCGAAAGAGGTGGCGGGCGAGCATTGGGTGGTGCGCGGCGACCGCGGCCTCAGCTATGCCGACGCGCTGCCCGCGGGGACCAAGATCACCGCCGGGCAATGGTGGCCCGAAGCCTATGCGNGCGACCCGCAGGTCAGTTTCGCCGCGCGCGAGGCAGAAGAGATCGGGCTGAAGCTGGGCGATACCGTCACCGTCAACGTGCTGGGCCGCGACCTGACCGCCACCATCACCAGCTTCCGCGAGGTCGATTTCTCCAGCGCTAAGATGGGCTTCGTCATGGTGATGAACGCCGCCGCCCTGCAAGGCGCGCCGCATTCCTGGATCGCCACCGTCTATGCCGAACCGGAAGCCGAGGCGCAGATTTCCCGCGACATCGGTNTACAAATGCCCAATGTCACCGGCATTTCGGTCAAGGAAGCCATCGGCCGCGTGACCGAGGCGCTGTCGGCCATCGCCACCGCCACCGCCTGGGCGGCGGCGGCCACGCTGGTCACCGGCTTTGCCGTGCTGATCGGCGCGGCGGCGGCGGGCGAACGCGCACGGGTCTATGAAGCCGCGGTGCTGAAGGTCCTGGGCGCCACCCGCGGCCGCATCCTGGCCAGCTTTGCCCTGCGCGCCGCGCTGATGGGTGCGGCGGCGGGACTGGTCGCCGTGGTGGCTTACGGCGTGGCCGGATGGGCGGTGATGACCTTCGTGATGGAGGCCGATTATGCCTTCGAGCCGCTCTCGGCGCTCGGCATCGTGCTGGGCGGCGTGCTGGCGGTGATGCTGGCGGGCCTTCTCTTCGCCCTGCGGCCCCTTGCGGCGCGCCCGGCGCAGGTACTGCGCTCGGCCGAATAGCTCACCCCTTGCCATCCGCCCGCAATCCCCCACTCCGGCCCGGCGCCTTCCCTCTGGCGTAGGCGAAAGGCCCCGCATGACCCGCCCCCTGCACCCCACCGCCCTCGTCACCGGCGCCAACCGCGGCCTCGGCCGCGCCATCGCCTCGGGCCTCAAGGCCCGCGGCGTCCGCGTCACCCTCGCGGCCCGGAACGAGGACGAAGGCCGCGCCGCCGCCGCCGACCTGGGCGTCGCCTTCGCCCGCATCGACCTTCTCGACCCCGACACCAGTTTCGAGGCCGTGACCGGGGCAGGGGCTNTCGACATCCTGGTGAACAACGCCGCATCCNTGAACCACGCCTCCNTCCTCTCGCCGAAATCCGATTTCGACGAGGCGATGGAGGTCATGGTCATGGCCNCCCTCGACCTCATCCGCCTGAACCTGCCGCACTGGCGGGCCGCTACTNGGGGCCGCATCGTCAACATCTCTTCCGGCTGGGGCGCCCATGCCCAGGGCCTGCAAGGCCCCGGCGCCTATGGCGTGGCCAAGGCCGCGCTGAACGCCCTGACCCGCGCCCTGGTCCGCGACCTGCCGCCCGGCGTGAAGATCAACGCCTGCGACCCCGGCTGGGTCGCCACGCGCATGGGTGGCGNNGCGCCCCTGACGCCGGAAGAGGGCGCCGACACGCCGATCTGGCTGGCGCTTTTGCCCGAGGACGGCCCGACCGGCGGCTTCTTCCGCCGCCGCCAGCCGATCCCCTGGTAACCCCCTTGCCCTGACCGCCCACCGCCGCTAAAGCGCCGCCTCCCCAACCGGACGGCCCGCCATGACCCTTTCCTGCGGCATCGACTTCGGCACCTCGAATTCCACCGTTGGCCTGGCCGACGCCACCGGCGCGCGCCTGATCGCGCTGGAGGGCGGCCAGCCCACCATCCCTACCGCAGTCTTCCTCGACACCGAAACCGCCGAGGCCAGCTTCGGCCGCGCCGCCATTGCCGCCTATACCGGCGGCGAGGATGGCCGCCTCATGCGCGGGCTGAAATCCACCCTCGGTTCCTCGCTGATCCGCGAGACCACGCGCCTCGGCGCCCGCCAGATCTCGTTCCGCGAGGTGCTGGCCCGCTTCATGGCCCACCTGCGCGCCCGGCTCGATGCCGAAACCGGCACGCCCTCACCTCGGTCGNTGCTGGGCCGCCCGGTGCATTTCGTGGATGACGACCCGGAAGGCGACGCCGCCGCGCAGCAGGTGCTGGAAGACATCGCCCGCGACCTCGGCTTCCGCGACATCGCCTTCCAGTTCGAACCCATCGCCGCGGCGCTGCACTACGAATCCACCGTCACCGCCGAAGAACTGGTGCTGGTCGCCGACATCGGCGGCGGCACCTCGGACTTCTCGATCCTGCGCGTCTCGCCCGCCCGCGCCCGCCGCCCCGACCGCGCCGAAGACATCCTCGGCAACCACGGCATCCGCGTCGGCGGCACCGACCTGGACCGCCTGTTGTCGCTGGCCGAGGTCATGCCGCACCTGGGCTTCGGTTCCTCGGTCCGCCAGGGCAAGAGCCTGATGCCGCGGCACTATTACATCGACCTCGCCACCTGGGTGCGCATCAACATGGTCTACACGACCCGCACCCTGACCGACCTGCGCCAGATCGCGCGCGAGGCCGACGCCCCAGACCGCATCGCCCGGCTGATCCGTGTGGTCGAGGCGCGGCGCGGCCATGCGCTGGCCATGCTGGTGGAAGAAGCCAAGATCGCCCTGACCGATGCGGAAGCCACGCGCCTGTCGCTCACCGCGATCTGCGGCGGCCCCAACCCGGTGATCCGCCGCGACCGCTTTGAAGAGGCCATCGCCACGCCACTGGCCCGCATCGGCACCGCCCTGAGCAATGTCCTCGCCCAGGCAAGCCTGTCACCGCAGGCCATCGGCACCGTCTTCNTCACCGGCGGCTCCGCCCACCTTCCGGCGCTGCACCGCCTGGTGGCGCAGCATTTCCCCGGCACCCGCATCGCCACCGGCGACATGCTGGGTTCGGTCGGCACCGGCCTGGCACTGGACGCCCGCCGCCGCTTCGGCTGACCGGCCCCTCTGGCCCGGCACTCTCCCGCCTCGGCCACTCCTTTGTCCGAAACCGCTTACAATAGGCTGACCTTCGGCTTCTTCTTTGCCCAAATACTCACTGCACCGGCGGCACCCGCGCGCCGGTCAGCCCACCCGGAACTGCTTGGCCAGCTTCAGCCCCTGGCCCTGGTAATTCGACGCGATCCCCGCGCCGTACAGCCGCTCGGGGCGCGAAGACATGCGCTCATAGACCAGACGGCCCACCACCTGCCCATGCTCCAGCACGAAGGGCGCCTCGTGGCAGCGCACCTCCAGCACGCCGCGGCTGCCCTTGCCGCCCGCCGCCTCATGACCGAAGCCGGGGTCGAAGAAGCCCGCGTAATGCACCCGGAACTCGCCCACCATCGCCAGATAAGGCGCCATTTCCGCGGCGTATTCCGGCGGGATCGTCACCGCCTCGCGGCTGACAAGGATGTAGAAGGCGCCGGGGTCCAGGATGATGCGGCCTTCTGTCGTCCGCACTTCTTCCCAGAAGTCCTGCGCCGGATAGGCGCCGATGCGGTCCAGGTCCACCACCCCGGCATGCGGCTTGGCGCGGTAGCCCACCAGATCGCCCCCGGGCTTCAGGTCGACCGAGAACCCCAGCCCNCCGTCGATCACCGCCTCGCCATCCACCAGCGGCGAAGCCGCATGCAGCGCCGTCAGCTCGGCATCCGTCAGCGCCGCCGCGCCCTCGCGCAGCCGCAGCTGGTTCAGCCGCTGCCCCGGCCGCACCTTGACCGAGAAACTGCGCGGGCAGACTTCGGCCCACAGCGGCCCGGCATAGCCCTCGGGCACCCGGTCGAACTCGGTGCCGCCATCGGTGATCATCCGCGTCAGCAGGTCCAGCNNTAAGCCGGTGGAGCTTTTCGCATTGGCCACGGCGGTCAGCCCCGCGGGCAGCGCCAGCCGTTCGGCCAGCGGTATGACATAGACGCAGCCCTTCTCCAGCACCGCGCCGCCCGTCAGGTCCATGCGGTGCATCTCGAACTCGGCGATCCGGTCCGCGACGCGCCGCCCCTGTCCCGCCAGGAACGAGGCCCGCACGCGATAGGCCACACTGCCAAGCCGCAGGTCCAGCGAGGTANNCTGCACCTGGTCCGGGACAATCGCCGGATCGGCGGCAATCGCGCCCCCGGCGATCAGCGCGCGCAGGGATTGGTCGGGCAGCACTCCGGTCATGGACGGCGCCTTTCGGAAACGGAACCGCCCGCGCTGCCGCAAGGCAGGCGGGCGGTTCGGTAAATGGTCGGGTACGAGATTCGAACTCGCGGCCTCCCGCCCCCAGACGGACGCGCTAACCAGACTGCGCTACGGCCCGATGCGGCGGATACATAGCGAGTTTCAGGCCGGGGCAAGCAGGAAAGCGCACCGCAAGCGGCCTCAACGCGCCCGCACGCGCGCGGCCGAGGCCATGGATTCGCGCAAGTCCAGCAGCCGGTCGCGCAGCCCGGTCAACTCGGCCACCTGTCCCGCCACCGCCTCGGGCGCAGCCGCCCGAAGCCGGGTCAGCGCCGGCAGCACCGAGGCCAGATCGACATCCAGCAGATCGTCGGTGCCATCCAGCAGAAGCTCGGCCCCCGCGGCGGCGGCGCGCCGGCGGCGGCGCGGCAAGGCAAACCGCCGACCACAGGTCGCCCTGCCGCGGCGCGGGCTCCGGCGCTGCCTCGGGCTGCAGCTCGTGCACGGCTTCCGCCACAGGCTCCGGCACAGGCTCCGGCACTTGCTCGGGCGCTTCGTCCCAACCTTCCTCAGCCCGGCCTTCCTCGGCCCAGGCTTCCAGCGCACCCGGTGCGCCGAACACGTTGTCGTCCTGCGCCGCAACGGTCTCGCCCGCCGCGTCCAGCAGCCCCGCCACCAGCAGGTCCACGCCGTCCAGCGCGGCCAGATCGGCGATGTCCTCGGCACTGTCCTCGGGCGGCGGCACTTCCCCGGCCGGTTCAAAGCCCTGCTCGGCCTCGGCCTCGTCCTCGGGCTCCCAATCGCCCGAGCCGACGAACATCCCGTCGTCCTCTGCCTCGCCATGCAGGACGTGGACTTCGGCCGTCTTCCTCTTGCCAGTCCGGTTCGGCCTCGGTGTCCAGGAAGGGCGCTTCCTCGACCTCCTCCACCAGAACCTCGACCGGCGGCAGGGGGCCAAGCGCCAACGGCAGCGTCGCCACCTCGTCGCCCTGCACCTCCAGCGCCGTCACCGGCAAGGGCGGCAGCACCGGCTTCGGCGCCCCGACCGCGGCGCCAGCCGCCGCTTCCTCGCCCTCGCGCAGATCGGGTCCGTAACCGCTTGGCCCCTCATCGGCCTTCGGTCGCGCGGCAAAGGCCAGGATCTCGGCGCTCGGCGGCTCCGGCCCCACGCCGGGGATGCCCTCCAGCAGGCGTTCGTCCACCGCGAAGACCTCTTCCAGCGCCGCCGTGTCGCTGCCAAAGGCCGCGACCTGCCGCACGCCCTGTTCGCGCAGCATCTTCTGCACGCCGCGGATCGTCATGCCCTCGTCATGCAGAAGGCGCTTGATGCCGGCCAGCAGCGCCACGTCCGAGGGCCGGTAATACCGCCGCCCGCCCGCCCGCTTTACCGGCTTGATCTGGGGAAACCGGCTTTCCCAGAACCGCAGCACATGCGCCGCNGTTTCCAGATGATCGGCGACTTCGCTGATGGTGCGGAAGGCGTCCGGCGATTTTTCCATGCGGCGTCAGGTCCTACCGCTTGGTCCCGGCCGCCACGCGGTCCTTCATCAGATGCGAGGGCCGGAAGGTCAGCACCCGGCGGGGCGAGATCGGAACCTCTTCCCCGGTCTTCGGGTTGCGACCCACGCGCGCCGTCTTGTCGCGCACCGAAAAGGTGCCGAAGGACGATATCTTCACCGTCTCGCCGCTGGCCAGCGCGTCCGACACATGGGCCAGCACGCTTTCCACCAGCTGCGCCGATCTGTTTCGGCTGAGGCCCACTTCGCGGAACACCGCTTCGCTCAGGTCCATCCGAGTCAGAGTCTTCTCGCTCATCGCGTCCCCCGCTTTTGCCGCGAGATTGGGGGCAAGGCATTTGCGAGTCAATATCAACCACTTGGCGGGCGATATTTCGGCGCCTGCGCGCAGATTTCACCCGTAGGATGGGCAATACTGCCCATCCTACCAGCGCAACACCACCGAGCCCCAGGCCAGGCCNCCGCCGATGGCTTCCGTGACCAGAAGGTCGCCCTCCTTGATCTGGCCACGGGCCTTGCCCACCGACAGCGCCAGCGGGATCGAGGCAGCCGAGGTATTGCCGTGGTCCTGCACCGTCACCACCACGCGCTCCATCGGCAGCTGCATGCGCCGGGCGGTCGCCTCGATGATGCGGATATTGGCCTGGTGCGGCACGATCCAGTCCACGTCCTCGCCCGACAGCCCGACCTTTTCCAGCGCGGTATGCGCGGTGGCGGCCAGCTTTTCGACGGCGTGGCGGAACACTTCCTTGCCCTGCATGCGCAGATGGCCGATCGTGCCCTTCGACACGCCGCCATCGACATAGAGGATGTCGCGCTGCCGCCCGTCGGAATTCAGGTCGGCCGACAGGATGCCGCGGTCATCGGTGGTGCCCGCGCCCTCGGCCGCTTCCAGCACCAGCGCCCCGGCCCCGTCGCCGAACAGCACGCAGGTCGACCGGTCGGTCCAGTCCATCAGCCGCGAGAAGGTCTCGGCCCCGATCACCAGCGCCCGTTTCGCCTGGCCCGACAGAATCAGCGCATTCGCCGTGGACAGCGCAAAGACGAAACCGGCGCAGACCGCCTGCACGTCAAAGGCAAAGCCCGCNGTCATGCCCAGCCCCGCCTGCACCATGGTCGCCGCCGAGGGAAAGGTCAGGTCGGCGGTCGAGGTCGCCAGCACGATCACGTCGATGTCGTCGGGCGCCAGCCCGGCATCGGCCAGCGCCGCCCTGGCCGCGCGGATCGCCAGGTCCGAGGTCGTCTGCCCCTCGGCCGCGAAATGCCGCCGCTCGATGCCCGACCGCGAGCGGATCCAGGCATCCGAGGTTTCCACGATCTGCTCGAACTCGGCATTCGGGACAATGCGTTCGGGCAGATAGTGCCCGACGCCCTTCACCACGGCGCGTGTCGTCATTGCCCCGATCCGACTCCCAACNCCATTCGCGGTCCCGTCGTCCGGGTTCCCCTCCGCGCCGGCATCCTGCCCCGCGCGCATGGTGGATGCAACCCGCGCCGCCAGACGCTCGCGGAAGCCTGATCGCGCCAGCTGGCAGGCCAGCCCGATCGCCGCCGCCACGCCCGTCGCATCCGAGGCACCGTGCGATTTCACCACCGTGCCATTCAGCCCCAGAAAGACGCCGCCATTCACCCGCCGCGGGTCGATGCGCACCTGCAGCCGCTTCAGCGAGGTCAGCGCCAGCAAAGCCGCGATCTTCGACAGGAAGGTGGCGGCAAAGGCTTCCTTCAGGAAATCCGAAATCAGCTTGGCCGTACCNTCGCCGGTTTTCAGCGCAATGTTGCCGGTGAAGCCATCGGTGACGATGACATCGACGCGCGAGCCCGGAATATCGCCGCCCTCGACGAATCCGACGAATTCAAAGGCCCCGGCCTCGGCCGCCGCCGCAATGCGGTCATGCGCCAGCTTCATCTCGGCGCGGCCCTTGTGTTCCTCGGTGCCCACGTTCAACAGACCCACGCGCGGCTTGGTCAGCCCCAGCCCGATGCGCGCATAGGACGCGCCCATCGAGGCATATTGCAGCAGGTCCTCGGCATCGGCCTTGATGTCGGCGCCCACGTCCAGCATCACGTTGAACCCGCCGGGATTGCGCGAGGGCCAGAGGCAGGCGATGGCCGGGCGGTTGATGCCGGGCAGGCGGCGCAGGCGGATCAGGCTGACGGCCATCAAGGCGCCGGTGTTGCCACAGCTGACGGCCACCGAGGCCTCGCCCTGCTTCACCGCGTCGATGGTGGCCCACATCGAGGTGGCCTGGCCATGCCGCATCACCTGGCTGGGCTTGTCGGTCATCGCCACGACCTCGGCAGCGTGGCGCAGCGTGACACGGTCCGTCAGCCCGGTCTGGCGCGCCACCAGCGGCGTCAGCACCGCCACATCGCCGTGCAGCAGGAAATCGGCGTCAGGATTGTCGCGCGCAGATGCAACAAGACCGGCAACCACGGCTGCCNNACCGCGATCTCCGCCCATGGCATCGACCGAAACAACGATTCGCGCTGACTCTGCGGCCGCCGTCTGAACGCTATCCTGCGTCATGATGCGCCGCGGTCAGGCGGAGCGGCTTACGCCGCGTCCTCGTCCAGATCGACGGCAGCGGTCGCCACGACTTCGCGGGCGTCATAGTGGCCGCAGGCGCCGCAAACGTGGTGCGGGCGCTTCAGCTCGCCGCAGTTCGGGCATTCGGCCGGGTTCGCGGCCACCAGCGCGTCATGGGCGCGGCGCATGTTCCGGCGGGACCGGGTGGTGCGATTCTGGGGGACAGCCATGTCTCAACCTCGTGTTCGGGGACAGGCCCCTGATTTCCCTGGATCGGCAGCGTGCCGGGCGGCAACGGTAAAGATGCCCCGAACGGCCCGCGGGACCCGTGACAGGGCGCGATACATACCCGGATTCGCCGCGGGCGCAAGTCCCTTTCTGGCCCGGTCCCCGTCATTCCGCGGCGTTCCCGGCGGGTGTCAGCCCTTGTCCTCGGGCTTGCCCAGCTTGTCCTTCAGGGCGGCCAGCCCCGAGAACGGCCGCAGGTCCTCGTCACGCAACGGCGCCGTGCCGGGCGGGCCGAAGACCGCCTCGCCCAGGTCCACGCCCGCCGCCCGCGGATACAGAGGCAGCGCCAGCGCCAGCGCCTCGACCGCCACCGCGCCCAGGTCGATGACATCGGGCAGGGGTTCGGTCGTGTCGTCCTCGGGCATCTCGATCTCGTCGCCCTCGGGCTCGACCCAGTCGGCCAGATAGCGCCGCGCCACCACCTCGTCCACGCGCGCTGGCACCGGCGCCAGCGTCACCGAACAGGGCTGCACCGCCGCGGCCACCAGCCGCGCCTCCAGCGCCACGTCCTTGCGCCCCACCGGCCGCAACTCGCCGCTGAACCGCAACGCCGGCGGCTCCAGCAGCCCAAGCGCCGCGGCAATTGCCGCCCGCTCGTCCGGCCCCGGCACCAGGTCGAAGGCAAAGGCGCGCTTGCCGGGCAGGGCGGCGCTCCGCACGGGATGGCTGAAGGGCAGGGCGGTCATCTCTCACCTCGCTTGCGCCGGGCTCCGCTTCGGGCGATCCGCCGGGCCACAGGCGGCCGCCCTTGATCCGGGCCGCGACCTTCTGTTAAGGCCAAGGGCAAGGGGCCACAGGGCCCACCCGCCACCGCCCGTCGCATAAGGTGCCGCCCGCCGCCTGACAAGGCCCCGCGGTCCGGTTGCCGGGGGCCGGACGGGGCAGGCAAGGGAGTGCATGGTGCGGATCAAGGCAAGGGCAGTTCGCGCCGCGGCAATCGGTGTTTCCTTGCCACCGCGGCCTGCAATCCGGTCTATACCAACCACGGCTATATCCCCACCGACCTGGAACTCGCGCAGATCCAGATCGGCGCCTCGCGCGAAGAGGTGCAGCAGGTGTTGGGCCGCCCCTCGGCCGAAGGCATGCTGAACGCCGATGCCTGGTATTATGTCCAGGGCCGCTGGAAGCTGACCGGCGTCAACGCCCCGCGCGAGCTGGACCGCGAGGTCGTGGCGATCTCGTTCGATTCGCAGGGCCGCGTCACCAACATCGAACGCTATGGCATGGAACATGGCCGGGTCGTCGTGCTGTCGCGCCGCGTCACCAGCTCGAACGTCCAGGGCAATTCGGCGATCAAGCAGATCTTCGGCAACGTCGGTAGGCTCGACGCCGAAGACCTGTTCAACTGACCGGCTCACGCCTCGGGCTCGAACTTCAGCGCCACGCCGTTGATGCAATAGCGCAGCCCCGTCGGCGCNCTACCGTCGGGGAAGACATGGCCCAGATGCGCGTCGCAGCGGCTGCAGTGAACCTCGGTCCGGCGCATGAAATGGCTGGTGTCCAGGCTTTCGCCCACCGCCGCTTCGTCCAGCGGCGCAAAGAACGACGGCCAGCCGCAGCCCGCGTCGAACTTGGTTTCCGCGTCGAACAGCGGCGCGCCGCAGCAGGTGCAGCGATAGGTCCCNGGATCGTCGGGAAAGTCGTCATGGCTGAACGGCCGTTCCGTCGCATGCTCGCGCGTCACCCGATAGGCCAGCTCGCCCAGCTCGGCCCGCCACTCCGCCTCGGTCTTCACCACCTTCGCCATCGCGCACGCTCCTTCATCGCCTTGTGCCCCGACCGTCACTTGCCGGTTGCGCATTCCGGTCGATAATGGGCATCGCGCCCGGCTTTCGCCAGTCGCGCGATGAGGGGAAAGATGCAGCAGCTTCGCCAGGCCCGCCTCAGCATCCGTCGCGCCGTCACCGACCAGGACATCACGGCCGCGCAGCGGCTGCGCCACGACTGCTTTCGCGGCGGGCCGGGGCTGGATGCCGACCGCTTCGATGCCACCGCCCAGCACTGGCTGGTCGAGGATGCCGGCGGCACGCTGCGCGCCTGCTTCCGCCTGGGGGTGATCGCCACGCCCGACCAGCTGGCCAGCTGCTATTCCGCCCGGTTCTTCGACCTTGCCNCCCTGGCCGCGCTGCCCTTCCCGATGCTGGAACTTGGCCGCTTCTGCATCCGCCCCGACCGGCCCGACCCCGACATCCTGCGCCTCGCCTGGGGCGCGCTGGTAAACGTGGTGGACGACCTGAATGCCGGTGTGCTGTTCGGCTGCACCAGCTTTCGCGGCGCCGATGCCACGCGCCATGGCCCGGCGCTGTCGGCGCTGGCCACCGCCCATCTTGGCCCCGCGGCGCATCGCCCCCAGGCGCGCGGCGCCGCCGTGCCCTGCCGCCCGGCCCGCCCGCCGATCCGCGCGCCGCGCTGGTACCTGCCGCCCTTGTTGCGCACCTACCTTGGCATGNGGGGCTGGGTGGCCGACCATGCCGTGCCCGACCCCGATCTGGATACGCTCATCGTCTTCACCGCGGTCGAGATCGCGGCCATCCCGCCCGCCCGCGCCCGCGCCCTGCGCGCCATCGCCGCCGCCACGGACTCCGCCGCCGCTTGAGCCGGATCATGGCGCGCCCGGCCAAACGGGTGCAGCCTGAAGCCTCACCAGCGCAGGAGGATGTCATGCACCGCAAGCCTCTTCTCATCGCTCTGGTAGCGAGACTGATCTGCGGCTTCTGGCCCATGAAGCACCGGGCCACATGCCGCGCGAGGTCCGGCACCTGACCGCCGCGGATTATCCCGACATCGACAAGGAATTCGACGCCCCGCCGGGCCGCGGCCATGGCGCCGGCGGCGCGGGCCGCCACGGCTACGAGACGACGACCGAGCAAGCCGTCGAACGCGCCCGCTTCGCCGACCATGCCGCAGAAGCCCTGGCGGATGCCTGGGCCGGTGGCGGCTATCGCGGCATCGTGCTGGCCGCCGGACCCAAGATGCTGGGCGCTGCGCGACCGGCTGGATCAGGCGACCGCGATCCACGTCCTGCGCCAGATGCCCAAGGATTTGGTCGGCGTGCCGCTGGCCGATCTGGACCGCCACCTGTCGTCGCAGGAACCGGGCGGGGTGTAGGGGCGCTTTCTGTTTCTTCGCGCCGACAAGGCGGGTGTCCTGTGGACACCCGACCGCGATTGGCGATTTGCCAGCAAATCGCCAAGGGGGATGGCAACTGTCCCCGCCCGCCTGATGCACGGGGCGCGCCTGCCTGGGCGGGCGCGTCTTCGCGCCTGCCAAGGGGCAGGCAGGCGCGGCCCGTGCGCTTGGGGCGCACGGGCGGTCTTGGGGCCAGCGTCCCACGCGCCCGAGGCGATGGCCTCGGGCGAGGCTCGCGGGGGGCAATAGAAACCCGCCCGTTGACGCCGCCCCGCCGCCCGCATAACCCCGCCGCATGGCGCGCGCACCCCTTCTCCAGCTTTCCGACATCTCGCTGACCTTCGGCGGCAATCCCCTGTTCGACGACCTGTCCTTGGTCGTGCAGCCCGGCGACCGTGTGGCGCTGGTCGGCCGCAACGGCTCGGGCAAGTCCACGTTGATGAAGGTCATGGTTTACCTTGTCGAACCCGACCGGGGCGACCGCATCGTGCCCGCCGCANCCGCCATCGGCTACATGGAACAGGACCCGGACCTGTCGGGCTTCGCCACCTTGGGCGACTATGCCGCCGCCGGCCTGCCCGCGGATGAGGCCTGGCGCGTCCAGGCCGCGGGCGAGGGGCTGGGCTTTCGCCCCGACACCCCCGTCGCCACCGCCTCGGGCGGCGAACGCCGCCGTGCCGCGCTGGCCCGCCTCATGGCGCAGGCGCCCGACCTGATGCTGCTGGACGAACCCACCAACCACCTCGACATCGCCGCCATCGAATGGCTGGAGGCGCAGCTCCGCGACACCCGCGCCGCCTTCGTCCTGATCTCGCACGACCGCGCCTTCCTCAAGGCGCTGTCGAAAGCCACCCTCTGGATCGACCGCGGCGAGGTCCGCCGCCGCGAGGNNGGCTTCGACGGCTTCGAAGACTGGCGCGAAACCGTCTGGGCCGAGGAAGACGAGGCCCGCCACAAGCTCGACCGCAAGATCAAGGCCGAGGCGAAATGGGCCGTCGAGGGCATCTCGGCCCGGCGCAAGCGCAACCAGGGCCGCGTCCGCGCGCTGGCGGCGNCCCGCGCCGAACGCTCGGCCCAGATCCGCAAGCAAGGCACCGCCGCGCTGGAACTCGAATCCGGCCCCACCTCGGGCAAGCGCGTGATCGAAGCCAAGGGCCTGAGCAAGAGCTTCGGCGCCCTGCCCATCGTCCGCAATCTCGACCTCCGCGTCATGCGCGGCGACCGCGTGGCCTTCGTCGGGCCCAACGGCATCGGCAAGACCACGCTCCTGCGCCTTCTGACCGGCGAGATCGAACCGGATGCTTAANGCACCGTCACGCTTGGCACCAACCTGGAAATCGCCGTCTTCGACCAGACCCGCGCCCGGCTCGACCCCGAGGCCTCGCTTTGGGACAGCCTGACCAACGATCCCCTGATGCGCGTCTCCGGCTCCTCCGACCAGGTGCTGGTGCGCGGCCAGCCCCGCCATGTCGTGGCCTATCTCAAGGACTTCCTTTTCGACGACGCCCAGGCCCGCGCCCCGGTGAAATCGCTGTCAGGCGGCGAACGCGCGCGGCTTCTGATGGCCAAGGTCATGGCCCAGCCCTCGAATCTCCTGATCCTCGACCACGACCNNCGACTCGACCTCCTGCAGGACGTGCTTGACTGGTCAGCCAGCGACCGCGTGGCCGAGCTTCCGTCTACCGACTAGAAGCACCAAGAAGGCCTCAGCTTCACCGAAAAGAAGCGCCTCGCCGAATTGCCCGACCTGATCGCGCGGCTGGAAGCCGAGATCGGCAAACTTTCCCNNAGCTTCTGAAACCCCGACCTTTTCACCAAAGAGCCGGTGAAATTCCGCAAGGCCTCCGAGATGCTGGCCGACCGCCAGGCCGCACTGACCGCGGCTGAAGAGGAATGGCTCGACCTCGAAACCCGCGCCGAGGGCTGATCCCGGCGGGAATCGGCCAATCCCGCGCCGAATCGGCCAAAATCCGCTATCCTCAAGGCATTGCCCCGCTCACATCGCCGTGTGGTTCATTGTGCTGCACCTGCAAAAGCCCCAATTCCGGGCTGGTTGGGCGCCACCGCCGCGCGATGCAGGCGGACCCGAATGTGCCCGACGCAGAACCCGAGGACGAGGAGTCTGAAGATGAACAAGATGATCGCTGCGGCGCTTGGCGCCACGATGCTCTCCCCGCCGCNNCGCGCTGGTGGCGGCATGACCACGCCGGTGGCCGAGCCCGTCGTGGCCCCCGTCGCCGTTGTCGCGCAAGTGACCCCCGACTGGACCGGCTTCTACGGCGGTGCCCAGCTCGGCTATGGCTCGATCGACAGCACCGAAGGCGTGGCCGACGGCAATGGCTGGCTTGGCGGGCTGATGATGGGCTACCGCTACGATTTCGGCACCTTCATCACCGGCATCGAAGGCGACTACAGCTGGTCCAACATCGACCTCGGCAGCGGCGACGCCGCCCNNTCGCTGGACGCGCTGTACCATATCAAGCTGCAAGCCGGTGCCGACCTCGGCCAGACCTTCCTCTACGGCACCGCTGGCTGGGCCTGGGCCAAGGGCGATGTCGCCGGTGAAAGCGATACCGCCGACGGCTGGGTCGCCGGTGTCGGCGCCGACTACGACATGGGCAACAACTGGACCCTTGGCGCCGAAGTCCTGTACAACAGCTTCGACGATGTGGTAAGCAGCGGCTACGACGCCGACGCCACCACCGTGATGATGCGCGCGGCCTACCGCTTCTGATCGCACACCGCCCGGGCGCATCCCGCGCCCGGGCGGTTTCGCGGCGCTACAGGATCAGGTCGCCCAGCACCAGGCCCGGCCCGCCGACCAGGCGGATTTCCATATCGGCCACGCGGTCGCCGTCCAGGTCGATCTGCACCCCTTCCGAAGCCACATTGTACCGCACCTGCCCGGCCAGCCCCAGCTGGAACGCGGCATTGCCCAGGAACACCATCCCGGTCTGGACCATGCTCAGGTCGATCTGGTCCACCCCCGACACGAAGTCGCGGATCACATCGCGCCCCGCGCCCGCCGGCGAATCCCCGGCATTGACGAAGACAAAGACATCGGCATCCGCGCCGCCCGCCATCGTGTCGGTGCCCGGCCCGGCCTGGATCTTGTCCGTGCCCACGCCGCCAAAGATGTCATCCGCCCCATCGCCGCCAAACAGCTCATCCGCCCCGGCATCGCCGTACAGGCTGTCGTCGTCCTGGTCGCCATAGAGCGCATCCGACTGCGCCCCGCCCCAGATCAGGTCGCCGCCATCGCCGCCCCAGATCGTGTCGCTGCCATCCTCGCCCCACAGCCGGTCGGCGGTGGCACCGCCGTCCAGCCAGTCATGCGAGGCGCCGCCGCGGATCCAGTCCTCGCCCGCGTCGCCATACAGCCAGTCGCGCCCGTTGCCGCCATACAGGTCGTCGTTGTCGTCGCCGCCATACAGCGTGTCGTTGCCGTCATCGCCCCACAGCGCATCCCAGCCGGCGCCGCCATAGGCCCTGTCCTGCCCCGCCCCGCCCGACAGCGTGTCGCGGTCGCCGCCACCGAACAGCCGGTCATTGTCCAGCCCGCCCAGCAGGGTGTCGCTGCCGGAATAGCCGTAAAGCCGGTCCGCCCCCGCGCCGCCGTCCAGCGAATCCGCGCCCAGGTTGCCCGCCAGCGTGTCGTTGCCGTCCTCGCCGAACAGGACATCGTCGCCGTCCAGCCCCTCCAGGGAATCGTCGTCCAGCCCGCCGAACAGCCCGTCGTTGCCCTCGTTGCCCTGCAACCAGTCGTCGCCCGCGCCACCATAGATATGGTCGTTGTCCAGAAGCCCGCGCAACGTGTCGTTGCCGCCATTGCCTTCGATGGTGTCGTCCAGATCGGTGCCGTCGCGCTGGTCGTCACCTTCGCCAAGGGGAATATACATGCCGTCCTCTCCAACCTCCGGCTCCCGCTGCCCGGGGCCGCCCTGAAATGACGGGCAGGCTAGCACGGCGAATCCGCTCTGTCATCGCCAGAGCCGGTCAGCCAAGCGCCGCCTGCACCTTCTTCGGCAGCCCCGCCCGGATGATCCGGTACGAGGTTTCCAGCCGCTCGCGCAGTTCCGCCTCCGGCACGATCCCCCAGGGCAGCCGCACCCAGCTGGCATGCAGATAGGGCGCCTTCACCCCGTGCCCCATCTCGATGACCAGACGCGCCGTGTCCGCATCGGCGCATTTCACCGAAACGCCGTGGTCCTCCATCGCGCCGACCACGGCAAACATCTTGCCCCCACCTTCCAGCAATCATGCCCCCGCCCCAGGGGTCGGAGTTCTCCGCCCCCGGCAGGGCGGCACAGATGGCATTGACGAAGGCGCGGCTCATGCCCGGCAGCTTGCCACGGCCCGGCCATGGGTCAACCCGTGCTTTTCCGCTTTGCCAAAACGCCGCCAGCGGGTAAGAGGCGGGCCATGAAACGCAATGGGCACATCGGCATCTGCTGCATTACCGGCTGACACAGGTCAGGCGGGCCCGTTCTTTCGTGCAATCGAAGCCGGTTCCCGCCTCCGGGGCAACAGGGAGGGGAACATGGTCACGATCCGCCTTACGAACACGCTGACACACCGGAAAGAGGAGTTCGCGCCCCTCGATCCGCAGAACGTCCGCATGTATGTCTGCGGCCCCACCGTCTATGACCGCGCCCATATCGGCAACGCCCGGCCCGTGGTGGTCTTCGACACGCTGTTCCGGCTTCTCCGCCATGTCTATGGGCCGGATCACGTCACCTATGCGCGCAACTTCACCGACGTGGACGACAAGATCAACGCCGAGGCACAGCGCCGCAAGGCCGCCGGCAGCCCCGGCACGCTGGAACAGCTGATCCGCGAACGCACCGAGGAAACCATCGCCTGGTATCACGCCGACATGGACGCGCTCGGCGCCCTGCGGCCGACCTTCGAACCGCGCGCCACCGACTACATCGGCGCCATGCAGGCGATGATCGCCGGGCTCATCGCCTCGGGCCATGCCTATGCCCGCGAAGGCCACGTCCTCTTCCGTGTCCGCTCCTATGGTGCCTATGGCCGCCTCTCGGGCCGCTCGGTCGGCGACATGATCGCGGGCGCCCGCGTCGAGGTCGCGCCCTTCAAGGAAGACCCGATGGACTTCGTGCTGTGGAAGCCCTCGGATGCAGACCTGCCCGGCTGGCAAAGCCCCTGGGGCCGCGGCCGCCCCGGCTGGCACATCGAATGCTCGGCCATGTCCTATGAACTCTTCGGCCCCGCCTTCGACATCCACGGCGGCGGCATCGACCTCCAGTTCCCGCACCATGAAAACGAGATCGCGCAAAGCTGCTGCGCCCATCCTTCGGCGGGCTTCGCCAAGGTCTGGATGCACAACGAGATGCTGCAGGTCGAGGGCAAGAAGATGTCCAAGAGCCTCGGCAACTTCTTCACCGTGCGCGACCTCCTGGACCAGGGTTATCCGGGCGAGGTGATCCGCTTCGTCTATCTCGGCACGCATTATTCCAGGCCGATGGACTGGACGGCAGAGAAGGCGGCGCAGGCGAAAGCGACGCTGATGAAGTGGCGCGAGATCGCCGCCGGGGCAGGGTCGGGCACGCCCTCCGCGGCGGTCGTCGCCGCGCTGGCCGATGACCTGAACACCGCCGGCGCCATCGCCGAACTGCACGCACTGGCCGCGGCGGGCGAGGGGNCCACGCTGAAGGCGTCTGCCGCGCTGCTCGGCCTTCTGGAAGACGGCATGGGCGCATGGGCTGCTNGTGGCGTGGACCTCGCGCCGCTTGCCGCCCGCCTTGCCGGCCTGCGCGAAGCCGCCAAGGCGACAAAGGATTTCGCCGCCGTGGACGCGCTGAAAGCGGCGCTCCTCGCCGCCGGGGTCGAGGTCCGCATGTCCAAGGACGGCGTGGACCTCCGCCCCGGCCCGGATTTCGACGCGGCCAAGCTGGAGTCGCTCGGTTGAACCGAACGTCCCCCGTAGGATGGGCAATCCTGCCCATCCCCCGCCTGCCAAAGCCCGAGGCCATCGCCTCGGGCGCCGCGACCGGCTTCACCACAACCGCCCGTGCGCCCGGCGCACGGGCCGCGCCTGCCCCTTGGGCCGGGCGCGAACGCGCCCGCCCAGGCAGGCGCGCCCCGTGCATCCAGCGTCCGGGGATACCTGACAGCCCCTTGGCGAAAAGCTGGCTTTTCGCCAACGCGCCGGGTCGGCGTCCACAGGACGCCGCCCTGATCGGCGCGACACGGCTCCCCTCTCCCCTTGGGGGAGAGGGGTCGGGGTGAGGGGCAACCTCGGGCAAGTCTTAAGTCCAGGTTAAAGCGCCCGCATAACCTCTTGATTTCCCTAGAACCGCCAAAGCGTCCGAGCTCGGACGCCCAGCCCCAGGCCCGCCCATGACCCCCGAGCGCCTCTATCTCTTCGACACCACCCTCCGCGACGGCCAGCAGACCCAGGGCGTCCAGTTCTCGGCCGCCGAGAAGACCCAGATCGCCCGCGCCCTCGACGCCCTCGGGGTGGACTACATCGAGGGCGGCTGGCCCGGCGCCAACCCCACCGACAGCGAGTTCTTCCGGGCGGCGCCGGAAACCCGCGCCACCCTCACCGCCTTCGGCATGACCGCCCGCATCGGCCGCTCGGCCCAGAACGACGACGTCCTGGCCGCCGTCCTCGACGCCGCCACCCCCGCCGTCTGCCTCGTCGGCAAGACCCACGACTTCCACGTCACCACGGCCCTCGGCGCCAGCCTCGACGAAAACCTCCAGGCCATCGCCGCCTCCATCGCCCACACCGTCGCCAAAGGCCGCGAGACCCTCTTCGACGCCGAGCATTTCTTCGACGGCTACCGCGCCAACCCCGCCTACGCGCTGGCCTGCCTGCACGCCGCCCTGNAAGGTGGCGCCCGCTGGATCGTCCTCTGCGACACCAACGGCGGCACCCTCCCCGAAGAGGTCGCCCGTGTGACCGCTGAGGTCATCGCGNGCATCCCCGGCGCCCGCCTCGGCATCCACTGCCACGACGACACCGGCAACGCCGTCGCCAATTCGCTCGCCGCCGTCCTCGGCGCCCGCCAGATCCAGGGCACGCTGAACGGCCTGGGCGAGCGCTGCGGCAATGCCAACCTGACCACCCTGATCCCGACGCTGCTGCTGAAAGACNCCTTCGCCAGCCGCTTCAAAACCGGCGTCACCCCACAGGCGCTGGCCAGCCTCACCCGTACCAGCCGCCTTCTGGACGACATCCTGAACCGCGTCCCCCTGCGTTCGGCCNCCTACGTCGGCGCCTCTGCCTTCGCCCACAAGANNGGCCTGCACGCCAGCGCCATCCTGAAGGACCCCACCACCTACGAACACATCGAGCCGGGCCTTGTCGGCAACGCCCGCGTCATCCCGATGTCCAACCAGGTAAGCCAGTCCAACCTGCGCGCCCGCCTCGCCAGTGCANGCATCCAGGTCGCCNCCCGGCGACCCCGCCTCGCCCGCATCCTCGACAGCATCAAGGAACGCGAGGACCAGGGCTACGCCTATGACGGCGCCCAGGCCAGCTTCGAACTCCTCGCCCGCCGCGAACTCGACCTCCTGCCCGAATTCTTCCGGGTCAAACGCTACCGCGTCACCGTCGAACGCCGCAGCAACGCCAGCGGCGTCCTGATGACCCTTTCGGAAGCCGTGGTGGTGGTGCAGGTCGGCGGCGACAAGGTCATGTCCGTCTCCGACAGCCTCGATGAAACCGGCCAGGACCGCGGCCCCGTCAACGCGCTCGCCAAGGCGCTGGCCAAAGACCTCGGCCCCTACCAGACCGCCATCGACGACATGAAACTCGTCGGCTTCAAGGTCCGCATCACCCAGGGCGGCACCGAGGCCACCACCCGCGTCATCATCGACAGCGAGGATGGCCAGGGCCGCCGCTGGTCCACCGTCGGCGTCAGCCCCAACATCGTTGACGCCAGCTTCGAGGCGCTCCTCGACGCCATCACCTGGAAACTGATCCGCGACCTGGGGGCGCCGGTGGCATGAGCATCTACCGCCTGTTCGACGGCCTCGACCTCTGCGCCCCCGGCGATGCCGACAGCCTGATCCGCGCCGCCGCGGGCCTTGCCGCCACCGCCGCGGTGCTCGATGCGCNNTCAGGCCGCGGCGCCGACCTGCCGCTGCTTTTGTCCCTGGTGCCGCAGGGCCGCGTCACCGCCATCGACCTCTCCGAAGAATTCATCGCCCATATCCGCCGCCGCNTTCCCCAGGTGCGGGCCGAGGTAAACGACATGACCCGCCNNCCCGGCTGCCCCTACGACCTGATCTGGTCGGGCGGTGCGATCTACGGCCCCGGCGTCACCNCCGCGCTTCAGGCCTGGGCGCCCTGCCTCNGCCCCGGCGGGCGCGTCGCCTTCACCGATCTGGTGCTGACCGGCCCAGACATCCCGCCGGAGGTGGCGGACTTCTTCGCCGCAGAAGAGGTCGCCCTGCGCGGCGAGGCAGAGGNNCGCTTGCGAGACGATCGCAGCTTCTGGCTCCCGACGACCGCCGATGCCTACTATGGTCCGCTGNGAATTGCCGCGCTGACCCCCGCGGCCGATCCTGCCCAACGCTGGCTCATCGACAGTTTCCGCTGCGAAATCGATCTCTGGCGGCGGCATGGCCGCAGCTATGGCTATCTTCTGACTGTCGCGGTGCCGCGGTGAACCTCGACGCCTGCGCCCGGCTGGTCGAACAGGGCGACCCCGACCGCTTCGCCGCCACCATGGCGGCCCCGCTTACCGCCCGCGCCCGGCTGCTGCCGCTTTACGCCTTCAACCTGGAAGTGGCCCGCGCCNCCTGGGCCTCGGCTGAGCCGATGATCGCCGAAATGCGCCTGCAATGGTGGCGCGACGCGCTGGAGGGCCCCCGCCCCGCGCATGAGGTCGCAGGCNCCCTGCACGACCTGATCCGCGCAGCCGCCCTGCCCACCCAGATGCTGGACCGCATGGCCGCCGCCCGCCGGTGGGACATCTGGCGCGAGCCCTTCGAAACCCAGGCCGCCTTCGACGCCTATCTCGACGACACCGCCGGCAGCCTGATGGCGCTGGCCGCCCAGGCCACCGGCGCCCCGCCCGAAGCCGAAGCCCCCGCCCGCGCCCTCGGTTGGGCCTCGGGCCTCGCCGCCTTCCTGCGCGCCGTGCCGGAACTGATCGCCCGCGGTCGCCATCCGCTTCTGGACGACCGCCCCGAGGCCCTCTGCGCCCTGGCGCAAGACGGCCTCGCCCGCCTTCACCAGGCCCGCCAATCCCGCCGCCTGATCGGCCCCGCCGCCCTCGCCGCCTGGCAGGCCNGCCCCCTCCTGCGCCTCGCCGCCGCTGAGCCGGGCCGCATCGCATCAGGCCAGCTCACCCTCTCCGAATTCACCCGCCGCGGCCGCCTCCTCTGGGCCGCCACCACCGGGCGCTGGTAGGCTCAGGGCGTAGGGTGCGCATTCATTGCGCACCGTCCCCGCCCTCAATCCGCCGCTGCGAAATGCGCCATCTGGTCGGCATGGGCTTTCTGGAACGCCCGCGCCGTGACGCGCGCCACATAGGCCTCGGTGGCTTACCGCACGCCGAACCCGCGCACCCGCCCCACGCGCAGCACATCGGCCATCAGCAGGTCCGCCACCGTGAACCGCCCCGCCGCCAGCCACTCCCGCTCGCCCAAGACCCGCTCGACATGCGCCAGNCCACTCTCCAGCCAACCGGTCAGCCCGTTCTCCTTCGCCCCCGTCACCTCCAGGAACCACCAGGGCACCGAGACCATCTCGACCGAGTTCAAGGCCGAGATCACCCATTGCAGCACCTCCGCCGCGCCCACGGCCTCGCGCGGCATCAGCACCTCGCTNCTGCCCGCCAGATGCAACAGGCATGCCCCGCTTTCGAACAGCGAGATCTCCCCATCGGTCAGGAACGGCACCTGCCCGAACGGCTGCCGCGCCAGATGCTCCGGCCCCCGCCCGTCGAAGGCCACCGTCTTCACCGCATAGGGCAGCCCCGCCTCCTCGCAGGCCCACCGCAGCCGCAGGTCGCGCACAAACCCGCGCGGGCCGTTTGGCACCCAGTCATAGGTCCAGATCGTCAGGTCGGTCATGGGCAGGCTCGGGGTTGGGTGGATGAAACCCACCATGCCCGCTGAGGCGGCGGAACGCCACGGGCGCCTGGGGCAAAGAGGGTAAGTTTCACCCGCCCCACGCAAGCGGCAAACCAGTGAAAGCGGCTGACCGCACGCATCAATCGTCCACGCTTCGCAAGCGCACCAAATCGCTGCCGGGGATCAGGAATGTCAGCGAGGTGTAGGGTGCGCATTCATTGCGCACCAAGATTGGCGGACAGGGGAAAGGCGATTTCGGTGCAGAGGCAGGTGCGCAATGAATGCGCACCCTACGCTTGCTGCTTCCTCATCCCTCGCAAGCGTCCGAGCCCGGACGCCTCCGAAGGGCCCCCAGGCCCGCCCTCGTAAACCCGCATCCAAAGCGAGGTGTAGGGTGCGCATTCATTGCGCACCAAGATTGGCGAACAGGGGAAAGGCAATTTCGGTGCCGGGGAAGGTGCGCGATGAATGCGCACCCTACGCTTGCTGTCATTCTACCGCCTCGAGTCAAATTGAAATACGGTTTCGCCAACAGAAATAATGGGCGCTACGCCATTGCGGGGGCTGACAAGTTGATCTGTATTGTCCCTTGCCGCCAAGACGCCGTTTGGAGATTCGAAAAGGAAGACATCTTCTCCCTCGGAAACCATCGCATACGGTGTTGTGCTGTTCGCACCGAGAACCATTCTGGGCTCCGGGTTCTCTAGCCCGGAAAAGCGCATAGGGTCCTCCGAAAGCAGCACTGGTCCGAAACAACTGTGCCCATGACGAGAGAAGATCCACGTCGGGCAAATTCCAGCCGAATGATGAGTTCCACAATTCACTGGCTGCCTGTACAAGTCATGAAAATCGAGCGAGGCAACCGTGTCGGCGGTCGAGAATGGGTGCATACCGTCGCATTTGGATGACGCTCTCTTGTATGTCTCGACAGTTGCCTGCATTGACTCGACGGTGCCGGGAGAGTCCCGGAAATCTCTTTCCACCGGCGCTCCCATCTTGTTCCGGTCTGCATGAAGAGCTGGCCAAGAAAGCCGAAAGAATAAATATCGCCCGAACCCCACGAATATCTGATCAGCCGAGCGGCTGGGAACGCAACTTCGGGGACAGGCGCACCGGGCTCCGCACTCAATCGAGCCGAGAAGGTGTTGAATCCGGTGTTTTTGCCCCACCTTGTGCATATTAGTACCCTCATCCCTTGCTGTTGCCTTGGAGGAGTCCACCACATCGACAGATTCCATTCACGCTCCCGAAAGTACCTTTTTCGCGCGAGAATGCGACACGTCGTTTGGGAACTGGCGGTCGACGCAGAGATGGCGGGGCTTTCCCCTCTTGCCCCACCCCCGCCCATTCCTTGACGTCAGATGAATCCGCCCACGCAACCCGTTGATTTCCTCACCCCCGCAAGCGTCCGAGCTCGGACGCCCCCGAAGGACCCCAGGCCCGCCTCGCCACTTAGATCCGCAGAAGACAGGAAAAAGAGGGGAGACCGCTTCCGACCCGCTGGACCACCCATCCCCAAAGCCCGCACGACACCACCACCCAAAGGGACCAACGGCCAAACCCGCTGCGGCCCGACTCTCCATGGGTCAAGGTCTATCGCCAACCGGCCAATCGTGCGAGCGGAAGGATTGCTCCGGCCCGCGTCGGTCAAGCGCCGGGTAGCCGCCGCAAGAGGGCGCTTCCCTCGGACAAATCTTAAGTCCAAGTTAATTCGCGTCAGCAAACCATTGAAATCATTGAATCCGAAAAGCGTCCGAGCTCGGACGCCCTCAGCCTACCAGCCTACCCCAGAGGTCATACTCCCCGGCCTCGTCCACCTCGACGGTCACGATGTCCCCNGGCGTCAGCCCCTCGAACCCTTCGTCGATGAAGAGGTTCCCGTCGATCTCGGGNGCATCGGCCTTGGTCCGGCAGGTGGCCCCGTCTGGCGCCNNGACCTCGTCCACGATGACCTCCATCCGCNNTACCACCTTGGCCGCCAGCTTCGCCTCCGAGATCGCCTGGGCCTTCTCCATGAACCTCTGCCAGCGCTCCTCCTTGACCTCTTCCGGCACATGGTCCGGCAGGTCGTTGGACCGCGCGCCCTTCACGTTCTCGTAGCGGAAGCACCCCACCCGGTCGAGCTGGGCCTCGTCCAGCCAGTCCAGCAGGGTCTGGAACTCCGCCTCGGTCTCGCCGGGGTAGCCGACGATGAAGGTGGACCGCAGGGTCAGGTCGGGGCAGGTGGCCCGCCAGGCGGCGATCTCGTCCAGGGTCCTGGCGGCGGCGGCCGGNGCCATGCGGCGCAGCGTGTCGGGGTGGGCGTGCTGGAAGGGGATGTCCAGGTAGGGCAGCACCAGCCCCTCGGCCATCAGCGGGATCAGGTCGCGGACATGGGGGTAGGGGTAGACATAGTGCAGCCGGACCCAGGCACCAAGGCTGCCAAGGTCGCGGGCCAGGTCGGTGATATGGGCGCGGTGGCCCTTGGCCTCGGCATGGCGCAGGTCCAGCCCATAGGCCGAAGTGTCCTGGGAGATGACCAGCAGCTCCTTCACCCCGGCCTCGACCAGCTTCTCGGCCTCGCGGATCACGGCATGGGCGGGCTTACTGACCAGNCCACCCCGCATGTCGGGGATGATGCAGAACTTGCAGGCATGGTTGCAGCCTTCGGAAATCTTCAGGTAGCTGAAATGCCGNGGNGTCAGGCGGATGCCGGAGGCGGGGAGGAGGCCGACGAAGGGGTCGGGNCGCGGGGGNACGGCGCTGTGGACCGCGTCCAGGACCGCCTCGTACTGATGGGGGCCGGTGACGGCCAGGACCTTGGGGTGGGCGCCGGTGATGAACTCGGGCTCGGCGCCGAGGCAGCCGGTCACGATGACCCGGCCGTTGGAGGCGAGGGCCTCGCCGATGGCTTCCAGGCTTTCGGCGCGGGCCGAGTCGAGGAAGCCGCAGGTGTTGACGATGACGGCCTCGGCGCCCTGGTAGTCGGGGGAGATGGCGTAGCCCTCGGCCCGGAGCCGGGTCAGGATGCGCTCGCTGTCCACCAGGGCCTTGGGGCAGCCGAGGGAGACCATGCCGATGGTGGGCTGGCCGGGCCGACGGGTGTCGGGGACGAGGGCGCGGGCGAGGTCGGGGCGCAGGATCGGCGGGGTCTGGGTCATGCGCCCGGATATAGGGCTTTTCGGACCGGACGGTAGGGGGCGTCCGAGCTCGGACGCTTTGCCGATCACAATGAAATCAATCACTTGCGCGGCCGGATTAACTTGGACTTAAGAATTGTCCGAGGCGGGCGGCCATTTGCGCCCACGTTGCTTTGGCACGACAACGGCCCGAGAATGATTGGCAGAGGTGTTGGGGCTGGATCTGGACCTGGCCCCGACCTCGGCCGGTGCCGCCGCCCCTTGGCACAAAGGCCTCAGCGCCCGGAAATCCGGGGCGCGACGATTTTCTTCTAGCAAGATTCAGAAATGCGAATGTATGATCTTGTTACCGGGGCTTGCGGACCCGGCGACGGGGCCGATTCCGCCGCGGGGGAGCGAGCGCGGTGCCCGTCCGGTCTTAGGACGAGGGAAATGGAAATGGCCACCAAGACAATGACCCGCCTGATGGCGGGAACGGCAGCGTTCATCCTTTTGTCGGGCGTCGCAACGGGCGTCGCGCAGGCCACTGAAGGCTACTCGCTGGGCTACGGCGTGGTGCAGAAGGGCCAGGGTGGTGCGGGGATCGCGGATTCCTATGACGCCATGTCGGCCACCGCCAACCCGGCGGCCGCGGCCACGGTCGGCAAGGAGCTGTCGCTGGGGATCGAGCTGTTCATGCCCAATCGCGGCTATACGGCGGAGGGCACCTATTTCGTGCCGCCGGGGCATGTGACCAGCGGCGATGATCTGTTCCTGAATCCGAACATCGCCTACAACCTGCCGCTGGCCAATGGCACCGTGCTGAACTTCGCCGCCTATGGCAACGGCGGCATGAATACCGATTATCCCGATGGCCTGCCGGGCTGCGGCGCGACCTTCTGCGCCGGGATGGGGGTGGACCTGTCGCAGCTGTTCCTGTCGGCCACCTGGGCGGGTAAGTCGGGCAATCTGAGCTGGGGTATTGCGCCCACCATCGCTGTGCAGCGGTTCCGGGGCACCGGGCTGGGCGCCTTTGCTTNNAAGATCTCGACCGATCCGTCGAACCTGACGAACAACGGCTATGACTATTCCACCGGCATCGGCCTGCGGTTGGGTCTGCAATATGCCGTCAATGACATGGTGATGCTGGGTCTGACCGGCCAGACGCAATTCGCCATGTCGAAGTTCGACAACTATTCCGGCCTGTTTGCCGATGAGGGCAGCTTTGACATTCCCGCCTATATCGGCGCGGGTATCGCGGTGAAACCCGATCCGGCGGTGACGTTGATGCTGGACTGGCAGCGCATCTTCTATTCGCAGGTCGAGGCGGTGGGCAATGCCACCGACGCCGGGTTTTGGGGCGCCGGGCGGGGCTTCGGCTGGGACGATGTGGATGTGCTGAAGCTGGGTGTCGCCTGGCAGCAATCGGACGAGATGATCTGGCGCGCTTNNTACTATGCCTATTCGACCAACCCGATCTCGGAAGAGGATGTGACGCTGAACATCCTGGCGCCGGGGATCGTGCAGAACCACTTCACCTTCGGCGGCACGCGCAAGCTTTCGGCGAGTGATACGCTGGATTTCGCGGTGATCTATGTGCCGGAAAGCACGGTCAGCGGGCCGGAAACCACACCGATGGGGCCGACGCCCGGCACCATCGAGCTGGAGATGGACCAGTTGAGCATCGCGGTCGGCTGGACGCGCAAGTTCTGACGGCGGAGCAGGGGAGGGGTCTGGGGAGGGGGCGTGCCCTCCCAGACCCCTCCCCTCTCCCTGACCCCTCCCGCCGCGCGCCCGGTCCCTGCGCGCGCAGATCGCGGCTGGACCCTGTGTGGCAGCGCGCCTAGGATCTGCGGCAGTTCTGCCGGGGCCCTGATGCGCTGGATTGTCCGACTTGTTTCTGTGGTGGTGACGCTGGGCATCCTGGCCGTGGCGGCGGTCTGGCTGATCCCGGCGAAATCGGTGGCCGAGATCGCGGCAAAGCAGTTCGAGGCGCGCACCGGGCGGGCGCTGGTCATCGGCGGATCGGTCGTGCCGCAGGTCTGGCCGGTGCTGGGCGTGGTGGCCGAGGATGTTTCGGTGGCCAATGCGCCCTGGTCGGACAAGGGGCCGATGTTCCGGGCCGAGCGGTTGGAGATCGGGCTGGATGCGGCGAAGCTGGTCGCGGGCGAGGTGCGCGTGACGGCGCTGGTCGCCGAGGCGCCCGAGATCGTGCTGGAGCGGTCGGCCGAGGGGCAGGGCAACTGGGAGATGNGCGGCGGCGGGTTCTGCGGGGAGCGGGTCGGGCGGCGGCGGGGCACGGCCTTGCCGCCCCTGTCGCTGGACCGGCTGGAGGTGACGGGCGGGCGGGTGGTCTGGCTGGACCATGCTGCGGGGACCGAGGCAGAACTGAGCGAGATTGCGCTGAAGACGGCGGTCAGTGATGTGGCGGGGCCGGTGGATGTGGACCTGTCGGCAGTCATGAACGGGCAGGCTTTGNATCTGGCGCTGCGGATCGGTGCGCTGGCGCCGTTCCTGGCGGGCGGGGTCGAGGCGGTGGGCTTCGATCTGCGTGCCGGGGCGGCGACGGTCGGGTTTGACGGGCGGCTGGGGCTGGTGCCGCTGGCGGCCGAGGGGCAGCTGGATACCGATCTGGGCGATCTGGCGGCGGTGTCGGCGCTGGCGGGGNTGGCGCGGCCGGAACCGCTTACGGGGCTGGGGCGGACTGGCGTGAAGGTGGCGGGGCAGGCGGTGCTGACCGCCGAGGGCAGCCTGCATCTGCGGGGCGGGTCGGTGGTGCTGGATGGCACGCCGCTGGCGTTGGAGGCAGATGTCACCACGGCCGGGTTGCGGCCGAAGGTCGTGGCTTCGGTGACGGCGGGACGGCTGGATCTGCGCGGTCTGACGGGCGGTTCCGGGGCGGCGGATCGGGCGGTGGCTCGGGTGGCGGGGGCAAGGGCGGGTNGGCCGGATGTGGCGCTGGACGGCTCGGCCCTGCGCGCGCTGGATGCCGAGGTGGCGCTGGCGGCCGAGGGGATAGATCTGGGGCTGGTGAGCCTGGCGCCGGTGAAGGGGCATCTGACCATCGACCGGGCGCGGGCGGTGGTGGATATCGNNCGGAGGCTTGCTGCCTATGGCGGCGGCATCGGCGGGCAGGTGATCGTGAATGCGCGCGAGGGGTTCTCGGCGCGGGCAAATCTGGCCTTCGAGAACATGGACATGCAGGCTCTGTTGGCGCAGGCGGCGGGGTTTGACCGGCTGATGGCGCGCGGCACGCTGCGGTTCAACCTTCTGGGCTNNGGCGGGCGGCTGCCGGACCTGATGCGCAGCCTGTCGGGCGAGGGCAGCCTGGCCCTGGGGCAGGGGGAGTATCGCGGGCTGGATCTGGCGGGGATGCTGATGACGCTGGACCCGTCGCATGTGGGGCCGGAGGACAAGACGATCTTCGACAAGGTGACCGCCAGCTTTACCGTGGCGGGCGGCATCCTGCAGAACGACGACCTGAAGTTCGTGGCGCCGCTGGTCACCGCGACCGGATCGGGCGAGGTGGATATCGGACGGCAGCGGATCGACTACCGCATCAAGCCGGTGGCCCTGGCCAATTCCGACGGCACTGGCGGGGTGATGGTGCCCTTGATCATCAAGGGGCCGTGGTCCTCGCCCGACCTGAAGCTGGACGTTGCGGCGCTGGCCGAGCAGCAACTGGCCGACGAGCGGGCCAAGCTGGAGCAGAAGGCGAAGGAAGAGCTGGCGAAGAAGGCGGCCGAGGAACTGGGGGTCACCATTGACCCCAATGCCGAAGACCTGGAACAGGCCGCCCGCGACGCGCTGGAGCAGAAGGCGCAGGAAGAGGCGGCCAAGGCCTTGCAGAAACTGCTGGGCGGGAACTGAGCGCCCTCGAAGGCCTAGCGCCGGGGGTATCGCGTGCCGCGGTGTCAGATCATTCGATCTTTGCGTCGGCCGCGGCGTGGTGGCGGTTTCCGGCGGCAGGGCGGGCACCGTGATGNNGCTTAACAGCGTACCGGTCAGGCTGTCCAGGAAGGCGACCAGCTGAGCGGTTTCTTCCGGCTTCAACGCCTCGCCCAACTGGCTTTCGGCCATGATTTCCACCGCCACCGGCAGATCCCAGACCTTGCCGGAATGGAAATAGGGTGCGGTCAGCGCGATGTTGCGCAGGGGCGCGGCGCGGAAGACATATTCATCGGAGGCGGTTTCCGTGACCTTGAAGCGGCCCTTGTCGCCCACCGGCAGCACGTCGGCGCCGGGCTTTTCGACCAGGCCGAACGGATAATAGCCGTGGCCGCCGACGTTCACGCCGGAATGGCAGGCCGAGCAGCCCTTGTCCATGAAGAGCGCGAGGCCACCNTTGGCGTCATCGGACAAAGCGGCGTCATCGCCGTTCAGCCAGGCGTCGAAGGGGGCGGGCGTGATCAGCGTGGCCTCGAACGCCTCGATCGCGCGGGCCATGTTGTCGAAGGTCACCGGGTCATCCTCGCCGGGGAAGGCGGCGGCGAACCAGTCGGTATAGGCTTACATGGATTTCAGCGTCACCACCACGTTTTCCGGCGTGTTGGCCATTTCGACGCCCGCCTGCACCGGACCCTTGGCCTGCGCCTTCAGGTCTTCGGCGCGGCCGTCCCAGAACTGGGCTTCGTTCAGCACGGCATTCAGCGCGGTGGGCGCGTTGCGCGGACCCTTCTGCCAGCCATGGCCGATGGAGGTTTCCATGTTGTCATCCCCGCCGGTGGCGAGGTTGTGACAGGAGGCGCAGGAAAACACGCCCGAGGCCGACAGGCGCGGATCGAAGAACAGCGCGCGGCCGAGGTCGATCTTNTCCGGGGTGATCGGGTTTTCTGCCACGGCTNNTAAGACGGTCGAGGGCAGGGGTTTGAAGGTGGCGAGCGCGGTGTCACGCAGATCGTCGGCAAGGGCGGGCAGGCCGAGCGCAGTGGTGGCAAGGGCGAGGACAAGGACTCGGTGCATGGAGCACTCCTGTGGCAGTCGTTCGCGCGGGGGCAGATAACCACCTCACGCCGCCGTGAGATCTGACTTGATCAATTCCAGAAAATTGTGCAATTCATTCACAATACGTAATATTTATTTTCAGGAGTCACCATTTCGGGGCGCCGTGCGGCACCCGGCCTGACGGTGCCATGCAAAAGGCCCCTCCGGGCGAAGGGGCCTGTCTGCGGCGCGGACGGCGCCGCAGGTGTCTGGTGAAATCAGCGGCGGCGGTCGCGCCGGGCGCTCATCGGCTGGAAGGCCACGCCGACATGCGCCTCGCAATAGGGCTTGCCGGGCAGCGAGGGCAGGCCGCAGAACCAGAAATCGTCGGTCGCCGGGTCGCCGATCGGCCATTTGCAGGTGCGTTCGGTCAGTTCCATCAGCGTCAGCCAACGGGCGCGCTTTTCCACTTCGCGCACCGAGGCCAGCGCTTCGGGGCTGATCTCGTTGGCCGAGGGCTGGGGCGGCAGAGGCTGGTTACTTACNACCAGGGGCTTGCGCACCGGCAGCGGCGTGACATTGGCGGCGNNGTGCCGCGGCAGGCGCCGGGCGGGGCTCGGGTTCGGCGGCGGGCCGCGGCGGGGCGGCGGGTTCCGGCACGGGGTCCGGCCGGGCGGCTGCCGCGGCGGGAGCCGCTGCGGCGCGGGTTCGGGCCGGGCGGCGGGGGCCTCGGGCTCGTCCTCGTCCTTGCCGCCGACGCGGTTCGACAGGCCCAGGCGATGCACCTTGCCGATCACCGCGTTGCGCGTGACGCCACCCAGCTCCTTGGCGATCTGGCTGGCGGACTGGCCTTCGGCCCACATCCGCTTGAGGGTCTCGACGCGCTCGTCGGTCCAGGACATCTGGTGCTCCGCATGATCAGAAGGACGCGCCATTGTAACGATGGGCGCGGGGTGGCCGCAAGGGCGCCCGGTGCTGCCCTGCGGCGTGGAACACAGCTTCCCCACGGCGGCGGGGCGGATAGCGTGCCTAAGAACTGACGAGGGAGAGCGTCATGAGCCTGAGAACCCATCCGAACCCCGACCTGGAGGTGGGCGAGGATCGCTTACCGCGCTGGAATTCGGCACCGCACCGGCGGCATGGCTTCCACAACCTGCATCGGCTGACGCGCTATGCGCAAAGCTATCGGGCGGCACGGGTGATGGACCTGCGGCTGTCGGCCGACCTGTCGATCCCGGCGCGCGAGGAGGTGCGGCGGCTGACCGCCAGCCCCTGGTTCAGCGCGATGGCGGTGATCGAGGGCAACCGGGTGCTGTACGAGGCCTATGCGCCGGATTTCGGGCCGGACCAGCCGCATTCGATCATGTCGATTTCANAGATGAGCACGAACCTGATCTTCGGGCGGCTGTTGGAAGAGGGGCGGGTGGGGCTGGACGAGAGGGTGGGCGACATCCTGCCCGAGATCGGGCCGGGCTATGCTTACGCCAGCGTTCAGGATGTGCTGAACATGAACGTGCGTAACGACTACGACGAGGATTACCACAATCCCGAGGCTTCGGTCTTTCACCATGAAGCGGCGACGGGGATGCGCCTGCCGGTGGGGGAGGAACCCACGAACCGGGCCTTCCTGGCGGGCATTGGCCTGGCGCCGGGCGCGGCGGATACCGGGAACGATACGGGCCACAGCCTGTACAAGAGCGCGAACACCGATGTGCTGGCGCTGGTGGCCGAGGCGCGGGGCGGGCGGGCGCTGTCGGATTGGCTGGCCGATCTGGCCGATGCCGCGGGGCTGGAGGGCGCCTTGCACATGGCGACCGACCGCACGGGCTTTCCTCTGTTCAACGGCGGCATCTGCCTGACGGCGCGCGACCTGTGCCGCTATGGCGCGGTCTTTGCGCGGATGGGGCAGAAGGTGGATGGCACGGCCTTCGGCTCGGGCGCGTTTCTGGAGGCGACGCGGGCGGGCGGCGTGCCGATGCCGCCGCCGCGCGGGCATCTGCGCTATGCCAACCAGACCAACACGAATGGAGTCTGGGTCGGTCATGGCGGCTATGGCGGGCAGTATCTGGTGGCCAACCCCGAGACCGGGCGGGTGGCCTGCTATCTGTCGGTGCTGCAGGACGAGGACGGCTATGACCTTGACTGGTATCCGCCGCTGATCGCCATGCTGTCGGAAATCTGCGCTGCGGCGTGAATTGGGGCTTTCCCGAGGGTCAGCTTTGCCCTATGGGGGCAGCATGACCCTGAAAAGCGCCCTCTTTGCCGCTGCACGACGCCGATAAGGCGCAAGGTCCGGCCTGCCCGGCCGAAACGGGCATTCCCTCGTTGACACCCGCATTTGCCTGGCCCTAGGGCTTGGGCTTCCCGTCCCGGAGGACTTCCATGATCACTCCCGTTCTGCCGACCTACAACCGCGCCGACCTGGCCTTCGTATCGGGCGAGGGCAGCTGGCTTCTGGCCGAGAACGGGCGACGCTATCTGGACCTGGGCGCTANNAGCATCGCGGTGAACGCGCTTGGCCATGCCCATCCGGCGCTGGTCGAGACGCTGACCGAACAGGCGAAGAAGCTCTGGCATGTGTCGAACCTCTACCGCATTCCGGAACAGGAGCGGCTGGCGGCGATGCTGGTGGAAAAGACCTTTGCCGATACGGTGTTCTTCACCAATTCCGGCACCGAGGCCGCGGAACTGGCGATCAAGATGGCGCGGAAATACTGGTCCGCGAAGGGCGATCCTGACCGGTTCGAGATCGTGGCCTTCGAGGGCGCCTTCCACGGCCGGTCCACCGGTGCCATCGCTGCGGCGGGGTCGGAAAAGATGGTCAAGGGCTTTGGCCCCTTGATGCCGGGCTTCGTGCATCTGCCCTGGGACGATGCCGCGGCGCTGAAGGCCGCCGTCACCGGGCGCACCGCGGCGGTGATGGTGGAACCGGTGCAGGGCGAGGGCGGCATCCGCTCGCTGTCCGACCAGGCTTTGCGCGATCTGCGCGCGCTGTGTGACGCCACCGGCGCGCTTCTGATCCTGGACGAGGTGCAATGCGGCATGGGCCGCACCGGCAAGCTGTTCGCGCATGAATGGGCGGGCATAGCGCCCGACATCATGATGGTGGCCAAGGGCATCGGCGGCGGCTTCNCCNTGGGCGCCGTGCTGGCGACCGAGGCGGCGGCGGCCGGCATGGTGGCGGGCACCCATGGCTCGACCTATGGCGGCAACCCGCTCGGCTGCGCGGTGGGGGCCAAGGTGGTGGAGATCGTGGGCGACGAGGATTTCCTGGACGCCGTGCGGGCAAAGGGCGCGCAGTTCCGCCAGGGGCTGGAAGGGCTGGTGGCGAACCACCCCACGGTCTTCGAGGCGGTGCGCGGCCAGGGCCTGATCCTGGGCCTGAAATGCGTCAAGCCCAACACCGATGTGGTGAAGGCGGCCTATGGCCAGGATCTGCTGACCGTGCCCGCGGCCGACAATGTCATCCGCCTGTTGCTTTNNGCGCTGAACATCCCCGAGGCCGACATCGCCGAGGCCTTGGCGCGTCTGGACCGCGCCGCCACGGCGCTGGAACAGGCCGCCTGATGCATGTCGCCCTTCCCGTTTCTTCTTTGTGAAAATACTCCACGGGGGTCCGGGGTGTGAAACCCCGGCGCCTGCCGCCTGCGAAAGCCTGTCCGATGAAGCACTTCCTTGACATCCACACCACCGAGGCCGGTGAGTTGCGGTCGATGATCGACAATGCCCACGCCATGAAGTCGGCCCGGAACGGCCGCCCGAAGGGCGCGCCCGACGACGACCAGCCGCTGAAGGGCCATATGGTCGCGCTGATCTTCGAAAAGCCCTCGACCCGCACCCGCGTGTCCTTCGATGTGGGCGTGCGCCAGATGGGCGGCGAGACCATGGTGCTGTCGGGCAAGGAAATGCAGTTGGGTCATGGCGAGACCATCGCCGACACGGCGCGGGTGCTCAGCCGCTATGTCGACCTGATCATGATCCGCACCTTCGAGGAAGCGACCCTGCTGGAGATGGCGGAACATGCCACGGTGCCGGTGATCAACGGCCTGACCAACCGCACCCATCCCTGCCAGATCATGGCCGACGTGATGACCTACGAGGAACACCGCGGCCCCATCGCCGGGCGCAAGGTGGTGTGGTGCGGCGACGGCAACAACGTCTGCGCCAGCTTCCTGCATGCCGCCGGGCAGTTCGGGTTCGATCTCACCTTCACCGGGCCGCAGACGCTGGACCCCGAGGCGGAGTTCGTGGGCTTTGCCCGCGGCAGGGGCTCGAAAGTCCTGATCGAGCGTGACCCGTTCAAGGCGGTGGAGGGCGCCGACCTGGTGGTGACCGATACCTGGGTGTCGATGCACGACCCCGAAAGCGCCAAGGAACGCCGCCACAACCAGCTGCGCCCCTATCAGGTGAACGAAGAGCTGATGGCGCGGGCCAAGCCGGACAGCCTGTTCATGCATTGCCTGCCCGCGCATCGCAACGACGAGGCCACCAGCGCCGTGATGGACGGGCCGCATTCGGTGATCTTCGACGAGGCCGAAAACCGACTGCACGCGCAGAAGGCCGTGATGCGCTGGTGCCTGGGGAAGTAGTCCGCCTACCCGACCTCACCTTACCCGGTGTTTCAGAACCACTGGCACGACGAGATCTTCCTCGTCGTCCAGATGGCGTGCCAGAAGCCGGGCGAAGTCGGTCAGGTCTGCCTGAAACCGCGCCCCGGCTTCGCGCCGCGCTTCGTCATTCGCCAGCGCCAGCACCCCATTGGCCCCGTTNGCGAAGCGGTCGATCATGTCGTGCAGCGCGTGGTGATCGGCGTCCAACATGTCGAAGCCGCGGTGGATGCGGGGTTCAAGCGCGGCCAGCTGCGGAAAATAGACTTCGTCCTCGATCTGGTGGTGGCCGATCAGGTCGCTCAGCAAGCCCGAGCCGAGCCGCACGAGGCGGCGCCCGTAATCGGTCGGGTCGAGGCTGCGGTCGATCAGGCCACGGGCGTCGGCCTGCAACAGGTCGAGCACGCGGCGGAACCCCAGGTGCCGGTCCAGCCAGAAGGCGGCCAGCCCATGAAACGCGGGATGCCCGTCCCAACCGTCGCGCGGATGATCGGCCAGGATCAGGCGGTAGTCCTCGGGAAGCGCGGTGCGCGTGGCAAGGCTGTCGTCGGTCATGGCGCAGCCTTGCAGACCCGGCGCGGCGGGACAAGCCATGCCCTTCCGCTTGCGCGAGGTGGCTGGCGCTTGACCTTCCCGCGCCCCCGGCAAGGGTGGCGCCGAACAGGAGGCTGCCATGAGCGCGATCAATCTTTCCGTCTACGACCGGTTTCTGGGCGGGCTCTCCGCCCTGCTGGACAAGGCCGAGGCCCATTGCACGGCCCGCAACATCAAGCCCGAGGCGATCCTGCAGTTCCGGCTTTACCCGGACATGTTCCCCTTCGTGAAACAGGTACAGCTGACCTGCGACTTCGCCGCCCGCGCCGCGGCGCGGCTGGCGGGGGCAGAGCCGCGCAGCTTTCCCGACACCGAGACCAGCTTTGCCGAGCTGAAGGACCGCATCGCCGCGGCGCGCGCCTATATCGCCAGCTTCCCGGCTTCGGCCTATGAAGGCGCCGACGACCGCGCCGTGACGATCAAGGTGCGCGGCGCTGACATGACGATGACCGGCGCGCAGTTCTACTGCACCTATTCGCTGCCGCAGTTCTATTTCCACCTGACGACGGCCTACAACATCCTGCGCCACAACGGCATCGAGATCGGCAAGCTGGATTTCATGGCGGCAAACGCGGGATGACCACCGCGCTTCTGGTCATCGACATGCAGATGGGCATGGCCGACCGCATCGCAAGCGGAAGGCCAAGGGCCAACCTTGCTGCCGAAGACAAGGTGGCCGCGCTGCTGGCGCTGTTCCGCGCGCGGCCTGNNCCGGTGGTGCATGTGCATCATGACGACCCCGACCCGTCCTCGCCCTTCCGACGCGGCCAGCCGGGCGGCGCGCCGATGCCCTGCGCCCTGCCTACCGAAGGCGAAGCCGTGCTGTGGAAATCCACCTCCTCGGCCTTCGCCACCGGGCTGGATGCGCATCTGCGCCGGATCGGCGCCGAGCGGATCGTGGTGGCTTACGCGGTGGCAGCCTTCTGCGTGACTTCGACGGTGCGCGCCGCGAGCGACCTGGGCTTCCGGGTGATCCTGCCGGGCGACGCGCTTCTGGCCTTCGACATTCCCGCGCATGACGGCGGCCGCATCGACCCCGACACGGTGCTGCGCGTGACGCTGTCGCTTCTGGGTGCCGATTTCGCGCAGCTGGTGCAGACGGAGGAGGTTGCAGGGCTTTTCTGACCTGCGGCTTCTTCTTTGCCCAAATACTCAAGCGACGCCGGTCGCCGGGCGCGCCCCTGTCCGGCCGGGCACCGGAATTCGAAACGAATTCCGGCACGATTTCCGTGACGGAAATCGTCGCCCGGTTCAGGCCGGGGTGCTGCCGTGGTTGGCGTCGGCGGCGGCGGTGCGGCCGCATGAGCAGCGCNNCACCAGAACCAGCAGAGCCGACAGCGCGGCATAGGTCGGCCGGTAGCCCAGATGTTCGGCGACGAAGCCGATGGTCGAGGGTGCGACCAGGATGCCGGANTAGCCCACCATCGTCACCGCCGCGATGCCGGTGCCCGCGGCATGGCCGGGGTGGTTGTTTACGGCGGAAAACAGGATTGGCACCATGTTGGCGACGCCCAGGCCCGCCACGGCGAAGCTGAGGATGGCGAAGGCCGGGCCTGGCGCGACCGCCCCGCCCAACAGCCCGGCGGCGGCGATCAGTCCCGAGGCGCGCATGGTGCGCACCGCGCCGAAGCGGTTGCGCACGCTGTCGCCCAGGAAACGCATCACCGCCATCGCCCCGGCGAAACAGGCGAAGGCCAGGCCTGCGGTGCCCAGATCGGCGCCCATTTCCTTGGACAGGTAGAGCGCGCCCCAATCCAGCACCGAGCCTTCCGGCACCATCGAGAACAGCGCCATGGCGCCCAGGATCCACAGGCCCGCATCGCGCGGCAGCAGCGGGTGGTGTTCGCCCTCGGCGGCCTTCATGTCCTCGTGCGGCGCGTCGGCGATCAGGAAGGGCATGGCGCCGAAGACCAGCGCCGCAGCCACCGCCGCCACGCCAAGCGATTGCAGTTCGGCGCCGATCCGCGTCAGCACGAAGGCGCATNNGGCGCCGCCGACAAAGCCGCCCAGGCTCCAGAAGCCATGGCTGGAGGACATGATGGCGCGCAGCGGCTGCTCGATCTGTACCGCCTGAGCGTTCATCGCCACGTCCATGCAGCCGGCCATGGCCCCGAAGAGCGCCATCGCCGGGGTCAGCACCCAGAGGTTCGGGGCGAAGACCACGATGGGCAGAACCGGGATCACCGACATCGAGAACACCCGCAGCACCGGGGCCGAGCCGAAGCGGGTGATCAGGCGCCCGGCAAACAGCATGGCGCCGACAGCCCCGAGGCCAAGCACAAGGATCAGGAGGCCCAGGACGGATTCGGTGATGTCGTGCCGCGGCAGCAACAGTGGAATTTGCGGCGCCCAGGCGCCCATGACGAAGCCGTTGGCGCCGAACATCGCCGCCACCGCCCACCGTGCCCGCCTTGCCTGCCGGTCCATCGCCTGCCTCCTTTGTTAGCGCCAACTCCCTTAGCGGGGCGGCACGGCGGGCGGAAGGGGGGCGAGATCACGGGAGGTTTCGCGATGTATCAGGCGGCCGGAAAGCCAGCCGGCGGGACCCGGCCTGACGGACCCTGGAAGGCGTCGCGACACCGGGGTGGTTGGGAAGGCGCTCTGCCGGTCAGCTGCGGCCCTTGGGGAACAGGTAGGTCACCACCAGCCGCGCGCCCAAGCCTTCGGCGCCGCCCTCGGGGCTCTCCGCCCAGTAGCGCAGGCCGCCGGTGATCTGCACCGGCTTGCCGCCCAGCTTGATGATCTGGCCCACGGTGAAGTTGATCGGCACCGACCATTCTTCGTTGATCCAGTCATAGGTCGATTCGGTGTTCAGCGTGATCGAGGTCGCCTTCTTGGTCGAGTAGCTGATGAAAGGCTGCAGGAAGGTGTTCGAGGTTTCGCCGAACTGGTCTTCCTTGTTCACCGACCAGATCTGGTTGGCCAGGATGCCCACCGTCCAGCCGTTCTTCTGGGTCAGCGCCACCCCGGTGATCCCCGCCCCNCATTGGTTCGGCGCGATGCCGTTGGTCGCTGTCGGAACCTGGAAGACCGGGCCGACGCCCCAGATCAGCCCGCCCTTCGTCGGCGCCTTGGGCGAAAAGAAGAAGCTTTGCGTCGTGTTGCCCAGCCCGTTCTGCGTGCCGAAATCCGGCGTCATGTCGGACAGGCTGACCAGGGGCAGGATGGTGCGCGAGATCAGGTTCCAGTTTTCGGAGATCGAGATCGGGATCACCGGCTGGATGTTCAGCAGCGTCTGGGTGCCGTCCCCCGTGCCCATGCCCTGGTTGTAGTTCAACTGGAACGGCACCGAGATCAGGCTGGACACCGGGTTCGACAGTTGCGTCGCCAGGTTGGCCTCGGTGCCTAAGAGATGGCTTGCCTGACTCTTGCGCGGCCTGCGCCTGAAGGCCAGCCTGCGCCAGGGCGGTGGTGCCCGTGCAAAGCCCTATTGCGACCGCCAGCAACATCAGACGAGGGGACAGGACGGACATGTCGGCACCTTTCATCAGGGACGCGTTTCGACAACCTTCGCGTGTTTGGCGCGGCAAGTCCAGTTGACATGCCTCCTGCAACAGATTGCCGCAACCGGATGCCCGTTGCCTTTGGCTCCCGCGCCGCGCCCCAGTCACGCCCACGCGAAGGTGTCACCGTGAACCATAGTCATCGGCAAGGTCTACTCGGTTCCCGCTCCCCATCTTGCGCGCATGGGCGCGAGGGCGAAATCACTTCTCGGCCGAGTGCTCTTCCCCAATATTGAAGATCACCAAGAGCTGATCGGCGTCCTCTCGTGTGAGGCCGTATAAGTACCTCATTCGAGGATATTCCTCTTCCTCGGGCTGGCCCCGAATCTCCAGCGCGACATTCACCAGCCCGCCCTCACGTTCAACCGTGATGCGCCCCTCGGTAGCCTCGTTTCGATGTCCACATCCTGCGTCTGTACCTGAAACGACAGTGAACAGGCGCGTCCTGCTACATCCGAAGGTGGTGGTTCTGGTCCGGCGCCGGTTCGAAAACGTGCTGATCAGAACCACGCTGGCGACAAGGACGCATGTGATGACCGTCAGGAAATCGACCACCGGCGAATGCGTGATCCTCAGCATGCCGGGTCCGACTGCAAACAGACCGAGGCCCATGAGAAGGGTCTGGATCGCGCCGAAGCAACCAAACGCCGCAACAGCCAGAAGCCCGAGCATCGCCTTGGGAGACAGGGGCAAGAGCACCGGCTTCGCCGACCAGATCAGCATTTCATCGGGCCGCAGGAACTCCCGAAACAGGGAATCGTCCAACGCAGCCGCAGTCACAACGTCGTCTCCACGATGCGGCGCCCTCGCGCCGCCCGCAAATTGCGCGCCAGCAGGTCCATGCAGGCCATGCGGACCGCCACGCCCATTTCTACCTGTTCCTGGATCACGGACCGGTTGATGTCGTCGGCCAGGGTGCCGTCGATTTCCACTCCGCGGTTCATCGGGCCGGGGTGCATGACGATGGCGTCGGGCTTGGCATGGGCCAGCTTGTCGGCATCCAGCCCGAAGCGGTGGTAATATTCGCGCTCGGACGGGATGAAGCCGCCGTCCATGCGTTCGCGCTGCAACCGCAGCATCATCACCACGTCAGCGTCCTTCAGCCCCGCGGCCATGTCATCGTACAGCTCGCAGCCGAAGTCCTGCACGCCAGTAAGCATCAGCGTGGGCGGCGCCACCAGGCGGATGCGGTTTTCCATCTTGCCCAGAAGGATCAGGTTCGACCGCGCCACGCGGCTGTGCGCGATGTCGCCGCAGATCGCCACCGTCAGCCGCTGGATGCGGCCCTTGGCGCGGCGGATGGTCAGCGCGTCCAGCAGCGCCTGTGTCGGATGTTCGTGCCGCCCGTCGCCGGCGTTCAGCACCGCGCAATCCACCTTCTGCGCCAGAAGGTTCACCGCCCCGGAATTGGGATGGCGCACCACCAGAAGGTCGGGGTGCATGGCGTTCAGCGTCATCGCCGTGTCGATCAGCGTCTCGCCCTTCTTCACGCTGGACTGCGCGACCGACATGTTCATCACATCGGCCCCCAGACGCTTGCCCGCCAGTTCGAAACTGGCCTGCGTGCGCGTCGAGTTTTCGAAGAACATGTTGATCTGCGTCAGCCCCGCCAGCACGTCGGAGGACTTCACCGTGCGGCGGTTCAGGTCGACATAGCGGTCGGCGAGGTCCAGCACGGCGCGGATCTCGTCGGGGGCCAGATGCTCGATGCCAAGAAGGTGGCGGGCGCGGAAGGTCATGGGCGTCTCCTGCCGGGGATGGGGCGCTTATGCCAAGCCTGTCACAGCCCGTCCAGCAGCGCCGACATCAGCGGGCTGGCCGGATCGGTCAAGGAGTCGATCACGTCGAAATGGTGCCTACCGGCTCGGGCGTCCAGGGGCAGGCCCATTCTTCGCTGAGAAGCCGCGCCTGCCACAGGAAGGAGGGGCGCTCTTGCGCGCCGACCCAAACATGGGCCTGGCAGCCCGGACGCAGCGGATGCCGCGCCGGGCTTTCCACCGCGCATTCCGCCGCATCCAGCGCCAGCTTGGCATTCATCGCCGTCCGCATCAGCGGAGCCAGATCGGCCAGGGGCGAGATCGGCACGACCCGCAGCACCCGCGCCGCCACATCCGGCGCCACATCGGGGTTGCCCATGCGCGCGGACAGGTGGCCGCCCGCAGAGTGGCCGGTCACCACCACCGGGTACAACCCTGGCCATGGCCAGCCGCACCGCCGCCGTGACCGAGGCGGTCATCGCCGAAATCCGCGCCTCGGGGGCCAGAGGATAGGACGGCATGGCGACGGCCCATCCCCGCGCCAGGGCGCTTACCGCCAGATGCGACCAGTCCTGCCGCCCGAAGGCCATCCAGTAGCCGCCATGGACGAAGACCATCAGCCCGCGCGGCGTGCCCGGCGGCAGGAAGAGGTCGGTCTCTTCGCGCGCCCGGCCCGTGACGCAGGCTGGCCATCCGGGCCGTTGCCCGGAAAGCCGCCGATGCGGCGGCCCACCGGGGCACAAAGCCATCGGCCCCCGGAATGAAGGCCCCGTTGGCATAGGCCCTGTCCCAATCGTCGCGCCAATCCATCTTTCCCGCCTTTTTGATCAAATTTTGCGTCAAACCGCCGCCCACTTCTGGACAAGCCCCCTTTGCACAGGCATTGCAGGACCAACCGAGAAATGGGAGGCCCACATGCTCGATTCCGTGACCGATCTTCGCTCCATCCTCAAGGACCCCTCGCTGGTACCGACCAAGGCCTATGTCGCCGGTGAATGGATCGAGGCCGAAGGCGGCAAGACCTTTGCCGTGACCAACCCCGCCCGCGGCGATGTCATCGCGCATGTGCCGGACCTTTCCCGCACTGACGCCGCCCGCGCCATCGAGGTGGCCGACAAGGCCCGGCATGAGTGGGCCGCCCGCACCGGCAAGGAACGCGCCGCGGTGCTGCGCAAGCTTTACGACCTGATGATGGCCAACCAGGACGACCTGGCCGCCATCCTGACCGCCGAAATGGGCAAGCCGCTGGCCGAGGCCAAGGGCGAGATCGCCTATGGCGCGGCCTATGTCGAATGGTTCGCCGAGGAAGCCAAGCGCATCTATGGCGAGACCATCCCCGGCCACCAGCGCGACAAGCGCATCACGGTGATCAAGCAGCCGATCGGCGTGGCCTGTTCCATCACGCCGTGGAACTTCCCGAATGCGATGATGACGCGCAAGATGGCCCCGGCGCTGGCTGCGGGCTGCGGTTTCGTCGCGCGCCCGGCGGCGGAAACGCCCCTGTCGGCGGTGGCCGTGGCGGTGCTGGCCGAACGCGNNGGCCTGCCGTACGGCGTGTTCTCGGTCATCACTTCCAGCCGCGCCTCCGAGATCGGCAAGGAGTTCTGCGAAAACCGCCGCGTGCGGAAGCTGACCTTCACCGGCTCGACCGAGGTTGGCCGCATCCTGCTGCGCCAGGCTGCCGACAACGTGCTGAAATGCTCGATGGAACTGGGCGGCAACGCGCCCTTCATCGTCTTCGACGACGCCGATCTGGATGCCGCGGTGGCGGGCGCGATGGTGTCGAAGTTCCGCAACAACGGCCAGACCTGCGTCTGCGCCAACCGCATCTATGTGCAGNGTGGCGTCTATGATGCCTTTGCCGAAAAGCTGGCGGCGGCGGTGAAGAAACTGAAGGTCGGCGACGGCCTGNGTGGTAACACCGAGGCTTACCCGCTGATCAACGAGGATGCGGTGGCCAAGGTCGAGGAGCATATCGCTGACGTGCTGGTAAGCGGCGGCACGGTCGTGACCGGCGGCAAGCGTCATGACCTGGGCGGCACCTTCTATGAGCCCACCGTGCTGGTGGGCGTCACCGACAGCATGAAGGTCGCCACCGAGGAAACCTTCGGCCCGGTCGCGCCGCTGTTCCGGTTCGAGACGGAAGAAGAGGTCGTGGCCCTGGCCAACGCCACCATCTTCGGTCTGGCCAGCTATTTCTATGCCCGCGACATCGGCCGCATCACCCGCGTCCAGGAGGCGCTGGAATATGGCATGGTCGGCGTGAATACCGGCCTGATCTCGACTGAGGTCGCGCCCTTTGGCGGCGTCAAGCAGTCCGGCCTTGGCCGCGAAGGCAGCCACCACGGCATCGAGGACTATCTGGAAATGAAGTACATCTGCCTCTCGGTCTGAACCGTCAGTCGGATTGCGCCGCCGCGAAGAGCGGCGGCACGCCTTTCCTGTCACCTTCGCGGCGAAGAGCCGCGAAGGTTCGGTTGCCTCCGGCGGGAGTATTTTCTGCAAAGAAGAAACGGGCGGGGGCGCCGGGGCGAAGGTTTGACGGCGGCGGCATTCCATGGGAACGCTGGGGCCAGCCGGACCCAGGAGATGCCCATGACCGATGTCGAATTCCGCCCTGATGCCGGGCGTTACTGGCTGAACCATCTGGCGACCGCGGTCGTGCTGGGGGCGGTTGCCGGGCTGGCGCTGGTGGCGATGGGCAATCCCTATCCCTGGACCGGGCCGGTGGCGGCGGTGCTGGCCCTGGGGTGCGGGCGGCCTATCTGCGATCCGAGGTGATGGCGGATGTCTGGCGGCTGACCGACGGCGCGCTGGTCGGGCTGGGGGCGCGGCGGGTGGCGCTGTCCCAGATCGTGACGGTGCGCAAGCTGATGGGCCATGTGCAACTGGTCACGAAATCCGGCGACAAGGTGCTGATCCGTTATCTGGCCGATGCCGGCGCCGCGGTGGCGGCGATCGAGGCGGCGCGGGTGCGGGGATGACGAGGATGGTGCCAGAGGTTTCAGCACAGGAAGCCGGGATGATCCGCGTCGTGGTAAACAGCGGGGCCGAAGAGGGTGCGGCGGCGGCGCGGCTCTTGGGTCTGGCGGCGCTGGCACCGGGCGAGGTCGAGGCCGTGGACATGGCCGACCTGGGCGGGCTGGGGCTGAGCGGCTATCTGCGCGAAGCCTACGATGTGGCCGAGGCGGCGCTGGCCGGGGATGCCGCGGCGCTGGACGCGCTGGAAGGGCGGGTGTTCCTGGTGTTTTCGGCGGCCTTCGGCGGCCTGGGGGCGCGGCTGGTGCCCGAGCCCGGCGTGCGGGTCTTCGGTCCCTATGCCGAGGCGCGGGCAGCGTCGGCCTTGCCGGTGCCTGCGCCGCGCGAGGAACCGGTGCAACTGGCGCCACCGGTGCAGCGCTCTGTCGCCGGGCCGCCGCTGCGGGTTCCGCTTGCCCTTCTGGCGCTTGTCGGCCTACCAGTCCTGGCATTGCTGATCTGGTGGCTGTCATGACCCTGCACCTTGTCCATGCCCGACTTGTCGACCCGGAAACCGGCGAGGACCGGCCGGGAACGCTGACGCTGTCGGGCGGGCGGATCGTGGCGCGGGATGCCGCGGCGCCGGTGGGGGCGGAAGAGATCGACTGCGGCGGGCTGTGTGTGGCGCCGGGCATCGTGGACTGGGGCGTGAAGATCGGCGAGCCGGGAGAGCGGCACCGCGAGAGTTTCGGCAGCGCGGGGCAGGCGGCGGCGGCAGGGNGCGTGACGACCATCGTGGCGCGGCCGGATACGGCGCCCGCGATCGACACGCCCGAAGTGCTGGAATTCGTGACGCGGCGCGCGGCGGAAGCCCCGGTGAACATCCGCCACATGGCGGCGCTGACCAAGGGCCGGGCCGGGCGCGAGATGACCGAGATCGGCTTTCTGAAGGATGCCGGGGCGATTGCCTTTTCCGATGGCGACCATGTGGCGACGGATACCAAGGTGTTGTCGCGGGCGCTGGTCTATGCGCGCTCGCTTGGCGTGCTGGTGGTGGGGCATCCGCAGGAGCCGNGGCTTTCGNGGGGCGCGGCGGCGACGAGCGGCAAGTTTGCCTCGCTGAAGNGCCTGCCGGCGGTGCATCCGATGGCCGAGCGCATGGGGCTGGACCGCGACCTGGCGCTGGTGGAAATGACCGGGGTGCGCTGGCATGCCGACCAGGTCACCACCGCGCGGNCGCGCTTGCTGGAGCGGGCCAAGAAGAACGGGCTGGATGTGACGGCCGGGATTTCGGTGCATCACCTGACGCTGAACGAGTTCGACGTGGGCGACTACCGCACCTTCTTTCGCCTGACCCCGCCCCTGCGGTCGGAAGACGACCGGATGGCGATGGTCGAGGCGGTGGCCTCGGGGCTGATCGACGTGGTGGGGTCGTTCCACACACCGGCCGACGAGGAATCGAAGCGGCTGCCCTTCGAAGAGGCGGCGAGCGGGGCGGTGGGGCTGGAGACGTTGCTGTTTACGGCGCTGCGGCTGGTGCACGCCGGGCATCTGACGCTGCCCGTGCTGTTCCGGNCGCTGTCCTTGAACCCGGCGCGGCGGCTGGGGTTGGAGTGCGGGCGGCTGGCCGAGNGGGCGCCANCCGATCTGGTGCTGTTCGACCCGGATGCGCCCTTCGTGCTGGACCGCTTCACGCTGCGGTCGAAGTCGAAGAACACGCCGTTTGACGGCGNNCGGCTGCAGGGTAAGGTGCGCGCGACCGTCGTGGTAAGACGATCGTCTACGAGGGGCGCTGAGCGCGATGCCTGAGATTACCTCTGCGCCGCTGGCGCTGGCCCTGGTGGCGGTGCTGTCCTACCTTCTGGGCTCGGTGCCATTCGGCGTGCTGGTGACGCGGGCGATGGGGCTGGGCGACCTGCGGTCCATCGGGTCGGGCAATATCGGCGCGACCAATGNNCTGCGCACCGGCAACAAGNGGGCGGCGGCGGCGACGCTGCTGCTGGACGGTGCCAAGGGCGCGGTGGCGGTGCTGCTGGCGCGGGCGCTGGTCGGCGAGGATGCGGCGCAGGTGGCGGCGCTGTGTTCCTTCCTGGGGCATCTGTTCCCGGTCTGGTTGGGGTTCCGCGGCGGCAAGGGCGTGGCGACCTTCCTGGGCACGATGATCGCGCTGGACTGGCGGATTGGCCTGGCCTGTTGCGCGACCTGGCTGGTGGCGGCGCTGGTCGGGCGGATTTCGTCGCTGGCGGCGCTGGTGGCGACGGCTTCGGCCTCGCTGTGGCTTTTCATTTTCGGACAGGGTCAACTGCTGGTTCTGGTGATCCTGCTGACCATCCTTGTCTATATCCGGCATTGGGCGAATATTCAGCGGCTGAAGGCCGGGACCGAGCCGAAGATCGGCGCGAAGAAGGGGTAAGAGGATGCGGGTGCTTGCCCTGATCCTGGCACTGGCGCCGGGGGCGGCCTTGGCGGGGCCACGGATGCGATCCTGGCGCAGGCGGCGGCGGATTGCGCGGGGTTCGACAATGGCGCGTTCAGTGCGGCGCCCGAGGCGGTGCAGGAAATCGACCTGACCGGCGACGGGATGCCCGAGGTGGTGGTGGATGCGGGGAAGTTCCAGTGTTCCTCGGCGGCGAGCCTTTATGGCGGGTCGGGCGGCACCGGGCTGACGGTGATCGTGGGCGACAAGACCGCGGAGTTTCTGGCCGAGGCCTGGACAGTGACCGACTTCGCCGGGCGCAAGGTGCTGCTGATCTGGCACAACGGCGTGGATTGCGGCGGCATCGGCGTCGATCCCTGCATCGAGGCGCTGGTCTGGGGCGGGAGCGCTTCATGACGGTGCGGCCGGGCGGGTAAGCGAATTCCTGCCTATTCCCGGCAAGATGTGGTAGCCTGACCCTGGTAAGCACAAAGTCCGGCGAAAGCGGAGGGCGGGCCATGGGCTTTGGCGAGGCCGTCAGGACCTGTTTCAACAAGTATGTCACCTTTTCGGGACGCGCGCGGCGGTCGGAATACTGGTGGTGGGTTCTGTTCACCATCATCGGCCAGGTGGTGTTCGGCATCGTCGACCGGATGATCTTCGGTGCGCAGGTCGTGCAGATGGGCGACATGATGGTCGAGGCGCAGACCGGGCCGATTGGCGGGCTGTTCTCGCTGGTGATCTTCCTGCCCGGCATCTCGGTCATGGTGCGGCGGCTGCATGACACCGGGCATTCGGGCTGGTGGTTCTGGATCAACCTGATCCCGCTGATCGGCTGGATCATCTTCATTTACTGGATGATCAAGGCGGGCGACGCGGGCGACAACGAATATGGCTTCGATCCGTTGGCGGGCGCGGGCTACGGCGCGTCGTCGGTGCCGCGCGTGCCGCGGTAGGCCGCCCCTCACCCCATCCCTCTCCCCAAGGGGAGAGGGAGGCGCGGAAATCACAGGCTGGTTTCGGGGTAGATCGGCGCGAGGCTGTGCTGCCAGTCGCCATTGTAAAGCGCCAGCAGGCGGTCGGCCTGGGTCTGGCCGGTGCCGATGCTTTCCACCAGCGGCGCGAGGTGGATTTCCTCGCCCAGGCCGCGGGCGGCAAGCCCGGCGTGNGAAAGGCCCACGGCGGCGCGGGCGAGGTCGATGAGCTTCACGCCACCGGCCTCGCTTACCAGGGCCGAGACCGAGGCGGCGACGCGCAGGGCCTGGCGGGTTTCGGCATCGAGGCCTTTCACCAGATCCCAGGCGGCATCAAGCGCCGTCTGGTCGTACATCAGGCCGACCCAGAAGGCGGGCAGGGCCACCAGGTGGCGCAGGTCNGCGGCGTCGGCGCCGCGCATTTCGATGTAGCGTTTCACGCGGGCTTCGGGGAAGACCGTGGTCATGTGGTCGGCCCAGTCGGAAAGCGTGGGCTTTTCGCCGGGCAGGGCGGGCAGTTCGCCCTTCAGGAAGTCGCGGAAGCTTTGGCCCAAGGCGTTGATGTACTTGCCGTCGCGGTAGACGAAGTACATCGGCACATCCAGAACCCAGTCCACATAGCGCTGGAAGCCCATGCCGTCCTGGAACGCGAAGGGCAGCATGCCGGTGCGGCTGTCGTCGAGGTTGCGCCAGATGCGGCTGCGCCAGCTGCGGTGGCCGTTGGGTTTGCCGTCGAAGAAGGGNGAGTTGGCGAAGAGGGCCGTCGCTACAGGCTGCAAAGCCAGCGCCACGCGCAGTTTCTTCACCATGTCGGCTTCGGAGCCGAAGTCGAGATTCACCTGCACCGTCGAGGTGCGGTACATCATCTGCGTGCCATGGGTGCCGACACGGCCCATGTAATCGGTCATCAGCCGGTAGCGGCCCTTGGGCATGACCGGCATCTGGTCATGCGTCCATTCCGGCGCGGCGCCGAGGCCCATGAAGCGGATGCCGAGCGGGTAAGCGATGCCGTTCACCTCGGCCAGGTGGGTTTCCAGCTCGGCGCGGGTGTCGTGAATGCTGACCAAGGGCGCGCCGGACAGTTCGAACTGGCCGCCGGGTTCCAGGCTGATGTTGGCGAGGCCGCGGGTGAGGCCGATGATATTGTCGCCCTCGCGCACCGGCGACCAGAAGTGCCGGGCGATCAGCGCGTCGAACAAGGCGCGGATGGAGCGTGGGCCGTCATAGGGCAGGGGCAGGCGCGAGTCGGTCAGCCAGCCGAATTTCTCGTGCTCGGTGCCGATCAGCCAGCTGTCGCGCGGCTTGCAGTAAGCTTCCATGTATTCGGCAAGTTGACCGAAGGACTCGATCGGCCCGCCGCCGGACTGGGGAATGGACATCTATGGCTCCGGTTCGGGACGGCTCAGGGCGCTACAGGTGTCTTGAGCGCGCGGCCAAGTCAAGGCCACCCCCGCGCCGCGCTGCGGCGGGCGACGCCAGATCACCGGGCCGATGCTTTCGGCGGTGACGGGCAGGGGCTGCCGGTGGGGGCCGGGTCTTCCAGTGCGGCGACCAGCGCCTGGGTGTCCATGCCGGGCAGGGCGGCGAAGGCATCGTACAGGCGGTCAGAGCCTGCGGCATCGACCGGCACCAGCAGCGCCTGGCCGTCGGATTGCTTCAGCCGCCAGAACCGGCTGCCGCGCAGGCGGACGAGGCGCAGTTCCACGAGGTCGTCCAGCGAGACATAGCCGCCAATGTCGGGGGCGTAATAGCCGACCTGGGCTTCGTCGATCTCGACCACGCCGGGGGCTTTGGCAAGCTGGTGAAAACGCACGCGGCGCAGCGCCTGCACGGCCCAGGCCAGCGCCAGGACCACGGTGACGCCGCCCAAGGGCCACAGGAGCCAGCCGCCAAGCAGCATCAGCCAGAGGCCAGAAGCGCGAGGCGGCGGCGGCCAGCACCTCGGAAAAGCGCCGGAGGGTCGCGGCGGCGGCGGGGCGGATCAGGGGCATGGCTGCACCTTTGCGGCCTGGGGAAACAGGATCAGGGCAAATCGCCCGGCGGGTTGAAAGCCAAGCGCGCGGTAGGCGCGTTCGGCGGGGTCAGAGGCGGCGAAGAGCACGGCGGTGCGGATGCCGTCGTGCCGCGCCTGTTCAAGGTGGAGGCCCACGACGCGGCGGGCAAGGCCCCGGCCCCGCAATTCCGGCGGGACATAGACGCCGCCGATCTGCACCGTGTCGGGCAGGCGGGCGTTGAAGCCGCTTAGGGCAACGGGCTGGCAGTTGCGCCACAACAGCCGGTGGCTGCGCGGCATGNNCCAGCGGTCGAAGGCGTCGCGGGCGTTGGCGGCGGCTTCCTCGGGCGGGGTGGCGAACAGCTCGGCCTCATAGGCGGCGCGCCAGCGGTGGATCAGCAGGGCATCCGCGGCGGTCAGGGCGAGGGTGACGCCGGTGCAATCGGGCAGGGTCAGGGCGGAGAGGTCGAGGACATAGCCGGGCTCGTCGCTGTCNAAAACGGGCTTGCACGGCGTCAGGCCGAGTGCCGCGCGCAGGGCGCGCACCTGGTCGGGGCGGTAAGCAAACCGGCGACGGTCTGGTAAGCAAGGGCGGCGCGGGCGCCAAGCCCAGTCACTGCCGGGGCCGTGTGGCAGGAGCATGCGGCCAGAGCGGGTGAGGCCGAGCACGGCGGAAATCGGAAGGCCTTCGACCCAGAAATCGGTCTCCACGCCGCTCTTGGCGAGGTTCGATTGCGGGAACATCGTCCCGGCGGGATCGGTGGCCAGAAGTGTGACCACAGTGGCGCGGTCGTCCGGGACCATCGGGCGGAAGGTCACGCCCAGTCCCCGTAGGGTTGCCAGAGCGTCAGCGCCGCCACGGCGGCGGTGTCGGCGCGCAGGATGCGGGGGCCGAGGCTGACCGGCACGATCTGCGGCAGGGCGCGCAGGCGGGTCTTTCCGGATCAGCAAAGCCGCCCTCGGGGCCGATGAGGATGGCCCAGGGCTGGCCGCGGGGCAGGTCGGGCAGGGGGTGGACTCAGGCCCGGCCCTCGTCGCCCCACATCAGGTGGCGGTCGGCGGGCCAGGTGGCGAGGACGCGGTCGAGTTGCGCCAGTTCGGCGACTTCGGGCACGAAGGTGGCGCGGCATTGCTCGGCCGCTTCGATGGCATGGGCCTGCAGCTTGTCCTGGCGGAGACGCTCGGAGTTGGTGAAGCGGGTCTGCACCGGCAGGATGCGGGCGGCGCCCATCTCGACCGCCTTTTCCACGATGAAATCGGTGCGGGCCTTCTTGATGGGCGCGAAAAGCAGCCAGAGGTCGGGCGGCGGTTGCAGGGGGCGGTTTGTTGCAGGCAGGTCAGGGTGCCGCCGCGTTTGGACGGGGCGGCGATTTCGGCCAGCCATTCCCCGTCGCGGCTGTTGAAAAGCAGGGCATGCTGCCCGGCGCCAAGGCGCATGACGGCAAAGAGGTAATGTGCCTGGTCGGCGGTCAGGGCCACCGCTTGCCCCGCGCCGAGGGGCTGATCTACATAAAGCCTGACCTTTGCATCCGACATGGTGGGNAGCCTATGACCGGGACCGCGGGAATGCCAGAGCCGCCGACACTGCCCGCGGGCGTCGTCAAGGATGCCGTGCCGGGCAACTGGGTGGACCGCTATGCACCGCCGTTCCTGCGGCCCTATCTGCGGCTGTCGCGGGCGGACCGGCCGATTGGCACCTGGCTTCTGTTCATCCCCTGCCTGTGGGGCATCTCTCTGGCGGCCGGGGCTTCGGGATACCGGTCCTGGGATTTCTGGCTGGCGGTGTCCTGCCTGGCCGGAGCTTTCCTGATGCGCGGCGCGGGCTGCACCTGGAACGACATCGCCGACCGGCATATCGACGCGCAGGTGGCACGGACGCAGAGTAGCNCGCTGCCCTCGGGTCAGGTGAGCGTGCGGCAGGCGGTGTTCTGGATGGTGGGTCAGGTCGTGGTGGCGGCGGCGATTCTGCTGTCCTACAACACCACGGCCATTCTGCTGGGCGTGCTGGCGCTGGTGCCGGTGGCGATCTATCCCTTCGCCAAGCGCTTCACCTGGTGGCCGCAGGTGTTTCTGGGCATCGCCTTCAACTGGNGGGTTCTGCTGGGCTTTGCCGCCCATGCGAATGCGCTGAGCCCGGCGGCCTATCTGCTGTACCTTTCGGGCCTGGTCTGGACGCTGTTCTACGACACGATCTATGCGCACCAGGACAAGGAGGACGACGCACTGATCGGCGTGAAGTCCACGGCGCGGCTGTTCGGCACGCATACCACCTTGTGGCTGCGCGGGTTTCTGGTGCTGTCGGTGCTGTTGATGGCCGGGGCGGTGCTGATGACCTGGGCGCCGCAGGACCGGCCGCTGGCGCTGGTACTGGCGCTTGGCGGGGTCTGGGGATTTGGCTGGCACATGGCCTGGCAGCTGNCGTGGCTGGACATCGACGACCCCGAGCTTTGCATGCATCTCTTCCGGTCGAACCGGGATGCCGGGCTCATTCCTGCGCTGTTTCTTGCCGTGGCGGCGCTGGTCTGATTGAACCTTGGGCCTGCGCAGCCTGGGACTGGCGCGGCTCCGGCGCCTTCGGGTCTTAAGCCTTCTGTTCCTGAACGCCCGGATTCCATGAAACGCCTGTCCCCGCTTCTTGCCTCTGTCTCTGCCTTTGCCCTGGCCTCGGTTCTGGCCGGGCTGGCGGCTTGGGGGNCGGCCGTGGTGATCGAGGACCGCACCCGCGCCTCCATCGAGTCGCGGCTGGCCTCGGCCGGGGTGAGCTGGGTCACGGTGGAAACCGACGGGCTGCAGGTGCGGCTGAGCGGCACGGCGCCGGACGAGGCGGCGCGGTTCCGCGCGGTGAACCTGGTAANNAGCGGCGAGATCGAGCCAGGGCGCATCCGCGACGATCTGGAAGTGGCGGCGGCCAAGGCCATCGCGGCGCCGACGTTTTCGGTCGAGATCCTGCGCAACGACAGCGAGATTCAGCTGATCGGCCTGATCCCCGCCGCGACCGACCGCACGGCGCTGGCCGCGCGCATCGCCGGGCTGGCCGATGAGGGCACCGTCACCGACATGCTGGAGACGGCGGATTTCCCCGAACCGNGTGGCTGGGCGGCGGCGCTGGACTTCGGGCTGGTGGCGTTGAAGGAACTGCCGCGGTCGAAGATTTCGGTCGTGGCGGGGCAGGTGGCGGTGACGGCGATTGCCGACAGCGAGGCGCAGAAGGCGACGCTGGAGACGGGCATCCGCAGCGAGGTACCCGAGGGCGTGACGGCCGAGGTGGACATCTCGGCGCCGCGGCCGGTGCTGACGCCCTTCACGCTGCGATTCGTCATCGACGGGGCGGGCGCGCGGTTCGATGCCTGTTCGGCCGACACCGAAGCGGCTCAGGCGCGGATTCTGGCGGCGGCGAAGGCCANNTGCGGCATGTCGGCCAAGGCCGACTGCACCATCGGGCTGGGTACGCCCTCGACGAAATGGGCGACCGCGGTCGAGGCGGGGATCGCGGCGCTGGCCGGGCTGGGGCAGGGGGCGCTGACGTTTTCGGATGCCGATGTCACGCTGGTGGCAGCGCCGGGCACCGATCCGGCGTTGTACGACCGGGTGGTGGGCGAGTTCGAGGCGGCCTTGCCGGATGCCTTCTCGCTGAAATCCGAACTGCCGAAGCCCGAGCAGGCGGCCATCGCCAACCCGGCGGAAGTGACAGCGACGCTGGCGGCCGAAACGCACAAGCTGGAAATCCGGGGTAAGCTGAACGACGAACTGCTGCGCGGGGCGGTGGACAGCTATGCCAAGGCCGAGTTCGGCATCGGCAATGTCTATCTGGCCACCCGGCTGGACCCCGACCTGCCCAAGGGCTGGCCGGTGCGGGTGCTGGCGGGGTTGAAGGCGCTGGCCCAGCTGGACCACGGCACGCTGACGGTGCGGCCGGATACGGTGATCGTGTCCGGTGTGTCCGGCTCGCAGATGGCCAAGGCGCGGATCGCGCAAATCCTGTCGTCGAGCCTGGGGCAGGGGCAGACCTTTTCGGTCGGCGTGACCTATGACGAGGAACTGGACCCGCTGGCGGCGCTGCCCACGCCCGAGGAATGCGCGGCGGATGTGAAGGCGGCGCTGGCGAAGCAGAAGATCGCCTTCGAGCCGGGCTCGGCCGAGATCGCCGGGGCGGCGGCGCCCTTGATGGACGAGCTGGCGAAGATACTGAAGGACTGTCCGGCGGTGAAGATGGAAGTGGCGGGTCATACCGATGCCCAGGGCAGCGAGGGCGGCAATCTGGCCTTGAGCCAGGCGCGGGCCGAGGCGGTGGTGGTGGCCTTGCAGGGCCGCCAGGTGAACGTCTCGGGCCTGAAGGCGGTGGGCTATGGCGAGTAGCCGATTGCCGACAACCAGCTGGAAGAAGGGCGCGAGGCCAACCGGCGCATCGAGTTCACGCTGATCGTCGAGGCGCTGGCGCCTGCCGCGNGGGCGGGTGGTGCGGAAGCCGTTGACGGCCCCGATTTCTCGGGCGACNATGAGCCCATCGGTCGCGCCGACCGAAAGACCCGGCGGCCCAAGCGGCGGCCCGGCGATTTCCAGTAGGGCGCGGCGCAAGCAAGGACAGGCCATGGATCGCACGCTTTTCATCCTCGTCACCTCGGTGATCCTGATGGTGGCCTTCACGCTTGGCTGGCTGTCGCACTGGCTGCTGCACCGCTTTGCCCGCGTGCCGGGCGGGCAGATGGACGAGACGGACCAGCTGGCGCAATCGCTGCACGAGGCGGAAGAGGCGCGGGATCAGGCGATCCTGTATCTGGAACACCGCGAGGCCGAACTGGAAAGCCAGATTTCGCAGATCGAGGCCGAGTTGCGCGCCACCATGGACGGGCTGCGCGCCGCGCGGACCGAGAACGAGGAAATGCGCGCCTGGATCGAAAAGGCCAACGACGCCTCGTGATCTGGCGCGCGAGGATCGGCCGGGGTCCCGATTTCCGTGGCGGAAATCGTGTCCGGAAACCGGGCCGGTTTCCGGCGGCGGGTTTCCCCGCCGGTGTTCCAGCCTAGCCTTGGACCATGGGAATCGCTGAAGACATCCTGGGACCGGAAGGCTGGCATGCCGCGCTGGCGGCCTTGGCCTGGCAGGTGGAGCTGGGCGTGACCGAGGTTCTGGGCGAGGCGCCGGCGGATGCCTTCGCCCTGCCGCAGGAAACGGCGGCGCCGCCGCGCGGCAGCCGTGGCGGTGGCGCGGCCGGTGNNCGGCCCGTGGTTGCCGAGCCGGTGGCGGTGGCGGGGTCCGATCCGGTGGAGATGGCGCGGGCTGCGGCGCTGGCGGCGCCGGATCTGGACGCCCTGCGCGCGGCGATCACCGGTTTTGACCTGTGCGACCTGAAGCGCGGCGCGCGCAGCACCGTCTTTGCCGATGGCCGCCCCGGCGCGCGCGTCTTGATCCTGGGCGAGGCGCCGGGCCGCGAGGAGGACATCGAGGGTCGGCCCTTCGTGGGCCGGGCCGGGCAATTGCTGGACCGGATGCTGGAGGCCATCGGCCTGTCGCGCGGCTCGCCCGATCTTGAAAGGGCGGTCTATATCACCAATGTCCTGCCCTGGCGCCCGCCGCAGAACCGTGACCCGACGCCGGAAGAAATCGCCATGATGCGCCCCTTTGTCGAGCGGCACATCGAACTGGCGGCGCCCGAGGTGATTGTTGCCATGGGCAATGCCGCGGTTGCGGCGCTGTTGAACCAGCGTGGCATCACCCGGCTGCGCGGCCACTGGACGCGCGCCCTGGGCCTGCCGGTGCTGCCGATGTGCCACCCGGCCTATCTGCTGCGCCAGCCTCATGCCAAGCGCGAGGCCTGGGCGGATTTGCTGGCGCTGGAAGAGCGGCTGGCGGGAAGCAAGACATGAGCCGGACAGCCCCATCGGGCGCCGCGCCGCGCGTTTGAAAGCAGATGTGGATACCGACATGGCCCTTGACCCAGCCAAACCCTTCCTGCCCCTGCGCATCGCGGTGCTGACGGTCAGCGATACGCGGACGCTGGCCGATGACCGTTCGGGCGACACGCTGGTCGAGCGGCTGACCGGGGCGGGGCATGTGCTGGCCGACCGGGTGATCGTCACCGACGACCGCGACCTGATCGCGGCGCGGCTGAGGGCCTGGGTCGCCGATCCGNGGGTGGATGTGGTGCTGTCGACGGGCGGCACCGGGTTGACGGGCCGCGATGTCACGGTCGAGGCCCACCGCGACGTCTATGAAAAGGAGATCGAGGCCTTTGGCACGGTCTTCACCGTGGTCTCGATGGGAAAGATCGGGACGTCGGCGGTGCAAAGCCGAGCCTGCGGCGGGGTGGCGNGGNGGACGTACCTGTTCGCCTTGCCGGGCAGCCCAGGCGCCTGCCGCGATGCCTGGGACNGGATCCTGGTCCACCAGTTCGACTATCGCCACAAGCCCTGCAACTTCGTCGAAATCCTGCCGCGGCTGGACGAACACCTGCGGCGGAAGTGATCAGTTGGCGGCGTCAGTCAGAGGGCAGCCCGCGATCTCCACGCCGCGGCCGGGCGACAGCACGGTGACGGTGAGCGCCGAGCGGTCCAGCGCGAAGGGCTGGCCGGACGAGGCGCCAAGCTCGCCGACAGCGATCAGGCGGCCGCCGTCGCGGCGGCTTTCGGCNTCGCTGGACCAGATGCCGGGGTGGCCGGGTTCGAAGACCACGGTTTCCGGGCCGCCCGTCGCGGGCATGTCGATGCGGGCGGTGATGCGCAGGCCGTCCTCGGTGGGTTCGACCTTGCAGTCGATGGCGGCGAGNTAAGCCTCGTAAACGGTGGCAGGGCGATTGGCCAGCGCCGCCGTGATGGCGGCATCCTTCTCCCCCGCGCCGGACAGGGTGGCCGACAGCGAGACGGTGGCAGGCATGAGNATCTTGTTGCAGACCCCNAGATCGACGCGCGCGACCAGCTTGACCGGGCGCGCGGGATCCTGCGGCACGATCTCGATCGGCAGCACCAATTCGTCCAGATAGCCGATGGTCTGCATGCCGTTCAGGTCGAAGACCCGGGGCACCGGCCAGTGGATGCGGACGGCGCGCAGGTTNTCCGACCCCGACCAGTCGAATTCGGGCGGGATGCAAGCATCGCCGGGGCTGCGCCAATAGGTCTTCCAATGCGGCGCGAGATCCAGCTGCAGGGCTGTCATGCGGTTGCCCGCCTCGGTCTGCCAGCCTGGCCGCAGACTGGCCGCNAGGACCTTGTCCTGCGTCAGCACCTCGGCCAGGGCGGCCAGCGGGGCGCAGGTCAGAAGGGCGGCAAGCAGGGTCTGGGGCAATCGGGGCATGGGCGGACCATAGGCATCGGCGGAAAGATGGGAAGTCACATTCGGGCGAGAGGAACGTGAGGCCTTTCCCTTGAGGCGGCGGCGCATCACCGCCATCTTCGGGGCATGGGACGGGGTGGCGACTCTTCGCGGGACGGTGCGGGGCTTGACCTGGGCGGCAAGGTTCTGGTGGCCATGCCGGGCATGGGCGATCCGCGCTTTGCGCGGTCGGTGATCCTGATCTGCGCCCATACGCCCGAGGGGGCGATGGGGCTGATCGTGAACCACCCGGCGCGGGATGCCAGTTTCCGCAACCTGCTGGACCATCTGGAGATTGCCACGGCGCCCGGGGGCCGCGACCTGCCAGTGCATTTCGGCGGGCCGGTGGAGCGCGGGCGCGGCTTCGTGCTGCACAGCCGGGATTATTCCGGTGGCGCGGCCACCATGACCATTCCGGGCGGGCTGGCGATGACGGCGACGCTGGATGTGCTGGAGGCGCTGGCGCAGGGGNCGGGGCCGGAGCGCGCGCTTCTGGCGCTTGGCTATGCTNGGGGGCCGGGGCAGCTGGAAGGCGAGATTCGGCGCAACGACTGGATCGTGGCAGAGGCGCCCGAGGCTCTGCTGTTCGCGGCCGACGACGGCGGCAAATGGGCGGCGGTGCTGCGCGGGGCGGGCATCGACCCGGTCAGCCTGTCGGGCACGGCCGGGCGGGCCTAGACGATTTTCTGCGAAAATCGGCTCCCGGCCGGGCGGGCGGTCTGCCGGAGCCGCGGTGGGATTTGAGTATTTGCTGCAAAGAAGAAGCGCTATTCGCCGTAGGGCACCCAGATGGTCTTGACCTCGGTCGCGGCGCGCAGGAAGGCGCGGCCTTCGGCTGAGGGCGCGAACCAGTCGGGGTTGCGGCCGTGGTTCACCCAGGTGCGTTTCAGGTTCGCGGCCGACTCCTTCTCGATCAGGGCCGAGAGCGGTTTCGAGGAGAAGGACCAGACGGCATCCACGTCCATGTGGTAAGCCAGGGGCTTGGCCAGTTCGGCATGCGCGCCGGTGACGATGTTCACCACGCCNGCGGGGAGGTCGGACGTGTCGAGCACCTGGTAGAGGTCGGTCGCGGCGAGGGGGAAGGTCTCGGAGGGCACCAGCACCACGGCATTGCCCATGGCGATGGCGGGGGCCATCAGGCTGATGAGGCCGAGGAGGGGTGCCTCGTCGGGGCAGAGGGCACCGATGACGCCGACGGGTTCGTTCATGGCGAGCGCCACGCCGCGGATCGGCACGGACTTGGCCACGCCGTCGAACTTGTCGGCCCAGGCGGCATAGGTGAAGAGGCGGTTGACGGCGGCGGCGACTTCCGCCTCGCCCGAGCGGCCGGTCAGGTCCTTGATCCGGCTGGCGAATTCGGGGGCGCGGGCGGCGAGGTTTTCGGCGATGTAGTAGATCACCTGGGCGCGGTTGTGGCCGGTGGCCTTGCCCCAGCCCTTGGCGGCATGGGCGGCTTCGACCGCGTTGCGGATGTCCTTGCGGTTGCCAAGGCCGATGTGGCCAGGAGTTTGCCGCGCGGCGCGTAGATCGCCTGCGAATAGCCGCCGTCGGGCCGCCTGCTTGCCGCCGACATAGAGCTTGGCGGTGCGGTCGATGCCGCTGACTTCGGGCTCTTCGGGGGCGGGGACGGGTTGCGAGGGCTTGACCGCCTTGGTGGGCATCGGCGCCTTGAGATAGGCCAGAAGCCCCTCCCATCCGCCTTCGCGGCCGAAGCCGGANTCGCGCATTCCGCCGAAGCCGGCGGCGGCGTCGAAGAGGTTGGTGGCGTTCACCCAGACCACGCCACCNTTGACCTTGGGCGCGATGTCGAGGGCGAGGTTGACGTTTTCCGTCCAGATGCTGGCGGCAAGGCCGTAGCGGGTGTTGTTGGCCAGGTCCACCGCCTCGGCGGGCGTGCGGAAGGTCATGGAGACCAGCACCGGGCCGAAGATTTCTTCCTGCATCAGCCGGTCGGCGGTGCCGAGGCCGGTGATCAGGGTGGGCGGGTAGAAGCAGCCTTGCGGGACGGGGGTATTGGCGCGGTAGGTCTGGTAACGGTGTTGNCTGTCGACCATCTGCGTGATGGTGGCCAGTTGCACCGGGTCGGCGATGGCGCCCATGTCGATGCATTTGTCGAGCGGGTCGCCGATCCTGAGCCCGTCCATGCGGCGTTTCAACTTGTCGTGGAAGCGGTCGGCCACGCCTTCCTGCACGAGAAGGCGCGAGGCGGCGCAGCAGACCTGGCCCTGGTTGAACCAGATCGCATCGACCAGACCTTCGACCGCGCTGTCGATGTCGGCATCCTCGAAGACGATGTAGGGCGACTTGCCGCCCAGTTCGAGCGTCAGCGCCTTGCCCGANGCGGTGGCCTCGCGGATTTTCCGGCCAACCGAGGTGGAGCCGGTGAAGGCCACCTTGTTCACCTCCGGATGGGCGACCAGCGCGGCGCCGGTCTCGCCATCGCCGGTGACGATGTTCAGAACGCCCTTGGGCAGGCCGGCTTCGCGGCTGATTTCGGCGAAGAGAAGCGCGGTCAGNGGNGTGTATTCGGCGGGTTTCAGCACCACGGTGTTGCCNGCGGCGAGCGCCGGGGCGACCTTCCAGGCCAGCATCAGGAGCGGNAAGTTCCAGGGGATGACGGCGCCGCAGACACCGAGTGCCTCGTGGCCGGGCAGTTCGCTTTCCAGAAGCTGGGCGAGGCCTGCGTGGTAGTAGAAATGCCGGGCGACGAGGGGGATGTCGATGTCGCGGCTTTCGCGGATGGGCTTGCCGTTGTCGAGCGTTTCCAGGACGGCAAACAGGCGGGCATGTTTCTGCACCAGCCGCGCGAGGGCGTAGAGGATACGGGCGCGGCCCGGCCCGCCGAGCGCGGCCCATTTGGCTTGCGCCTTGCGGGCCGCCGCTACGGCGCGGGCGATATCGGCGGCGGTGCCTTGGGTGACCTGCGCCAGGTCTGCCCCGGTGGCGGGGTTCCTTGTGGCGAAGGTCGTGCCCGGCGCGGTGAAGCGGCCGTCGATCCAGTGGCCGAAGCGGCCGCCGTGTTTGGCGATCCAGGCCATTGCCTCGGCATGGCCTTCGGGNGCGGGGCCATAGGCCATGGAGTCGAAGATTTCGCGGATGGTCGGCGTCGTCATGGGCTTGGCCCCCTGCCTCGTCGTGGTCTTGTGTCGGTCGAGGCCCCGGCCTTCGCCGGGGCGCGGCGGTCGTGGCCTCAGCCCATCGCGTGGCGGTTGGCGGCGGAGTACCGCCCGGTCAGATAGTGTTCCAGCTGGCGCTCGATGTCGCCCAGAAGCGACGAGGCGCCGAAGCGGAAGAGGTCGGGTTGCAGCCAGGGCAGGCCCAGTTCGTCTTTCATCAGCGCCAGATAGAGCAGCGTCCTTGGCCTTGAAATGCCGCCANNCGGCTTGTAGCCGACCTTGATGCCGGTGCGCGCCTGATAATCGCGGATGGCGCGGATCATCACCAGGCTGACGGGCAGGGTGGCGTTCACCGATTCCTTGCCGGTCGAGGTCTTGATGAAATCGGCCCCGGCCATCATGCAGACCAGCGACGCCTTGGCGACGTTGCGCAGGGTGCCCAGCTCGCCCGTGGCGAGGATCGCCTTCACATGAGCCTCGCCGCAGGCGGCGCGCATCTCGGCCATCTCGTCATACAGCGCCTGCCAGTTGCCGGTCAGCACATGGCGGCGCGAGATCACGATGTCGATTTCCCGCGCGCTTGCGGCGACGCTTTCGCCGATCTCCATGATCCTGGTCTTCCAGGGCGAGAGNGCGGGGAAGCCGGTGGAGACGGCGGCGACCGGGATGCCCGAGCCCTCCAGCGCCTTGACCGCAGTCTCCACCATGTCGTGATAGACGCAGACGGCGCCGACCTTCAGGCCGGGCATGCCAAGCGCTTCGAGCATGTCGGCGCGCACCGGCTGGCGGGCCTTGGCACACAGCCGCTGCACCCGGCCCACGCTGTCGTCGCCGGAAAGCGTGGTCAGGTCGATCAGGGTGATCGCCTTCAGAAGCCAGGCGGCCTGGTACTCTTTCTTCACGCTGCGGCGGCCGCCAAGCGTGGCGGCGCGGCGCTCGATGGCCGAGGTGTTGGCCTGGGCCGCCATGACCCAGTCGAGGTCCAGCGCCATGCCGGGATTGCGCGCATGGGCCAGCTGCGGCAGCTGGCTGGCCGGTTCTGCCCCTGGGCCGGGGCGGGGATGGCGGATGTCTCGATGCTCAACGGGCCTCCCGAGCGCCTGGGCGTCGGGGTGAGGTTTGCACTTGGGGGACCGTCGTTGCAAGGGCGGGCTGGCCGGGGAGCGTGAAAAACCTGACCGAAAGATCAAAATTCCCCGTCAGTGTCCCATCTTGACCTGAGGCCGCGTGCGATGCCTTGTGGCGCAATCTGTCACGACGGGAGGCCCTCCTTGGAAACGCTTGACCTTACCGCGCATTGGGCTAGCTATCTTTCGCTGCTGGCCTTTGTGTCGGCCTATGTGTTGGTGATCTTCGAGGAAGCCACGCATATGCGGAAGTCCGNNCCGGTGATGCTGGCGGCGGGGCTGATCTGGGCGCTGATCGGGATTGCCTATGCCCAGGCGGGGATGAGCGAGGCGGCCCATTCCCATGCCATTGAAATCATCGAGGAATATGGCGAGCTGTTCCTGTTCCTTCTGGTGGCGATCACCTATGTCAACACACTGGAGGAACGGCGCGCCTTCGAGGTGCTGCGGGTCAAGCTGGTGGGGTTGGGGCTGGGATACCGGCCACTGTTCCTGCTGACGGGCATCCTGTCGTTCTTCCTGTCCTCGGTGCTGGACAACCTGACGACAGCGCTGGTGATGGGGGCGGTGCTGCTGGCCATCGGGCGCGACAATGCACGGTTCGTCGCCATCGGCTGCATCAATATCGTGGTGGCGGCCAATGCCGAAGGGGCCTTCTCGCCTTTCGGCGACATCACCACGCTGATGGTCTGGCAGCAGGGCAAGCTGAGTTTCTTCGAGTTCTTCGCGCTGTTCCTGCCGTCACTGCTGAACTGGCTGGTGCCANTGGCGATCATGTATTTCGCCCTGCCGAAAGACCGGCCCTCGGCGCATGCCGAAGCCGTTCGCGGCAAGCCCGGCATGATCGGCGTGGCAGTGCTGTTCGCGCTGACCATCGCCACGGCGGTGGCATTCAAGAACTTCCTTCATTTGCCGCCCGCGCTTGGGATGATGCTGGGGCTGGGGTACCTGCAGATCTTTTCCTACACGCTGCAGCGGCGCGGCCATCGCCGGGGCGACGGCGACATGATCCTGGACAGCTTCCAGCAGGTGCAGCGCGTGGAGTGGGACACGCTTCTGTTCTTCTTCGGCATCATCTTTGCCGTGGGCGGGCTTGGGGTTCTGGGCTATCTCGCGCTGGCGTCCGAGTGGCTTTATGCCGCTNTCGGCCCGACGCTAACCAATATCGCCATCGGGGCGCTGTCGGCCATCGTGGACAACATCCCGCTGATGTTTGCCGTGCTGACCATGGACCCCGCCATGTCGGATGGCCAGTGGCTGTTGATCACGCTGACCTGCGGCACCGGCGGGTCGATCCTGTCGATCGGCTCGGCCGCCGGGGTGGCGCTGATGGGGCAGGCGCGGNGGGCCTATACCTTCATGTCGCATCTGCGCTGGAGCTGGGCGGTGGCGCTTGGCTATGCCGCCGCCATCCTGGCGCATCTGTGGATCAACGCGGCGCTGTTCTGATCAGGGGCGGTCGCGCAGCGGGCGGCTGTCGGTCGGGTCGGGGGTAAAGGTGGCCCAGTCGTGGCCGGTTCCGGTGGGNGGCAGGTCGCGGCGGGGAACCGTGCGCATCAGGTTCAGCTTCGACAGGAAGAAGGCCGTCATCGGCGCCGTGACGATGATGAACACGGTCACCAGGAATTCCTGCCAGGTCAGCAGGTTGCGCATGATCCAGAAATCCAGGGCCGTCGCGGTCAGCACGCCTACCAGCCCGAGCGTGGCGGCCTTGGTGGGTGCGTGAAGGCGCTGCATCGGGTCGCGCAGCTTGATCAGGCCGAAGCTGCCGATCAGGCCGAAGATGCCGCCAAGCACGATCAGCGCCGCCACCCCCATTCCGCGATGGTCTGGATCATTCGATGATGTCTCCGCGCAGAAGGAACTTGGCGAAGGCGACGGTCGAGACGAAGCCGGTCAGGGCAAACAGCATCGCCGCCTCGAAATTCAGGCTGGTGTCGGCGATCATGCCGTACAGAAGGATCAGCGCGATCATGTCGATCACCATGGTATCCACCGCCAGCAGGCGGTCGGCGATGTCGGGGCCTGCGACCAGACGCCAGATGTTGAAGACCAGCGCCAGCGAAAAGCAGGCGAGGGCGAAGTACAGCGCGGCAGTCAGGATCATGCGAAAATCCTTTTCAGGCGGGCCTCGTAGCGCGATTTGATCTGGTCGCGGATGGCGTCGGGGTCGGGCGCGTGCAGCGAGTGGATCAGAAGCGCCCGGCCATCGGGCGACATGTCGGCGGTGACGNGTGCCCGGCGTCATGGTGATGGTGCTTACCAGCATGGCCACGGCCTCGGGGTGGGTCAGGTCGACTGGCACGGTGATCCAGGCCGACTGGATGCGGGCGTTCGGGCGAAAGAGGATGATCGCCGCGACGTGGATATTGGCCACCACGATGTCCCACAGCACCAGGAAGATATAGGCGACAAGCCGCGGCAGGCTTCTGATGCGGGGCTGGTCGGGCCACCAGGGTTCGGTCAGCAGCGGNATGACGAGGGCCAGAATTGCGGCAAGAACGGCGGTGTTCAGGCTGATGTCGTCGGTAAGCAGCACCCAGACTACGGCGATGAAAAGCGAGAGATAGGGGTGGGGCAGCAGGCGGCGCATGGGTCAGCTCTCCCCTGGCAGGGCGTGGGCGGCGATGGTGGCGGCAGGGTCGATGACCGAGGCCACGGCGGGTTCCAGCCAGGCGGTCAGCGGCCCGGCGAAGAGGGTCAGCCCGACAGAGGCCAGCGCCAGTGCCAGCGTGGCGGCCAGCGCCAGCCGGTCGCGGGGNTGGGGCGGCGTGTCTTGGACCGCNTCGGCCGCCCAGAACAGCACCGATCCGGCGCGGGCGAAGCCGACGATGGTGACGAAGGAGCCGGTCAGGATGACGGCCCAGGTCCAGGCATTGCCGCTGGTGGCGTTCAGGATCAGCAGTTTGCCGACGAAGCCCGATAGCGGCGGCAGGCCACCNATGGCGATGGCGGCCAGGAAGAACAGGCTGGCGATCAGGCCCGACTGCGCGATGGCGGGGCGCGACTGCAGCTCGCCCGTGCCGCGGCGGCGCAGGATCAGGTCGGCGGTCAGGAACAACAGTGCCCCGGCCACGGTGGAATGGACGAGGTAGTACAGCGCCGCCACCAGCCCCTGCCCGGTGAAGCCAAGAATGGCGGTGAAGACCAGGCCCATCGAGGCGATGCTTACAAAGGCCGCCAGCCGGAACAGGCTGGCAGCGCCGATGACGCCAAGCGCGCCAAGCGCCAGCGTGACCAGAGCGGCGGGCAACAGCAGGTCGGCGAAAAGGGTGCCGGTGGCGGGGCTGCCGGGCGGGAAGATTGGCGTGAAGACGCGGATCGCGGCATAGGCGCCGACCTTGGTCATCACCGCGAACAGGGCGGCGACCGGGCCGGGNGCATTGGCATAGGTGCCGGGCAGCCAGAACTGGAACGGCACCAGCGCACCCTTTACCGCGAAGACGATCAGCAGCATGACCCCGGCCGCCCGGATCATCGCTGTCCCTCGGCGNGGCAGCAGCGGCACCTTCACCGCCAGGTCGGCCATGTTCAGCGTGCCGGTCTGGGCATAGATCAGGCCAAGCGCGAACAGGAACAGGGTGGAGCCGATCAGGTTGAAGCCCACATACTGCACGCCNGCCTGCAGCCGCGCCTTGCCGCCGCCGTGGACCATCAGGCCGTAAGAGGCGATCAGCAGCACCTCGAAGAAGACGAAGAGGTTGAAGACGTCCCCGGTGAGGAAGGCGCCGTTCAGCCCCATCAGCTGGAACTGGAACAGCGCGTGGAAATGCCGTCCCTTGCGGTCCCAGTCCGAGCCCAGGACATAGGCCATGACCAAGGCCGCCAGCCCCGCCGTCAGCACCAGCATCAGCGCCGCCAGCCGGTCCAGCACCAGCACGATGCCAAAGGGNGCGGGCCAGTCGCCCAAGCGATAGACCTCGGGGCCTGACCCGGTGGCCGCTGCGGCCAGAACCAGCGCCAGGGGCAGGCCGGCCAGTGTGGCCAGGCCGGACAGCGCGCGTTGCGCCCGCTCGTCCCGCAGCAGCACCAGAAGCGCGCTTACCACCGCGNNCAGCAGAACCGGCGCGATGATCCAGTTGCCCATCACGGCCGCTTCTCCCCCGGTCGGGGCGGTCCAGGTCGATGCCGTCGTGCCCGGCCGAGAAGAAGGCGCCCAGTGCCATCAGCACCATGACCGCCGTCATGCCGAAGGAAATGACGATGGCGGTCAGCACCAGCGCCTGGGGCAGGGGTCGGCATAGCCCGGCGCGCCCTTGGCGATGATCGGCGGCAGGCCGATGGCCAGCCACCCGAGGCGAAGAGGAACAGGTTCACCGCATAGGACAGGAAGGACAGGCCCAGGATCACCGGAAAGCTTTTCCGCAGCATGATCAGGTAGATGCCCGTGGCGGTCAAAAGGCCGGTGGCCGAGGCGACGAGGAACTCCATCTCAGCGGGCCTTCTTTGCGGGGTCGATGTCGTAGGGGTGCAGGTTCACCGTCTCGCCGGCGCGGATGGCGATGCGCGACAGCGAGGACAGCGCCAGCATCACTGCGCCCAGGACACAGAGGAACACGCCCAGGTCGAACAGGGCCGCCGAGGCGAGCTCGAACTTCTCCAGGGGCGGCAGGGTGACATAGCCGTGGGTCGAGGTCAGGAAGGGCTGGCCGAACAGGAAGGCNGCGGCGCCGGTGGCGGTGGCCACCAGCACGCCGCCGCCGATCAGCGCCAGGTAGCTGACCTTCAACCGCGCCTCGGCCCAGGCGAAGCCCGAGGCCATGTATTGCAGCACCAGCGCGATGGCCACGACCAGCCCGGCGACGAAGCCGCCGCCCGGCAGGTTGTGGCCGCGCAGGAACAGGTAGACCGCCACCGTCACCGCCAAGGGCAGGATCAGCCGCGTCGCCACCGCCAGCATCAGCGGATGCCGGTCGCCGGCGTCGCGGCCCTGAATCCAGCCCAGAAGCCGGTCATTGGCCGGGCCGGGCCGCAGTATCGCCTTTACCACCGCCTGGATCACCAGCGCGGCGATGCCCAGCACCACGATTTCACCGAAGGTGTCGTAGCCGCGGAAATCCACGATGATCACGTTCACCGCATTGGTGCCGCCGCCGCCCGGCTTGGCCTCGGCCAGGTGGAAGCCCGAGATCGGCGGGAAGGCCGGGCCGGTCATCAGCATCTGCCAGGTGACCCAGGCCACGGCGAGGCCGATGACCCCGGCCAGCACCGCGCCGCCCCACTGGCGGACGGGGGCCGGATCGCGCGGGGTTTCGCGCGGCAGGTAGTTCAGCGCCAGCAGCAGCAGGATGATGGTCACCACCTCGACGCTGATCTGGGTCAGGGCGAGGTCGGGGGCAGAGAGATAGGCGAAGCCCACCGAGACCACCAGCCCGACGATGCCGATCAGCAGAAGCGCGATCAGCCGCTGGCGGTGGAACACCGCCGTGGCGAAGGCCGCGGCGCAGAGCATGACCCAGCCGAGCAGGATCACGGGATTTACCGGCGTGCCCTTGCGCAGATCGGGTGCCCAGGCGCCGCCCATCCAGGCGAAGGCGGCGGCGGCCAGCATGGCCAGCAGGGCGAGCGCCGACATGCGGGCGAAGCCGCCGTCATGCAGGCGCTCGGCGACCCCGCGTCCGGCCCAGGCAAGGGCGCCGATGACGGCATCGAACATCCGTTTTGCATCGGGCTTNGGCGCGCGTTTCCACAGCTCCAGCAGGGGCGCNTGCAGCCCCAGAACCACCAGCCCGCCACCGATGGCGGCCAGAGACATCCACAGCGACACCGTGTCCAGCCCGTGCCAGTGCTTGGCATGCAGATGCACCGGCGCGCCCGTCACCGCCGTTGACGCCGCGTCGATCAGCCAGCCCGCGGCGGTCATCGGGATAAGGCCGATGATCACCACCAGCGCGGCCAACAGGCCGGGCGGGCCCCAGAGGCCGGGGCCGGGGTCGTGCGGGGCATGGGGGTAGTCGATGCGTTCCGGCCCCAGGAAGGTGCCGAGGAAGCGGAAGGAATAGGCGACCGAGATCAGGGCCGCCACCACCACCAGCGCGGGCAAGAGCCAGTCGCTGCCCAGCCAATGGGTATGCGCGGCCTCTTCCAGCATCATTTCCTTNGAGAGAAATCCGTTGAAGGGCGGCAGGCCTACCATGGACAGGCTGGCCACCGCGGCAATGGCGAAAGTCACCGGCATCAGGTGACGCAATCCGCCCAGTCGCTTCAGGCTGCGGGTATGGGCCTCGTGGTCGACGATGCCGGTCGGNCGGAACAGCGCGGCCTTGAAGCTGGCATGGTTCAGGATGTGGAACATCGCCACCACGGCGGCGGGCTCGGTGCCAAAGCCCAGAAGCATGCAGATCAGGCCCAACTGGCTGACGGTGGAATAGGCCAAGAGCGCCTTCAGGTCGTCCTGGTAGAAGGCGATCTTGGCACCGACCAGCATGGTGACCAGGCCGGTTGTGGTGACGATGACGAACCATTCCGGCGTGCCCGAAAGAACGGGCCACAGCCGCGCCAGCAGGAACAGGCCCGCCTTCACCATGGTGGCCGAATGCAAGTAAGCCGACACCGGCGTCGGCGCGGCCATGGCGCGCGGCAACCAGAAATGGAAGGGGAACTGTGCCGATTTCGTGAAGGCCCCCAGAAGGATCAGCACCAGCGCGGGCAGGTAGAGGTCGGAAGACCGGATCGCCTCGCCCTTGGTCAGGATCACCGACAGGTCATAGCTGCCGGCGATCTGGCCCAGGATCAAGAGCCCCGCAAACATCGCCAGCCCGCCGCCGCCCGTGACAGCCAGCGCCATGCGCGCGCCTTGTCGCGCCTCGGGCAGGTGTTTCCAGAAGCCGATCAGCAGGAAGGAGGACAGCGAGGTCAGCTCCCAGAACACCAGCAGCAGCAGGATGTTGTCCGACAGCACGATGCCGGTCATCGCGCCCTGGAACAGCATCAGATAGGTGAAGAACGGCCCCGCCGGATCGGCCTTGGACAGGTAGTTCGCGGCATAGATCACGATCAGCAGGCCGATGCCCAGGATCAGCAGCGCGAAGAAGAACCCCAGCCCGTCCAGGAACAGCGCGGCGTTCAGACCCAGCATGGGCACCCAGGGCACCGAGACGGCCAGCGTCTGACCCGCCAGCACCGCGGGCAGCTGCGACAGCAGCAGGGCCAGAGCCGCCGCCGTGGCCAGCCCGGCCGCCATCGCAGCCGCACGCCGAGACAGGCGACTGGCCAGGGCCGCGACCAATGCCCCAAGAAACGGCAGGACGGCGATCAGGGCAACGGTCATGAAGTTCGTCCCCGGTTTGCATGTCTTCGGGACCGGCGGCGCCCGAAACGATCTCCCTTTTTCAATTGTTGACCGCGGAAGTAGATGTCAAGCTTGCAGAAGGCGCCGGACCTTTCTCCTGGCGGTGGGCAGGCGTCTGACGCGCGGGAGCGTCAGAGCAGCAGCAGAGGAGCGCATGATGGCACGGATCATCCGGGGCGACGATAACGACAACACCATCGTGAATACGGACCTGCTTCCGAACAGGATCTATGGCTACGGCGGCAACGATACGATCCAGGGGAACGTGAACGCCGACTCCGGCTATGGCGGGGACGGCAATGACAGCGTCTCGGCACAAACCGCCGATGGTGGCGCTTACGACGACACGCTTTTCGGGTCGTCGGTCTACGGCGGCGACGGCAACGACGCGATTTCCACCTACTACCACATCTACGACGTCTATGGCGGCGCTGGCAACGACACGATCCATGGCGGCGGCCATGGCGATGCGGGCGACGATCTCATCTACAATACCGGCGCCAATTCCTATGGCGGTGACGGAAACGACACGCTGTTCGGCACCGGATCGCGGTGGTGGCTTTTCGGCGGCGCCAGCGACGACAGCCTGGTTGGCAGCAACATCGCCGAGAGCCTTCATGGCGACACCGGCAACGACATGATCGAAGGAGGCGGCGGCGACGACGAGATCTATGCGCTGAGCGGGGCCGACGTTGCGCTCGGCGGCGACGGCAATGACCGGATCTGGGGGCAAGACGGCCAGATCTTCGCAAAGGCAGGGGCCGGTCGCGACCAGTTCTTTGGCGGCACGGGGATGACACCGCCATCGGTGGCGCTTAAGCAACGACTTGCTGGAAGGCGGCGAGGGCCGGAACCGGCTGTTCGGCGGCGCCGATCAGGACACCCTGACGGGCGGTGGCAGTGGCGATGTCCTGGTAGGCGGGGCGGGGCTGGATCAGATGACGGGCTATGGCGGTGCCGATGTGTTCCGGTTCCACAGCGGGGGCGACATCGGCAACGACACCTTCACGGGCAGCCCCACCGAGTTGGAGCGGATTTCCGACTTCACCTCGGGCGAAGATGTGATCGACCTGCGGCCGATGCAGGTGGCCTTCACCTGGGTTGGCGCCGCCGCTTTCAGCGGCAGAGGTCCCGAACTGCGGTTCGATGGCGCCAAGTCCTGGCTTCAGGGCGACACCGACGGCAACGGAGTGGCCGATTTCACGCTGCTGTTGTCCGGCGTCAGCGTGATCGTCGAGACCGATCTCTTGACCTGACCCGCCCCGATCGCCAGCCCTCGCGCCCGACGGTGCCGGAATCGATCAGATAGCGCTGCGACAGCGGGATCGCGGCCGCCCCAAGCGCGCGGGCATGGGGGCCGACGCTGCCGGCGCGGATGGCCGCGGGGTCNACGCCCGCCAGGTCCAGCCGGTGAAAGGCGGCTTCGGTGCGCCGCACCAGATCGGCGCGGATGGGTTCGGGCATCCAGCCGTCGATCAGCACCGCCTCCAGTTCCAGAAGCGTCGCCGCCGACAGCGTGGCCGAGGCCAGCCCTTCGGCCGCGCCGTCCATCCAGCGGTCCAGCAGCGGCTGCGACACATGCCAGGCTTCGGGCGCATCCCACAGGTGATCCGAGGACTCGCCCGCTTCTTCCATCGCCTCGGCCAGAACCGACATCGAGGCGGCATCGAACAGTCGGCGCATCCGCCCGTCGGGGCCGGGCACCGGCATCGGCCCGACGCCNTAAGCAGCGTTCCCGGTGCGCCCGGTGAACAGCCGGCCCGACAGCACCAGCCCGCCGCCGATGAAGGTGCCGAAGTAGAAATACAGGAAATCGGTCGGCCGCTCGCCGGTGCCAAAGATCAGCTCGGCGCCGCAAGCGGCGGTGGCATCGTTGCGGATGAACACCGGCATGCCCGTCAGATCCGCCAGCTCGGCCTGGATATCGCGGCTCTGCCACTGGTCCATCTCGTCCTGCGGGGCATGGATCACCTGCACCCAGTTCCACAGCTGGAACGGCATCGCCACGCCCAGCCCGCCGATGCGCCCGCGCAGGTCGGGCGGCAGGCCGCGCAGGATGTCGGGCAGGGTCTCGGCGACAAAGGCCACCACCGCGCCGGGGGTGGGATAGCGATAGACCCGGCGGCGCATGGTGCGGACCTGGCCCAGGAAATCCACCAGCACCAGATCGGCCGAGCGCCGCCCGATCTTCAGCCCCAGGAACAGCGCGCCATCGGGGTTCAGCGACATCGGTACCGAAGGCTGGCCGACGCGGCCCCGCACCGGCTCGCCCCGGATCAGCAGGCCGTCGTCTTCCAGGTGCCGCATGATCACGCTGACGGTCTGCGCCGAGAGCCCCGTGACGCGGGCGATATCCGACTTGGCCAGGGCGCCGTTCTGGCGCACCAGCGACAGCACCACCCGTTCATTGCGGTCGCGCATGCCGGACTGGTTCGACCCGCGAAAGCCGCCGTCTTCGGGAAGGCCTCGGTCGAACATGCGGTCCGGCTCCTTGTTCATTCCGTGCTCAACCTGCCTCCGGCAGGATGACGCCCTTGCGCAGGATGACGTTGGCATAAAGTTGAGGCTCGGAGGTGGCAACAACTGTATGTGCTGCCCGCACCCGCGGATAAAGCTCGTCCCCCGCCATCGCCTTCACTGCAAAGCCCGGATGCCGTTCGGCCACGACCCCNTCGATGGCGTGATGGATTGCCGCCGCCTGGGCAGAATCGTTGTTCAGGCTGGACCGCAGCACGGCATGGGGCACGAACGTGTCCAGCGGCAGAAGGCGCAGGACCGCGTCCAGGACCGGCAGCAACCCGTGCCCGTCGGCCCGGACCAGCCGCCGCGCGTGCTCCAGTGCCGGGTAATTGCCGTCCACAATCGCCAACTCGTCGCCATGACCCATGGCGCGCAGCGCGAACAGCAGGTCCGGCCCCAAGATTGACGGAATTCCGATCAGCATGATGTCACCTGTCCCTCGTGCCGGACCGCACCCGGCGCACCCGTCTGTCAAGACGTCGCGCCAGCCCTGGCCCCGGCAATCCTCCCCATCGATTCGCCCGGCGCGCCCTGCGGCGCCGGAAATCGCTCCTGCCCGCAGGTTGGGCACTGTGCGAACCTCTGTCAATAATAAATCACACTGATTTATTTATGTTGACGCGAGGCCCCGAATCGGGCTTTCTGGTGTCATCGCAGCGGGAGGAACGGCTGCGGAAGGACTTCAAACCGGGGAACACCCCAGACATCCGTGGGAGGATCACGATGAAACTTTCGACCAAGGCCCTTCTGGGCTCTGCCGCGCTGGCGCTGATCTCGGCCGTCCCGGCCGCGGCGCAGGATGTGACCGCCTGCCTGATCACCAAGACCGACACCAACCCCTTCTTCGTGAAGATGAAGGAAGGTGCCACCGCCAAGGCCGCCGAACTGGGCATCACGCTGAAGTCCTATGCCGGCAAGATCGACGGCGACCACGAATCCCAGGTTGCCGCCATCGAGGCCTGCGTGGCCGACGGTGCCAAGGGTATCCTGCTGACCGCCTCGGACACCAAGGCCATCGCCGACTCGGTCAAGGCCGCCCGCGATGCTTAANGCGTGCTGGTGATCGCGCTGGACACGCCGCTTGATCCGATCGACGCGGCCGACGCCACCTTCGCCACCGACAACTTTGCCGCCGCCNTGCTGATCGGCCAGTGGGCCAAGGCGACGATGGGCGACGCGGCGGCCAATGCCAAGATCGCGATGCTGGACCTGGCCATCAGCCAGCCCTCGGTTGACGTGCTGCGTGACCAGGGCTTCCTGCAGGGCTTCGGCATCGACCTGGGCGACCCGAACAAGTGGGGCGACGAGACCGATCCGCGCATCGTCGGCCACGAAGTCACCNGTGGCAACGAAGAGGGCGGCCTGAAGGCCATGGAAACCCTGCTGGCCAAGGACCCCGACATCAACGTGGTCTACACCATCAACGAACCCTCGGCCCNNGGCGCCTATGAAGCGCTGAAGGCCGTGGGCAAGGAAGGCTCGACCCTGATCGTCTCGGTCGACGGCGGATGCCCGGGCGTCGCCAACGTGAAGGATGGCATCATCGGCGCCACCTCGCAGCAGTATCCGCTGCTGATGGCGTCCAAGGGCATCGAGGCGATTGCCGCCTTCGCCAAGGACGGCTCGAAGCCGGCGCCGACCGAAGGCAAGGCCTTCTTCGACACCGGCGTGACGCTGATCACCGACAAGCCGGTCGAGGGCGTGCCCTCCATCGACACCGCCAAGGGCACGGAGCTCTGCTGGGGCTGATCCTCAGGCAACCGTTGATCCGGCGGGTCGCTTGACCCACCATCACCTGGCAAGGGCGGCCTCTGCGCCGCCCTTGTCACAAGTCCGCTTCACATACGGCCGCCCGGAGGGGGCGCGAGAGGAGGAAGGCATGACTGCCGAAACCAAGGCAGCGACCTCGTTCGAGGAGGGCCTGAAGGGCGCCTCGGAAAAGGTCGCGGAATTCCACGAAGAGCGCAGCGCGCTGAAGAGCCTGCAGCACTGGCTGCACCAGACGCCGTCGGCGGTCCCGATGATCGTGCTGGTGGTGGCGCTGGTGGTGTTCGGCTTCCTGTCGCCGAACTTCTTCAAGGCGGTGACGCTTTCCACCATCCTGCAACAGATCGCCATCGTCGGCATCCTGGGATGCGCGCAGACCATCGTGATCCTGACCGCGGGTATCGACCTGTCGGTCGGCGCCATCGCGGTGTTCTCGTCGGTGCTGATGGGGCAGTTCACCTTCCGCTATGGCCTGCTTACCGAAATCTCCATCGTGCTCGGCCTGGCGTTTGGCACGCTCATGGGCGGCATCAACGGCTGGCTGGTCGCCAAGATGAAGCTGCCACCCTTCATCGTCACGCTTGGCACCTGGCAGATCATCCTGTCCTCGAACTACATCTTCTCGGCCAACGAGACGATCCGCAGCCAGGACATCGCCGCCAATGCGCCCCTGCAATTCTGGGGCCAGGCGATCCAGCCCGGCGGCGTGAAGGTGCTGTACGCCGTGTTCCTGCTGATCGTGCTGGTGGCGGTGATGGCCTATGTCCTGCGCCAGACTGCCTGGGGCCGCCATGTCTATGCCGTGGGCGACGACCCCGAGGCGGCGCAGCTGTCGGGCGTGCAGCGCGACAAGGTGCTGATCCAGGTCTATGCGCTGGCGGGCCTGTTCTGCGCCATCGCGGGCTGGGTGATGATCGGCCGCTTCGGTTCGGTTTCGCCCTCGGCTTCGACCGGGGTCTTGGGCAACATCCAGTCGATCACCGCCGTGGTGATCGGGGGCATCTCTCTTTTCGGCGGCCGCGGCTCCATCGTCGGCATGTTCTTCGGGGCGCTGATCGTGGGCGTCTTCGAAATGGGCCTGAAGATGGTCGGCACCGACCCGCAATGGACCTTCTTCCTCATCGGCGTGCTCATCATCTTCGCCGTGGCCGTGGACCAGTGGATCAGAAAGGCGTCGTCATGAGCGAACCCATCCTGAAAGGCCGTGGACTGACCAAGCGCTACGGCAAGGTCACCGCGCTGGACAACTGCGACTTCGACCTGATGCCGGGCGAGATTCTGGCGGTGATCGGCGACAACGGCGCGGGCAAGTCCACCCTGATCAAGGCCGTCTCGGGCGCCGTGGTGCCGGACGAAGGCGAGATATGGCTGGAAGGCCAGAAGGTCGCCTTCAAGACCCCGCTTGAAGCCCGCGGCGCGGGATCGAGACGGTCTACCAGACCCTCGCCATGTCGCCACCCTGTCCATCGCCGACAACATGTTCATGGGGCGGGAACTGCGGAAACCCGGCATCATGGGCCAGCTGTTCCGCCAGCTTGACCGACCGGCGATGGAGAAGTTCGCTCGCGAGAAGCTGAACGAGTTGGGGCTGATGACCATCCAGAACATCAACCAGGCGGTGGAGACGCTGTCGGGCGGTCAGCGCCAGGGGTGGCGGTGGCGCGGGCGGCGGCCTTTGGATCGAAGGTCGTGATCCTGGACGAGCCGACCGCGGCGCTTGGCGTCAAGGAAAGCCGCCGGGTGCTGGAGCTGATCCGGGACGTCCGTTCGCGCGGGATCCCGATCATCCTGATCAGCCACAACATGCCCCATGTCTTCGAGGTGGCGGACCGCATCCACATCCACCGGCTGGGCAAGAGGCTCTGCGTCATCAAGCCTTCGGACTATACCATGTCCGACGCGGTGGCCTTCATGACCGGCGCCAAGGCACCGGAAGGGGTCGAGGCGGCATGACCCCGGCGATCTGGCCGCGATGATCAAGGCCCGGGCAGCAGAGCTGCCCGGGCGTTTCCTTGTGGGGCTTGCGNGCNCGCCCGGTGTAAGCAAGTCCACGCTGGCGGCGGCGGTGGTGGCGGAACTCGGGGCCGGGGCGCGGGTGGTGCCGATGGATGGGTTCCATTACGATGACATCGTCCTGAACGCTCGGGGGCTGCGGCACCGCAAGGGCTCGCCCGAGACCTTTGACGTGGCGGGGTTCCTGCACCTGCTGGACCGGCTGCGGCAGGAGGACGAGGTCGCCATCCCGATCTTCGACCGGACCATCGAGATCAGCCGGGCGGCAGCCGATGTGGTGATGCCGGAGGACCGCATCCTGGTGGTCGAGGGCAACTGGCTGCTTCTGGACGAAGGGCGGTGGGCCGAGGCGGCAGACCGCTTTGACCTGACCGTGATGCTGGAGGTGCCCGAGGCCGAGCTGGTCCGTGGCNTGATGGAGCGGTGGGCCACCCATGGCAAGACGCCCGAGGCCGCTCGGGCCTGGATCGAGGGCAACGACCTGCCCAACATCCGCCGGGTGGTCNGAGGGTCTCGCCCGGCCGAGGCGGTGATCCGCTGGAGCTGAGCGTCCGAGCTCGGACGCTTGGTCCGAAGTAGCAGTATCAATGGGTTGCGGGCGCGGATTAACTTGGACTTAAGATTTGTCCGCGCTCGCCCCGGGCGCGCGGCAGGGGCATCTCCCAGGCCTCGCCCATGGCCAGCAGGCAGGCCTGGCCGTTGGCGGCGGTCTGGACAAGGCTCCAGTCGCCCTGCGGCGAGGACCAGATCTCGATCACCGTATCGGTATCGCGCAGGCCGGTGGCGGCGGGCCGCGGCCCGTACAGGCGGTGGAGCCGCGCCACCATCTGCGCCCGCGGGGCGCAGATCACCTCGGCAATCGGGCTTTCCGCCTGCACGGGCAGGGGCAGAAGCGCGAGGCAGAGGATGAGTCAGGGCGACATGCACGGGAGTGTAACACGGGTGTGACGATGGCCAGAGGCCCCGGCCTGCGCCGGGGCGGGGTCTTCGGGGTGTTGCGGGGCGCTGTGGGGAGTGAGACGCTGGACCGTGCCGGGATGGTAAGCCATGAGGGGATTGGATGCAGCGGGGGCTTTGGGCAATGGCGGTGGCTTTGGGCGGCTGCGTTCCGGCAGCGACAGCGGATCAGTCGGGGTCGGGGCTGGGGCAGGGCCAGCCCCGGTGACATCCTTCCCCGGCGCGGGCGAAGCCGAGGGCGAGGCAGCCTGCCGGGCCGCGGTGGCGAAGGCCACGGGCCGAGGCGATGTGGTGGTGGTGTCGTCGCAGCTGACCCATGTGGGTCGGCAGGTGACGCTGGCTGTGGGCGGGGAGCGGTGGAGCTGTGTCGCCGGGGGGATGGGTCGGTGTTTGACGTGATCCGGGTGGGCGGGTGAGGGGAGGGGGCAGGGTGAACCCCGCCCTACGGCTAAAGCCTACGTCTGTGGCAAAGTCGGTGGCGCCGAGTGCGCCCATGGTGCGGCTTGCGTCACAGATGATGTGACGCTATATATGGCGTCATGCGGCTTGTTCTGGACACCAACGTTCTGGTTGCGGGGATGCGAAGCCGGACCGGCGCATCGAATCCGCTTCTGATCGCCGGATTCCGTGGCCGGTTTGAATGGTGCTGTTCGGTGCCGCTCTTCTACGAGTACGAAGACGTGTTGGGCCGTGCGGAACTGTTGTTGGACGCCGGGTTGACCCGCGAGGATGCCCGCAAGTTCCTTGCGGCCGTGGCGCGCGCAGTGACCCCGGTCGAAGTTAACTACCGGTGGCGCCCGCAACTGGGCGACCCGGACGACGAGATGGTTCTGGAAGCGGCAATCAACTGTCGCGCCAATATCGTCAGCCACAATGCTCGAGACTTCGGTGCCGTCCCGTCCCGGTTCGGATTGGAATTGTTGTCTCCGGCGGAAGCCCTGCGGAGGATTGCCACATGAAAGCCCGCGTTTCGCTGAACCTGCCCCGGTCGCTGAAGAAGGCGGCCGAGGACTTTGCCGCCAAGGATGGGGTGTCGGTGAACCAGTACATTGCGCTGGCGCTGGCCGAGAAGGTGGGCGCCATGGGCGCCGCGGAATTCTTTGCCGAGCGCGGCAAGGATGGCGATGCGGATTGGGCGGTTGCGTTTCTGGAAGGGCGGCCGGAGTGAGGGGGCTATGATGCTTCGGCCATCCCGGAAACGAAAGCCTCGTAGAGCTCCTTTGCGGCCTCAATGTCCCCAAGAGCAGCTTGATGGATAATACTGAGCATGATTTGCGATCCGGGCACGACTTGATCCACATCTATCTTCTCGTCAGCGAGATCGGGGTCGGTTTCAGCTTCCACGTTGACGATCCACCATTTGTCCACTTTTATCACAAGTTCGACCAGAATCGGAAAGAGCCCCTCGAAATCAGGTTTCTTCCGACTAGATATTATCTCGCCGAGTTCATGCGCAAAGAGGTTTCTCGCATCCGTACATTTCTTGATCTTCTCCTTGTCGGTCTGATCAATTGCAGACATAGATTCTAACCAGACGATAGAAGCTCGCCATGGATCCCTTTTCCCTTTCGGGTCAAGTGTTAAGACCCTCTCTTCATATTCCGAAGAGTAGCGTAATCCGTATTGGTCGAATCCCATGAGAAAGAAATCATGAAGTCTCTGCTTGATAGCTACCACGAGCATTTCGTGTGCAACCAAGAACATGGCGGCTGAAAGCATCCTGCGCCGCAGTGTCTCAGGGTCCAGAAACTCCTTCCACTGCGACACTGCCTCAGTCATCTTGGGATCGCCCCACGAATATCGCGCACATTGCGCCTCACCCTTGCAACGTCCTCACCCCATAGCCCTCGCCCCGCGCCTTCATCGCGGCCACGGCGGCGATGCTTGCCGCGGCCGTCGTGAAGTACGGGATCTTGTCCATCAGCGCGACGCGGCGGATGTCGCGGCTGTCGCTGATCGCCTGGGCGCCTTCGGTGGTGTTCATCACCAGGGCGATCTCGCCGTTCTTCAGGCGGTCGGCGATGTTCGGGCGGCCTTCGTAGACCTTGGCGACGCCTTCGGAGGCCACGCCGTGTTCGGCCAGCCAGGAGGCGGTGCCGCGGGTGGCGACGATCTGGAAGCCCATGGCGGCAAGGTCGCGGGCGGCGTCGGCCAGGGCCTGCGACTTGTCGGCGTCCTTGACCGACAGGAAGACGCGGTAAGCCTCGGGGAGCGTCATNGCAGCGCCCATCTGCGCCTTGAGGAAGGCGAGCGGGAAGGTGCGGTCCCAGCCCATGACCTCTCCGGTCGAGCGCATTTCCGGGCCGAGCAGCGGNTCGACGCCGGGGAAGCGGGCGAAGGGCATCACCGCCTCTTTCACCGAGAACCAGGGCGTGTTGGGGTTGGCGAGCGTCAGCGGGTCGGCCAGCGGCAGGGGGCTGTCGGGGCCGACACCCGTGGGGTAGGGNGCGCGGTCGGGGAAGGCCGACAGCTTCTCGCCGGCCATCAGGCGGGCGGCGATGGAGGCGATGGCCGAGTCGGTGGCCTTGGCCACGAAGGGCACGGTGCGGCTGGCGCGGGGNTTCACCTCCAGGACGTAGATCACGCCGTCCTTGATGGCGAACTGCACGTTCATCAGGCCGACCACTTGCAGGGCGCGGGCCATCTGCACGGTCTGGCGTTTGAGCTCTTCCACGGTTTCGGCGGAAAGCTGGTGGGGCGGCAGGCAGCAGGCCGAGTCGCCGGAATGGACGCCGGCTTCCTCGATATGTTCCATGATGCCGGCGACGTGGACATTCTCGCCGTCCGACAGGGCGTCGGCGTCGACCTCGACCGCGCCCGACAGGTAGCTGTCGAGCAGCACCGGGCTGGTGCCCGAGACTTGCACGGCGGTGGCGATGTAGCGGTCAAGCTGGGCGTCGTCGCGCACGATTTCCATGGCGCGGCCGCCGAGGACGTAGGAGGGGCGGATCACCAGCGGGTAGCCGACGCGGGCGGCGATGGCGAAGGCCTGGTCGCGCGAGGTGGCGATGCCATTGACCGGCTGCTTCAGGCCGAGGTCGTTCAGCAGTTTCTGGAAGCGCTCGCGGTCTTCGGCGAGGTCGATGGCGTCGGGGGTGGTGCCGAGGATCGGGATGCCCTCATGCGCCAGGGCCTGGGCGAGTTTCAGCGGCGTCTGGCCGCCGAACTGGACGATGACGCCGTGCAGCGTGCCGTTTTCCTGCTCGACGCGCAGGATTTCCAGGACGTGCTCCAGCGTCAGCGGTTCGAAATAGAGGCGGTCCGAGGTGTCGTAGTCGGTGGAGACCGTCTCGGGGTTGCAGTTGACCATGATGGTTTCATAGCCNGCTGCGGTAAGCGCAAAGCAGGCGTGGCAGCAGCAGTAGTCGAACTCGATGCCCTGGCCGATGCGGTTGGGGCCGCCGCCGAGGATGACGACCTTCTTCGCCTTGGTCGGGCGGGATTCGCATTCGACGTCGCCCATCGCGGGGGCTTCGTAGGTGGAATACATGTANGGAGTCTGCGCCTCGAACTCGGCGGCGCAGGTGTCGATGCGCTTGAAGACAGCGGTGACGCCGAGGTTGCGGCGGGCGCGGCGGACCTGGGCCTCGTCGCGGCCGGTCAGCTTGGCGAGGCGGGCGTCGGTGAAGCCCATCATCTTGAGCTTGCGCAGGCCCTTTCATCCAGCNGGCAGGCCGGTGCGGCGGATGTCGGCCTCGGCGTCGATGATCTCGCGGATGCGGTTCAGGAACCAGGGGTCGAAGGCGGTGACCTGCTGGATCCGNTCGTTGGTCAGGCCGTGGCGCATGGCCTGGGCGATGGTGCGCAGGCGGTCGGGCGTGGCGACGGACAGAGCCTTGGAGATGGCGGCCTTGTCGGGGGCGCCGGGGATGGCGATCTCGTCAAAGCCGGTGAGACCGGTTTCCAGGGAGGCCAGCGCCTTCTGCAGCGATTCGTGGATGGTGCGGCCGATGGCCATGGCCTCGCCCACCGATTTCATCGCGGTGGTAAGGTAAGGTTCCGAGCCGGGGAACTTTTCGAAGGCGAAGCGGGGGATCTTGGTCACGACATAGTCGATCGAGGGCTCGAAGCTGGCCGGGGTCACCTTCGTGATGTCGTTGTCCAGCTCGTCCAGCGTGTAGCCGACCGCCAGCTTGGCGGCGATCTTGGCGATGGGGAAGCCGGTGGCCTTGGAGGCCAGCGCGGAGGACCGGGACACACGCGGGTTCATCTCGATGACGACCATGCGGCCGTCGGCCGGGTTGATCGCCCATTGCACGTTGGAACCGCCGGTTTCGACGCCGATCTCGCGCAGGACGGCAATCGAGCCGTTGCGCATGATCTGGTATTCCTTGTCGGTCAGAGTCAGCGCCGGGGCAACGGTGATGCTGTCGCCGGTATGCACGCCCATCGGATCGACGTTTTCGATGGAACAGACGATGATGGCGTTGTCGGCGGTGTCGCGCACCACCTCCATCTCGAATTCCTTCCAGCCAAGGAGGGATTCGACGAGGACCTGCGCCACCGGCGAGGCTTCAAGCCCGCTTTTCACAATGGCCTCATAGTCGTCGCGGTTGTAGGCGACGCCGCCGCCGGTGCCGCCCAACGTGAAGGCGGGGCGGATGATGGCGGGCAGGCCGACCTCGGGCAGGACGCGCATCGCCTCGGCAAGGCCNGCGGCGATGTCATACTTGCCCGAGGCGAGTTTCGGCGCGGCGACGATGGCGGCCTTGGGGTTTTCCAGGCCGATGCGATCCATCGCTTCGCGGAACAACTTGCGATCTTCAGCCATTTCGATGGCTTCGCGCTTGGCGCCGATCAGTTCGACCTTGTACTTTTCCAACACACCCATGTCGGCCAGCGCCAGCGAGGTGTTGAGCCCNGTCTGCCCGCCCATGGTGGGCAGAAGCGCATCGGGGCGTTCCTTTTCGATGATCTTGGCGACGACTTCGGGCGTGATCGGCTCGATATAGGTGGCGTCGGCCAGGCCCGGATCGGTCATGATCGTGGCCGGGTTCGAGTTCACCAGGATCACCCGGTAGCCTTCTTCCCGCAGGGCCTTGCAGGCCTGGGCGCCGGAGTAATCGAACTCACAGGCCTGGCCGATGACGATGGGTCCGGCCCCGATGATCATGATGGAGGAGATGTCGGTTCTCTTCGGCATGGTCGGTCCCTCGGCGCAAATTGACCGCGCTTATAGTCATGGAAGGGCGGGGCGCAAGGGCGGAAGCGTCGGGTCCGGTGGTGGGCCGGGCAGGGGGCCTTCTGCCCCCTCTGCGCTGACGCGCATTCACCCCCGAGAGTATTTCCCGCAAAGAAGAAGCTGGTTTCTTCTTTGCAGAAATACTCCGCCGGAGGCGCTGGAGCCTTCGCGGCTCTTGCCGCGAAGGTGACAGGAGCCGTGCCGCCGCCCCTGGCGGCGGCTCTACTGGATCACGGCCTGGATCGCTGGCGGTCGGTTTTTCGGGGGAAGCGACCGGAACGGACTGGCGGGAGGGGCCGCGGCGGATTAGGTGCGGGCTTGAGGAAAGGGAGCGGCGCGTGATCCTTGTCGAACATGGCCCCGGCGAGACCCCGCGCTGTTCCGGCAGGCGCGCGGCCTGGTCGTGGCCGAAACCCTGGATGAGGTTCGCCCGGCGCTGGAGCGGGCCGAGGCGGCGCGGCGGGCGGGGGCCTGGGTGGCGGGCTGGGTCGGCTATGAAGCCACTATGCGCTTGAGCCGAAGCTGTTGCCCCTGATGCCCAAGGACCGGCGCGGGCCGCTGCTGGTGCTGGGGCTGTTCGACGGGCCGGAGCCTACCGGAGATGTGCTGGGCCAGGCGGCTGCCGAGGGGCGAGGGGCGGCGTTGACGGCGCCCGAGCCGGTGGTGACGCGGGCTTGCTATGACGCTGCCATGGCAAAGGTGTTGGCCTATATCGCGGCGGGCGACTGCTATCAGGTGAACCTGACCTTTCCGATGGCGGCGCGGCTGGTGTCGGGCACGGCGCTTGGGCTTTATGGCGCGTTCCGGCGCACCGGGGCGGTGGGGCACGGGGCTTTCGCCGACCTGGGCGTGGGGCCGGCGGTGGTGTCGCGCTCGCCCGAGCTGTTCTTCCGGCTGGACGCGGGTGGCCGGATCGTGACGCGGCCGATGAAGGGCACGGCGCCGCGCGATGCCGATCCGGTGCGGGATGCGGCGATTGCCGAGGCGCTGCGGGCTTCGGTCAAGGATCGGGCGGAGAACCTGATGATCGTGGACCTTCTGCGCAACGACATCTCGCGGTTGGCGCGGGTGGGCAGCGTGAAGGTGCCGCTTTTGCGCTGGAACGCTATGCCACGGTGCATCAGATGACCTCGACCGTGGTGGGGACCTGGCCGAGGCGCCCTCGCTGCCCGGTCTGATGGCGGCGCTGTTTCCCTGCGGGTCGGTCACCGGGGCGCCGAAGATCCGGGCGATGGAGATCATCCGCGAGGTGGAGCCGTTCCCCCGCGGCGTGTATTGCGGGGCGGTCGGCTGGATGGCGCCGGATGGCACGGCCGATTTCTCGGTGGCGATCCGCACGCTGTCGATCTGGGGCGACGAGATCGTGATGAATGTGGGCGGCGGGGTCGTGCATGGCTCGACCGCCGAGGGCGAATGGGAGGAGGCGCTGTGGAAGGCGCGCTTCGTGAAGGCAGCGGTGAGCCGGGGCTGAGGCTGATCGAGACGCTGTTGTGGGACGGCGCACAGGCGGTGCGGGGGAGTTGCACGCGGCGCGGATGGGTGCGTCGTCGGCTTTGCTGGGTTGGGAGTTCGAGGCGGGTGCGTTTGCAGCGCTGGCGCGGGGGAGCCGGGGGTTCCGGCGCGGCTGCGGCTGACGCTGGATGCTGGCGGTGCCCTGGCGGTGGAGCGGGAGCGGTGCCGGTGCCTTTGGCGGTCTGGCGGGTGGGGTTGCGGGGGCACGGCTGGCCTCGGGCGATCCCTGGCTGCGGGTGAAATCGACGCGGCGGGCGGTTTATGATGCGGCGCGGGCGGCGCTGGCGCCGGGGCTGGACGAGGTTCTGTTCCTGAACGAGCGGGGCGAGGTCTGCGACGGGTCCATCACCACGGTGTTCTTCGACCGCGGGCAGGGGATGCGGACGCCGCCCCTTGCCTCGGGCCTGTTGCCGGGGTGTTGCGGGCGGAGATGGCGGTGCCGGAAGAGGGTCTGATGGGCGAGGACCTGGGCCGCGTGCGGCTGTGGCTGGGCAATTCGCTGCGCGGGCTGGCGCCACGGTCTGGGTGGGGTGAGCGCGCCCGAACCGGCGAGGCCCGGCCTGCGCCGGGGCGAGAAGAAGGTGAGTATTTGGGCAAAGAAGAAGCCGCAGGGGGCGGCGCCCTTGACTTGGGGGCTGTGGCGCGGTGTATCGGCGCGGATCATATAAGCCTCGCCCAAGGGGAGCGACATGCACGCCTATCGCAGCCATACCTGCGCCGGACTGAACAAGACCCATGTGGGAGAGACCGTGCGTCTTTCGGGCTGGGTGCATCGGGTGCGCGACCATGGCGGCGTGCTGTTCATCGACCTGCGCGACCATTACGGCATCACCCAGGTGCTGGCCGACAGTGACTCGCTTGCCTTTGCCGCGCTGGAGGCGGTGCGGTCGGAATGGGTGATCCGCATCGACGGCCGGGTGAAGGCGCGGGATGCGGGGCTGGTGAACCCGAAGATCCCGACCGGCGAGATCGAGGTCTATGCGCTGGAGATGGAAGTGCTGGGGCCGGTCGAGGGCGACCTGCCGGTGCCGGTGTTCGGCGATGTGGAATACCCCGAGGAAACCCGGCTGACCTATCGCTTCCTGGACCTGCGGCGCGAGTCCATGCATCAGAACATGATGCTGCGGTCGAATGTGGTGCGCTGGCTGCGGCAGAAGATGTGGGACCAGGGGTTCACCGAGTTCCAGACGCCGATCATCACCGCCTCGTCGCCGGAAGGCGCGCGCGACTTCCTGGTGCCGTCGCGGCTGCATCCGGGCAAATTCTATGCGCTGCCGCAGGCGCCGCAGCAGTTCAAGCAGCTGATCCAGGTGGCGGGGTTTGACCGCTATTTCCAGATCGCGCCCTGCTTCCGCGATGAGGACCCGCGCGCGGACCGGTCGCCCACGGATTTCTACCAGCTTGATGTGGAGATGAGCTTCGTCACCCAGGACGATGTCTTTGCCGCCGTGCAGCCGGTGTTGCAGGGGCTGTTCGAGCATTTCGGCAAGGGCCGGAAGGTCTATGCCGACTGGCCGCGCATCGCCTACCGCGATGCGCTGAAGTGGTACGGCTCGGACAAGCCCGACCTGCGCAACCCGATCAAGATGGCCGATGTCAGCGAGCATTTCCGCGGCTCGGGCTTCGCGATCTTTGCGAAATTGCTGGAGAACGAGGGCACCGAGGTGCGCGCCATTCCGGCGCCCACGNGGGGCAGCCGCAAGTTCGCCGACCGGATGAATGCCTTCGCGCAGAAGGAAGGGCTGCCGGGGATGGGGTATATCTTCTGGCGCAAGGCCGAGGATGGCTCGACCGAGGCGGCCGGGCCGATTGCCAAGGCGATCGGGGCGGAGCGGACCGAGGCGATCCGGGTGGAGCTGGGTCTGGCCGAGGGCGATGCCGTGTTCTTCCTGGGCGGCAAGGCGGAGGTGTTCGAGCCGGTGGCGGGGCGGGCGCGCAACGAGATCGGGCGCGAGCTGGGTCTGACGGAGCAGGATTGCTTCCGCTTTGCCTGGATCGTGGATTTCCCGATGTACGAGAAGACCGACGAGGGGAAGATCGACTTCAGCCACAACCCCTTCTCGATGCCGCAGNGGNGGCTTGAAGCGCTGATGGGCGATCCCCTGCAGGTCTACGCCTATCAGTACGACCTGGCCTGCAACGGCTATGAGGTGATTTCGGGCGGCATCCGCAACCACAAGCCGGAAATCATGTACCGGGCCTTCGAACTGGCAGGCTATCCGAACAGCGAGGTGGACAAGCGCTTTGGCGGCATGGTGAAGGCGTTCAAGTACGGCGCGCCGCCCCACGGCGGCTGTGCGGCGGGCATCGACCGGCTGGTGATGCTGCTGGCCGATACCACGAACATCCGCGAAGTCATCATGTTCCCGATGAACCAGCGGGCGGAAGACCTGCTGATGGGCGCGCCGTCGGAGCCGCTGAACGAACAGCTGCGCGAGCTGCGGCTGCGGGTGGTGCCGAAGGAGGCCTAGTCTGGCGTGATGTTGCCGGGGAGGATGCCGATGGCAAGGACCGGGCATCCNCCGCTGCGACCGGCGGCGATGCGGCTGATCAGCTTGTGCGTGCCGGTCGTGCTTGCGCCAAACTTGGCGGCGACGGTTTCCGCCGTCTCGTTCCCCTGCCGGTCGAGACAGTGGCCGAGTGATTTGAAGAAATCGCTCGACAATTCGCGCGTGACGATCACGCCGACGTCGATCACGCCANNCTCGAAAAAGCTGCGGAAGGCGTAGAGGTCGCGGTCGTAGGTCTGGTCCTTGCTGTTCCATTCGTAGTCGAAGGCGACGCGACCGCGCCAGAAATCCACCATGTGGTTGTGGATGAAATCTTCGCGCCGCATTTCGGCGATGACCTGCGGATCCTTCCCNTTGCCTTCGCGGAGTTTCACCAGGAGATCCGCCTCGATGCGGACTTCTTCGTGGAATCCGGCGGTGCGGGCGAGCGTTGCAAACCGCTCGGTCGCGGACATGCGGTTTCCGCCGGGCGAACGGATCTCGGTGGTCGAGATGGTGAAGGCGCGCAGGATCGACAGGATGGCGTCGAATTCACGGGGCGCCCGCTGCCGAAGGACGGCGGTGGCACTGCGGTAGCTTCGGACCGAATAGCGCGCCAGCAAGTCCGGATCGAAGACGTCAGTGGCCAGGGCGTCGTCATCGAAGACCGCGTCGATGCCGCGCGTCATTGCTATTCCGCCGCCAGCCCGGAGTTGTAGGAATAGGTCTTCCAGGTGGGTTTGTAATCCTCGTCCGCCTGGTTGCCCCAGACTGTCCAGCCCTCGCGGACCCCACGGCCGAACAGTTCCAGATAGGGGCCCCAGGAGCAGGATTCGATCAGCTCGTACTGCTCGTCCGGCTTGCGGGAATGTTCGCGCTTGCGGGTGGAGAGGAAATTCACCTGGCGCCGACCGGGGGCGAGGGTGCGGGCGTTCTTGCCGCGGGTGCCGAACAGGATGACCTCGGTCACATTGCGGAAGTAGAAGCCCACGCCGCGGCCATCGGAGCCGCCGTCCTTGCGTTCCTTGTGCCAGATCAGGTTCGACTTGTAGTCGAAGCCCCAGGCCGACAGCACGCGCAGGCCATCCGGCAACAGCGCGTTGGGCACCCAGAGATAGCAATGGGCGCGGTCTTCCAGGTGGTCGGCCACCGGCAGGGCGCAGATTTCGTCAAGCGTCAGCGTCGGATAACGTGACAGCCGCTTGTGTTCCGGGGCAACCTTTCCCGTGCGGTTCTCGAATCGCCAGGGCGGGTCGGCCAGGACGCAGCCGAACCGGTCTGAGCCGAGAAACCGTTGCAGGTCTTGTGCCGCGCTGTTGCCCATGTCCAACATGTTGCGAGTCCGGGGAAGGTGCATCAAGGTGAACAATGCCGGAACAGAAGTAAAGACCCGATGAACGCGCCCCCGCCGCTCTACCTCGCCTCGGTGCCCGTGTTCCGCCACTATCTGGGGCGGATCACCGAGATCGTTGGCCGGGCGGGGCTAAGACTGTTGCAGGCGCGGATCGCCGACAGCTTTCCGGCTTACCAGCAGTTCGGCACGGCGGCGGGGTTCGCGGTGCGGGTGGCCTGCCCGCTGGCCGGGCGCGAGGTGCCGCATCTGCCGGCGGCGCTGGCGCCGCGGCTGGCGGTGGTGCGCGCCCTTCTGGGGGCGATGCGGCCCGTCGAGTTCGAGGGGCCGAGGNCGCGCATCATCCGGCACGAGGCGGGCTTTGCCGCGCTGGAGCAGGACGGCGCGACGTTCCTGCACCTGTACGGCATTCCGAATTTCTTCTTTCACCTGACCATGGGCTATGCGGCGCTGCGGGCGGCGGGGATGGTGCTGGGCAAGGCGGATTTCGACGGCCAGCACAGCTATCCGGCGGATCTCCGCTTTGACGGAGATTAGGACGCGGAAAACCGCGTCGCTCACGCGGTTGCGTTGTGGACGGGGTCGCGGTGCGGGCCGCGCCGACCTAGATTGCATCGGGCAAACCAGCGGGAGCCCCTGATGCCAGGCACCGAGACCGTTGTCGCCTTTCGCTTCGGCTATGGCCTGCCCTTGCNNTTGGGGGCGCCGATGACGCCGGACACCATGCTGGCCGCGCTGGCCGCGCCTGATGCCGGGGCGCTGTGGCCCGGCATTTCGACGGACGCGGCGGTGGCGCATATGCGGCTGATCCAGGAGGCGCGGCGGCGGGGCAAGGCGGGTGATGCCGCGTTCAAGGCCAGCGCCGAAGAGATTGCCGGGGCCACGCAGGCAATGAAGCAGCGCGGGCTGAAGGTCGCCGTGGCGCGGGCGCTGGATTCGCCGGACGGGTTGCGCGAACGGCTGGTGGCGTTCTGGGCCAACCACTTCACCGTGGTCTCCAAGAACCTGCTGGCCACGGGCATGCCAAGCGCCCTGGTGGAAGATGCGATCCGGCCGAACCTGACGGGGCGGTTCGGCGACATGCTGGTGGCGGTGACGCTGCATCCGGCGATGCTGATGTATCTGAACCAGGATCTGTCGGTGGGGCCGGAGTCGCCGGTTGGCAAGCGATCCGGGCGCGGGCTGAACGAGAACCTGGCGCGCGAGGTGATGGAACTGCACAGCCTGGGCGTGGGCGGCGGCTACGGCCAGGACGATGTGCGGCAACTGGCCGAGCTGATGACCGGGCTGACGGTCACGGCGAAAGAGGGCTTTGTCTTTCAGGAGCGGTGGGTGGAGCCGGGGGCCGAGACGGTGCTGGGCGTCACCTATCGCGGCGAGGGCGTGGAGCCGATTGTCCGGGCGCTGCAGGCGCTGGCGCTGCGGCCCGAGACGGCGGATCACATTGCGCGCAAGCTGGCGGTGCATTTCGTGGCGGATGATCCCGATCCGGGGCTGGTGGCGGCGATGTCGGCGGCCTGGTCGGGCAGCGGCGGCGATCTGATGGCGGTCTATGGCGCGATGCTGGTGCATCCGGCGGCCTGGGCGGCAGAGGCGGCGAAGGTGCGCCAGCCCTTCGAGTTTCTGGTGGCGGCCCTGCGCGGGCTGNGGGTGACGGGCAGAGGGGTCATGGCGATGGACCCCAAGGCGCTGAACCGCACGCTGGTGCAGCCGATGCAGGCGATGGGCCAGCCCTGGCAGCAGGCACCGGGGCCGGATGGCTGGCCGGAACAGCCCGACAAATGGATCAACCCCGCCCAACTGGCGACACGGATCGGCTGGTCGATGGCGCTGCCGCAACGGCTGGTGCAGCCCTTGCCCGACCCGCGGGCGATGACCGCGGCGGTGTTGGGCGACCGGGCGGGCGAGGGCATCGTGCTGGCGGTGTCGCGGGCGGAATCGGCGCGCGAAGGGGTGGGGCTGCTGCTGGCCTCGCCCGAGTTCAACCGGCGATAGGGGCGGCAGATGATGAACCGGCGTTTCTTCCTGCGCGGGGCGGCCCTGATGGGCTGTTCGGCGGCGGCGCATCCCTTGATGACGACGCTGACGCTGGCGGCGGGGGAAAAGACCCTGGGCGAGAACCGGCTGGTGGTCATCATCCTGCGCGGGGCGATGGATGGCCTGGGCACGGTGATGCCGGTGGAGGACCCGCTTTACGCGCAGTACCGGCCGGTGCTGACCGGGCTGGGGGGCGCCCTTGCCGCTGACCGGGGCTTCGGGCTGAACCCGGCGCTGGCCGGGCTGATGCCGCTGTGGCAGGCGGGGCAGTTGGGGTTCGTCCATGCCACCTCGACCNCTTACCGCGACAAGCGCAGCCATTTCGACGGGCAGGATATTCTGGAGGCGGGCACCGGCAGCGATGTCGCGGCCCATGCCGCGCGCGACGGCTGGCTGAACCGGATGTTGCAGGCGGTGCCGGGGTTGTCTGCGGAAACCGCCTATGCGGTGGGCCGCGATGCGCTGCCCCTGCTGGCGNGGCTTACGCCGGTGCGCAACTGGGCGCCCGACCTGCGGCTGCGCATCTCGCCCGCGACCGAGCGGCTGCTGGAGGCGGTCTATCACGACGATCCGCTGTTCCGCGATGCCGCGGAAGAGGCGGTGACGCTGTCGGCCGAGATGGGCGACGAGGCGATGGCCGCGCCGCCGGGGGCGGTGCGGCTGAAATCCATGGAGAAGCTCGCGGATTTCGCGGCAGACCGGCTGCGGGGCGAAGCGCGGATCGCGGCCTTTTCGCAGACGGGCTGGGACACTCATGCCAACCAGACGGCGGGGCTGGCCACCGCGCTGGACGGGTTGCAGCGCACCATCCTGCGGCTGCGCGAGGGCCTGGGCGAAGAGGTCTGGGGCCGGACCACGCTGATCACCATGACCGAATTCGGCCGCACCGCGCGCGAGAACGGCACCAAGGGCACCGATCACGGCACCGGCGGGCTGTCGATCCTGGCTTNNGGCGGCGCGGTGCGCGGCGGGCAGATCTTCGGCCCCTGGCCGGGGCTGGCCGATGGCGACCTTTATGCCGGGCGTGACCTGATGCCCACCACCGACATCCGGTCCTGGGCGGCCTGGGCGATGGCGGGGCTGTACGGCTTTGACCGCAGCCTGCTGGAAAGCGCCATCTTCCCCGGCCTGGACATGGGGCCGGACCCGCGCATCCTGTTGTGACGGTTGCGGCCTGCCGTCTGCCACCCATAACGGGGCCAAGCAGGAGGCAGACATGAGCGACGCAGAACGGTTGGGGGTCGAGGTTCCGGGCTGGGTGCCGCCGCCGCGGCCCGACGGGCTGGCGGTGCTGGAAGGCCGCCATGTCCGGCTGGAGCGCATGGACCCCGATGCCCATGCCGCCGACCTGCATCGCGCCTTCAGCGCCGACGATGCGATCTGGGATTACATGCCCTATGGCCCGCTCGGGTCGGCCGCGCGCTATCACCGGTGGGCCAAGGACACGGCGATGGGCGCCGATCCGGTGTTCTTCACCCTGCGCGACCTGGCCACCGGCCATTGCGGCGGGGTGGCAAGCTTTCTGCGCATCACGCCCGAGGGCACCATCGAGGTGGGCCATATCTGTCTGGCGCCCGAATTGCAGCGCAGCCTGGCGGCGACCGAGGCGATGTTCCTGATGATGGGGTGGGCCTTCGAGGCTTACTATCGCCGCTATGAATGGAAGTGCAACGCGCTGAACCTGGCCTCGCGCCGGGCGGCGCAAAGGTTGGGCTTCAGCTATGAGGGCATCTTCCGGCAGGCGACGGTGGTGAAGGGGCGCAACCGTGACACCGCCTGGTTCGCCTGCATCGACAGCGAATGGCCGGGGCTGAAGGCGGCCTATGACGCCTGGTTCGCGCCGTCGAATTTCGACGTGCGCGGACGCCAGAAGGAACGGCTGTCGGACCTGACGCAACTGGTGCGCGCGGCTTCTGACCCGGCGCTGGCCGGGCGCTGAGGATCAGCCCGCGCCAAAGGCGGGCGGCCTTCGGCGATGCGCTGGTGGATCAGCCGTTTCAGCCGGGCGCGGCCTTCGGCGCTGGCCATGCCGTCCAGCGCGGCCGCCAGCGCCGGATCGTGGGTCTGCCCGGCGATACCGGCCAGAAAGCCGGTCAGCCAGCGCTGCNNGGCGGGGTTGCCGGTCAGGAACCGGTCGGCGCGGCGCAGATCGTCGATCAGGGCCATCGGGTCGGGGTGCGGGGCGGCCTCCAGCCCCGGCGGCGGGGGCGCCGGATCGGGAAGAAGGTCCAGTACGGCCTGCACGAAGTCGGCGATGCGTTCCACGGGTTTGGCAAGGAAGCCATCCGCCCCGGCGGCCAGGGCCGCGCGGGCGGCCGCAGGATCGCCGCTGGTCGCCAGAACCGCCGACACGGCCGGACCCTTGCGCGCAAGATCGCGGATCAGCGCCGTGCCTCGNCCATCCGGCAGGCCGACGCCGACGATCACCACATCGGGGCAATAGACCGCCAGATGGGCACGGGCGGCGGCCAGGGTTTCGGCCCGCCTGAGCCGCGCGCCTACGCGCTGGCACATCAGGCGCAGCGCTTCGCAGGCAAAGCGGCTGTCTTCCACCGCCAGCACGGTCAGCCCCTGCAAGGGAAGCAGGCCTTGCGACGGCGGCCCGGCCAGGGGCGGCGGCAGGGGATGGAAGGGGTCGGGCATCGGCGCTCCGTCATGCGATGCCCGACATGTGAACGCCGCAAGCCCTAAGATCGCGTTAAGACCTGCGGCGCCCTGCCGCTTGCCTGCCCTCGCCTCTTGCGTGATCGCGCCGGGCTGCCGATAAGCGGGCCGAAGCCTGCACGGGAGAGAAAGATGATCGGACGCCTGAACCATGTCGCCATCGCGGTGCCCGACCTGGAAGCCGCCGCGGCGCAATACCGTGACACGCTTGGCGCCAAGGTCGGCGCGCCGCAGGACGAGCCCGCCCATGGCGTGACCGTGGTCTTCGTGGAACTGCCCAATACCAAGATCGAGTTCCTGTATCCGCTTGGGGAAAATTCGCCCATCGCGGGGTTCCTGGAANAANACCCGGTTTACGGCATCCACCACATCTGCTATGAGGTGGACGACATCCTGGCGGCGCGCGACCGGCTGAAGGCGGCGGGGGCGCGCGTGCTGGGGTCGGGCGAGCCGAAGATCGGGGCGCATGGCAAGCCGGTGCTGTTCCTGCACCCCAAGGATTTCAACGGCTGCCTGGTGGAGCTGGAACAGGTATGACCATCACCTCGGCCATCGTCCTGTTCGCCGTGCTGTGGTGGATGACCTTCTTCATCGTGCTGCCGCTGCGGTTCACCAGCCAGCGCGATGCGGGGGCGGTCGTGCCCGGCACCCCGGCCAGCGCGCCCGCCGATTTTCAGGTGAAGCGCAAGGCGAAGATCACCACGGCGGTGGCAGCGGGCCTGTGGCTGGTGGTGGCTTAAGATCGTCACCTCGGGGATGATCACGGTCGAGGATCTGGATGTGCGCGGCGTCATGAAGGAAAACCGCGACGCCCTGGGTCTGTGACCGGGCGGCTGCCGGTCAGGGCGTGGAAGAGATGGGTGAAGGTGGCGGCCCCCAGCACCGGCACCAGAAGGTTCACCAGGGGAACCGACAGCGGCGCCGCCATCAGCACGCCTACGGACCAGATCGTCCAGAAATGCTGCTTGCGCAGCGCCTTGGCGGCGGGGCGACCGATGCGGCGCATGGCGGCCAGCGTGAAGTATTCGCGCCCCAGAAGGAAGCCGTTCACTGCCCAGAACACCAGAGGCACGAANGGACCGGCCAGGAAGTAGAAGAAGATTCCGACCACATTGGCCGCGACGATGACGCCGAAGAAATTGGCGTTGTCGATCAGCATGTCCATGAAGCGCTGACGGGGCACCGGCGGCAGGGCGGGATAGTGCTTTTCCTCGACCGCCTGCGCCACGTCTTCCAGGAACAAGCCCGAGAAGGCCGAGGCCACCGGCACCATCAGGAAGACCGACAGCGCCAGCATCAGCAGCGCCGAGCCGACGCCCAGGATGGTGTGCAGCCCGCCGACCTGCCCGACCCAGGGCAGGGTCAGCGTTTCGGGCGTAAAGCTGTCCAGCGCCCAGAGGAACAGGGCATAGACGCCGAATAGCAGGGCCAGGGTCAGCGCGAGCCCGAGCAGCAGCACACGGCGAAAGCGCGGGTCGCCCATCTGGCCAAGCGCCAGGGTGAAGCTGGACCAGATCATCGCAGAACGGTGGTCAGGCGGGCAACATCGGGGCGCGGCCGGTCGGGCACCGGCGCGCCCTCGCTGCCCAGATAGATGAAGCCCGCCACCCGTTCTTGCGCGTCCAGCCCAAGCGCGCGTTCGCCCCAGATGGGGTCATGGGCGGGCCAGCCGGTGATCCAGTTCGCGGCCCATCCCGCAGCCTCGGCGGCGTTCAGCAGGTTCTGGCACAGCGCGGCGGACAGAAGCTGTTCCATCTCCGGCGCCTTCTCGCTGGATTTGGGCGAGAAAATCACCGCCACGGCGATCAGGGCCCGGTCGAACTGGCCGCGGCCCTTGGCGATCTTTTCGTCATCGCCNCCGGTCTCGCGCGCCCGCGCCTCACCCAGATCGGCCAGCCGCGCCAGAGCGGGTTTGGTCAGCAGCACGAAGCGCCAGGGTTCCAGCTTGCCATGGTCCGGCACGCGGGCGGCGATGGTCAGAAGCGCCATCACCTCGGCCTCGCTGGGCGCGGGTGGCACCATCGCCTTGGACGGGTAGCTGTGGCGTTGGGCAAGAAAGGCGAAGGCTTCGGGGTTCTTCTGCGGCATGGAGCACTCCTGTCCCGCCCCATCAAGGGATTGCTTACGCCAAGGTCAAGGCCCGGCCCGGTGGCAGCTTCTTCTTTGTGGAAATACTCAACTGGGCCTGCCGCAGGCGGAACGGGGAATGAGGCGCGGGGGTGCGGGGGCAAGCCCCGCACCCCCGGTTCAGCCCGGATAGGTGCCGTGGAACCGCGCCAGATCGTCGATCCAGGTTTCCGCAAAGGCATTGAACCGCGCGTCGGGCTGGCGTTTTTCCAGCGTCGCACCCAACGGGTCGGGGGCGCGGATGGCGCTGCCGGACAGCTCCTCGATCACCGCATGGCCGCAGAAGGGCAGGTGCGCTTCGGAATAGCCGCCCTCGTGGACCAGCACCAATCGCCCGCCGCACAGGTCGTCGGCCGCCTGCATCACGGCCCGCGTCATCGCCCGGAAGGTTTCGGCCGTGCAAAGCATCCGGCCAAGCGGATCCATCGCCGAGGCGTCGAAGCCGCAGGCGACGACGATCAGGTCGGGGCGGAAGCGGGTCAGTGCTTAAGCNAGGACGATGCGCTCCATCGCCGCCAGATAGCCCTTGTGGCCCAGGCCAGGCGGCAGGGGGATGTTGATGTTGGCCCCAAGCCCCGCGCCTTCGCCGCGGACCTCGGCAAAGCCGGTGTCCATCGGATAGTTGCGGTCCTGGTGCAGGCTGATGGTCAGCACCTCGGGATCGGACAGGAACACCGCCTCGGTACCGTTGCCGTGGTGGACATCCCAGTCCACCACCGCCACCCGCTCTGCGCGCCCCTCGGCCTGCATGGCGCGGATGCCGATGCCGATGTTGTTCAGCAGGCAGAAGCCGTTGGGGAAATCGGGCAGGCAATGGTGCCCCGGCGGGCGCGACAGGGCATAGGCATTGCGCGCCTGCCCCGTGACCACCTTGCGCATCGCCTCGACCGCCAGGCCCGCCGACAGGGCGGCCAGGTCATAGCCGCCTACCAGGAAGGGCGTGCGGATGCCCAACTCGCCGCCCGACCGGTCCGACAGCGCGCGGAATTCCGACAGGTAGTCCTGGGGATGGACGCGGCGCAGGTCTTCGTCGCTGGCCGGATCGGCCGAGCTGACGGCCAGTTCGCGCAGAAGCCCCGTGGCATCCAGCAGGTTCTTCAGGCGCCGCTTGGTTTCCGGGTTCTCGGGCAGGCCCGCCAGCAGCGGCTGCACCAGCCCGCCCATCGGCCCGCCCACCGGCATGGTCAGCGCATAGGCGCCGCCGCCGTGCCAGAAGCAGCGTTCATCGGTCAGGAAAGCGGTGGTCATGGGCGGACTCCGGGGCTGATGCCCCTGCCTGCCCCGCCCTGCGAACTGTAAACCCCGTTCAGATCGCTGCGGAGTGCTGCGCCTTGCTCTGGTCATAGGCGTCAAAGCAGCGGGCGATCATCCGCGTCAGCGGCCGCGCGCGCTGCGGGATGGACAGACCGCGNGCATCCAGCTCGACCATGCCGGGGAACTGGCGCAGGGCTGCCTGGAACAGGCCATCCAGCCGTTCCGGCGTCACCACGAAATCGCGCAGCATCTCGGCCCGGCTGACGCGGAAATCGCTCATCAGCGCTTCGATGATGCGGGCGCGAAGACGGTCTTCGCCCGTGAAGGTGTGGCCGCGGTGGGTGGAGAAATGCCCCTCGCGGATGGCCTTGGTGTGATCCGAGGTGCCCGACGCATTCTGCGCGAAGCCCTGCGGAAAGCGCGAGATCGACGAGGCGCCAAGGCCCACCAGCACCGGCGCCGTGTCGTCGGTGTACCCCTGGAAATTGCGCCGCAGCGTGCCCTGCCGCTGTGCCACCGCCATGCCGTCCTCCGGCCGGGCGAAATGGTCGATGCCGATTTCGGCATAACCATCCCACAGGAACAGCTCGCGCGCGGTCTCAAACAGCGCCAGACGCTCCTCGGGCGTGGGCATGGCTTCCGACGGGATCATCTGCTGGCGCTTACTCATCCACGGCACATGGGCATAGCCATAAAGCGCCACCCGGTCGGGCGACAGCGTCAGCAGTTTCTGCACCGAATCGGCAATGCGCGCCGTGGTCTGGTGCGGCAGGCCATACAGGATGTCGGCATTCAGGCTTTTCACGCCGCGGGCGCGGATGGCATCGGCCACCGACTTGGTCAGCTCATAGCCCTGTTCACGGCCGATGGTCTTCTGAATCTCGGGGTCGAAGTCCTGCACNCCGATCGAGGCGCGGTTCATGCCCGCCGCAGCCAGCGCATCCAGCCGGGCATCGTCAACCTCGTTCGGGTCGATCTCGACCGAAAACTCGGCGCCTTCGGCCAGCGGCACGGCGTCGTAAACCGCATCAGCCAGCGCGCGGATGCTGTCCGGCGGCAGAAGCGTGGGCGTGCCGCCGCCCCAGTGCAGGCGGCTGAGCCGCACGCCGGGGGCAAGGTGGCGCCTCAGAAGCGCGATTTCGGCGATCAGGGTCTTGGCATAGGCCAGCACCGGCAGGTCGGACGAGGTTCCCTGGGTGCGGCAGGCGCAGAACCAGCACAGCCGCAAACAGAACGGCACATGCAGGTACAGAGAGATTTCGGACCCCGCCGGGATCGTTTCGATCCACTGGACAAACTCTGCCGGACCAACGCCACCCGCAAAGTGCGGCGCGGTCGGATAGCTCGTGTAGCGGGGCACACGCGCGTCGAATAGCCCGAAGCGGGCAAGTTGCGGATCGGCAGACATTCACCTAACTTGATGTGACACCCGGGGGCCGTCGCACACCATAGGCGCGGCGCGGCTTCCGGCCTTGACGCAGATCAACCGGAACGCGGGAATGGCTCATCACGATCTTCAGATGTCGGCACATGATTGCGGCGACTGCCCGATCCGGCATCGCGCCGTCTGCGCCCGCTGCGAGACGGACGAACTCGCCCGGCTGGAACAGATGAAGTATTACCGCAGCTACCAGGCGGGGCAGACGGTGATCTGGTCGGGCGACCGCATGGATTTCGTGGCTTCGGTGGTTTCGGGCATCGCCACGCTGACACAGACGATGGAGGATGGTAAGCGCCAGATGGTGGGTCTGTTGTTGCCGTCGGATTTCGTGGGTAAGCCGGGGCGTCAGGTGGCGGCCTATGACGTGACGGCGACCACCGATCTGGTGATGTGCTGCTTCCGCAAGAAGCCCTTCGAAGAGATGATGTCCTCGACCCCGCATATCGCGCAGCGCCTGCTGGAGATGACGCTGGACGAACTGGACGCGGCGCGGGAATGGATGCTGCTTCTGGGCCGCAAGACCGCGCGCGAGAAGATCGCCTCGCTTCTGGCGATCATAGCGCGGCGCGATGCCAGCCTGAAGCTGCGGACGGCAAAGGGGTCCTTCGCCTTCGATCTGCCTCTGACGCGCGAGGAAATGGCCGATTATCTGGGCCTGACGCTGGAAACGGTCAGCCGCCAGATCAGCGCTTTGAAGAAGGATGGCGTGATCGAGCTGGAGGGCAAGCGCCACATCCAGGTGCCGAACTTCGACCTGCTCTTGGAAGAAACCGGCGACGACAGCGACGGCGGCTTCCTGATCTGACTGGCTTCAGGACCGTTGACGGAATTTGTTTGTATGCTAGCGTTTTCCCAAGCTGAAGTCGGCAGGCAGTCAGCCTAATCGGTGTGTGCCATGAGCAACCTTTGAAGGGAGGTCCGTTCGTGGAATCCGAAACCGCCAAATCCGTGAAGCGCGCCCGTGTCGTGCGCGCCAGCCATCCCGCCACTGCCTTCCGGCAGGAACCCTCGGGCTTTGACCGTGTGGGCTTCGGCTTTCTGACCGACGATGACATCGACTACATGCGCGCCCGGGTCGAGGATGTGCTGGCCGACTATGGCGTGGCGATCCTGCATCCCGAGGCCTACAAGCGGTTCCTCGAAGTAAGCGCCAAGCCCGGCACCGATGCCAACCGGATCAGGATGCCGCGCGAGCTGATCCGCGAGGCGATGGCGGCCACGCCCAAGGCGGCGCGTCTGGGCGGCAAGGCGGCGCGGTTCGACATCGACCTGCCGCGGNGGGACCGCGGCTTCATCATGCGCACCGGCACGGGGGCGCATGGCTATGTGGACCCGCGGGATGCGAAGTACCGCAACATGGACCTGACCGCGGTTTCCGAGATCGCGGCGGTGGCCAACACGCTGGACGAGGTGGGGTTCATCGCCCATCCCTTCGTCCACGGCGTGCCGGAAAAGACCGCCGACATCCATTCCTTCGGTAAGCTGATCGCCCGCACCCAGAAGCATATCTGGATGCAGCCCTATCAGTGGGAGAACGTCGAGTATCTGATGAAGATCGCGGCCATCGCGGCGNGGGGAGAGGACAGCCTCCGCGCCAACCCGATCACCAGCTGCATCACCTGTTCCTTCACGCCGCTGGAATTCAAGTACATGGACACCCACTGCATCATCGAGGCGGGGAAGTATGGCGTGCCGCTGCATGCCTGCTCGCTGCCCTCGTCGNGGNGGACGGCGCCGTTGTCTGTGGCGTCCATGGCGATCATGGCGGCGGCCGAGATCGTGGGAATGACGGTGATGGCCCATATCCTGGCGCCCGGCACGCCGGTGATTGCCACGCCGCTGATGTTCACCCTGGACATGCGGACCGGGTCGGCCTTGCAGTCCTGCGTGGAAAGCCTGCAGGCGGCCTCCATGTCGATCCAGCTGATGAAGCGGGGCTGGNGGGTGCTGGCGCATACCTATGGCGCGGGGTCCGATACGCCGGACGTGGACCACCAGTCGATGGCCGAGCGGGCGCTGCTGGCGCAGGTGGTGGCGCTGGCGGGGGCGGATATCCTGGGCGGTGTGGGCCAGCTGGAATGTGCCACGGTGTTCAGCCCGGTCCAGGCGGTGCTGGACAACGAGGTCGGGGCCATGATGCGGCGGTTCATCCGCAAGCCCTCGCTGGACCGCGAGGCGCTGAACTGGGAGGAGATGATGAGAATCCGGGCCGGGGGACATTTCCTGGACTCGGCCCATACCATCGCCACCTGCCGCGACCAGCTGACCNCCAGGGTCTTCAAGCGGCAGGGGCGGGACGACTATGAGAAGTCGGGCCGCCGGACCGCCTTTGACGAGGCGCGGNAGGCGGCGCTGGCCGCAATCGCCTCGGCCCCGGAANCAGGGGTGCTGTCCGAGGAGCAGGAGCGGGAGATCGCGGCGCTGGCGGCCCATGCCGATGTGGCCATCGTGGCGGCCTATGCCGGGACGGTCAGCGTGATCTGAGGGGGCGTCCGAGCTCGGACGCTTTGCCAGCGCAACAATTTCAAGGGGTTGCGCGGGCGAATTAACTTGGACTTAAGGATTGTCCGGGGGCGCGGTGGCCGCGAGGCCCGGCCTTCGCCGGGGCGAGGGAGGGGGGCGGACGGCGCTCAACCGGTGCTTGCCTGACGTTGGGGAAGCCGCCATCCTGCACCGGCGATCTGCCGGGGTGGGTGATGAGTGTGCGGGTTCCGGTCTGGGTGCCGGGCTTTGACGAGGTGATGAAGGACCGCCCGCCGAGCGCGGCGGAAGTGGTGCTGCTGGCGGCTTGTCGGACCGATGGGTTGGCCTGGGTCGGGGAAGGGTGTCCCAAGGACACCTCGGATCCCGAGCGCGCGGTGCGGGCCGGGCTGATCCGGTTTCTGCTGCTGGGCGGCGATGAGGCGCACCGGCCGCATCCGAAGGGTGTTGGCATTCATGGCGCCTGGATCGAGGGCGCGCTGGATTTCCGGGGCTGCGAGACTCATCTGGACCTGTTCTTGCACAAATGCCTGCTGCCCGAGAGGCCGGTCTTCCGCGATCGCAGGTGGGCGGGCTGTACCTTTCGGGCAGTTGGGCGCCGGGGATGCGAGCTGCAACGGGTTGCGGTGGAGGGCAACGTCTTCCTGGACAGAGGATTTCACGCCACCGCAACCGTCGATCTTGCCGGGTCCGCGATCACCGGGCAACTGGCCTGCGACGGCGGGCGGTTCGAGCGGCCAGAGGGCGTGGCGCTGACTGCCATGGGGGCCACGGTCGGGGCGTCTGTGTTCCTGCGCGGCAAGTTCCATGCGACCGGAGAGGTGAACCTCGTCCGGGCCGCGATCAAAGGGCAACTGGCCTGCAGCGGCGGGCGGTTCGAGCGCCCGGGGGCGTGGCGCTGAATGTCAATGCGGCGACGGTTGGGGCGGGTGTATTTCTGAGCGACGGGTTCCATGCGACCGGAGAGGTGAAGCTGGTCAGCGCCGCGATCACCGGGCAACTGGCCTGCGCTGGAGGGCGGTTCGAGCGGCCGGATGGCGTTGCGCTGGATGCCAGCGCGGCGACGGTCGGGGCGGATGTGTTCCTGTGCGACGGGTTCCATGCGGCCGGAACCGTCGATCTTGCCGGGGCCACGATCGCCGGGCAACTGGCCTGCTCCGGCGGGCGGTTCGAGCGGCCGGGGGCGTGGCGCTGAATGCCGGTGCGGCGACGATCGGGCGTCCGTGTTCCTGAGCGACGGGTTCCATGCGACCGGAGAGGTGAAGCTGGTCAGCGCCGCGATCACCGGGCAACTGGCCTGCGCTGGTGGGCGGTTCGAGCGGCCAGATGGCGTGGCGCTGAATGCCAACGGGGCGACGGTCGGGGCGTCTGTGTTCCTGCACGGCGGGTTCCATGCGGCCGGGGAGGTGAACCTTGTCCGAGCCGCGATCACCGGGCAACTGGCCTGTTCCGGCGGGCGGTTCGAGCGGCCGGGGGCGTGGCGCTGACTGCCGAGGCGGCGACGGTCGGGGCGGATGTGTTCCTGCGTGACGGGTTCCATGCAGAGGGAAACGTCAATCTGGGGCGCGCGCGGATCGAGGGGAACCTCTACTTGCGGCGCGCCCGGATCGAGGGGTGGTCATCCTTCATTCCACGCGGGTGGGCGATGGCTTCTATTGGCAGGACATCGCGGACGGGGTGGTTGTACGACCTGACCGAGGCGAAGGTCGGGGCGCTGCATGATGACCTGGCCAGTTGGGCGCGCGTGGCGGGCGGGCTGAAGCTGGAGGGTTTCCGCTATGCGGCGCTGCATGGCGACCTGTCGCCACAGGAGCGGCTGGCCTGGCTGGAGCGCTGCCGGAAGCCGCTCTTGCCGGGGCCTGCCGCCCGGCTTGAGCCTGTCATGCCGTTTCTTGCGGCGGCCGGGGCACGGGCGTTTTCGCCGCAGCCCTATAGCCAATTGGCGCGGGTGCTGATCGCGCAGGGGCGACGCGGGGCCGCCGCGACGGTGCTGTTCGAGAGCGAGCGGCGGCTGCGCGAGACCGAGTGGCTGCGGTATCAAGCGAAGCTGGACGGAAGCTGGGAGGTGGCCTTCCGGTCGCTGGTGGCCGAGGGTCCTCGCTTCGCTGGCCTTTCCTTCCAATGGCTGTTCGGGTTCGGGCATCGGCCTTGGCGGGCGCTGATCTCTGTGGCGATCTACTGGTCCCTCGCCACCCTCTTCTTCTGGTTCGTCTACGCTGCCGGGAGTTTGCGCCGAATTCCGATGTGGTGTTGACCTCGGCCGACTGGCAGCGGGCGGTGCACCTGGGCTGTCCGCTGTCCGGGGACGCGGCATTCGCGGCGCGGAAGGCGGCGGGTTGTGTCATGCCGCAGGATATCTGGACGGGCGGGTTGCCGGGGGCGGTGCCGCCGGTGCCCTCGACGGCCGCCGGGGATTACGAGACCTTTTCGGCCAAGCTCTACGCCGCTGACCTGTTCCTGCCCCTGGACACTATCGGTCAGACAGAGGCCTGGGCGCCGTCGAAGGACCGGGGGCTTGGGGCTGGTGGGGATACTGGCTACGGTTTCCGATCCAGCTGTTCGGCTGGATCATGGTCGCCATGGCGGCGGCGGTGTTGGCCGGGGTGATCGGCAAGAAGGAGGACTAGGACCCGCTCTGTCCGCGGAAGCCTGCAAAGACCGAGGCCCCGGCCTTCGCCGGGGCGAGAGGACGGGGCCGAGGTCGGGCAAGCTGCCGGGCAAGGTAGCGTGGCGCGGGCCGGTCAGTGCGCCATCAGGACCGGCACCTTGGCCTGTTCCAGCATGTTGCGGGTGGTGCCGCCCAGGATGGCTTCGCGGAAGCGCGAATGGCCATAGGCGCCCATCACCAGAAGGTCGGCCGCCTGGTCGTCAAGGTGGCGGGCCAGCACTTCCGAGGTGCGGGGCAGGGTCTTGGCCAGCACCGAAACCTCGGCGCGCACGCCGTGGCGCACCAGCATCTGGCAGAGAAGCCCGCCCGGATCCGAGCGTTCGGGGCCATGGGCGGGCGGGTCGATGACGGCGATGTTCACCACATCGGCGGCGGCGAGGAAGGGCAGGGCGAGGCGCACGGCGCGCATGGCCTCGCGCCCCTGGTTCCAGGCGATGACGACGCGGCGCGGCGCCACNGCGGTCGCCGAGGCTTCCGGCAGCACCAGCACCGGCGCCTGGCCTTCGAACATCGCGGCTTCCACCACGGCTTCGGCCTCGGCGCCCTGGTCCTTGCCATAGGGCCGCGGCTGCACCACCAGATCGGCGAAGCGCGCGCGTTGCGCCACGATTTCCGTCAGCGAGCCGATCTGGGCCACGGCGGTATCGGTGCCAAAGCGCAGGTCCGGTCCCTGGGCCTCCAGCGCGGCCTTCACCGCCTTTTCGATGTCGCGGGCGTCGGTCTCGGCGCGTTCCATCGCGGCCTCGATCATGACGGCGCCGGTGCCGACATAGGAATAGCCGACCTGGGTGCGGTCGATGCCAAGCGACAGCACGTCGAGATGCGCGTCATGCGCGGCGCAAAGGCGCGCGGCATCGGCGATGGCTGCGGGAACCTTTGCCGGGTTCGTGGCCACTGTGAGGATGGTTCGGTAGCCCATGGCGGTCTCCTTCCTGTGCGATGCCGGCAAACTAGCTGCGGCAGGGTGACGCGACCTTGACCCGAGTCAATCCGGAGCGCAACAAAGGTTGATATGGATCAAGGTGTCTGGTCCGGCCTGCCGCGAAAAGCGGACCAGTCGAAAAGTGCGCAGCGATCCCTCGAGTCGGATTCGGGGACGACTGCGCCATAAGACGAAGGGACGCAACATGTGGGATTACCTCAAGCTGATCGCGCTTGGCCTGATCGCGCTGCTCGCAGCGATTGCCGCCAACTACGCGCGCGATCTGCCTTACATGGTGAACGCTCTGACCGTCATGCTGGCTGCCGGCATCACCTTCGTGGTGGTGCTGCGGGGCATGGGTGACGCAAAGAGCGTGAACCAGAACGAATACTTCGACTCCGTGGTCCGGGCCGGAGCCATTGCCACTGCCTTCTGGGGCGTGGTGGGCTTTCTGGTGGGCGTGGTCATCGCCTTCCAGATGGCCTTTCCGGCGCTCAACTTCGAATGGGCGCAGGGCTACCTGAACTTTGGTNTACTGCGGCCGCTGCACACCAGCGCGGTGATCTTCGCCTTCGGCGGCAACGCGCTGATCATGAGCGCGTTCTACATCGTGCAGCGCACCTGCGCGACGCGGCTCTGGGGCGGATCGCTGGGCTGGTTCGTGTTCTGGGGCTGGCAGCTGGTCATCGTGCTGGCCGCTTCGGGCTATGTTCTGGGCGCGACCCAGGGCAAGGAATACGCCGAGCCGGTGTGGTATGTGGACATCCTGCTCACCATTGTCTGGGTGGCGTTCCTTCTGGTGTTCATGGGCACGCTGATGAAGCGCAAGGAGCCCCACATCTATGTGGCGAACTGGTTCCTGCTGTCGATGATCCTGACCGTGGCGATGCTGCACCTCGGCAACAACCTGGCCATTCCGGTGTCGGTCTTCGGCTCGTCGCAGGTGCAGCTGTTTCTTTNNGGCGTACAGGACGCGATGATCCAGTGGTGGTATGGCCACAATGCGGTGGGCTTCTTCCTGACCGCGGGCTTCCTGGGCATGATGTACTACTTCGTGCCGAAGCAAGCCGAGCGTCCCGTCTACAGCTACAAGCTGTCGATCATCCACTTCTGGGCGCTGATCTTCCTGTACATCTGGGCCGGTCCGCACCACCTGCACTATACCGCGCTGCCCGACTGGGCGCAGACGCTGGGCATGGTGTTCTCGATCATGCTGTGGATGCCCTCCTGGNGGNGCATGATCAACGGCCTGATGACGCTGTCGGGCGCCTGGGACAAGCTGCGCACCGACCCGATCATCCGCATGATGGTCGTCTCGATCGGCTTCTACGGCATGTCGACCTTCGAAGGCCCGATGATGTCGATCAAGGCGGTGAACTCGCTGTCGCACTACACCGACTGGACCATCGGTCACGTCCATTCCGGCGCCCTTGGCTGGAACGGCATGATCACCTTCGGCGCCCTGTACTTCCTGGTGCCGCGTCTGTGGAACCGCGAAGGCCTGTATTCGCTGAAGCTGGTGTCCTGGCACTTCTGGCTGGCCACCATCGGCATCGTGCTTTACGCCTCGTCGATGTGGGTTGNNTTAGGCATCATGCAGGGCCTTATGTGGCGTGAAGTCGATGCGAACGGGTTCCTCGTGAACGCTTTCGCCGACACCGTGGCGGCCATGCATCCGATGTATGTGGTGCGGGGTCTGGGCGGCCTGATGTTCCTGACCGGCGCCCTGATCATGGCCTACAACCTGATCATGACCGTGCGTGCGCAGCCTGCGAAGGCTTCGTCCCACGCGCTCGTTCCTGCCGAGTGAGGTGACGAAATGGCTTTCCTTGACAAGCACAAGGCCATCGAGACGCATGCAACGCTGCTGGCGGTGCTGTCTCTGCTGGTCGTCACCATCGGCGGCGCGGTGCAGATCATCCCGCTGTTCTATCTGGAGAACGTGATCGAGGACGTGGAAGGGNTTCGCCCCTACACGCCCCTGGAACTGGTAAGCAAGCAGATCTACGTCCGCGAGGGCTGCTATGTCTGCCACAGCCAGATGATCCGTCCGATGCGGGACGAGGTCGAACGCTATGGCCACTACTCGCTGGCGGCGGAGTCGAAGTACGACCATCCGTTCCAGTGGGGGTCCAAGCGTACCGGGCCGGACCTGGCCCGCGTGGGCGGCCGCTATTCGGACGCCTGGCACGTCGATCACCTGACCAACCCCGAAGCGGTGGTGCCGGAATCGATCATGCCGAAGTACGGCTTCCTGTCGCACCGCGTTCTGGACGGCGCGCATATCGAAGACCTCGCGTCGACCAACGCGCTGGTGGGCGTGCCCTATACCAGCGAGATGATCGAGGCGGCGAAGGCCGACTTCGTGGCGCAGGCGGACCCGAATGCCGATACCGCGGGCCTGCTGGAACGCTATGGCGACAAGGTGACCGTGTCGAACTTCGACGGACAGGCCGAAGTGACCGAGATGGACGCGCTGATCGCCTATCTGCAGGTGCTGGGCACGATGGTCGATTTCTCGACCTTCCAACCTGATCCGGGCCGGTAAGGAGGGGACATGGACACCTATACCCTCCTCCGCCACTTCGCCGACAGCTGGGCGCTGGTCGCCCTGACGGCGATCTTCGTGGGCATCATCGTCTGGGTCTTCCGGCCCGGCGCGAAGGCGATCCACGAAGACGCGGCGAACGTGATCTTCCGCAACGAGACCAAACCCGCCTCCGGGCCGGTGCGCGGCGATGACCGCGCACCCGGCCGGGGCGCCAAGGAGGCGTGATCATGTGCGCCAAGCAAGTCACGAAGAAAGCCCCGGGCGAGGTCGCAACGACCGGCCATTCCTGGGACGGCATCGAAGAGTACAACAACNCCCTGCCGCGCTGGTGGGTGTGGATCTTCTACGCCACCATCCTGTTCTCGGTCGGCTATGTCATCGCCTATCCGGCCTGGCCGCTGGTTTCCAGCGCCACGCAGGGCATGGGGCAACGATCCTNNGCCGGTGACACCCGGCTGGCGGTGGATCAGGACATCAAGATGTACAACGAGGCCAATGCCGCCGTGCAGAAGGCCCTGATCGACGCGCCGCTGGATTCGATCCCGGCCAATCAGGACCTGATGAACTATGCCATCCCGGCGGGGGCCTCGGTGTTCNGGACCTACTGCGCCCAATGCCACCAGGCCGAAGGCGCTACCNTGCCGGGCAAGGGTTATCCGACGCTGAAGGATGACGATTGGCTGTGGGGCGGCACGCTGGACGACATCTACTTCACGGTGACGCACGGCATCCGCAACACGACGGACCCGGAAGCCCGCTATTCGGAAATGCCGAAGTTCGGCGTGGACGAGCTGCTGGATGCGACGCAGATCGGTGATGTGGTGCAATATGTGCTGCAGATCTCGGGGCAGGAGCATGACGCGGCGATGGCGACGGCGGGTGCCACCGTCTTTGCCGAGAACTGCGTGGCCTGCCATGGCGAAACCGGCGCGGGTGACCGCGCGCAGGGTGCGCCGAACCTGACCGATGCGCTGTGGCTGTATGGCGGCGACGCGGCGGCGATAAACTATACCGTCACCAACGCCCATTTCGGCGTGATGCCGNCCTGGGGCGGGCGTCTGTCGGAAGACCAGATCCGCTCGGTGGCGCTGTATGTCCACTCGCTGGGTGGCGGCGAGTAATCGCCTGATCCTTCCGGAACCGGCAGGGCCCCTTCGGGGGCCCTGTTGCATTTCGCGGCCTCAGGGTGGCGGCAGGGCGATGGCCAGGGCGCCGGGAAGGCAGGTGAAGCGGGCGGGAAGAAAGCCCATCAGCTCGCCATCGGCATCGCAGGGCAGGGCGCGACCGTCGGCGGCGGACAGCGTGACCACGCCGGATCGGCGAAGGCTGACCGCCGGATGGCCAAGCAGGCCGGTGTAGAGGTGGCGCAGGTCCCAGGGACGGATGCGCCGGTCCTGGCGGATCGTCATGATGTCGAAGAGCCCGTCGTCGGGGCTTGCCTCGGGCGCAATGCACATGCCNGCGAAGTGCCGGGTGTTGGCGACCGACACGATCAGCGCCGTGGTTTCGTCGGGGGCGCCGGTGTCGGGGTGCAGAACCAGTCGGGTGCCGGGATCGCGCGCCAGTTCGCGCAGCACGAAGGCGATGTAGGTGAGCTTGGGGCCGATCAGCGCGGGCAGGCGGGACGTCTGCATCGCCTGGACCACCCGGGCCGACAGGTGNGCGTTGGCGACCGACAGGAACCAGCGGGTCACGGGGCGGCCGTCAGGACCTGTCAGGTCGATGCGGCCCAGGTCGATGCGGCGCAGCTGGTAAGCAGCCAGGGCGCGGACGCTGGCCAGATCGCCGGGCATCAGGCCAAGCGTGCGGCAGAAGTCGCCGCCCGATCCGGCGCTGACCAGCGCCAGGGGCGGGCAGGGCAGGCCCGCATCCAGCACCGGGCCGATGCCACCNATGGCGGCGTTCAGCGTGCCGTCGCCGCCCACCAGCACCAGCGCCCGGTAAGCGAGGGCAGCCGCGCCCGCCGCGGCGGCGGTGTCGGCGGCCGAGCCGGGCAGGGCGGTGTCGAACGGACCGAGGATGGCACTCAGGTCGGCTTGCAGGGCCGTCAGGCGACGGGCGGCCCTTCCGCCGTTANNCGCGGGGTTGCACAGGATCAGCGGGCGCATCAGGCGGGGCCCCGGCGTGCGGCGTTTGATGCAGGTCAAGGCCCGGCACTGACCACCATGTTAGCGCAAGGCAAGCGCCGCGATTCATCGCTGGCGCGGCACCGACGCTCCATCCTGTTCGCGCGTTTCCTGGGAGCGTCGGTGCCATTCTTCCCCGCCTCATCCCATGGTTCCGCCGGGCCGCGCGCCGCGGCGGCGGTCCAGTGCCGTGACCCACAGCGCCAGGCCGGTCCAGGCCGACAGATAGGCGACCCCGGCCAGAAGAACGACCATGCCCGGCACCGGGCCGATGTCGGCGCGGGCGACGAAGGTGGCGAAATCCGGCACGGCCACCGGGTGAACCATGAGCTTGCCAACATAGGCCAGGCTCTGGATCAGCAGGATCCACAGGTAATTGGACCGCACCCGCCGCGCCACCGCCACCAGATAGGTGACGTGGTACTGCGGGTTGCGGTAGTCTTCTGCCAGCTCGCCCTGCCAGTCTTCCTCGGTCCGCAGGTCGCCGCTTTCCAGCATGGGGACATAGAAATGCTTTTCCAGCCAGCGCGCCCGCGCCCGCCAGACCGAGAAGTAGCGGTAGCGCCGGGCCTCGAGCGCCAGGAACAGCAGAATCAGGATGCCGACCAGCACCAGCGGCAGCGGCGAGGCCTCGGGTGACGAAAGNGTGATCGACAGGGCGACGCCAAGCGTGACCACCGACCAGTTGGTGGTGGTGTCCAGCCGGGTGCGCCAGACGGTCGAGCGGTAGACTTCGCCGCGGTAGAGGTGGGCCAGCGCGCCGATTTCGGCCGGGCTGAATTCGTTCAGATGCGCGTCCTGGCGCTTGGCGGCCATCTTTTCCCCGTTTGCCGTGTTTTACGGCAGTATGACTGTGGAAGAAGCGGTCGGCAAACATCGCCGCGACCCGGTGCCGCAGAGGCTGGTCAATGATGTATCCGCGAGCCAAGTTTGATGCAGGTCAAGGTCGCTCAGCCGGGGCGCGACTAGGCAGACCCTGAGCCCGAACCGATCGGAAATTGCCGTGAGCCAGACAGACCAGCCAGAATCCTTTATGCCGCGCGCGAGCCGNTGTTCCCGAAGCGCGTCAAGGGAGAGTTCCGCACGCTCAAGTGGTGGATCATGTTCATCACCCTGGGCATCTACTATGCCACGCCGTGGATTCGCTGGGACCGCGGCGCGAACCTGCCGGATCAGGCGGTGCTGATCGACCTGGGCGGGCGGCGGTTCTTCTTCTTCATGATCGAGATCTGGCCGCATGAATTCTATTTCGTGGCGGGCCTTCTGATCATGGCTTACCTGGGGCTGTTCCTGTTCACCTCGGCCGCGGGCCGCGTGTGGTGCGGCTATGCCTGTCCGCAGACGGTGTGGACCGACCTGTTCATCCTGGTCGAACGGTTCATCGAGGGCGACCGCAACGCAAGGCTGCGGCTGTACCGGCAGAAGTGGAATGCCGAGAAGGTCCGCAAGCGGACGCTGAAGTTCGTGGCCTGGATGGCCATTGCGCTCGCAACGGGCGGTGCCTGGGTGTTCTACTTCGCCGATGCGCCGACGCTGTTCTACAAGCTGGTCACCCTGCAGGCGCCGACCGTGGCCTATGCCACGATGGCAGTGCTGACGCTGACGACCTTTGCCTTCGGCGGCTTCGCGCGCGAGCAGATGTGCATCTATGCCTGCCCCTGGCCGCGCATCCAGGCGGCGATGATGGACGAGGACACGCTGACCATCGGCTACCGCGAATGGCGGNGCGAGCCGCGGGGCAAGCTGGGCACGGAAGGCGCGGGCGACTGCATCGACTGCAAGGCCTGCGTGAACGTCTGCCCGATGGGCATCGACATCAGGAACGGCCAGCAGCTGGCCTGCATCACCTGCGGCCTGTGCATCGACGCCTGCAACGACATGATGGACAAGATCGGCAAGCCGCGGCACCTGATCGGCTACATGGCGCTGACCGACGAAGTGCGCGAAAAGGCTTACCAGGAACCGAAATCGGTGTGGAAGCATGTCTTCCGGCCGCGCACCATCCTGTATTTCACGCTGTGGTCGGGGATCGGCATTGCGCTGATCGTGGCGCTGTTCATGCGCACCACCATCGACGTGAACGTGACGCCGGTGCGCAACCCGCTGTTCGTGCAGCTGTCGGACGGGTCGATCCGCAACGACTATGTCATGCGGCTGCGCAACAAGTATGGCGAGCCGCGCGAGTTCCTCATCACCGTGAAGGCCGATGCGCCGCTGCTGGTGGCGCTGGAAGGCCAGGAGGGCATGTCGGTGATGGTGTNNACGAACGAGACCAAGACGCAGAAGGTCTATCTGACCGCGCCCAAGGGCACCGTCGGTGCCCGCGACGAACGCACCGACGTGCGGTTCTGGATCGAGGACATCACCGACGAAACGCCGGACGGGGTGGAACGGGTGTTCAAGGACAGCGTGTTCTTCGGCAAGGGAGCACAGTGACATGGCGCAATTGACGGGACGCCATGTGCTGGCGATTGCGGTGGCCTCTTTCGGGGTGATCATCGGGGTGAACCTGCTTCTGGCGGTGAACGCCGTGTCCACCTTCCCTGGGCTGGAAGTCGAAAATTCCTATGTCGCCAGCCAGACCTTCGATGTGGAACGCAAGGCGCAAGAGGCCCTGGGCTGGAACCTGGCGCAGGCCTATGACGCCGGGCGGGGCGAGTTGCGGCTGACCTTCACCGATGCGCAGGGCTTCGCCGCGCCGGTGAAGGACCTGACGGTGCTGGTGGGGCGGCCGACCGAGGCCACCGAAGACGTGACCCCCACCTTCGCCGAGGTCTCGGGCAGCTTCGTCGCCCCGGTGGCGCTTGCCCCGGCAAGTGGATGATGCATGTCGAGGCCCATGCGCCGGACGGCACGCTGTTCCGGCAGCGGCTTGACCTCTTCGTGGGGGCTGAGGGTGACACTCGCCGAAAGGATCGACNCAGCCGGTCGAGTAGGCGGCGCAGGGCAGGTTTCGGCCTGCCCGGCCTGCATCGTGGCGCCCGCCGCCGAGGCGCTGGCCCAGGCCGCGGCGCCCAAGGATGCCCGGCTGATGTTCTCGCTGCNNGCGGCGCATTGCGCGCTGTGCATCTCGACCGTCGAACAGGCGGTCGAACAGGTGCCGGGCGTGCGCTCGGCGCGGCTGAACCTGACGCAGAAGCGGCTGTCGGTGGATGCCGATGCGCAGGTGACGGCGGCAGAGCTGATCGGGGTGATGCAGGGCGTGGGCTACGAAGCGCACGAACTGGACCCCGGCCTGTTGTCGATGACCGAGACCGACCGGCAGGGCCGCGACCTGCTGATGCGGCTTGGCGTGGCGTTCTTCAGCATGATGAACGTCATGCTTCTGTCGGTGGCGGTTTGGTCGNGGGCGGAAAGCGCCACGCGCGACCTGTTCCACTGGATTTCCGCGGCCATCGCCCTGCCGACGGTGGTGTTTTCCGGGCAGCCCTTCTTCAAGTCGGCCTGGGCCTCGCTGAAGGCGGGGCGCCTGGGGATGGATGTGCCGATCAGCCTGGCTCTGATCCTCGCCTCGTCGATTTCCCTGTTCGAAACGGTGCATTCCGGGCATCACGCCTATTTCGACGCGGCGGTGATGCTGTGCTTCTTCCTGCTTCTGGGTCGCTATCTGGACCATCGCACCCGCGCCGTGGCGCGGTCGGCGGCCGAGGAACTGGCGGCGCTGGAAGTGCCGCGGGCCACGGTGGTGGTGGATGGCGAAGACGTGGTGAAGTCGATCACCGAGATCGCCGCAGGCGATCTGGTGCGCGTGCGCCCCGGCGGGCGGATGCCGGTGGATGGCGTGGTGGTCGAGNGGTCTTCGGAAGTTGACCGTTCGCTGCTGACCGGGNAAAGCCTGCCGGTCTGGGCGGGCGAGGGCACGGTGGTCAGCGCGNGCGAGGTGAACTTGACCGGTCCCCTGCTGCTGCGCGTGACGGCGGCGGGGCGGGATTCCTCGCTGCACCGCATGGCCGATCTGGTGGCGGTCGCGGAACATGCGAAGACCCGCTACACCTCGATCGCCGACAAGGCGGCGCGGCTTTATTCGCCGCTGGTGCATCTGCTATCGTTTTCCGCCTTCGGCTACTGGATGTGGGCGACGGGCGGCGACGTGCGCTTTGCCGTCAACATTTCGGCCGCGGTGCTGATCATCACCTGCCCCTGCGCGCTTGGCCTTGCGGTGNCGGTGGTGACCTCGGCTTCAGGTAGCNTGTTCCGCAAGGGGCTGCTGATCAAGCACGGCACGGCGCTGGAGCGGCTGGCGGGTGTGGATACCGTGGTCTTCGACAAGACCGGCACGCTGACCATGGTGGNNCCCGAGGCGACCAATCTGGGCGACCATCCGCGTGCGGCGCAGGAAGTGGCCATGGCGCTGGCGGCGGCCTCGTCGCATCCGCTGGCGCTGTCGCTGGTGGAAGCGGCGAAGGCGGCAGGCGTGGTGTAAGCCCAACTGGACGACCTGCACGAGGTGCCGGGCTATGGCGTGGAAGGCTTCTGGCGCGGCACGCGCGTGCGCCTGGGCCGGGCGGAATGGTGCGGCGGCGAGCCGTTGCCGGTGACAGCGACTTATCTCTGCACCGGCGACGGGCTGGCGCGGGCCTTCACCTTTGCCGACCGGCTGCGGCCGGGGGCGGCCGAGATGATTTCGGCGCTGAAAGCCGCCGGATTGCGCATCCTGTTGGTGTCGGGCGACAGCGCGGGCGCGGTGGCAGACTTCGCCGGGCGTCTGGGGCTGGAAGACTGGATTGCCGGGGCGCTGCTTAGAAAGGCGGCCAAGGTGGCCGAGCTGACGGCAGCGGGCGCCAAGGTGCTGATGGTGGGCGACGGGCTGAACGACACGGCGGCGCTGGTACNNGCGCATGTGTCGATCTCGCCCGCGTCGGCGCTGGATGCGGCGCGGGTGGCGTCGGACATGGTTCTGCTGGGCCAGGACATCGGGCCGGTGGCCGATGCGCTGCGCATCGGGCGACAGGCGGTGCGGCGGATGCGCGAGAACCTGGTGATCTCGGGCGTCTACAACGTGGTGGCGGTGCCGCTGGCGCTGGTGGGAGCGGCGACGCCGCTGGCGGCGGCGCTGGCGATGTCGCTGTCGTCGATCACGGTATCGCTGAACGCGCTGCGGCTGAAATAGGGGCTGACATGGAAATCCTTGCGATCCTGATCCCGGTTTCGCTGCTGTTGGTAGGCATCGGCCTGGGCGCGTTCTTCTGGGCGATCCGCAACAAGCAGTTCGACGATCCGCAGGGCGCGGCGGAACGCATCCTGATGAAGGACTGGGACGACCGCCCCAAGCCGTGACAAATGCCGTCATGGGCCGCTCTGCCCTTGCCCGGCGCCGGGCGGGGCGGCAGTCTGGCGGCATGGTGGGTTGGATCACAGGGCAGGGCGGTGAACGGGCGTCGCGCCAGGGGCTGGCGGGGCGCCGTGAGTATTTGGGCAAAGAAGAAGCGCAAGGTTGGGGCCTGCGGCTGGCGATTGCGGCGCTTGGCCTGCTGGCGGCGGGGGCGGCGCAGGCCGCGACTTTCGCCGTACTGGTGGGGGCGGGCGATTACCGGGTGCTGGATGCCGACCTGAAGGGTANNGCGAATGATGTGCGGCTGATGGCCGGGGTTCTGGCGGCGCGGGGCGTCGCGGCGNCGGACATGGTGGCGCTGACCGATGCGCCGCAGGGGCTGCCCGAGGGCGTGGCACTGGGGGTGCCGGACCTGGTAAGCATCCGCGCGGCGCTGGCCGATGTGGCCGGGCGGGCCGCGCCGGGCGACACGGTGGTCTTCTATTTCTCGGGCCACGGCACGCAGGCGCCGGATGGCAGCGGCGACGAGNGCGGCGGCGCGGATGAGGTGCTGTTGCCGGTGGATGCCGAGGGCTGGGATGGCGCGGGGCTGCGCCGGGCGTTGGTGGATGACGAGTTGGGGACTNGGGCGCGGGGCCTGCTGGCGCGCGGCGTGCAGGTGGTGGGGCTGATCGACGCCTGCCATTCCGACACCGGATTCCGGGCCGTGACCGGCGCGGTGGCCCGCGGCCTGCCGCCCGCCGCCCTTGGCGTTCCCAAGGGCGCATTGGGCGAGGTGGCGAATGGCGAGGGACTGAACGGGGCGTTCGTGTTCCTCTACTCCTCGCAGGCCGACCAGCGGTCTTTCGAGTTTCCGTTGGGCGAGGATGGCGACTGGCACGGCGCCTTTACCCTGGCGCTGGCCGGGGCGCTGACCGGGCTGGAGACGCCAAGCTGGGGGCAGGTGCTGGCCGCGGCCTCGGACCGCATGGCGCGGGGCGAGGTGGCGCAACTGCCGGATGGCGAGNGGCCCTTGCTGGCCGCCCCGGTGTTTGGCGCGGGGCCAAGCGCGACGCGCTGGCGGCTGGAGGGCGCGGAGTTGCAAGCCGGGCTGTTGCAGGGCCTGGGCGCGGGCGACCGGCTGGCCTTCTATGCCGAGGCGGCCGGGGGCACGCAGTTGGGCGAGGCCGTGGTGGCCAAGGCCGGGGCGGCGACCGCGCGGCTGGAGCAGGCGCCGTNNACCGGGGCGGCCTGGGCAGAACTGGTCGGCAAGGCGGCGCCGCCGCCCCTGCGGCTGGCGGCGCCGGTGCGGGTGGATGCGGCGGATGGCTTCGATTACGCCCCCTGGCTTGCGGCACTACCGGCACCCGCGCCGGGCAAGGCCGATCTGGTGCCGGTGCTGGTGGCGGGCACCGTGGCGCTGGCCGGTGCGGATGGCGCGCTGGACCCGGCCGGGCCGGGGTCTACCNCGCGCGTGACGATCATCGGCGGCGAAAGCCCCGGCCTGGCATTGGCGCGGGTGCTGGAGCAGGCGGGCCATGCGCTGCGGCTGAAGGCGGCGCTGGCCGGGGCGGCGGGGCGGCGGCTGACCGGCGGGCCGGTGCTGGCGGTAGAGANNTCGCGCGCCAGTAGCCATGCCCGAGGGCGCGGGCTGTGCAGAGCCGGGCCGCCGGCGCCGGTCGATCCGGCGCGGGGCCTGGCGCCCTGCGACCAGCTTTGGCTGACGGTGACCAACCGCTCGGGCCAGGCGCAGGACCTGACGGCGCTGTATTTTGCGGCCGATTTCAGCGTGGCGCCGGTCTGGCCGCGCGCCTACCTGTCGAACCGGCTGGCGCCGGGCGAGGCGGCGCGGATCGGCTTGCAGATCGAGCCCGGCAGCCTGCCCGCCATCGAGGAGCTCATGCTGGTGGCGGTCTTAGNNGCAGAAGAGGACCGGCCGCATACTGACCTGTCGGTGCTGGCCGTGCCGCAGATGACGCGGTCGGCAGCGGGGCTGGACGAGGACCTGCCGACCTGGCTTGACCTGCAACTGACCGAGGGCGATGCCCGGGCGCGGNGCTTTGCCGCGCGGCCGCCTGCCTTTACCTTGATCCGGCAACCCGTCCGCATCCGGGCGGAAGCCGATTGAAGCAACCGGAGGAAGCGATGAAATCTGCCCTGTACGCGGCGCTGGCCCTGGGTCTGGCCGTTCCCGCCCTGGCCGAGGCCCCGGCGCTGACGCCCGCCGGGCCGCCAGCCAAGGCCTCGCCCTTTGCCTGGGCGAAAAGCGGGGCGAAGGCCAGTTTCGACAAGGCCGCCCGTGACAGCGCCGCGGCGTCGGGCGGCAAGGTCATCGGCGGCAAGATGGCCCGCCCCGGCGACTGGCCCTGGCAGGTGGCGCTGATGGTGGCGGGCGAGCCGGTGTCCNCCGATGCGCAGTTCTGCGGCGGCTCGATGGTGCTGGACACCTGGGTGCTGACGGCGGCGCATTGCGTGCATATGGAGGATGACGAGGGCAACTGGGCCGACCTGCCGCCCGAGGCGATCGAGGTCTTCGTCGGCTCGACGCTGTTGCAGCCCGGCGCAGGTGACCTGGTGCCGGTGCAGGCCGTCTATCGCCACCCCGATTACCTGGGCACGGCCTATGACCATGACGTGGCGCTGATCCGGCTGGCCCGGGCGCCGCGCGCGGATTACCAGACCATCCAGGTGCCGGATGCGGAATTCGGCGACTATCTGGACCAGCCGNGGGTGACGACCATCGTCACCGGCTGGGGCCTGACCGAAGGCGGCGACCACCCGGAAGCGCTGCGGCAGACCGAGATCCAGATGATGGACCGCGAAATGTGCAACCAGACGCTGATCGAGTCGCGGGCCGAGGCAGCGGTGGAGGGTTTCGGCTATGCCGTCAACGTCTTCGGTCTGGCCGAGGACGACGCCTATGCGCTGTGGGACGAGATGGTGTCGCGCGCCCCATCCNCGATGAGCGAGAACATGCTGTGCTCGGGCAGTTTCGAGGGCGGCAAGACCGCCTGTTCCGGCGACAGCGGCGGCCCCCTGGTGGTGCCGCTGGACGATGGCAGCTATGTGCAGGCCGGGATCGTCAGCTGGNGGCTGTCGGCATCGAACGGCGAGGGCTGCGAGGAAACGGCGATGTTTTCCGCCTATACCCGCATCTCGAATTTCCTGCCCTGGATCGACAGTGTGCTGAACGCCAATCCGTGAGGGCGGCGCGCCCCGGCCGGGGCGCGCCTTTGGTCACTGGCCGCTGACGGGTTTCCAGCCCTTGGCCGGGTCGGGATCGAAGGTGTCGATGGCGTAAACCAGGTCCAGCGTGGCCTCACCAAGGTCGGCCTCGTAGATCACGCCGTTTTCCCCGACCATGAAGCTCATCACCCCGGTTTCGCCGGGGTCGGCCGGGTAGGCGAGCAGCGCGTGGTAGGCGACCATGTTGCCGTTCACCTTGTACTCCATCGCGCCGCCGGGCGCGCTGGCACCNTGTTGCGTCAGGATCCGGTAGTAATAGCCGAAATAGGGTTCGGGCGGCTGGTCCACGCCATCCAGCGCGATGCCGTCGGCGGCGGCCTGGGCGATGAAGCCGCCGATGGGGCTGGCGGGTGTGCCGGGTTCATCGGGCCAGTAAAGCCCGTTGCGCGCGCCGGGATCGGACAGGATGGCATCGGCGAATTCCATCACNCCGTCGCCGTCGTAATCGGTGCCGCGATAGGCGGCCTGCACCAGCACCGCGCGCCCCATCAGGTCGATCACGTCCAGCTCGTTCGCGCCGATGCGGCGGTCNAGGATTTCCTCGCGCGCGCTGGCCGGGTCGAACTGCCAGCCGCCCTGAACGGCAATCATCGACACCGGGAAGGGCCAGCGGGTGCGGCCGACCTGCAGTTCCTTGCGCCCCTCGCCGTCATCGACGATCTCGGCGATTTCCTCATAGGCGGCTAGGAACTGGTCGCGCGCCTCGGCATCCTCGCGCGGGTTGCCTGACGAGATCAGGTCGTCGGACTCGGTGCCGAAGACTTTCAGCAGGGCATCGCGGTCCTGGGCGTTCAGCGCATCGACGAAGGCCTGCACCGCCGCTTCCGGGGTCGCATAGACCGCCGGTTCGGCAAAGGCGGGCAGGGCGGTCAGCGCGAAGGCGCAGGCGGTGGCTTTCAGCATGGTGATCGTCTTCATGTCAGCGACTCCCTCCGCGGCTGGATCGTCCGCGCGAGGACGAGGCCTTGGCGCGCGATCCGCTGGACGGTTTGTAGGATGGCGTGCGCTTCGGTGCGGCGCGGCTGGCGGTCGCGGGCCGCGACGTGGCCTTGGGTTTCGAGACCTTGGGCGCGCTGGCCTTGGGCTTGGCCGCCTTGGGCCGGGCGTCCGGCGTGGTCAGTTTGGGCCGGTCGCCCGTGGCAGGCCGGGTCGAGGGCAGGTGGCGCGGTCGCCCTTGCCCTTGGCCGCGGGCAGCGTGGCCACGCCGCCACCGGTGGCCTTGTGGTTCTTGATCTTTTCGCGCGCGGCGTCGCGGTCAACGTCGGTCGGCCGGAAGTTGCCGTCCCTGGCATTCTGGATGCGGTCGGCATCCACGGTGCCCAACCGGTCGGTAAGCAGGGTGGTGGGCCGGTTCAGCGTGCCGCCCGCGATGCCACCGGCAATGCCGTGCGATGGCACCGCCGAAATTGCCCTCGCCCACATCGGTAAGCAGGGTGGTGGGGCGGTTGCCGCCAAGGCCGGGGCGGTTGCCGTTCCCGTTCCCGATGCCATTGCCGATGCCATTGCCGATGTCGATGCCGTTGTCGATGTTGATGTCGCCGTCCCAGTCGATGTGGTTGCCGTTGCCGTTGCCGCCACCGCCATGCCAGTAGTCGCCCCAGTCGTCGTCCCAATGGTCGTCGTCGAAGATCTCGTCGATCAGGATGGCGCCGCCCCAGACGATGGCGCCGGTCATCAGCCAGTCGTCCCAGTCGTTGTCATCGGTAACATAGTAGGGGTCGTGGGCGCGGGCTGCGTGTAGACGGTTTCGGTGTATTGCGGCACATAGACCACTTCGGGATTGGCCGAAGAGATCGAGATCGCGCCGGTGTCGGGGTCTTCCTCGACCTCCATGGCGGCATTGTCTTCCAGATAGCCGTTCAGTTTGGCCTGTGCGCGCAGGCGCTGCAGCGAGGCCAGCGCGTCGTCGGTCTGGCCGATCAGCACGTCGCCGACCTGTTCGGTCCAGTCGATATGTTCGACCATGCGGCCCAGAAGGTCGGGGAAGTAAGCGGCCAATCCCTTCACCGGGTCGGGCCAATTCTGCGCCGCCACAAGGTCGGACATCTCCTGCGCCGACTTGCCTTCGTTCCTTGTCAGGAACTGGTCGGCCTTCACCACGTCCAGCGGATAGGTGGCGGCCAACAGCACCTGCGCCAGAAGCGCGTCGGGATAAAGCGCGACCGGCGCGAACAGCTCGTCCAGCTCGTCTTCGGACAAAGCCCCTCGGCCGGATCGCCCGTGGTATCCGTCGGCGCGGTCTCGGTTGGCGCCGCAGTGGTGGTGGCCGTCTCTTGCGCCAGCACCGCCGGGGCTGTCAGCGCCGTCGCCCCAACAGGGCCGCGGCCAGCCCCAATGTTCGCAGGCCCAATGCTCGCAGGCCCAGTGCTCGCAGGGTGTCATGCTGTCCTTCCCTCTTCCGCGCGGCCGCCGGCGATTGGCCGCGGTCTCTGGGGCCAGCATAGCGCCGAAGACCCGAAGGACTGCATGAAATCGCACAATTGTCGCAGGTCGTGTTTCAGCCGTCGTCGCGCAACAGAAGTGCCAGCGCGACCAGCGTCAGGCCCACGCCAACCAGGGCGGCGGTAAGCGGTATCGTGCCGTGCAGCGCGATTTCCCAGCCGATGACCCAGGCGGGGACAAGGTAGGTATAGGCCATGACCTTGGCGGCGGGCAGGCGCAGGCTGGCGAATTGCAGCAGGACAAAGCTGGCGGCGCTGGCGGCGACGGCGATATAGGCCAGGGTGATCCAGACCACCGCAAGCAGATGCGCCCAGTCGGTGGCGGCGATGTCGCGCCCGCCGGTCAGGACCAGAAGCACGGCCCCNGCCACCATGGTGAAGAAGGTGAAGACCACCGGCTCGCCCCGGTTCAGGCGCCGCACCATGGGNGTATACAGCGCATGGGCGACGCAGGCGAAATAGATCGCCTCGCCCGTGCCGACCTGCAGCGCCAGCAGCGCCGAAAGATCGCCGCGGAAGATCACCCACAGCGCCCCCAGGCCGCCAAGTGCCAGCGCCAGCGCGATGCGCGGTGTCAGCCGCTGGCGCAGGAGAAACCAGCCGAAGGCAGAAATGACCGGCGTCAGCGTGAAGACCGCCGCCGCCGCGACCGGCGCGGCGGTCTTCAGCCCCTGGAACATCAGCACGAAATAGATGGCCAGCAGCGACCCCAGCACGCCATAGCGCCAGGGCGCCGCCAGCGCCGCCCGCCCGAGGCCCGGGCCAAGCGCCGCCGCCGCCCCCACCAATGCCGCGGCAAGGACGAAGCGCAGCGCCGTCAGGGCAAAGGGCGAGATCAGCGGTGCCGCCAGCGCGCCAAGCGAAGCCNNGCTGGCGATCAGCGCCGAAAAGGCCAGCATGGCCAGATGGCCACGGCCCTGCGCTTGGCGTCACGCCGACCAGCCCTTGGCGGCGGTTTTCAGCGTGCCGACAAAGGCCTGCACCTTGCGCGTGCGGTGCAGGTCGGCATGGGTCACCAGCCACAGCTGCGCGTCCCAGTCGGGATTGTGCGGCAGCACCTCGACCAGATCCGGCATCTGCGCTGCCCGGTGGGAGGCGATGAAGCCGATGGCNCCGGCCGCCACGGCGGCGTCCAAAGCGGCCAGCTCGGTGGCGCGGAAGCTGACCGTCTCGGGCGGAATATGGTCGCGCAGCCAGCGGAAGAAGGGGGCGCGGCTGTTGGCATCGTCGGTGCCGACCAACCGGTGCCGCGCCAGATCGGCGGCAGACTCCGGCAGGCCATGCGCCTCGACATAGGACCGGGCAGCGTAAAGTCCGGTGCGCAGGCGGGCCAGAGGCTGCACCACGTTGTCGGGCTCTTCCGGCGCGGCAGCCGCGCGGATCGCCACATGCGCCTCGCCGTAATCCAGCCGGAACACCCGCATGTCGGTCAGATAGCGCACCAGCACCGCCGGATGCTGCGCCTGGAACCCGGCCAGCACCGGCATCAACAGGTCGGACATGCCGGCGATCGAGGTCACGACCAGCTCGCCCGCCACGGTTTCGCCNCGGCCGCGGATGCGGCTGGACAATTGCGCGAACTGTTCCTCGGTGGTCTGCGCCACCGCCAGCAGGTCGCGCCCGGCCTCGGTGGGGGTATAGCCGCGGGCATGGCGCTGGAACAGCCGCGCGCCAAGCTGCTTTTCCAGCGCGTCGATATGGCGGATCACCGTGGCATGGTGGACGCCCAGCACTTCGGCGGCGCCCGACACGGTGCCAAGCCGCGCCACCTGGAAGGCCGTGCGGATTTCGTCCCAGTTTTCCATGCCGATCCTCCCCACGCCGACCCATACGACGAATTCCGGGCGGGATGCGCAAGGGGCACGGGACCGGAAGCGGTTGCGCCGCGGGCCTTGCCCCGGCACAGTGGTGGCGAACTGTCAGCGGAGCTGCCATGACGGGGAAACCCTTCGAAGACCTGCCGTTTTTCGCCCGTCCCTCGGCTCTTGGGCTTCTGGTAAGCGCGCTGGCCTTCACGGCGGCGCTGACGCCCTCGCTGATTCCGCGCACCGNNGCCCCTGCAGGGGCGGTGGCGGGCCTGGCCTTCGCGCTGGTCTACGGGATCACCGTGCTGGGGCTGGTGGTCTGGCGCTGGTTGGGCCTGCCGGTGTCACGCGCGGTCTTTCCGCAACGCAGCGGCATGGTCCTGGCCGCCGCCATCGTGATCTGGGGCCTGTCGCAGGCCACCGGCTGGCAGAACCAGATCCACGCGGTCATGGGGATGGAGCCGGTGGAATCGGCGCGCCCCTTCATCATCATGGCANCCTCGGCGGTGGTCGTGGCGGTGCTGCTGGCGCTTGGGCGGCTGTTCCGCCGCGCCACCGTGATCGTGGCGAACCGGGCGGCGCGCTTCGTGCCGGTGCGGCTGGCCATGGCGCTCGGCCTTGTCGCCGCCTCGGCGCTGTTCTGGTCCATCGGTTCGGGCGTGCTGATGGACCGGGCGCTGGCGGCGATGGACGCCACCTATNCGCGGCTGGATGCCCTGATCCCGGCCGACATTCCCGCCCCCACCGATCCGCTGAAATCCGGCAGCCCGGCCTCGCTGGTGGACTGGCAGGGGCTGGGGGCGCAGGGGCGCAACCGCGTGGTGGCCTTCCCCGATGCCGCCACCATTGCCGATGTCACCGGCCAGTAAGCGATGGAGCCGTTGCGCGTCTATGTCGGGCTGAACAATGCCGAAGAGGCGGAAGACCGCGCCGACCTGGCGCTGGCCGAACTGATCCGCATCGGCGGCTTCGACCGCAAGCTTCTGGTCATCGCCACGCCCACCGGCACCGGCTGGATCGACCCGGCCTCGATGACGCCGCTGGAGTTCCTGTGGGGCGGGGACATTGCCTCGGTCTCGGTGCAGTATTCCTATCTGCCGTCCTGGCTAAGCCTGATGGTGCAGCCGGAATATGGCGAGGAAACCGCCCGCGCCGTGTTCCGCAAGGTCTATGACCACTGGCGCAAGCTGCCGAAGGACAGCCGCCCGCGGCTGTACCTGCACAGGCTGAGCCTGGGGGCGCTGAATTCGGACCTGTCGCTGGATATCTTCGACATCGTGGGCGACCCGCCGCAAGGCGCCTTCTGGGTCGGCCCGCCCTTCGCCAGTGGCTCTNGGCCGCAGATCACCGCGGCGCGCAACCCCGGCACGGCCTGGTCGCCCGAGTTCCGCGACGGCTCTTTCGTGCGCTTCACCACCCAGACCGACACCGCCAGCCGGGGCGCGCCCTGGGGCGACATGCGCATCGTCTACCTGCAATATCCCTCGGACGNNATCGTGTTCTTCGAACCCGAAAGCTTCTATCGCGCGCCCGACTGGATGGCCAAACCGCGCGGCCCCGATGTCTCGCCCGAACTGCGCTGGATTNCGGTGGTGACCTTCGTGCAGTTGCTGACCGACATGATGACGGCAACGCTGACCCCCACCGGCCATGGCCATGTCTATGCCGCGCGGCATTACCTGGACGGCTGGGTGGCGGTGACCTCGCCGCCGCTGGCGGATGCGGCCACGCTGGACAGGCTGCGGGCGTGGTTCACGGAGCAGGATCTGAGGCTGGCGCGGGGCGGGCGCCAGAGGCCCCGGCGGCGCCGGGGCGGGTTTCCTCGCGGGGTGGTAGGTCAGTTTGAGATTAGAAGAGTCCCTGCACGCGTGAGGCAGGGTTTGCGCCCAGCGCGGGCACGCACTATCTTGATGGGATGACAAGTAAGCTCACTGATGTTGAGATAGCCGCCCTGAAAGCGCTCGCTAAGCCTTACGGCGCGGGAGACCTCACCGATGAAGTCAGAGCATCCTGCAAGCAAAGGGCATGATAATGTCCAAGGGACCTGGCGTCGTGGCCTTGACGCCAGCTGGAAAACCGCAGTGCGCAACGGATGACCGACCGGCCCCTGTCTTGACTCCTGACCGCACCGGCGTAAGGCCCGGCCAATTCCCCGGAAGCCCGACGCTTCCGGTCCCTTGGCACATGCCGGGATCGCCACCTGCCAGCGCGTTGCGCCCGCAGGTGCCGTTTCGCATTGGTCTTGGGAATTGCCCCGCCGGTCCCCATCTGAGGGCCGGGTCCATGAAGGAGACGGTCGATGTTCGAAAGCCTTTCCGAGCGCCTTGGCGGCGTCTTCGACCGTCTGACCAAGGCCGGTGCGCTGTCTGAGGCCGATGTCGTCTCGGCCCTGCGCGAGGTGCGGACAGCGCTTCTGGAGGCCGACGTCTCGCTGCCCGTGGTGCGCGACTTCGTCAAGCGGGTGCAGGACAAGGCAACCGGCTCGGCGGTGACGAAATCCATCACGCCCGGCCAGATGGTGGTGAAGTTCGTCCATGACGAACTGGTGCGCGTGCTGGCGGGCGAGGGCGAGCCGGATGCGCTGAAGATCGACAATCCANTGGCGACGATCCTGATGGTCGGCCTGCAGGGCTCGGGCAAGACCACCACCACGGCGAAACTCGCCAAGCGGCTGAAGGACAAGAACGGCAAGCGCGTGCTGATGGCGTCCCTGGACACCAACCGCCCGGCGGCCATGGAACAGCTGGGCATCCTTGGCACCCAGATCGGCGTGGACACGCTGCCGATCGTCAAGGGCGAAACCGCGGTGCAGATCGCCAAGCGCGCCAAGACTCAGGCGGCGATGGGCGGCTATGACGTGCTGTTCCTGGATACCGCGGGACGTCTGCACATCGACGACGTGCTGATGGACGAGGTCCAGGCCGTACGCGACCTCGCCGCCCCGCGCGAAACGCTCTTGGTGGTCGGCGGCCTGACCGGCCAGGACGCCGTGAACGTGGCGCGCGAGTTCGAGGCCAAGGTCGGCATCTCGGGCGTGGTGCTGACGCGGATGGATGGCGACAGGCGCGGCGGTGCGGCGCTGTCGATGCGGGCGATCACCGGCAAGCCGATCCGCTTTGTCGGCCTGGGCGAGAAGATGGACGCCATCGACAGCTTCGACGCCGAGCGCGTCGCGGGCCGCATCCTGGGCATGGGCGACATCGTCGCGCTGGTCCAGAAGGCGCAGGAGACGTTCGAGGCCGAGCAGGCCGAGCGCATGATGAAGCGGTTCCAGAAGGGCCTCTTCAACATGAACGACCTGAAGATGCAGCTGGAACAGATGATCAAGATGGGCGGCATGCAGGGCCTGATGGGCATGCTGCCCGGCATGGGCGGCATGGCCAGAAGGCCGAGGAAAGCCCTGAACGACCGGATGCTGCAGCGCCAGATCGCCCTGATCAATTCGATGACCAGANAGGAACGGGCGAACCCCGACCTTCTGCAGGCCAGCCGCAAGCGCCGCATCGCGGCGGGCGCCGAGCTGGACGTGGCCGACGNNAACAAGCTTCTGAAGCAGCACCGCCAGATGGCCGATGTGATGAAGAAGATGGGCAAGGGCGGCATGATGAAGCAGGCCATCCGCCAGATGATGGGCAAGGGCGGCGCCATGCCCGACATCGGCAAGATGTCCNCCGAAGAGATGGAAGCGGCCGCCAAGGGCATGCGCGAGGGCATGGGCCAGGCGGGCGGCTTCCCCGGCCTGCCGCGCGGCCTGTCGCTGCCTTCCGGCCTGTCGGGGTTGATGAAGAAGAAATGATCGCCGCCTCCGTCCTGCCGGTGATCGAGACCGAGCGGCTGCGCCTGGTGCGGTAAGCGCCTTCGCATATCCCGGCGATGACGGCGTTCCACGGTTCGGACCGCGCCGCGGCGCTGGACTGGCAGCTGATGCCGCACGAGGCCTGGCGGCATTTCGCCTTTGTCCTGGGCCACCACATCCTGCGCGGCTTCGGTCCCTTCGTGGCCGAAGCAAAGGATGACGGGCGCGCGGTCGGCATGTTCGGCTCCTGGCACCCGGAAGGCCAGCCCGAACAGGAACTCAAGTGGACGGTCTGGTCCGCCGCAGACGAGGGCAAGGGCCTTGCCTTCGAGGCGGCGCGGGCGATGCTGGGCCACGCCTTCGGCACGCTCGGCTGGACTACGGCGGTCAGCTACATCCGCCCGGCCAACACCCGCTCGGCGGCACTCGCGCGCCGGTTGGGCGCGCGCGAGGATGGCAGCTGGACCACCCCGCGCGGCACCGAGGTGCGCGTGTTCCGTCACCAGCCGGGGGCGCCGCATGATCGCCCGCCCCGCCACCATCGCTTTCCCCTCGGCCNCCGAAATCCTGACCGACCGGCTGCGCCTGCGGATGCCGNGTCTTCGGCATTTCGCCCATCGCCAGGCGTTCTACGCCGATGCGCGGTCGGTGTGGGAAGGCGGGCCGTTCACTGCCGAACAGTCCTGGCGCATCTTCGCCTCCGAGGTCGGGCAGTGGCCTCTGATGGGCTTTGGCCCCTTCTCGATGGACGATCGCGCCAGCGGCGGTNATCTGGGCGAGGTCGGCATCTACCAGCCCGAGGGCTATCCCGAACCCGAACTCGGCTGGTTCGTGGTGCCCGAAGCCGAAGGCCGCGGCATCGCCGCCGAAGGCGCGCGCGCCGTCATGGCCTGGGCGCGGGCCAGCTTCGGCTGGGACCACATCGACAACTACATCGACCCCGGCAACGCCCGCTCCATCGCGCTTGGCTTGCGCCTGGGCGGGGTGATCGTCTTAGCGCCGGGCGCCGACCCGACCGATGTGGTGATCCGCCACGACCTGCGGGGGCTGGCATGACCGCGCTGTCGGGAACCCCGGTGATCGAGACGGAACGCCTGATCCTGCGCGCCCCGCGCAGCAGCGACTGGCCGCATTGGGAAGCCGCCGCGCTGGCTGGCGACGGGCGCTTCGACCATATCGGCGGGCCGATGGACGGGCTGGCCGCCTGGCGGGCGCTGTGCCATCTGACCGGGCACTGGGTCTATCGCGGCTTCGGCATGTTCATCTGGTCGCTGAAGGGCGACGACACGCCGCTTGGCATGACCGGCCCCTGGGCGCCGGAAAGCTGGCCGNAGCCGGAAATCGGCTGGACCGTCTGGAACGCCCGGGCCGAGGGCAAGGGCCTGGCCTTCGAGGCGGCGGTCGCCGCCCGCGCCTTCGTCTACCGCGATCTCGGCTGGACCACCGCCGTCAGCTACATCGCGCCGGGCAACACCCGCTCGATCCGGCTGGCGGAACGGCTGGGCTGTGTGCTGGACACCGAGGCCCCCGGCCTGCCGGTGAAGGAAACGCAGGTCTGGCGCCATCCCGCGCCCGAGGGGCTGGCATGACCGGCCCCGTGATCACCACCGACCGTCTGGTCCTGCGGATGCCCGCCATGGCCGACTGGGAGGCTTTCGCCGCCTTCCGCTCCGGCCCGCGGGCCGAAGCGCTTGGCGGGGCGGTATCGCGTGCCGATGCCTGGCGGACCTTCTGCAACCGCGTCGGCCATTGGACGCTGCGCGGCTATGGCATGTTCTTCTTCGCGCCCNCCGGCGCACCCTCCGCCATCGGCATGGTAGGCCCGCAACTGACCGAAGGCTGGCCCGAGGGCGAAATCGCCTGGGCGATCTTCGACGGCGCGGCCGAGGGTCGGGGTTACGCCCGCGAGGCAGCCGAGGCCACCCGCGCCTGGGCCGCGCGGGAACTGGGTTGGCGCCGCCCGGTCAGCTATATCGCGCCGGGCAACGCCCGCTCCGAAGCGCTGGCCACCCGTCTGGGCGCCACCATCGACCCCATGGCCGAAGAACCCTCGGACGGCCCCTGGAATGTCTGGCGCCACCCGGAGGCGCAGGCATGATCCGCCCCTGGCTCACCCCGCCCTCTGGCCCCGCCGCCGCGCTGGCCGAACAGATCGCCGCCGCCGTGCCGGTGATCGAGACCGAGCGCCTGATCCTGCGCGCCCCGCGCATGGCCGATNGGNTAGCCTACGAGGCGGTCTTCACCACCGATCGCGCGCTACATGNNGGCGGTCCCTTCACCGCGGCAGAGGCGTTCAACGATTTCGCCCAGGCAGTTTCCAGCTGGCTCCTGCGCGGCGCGGGCGCCTGGACGATCACCGCGAAGGGCTCGGACGACGCGCTCGGCTGGCTCTACCTCTGGCAGGAATGGAGCGATCCCGAGCCCGAGATGGGCTGGGTGCTGGTCGAAACCGCCGAAGGCCGCGGCTATGCGATCGAAGCCGCCCGCGCCGTTCTGCCGCTGGCGCTGCGCCTGTACGGCCCCGGCGGCTTTGTCAGCTATATCGACGACGGCAATGACGCCTCGGTTCGTCTGGCCGAAAAGCTGGGCGCCCGCCGCGACCCTGCCGCCGAGGCGGCGCTCGGCGAGCCGGGCCTGATGATCTATCGCCACCAGGGAACGAGGGACGCATGAACGACGTGACCGCCCGCGCGGCCGACCTGCTGAAGGACCACCGCGCGTCCATCGACCGGCTGGACGCGATCCTTGTCTACACGCTGGCCGAGCGCTTCAAGCACACCCAGGCGGTGNGTAGGCTGAAGGCCGAACACGATCTTCCGCCCTCGGNNACCCGGCGCGCGAGGCGCGCCAGATCGAGCGGCTGGAGCTTCTGGCAAAGGAAGCCGACCTCGACCCCGAATTTGCCAAGAAATTCCTGAACTTCATCATCGGCGAAGTGATCAGGCACCACGAGAAACTGCAAAAATGAGACCCCGTAGGATGGGCAATACTGCCCATCCGACACTGCCATCCNNGAAGGAGATAACGACATGGCAACGAAGATCCGTCTGGCCCGTGGCGGCACCAAGAAGCGCCCGCACTATTCCATCGTGCTGTCCGATTCGCGCATGCCGCGCGACGGCCGCTTCCTGGAAAAGCTGGGCACCTATGACCCGATGCTGGCCAAGGACGACGAAAAGCGCGTGGTGATGAACCTTGACCGCGTGAAGGAACTGCTGGCGCTTGGCGCCCAGCCGACCGACCGCGTCGCGCGCTTCCTGGGATCCGCCGGCGTCCTGCCGAAGAAGGCCCGTTCGAACCCGAAGGCCGCCGTTCCGGGCAAGGCGATGGCCGAACGCGCCGCCAAGAAAGCCGCCAAGGCTGCTGCCGAGTAATCGGCCGCAGCACCTGCGGAGAGGCCGGGGTTGCCACCCCGGACCCCGCGGGGCGTTCCCAGCAACCAGCGCGGCCCAGTCACAGGGCCGATGGAGAGGGCGAGATGTCCGGTAACGACCGCATCTGCGTGGGCGCCATCGCGNGCGCTTTCGGCGTGCAGGGCGAGGTGCGGCTGAAAAGCTTCTGCACCGAACCCACCGATATCGCCGCCTATGGTCCGCTGACCGATGAAAGCGGCACGCGCCGCTTCAGCCTCCGGCTGACCCGCCCGATTCNNTTAAGCGGGTTCGGCGCACGCATTCNNTTAGGCATTGCCACCAAGGAAGAGGCGGATGCCCTGAAGGGTGTCCAGCTTTATGCCGCGCGCGACCGGCTGCCCCGGCTGCCGGACGACGAATTCTACCACGCCGACCTGATCGGCCTGGAAGTCCGCGATACGGGCGGCGCCATCCTGGGACAGGTGCGCGCCGTGCTGAACCACGGCGCGGGCGACATCCTGGATGTCTTCGGCCCCGCGGGCGAGCGGCTGATCCCCTTCACGCTGGCCGCCGTCCCCACGGTCGGCCTCGCCGCANGCCGCATCATCGCCGACCTGCCCGAGGGGCTGGACTAGGCACGGGGCCGCGGGCACTCTGCCGCCAAGCAGCAGAGGGTGCCATGCAGAAGCGGTTGAAATTGCTCATGGGCGCCACGGCGCTTCTGTACCTCGGCCCGCTTCTGGCGGGGCTGGCGGGGCAGGGCTGGGCGGCCGTGCCGGTCTTCATCCTGATCTTCCTTCTGTGGTCCATCGTCATGCGGCCGCAATCCTTCCCCCGCGCGCCCGCGGCCTGGGCCGAGCCGCGCATCTGGATCGGCGTCCTGGCGCAGGTGGCGGTGCAGGCGCTGATCGTGCTGGTGCTGTTCGGCATCGGGCGCGGGCTTGGTGGCGTGGTAGGCGTCCTGCCCATGCTGCATCCGGCCCTAANNGCGGGCCTGTCCGCGCTGTCCATTCCCCTGTCGCGGCTGGTCTGGGACCCGGTGAAGGCCCAGCAGGTGGACGCCCTGCTTGACGATGCGCTGGCCCGGATCGAAGGTCTGTCCTCGCCCGACGACGACCGCCGCAAGGCTGAACTGGACGCCGAGGTGGACCGCCTGCGCGCCCGGATCGAGGCCGGAGAGACCGACCTGCCGCGGCTTTCCCGCGACGAGCCCGCCTGGATGATCTTCCAGGCGATTTCGGACATGAAGATCGTAGGCCCCCTGCCACAGGGCCTGCGCCACGCGCTGATCGACTTTGCCACCGCGCCGGAACGCAGCATGGAACTGCAGGGACAAGAGGCGCCAACCTTCGCCTTCATGATGGTCGCGGAGGACGCCGGTGACTGCGCCCGCTTTGCCGCCCGCTATGCCGCCTTGCTGCAGGCTGACCCCGAATCCTATTGGGACGGCCCGTCGAACCGTTACCTGCGCGAGGCCGAGCGGCGCNCACCGTGGCACGCGGCTGAACCGGCGCTGCATGCTGTGCGTCGCACCCAGCTCTGCATGGCCCGCGACCGGCGCGACCGCGACCGTGCCGAGGCGCTTGCAGAGGCCGGGGAATAGCCGGATAAGCCCGGCCATGACCGACACGCCCGACCGCCCGAAGAGCCACGCCCGCTTCTCGATCNAGGCCAGCCTGAAACCCCGCGACCTGATGGAGGAAACGCGGGTGGTGCGGGGCGCCTGGGAAGCGCGGGTGATCACGCTCTTCCCCGAAGCCTTCCCCGGCACGCTTGGCCTGTCCCTGACCGGCAAGGCGCTGGAGATGGGGCTGTGGGCGCTGAAGACCCTTCCCCTGCGCGACTTCGGCGAGGGCCGCCACCGCAACGTCGGCGACACGCNNCCATGCGGCGGCGGCGCCGGCATGGTGCTGCGGGCGGATGTGGTCGACCGGGCTCTGACCGCGGCCGCCACCGCCCTGCCGCGCGACCGCTGGCCGGTGATCTACCTCTCGCCCCGTGGCCGCCCCTTCACCCAGGATACCGCCCGCCGCCTGGCCGCCTGCGACGGCATCACCCTGCTGTGTGGCCGCTTCGAAGGCGTGGACGAGCGTGTGCTGGAAGCGCGCCAGATCGAGGAGATTTCCCTGGGCGATTTCGTCCTGACCGGCGGCGAGATCGCCGCGCAGGCGATGATCGACGCCGTGGTGCGGTTGCGCCCCGGCGTACTGGGCAACCAGGCCTCGACCGAGGAAGAGAGCTTTTCCGAAGGCCTGCTGGAGCACCCGCAATACACCCGGCCCGCGGTCTGGGAGGGGCGGGAGATTCCGCCGGTGCTGACCGGCGGCAACCACGGCGAGGTGGCGAAATGGCGCCGCGCCGAGGCCGAGCGGATCACCAAGGACCGGCGGCCGGATTTGTGGTCGGCCTGGCTGCGCCGCCGGGGCCGGACGGGGTGACCTGCTTGCCCCTGCGTCCGGAGCGCGGTAGCCTCCCGTCATGATGATCATGTCCACCTTCTTCCCGCTGGCCTGACCCTCGAAGGGTCGCGCGTGCCCTTGGGCACGCTCTCAGGCACGTCCGGCGCCCCGTGTTGTAAGCGAAATCAGGACATCATCATGAATGCCTCTTCCTCCACCGGCCTTGGGCCGCATCAGATCGACCAATTCATCCACCAGGGCTATGTCGCCCTCGACGGCGCCTTCGACCCTGCCGACGCCGCCGAATGCCGGGCCTTGCTGTGGCAGGCCATGGGGCTGCGGGAAGACGATCCCGCAGGCTGGACCCACCCCGTGCTGCGTGTGGACTTCCGCGCCGATCCGCCCTTCGTGCGGGCGGCCAACACCCCGGNNCTCCACGCCGCCTATGACCGGCTGGCGGGTGAGGGGCGCTGGCTGGCGCCGCAGGGCCTTGGCACGTTTCCCGTGCGCTTCCCGGTCGCGGGCGATCCGGGCGACCTTGGCTGGCATGTCGATGTGTCGTTCGGCACCGAGAACCCGGACTTCCTGCAATGGCGGGTCAATGTGAAAAGCCGCGGGCGGGCGCTTCTGATGCTGTTCCTGCTGTCCGATACCGGCCCGCAGGACGGGCCGACACGGCTAAGGGTCGGATCGCATCTGCATATCGCCAGGCAACTCCTGCCGCGGGGCGAGGAGGGCATGACCCTGGGCGAACTGGCCGCCGACGATTTCGCGGCAACCGCCAGCTGCGCCGAGGTTCAGGCCACCGGCCCGGTAAGCACCGTCTTCCTGTGCCATCCCTTCCTGGTCCATGCGGCGCAGCCGGTCCGGNGGGCTCGGCCCCGCTTCCTGGCTCAGNTGGCGCTCTTGCCGCGCTTCGGCTTCGATCCGGCGCTGCCGCCCTCGCCGGTGCAGGTCGCCATCCGGCAGGCCTGCGGGCTGTAGCTGATCAACGCCGCTTGACCCCCGGCCCGCGCGCGCCTATACGCGCCCGGTCCGGGGCTTTGGCCCGTCGGACCCGATTCCTCTTGCCTTGTCCCGGATTCTTCGTCCGGGTGAGCCTGGGGGCGGTGCAAAAGTCAGGTGCCAACTCCGGCGGGCTTGCCTCAGGCAGGGACCCGAACGAAGACCGGGAGCTCTGGGTAAGCATCACCTCTGCGGAACCACCGCAGGCAAATGGAGAAACAAGCGCATGAACCTCATCGCGCAGATTGAGGCGGAGCAGATCGCCGCCCTCAACAAGACCATCCCGGATTTCAAGNGTGGCGACACCATCCGTGTCGGCTACAAGGTGACCGAAGGCTCGCGTTCGCGCGTGCAGGCCTATGAAGGCGTCTGCATCGGCCGCAAGGGCGGCGCGACCATCTCGGCCTCGTTCACCGTCCGCAAGATTTCCTTCGGCGAAGGCGTGGAACGCGTCTTCCCGCTCTACTCGACCAACATCGACTCGATCGAGGTCGTGCGCCGCGGCAAGGTCCGCCGCGCCAAGCTCTACTACCTCCGCTCGCGCCGCGGCAAATCCGCCCGCATCGCGGAAGCCGTCAACTACAAAGACAAGTCGGAATAAGGAGCGCCGCGATGAAAGAGGGCATCCACCCCGCCTATCACACCATCGAGGTCAAGATGACCGATGGCTCGACCTTCCGCACCAAGACCACCTGGGGCAAGGAAGGCGATACGATGTCGCTGGACATTGACCCGCTGTCGCATCCGGCCTGGACCGGCCAGCAGGCCAAGCTGATGGACACCGGCGGCCGCGTTTCGAAGTTCAAGAACAAATACGCGGGCCTCGGCTTCTGAGCCTGACCTGCGGGGGACAGTCGAAGGGCGCACCGAAAGGTGCGCCCTTTGTCATTCTTCCGCGACGGAAACCCGCATTCCGGCCGTTCCTTCTGCACTGCGACGGAAGGAGAGCCCGCATGACCTGCAGTTTCTGGCTGACCTGCCTGACCGGCGGGCTGGAAGCATGGACAAAGGCCACCACCGGGACCCCGCCGGAGACACGGCCCCTGCCAGCCCCGGCCTGCCCCCGCGCCGCCGAAACCTGCCCCGCCCCGCGCAACTGACCCCTTCCGATGCGTCCGCGCCTGCGCCATTCTGGGTCCATGCGGCCCGTGCCCCTCATCGCCCTCCTGCTCTGCGCCGCTTACCCGCTGCGGCGCAATCGGTCTTTGACCGGGCCGCCGGGCTTTACGGTGATGCCACCGACCTGGCCCTGTCCTGCGACGCCAACCCGCATGAGCTGAGCTTCATCGACAGCCCGCCCCATGCCTTTTCACCTGGGCGAAGCTTGCGCCCGATGCGCAGGGCCGGATGCGCCGCGTGGACCGCTACGACCTGGAAGGCGTCACCGACACCGCGCTCTTCCTGGAGCTGGAAGGCAGCCCCGAACGCACCGCCGATGGCCGCCGCCCGGTCTGGATCCTGCGGCTGACGGTAGACGGCTATTGCTGGGGCCAGGACTGGCCGCTGATCCGCTGCGAGCGCCCGCAGCTGCGCTGCGACCAGCCGGTGTCGTGACGGCTTCCCTCGCCTCCGCCGCTGCGTATAGGCTCGGCTGCATCCGGGCAGGGGACGGTCATGGCGCATATCATCGTGGTGGGCAACGAAAAGGGCGGGTCGGGCAAGTCCACGACCTGCATGCACATCGCCACCGCCCTGTCGCGCCTGGGCCACCGCGTCGGCGCGCTGGACCTGGACCTGCGCCAGAAAAGCTTTGGCCGCTATATCGAGAATCGCCGCGCCTGGCTGGGGCTGTCGGGCCTGGCCCTGCCCACGCCCGATTACCGCGACCTGCCCGACATCGACCCCGCCACCCTGGCCGAGGGCGAAAATCCCTACGACGCCCGCCTGTCCGCCGCGGTCGAGGCGCTGGAGCCGGTGTCGGATTTCATCGTCATCGACTGTCCCGGCAGCCACACCCGCCTGTCCCAGGTGGCGCATTCGCTGGCCGACACGCTGGTCACGCCCCTGAACGACAGTTTCGTCGATTTCGACCTGCTCGCCCATATCGACGCGGAAACCGGCCGCGTCACCGGGCCGTCGATCTATTCGGAAATGGTCTGGTCGGCGCGCCAGCTCAGGGCGCAGGCAGGGCTGAAGCCCATCGACTGGATCGTGCTGCGCAACCGTCTGGGCGCGCAGCAGATGCACAACAAGCGCAAGGTCGGCGAGGCGCTGGAAGACCTGTCGCGCCGCATCGGCTTTCGCGTGGTGCCCGGCTTTGCCGAGCGGGTGATCTTCCGCGAGTTGTTCCCGCGCGGCCTGACGCTGCTGGACCTGAAGGATACCGGCGTGGACCACCTGAACATGTCGCATGTCGCGGCGCGTCAGGAAGTGCGCGACCTCCTGACCGCGCTGCGCCTGCCCGGCGTCACGCCTGCATTCTGAAGACCGACCGGCCCGCCGCCACAGGCGGCTTGGCACGCGGATGGCCAGGCAGTCGAGCATACGGCCGAAGACATCGGGTCGGGCGGCGGAACGGCGGAAACGGGCGAAGAAGGCTTTCATGGCGGGGTCCTTTCCGGGCCACCTGTGGGGGCGGCGTAAGGGCAGTTCACCGGGCAAGCGGGGCAGCATTGGGGCACAACCGGGACGGGCGCGGTGTATTTTCGTGCCGCCGATGCGCGAGGTCCCCATGCCCTCCGACCGTAAGAGGCGTCCCATGGTCGCGGGCCATACAGGTTGAGCCGCGGCGCGCCCGTGGCAATCAGGCCGGGCCGCAAGGGAGACCCGCCATGCCCAACNCCCTGTTCGACGCGCTGTTCGCCCCGCTCGCTTACCGCAGTTCGCCGCTGCTGATCCTGGCCGACGGGCAGCAGATATCGGGCGATGCCTTCCTGCGGCTGGTGGCGCGCTTCGCCCATGCGCTCAGCGCCGAAGGCGTCGGCCCCGGCGACCGCATCGCGGTGCAGGTCGCCAAGTCGCCTCAGGCGCTGGCGGTCTATGGCGCGGCCATGGCGTTGGGCGCGGTCTTCCTGCCCCTGAACACCGCCTATACCCCGGCCGAGGTCGGCTATTTCCTGGGCGATGCCGAGCCGAAGGTCTTTCTCTGCGACCCGGCCAAGGCCGCGGCGCTGGCCGCAACCGCTTNNAAGACGGCGCGGGTGCTGACGCTGGCGGCCGATGGCTCGGGCACGCTCGCCGACCGCGCGGCGGGCCAGCCGGAAACCATCCTGCCCGCCGACCGCACCGAATCGGATCTGGCATCGCTCCTGTACACCTCGGGCACCACCGGGCGGTCCAAGGGGGCGATGCTGTCGCAGGGCAACCTTCTGTCCAACGCCCGCGTGCTGGCCGATCTGTGGCAGTTCAGCGCAAGCGACGTGCTGCTGAACGCCCTGCCGATCTTCCACACCCACGGGCTCTTCGTCGTAAGCAACATCACCCTTCTGTCCGGGGCATCCATGATCTTCCTGCCCGGCTTCGACCAGGACCAGATGATCCGCTGGCTGCCAAAGGCGACGGCGATGATGGGCGTGCCCACCTTCTATACCCGGCTGCTGGATGATCCCCGCTTCACCGCCGATCTGGTGCGCGGGGTGCGGCTTTTCATCTCGGGCTCGGCGCCCCTGCTGGCCGAAACCCACCGCGCGTTTGAGGCGCGCACCGGCCACCGCATCCTGGAACGCTATGGCATGACCGAAACCGGCATGAACACCTCGAACCCCTATGCGGGCGAACGGCGGGCGGGCACGGTCGGCNTTCCCCTGCCGGGCGTGGACCTGCGCGTGGTGGCCGAGGGCCGCGACCTGCCGCCCGGCGAGGTCGGCGTGATCGAGGTGCGCGGCCCCAACGTGTTCCAGGGCTATTGGCGGATGCCGGAAAAGACCGCCGAGGAACTGCGCCCCGACGGCTGGTTCATCACCGGCGACGTGGGCGTGGTCGATGACCAGGGCTATGTCACCATCGTGGGCCGGGCCAAGGACCTGATCATCTCGGGCGGCTTCAACGTCTATCCCAAGGAGGTCGAGCTTCTGCTGGACGAGGTGCCGGGCGTCACGGAAAGCGCGGTCATCGGCTTGCCGCACCCCGATTTCGGCGAGGCAGTCTTTGCGGTGCTGGCGGGCGGGGCAGGGCTGGATGGGGCGGCGGTGGTCGATGCCATCCGCGACCGGCTGGCCAGGTTCAAGCAGCCCAAGGCCGCCGTGGTCCTGCCCGACCTGCCGCGCAACGCCATGGGCAAGGTCCAGAAGGCCGAGCTTCGGGCGCTACAAGGATTGGTTCACGACCTCGGGCAAGCCCGCCTGACGCGCGGCGTCAGGCCCGGCCCGCCTCCGGCTCGGCCCGGCTGGACAGCCAGACCCCGAAGATCGCCACCGCCACGCCCAACCCCTGCGACACATCCGGCATCCGCCCGAAGTAAGCCGCCACGACCAGCGCGGAAACCGGCACAAGGTTGAACAGCACCGAGGTCGCCGCCGCACCGCGCTCGGCAATGCCGGTCTGCCAGAACACATAGGCCAGAACCGTGCCGATCAGCGCCATGTGCAGGCTGGCCAGCCAGAAGATCGGCGATGCCCCGGCCAGCACCGCGACCGGGCGTTCCTGCGCAAAGGCGATCAACACCAGCGCCAGCGCACCAAAGACCATGGTCCAGACCGCGGTATCCATCGGCGCCGCCCTCACCACCCACCGCCGGCACCCGATGGTGTACAGCGCCCAGGCAAGGCTTCCCCGGCAATCATCAGGTCGCCCGCCGCCAGATGCGTGCCGCGGAACGCGCCCACGGTCAGCGCCAGCCCGATCAGGCTGATCCCCATGCCGAACAGCACCCGCCCGCCCACCCGGCGACGGCGGATCACGGCATCCAGCAGATGCGTCGTCAGCGGCGTCGTGCCCATGATCAGCGCCGCGGTGACGGGGCTGGAACTCTTCATCCCCAGGAACAGCGCCGCATTGAACCCGGTGATGCCGATCAGCCCCAGGGTCACGAAGGCCAGCGCATTGCGCCGCAGCACCGCGAAATCCAGCCCGCGCGTCAGCGCAAGCCATGCAAGCGCGGCAACCGCCGCAAGGGCAAACCGCAGCGCCGCGGCCGTCCAGGGCGTTGCCTCGGACAGGACGACCCGCGTTGCCTCGAAATTCGTACCCCAGAACACGGCGGCCAACCCGCTCAGGATCAACGCGGTTCGCTCCAGGNNTTCTGGCGGGGATCGTGGTCATGTCGGTCATGGGCAACCCTTTCCTTCGGTTGTTTAGCGACAATCTGCTTCCCTGCATCGCCCGGATATGGAAAATATGGGAAAGCCATTTTCCAATATCGGAACCCCATGCCGCCGAACTGGGATGACCTGCGCGTCTTCCTCGCCCTGACGCGAGAGGGCAGCCTGACCGGCGCCGCCCGACGCCTGCGCGCCGGCGTGGCCACCGTGTCCCGGCGCATCGAACGGTTCGAACAGGCACTCGGTGTGCCGCTCTTTCTGCGCCAGCAAAGCGGCTATGTCCTTACCGATCAGGGCAAGGCCCTGTTGCCGCGCGCCGAAGCCGCCGAAGAGGCGCTGGCCGGGTTGCTGCACGAGGCCAAGGACCAGGACCGCATCCGCGGTCATGTCCGGGTCGCCAGCATCGAAAGCCTCATCACGCCGCTGCTTGTTCCCGCGCTGGCACCGCTTCTGGCCGCGCATCCGGGCCTGGATGTGGAAATCCTGTTCAGCACCCAGACGGTGAACCTGCACCGGCACGATGCCGATCTGGCCCTGCGCCTGCTGCGCCCGGATCACGGCAATCTGCTGGTCAGGCAGGTGGTGGTGATGGGCTTCGGCCTTTACGGCCCGCCAACCGGGGCCACGCCTGCGCGTCATGTGTCCTGGGCCGATCATGCCAGTCTCGGCACGGTGCTCGCCTGGTCGCGGGCCTTCGCTACCNCCGGCACGCCCCGGTTTTCCGTCAATACGCTTGAGGCCCAGGTGCAGGCCGTGCGGCAGGGGCTGGGGCTTGCCGTCCTGCCGCATTTCCTGGCCCGGCCTGCGCACTTGCGCCTGATCACCGACCGCCTGCCCGATGGCGGCGAGATGGAACGCCCCGTCTATCTGGTGACACAGGCGGACCTCGCGGCCTCGCGCCGCGTCTCAGTGGTGTCCGAGGCCATCCTCGACGCCATCGCCGCACGACGCGCCGAGTTCGGTCCCGCGTGACCGGGGTCGCGGTCAGCCGCCACCTCGGACAAGTGTTAAGTCCAAGTTAATCGGCGTCCGCAACCCATTGATATTGCTGCATCCGACTAAGCGTCCGAGCTCGGACGCCCCCGGTCAGGGCGTCTCGACCGCCGCGGGCGGCACCTGCAGCCGCCCCTTCGCCTGCCGCTCCCGGACCGAGATATAGATCGCGCAGCCGATCAGGATCCCCACCCCCAGGAAGGTCCAGCCATCCGGCAGGTCACGGAAGATCCACCACCCCAGCAGGGTCGAGGTCACCATCTCGGTATAGGCCAGCGGCGCCAGCAGCGAGGCCTCGGCATGGTCATAGGCCCGCACGATCAGATAGTGCCCAAAGGTCGCGACCGCCCCAAGGGCGGCAAACATCGCCCATTGCCCCGGCGTCGGGCTCTGCCACACCGCCCAGACCCCGACCGAGGCGATCAGCGTCCCCATGGCATTGGTCTGGAAGGTGGTGACCATGGTTGCGCACTGCCCNGAGATCGACCGGGTCATCACGAAATAGATGGCCAGGCTGGTGCCGGCACCCAGGGCATACAGGTTGCCCGGGTTCCAGGCGGCAAANCCGGGCCGGATGATGATCAGCGTCCCCAGGAACCCGATCGCCACCGCCGTCCACCGCCGCGGCCCGACCCTCTCGCGCAGGACCAGCGCCGACAGCAGGGTGACGACCAGCGGCTGGACGAAGAAGATCGCCAGGGCATCGGCAATGGGCAGGGTCTTCAGCGAGGTGAAGAACAGGAAGGTCGCCGCGATCAGGAAACCGGCGCGGCACAGGTGATAGACCGGCCGGTCCGGCAGCAGGCTGCCCCGCCCGCCCACTTTCAGCGCGAAGGGCAGGGTCAGTGCCGCCCCAAAGGCAACGCGCGCCCAGACGATCTGCAGGATCGGCAACCCCTCGCGGCCCAGGATCTTGGCGATCACGTCGATGCCGGGCAGGATCGCCATGGCGGCCAGCATGAAGGCAATCCCGATCAACGGGCGGTGCGTCGGTTGGGTCATGGGGGCCTGTCGTGGTTTTCCCGCAGGCTGGACCGCGCGGACGGCCCGTGCTTGGCTGATTGCGACGCGGGCGGGACCGGGACCACGATTTCCGCGCGGAAATCGTGCCCGGAAATCTGCGATTTCCGGCGGCAGGAGGAATGCGATGGGCTGGTTTCGGACGCAGAGGGCAGAGCCGGGGCTCCATGTCACCGATGAACCCTTCGTGGACCCGATGTTCCGCGCCAACCTCTACACGGTCCAAGGCCGCGACGCCGACCTGCAACTGGATTTCGGCGTGGGCGTCGCGCCCCTGCGACCGGCACTTCCCNTGACAGGAAAGCCGGTGATCGCCGTGGCGAGCCATGCCCATGTCGACCATGTCGGCGGATTCCACGAATTCGCCGAACGGTGGGGGCCGGAGGCGGAAGCCGCCCACTTCGTCGACATGGCCGAACACGGCACACTGCAAGGGGAGTTTCGTGGCTGGCCGGAGGCGCTGACCTCGCTGCCCGAACCGGGCTTCCGGCTGGCCGACTGGCGGCTTCGCCCCGCACCGCTGACCCGCAGCCTGCGCGAGGGCGACCGCATCGACCTGGGCGACCGGCAGTTCACCGTGCTGGTGCTGCCGGGTCATTCGCCGGGTTGCCTGGCGCTGCTGGACCAGATCGACGGGCTGTTCCTGACCGGCGACGCCATCTATGACGACGAGCTGGTGGATGACATCCCCGGCGCCTCGGTCGCCGACTACCGCGCCACCATGCGGCGGCTGATGGAGATCGACTTCCGCATCGGCCACGGCGGCCACGGGTAGCCTTCACCCCGGNCGCGGCTGCGCCAGATCGCGCTGGCCTATCTGGCGGCGACCGAAGGGCGTCCTCGGACAGGTAGACCTGCACGATCTCGTCAAACCGCGTCTCGGCCCGGAAGCCGAGCGCGCGTGCCCGGTCGGCAGTGAACGCCTGGGGCCAGCCNGTCGCGATGCGGGCAATCACGGGATCGGGCTCGCGCCGGATCAGGTCCACCGCCCTTTGCCCGGCGACAGAGCGCAGCGCTTCGATCTCTTCGGCCACGGTGGCGGCCAGGCCCGGCAGGGTCAGCGCGCGATTGGCGCCAAGCGGCGCGGTGTCGAGCGTCGCCGCATGCAGGAAGAACCCCACGGCGGCACGCGGGCTGGCGAACCAGTGCCGAACCGTGTCGGCCACCGGCAGCACCGTAAGCAAGCCTGCCAACGGCTCGCGCAGGATGCCCGAGAAAAAGCCCGAGGCCGCCCGATTGGGCGCGCCGGGGCGGATGCAGATGGTGGGCAAGCGCAGCGAGAGCCCGTCAAGGATGCCGCGGCGGCTGAAATCGTTCACCAGAAGCTCGGTCATCAGCTTCTGCGTGCCATAGCTGGTCAGCGGCTGCGGTGCGAAATCGTCGGGGATCACCGCGGGAAAGGGCCGACCGAAGACCGCGATGGACGAGGCGAAGATGAAGCGCGGGCGATANGCCGGGGTCAGGCGGATGGCGTCCAGAAGCCGCCGCGTGGCATCGAGGTTCACCGCATAGCCGCGTTCAAGATCGGCCTCGGCCTCGCCCGAGACAATGGCCGCCAGATGGAAGATCAGGTCGGGGCGACCGTCCAGCAGGCGGGCCGGGGCATCGGCTGCCGTCAGGTCCAGACCCAGGGCGCGCCCGTGCCGGACAGCGCGNGGCAGGGGCGGAATGGCAACATCGGCCAGCGTCAGCCGGGCCACCGGCAGCCCGCCGATGCCCTGGTCTGCGATGGCCGCGGCAAGCTTGCGGCCGATCATGCCNGCCGCGCCCAGGATCAGGACATGCATTGCGCGGTTCCCCCTGGCCAAGGGAACACCCGACCGCAGCGTTGCGCAAGCCTCAGGGTGCGTTTTCGGCAAGCCAGGCCTGCATCCAGGCGATCTCGGCCTCTTGCGCGGCGATGACGCCTTCGGCCAGTTTGCGCACCTCGGGGTCGTCGCCGTATTGCAGCACGATCCTGGCCATGGCGACAGCGCCCTGATGGTGGGGGATCATGCCGCGGACGAAATCCACATCGGCATCGCCGCTGTAGGTGATCGCCATGTCCTGGTGCATCGTGGCATTCGCAGCCTCGAAGGCGGCGGTCGATGGTGCGGCGGCGGCCTCCGGCGTCATGGCGGACATGTCGTGACCACTGTGGTCGGTGGTCTGAGCCAGAGCCGGGGCGGCGAAAGTGGCAAGGCAGAGCAGGGCAAGAGCGGGGCGGATCGGGAACATGGGGCGGCCTTTCAGCGGGTTGTAAGCCGATAGAAGGTTGGCAGCCGGACTGATGCAACTCACGTCGGGGTGAACCCCTGCGGTCACAACGCCGCGGCTGTGCCTGTTTCGCAGGCATCAGGTGCGGAAATGCACGCAGTCGGCGGATTTGTCCCCTTTCGGGGGCAGGGGTGCAGGCGTATCCTGTCGCTGAACCGTCACGAAACGCGATCCAGACCATGACCCGTCCGGCCAAGCTGCGCCCTGTTGTCGGCATCATCGGCAACATGACCCTCTTGAACGAGCACTATCCGGTGCATCNNGCCGGCGGCACGATGAACTCCACCGCCGTCGCCGATGTGGCGGGCTGCCTGCCGCTGATCATCCCGACCGATCCGCGCTTTGTCTCGGTCGACGAGCTTCTGGACCTGTGCGACGGGTTTCTCTTGACCGGCGGTCGGCCCAACGTCCACCCCAGCGAGTACGGCGAGGAAGAAACCCCGGCCCATGGCGCCTTTGACCGCTGCCGGGATGCGATCACGCTGCCGCTGGTGCGCGCCTGCGTGGAGCGCGGGCAGCCTTTCTTTGGCATCTGCCGCGGCTTCCAGGAGGTGAACGTGGCCATGGGCGGCACGCTGCACNCCCGGATTCGTGAACTGCCGGGGCGGATGAACCACCGCATGCCGCCCGATGGCACGATCGAGGAACGCTTTGCCCTGCGCCATGCCGTGCATTTCACGCCGGGCGGGGTGTTCCACCGGCTGTTGGGCGCCGAAGAGGTGATGACCAACACGCTGCACGGCCAGGGCATCTGCCGCCCCGGCTCGCGCATCGTGATCGAGGGCCGGGCCGAGGACGGCACGCCCGAGGCGATCTTCGTGAAGGATGCGCCGGGCTTCACCCTGTCGGTGCAATGGCACCCGGAATGGAATGCCGCGCAGGACCCGGTGTCACGGGTTCTGTTCGAAGCCTTCGGTGCGGCTGTGCGCGCCTGGGCCGAAGGGCAGCGTCCCAGCCTGCGGCAGATCGCCTGACGCTTCGACGCCGCCGAACAGCGCGGCCAGCGCCTGGTGCGCGGCGGGCAGGCGGCTGTCGTCGGCGGCCCAGTCCGCCAGGTTCAGCGCGGCCCCGTTCAGCATATGGCCAAGCGCGGTGGCATCGACCGGCTTCAGCCAGCCCGCCGTGATCAGGCCGGACAACGTGGCGACCATGTCTCCGAAGCCCGAGTCCATCAGGATGTCGAAAGTGCGGATGCCCAGCACGGCGGGCGCATCCTGGAACAGGATGCGGCGGCGGCCAGGGTCCATGGCATCGGTCAGATAGCGGTGAAACCCGGCGCGAAAAGCCGTCCAGACATCGGCATGGGGCGCCGCCGCTTCGCCCCAGCCTTCGGCCAGTTCGGCGTCGATGCGGCGGACCACGGCCTCGAACAGGCCCTCGCGGTTCTTGAAATGGTGGTGCAGCGCGCCGCGGGTGACGCACNNCTCGGCCGCCAGCGCGTCCAGCGACACGGCGGCATAGCCGCGTTCGGCAAAGGCGCGGCGGGCAACGGTGACAAGGCGTTCGCGGGTGTCCTGCGCGCGGTCGGCGCGGGAGGGGCGGTCAGTTGACATACGGGCCGTATGTGGGTAGAGATTTCACATACCAACCGTATGTGAAGGGCCCCGCCGGTGCAACCATGCTGTCGCAGATCCGCACCGAGCTGCCGGGCATCCTTCGGCTGGTCTTTCCCATCGTCGCGGGGCTTGCCGCCTCGACGCTGATCGGCGTTGCCGATGCGGTGATGCTGGCGCCGCTTGGCGCCGTGCCGCTGGCGGCGGTGGGGCTGACCGGGGCAGGGGCGGGCCTGCTGTATTCGGCGGTCTGGGGGCTTCTGTCGGCGCTGTCGGTGCGGGTGGGCGAGGCCTGGGGCGTAGGCGAGGAACGGCGCATCCCGCATATCCTGCGCAACGGGCTGGCGCTTGGGCTCGGCGTCGGCGTGGCGGCGGCGGTCACCATGGGGCTGATGTGGTTCGCGCTGCCGCTGATGGGCCAGNTAACCGAGGTGCTGGCGGCCATGCCANCCTATTGGNGGCTGATCTGCGTCTACATGGTCCCCTATGCCGTGCTGACGGTGTTCAAGGCCACTTTCGAGGCGGTCGACCGGCCCTGGACCGGCGCGGCCTTCGCCTTTTCGGCGGTGCTGCTGAACGTGCCCCTGAACTGGCTTCTGATCTATGGCCCCGGCCCCTTTCCGGCGCTTGGCCTGACCGGGGTAAGCATTGCCTCGGTCCTGGCGGAAAGCCTGTCGCTGGCCTTCGCCTTCCTCTACTGGCGCAGCGCGCCGTCGATGAAGCGGCTGCGGCTGCGGCGGTCGCTGGACCGGGTCGAGATCGGCGCAGCGCTGCGCGAAGGTGCGCCGCTTGGCGCGCTCTATGTGGTGGAATCCGGCTCGGTCACGGTGGCGACGCTCTTGATCGGTGCCTTCGGCACGGTGGCCCTGGCGGGCAACCAGGTGGCCGGAACGGTCGGCGGCGTCTTGTACATGGTGCCGCTTGGCGTGGTAAACGCCGTGGCGATCCGCGTGGCGCAGGCGCGCGGCGCCAACGATCCGGGGGCGCTGCGGCCGATCGCTCTGGCCGCGCTGGCGGTGGCGACCTGCTGGCTGGCGCTGGCGGCGCTGGCGCTTGGCCTGCGCGGGCGCGAAATCGCGGCGATGATCACCGACGATCCGGCGGTGATCGAGGTGGCGGCGGCGATGTTCCTGGTCTTCGCGCTGTTCCAGCTGGTCGATGGCGTGCAATCCACCATGATGGGCGCGCTGCGCGGCTTGTCCGACACGGCCTGGCCCGCCGGCGTGTCGATCCTGGCCTATTGGGTGCTTTCGCTGCCCCTGGGCTGGGTGCTGGCGCATTGGGGCGGCTTCGGCGCCNCCGGCATCTGGCTGGGCTTCCTTCTGGGGCTGATCGTGGCGGCGGCGCTGCTGATCTGGCGCTTTGTCGGCAAATCGGCCGAGGCGATGGCGGGTTAGGGCGGTGTTAACCTTGCCGTGGAAGGCTCTGGCCATGTCAGCGCTTCCGCCCGTCACCCCCGCCCAGTTCTTCGCCGAGCTTTACGGCTCGCGCGCCGCCCGCAATGGCGAGGTGATCCGCCGCAAGGTGCGGGATGTGGAGCGTTACGTCGGGCGCGCGGTCTTCGAAACCGAGATGCCGCGGCGCGGCTTCACCGTGCTGGAAAACGCCGGGCAGTTCGTGATCTTCTGCAATCGCGCGCCGATCCGGCGGGTGGTCTGACACGATTTCCGAGCGGAAATCGTGCACGGAAACCGCGCGGTTTCCGTGTCCACGGCTTGGCACGGGGGCGAGTTGGGTCTATTGAAACGTTGCAATTGCCTAGGGAGGGCGCCATGAAACGGTCGCGCATCAATCAGATCATGCAGGCGGCGGACGAGATGATCCGCCACTACGGCTTTGTCCTGCCGCCCTTTGCCAACTGGTCGCCCGAAACCTTCCGGGCCAAANGTGGCACCGCCCGCCGGGTGATCGACGGCCGCTGTGGCTGGGACATCACCGATTACGGCCAGGGCCGGTTCGACGAGATGGGGCTGTTCCTCTTCACCCTGCGCAACGGTCTTCTGTCCGATCTGCAGCGCGGCGGCGGCATGTGCTATGCCGAGAAGCTGTTGATCTCGCGCCAGGATCAACTCAGCCCGATGCACACCCATGTCATCAAGGCCGAGGACATCATCAACCGCGGCGGCGCCACGCTGGTGGTGGAGCTTTACGGCAGCGACGACACGGGCGCCTTCGCCTGGGACCGCGGCGGCATGGTGCGCTGCGACGGGATCGAGCGACCCTATGGCCCCGGCGACAAGCTGAAACTGGCACCGGGCGAAAGCGTCACGCTGATGCCGGGCGACTGGCATGCCTTCTGGGGCGAGGGCGGCGACGTGCTGATCGGCGAGGTCTCGACCGTCAACGACGACCTGACCGACAACATCTTCCGCGAACCCATCGGCCGCTTTGCCGAGATCGAGGAAGACGAGGCGCCCTGGCATCTTCTGGTCAGCGATTACGACCGGTGGCTGCCAGCCTGACCATAGGTCATCCGCTTCTGTGGTGGACAGCGGCGCATTCCTTGTTGCATGATCGTTCAACAGGGAAGGTGCCGCATGGCCGCAAATATCCAGGACCTGCTCGAGCGGGTTGAAATCGTTGAAGGTCTGAAGATCNCGCTGCCCGATGGCACGCGGCTGGCGGCCAAGTTGTGGCGGCCCAAGGGCGCCGGGCGATATCCGGCGATTCTGGAATATCTGCCCTATCGCTATCGCGACGGCACCCGCACGCGCGACCAGTCGATGCATGGCTGGCTGGCGGCACAGGGTTATGCCTGCCTGCGCGTCGGCATCCGCGGCATGGGCGACAGCGAGGGCGTGCTGCATGACGAGTATTCCGAACAGGAACTGACCGACGGCTGCGACCTGATCGGCTGGATCGCCGATCAGGGCTGGTGCGACGGCCAGGTGGCGATGATCGGCATTTCCTGGAGCGGGTTCAACGGTTTGCAGATCGCGGCGCTGCAACCGGCCCTGAAGACGGTGATCACGGTGGGGTCCACCGACGACCGCTATGCGACGGATGTGCATTACATCGGCGGCTGCCTTTCCAAGGACAATTTCGACTGGTCAGCCACCATGCTGGCGCAGAACGACCTGCCGCCCGATCCGGCCATCGTAGGCCCCGCCTGGCGCGAGATGTGGCGGCAGCGGATGCAGGCGAGCGAACCCTGGGCGCATCTGTGGTTCCGCCACCAGCGGCGCGACGCCTACTGGCAGCACGGCTCGATCTGCGAGGATTTCTCGAAGGTCAAGGTGCCGGTCTATGCCGTCTCGGGCTGGGCCGACAACTACTCGGAAAGCGTGCCGCGCCTGCTCGTAAACCTTTCCGGCCCCAGGCGCGGCCTCATCGGCCCCTGGGCGCATTCCTACCCGCATGACGTGACGGTGGAACCGGCCATCGGCTGGCTGCAAGAAGTGGTGCGCTGGTGCGACCACTGGCTGAAGGGCCGCGACACCGGCATCATGGAAGAGCCGATGCTGCGCGCCTGGGTACAGGAGAGCGTGGCGCCTTCGACCTGCTACCTGCAACGCGCGGGCCGGTGGGTGGGCGAAGACCGTTGGCCCAGCCCGCGCATCCCCGGAGAGGTCTGGCCCTTGGGTGCGGGCGGCGGCTTCGACGGCACGGCCGGAACGCGCTCGGTGAAATCGCCGCTGTGGGTCGGGCTGACGGCGGGCGAGGTGGGCCGCTATGGCGAGGATGCCGACTGGCCGATGGACCAGCGCCTGGATGACGCGCNNTCGCTGGTCTGGCTGTCCGAACCGCTGCCGGACCGGTTGGAAATCCTCGGCGCGCCGAAGCTGCGCCTGCGCGTGGCGTCGGACAAGCCTTTGGCGCTGGCCTCGGTGCGGCTGAACGATGTGGCGCCGGATGGTGCCTCGACCCGCGTCTGCCTGGGGATGCTGAACCTCACGCACCGCGACAGCCATGAACACCCCGAACCACTGGAACCGGGGCGGTTCTACGATATCGAGGTGGAGTTGGACGACATCGGCCATGCCTTCCCCGCTGGCCACCGGGTGGCGGTGTCGCTGTCCTCGACCTATTGGCCCATCGCCTGGCCCTCGCCGGACTTGGTCACGCTGACGGTGGATTGCGCCGGATCGGCGCTGGTGCTGCCGGTGCGCGCGCCGCGGTCGNAGGATGCGGCCCTGCGCACCTTCGATCCGCCGGTGAAGGGGCCGGACACGCCGCAGGATCATGCCTCGGTCGCCTCGACCCATCCCCGCCGCGTGACGCATGACCTGTTGACCGGCCGCATGGTGGTAGACTTCCCGCGCTGGACCTATGCGGTGACCTTCCATGACATCGGCCAGACCGTCACCTCGGCGGGCCATGTCCGCCACATCCTGACCGATGGCGACCCGCTAAGCGCCGAGACGGAAACCGAATACGAGGTGACGATTGCCCGGCCCGATGCCACCGTGGGGCACCGCAGCAAGGGGCGGCTGACCTGCGACGCCACGCATTTCCGGCTGGAGACGCAGCTTTGGGTGACGGAGAACGGTGAGGTGATTTTCGNNAGGCGGTCCTGGGACGAACGGATTGCGAGGGATCATGTCTGACGGCGCCTTGCCCGGCCCGCGCTTCCGCCGCCTGGGCCGCGAGGTCCGGGCGGCGATGCTGGTCGAGGCGGGCATGAAGGTGCTGGCCGAAGGCGGCATCCGCGCCTTCACTGTGGACAATATCTGCAAGGTCTCGGGCGCCTCGCGCGGGCTGGTGACGCATCATTTCGGCAGCAAGGACGGGCTTCTGGCGGCGGTCTATGCCGCGGCCTACCGCCCGCTTCTGGAGGCCATCGCCCCGGAAGGCGCCGAACCGCCAGAGCTGGGCGAGTTGGTCGACCACCTGTTCTCGCCCGCCAACTACACGCACGAGACACTGAACGTCTGGCTGGCGATCTGGAGCGAGATCGCCACGGGCGGGGCGCTGCGTGACGAACACCGCACGCTTTATGCGCGCTATCGTGCCGTCGTCGCAGGGGCGGTGGCCGCGCAGGCGGCCCGCCACGGCAGAACCGTGAACGCCGAGGCAATGGCGATCACGCTCATCGCGCTGGTCGATGGGCTGTGGCTGGAACTGTGCCTCGACCCCACGGGCATGACGCCCGAAAGCGCCAAGGCCGCCTGCCTGGCATTGCTGGAGCCGGTGCTGGGGCCGTTGGGGGAAGCTGCATGAACGTGGACTACGCCGAACTGAGGGGCGACAGCCCCGGCACCGCCCGCCGCATCGCCTGCTGGCGCTACGGCACCGAAGGCGCGCGTCCCAAGGTCTATCTGCAGGCCGGGCTGCACGCTGACGAAATGCCCGGCGTGCTGGCGCTGCAGCACCTCTTGCCGCTCTTGGATGCGGCCGAGGCCGAGNGACGGATTCTGGGCGAGGTGCTGGTGGTGCCCGCGGCCAACCCGGTGGGGCTGGGGCAATGGGCGTTCCAGCGGCCTCTGGGGCGGCAGGACGCAGAAAGCCTGCACAATTTCAACCGCGGTTATCCGGCCCTTGGGGACCGCGCGGGCGATCTGGTCGCGGGGCGATTGACCGGTGATGCCGAAGGCAATGCCGCGCTGATCCGTGAAGCCCTGCGGCAGGCACTGGCGGAAGCGGCCGAGAAGGCGCAGACCGACATGGTGCAGGGGCAACTGGCCCTCTTGGCCTGGTCCATCGACGCCGATCATGTGCTGGACCTGCATTGCGACCATTTCGCGGTGATGCACCTCTACGCCTCGCCCGCCCGGCCCGCGGACACGTCCTTGCTGTGCCGCTGCACCGGCGCGAAGATCGCGCTGATCCAGGAAGTGTCCGGCGGCAACGCCTTTGACGAGGCCCATACCGTGCCCTGGGTCCGGTTGAAGGCCCGCTTCGGCGCCGAACATCCGATCCCCGCCGGGTGCTTTTCCACCACGCTGGAATACCGCGGGCAGTTCGATGTATCGGACGATCTGGCCGCGCAGGACGCGCGCGGGCTGATGTCCTACCTGGCGGGTGTTGGTGCCGTCACCGGCTGGGACGAGCCGCCCCAACACCCCGACGCGGTTCACCTGCCGCTCGGTGGCGCGGGCGAGGCCTTCGCGCCCCAGGGCGGCGTGGTGACATGGGTGGCCCGCCCCGGCGACACGGTGGCCGAAGGCGAGGTGATCGCCGAAGTCACCGACCCGATGACCCGTGTGCGCATGGCGGTGCGCGCGCCCAATCTTAGCGTGATGTTCCGCCATGAGCTTTGGAAATCCTGCCTGCGCGGCCAGAGCCTTGCCCATGTGGCGGGTGCCGAGGTGCTGCGCGGCGGCGATCTGCTATCCGACTGACAAAGAACAACAACAGGGAGCAACGACAATGAGGAAGATACTGGGAGCGGCGCTATCGGGCCTGGTCCTGGCCGCCGCGCTGTCCTTCGGCGGCATGGCGGCGGCGCAATCCGACGGCGTGCTGGACCGCGGCGTGGGCTCGGAATGGTCCTCGCTGGACCCGCATGTGAACTTTGACGCCGCGGCGGGCTGGATCCAGGCTGATGCCTATGAAGGACTGGTGAATTTCGACGGCACCGGCAAGGTGATCCCCGGCGCGGCCGAAAGCTGGGAGGTCAGCGCCGACGGCAAGACCTATACCTTCCACCTGCGCGAAGGCCTGAAATGGTCCAACGGCGACCCGCTGGTGGCGCAGGACTTCGTGAACGGCGTGCTGCGCACGCTGAACCCCGACACCGCCTCGGAAAAGGGCTACTATTTCTACTCGACCATCCAGATCAAGGGCGCCGAGGCGCTGGCCAATGGCGAAACCAAGGACGCTTCGACGCTTGGCATGACCGCGCCGGACGACCGCACCGTGGTGATCGAGATGAACACCCCGGCGCCGCACATGCTGGACCTGATGGGCTCGTTCCAGGTGTCGCCGCTGCATTCGCCCTCTTTCGCGGCACATGGCGCGGGGGTCTTCATCGACCCGGCCAACGTGGTGTCGAGCGGTGCCTATGTCATCAAGGAAGTGGTGCCGCAGTCCCATGTCCTCTTGGAGAAGAACCCCAACTACTGGGACGCGGCGAACGTGAAGATCNCGCAGGTCCGCTATCTGGTGACCGAGGATGTCTCGACCGAGCTGAAGCGCTTCCAGGGTAAGCGAGATCGACGTGACCTATGACATCCCGGTGAACCAGATCGACNNCAGCTCAAGGCCGAGATGCCGGATCAGGTGGTCATCGGCCCCTCGACCGAAGTCACCTATTACAGCTTCAACCTGACCCGCCCGCCGATGGACAACATCGACGTGCGCCGGGCGCTGACGCTGGCCATCGACCGCGAGGTGCTGCAGGAGAAGATCGTGAAGGGCGGCGCCATCCCGTCCTATGCCTATCTTAAGCGGCTTCGATCCCAACTACAAGGGCCGCAGATCGCCGAGGCGACGATGACCCAGGCCGACCGCGAGGCGCTGGCGAAGGAACTGCTGGCCAAGGCAGGCTATGGCCCGGACAATCCCCTGAAGGTGACGGTCGTCACCACCGTGGCCGAAGACCGCGTGCGGCTGGCGCAGGGCATCGCGCTGATGTGGAAGAAGGTGCTGGGTGTCGAGACCGACGTGAATTCCATGGAACGCAAGGCCTGGCTGGATGCCTTCTTGGCGACTGGGATGTCTTCGCCGACAATCTGGTGGGCGNATTTTGCGGGGCCGGAGACCTTCCTGTCCTACATGCGGCCCTCGGCCGAGCCCGGCTATAACTGGGTGAAGCCGGAATATGACGCGGCGATGGACAAGGCGGCGGCGCTGCCCGACAAGCCCTCGCGCTATGTCGCGCTGGCCGAGGCCGAGGCGATCCTCCTGAACGACTACATCTTCGCGCCCATCGCCATCGAACCCACGCGCAAGCTGGTGAGCAGCCATGTGAAGGGCTGGTCCAATTCGGCCGCGGGTTACAATAACTCGCAATTCCTGACGCTGGAATAGGGCGCCCGGGGGCCGGGGGCAGCCCCGGCCCCCGACGTCGCGTGTTGGTCATGAGGAAGGGATAGGGCAGGGATGGGGCGCTTTCTGGCGCGAAGGCTGTGGGAAGGCGGCATCACGCTGGCGGCGCTGGTGACGCTGACCTTCTTCGTCATGCGGCTGGCGCCGGGCGGGCCGTTTTCCAAGAACCGCAAGATCAGCCCCGAGGTGCTGGCCAATATCCAGGAACGCTTTCACCTGGACGAGCCGGTGTACCAGCAGTTCGGCCGCTATGTCTGGNGGCTGATGCACCTGGATTTCGGCCCCTCGACCCGGTTCCGCGACTATTCGGTGGGCGACATCATCGCCTCGGGCTTGCCCTGGTCCCTGACCATCGGCTTCTGGGCGATCCTGATCGCCGCGCTGGTGGGCATCGGCCTGGGCCTGGCCGGGGCGCTGCGCCGCAACGGGGCGACCGACCTGGTGGCAGGCACGGTGGGCGTGGTCGGCATCGCCGTGCCGATCTTCGTCATCGGGCCGCTGTTCCAGGTGCTTTTCGCGCTGCGCCTGAACTGGCTGCCGGTGGGCGNNGCACCGATCTTAAGCTGGCGCGCATTGATCCTGCCGGTCATCGTGCTGGCCCTGCCCAACATCGCCTATATCTCGCGCCTGACGCGCACCTCGATGATCGAGACGCTGCGCGAGAACCACGTCCGCACCGCTCGCGCCAAGGGCATCGGTTGGCGCCGTGTGCTGACGGGCCATGTGCTGACCGGCGCGCTTCTGCCGGTCATCGCCTACCTCGGCCCGGCCACGGCGGCGATCATCACCGGGTCCATCCTGATCGAGACGGTCTTCGCCCTGCCGGGCATCGGTAAGCATTTCGTGGACGCCGCGCTGAACCGCGACTATCCACTGGTCATGGGCATCACCCTGCTTTACGGCGGCCTCGTCATCCTCTTCAACATCCTGACCGACCTGGTGCGCGGCTGGCTGGACCCGCGGGTGCGCCATGGTTGAACGGCACCTGTCCACCACCGAACTGCAANNCTGCGCCGCTTTGCCAAGAACCGGCTCGCCATGGCTTCGGTTGTCGTGCTGCTGGCGGTGGTGCTGGTCTGTTTCCTCGGACCTTACGCCTTTCCCTTCACCGGCGAGGATGCGGATTTCGACTTCATCTCGGCGCCCGCGCTGATGCAATGGCCGCATCTCTTCGGCACCGACGACTATGGCCGCGACCTGCNNTGGTGCGGGTGCTGGAGGGGGCAGGTCTCGCTGACCATCGGCTTCCTCGGCGCCCTGTCGGCCGGTGTGATCGGCGTGCTCTACGGCGCCATCGCCGCTNATGCCGGGNGGCGCACCGACGGGCTGATGATGCGCACGGTCGAGGTGCTGTACGGCTTTCCCTATGTGATCCTGGTGATCCTGCTGTCGCTCTTGTTCGGCGGCGGCAACTTGGCGCTTNTCGCGGCCATCGTCTTCACCCTGTGGCTGACCCCCGCCGTCATCGTGCGCGCCCAGGCGCAAAGCCTGGCGCGGCGCGAGTTTGTCGAGGCGGCACGGGTAACGNGCATGACTTCGGCGCGCATCGTGGTCAGCCATATCGTGCCCAACTGCATCTCGGTCGTCATCGTCTATGGCAGCCTGCTGGTGCCCGAGGTGATCCTGTCGGAATCCTTCCTGTCCTTCCTGGGCATCGGCATCAAGGAACCGCAGGCCAGCTGGGGCAACCTGATCCAGACCGGCACGGCGGCGATGGATACCGACCTGCGGCTGCTTCTTTTGCCCGGCGGGTTCCTGGTGGTGGTGCTGCTCTCCCTCAACTTCATAGCGGACGGGCTGCGCGATGCCTTCGACCCCAATGACCGCTGAGCCGCTTCTGTCGNNCTGCGCGACCTGTCGGTGCGCTTCCGCCTGCCAGACCGCGAGGTGGTGGCGGTGNGACCGCGTCTCGCTGTACCTCGCCCCGGCGAGGTGCTGGGCATCGTCGGCGAAAGCGGCTCGGGCAAAAGCCAGATCCTCTTCGCGCTGATGGGGTTGCTCGCGTCGAATGGCGCGACCACGGGGCAGGCGCTGTTCCGCGGCCGCGACCTTCTGGCGATGCCCCGGCGCGATCTGGACCGGGTGCGGGGCGTCGAGATGTCGATGATCTTCCAGGATCCGATGACCTCGCTGAACCCTTACCAGCGTGTCGGCGACCAGTTGGCCGAAGGGCTGCGCGTGCATCGCGGTCTGGGCCGGGCCGAGGCGCGCAAGGCGGCGGTGGCCATGCTGGACCGCGTCCGCATCCCCGATGCCGCGGCCCGCGCGCAGCGCTATCCGCACGAGTTTTCGGGCGGCATGCGCCAGCGCGTGATGATCGCCATGGCGCTGCTGATGAAACCCGCGGTCCTTCTGGCCGATGAACCCACGACGGCGCTGGACGTGACGATCCAGGCGCAGGTGCTGGACCTGATGGCGGAACTGGCGCGCGAGAACGGCACGGCGGTGGTGCTGGTGACGCATGACCTGGGCGTGGTGGCGCGGCTCTGTGACCGGGTGGCGGTGCTGTACGGCGGGCGGCTGATGGAAGAGGCCCCGGCCGAGGCGCTGTTCGATGCGCCGAAGCATCCCTATTCCGCCGGGCTCCTGCGCGCCACGCCCCGGCTTGACGACGCGCTGACCCCGCGGCTTGGCACCATCCCCGGCCAGCCGCGCGCACGGCTCGNNGCCCCCGGCTGCCCCTTCGCGCCGCGCTGCGAGGCAAAGCGGGCGGTCTGCGACACGGCACAGCCGCCGATGGTTGGCCTCGGGCCGGGACGGCGCGCCGCCTGTCATCTGCTGGAGGTGCTGGCATGAGCCTGATTTCCGCCGAAAATCTGGAAGTGGGCTATCCGGTGGCGGGCGTGGGTGTTCGCCCGCAGCCGCGTGTTGCCCATCGTCCGCGACACCTCGTTGTCTTTGGACGCCAACCGCACGCTTGGCATCGTCGGCGAAAGCGGCTGCGGCAAGTCCACCCTTGGCCGCGGGTTGTTGCGCCTGATCGAGCCGACCGGCGGCCGCGTGGTCTGGCAGGGCAAGGACCTGGCAACGCTGTCGAAGGAAGAGCTGCGCAAGACCCGCGCTTNNAAGATGCAGATCATCTTCCAGGACCCGATCGCCGCGCTGGACCCGCGCATGACGCTTCTCAAGATCGTCAGCCGTCCGCTGGCGACCTTTGAACCGGGGCTTTCGCGCGCCGAGGCCCGCGCCCGCGCGCTGGAGGCGCTGCGGCTGGTCGGACTGCCCGAGGATTTCGCCAACCGCTACCCGCATGAACTCTCGGGCGGGCAGGCGCAGCGCGTCGGCATCGCCCGCGCCATCGTCGGCTTACCAAAGCTGATCGTCTGCGACGAGCCGGTCTCGGCGCTGGATGTCTCGATCCAGGCGCAAGTGGTCAACCTGTTGATGGACTTGCAGGAACGGCTGGGGCTGGCGCTGATCTTCATCTCGCACAACCTGGCCGTGGTGCGCCATATCAGCCATGACATCATGGTGATGTGCCTGGGCCGCGTGGTGGAACAGGCCCCGCGCGACGCCTTCTACGCCCGCCCGCTGCACCCCTATTCCCGCGCCCTGATGGAGGCGGTTCCCGAACCCGATCCCCGGCGCGAGAAGGGCAGGGTGGGCACCGCCCTGCCGGGCGAACTGCCCTCGCCGCTGGCCCCGCCCCCCGGTTGCGTCTTCGTCAGCCGCTGCCCGCTGGCCCAATCCCGCTGCCGCGCCGAACGGCCCGAGTTGCGCGACATGGGCCAGGGCCGCCAGGTCGCCTGCCATTTCGTGGAGTAACCAATGTCCGACCCCGCCCGCGCCTGGGCCGCCCTGCCGCAGATCACCAACCTCCGCACCAGCGCCGATGGCCGATGGGCCTTCTGCTGCCGCGCGGGCGTCACCGAGACCGAAGAGGTCTGGGCGATCCCCGCCACCGGCGGCCCGGCCGAACGGCTGACCCACGGCCACGACCATTTCTCGATCCGCGACGTCTCGCCCGACGGCATGCGCCTGATCCTCGCCCAGTCGCGCCACGCCAACGAGCACGACCACCTGTTCCTTCTGGACCGCGCCGTAAGAACCGCCNTGACCCAGCTCACGCCCGAACAATCCGTGCATTACCTCTATGGCGGCATCTTCGCCGATCAGGGCCGCTCGGTGATCTTCGTCGCCGATTTCGACTACGCCGTTTACCAAGTCACCCCCGGCGGTTGGGTGTGGAAACAGGACCTCGCCACCGGCACACGCACCTGCCTGGCGCAGCCGACATCGCCCTTCGAGACCGGCGTGACGCTCTCGCCCGACGGCAAGCGGCTGCTCTGGCACCGCCACGACCACCTGCCCGGCGGCACCCAGCTTTGGGTGCTGAACACCGATGGCAGCGGCCTTGCCAAAGTGCTGGACCTGGGCGAGGCCAACAACGCCCGCGGCGACTGGATCGGGGACGACCGCATCGCCTTCACCGTGGACGTGAACCGGCTGGACCGCGCGNGCATCCTGACGGTTTCCACCGGTCAGGTGCAATGGCTGGGCGGCGAGCCTGACTTCTTCCCCTTCGACATCGTTCCGGGTGCCAAAGACAGCTTTGCCCTTATCGTACATGAACAGTCGAATACCCGCGCGAAAATCTGGGACGGCTTGACCTTGTCGAACCTTCCCAACCTTTCCGGCCGCCGCAGCCTGCTTCCCCACGCCGCCTTCCCCGATGGCGGCTGGCTGGCCGAGGCCTATGATGCCGATGAACCGCACGACCTTGTCCGCATCCACCCCGACGGCACCTGCACCACGCTTCTGAAGGCCGAACCCGATCCCGCCCGCCGCCATCCGGCGCCGCCGGAAGATTTCCGCTGGCAAGGCCCGGACGGGATGCCCATGCAAGGCTGGCTCTACCGGCCCGAGGGCACGCCGAAAGGCCTGATCGCCTATGTCCACGGCGGGCCGACCTGGCATTCCGAGGACTGGACCAACCCCAAGATCGGTTTCTGGGTGCAGCAGGGCTATGCCGTGCTGGACCCGAACTACCGCGGCTCCACCGGCTTTGGCCATGACCACCGCGAGGCGGTGAAGGAAGACGGCTGGGGCGGCCGCGAACAGGCGGACATCCGCGCTTNNAGCATCGAGGCGGCGCTCAACGCCGCATTCCCGGCCCGGTNNGGCGGTGGTAATTCCTATGGCGGATTCTCGTCCTGGGTGGCAATCACCCGCCATGCCGACCTGGTGACCGCCGCCATTCCGATGTGCGGCATGTATCGGCTGGACATCGACTATCACGAAACCGAAATGCCCCATGGCCGCGCCTATTCCGAAGAGATGATGGGCGGCACGCCGGAAGAGTTCCCCGAGAAATACGCCAACGCCAGCCCCGGCAATTTCATCGGCAACATCCGTGGTCATGTCATGATCGTGCATGGCCTGGCCGATTCCAACGTCGGCCCGGAAAACACCCACACTGCCGTCCGCGAACTGGGCGAGGCCGGAATTCCCCATGAACTCCTGCTCTTTGCCGACGAAGGCCACGGCGTCTTTCGCCGCAGCAACGTGCAGACCTATCTGGAACGGACCGCCGCCTTTCTGGACCGCGCCTTCCGGGAGGGCAGAAGATGAGCCTGAAGGGTTTCTTCACCGCCAGCCCGTTCGATGACGGCGACCCCGTCACCGGGCATTACTATGAAACCGCCAGCGCCGATCCCGCGCGCGAACAGGTCTGGGGCTACACCGGCGCCCTCAGCTATCGCTCCGGCGACACGCTCACGCTCCACGCCATGTCGAACGCCCCCCGCATCCGCGTCACCATCGCCCGCGACGGCCTGACCCCGGAAATCGTCTGGTCCGGCGAGATCGAGGGCGGCTTTGCCGAGACCCCCGCCGACTGCTCGGTCAAGGGCTGCGCCTGGCCGGAACGCCTTACACTCCCCATCCCGCAGGACTGGCGAAGCGGCGTCTACATCATCCGCCTCACCGTGCCGGGCCATGAAAGCGAGCACATGTTCGTGCTGCGCGCCGCCACCCCCACGGCGAAGATCGCGCTGGTGCTGGCGACCGGCACCTGGTGCGCCTACAACGATTGGGGCGGGTCCAACCATTATCAGGGCCTGACCGGGCCGAAGGGCGACGAGTTTTCGGCCCATGTCTCGCTCTTGCGCCCCTGGGCCAAGGGCTTCGTGCGCTGGCCCGAAGGCGCGCCGCGCATCCCCCATGCCTCGCCGCTGCTGGCCAAGCCGCGCTATCCGCACATGGACTATGCCCGCGCCCGCGGCATTTCCAAGAAATATGCCTCGTCCGGGTGGGGGGCTCNNGAACGCCCCTTCGCGCTCTGGTGCGAAGGCCAGGGCATCGTGCTGGATTACCTGACCCAGCACGACCTGCACGCCGACCCCAAGGCGCTGGATGGCTATCCCCGCGCGCTGATCGTCGGCCATGACGAATACTGGACATGGGAGATGCGCGACCACCTCGACGCCTGGCTGGACCGCGGCGGCGAACTTGCGCGCTTTGCCGGGAATTTCTTCTGGCAGACAAGACTTTCCGACGATCTCCTCACCCAGATCTGCCACAAGTCGCGCGCCGGGGCGGAAGACCCGACCCCCGACCCCACGCGGCTGACCAGCTATTGGGACCACNCCCAGGTCGGTCGCCCCGCCGTGTCCACGATGGGCCTGACCGGGTCCATGGGCGTCTATGCTTACTGGAGCCGCTGCGCCGCCCATGGCACCGGCGGTTTCGTCATCTACCGCCCTGACCATTGGTGCCTCACCGACACCGGCCTCGGCTATGGCGACGTGCTGGGGCGGGACTCCACGATCTTCGGCTACGAGGTCGATGGCATCGACTACAGCATGACCCACGGCCTGCCCTTTGCCGCCGAAGGCACGGGGCTGCAGGGCGATCTGACCATCGTCGCTCTGTCCCCCGCCACCACGCTGTCGCATTCCTCCGGTCCCCACGACCGCGACCAGTTCATCGGCACCGCGGATGCCGAAGAGGTGGCGCTGACGGTCTATGGCGCCCTGACGCCCGAGACCCTTGGCCGCGCCAGTCGCGGCAATGGCTGCATCGCCGAATACCGGCGGGGCAGGGGCGCTGTGCTGAACGCCTACTCCTGCGAATGGGTGGCGGNNGGGTTGATCAAGCGCGATGCGACGGTGGAACGGGTGACGCGGCGAATCCTGACGGGGCCCTGGGCGGCGGCCTGATTGCGCCTGTTCTTCGGGCGATCTGGCGATACATGCCCATGAAACAGGCAAATCGCAGGCTCAGCCGAGCGACACCGGGCGCTCCGCCCTGTGGCGCGGCTTCCCGCGGCGGCGGCCACTGGCCCGCCTTCTTGCCCTGCTTCATCTTGGCCGGAAATACTCCGCGGGGTCCGGGGCTGCGCAGGCCCCCGGTTCCGCCCGCTGCCCAAGGACCGGACCCATGTCGATCAAGGCCAGCATCTATCACCTGACCCACTACATCTACGACCGCCCGGTGATCCTGGGACCGCAGATCATCCGCCTGCGCCCGGCGCCGCACAGCCGTACCCGCGTGCTGTCGCATTCGCTGAAGGTCTCGCCGCAAAAGCATTTCTTGAACCACCAGCAGGACCCGTTCGGCAACTGGCTGGCGCGCTTCGTCTTCCCCGAGCCGGTGACGGAACTGAAGATCGAGGTCGACCTGGTCGCCGACATGACGGTCTACAACCCCTTCGACTTCTTCGTGGAAGAGGCCGCCGAGCACTGGCCCTTCGACTATGCGCTTGATCTGACCGAGGACCTGTCGATCTACCGCAAGGCCGATCCGGCGGGGCCCCTGTTGCAGGCGCTCCTGGCGCAGGTGCCGCGCGAGCGGCAGCGCACGGTGGACATGGTGGTGGGGCTGAACGCCCGGCTCAACCAGATGATCGCCTACACCATCCGCATGGAGCCTGGCGTGCAGACGCCGGAACAGACGCTGGAACTGCGCTCGGGTTCCTGCCGCGATTCCGGCTGGCTGCTGGTGCAGTTGCTGCGCCACCTGGGCTTCGCCGCCCGCTTCGTCTCGGGCTACCTGATCCAGCTGAAACCCGACCTGAAATCGCTGGACGGCNCCTCGGGCACCGAGGTCGATTTCACCGACCTGCATGCCTGGTGCGAGGTCTACCTGCCCGGCGCCGCTNGGATCGGCCTCGACCCGACCAGCGGATTGCTGACCGGCGAAAGCCACATCCCGCTGGCCGCCACCCCGCATTACCGCTCTGCCGCCCCCATCTCGGGCGGCTATTTCGGCGAGGCCAAGACCAGCTTCGACTTCGCGATGAAGGTCGCGCGGGTCGCCGAACACNCCCGCATCACCAAGCCCTTCTCCGATGACAGCTGGGCCGAGCTCGACGCGCTTGGGCGCAGGNTCGACGCGGCGCTCCAGAAGAACGACGTCCGCCTGACCATGGGCGGCGAGCCCACCTTCGTCTCGATCGACGATTTCGAATCCGCCGAATGGAACACCGCCGCCGTCGGCCCGACGAAACGCAGCCGCGCCGACCAGTTGATCCGCCGGTTGCGCACCCGCTTCGCCCCCGGCGGCTTCCTGCATTTCGGCCAGGGCAAGTGGTACCCCGGCGAGACGCTGCCGCGCTGGACCTTCTCGCTGTACTGGCGGCGCGACGGGCAGCCGATCTGGCAAAACCCCGACCTCATCGCCGACGAGGGAACCTCGCAGGGTGCCGACGCCCTTCAGGCGCAGGAACTGCTGCGCGAAATGGCGGCCGAGATGGAGATTCCGGAAGAAAACATCCTGCCCGCCTATGAAGACACCGCCGAATGGCTGGTGAAAGAGGCCAACCTTCCGCCCAATGTCACCCCGGACAACTCGAAACTGGAAGACCCCGAGGAACGCCACCGCATCGCCCAGGTCTTCGACCGCGGGCTCACAAACCCCGTGGGCTTCGTCCTGCCCGTCCAGCCCTGGCAAACAAGGGNNTACCGCAGGAAATGGTATTCCGAACGCTGGCGCCTGCGCCGCGGCNGCGTCTTCCTCGTGCCGGGTGACAGCCCCGTGGGCTATCGCCTGCCGCTGAACTCGCTGCCCTGGCTGTCGCCGGCGCAATATCCCTACATCAACCCGATGGACCCCACCATCGACCGGCCCGACCTGCCGCAGCCCGCCGATCTGGACGAGGTGCGCAAGACCCAGGCGCTCGCCAGTTTCATCCCCAATACCCCCGTCCAGGGCTTCACCNCCCAGACGCCCACCGAGATCGAGGGCTTCGTGCGCACCGCCCTGTCGGTCGAACCGCGCAATGGCAGGCTCTGTGTCTTCATGCCCCCGGTGACGATGCTGGAAGATTACATCGACCTCCTGCACGTCGCCGAATCCGCCGCGCTGCGCCTGGGGCTGAAGGTGCATATCGAAGGCTACGCGCCGCCCCACGACCCCCGCCTGAACGTCATCCGCGTTGCCCCCGATCCCGGCGTGATCGAGGTGAACATCCACCCCTCGCATTCGTGGTCCGACTGCGTCTCGATCACCACCGGCGTCTACGAGGAAGCCCGCCAAAGCCGCCTTTGCGCCGAGAAATTCATGATCGACGGCAAGCACACCGGCACCGGCGGCGGCAACCATGTCGTCGTCGGCGGCGCCACCACGATGGACAGTCCGTTCCTGCGGCCCGACCTGCTGGCCAGCCTCATCCTGCACTGGAACCGCCACCCTTCGCTCAGCTACCTGTTCTCGGGCCTCTTCATCGGCCCCACCTCCCAGGCGCCGCGCATCGACGAGGCGCGCCACGACGCGCTCTATGAACTTGAAATCGCGCTGTCAGCCATCCCGATGCCGGGGCAGGGCACGCCGCCGCTCNCCTGGCTGACCGACCGGCTGTTGCGCAACATGCTGACCGATGTCACCGGCAACACCCACCGGGCCGAGATCTGCATCGACAAGCTCTATTCCNCCGACGGCCCCACCGGCCGCCTCGGCCTTGTCGAATTCCGCGGCTTCGAAATGCCGCCCGATGCCCGCATGAGCCTGGCGCAGCAGCTTCTCCTCCGCGCCCTCATCGCGCGGTTCTGGGAAAACCCGGCGCGCGGCGACCTCACCCGGTGGGGCACGGCGCTCCATGACCGCTTCATGCTGCAGCACTATGTCTGGGAAGACTTCCGCGACGTGCTGGCCGACCTGCGCCAGCACGGCTTTCCGATGCAGGAAGACTGGTTCGTGGCGCAGGCCGAGTTCCGCTTCCCCTTCTGCGGCGAGGTTGGAGCCGACGGCACGCACCTGGAAATCCGCCAGGCGCTGGAACCCTGGCATGTGCTGGGCGAAACCGGCGCCATCGGCGGCACGGTGCGCTATACCGACTCGTCCACCGAACGGGTGCAGGTAAAGCTGACGACCGCGGACACCGCCCGCTATGCCGTCACCTGCAACGGCCGCAAGGTGCCTCTGACCCAGGTGGCGAACGGCGTCTCGGTCGCGGGCGTGCGCTACAAGGCGTGGCAACCGGCCTCGGCCATGCACCCGGTCTTGAAACTCGACCCGCCGCTGGTGTTCGACATCTACGACACCTGGTCGGGCCGGGCCATCGGCGGGGCGACCTACAACGTCGCCCATCCCGGCGGGCGCAACTACGATACCTTCCCGGTGAACGGCAACGAGGCCGAGGCGCGAAGGCTCGCACGCTTCTCGCCGCATGGCCACCGTGCCGGGTCCTATATGCCACCGCAGGAACGCATTCATCCTGAATTCCCCATGACCCTTGACCTGCGCCACTTACCGGTCTCTGATCCGGCGCATGGAGGCACGGGCAATGGCAGAGGGCGAGGGGCGCCGCAGCGGGCTATCGCGCGCTGCCATCGGTGCAAGACGAGCTGGTGGACGGCAAGGGCGTCGTCCGGCCGGTCTGGCGCGGATTCATCGACCACCTGAACGGCCTCACACGCGAGGATCTGGATCGCCGCATCGCCCGCGGCGACCAGTATCTGCGCGATTCGGGCGTCTATTTCCGCCAATACGGCTCGGGTCCCACACCGGCCCAGTCGATCGAGCGTCCCTGGCCGCTGGCCCATGTTCCGGTGCTGATGGCCGAAAACGAATGGGCCGAGGTCACCGCTTACCTGATGCAGCGCGCCGATCTGCTGGAACTGCTGATGGCCGACCTTTACGGCGACAACCGGCTGGTCGCCGAAGGTCACCTGCCGCCGCAACTGGTGGCAGAAAACCCCGAATGGCTGCGCCCGCTGGTCGGCGTGGCGCCACGCGGCGGGCATCACCTGCATTTCCTTGCCTTCGAGCTCGGCCGCGGCCCCGATGGCCGCTGGTGGGTGCTGGCCGACCGCACGCAGGCGCCCTCGGGCGCCGGCTTCGCCCTGGAAAACCGGGTCGCGACCAGCCGCGTCTTCTCGGAAATCTATGCGGAAGCCAATGTGCAGCGTCTGGCGNGTNTCTTCCGGACCTTCCGCGATGCCATGACCACGCTGGCAGGACCGGGTGAGGGTCGGGCGGCAATCCTGACGCCGGGGCCGCTGAACGAGACCTATTTCGAACACGCCTATATCGCCCGCTACCTGGGCTTCACCCTGGTGCAGGGCGAGGATCTGTCGGTCGAGGACGGCTTACTGATGGTCCGCACCGTCTCGGGCCCGCGCNCCCTGTCGGTGCTGTGGCGCTTACTGGACGGCAGCTATGCCGACCCGCTGGAACTGGACCCCGCTNCTCGCCTTGGCACGCCGGGGCTTGTCTCGGCGCTGCGCGCCTACGGCGTGGTCATGGTCAATGCGCTCGGCTCCGGCATCCTGGAAACCCGGGCGCTGATGGCCTTCCTGCCCAAGCTCGCGCCCGAGCTTCTGGGCGAGGAGCTGAAACTGCCCAACATCGCCACCTGGTGGTGCGGCGAGGGCTCGGCGCGGGACGACGTCCGCGAGGCGCAGCAGCGCATGGTGCTGTCGCCCGCCATGGCCACCGGCCTGCCTTTCGAGGGCCGCCAGACCGGTACGCTGGCCGCGGCATTGTCTCCGGCAGCGCTGGCCGAACGGCTGAAATCCGAAGGTGCGGCGCTGGTGGCGCAAGAGGCGGTGACGCTCTCCACCACGCCCGCGCTGGTGGGTGGGCGGCTGGTGCCGCGGCCCATGGTGCTGCGCGTCTATCTCGCCCGCACGCCCACCGGTTGGGCCGCCATGCCCGGCGGCTTTGCCCGCATCGGCGCCGCGCCCGATCCCATGGCCATCGCCATGCAGCGCGGCGGGTCCGCCGCCGATGTCTGGGTGGTCAGCGACAAGACGGTCGAGGCCGTCAGCATGGTCGCCGCCCCTGCCACCGGCCAGCGCCGCGTGGCGCCGGGCGGACTGCCCGCCCGCGCCGCCGACAACCTGTTCTGGCTTGGCCGCTATGTCGAACGCACCGAGGGCATCCTGCGGCTTCTCCGCGCCTGGAGCGTCCGCCTCGCCGAAACCGGCGCCGCCGCCGCGCCCTTGCTGGACGCGATGGAACCCNTGTTCGAAGCCTCCGGCACCGACCCGAAACAGGGCATCCCCGAAGGCCTGATTTCCACCCTCAGCGCCGCCATCGGCAGCTTACNNCAGGTCCGCGACCGCGTCTCGCCCGACGCCTGGTTCGCGCTGATGGACATCGACAAGACCGCCCGCCGCATGGCCGCCAAGGTCGAACCCGGCGACGATGCCGCCCGCGCGCTGTCTGCGCTGATCCGCAAGCTGACGGGCTTCTCGGGCCTCGTGCATGAAAACATGTACCGCTTCCTCGGCTGGCGCTTCCTCGGCCTCGGCCGCCGCCACGAACGCGCCATGGGCATGACCTCGGTCCTGCTGACCCTGGCCGACCCCAAGGCCCNNCCCGGCGCGCTCGATCTCGCCATCGAGGTCGGCGACAGCGTCATCTCGCACCGCCGCCGCTTCACCGTTGCCACCTCGCGCGAGACGGTGATGGACATGCTGGCGCTGGACGCGATGAACCCGCGGTCCCTGCGCTACCAGATGGACGGCCTGGTCGAGGAAATCGGCCACCTGCCCGGCGCCGACCGCTATGGCCACCTCTCGGCCCTCGCCCGCGCCGCCCTCAGGCTCCAGACCGACCTCGCCACCGCCGATGCCGAAACCATGGACGCCGCGGCGCTGGTCACCCTGCAATCCGGCCTCGCCCATCTGTCCGACCTGCTGACCGAGGCCTATTTCCGCTGATGCTCTACGATCTGAAGCTGGACATCGCCTATGACTTCGCCCGCCCCTGGGCGCTCTACCGTCAGCTTCTGCGCGTCCTTCCCGCCCGCCTGCCCGGTAAGAAGAGGNTGATCCGCGAACGCCTGACCATCGCGCCCACGCCCCAGGACCGCCGCGAGTTCACCGATTTCTTCGCCACCCGCGTGGTGGAAATCGCCATGCCCGCCNACCTGACCGAATTCCGCCTGTCCATGACCGCCCGCGTCCGGCGCGAGGCGCAAGTCGCCACCCTCGACCTCTCGCCACCCNCCGCCGCGCTGCCCCAGGACCTCGCCACCCATCTCAGCCTCGGCCCCGCCTCGCCGCATCATTTCCTGGGCCCCAGCCCCCGCATCCCCGGATCGAGGCCATCGCNNCGCCTTTGCCCGCAGCGCCACCGCCGCGCCGCCACCACCCGCCAGGCGGTGGACCGCCTGGGCGCCGCGCTGCATGACCGCATGACCTTCGACGCCAAGGCGACCGAGGTCGATACCCCGCCCGACACCGCCTTCGCGCTGCGCCGCGGCGTCTGCCAGGATTTCGCGCAGATCATGATTGCGGGCCTGCGCAGCCTGGGCATCCCTGCCGCCTATGTCGCGGGCTATCTGCGCACCCTGCCGCCGCCCGGCAAGCCGCGGCTGGAAGGGGCGGATGCCATGCATGCCTGGGTGGCGGCCTGGTGCGGCGCCGAGATGGGCTGGCTGGACCACGACCCCACCAATGATTGCTGGGTCGGCACCGATCACGTCACCGTGGGCATGGGCCGCGACTATGGCGATGTTGCGCCCATCACCGGCGTGCTGCGCACCGACGGCGGCCAGACCAGCCGCCTGACCGTGGATTTCCGCGAGGCGGCACCCGCCGCCCCGGCGAAGGCCGGGGCCTCGCCGCCCCCGGAGTGATCCTCAGTTCGCCGAGGTGATCGGCCGCGCCGTCACCGGCACCGACATCGAGCTCAGGAAGGCCAGCGTCGTGGGCTTCTTCTGGCAATAGTCCTGGCTGCGCGTCCAGGCGGCGATATCGGCCCGCTTCTTGGCGTTGCGGAACGGCGCCCAGTCGCGGCCCAGGCCGCTGGCGCCATTGCCCACCACCAGATTGTCGCGGTCCACCTGCGCCGCGCCGATGCGCAGCGCACAGGCCAGGTTCGCTGCGCCGTCCTTCAGTTCGGCCGTGGTATTGGCCTCGCAGCCATACATCCGCGCCGTCGAGGGCGAGATCTGCGTCAGCCCGATCCAGGCCCCGCCGCCGCCCGAGGCCTTGGGATTCCAGGTGCTTTCATGCTTGGCCAGCGCCGAGAAGATGCCCACCCAGAAGGCGCGCCGATCCTCGATCGAGGCATCCTCATAACCGGGGCACCAGGTCTCGATATCGGCCGGAACGGTTTCCGCCAGCTCCTCATCCAGGCTCGCCGCTGCCACCAGCGAACGCGAGGTCCAGACTTCGGCTTCGGGTCGATGATCCCACCGCATCGCGGGCAGCGCGTCGGTCTGGGTCATCGTCGAACAGGCCGAGGTGGCCGCAAGCGCCAGAAGGCAGAGGGTGGTTCTAAGCTGCATCGGTCCGTACGTATGGCATCGCATCCTTGCGCGACCGAAGGGTGATGGAACGCGAATCGTGATTCTCACAACCCGACCGATCACGACTCATGTCCAAGTCGGCGCGAATCCGCCGCTTCCCGCTGCCGTCACGCCCCTTGCCCCGCCCCGTTCCGCTGCCTAAAGAGGGTCCGCAGCACCTCGAAGGGGACGGAAACCCATGCTCGACCTGACCTTTGAAAGCCCGAAACCCAAGGTGATTTCCGGCGCGAAAGCCGACTGGGAACTGGTGATCGGCATGGAGGTCCATGCCCAGGTCTCGTCCAACGCCAAGCTGTTCTCGGGCGCCTCCACCGCCGTGGGGGCCGAGCCGAACTCGAACGTCGCCTTCGTCGATTGCGCCATGCCCGGCATGTTGCCGGTGATCAACGAATTCTGCGTGGAACAGGCGGTGCGCACCGGGCTGGGCCTGAAGGCGCAGATCAACCTGGTCTCGGCCTTCGACCGCAAGAACTATTTCTACCCCGACCTGCCGCAGGGCTATCAGATCAGCCAGCTGTATCACCCCGTGGTGGGCGAGGGCGAGGTCATCGTGGAAATGGCCCCCGGCATCGCCCGCCGCGTGCGCATCGAACGCATCCACCTGGAACAGGATGCCAAGTCGATCCATGACATGGACCCGACCATGTCCTTCGTCGATTTCAACCGCACCGGCGTGGCGCTGATGGAAATCGTCAGCCGCCCCGACATCCGCGGCCCGGAAGAAGCCGCCGCCTATGTCGCGAAACTGCGCCAGATCATGCTCTATCTCGGCACCTGCGACGGCAACATGCAGCACGGCAACCTGCGCGCCGATGTGAACGTCTCGGTCTGCTTACCGGGCCAGTACGAGAAATACCAGGCCACGCAGGATTTCAGCCATCTCGGCACGCGCTGCGAGATCAAGAACATGAACTCGCTGCGCTTCATCCAACAGGCCATCGACTACGAGGCGCGCCGCCAGATCGCCATTCTGGAAGACGGCGGCAAGGTCGTGCAGGAAACCCGGCTTTACGATCCCGACAAGGGCGAGACGCGGTCAATGCGGTCCAAGGAAGAGGCGCATGACTACCGCTATTTCCCCGACCCCGACCTTCTGCCCCTGGAAATCGAGCAGGCCTGGGTGGATGGCATCGCCGCCTCCATGCCGGAACTGCCCGATGCCAAGAAGGCCCGCTTCATGGGCGATTTCGGCCTGACCGACTATGATGCGAACGTGCTGACCGCCGATCTGGAATCGGCGCGCTTCTTCGAGGATGTGGCCCGGGGCCGCGACGGCAAGACCGCCGCCAACTGGGTGATCAACGAGCTGTTCGGCTTACTGAAGAAGGAAGGCCATGCCATCGCCGAAAGCCCGGTCTCGGCCGCGCAACTGGGTGGCATCGCCGACCTGATCGCCGACGGCACGATTTCCGGCAAGATCGCCAAGGGTGTCTTCGAGGTGGTCTACACCGAAGGCGGCGATCCGGCGCAGATCGTCGCGGCGCGCGGCTGGAAGCAGGTCACCGACACCGGCGCCATCGAGGCGGCGCTGGACGCGCTGATCGCCGCCAACCCGGCCCAGGTGGAAAAGGCCCGCAGCAATGCCAAGCTTGCTTACTGGTTCACCGGCCAGGTACTGAAGGCCACCGGCGGCAAGGCCAACCCGGCTGTGGTCAACGAAATGGTGGCGAAAAAGCTCGGCCTTTAAGTCCAGCGGAGCGCGGGCCAGGGCCCGCGCACGCCTTTTCCGCCGCCCCGGCCGTCGCCGGGGCGCCGCGTCGGGGGCCTTCTGCCCCCGTCCGAGGCAAGCCTCGGACTCCCCGAGAGTATTTTCGCAAAGAAGAAGCGGAAGCGGCTTGCCATGGGAATGCCGCCATTGCGCCTTTCATTGTGCCGGATCGGGCGCTAATCCACCCGCATGGACCTGACCACCCTCTCCCGGAAACGCTCTGCCTTGGCGCCTTTGCCGCCTGCATGGTCTCGCCGCGCCGTCTGGCGATGCGGCTTGGCGGGGCCGGGGCGCTGGCCGTGCCGCTTGGCACCGGGGTGGTGCTTACCGATGTCTCACCCACCACCGCAATGACGCTGGCCGCCGTGGCGCTGGTCGGCGGCGGGGGCATGTTCGGGCTGGTGATGCGCATGGTCTTCGTGCGGATGTTCCCCGGCTTCGGCCCGTTCCTTCTGTTGCGCGCCGCCTTTTCGGCGGCGGGGCTCGTGGTGATCCTGATGGCAGCCGGGGTCGTCCACGCTTGAGCTTAAAAGGTTAAGTCCAAGTTAAGATGACTTGGCAAGTCCTTGATTTTGCTTGTATCGTAAAGTGTCCGAGCTCGGACGCCTTACCCGAAGGCCGCCCGCGCCTGCGCCTCCAGCCGCGCCCTCTGGAAGGCCACCATGTCCGCCGCNGGCTGCTGCGCCTCGATTAGGGGCTCCAGCGGGTCCTCGACCCCGGTGCGCTGGCTTACCAGTTCCTCCAGGATCGCCAGGCCGCAGAAGGGCACCTGGACCTCGGAATAGCCGCCCTCATGGGCCAGCACCAGCCGCCCGCCGCACAGGTCCTGGGCCAGCGCCTTCACCCGGGCGGTCATGGCCCGGAAGGTCCCGGCATGGGCCAGCATCCGGGCGAGCGGGTCCACCCCGTTGGCATCCAGCCCCGAGGCGACCACGATCAGGTCCGGCCGGAACGCCCGGATCGCCGGTTCCACCAGCAGGTCCATGGCATCCAGATAGGCCTGGTGCCCNCCACCGGGCAGCAGGGGCACGTTCAGGTTCGCCCCCAGCCCCGCGCCGGTTCCCCGGTCCTGGGCCTGGCCGGTNGCCGGGGGATAGCAGGCCTCCTGGTGGATCGAGATGGTCAGGGTATCGGCGCGGTGCCGGTAGACCGCCTCGGTCCCGTTGCCATGGTGGACATCCCAGTCCAGCACCACCGCCCGCAGCGCCCCATGCCGGGCGCGCAGCCGCTCCAGCGCGATGGGGATATTGGCCAAGAGGCAGAAGCCCATCGCCCGGTCGGGCAGGCAATGGTGCCCCGGCGGCCGCGACAGGGCATAGGCATTGGCCTGGGCGCCGGTCCACACCGCCTCGACCGCCGCCGCCACCAGACCGGCNGACAGCGCCGCGATCTCGAAGCTGCCGCGGCCGAAGGGGGCATTCTCGCCCACCATGCCGCCGCGGCANTCCGAGACCGCCTGGAAGCGGTCCAGATAGGCGGGGGCGTGGACGCGCTCCATGTCCGCCCGTGTGACCGGCTCGGCCGAGCTGAGGGCAAGGTGGCGCGCCAGCCCCGAAACCTCGACCAGGTTCTTCAGCCGCCGCTTGGTCTCGGGGCTTTCGGCATGGCTTACCGCCGGAGGCTGGATCCATCCCCCNACCGGCAGGATCAGGGCGGANTCGCCGGTGGTGTGCCAGAAGCAGCGCTCGTCGGTGAAGAAGGCGGTGGTCATCGGGTCTCCTTTGCCGCCATCAGAGACATGGGGGCGCGGCCATGTAAACCGGGCGGCTGCGCGCCGATGCCGGGCGCCCTCTCGCCTTGCGCGGCGATTTCGGCTAGGGCTGGCGCGGCGCAAGGGGGACAGGATGCAGCGGTACGAATACAGGGTGATGCCGCGCCGCGGAAGGCCGAGAAAGTCAAGGGTGCCAAGACCACGGAAGAGCGGTTCGCCGCCGCGCTGACGGGCGTCATGAACGACCTGGGCGCCCAGGGATGGGAGTACCTGCGCGCCGATACGCTGCCCTGCGAGGAGCGCACGGGCCTGACCGGCAGCAAGACGACGTTCCAGACGCTCTTGGTGTTCCGCCGTCCGGTCCCCGAGCCTGAGCGCTCTGCGGACACCGCCATTCCGGCGCCGGTCCCGCCGACCGTGCCCGAACCCGCGGCGCCGGTCCGTCGGCCCACGCCGCTTTGGCTGGGCAAGGCCGAGGCCGCCCCGGTGCTGCCGGCGCTCGGTCCGGCCGCCCCGCGCGCCGTGGACGAGTGATCAGCCCCGCGCCGCGGCCAGGGCCGCGGGCAGCGCCTCTTCCAGCACCGCCAGGGCCGCCGCGTCGCCCGCGCTGATGCGGAGGCAACGGTCCAGGGGTGCGACGCCGGGCATCCGGACAAAGACGTCGCGGTCCTGCAGGGCCGTCAGCACCGCCCGGGCGAAGGTGCCGTCGCGGCCGCAGTCGATGGTCACGAAATTTGTGGCCGAGGGCAGGGGCTCCAACCCGTTGGCGCGGGCGATCCGGGCGATGCGGAGCTTGGCGTGTTCGACCTGGCCGCGGACATGGGCCAGCCAGCCCTGGTCGTGCAGTGCGGCAATGGCGCTACCNTGGGCGATGCGGCCGAGGCCGAAGTGGTTGCGGACCCGGTCGAAGGCGCGGGCCAGGGGTTCAGCCGCCAGGGCGTAGCCCATGCGCAGGCTTACGAGGCCGTAGCCCTTGGAGAAGGTGCGGAAGCGGATCACCCGCGGGTCGTCGGGGGCGATNGTGGGGGCGGTGGCGGGGGCGAGGTCGATATAGGCCTCGTCCAGCACCATCAGGCAGGTCTCGGGCAGGTGGTCCAGCATGGCCTCGATCACCTCGGCCGGGTGGTGGCTGCCCATCGGGTTGTCGGGGTTCGACAGGTACAGGAGCCTGGCCCCGGTGTGCTGGGCAGCGTCCAGCAGGGCCTGGGGGTCCTCGTGGTTGCCGCGGTAGGGGACGCGGGTCAGGATGCCGCCGAAGCCGGTCACATGGAAGGCGAAGGTGGGGTAGGCGCTTACGGAGGTCACGACGGGGTCGCCGGGCGCCACGGTCAGGCGGACCAGGAGACCGAGGAGGCCGTCGATGCCCTCGCCGGGGACGACGTGGCCGGGGGCGCAGCCGTGGTGGGCGGCGATGGCGGCCTTCAGGTCGTGCTGGTCGGGGTCGCCGTACATCCAGGCCTCGGCGGCCGCCCTGGCCATGGCCTCGACCGCGCGGGGCGAGGGGCCGAAGAGGCTTTCGTTGGCGCCGAGGCGGGCCCGGAAGGGGCGGGCGCGGGCGCGCTCCAGCGTCTCGGGGCCGGTGAAGGGGACGGTGGCCGGAAGGCTGGCGGCGAGGGGGTGAGGAAGCGGGTCATGGGGGATTGAGCCGGAAAGGGAGGCGGGGCGCAAGGGGGCGTCCGAGCTCGGACGCTTGGTCGGATACAGCAATATCAATGGGTTGCGCGGTCGGATTAACTTGGACTTAAGGATTGTCCGAGGTAAGCGCTGCGACGGGCGGGTCAGAACCACATGTCGCGCAGGTGGCGGTGGTCGCGGGGCAGGTCCTGGAACCGGTCCAATCCGTCGAAATGGTCGATGGGCAGGTCGGCCACCGCCGCGGGATCCTCGGCCATGCGCAGGTTGACGGCGATGCGGCGGCGACCGTCCTGTGCCGTCAAGGACCGCCACGCCATCACGCAACCGCAGGTCGGGCAGAAGCGGAAGCCGATGTCGGGGCCGCGGATGTATTCGGCCAGCGGACCCGAGACCGCGATGCGCTCGCCCTCCCAGTCATAGGCCCAAAGCGCGCCATACCGCTTGCAGACCGTGCAGTTGCAGGCGGTGGCAGAGCCGGGATCGCCGTCGAAGGTCCAGCGGCAGGCGCCGCAATGGCAGGAGCCGGTGAGCATGGGGGTCCCCTATTTCGGTGGCAGGGCCTGCACGAAGCTTAGCGACAGGGCCATCAGCCANCCNCGGCGGGCATCGTCGGCGCAGGCCTCGTCGCTGCAATCGACCATGCCGGACATCGGGCGGCCGGTGAACATCATCGGGCTGGCTCCGGGCACGGCCAGGGCCGCGGCCTCGTTGGGCTTGCCCACGCGGAACATGGCACCGCCCTTGTGGATGCCGCAGACCATGTGGCCATTCAGAAGGAAGGCGAGGCCGCCGAACATCTTCTTCTCGGTGACCGGATGGGGCGCGAGGTCGTCGCGCATCAGTTGTGCCAGGCCTTCATCCCAGGGCATCGCGGGCTCCTTCCTGTGGAGGGCCATAGGCTAGCAGGGTGGGGCGTGTGCGGATAGGGGCTGGGCTTGAGCGCCGCGCCGGGCTTTGGCAGGATCGCGGCAGGTTGTGCCGGTGGTGGTGATGTCCGAGTTCCTGTCCCTTCTGTCGCAGCCCGCCGGTCTTGTGGCGCTGGCCTTGGCCCTGCTGGCGCTGCCGCTCATCCTGAAGCTGTTGTACTGGGTGCGGCGCGCGCTGCGGCCCAAGCGGCATGTGGTGGTGGATGGGTCGAACGTCATGCACTGGAAGGACAACACGCCTGACCTGCAGGTGCTGCGCGCGGTGGTGGCCGAACTGAAGCGGCGCGGCTACACGCCCGGTGTGGTGTTCGATGCGAATGCTTNNGGCTGGAAGCTGATGGGGCAGTATCGGCATGACGGGGCGATGGCGAGCCTTCTGGGCCTGCCGGTGGCGCAGGTGATGGTGGTGCCGAAAGGGCAGGTGGCGGACGGCTGGATCCTCGCCGCCGCCCGCGACCTTGGCGCGCCGGTGGTGACGAACGACCGCTACCGCGATTGGGCCGAGGCGCATCCCGAGGTGGCGGAGCCGGGGCGGTTGATCCGGGGCGGGGTGCGGGAGGGGAAGGTGTGGTTGGAGGGGTGAGGCGGGGGAGTCGGGGTGAACACCGACCTACGCTTGCTGAACCCAGGCACGCGGACAGTAGCTACACGTGCCATCAGAGTGATCCTCGATCAGTGAGGTAGCTCGTCAGCGCGGATTGCAACTTGCCGCCAAATGGAACTTCCTTAAGCACACGGTGCGCAGGAGAGTCTTGGCTGCCAATTATGATGAGCACTCTCACCAGTGTTGCATCATCTAAGACCAATCTGCTTGGACCATTGGTCACGCCGTAAATGGTTCGCCTCTCTGGGAAGGATTGCTTCCACTGCTCCCAAATCTTGTGTAGCTCAGCCAACCATCCCTCAGTGCTCCGGGTCTTGAGAAGCTCATCAAGCTTTCCAACACTTTCAATCTTTGCAGAGCGTATTGTATCGTTAAGCTTGCTGAGAGGATTTCGGGCGGTTGGGGGNCTGGGCGCAAGACTGAAGCCGACATCTGTCAAGCCGGTCTTCAAAGCACTTAACAGGGACGATTCAGAAATAAAGACATCTACAGAATCCACATTTATGGGTACGATCCCGTGACCCTGCTCAATGTCNTTCCTGTAAGCACGTCGAAGTTCAGTAAGGTTCTGACGAATATACGAGAACTGATCATCGGCCATTTCAAGCACGGCAGATATTTGAAATAGCTTCCGCTGCAAGGGTTGAGGGACATCTTGGCGGGTCTTGTATTGAAGTTTGTGTTCGATTGCGGCCCAAGCATGTTGGAGTACAGTGCGGATCTGAATTTCGCATTTCATTTCCTTGAAGCGACGATACTCGCCCAATTTGGCTCGATCCGAGTTCAAAGAAACGACAAGATCNTTACTCAAGTAGCCGAACTCTTTTGGATTCGCTGATTTATCCTTCTTGGAACTATTCTTCTCGTCAACATCGAAGTTTTCTCTGATTACGCCGTCGAGTCTGTCGATATCCTCAACGTAGTAGCATATAACTCGGCAAGCACTGATATCCGTGATCTGGCTCATGGGGTCGGAATACTTGCCCTCCTCCCGGTAAGCCTTTTCAAGAAATGAATCCACGGATTTCGTTCGCGCCTCGATGTTCACGATCTCTATGCTCGGAGCTAACCAGCTTCGCAAGNNAAGCTGATCAACCTCACGTGTGAAATCGTAGAACCGGGTACGCTCCTTCTTGAATAAATCTTCAAGGGCTCGAACAGCACTCTCAGGTTCGTCCTGAGGTTCCACGATTTCCATGGACATCGTACACACGTCCTCACGCGAATAATCTTGCGCAGCACCTTACCAATACAAGCGCACAGTGCAACCTTTGTTCCTATGGTGAGTGGATTCGGGCGCGCATTCACCTCCCCTCCTCGCCTTCCCACCCCGCGTCCCCGCCCTCCCCGCCGTACTCCGCCCCGAGGCCTTCACCGCCTTCTCTGCCGCTTCCTCCACCGCCGACTGACGCGCCAGCGGGTCGTCGGCGACTGCCAGTTCCACGGCTTCCAGCCGTTTCACCTCGTCCCTGAGCCTCGCGGCTTCCTCGAATTCCAGGTTCTCGGCGGCCTTGCGCATCTGGGCGCGCAAAGCGTCGAGGTGGGCGGCGAGGTTCTGGCCGACCATGGGTTTGTCTNNGACCTTGGCGGTGACGCGGTTCATGTCGGTGTCGCCCTGCCAGAGGCCCGACAGCACGTCCTCGACGTTCTTCTTCACCGTCTCGGGCGTGATGCCGTGGGCGATGTTGTAGGCGGCCTGCTTTTCGCGGCGGCGGTTGGTTTCGGCCAGGGCGCGTTCCATGGAGCCGGTGATGCGGTCGGCGTACATGATGACGCGGCCTTCGGCGTTGCGGGCGGCGCGGCCGATGGTCTGGATCAGCGAGGTTTCCGAGCGGAGGAAGCCTTCCTTGTCGGCGTCGAGGATGGCGACCAGCCCGCATTCGGGGATGTCGAGGCCTTCGCGCAGGAGGTTGATGCCGACCAGAACGTCGAAGGCGCCGAGGCGGAGGTCGCGGAGAATTTCAATGCGTTCAATGGTGTCGATGTCGGAGTGCATGTAGCGCACGCGGATGCCCTGTTCGTGCATGTAGTCGGTCAGGTCTTCGGCCATGCGCTTGGTCAGCGTGGTGACGAGGATGCGCAGGCCCTGGGCGGCCACCTTGCGGACCTCGTCCAGCAGGTCGTCCACCTGCATCTCGACCGGGCGGATTTCGACGGGCGGGTCGAGGAGGCCGGTGGGGCGGATCACCTGTTCGGTGAAGACGCCGCCGGTCTGCTCCATCTCCCAGGCCGCGGGNGTGGCCGAGACGAAGACGGATTGCGGGCGCATGGCATCCCATTCCTCGAACTTCAGGGGGCGGTTGTCCATGCAGGAGGGCAGGCGGAAGCCGTGTTCGGCCAGCGTGAACTTGCGGCGGTAGTCGCCGCGGTACATGCCGCCGATCTGGGGGACGGAGACGTGGCTTTCGTCGGCGAAGACGATGGCGTTGTCGGGGATGAATTCGAAGAGCGTGGGCGGCGGCTCGCCGGGNGCGCGGCCGGTGAGGTAGCGGGAATAGTTCTCGATGCCGCGNCAGGAGCCGGTGGCCTCCAGCATTTCGATGTCGAAGTTGGTGCGCTGTTCCAGGCGTTGGGCTTCCAGGAGCTTGCCCTCGTCGGTGAGCTGTTTCAGGCGTTGGTGAAGCTCCAGCTTGATGCCCTTGATCGCCTGCTGGAGCGTCGGGCGCGGGGTGACGTAGTGGCTGTTGGCATAGATGCGGATCTTGTCGAAGCTGTCGGTCTTTGCCCCGGTCAGCGGGTCGAATTCGGTGATGGATTCAAGCTCTTCCCCGAAGAAGCTGAAGCGCCAGGCGCGGTCTTCCAGGTGGGCGGGCCACAGCTCCAGGCTGTCGCCGCGCACGCGGAAGGCGCCGCGCTGGAAGGCGGTGTCGAGGCGGCGGTATTGCTGGGCGACCAGTTCGCCGATGACCTTGCGCTGGTCGTAGAGGTTCCCCACGATCAGGTCCTGCGTCATGGCGGAATAGGTCTCGACCGAGCCGATGCCGTAGATGCAGGAGACGGAGGCGACGATGATCACGTCGTCGCGTTCCAGAAGCGCCCGNGTGGCCGAGTGGCGCATCCGGTCGATCTGTTCGTTGATCTGGGATTCCTTCTCGATATAGGTGTCGGTGCGGGGGACGTAGGCTTCGGGCTGGTAATAGTCGTAGTAGCTGACGAAATATTCGACCGAGTTTTCCGGGAAGAAGCCCTTGAATTCGCCGTAGAGTTGCGCGGCGAGGGTCTTGTTGGGGGCGAGGATGATGGCGGGGCGCTGCGTTTCCTCGATCACCTTGGCCATGGTGAAGGTCTTGCCGGTGCCGGTGGCGCCGAGAAGCACCTGGTCGCGTTCGCCCGCCTGAACCCCGGCGGTCAGTTCGGCGATGGCGGTTGGCTGGTCGCCNGCGGCCTGGAAGGGNGAGTGCATGACGAAGCGGCGGCCGCCTTCCAGCTTTGGCCGGGTCAGCACCTCGGGGCGGGGCGACAGGTCGTTGGAATTGTTGTGGGGCATGGGACTCTCCGGTCAGCCGCCCCAATCTATTCCGTTTTTGTTCCTGCGGTAGGGGTCACAGCACGAAGTCGCCCGCGGCGAGGCTGGCGGTGTTGCGCACAAGGATCGCGAGGTCGGCTGCGGCATCGGCATCGGCGTTGATTTCGACAAGGAGGTCCGCGCCTTGGGCCGTCAGGCGGATCTCGCCGCGGGCGAAATCGCCGTTCAGGTCCAGCGCGAAGGCCTGATCGCCAGCCGCGGGCAGGGGGTCGATGGCCGAGAGGTCGATACGGTCGCCCTGGCCCGAGGAGAAATCGGTGATCTCGTCATAGGCGCCGGGGATGGCGGGGCTGTGGCTGACGGCGGCGAAGACGAAGCGGTCGGCCCCCAGGCCGCCGGTCAGCGTGTCGGCCCCGGCATTGCCCTGCAATGTGTCGTTGCCATCCGCGCCCGAAAGCAGGTTGGCGCTTACGTTGCCGGACAGCAGGTTGTCAAGCGCATTGCCGGTGCCGCTGCGGTTGGCGGCGCCGGTGAGGGTGAGGTTTTCCAGTTCCGCGCCAAGGACATAGTTGCGGTTCGTCAGAACCGTGTCGATGCCGCCGCCTGCAACTTCGACGATGCGGTCCCGCGCGCCGCCGACAACATAGGTGTCGTTGTCGTTGCCGCCGGTCATGGTGTCGTCGCCCTGGCCGCCGTCCAGCAGGTCGAAGCCGAAACCGCCGATCAGCCGGTCATTGCCGTCGTTGCCGAACAGCCGGTCGTTGCCCGAGAAGGTGCCGTTGCCGCCGTTCAGCGTGTCATTGCCTGCGCCGCCGACGATTTCATTGTCGCCGGTGCTGCCGAGGCCGGTGGAGCCGACGCATTTCCAGTCGCCTGCGCCGGTATAGACGGCGCGGGCGATGAACTGGTGGACGGTGTAGGTGGAAAGGTCCGTCCAGACCTCGTCGATACCGCCGTTCCCGGTGATGACATCGGCCTGTTCCTGCACGCGGAACGTGTCGTTGCCCGAGCCGCCTTCCATCGTGTCGATGCCGGTGCCGCCGTCGATGAGATTGTTGCCCGCGCCGCCGATCAGGCTGTCGGCGCCGGAAGAGCCGGAAATCGTGTCGTTGCCGATGCCGCCGAGGATGGTATCGGCCCACCGCCCGCCGGTGACATCCGAGCCGATGCCGTTGGCGAGGGTGATGTAAAGCTTCAGGCCGGGTGCGAGCTTGGCCGAGAAATCCACCGTGCCGTCGGTCGAGATGCCAAGGCGGGTGATGTCGGAGAGGGCGAAGGTGTCCTCGATCCGGATGAACTGGGCGAATTGCGAGGCCGTGGCGACAACATTGGTGACGCCGATCAGCCCCTGCGAGACCAGCAGCGTCTCGATCCCCGCAAGGGCGACGCCGGTAAGGTCGAAGGTGGTGCCGCCGGTGATGCTGTCGCGACCGGCGCCGCCATCGGCGCTGCCGGTGCCGGGCGTATCAAGCTGGAACAGGTCGTTGCCGGTATCGCCAAAGGCGCTGTCGCCGTCCAGCCCGAAGGACAGGGTGTCGTTGCCGCTGCCGCCATAGAGCGTGTCGCGCCCGGCGCCGCCGCTGAGGAATCCTCGGCTGCGCCGCCATAGAGCCGGTCGTTGCCGCCCTCGCCGAACAGCGTGTCGCGGTCGAGCCCGCCGAAAAGGGCATCGTTGCCGATGCCGCTTACCAGCTGGTCGTCGCCGGATCGCCATAAAGCCGGTCGTTGCCCTCTTGCCCGCCCAGGACGTCGCCGCCATCGCCGCCATAGAGGGTGTCGTTGTCGCCGTTGCCGTCGAGCAGGTCGTCGCCCGCCTCGCCCAGGATGCTGTCATCGCCGCCGCCGCCGACCACCGTGTCGTTGCCGGTGCCTAAGATGGACGGTATCGTCGCCGAGGAGCGCGTTGATGGCATCGTCGCCGCTGTTGTCCTGGGGGCGGTGGGAAAGCTGTCGTCGCTGTCGGTCAGGGTGAAGGGCATGGCCAGGGCGTCCTTCGGTGCTTGCGGGCACGGGAACTGTAGGCGATTCGGTGGGGCAGCGGCAATCGGCATGGCTGGCGGCGCAGGCGCGACGGCAATCTGGCGTCGAGACGTTGAACCGCAGTCGGGACTTCTGCCACAGTGGCCGGGTCCAGACCGGAGGGTTCCTTGGTTCGTGCGCCGATCGCCCGGAGCAGCCGCTTCATCTATTGCATCCCGCCGCATACCCATGCGCTGATGCGGTTCCGGTGCATTCGGTGACGCTTACGCATGTGGCCTATGACGAGGCCAGCGGCGTGACCGTGGACAGCGAGACGGCCGCCGATCTGGGCGGCAGGGCGGCTGGCGAGGGCGGGCCGATCCGCATCGTGCCCCAGGCGATGATCGACGTGCAGCGCACCTGGGAAGGGGCGCCACCGGATCAGGCGGTCTATTATTCCTCGGTCGAGGCTTACCGGCGGCTGCATGACATGGCTTTGGCGCGCTATGGGCTGCGCTGGTCGCCGCCCGAGCGGGAGGCGGAGGATTGGCCGCGGGACGAGGCGGTTGACCCCGAGCCGGAGGCGGCGCCCGGCAAGGTTTCGGCGGAAGAGCTGGACCGGCTGCGCCGCGCGATGATGGAGGCGCATCCCGACCATGGTGGCACGGCCGAGGCCTTCGAGGCGGCCCATGCGGCGTTTGAAGCGGCACGGCGGCAACGCGACGCGGAGGGTTGAGCGGGTTGCGGCGGGCAGCGGCAGATCGCCTCTTGCATCCGGGGGCTGATCCGCTTTATCGGCGAAGCAAAGTATCCGGGAGCGACCCCATGCGCGCGCGCATCTATCAGCCGGCGAAGACCGCCATGCAATCGGGCACCGCCAAGACCCATTACTGGGTGCTGGACTATCCGCAGGGCTCGCCGCGCGATGTCGACCCGCTGATGGGCTGGACCTCGTCGGACGATACGCAGACCCAGGTGCGGCTGCGGTTCGAGACCAAGGAAGAAGCGCTGGCCTATGCCGAGGCCAATGGCATCGAGGTGGTGGTGATCGACCCGCATGTGCGCAAGCCGGTGCTGCGGCCGCGCGGCTATGGCGAGAATTTCGCCACGGATCGCCGGGGCGCCTGGACGCATTGAGCCTGTTCGGCCCCAGCGGGGGCCGCCCGCCGTTTCAGCACGGAGATGTGTCATGATCCATTGGACCCGCGCGGCTTCGCGTTTCGGGGCGGTCGTTCTTGCCGCTTACCTGGCGCTGCCCGCCCATGCCGCAGCCACGGCCGAGGGGCCGCGGCGCTGGCGGCGGTGTTCCAGACCTATCTGGGCAAGGTCGAGGGCGTGGTGCGCGTGGCGCCCGAGGGCGAGGTCTATCGCGTCTCGCTGGACGCAGCTCCTGGCGGCGCTGACCGGGGGCAGGTGACGGTGTCGGGCACGCCCATCGTCTTCACGCTGGAGGACAAGGGCGACGGCACCTGGGCCTATGCGCAGGATCAGGCGTTTTCGGTCGAGATTCATGCACCGGGCGCGCTGGACATGACCCTGGCCGCCGAGAGGCTGGTGGGCAGCGGCACCTTCGATGCGGGGATGATGGCCTTCCGCGAGGCGCGCTCGACGCTGAGCGGCTTTGTGCTGGACCAGACCGTGACCGAGCCGGGCGGGGCGGTTTCGACCACGCATCAGACCGTGGCCGAAACCGTGTTCACTTCGGAAAGCACGGCGGCGGACCTGGGCGGGGTGGACAATGTCTTTGCCATGACCGCGCGCGATTCGGTGCAGGCGATGACCATGCTTACCACCGATGGCATGCCGCTGATGGAGATCACCNTATCGGCTGGCGCANTGACCAGCGAGGGGAGTTCCAAGGGCTATCGGCCCGAGGCCACGCTGGCGCTGCTGGCCTGGGTGGTGGCGCATCCGTCGGAAGCCGCGATGACCGCCGACCGGGCGGGGCTGAAGGGGCTGATCGAGCAGGGCCTGCCCTTCTTCCGCGAGGTGCAGGCCNAAGGCCTCTGGGAAGAGATTTCGGCCACCACGCCGCTCGGGACATTCGGCCTGGCCTCGATGCAGGGCGAGTTCGCCATGAACGGCCTCGTGGCCGACGGCAAGCTGCGCGAGGCGTTCCGGCTGACGGGGTTCACCATGCCCGCCGGGCTGGTGCCGGACTGGGCGGTGCCGCTGGTGCCGGACGAGATGGCGCTGGACCTGACCTTCGCAGATTTCGACGCGGCGGCGGCGGCGAAGGTTCTGGTGGGGTTGCTGGACCTGCCCGCGGGCAGGAGCCTTCGCCCGCATTCCNAGGACGAGCTTCTGGCCGCGCTGATGCCGGAAGGGGCGATGGATTTCCTGCTGGGGCCGGGCGGGGTGAAGAACGCGAGCTATGACCTGACCTGGGAAGGCGCGCTGCNNGCGCCGGGCTTGGCTGACCCGATGCCCACGGGCAGCGCCATGGTGACGCTGGACATGGACGCGGTGATGGCCGCGCTGCAATCGGCGCCGCCGGATATGGGCGGGCAGGTGCTGCCGGTGCTGGGCATGGCGCAGGCGATGGCTGNNCCGGGGGCAGATGGCGCGCTGGTCTGGGAGATCGAGGCGGCGACACCGGGCAGCCTGAAGGTGAACGGCACCGAGATGATGGGGATGCCGCAGTGACGGGCTGGAGCATCGCGGCGGAAAGCCCGCTGGCGCCCGACCTGGGGCTCTTGTTCGACCGCCACACGGCGGACATGCATGCCGATACGCCGCCGGAAAGCATCCACATGATGGACCGCGGCGCCNTGGCAGTGCCGGGCATCTGGTTCTTCGTGCTGCGCGACGGCGGAGCGCCGCTGGCGATGGGGGCGTTCAAGCGCATCGACGCCAGCCATGCCGAGATCAAATCGATGCATGTGCTGGCCGAACNNAGCGGGCGCGGCCTGAGCCGTGCCATGCTGGATCATCTGGTGGCGGCGGCGCGGGCCGAGGGGTTTGCCCGGTTGAGCCTGGAGACCGGCTCGCAGGACATGTTCGCCCCGGCGCGCGGGCTTTACACGCGGGCGGGCTTCACGGAATGCCCGCCCTTCGAGGGCTATGTGCTGGACCCGAACTCGGTCTACATGACCCGGGTTCTGACTGACGCCGGGGCTTGCACGGGGACTTGCGTGACGCAAAAGGCTGTCACGCGGTCCCGTAGCTCAGCTGGATAGAGCAGCTGCCTTCTAAGCAGTAGGTCGAGGGTTCGAATCCTTCCGGGGCCGCCAGAAGCGTCACGCCAGACCCAGCATCTGTTTCACCATCGCCGACCAGCGGGTGTTGTTGCGCATCGAGCGGATGAAGGCGACGGTGTTGCCCGCCGGGCCGTCGAAGGAAAAGCGCACATCGGCGTGGAAGGCGCAATCGGTGAAGACCGGCGGCTGGCCGCCCTTGAAGATCAGCGTGGCGCCCTTGAACGTCACCTCGAAGGTGGCGCCGTCCAGCACGATGTCGCCCTGAAGGGTGGTATTGTGGTACTTGCGGCTCATGTCCTGTCCTCCGGTTGGCCGCTTGTGGCGCGGCCAACCGGTCTTGGCAAGCCTAGTCGCCCTGCTTTCGCGGTGCGCCGCCTTCGAAGCGGTTGCCGTGGCGGTGGTCGCAGGGTGCCTCTTGCATCTGCAGGNNCAGGCCGGTGCCGGTGAAGGGATGCGCGCGGGCGAGGTCTTCGTCGAAGTCGATGCCGAGGCCGGGNGCTTCGGGCGGNATGATGTAGCCGTCGTCCCAGCGGATGGAGTTGCGGATGAGCTTCAGGTGGAAGGCCCCGCCGGTTTCGATGGTCTCTGCAATCAGCAGGTTCGGGATCGAGGCGGAGAGGTGGACGTTGGCCGCCCATTCCACCGGGCTTAAGNNATAGAGGTGGGGCGCCATCTCGGCGTTGAAGATTTCGGCCATGGCGGCGATCTTCGCCTCCCAGATGCCGCCGACGCGGCCAAGTGCGGGTTGCAGGATCTTCACCGCNTTAACGCGCAGGAGCGTGCCGAATTCATACTTGGTGGTCAGGCGCTCGCCGGTGGCGAGGGGAACGCGGACCTGGGCCGCGACGGCGGCGAATTCCAGCAGGTTGTCGGGCGGGATCGGCTCTTCGTACCAGAGCGGGNNGTAGGGTTCGAGTTCGCGGCCGAGCCGGATGGCGCCGGGNGTGGTGAATTGGCCGTGGGTGCCAAAGAGAAGGTCGGCGCGGTCGCCCACCGCCTCGCGGATCGCCTTGCAGAAGGCGACCGAGCGCGAGATGTCGGACAGTGCCGGTTCATGGCCGCCGCGGATGGTGTAGGGTATGGGGTCGAATTTCACGGCGGTGAAGCCCAGNGCGACAAAGCGGATCGCGGCCTTNGCGGCGGCTTCGGGGCTGACCCAGAATTCGGCCGATTCNTGGCCGGGTTCGGGGTAGAGGTAGGTATAGCTGCGGATGCGGTCGTTCATCCTGCCGCCAAGCAGCGCCCAGACCGGGCGGTTACGGGCCTTGCCGAGGATGTCCCAGCAGGCGATTTCNAGGGCGAAGGCGCCCATCACCGTGGGNTCGGGGCGTTGGGTGAAGCCAGGNCTGTAGGCGCGGCGGAACATCAGTTCGATGTTTTCGGGGTTCTCGCCCTGCATGTGCCGCTCGAAGACATCCTCGATGACGGCCTGCATCGCCTTTGGCCCGACGGTGGAGGCATAGCATTCGCCGTAGCCCGCGATGCCGGTGTCGGTGGTGAGTTTCGGGAAGATCCAGTAGCGGCCGCCCCAGCCGGGGAAGGGCGGGGCCACGACGAAGATTTCAAGGTCCTTCAGTTTCATGGCGCGCTCCCAGTGGTTACCGCCGGGGTTTCACACCCCGGACCCCGTGGGGTATTTGGGCCAAGATGAAGGGGGCTTGGGGCAGGCTAGGGGGCGGCCGGTTTGGGCATGGCGGAAAGCGACGTGTCGGTGCCGCGAATGGCATCAGACTGTGAAGCGAGCGATGATCCGGGCCAGGGCTTGGGGCTGGCTGAAGAAGGGGAATGCGAGGCGGGGAGGGTGGCGGTGCGGTCGGGCAGGATAGTCGCAGCCAGCTGGCGTTGCAGGGCGGGCGGGATGGCGCGGTCGTGGTCGCAGAAGATGGCGAAGGCGGCGGTTTCAGGGGTGGCGGGAAGCGGGGTTTCGTGGGGGGCGACGGGTTCGGGGCAGAGATTGCGTCTTGCCAGGGCGAGGTCGTCGGGCAGGGCGTCCTGGGCGAAGGTTGAGGCGTAGCTTTCGGGGGCGAAGCTGTAGGTGCGGCGGTCGGGGGCGAGGCGGAGGGATTTGGTCAGCGCCTCGGGCCGGGCGGCGCGGCGGAGGTCGGCGAGGAGCGGTTTGGCTGGGATCCAGGCGGTGAGGTAGATCAGGGCGCGGACGAGGTCGGGGCGTTTCAGCGCGGCGGCGGCGATGGCGTAGCCGCTTAAGCAGAATGGCCGACCAGCACGGCGGGGCCGTTGAGGGTGGCGAGGATCGTTTCGGCGTAGAGGTCGAGGGTGATGCGGTCGGGCGGCGTGGTCCGGACCGTGGCCGGGCAGGTCGAGGGCGCGGGCGGTCAGGCCGAGGTGGGCGAGTTCGGGCAGGGTGCGGTGCCAGCACCAGGCGCCGTGGCAGCGCCGTGGATGAGGATCACCTCAGACATGGCTGATGCGATTGAGGAAATCGGTGACGGCCTGGGCGTAGTCCTGCGGTTTTCGAGGAAGGCAGGTGGCAGCGCCGCGGATCAGGCGGAATTCGGCGCCGGGGATCAGCTCGGCGGTTTCGCGCACGAGGTCGGGCGGGGTGGAGCCGTCGTTGGCNGCAACGATGCACAGCGTGGGCAGGCGGAGCGCGGCGGTGGGCGTGTAGAAGTCGGTGCCCGAGATGGCGGCGGCGGCGCCGCACCAGCCCTCGGGGCTGGCGGCATCCAGCAGGGCGGCGGCCTGGGGCATGGCGGGGTGGTTNTGCCAGCCGCGGCCGAACCAGCGTTCCAGCGTGGCGTCGCGGATGGGGGGNAGGCCGCCGTTGCGGACGGCGGCGATGCGGGCTTGCCACTGGCTTTCGATGCCGATGCGGGCGGCGGTGTTGGACAGGATCAGGCCGCGCACGAGGTCGAGGCGTTTGGTGGCAAGGCCTTGGGCGACCATGCCGCCGAGCGAGACGCCGAGGACGACCGTGTCCTTCAGGCGGAAATGGTCGATCACCCGTTCGGCGTCGCGGACGAGTTGGCCCATGGAGTAGGGCGCCGGNGGAATGTCGGATTGGCCATGGCCGCGCTGGTCGAAGGTGAGGAGGCGCAGGGACTTGGGCAGGAGGGGCAGGAGGCCGTCGAAGAGGGCGGCGGAGGTGCCGAGGGCGTGGATCAGCACCAGCGCCGGGCCGCGTTCAGGGCCTACGAGGGTGGCGTTGAGGCGGAGGTCTTCGAGCCAGATCAGGGGCATTGTTTGAAGATCACAGTTATTGGGTGATGGCACCTTCTGCGGGTGCCAAAATGTTCGAAAATGGAAAGTCAGGCGAAACGGTCCAGCGCTTGGGCGAAGAGCACCGGATCGACATTTCCGCCCGAGGCGGTGCAGATCACCGTGTCGCCGAGGTCTTGCGCATGGAACAGGGCGCAGGCCAGCGCGATGGCGCCGCCGGGTTCCAGCACGATGCGCAGGTGCGTGAAGGCCAGCGCCATGGCGCGCAGCGCGTCGTCGTCGCTGGCGACGAGGCCGGGGCCGCAGAGGCGTTGCAGGATGGGGAAGGTGATCTGGCCGGGTTCGGGCGTGACGATGGCATCGCAGATCGAACCGGAGGCGCGGGTGTTCCTCTGGACGGTGCCCGTGGCCAGGCTGCGGGCGGTGTCGTCGAAGCCTTCGGGCTCGCAGGGATGGACGGTCAGGCCGGGNGCGCGCGCCTCCAGCGCCAGGGCGATNGCGGCGGTCAGGCCGCCGCCGCCGCAGCAGGTGAGGACGGGGGCTTGCGTGATGCTNGCCTCTTCTGCCTGTTCGACGATTTCCAGGCCGCAGGTGCCCTGGTAAGCAATGACCTGCGGCTCGTCGTAGGGTTTGATCAGGGTCAGGCCGCGGTCGGTGGAGAGGCGGGTGCCGATCTCTTCGCGGCTTTCGCGGTTGCGGTCGTAGGTGACGACTTCTGCGCCGTAAGCCCTTGTGTTGGCAATCTTTATCTGTGGCGCGTCGGCGGGCATCAGGATGACGGCGGGCACGCCGTGCAGGGCGGCAGCGAGGGCCACGCCCTGCGCGTGGTTGCCGGAGGAATAGGCCATCACGCCCTTGGACCGCACCTCGCGCGGCAGGGCCGAGACCGCGGACCAGCCGCCGCGGAACNNGAAGGAGCCGGTCAGTTGCAGGCATTCGGCTTTCACGAAGATGCGGCGTCCGGCGATGCGGTCGAGAAGCGGCGCGTTCAGCAGCGGCGTGCGGCGGGCATGGCCATGCAGGCTNACGGCGGCTTCGATGAGGGCGATGGAGGTCATTGGACGGCCTTCAGGAAGGCGCGGATCGCGGTCAGGCTTTCAGGCTCGTCCAGGAAGGGCACATGGGCGCGGTCGGGCACTTCGGCCAGGATCAGGTCAGGGCGGCGGCGCTGCATCTCGGCGGTGGTTTCCGGCGAAAGTAGGTCGGAATTGGCGCCGCGGATCACGGCCAGGGGCAGACCGGCGCAAGCGTCGAAGAGCGGCCAGAGATCGGCGGGCGGGCCGTCGAAGGCGGCGAGGAAACTGTCGCGCAGGCTGGGGTCATAGGTGATGCGCAGGCCCTCGGGCGTCTCGCGGTAGTGCAGCTGCGCCTCGGCCAGCCAGCGTTCGGGCGGGACATTGGCGAAGCCCGTCATGTGGCGGGGCGAGGCGGCAGCGAGCGCGGCATGGGTCTTGGCGGCGGGNTTGCGGCCGACATAGTCGAAGATGCGGGTCAGGCCGGGGCGGGCGATCTCGGGGCCGACATCGTTGAGGCAGAGGCCAAGAAGCCGGTCCTTGGCCGTGGCGGCGAGGTAAATGCCGATCAGCCCGCCGCGCGAGGTGCCGAGGACGGCGGCCTTGTCCACGCCCAGGTGATCCAGCAGCGCCAGGGCATCGCCAGCTTCTTGCGGCACGGTGTAGGTGGCGGCGCCGGTCCAGTCGCTGCCGCCGCGGCCGCGGTAGTCCATGCGGATGACGCGCAAGGGCGGCAGGTGGGGCAGGAGGTAGCCGAAATCGCCCATGGTGCGGGTCAGGCCGGACAGGCAGAGAAGCGGCAGGCCCTCGCCCTGGTCGTCATAGGCAAGGCGGGCGCCGTCGGCGGCGGTGAAATGCGTGGTCATGGGCGGAACCTCCGGTTTCGGCCTTGGTGACATGGGCGGGGCGGCGGGAAAAGGGGCGCGGCAACCGGGCGGCTTGCTCCTGTCGGCGTGAGGGCCTAGACCGCCCTCGCGCGAAAGGAACCGAGCATGGCCGACACGACGACTGAAGAGCGCCCGCGTTCGAAACAGGTGNGGGCGCTGCGGGGCCTTCTGCCGTTCATCCGGCCCTATCGGCTGTATGCCGCAGTGGTAAGCGCGGCGCTGGTGCTGACGGCGACGGTCAGCCTGATCCTGCCGATGGCGGTGCGCCGGGTGGTGGACGGGTTTGGCGCCGAAGATGCCGGGCTGCTGGACCAGTATTTCGGCGCGGCCCTGGCGATTGCCGCGCTGTTGGCCGTGGGCACCGGCTTGCGCTACTACTTCGTCACGCGCCTGGGCGAGCGGGTGGTGGCCGATATCCGCAAGGCGGTGTTCGACCGGGTGATCGGCATGTCGTCANCCTTCTATGAGCGCCTTCTGACCGGCGAGGTGTTGAGCCGCATCACCACCGACACCACGCTGATCCTGTCGGTCATCGGCTCGTCGATTTCGGTGGCGCTGCGCAACCTCTTGACCTTGATCGGCGGGCTGGTGCTGCTGTTCCTGACCTCGGCCAAGCTGACCGGGCTGGTGCTGCTGTTGGTGCCCTTGGTGGTGGTGCCGATCGTGGTGCTGGGGCGGCGGCTGCGGGTGTTGAGCCGGGAAAACCAGGACTGGATCGCTTCGTCCTCGGGCTCGGCGTCCGAGGCGCTGAGTGCGGTGCAGACGGTGCAGGCCTTCACGCACGAGGGGCTGACGCGGGATGCCTTCGGCGAGGTGACGGAAAAGGCCTATCGTTCGGCGCAGACCCGGATCCGCACGCGGTCGGTGATGACGGTGATCGTCATCTTCCTGGTGTTCACCGGCATTGTCGGCGTGTTGTGGATCGGCGCGCGGGATGTGCGCCTGGGCATAATGACGCCGGGCGAGCTGGTGCAGTTCGTGATCTACGCGGTGATGGTGGCGGGGTCGGTGGGCGCGCTGTCGGAAATCTGGGGCGAGTTGCAGCGGGCCTCGGGCGCGACGGAGCGGCTGATCGAGATCCTGCATACGGAAGACACGGTGAACGATCCGGCGCGGGCGGTGGCCTTGGCCCGGCCGGTGCGGGGCGAGATTGCGTTCGAGGGCGTGTCGTTCCGCTATCCGGCGCGGCCGACGGTTTCGGCGCTGGACGGTGTCAGCCTGCATGTGGCGCCGGGCGAGACGGTGGCGCTGGTCGGGCCGTCGGGGGCGGGCAAGACCACGATCCTGCAGCTGTTGCAGCGGTTCTATGATCCGCAGGCGGGCCGCATCACGCTGGACGGGATCGACCTGCGCGACATGGAGCGCGGCGATTTCCGCAAGGCGATGGCGCTGGTGCCGCAGGACCCGGTGATCTTTGCGGCATCCGCGCGCGAGAACATCCGGTTCGGTAGGCCAGAGGCGACGGATGCCGAGGTGGAAGCGGCGGCGAAGGCCGCGGCGGCGCATGACTTCCTGACGGCGCTGCCCGAGGGCTATGACAGCTGGCTGGGCGAGCGCGGCGTGATGCTGTCGGGCGGGCAGCGCCAGCGCGTGGCGATCGCGCGGGCGATCCTGCGCGATGCCAAGGTGCTGCTGCTGGACGAGGCGACTTCGGCGCTGGACGCTGAAAGCGAAAGGGCAGTGCAGGCGGCGGTGGAGCGCATGGGCGAGGGGCGCACGGTGCTGGTGGTGGCGCACCGGCTGGCCACGGTGAAGCGCGCCGACCGGATCGTGGTGTTCGAGGCGGGCCGCATCGTGGCGCAGGGCACGCATGACGAGCTGGTCGTTTCGNGCGGCNTTTATGCGCGGCTGGCGCGGCTGCAGTTCACCGACGGGCAGGTCTGACCGGCGCGGACGTTGCGTCGGCCCCGTTGGCTTGTGCTTGTCGCAGCGACGGTTTGCCGCCATCCTGCCCGGACTCCCCCACCGGAAGAGGGAGACCGGGAGGAAAACATGGGAAGTTTCGCAACCCGCGCTGATCTGCGCGCCATCGAGGCCGAGATGCCGTGGGAGTCGCGCGGCATGCCGCGCACCATTCACAGCTTCCTGTCGCGCACCGCTGCGGCGCATGGCGACCGGTAGGCGCTGACCTTCCAGTTGCTGTCCGATCCGGGATCGAAGTCCGAGACGCTGACCTGGTCCGAATTGTTGCGCCAGGTCGGGCAGGCGGCGAACCTGTTCCGGTCCCTGGGCGTGGGGCCGAAGGATTGCGTGGCCTTCGTGCTGCCCAATGCCACGGAAACCGCCGTCACGCTTCTGGGCGGTGCGGTGGCGGGGATCGTGACGCCGATCAACCCGCTGCTGGAGCCCGAGCAGATCGCCTCGATCCTGCGCGAGACCAGGGCCAAGGTGGTGGTGACGCTGCGCGCCTTCCCGAAGACCGATGTGCCGCAGAAGGTGGCCGAGGCGGTGCGCCACGCCCCGGATGTGCAGGCGGTGCTGGAGGTGGATCTGGCGCGCCACCTGTCGCCGTTGAAATCGCTGCTGGCGCGGCTGTTCCGGCCGAAGAACCCGGTGGCGCATCATGCGCGGGTGCTGTCCTTTTCCAGCGAGGTTGCGGCGCAGCCGGGAGAGCTGGCCTTTGACGACCCCGCCGAAGACCGGGTGGCGGCCTATTTCCACACCGGCGGCACCACGGGCATGCCCAAGGTGGCGCAGCACAGGGTCTCGGGCATGGTCTACAACGGCTGGCTCGGCAACCGGCTGTTGTTCCGCGAGACCGACACGGTGATGTGCCCGCTGCCCTTGTTCCACGTCTTTGCCTGTCATCCGATCCTGATGTCGATGATCGCGAGCGGCAGCCATGTGGTGTTTCCCACGCCGCAGGGCTATCGCGGCGCCGGCGTGTTCGACAACCTGTGGAAGCTGATCGAGCGCTGGAGATGCACCTATCTGATCGCGGTGCCGACGGCGCTGTCGGCGCTGATGCAGCGCAAGATCGACGCCGATGTCAGCACGCTGCGCGGGNCGTTTTCCGGGTCGGCCGCGCTGCCGGTGGAATTGTACACCCGGTTCGAAAAGGCCACCGGCGTGCAGATCGTGGAAGGCTATGGTCTGACCGAGGCGACCTGCCTGGTGTCGGTGAACCCGCCGGACGGGACGAAGAAGATCGGCTCGGTCGGGCTGCCCTTCCCCTATTGCGATGTGCGCATCCTGCGGCCGGTGGCGGGCGGCGATTTCCATGACTGCGCGGTGGACGAGATCGGAGAGATCTGCGTGTCGAACCCCGGTGTGGTGGTGGGCGGCACCTATACCGAGGCCGAGCGCAACAAGGGGCTTTATGCTTNNAAGTACCTGCGGACCGGCGACCTGGGGCGGATTGATGCCGAAGGCTATCTGTTCATCACCGGCCGCGCCAAGGACCTGATCATCCGCGGCGGCCACAACATCGACCCGGCGGTGATCGAAGAGGCGATGATGCGCCACCCGGCGGTGGCCTTTTCGGGCGCCATCGGCCAGCCCGACATGCATGCGGGCGAGCTGCCCTGCGTCTATGTCGAGCTGGTGAAGGGCGCCAGCGTCACCGAGGCCGAACTGGCCGCCTGGGCCAGGACCNAGATCAGCGAGCGGGCGGCGGTGCCGAAGCACATCGAGGTGCTGGAGGAACTGCCCAAGACGGCGGTGGGCAAGGTGTTCAAGCCCGAGTTGCGCAAGCGGGCCATTGCCCGCGTGCTGGACCACGATCTGGCGGCAGAGAAGTATCCGGTGCGCGTGGCTGCGGTGGTGGAAGACCGCAAGCGCGGGTTGGTGGCGCGGCTGGAAAAGACCGGGCCGGTGGATGCCGAGGCCTTTTCGCATGTCATCGGCCGCTACACCCTCCCCTGGGACTGGGCCGAATAGCCCCTGGAAGCAAGGGCCGCGGGGCAAGCGCCGCAGAGATAAAGGTTGCGCGAAGGGGGCTTGCGGAATCGCGGCGCTTGCCAATCATTTGCCTGCGCACAAGCGCGAGGTCGGGCCGCAGGAGGGCACATGAACAGATTGGCAGCATTCCTGACAGCGGCGGTGCTTGTGGCCCGGCGCTGGCGGAACCGCAATCCGAGGTGCTGTTCTCGCACAAGGCCTGGCAGGTGCTGGGCGTGGCCTTCGACGACGGCTCGGTTTCCTGCGAGGCCGAGGTTTCGGACCCCGGCGAAAGCTTCTCGATGTGGATCCATCAGGACGGCTCGGTGCAGTTGGTGTTCTTTTCCTCGCAATGGGACTTTGGCGAGGGCGACACCGCCAACCTGCAGGTCGAGATCGACCGGCGGTCGCCCTGGACGCTGAACGATGCGGAGCTGTACCAGAGCTCGGTGATCTTCAACCTGACCGATTCGNAGACGGGCGCCCGGTTCATCCGCGAGGTGGCGGTGGGCCGCGTGCTGTATCTGCGCACCGAGGCGGGCGAGGACGTGCAAAGCTATTCGCTGTCGGGTTCCAGCGCGGCGATCGATGCGCTGTTCGAATGCGGCGATGTGCTGACCGCGGCGTCGGATACCAATCCGTTCAAGAACTGACGGTCGCGGCGCGGCGAATGTTCACAGGGCCGCCGTATCCAGCCAGATGGTGACCGGCCCTGGTTCAACAGCCGCACATCCATATCGGCGCCGAATTCGCCCTTGGCCACCGGTATGCCTTCGGCGGCCAGCCGCGCGGCGAAGTGGAGGTAGAGCCGTTCGCCCTGAGCCGGGGCGGCGGCGGTGGAAAAGCCGGGGCGGTTGCCGCGCAGGTCGGCGGCCAGGGTAAACTGGCTGACCACCAGCGCCGCACCGCCGGTGTCCTTCACCGACAGGTTCATCTTGTCGGCGGCATCCTTGAAGATGCGCAGCTTGGCGATCTTGGTGGCAAGCTTGTCGGCCTCGGCCTCGGTATCGCCCTGCATGGCGCAGACCAGGATCATCAGCCCCGGCCCGATTTCGCCGGTCACGCGGTCGCCCACGGTGACCGAGGCGTGGAGACGCGCTGGACAACCGCCCTCACAGCTCGTGCGCCCAGGGCGGGTTGGCGCCGGGGCGCGAGCAGGTGATGGCGGCGGCGCGGGTGCCAAGCGACAGGGCGTCGGTCAGGGCGGCATCCGACAGGCTGGCGACGGCCGCCTTGGACAGAAGCCCCGCACGGTCCAGCGCCGCAAGGAAGCCCGCGTTGAACGTGTCGCCGCCAACAGTATCGGCCACGGTGATCTTCGGCGTATCGACATGAACCGCGCCGCGGGCGGTATAGGCCGTGGCACCCTTGGCGCCTTCGGTGATCAGGACCACCTTCGTGCCCTTGGCAAGGATCGCTGCCGGGTCGCAGGCGCCGTAAAGCCAGACAGCATCTTCATCGGACAGCTTCACGATATCGGCGGCGGCGATCATGCGGTCGATGCGGGCGGTATAGGCGGCGCGGTCCTTGACGAAGGAGGGGCGCACGTTCGGGTCCACCATGGTGACGCGCTGGCCCGCCTCGCGCAGCAGCATGGCTTCCAGCGCGGTGCCGCAGGGTTCCACCGCCAGCCAGATGCCGCCGGTGAAATAGGCGCGGATGCTGTCGGGCAGGGTGGGCATGTCGGCCAGCGTCATCATGCGGNNCATGGTGTTTTCGTCGTAGAAGAAATAGCTGGCGTGTCCGCTCGTCAGCTTCACGAAGGCCAGCGTGGTGGGCCGGTCGGACCGCACGCAGTAGTCAAGGTTCACGTTGGCGGCCTTGAGCGTGGTCTGCAGCACGTCGCCCATCAGATCCGAGGACAGGCCGGTAAGGAAGGCCGAGGGCGACCCCAGGCGGCCAAGCGCGATGGCGGTGTTCATCACGGCGCCNGCGGCATGGGGCGCGAAACAGGCCTCTCCGTCTGTGGATGTGCGCGGCAGCATATCGATCAGGGCCTCGCCGCAGCTGAGAATCATCGCCGTCCTCCCCTTCCGTCCGAAGTCGTTGTTAGCGCAAACAGGCGCGGTGTTTCTCTCTCAATGATGCAGGTCAAGGCGCGACGCAACGGGTCTGATGAGGATGGCGTCATGAAGTCTTCCTGACCGAAGGAGGAGATCATGGTCGAAAAGACCCAAACCGGTCATCTGTGGCCCTCGCTGCACGATCCCCTGCGCATGATGGGGATGCGGCTGGCCGACTGGCTGTCGCTTACCACCGAGGCCAGCGAGAAGGGCGGGGCCTATCACATTGCGATGGAGTTGCCCGGCGTGGCCGAGGAGGACATCCATGTCTCGCTTGAGGATGGCGCGGTGCAAATCCGCGGCGAGAAGAAGACCAGCCGGGCCGAACAGGGCGAGACCTGGTTCTTCAGCGAACGCCAGTTCGGCAGCTTCAGCCGCAGCTTCCGCCTGCCCGAGGATGCCGATCCGGCCACGGTGCGGGCGGGTCTGGCGAACGGCGTGCTGACCGTCAGCGTGGGCAAGAAGGCGCCCGCCGCTGCCGCGCCGAGCCGCCGGGTGCCGATCAACCGCGGCTGATCAGGCGGTGAACCAGGGTTGCAGGTTGGCGCGCACCCGGTCCAGTGGCGTGGCGCCGCTGGTGTCGGGAATGAATCGCTGGCCGGTGATGCGTTCGTAGGCGTCGATATAGACTTGGGCGGTGGCCTCGATCATCTCTGCCGGAATCTCGGGGATCGGGTCGTGGTAGGGGTCGCAGCGTTCCGCCACCCAGGCGCGGATCACGTCCTTGTCAAAGCTGGGCGGGCGCGTGCTTACGGCGAAGGCGGCATGGTAGCCGTCGGCGATCCAGTAGCGCGAGCTGTCGGGCGTGTGGATTTCGTCGGCGATGAGGATGCGGCCGGTCTCGTCCGTGCCGAACTCGTACTTGGTGTCAACCAGGATCAACCCGCGCTCGGCGGCCATCTTCTGGCCGCGGGCGAAAAGGGCGAGGGCGTGGGCGGAAACCTCGTCCCATTGCGCTTGCGTCAGGAGCCCCTGTGACACGATTTCCTCGGCGGTCAGCGGCTCGTCATGGCCGCCGTCGAAGGCCTTGGATGTGGGGGTGATGATCGGCGCGGGCAGGGCCTGGTTGGGGCGCAGGCCGTCGGGCAGGTCGTGGCCATACATCCGACGCTGGCCCTTGCTGTAAAGCGTCAGGACCGAGGTGCCGGTGGTGCTTACCAGATAGCCGCGCACCACGATTTCCACCGGCAGGATGGTGACGCGGCGGCCGATCACCACATTGGGGTCGGGATAGGCGAGGACGTGGTTGGGGCAGATGTCCGCCGTCGCCTGAAACCAGTAGCGGGCAAGCTGGGTGAGCACCTGGCCCTTGAACGGGATGCAGGCGAGGATGCGGTCAAAGGCCGAGATGCGGTCAGACGCGATGAGGATGCGCCGGGCCGGTTCGGTGGCCGTNGGCGCGAGGTCATAGCAGTCGCGCACCTTGCCGAAATAGGGGTTCGGCAGTTCCGGGATGCGGGCGTGGTCAAGAATGCGCATGGGGGCCTTGCAGGCGGCGAGGTCGGGGTCCGTATCGGCAGCGGCCCCGTGCCTGTCAATGGTCTGGCTGACGCGAGCCCTTCCGGCGCCTGGAATCCCGGAATGTGGCCGCATCCGAGCGGGAGTCGAGTCGTGCGAGAGGCGGAAGAACGGCAGGAGGTTTCGGCCGAGGTGCCCGACTGGTCGCGCGAGGAACCGCGGCGGTTCTGGGACCCTTCGCGCCTTCTGCGGTCGATCCGGCGCTATCAGGCGGCGCGGGCGCGCGGGGCGGGGCTGGCGGCGCGCTGGTGGGTGGTGCAGCATCGGTTCTGGTCGGTGATCTGCGGTGCCGACATCCCGCTCGGCACGCGCATCGGCGGCGGGCTGCTGCTGCCGCATCCGAATGGCGTGGTGATCCACCCCGAGACCGAGATCGGCCCGAACTGCCTGATCTTCCAGCAGGTGACCCTGGGCAATGCCGACCGCCGCGCGGGCGTGCCGCGGCTGGCGGGCCATGTCGCCACCGGCATTCCCGCGAAGGTCCGGCCGCGCCGCGCCGGGCCGGGGTGATCTGACGCGCCCCCTTTCCCGGCGGGTTGCGGGCGCTACACCGGACGCGGAACAGATGGAGGGCGGCATGGCCGAGGACGGGATCAACAGCTTCATGACCGGGCCGGATGAAGCCGGGCGCTTTGGCATCTTTGGCGGGCGCTTCGTCTCGGAAACGCTGATGCCGCTGATCCTGGAGCTGGAAGCGCGCTATGAACATGCCAAGACCGACCCGAGCTTCTGGGCCGAGATGGACTGGCTGTGGAAGCATTATGTCGGCTTACCGCCCCTGTACTATGCCGAGCGGCTGACCCAGCATCTGGGCGGCGCCAAGATCTACATGAAGCGCGACGAGCTGAACCACACCGGCGCGCACAAGATCAACAACGTGCTGGGCCAGATCATCCTGGCGCGGCGCATGGGCAAGACCCGGATCATCGCCGAGACCGGGGCAGGCCAGCACGGTGTGGCCACCGCGACGGTCTGCGCCAAGTTCGGACTGAAATGCGTGGTCTACATGGGCGCGCATGACGTGGAACGCCAGGCGCCGAACGTGTTCCGCATGAAGCTTCTGGGCGCGACGGTGGTGCCGGTGACCAGCGGTCGCGGCACGTTGAAGGATGCGATGAACGACGCGCTGCGCGACTGGGTGACCAATGTGCGCGACACGTTCTATTGCATCGGCACGGTGGTTACCNCGCATCCGTACCCGGCGATGGTGCGTGACTTCCAGTCGATCATCGGCAAGGAAGTGCGCTGGCAACTGGCCGAGCAGGAGGGCGAGGGGCGGCTGCCCGACACGGTGATCGCCGCCATCGGCGGCGGGTCGAACGCCATGGGGCTGTTCTATCCGTTCCTGGACGATCCGTCGGTGAACATCATCGGGGTCGAGGCGNGCGGCAAGGGCGTGGACGACCGCATGCAGCACTGCGCCAGCCTGACCGGCGGGCGGCCCGGCGTGCTGCATGGCAACCGCACCTATCTGCTGCAGGACCCGGACGGGCAGATCCTGGAAGGCTTTTCCATCAGCGCGGGGCTGGATTACCCCGGCATCGGGNCGGAACATGCCTGGCTGCATGACACCGGCCGGGCGCAATATGTCAGCATCACCGATGCCGAGGCGCTGGAGGCGTTCCAGCTGTCGTGCAAGCTGGAAGGCATCATCCCGGCGCTGGAACCCAGCCATGCGCTGGCCCATGTCATGAAGATCGCGCCGAAGCTGCCGAAGGACCACATCATCGTGATGAACATGTGCGGGCGCGGCGACAAGGACATCTTCACCGTGGCGCGCCATCTGGGCGTGGACATGAAGGCCTGAGCCGACATCGATTCGCGGGCGACATTTGCCCCCGAAGCGCAAGCCTCGGGGGCATTGCATTTCTTCGGCCCAAGTTCCTGCTGCGGGCCGGACCTAGGGGCCGAAAGCACCCGGACCAAGGTCCTAAACCGGCGTTTAGAACTGCCAACCTGGTGCTGACGGGGCCATTCCTAAACCTGCGGATCATTCCCCTGGCCGCCCTGCCGCGAGATGGCGAGGCAGCCGGACAGAGGCTGAACCCATCCGGGCAGGAACGCCCGCAGTCGAGGAACACACAGATGAAGCGCATTGCATATCTTGCCGCCACCGTGGCCTTTCTGGCCGCCTCGTCGGCCCAGGCCGCCGCCGACCCCGAGACCCTGGGCCGGGAATGGTGGTCGCAGGGCTTTACCGGCATCGAGGTCACGGTCGGCCGCAGCCAGGTGAAGGTGGAGGGCATCCGTGACGGCCAGAAGGTCGAGGTGATCTATGATGCCGCCACCGGTGCCGAACTGAAGCGCGAGACGGGGTGGCCGAGGCGGGCGACGACATCCACAACGGCATCTCGATCCGCCAGCGCAACCGCGACTTCGTGCGGGCGGATCGTCACGACGATGACGACGACCACGGCGGCAGCAGCGACGATGACAGCGGCGACGACAACAGCGGCAGCGGCCATGACGACGACAACAGCGGCAGCGGTGGCGGCAACGACGACGGCAACGACGATGATCATGGTGGCCACGGGTCGGATGACGGGTCGGGGCATGACAGCGGCGACGACCATGGCGGCGACCGCGGCGGCGATGACGACTGACCTTTCAGCACGGGTCGCGGCCCGGCCTTGCCGGGCCGCACCAACTGGCCGATAACTGACCGCGGCGCGGTCCGCAGAGACAGGTACTTTCATGCTTCGACGGGCATTCCTTCTGGCCTTGTCGCCGCCGTTTCGGGGGCCGGGCCCGGTCTTGCCCAGGGTTACGCCGACACGCTGTTGGCCGAGCTGCGGCGCGAGGGCTATCGGGACATCGTGGTGTCGCGCACGCTGCTTGGCCAGCTGCGCGTGCAGGCCGCGCGCAATGGCCGCCTGCGCGAGATCGTGCTGAACCCCAACACGGGCGAGATCCTGCGCGATCTGTGGCTGGTTGAATCCGGGGACGACCCGGCAGCGGCAAGACGCGCGGCTCGGGCCGATCTGGCAGCAGCGGCAATGGCGGCAGCGGCAATGGCGGCAGCGACGACGGCGGCAGCGGCGGCAGCGATGATGACGGTGGCGACGACGACGGCAATGACGATCACGGCGGCAGTGGCAGCGGCAGCGGTGGGGAAGCGACGACGACGACGATGACGATAGCGGCGGCTCGTCCGGCAGTGGCGGCGGCGGCGGCGGAGATGATGACCGGGACGATGACCACGGCGGGGGCCGCTCGGATGATTGAGGGCGGATGTCCGGGGTGCAACAAAGGTGACAGGCCGCATTGCCATTGCCCTGGTCTTTGCGCTGCAGGCGGCCTGCGCGGTGTTCTTCGTGTCCGACATCGTGGCCTCGGTTCTGGGGCTGGAAACCGCGCCGATGAACTGGGAAACCCGCGAGCTGATGGAGATCGGCGCCGCGCTTGGCCTGTTGATCGGCCTGGGCTTCGGGGCACTGATGCTGGCGCGGGCGATACGCGAGCGCAATCTGGCACGGGAACGGCTGCGCCGGGCCTCGGGCGCCTTCATGGACCTGCTGGACGAACGCTTTGCCGAATGGGGGCTGACGCCANCTGAGAAGGACGTGGCGCTGTTTGCCATCAAGGGCCTGTCGCTGGCAGAGATTGCGGTGCTGCGCAACACCTCGGAAGGCACGGTGAAGGCGCAGACCAATGCGATCTATCGCAAGGTAGGCGTGTCGGGGCGGCCGCAGCTTCTGTCGCTGTTCATCGACGACCTGATGCGCGACGAGCTGGATGGGCGCAGCGCGGCGCGCCCCGCGGCCTGAGGTCAGGCCGCGGGTTTCTTCCCTTCACCTTTTCGCGCAGCGACTGGAACACATAAAGCGCCGGGATCACGAAGATGCCCACCAGCGCCGCCGTCAGCATGCCGCCCGCCACCCCGGTGCCGACCGACCGGCGCGAGAACATCGAGGCGCCGGTGGCCAGCACCAGCGGGATAAGGCCCGCGATGAAGGCGAAAGAGGTCATCATCACGGCGCGGAAGCGGGCGGCGGCACCCTCGATGGCGGCATCGAGGATGGGCACGCCGTGTTCGCGGCGCAGCTTGGCGAATTCGACGATCAGGATGGCGTTCTTGGCGGCCAGCGCGATCAGCACGACCAGGCCGATCTGGGCATAGACGTTGAAGGCCATCTGCGGCACCAGCTTGCCCGCGATCCATAGCGACCCCATCGAACCCGCGACGCCGAAGCTGACTGACAGCATCACCGGCACCGGGATCGTCCAGCTTTCGTACAGCGCCACCAGGAACAGGAAGGCGAACAGCAGCGACAGGGCGAGGATGGCGGTGGTCTGGCCCGCGGCCGCTTTCTCCTGCAGCGCGGTGCCGGTCCAGTCGTAGCTGTAGCCGGGCGGCAGGTTGGCCTTGGCCACCTCTTCCATCGCCGCGATGGCCTGGCCCGACGAGGCGTAAGCAGCCAGGTTGCCCGAGATCGTCACCGCGCGCTGGTTGTTGTAGCGCAGAAGCGACGAGGGGCCGACGGTGTAATCGACCGAGGCCACGGCCCCCACCGGCACCATCGCGCCGGTCGAGGACCGGACATGGATGCGGGCGATGTCGTCGATCTTGGCGCGGTCATCCTCGGCCGCGGTCATCTGCACCTGCCAGGCCCGGCCGAACAGGTTGAAGTCGTTGACATAGGCCGTGCCAAGCGTGGATTGCAGCGCGTTGAACAGGTCCGACACGGTGACGCCAAGCGTATAGAGGCGGTCGCGGTCGGCGTTCAGGTACAGCTGCGGGGTTTCCGCCGAGAAGGTGGTGTAGACGCCTTGCAGGTCGGGGTTCTGGTTGGCGGCCTGCACCAGTCCGCGCGCGGTGGCGGCCAGTTCCGCCGGAGGGCGGCCCTGGGGATCGACCAGCTTGAACTCGAACCCCGAGCCGGTGCCAAGGCCGGGGATCGGCGGCATGTTGAAGGGGATGACCTGCGCCTCGCGGATGCCGGCGGTCTGCGCGACCGTGGCGCGCAGGGCGGCGAAGACCGACAGGTCCATGGTCGGGCGGTCCTCGAAGGGCTTCATGGTCACGAAGGCCACGGCGGCATTGGACCGCACGGCGCCGTCCAGCATGGAATAACCGGGCAGCGACACCACGGAATCGACGCCGGGCAGGTCTTGCAGGATCTTGGCGACGCGGGCCTGCACCTCGGCGGTGCGGTTGACCGAGGCGGCTTCGGGCAGGCGGGTTTCCACCAGGAAATAACCCTGGTCCTCGGCNGGAAGGAAGCCGGTGGGCACCGCCTTGAAGAGCCCCGCCGTCAGCACGACCGCGCTAAGCNNCAGCATCAGAACGCCGATCAGCACGCGGCGGGCGATGCCGCCGGCAATCCAGGCATAGCCGTCGCGGGCGCGGTCGATGCGGCGCGAGATCCAGCCCATGATGCCGCGTTTCGGCCCGTGGTGGGGCTTCAGTACGATGGCGCAAAGCGCCGCNGCCAGCGTCAGGGCGTTGATGGCCGACAGCACCATGGAAACCGAGACGGTGACGGCGAATTGCTGGAACAGTTGCCCGGAAATGCCGGGGATGAAGGCGGTCGGCACGAAGACCGACAGCAGCACCAGGGTGATGGCGAGGATGGCGCCGGTGATTTCGCCCATCGCGGCGGATGCCGCCTGCGCGGGGGTCAGCGAGTGGTCGGACTCCATCTTGGCCTCCACCGCCTCGACCACCACGATGGCGTCATCGACGACGATGCCGATGGCCAGCACCATGGCCAGAAGCGAGACGGTGTTGATGGTGAAGCCAAGTGCCATCATCACGGCAAAGGTGCCGACCAGCGCGACCGGCACGGCGATGACCAGGATCAGCGTGGCGCGAAGCGAGCCGAGGAACAGGAAGACCACCAGCACGACCAGCGCGAAGGCCTCGATCAGGGTCTTCTGCACCTCGTGGATGCTTTCCTTCACGAAGACCGAGTTGTCGGCGATGATGCGGTAGCCGATGCCGGGNGGCAGGTCGGGCGCCATGCGGTCCATCACCGCCTTGATGCCGTCAGCGGCGGACAGGGCGTTGCCGCCCGGCGCGAGGTAGACGCCGATCAGCGTGCCGGGCGCGCCGTTGAACCAGCTTTGCACGTCCGAGGATTTCGAGCCGATCTGCACATCCGCCACGTCGCCCACGGTGACGGTCGAGCCGTCGGGGTTGGAGCGGACCTTGATGCGGGCGAATTCCTGCGGGTCCGACAGGCGGCCCTGCGTGACGATGGTCAGCTGCAGCGTCGGGTCCTTGGTCATCGGCTGGCCGCCGATGCGGCCGATGGCGGCCTGCAGGTTCTGGCTCTTGATGGCATTGGCCACGTCGGTAAGCACCAGGTTGAAGGCGGCAAGCCGGTCGGTATCNAGGATGACGCGCATCGCGAATTCGTTGGCGCCGAAGACCGAGGCATCGCCCACGCCCTTTACCCGCTTCAACTGGTCCAGCAGCGCGGTGCGGGCGAAGTTGGTCAGGGTCGGCCCGGTGATCGAGGGGTCTTCGGACACCAGCGCCACGCCCAGAAGCAGGGCGGGNGATTTCTTGGCGACGGAAACGCCGGTCTGCTTCACCTCGGTAAGCAGCAGCGGTTCGGCTAGCGAGACGCGGTTCTGCACGTTGACGGTGGCGATGTCGGGATCGGTGCCCACCGCGAACGAGACGTTCAGGGTATAGGAGCCGTCGGCGTTCGAGGTGGAGGACATGTAGATCATGTTGTCCACGCCGATGACCTTGTCCTCGATCACCTGGGCGACGGTGGCTTCGGTCACCTCGGCACCCGCGCCGGGGTAGCTGGCGGTGACGGCGACCACGGGCGGGGTGATGTTGGGATATTGCTCGATCGGCATGCGGGTCATGGCGATGAGCCCCGCAAGGAACATGACGATCGAGATGACCGCGGCAAGGCGCGGGCGGCGGATGAAGGTATCGGCGATCATGTCAGTTCGCCTCGGCCGGGGCGGCATCGACCTTGGCACCGGGGCGGGCCTTGTTCACACCCTCGGTGATGACCATGTCGCCCTCGGCCAGGCCTTCGGTCACTACGGCGAGGCCCTGCGCGATGCGCGAGACGGTCACAGGCTTGCGCGCCACGGTGCCGTCGTCGGCGACGGTCAGGACATAGGCGCCGGTCACGTCGCGCTGGATCGCCTGTTGCGGCACGGTCAGTTCGGCGCCGCCGATGTTGCCCTTGATGGTGACTGACACGAGCGAGCCGTCGCGCAGCACGCCGTCGGGGTTGTCGAAGACGGCACGGGCTAGGATCGTGTCAGTGGCTTCCGACACCGCGATGTCCGAGAAATTGATGCGTCCTTCGCTCGGGAAAACAGAGCCGTCCGACAGGGTCAGCGCGATTGCCACCGGCCCGACACCGGCCTTCTTCACGGCGGCCTCGGTTTCCAGAAGCACCCGCTCGGGCACCGGGAATTCCACATAGATCGGGTCGGATTGCACGATGGTGGCGAGCGGCCCGCTGTCTGGGCCCACAAGTGAGCCGACATCGGCGACCGACAATCCGACCTGGCCCGCGAAGGGNGCGGTGATCACGGTGTAGGACAGGTTCAGCGCCGAGACGTCGCGCTGTGCCTTCAGGCGGGCGACCTCGGCCTGGGCCTTGTCGGCCTCGGCCTTGGTGCGGTCGGCGTTTTGCTGGGTGCCGGTCTTGCGATTGAGAAGCTCGTTCTGGCGGTCGAACTCCAGATTGGCGAGTTTCAATGTGGCCTCGGCCGCAGCCACTGCAGCATCGGCCTGCGCGAGGGCGGCCTTGTATTCCGCGTCGTCGATGCGGAACAGCATCTGGCCCTGGGTGACCTTGGCGCCTTCCTTGAAGCCCTGTTCCACCAGGAAGCCGCTGACACGGGCGCGCAGGTCCACTTTCTGCGTCGCCACCGCCCGGCCGTTGAACCGCGCCGAGGCGCCGACTTCGGCCAGGGTAGTAAGCGCCACGACCACAGTAAAGGGGGCCGCCGCCGGTGTCGTCTGGGCCGCCGCGGCATGGCCAAGGCAGGCGATCAGGCAGGCGGCAGCGCCAAGGCGCAGGCTGTGGGGCAGGGTCATGGCAGGCTCCGGGCAATTCTTACCCACAGTAGCGATCTTTGCCGCGCTGTCACCCGTTGCCTGCACCCCCGTCAGGTAAACAGGAAGTCCGTGACCAGAAGATCGGCGGCCGAGGTGATGCCGGTCAGCTTGATGTAGATGTTCGTGCTGCCGTTGCCGTCGGTGTCGATGTTCAGCGTGTCGCCGACCAGCCGGGCCTCGGTGTTGCCGGTGCGGGTGAACGACCCGGTTCCCAGCCAGGCAAAGGTGCCATGCAGCAGGCCCTGGAATTCCAGCACATCGCTTTCGCGCGCCCCGCCGTCCAACTGGTTGAAATCCGATATGACATCGGTGCCGCCCGAGGTCGGGGTGAACAGGAAATGATCGGCGCCGGTGCCGCCCACCAGCGTGTCGTTGCCGCCGCCACCGGAAAGCGTATCGTTGCCGCCCAGGCCCGACAGCAGGTTGTAGCCGCTGTTGCCGATCAGGGTGTTGGCAAGGCTGTTCCCCGTGCCCGACAGGCCGGAGGATCCGGTCAGTTCCAGCGTCTCGACGTTGTTGGTCAGCGTATAGGTGATCGAGCTTTGCACGCGGTCGGTCGGCGCCCGAGACTTCGCCCACGATGTCGCTGGCATGGTTCACCAGATACAGGTCGTCCCCGGTGCCGCCGGTCATCAGATCGGCGTCGGCGCCGCCGTCCAGCGTGTCGTTGCCGTCGCCGCCCACCAGCGTGTCGTTGCCGCCGCTGCCTTCCAGCAGGTTGGCCGCCCCATTGCCGGTCAGGACATTGGCCAGCGCGTTGCCCTCGCCGTTGATGGCCAGGGTGCCGGTCAGCACCAGGTTTTCCAGGTAGTTGCCCAGGGTATAGCTGCTGGCCGTTTCGACCGTGTCGGTCTTAGGCGCCAGAGTTTTCGACCACGCGGTCGGTGGTGTCGTCCACCACATAGCGGTCGTCGCCCAGGCCCCCAGCATCAGATCCGCCTTAAGCTCCGCCGTAGATCGTGTCGTTGCCGTCGCCGCCGTTGATCGTGTCGTTGCCGTCCAGCCCGTACAGCTTGTTGGCGTGGCGTTGCCGGTGATCACGTTGGCCAGCGCCGTGCCGGTGCCGGTCAGGGCGGCGCTGCCGGTCAGCGTCAGATTTTCGAATTCGGCGGCCAGGGTGAAGGTGATCGAGGCCTGCACAAGGTCGGTTCCGGCAGCGGCGGCCTCGACCAGCACATCGGTCGCGGAGTCGGCGACATAGGTGTCGTTGCCCAGGCCGCCGATCAGCGAGTCGGTGCCACCGCCGCCATCCAGCGTGTCGTTGCCCTTCTTAAGCATCCAGGGTATCCGCCCCCTCCATCCCGGACAGAAGGTTGTTGCCATCGTTGCCGGTCAGGCGGTTGGCAAGGGTGTTGCCGGTTCCGGCGATGCCAGAGGTGCCCAGAAGCAGCAGGTCTTCCAGGTTGGCGCCAAGCGTCCAGTTGGCGCCGGACTGCACCACGTCGCGTCCCTGGGACGCATTCTCGACCACCACGTCCAACGCATCGACCAGATAGGTGTCATTGCCGTCGCCGCCCGCCAGCGAGGTCGGCGTCGGTGCCGCCGTCCAGCGTGTCGTTGCCGTCGCCGCCATAGATCGTGTCGGCGTTGCTGCCGTAAGCCAGCCGGTTCGATCCGGTGTTGCCCGTGATCGTGTTGGCTTCGCTGTTGCCGGTGGCATTGAAGGAGCCGGTACCCGTCAGGGTGAGGTTCTCGATCGAGCCGACCGAGCTGCCCAGGGTGAAGGTGAAGCCCACGAAGATCGAGTCGGTGCCGTTGCCGCCCAGTTCCGTGATGCTGTCATCGGCCTGGCTGAGGTAATAGGTGTCGTTCTTAAGCCCCGCCGATCATGTTGTCCTTGCCGGTGCCGCCATCCAGCGTGTCATTGCCAAGGCCGCCGGTCAGGGTGTCGTTTCCGGACAGGCCGTAAAGCGCATTGTTGCCGTCGTTGCCGGTGATGGCGTTGTTGGCGACGTTGCCGGTGCCGGTCAGGTTGTCGGTGCCGGTCAGGGTCAGGTATTCGACAAAGCTTGCCAGGGTGAAGGAGGCCGAGGCGTAAACGCGGTCCACGCCCTCGCCGGTCTTTTCAAAGATGATGTCGTCGGTGTTGTCGGCGTAATAGACATCGCTGCTGGTGCCGTAACCATGCTGTCGATGCCGGTGCCGCCGTCGATGGTGTCCACGCCGCCCAGGCCGATGATCGTGTCATTGCCGCCAAAGCCGCGCAGCAGGTTGGCCCCGGTGGCCACGGTGACGCCGGTGCCCGAATTGCCGGTGATGACATTGTCCAGGTCGTTGCCGTCGCCCACCAGGTCGCCCGAGCCGTAGAAGGTCAGGTTCTCGAAATTGGCGGCCAGCACCCAGTTGACCGAGGACCGCACGAGGTCTGTGCCTTCGCCCGCGGCTTCGGTCACGACATCGGTGCTGATATCCACGGTGAAGGTGTCGTTGCCCGCGCCGCCGATCATCGTGTCGCTGCCCAGGCCGCCCGAAATCGTGTCGTCATAAGCCCCACCGGACAGCAGGTTGGCCGAACCGTTGCCGGTCAGCGTGTCGTTGAAGGCAGAGCCTTCCAGCGTCTCGATCCCGCTCAGGTAGTCGCCCTCGGCGTCCCCGCCCGTCGCCGTCGCGGCGTTCAGGTTCACCGCAACCGCGGCCGACGAGCCGGAATAGCTGACGGCGTCGTTGCCTGCGCCGCCCACCAGCGATCCGCGCCCGCCCCGCCGACCAGCGTGTTGTCGCCGGTGTCGCCGGTCAGGGTGTCGTCATAGGCCGAGCCGATGATCGCCTCGAAGCCGGTGACGATGTCGCCCTCGGCCGCGCCGCCGGTCTGGCTGGTGGCAAGGGTCAGATCGACCGCCACGGCGGCGGTCGAGGCCGAATAATCCAGCGTGTCGTTGCCGGTACCGCCGGTCATGCTGTCGGCACCAAGACCACCGGTGATCACATTGTTGCCGGTGTCACCGGTCAGCGTGTCGTTGTAGGCCGAGCCCACGACGTTCTCGAACCCGGACAGGGTGTCGGTGCCATCGCCGCCCGTCGCAGAACCGGCCGTCAGGTTCACGGTGACCGCCGCGGTGGCCGAGGCGTAGGTGATCACGTCCAGGCCGATGCCACCGATCAGGCTGTCGTTGCCGGTGCCGCCCATGATGGTATCGGCGCCGTCTCCGCCGTTGATCGTGTCGTTGCTTAAGCGCCGCCGTAGAAGGCGTTGGCATTGGCATCGCCGGTCAGGTTGTCGGCGGCCGAACCGCCGATCGCGCCTCGATCGACACCAGCGTGTCGGTGCCGTGGCCGCCTGTGGCACTGCCGGTGGAAAGGTTCACGGTGACGGCCGTGGTCGAGGCAGAGTAGTTCGACAGGTCGAACCCGTCGCCGCCGTCGATGCGGTCGTTGCTTAAGCAAAGTAAGCCAGCGTGTCGTCGTAAGCAAGACCGTACAGGGTGTCGGCGCTGGTCGAGCCGGTGAGGCTGTCGGCGGCGGAGGTTCCGGTATAGGTTGCCACGGGCGGATTTCCTTGAGACGGGGACGGCAAAGGGCCGTTTGCCCTGCGTCTAGCGCGCAATCGTGGTGGCAATTTGGCAAATATCGCAGGGATTCATGGCACAGCAGGCCCGGCCTGCCCTGCAACACGGCGTTTCTGCCGTGCCTTCAATCCGTGCGCTTCTGTCGCGGCAAGGCGAGGTTTGCGTTGACTCAAAGCGCTTTGAAGGTCTAGCTTGCGCGAAACGCTTCGGGAGCCGCAGGGCGACCCGAGTCGTTTGTGGGAGGTGGCGCCTGGGAGCGGGCGCCGGGACATCAACGAGGAGGAAATCCATGTCCATGATCAAGGGCCGCGCCCTGCGCTCGGCCGCTTTTGCTGCTGTCATGGCCGGGCTCGGCGCGCCGNCGATGGCGGAAGAGCTGTTCTATGTCTCGGGTGCCGTGGGCAACGCGGTCGAGAACTTCAAGACCCTGGTGAAGCCCTGGGAAGAAGCCACCGGCAACACCGTGACGCTGGTGCCGATGNCTTAAGCCTCGACCACCGACCAGTTCGGCCAGTATCGCCTGTGGCTGGCCATGNGCACCTCGGACATCGACCTGTACCAGACCGACGTGATCTGGGCGCCGCAACTGGCCGACCACTTCGTCGACCTGACCGAAGCCGCCAAGGACCTGGCGCCGACGCATNTTCCGTCGATCATCGAATCGCAGACCGTGGACGGCAAGCTGGTCGCCCTGCCGATCTTCACTGACGCGGCGCTGTATTACCGCAAGGACCTGCTGGACAAGTACGGCAAGACCCCGCCGAAGACCTGGGAAGAACTGGCGGCCACCGCCAAGGAAATCCAGGACGCCGAGCGCGCCATGCAGCGCCNNGACATCTGGGGCTTCGTGTGGCAGGGCAATGCCTATGAAGGCCTGACCTGCAACGCGCTGGAATGGATCAAGTCCTACGGCGGCGGCCAGATCGTCGAGCCCGATGGCACGATCTCGGTCAACAACGAAAACGCCGCCAAGGCGCTGGAAATGGCCAAGTCTTGGGTCGGCACGATCTCGCCGGAAGGCGTGCTGTCCTACCAGGAAGAGGAAGCCCGCGGCGTGTGGCAGACCGGCAATGCCGTGTTCATGCGCAACTGGCCCTATGCCTATGGCCTGGGCAACGGCGACGACTCGGCCGTGAAGGGCAAGTTCGACGTGACCACCCTGCCGACTGGCGGCGGCGACAACACCTCGGCGGCCACCCTTGGCGGCTGGAACGTGGCGGTGTCGAAGTATTCCAAGCACCAGGAGGCCGCGGTTTCGCTGGCGCTGTACCTGGCTGGCCCGGAAGCGCAGAAGCAGCGCGCCCTGGCGGAATCGAACCTGCCGACCATCGTCGCGCTTTATGACGATGCCGACATCGCCGCGCAGCAGCCGATCATCCCGCGCTGGAAGGAAGTCTTCCTGCAAGCCGTGCCGCGTCCCTCGGCGCCGACCAAGGGCAAGTACAACGAAGTCTCGTCCAAGTTCTGGTCGGCTGTCCACAACACCCTGTCGGGTGACGGCACCGCCGCCGAGAACCTGGAAATGCTGGAAGCCGACCTGACCGACCTGAAGGGCTCGGGCTGGTAAGCCCCGGCCTCTGACCGACCCAACCCCTGGGGCGCGGGCGGCGTGATGCCGCCCGGCCCGTCGTGTCCGCCCGCGCCGCGGGCCGTTCAGGAGTCTCTGATGGCATCCTCCGATTCCGGCCCGAGCCTGATGCAGCAGCGCCAGCGCGCGGCTTTCTGGTTCATCGCGCCCATGCTTGCGGCGCTGATCTGCGTGGCCGCCTGGCCGCTTCTGCGCACGATCTGGTTTTCGCTGACCAACACCTCGCTGAACAACCTGTACGGCGGTGAGTTCATCGGCTTTGACAATTACCTTCGGGTGACGACCCTGTCTTCCGGCAAGATGGTCTGGCGTGGCACGCTGGTCGATCCGGCCTGGTGGAACGCGGTCTGGAACACCGTCCGCTTCTCGGTGGTCTCGGTTGCGTTCGAAACAGTGCTGGGCCTGATCGTGGCGCTTGTGCTGAACGCCGAGTTCAAGGGCCGCGGCCTGGTGCGGGCGGCCATCCTGATCCCCTGGGCGATCCCCACCATCGTTTCGGCCAAGATGTGGGCCTGGATGCTGAATGACCAGTTCGGCATCATCAACGACATCCTGCTGCGCCTTGGCATCATCGACCAGAAGATCGCCTGGACCGCGAATGTCGATACCGCAATGTACGCGGTCCTGATGGTCGGCATCTGGAAGACCACGCCCTTCATGGCGCTTCTGATCCTTCTTAGCCTGCAGATGGTGCCGCGTGACATCTACGAGGCGGCCAAGCTGGATGGCATCAACCCGGTGAAGGTGTTCTTCAAGGTCACGCTGCCGCTGATCCGGCCCGCTGTCATGGTGGCGGTGATCTTCCGCATGCTGGATGCACTGCGCATCTTCGACCTGGTCTATGTGCTGACGCCCAATTCCAAGGCCACCAAGACCATGTCGGTGATCAGCCGCGAGAACATGATCGACTTCGACAAGTTCGCCTATGGCGCGGCGCAATCCACGCTGTTGTTTGCGATCCTGGCGATCTTTGTCAGCCTCTACATCTGGCTTGGCCGGGTGGACCTGTCGGGGAAAGCGCGAAATGACNCCAGAACAAGCTGCTTGGACAGATCGGGCTTTNACGCGATGGTGGTGATCATCGTCGTCTTCTCGGTCTTCCCGTTCTACTACGCCATCGTCACCTCGTTTGCGACCGGCACCCAGCTGTTCCAGATCAACTACTGGCCGCAAGAATTCAACTGGGCCAACTACGCCACGGTGTTCGGGGGCCGCAACTTCATCCGGTCCATCCTGAACTCGCTGTTCATCGCTTCGGTCACGGTGGCCTTTGCGCTGTTCCTGGCGGTGACGGCGTCCTATGCGCTGGCGCGGGTGCGGTTCCGGGGCAGGGCGACGCTGTTGCTGACCATCCTTGCCGTGTCGATGTTTCCGCAGATCGCGGTGCTGGCGGGCCTGTTCGAGCTGATCAAGTTCCTGGGCGTCTTCAACACCNCCTGGGCGATGATCCTGTCCTACACGATCTTCACGCTGCCCTTTACCGTGTGGATCCTGACCACCTTCATGCGCGACCTGCCGGTCGAGATCGAAGAGGCGGCCATCGTCGACGGCGCAAGCCCCTGGGTCATCATCACCAAGGTCTTCCTGCCGCTTCTGTGGTAAGCCCTGGTGACGACGGGGCTTCTGGCCTTCATCGGCGCCTGGAACGAGTTCCTCTTCGCGCTGACCTTCACCTCGTCCGAGACGCAGCGCACCGTGCCGGTGGCCATCGCCCTGTTGTCGGGCGCCTCGCAGCAGGAAATCCCCTGGGGTCCGATCATGGCAGCCTCCGTCGTGGTGACGGTGCCGCTGGTCGTCCTCGTTCTCATCTTCCAACGCAAGATCGTGGCGGGTCTGACCCGGCGGCGTGAAGGGCTGACATCATGGCAAAGATCGAACTGAAGAACGTCACCAAGTCCTATGGCGCCGTGAACGTCATCAAGGGTGTGGACCTGACCATCCAGAAGGGTGAGTTCATGGTCTTCGTCGGGCCTTCGGGCTGCGGCAAGTCCACGCTTCTGCGCCTGATCTCGGGCCTGGAAGAGATCAGCACCGGCGACATGCTGTTCGACGGCGAGGTGGTGAACAACCTGGTGCCGTCGAAACGCGGCATCGCCATGGTGTTCCAAAGCTATGCGCTGTACCCGCACATGAAGGTCTATGACAACATGGCCTTCGGCATGAAGCTGGCGAAATCCACGCCTACCGAGATCGACAAGCGCGTGCGCGAGGCGGCGAAGCTGTTGCAGATCGAGCATCTGCTGGATCGTCTGCCCAAGCAGTTGTCGGGCGGCCAGCGCCAGCGCGTCGCCATCGGACGCGCGATCACCCGCGATCCGCGCGTGTTCCTGTTCGACGAACCGCTGTCCAACCTCGACGCGGCACTGCGGGTGCAGACCCGTCTGNAAATCGCCAAGCTGCACCATTCGATGCAGAACGTGACGATGATCTACGTCACGCACGACCAGGTGGAAGCCATGACGCTGGCCGACCGCATCTGCGTGCTGCGTGACGGCAAGGTGGAACAGGTCGGCACCCCGGCCGAGCTTTACGACCACCCGAATTCGATCTTCGTGGCGGGCTTCATCGGCAGCCCCAAGATGAACTTCCTGNGGGGCGCCTTTGCCGAGGCCCATGGCTGCGAGACCATCGGCATCCGATCCGAGCATGTGGATATCGTCGAGAACGGCCCCTGGACCGGTGAGGTCGTCCATATTGAAGACCTGGGCTCGGATCATTTCATCTTTGTCGAGGTGGGCAGCGAAGAGCCGCTGATCGTGCGCTTACCGGGCAAGACCGCGCAGATCGGTCTGGGCTCGAAGGTGTCGCTGGCGCCGATGGCGGGGCACCTGCACCGTTTCGGCAAAGACGGGCGCCCGGTGCGCTGAAACCGCTTCCGGGCGCGGTCTGCCGCGCCCGGGCCCCTGTAAGCCAGCCCGGCCCCTTGCCGCAGGCCAGGACCATGATCCCCTACAGCAACGATCCCGACTGGTGGAAATCGGCCACCGGCTATCAGATCTATCCGCGCAGCTTCTGCGATTCCAACGGCGACGGCATCGGGGACATCCCCGGCATCCTGTCGAAGCTGGACCACCTGTCCAAGCTGGGCGTGGGCTTCATCTGGCTGTCGCCGGTCTATCGGTCGCCCATGGCCGACAACGGCTATGACATCTCGGATTATCAGGACATCGCGCCAGAGTTCGGCACTCTGGCCGACATGGACCAGCTGATCGCCGAGGCGGGCAAGCGCGGCATCGGCATCGTCATGGACCTGGTGGTGAACCATTCCTCGGACGAACATGCCTGGTTTCAAAGCGCGCTGAAGGGCCGGGACGCTCCGTTCCGCGATTTCTACGTCTGGCGCGATCCGGCGCCGGGTGGCGGGGTGCCGAACGACCTGCAAAGCTTCTTCGGCGGGNCTTAAGCCTGGACGCTGGACCCGGCCTCGGGCCAGTACTACCTGCATCTCTTCGACCGCAAGCAACCCGACCTGAACTGGGAAAACCCGGCGCTGCGGCAGTCGGTCTACCAGATGATGAACTGGTGGCTGGATCGCGGCATCGCCGGTTTCCGCATGGACGTGATCGACCTGATCGGCAAGGAACCCGACCGCGGCATCACCGCCGCGGGGCCAAAGCTGCACGACTACATCCGCGAGATGCACGAGGCCACGCTGAAGGGCCGCAACGTCGTGACCGTGGGCGAGGCCTGGAGCGCCACGACCGAATCCGCGCTTTTGTACTCGGGCCGCTACTCGGGCGAGTTGTCGATGGTCTTCCAGTTCGAACATGTCAGCCAGCAATGGGATCCGCTTTACGGCAAGTGGAAGCCCCGGCCCTTTGACCTGGTCGCGCTGAAACGCGTGTTCAACCGCTGGCAGCTGGCGCTGGAACATGACGGCTGGAACTCGTTGTTCTGGGGCAACCACGACCTGCCGCGCGCGGTGTCGAAATATGGCAATGACGGCGCGGGCCGCGTGGCCTCGGCCAGGATGCTGGCGACCGTGCTGCACCTGATGAAGGGCACGCCCTATGTCTATCAGGGCGAAGAGATCGGCATGACCAATGCCGCCTTCACCCGGATCGAGCAGTTCCGCGATGTCGAGACGCTGAATTTCTACCGCATCCAGACAGCGGAAGGCGTCGATCCGGCGGATTTCATCCGCGGTGCCAACGAAAACGGCCGCGACAATGCCCGCACGCCGATGCAATGGACCGCGGGTCCGCAGGCCGGTTTCACGACCGGCACGCCCTGGATCGAGGTGAACCCGAACCACGACCGCATCAATGCCGTGGACGACCGGGCCGACCCGCAGNGGGTCTTTGCCCATTACGCCCTGCTTGCCCGTCTGCGGCGCGAGCATCCGATCATCGTGCATGGCAGCTATGAACCCGTGCTGGAGGATCACCCCGCCGTCGTCGCCTATCTGCGCCATCATGACGGCCAGCGTCTGGCGGTTCTGGCGAATTTCACCGGCGCGCCGGTTACGGTCAGTGCCAGAGCCCATGCGGGGCAGGGGCACACGCTGGTCCAGACCGGGACGCGCCGCGACACATTGGAAGGAACGCTGCACCTCGCGCCCTATGAGGCCTTCGCGGTGCTGATGTAGAAACGCGCCGCCCTGCGGGACGGCGCACAGGCTAACGAACAGGAGAATGCCGATGACCATCCGTGTCACCGTCTGGGGCGAAAACGTCCACGAACAGAAGAACAAGGTCGTTGCGGGCATCTACCCGCGGCNNATGCACAACACGATTGCCGCGGCGCTGAACGCGGCCGGGGGCATTTCGGCCTCGTCCGTGGTGCTGCAGGACCCCGAACACGGCATGACCGCCGAGAAGCTGGCGGAAACCGACGTGCTGATCTGGTGGGGCCACGCCGCCCATGGCGCGGTCGATGACAAGATCGTCGAGCGGGTCTGCGATGCCGTCTGGGGCGGCATGGGCATGATCTTTCTGCATTCGGCGCATTTCTCGAAGCCCTTCAAGCGGCTGATGGGCGCGCCCTGCAACCTGACCTGGCGCGAGGCGGGCGAGCGCGAGCGGCTTTGGGTCACCAGTGGCNACCACCCGATCACCCGCGGCCTGCCCGACCATTTCGAGCTGGAAAACGAAGAGATGTACGGCGAGCCCTTTGGCGTGCCGGAACCGCTGGAAACCATCTTCGTCAGCTGGTTCCAGGGCGGCGAGGTGTTCCGCTCGGGCCTTACCTATCGTCGCGGCGCGGGCAACGTGTTCTATTTCCGCCCCGGCCACGAGACCTATCCGACCTATCACGACGCCAATGTGCAGACGGTGATCGCCAATGCGGTGCGGTGGGCCTATAACCCGCTGCCGCGCATCGCCGACCCGAACAAGGCGCCCAACGTCCCGGTGGGCAGCACGCTGGAGCCGGTGGTGCAACGCGGGCCGCGCCTGCACCATCTTAAGCGAAGAGGGGTTCCGCTAATGGCCAAGCCCGTCCGCATCCTGATCATCGGCACCGGCGGCATGGCGAAGAACCATGCCGAGCAGTTCAAGGCCATCCCCGGCGTGACGCTGGCGGGCGGGGTGGATACCCGGCCCGAACCGCTGGCGGCCTTTTGCCAGACCCATGGCATCGAGCGCGGCTTTGCCTCGCTGGACGAGGCGCTGGCCTGGGGCGAGTTCGACGCGGTGACGAGCGTCACCNCCGATGCCGCGCATTTCGCCACGACCATGCCGGTGATCGCCGTAAAGCACATCCTGTGCGAAAAGCCGCTGGCGACCAATGAAGCCGACGCGACGGCCATGGCCGAAGCCGCCGCCAAGGCGCGCGTCGTCAACATGGTCAACCTCAGCTATCGCAACGTGGCAGCCCTACAGCAGGCGGCCAAGCTGGTGCGCCAGGGCGCCATTGGCACGGTCCGCCATTTCGAGGCGAGCTATCTGCAAAGCTGGCTGACCCAGCCCGCATGGGGCGAATGGTCGAAGGAAAGCCAGTGGCTGTGGCGGCTGTCCACCAAGCACGGCTCGAAGGGGTGCTGGGCGACGTCGGCATCCACATCCTGGACTTCGCCACCTTCATCGCCGGGCAGGATGCCGTGCAGGTCTCGTGTCTGCTGAAGACCTTCGACAAGGCGCCGGGCGGGCAGATCGGCGATTATGTGCTGGATGCGAGCGACAGCGCCACCATGCAGGTCAGCCTGGCCAACGGTGCGCTTGGCACGGTGGCGGCCACGCGCTTTGCCACCGGCCACCTGAACGACCTGCGCCTGCGCATCTATGGCGACAAGGGCGGGCTGACCGTCGGCTGGGAAAAGAACGTCTCGTCCCTGTCGATCTGCCAGGGTGACAACGTGCTGACCGGCACCTGGGAAGCGGTGGACTGCCCCGGGTGCCGAGCGTCTATCAGCGCTTCATTACCGCCGTGCGCGGCGCGGCAGGGGCGGCCGAGCCCGACTTCGCCCGCGGCGCCGCGTTGCAGCGCCTGCTGGACCGCGCCGAGCAATCGGCGGGGCAGGGGCTGGCGCTCGCCGTCTAGGTTACCGCTAACACGGATTTCTTTTTCTTTCCGGCCCCTTGCCCGTCTTCTGCGGCAGGGCGGGGGCCGGAAGGGCCGCGACAAAAGTATTATTATTGCCAAATCATTGTAGGGAAACGAGGAACGGGCGCCCGACAGGCGGTCCGGTCGTTTCGATGCGTGTCGAAAGACTTGCCAAGTCGAGAATATTGACGCAATTTCGAGCCGGGCGAAAACGCCATACCGACCTGGAGTGTCGGGAAGATCAGGAGGACTATTCATGAAGAAGGCCATTCTGCTGGCAACCACGATGGTTGCCGCATCCATCGGCGCGACCTTTGCGCAAGACCTGACGGTCGGCGTCAGCTGGTCGAACTTCCAGGAAGAGCGCTGGAAGACCGACGAAGCCGCGATCAAGGCCGCGCTGGAAGCTCNNTTAAGCGCCAAGTATGTCTCGGCGGACGCGCAGTCGTCCTCGGCCAAGCAGCTGTCGGACATCGAAGCGCTGATGGCGCAGGGCGTGAACGCGCTGATCATCCTGGGCCAGGACACCGCCGCGGTGGTTCCGGCCGTGCAGGCCGCGGTCGATNCCGGCATTCCGGTTGTCGCCTATGACCGCCTGATCGAGGACCCGCGCGCCTTCTACCTGACCTTCGACAACGTCGAGGTTGGCCGGATGCAGGCGCGTGAGGTGCTGAAGGCGGCGCCCAAGGGCAACTATGTGATGATCAAGGGCTCGAACACCGACCCGAGCGCCGACTTCCTGCGCGGCGGCCAGCAGGAAGTGCTGCAGGCGGCGATCGACGCGGGCGACATCACCATCGTCGGCGAAGCCTATACCGACGGCTGGCTGCCCGCCAACGCCCAGAAGAACATGGAACAGATTCTGACCGAGACCGGCAACAAGGTCGATGCGGTCGTGGCCTCGAGCGACGGCACCANNTGCGGTGTGGTCGCGGCGCTGACGGCGGTCGGCCTGCAGGGCATCCCGGTTTCGGGTCAGGACGGCGACAAGGCCGCGCTGAACCGCGTGGCGGGCACCCAGACCGTTTCGGTGTGGAAGGACGCGCGAANNCTGGGCAAGAATCTTGGCGAGATCGCCGTGGCTCTGGCCAAGGGCACCGCGCCGACCGACATCCCGAGCGCGCTGGTCTTCAAGACCCCGGGCGGCAACGACATGAACGCCGTTCTGCTGGCGCCGCAGCCGATCACCAAGGACAACCTCTCGGTCGTCGTCGGCGTGNGCTGGATCAGCAAGGAAGAACTGTGCCAGGGCGTGACCATGNGCCCGGCCCCTGCAACTGATCTTCGCTTGAACCTGGCGGGGCCCCGGCGTGAAGCCGGGGCCTCTTGCCACATGCCGCCCGGCCCCGGCGGCCCTTCCCCCTGAAGAAGGCATCCCATGTCGAAGCGGCACCCCAATCCCTTCCCCAGATGCAGAAGCGCGGGTTCATCGACCAGTTGGGCGTCGATAACCGCATGCTTGGCATGCTGGCGGTCTTCATCGTCATCTGCCTGGCCTTCCAGATCTGGACCGGCATTCGCGCGCAGCAGGTGTTCTCGTTCAACCCGGTGGCTTGGCTCACCGGCGGGCGCTACCTGATCCCGCAGAACATCTTCAACATCACCATCCAGGTGGTCTCGATCGCCATCATGTCCACCGGCATGGTCTTCGTGATCGTCACCCGCAACATCGACCTCAGCGTCGGTGCCCTGCTGGCGGTCTGCTCGGCCACCATGGGCCTGATGCAGGTCTGGATCATGCCGCAAGTGTTGGGCCTTGGCCTTGGCCACGGGCTGATCGCGCCCATCGCCATGATCTCTGGCCTTCTGGTTGGCACGCTGATCGGCGCGCTGAATGGCTGGCTGGTCGGCTACCAGCGCATCCCGGCCTTCATCGTCACGCTTGGCGGGCTGCTGATCTGGCGCAACATCGGCTGGTACATGACCTCGGGTCAGACGCTTGGCCCGCTGGACCAGACCTTCATCCTGTTCGGCGGGTCCGAAGGCACGCTTGGCCCGTCGCTCAGCTGGATCGTCGGCATCATCGCGGCCGTTCTGGCCGTCTGGGCGATGATGCTGGCCCGCCGCAACAAGGCGCGCCACGGCTTCCCGGTGAAACCGATGTGGGCCGAGGTGCTGCTGGCTGCGGTGGCGGTGGTGGCGATCCTGGGCCTGATCGCCATCCTGAACGCCTACCAGATCGGCGCCCNNAAGCTGAAACGCATCTTCGAAGCGCGCGGCGAGGTCATGCCCGAAGGCTATACCCAGGGCTTTGGCCTGCCGATTTCGGTGCTGATCCTGATAGTCGTGGCCATCGTCATGGCGGTGGTGGCGCGCAAGACGCGCTTTGGCCGCTATGTCTTTGCCACCGGCGGCAGCNCTGACGCGGCGGAACTGTCGGGCATCAACACCCGGCTTCTGACCGTGAAGGTCTTCGCGCTGATGGGCTTTCTCTGCGCGCTGTCGGCCATCGTGGCGCAGGCCCGCCTGCAGAACCACACCAATGACATCGGTACGCTGGACGAATTGCGCGTCATCGCTGCCGCGGTCATCGGCGGCACGGCGCTGGCGGGTGGCATCGGCACGATCTACGGCGCCATCCTGGGCGCGGTGATCATGCAGGCGCTGCAATCGGGCATGGCGATGGTGGGCGTGGACAGCCCGTTCCAGAACATCGTCGTGGGCCTGGTGCTGGTCATCGCCGTCTGGATCGACATCCAGTACCGCAAGCGTTCGGGGTGAAGGTATGAACGTCGCAACCAGCCCCGTCGCGCGGCGTGCCGCTGGTCGAGATGCGCGATATCTCGATCGCCTTCGGCGGCATCAAGGCGGTGGATCACGTCACCGTGGACCTGTACCCCGGCGAGGTCGTGGGCCTTCTCGGCCACAACGGCGTAAACAAGTCCACGCTGATCAAGTGCCTGTCCGGCGCCTATCAGGCGGATTCGGGCGAGATCCTGATCAACGGCCAGAAGGCCGACATCCGCAATCCGCGCGATGCCCGGGCCCTGAACATCGAGACGATCTACCAGACGCTGGCGCTCGCCGACAACCTGGACGCCGCCTCGAACCTGTTCCTCGGGCGCGAGCTGGTGACCTCGATGGGCTTCGTCAGCGATTCCGCGATGGAGGCCGAGACCCGCAAGATCATGAAGCGGCTGAACCCGAACTTCCAGAAGTTCAAGGAGCCGGTCTCGGCCCTGTCCGGGNGCCAGCGGCAATCGGTGGCCATCGCGCGGGCGGTCTACTTCAACGCCAAGATCCTGATCATGGACGAGCCGACCGCGGCGCTTGGGCCGCATGGGACTCAGATGGTGGCCGAACTGATCCAGGAGCTGAAGCGCCAGGGTCTGGGCATCTTCCTGATCGAGCACGACATCCACAACGTGATGAAGCTGTGCGACCGGGCGATGGTGATGAAGAACGGCCAGCGGGTGGGCACGGTCAACGTGAACGAGGTCACCGACGACGATATCCTGGGCATGATCATCATGGGCGAAGCCGCCTCAGGCGGTGTGACGGCCCGCGGATCGGGAAGGGGGCGCTGGCGGCGCGCCCCTTTCCTTGCCCGCAATCAGACCCCGAAACGAAGAAGCCCCGCCAGGGGCAGGGCTTCTTCGTTTAGAGTTTTGTTGGTGGAGCCACGGGAATCGAACCCCGGACCTCTTGAATGCCATTCAAGCGCTCTCCCATCTGAGCTATGACCCCACCGGAGGTCGAAGCGTTTCCGCTTCGGTGAGCGGTGTCTAGTTTAGGGCGCGGGGGTGCAAGGGGGAAAATGCAGCCTTCCCGCGCGGAAGATCAGACTTCTTCCTCGCCGCCCGGCACGTCGGCCAGGTCGTCCAGCGAGACGTTGTCGGTATCGTCGTCTTCCAGCAGATCGTCGTCCAGCTCGGTGTCGTCGGCGACGCAAGCTTCGATCAGGTCATCATCGGCCTCGATGTCGTCGATAAGGACGTCGTCCTTCTCGGGCACCACGCGGCTGATGGTGGCGACCATCTTGCGGCGGGCGCTTTCGATGTCAATACCTCGCCGGTGTAGGGCGAGACGACCGGCACGCGGCCAAGGTCGTAGAAGCGCTTGCCGGTGGTCGGGCAGATGCGCTTGGTGCCCCATTCTGCTTTGGGCATTCGGTTCCCCTGAGCTTTCGATTGAATTTCGAAATCAGGCCGTTGCCACAGAGCGGGGGAGAGTCAAAGGCTTTCGCAAGGCGCGGCGGGCGTCCGGGGGCGTCCGAGCTCGGACGCTTTGGTGGTGTCAATGAAATCAACAGGTTGCCAAAGCAGATTTACTTGGACTTAACCATGGACGCAGCAGGGACGTTGCGTCGCGCACGACGGAACCCGGCGCTTTTCGATCCGGCCAGAGCCGCCGGGCCCGGTTGTCGGGGCGCGGGGCGCCTGGGCGCAAGACCGCGGATGCCTTTCGTCGCAGCGGAATCCGGTTCCGCGCCGCGGGCAATCCGGGCATTCTTGGCCGAGAAACACCAGATTGGAAGGCGAGACCCCCATGGCATTGAAACCGATGATTGCCGCCCTTGTCCTGCCGGGCGCCCTGGCGGCCTGTGTCGCCGTGGCGCCCGCCCCGGCAAAGCGCGGCCCGATCTGAACACCTGCACCTCGAGCGCGACGCATGATCTGGTCGGCACCCCGATCAGCCTGGTGAACACCAGCCAGTTGGCCAAGACCGTGCGCGTGCTGCCGCCGAGCGGCATGGCCACCATGGATTACAACCCGGCGCGGCTGAACATCGAGACCGATGCCAATGGCATCATCACACGGGTCAGCTGCGGCTGAGCCTCGATCAGGCCGGGAGCCGGAAACCGTCACGGTTTCCGGGCACGATTTCCGTGGCGGAAATCGGCCCCGGGCAGGGCCGGGCGCGCGGCTTTTCCTTGCCTGTCGCGGGAAGGGGCTGTATGGGACCGCATCCCGACGACATGCCCTTCGCCCCGATCACCGGGCCGGAGCGGTTTTCGCATCGGGGCCATGAAAGACCGGCGGAGCCAACCGCCTGGCCGGAAAACCAGATGAAAAGGAACTGAACGCATATGTGCGCCAAAGCTAGCATGGAAGACTTCGAAGCCCTTCTGAAGGAGAGCTTCGAGATGGACACCNCGGAAGAGGGGACTGTCGTCAGGNGCAAGGTCATCGCCATCGAGGCGGGCCAGGCCATCATCGACGTCGGCTACAAGATGGAAGGCCGCGTCGGCNTGAAGGAATTCGCGAACCCCGGCGAAGCCCCCTCGATCAAGGTGGGCGATACCGTCGAGGTCTATCTTGACCGCGTGGAAAATGCCCGCGGCGAGGCCGTGGTGAGCCGTGAGAAGGCCCGCCGCGAAGAGGCCTGGGACCGTCTGGAAAAGGCCTATGCCAATGAGACCCGCGTCGAAGGCGCGATCTTCGGCCGCGTCAAGGGTGGCTTCACCGTCGGCCTGGGCGGCGCTGTCGCCTTCCTGCCGGGCTCGCAGGTTGACGTCCGCCCGGTGCGTGATGTTANNAGCCCGCTGATGGGCATGAAGCAGCCCTTCCAGATCCTGAAGATGGACCGTCGCCGCGGCAACATCGTGGTGTCGCGCCGCGCCATCCTGGAAGAAAGCCGCGCCGAACAGCGCGCCGAAGTGATCTCGAACCTTTACGAAGGTCAGGTCGTGGACGGCGTGGTCAAGAACATCACCGAATACGGTGCCTTCGTTGACCTGGGCGGCGTCGATGGCCTGCTGCACGTCACCGACATGGCCTGGCGCCGCGTCAACCATCCGTCGGAAATCCTGTCGATCGGCGAGACCGTCAAGGTTCAGGTCATCAAGATCAACAAGGAAACCCACCGCATCAGCCTGGGCATGAAGCAGCTGCAGGCCGATCCGTGGGATGCGGTCGAGCGCGCCTATCCGATCGGGTCGGTCCACAAGGGCCGCGTCACGAACATCACCGATTACGGTGCCTTCGTGGAACTGGAAGCGGGCGTCGAAGGCTTGGTCCACGTTTCGGAAATGTCCTGGACCAAGAAGAATGTCCACCCCGGCAAGATCGTCTCCACCTCGCAGGAAGTGGACGTCATGGTGCTGGAAATCGACAGCGCCAAGCGCCGCGTCAGCCTGGGTCTGAAGCAGACGCAGCGCAACCCGTGGGAAGTCTTTGCCGAGCGTCACCCGGTGGGCACTGCCATCGAAGGCGAAGTCAAGAACATCACCGAATTCGGTCTGTTCGTGGGCCTGGACGGCGACATCGACGGCATGGTCCACCTGTCGGACCTGTCCTGGGACCAGCGCGGCGAAGACGCGATCCAGAACTACCGCAAGGGCGACGTGGTCAAGGCCGCGGTGTCCGAAGTGGATGTCGAGAAAGAGCGTATCTCGCTTTCGATCAAGGCGCTTGGCGATGACACCTTCACCGATGCGGTGGATGGCGTGAAGCGCGGCGGCATCATCACGGTGACCGTGACGGCGATCGAGGATGGCGGCGTCGAGGTGGAATACAACGGCACCAAGTCGTTCATCCGCCGCAGCGACCTGTCGCGTGACCGGGCGGAACAGCGCCCCGAGCGGTTCCAGAAGGGCGACAAGATCGACGTGCGCGTCACCAACATCGACCCGAAGACCCGCCGTCTGGGCCTGTCGATCAAGGCGCGCGAGATCGCGGAAGAGAAGGAAGCCGTCGAACAGTATGGCTCGTCCGATTCGGGCGCGTCGCTGGGCGACATCCTGGGTGCGGCGCTGCGCGACCGCAGCTGACCGCTTCCGGTTCGGAAACGAAGGCCCCGCCAATAGGCGGGGCCTTTCTCTTTGGAGGGGCTTTCCGATTTTCGTTTGTGTGTCGGGGTTTCCCTGTCCTATAGTCCGCGCAACAAGAACGTGGCTGTGCTGACTGGCGCCGACCACAGGGGGACTGCCGGATGATCCGTTCGGAACTGATCCAGAAGATCGCGGATGAGAATCCGCACCTGACGCAGCGTCATGTCGAGCGCATCGTCAACACGGTCTTCGAGGAAATCATCGAAGCCCTGGCGCGCGGCGACCGGGTGGAGTTGCGCGGCTTTGGCGCCTTTTCGGTGAAGGCGCGCGATGCCCGCGTGGGGCGCAATCCCNGCACCGGGGAATCGGTGCAGGTCGATGACAAGAAGGTGCCCTTCTTCAAGACCGGCAAGCTTTTGCGCGACCGGCTGAACGGCAAGTGAGCCGCTTGCGCCCGCGCGCGGTAAGCCGATAGTTGGCGCCGGAGCAGAAGGGTTTTGGTCATGCTGCGCTATCTGAGGTATCTGGTCATCGCGGTTTTCGGGCTGGCGCTCTTGCTGGTCGCCGTCGCGAACCGTGGGCCGGTGGTGGTGCGCGCCCTGCCGGAAAGCATGTCGGCGCTGGCGGGCGGGGACTGGGCGGTGCAGATGCCGGTCTTCGTGCTGATCTTTCTGGGCATCGCGGTGGGGGTGCTGGTGGGTTTCCTGTGGGAATGGCTGCGGAATCGAAGCACCGGTCAAGGCGTCGACCAAGGCCAAGGAGGTCTCGCGCCTGGAACGGGAACTGGCGGTGATGAAGGATTCCGCCGCGATCCCGCCGCAGGACGAGGTGCTGGCGCTTCTGGATCGCCGCAAGGCCGGTTGAGATGGGCGAGGTCCGGGTCAAGATCTGCGGGGTGAAGACCGCCGCGGATGTTCAGGCCGTTGCCCGCGCCGGGGCGGCCTATATGGGGCTGGTGTTCTTTCCGCGCTCGCCCCGGTTCCTGAGCTTGGAGGCGGCGCGGCAGGTGGCGCTGGCGGCACCCGAGGGGTTGGCCAAGGTGGCGCTGACCGTCGATGCCTCGGATGCCGAGCTGGATGCCATCCTGGAGGCGGTGCCGCTGGACATGCTGCAGCTTCATGGCGCCGAGACGGCCGAGCGGGTGGCCGAGGTGCGGGCGCGCTATGGGCTGCCGGTGATGAAGGCGGTGGGGGTGGCCTCGGAGGAAGACCTGCCGAAAATCCTGGAGATGAGCTTTGCCGCCGACCAGATCCTGGTCGATGCCAAGGCGCCGAAGGGATCGGTGCTGCCGNGGGGCAACAGGCTGGCCTTTGACTGGCGGCTGGTGGCTGGGCGGCGCTGGCTGAAGCCCTGGATGCTGGCGGGCGGGCTGACGCCGGACAACGTGGCCGAGGCGGTGCGGCTGACCGGGGCGCGGCAGGTGGATGTGTCCTCGGGCGTGGAAAGCGCGCCGGGGGTGAAGGATGCCGCGAAGATCGCGGCCTTCGTGGGGGCGGCGGGGTGATCTTCCGCGAGGCCCGCGCAGAGGACGTCTTAAGCCCTCGTGGCCATGCTGGCCGATGATTCCCTGGGACGGGGCGCGAAGGGGCGCCGATGGCGGCCTATCTGGCGGCCTTTGCCGAGATCGCGGCCAACCCGCGGGAGAGTCTGATCGTGGGGAGCTGGACGGGCGGGTGGTGGCCACCTGTCAGCTGACCATCCTGTCGGGTCTGAGCCGGGGCGGGGCGCGCGCGCGCTGGTCGAGGCGGTGCGGGTGGCGGGCGATCTGCGGGGGCAGGGGATCGGGGCCAAGCTGATGGCCGAGGCCGAGCGGCGGGCGCGGGCGGCCGGGGCCGGGATCATCCAGCTGACCACGGACAAGAGCCGGGTGCGGGCCCATGCCTTTTACGAGAGGCTGGGCTATGAGCCGAGCCATCTGGGCATGAAGAAGAAGCTGGGCTGAGGCGTCCGAGCTCGGACGCTTTTAGAGCCTAGCAAATTCAAGGACTTGCGCGGCCATCTTAACTTGGACTTAACGATTGTCCGAGCGGGGACCCCTCACCTGACCCTCTCCCCGGAGAGAGGAAGCGCCCCATCCGCAACGGGGCGCGGGGATTAGGGCTGTCCTAATCAGTGCCGAGAGGAATCGTGATTTCTGTTATTCAGCTTTGCCCCTAGACCGGGGCGACGGGCAGCGCGGCGCTGCGGAACGGGGATGCGCGATGGCGGTGGAAACGGTCGATACGCTGGTGATCGGCGGCGGGCAGGCGGGGCTGGCGATGAGCGCGCATCTGCGCGACCGGGGCGTGCCGCATCTGGTGCTGGAGCGCGCCCGCATCGCCGAGCGCTGGCGCACGAGCCGGTGGGATNCGCTGGTGGCGAACGGTAAGNCCTGGCATGACCGCTTTCCGGTGCTGGAGTTCGATGACATCGACGGCGCGACCTTTGCGCCCAAGGACCGCATCGTGCGCTATTTCGAGACCTTCGCCGAGCAGATCGCGGCGCCGGTGCGCTGCGGTGTCGAGGTGACGGCGCTGGAGAAGGCGGGAACGGGCTTTGTTGCCGAGACCTCGCAGGGGCGCATCGCGGCGCAGCGCGTGGTGGTGGCCACCGGGCCGTTCNAGAAGCCGATCATCCCGACGCTGGTTCCAGACAGCGCCGGGATCACCNAGATCCATTCGGAAGGCTACCGCAACCCCGGCCAGTTGCCGGAAGGCGCGGTGCTGGTGGTCGGTGCGGGCTCGTCCGGTGCGCAGATCGCCGACGAACTTCTGCGCGCCGGGCGTAAGGTGTTCCTGTCAGTCGGGCCGCATGACCGGCCGCCCTGCACCTATCGCGGCAAGGAATTCGTCTGGTGGCTGGGTGTGCTGGGCAAGTGGGATGCCAAGGCGCGGNAGCCGGGCATGGAGCATGTCACCATTGCGGTGAGCGGCGCGCATGGCGGCGAGACGGTGGATTTCCGGCGGTTGGCCGAGCGGGGCATGGTGCTGTTGGGCCGGGCCGGGGCCTATGCCGACGGAAAGATCGCCATCGCGCCAGACCTGGGCGACAATATCCGCGGCGGGGATGCCAATTACCTTTCGGTGCTGGATGAGGCTGACGCCTATATCGCCCGGCTGGGTCTGGACTTTCCCGAAGAGCCGGAGGCACGGCTGATCGGGCCGGACCCGGATTGCATGACCGATCCGATCCTGTCGCTGGACTTGAAGGCCGAGGGCATCACCTCGATCATCTGGGCCACCGGCTATGCGCTGGATTACTCCTGGGTGAAGATGGACATCTTCGAACCCAACGGGCGGCCCCGGCATGACCGGGGTGTCAGCGAGGTGCCGGGCCTGTATTTCCTGGGCCTGCCCTGGCTGTCCCGCCGCGCCTCGCCCTTTATCTGGNGGGTCTGGCATGATGCGGCGCATCTGGCGGGGCAGATGACGGCGGGTGCGGGGGCGCAGGCGGCGGAGTAGGCGATCCGTTCAATAGCTGGACGAATACCCCGTGTCGTCGAAGGCGCCGTTCTTGTCGGCGATGTAGAGCGCGGTGCCGGCGACGATGAGGGCGAGGAGGACGGCGAAGGCGATCTTCCACACCGAGTAGGGNCGTTCGCCCTGCACCTCGCCGGTCTGGCCGTTGACCAGGAAGACGAAGGACTTGCCGCCGTATCTGTAGGCGGCGGTCCAGACCGGCAGCAGGATGTGCTTGAAGGTCTCGTCCGACCAGCGGGTGTCGATGCTGTCGATGCGCTGTTCGTCGCCGCCGATGTCGCGGGCGACGTCGGAGCGGATCACCTGGGCCATGCGTTGTTTGGCGGATTCGTTGCCCTGGGCGAGGCCGATGGAATAGCCCTCGGCGCGGAANGCGAGGTAGTCCTGGCTGTAGGGTTGCAGCGCCGAGAGGTCCCAGGGCGTGAGCTCGGCGCCGAGCCGCGGCGGCAGGCTGGTGGAGGCGAGCTCGATCACATCGTCGAAACGGCGGGCCACGCCGCCCGAGACCGGGGTCCAGCGGGTGTGGCGGACCTGTTCCTGGCGTGTCTCGCGCTTGCCGTTCACGGTGACGGTGACGTTGCGGGTTTCGTAATAGTAGGTGCCGCGGGCGCCGCGGTAGCGGCTGGATGTGTCGGCGTCGAAGGTCCAGAAGGGGACATAGATGCCGTTCAGCGCGCGGCCCTTGCGGGCATATTCGACCAGCCCGTTCGGGGCGAACCACAGCCAANNGCCCAGCCAGTCGGTCATGCGGGCGCGGGCTTCCTTTTCGGTCAGGGCGAAGGGGATCAGGGCCTGCGGCTTGATCTGGGCATGGCTGCCTTCGGCGGCCACGACGGGCGAGGCGCAGAAGGGGCAGGTCTGGGCGAAGGTTTCGCCCTGAAGCTCGATCTGGGCGCCGCAATTGCCGCAGCGGGTGGTGCGGATATCTTCCATGGCGCCGCGCGGTAGGTCGTCGGCCAGGCCGCGGGCGAGGTCGTACTCGGTCAGCGCCGTGGCNATAGGCCTTGGCGCTGGCGCGGGGATGGCCTGTTCATGGCCGCAGAACGGGCATTTCAGGCTATCCTGACCGGGCGCGAAGGTGAGGTCGGCCCCGCAGCTGTCGCAGGGCCAGTGGCGCGGGGTTTGCGACACGGTCAGGCTCCGGGCGGGGGCGGGGGCGGCGGCACGTCACGGAAGAGCGCGGCAAGCGCGGTCTCGGCGGCGGGTTTCCAGCCGTCCTGCCCGGCGGTCCAAACCATGGTGGCGCGGGTCAGGTCGCCGCTGGCGACCATGGCGGCCAGTTGCGACTGCGGGAAGGGACCCTTGGTCGCGCCGTTTTCGGCGATGTGCCAGGCGGTGTCGGTGGGGGAGGCGGCGGGGGCGGCGCTGCATGGGCGGGGNGCGGCGCCCCAGGGGTACCTGTTGCGCCATGCCCATGCCGATGGCGGCACCCAGGCCGGTGGCCATGGCAGAGCGCGGCGNCCGCCGGGTTGGCTGAGTGCCTCGGCGGCGTTGAACTGGGTGTATTTCGACAGGTCCCCGGCGATGCCGGTCGAGGTGCGCTTGTCGAGCACCTTCTCAACTTCTTCGGGCAGGCTGATGTTTTCGATGTAGAATTCCGGCAGGGTCAGGCCGTAGTCAGCCACCTGCGGGGCAATGCGGTCGAGGATCAGCTTGCCCAGGTCCTGGGTGTTCGCCGCCATGTCCAGCGCCGGGATGCCGGAGGAAGCGAGCACGCGGCTTGCCTCTTGCAGGATGACGTTGCGGATCTGGTTCGAGATTTCGTCCGAGGTGAACTCGCCATCGGTGCCGACGATTTCCAGCATGAACTTGCCGGGGTCCGAGACGCGCATGGAATAGGTGCCGAAGGCGCGCAGGCGCAGGGGGCCGAATTCCGGGTCGCGCAGCATGATGGGGTTCTTGGTGCCCCATTTCAGGTCGTTGAAGCGGGTGGTGTTGACGAAATAGACCTCGGACTTGAAGGGCGACTGGAAGCCGTGGTCCCAGTGCTGCAGCGTGGTCAGGATGGGAAGGTTGTTGGTTTCCAGCATGTAGAGGCCAGGGCCGAACACATCGGCCAGTTGGCCTTCGTGGATGAAGACGGCCGACTGGCCTTCGCGCACCGTCAGCTTGGCGCCGTATTTGATGGCCTGGCCGTGGCGGTCGAAGCGCCAGACCATGGTGTCGCGGGTGTCGTCGAGCCAGGAGATGACGTCGATGAACTCGCCCTTGAGGAAATCGAAGACCATATAATCCTCCTATCCGCTGTCGCGGGATCAACTCGGCCCCGCCACCATCTGCGTGGCGAGGGCGTTCACGATGGGGCGCGCCTCCGTCTCGGTCATGCCGGGGCGCAGCGCGGGGTTGTAGAGGATGCGCAGCATCATCTCGTCCTGCGCGGTCAGCAGCGCGAATTCCTCGTCGTCGTTGAAGATCGAGGGGCGGGCGCGGGGGCTGTCGTTGGCTAGGCCCAGGCCTTGCGCGATTTCCTCGTGGATGCAGGACAGGCGCATCAGGTCGGGGTGTTCGGCGCGGATCACGGCGAAGGCCTGGGAATAGACGCCCGAGCCGGTGCCGTTGCCGGAGAGCGCATAGACCAGGCAGTAGGTCGAGAGCGGCATGTCGACGATGCCCGCAACCTCGGCCGGGGTCAGGCCGGGCAGGGCGGCGCGGATTTCCGGCGCCAGCGCCTGACGTTCATCCTCGCTGACGATGTAGACCCAGAAGTTGGGGTTGGCATCGTCCAGCCGGATCGGGTGGCTGGTCAGGCTGGCGAGCCGGGCGAGGTAGGAGGCGATGCGCGCGGTGTCGGTCGAGCGCTGCGCGGGCGGCACCGAGGCGCCGAAGCGCAGGCCGACGCGCACCGGCTGGTCCCACCGGCGCAACAGGGACGGCGTCTGGCGCTGCACCGGGCCGCCGGGGCCGCGCGCATATTCATCGTAAAGCGCGATGGTCATGAAGTTGTCGGCCAGCATGCGGTCGGTGAAGGGCGTGTCCGGCCCGCCGCCATCGGTGCGCAACAGGCCGCGCGACAGGAGCACCGACTGCACCCGCGCATAGTAGGAGCTGGCCGCCTGCGAGGCGGGCGAGGGCGCGGCGGTCGGCGTGGGCGTGACCGGGCGGGTCGGTTGCGGCACCGGGGCCGGGGCCGAGCCGCCGACGCAGGCGGCCAGCGACAGCGCGAAGCCCAGGGCAGCCATCAGGCGCTTAGCCTTGAGGGACGGGCAGGCCCGCGAAGAGTTCCGATCCTTGCCCCACCTGATTCCCCATGCCCGCCTGATCTGGCTTGCGCCTTTGGCCGGTTATTCCACGCTGCGGCAGCGCTGCCCATCCCCGCCGCGCCGCGGCGGCAAGGCGTTGCCGGATCAGCCGCCCGCGGCGGGCCGGGCCGAGGCGGCGGACAGCGTATCGCGCAGGGTGGTTTCCAGCTTGACCAGCGTTTCCTCGGCGGCGGCGCGGCGGGCCTTGCCTTCGTCGGCGATGCGAAGCGAGTCTTCCACCGTGGCGATCAGCGTTTCGTTGGCCTTCTGCACCGCCTCGATATCGAAGACGCCGCGCTCCATTTCCTCGCGCACCACCTTGTTGGCCTCGCGCAGGTTCTCGGCGTTCTTCGTCAGAAGCTCGTTGGTCAGGTCGTTGGCATCGCGCAGCGCCTCGGCCGCCTCGCGCGAGCGCTGGATGGTGACGGCCTGGGCCAGCTGGGTTTCCCACAGCGGCACGGTGTTGACGAGCGTCGAGTTGATCTTGGTGATCAGGCTCTTGTCGTTTTCCTGCACAAGCCGGATCGAGGGCAGCGACTGCATGGTGACCTGGCGCGTCAGCTTCAGGTCATGCACGCGGCGTTCCAGATCGTCGCGGGCGGCGCGCAGGTCACGCAGTTCCTGCGCCTTCAGCACCTGGTCGTTTTCGGGCGCGGCTTTCACGGCGGCCTCTTTCGCCGGGATGTCGGTTTCATCCGCCTGTTTCAGCCGGGCCTCATGCGCGGCGATGTACAGCGCGAGTTCGTCGTAGAAGCTGAGCGTCTTGGCATAGAGGATGTCCAGCGCCTTCACGTCCTTCAGAAGCTTGTGTTCATGGCCAAGCAGGTTTTCGGTGATGCGGTCGATCTGGGTCTGCACTTCTTCATAGCGCGCCATGAACTGGGCCACCGGGGCGGCGGCGCCGGTCAGACGTTCCCACCAGCTGCGCTGGCGGTTCACGTCCAGCTCTTCGCCCGAAAAGCCGCGGATGGTGGAGACGATTTCGCGCAAGCTGTCGCCCGCGGGGCCGACGTCCTTGTTCTTCACATCGGCCAGCATTTCCTGGCTGATGACCTGCAATTCGGCCTGGGCCTTGGAACCGAAGGCGATGATCGACTGGCTGTCGGCAAGGTTCACCTCGGCCATGCGGCGTTCGATCTCGGCCTTGCGGTCGGGGGAGGCCGTTTCCAGCGGCACCACCTCGCCGCCGGGTTCTGGCAGCAGCACGGCGGTGACCTTTTCGACTTCGGCAAGCGCCTCTGCGGCCTGGTCGCGGATGGTGTCGGTCATGGGAAACTCCCTGTCAGAATTCGCGTTTCAGCCGGTCGCGCAGCACCGAGATTTCCACGTCCAGGTCGGTGCGGTCGTTGGAGAGAAGTGCCTGGGTGCGGTAAGCAAAGGTGGTTTCAAGATCGGTAAGGAGGGCTTCGTAGTCGGCGCGCGCCGAGGCATCGCGCGAGCGGGCATAGTGGTCGGCGAACTTCACCGTCGCGTCGCGGGCACCCATCAGGTAGACCGACAGGTACTTGCGCGCCGCGGTCAGGTCGCCGGGATCGCTTTCGATGCTGCGGAACAGCTGGCGGGCGGTGGCGGCGAAGCGGTCCACCCGCGCTTCCAGCGCCTTGTCCTTGGCGCGCAGGATCGCGTCCTTCATGGCGGCGATGTGTTTCTCGGCCTCGTCCACGGCGCGGGCGACGCGGTCGGTCTGGAAGCTGTCGATCCCCTCCATGCCCTTGTCGCGCAGGGGATCGGGTCCGAAGGCGCCGAGATGGAGCGCGGCGCCGAGAAGGCCGATGAGGGCGGGGTAGATCAGACCGTCCTGCCAGAGCGTGGCGCCGAGGCCGAGGGCGGCGCCGGTGAGCACGGCGCCGAAGATCTTGCGCGGGATGGCGGGGCGGCGGGCGACGGTGCGGGCGTCGTAGGCTTCTTGCGCCACGATGCCTTCGCGCGTCAGCCAGGTGGCCAGCGTGAGGATCGCGGCAGAGGACAGGCCGAGGATCAGGTGGCGGGAATCGCCGGTGAAGGCGGCGATGACGAAGGGCAGGGGNGCAAGGAAGAGCACATTGGTGCGCCCGCGCGAGGCCGCCGGGCGGCGGCCGTCATAGATGTTGGGCGCCTGGGGGCGNGAGCCAGGGCTGGAGCCGGTCTCGCCCGGCTTCGGCTGGACGCCGGGGCTGTATTTGCCGCCATAGCGCTGTGCCATCAGATCCCCCTTGCCCCGACCACGATGACAAGGGCGATCAGCAGGATGAAAGACAGCGACTGCAAGGCTTTGCCCGACATCATGCCTCCTCGGCGGTGCCGTTATGGCGCGACTATAGCCGCCCCATCGTTGCGGTCCAACGACAAAAGCGGTGCGTCAGGGTTTGCGCGGGGCCGGACGGCGCGGCGGTCTGGCGCTGGTCGCGCCTTCCGGGCGGGGCGGGCGCGGGCCGGGTTTGGCGGAGGGCTTCTTCGCGCCGGGCGACNGGCGACCGGGGCTTGGCCTTGGCGGTGCCGGTGGTCGGCGCCTCCATCCCCAGCTGTTCGCGCAGCACCTTGGGGCGCACTTCCTCGACCTCGCCTGGCTTCATCTCGTTCAGGCGGAACGGGCCGTAGCTGACGCGGATCAGGCGGTTCACCGTCAGGCCGATGGCCGACATGGCGCGGCGAATCTCGCGGTTCTTGCCTTCGCGCAGGCCCACGGTCAGCCAGGCATTGGCGCCCTGCACGCGGTCAAGCCGGACATCCATCGGCTGGAACTTCTCGCCGTCCACCTCGATGCCCTTGCGAAGNGGGTCCAGGTCCGGGTCCATCGGGTTGCCGTTGACGCGGACGCGGTATTTCCGGAGCCATCCCGTGGAGGGCAGTTCAAGACGGCGCTTCAGCTCGCCGTCGTTGGTGAGCAGCAGGAGCCCCTCGGAATTCAGGTCCAGTAAGCCCACCGACATGACGCGGGGCATGTCCTCGGGCAGGCTGTCGAACACCGTGGCGCGGCCCTTTTCGTCGCTGGCCGAGGTCACCAGCCCCTCTGGCTTGTAGTAGAGCCAGAGGCGGGCGGGTTCCGGCGCCGCCAGCGGCTTGCCTTGCACGGTGATGCGGTCCTGCGGCGTGACGTTCAGCGCGGGCGAGGTGATGGTCTTGCCGTTCACCGTGACCTCGCCCAGTTCGATCATCCGTTCCGCCTCGCGCCGCGGCGCGACGGCGCGCGACAGCACCTTGGCGATGCGTTCTCCTTCGGGGGTGGACTTTTCGGCCATGGGCAGGAACCTTGGGGTCAGGAAACCCCGGCACGGTGCGGGGTGGAAACCGCCGGGGCCGTCTGCCCCGGACCCCGAGGGTATTTGAGCCGAGATGAAGGGGCAAGGTCAGGGCGCAGGGTTCCGGTCCTTCATGTCGCTGGCGCTGGACGAGGCGCGGGCGGCGGGGGCGCGGGGCGAGGTGCCGGTGGGCGCCGTGGTGGTGGCGCCGGGGGCCGGGTGGTGGCGCGGGCGGGCAACCGCACGCGCGAGCTGTCCGATCCCACGGCCCATGCCGAGATTCTGGCGATCCGCGCCGCCTGTGCGGCGGCGGGGTCGAGCGGATCGGCGGGCATGACCTCTATGTGACGCTGGAGCCTTGTCCGATGTGCGCCGCGGCAATTTCAGCGGCGCGGGTGGCGCGGGTCTATTACGGCGCGGCGGACCCGAAGTCGGGCGGCGTCGCGCATGGCGCGCGGGTGTTTTCGCATCCGCAATGCCACCATGTGCCCGAGGTTTATGACGGCATCGCAGGGGCCGAGGCGGCGGCGCTCCTGCGGCAGTTCTTCGCGGGGCGGCGGGACTAGCCAGCGTGGCCCGGCGGCCACAGGCGGCCCCTGCGTCACCGGGCCGCTGATTTGCGGTTGTACGACTCGCGCCGCGCGGCTATCCGGTGCGGGCCTGAAACCCGAACCAGAGGAGGCGTGACATGGCTGCTTTCACCACTGCCCGCCTGCCTGAAATCGGAATTCATGGCACTTGGGATCCGCGCTCGCTCGGCTGACGCGACGATCCTGAACCGGGAGCTGCGGGCTCCCCTCCCTTCCACCGCTGACAGACCCTGAACCCTAGGGGCGGATTCCGTCCTGTAAAACTCGGGTCATTCAACCACCTCCAACAGGAGTAAGCGGTCGTGAAGGCTGTCCGGTGAGGAACCAGATGACCTACGACCGTCTTGTCGCCGCCCCGCGGCGCCCCGAAACCATCCTGAAGGCCCTGGTCGCCGAACATGGCGCGCTGCGGGTGATGGCCGCGCTGGTGGCGGCCATGCTGACCTCGAACCGGGCGCCGCCGCGGCTGCGCGCCAGCGAGCTGTCCGACCATCTGCGCCGGGACATCGGGCTTGGCCCCGACTTTCGCCGGGGCCCCGGCATGAGCCGCGCTAGGCTCAGAAGCCGATCGGCTCCAGAACCTGGGGCTCGATCACGCGGGTTCCGGGCGGCAGGCCCGCCCGGAGCTCGGTCGCGTCCTGCGCCAGAAGCGGGAAGGTGCGGTAGTGGCAGGGGATGACCCAGCTGAAGTTGAAGTATTTCCGCGCGGCCCAGGCGGCGCGGGTCATGTCCATGGTGTAGTGGCCGCTACCNGACAGGATGCCGATGTCTGGCTGGTGCAGTTCGCCCATCCAGGCCATGTCGGCCATGATGTCGGTATCGCCCGAGACATAGATGGTGTGACCTTCGTCGATCATGAAGCCNTCGGAGCCTGCGGCGACCGGACCTTCGGGCGTGGAGACCGAGGAGGAATGGCAGGCGTTGACCATGGTCACCCTGGCGCCGCCCAGGGTGACGGTGCCGCCCTTGTTGAAGCCAAGCGCCTGGACGCCCTGTTTCGCCTCGTACCAGGTGACAAGGTCGTAGATGCCGACCAGCGGCACGCCCATTTCCAGGGCGATGGCGGCGGCGTCGCCNGCGTGGTCGCCGTGGCCGTGGGTCAGAAGGACATGGGTCACGCCCGCCAGCGCCTCGGCGCGGCGGTCGGCGGGGAACAGCGGGTTGCCGGTGAGCCAGGGNTCGATCAGCAGGGTGGCCTGTTCGATTTCGATGCGAAAGCCGGAATGGCCGAGCCAGGTGATGTTCATCTGCTTGTCTCCGTCGCTGTCTTCGGGAAGGGTCAGCATAGGGCATGAGGGTGTGAGGTCCATGACGGATTGGCTGGCGCCGGTGGACGAGTATTGCGAGCGGCTGGGGCCGGGGTTGTGGGCGGAGCCGTGGAACCTGGTGACCAACCTGGCCTTCGTGGTGGCCGGGGCGGTGATGTGGGCCCGCTGCCGGGGGATGNCCCGCGGGCGGATGCTGGCCGTCATGCTGGCGACCATCGGGGTGNGGTCGGGGTTGTACCATTCCTTCGCCAATNCCCTGACCATGATGATGGATGTGGTGCCGATCCAGGTGTTCATCCTGGCCTATCTGTTCCTGGCCTTCCGCGATTTCCTGNGCTTTGCCGTGGTGGGGGCGGGGCTGTTGACCGCCGCTNTCCTGCCCTATGCGGCGCTGACGGTGCCCCTGTGGGCGCGACTGGACTGGCTGGGGTCTTCGGTACNNTATGCGCCGGTGCTGGTGGTGATGGCGNGTCTTTGCCGGGGTGATGGCGGGGCGGGCGCCGCGGTGGCGCGGGGGCTGGCGGGGGCGGTGGCGATCTTCGCAGTCTCGCTGACCTTTCGGACGCTGGACTTTCACCTGTGCGAGGCGCTGCCGNGGGGGACGCATTTCCTGTGGCACCTGACCAATGCGGTGCTGCTGGGCTGGTTGATCGAGGTCTGGCGGCGGCAGAGGGCGTCCGAGCTCGGACGCTAAGTTGTGTCTTTTAAATCAATGGGTTGCGAGTGCGTGTTAACCTGGACTTAAGGAAAGACCGGGGCCCCGGCCTGCGCCGGGGCGAGGCTGTGTAAGGGGTTGGGGATGGCGCATGACGGCCTGCCCGAGGGGCCGGTGGCGGTGATGGATGCGGATTGCGCGCTGTGTTCCTTTGGCGCGCGGATGATCCATCGGCTGGACCGCAGCGGAACCGTGAAGATCTGTCCGGTGCAGACCGGGCTGGGGCAGCGGCTGCTGGCGGAACACGGATNNTTCGGGACGGACCCGGAAAGCTGGCTGTTCCTGGCGGACGGCAAGGCCTGGACGGATTTTGACGCGATGGCCGAGGTCGGCTGGCGCTCGGGCGGTTGGGGGCGGGGGCTGATCCTGCTGCGGGCGATCCCGAAATCCTTGCGCGACTGGCTGTATCGCCGGGTGGCGCGCAACCGGTATGCGGTGTTCGGCAAGGGGGACATGTGCGCGATCCCGGACCCGGCTTTCCGGGCGCGGCTGATCGGATGAGGGTGGTCGTCCTCGGCGGCTCGGGCGTGTTCGGGTCGCGGCTGGTGCGGCTTCTATGCCGGGACGGGCATGAGGTGCTGGCGGCCGGACGCGGCGAGGAAGCGCTGCGGCAGCTTTCCGGCGAGACGGGCTGCGGCGTGCTGGTGCTGGACCGGCGGGGCGATCTGGCGCCGCTTTGGGCCGCCGGGCCGGAGGTGGTGGTGGATGCGGCGGGGCCGTTCCATGCCTATGGTGGCGATCCCTGGCGGCTGGCGCGGGACTGCATCGCGCATCGGGTGCATTATCTGGACCTGGCGGATGATGCGGGGTTCTGCGCGGGGATCGGTGGGCTGGATGCCGAGGCGCGGGCGGCGGGCGTGGTGGCGCTTTCCGGCGTGTCGAGCGTGCCCTGCCTGTCTTCGGCCGCGGTGGCGGCGCTGGCGGAGGGCTGGGCGGAGATTGACCTGATTTCCACGGCCATCCTGCCGGGGAACCGGNCGCCGCGCGGGCGGTCGGTGGTGGAGAGCATCCTGCATCAGGCGGGGACGGCGTTTGCGCAGGTGCTGGACGGGCGGCCCGAGATGGTGCGGAGCTGGTCTGACCCTCGGGCGTTCGATCTGGCGCCGGGGATGCGACGGCGGGGCTATGTGATCGAGGTGCCGGATCAGCGGCTGCTGGCCCCGGTGTTTGGTGCGCGGACGGTGGAGTTTCGCGCGGGGATGGAACTGGGCGTCATGAACNAGGGGCTCGCGGCGCTGTCTTGGGCGCGCGGTTGGCTGGGGTTCGGGATGCCGGGATGGCTGGTCGGTCTGGTGCGGGGCGCGGCGGTGCTGCTTTCGCCCTTTGGCAGCGATGCGGGTGGCATGGTGGTGGAGGTGACGGGCGCGGCGGCGCGGNGATGGGAGCGGCGTCGCTGGGTGCTGGTGGCGGAAAAGGGCGAGGGGCCGTTCGTGTAAGCGGTGGCGGCGCGGGCGGTGCTGCGCGATCTGGGCGCGGTGGCGCCGGGGCGCGNNGCTGCGGTGGCGGTGGTGTCGCTGGCGGCGGCCGAGGCGGCGATGGGCGACCTGGCGGTGGTCACGCGGCGCGAGGCGGTGCCGGTCGTGCCGTTGTTTGCGGGGCTGCTGNGGGCGGATTTTGCGCGGTTGCCGCCCGAGGTGCGGGCGAGCCATGACCATGCCGGGCCTCGTCGCTGGGTGGGCAAGGCCGAGGTGGCGCGGGGCNGGGGGCTGCTGGCGCGGGCGATAGCCGCGGTGTTCCGATTTCCGGCGGCGGGTTCGGATGTGCCGGTCGAGGTGGTGAAGCGGCCGGTCGGGGCGGGCGAGCTTTGGGAGCGGCGGTTCGGGAAGGGCGGTTCCGGTCGCGGTTGGGCGCGCGGCGCGGGCGGCTGGTGGAGCGGTTCGGGCNCTTTCGCCTTTGACATGGGCCTTCAGGTCCGGGACGGCGCGCTGCACTGGCCGGTGGTGGCGGGGCGCTGTCTGGGCCTGCCCTTGCCGCGCTGGTGCCTGCCGCGCGTGGTGGCGCGGGAAGGGGCAGAAGGCGGGCGGTTCCGCTTTCATGTCGAGATGCACGCGCCATTCGGGGGCGGGCTGATCGTCGCCTATCGTGGCTGGCTTGCAGCAGCGGTGGCTGAGGGCCGGAAGGGGCGCGACACGATTTCCGGACCGGAAATCGTGCACGGAAACCGTCGGTTTCCGTTTCCGGGCGGCCTGCTTGCAGGCCCTGTCCCCGCCAGCTAAACGGGGCGCAATCGTGAAAAGGGGTGTCCCATGTCCATCGACATCGAGACCGCGCGGCGGGTGGCGAAGCTCGCGCGCATTCGGGTGGAGGAAGAGCGGCTGCCGGCGCTGGCGGGTGAGCTGTCCGGTATCCTGACCTTCATGGAACAGCTGAACGAGGTGGATGTGACCGGGGTGGAGCCGATGGTCAGCGTCACGCCGATGCGGCTGAAACGGCGGGCCGATGTGGTGACGGATGGCAACATCCAGGCGCAGGTGCTGGCCAATGCGCCCGATGCCCGCGAGGGTTCTTTGCCGTGCCGAAGGTGGTGGAATGAGCAGTCCCAATGAAATGACCATCGCCGCGGCGCGGATGCGCTGCGCAGGGGAACTGAGCGCCGTGGACCTGACCATGGCCTGCCTGACCGCCATGGATGCGGGCGACGGGCTGAACGCCTTTGTCCACAAGACGCCCGAGATCGCGCTGACCCAGGCGCGGGCGGCGGATGAGCGGTTGAAGGCCGGGGATGCGNTGGCGATGTGCGGCATTCCGCTGGGCATCAGGNATCTGTTCTGCACCAGGGGCGTGCCGTCGCAAGCGGCGTCGAACATCCTGGCCGGGTTCAAGCCGGAGTATGGTNCGACCGTCACCACGCAGCTGTTTGACGCCGCGNCGGTGATGCTGGGCAAGCTGAACATGGACGAATTCGCCATGGGGTCCAGTAACGAGACCTCTTGCTATGGCAATGTGGTGAACCCCTGGCGGNCGGGGAACGACGAGACGGCGCTGACGCCGGGCGGGTCTTCGGGCGGCTCGGCTTCGGCGGTGGCGGCGGACCTGTGTCTGGCGGCGACGGGGACGGATACCGGCGGGTCGATCCGCCAGTAAGCGGCCTTCACCGGCATCGTCGGGATCAAGCCGACCTATGGGCGGGTGTCGCGCTGGGGGATCGTGGCCTTTGCCTCCTCGCTGGATCAGGCCGGGCCGATGACCAAATCGGTGCGCGACGCGGCGATCATGCTGGGGGCGATGGCGGGGCATGACCCGAAGGATTCGACCAGCGCGGAGCTGGCGGTGCCGGATTTCGAGGCGGCTTTGACCGGGGATATCCGGGGCAAGAGGATCGGCATTCCGCGGGAATACCGCATGGACGGCATGCCTACCGAGATCGAGGCGCTGTGGCAGCAGGGCATTGCGATGATGCGCGATGCGGGGGCCGAGATCGTGGACATCTCGCTGCCGCATACCAAGTATGCGCTGCNNTATTATGTGATCGCGCCTACCGAGGCGTCGTCGAACCTGGCGCGCTATGACGGGGTGCGGTACGGGCACCGCGCCAAGCTGGCGCAGGGCGATGGCATCACCGAGATGTACGAGAAGACCCGCGCGGAAGGCTTTGGGCGCGAAGTGCAGCGGCGGATCATGATCGGCACCTATGTGCTGTCCGCGGGCTTCTACGACGCCTATTACAACCGGGCGCGCAAGGTGCGGGCGCTGATCAAGCGCGACTTCGAGCTGGCCTTTGCCGCGGGGATCGACGCGATCCTGACGCAAGCGACGCCCTCCAGCGCCTTTGGCCTGGGCGAGATGGCCAGTGCCGATCCGGTGGAGATGTACCTGAACGACGTGTTCACGGTGACGGTGAACCTGGCGGGGTTGCCGGGGTTTCGGTGCCGGTGGGGCTGGATGCCAAGGGGCTGCCTTTGGGGCTGCAGCTGATCGGGCNGGCCCTGGGAAGAGGGTGACCTGCTCAATCACGCCTATGTGCTGGAGCGGGCGGCGGGCTTTGTGGCCAAAGCGGCGAAATGGTGGTAAGGGCGGCCGGATGCTGACAATCCCCGGGCCTGCCGCAATGCGTCTTTCGCTGATTTCTCTTGGACTTCTGGGCCTTGCCGCCTGCGCGCCGCAGGTGCCGGAATCGGGGCCGGGCTTCCAGGATTACAACAGCTATATGCGCAGCCAGGCGGCGNTCGAACATGGCGGCGGGGGCGGCGGGCGCCCCGGTGGCGACGGCAGCCGGCGGCGGCTTTCGCCCGAGGCGGCGGCGGCGGCGATCGACCGGGCCGAGGGCGTGGGGCCTTACCACGGCGATGATTGCCGCGGCGGAGGCCGGGGCCGAGGAGACCTCGCTGGGCGGGACGCCGCTGACCTCGATGCCAGTGGCGCCACCCGGTGGTGGCGGACANGCGCGAACCGGCCGCGCGGCAATGCTGNNCCGGCGGGGATTGCCGAGACCACCTCGGAAATGACGGCCGCCAGCCATACCGGCATCTCGGACGAGAATGACTTTGCCGCGGTGTCGAGCCGCGAAACCATCGAGAGCGATGCGGCGCGCATCGCGGCGAACCGGGCGCAGTACCAGGAAGTGGCCCCGACCGCGGTACCCGAGCGGTNNACCGATACCGGGCCGAACCTGGCGGAGTTTGCGATTTCGACGACCAACGCCGTGGGCCAGAAGGTCTATTCGCGCGGGTCGATCTCGATCGGCGGCAATGCCTGTGCCAAGTATTCCTCGGCCGACCTGGCGCAGCAGGCCTTTCTGGAGGCGGGTGGGCCGGACAAGGACCGCAAGGGGCTGGACCCCGATGGCGACGGCTTTGCCTGTGGCTGGGACCCGACGCCCTATCGGCTGGCCGTCCAGCAGTAGGTGGCGGGCTCGCCCATTTCGGCGAACGGCGCGGGGGCGTGAAGCCCTCGCTGGTGGTCGTGCATTTCACCGCGATGGACAGCTGCGCCGCGGCGCGCGAGCGGCTGTGCGACCCGGCCTGGGAGGTTTCGGCGCATTGGCTGATGGATGCGGATGGAAGCGCCGAGCCGCTGGTGCCTGAAGAGATGCGCGCCTGGCATGCCGGGGCGGGGGAGTGGGGCGGCACGGGCGACGTGAACTCGCGCTCCATCGGCATCGAGTTGCAGAACCGCGGCGCCGAGCCCTTTGCGGCGGCGCAGATGGCGNGGCTGGAGCGGCTGTTGGCCGGGATCATGGGCCGGTGGGGGATCAGGCCGGAAGGCGTGATCGGGCATTCCGACATGGCGCCCCTGCGCAAGGCCGATCCGNGGGCGAGGTTCGACTGGCGGCGGCTGGCGATGCAGGGGCTGTCGGTCTGGCCTTCGCCGGGCGTGCTGGCGCCGCCGGGAGCCTTTGCCGGGNCGGCGCGGGCCTTCGGCTACCCGGATGTCGATGAAGATGCGCTGTTGCGCGCCTTCCGTCTGCGGTTCCGGCCTTGGGCCGCGGGGCCGCTGGATGCGGTGGATGCGGGGATGGCGGTGGACCTGGCGCGGCGGTTCCCGGTTGACGGGGCGGCAGGGCGGCCTAAGTCAGCCGCGCGCGGATGGCCGGACGGCCGCGGGCCGAAAGGTTCGAGGAAAGTCCGGACTCCATGAGACAAGGGTGCCGGGTAACGCCCGGCGGGGGCAACCCCAGGGAAAGCGCCACAGAGAAGAGTCTGCCCGGTGCCGCGACCCTATCGCGGGAAGCCGGGGTCAGGGTGAAACGGTGGGGTAAGAGCCCACCGCGGACCGGGCAACCGGGACGGCACGGCAAGCCCCACCCGGAGCAATGCCGAATAGGGGCCTCGCGCGGAAAGGTCCGGGTTCACAGCGCGCCGCGCTGCCGGAGACCTCCGCAGGGACGTCTCAGCCCGGAGGCCCGGGTTGGCAAGCTTGACCCGCCGGTAACGGCGGTGGCAGAGGAATGGTCGTCAAGGGGGCAACCCCGGAACAGAATCCGGCTTACAGGCCATCCGCGCGGTCTTTTCGGAAGCTTCCTCACCCCGGCCCTCTCCCCGGGGGAGGGAGAGGCGCTGCCTGGGTGCGCCTCAGGCGCCGGCGGCGATGGCGCTGCGNNCAACGGGGCTGCTGGCACAGCACAGCAATAGGCGTGGCGCACCAGGTCGGCGAGCGCGGCCACCGCGGTATTCTTTGCGGTTTCCGCGACATAGAGGTTGATCTTCAGGCTACCCAGATCGGGCAGGGCGCCGCCATGCGCGATGTTCGACATGTGNCGNGGCTCGCTGTCTACCAGCATGGTGTGGACGGCGAGGTCGGCCGAGACGATGGCCTCGGTCGCGCGGCTGGAGGAGCCGTCCATCGCCATGACCCAGGGGATGCCCACGGCATCGAGCGCGGCCTGGGTGGGCTGGCGGAAGAAGCAGCTTTGTTCATGCGCGAGCCTGAGCGGGCGCTGGCGCCAGGCCTGGCCGCCGCGCGCGCCGATCCAGACCAGCGGCAGTTCGGTCAGCGTCTCGCCGCCCGGCCCCACGGAATCTTCGGTGGTGAGGATCAGGTCGCATTCGCCGCGGGCGAATTGCCCGAGCAGGGAGCGGGTGAAGGAGGACAAGAGCGTGACCTTCATCTTGGGGAAGTCGCGCGCGAAGGCCTGCAGCACCTGCGGAATCTGCGGATAGACGATGTCATGCGGCACGCCGAGGACGACTTCGCCTTCGTGCGCGGACTGGGTGAGGCGGGCATAGACCTCGTCATTGAGCGCCAGCATCTTGCGGGCATAGCCGAGCAGTTGTTCGTAAGCGGGCGTCAGCGACACGCCGCGGCTANNAGCGCGGTCGAGAAGGGCGAGGTCGAGCGATTCTTCCAGCCAGCGGATCTGCATCGAGACCGCCGATTGCGTGAGGTTCAGGAAGCCCGCCGCGCGNGTGACGCCNGCGGCATCGGCGATGGCCACGAAAGAGCGCAGGGCGGTGAGGTCGAGGTTGCGGGGCATATCACGACTCCTGATGGTTCCCTTCAATAACATTCGTTTCAGGAATGTGCGAGTCCCCTGTATACCCATCATCAGAGTTGATGGGATCGCGGTGATCCATCGAGAATCGGAAAGTGAGAGGAGATGACCATGGCGCTGTCCCTGCCGTCCACCCGCGTTGCTTCATCCCGCCGCCCCGTCCGCGGCCTGGCTGGCTGGCTGGTCCGGCTGTTCGATACCCGCGCCGCGCAGCAGAGCCGCCGGGCGCTGCGCGACCTGGACGAGGCGATCCTGCGCGACATCGGTCTGACCCGGGACGAGGCGCTGCGCGAGGCGCGGCGGGGCTTCTGGGACTGGGAGCCGGTCCGGCGGGGATAGAGGCAATACATGACGTTTCTGGTCATGTATTTTCCGAAACCAGTTCTTGAAATGTGCCGCAGCGGCTCCGATATTCGTCGCAGAGCCCGTGCCGAAAGGCCGGGAATGAAGCAATGGCGCTGACATCGGAGGCAACAGATGGCTGACTATCAAACGGTCCGGACGGCGGGCGTCGGCGCCCGGNCCGCGCAGATCGACGAGGGCCTGCGCGCCCACATGAACAAGGTCTACGGGCTGATGTCCGTCGGCATGCTGATCACGGGCGCGGTGGCCTGGGCGGTGTCGGGCCTTGCGGTGACGGGCACTCCGGCGGCTGATGCCTTGCAGATCGCGCCGGGCGAATACCTGACGGCCTTCGGGACGGCGATCTATGCGTCGCCGCTGAAATGGGTGGTGATTTTCGCGCCGCTCGTGCTGGTCATGTTCTTCGGCGCGGTGCTCAACCGGCTCTCGACGGCGGGTGCGCAACTGTATTTCTACGTCTATGCCGGACTGATGGGGCTGTCGCTGAGCTCGATCTTTCTGATCTTCACCGGTGCCTCGATTGCCACCACCTTCCTGGTGACGGCCATCGCCTTCGCGGCGCTGTCGCTGTACGGCTATACCACCAAGCGCGACCTGTCGCCGATGGGGACCTTCCTGATCATGGGCGTGGTGGGGCTGATCGTGGCCTCGCTGATCAACATCTTCCTCGCCTCGGCGGCGATGTCCTTTGCCATCTCGGTGATCGGCGTGCTGCTGTTTNTAAGCCTGACGGCCTATGACACGCAGCGCATCAAGACCACCTATATCCAGCACGCGCAGGCGATGGATCAGGAATGGCTGGGCAAGGCGGCGATCATGGGCGCGCTGCAGCTGTATCTGGACTTCATCAACCTGTTCATGTTCCTGCTGCAATTCATGGGCGACCGTCGCTGACGGTTCGATCCCGCGGTGCGAGGGCCGGTCCTGCGGGACCGGCCCTTTCATTTCGGCAGGGTGGCAAGGAAGCGGTTGACCTGCCGGAGCGAGGTCAGGCGCAGGACGGGGATGCCGGGCGGCGCGGCGGCCAGCATGCGGGCGATGCGGTCGCGNGCCCAGTGGCGGCTGGTCCAGATGTAGCGCCAGAAGGGCAGGGTTTCCGGGCCAAAGCGTTCGGGGCAGCCTTCGGGCAGGTCGGGGCGGTGNCGGCCGTGGCCAAGCAGGCTGCGGCGCAGGACGCGCCAGGCGCGCAGGGGCAGGGGAATGTCGAGCCAGAGGATCAGCTGGGCGCGGGCGGCGCGGCTGGCATAGGTGGCGGAATGGCCGCCTTCGAAGATCCAGGTCTCTTCAGCCTCGACCTGACGGGCGAGGCGGGTCTTTTCGGCTTGCGGGCGTTCGATCCAGCCGGACATCCAGTGGATGTGGTCCATGTGGTGGACGGGCAGGCCGGTTCTGGCGCCCAACTGGCGGGCGAGNGTGGATTTGCCGGAACCGGGCTGTCCGACGATCATGATGCGGCGCATGTCACGTTTCGCGCAGCATGCGGATTGCCGGGAAGGCGATGCCGGGGGCGAGCAGGATGTCGATGGGGCCCTGGGCCACGAAGCCGAGCGACTGGTAGAATGGCCGGGCGGTCAGGGTGGACAGGCAATCGAAGCGCGTGAAGCCTTCGGTTTGGGCCTGGTCCATGGCGCGGATCAGGACGGCGCGGGCAAGGCCGCGGCGGGTGGCGCGGTCGTCGGTGACGACGTGGCGGATATGGGCGGTGCGGCTGTCGCCGGTGCCATCGGCGGGCGAGCGGGACGACCAGCCNGCGGCGGCAAGCACCGCGCCGGTGCTGGCGCAGGCCAGCCAGTAGCGCCCGGATGCCAGCAGTTCGGGCCGGGCACGGGCGATGAGCGGGACGGCGGTCACCAGCACGGACGGCGGGTAGTCTGCGGCCAGCAGGCGCGGATAGGCGCGGGCCAGAAGCGCATCGACCGCCGCCAGATCGGCGGGCGTGGCGAGGCGCAGGGTGATGGTGTCGGACATACGGACCCCGAAAGCAAAAGGCCGCGTCGGGCGACGCGGCCTTACATCCCGAACCGGGAAGGCGATCTTACTTGATCTTGCCTTCCTTGTATTCGACATGCTCCCGCTTCACGGGGTCGTACTTCTTCACGACCATCTTTTCGGTCATGGTGCGGGCATTCTTCTTGGTCACATAGAAGTGCCCGGTGCCCGCCGTCGAGTTCAGACGGATCTTGATCGTCGTCGGCTTCGCCATAGTCGTCTCTCCTGCATCGGAGAAGCGCCACTTCCCCGCGAAATCTTGAAGCCCGCCTTTTACGCAGGCGCGAGGCAGAGTCAACAGCGAAACCGCCGGATTCTGGCGGCTCAGGCGGCAGGATCGACCATCAGCACGACCTTGCCGGTGGCCTTGCGGTCACGGATCAGCTCCAGCGCCTCGGGCAGGGCCTCGAAGGGCAGGCGGTGGCTGACCAGGGGTGCAGCGCCTTCGGCGACCCAGCCGAACAGGGTGGCCAGGCTGTCGCGCACCAGTGCCGGGGCAAAGCGGGCGTAACCGCCCCACCACAGGCCGATGACGGTGAGGTTCTTCACCAGAAGCAGGTTGGCCGGGATCGGCGGCACCTCGCCCGAGGCGAAGCCGATGGGGATCAGNCCTTCGGGGCGGGCGGCGCGAAGCGCGGCGTCGAAGGCGGGGCCGCCGACGGGGTCGTAGAGCACGTCGATGCCGCCGAGGGCCTTCAGCGTCTCTTTCAGGTCCGGGGCTTCGCTGTCGATCAGGTGGTGGGCCACGGCGCGGGCGATGTCCAGCCTGTCCTGCCCACGGGCCGAGGCGATGACGCGGGCGCCCATGCGGTGGCCGACCTCGACCGCGGTCAGGCCGACGCCGNNTACGGCGCCGGTGACGAAGAGCGTCTCGCCCGGTTGCAGGCGGGCGCGATGGGCGAGCGCCAGATGCGAGGTGCCATAGGCGATGAGGAAGCCCGCGGCGGTGGCGAAATCCATGGCGTCGGGCAGGGGCACCAGGCTTTCGGCCGGGACCACGGCGTATTCGGCGAAGGCGCCGGTGGTGGCCACGGCAACGCGGGTGCCGGGGGCGGGGCCTTCGGTGCCGGGGCCAAGCGCGGCGACGGTGCTNTAAGCGAGCTCCAGGCCGGGGGTGAAGGGCAGGGCGGGGCGGTCCTGATAGGTGCCCTTCGCCATCAGCAGGTCGGCGAAGTTCAGCCCGGCGGCGGCGATGCGCACCAGCGCCTGACCGGGGGCCGGGGCGGGGTCTGGCAGGTCTGCCAGCACCGGCGGGGCGCCAAGCGATTCGATCCTCCAGGCACGCATGGGTGTATTCCTTGGCGTTTCGGGGTTTCTTTCAGCATTTCCGACGCTTGGCAGCTTTGCAAGGGGCGTCGCGCGATGCGGCAAACGCGGCGGTGGCCCTTTGAGCCTATCCACCTGTACAATTCGACTTGTCTATTTAGACAGGTTTACAGGCGAGCGTCGGAAAGCGATTTTCAACCCTGCGGAGATCGGGGGCCGGATGTTGGTCTGCAAGCTCTCTGGTGACGAGTGATGAACCCACGATTGGAGTATCTTATGAAGCATCCCGTAGACGCCCATGTCGGCAAACGTATCCGTCATCGGCGCTGGATGATCGGCATGACGCAGCAGCAGCTTGCGGACAAGGTCGGGATCAAGTTCCAGCAGATCCAGAAATACGAAACCGGAATGAACCGCGTCAGCGCGTCCCGTCTGTGGGACATTGCCGATGCGTTGGGCGTGACGATCAGCTTCTTCTTCGAGGGGCTGGAGGAGGCCNGCGAGACGACCGGAGCGCCGGACCTGATGGCCGACAAGGAAGCACTGGAACTGGTGCGGTCCTATTACGCCATTCCCGAGGCACAGCGCCGCCGCCTGTTCGACCTGGCGCGCGTGCTGAGCGACGCTGCCTGAAAGGCGGCTTGACCGCGTCTCCCGGTCGGGCTAGCGACCGGGAGGACCCTGCCGGGGCGTGCGGAGACAGCATGACGCGGATCGACGCGGCGACGGCCGAAGACCTGATTGCGACAGCAGCCGAACTGGCCGAAGCGGCGCGGGAAGCGACGATGGCGCATTTCCGGGCGGATGGGCTGGGCGCCGATTCCAAGGAAGCCCATCGCTTTGACCCCGTGACGGTGGCCGACCGGCTGAGCGAGGAGCGCATGCGCGCGATCCTGGCGCGGCGGCGGCCGCAGGATGGTATCCTGGGCGAGGAATTCGGCGTGCAGGAAGGGTCTTCGGGCCTGACCTGGGTGCTGGACCCCATTGATGGCACGCGCGGCTATCTGTCTGGCACGCCGACCTGGGGCGTGCTGATTTCGGTGCGCGATGATCAGGGCGTGGTCTATGGCGTCATTGACCAGCCCTATATCCGCGAGCGGTTCGAGGGCGGGCTGGGGCGCGCCATGGTGCGCGGGCCCTGGGGCGACCGGGCGCTGCGCTGCCGGGGGCCGCGGGCGCTGGCGGATGCGATCCTGTTTTCCACCTTCCCCGAGGTCGGTACGCCCGCCGAGGGCGCCGCGTTCCGCAACGTGGCGGCGCGGGCGCGGCTGGTGCGCTATGGCATGGATTGCTATGGCTATGCGCTGGTCGCCGCCGGGCAGATCGACCTGGTGATCGAGGCGGGGCTGCAGGCCTATGACGTGCAGGCGCCGATTGCGGTGATCGAGGCGGCGGGCGGCATCGTCACCGACTGGCAGGGCAATCCCGCCTGGNACGGCGGGCAGGTGCTGGCGGCGGCCAATGCCGAGATTCACGCCGAAGCGATGCGCTGGCTGAACGGCTGACCCTTGCCAGGGGCGGCGGTGCTGGGCATCGTTGCGGCGCAGCGCCCGAGTCCTTTCCCTTCTGTCGGCCTGCCGCCCGGTTTCGCCGAAGGGGAGGAGCTTTTCATGGCCGATATCCTGATCCGCAATGCCGAGGTCGTGGTGACGATGAACGCCGCCCGCGAAGAGATCGGCGGCGGCGATGTGCTGNATCCGCGGGGGCGTGGTGGCGGCGGTGGGCGGGGCCTGGCCGCGCCGGGGGCCGCGGTGGTGGAGGCGCGGGGCTGCGTGGTGACGCCGGGGCTGGTGAACACACATCACCATCTGTACCAGACGCTGACGCGGGTGGTGCCGGGCGGGCAGGATGCGCTGCTGTTTGGCTGGCTGAAGACGCTGTATCCGATCTGGGCGAAGTTCGGGCCGGAAGAGATGTTCGTCTCGGCCCAGGTCGGGCTGGCGGAACTGGCGCTGTCGGGCTGCACGCTGACGTCAGACCATCTGTACCTGTATCCCAACGGGTCGCGGCTGGATGACACGATTGCCGCGGCAGAGGAGGTGGGGCTGCGGTTCCATCCGACGCGGNGGGCGATGTCGATCGGCGAAAGCGCGGGTGGGTTGCCGCCGGACAGTCTTGTGGAAAACGAACATTCGATCCTTGAGGATTGCATCCGGGTGGTGGATTCTTTTCACGATTCGAACCCTGGCGCGATGGTGCGGGTGGGGCTGGCGCCCTGTTCGCCGTTTTCGGTCAGCCGCGAGCTGATGCGGGATGCCGCACTTCTGGCGCGGGACAAGNGGGTGATGCTGCACACCCATCTGGCCGAGAACGACGAGGACATCGCCTATTCGCTGGCGCAGTTCGGCTGCTAACCGGGGCAATATGCCGAAGACCTGGGCTGGACCGGGCCGGATGTCTGGCACGCGCATTGCGTGAAACTGGACGGGCAGGAGATCGGGCTGTTTGCGCGCAGTGGCACCGGCGTGGCGCATTGCCCCTGTTCCAACTGCNGGCTGGGGTCGGGCATCGCGCCGGTGCGCGCCATGCGGGATGCGGGGGTGAAGGTGGGGCTGGGGGTGGATGGGTCGGCCAGCAACGATGGCAACCTGATCTCCGAGGCGCGGCAGGCCCTGCTGATGCAGCGCGTGGCGCGGGGCGCCGATGCGATGANNGCGCGCGAGGTGCTGGAGATTGCCACCCTGGGCGGGGCACGGGTGCTGGGGCGCGAGGACTGCGGCGCGCTGGCGCCGGGGATGCGGGCCGATCTGGCGATCTGGGATGTCTCGGGGATCGAGGCGGCGGGCGCCTGGGACCCGGTGGCGGCCCTGGTGCTGTGCGGGCCGATGAAGTTGCGCGACCTGTTCGTGGAAGGTCGCCGGGTGGTTCAGGAGGGCGCGATGGCGACCCTGGACCTGCCGCGGGTGATCGCGCGGCAGGCCGCGCTGGCGCGGCGCCTGTTCGCCGTTTGATCCGGATCAAATCCGCTATTTGCGCAAACTTTGACGCAGGTCATGGCGGGTTTGCCTGAATTCTGCTTTCTTTGTGAAAGATAGCAGATGGAGGGGATCATGGCTATTACCGGTCTTCCGACGACAGTTGGCGACGATATCGTGACGGTGACCCCGGGATCGTATCATTCCGTTGATGGTCAGGCTGGCACGGACAAGCTGGTGCTGAACTGGGCGACGCTGACCACCGATGTCACCTGGCGCGATATCGGTTACGGCTGGTGGCGGTTCGAGGACAGCTTCAGTTCCGCTGTCGATTTCTATGCCTTTGAAACGTTCGACATCACCACCGGCTCGGGCAACGACCGTGTGGGCGGATGGGGCGGCGACGACCGCTTTGTGACCGGCGCCGCAACGATACCATCAGTGGCGGCTTGGGCGCGGACACGGTTGACGGTGGCGCGGGCCGCGACCTGTGGTCCGTGAACTACAGCGGCCTGAACGTCGATGTCGCGCTGACCCTGACACCGGGCCTGTGGAGCGTGATCGGCGCGACGGGCGCGCGGTTGCGCAATGTCGAACAGGTGAGCCTGGTCACCGGCAGCGGCAACGACCTGCTGGATGCGAGCCAGGTGACGGCCGACCAGTATTTTGAGTCGAACGTAAGCAACGACACCTTCATCGTCAGCGGCGGCCGGTCGACGTTCCAGGCCGGGGGCGATCAGGACCTGCTGGTTGCCGATTTCTCGGATTCGACCACGCGGATCGGCTGGACCGACCTGGGCTATGGCTGGTGGCGTCTGGGCGACCTGACGCGCAGCCAGTCGGTGGATGTCTACAGCGTCGAGCAATACAACCTGACCGGCGGCAGCGCCGATGACGTGCTGTCGGGCTCTGGCCTGGCGGACACGCTGACGGGCGGGGCTAAGCAATGACGTGCTGAACGGCGTGTCGGGCGCGGATGTCATCGCGGCGGCGATGGCACGGATACCTGGCAGGCCAACCTGTCGGCCTATACGACGCAGGTCCAGGTGAACCTGGACGCCCAGACCAGCAATGCCGCGACGATCAGCGGCATCGAGCAGCTGCGGCTGGACACCGGGGCGGGCTATGACCGGATCACGGCCAATGTTAAGCATCTATAACGACATCATCAGCACCGGGGACGGCAACGACATCATCACCACGGGCCGCGGCGTCGATTCGGTGAACGGCGGCGCCCATGCTGACACGCTGGTCATGGACTGGAGCGGCATCACCGGCATCGACAGCGGCATTTCGCATACGGATCGCGGCTATGGCTGGTGGCGGTTCTCGTCGCGCAGCGGGATGTTCTGGATTACTACGGCATCGAGCAGCTGAACCTGACCGGCGGCGCCGGGCATGACACGCTGGTCGGCTGGGGTGACCGCGATACCCTGAACGGCAACGGCGGCAACGACTGGCTGAACAGCGCGGCCGGGACAGCGGTGATCGACGGTGGCGCGGGCGACGACGCCTGGGCGGCCAACCTGACGGCGCTGAACGGCGCGATGGTGTTCAACGCGGCCGACAGCCAGACCACGGCGCAGATGACCGCCCGCAACTTCTCGATCCGCAATATCGAGCAGGTGAGCATCTCTCTGGGGGCCGGGAACGACAGTTTCTCGACCGCGGGCTATGCGCTGAACGACACGATGAACGGCGGTCTGGGCAATGACACGCTGAACCCCGGCCTGGGTATCGACCAGGTGAATGGCGAGGCGGGGACCGACCTTCTGGTGCTGAACTTGCTAAGCATCGACGAGGCGATCACCTACCGCGACGTTGGCTATGGCTGGTGGCGGTACGGCACGTTCAACGACCGGATGTACACCGATTACATCAACTTCGAACGCTGGAACGTCACGGGCGGTAACGGCGATGACGCGCTGGCGGGCGGCGGGCTGGCCGACACGCTGATCGGCGGCACCGGCAACGACACGCTGAATGGCGGCGCGGGCGGGGCCGATTCGATCAACGGCGGTGCCGGGAATGACCTGTGGCGGATGGATGTCAGCGGGTCGAACCTTGCGCTGACGCTGACGCTGACGGCGGCCGGGGCCGGGACCCTGGTTGGCAACGGCACGAAGCTGGCCGGGATCGAAAACGTGCAATTGAGCACCGGATCGGGCAATGACACGATCAACCTGACGGCGGTGGTGGGCAACCATGTGCTGAACACCAACGACGGCAACGACACGATCAAGGTCGGCCGCGGCAGCTTCAACGAGGTGAATGGCGGCGGCGGCACCGACTTCCTGACGGCCGATGCCAGCAATGCGACCGCGAGTGTCCGGACGGTGGACAAGGGCTATGGCTGGTGGGCGATGGAAGCGGTGGATGGGTCGTACAGCACCCGTTACATCAACGTCGACCGGTTCGATTTCACCGGTTCGGCCTACAACGACCGTCTGGGCGGCTTTGGCGGCAATGACGTGCTGCGCGGCGCGGCCGGGCGTGACATCCTGAACGGCGGCGGCGGCAACGACACGCTGTACGGCGGCACGGGGGCTGACCAGTTCCTGTTCACCTCGGTTTCGTCGAACGGGGTTGATCTGGTGGCCGACGCGGCGGCGGGCGATGTCCTGCGGCTGGAAGGTGTCCATATCAACAGCCTGGCGGCCGGGAACGGTGCGGCGGTTGGCCAATGGGAAGCCCAGGTCCAGACGGTTGGCGGTGTCACGTCGCTGTTTGTCGGCCTGGACGGCACGGTAACTTTGACTTCCGCGTCGATCTGACCGGGACCTTTGGCGTCGGCAACTTCAACGTGGACGCCTGGAATGCCTGGAACGGCGCGACCGATCTGATCGTCGTCTGACGTCGGTCAGGACTGCATCCCCTCCCTGGGGGCGGCTTCGGCCGCCCCCTTCTTGGGCCGGGCGGCTTCGGCCGCCCTTCTTTGTGGGCCGGGCGGCTTCGGCCGCCCCTTCTTTGTCCGGGTGCCGGTGCTGGCCGCGGCGGGCCGGAAATGGTAGTCGCAAGACAGGCATTCGGCAGCGGGGCGGCCATGGGGCACAATTACGAGGCGCAGCGGCGCGAGACCTTTGCCACGTTCAAGGGCGCGAAGGGGCTGCCCGAGATCTCGGCGGTGGATTTCCTGTTCTTCGTCGAGGAACTGGATGCCGACTGGGCGGCCTTTGAAAGGNCGCTGCGCGCGCGAGGGTTCGCTACCCGGCGCAAGGGCGACCGCGAGACGGTGGTGGCAACCAGCGCGCCGATCCCGGTGACGCCCGAGGCGGTGTGGGAGCGCGAGCGCGTGGCGACCGAGATCGCCCTGGCGCATGATTTCTATCCCGATGGCTGGGAACTGGCGGACCCGGCGCCGCCGAAGCGGCCGGTGCGAGGGCCGAAGCCGACGGGGGCCGGACCGAAGCCGGAGCCGAAGCCCGGCCCCGGCCCGCTGCGGGGCCGAAGCCCGGCCCTAAGCGGCGCCGGGGCCGAAGCGCGGGCGAAACCTTCCCATGATCCTGACCTCGCGGATGGCGCGGTCGTCGCCCATCATGATGGTGGGGAACAGCGCCTGCCACAGCGTCTCGGCCCGCCGCGTCGCCTGTTCGATGGCGGGGGTGGAGGCGAGGTCGATCACCACGAGATCGGCCTCCATGCCGGGNGCGAGGTTGCCGATGGAGTTTTCGGCATGCAGCGCGCGGGCCGAGCCCTGGGTGGCCAGCCACCAGAGCTGCGCGGGGTGCAGGGACTGGCCGCGGAGTTGCGCCACCTCGTAGGCGGCGGCCATGGTGTGCAGCATCGAGAAGGACGACCCGCCGCCGGTATCGGTGGCGAGGCCGACGCGGAGTTTCGTGGCCAGCCCCATGTCGAACAGGCCCGAGCCGATGAAGGTGTTCGAGGTCGGGCAGTGGATCAGGCTGGCGCCAGCCTCGATCAGCCGGGATTTCTCGCGTTCGGTCAGGTGGATGGCGTGGCCATAGAGCGCGCCTTCTCGGAGCAGGCCCTGGGATTCGTAGGTGTCGAGGTAGTCGCGGGATTGCGGGAAGAGGTCCTGCACCCAGGCGATTTCGTCGGTCTGTTCGGACAGGTGCGTCTGCATCAGGCAGTCCGGGTATTCGCGCCAGAGCTGGCCGAGGGCGGCCAGCTGTTCGGGGGTCGAGGTGGGCGAGAAGCGGGGGGTGATGACGTAGTTCAGCCTCTCGACCCCGTGCCACTTTTCCAGCAGGCGCCTACTGTCGTCATAGGCGGATTGCGCGGTGTCGCGCAGGGCTTCGGGGGCGTTGCGGTCCATGCAGGTCTTGCTNTAGGCGTAGAGGCGCAGGCCGCGGGCCTGGGCCGCCTGGAAGATGGCGTCCACGCTGGCGGGGTGGATGGTGGCATAGGTGCAGACGGTGGTGGTGCCGTGGGCGGTGACGAGGTCGAGGTAGCGGTTGGCGATCTCCGTTGCATAGGCGGGATCGGCAAAGCGCGTTTCTTCGGGGAAGGTGTAGAGGTTCAGCCAGTCGATCAGCCGCTTGCCCCAGGAGGCGATGATGGCGGTCTGCGGGTAATGCACATGGGCATCGACGAAGCCCGCCGAGATCAGGGCGCGGCCATGGTCGGTGACCCTGGCCTGGGGGTAGCGGGCGCGCAGGTCCGTGGCGGGGCCGACGGCCAGGATGCGGCCCTGGTCGATGGCGACGCCGCCCTGGGGGTCGTGCAGGGCGGCTTCTGGGCCGATCACGAAGGGATCGCCCTGGAAGCGGATGGTCTGGCCTAGGATCAGTTCGGTCATGGGGGCCCTCGTCACGGTCGGAGGGCAAGCCTAAGGCCTTGGGCGGTTGCGGAAAAGTGGGCGCTGCCGGACGGGCGCCGGGGGCCATGGCCCCCGGACCCCCGGCGGTGCGCCTGGGGCAAGGTGAATGGATTGAGAGTCAAGGGCTTGGCCTATGCGCCCTGACGCGGATGCGGCGAAAAGGTCGGCTCTGCCCCTGTTTCTTTGAAAGAGCTTTGTTTAAGGTCGCGGCAATCCGGCCGGGGGCACATGGGCGAAGACAGGGCCATCATCGAGGGGACCGAGGTTGCCCTGGACGAAGCGCGGCTGGAGGCCGTGCTGGACGCGGTCGAGGCGCGCGATGGCGTGCGGCTGGCCGAGTTGCTGGAACCGCTGCACCCGGCCGATATTGCCGACATCCTGGAACAGATCGGGCCTGCGGAGCGGCGCGACCTCCTGGACCTGTACGGTCGCGAGTTCGACGGCGAGATCCTGTCGGAAATCGACGAGGGCATCCGCGAAGAGGTCGTCGAGGCGCTGGAGCCCGAGGTTCTGGCCGAGGCGGTGCGGGAACTCGAATCCGACGATGTCGTGGACCTTCTGGAAGACATCGACGAGTAGCGCAGCGCGGGCTGATCCTGGGCGCGCTGGACAAGTCCGAGCGCGCCGCGGTCGAACAGGCGATGTCCTACCCGGAACATTCCGCCGGGCGCCTGATGCAGCGCGAGGTCGTGGTGGCGCCGACGGACTGGACGGTGGGGCAGGCCATCGACTTTCTGCGCGGCGCCGACCATCTGCCGGACCAGTTCTATCACGTCATCCTGGTCGATCCGCGGATGAAGCCGCAGGGTTATGTGACGCTGGGGCGGGTGCTGTCCTCGGCGCGGGATGCGCGGCTGAAGGACATCAGCGAAGAGAGTTTCCGCACCGTCCAGGCGACCGAGGAAGAGGCCGACGTGGCCTATATCTTCAACCAGTATCACCTGATTTCCTGCCCGGTGGTGGACGAGGCCGGGCGGCTGGTGGGCGTCATCACCATCGACGACGCAATGAACGTGCTGGACGAAGAGCACGAGGAAGACATGCTGCGTCTGGCCGGGGTGGGCGACGAGACCAGCCTTTCGGACGGGCCGCTGGAAACCGCGAAGTCGCGCCTGCCCTGGCTGGTGGTGAATCTGGCCACCGCCTCGCTGTCGGCCATGGTGATTTCGGCCTTCGAGGGCACCATTGCCGCGCTGGTGGCGCTGGCGGCGCTGATGCCGATCGTCGCCTCGACCGGCGGGATCGCCGGCACGCAGTCGCTGGCGGTGTCGGTGCGGGCGCTGGCGACGCGCGACCTGACGCGGGCCAATGCGCGCCGCGTGATCCTGCGCGAGCTGATGGTGGCGTGCTGAACGGGCTGGGGCTGGCGCTGATCCTGGGGGTGGCGGGGTCGCTGATCTTTGGCGATGTGAAGATCGGCATCGTGCTGGCGGCGGCGATGGTGGTGAACCAGATCGTCGCGGCCCTGGGCGGGGTGATGGTGCCCTTGACGCTGGACCGGCTGGGGCTGGACCCGGCGCTGGCTTCGGGCACCTTTGTCACCACGCTGACCGATGTGATGGGGTTCTTTGCCTTCCTGGGGCTGGCCACGCTGGTGCTGATATGATCGACAAGGCTGCGGCGCGCAAAGCCGCCTTCGCTGCCCGCAAGACCGCCTTTGCCGCGGGGCAGGGCCAGGCCGCCGAGTTGCTGGCGGATTTCCTGGCGGCGCAGNGGGGCAAGCGGCTGGCGGGCTATATGGCGATGCGGACCGAGATCGACCCGACCTCGGCGATGGCGGCGCATGACGGGCCGGTGGGGGTGCCGGTGATCATCGGGCCGGGCCAGCCGCTGCGGTTCCGCGAATGGTCGCCGGGCTGTGCCATGGTGCCGGGCGAGTTCGGCGCGGCGATCCCGGCGGAAGGGGCGTGGGTCGAGCCCGAGGTGCTGATCGTGCCGATGCTGGCCTTCGATGCGCGGGGGTTCCGGCTGGGCTATGGCGGCGGGTTCTATGACCGCACGCTGGAGGGCCTGCGCGCCCGCGGGCCGGTGCTGGCGGTGGGCTTTGCCTTCGACGCGCAGGAGGTGGCCGAGGTGCCGACCGAGCCGACCGACCAGCGGCTGGATGCGCTTGTCACGGAAAGCGGCGTCAGGCTTTTCCCCTGATCCGGCTTCTTCTTTGCGGAAATACTCCACGGGGTGCGGGGGTGTGAAACCCCCGCGTGCCACGGCAGGGCCGGGCGTTACCGTGCGATGGCCTCGTCGCGGACGAACATGTTGGCCCAGGCGCGGTCGATCAGTTCGGGGCTCATCTGATAGGGGATGCCCTCGAATTCGCAGATGGCGATCATCTGGTCGATCAGGAAGGTGGGCTGGTAGTTCGCGAAATTGTTGTTGATGGTCGGGTACTTGACCTTCAGGAGGTGCAGCAGGGTCTTTTCGTCCAGGGCCATCTTCTTCTTGCGCGCGACCATGGCGAAGATTTTCAGGAACATCTCCTGGTTCGGGCCGTCGACCTTGATCTTGAAGAAGATGCGGCGCAGCGCGGCGCCGTCGAAAATTTCGTTCGGGTGGAAGTTGGTCGAGAAGATCACCAGCGTGTCGAAGGGCACGGTGAATTTTTCGCCCGATTGCAGGGCGAGGATGTCCTTCGCCTCTTCCAGGGGCACGATCCAGCGGTTCACCAGCTTNTGCGGCGGTTCGGACTGGCGGCCAAGGTCGTCGGCGATGAAGATGCCGCCCGAGGCTTTCAGCTGCAACGGCGCGGTATAGGTGCGCGCCACGGGGTTGTATTTCAGGTCCAGCATGTCCAGCGTCAGCTCGCCGCCGGTGATGACGGTCGGGCGTTCGCAATAGACATAGCGGTTGTCGAAGCGGTTCGAGGTGCGGCGCAGGCTGTTCGGGTCGTCCACCGCCATTTCGGCCTTGGAATGCACGATGGGGTCATAGACCGTGATGACCTGGTGNGCATATTCGATGGCGCGGGGCACATAGATGCGGTCGCCAAGGGCCGCGCGGATGCCGTTCGAGATGGAGGATTTGCCGTTGCCGGGCGGGCCGTACATCAGGATCGACCGGCCCGAGGTGACGGCGGGGCCCAGGTGGTCCAGCAGGTCGGGCGGCAGGATCAGGTGGCCCATGGCGCCGACCAGCTGGTCGCGGGTCAGGCGGATGTCGCGCACCGACTGGCGCTTCATCTGCAGGCCGTAATCGGCCAGCGGGATCGGCATGGCGCCGTAGTATTCGGATTGGCTCAGCGCATCCAGGGCGCGGGCCTTTGCATCGGTCAGCTGGTAGCCCATCTCGTTGCCAGAGGTCGCGTGCAGCGTGCCGGTGGCTTCCAGCAGGCGCTGCGTGCGGGCGAGGTCCACCAGTTCCTGGGTCAGCGGCACCGGCAGGCAGACGGCGCGGCTGATTTCNGAGACCAGGTCCAGGTTCATCCGGAAGATGGTCTTCAACAGGATGTCGCGCATCATCACCTGATTCAGGCCGGTTTCGGCCAGGGTGCGTGGCGCGGGCGGGGCGAGGACAGAGGCGGGCGGGATCGCGTTCATGGGACAATCCTGACGGGTATCTGCGGCAGGGCGATGGCAAGGCTGCGGCGAAGAGGCGGCGGGCTCACGCGCCGACCCCCAGGACACGGCCGATCAGCACCAGCGCCAGCGCGTAAGCAGGGCGAGCCCCATGGGAAACTTGGCATGGGTCCAGCTGGCCCAGTCGGCGGTGGCGCTGCGGAAGGGCCGATGGCGCGCAGCATGCGGTGCGCGGCAAAGGCACCGATCAGGCACGAGGCCGCCAGGACATAGACCACGGTCCAGGGCGTGCCCAGGAAGAAGGGCGCCATGGCGGCGGCGAACTTGGCATCGCCCGCGCCGACCAACCCTGCGAGGTTGGCCAGAAAGCCCGCCAGCAGCACCACAAGGCCAAGCGCGATGCCCCAGCCCCAACCGGCCAGCGGCAACAGGCCCAGGGCCACCAGCGCCAGGGCGACGATCCAGACCAGCGCCAGGGCGTAGTTGGCTATGTTCGGGATGCGCATGAACTTCATGTCCGACCAGGCCACCCAGATGCAGATCGGCAGCACCAGGGGCAGAAGGATCAGCGCCGCCGTCGCCGACATCGCCTAGCCTTCCAGCGCGGCAAGGCTGCGCTCGGCGGCCTCGAAATATTGCGGGTTGGTGTCGATGGCCTGTTGCAGAAGCTGCTTGCCCACGTTCACATCGCCGCGCTTGATGGCGGTCAGGGCCAGCGTGTACAGCAGTTCGCTGTTCTCCTTCTGGCTCATCTGGATGACCGGCATGTCATACTTGCCCTGCGCGCCGCGGGCGAGGATCAGGTTGTTCTTGGCGGTGAACAGCGACGGGTCGTAGGTCAGCGCCTCGAGGAACAGCCGTTCGGCGCCGCCGTAGTCCTGCCGCGTCAGTTTCGAGAAGCCCCAGTTGTTGTAGATCTTANNAGCGGGCTGGGTCGTCAGGCAAGCGGCGATTTCATAGAAGCTGTCGGCCTTCTTCCACTGTTTCTGGCTGTCGGCCACCATCGCTTCGTACCGATAGCGTTCGTAGGTTTCGAAGGTGGGNGGCACCTGGTTCAGCATGGCTGCGGCCTGGTCCCAGTTGTTGACGCGGATATAGGTGCCCGCCAGTTCCACCCGGTCGGCATTGGTGCCGCCGACCGAGTTCACCACCTCGGTCCAGACGGTGATCGCCTCGGTGGATTTCTTANNAGCGCGGTTCAGCGACTTGGCCAGCATGCGCTTGGTTTCGATGCTGGTGGGGTTGGCGGCGACGGCGCCCTGGAAATAGGTGACGGCCTCGTTCGGGTCGCCCACCGTCAGCATGATCTCGTTGAGGTTGGCCTGGTCGGCTTCGGTCACGCCGTCGATGGCACGCTGCACCTCGGCCTCGGAGTTGCGCTGGCAGGCCGCCAGAGCCGTGCTTGCCAGGCACAGCGCAAGTAGAACCGGGTGGCGCATTTCGCGTCCTTTGTTTACTGCTCGGTCCCCGGCGGTCACAGATCGGACAAGGTGACGATATCGGTCGTCCCGCCCGGTTCGCGCAAGACGGCCGTGGGAGAATTGCCTTCTGCCGGGGAAGAATACACGCTTCCCTCGGACTGCGCGATAGCCAGGCGAAGATTTTCGCGGATGGAGTCCGTGGCGCCACTGTCCACGGCATAGGCGCGCTGGAAGTAGATGCGCGCCTCGCCCGGCTTGTCCTCGTTCATCAGGACGACGCCCAGATTGTTCAGGGCGGGCACGTTTTCGGGATCAACCTCGACCGCGCGGCGCAAGAGCTGTTCGGCCTGGTTCAGGNNGCCAAGCGCCAGGTTGGCCGAGCCGATGGAGGCCAGCACATCCGAGGTCATGCCATCGTCGGCCGCGGCGCGCAGATAGGCCTTCAGCGCCAGTTCGTATTCGCCCGAGGCCATCAGCCGGTCGCCGACCACCAGCCCGTCTTCGGCGCGGCGGCTGCCGTCAGCGCCGGGCGGGCCGCCGCCGGTGCCGGAATGGCCAAGGCCGCCCTGGGAACAGGCGGCCAGACCGAGCGCAAGGACAAGCAGCCAGGTTCCTGGCAGGCGGGGCAGGGCGATGTCAGATCCTCCGCCCGCCGGAGCCTGACAGGGTAGACGGGTCACTGCGAGAAGCCTCCAAGCGTCTGCGTGATGCCATAGACCGAAGGCCCGATGAGGATGATCATCAGCGGCGGCACCGTGAACATCATTGTGCCCAAGGTCAGTTTCGTCGGCAAGACGTTCGCCTTCTCTTCGGCGCGCATCACGCGCTTGTCACGCATTTCCGCCGAGTAGACCCGCAGCGCCTCGGCGATGGAGGTACCGAAGGTGGCCGATTGCACCAGCGTGGTGACGAAGGAGGACACGTCGGGGATGCCGACACGGTCGGACATGTCCTTCAGCACCTGCACCCGTTCCTTTAANGCCTTTACCTCGTTCGCCACGATCTCGAATTCGTCGGCAAGGGCAGGATAGTAAGCGCGGGTTTCCTTGGACACGCGGATGATCGACTGGTCCAGCGACTGGTAAGCCTCGACGCAGACCAGCATCAGGTCCAGCGCATCGGGAAAGCCCGAGATGATTTCCTGCTTGCGGGTTTCGGCGCGGCGGGTCACCCAGTATTGCGGCAGGTAATAGCCCATCAGGCCGGGAACCAGCGTGGACAGGATCAGGCCCTGGGTGCCGATTTCCTTGTTGGCGGTCAGGAACATGGAATAGATCACGCCGACGGCCAGCGCGCCCAGGCCAAGCGAGAACTGCGCGAAGTGGAACAGGCGAACCGCGTTCTTGTCGCGGTAGCTANNAGCGCGCAGCATCTTCAGCCGCGAGGCCGTCATCTGTTCGGCGTCCTGCGGTTCCAGGAACGAGGCGAAGCGTTCCAGTTTTTCGGCCCGGTCGCGGGTGCGCAGCGGCGCGGCCTCTTCCTGGCTGGCGCCAAAGGTCTGACGCTGGGTCTTCAGCTTGTCGAAGGGTTCGGGCTGCTTCTTCAGCATCACCGGCAGGGCCAGCACCACCAGAACCAGGCCCGCCGCCAGCAGGCCGATCATCGGGCCAAGCGGCCCCAGCCGGTCGGTCAGCATCTGGCTGATGTTCGCAACGAAGGACATGGTCTGCCTCAAACCTTGATGTTGACCATCATCTTCATGAAGATGACGTTGACGATCAGGAACACCGCGACGATCAGCGCCGCCGGGATGAAGGCGGGNGTGTCCTTCACATCGTCATAATAGTCGGGCCGGATCACGCTGATCATGATCAGCGCGCCGATGGGGAAGGCCGACAGGAACATGCCGGACCACTTTGCCTCGGCCGTGATCGCCTTGACGCGGCGGAACAGCTTGAAGCGGGCGCGGATCACCTTGGCCAGGCCTTCCAGGATTTCGGCCAGGTTGCCGCCCGATTGCTGCTGGATGGTCACGGCCACGGCCAGGAAGCGCAGGTCCTGGCTGTCCATGCGTTCGGCGAAGGCCTTCAGGCTTTCGGCGACATCGCGGCCATAGGCGGCCTCGTCGGCGATCAGGCCGAATTCGGTGCCAAGCGGATCGGGGATTTCCTTGGCGACAATGGCGATGGCCGACGAGAAGGGNTGGCCAACGCGCAAGCTGCGCACCATCAGTTCCACGGCATCGGGCAGCTGTTCTTCCAGAAGCGCCATGCGCTTCTTGGCCTTGCGGTCAACCCAGGTGTAGACGCCGCCCACGCCCATGACGATGCCCACCACGATGCGCACGGCGCCCGAGGCTTCGGTGCCAAGGGTCAGGCCCAGGTAGGACACCACCGACAGCGCGGCCATGATCATCACCAGCTGCTTCGGCGTGAAGGCGATGTTGGCGCGCTGTGCCTTGGTGGCGAGGATCGAATAGAGTGGAATGCCCATCGAGTTCATGTGCTGGGACATTTCCTTGCGGAGCTGTTCCAGCACCTGTTCGCGGTTGCCGTTCTTTTCCAGAAGCGCCAGGCGGCGCGAGACGCGGCTGTTCAGGCTGATCGACTTGCCGAAGACGGTCAGGTACAGGCCCTCGACCAGCATGATCACGGCGACGAAGATCAGGACATAGATAAGGGGNGCCGCAGAGATCTGCATGGGACTGCCTTACGCGATGGGTTCGTAGATCGACGCCGGCAGGTCATAGCCCCACTGGCGGAAGCGTTCCGAATAGGCCGAGCGGATGCCGGTGGCGTTGAAGCGGCCGATGATCTTGCCCGAGGGTTCGATGCCCAGGCGTTCGTAGCGGAACACCTCTTGCATCGAGATGACCTCGCCTTCCATGCCGGTGATCTCGGTGATCGAGGTCATGCGGCGCGAGCCGTCTTGCAGGCGCGAGGCCTGCACGATCAGGTTCACGGCGCTGGCGATCTGGGCGCGCACCGCCTTCAGCGGCATTTCGATGCTTACCATGGCGATCATGTTTTCCAGGCGGCTGACGGCGTCGCGCGACGAGTTGGCGTGGATCGTGGTCATCGAGCCGTCATGGCCGGTGTTCATGGCCTGAAGCATGTCGATCACTTCCTCGCCGCGGGTTTCGCCGACGATGATGCGGTCGGGGCGCATCCGCAGGGCGTTGCGCAGGCAGTCGCGCTGCGTGACGGCACCCTTGCCTTCGACGTTGGCGGGGCGGCTTTCCATGCGGCCGACATGGACCTGCTGCAGTTGCAGTTCCGCCGTATCCTCGATGGTCAGCACGCGTTCGCGGTTGTCGATGAAGCTGGACAGGGCGTTCAGCGTGGTGGTCTTGCCCGAACCCGTACCGCCCGAGACGATGACGTTCAGCCGGCAGGCCACGGCGGCCTGAAGGTAGGCGGCCATTTCCTCGGTGAAGGCGCCGAAGCGGACGAGATCGTCGATCTTCAGCTTTTCCTTCTTGAACTTGCGGATCGAGACCAGCGATCCGTCCACGGCCACCGGCGGCACCATGCAGTTGAACCGGCTGCCATCGGCCAGGCGGGCGTCGCAATAGGGGTTGGATTCATCGACGCGGCGGCCCACGGCCGACACGATCTTGTCGATGATGCGCAGAAGGTGGCGTTCGTCCTTGAAGGTGATGTCCGTCAGTTCCAGCTTGCCAGAGCGTTCCACGAACACGCGCTGCGGGCCGTTCACCAGGATGTCGTTGACGGTTTCATCCTTCAGCAGGCTTTCCAGCGGGCCAAGGCCCATGACCTCGTCATACAGTTCCTGGGTCAGCGTGGCGCGGTCGGCCGAGTTCAGCGACACCGACATCTCGTCCAGCGCTTCGGCCGAGATCGAGGCGATTTCCTGCTTCAGGCTCGCTTCCGAGGCATGTTCGATGGCCGCGAGGTTCAGGTTGTCGAGCAGCCGCTTGTGAAGCTCGACCTTCAGCTCCATCAGCCGTTCCTTGCGCTTCTTCTCTTTCTCGGCGGCGATCACCTCGGCCGAGGGCTTGGGCAGGGCGGCGGGCGTCGGGCGCATCTGCGTGGGCGCGCGGCCGGTTGCCGCCTGGGGCGCGGCCCCCGCCGCGCGGGCCGCCGGGGCAGGGGAGGTGACGGGCGCCGTGGACGGGCCGCGGGCGGCCTCGGCATCGGGTTTCTTGAAGCGCGAGAACATGTCTTACCCCCGTTCCCTTTCAGCCCTTGCTTACTTCGACGGCCTTGTTCAGGTCGAACAGCGACTTCGCCAGCTTCTGCAATTCGCGCCGCAGCGGGTTCTTGGCAGCGTTTTCCGCCAGCGGCAGGCCGTGGTCGTTGGCTTGCGTCACCTGGGCGCCGCCGTCGGGCAGCTGAAGCTCGATCTCGATATCCAGGCTTTCGGCCATGCGCTTGACGCGGCTTTTCGCCGACAGGTCGGTGAAGCGGGGCGCGCGGTTCAGCACATAGCGCAGCTTTTCATGCGGCAGGCCCTCGGCCTTCAGCGCCCGGATCAGCCGCAGCACGTTCTGGGCGGACCGCAGGTCCAGCTCCATCGTGGCAAAGTAGACATGCGAGCGGGCCAGCACCGTTTCGGTCCAGTTGACGATGGTCGAGGGCATGTCGACCACGACGAAGTCGAAATTGGCCTGGGCCATGTCCAGAAGCTTGGCGATGTCGTCGGGACCGACGATGTCCAGCGGCAGCATGTCGGAAGGCGCGGTCAGGACGTGCAGCTTGTCGTTGAAGGTCAGCATGGCGGTCAACAGGCTGTCGCTGTCGGCGGCGGCCATGTCGGTCAGCATCTCGAACACGGCTTCCTTGCGCGGCAGGTCCAGATAGGTGGCGATCGAGCCATACTGGAAGTCCAGGTCGATCAGGCAGACGCGCGGCGCGTCGGTCTTGGCGACCGTGGCCAGTTCCCAGGCCAGGTTGACGGCAAGNGTCGTGGCGCCGGTGCCGCTANNAGCCAGGCCATGCACCGGCAGCAGCACGCCGTCACGGTCGCCCTTGGCCTTGAAGGAGGGATGCGCGAATTCTTCGTCCACCATGCCGTCGCGGGTGGCGACGGCCGCCACGCCGCATGGGCGGACTGGNGCCTTGCGCATGCGTTCGATGGCGTCGTGCAGGGCGCCGTCGGGCAACGGGTAGGGCACGAAATCCTCGGCCCCCAGGCGCAACAGCTGGTGCAGCGCGACCGGGCTGATCTGGTCGGCGATCAGGATGACCTTGATGCCCTTGGCCTTGGCCTGCTTGATGACATCGGCGATGCGGCCGAGATCCTTTTCATCTTCGGCATTCACCGCGACGGCGACAAACTCCAGCGCGGCTGCGTCGGGTTGGCCGAAGAAGGTGATCGCGTCGTCGGCNGACAGGTCGCCCCAGCTTTCGCCAAGTTCAAGCTCCATGTCGTCGATCAGAAGATCGAAATTCTGCACATCGCGCGAGATCGTGCAGGCCACGATCGGCGCCGGGTCCGGCTGAAGATTTGCCACGCTCGTCATCGCCTCTGTTCGTCCTTTCAAAGACGGCCCCGGAACGGAGCCCTTTTGAGAACCCCGCGAAACCCGGCAGACCGTGCGCGGCTGCTCTTCCGCGCGACTGTTGCCATGGTGCCGAAACTCACCGGGAATGGTGGCGACAATTGGGCTGAAAGATCGTGAATCTTTGATTTTCGTCCAAGACGGAAACAGCCGCGGCCTTTGCGGGCGCGCGGCTGTTCGGAGCTGTTCGGGCTGGTCCCGACGCGGTCTCAGTTGTTGCTGGGATCGACCTGGGTCTGAAGCTCGATGATGTCGGGATGCGGGCGCGTCGCGCTTTCGACGTATTCGCGGAAGACCACTTCCGCATACTTGCCGTTCAGCGGAAGCGGCTGTGCCTTCACGAAGCCCGAGACCTCGGTCACCGCGCGGCGGTTGCGGATTTCCGGGCCCGGCACCGGGATCAGCGGGCGGGTCTTGCCATAGGAAACCACCGCCTCCAGCCGCGACCGCGAGATGCCCAGTTGCGAGAAATAGGCGACGACGGCATTCGCCCGGCGCAGGCCCAGGTGGTAGTTGTATTCCTTGGTGCCGACATTGTCGGTGAAGCCATAGACCCGGAAGCGCAGCTCGGGGAACTGGCGGATCCAGTTGGCCTGCTGGCGCAGGATCGCCTGGGCCTGCGGCGTCAGCGCGGCCGAGTCGAAGGCGAAGTTGATGGTCGGATTGACCTCGCGCGAGAAGCGCACGCCAAGCGCATACTCGGCCGAAACCGTGCCATTCATGACCAGNGAGTTGTCCATGGTCGCCGTGCCGAACTGGCCCTGGTCGATCTGGCTGCCCGCCTGATAGTCGCAGGCCGCAAGAGCGGTCAGCGCAAGGGCTGTGATAACTGCCTGAATGCGCATCCGCCTCACTCCATCACATAGCCGTAGGAGCCGCTGTAATCCTGTCTGGCGACCTCGCCCGCGGCGCCGGTNGACGGCGCGGCGGTCTTGCCGAACAGGAAGAGCTCGCGCTCGGTGGGGATGCGGACACGGTCGGTCGGCAGCGCCAGGACCTCGCCGCGCGTCGGGTTCACCAGATGCGGCGTCACGATGATGACCAGTTCGCTTTGTGCGCGCTGGTAATCGGCCGAGCGGAACAGCGTGCCCAGCACCGGGATGTCGCCCAGCCAGGGCACCTGGCCGTTCAGGTCGCGGAAGTCGTCCTGCAGAAGCCCGGCGATGGCGAAGCTTTCCCCGTCGCGCATTTCGACCGTGGTGGCGGTCTCGCGCTTCTTGAAGGCGTTCACCGAGAAGCCTTCGGACTGGATGGTGATGGTGGAGTCGATGGCCGAGACGGCGGCGTTGATCGTCAGGTTGATGGCGTTGCCGTCCACCACGACCGGCGTGAAGTTCAGCTGCACGCCGAAGGGCTTGTATTCGATGCCGATGGTGCCGTCGCCGCCCGCCACCGGGATCGGGTATTCGCCACCGGCCAGGAAGCTGGCCTCTTGCCCGGACAGGGCGGTCAGGTTCGGTTCGGCCAGGGTGCGGACCATGCCCTTGGATTCCAGCGCTTCCAGCAGCACGGCGAATTCNAGGCTGCCTGCGGTGAAGCCAAGAGCCAGGGCGCCTTCGACATCGTCGCGCGGGGTGATGGTCGAATTGTCGATGCCGTTGTCGCCTTGCAGCCAGGTGCCGCTTTCGCCGATCACGCCGACATCGCCGCCAGTGCTGCGCACGGCGATCGACGAGGACAGGTTCTTGGCGACCGAGCGCTGCATTTCGGCAAAGCGCACCTTCAGCATGACCTGCTGGGTGCCACCCACCATCATCAGGTTCGACACCCGTTCGGGCGCATAGCGATTGGCGAGGTCCAGCGCGCGGTCCAGCTTGGCGGTGGAGGAGACGGTGCCCGACAGCACGATGCCGTCGTTGGCGGTGCGCACCTCGATGTTCTCGCCCGGCAGGATCTGGCGCAAACGCTCCTTGAATTCGGCGATGTCGGGNGCGACATGGACTTCGACGTTCGAGATCAGCTTGCCGTCCGGACCCAGCAGCGTCAGCGTGGTGCGCCCCGGCGTCTTGCCCAGAACATAGATCGTCTTGTCCGACAGGGTCGATATATCGGCGATGCCGGGGTTGGCGATGGACAGTTCGGCGAAGGGCGTATCGCTTTCCACCACCACCGCGCGGTTCATCGGCACGTTCAGCGGCGCCGTCTCGGACCCCTGCATGACATGCAGTGTCTGCCCCATGGCCGGTGACAGCGGCGACAGGCCCAGCGTCAGGCCGATCAGACCTGCCGCCCATGGGAAACGCATGTTCATGTGACCTGCCCTTTCGATCACGCCTCGGTGCGGGTCTTTTTGCCCGCTCTTGCCGCGCATCCTGCCGGATGCCGCGTTTTTGCAACTATCAAGCGTTTGCGCGAAGCTCTTTATGTGGATAACCTGCAACAGACGCGAATTGTTGTAATTGAAACGGGCGGCCCCGCCATTGGTTGGGGCCGCCCGTCCATTGACCTTGCGTCAGTTGGTGCAGGGNATCTCGGTCACCTGCACCTCGGCGCCNCTGCGGGTGTTGATGGTGCAGACGCGGTTTTCGACAACCACGGCTTCGGGCTCGGCCACCGGCTCCTCGACCACGATGCCCAGAAGGCTGTTGCCCGTGACCTCGACCGCGTCGGCCGACTGGGCACTGGAGCCGACCAGCGACAGGGCCATGCGGCCGGTGGCCTGGGCTTGGGCCAGACGCGCGACCTGTTGCGGCGAGGCGGCCACGGTGACGGTGCGCGCGATGATCGCGCCGCCGCCCGACCCGTCCGAGTTCGCCTGCTGGTCCACAGCGACGATGCGCAGCGAGCTTTCGATCAGCTGGGTTATGTCGGTGTCCTGCGTGGGNGCACGGCCGGTCCAGTAGACATCGACATAGTCCGACGGCTGCAGGAAGCCCGACACGCCCGAGGCCACGTCGACCTTGATCGCAAAGGCGCGCTCGCCGCTTTTCAGTTGCCCGATCAAGCCAGCCTGCTGGCCGGGTTCGGTGACCTTGGACATCAGCACCGGCTCGAATTTCTGCATCGAGCGGGCGACGAAGCGCGGATCGCTTTCACCTTCGGGGAACAGCACGGCTTCATCCCGCGCAATGTCCTTGGGCAGGGCATTTTCGGGCCAGTAGATCTTTTGCACGTCGTCCTTGGTCAGCGGATCGCCGTAGTTGCGATCCTTGTTGACCACGAAGACTTCCACCAGCGGTCCGGCCTTGGCGCGCGCCGCGCGTTCCTGGGCCAACGCGTTCTGGGTCTGGCTGATGTATCCTTGGGCCATGTAGACGGCGGCACCGGCCAGAGCCACGCCCACCATGAGCACCAATGCGAAAACCATGCGCATCGTCAGTTTCCTTTTGCCTGTCTGCCTGGAACCAGTTCAGCGGCGCCTCATCCGCGGGTTGGCCCTCAGTCGTTGCCGTAACCAACGTTGACGTTGGAAATGTAGTTGGCGATGCCACCGGCCGAGCTGTCGGTCGAGAACGCGACGGGTGTAAGGACAACCATGCCCATCCCGATCACCGCGGCACTCAACACCACCCAGTCCACCGTCACGGCACCTTGCTCGTCCTCTGGGAAGGCGAACGGCACGTCTTGCTTGTCAATCTTGGTCATGCTCGTCTTCCTTCACGTCCGGCCCGGATAGCCCTTCCAGCGGGCAGCCTTGCCCCTCAACGTCCGGTTACACCTCCAATGTGGCGAGATTTGGGAGGTGGTCGGGCCATTGCTGGCCTGAAACGGCGAAGGCCGCGCCCTTGCGGGACGCGGCCTTCGGTGAACCCGCGGGAAGCGGATTACTGGTTTTCGTAGCCCGAGGCGCGGTTGGCCAGGTCGTCCACGATGGAGTTGCCCAGGCCCTGGATGCCGCCGCCGACGGCGACCATCACGACCATGCCGAGGCCGACGATGGCGGCGGTCAGCACGACCCAGTCCACGGTCACGGCGCCCGACTCTTCGGACTTGAACGACTTGAAGATGTTCAGCAGTTTCATTTGGTTGTCCCTTCGTTGCTCGGTTTCACGACCGTCCCCGGGGTGTCTCGATCCGGCCTCTGTTCCGGTCGTCCCGTTCGATCTGGGGACAGATAGCCCCCGGAACGTGGCCCGATTTGGGCGAGGTCGGGGAAAGTTCGGGGTCTTTGCGCGGTAAGCCTGTGGCGTCTGCGGCGGACCCCGGAAACGGCGAAGGCCGCGCCCTTGCGGGACGCGGCCTTCGGTGAACCCGCGGGAAGCGGATTACTGGTTTTCGTAGCCCGAGGCGCGGTTGGCCAGGTCGTCCACGATGGAGTTGCCCAGGCCCTGGATGCCGCCGCCGACGGCGACCATCACGACCATGCCGAGGCCGACGATGGCGGCGGTCAGCACGACCCAGTCCACGGTCACGGCGCCCGACTCTTCGGACTTGAACGACTTGAAGATGTTCAGCAGTTTCATTTGGTTGTCCCTTCGTTGCTCGGTTTCACGACCGTCCCCGGGGTGTCTCGATCCGGCCTCTGTTCCGGTCGTCCCGTTCGATCTGGGGACAGATAGCCCCCGGAACGTGGCCCGATTTGGGCGAGGTCGGGGAAAGTTCGGGGTCTTTGCGCGGTAAGCCTGTGGCGTCTGCGGCGGACCCCGGAAACGGCGAAGGCCGCACCCTTGCGGGGCGCGGCCTTCGGTGAACCCGCGGGAAGCGGATTACTGGTTTTCGTAGCCCGAGGCGCGGTTGGCCAGGTCGTCCACGATGGAGTTGCCCAGGCCCTGGATGCCGCCGCCGACGGCGACCATCACGACCATGCCGAGGCCGACGATGGCGGCGGTCAGCACGACCCAGTCCACGGTCACGGCGCCCGACTCTTCGGACTTGAACGACTTGAAGATGTTCAGCAGTTTCATTTGGTTGTCCCTTCGTTGCTCGGTTTCACGACCGTCCCCGGGGTGTCTCGATCCGGCCTCTGTTCCGGTCGTCCCGTTCGATCTGGGGACAGATAACCCCGGAACGTGGCCCGATTTGGGCGAGCGCGGGGAAAGTTCAGGGTCTTTGCGCGGTCTGGTTGTGGCGCCTGGCCCCCGAAACGGCGAAGGCCGCGCCCTTGCGGGGCGCGGCCTTCGGTGAACCCGCGGGAAGCGGATTACTGGTTTTCGTAGCCCGAGGCGCGGTTGGCCAGGTCGTCCACGATGGAGTTGCCTAGGCCCTGGATGCCGCCGCCGACGGCGACCATCACGACCATGCCGAGGCCGACGATGGCAGCGGTCAGCACGACCCAGTCCACGGTCACGGCGCCCGACTCTTCGGACTTGAACGACTTGAAGATGTTCAGCAGTTTCATGGGAATATCCCTTCCAGAAGGTTGTGTGTCCGTTCAACCGCCCCGGTCATTGCGGCTGGCTCGCGTCCATGCCCTGCCGTTCGGTATGGGTGTAGAAAGCCCTGCAATCGTGGCGAGAGTAGGGAGCCACTCAGGCATTTTCGGCCATTCATCAATTTTCCGCGAAGCGCGCCCAGCCTGTTGAAATGAAATGAATCATTTCCTCCCGTCGGTCTGGAGGCCGCTGGTTTCCATTGAATTTTCCGTGGCTTTTCGGTCGAATCCGGCAGGAATCCGGACCCTTGCCACAGCTTTGCCTCGCCAGGGTGGGGTTGCCTGCGCGATACTGGGGCAAAGAACAAGACCAACGAGCAGTTCCCAGATGCGGCGCCTGGCAGGCATGACGGCCCTGGCGTTACTGACTGTCCTTCCCGGGCATGCCTCGGGCGAGGCGCTGTCGCCTGCGTCCGAATTCACCTTCAAGCGCCTGAAGCCGCCCGAGGCGGGTGCCACCAAGCGCATCACCGTGCAGATCGACCCGGAAGAGCAGGCGCGGCTGATGGCGCTGCCCGAGAAGAAGCCCGAGGAACCCGAAAAGCCGGAAGAGACGCAAGCGCCAAGCGAAGGCCCGGTAAGCAGCCCGCCCGCGGTCAGTTCGGATTACGCCTGGTTCTGGGAAACCGTGCCGACCGGCATCGGCGCAGTTTCGGGCCGTTTCCCGCTGGCCTTGGCGACATTGTCGCAGGGTCCGGGCGGGGCTGCCGTCCGCTCGCCGCGGATGCAGACCATGCAGCAGATGGCCGATGACTGGGGGACCGAGATCCTGAAGGCCACCATCGGCACCGAGGTTTCGCCCGCGCTGGTGCTGGCGGTGATGGCGGTGGAAAGCGGCGGTCGGGCCGATGCGGTGTCCAGCGCCGGGGCGGCGGGTTTGATGCAGCTGATCCCGGCCACGGCCAGCCGGTTTGGCGTGACGGATGCCAAGGACCCGGTCCAGAACATCAAGGGCGGTGTCGCCTATCTGGACTGGCTGATGAAGAATTTCGACCGTGACCCGCTGATGGTGCTGGCCGCCTACAACTCGGGCGAGGGCGCGGTGCAGGCGAATCAGGGCGTGCCGCCCTATGCCGAGACGCGGGACTATGTGCCCAAGGTTCTGGCGGCCTGGCAGGTCGCGTCGGGCCTGTGCCTGACGCCGCCCGAGGTCGTGTCCGACCCCTGCGTGTTCAAGATCATATCGGCCAGCAACTAGACCGCGAAGACATCCGCCCATTCGGGGTGGCGCTGGCGCATGGCATTGACGAGCGGGCACAGCGGCACGACCTTGAATCCCGTCAGCCGCGCGTCCTGGACCATGTGCGTCACGAGGGCGAGGCCCGCCCCCGTGCCGCGAAAGCTGTCCGGAACGCCAGTGTGGTCGGCGATGACCAACGTGGGCGTGGTGATCGANAAGGTCAGTTCGGCCTCGTCGCCGTCCTTGCGGATGACGTAGCGGCCCTTCGAGCCCGAAACTTCCTTTTCGATCGCGAAGTCAGTCAACGATCGTCGCCTCCGTCGCCGCGCGCAGTTCGGCCTCGGTCACGCCATCGGCGCATTCCACGATCTTCAGGCCCCCGGCACCACGTCGNAAGACGCCGAGGTTGGTGATGATGCGGTTCACCACACCCTTGCCGGTCAGCGGCAGGGTGCATTTGTGCAAGACCTTCGACTCGCCGTGCTTCGAGGTGTGGTCCATGACCACCACCACGCGGCCGACGCCCGCCACCAGGTCCATCGCCCCACCCATGCCCTTGACGAGCTTGCCGGGGATCATCCAGTTCGCCAGGTCACCCTCTTCCGAGACTTCCATGCCGCCCAGGATCGCCATGGCGATCTTGCCGCCGCGGATCATGGCAAAGCTTTGCGCCGAGTCGAAATACGCGGTCTGCGGCAGTTCGGTGATGGTCTGCTTGGCGTTGATCAGGTCGGGGTCTTCCTCGCCCTCGAAGGGGAAAGGACCCATGCCCAGCATGCCGTTTTCCGACTGCAGCGTGACCGACACGCCCTCGGGGATGTAGTTGGCCACCAGCGTCGGGATGCCGATGCCCAGGTTCACATACCAGCCGTCGCGCAGCTCCTTGGCGGCGCGCGCCGCCATCTGGTTCCGGTCCCAGGCCATCACNACAGCCTCCTTCTTGCGGACGGTGCGCTGTTCGATGCGCTTTTCGTGCGGGTAAGCGATAATGCGATGCACATAGATGCCGGGCAGGTGAATGCTGTCGGGGTCCAGCGAGCCGAGCGGCACGATTTCCTCGACCTCGGCCACGCAGACGCGCCCACAGGTGGCCGCCGGGGCGTTGAAGTTGCGCGCGGTCTTGCGGAACACCAGATTGCCCGAGGGGTCGGCCTTCCAGGCCTTCACGATGGACACATCCGCCACGATGCCGGTTTCCAGAATGTAGGTACGGCCGTTGAAGACCTTGTGGTCCTTGCCCTCGGCGATCACCGTGCCCACGCCCGTTGCGGTGTAGAACCCCGGAATGCCCGCGCCGTACCGCATGCGCTCGGCCAAAGTGCCCTGCGGGTTGAACTCCAACTCCAGCTCGCCCGACAGGTATTGCCGCATGAATTCGGCATTCTCGCCGACATAGGACGAGATCATCTTCTTCACCTGCCGCGTCGCCAGAAGCACGCCCAGACCGAAGCCGTCCACACCCGCGTTGTTGGACGCGATGGTCAGATCCTTCGTTCCGGCCTCCTTGATGGCGGCGATCAGCAGCTCTGGAATGCCGCACAGGCCAAACCCGCCCGCGGCAATGAACATGCCGTCGAACAGCAGGCCCTCCAGCGCCTCGGCGGCGCTGCCGTAAACCTTCTTCATCCGGGTATTCCCTCGTGCAAACTCCCGCCCGACATATGGGGCCGGGCGATTTCCGCTGTCAATCGCCGCAGCGCGGCGCGGGTTCAGGGCGCCGGGTTGGCCGTCACCACGGCGCGGTCTTGCGCCATCAGCACCAGCGCGCCCGAATCCTGATCGAAATCGAAGCTGGTCACCGCGGCCAATGCGTCCATGAAGCCGCGCTCGACGGCCATCAGCGCATCGTCGCAGGCCATCATCGTCATCGGCCCCGGCTGGAAGGTCAGGCTTTCCCCNGTCAGGGTGAAGCCCGCGTTATACCGGTTGCAGGCCGACTTGCCGGAGACCGAGTCGTAAACAAAGCTCATCGTGACCTCGGCATCCGGGGGCAGGGGGCCGCCGTCGATGGCTTGCACCACCCAGTTGCCCTTCAGCAGGTCGGCCGGATTGCCGCCGCATCCGGTCAGCTCGCTGTCTTTGGCCGTCACCGAAACGGTCAGCGGATAGACCATGCCCGCCATCGAGTCGCGGCAGAGCTTCGGGCTGACCGTGACCGTCATCTGGTCGGTGGCAAAGACCGTGCCGTCCTCGGTCTGGTTCGACGGCGGCAGGGCGGTGCGCAGCTCGGTTCCATCCTGTGTGGACAGCACCATCCCCTCGGCCGAGACATTCAGCACCCAGCCCGGTTCGTTGCCGCGCGCGATGAAGGGCAGGGCCGCNGGCGCCGCCGTGGCCACGCAGTCAGGAAGCTCCTTGCCCACGACCGTGACCATCGCGGTGTCGCCTTTCGTCCAGATCATCGTTTCGGGCGTCTTTCCGTCACTGTAGCGCGCGCCCGAGCCCGAAATCGCCTGCGGCAGTTCATAATCCACCCCGCCCACGCGCAGCCGCGCCTCGTCGCCGACAAAGCCAACGTCAACCACGGTGTCGCCGCAGCGCATCTGGCTGGAAAAACCCATCGGGATGAAGGCGTTCAGCTGGATCAGCCCCAGGTTCACATCCGCCTCGCCCGCATCCACCGGCACCATGTCCGAGACCCATTCCGGCGAGCCGCCGACCAGAATGGCGGCGCGCAGGAACAGCGGACCCGTGTCATCGGTCGAGATCGAGAAGGGCAGGGGAACCTGCTTGCCGCCGGTCGCGGCCCGGTACTCGCCCGCCATGCCACCCGGGCCGGTCAGTTCGACAACGACCGTCGCGCCGGGGTCCAGCGCGATGCGCTGCAGATAGCCGATTTCGCCCGATACGTCGCGGGCAAGCGCGGGAAGGGCGACGGACAGCAGCAGNGTGGCAAGGGCGATGCGGGACATGGAAACACCTCGTTCGGAACTTTGCCCGACCTTGCCCCAGAGGGGCCGCGCCGCAACCGGCGATGGTGGCCCGCCCCCTTCCGCTTGCTGCCTGTGCCGCTATGCTGGCGCCGGCGCGTGCGGACGTGGCGGAACTGGTAGACGCAGCAGACTTCAATTGGAGTGCCCGGGAAATCCCCGGTGCAGAACCGCTCAAAGTCGGGGAACGCTTCGGGGAGACCCCATGCCAATCCCGAGCCAAGCCCTGAAAAGGGAAGGTGTAGAGACTGGACGGGCGGCGCCTAAAGCCGGAAGGCCATGGCGAAGGACAGTCCAGACCACGAACGCCTGTACAGGCGGCGGCGAAAGCCGAAGTGGCAGGAAAATCTGCATCCCGGAAGGGAGTACGGGTTCGACCCCGTCGTCCGCAAAGCAAAGGCCGGGGCAGCTTGCCCCGGCCCTTGCCTTTCGCAGGGATCAGTTGTCAGAGGCCTTCTTCATCGCCTCTTCCAGCTTGGCCTTATCCGCATCGCTCAGCACCGGGCGGTCGATCTTCAGCACCAGCTTGTCGATGGTGCCGGTGAAGGCGAAGGGCACCTTGTACACCTTGTCGTTCACCGGCGTGCCGGTGTCGGACCCGATGTCCATGTTCTCGTCCCAGGCCAGGATCAGCGGGATGGTGTGGTCCATCTTCTCGGTCGCCACCACCTTGCCGTCCACGCTCAGCGTGCCGGTGCCGGGCTGGCCGATGCCGCTCAGATTGTTGAACGCCAGCGTGCCGATGCCGATACCGTCGTACTTGAAGTCGAACACGATGGTGTGCTTGCCCTTGGCCAGCGCCTCCTTGCCCTGCCAGGTCACCTGCTTCAGCCCGACAAGGTTCCAGTCGAAGGTCGGCTTGCCCTTGTCCAGATAGAAGCCATAGCCCCGAAANCGCCCGCCCTGGGTGATCAGCATGCCGTCGCCGCCGTCATCGCCCACCGTCACCTCGGTGGTGAAGGTATAGGAGGCGTTCAGGATCGACGGCGCCACACCGTTCGAGATGCCGGTCATCCGGTGGCTCAGGTCGAACTCGGTCCGCCCGGCGGTGATGCTGGGACGGGGNGCGACCAGGCGCGTGGCAACAGAGGAATCAAGCGGCAGGACCTCGTACTTCTTCGCTTCCTGCCAGAAGACGTCCTGCAGCTCCTTCAGCTTCTCGGGGTTCTCGGCGGCCAGGTCGTGGTCCTGGGTCCAGTCCTTGGAGATGTCGTACAGCTCCCAGNNGTCTGCTTCTTAAGCCGGATCGGGATTCGTCGCGCCCTGGGTATCCCAGGACGGGCGCTGCACCTTGGTCACCGCCATCCAGTTCTCGTGATAGATGGCATATTCGCCCATCATCTCGAAATACTGGGTGCGGTGATGCGAGNNCTCGTCCTTGTTCGCCGCGTCGAAGGCATAGGCGAAGCTCGTGCCCTCGATGGGGCTTTGAGGAATGCCGTCCACCACGGCGGGCTGCTGGACGCCGGTGACTTCCAGGATCGTCGGCAGCACGTCGATGACATGGGCGAATTGCGTGCGCACGCCGCCCTTGTCGGTGATGTGGCCCGGCCAGGCCACCGCCATGCCCTGCTTGGTGCCGCCGAAATANGTAGCGATCTGCTTGGTCCACTTGAAGGGCGTGTCAAAGGCCCAGGACCAGGCCACCGTCATGTGGTTGTAAGTGTATTCGCTGCCCCAGATGTCGTAGAAATACTTCAGTTGGTCCTCGACCGGTACATTTGCGCCGTTGAAGCTGGCCACCTCGTTCGGCGTGCCGATCAGCGTGCCCTCCGCCGATGATCCGTTGTCGCCCGAGATGTAGATGATCAGCGTGTTGTCCAGGTCGCCATTGGCCTCGACCGCGTCCAGCACCCGGCCGATCTCGTGGTCGGTATAGGCCAGGTAGGCCGCATAGACATTGGCCTGCCGGATGAACATCTTCTTCTCATCCGCCGACAGCTTGTCCCAGTCCTTCAGAAGGTCCGAAGGCCAGGCCGTCAGCGTGGCGTCCTGCGGGATCACGCCCAGCTTCTTCTGGTTGGCGAAGATCTGCTCGCGCAGCTTGTTCCAGCCCTCGTCGAACAGGTGCATGTCGGTGATCTTGTCCACCCATTCCTTCGTCGGGTGGTGCGGCGCATGGGTGCCGCCCGGCGCATAATAGACGAACCAGGGCTGGCTGGGTGCAAGCGTGTTCAGCTGGTCCAGATAGTCGATGGCTTCATCGGCCATCGCCGTGATCAGGTTGAAGCCCTGCTGGGTTTCATAGGGATGAATCTGCGTGGTGTTGCGGAACAGGTTGCCCGGCGTCCACTGGCTGGTATCGCCCCCNATGAACCCATAGAAATAGTCAAATCCCATGCCGGTCGGCCACTGGTCGAGCGGGCCCATCATGCTGATCTGGAAGCCCGGCGTGTTGTGGTTCTTGCCATACCAGCTGGTGTTGTAGCCGTTGTCCTTCAGGATGCGGGCAATGGTGGCCTTGTCCTTGGTGATGACGGANTCATAGCCCGGATAGCCGGTCGCCTGTTCGGCGATCACGCCGAAGCCCGCCGAATGGTGGTTGCGCCCCGTCAGAAGCGCCGCGCGCGTGGGCGAGCAGAGCGAGGTCGAATGCATGTTGGTGAAGCGCAGGCCCATCTCGGCCACGCGGTCCAGCGTCGGCGTTGGGATCACCCCGCCGAAGGTCGAGGGCGCGCCGAAGCCCACGTCGTCGGTCAGGATCAGAAGCACGTTCGGCGCGCCTTCCGGCGGCACGGTGCGCGGCTGCCACCAGGGTGTTGATTCCAGCGCGTTGGGCTTGATGACCCCGCCGAAGGGCAGGCCCGGCGCNGGAATCTGCAGCCCGTCGATCGACCGCGTCGCGGCCGGCGAGCCAAGCGGCGCCTCGGTCCCCTGCGCGTAGCTNGCCCCGGGCAACGCACAGGCAATCCCCGCGGCAATGATGAAGGGTCGGATCAGGCTGCTGCCGATCCCGACCAGTTGAAGTTTCATGATTCGTCACTCCCTCCTGTCGCGGCCATCGCCCGAAAGCGCCGGACCCGCCGCGCGGCGTCCTGTTGTCGGGTCTGCGGGGCCGGGGGCCTGCCCATGCCCCGTTTTCGGCAGGAAACGGCAATGCTCGTTCGGGCTGCGCAGGACGATCCGTCCGGTCGGCTCGCGCATCCCGTCGGAGCAGACCGTCTGCCGTCGCAGAACCCCGATGGCACGATCTTCGCGCGGGCGGGGCGGGGGCGCTTTTCCGTTCGTGCCACATGTGTAGGCCTGCCGCAGGGCGCGCAGCAAGCCCCAAACCGGCGGTCACGACCGTGGCAATCCCTGCCCTGCGGTCGGGCGCTTCCCATGATCCCGTCCAGCGTATAGGACACGTGTTGTCCGGGCGGCATGTGCCGTGCCACCCTTGGGGTCATGTTGTTCCGATCCATTCCGTTGATCCGTGCGGCCGTCGTCTTTCCCTTCATCCGCTGGGCCGCCGAGCAGCGTCGCCCGGTGGAAGAGATGCTGCGCGACTGCGGTCTCGGCCATGTCTGGCTGGATGATCCGGGCCTTCTGATCCCGTTCTTCGCCGTCGCCGATTTCCTTGACCGCTTGCAGCAGAAGNAGGGCCCGGACATCGGCTGCCGCGTCGTCACCGACGCCAGTGTCTTCGAGATCGGCATCATCGGCCGCGTGGCGCTGACAGCCCGGTCACTGCGCGAAGCCGCCATCCGCGTGGCCGCAGCCCAGCCCCAGAATGTCTCGACCGCCTTCTATTCCTTCCAGCACCGGCGAGGCGGTCTCGCGCTGCAGCACGGCCTGAACATGCCGTTCCCAGCCGCGGTGCTGCATGTCGCCGAAAGCTACACCGCCGCCCTTCTGGCGTCGCTGTGCCGCCATGCCCGGCTGCGCAGCCCGTGTTTCGATTCCATCGACATCCTGCCGCATCCCGAACATGGCGTCGCGCATCTTCGGCCCTGGTTCGATTGCGAGATCCGCGCCGCGCAGCAGCCACCGCTGACCCTGCACATCAGCGACGCCGTTCTCGACACGCCGTTCCCGCGCCTGCTGGCCCAGGGCGGGGCGGCCTCGGGGCCGGCGGGCGAGACGGCGCGGCTTCACGACATCGGCATGGCCGAAAGCACCCGGCTGCTGGTGCGGTCGATGCTGCGCGTCAGCGCGCCCAGTGTCGAGCGCATGGCAGGCTTTGCTNTAGGCATGTCGGTGCGCAGCTACCAAAGGCGCCTGACGGCCGAAGGCACCACCCTGTCCGCGATTGTCGAAGAGGAACGCCAGCGCGCTGCACCATNNTCGCTGGGCGACAGCGGCCTGCGTCTGGCCGAGGTGGCGGCCCATCTTGGCTATGCCCGGCAGTCCAGCCTCACGCGCGCCGTGCGCCGCTGGACCGGCCAGCCCCAGGACCTGCGCGACCGTGCGCGTCCAGACCTTCAGGCCTGACCTCGCGTCTGGCGGCATGACGTGGCACATTCGGCCAAACCCGCGGTGACGGTTCACTGTAGGGCTGTCAATCGATCAGGAAGGTCTTGCCATGCGCATCAGCCACACCCTTGCCGTCACGGGGATACTGGCGGGTCTGTCCGCCCCCGCGGCCATGGCGCAGGACTGGACCTACCGGGCGACGGTCTATGCCTGGCTGCCCGCCCTGAGCTCGACGGTCGAGACCCGGTTCGGCGACATCAAGGCCGACCAGGGCTCAAGTGACGTGATCTCGGCGCTGGACATGGCCTTCATGGGCACCTTCGCGGCACAGAACGACCGGCTTGGGCTGGTTCTGGACATGGTCTACGCCGATCTCAGCGCCTCCGAGCCCACGCCCTTCGGTCTGGCTTTCGACCAGGCCAAGGTCGATGCTAAGATCGGCGCGGTCTCGGGCTACATGCTGTATCGGCTGACCACGGATTCTCCGGTCACATTCGATCNNGGCATCGGGTTCCGCAACTTCGACCTTGATGTGAATGCCCGCCTGACCNCCGGCACGCAGCCCGGTGTCAGCCAGAACCTGTCCAACAATTTCACCGATGCGCTCTTTGCCGCCCGGGTGCAGGCGCCGCTGAACGACCGCTGGTTCATCGACGGTTTCGCCGACATCGGTGCCGGAACGGACGACAGTTCGACCTGGCAGGTCTATGCCGGGCTTGGCTACCGCATCGACGCCAATTGGTCGGCCGAATTCGGCTGGCGCTACATGAACCTGGCGGGCGAGGCGGACGGCCGCGATGTCACGCTGGACCTGAATGGCGCGCTGGTCGGCGTGTCCTACAACTTCTGATCCACATCGAGGGAAAGTCTCATGAAGCTCTCTACCTTGCGCGGCACTGGCGCCGCACTTGCCCTTGCCCTGGTAAGCGCCGGGCTTCCGGCCCTGGTAAGCGAGACCGAGGCCAAGGCCATCGTTACCGCGATGTCCGAATACCTTGGCTCGCAGGCCGCGCTGTCCTTCGACTATGAATCCACCGTCGAGGTCATCACCACCGACGCGCAGAAGCTGTCGATCACCTCGTCGGGCAGCCTGGCGATGGAACGCCCCGACAAGCTGCACGTCACGCGCACCGGCGGTTTTGCCCAGGTGGTAAGCGTCTTTGATGGCAAGGCCTTGACGGTCGAAAACGTCACCACGAAGAACTTCGCCGTGCTGGACGCGCCGGGTTCGGTCGAACAGCTGGTGGACAAACTGCGTGCCGACTTCGGCTTCGTCCTGCCCGCCGCCGACCTTCTGGACGCCGATGTCGCCGCGNAGATCTTCAGCGCGGCCAAGGACATCAAGGACCTGGGCAGCGGCGTGATCGGCGGGGTGGAATGCGATCACGTCGCCTTCCGTGCCGAAGAGCTTGATTGGCAGCTTTGGGTCGCCCAGGGTGAANAACCCTATCCCTGCCGCTACCAGGTCACCAGCCACAAGATCGACGGCAGCCCCGATTACACGCTGACCGTCTGGAACTGGGGCAAGGGCGCGGCCAAGGCCGACTTCGCCTTCNAAGTGGCCGAAGGCGCGGTGAAGGTGGAAATCAAGGAACTGACCGGCCTGGACGAAGTCATAAGCATCTATGTCGTGAAGGGAACTGAGATGATGCGCCGTTTCGCACTGCTGACCATCGCGCTTTTCGCCACCAGCCTGGTGCTGGAATCGGCCGAAGGCCTGTGGCTGACCGGCACACCGCGCCTGGCCGCCCCGGCCGAGGCCATCGTCGGCCGCCCGCTGACCCCGGTCTCGGTCGTGGCGTCGCCCGCCGCACCACCCGCCGCTGCGCCGTGGGCGTGTATTACTGCTGACATCCTCGTGGTGTCTGATGAAGGGCGGGCCATTGGCCCGCCCTTTGACATATCGGAAGCGCTGTCATGAGGCTGTCACACAGCCATGATCAGTGGCGCTGTCCCCGGAGGCAGACCATGACCCAAGACGATCTTCCCGGCCGCGACTGGCTGGAGGCCGAACTGCTCGACTCCTTCGACGAAGAAGTCGAGCTGGAGCTGGAAGATGCCGTGCTTTCGCAAGAGATCGCCCGCATCTACAAGGAAAAGCATCCCGACCAGATCGACCGCCGGGTCTATTTCCAGTCGCTGCTGCGCCTGCAATCCGAACTGATCAAGCTGCAGGACTGGGTGCAGTATCACAAGCAGAAGGTCGTGGTGATCTTCGAAGGCCGCGACAGCGCGNGCAAGGGCGGCGTGATCAAGCGCATCACCCAACGCCTGAACCCCCGCGTCGTGCGCACCGTGGCGCTGCCCGCGCCGTCCGACCGCGAGCGTTCGCAATGGTATTTCCAGCGCTATGTGCCGCACCTGCCCGCGGGCGGTGAAATCGTGCTGTTCGACCGCAGCTGGTACAACCGCTTAGGCGTCGAGCGCGTGATGGGCTTTGCCAGCGACGACCAGGTCGAAGAGTTCTTCCGCGACGTGCCAGAGTTTGAACGCATGCTCGTGCGGTCTGGCATCAAGGTGGTGAAATACTGGTTCTCGATCACCGACGAGGAACAGCAGTTCCGCTTCCTCATGCGCATCCACGACCCGATGAAGCAGTGGAAGCTGTCGCCGATGGACCTGCAATCCCGCGTGCGGTGGGAACACTATACCAAGGCCAAGGAAGAGATGTTCGCCCGCACCAACATCGCCGAGGCGCCCTGGTACATCGTGGAAGGCACCGACAAGAAGCGGGCGCGGCTGAACTGCATCGACCACCTGCTCAGCCTGATCCCCTATGAACCCGTCCCGCACGAGGACATCACGCTGCCCGACCGCGTCTTCAGCCCCGACTACGAGCGCGCCGTGCTGCCGCCCGAGCTCTATGTGCCCAAGAAATACTGACAAAGGGTCGCAACGCAAACCAAAGGGGGCTATGGCATGACGGCAGAGGCGGAGGACAAGATGTTCGTCAAATCGGTGCGGGATGTGGTGGCAGCACGCGAAATCTNNCCGGCGGTGCAGGCCGATGTCTGCGTGCGCGATGCCTGCGAGGTCATGGACGCCTTCAACATCGGCGCCGTCCTGGTGCTGCAGGGCGAGGCGCTGGTAAGCATCCTGTCAGAGCGTGACGTGGTCCGCCGCTGCGTGCTGACCGGCTTCGACCCGGTCGAAACCGCCGTCTCGGCCATCATGACCGCCGACCCCCGCAGCGTTCAGGCCGACCAGGGCCTGGCCGATGCCATAACGCTGCTGGAAGAGGGCCACTTCCGCCACCTGCCGGTGCTGGATGGGNGAAACCCCATCGGCCTTCTCTCGGTCCGCGACGTGCCGACCGAATACCGCATGCTCTGGGAACGCTTCCGCGAGATGCGGGGCCGCTGATCAGTTCATCGGCGCCCCGCCCTCGGCCTTGCGCCGGGCGACATAGGCCGACAAGGCCTCGTCCACGCCCGGATCAAGGGCCGGGTCTTCCGCCTCGGCCAGCAACGCGCGCCAGAGCTCTTCCGCCCGCGCCTCGGCGGTGACGCCGCCCTTTTCCAGCCACAGCGGATAGTTGTCCCAGTTGGCCACCATCGGCTTGTGGAACGCCGTCTCATAGCGCCCCATGGTCTGGGTCGCGCCAAAGAAATGCCCGCCCGGCCCGACCTCGGCAATCGCCTCCACCGCCAGCGCCTCGGGCGTCACTTCCAGAGGCTCGGCCCAGGCCTCCATCATCTGCAACATCTCGGCATCCAGGATCAGCTTCTCGAAACTGGCGGTCAGCCCATGCATCCAGCCCGCCGCATGTTCGACCAGATGCGCGCCACCGGTGATCGCCCCCCACAGTGCCATCTGGGACTCCCAGGCCGCCTGCGCATCCACTGCATTGGCCGCCGTCACGTTGGAACTGCGGAACGGCACGCCGATCAGCCGCGCCAGCTGCCCCGTCGCCTGCGCCGCCTTGGCATATTCCGGCGTGCCGAAGGCAGGCGAGCCCGACCGCATGTCGGCGTTCGAGGTGAAGCCGCCATACATCACCGGCACCCCCGCCCGCACGATCTGCGTCAGGACGATCCCCGCCAGCGCCTCGGCATGCTGCAACACCAGTGCCCCCGCCACCGTCACCGGCGCCATGGCGTAAACCAGCGTGAAGGGCGTGATCACGTTCACCTGCCCGTGCTCCGCCATGCAGATCAGCCCCTCGGCCATCGGCACGTCCAGTTGCAGGGGCGAGTTGGTGTTGATGATGCCCAGAAGCACCGGGCGGTCGCGCAGCCCCTCGGGCGTTGTGCCTAGCATGATCGCCGCCATCTCGATGCCGTCCATCGTGCGCGCCAGCCCCAGGGTCTGGGTCTGCCAGGACTTGTCCAAGTGCCGGATCTGCGCGTGATAGATGTCCAGGTGCCGGGTGTTGGCGGGCAGGTCAAGGGCTCAGAGCGGCCCGCCGCCTTCCTGATGGATCACGTTCAGCGCCTGCACCAGCCGCAGGAAATCCTGCATCTCGGCAAAGGTCCCGTCCCGCCGCCCCTTCGCCCGGTCCATCACANNGGTAAGCCCGCCGACCGAGGCATAGACGCAATGCCCNCCGCCAAAGCGCAGCGATTTCGTCGGATCGCGCGCCTCCAGCGTGAAGCTCTTCGGCACCGTCGCCAGCCGTTCCGTCACTAGACCGGGGTCCAGCCGCACCATCAGCCCATCCACCTCTGCGCCCGCCTGCGCGAACAGCGCGCGCGCCGGGCCATGCAGGACCCGCATCCCCTGTTCCGCCAGCACCCGCAGCGTNGCGGCATGGATCGCCGCCACCTGGTCATCCGAAATCACCCGCGTAAGCGGATAGTGCCGCTCGACCTGGCCAAAGGGCCGCTGCGCCAGCCCGTGCCCCGCGCCACCCGCGGACGGCTCATGCGCCCACATCCGCGGTCAAGAACGCCGCATCCCGCCGCGGCCGGTCCGGCCCCGCGCCGACCAGCCGGGCGGTCTTGTGCGCCTGATAGACCGCATGGGCAATGGCGCCGGGCGCCAGGGCATCCCCGGTCAAGTGAAGGGACGCCGTTCCGGGCTCGGCCGCCAGGTCGTCATACAGCGCCGACCCGCCCAACCGCGTCCCCACCACCACCAGCGACCGCGCCGCGACCTGCGACACCGCCCCCGACATGATCTGCGCCAGCGTCACCACCTCACCGTCAAAGCCGGTGACGATCTGCAACGTGTGCTGCGCGATGCCCTTCTTGGCAAAGCTCTGATGCACCAGCGGCTGCTCGTTGGTCATGAACCCCCAGGCCGAGGCCGCCCCCGCCGAGGTGATGTAGGTCACCGGCAGCCCCTTGTCCGACAGCGCCTCGGAGATGGCCGTTCCCAGGTAATAGTTGTCGAAGTCGAACACCGCCACCGGCCCCTCGGGCACGGCCCCCGCCGCCAGGTCGCCGGGCGTATAGACGCGCGGCCCCCCGCCCAGGGATGCNGGCAACTCGTTCGCGCCACACAGATCGGTCAGCCACCGCGCCCCGGTCGCCACCACCACATGCCCGGCACCAAAGCCCCGCACATCCTCGGCCTCCAGCGCGCTTGCGGCGAACAGCGCAACATTGGGCATCTTGCGCAACTGCCCCAACCGGTACTCCGCCACGCGGAACCACTGCCGCAGCCCCGGCAGCGCGGTTTCCCACAACAGCCGCCCGCCGAACTCGCGCTTCGCTTCCGCNAACCGAACCCGGAACCCCCGCCGCGCCAGCGTCAGGGCGGCCTCCAGCCCCNNCGGCCCGCCACCCACCACCAGCGCCTCGCCCTCGGCATCCCGTTTCACGATCTCCGGGTGCCAGCCGCGCCGCCATTCCTCGCCCGCCGTCGGGTTCTGCGTGCAGCGCACGAAGACCCCGTCATGCCACGAGGAAATGCAGATGTTGCAGCCGATGCACTCGCGGATATCCTCCTCCCGCCCCTCGGCAATCTTCGTAAGCAGGAACGGGTCAGCGATCGAGGGCCGGGCGCCCCCNACCAGATCNAGCACGCCGCGCCGGATCATCGACACCATGGTGTCGGGCGAGGTGAAGCGGCCCACCCCNACCACCGGCTTGTCGGTGACGGATTTCATGAAATCCACGAAGGGCGCATGGCTCCCCTCCGGCGTGTACCGGCTCGCCGCGCAGTCGGTGGCGGAATAATCCATCTTCACGTCAAAGAGGTCGGGCGCATCCTTCAGATAGCCCACCACCTCGTGCCCCTCGCTTTCGGCCACCTCGGATGGCCGCCCGCGCAGTTCCTGCATCGACATGCGCAGCGCCACGGCGCAACGCCCATGTGTCGCCTCGCGCACCGCGTCGATCAGCTCTTCCACCAGCCGCACGCGGTTGCGCACCGACCCGCCATAGGCATCGGTGCGGCGGTTATAGTCCGACATCAGGAACTGATAGGGCAGATAGCCCATCTTANNAGCATAGACATAAAGGATGTCGAACCCCGCCTGCTCCGCCCGCACGGCGGCCTCGGCATGCCAGCGGATCAGGTCGCGGATATCGCCCGCATCCATCACTTTCGGCCGTGCCGCCGTCATGAAGCCCACATGCGTCGCCATCCATGGCACGCCCGAGGGCGACAGCGGCGCCGCCCGCGTCGTGCGGTTCACCGCCGCCGCGCCGCCGTGCCACAATTCCACCGCCGCCAGCGCGCCATGGGCATGCACGGCATCGCACATCAGCGCGTGGCTGCGGATATCCGCCTCATCCCACAGCGTCGCATTGGGAAAGGGGCTGTCGTCCGAGGACGGGTCCACCGAACAGGCGCCGGTGGACACCACCCCNCACCCGCCTTCCGCCTTCATCCCNCGGAACGCCGCCCGCACCCGCGGGTTGGCATTCGTCATGCCGCTGGCATGGGGGACCTGGAAGAACCGGTTCTTCGCCGTCTTCGGCCCGATGCGGATCGGCTCGAACAGCACGTCATAGCGGGGTTGCGGGCCATGGCGCCTTCCTTTGTTGAATGGATGTACAATAAGACGGTGCAGCACAAAGGCAAGCCCCACCGCGAGCCGGGCCGCGCGGGCCGCGTCATCCTGGCGCAAACGCTTGCAAGAGGCGGGGGCGGGGGGGGCAGAAGGCCCCCGGCTTGCCTTCGGATCAGCGCTCGAAATCGCCTGCGATCAGGCCCAGTTGCCGGGCGGCGGCCAGCGACAGCTTCGGGCTGTCCAGCCCGCGCTCGGCCTGGAACTTGCGCACCGCCGCCTCGGTCGCGCCGTCCATCACGCCCGTCACCGGCGCCAGATACAGCGCCCGCGCCTTCAGCGCCCTTTGCAGCGAGGCGACGAAAGCCACGGTGAATTCCTCGGGGCAGGGNGCCTGGAACCAGATTTCCGTGCGCTCCTGCACGATNCTTTGCCGTGTCTCGCTGCGGAACGCGGCGGGATGCAGGATCGACCCGTCCGGTGCCCGCTCTTCTGGCGCGACCTGGACTTGTTCGGTGACCGTTTCGATGGTCAGGGGCGAGACGTCCTGCGCCCAGCAGGCCCCTGCTGGCTTCGTCGGCGCCGCTGGTCCCTGGCGGATTTCACCGCTCAGATCGTCCGGCTGCGGCGCCGCTGGTACCGGTGGACCGCCACAGGCGGCAAGGGCCAGAAGGATCACCAGCGCCCGTCCGCCGCGTCCGATCCTTGTCGTCATCCTGCCGCTGCCTGTCTTTTCTATCTTAAGCGCGACCTTAGCGTCATTTTGCAGGAGGCGAAAGCCTCAGGGCTGGTCGCCCGCCCGCGCGGGGTCAACCTGGAAGCCCGGCTGCAACAGCCGGTCCAGCAGCGGCGACAGATCCTCGATCAGCTCGGCCACCACATGCACCACGCCCGACTCGCGCTGCAACCTGCCCGTCACCCGCAGCAGCCGTCCGGCCATCACCGCGCGGCGGAACCGTTCGAACACCTTGGCCCAGACCACGACATTGGCCACCCCNGTCTCATCCTCCAGCGTCACGAAGATCACGCCCTTGGCGGTGCCCGGCCGCTGGCGCACCAGCACCAGCCCCGCCACCGTGACCCGCGCGCCCGAGGGCGGCTCGTCCAGCCGCCCGGAGNNCAGCGCGGCAGGCGGTCGCGGCCAGCGCATCGGCGCGGGGCGCGGGTCGTACCAGCCGGAAACCGGGGCAGAGACAGCGGAACTCATGGAACAAAGATAGAACGCGCGCCCTGCCGCCGCAAGCCGCGCCCTCTGGCAAATCCGCCGCTTTGCCCTATGTCGCCAGGCAAGGCGACAGACGAGGACCGGGAATGGCCAAGATCACCTATGTGGAATTCAGCGGCAAAGAGCATGTGGTGAACGTGCCCAACGGCCTGACCGTGATGGAAGGTGCCCGCGACAACGGCATCNCGGGAATCGAGGCCGATTGCGGCGGCGCCTGCGCCTGCTCGACCTGCCATGTCTATGTCGATCCCGCCTGGGTTGACCGCCTGCCCAAGAAGGACGCGATGGAAGAGGACATGCTGGATTTCGCCTGGCAGCCCGATCCCGTCCGCTCGCGCCTGACCTGCCAGATCAAGGTCACCGAGGCGCTGGACGGTCTGGTCGTCCAAATGCCCGAAAAGCAGATCTGACCGGCCGGGGACCCCGCCGCGCTCAGGGCCGCGAGACGGCGATCCCGATCTCGCGCGGCGAACCGTCGCCGCCATTCGTCGGGTAAACGTCGTCCGGGCAGGACGAGACGACCACCGTCACATCGGCCAGCGCCCTCAGCCGCACCCGGCACCCCGGCACATGCGGCGGCCGGGCAAAGGCGATCCCCNNGTCCGCGTCGACCTTTGCCACCATGAACAGGTTCCATGGCTGCGGGGGNTATTCCGAAAAGGCCACCCCGATCCCGGCCAGCGCCTCGGCAAAATTCGCCGTGCAACTGCGGTGATCCGCGGCACTGCCGTGATGGCGGTACATCTCGGGGCTGCACGGCGCGATCAGCGTGTCATGCCGGATGCCCGAGTCATCCGCGATCACGCTCAGCAACGCGCGATAGCGGTTCGACACCAGCGTATCGCCCGGCGTGAAATGGATCTTCTGCAACAGCTCGCGGCAATGGCTCATCGACAGCCATTCCGACGCATCCTCGCGGCTCAGGCACCAGAAATCCGCAACCTGCGTGCCCTGCGGATTGATGATCTCGACCTGCTCCCCGGCCTCTACCGGCACGGCCAACCCATGCCCGGCAGGCACGGCATAGTGTCTGACAGTCATGAACTCGGCCTCTCCAGCCCGCTAACTCAGTTCGCCTTGCGCTTGGGCAGGAAGGGCAGGGGNGCCACCGGCACGCCGTCCTCGATCAGCTTCTTCGCCTCGTCCGGCCGCGCCTCGCCATAGATCGCGCGTTCCGGCGCCGCGCCGTCATGGATCGCCCGCGCCTCGGCGGCGAAGTTCATGCCGACATATTCCGAATTGGCCTCGACCTGGCGGCGCAACTCGGCCAGCGCCGCTTCGATGCCTNNTCCGCGGCTCCCAAGGGCGCGCCTCGCGCCCGAGCCCTGCGCCACCGGCGCCATCAGCGCACGCCGCACCTCGACCGAGCCGCAGCGCGGGCAGGCCACCTGGCCAGCCGCCACCAGCCGGTCAAAGCCGTCGGCCGACTGGAACCAGCTGTCAAAGCCGTGGTCATTGGCGCAGATCAGGTCGTAATGGATCATCCCGGCCACATGTCTTGCCGCGCCTGGGGCGCAGCCTTGGTCACATAAGCCGTCCCGCCCGCCCGTCAAGCCGGTTTCAGGACGTTTCCTCGACCGTGCCCACCGGCTCAAGCAGCTCCGGCTCCTCGGCCAGCCGCTCCAGCAGGGCGCGCAGTTCCGGCTCGGCCACCTTGCGCGCCGCCTTGGCCGCGCCAAACCACTTGCGGCTGCGCTGCTTGCGCTCGGGGAAGCGGTGCGCCAGCGCTTCCACCCGCATCGGATGGACCGAGACAAAGCAGGGCACCGTCGCCCCCGCGGCAGCNACCTTGTCATAGCCGAAGAACCCGATCGGCTCTTCCCGGACCTGACCCTTCACGCCCGCCTCTTCCCAGGCCTCCACCTCGGCGGCGCCCGCGGCGCTGCGCCCTTCCATCGGCCAGCCCTTCGGCAAGATCCACCGCCCGGTATCGCGGCTCGTCACCAGCAGAACCTCGACCCGGCCACGATGCATCCGCCAGCACAGTGCGGCGCTCTGGCTGCCGGGGCCGTCCCCCGTTCCGGAATTGCATCAACCTGTCACGTTTCATCACATCGTCCCCACCGGCCACGAATCCGCCGTCGGGCTTCTCTGCTGCTCGGACCCATCATCGCACGTCCCGCAGCCAATGCCACCCCCGCCCCGGTTTCACTGCAAAACTGCGTCTGCGCACAATTGACGCACCGGAACCGCCGCAGTTTCATGCCTCCATCGAGGAGCCGATGACCGACCTTCCCCGCCCCAGCCCGACGCCCCGCCATGACCGCCGCCGACCGCCCGCATCCCGCGCCGCCCGCCGTGCCGCTGCCCGGCCCGCTGCTGATTGCCGTAAGCATCTATGCCCGCGCCCCCTATGCCGGGCTGCATCCTGCGCATCCCCGCGTCTCCACCGTGCTCGACCTCTNNCGCGCGCTTGGCTGGCTGCCACCCGACCGCTACCGCACCAGCCCGCGCGCCAAGCCCGCAGCCCTGACCGCCTTCCACACGCCGGCCTATGTCGCGGCGCTGCAACGCGCCCAGGCCGAAGGTGCGGTCAGCGCCGAGACGCGCGCCCGCCACCACCTTGGCACCCTGTCGAACCCGGTCTTCCCCCAGATGTACGACCGCCCCGCCACCGGTGTCGGTGGCGTCCTTCTGGCGGTGGAACTGCTCGCCCAGGCCAGCCGCGCCATCCATGTGCCCGGCGGCGGCACCCATCACGGCCTGCCCGACCGCGCCAACGGCTTCTGCTACCTGAATGACCCGGTGCTGGCGATCCTTGCCCTGAAACGCGCGGGGCTTACCCGCATCGCCTATGTCGACGTCGACGCCCATCATTGCGACGGCGTGGAGCCCGCCTTCACCGGCGATCCCACCGTCCGCCTGATCTCGGTGCATGAAGAGGCGCGCTGGCCCTGGACCGGCGCGCTTGCCGACACCGCTGGCGGTTCCGCCTTCAACCTGCCGGTGCCCAAGGGCCTGAACGATACCGAAATGGCGCTGATCCGCGATGCGCTGATCCTGCCGCGCCTTCAGGAATTCCGCCCGGAAATCATCATCCTGCAAGCCGGAGCGGATGCACTGCTTGAAGACCCGCTCGCCCGCCTCTCGCTGTCAAACGCCGCCTACCGCGCCACGCTGGCCGCCATCCGCCCGCTGGCGCCGCGGCTCCTTCTGCTTGGCGGCGGCGGCTACAACCCCTGGTCCGTCGGCCGCTGCTGGACGCTTCTGTGGGCCGAGCTCAGCGGGCAAGAGGTCCCCGACCGCCTGCCGCCCGAGGCGCAGGCCGTGCTGCGCGGCCTCGGCTGGAACGGCGGCGCCCGCCCGCCGCCCGACGAACTTCTGCTCACCACGCTCGCCGATGCCNCCCGCCCCGGCCCGATCCGGCCGGACCTGCGCGACCGTCTTGCCCGCCTGTCCCGCCGATGACCCTGCGCCTCTTCCTCGCCCTCGACCTGCCCGGTGACCTGCGCAGCGCGCTGGCCGTCCAGCAGTTCCTCCTTCCCCTGCCGCGCCGGGAACCGGTGGAAAACCTGCACCTGACGCTGGTCTTCCTGNGGGAAGTCCCGGAACCCGTCGCCGAAGACCTGCACGAAGCGCTGAACGACTTCCGGGCGCCCGCTTTCACGCTCACCGTCGAAGGCTTCGGCCTGTTCGGCGGCGACCGCCCCCGCCTGGTTCACGCGATGGTCCATCCCGACCCCGCGCTGATGGCGCTGCAGTCCCGCCTCGCCCAGCTTGCCCGCCGCGCCGGTGCGGAACCCGAAGCGCGCCGCTTCCTCNCCCACATCACCCTCGGCCGCTTTCCGCCGCAACGCGGGGCCGAGGCGCTGCGCATCGAATCCGCCGTCGCCCAGGCCAGCCTGCGCGCCAGCTTCAAGGCCAGCGAAATCACGCTCTTCCGCTCTGACCGCAGCCACCACGGCTCGGTCTACACCGCGCTCGCCCGCTATCCCCTCGGCTGATCCAGCAGCGCCAGCAGGGCCGAAACCAGCCCACCCAGCTCCACCCCGCCCGCCAGCGCCCCCGCGCCGCCTCGGCCAGTCGCGCCTGCGCCGCCCCGTCCAGCCCCGCCAGCACCGCGCCCAGATCGCCCGTCACCGCCACCGCCCCGCCCGCCGCATCCAGCGCCGCAAAGCCCGCGCGATGGTTGGCGACCGATGGCCCATGCAGCACCGCCGACCCCGCCGCCACCGGCTCAAAGGGCGTATGCCCCCCNGCNTCGGCAAAGCTGCCGCCCACCACCGTCACCCCGGCCATGCCATACCACATCGCCATCTCGCCCAGGGTATCGGCCAGATAGACCGGCCCTTCCACTGGCGCCCCTCCGACCGCCGCCGCAGCGGATAATCTCGCGNNCGCCACGGCATCGAACCGCGCCGGGTGGCGCGGCGCCAGGATCACCAGGTCGAATTGCCCNCGCGCTGCGGCAAAGGCCTCCAGCACCAGCGCCTCCTCCCCNACATGGGTCGAGGCCGCCAGCACACAGCGCTCCCGCGCCACCGGCCCGGCGACCGGCACCAAGGCATCGACCCCNGCCTTCAGGTTCATGACCGGCCCCAACCGGTCCGGGCAGCCCAAGGCCACCAGCCGCGCCGCGCTGTCCTCGTCCTGCGGCGACACCAGCGCCAGCCCGGCAAGCAAGCCTCGCATACCCGGCACCTTGCCCCACCGCCGGGCACTGCGCTCCGACATCCGCGCTCCGACCATCGCCACCGGCACACCCGCCGCCCGCGCCGCCGCCAGCCGCCCCGGCCAAAGCTCGTTCTCCACCACAACCATCAGATCGGGCCGCCAGCCGCGCAGCACGCGCCGACCTGCGCCCGCCGCATCAAACGGCGCCAGCCGCACCGTTACCCCNGGCAGACCCCAGCCCGTCACCATCGCCCTGGCCGTGGCCGTGTTGCAGGTCACCAGCACCGCCAGCCCCGGCAGTTCGGCACACAGCCGAGCAATAAGCCGCTTCACCGAGGTCAGCTCCCCAACNGAAGCGCCATGCACCCAGACTGCCGCCCCGCCCCACTGCGGTCCACCCNNCAGCCCCAACCGCTCGCGCAGCGCCGAAGTGGGCAGCCGCCCGCGCGCCATGCCCCACAGGGTCGCCAGAATGGCGAAGGGCAGGGCGATCCCCATCAGCAGGCGGTACAGCAGCATCATGCCACGGCTCTAGGCCGGGGCAGGGCCCGGAGGCAAGTCAAAGCGCAGGAGGGTGCTTGCCCGGCCAATCCGTCGCCTCGTGCCAGGCCTGACCGATGCGCAGCACCAGCGCATCCGCCCCCACCCGCCCGGCAATCTGCATCCCCATCGGCAGGCCCGCAGCCCCGAACCCTACCGGCACCGACAGCGTAAGAAGNCCGATCAGGCTGACCGGGATCACCACCTCCATCCAGCGGTGATAGGTGTCCATCGCGCGGCCTGCGATCTCTTTCGGCCAGTCCCATTCCGCCGGAAACGGCCAGACCTGCGCCGAGGGCAGCACCACCGCATCGAAGCGCTGGAACAGCTTCGCCGCCCGCGCATGCCATTTCGACCGGATGACGCTGGCCTCATGGACCGCCTGCGCGGTCAGCCCCAGGCCCTGCTCGATCTCCCAGATCGTCTCGGGCTTGGTCTTCGCCCGCTTCGTCGGGTCCAGNCGCAAAATCCCGCTTGCCCCCGCATTCAGCATCGCCCGCAGCGTCACCCAGGCCGACCACAGCTTGTCTGCCGGGAACGGCGGCGCGATCTCCTCGACCACCGCCCCCATCTCCTCCAGCTGCCGCAGCGCNGCCCGGCAGATGTCCAGAATCCCCGGCTCCATCGCATAGGCGCCGCCCCAGTCGCCCAGCCAGCCGATGCGCAGCCCCTTGACGCCGCCCGCCAGCCTGTCCGCATAGGGCTCCACCGCCCGGCAGAACGGCACCTCGGGGTTCTCGCCCGCCAGCACCTCCAGCAACCGCGCCACGTCTTCGACCGTGCGCCCCATCGGCCCCTCGGTCGCCAGCGTGTTCAGGTAAGTGTCGCCCTCGGCATCCGCCGCNACCAGCCCCCAGCTTGGCCGGAAGCCATAGACGTTGCAGAAGGCCGCCGGATTGCGCAGCGAGCCCATCATGTCGCTGCCATCTGCCACCGGCACCATCCGGCAAGCCAGCGCCGCCGCCGCCCCGCCGGAAGACCCGCCCGCACTGCGCGACAGGTCGTAAGGGTTGCGTGTCACGCCGAAGACCGGGTTGTAGGAATGGCTGCCCTGGCCCCATTCCGGCACATTCGTCTTGCCGAGGAATACCGCGCCCGCCGCCCGCATCCGCGCCGCCACCAGGTCGTCCNNTGCGTTAAGCACGAAGTCCGCAAACAGCGGCGAGCCCCAGGTCGTCCGCAGCCCCGCCGTCGCCACCAGGTCCTTCACGGCGACCGGCAGCCCGTGCAGCCAGCCCCGGCGCGGCGCATCGTCCAGCGCCCGCGCCTCGGCCATCACCGCATCGGGGTCGCGCAGCGACACCACGGCATTCACCGCGCCGTTCACCGCCCCGATGCGCGCCAGATGCGCAGCCATGATCTCGGAAGGCGCCACCTTCCGCGCCGCGACCAGCCGCGACAAGTCCGAGGCCGACAGATCGGTCAGCGACATGCCCGCTCCTTCATCCTGGCGTGGAAACCCCGGGAGGGTGCGGGAGGGCTCTTGCCCTCCGCCAACGCCGCGGCTCACGCGCGGCGCAAAGGCATCGCGTGACCCGGGGCTTGCCCCGGGCCGCCGCAGGATCACTTCTGCAGCTCGGTCCAGATCGCCGTGATGTATTCCTGGCCCTTGCCGGTGCAGGTCTTCAGGAAATGCCCGGCTGAAACCAGCTCGGCCGGAATGACGATTTCCGGCGCCGTCTTCATGTCCTCGGGCATGAACGGTTCCGACCCGGCGATGCCATTGGCATAACGCGCATAGGCCGAGATCAGCGCCGCATTCTCCGGCAGCGCGATGAAGTCCAGGAACTTGTAGGCTTCCTCGACGTTCTTGGCATCCGACAAGAGCATCACCTGGTCCATCCACAGCGGATAGCCTTCCTTCGGATAGCCGTATTTCACATCCGGGTTGGCCAGCNNCACCCGGAAGATCGCGCCGTTCCAGTACAGCGAGGCCATGACGTCGTTGGCCGACATCTTCTCGGTCATGCCATAGTCCATCGACAGCCACTTCGGCTTGGCCTCGATCAGCTTGTCGCGGACCTTCTTCATCAGCTCGGCATCGTCCGAACAGAATTCGCCGCCCATGTACATGGTGGCCATGGCCAGCACGTCGTTCATTTCGGGCGTGACGTTCACCTTGCCCACCAGCTCGGGCGGCGGGTCAAGCCAGATGGCGCTGGTGTTGATGTCGCCCGAATAAAGGGTCTGGTTCACCGCCACGCCGGTGGTGCCCCACTGCCACGGGATCGAGTACTTGCGGCCCGGATCGTATTCCACGTTCATCCATTCCGGGGCGATATTGGCGTGGTTCGGGATCTTCGACAGGTCCAGCTCCTGCACCAGCCCCTTCTCGATGTAGATCGGCACATAGTTGGCCGAGGGCACCACCAGGTCGAAGCCCGCGCCACCGGCCTCGATCTTGGCCAGAGCGGTGTCGTTGCTGTCATAATCGGTGACCGTCACCTTGATGCCGGTCTCTTTCTCGAATTTCGCCAGCAGTTCGGGGTTGGTGTAGTCACCCCAGTTGAACAGCTGCAGCTCACCCTCGGCATGGGCCAGCACGGCCGAGGCCATCAGCATGGCGGTCGCGGTCAGAAGTCGTTTCATTGTGGGCTCCCTGGCTTGGTTGTTATGGGTCAGTCTCGTTTGCGCGTCAGCGCGAAGAAGGCGGTCAACAGGATCACCGTCAGCGCCAGCAGCATGGTGGAAATCGCATAGACCTCGGTCGAAATCTGCCGCCGGATCTGGCCCAGCATATAGGTGGGCAGCGTATCCTGGCCCGCGGATTTCACGAACAACGTGATCACCACATCGTCCAGCGAGGTGACGAAGGCCAGCATCATCCCGGCGATGATGCCGGGCAGCAAAAGCGGAAAGGTCACGCGCCGGAAGGTCGCCCAGGGCGTGGCGTACAGATCGGCCGCGGCGGTTTCCAGCGTCAGGTCCATGCTTTCCAGCCGCGCCCGGATCGGCAGATAGGCAAAGGGAATGCAGAAGCCCGCATGGGCCGCCACCAGATAGCCCATGCCCTGATAGCCCAGGTTCACCTTGAACCAGGCGAAGAAGATCAACAGCGCCACCGCCGTCACGATCTCGGGCACCATCAGCGGCTGGTTGATCATCACATAGATCAACGTCTGCCCCTTGAACGGCTTGCGCCGTGTCGTGCCCAGCGCCGCCGCCGTCGCCACCGCCGTGGCAATGGCCGCCGCCACCGCCGCCAGCCACAGCGACCGCACGGTTGCATCCTTCACATGCTCGTTGGTCCAGGCCTTGGCGAACCAGCGCAGGGACAGCCCTTCCCATTCGGTAAAGCTGTTGCCGCCGTTGAACGAGAACACCACCAGCATCACGATGGGCAGGTACAGCGCCGCAAAGACCAGAAGCGCCACGGTGGTGAACCCCGGCAGGCGCGCGACGGAAAATCCCCGGTCAGCCATGGCCACGCTCCCGATTGGCAAAGCGCACATAGACCAGCAAAGCCGCGGTCACGATGATCAGCAACGTGACCGACAGCGAGGCGCCCAGCGGCCAGTTGCGCCCCTGTCCGAACTGCAATTCGATGAAGTTGCCGATCATCATCTGCTTGCCGCCGCCCAGGATGCGCGGCGTCACATAGGCGCCCAGTGCCTAAGCACGAAGACCAGGATCGACCCGGCGATGATCCCCGGCTTGACCACCGGCACGATGATGCGGCGCAACACCTGCCAGCGGCTGGCGTAAAGGTCATAGCCCGCTTCCAGAAGCCGCATGTCGAAGCGGTCGATGGCGGCGAACAGCGGCAGCACCATCAAGGGCAGATAGACATAGGTCATGCCCAGGAACACCGCGAAATCGGTGTAGATGATCTCCAGCGGCTTCTTGATCACCCCCAGCCAGATCAGCACCGTATTCAGCAGCCCTCGGCGCGGATGATCTCGTTGATGGCCAGAGTGCGGATCAGAAGGTTGGTCCAGAACGGAATGGTGATCAGGAACAGCCACAGCGCCCGCTGCTTCTGCGGTCGCGTGGCGATGAACCAGGCGGTCGGAAAGCCCACCAGAAAGGTGAAGACCGTGGTCAGAAGGCTCAGCTTCACCGACCGCCACAGGATGGTCAGATGGGCATCTTCCAGCCGCAGCGTGCCGTCGAACACGTCGCGCGTGAACAGGATGCCGGTCCAGGCATCCAGCGAAAACCCCATTCCACATTGCCGTATTTCCCCGGCAGCAGGAAGGAATAGACCAGCATGATGAACAGCGGTCCGATCGCCGCGAAGGCCAGCACCACCAGCGCCGCATCGACAGCAACCATCCCGCCCGGTCCGAGGCCCTGTCCTTGTCCTCTTCGGCGTGGCTGGCCATGCTCAGTCCTCCAGCACCTGCACCGCGCCGGGTGCAAAGCGGAAGGCCACCGTCTGGCCCTTCGACAACCCGCTGTCGCCGCTGGCCGGGCTTTGCAGCCGCGCCACCACCTCGGTGCCGTCCTTCAGCACCATGTGGCAATGGGTGTCGGTGCCGAAATAGACCAGCGCCGTCACCGTGGCGGGCAACGCATCGGCGTCAGACGCCTCGCACAGCCGCACCTGTTCGGGCCGCACCGTCACCGTCAGCGCCCGGCCTTCGGGCGGCGACACGCCCGGGGGCAGGGGNATGGCATGGCCTTCGCCCAGCCGCAGGGCCGCGCCTTCGCGCCGCGCCGGAATGAAATTCGTCTCGCCGATGAAGCTCGCCACAAAGCGGTTCACCGGCCGGGTATAGATGTCCTGCGCCGAGCCCACCTGCTGCAACTTGCCCGCGCTCATCACGCCGATGCGGTCGGACATGGTCAGCGCTTCTTCCTGGTCGTGGGTGACGAAGACAAAGGTGATGCCGGTCTCGGTCTGCAACCGCTTCAGCTCGATCTGCATCTCCTTGCGCAGCTTCAGGTCCAAGGCCGACAAGGGCTCGTCCAGAAGCAGAACCTTCGGCTGCGGCGCCAGCGCGCGCGCCAGCGCCACCCGCTGCTGTTGCCCGCCCGACAGCTGGCTGGTCTTGCGTCCCGCCAGCGCCTCCAGCTTCACCAGCGCCAGCATCCGCTCGGTTCTGGCCTTCACCTCGGCCGCGGGCTTGCCCAGCATCTCCAGCCCGAACGAGACATTCTGCGCCACCGTCAGATGCGGGAACAGCGCATAGGATTGGAACACCGTGTTCACCGGCCGCTTGTTCGGCGGCAGCCAGGTGATGTCCTGCCCATCCAGAAGGATCAGCCCGTCCGTCGGCATCTCGAACCCGGCGATCAGCCGCAACAGCGTGGTCTTGCCACAGCCCGACGGCCCCAGCAGGGTGAAGAACTCACCTTGACGGATGCCCACCGACACATCGTCCAGCGCGCGGACGGCGGTCTCNGCGGCACCGAACGCCTTCACGACGTTCCGCGCCTCGACAGCCAGTTTCTCGGTCAAAGGCCGAAACTCCCCGTAGTCTGTTTTTTGATCATCTTTTCGGCTGTGCCCGGCTTTTGCAACAGGATTCGGTCAGGCGCCGCGCGCCATCGGCGCGCGTTTCATCGCCCAGGGCGCCGCCCGCTCGATTTCCGCGCACAAGGAGATCAGCTCTTCGTCCGCACCATAGGGTGCCGCCAGATGCACCCCGATGGGCAGGCCATGGGCCGACCATCCCAGCGGGACCGAGGCCGCNTGCCCGCTGGCGTTGAACACCGCGCAGAACGGCGAATATTCGAAGATGCCGCCCGGCCCGATACGATAGCCCACATAGTCCTCGGTCGCATGGGCAAACCGCCCCACCTTCGCTTACGGCTCGGCCAGAACCGCCGACAANAGGATATCCGGCCCGCCGTCAAAGAACGCCGCCATCTGCTTACCAAAGGCATGGATCTGCCCCACCGCCTCCAGATAGCGCGTCGGATGCAGCGTCCGGGCATAGGCCCAGGCCCCCGCGCCNACACCTTCCACCAGATCGGGCGAGGGTGCCCTGTCCCCNAGCTTCGACCGGATCGACAGGGCCGATCCGATGCCGACAATATCCGTCCAGGCCCGCATCATCATCGGCACATCCGCCTTGGGCCGCCCCGGCTCGACGACATGCCCAAGCGATTCCAGCAGCCGCCCCGCCGCCCGCACTGCCTCGGCCACCTCCGGGTGGATGGCCTCTCCGGTGAACGTGGTGTCGCAGACCGCCACCCGCAGCCGCCGCGGCGGCTTACTGATCGCATCGGCATGGCTGCGCGCCAGCGGCGGCGCCACATAGGGCGCGCCAAGGTCCGGCCCCATGCAGGCATCCAGCATCGCCGCGGTATCCCGCACCGACCGCGTCAGCCAGCCGTCGATCGCCATGCCCGCCCAGCCCTCGCCCGCGTAAGGCCCGTCCGGCAGCCGCGCCCGCGTCGGCTTGAACCCGAACAGCCCGCAGCTGGATGCCGGTATCCGCACCGACCCGCCGCCGTCCGAGCCATGGGCGATGCTGACAATCCCCGCCGCCACCGCCGCCCCGGCGCCGCCCGAAGACCCGCCAGAGGTATGGTCCAACCCCCAGGGGTTCCGCGTCGGCCCGCCATAGACGGCACTTTCCGTCGCCGCCCCCACGCCGCCTTCCGGGCTGGTCGTCCGCCCGAAACAGACCACGCCGGTCGCCCGCATCCGCTCCCAGATCGCCGAATCGCGCGCATAGCGGGTGTTCGCAAACAGCCGCGAACCGTTGTGGCTGGGGAAATCCACCGCCTCGGCGCCCAGGTCCTTCAGAAGGAACGGCACGCCCCGGAAGGGGCCGCGCGGCAGGCCATCGGCAATCGCCTTGCGCGCCACGCCTTCCTGCATCAGCACCACGGCATTGATCGCCGGATTGCGCGCCTCCACCGCCGCCAGCGCGGCATCCAGCAGTTCCGAAGGCGTCACCTCGCCCTTCGCCACCAGCCCCGCCAGCTCCGTGGCATCCGCCACCCCNAGATCGCCGATCATCGCTTGCTCCTTGTCCTGCCGCCATCCTTGACCGGGGCAGGGCGGAGGGCACCGCCACCCGCGCCATACCGGTGTCGGGAAACGACGCCGCCGTCGGGACTTGCCGCGTGGCCGGGTCGGCCTATCTTTCGGTGCGGGGACGCCCGGGACGAGGGTACGCTCGCAGGTCGGGGAGTGCGATGAGCCAGAGCCAGCGAGCCGAAGACATCAAGCAGGGCTTTGCGGCCCAACACGTCGCCACGCAATATGCCGTCGTGCAATATCTGACGGAGCATCTTTCCGATTGCTGCCGCAGCTTCGACGGGGACCTGTCGCAGATGCTGGTCCTCGCCATTCTCGGGCAGCGCAGTCTGCAAGCCGCAATGGCACCTTCACCCGATGGGCCAGCCGATGCCGCGATGACCGCCTCGCGCATCGCCGATGTGACCGGCCTGCCGCGCGAAACCGTGCGCCGCAAGCTCGTGCGGCTGGAAGCCCGGGGCTGGATCGCGCGGGACGCCACGGGCGGCTGGTGCGTCGCACTGACCGGGGACAGCTCCTTTGCCCGCCGCGACCTTGCCGCGCTTGAAGATCGGCACGCCGACCGGCTGGTGCGGCTGTTCCTGCGGCTCTCGTCCCTTGCCGATCCGCCGTCACCTGCCCGAAACGGGCAGCCTGCCCGCGACGACGGCGGAAAGGGCTAGGCTTGCCGGAACCCCGGCTGCCCGCAAGGATCGACGATGGCATCCCTCCGCGCGCGACTGCTTCTGATGGCGGCCTGCCTTCTGGCCGGACCGGTGCCGCAGGCCGCCCGCGCCCAAAGCTATGCCATCGATCCGGCCGAGGATCTGTCGGTCGAGACAGTGACCGTCACCATCGTCAATCCCAGCCCTGATGAGGCAATGAACAGCCGCATCACCGATGCCGTGCGCCAGTCTCTGGCACTGTTTCCCGGCGCGCGGTTCTCGGCCGACCGGGCCGATTTCGCCATTGCGGCGGCCCGGCGCAACCCGGCCATCGCCAATATCGCCTATGACCTCACGCCCGGCGTGNCGCGCGGGGTCGACGTGGCCGTCGCCGTCACGCTGTCCGACAGCACCCATCCCGCGCTTGGCCGCGGCTGGCTCATCACCGGCGAGGCGCAGGATTTTCCGGTGCTCTACGACCGGAATGGCACCTTGCTGCGCTTCAAGCTCGAAGCCCTGTCCATGGCCTATGGCAACGTCAACGCCTGGTATGGCCAGCCCGATCCGATGCTGGCCGGAAACCCGCTGGTGCAGGGCACCCCGCCTGCAGGGCCAAGCGCCTGGGGCGAGGGCTACCTGCACTACGGTCTTTACGGCATGACGCCGCTTGCGCCGGACCTCTACCTTTACGGCGGCCTCAGCGCCATCACCTCGGCCTCATCGGGTCAGGAACTCTTCACCGACTGGACGCGCAGCTACACCGGGGTCGAGGATGCCTATGTCGGCCTTGTCGGCGGCACCACCAGCGCCGCGGGCGACAGGCTCGTCTACAATCTTTCGGTCGGCCGCCAGCGCTTTGAACTCGCCAATGCCTTCCTCATCTCGAACACCGCGCAGAACGGCTGGAACCGCGCGGCCCTGCAATCCAACGCCAGATGGGCTTCGGATCTTCTGGTGCTGGGCCAACTGGTCTGGAACGACACCAAGCTGGAAGCCTTCTATGTCGATCCGAACGAACTTTCGATCCTGGAAACCGACACCCGCATCGCCGGGATCAACATCGAAAAGGACATGGCCTCCGGCTGGATGCTCGGCGCTTCCTGGCTGACCGTGCCGCAATCGACCCAGACCTACTTCGGCCCGACCGGCACCGTCGTCGGCACCCGCGACGGGTTGGACCTCGTCGACCTGCGCTTCACCTGGTCGCCGACAGCACCCAACGTTCCCGGCCCCTATTTCGGCGGCGAGATCGCGCGGCAAACCAACCGCAACTTCGACATGGACGCCACCGCCGCCTATGGTGAAATCGGATACAGCTTCGCCGACAGCCCCTGGTCGCCCGCTATCAGCTACCGCCTGGCCAGCTTCTCCGGCGACGATCCCGACACGCCCGCCTACGAACGCTGGGACCCGCTTCTGTCCGGCGGCAACGGCGAGCAATGGGTGCAGGGCATCAACCATTTCAAGGTGGTGCAGGATTCCAACGTCATCGCCCACCGCCTGCAGGCCCGCCTCAGCGTCACGCCCCGCCTGGAACTGGTGCCGCAGCTCTGGGCCTTCTACGCCGCCAGCCTGAACAACATCGGCGGCAACCCGGCGCTGACCTACCTTCAGGACGACGAATACGGCTTCGAGGCCAACATCACCGCCAAATGGTTCATCTCGCGCAATCTCTATGTCCACGGCGACATTGCCTGGACGCGGCCGGGCAAGGCCGTTCAGGACGCGCTAGACAACCAGGCGGAAGACTGGGTCTCGGCGATGGTCTTCGTGCGCTACGCCTTCTAGGCCTCAATAGGCTGTCCAGCCACCATCCGTCGCATAAAGCCCGCCGGTAAAGTTCGACGCGTCGGGTGACAACAGGAACAGGATCATCGCCACCTGTTCGGCCACGGTCGATGGCCGGTGCGCCGGATCGACATAGGACAGGATGCTCTGGGTCTTGATGCCGCCCATCGCCGGGCCGGTCAGCGTCTCGCGCACGGCCTTCACCAATTCGCCGGCGCGCTGGATCATCGGCGTGTCCGTCGCCGCCATGTTCACCGAGTTCACCCGGATGCCGTATGGCGCATAATCGACGGCGGCGTTCCGCGTCATGCCGTTGACGGCATGCTTGGTCGCCACATAGGCCGGATTTCCAGCCAGCCCGGTCAGCCCGGCGATGGAGCCGACGTTGACGATGCTGCCGCCGCGCAGTTGCGCCACCATCTGCTTCAACTCGGCGCGCAGGCAGCGGTAGGTGCCGATCACGTTGGTGTGGATCACGCCCGCCCAGTAGGCATCGGTGGATTCATGTAACAGCGCGAAGGTCAGGTCCTTCTGCTTGGCATAGTCGATGGGGTCGCCGGAGAACACAGCATCCAGAACCCCGGCGTTGTTCACGGCCAGATCGACCCCGCCGAACCTGTCCACGGCCACCTGCACCATGCGTGTCACGGTGTCTTCCTCGCCGATGTCGCCCGCGACGAATTCGGCCTTGCCGCCACCGGTTCGGATCGCCTCGATCAGTTGCGCGCCCTGGTCAGCGATCCAGTCCACGCCCACCACCGACGCACCCTCGCGCGCGGCGCGGATCGCCGTGGCTGCGCCGATGCCTCGGGCACAGCCCGTGACGATCATCGTCTTGTTNTAAGCAAACCGGCCGGGGATGAAGTATTCCGGGTCCGGTGCCGCCATCGGAACCACCGCATTGCCGCCAGTTGCGGCCGCGACCTGCGCCTCGGCGGTCCCGGCGGCGGCTTGCACGGTTGCCACTGTCCCGACCGCCAGTGCGGCCCCCTTCAACACATCCCGCCGGTCCATCTCGTCGCTCCCCTTCGTGGTGGCGACAAGCCTGAAACCCGAGCAATCGACCCGTCAAGTCGTGGTCTGCCCGAACTGGGCAGGGCGGCCTCAGGCCGCCCAGACCGCTTACCGTCCATCCAGGTCTCCAGCACCCGGATGTCCTTGATCCCATGGACCGGCACCTTGCGCGGATCGGCCTCCAGAATCACCAGATCGGCCAGCTTGCCCGGCTCCAGGCTGCCCACCTCGTGCTCCGATCCCAGTTGCCAGGCCGCCTCCCAGGTCACCGCCCGGATCGCATCCTCCACCGAAATCCGCTCGGCCGGGTTCAGCACGAAGCCGGGCTCGGCCCAGGTGGTGCGCGTCACCGCCATCTGGATCATGTGCAAGGGGTCGGGGTCCGTCACCATGAAGTCGGAATGCAGCGACAGGCTCAGCCCGGCCGACTTTACGCTCGCGGCCCGGCACAGATGCTGCACCCGGTCCGGCCCGAACACCCGGTCGCGCATCCAGACGCCCCAGAAATAGACATGGCCGATCAGCATGCTGGCCGAAACGCCCATGTCCTGCATCCGCGCGATCTGCCCGTCGTGCAGCATCGAGCAATGCTCGATCCGCGCCCGCACCTGGCCCATGTCGGCGCCCGAGGTCTTCACCGCCGCCAGCGCGTCCAGAATCGTGTCGATGCCGGCATCGCCATTGCCGTGAATGGCCAGCGGCCAGCCCTTGCCCGCCCGTTCCACCGCCTGCGCCGCCATGTCCTCGGGCGTCATGTAGGCCACGCCCCGGTCGTCTGTCCCCAGATAGGGCTCGCGCTGCAATCCGGTGAAGCCCTGGTTCGACCCGTCGGCCACCAGCTTCCACCCGGCAATGCGCACCAGCGCATCACCCTGTCCCGGTGCGATCCCCGCGGCATCCCAGGCCGCGGCCCCCAGCGTATAGAACGGATAGGCCCGCACCCGCGCCGTCAGCTTCCCCGACGCCCCCGCCGCGAACAGCAGCGCCGCATCCTGCGGCGACTGCGTCAGCGCCCCNAGCGACAGTTCGCTCACCGTGGTCAGCCCCAGCTTGCCCCAACCCGCCAACAGCCCGATCAGCGCCCCCACCGGGTCCAGCCGCGCCATCTGCGGCGCCGCCGAGACCACCTTCAGGAAGGCCACGTTGTTCTTCATCACCCCGGTCAGCGCGCCCGCGCCGTCGCGCACGAATTCCGCCCCNGGCGGGTTTTCCACATCGTCNGGAATCCCCGCCGCCCGGAAGGCCGCGCGGTTGGCATAGGCCAGGTGCCCCGAGGCGTTCATCACGAAGACCGGCACTTCGGCCGACACCGCATCAAGTTCGGCAAAGGTCAGCGCCTCGGGCCCCGCCTGCAGGGCCGGGTCATAGTTGCGCGCCAGCACCCAGTCGGCGGGCGCGGTCGTCACCCGCTCGGCAAGATGCGTCAGCACATCCGCTGCAGTCGGGAAATAGGACGCCCCGACATTGGCCATGATCGANTCCACCGCCGCGCCCGACATCACATGCGCATGCGGCTCGACAAAGCCCGGCAGCATCACCCGGCCCTCCAGGTCGATCTCTTCCGCCCCCGGCCCGGCCGCATCCCGCACCGCCGCCAGGGCGCCCACCGCCAGGATGGTGTTGCCGCGGATCGCCAGCGCCTCGGCCTCGGAAAACCCCGCATCCACCGTCAGGATCGTGCCGCCATGGAACAGCCGCACCGGCGCCTCTCCGGCCGCCAGCCGCAGCGGCGCCGCCATCAGCCCGCCCGCCAGCGCCGAACCCGTCAGGAACCCNCGCCGGCTGACCCCGCCGTTCACCGCCCGCGCCCCGGCCGCCTGCGCGGCCTTCAGGAACCCGTCGAAAGCCCCGCCGCAGCAGGGGCAGGCGTGAAAGGGATGTGTCATGAAATCTCCCGTCCCCTCGGTCTGGCCCGAGACTATCTAGTTAGGCTCAGGTCAAGATTTGTCCAATCCCGCCGAGACCGCAATCTCGCCGCAGCGCATCGCCAGGCGGGGTGGTCAGGCCAACGGGTTCCGCGAGGTCATGGCACAACAGGACCTGCGCCGCCGCCGTCGCACGGCCTCGGGTGCGGCCACGGCGCCCGCATCATCGCCCGCATCATCGCCCTCGTTCGCCGCCCGACCATCGGCATGATCCGTGCCGAAACGGGCAACCGGTCCCGCAAGACCACCCGCAAAGCCGCAGGCCCGGGCACCGAAACCCTGAAGCCATCCCCGACCCCTCACCCCGACCCCTCTCCCCGACCCCTCTCCCGAAGCCCCTCCCGTCAAACCGGACAAGCGTCCCGCGGTGCAACGGCCGGGATGTGCGCCAGGGCGGTCCCGCCCAAGGCCACCCAGCCGTGCATGATCGGCTTACGCGGTCCGCACCCGATGACGGTCAATCGTTAAGTCCAAGTAAATTTGCCCGCGTAACGCATTGAATTTAAACGATGCGGAAAGCGTCCGAGCTCGGACGCCCCCTGTCATCCCCATCCGGGCTTGACCTCGCCGCTCGCCTGCCCGACCCATGGCGTCGGGAACCGGAGGGCGAGATGGGCGCGGCTTGGGAATTCTGGATCGACCGGGGCGGCACCTTCACCGACGTGGTGGCCCGCCACCCCGACGGCGGCATCACGACCCGCAAGCTTCTGTCCGAGGCCCCCGAACGCTATGCCGACGCCGCTGTCCAGGGCATCCGGGACTGCCTGGGGCTGGCACCCGGCGAACCCATCCCCGACGGTGCCGTGGGGGCGGTCAAGATGGGCACCACGGTCGCCACCAACGCCCTGCTGGAACGCAAGGGCGAGAGGGTCCTCCTCCTCATCACCGAAGGTTTCGCCGACCTCCTGCGCATCGGCACCCAGGCCCGCCCCGACCTCTTTGCCCTCCATGTCCGCCGCCCCGACCTGCTGCACGAACGGGTGGCCGAGGTCGCGGGTAGGCTGGACGCCACCGGCGCCGAGATCGCCCCCNTCGACGAGCCCCGCCTGCGCGCCGCCCTGCGCGCCGCCCATGCCGCCGGCATCCGCGCCGTGGCCGTGGCCTTCCTGCATGCCTGGCTGAACCCCGCGCATGAGGCACGGGTTAGCGAGATCGCGGCCGAAGAAGGCTTCACCCAGATCAGCCTCAGCCACCGGATCAGCGGCCTCGCCAAGCTGGTGTCGCGCGGCGACACCACGGTGGTCGATGCCTACCTGTCCCCCATCCTGCGCCGCTATGTGGCCCAGGTCGAGGGCGCGCTGGACCTGGGCCGCGCCACCGGGCGGCTTCTCTTCATGCAGTCGAACGGCGGGTTGACCGAGGCGCACCGCTTCATGGGCAAGGATGCCATCCTCTCCGGCCCCGCCNACGGCATCGTCGGCATGGTCCGCACCGCCGAGGCGGCGGGGTTTCACCGCCTGATCGGCTTCGACATGGGCGGCACCTCGACCGATGTCAGCCACTATGCTTAANGCACGCTGGAGCGCAGCTTCGAGACCGAGGTCGCGGGCGTCCGCATGCGGGCGCCCATGCTGGACATCCACACCGTGGCGTNNTGCGGCGGCTCGATCTGCGCTTTCCGCGACGGCCGCTACCAGGTTGGCCCGGAAAGCGTANACGCCAATCCCGGCCCCGCCAGCTATCGCCGCGGCGGTCCGCTGACGGTGACCGACTGCAACGTCATGCTGGGGCGGTTGCAGCCCGATCACTTCCCCGCCGTCTTCGGGCCGGAGGGAAACCTGCCGCTGGACGCGACCGTGGTGCGCGACCGCTTCGCCGATCTGGCCCGGCAGATTGCCGCTGCCACCGGCGCGCCGCTGCAAGCGCCCGAGGCAGTGGCCGAGGGCTTCCTGCGCATCGCCGTCGACAACATGGCCAACGCCATCCGCAAGATTTCCGTGCAGCGCGGCCATGACGTGACCGGCTACACCCTGCAATGCTTCGGCGGGGCGCNNGGCCAACATGCCTGTGCCGTGGCCGATGCGCTTGGCATGGGCCGGGTCTTCCTGCATCCGCTGGCGGGCGTGCTGTCGGCCTTCGGCATGGGCCTGGCCGACCTGCGCGCCCTGCGCGAGGTGCAGCTGGACCTGCCCTGGCCGCCGATCTTTCGANCCGCTGCGACCGCCTTGGCGCAAGAGGCGCGGGCAGAGCTGGCCGCGCAGGGCGTGCCCGAGGCGGCGGTCGAGATGAAAGCCCACCTGCGCTATGACGGCTCGCACCAGGCGCTGGAGGTGCCCTTTGGCCCGGCCNCCACGATGCAGGCCGCCTTCGAGGCGGCGCATCTCGCCCGCTTCGGCTTCACCTCGCCCGAGCGCGCCATCCTGGTCGAGATGCTGGCGGCCGAGGCCATCGGCGGCGGCGACCGCGACGCCCGCTTGCCGCCACCCGGCACCATTGCGCCGCATGTCATCGACCGTGTGCATGCCCGGTTCAACGCCGCGTGGTGCCAGGTTCCGCTCTACGACCGTGCCAGCCTGCCCGGCGGTACGCGGCTGGACGGCCCTGCCATCATCCGCGAGGCGACCGGCACCGTGGTTCTGGAAGAGGGCTGGACCGCGCGGGTGGACGGGCAGGGCAACCTGATCCTCGACCGCACCCAGGCCGCCACCCGCCCGGCCGCTGCGGGCACCAGGGCCGACCCGGTGCTCTTGGAGGTGATGGGCAATCTTTTCATGTCGGTGGCCGAGCAGATGGGCGCCACGCTCGCCAACACCGCCTGGAGCGTCAACATCAAGGAGCGGCTGGATTTCTCCTGCGCCATCTTCGATGCCGCGGGCGATCTGGTGGCCAACGCGCCGCATGTGCCCGTGCATCTGGGTTCGATGTCCGATGCAGTGAAGGCGGTGATCCGCGAGACCATGCNNGGCACGGTCGGCGAAGGCGATGCCTTCATGCTGAACAGCCCCTATCAGGGCGGCACGCATCTACCCGATGTGACCGTGGTCTCTCCGGTCTTCGTGGGCGGACAGCCCGCCTTCTGGCTGGGCTCGCGCGGGCATCATGCCGATATCGGCGGGCGCACGCCGGGGTCGTCGCCGCCGGATTCCACGGCGCTGGAAGACGAGGGCGTGCTGATCGAGCTGACGCCCCTGGTGCGCGGTGGACAGCTGCGCGAGACCGGGACGCGGGCCTTGCTGACCTCGGGCCGCTGGCCCTGCCGGGCGGTGGACCAGAACATCGCCGACCTGAAGGCGCAGGTGGCGGCGAACGAGACCGGGCGGCGGGCGCTGTTGAAGGTCGTGCAGGACTATGGCGCCGATGTGGTCGCCGCCTACATGGGCCATGTCCAGGACAATGCCGAGGAAAGCGTGCGCCAGGTGATCGGGCGCTTGCAGGACGGCAGCTTCCGCTATCCGATGGACATCGGCGCCGAAATCGCGGTGCGGGTGACGGTGGACCATGCCCGGCGCGAGGCGGTGATCGACTTCACCGGCACCTCGCCGCAGCAGGCGGGCAACTACAACGCGCCCAAGGCCATCGCCCGCGCCGTGGTGCTGTATGTCTTCCGCACGCTGGTCGGCCGCGCCATCCCGCTGAACGAGGGCTGCCTGAAGCCCCTGCACATCATCCTGCCCGAGGGCACGATGCTGAACCCGCATCCGGGGGCCGCCGTCATCGCCGGANATACCGAGGTCAGCCAGGCCGCCTGCAACGCGCTTTACGGCGCGCTTGGTGTGCTGGCGGCGGCGCAGGGCACGATGAACAACTTCGTCTGGGGCAATGCCCGCTTCCAGAACTACGAGACGATCTGCGGCGGCACCGGCGCCGGGCCGGGCTTCCCCGGCTGCGCGGCGGTGCAAAGCCACATGACCAATACCCGCATGACCGACCCGGAAATCCTGGAACGCCGCTTCCCGGTGCGGCTGGAAGCGCTGTCGATCCGCATGGGCTCCGGCGGCNAGGGACGCTGGCCTGGCGGCGACGGCGCGGTGCGGCGGCTCAGGTTCCTGGAGCCGGTGACGGTGACCACCCTTTGCTCCAGCCGCCTCATCCCGCCCTTCGGCATGGCGGGCGGCAGCCCCGGCGCCGTGGGGGTGAACCGGGTGATCTGGCCGGACGGGCGGGTGGAAACCTTGAACGGCAACGACGAACGCGACCTGACGGCGGGCGCGGTGTTCGAGATGCTGACGCCGGGCGGCGGCGGTTGGGGCTGAGCGTCGCGCCTCCTTGCAGTGGGGCTTGACCATGCCCAAATGAAAGCCGCGCGACCTGCCGATGGAGGCTTTGATGGCTGGCATGAAATCCCTTCTTGATGCGCTCATGCAAGGAACGGGCGACCTGCGTCAGGCCGGGTCCGACCTTGGCAACCGCGCCAGTCGACCTGGGACCAGCAGTCCACCGGCACGCAGGGCGCGCTGGTCGGCGGGCTTCTGGGCGTGCTGATGGGCGGTCGTGGCGGGCTGTCCGGCCTGATCCGCGTGGGCGGCGCGGCGCTGGTAAACCATGTCGCCGCCCGCGGTTATGCCGACTGGAAGGCGGGCAAGGACCCGGTCGCCGGTGTCGCTTACGCGCTGTCCGACCTGCGCGAGATGGTCATGCCCGCGGGCCTGGCCGCCACGGACGAAGGCGCCGAACGCATGCTGAAGGTGGTGGTGGCCGCGGCAAAGGCCGACGGCCATGTGACCGAAGCCGAACGCCAGTCGATCTCCGAACGCATGGCGGCGGCGGGCCTTGATGACGGAGCCCGGGCGGTGATCGAGGCCGAACTGGCCGCGCCGCTGGACCTGGACGCCGTCGCGGCACTGGCGGGCAGCGAGGAAGAGGCGGTGGAAATCTACGCCACCTCGGCCTTGCTGGTTGATCCCAGCCAGCCTGCCGACCGTGCCTATCTGGACGACCTGGCGGCGCGGTTGAAGCTGGACGCCGGTCTGGTGCGCCATCTGGAGGCGCAGGCCCGGAAGGCCCGCGCGGTCTGAACGGACGGGACTCGTCAATCCGCCCGGCTTGCGCCATGCTCGACCGGCAAACCGGACCTGACCCCGTGACCCTGCCAGACTCCTTGAACCCGGCTTCGACATTCCCGCCCGGCCCGGCATGTCCGAGGCGCAGGTCGTCACACCCGCGCTGGTGCTGGACCTGGCGGCCTTCGAGCGCAACCTGGGCAAGATGCAGGACAGGGCCGATGCGGCGGGGGTGAAGCTGCGCCCGCATGGCAAGATGCACAAATCGCCCTGGGTGGCGGAACGCCAGCTGGCCTGGGGCGCCGTGGGCATCTGCTGCCAGAAGGTCAGCGAGGCCGAGGCCTTTGTGCGCGAGGGCATCCTCGACGTGCTGGTCACGAACCAGGTGCGCCAGCCGGTGATGCTGGACCGCCTGGCGCGTCTGGCGCGCGGGGCGAAGGTGGCGCTGTGCGTGGACGATGCGGACGGCGTCGATGCCGCTGCGGCAGCCGCCTTCCGCCAGGACGTGACGCTGCGCCTCATGGTCGAGGTGGATGTGGGCGCCGGTCGCTGCGGCGTGCAAACCGCGGACGAGGCGGTGGCGCTGGCCGACATGATCCGCCAGAGCGAAGGCCTGCGCTTTGTAAGCATCCAGGCCTATCACGGCGCGGCCCAGCACCTGNCCCGATGCCGCGCACGCAAGGCCGCCATCACGGCGGCGGCGGCCCGGTTGAAACCGGTGCTGTCGGCTCTGAAGGACGCAGGCATTCCCTGCCCGGTGGTCACCGGTGCCGGGACGGGCACCTTCGCCCACGAGGCGGCCAGCGGGTTGTGGACGGAACTGCAATGCGGCTCCTACGCCTTCATGGACGCCGATTACACCCGTGCCATCGGCCCGGAGTTCGAGCTGGCGCTGTTCGTGCTGACCGGCGTGATGAGCGCGCCGGTCATGGGCCGCGCCGTCTGCGATGCCGGGCTGAAGTCGCTGGCGGTGGACAGCGGCCTGCCGCTGGTCAGCGGTCTGGACGATGTGGTGTATCAGGGCGCCTCGGATGAACACGGCACCCTGTCCGATCCCGCCGGGCGGCTGAAACCCGGCGACAAGCTGCGGCTGATCCCCGGTCACTGCGACCCGACGGTGAACCTGCACGACTGGATCGTGNGGCTGCGCGGCGGCAAGGTCGAGCGGCTGATCCGCGTCGCCGCCCGCGGCAAGAGCTGGTAGCCGCGCCCTTGCCCTTGGGCGGCCCGCATGATCTGTCTGCCGCCGGGAGGATCAGACATGCGCGTGTTCATCAACGGTTTCGGCCGCATCGGTCGGTCTGTGCTGCGGGCCTGGGCGCAGNGCAGCCCGCGCTGGCCGGGGCTGGAGGTCGTGGGCATCAACGACATCGCCGCGCCCGAGATGTGCGCCTATCTCTTTGAATACGACTCGGTCTTCGGCCCCTGGCGCGGCTCGGTGGCGCTGGAGGACGGCGCGCTGGTGGTGGATGGCCGGGTCCTTCCGCTGCACCGGGCGCCGGACCTTTCGGCGCTGGACCTGTCGGGCGTGGATGTGGTGATGGAATGCACCGGCCGGGCGGACAGCCCCGACGTGGCCGGGCGCGGGTTGGCGGCGGGGGCGGCGCGCGTGCTGGTGTCTGGGCCAAGCCGGGCAGCAGAGCTGACCGTGGTGCTGGGCGCCAATGATGCGGCACTGGTAAGCCAGCGGATCGTCTCGAACGCCTCCTGCACCACCAATGCCCTCGCGCCGCTGGTCAAGCTGATCGAGGCGGACTGGGGCGTGGTCTCGGGTTGGATGACCACGATCCACTGCTATACCGGCAGCCAGCCCACGGTGGACGCCCCGGCGGCCGATGCGGCGCGCAGCCGGGCGGCGGCCTTGTCGATGGTGCCGACCACGACCTCGGCGCAGCGGCTTCTGGACCAGGTGCTGCCCGCCGTGGCCGGGCGCATCCAGGCGGCGGCGGTGCGGGTGCCCACGGCAAGCGTCTCGGCGGTGGACCTTTGCGTGATGACCGAGCGGGTGGCCGAGGTTCAGGCGGTGAACGCGGCTTTCCGGGCGGCGGGCGGGGTGATCGGGNCGACAGACAAGCCCCTGGTCTCGACCGACCTGCGCGCCCGGCCGGAAAGCATCGTCATGGCCTGCCCGGAAACCCGGGCGGTGGGCGGGNGCATGCTGCGGGTTTTCGGCTGGTACGACAATGAATGGGGCTTCTCANACCGGATGCTGGATGTCGCCCAGAGGATGGGCTGAGGGTGGCGAAGGGGGAACTGGCCCATCTGGCCCTGCCGGGGNCCGAGATCGCGGTGCGGGTGGCGCCGGGGGCCAGCCGGAACGCGGTGACGCTGGCCGAGGCCGGGCTGCGGGTGCAGGTGACCCAGGTGGCCGAGGGCGGCAAGGCGACCGAGGCGGTGCGCAAGGCGGTGGCCCAGGCCCTGGGGATTGCGCCTTCGCGGCTGGTGCTGGTGCGGGGGCGACCAGCAAGGNACAAGCTGTTCCGGTGGAGCCCTGAGGGCGTCCGAGCTCGGACGCCTGATCGGTTCCTTAAATATCAACGGGTTGCGCGGGCGTGTTAACCTGGCGGTAACACCTGCCCAAGCCGGGAAGGGCAATTTTCTTCGAAGAAAATTGCAAATTCCTTCGAAGGAATTTGCCTTGGACCCGGCCGATCAGCCGGGGTTTCGCCGTCCCGCCCGCCAAGCCGGTCGCGGATGCGGTCCAGCCCCTGCGCCCAGGCCGCCAGCGCGCCGGCGTCGGTCAGCCCGGCCACCAGCGCCTCGGTGATGCCGCCCGGCGTGGTGACGCTTACGGCGATGGCGTCCAGCCCCTCGGGCGCCTGCAACAGCACCTCGGCATTGCCGCGCATCAGGCTGGCGACCAGCCTGCGCGCCGTGGCTTCGGGCAGGCCCTGCGCCGCGAACCACTGCACAAGACCGCGCATCCAGTGGATCTGCGCGCCCGACAGGGCGCCCATGGCGGCGGCGGTGGTGAACTGCGCCTCGTCTGCAAACGGCAGGACCGGGCCGAGATGGTCGAGCAAAGCCTGCCAGTAAGCATCGGGCGGGCAGATCACCGAAGGCCCGGCGCGGAAGGCATTGGCAAAGCCCGGCATCATCGCCGCCGTCGCCTGCGCCGCGCGACCAGTGCGGCCAGCGCCGCGGGTCCGGNNTGCGGCCATGCAGGACAGGACCGACTGGCCGGGGCGGAAGCGCAGGCCCTTCAGGATGGCCGGTCCTTCCGAGGTAAGCAGGCAGACGAGGATGCGGTCGGTGCGATCCACAACATCCTGGTTCGACGCGGCGATCTCGGCATCATGGGTCTCGGCCAGTAAGCGTGCCCTGTCTGCCGACCGGGGCGACAGCACGAACCGGTAGGGCGCGCCCTCGGCGCCGCGGATCAGGAACTCGGCCAGGCTCCCCGTGCCAAGGACGCCGACAAGAATGGTCATGGCATCTCGTCCAGCACTGCCGCCATCGCTGCGGCCGTCGTCGCAATGTCGGCCTCGGTATGCGCCACCGAGGACAGCGAATGCAGCGTGGCCGAGGGGTTCATGTAGATGCCCTTGTCCATCAGGCGCAGCGCGAAGTCGCGGAACCTGGCGCGGTCGACATGGGCGCAGAAGTCGCGGTAATCGGCGATCTCTTCCGCTTCGGTGAAGAAGACCTGGAACATCGAGGTCACGCCCTGCACGCGGATCGCATGGCGGTTGGACTTTGCCGCCACGGCGCGGATCGTCTCGGCCATGGCCTCGCCCAGGTCCTTCAGTAAGCGGAACCCGGCGCGGTCGTCCTTCAGCATCTCGGTCAGCATCGTTTTCGTCACATGCAGCGCCAGCCGTCCGGCGTTGTGGGTGCCGAAATGCAGCACGCGGCCCCATTCCAGGTAAGCCATCACATCGGCCCGCCCGCCGATCATCGCCATGGGCAGACCGCCGCCAAGCGCCTTGCCATAGGTCACAAGGTCGGGCTGCAACCCGTAAAGTTCGGCCGCGCCGCCGGGNGCCAGGCGGAAGCCGGTCACGGTTTCATCCAGGTAGAACAGCGCGCCGTATTGGCGGCACAGTTCCTGCATGCGATTCAGGTAGCCCGGCTTCGGCGCGATGACGCCCATGTTGGCCATCACGCCCTCGGTCACCACGCAGGCCGCGTCTGGCCCATGCAGCTTCATCGCCGCTTCCAGCGCCTCGAAATCGTTCCAGCGCACCACCACGGTGTCCTTCTGCGCCTCTTCCGGGATGCCCGAGCTGTCGCAGATGCGGATCGGCGAGTTCGGGTGGCCAAGCGCGGTAAGCGGCATCGGATTGGTGTTCAGAAGCACCGCATCCCACCAGCCGTGATAATGGCCTTCGAACTTGATGATCTTCCGGCGCCCGGTATGGCCGCGGGCCAGCCGGAAGGCGGCCATGCAGGCCTCGGTTCCGGTGTTGGCGAAGCGCACCTTGTCGGCGTGGGGAAGCAGGTCAACCAGCATCTCGGCCACCTCGACCTCGACCTCCAGCGCGGTGGCGAAATGGGTGCCGCGGGCGGCCTCGCGCGCGATGGTCTCGACCACCGCCGGGTGGGCGTGGCCCAAGGGCAGGGCGCCGAAGGCCATCATCCAGTCGATGTATTCCCGCCCGTCCACGTCATAAAGCCGCGCGCCTTGGCCGTGGCTCATGTAACGCGGCGCCCCGCCAAAGGTGGTAACNCCGCGCGAGGCGGAGGACACGCCTTCGACCAGCACCTTCAGGCCGCGGTCGAACAGGGATTGCGAGGTGGTCATGGGGCTTGCTCCGGCTGGGGTGCCGCCAGATTGGGCATGCGCGAGGCCGGGCGCAAGGGCGCCCTCCCGGCCGCTCTGCCAGGCCGGGAGGACGCGGGGCCGAAACTCCCCGGGAACGTGCCGCGCGCGCTGGCCCGTCGCCGGTACAAGTTAGCCGGTCCATGCGGTCCCCATGGCGGCGCCGCAGCTTCGGCCCCGCACCGGCGATATGGGCGCGGGGTGCGGCGCTTGTGAACCCCGGCCAGACTTGCCAGAATCGCCGCCAAAACGAATGGTCGGCCCATGGATGAGGTCTCGCCCCTGCATGGCGCCGTCTGGGCACGGCAACTGGCCGAGGATCTGGCGCGGCGCGGCGTGCCACCGGGCCCCCTGCTGGCGCGGGCAGGGCTGGGGCGCGCATCGCTTGCCGAAGAAGCCGCGCGCGTGCCTTTGGACCGCATGGCCGCCTTTNTCGAGGCCGCGGCCCAGGCGACGGCCGATGCCTGCCTGGGCCTGCGCTTCGGCCTGGCGCGGGACGCGCGCGATGCCGGGCTGATCGGCTATGTCGGGCTGTCGGCGCCTGACCTGCGGTCAGCGCTGACCGGGCTCGCGCGGTTTCACCGCGTGTTCTCCGATGCCGTGGCCATCGACATCTCGCGCCTGGGCGAGGGGCATGTGGCCTGGGCGTTCCGCGGCGATCCCGCCTTGCCCCGCGGCCAGATGCAGGCGTTTTCGGTACNNAACATCCTGGCCTTCCTGCGCCGCGCCACCGGGCGGCGGCTGGCCCTGCGCGGGGCGACGCTGCCGGTGGCCCCGGCGGCGTGCCGGACGAGGCGGCGCGGCNTTCTGGGCTGCCCGGTGGTGCAAGAGGGTGCCTGGGTGCGGCTGGCGCTGGACCCGGCCGATCTGGCGCTGCCGCTGGTGGCGGCCGACCAGCGCCTGCTGGCGATCCTGCACAGCCATGCGCAAGAGGTGCTGGCACATNCTGGGGTGCGGCGCGAAAGCCTGTCCGAGCGGGTTCTGCGCGCCCTGCTGGACGGGCTGGCGCAGGGCGCGGCGCGGCAGGATCTGGTGGCGGCGGATCTGGGCCTCAGCCCGCGCAGCCTGTCGCGGCGGCTGGCGGGCGAAGGCACCAGTTTCGCGCGCCTGCTGGATGATCTGCGCCGCGATCTGGCGCAGGCGCATCTGGGCGACGGCATGGAGGTGACGCAGGTCGCGTTCCTGCTGGGCTATGCCGAACCGTCCAGCCTGGCCCATGCCTTCCGCCGCTGGACGGGGCAAAGCCCAAGCGAATGGCGCCGCGCGGCCGAGGCGGCCTAAAGCCGGGCCGCAAGGTCGCGCAGGGCGCGCACGACCAGCGCGTGATCCTCGGCCGAGGGCAGGCCGGAAACGGTGGCCACCGCCACCACCCCCACGCCCGCCACGCGCACCGGCACGGCGCCGCCGTGGTCGGCGCAATCGGCTTCGGACAGGCCGTGGACGGCCAGCGTCTGGCCTTTCTCGCGGTTGCGGATGCCCACAAGGAACGAGGGTTCCTGGAAGATCAGCGCCGTGGCCGACTTGCGCCGCGCCCAAAGGTCGTTCAGCGGCGCCGAGCCGGGCAGGGCGGCATGAAAGAAGCAGCGGTCGGCGCTGCGGATGTCGATGACGATGGGCAGGCCGCCGTCCAGCCCCAGATCGGTCAGGATGCGGCCAAGCGCCAGCGCCTCGGCCTCGGCAAAGCGGGGCAGGAANAGGCTGGCGGCCTCGGCGGCAAGTTCGGCGCTGGTGGGCATCGGCGGGTCCATGGCTTAGCCCAGCACGGCGGCCAGGGCGGCGGCCACGTCTTCGGGCAGGAAGGGTTTTTCCAGGATCACGGTATCGGCCAGCCCCAGTTCGTCGCTGCGGGCCGGGTTACCNACGGTGTCGCCGGTCATCAGCACGATGCGGCCCGACAGTTCGGGGTGGCGTTCGGCGGCGCGCAGCGCCAGTTCGGCGCCATCGGTGCCGGGCATGCGCAGGTCGGTGAACAGCGCGTCAAACCCCGTGACCCCCAGGCGGTCCAGCGCCTCGGCGGCGCTGCCGACCACGGTGGTGATGTGTCCGCGGGANTTCAGCATTTCGGCCAGGCTGGCCGCCACGTCGGGTTCGTCGTCCACGATCAGGATGCGGCGCGGGCGGTCCGCCGCGCCTGCCGCCGTGCTTACCGCGGCATCGGTGGCGGCATCGGGCAGGGCGGGCAGGCGGATGTCGAAACAGGCGCCGGGCAAGTCGCCCGCGCCCAGGCGGATGGTGCCGCCATGGGTTTCGATGACATTGCGCGAGATCGACAGGCCGATCCCGGTGCCCACCTCGACCGCTTTGGTGGTGAAATAGGGGTCAAAGATGCGGTGGCGCACCGCCTCGGGCACGCCCGGCCCGTTGTCCTCGAACCGCACCAGCACCTCGGCGCCGTCGCGCCGGGCGGTGATGCGGATATGCCGCGGCATGGGTNNACTGGTCAGCGCCTGCTGCGCGTTCACCAGGATGTTCGAGAACACCTGCCCCAGCAAGTCACGGTCGGCGCTGACGCCCGGCAGATCGTCGGGCAGGCGGGTTTCCACCTCGACCCCGGCCGAGCGCAGCGAATAGCCCACCACCTCCAGCGCAGCGCGGATCACCTCGGCCACATCCAGTCGTTTCCGCTGCGGCGGCTTCTGGCGCGCCATGGCCAGGAAGCTTTTCACGATGCGCCCGCAGCGTTCCGCCGCGGCGCGGATGCGTTCTGCCCGCGCCCGCGTGGCGTCATCCGGCGCCTTGTCGACCAGAAGCGTGGATTGCGCCACCGCAATGGCCAGCGGGTTGTTCAGCTCATGCGCGACCCCGGCCAGCAGCGAGCCCATGGCCGACAGCTTTTCCACCTGGTGCAGGCGCTCGCGCCCNTCCTGCATCTCGCGTTCCAGACGCTTGGCCTCGGTCAGGTCGCGCAGGTGCGAGACAAAGACGCGGCGGCCTTCCGACCGCATCTCGGTGACGGTCAGTTCCACCGGCAGGCGCGAGCCGTCCTTGCGCATCGCCTCGACCTCGATGCGCTTGCCGATGACATGGCGTTCGCCCGAGGAAAGATAGCGCACCATGCCGTGTTCATGGGCGTGCCGCGCTTCGTCCGGCACGATCAGGTCGCCGACCCGGCGGCCGATCGCCTCGGCGGCGCTATAGCCGAACATCGTCTCGGCCGCCGGGTTGAACTCCATGGTGACGCCGCTGTCATTCATCACCACGATGCCGTCCAGCGCCGAGACCACGACCGACCGATAGCGGCCTTCGCGTTCGGCCAGGGCGGCCAGGTTGGCCTCGGCCTCCTGCTCGGCCTCTTTCAGGTCGCTCAGGTCGCGGGTGAAGGTCAGGTATCCCGGCAGGGCCTCGCCCGGCGCCTGGAAGGGCAGGATCGACACCTGCAGGAACCGNCCACCCTGGTCGCGGTAGGAAATCCAGCCCTCGAACCGCCCGATCTCGCCGCGTCGGATCGCGGGTTCGATGCCGTGATACTGCGCCTCGACCTGCGGTCCCAGGATGTCGCGCACATGGGCGCCGATCACCTGGTCGCGGCTCTTGCCGATGAAGGCCAGGAATTCGCGGTTGGCATCGCGGTAGATCAGCCCGGCATCCAGATAGACCACGCGCAGCGGCACGCCATCGACCATGGCGCGCAGATGCGCCGTCTGGGCGGCACGGGTCCGCCCGGCCTCGGCGATTTCGGCGGCCAGCGGGCGGAACGGCGCGGGAAGCTCGCGTGCCCCCGCCTCGGGCAGGGGCGCCGCGCCGGGCGCCGCTTACCGCGTGGCCAGCCGCGCCAGGGTGATGGCCGGGGTGACGAACTGGCGGTTGAACACGGCGGCCACCGCCGCGAACAGCGCCACGATCCCCAGAATCACCAGCGCAAAGGGCTGCAACCGCCCCGCCGCCTGGTTGCGCACGGCGGACTCGGGCAGCGCCATCACCAGCCGGAACGGCGTGCCCGCGATCCCGGCNCGAGGACACCAGCATCTTCCCCGCGCCGCAAAGCCGCCGCCGGTATCCGACAGGTCCAGGTCGCCCAGCACGGTCGAGGTGGCACCGGCCCCTGCCCGAAACCGCGGCGCCNNATCGGGCGTGGCGATCAGGTTGCCCGCCTGGTCCACCACGGCCACCCGGCCGGGCGTGGCGGGAAAGCTGGCCAGGTAATCGCCCACGAAGGACAACAGCACATCCGTCCCCACCACCCCGCGAAAGCGGTCGCCCGTCAGNACCGGCGCGGCATGGGTCACCATCAGCCCCGCGCCGTAAGCATCGACATAGACCGGCGTCCAATAGGCGCTGCGGTCGGGGTCGGCACCGGGTTCGCCCTGGGTGTACAGGTCATAGGTGAAATAGTAAGCCAGCGACCCCGCCGGATCGGCCGGGTCCAGCATCTGGTCGAAGGTCGCCCAGGGATAGATCGCCACGAACCGGCGGCTTTCCGCGAAGAAATAGCTCCAGCGCAGATAGGGGCGCGTGGCATGGGTGGCCCGCGCCAGCGCGAAGATCGACGCCACGGCGGCAATCTCGCGCCGGTCCGCCTCGGTCAGCGTGGCAGGATCGGCCAGCAGAAGGCCGCGCGCGGTGCCCGGATCCGCGTTGCTGCCGGGCGGCCAGTCCACCGCACCGTCCCAGGGCGGAAGGCTGGCATCCTCGATCAGGCGCTGTTCGGCAAAGCTGCGCATGACCGCGATATGGGTGTCCACCCCCACAGCCAGCTGCTCCAGCCCGGCGCGGCGCACCTGTTCGGCATCGCTCAATCCCTGCAGGATGGCGTCGCGCGCCGCGCCATATTCGCGCCAGGCCAGCATCGCCACCAAAGCCAGAAGCGGCACCAGCGCGGCAAGGCCCAGTAGCGTGCCGCGCGGCGCAGCCCCGCGGCAGGATCGGCAGCGGTCATGCGCTCTCCTCGGTGGACAGGACATAGCCCTCGCCGCGTACCGTGCGGATGAAGCGCGGGCTGTCGGGATCAGGCTCGATCTTGCGGCGCAGCCGGGTGATGCGCACGTCGATGCGGCGGTCGCCCTCGGCGCCCGCGCTTTCATCGCCCAGAAGCTCGGCAATCAGCCCGCGCGACAGGATGCGGTTCGGGCGCGAGGCCAGCGCCTCCAACAGGTCGAATTCCGCGGCGGTCAGGTCCACCGGCCCCTCGTCGCGATGGGTCAGTCGGCGCGCCAGGGTCCAGCGTGAACAGGCCGAATCGCACCAGCCGCGCGGGGCCTGTCTTGCGCCGGGGCTGCGGGTGCCGCGGTAAGCGCCGCGGCATCCAGCCGGCGGATCAGGCTGCGCACCCGCGCCAGCAATTCGCGCAGGTCATAGGGCTTGGACAGATAATCGTCGCCGCCGATCTCCAGCCCGACGATGCGGTCCATGGCCGAGCCCGAGGCCGAGGCGAAGATGATCCCGGCGCGGCCCTGGCGCAGCCAGCGCGCCAGCGACAGCCCGTCCTCGCCGGGCATGGCAATGTCCAGAATGGCCACGTCGATGCGCCGTTCGGCCACCAGCGCGCGGAAGGCGGCGGCATTCGGGGCGGTCAGCACGTCATAACCGTGACCGGCCAGATATTCGGCAACGGCTTCAGCCAGGTGCTCCTCGTCGTCGGCAATGGCGATTGTATAGGGCACAGCCCGTTCCTTCCTGTCGGCAGTGCCCTTCGGGCGGTTATACACATGGGCCGTTCAGGTGCGTCAAGCGCCCGGTCGGCCGGGCAGGGGCAGTGTCAGGTGCCAAGAGGGTCACGGATCATCTTCGTGGATGACGAGCCGGACCTTGCCGCGGCCTTGGCCGAGTATTTCACCGATCTCGGCGCACTGGCGGAAATCGCCCGCGACGGGATCGAGCTTCAGGCGCATCTGCGCTCCGGTCCGGCGGATCTGGTGATCCTGGACCTGAACCTTCCGGGGCAGGGCGGCTTCGACCTTCTGGCCGAAGGCGACCTGATGCAGGGCGCCGGGGTCATCATCCTGACTGGCAATGCCGATGCGCTTGACCGCATCATCGGGCTTGAAATGGGGGCGGACGATTACGTCCTGAAACCTGTGGACCCGCGCGAACTTGCCGCGCGGGCGCGGGCGGTGCTGTCACGGCGGCGGGGTGGCTCAACCTGCNTGGTGCCCTTCGAGACCACCAGCGCCGACCTTGGCGCCGCGCGGGTGTTGCTGGAAAACGGCCAGACCGACCCGCTGTCACCGGGCGAGGTGGCGCTGATCCGCGCCTTCGCCACCCATCCGCACCGGGTGCTGACTCGCGATGACCTGATCGCCCTGGCCCCGGCAGAAAGCGCCGAGGCGCTGGACCGGGCGATCGACAGCCGCGTGGCCCGCCTGCGGAAAAAGCTTCGGACCGAGCGGCTGGTCACCGTGCGCGGCCAGGGCTACCGTTACGAGCCGCCCTGGCAGGACTGACCTATTCCGCCGCGATGGCGGCGCTGGCCAGCCCGTCGGCCATCATCCCCACCAGCGCGGCATAGGCCGCGGTCCAGGCATCGCGGGCCTCGGGCGTGAAGCCGTCGCCCAGGGCGACCGCCAGCGTGTCCAGCAGGGCAGCCCCACCGGCGCTGCCATGTCGGCGGTCACGCCATAGGCGGCATGGCGCTGGCCCAGGGCAAAGACCGCTGCAGCACTTCGGGCCGGTCCAGGGCGGCCACGGCAAAGGACAGCGTCTTCATCAGCTTGCCGCCCTGGTCCGAAAGATCATGCGGGAACAGGGACCGCAGGCCGGGGTCGATCTGGAACAGCCGGGCATAGAAGGCCGCGGCGAAGGCCGCCTCCATGCCGCGGGTCGCGGCGAACTGGCGGCGGATCAGGGCAATGGTGTCGGGGGTCATGTCGGGGATCCTCTGGGGAAGGGCGGCGCGCTGTCTGGCTGCCGCCGGGAAGGGAAGGCCGCGCCGGGGCGCGGAGGGGGAAGAGGCCCGCGCCGGCGGGCCTCCTCGTCGGGCGATCAGGCAAAGACCAGCTGGTCCATCACCTGCGCGCCGGTGGCGTTCTGCACGAAGACGATGAAATCGCCATCTGCCAGCGCCAGGTGCAGCTCGGTGCCGCCCGCCACGTCCACCGCCGTGACATGGTCCTTGTCGGCCGCGGCAAAGCGCAGGCGGTCCAGGCCATCCTCGAAGTCGGTGATGGTGTCCATCTCGCTAACCCGGCTGCCGGTGGCGAACACGAAGACATCCGCGCCCGCACCGCCGGTCAGCGCATCGTTGCCTTCGTTGCCGGTCAGCCGGTCGGCACCGTCGTCGCCCTTGATCACGTCGTTGCCAAAGCTGCCGAACATGGTGTCGTTGCCCACGCCGCCACGGATCGTGTCGTCGCCGTTGCGCCCGATCAGCTTGTCGTTGCCGTCCATGCCGATCAGCTCGCTGGCCTCGAAGGCACCGGTGATCACGTCGTCGAACATCGACCCCTGCACCTTCTCTACGCCATAGACGCGGTCGCCCTGGGCATCGCCGCCGGTGCCCATCCCGAAGTAGCGGAACAGCTGGCCATCCCACAGGCCGTCCAGCGCCAGCGTGATGCCCGCGGATGAGTCGGCATACGAGATGCCGTCAAACCCGGCCGAGCCGTCCAGCCAGTCCGCGCCGCCGCCGCCGGTCAGCCAGTCATTGTTTAGCGCCGCCATTCAGCGTGTTGGCCGTGATCGTGCCCCACAGCTGGTCGGCATAGGCCGAACCGGTGACGTTCTCGAAATCGCTGATCACATCGCCCGCAGCATGGCCGCCCGCGGCCAGGTTGCTGGCCAGGTTGATGAAGACCCCGCCCGTGCTGTCGGAATAGCTCAGCGTATCCACGCCGGTGCCGCTTACCATGGTGTCCGCTCCGGCGCCGCCCCGCACCAGATCATCGTCGAAGCCCGCATACAGCGCGTCGTTGCCCGACCCGCCGATCAGCGTGTCGCCACCCCAGCCACCATACATGGTATCGTTGCCCATGTTGCCGGTCATCACGTTGGCCAGGCTGTTGCCGTTGCCCAGAAGACCCGAAGACCCCAGCTTGGTCAGGTTCTCGACATTGGCACCCAGGGTATAGACCGAGGTCCAGGTCCGCACCTCGTCGGTGGCGCCCGCCGCCTCTGCCACCACGTCCAGCCCGCTGTCGACGACATAGACATCGTCGCCCGCGCCGCTTACCAGGTTGTCGGCCTCGCTGCCGCCGTCCAGATAGTCGTTGCCCCCGTCGCCGCGCAGGCTGTCCACGCCCCCGCCATACAGCTGGTCACTGTCATCGCCACCATAGAGCTGGTCGTTGCCGTCCATGCCCACCAGCGTGTCCATAAGCGCCGCCGCTCAGCCCGTCGGCATCGCCTTCGCCGTTCAGGTAATCGTTGCCCTCGTTGCCGCTGATGATGTCGATGCCGGTGCCGCCGCGGACCGAGTCAGGCGCCCCCGACAGCCAGTCGTCGCCGGCATCGCCATAGACCGAGTCATTGCCCTCGCCACCGTTCAGGATATCGACATCGTTGCCGCCCAGGATGCTGTCGTTGCCGCCTTCGCCATAGATCGTGTCGCGCCCGTCCAGCCCGCTCAGCACATTGGCGGCGTTCGACCCGGTGATCAGGTTGCCCAGGCTGTTGCCCGTGCCGTTGGTGGCGCTGGCGTCGTTCAAGAGCTCCAGGTTCTCCAGGCTCGCGCCCAGGGTCCAGGACGACAGGGTGCGGATCGTGTCGTTGCCCTGGTCCGAGTATTCCACGATCGAGGCGCCGGGACTGACGACATAGGTGTCGTCGCCATAACCGCCGGTCAGCGTGTCGCCCGAAGTGCCGATCAGCGTGTCGTTGCCGTATTCGCCGAACAGCCGGTCATTGCCCGCGCCGCCATCCAGGCTGTCGTCGCCGTTCCCGCCATAGATCGAGTCGTTGCCGCCGTTGCCCGAAACCGTGTCATTGCCGTCGTTGGCCCAGACCGTGTCGCCCCGGCCCGAGGCCGAGATCACGTTGTTCAGGCCGTTGCTTACCAGAGAATTGCCGGTCGATGGCGTTTCCCAGTCCCCCAGCGTGGTCGAGGAGCCATAGACATAGGTATCGACGGTCATGTTCTCGACATTGGCGGTCATCGTGTACGAGGCCCCCAGCAGCACCTCGACCGTGTCGATGCTTGGCATTGGCAGCCTCGGTGATCAGGACATTCTGTTCGGTGTTGCCCGCGCCGCGATAGAAGTCGTTGCCCTGGCCACCTTCCAGGTGGAAATTCGTCACGTCGGTCAGGAACCCGTCGGGCACGGCCTCGATCGTGTCGTTGCCGCTGCCGCCATAGGCCCAGGAATCGGCCGGGTCGGTCGCGGACAGCACGATACGGTCATTGCCGGTGCCACCATAGGCCTTGCCGTCGGTTTCCAGGTACAGCACGTCATCATCGGCACCGCCGTCCAGCACGGCATAGGTAACCCAGTCCAGGGCGCGCAGCGTGTCGTTTCCGGCCTCGCCCCACAGCGATCCCGACTCACCCAGGGCGCGGATGAAATCGTTGCCGTCACCGCCATAGATCGTGGTCTCGCCGGTATCATCCAGCACCGCGAATTCGCCGCCGTCGATGGTGTCGTTGCCGTCGCCGCCATAGACCACGTCGGCGCCGTCGCTGCTGTCGATGCTGTCGTTTGGCACCGCCCTCAATGATGTCGTCGCCGCTGCCGGAGGTGATGGTGTCGTTCACACCGGTGCCGATGACCCAATAGTTGTCGTCGTCCGGTGCGGTCCAGGTGGTGACCGGCTCGTGAAGGATAATCTGCGTCTGTGCCATGATCTTTCTCCAATCGGTTCGGGGTCATGCCCCGGTGTCTGCGATGGAGAAGGAATGCGGTCTGTATGTTTCATTTCAGCCGCGCCGCGCTGTAACAACTGTTTCAGCGCTGTTACGAACGCAGGCGAACCGAAACGAACATCGGCGCGCGCCGCGGGCGGGCCGGTCAGGCGCGCGGGCAGGCGTCGGGCTTGATGTCGATCAGCGGCGTGCCGTCCAGGCAATCCAGGCCCCGCACCACCAGCGTGCAGCCTTCGACGGCGATCAGCCGCACCGAGGACGAGGCCACGGGATTGGGCCGGTTGGGCGAGCGGATGGCGAAGGTGCCGGTCGCCCGCCGGTCGCGTCCCGGCGTCTGCACCACCAGATCGCGCCGCGCCCGGTGCATCCAGTACAGCACCTGCAACCGCGCGCCCGGCTCCACCCCGACAGGGCCGCCTGCCAGCGCGGGTCCAGCTCGATCCGGCAGTCCGGCCCCGCCTCATCGTCGCCACGCTTCGGGCAATCGCTCCGCTCGGTCCAGGGTGCGGATCTGGCCGATGAAGTAGACCCCGGCATCGGTGGCGTCCGGCAGGTCCGCCACCACTTCCCCGGCCGGATCACCGTGTCGTTGCCGTCCATCGCCGCCTCCTGCTTTGGCGCCACTCTGGCGCGGTTACGCGGCTTGTCGATGCGGGGTGCGGCCACCGGGCCCCCGCACCACCAACGACACCACACGAGACTCGGGGCTGCTTCCGGCGACCGCAGCCCCGATATCGGCGGCGGGCAGGACAAATCCTGTCACCCGGCGCCCCGCGTTGCGAAGACAGGGCGGATGGTCTAGGGAAGGCCGGACTCAGACCGGCGGAGCATGACATGACCACAGGACACAACGGGCTGACCTATGCCGATGCCGGGGTGGACATCGACGCTTAANGCAACGCGCTGGTGGACCGCATCAAGCCCGCCGCCAAGCGCACCAACCGCGCCGGCACCATGGGCGGCCTTGGCGGCTTCGGCGCGCTGTTCGACCTGAAGGCCGCGGGCTACAGCGACCCGATCCTGGTGGCCGCCACCGACGGCGTGGGCACCAAGCTGCGCATCGCCATCGACACCGGCAACGTGGACACCATCGGCATCGACCTGGTGGCCATGTGCGTGAACGATCTCGTCTGCCAGGGCGCCGAGCCATTGCTGTTCCTCGACTATTTCGCCACCGGCAAGCTGGACGTGGACCAGGCCGCCCGCATCATCGAAGGCATCGCCGCGGGCTGCGAAGCCAGCGGTTGTGCGCTGATCGGCGGCGAGACGGCGGAAATGCCGGGCATGTACCATGGTGGCGATTTCGACCTGGCGGGCTTCGCCGTGGGCGCGATGGAACGGGGCGCCGACCTGCCGCGTGACGTGGCCGCGGGCGACGTGCTTCTGGGCCTCGCCTCGAACGGCGTGCATTCCAACGGCTATTCCTTCGTGCGCAAGGTGGTGGAACTGTCGGGCCTTGCCTGGGCCGACGCCTCGCCCTTCTCCGAAGGCACGCTTGGCGCGGCGCTGCTGGCGCCGACGCGGCTTTATGTGAAACAGGCGCTGGCCGCGATCCGCGCCGGCGGGGTGCATGGGCTCGCCCATATCACCGGCGGCGGCCTGACCGAGAACCCGCCGCGCATCCTGCCCGAAGGTCTGGCCTGCGAGATCGACTTGGGCGCATGGAAATTGCCGCCGGTGTTCCGCTGGCTCGCCAACACGGCCAACATGTCCGAGCCGGAACTGCTGAAAACCTTCAACTGCGGCATCGGCATGATGCTGGCCGTGGCGCCTGACCGGGCCGAGGCCGTGGCGCAGGTGCTGCGCGACGCGGGCGAAACCGTGGTGGCGATGGGCCGCGTGGTGGAAGGGCAGGGGGTCGTCTGCAAGGGCCGCCTGCTGTGACCGACAAGCGGCGGGTCGCCATCCTGATCTCGGGCGGCGGTTCGAACATGGTGAAGCTCGTCGAAAGCATGGGAGCCGACCACCCGGCCCGCCCCGTACTTGTCCTGTCGAGCGACCCTACCGCCACCGGGTTGGAGCGTGCCCGCGCGCTTGGCGTGCCGGTGGCCGCCGTGGACCACCGCCCCTTCGGCCGCGACCGCGCCGCCTTCGAAGCCGCGCTGTTGCAGCCGTTGCTGGCGGCGGAACCCGACATCGTCTGCCTCGCCGGCTTCATGCGGGTGCTGACGCCCGCCTTCGTCGCCCGCTTTGCGGGGCGAATGCTGAACATCCACCCCTCGCTCCTGCCGAAATACCCCGGCCTGCACACCCACCAGCGCGCGCTGGACGCGGGCGACGCCGAGGTGGCTGCACCGTTCACGAGGTAACCGCCGACCTCGACGCCCGATGCTGGGTCAGGCGCGGGTGCCGGTCTTGCCGGGCGACACGGCCGACACGTTGGCCGCCCGGGTGCTGGCCATGGAACACAGTCTCTACCCCGCGGTCCTGCGCCGTTTCGCTGCGGGCGACCGTACGCCCGTGCTTCTGCCCACCGCCTGAAGCAATTTTCTTCGAAGAAAATTGCAAATTCCTTCGAAGGAATTTGTCCTGACCCTCGGACAAAAGTTACGTCCAAGTTAATCCGCGCCTGCAAGCCCTTGAAAACAAAGGGTCTGACCAAGCGTCCGAGCTCGGACGCCCGCCCTCTTCCAAAGCCGCCTTTGCCGCCTAAGACTGGGGGACACTTGCGGGACGACCCCGCGGCTCCCGAAAGGACGGCCCATGCGCACCATCACCACGACCGAGGACCTCGCCGCCTTCTGCGAGNGCCGCCAAGGCCGCCCCTACGTCACCATCGACACCGAGTTCCTCCGGGAACGGACCTACTGGTCCAAGCTCTGCCTCATCCAGATGGCCCTTCCCGGCAAGGTTTACGACGCCGTGCTGGTGGACCCGATCGAGGGCGAGGCCATGTCGCTGGAACCGCTCTACGACCTCTTCCGCCACAAGGCGACGGTGAAGGTCTTCCACGCCGCCCGCCAGGACCTGGAGATCTTCTTCGTCGAGGGCAACGTCTTCNCCGACCCGCTGTTCGACACCCAGGTCGCCGCTATGGTCTGCGGCTTCGGCGAACAGGCGGGGTATGAAACCCTGGTCAAGAAGATCGCCCGCGAGAACCTGGACAAGACCTCGCGCTTCACCGACTGGTCGCGCTTACCCCTGTCGGACGCGCAGAAGGAATATGCCCTGGCCGACGTCACCCACCTGCGGGTGATCTACGAATGGCTTGCGGCGCAGTTGCAGAAGAACGACCGCCACCGCTGGGTCGCCGAGGAACTGGCAATCCTCACCGACCCCGAAACCTACACCGTCCGCCCCGAGGAAGCCTGGGAACGCATCAAGACCCGCACCTCCTCGGGCCGCTTCCTCGCCATCGTGAAGGAACTCGCCCGCTTCCGCGAGGACTATGCCCAGAAGAACAACGTCCCGCGCAGCCGCGTGATGAAGGACGATGCCCTTCTGGAACTGGCCTCGACCCGGCCCACCAATTTCGAGGAACTCGGCCGCTCCCGCCTGCTGCAACGCGAGGGCCGCAAGACCGAAATCGCCGAGGGCATCCTGGCCGCGGTGAAGGCCGGGCTGGAGATGCGCCCCGACGACATGCCANGGCCCGACACCGCCCGCGAGCAGCTGCAGGTCAACCCGGCACTGGCGGACCTTCTGCGCGTGCTGTTGAAGGCCAAGTCCGAAAGCCTGGGCGTGGCGCCCAAGCTCATCGCCTCGGCCTCGGACCTCGACGCCATCGCGGCGGGCGAGCGCAACCTCGATGCGCTGAAAGGCTGGCGGGCCGAGGCCTTCGGCGACGACGCGCTGCGGCTCTGCCGGGGCGAGATCGCGCTGACCGCCAAGGGCAGCGAGGTGCGGGTGATCCGCACGGGCGGGTGATGGCCGCCACGGCCCCCGGCTGGCAGCGCATCGCCTTCGACCCGCGCATCCGGGACTGGGCCGAGGCGGCCTTGCCTCTGGCTCTCAAGGCGCTGGACGACGACCCGGCGCCGCGCCGGTCGGGCGGCACCTGGGCGGTCGGCCTTGACCTGTTGCCCAATGCGCCCGATGGCCGCATCGGCGACACGGCCTTTCCCTGGGAGGCCCTGCCGCTGACGCCCGAGCCGCTGCACCGCGCCCAGCTGTCCACCGTGTTTCCCGGCTATCCCCGGCCCGACCCGGACGAAAGCGCCGCCAGCTTCCGCTTTCGCCAGACCCGTGCCGCCGCGCATCTCGACGGGCTGCTGGCCATCGGCCCCGACCGGCGCCGCATGGTGAAGGAACCGCATGGCTGGATTCTGGGTCTGCCGCTGACCGACGGCTCAACCGATGCCGCGCCCTTGACGGTCTGGGAGGGCAGCGCCCCGATCCTGCGCGCCGCACTGCGCGCGGCCCTGGCTTACCACCAACCGGAAACCTGGCACGACATCGACGTGACCGAAGCCTATGCCGCCGCCCGCGCACAGGTCTTCCAGACCTGCCGCCGCGTGGACCTTCCGNCCCGGCCCGGCGAGGCGATCCTCTTGCACCGCCTGACGCTGCATGGCGTCACGCCCTGGGCCGAAGGCGCCTCGGCCCCGCCCGAAGGGCGCATCATCGCCTATTTCCGCCCGCTCTTGCCCTCCGTCGCCGACTGGCTGACCCTGCCCTGACGGCGATGCCCGTCGCAACCGAGCAGGCTTGACCGCCCGGCCCGCGGGGCCAGCTTAGGTCCAACAGCCTCGCCCGATAGGTCCAGCCTTGGCGATCCCGCCCGAATCCTTCTTCCTGCCCGCTGGTGGCAGCGGCACCTTGCAGCAGCGCCTGCGCCAGATGGTGGCCGAGGGCATCCTGTCCGGCCGCTTCCGCCCCGGCGACCGGCTGCCCTCGTCGCGCGGGTTGGCAGCGCATCTGGGCATCAGCCGCATCACCGTGACGCTGGCCTATACCGAACTGGTGGCCTCGGACTACCTGACAGCGCGCGGGCGCTCGGGCTACTACGTCTCGGACTCGGCGCCGGTGCAGCCCGATTTCCACGGTCCTGCGGCGGAAGGCCCGCAATACGACTATGCCCGCCTGACCGGCGAACGCTTCAGCCGCACCGCCCGCGTCCAGCGGCCCGAAGACTGGTCGCGCTTCCCCTATCCCTTCATCTACGGCCAGGCCGACGCCACGCTGTTCGACCACCAGAACTGGCGGCTTTGCGCCCTGTCCGCCCTGGGGCGGCGCGATTTCGAGGCGCTGACATCGGACTATTACGAACGCGACGACCCGATGCTGATCGAATACATCCTGCGCCACATCCTGCCGCGCCGGGGCATCGACGCGCGGGCGTCAGAGGTTCTGGTGACCATGGGCGCGCAGAACGCATTGTGGCTGGCGGGCCAGGTGCTGCTGGCGCCCGACCGCGTGGCGGTGATGGAAAACCCCGGCTACCCCGGCCTGCGCCCGATCCTTGCGCAACTGGGCTGCCGGGTGGTGGCGGTGGACGTGGACCAGGATGGCCTGCCGCCCGATGCCCTGCCGCCCGATGCGGATGTGGTCTTCACCACGGCCAGCCATCAAAGCCCGACCAACGCCACGCTGCCGCTGGACCGCGCTGGACNNCTGCTGCGGCTGGCGGGGACACGCGATTTCGTGGTGGTCGAGGACGACTACGAATTCGAGATGAGCTTTCTCAAACCCGTCTCGCCCTCACTGAAGTCGCTGGATGCCGAGGGCCGCGTCGTCCACATCGGCAGCTTTTCCAAATCGCTGTTTCCGGGTCTGCGCCTTGGCTACATGGTGGCGCCCGAAAGCTTCATCCGCGAGGCGCGGGCGCTCAGGGCGCAGGTCTTGCGCCATCCGCCCGGCCATATCCAGCGCACCGCGGCCTATTTCCTGTCGCTTGGCCATTACGACGCGCTGGTGAACCGCATGCGCGCCGCCTTCAAGCGGCGGCGCACGGTGATGGACGAGGCGATCCGGGCCAACGGGCTCACGATCGCGGGGCAGGGAGGGTTCGGCGGCTCGTCCTTCTGGATGTGCGCGCCCGAAGGCGTGGATACCNGGTAGCTGGCCGAAGTGCTGCGCGGGCAGGGCGTGCTGATCGAACCCGGCGGCGCCTTCTACGCGCCGGACCGGCCGGACCGGCGGCATTACCGGCTGGCTTATTCCTCCATCGCCGCCAGCCGCATCCCGGAAGGCATCGCCCTGATCGCGCGCACGCTGCAAACTGCTGAATTTTCTGCGAAAATTCGGAAGTCGATCCTTCTGCGAAGGATCAGGGCAACGGCGGCTCTCGATCTTTCGCAGAAAGATCGTTCCCTTGATCCTTCGCAGAAGGATCGTTGTTGCACTGGACCTATCACGATCCCGCAACTGGCCCTAAGCCACACGCCCCCGCGGCCCTATTCCTGCGCCAACCAAAGCCATCCGACCGGAGAAACCCCCATGCGCATGACCACCGAAGAAGCCTTTGTGAAGGTGCTGCAACGCCACGGCATCCGTGACGTCTTCGGCATCATCGGCTCGGCCTTCATGCCGATTTCCGACCTTNTCCCCAAGGTAAGCATCCGCTTCTGGGACTGCGCCCATGAAGGCTCGGGCGGGATGATGGCCGACGGCTACACCCGCGCCTCGGGCAAGATGTCGATGATGATCGCCCAGAACGGCCCCGGCATCACCAACTTCGTCACCGCCGTGAAGACCGCCTACTGGAACCACACGCCGCTTCTGCTGGTCACGCCCCAGGCCGCCAACAAGACCATCGGCCAGGGCGGTNTTCAGGAAGTCGAGCAGATGGCGCTGTTCAAGGACATGGTGGCCTACCAGGAGGAAGTGCGCGACCCCGCCCGCATCCCGGAAGTGCTGAACCGCGTGATCCTGAACGCCAAGCGCGCCTCGGCCCCCGCGCAGATCAACGTGCCGCGCGACATGTTCACGCAAGTCATCGACGTGGCCCTTCCCGCCATCGTCGAATTCGAGCGCCCCTCGGGCGGCGCGGCCGCGCTGGACGAAGCCGCGGCGCTCCTGTCCTCCGCGAAGTTCCCGGTCATCCTGAACGGCGCGGGCGTGGTGCTGGCTTACGCCATCCCGGCCTCGATGAAGCTGGCCGAACGGCTGGATGCCCCGGTCTGCGTCGGCTACCAGCACAACGACGCCTTCCCCGGCTCGCATCCGCTGTTCGCGGGCCCGCTCGGCTACAACGGGTCCAAGGCGGCGATGGAGCTGATCGCCCAGGCCGACGTGGTTCTGGCGCTTGGCACCCGGCTGAACCCGTTCTCCACCCTGCCGGGCTATGGCCTCGACTACTGGCCGAAAGAGGCGAAGATCATCCAGGTCGACCTGAATCCCGCCCGCATCGGCCTGACCAAGCCGGTGGCGGTGGGCATCGTCGGCGATGCGGCANAGGTGGCCGAAGGCATTCTGGCGCGGCTGTCGAAAACGGCGGGCGACGCCGGAAGGTCCGACCGCAAGGCGCTGATCGCGCAGAAGAAATCGGCCTGGGCGCAGGCGCTGGTAAGCATGGACCACGAAGACGACGATCCCGGCACCACCTGGAACCAGCGCGNNCGCAGCGCCAAGCCCGACTGGATGTCGCCCCGCATGGCCTGGCGCGCGATCCAGGCCGCGCTGCCGAAAGAGGCGATCATCTCCTCCGACATCGGCAACAACTGCGCCATCGGCAATGCTTACCCGACCTTCGAGGCGGGGCGCAAATACCTCGCCCCCGGCCTCTTCGGCCCCTGCGGCTATGGCCTGCCCTCGGTCGTGGGCGCCAAGATCGCCTGCCCGGATACCCCGGTCGTCGGCTTCTCGGGCGATGGCGCCTTTGGCATCGCGGTGACGGAACTGACCGCCATCGGCCGCGGCGAATGGCCCGCCATCACCCAGGTGGTGTTCCGCAACTACCAGTGGGGCGCAGAANAGCGCAACTCGACGCTGTGGTACGATGACAACTTCGTCGGCACCGAGCTGAACGAACAGGTCTCCTATGCTANNAGCATCGCCAAAGCTTGCGGCCTGCAAGGCGTGGTCGCCCGCACCATGGAGGAACTGACCGCGGCCCTGCGCCAAGCCGTCATCGACCAGATGGAGCACGGCAAGACCACGCTGATCGAGGCGATGATCAACCAGGAACTGGGCGAGCCCTTCCGCCGGGACGCGATGAAGAAGCCGGTGGAAATCGCCGGCATCTCGGCCGCCGACATGCGCGAGCAGGCGGTGTAAGGCGGCGCTACCATCCCCCTTCATCTTGGCCTGAAATACCCCACGGGGGCGCGGGACGGGGGCGCGGGGGTGTGAAACCCCCGCTTTCTCCGCCGACGCAGGACGAGCGGATCGCAAACCATGCACCTTCCCTTTGACCTGACGCCCTATGCCGCCACCTGGATCGGCCTCGCCGCCCTGGTCTCGGCCTTCGTGCGTGGCTATTCCGGCTTCGGCTTCTCGGCGCTCATCATCGCGGCCTCGGGCGTCGTCACCAACCCGCTCAACTTCGTGGCGGTGGTGGTGATCCTGGAAACGCTGATGTCACTCCAGGCCTGGAAGNGGCTCGCCCATCACGCCGACTGGCGCCGCGTCNCTCCCTTGCTGGCAGGGGCGGCGGTCGGCTTGCCCATCGGATTATGGGCGCTGACCTCGATCGCTGAGGATGCCGCCCGCGCCGTGATCTCGGGCTATGTGCTGGTGATGTGCGCCGTGCTGATGGCGGGCTGCCGCATGCCGCGCGCGGCCANNGCCGGGGCGAGACGGTGGCAGCGCGTGATCTCGGGCCTTGCCAACGCGCCGGGCATGGGCGGCCTGCCGGTTGCCGCCTTCTTCGTGGCGCAGCCGATCCCGGCCGCGGCGTTCCGGGCCACGCTGGTCGCCTATTTCCCGCTGCTGGACCTCTATTCCGCGCCGCTTTACTGGTATCACGGCCTTTTCACCTGGGAGACTCTGGTCGCCACCGCCTGGCTCCTGCCGCCGGTTCTTGTCGGCAACTGGATCGGCTCGCGCCATTTCTTCAACACCGACCCCAAGGATTTCCGCCGCTTTGCCATAAGCTTGTTGGCCCTTCTTGCCGCAATGGGCCTGATCCGTGCGCTCCTGTAGGATGGGCAATCCTGCCCATCCACCACCTTGCAAATAACTGACCGGTCAGTTATCAAGGTGCCATGTCCGAAGCGCCCGCCCCAAGTTCCGCCGCCGCGCCGAGGCCCGCCCCGACGAGGTGCTGGATGCGGCCCTGGCCGTCTTTACCGAAAAGGGCTTTGCTTGCGCCCGCATGGACGACATCGCGCAGCGCGCCTACCTGTCGAAAGGCGCGGTCTATCTCTACTTCNCCTCCAAGCAGGCTCTGTTTCAGGCGCTGATCCGCCGCGCCGTGCAGCCCCTGACCGAAGGCGCGCTGACCGGCATCGCCGAACATGCCGAAGACCCGGCCGAGGCGCTGGCCGCGCTGTTGCGCGCCGTCGCCGCCGCACTCAGCCGTCCCGGCGCGCTGGCCGTGCCCAAGCTGATCCTGCGCGAGGCGGTGCCGGTGCCCGAGGTGGCAGAGGTCTACCGCCAGGCGGTGATGGACCGCGTCATGCCCGTGGTGATCGGCCTGATCCGCCGCGGCGTGGCCGAAGGCCGCTTCCGCGCCGTGGACCCCGAACTGACGCTGCGCTCGGTCATGGGGCCGGTGATCCTGCACCTGCTGCTGGACGAGGTCTTCGGCATCCGCCCCGGCGCCGGGCAGGGGCTGCAGGCGCTTGTCGAGAACCACCTTTCCATTCTGTTGGCCGGGCTAGACCCCGGCAGGGGGACGTCATGACCGATCTTCCCGGCTGGTTCGCCGCAGCCCTTGCGGCCGTCCTTCCCGGCTACGGCGACGATCCGGGCCGCCAGTGGAACGGCTATGTCGAGGCCGACTACCACTATGCCGCGCCGCTGTCGGCTGGCCGCATCATGGCGATCCCGGTGGAGGAGGGCCAGCGGGTCGAGGCGGGCGAGGTGCTGATGGTGCTGGACGACCGCGCCGAACGCGCGGCCCTGGCCGAGGCCGAGGCCCGCGTCGCCCAGGCCGCCGCCAACCTCGCCGACCTGCAAACCGGCAAGCGCGATGCCGAGATCGACGTGATCCGCGCCAATCTCGACAAGGCCAAGGCGGCGCAGGCGCAGCAGAAGATCAACTTCGACCGGTCGGAAACCCTGCTGGCGCGCAACGTCATTTCGCTGTCGCAATGGCAATCCGACCGTGCCGCGCTGGATGCCGCCGATGCCGCGGTGGCGGAATTGCAGGCGGAACTGCGCGTCGCCGACCTGCCCGCCCGCGGCGCCGAGCGCGACGCCGCCGAACAGGCGCAGAAGGCCGCGCAGGCGGCGCAGGATGCCGCCCGCATCGCGCTGGACGAACGCCAGGTCCGCGCGCCGATCACCGGCGTCATCGACGACATCTTCTTCCAGGAAGGCGAGGTGGCGGCCACCGGCGCGCCCTCGATGGCGATCTATGACCCCGATGCGATGAAGGCGATCCTTTTCGTGCCGGAACGCGAACGTGCCAGCGTCTCGGTGGGCCAGGTCCTGACCGTCACCTGCGACGGCTGCCCGCCCGGCCTGACCGCCCGCATCTCGCGCCTCTCGGCCGATCCGCAATACACCCCGCCCATCATCTACAGCCGCGAGGAACGCGACCGTCTGGTCTTCCGCGCCGAGGCGCTGTCCGACCAGCCGCTGTCGCTGCTCCCCGGCCAGCCGGTGACGCTGGAACCCGCGTCATGAGTGTGCCATCGCCATTGCAGCCGTGCCTTGCCCGAGGCCATCGCCTCGGGCACAGCGGATCGCCAGCCGCAAGACCGCCCGTGCGCCCGGCGCACGGGCCGCGCCTGCCTGCCCCTTGGCAGGCGCGAAGAGCGCCCGCCCAGGCAGGCGCGCCCCGTGCCTTCAGCGTGCGGGACAAGGCGACACCCCTTGGCGAAATGCTGGCATTTCGCCAACGCGCCGGGCCTCCACAGGAGGCCGTCCTTGTCGGCGCGCAAACAGGAAGAAGGACGGCGGTCATTGCATGCCTCGCTTCCGCGATCGGCGGAACCCCTGCCATGACCGCCCCCTCGCCATCACCGTCCGTGGCCTGACCAAGGTCTTCTCCGGTCGCAAGGTGGTGGATGCCTTCGACATGGACGTGCCCACCGGCGCCATCTACGGTTTCCTTGGCCCCAACGGCTCGGGCAAGACCACCACCATCCGCATGATGTGCGGCCTGCTGACCNCCGATGGCGGTCAGGGTGCCTGCCTTGGCCACGACATCCTGACCCAGTCGCGGCAGATCAAGGAGGAGGTGGGTTACATGACCCAACGCTTCTCGCTCTACGAAGACCTGACCATCCGCGAGAACCTGGACTTCATCGCCCGCATGTACCGCCTGCCCGATCGCTGCGCCCGCGTGGCGCAAGCGCTGGCCGACCTCGGCCTGACCGACCGCGCCCGGCAACTGGCGGGCTCGCTGTCGGGCGGCTGGAAGCAGCGCCTCGCGCTGGCCGCCTGCATGATCCACGATCCGAAGCTTCTGCTTCTGGACGAGCCCACCGCCGGCGCGNACCCCAAGGCCCGGCGGGAGTTCTGGGACGAAATCCGCCGCCTCGCCGCCACCGGCGTCACCGTGCTGGTCTCGACCCATTACATGGACGAGGCGATCCAGTGCGATTTCATCGCCTATATCGCCTATGGCAAGAAGCTGATCGACGGCCGCGCGCAAGACATCCCCGGCCGCATCGGCCTTCTGACCTATCGCCTGTCGGGCGACGGCCTGCCCGAAGCCGAGGCCCGACTGCGCGCGATCCCCGGCCTGCAGGTCGCCCGCTTCGGCGCCGTCCTGCACATCTCCGCCACCGACCGCGCCGCGCTGGAAGCCGCCTGCGCCCCCGAACGCGCCNCGCGGCCTGACGGTGCAAGAGGTGCTTGGGGCTGGAAGAGGCCTTCATCTACCTCATGGCTCGACCGACAATTTCGCGGGGGCGCGGGCATGAGCTGGTTTTCCCCTCGCNGCTTTGCCGCCGTGCTGGTGAAGGAATTCATCCAGATGCGCCGCGACCGCGTCACCTTCGGCATGATGATCGGCGTGCCGGTGATGCAGTTGCTGCTGTTCGGCTATGCCATCAACACCGACCCCAAGCACCTGGTCACTTACGTCGAGATGGCCGACACCGGCCCGGTCAGCCGCGCCATCGTCGAGGGCATGAAGCAAAGCGACTATTTCGACTTCCAGGGCATCGTCACCGGCCCGGCCGAAGGCGACCGGCTTCTGCGCGACGGCGGCGCCAATTTCGTTCTGGTCATCCCCGAAGGCTTCGAACGCGACGTGGTGCGCGGCCTCTCGCCCGAGCTTCTGCTGTCGGCCGATGCCTCGNACCCGGCGGCGGTGGGCGGTCCGGCCAGCGCCATCAAATCCATCGCCGACACCGCGATGAAGGATGTGCTGACCGGCCCGCTCGCCTATGCCGCCCCCGGCCCGGCGCCCTTTTCCGTCACCGTCCACCGCCAGTTCAACGCCGAAGGCCGCACCGCCACCAACATCGTGCCCGGCCTGCTGGCAATCATCCTGTCGATGACGCTGACGCTGATCACCTCGGTCGCCATCGTGCGCGAAAGCGAACGCGGCACGATGGAAACGCTGATCGCCACGCCGGTCCGGTCCATCGAGGTCATGCTGGGCAAGATCGTGCCTTACGTCTTCGTGGGCTACATCCAGACGCTGATCTTCCTGATCGCANAGTTCCTGTTCGACGTGCCCTTCCTCGGCTCGCCCGCGGCCTTCTTCCTGGGCTTCAACCTCTATGTCGTGGTGAACCTGGCGCTCGGCTTCCTGATCTCGACCCTGGCCCGCACCCAGATGCAGGCCATGCAGATCTCGTTCTTCACCATCCTGCCCTCGATCCTGCTGTCGGGCTTCATGTTCCCCTTCGCCATGCCGGGCTGGGCGCAGGCGCTTGGCACCGCCATTCCCGCCACGCATTTCCTGCGCCTGGTGCGCAAGGTCATGCTCAAGGGCGGCACCATGCCCGACATCACCCCCGACATGGGCGCGCTGGCACTGATCATGGCGGTGATCGTCGTCCTGGCGCTGCTGCGCTATCGCCAGACGCTGGATTAAGTTGCGGGGCGACGCGCTTCTTACGCCCATTCCCCNCCGCGGAACACCGGCAGCCGCTCGCCGCTGTCCGTGATCCCGTCGATATCCGTCTCGGGCCCGCCGATCATCCAGTCCACATGGATGATCGAGGAATTGCCGCCCCGCTGCCGTATCTCCTCGGCCCCCATCGAGGTGCCGCCGCGGAAACACTTGGCATAGCACTGGCCCAAGGCGATGTGGCAGGCGGCGTTCTCGTCGAACAGCGTGTTGTAGAACAGGATGCCCGATTGCGAGATGGGCGAGGAATGCGGCACCAGCGCCACCTCGCCCAGGCGCCGCGCGCCCTCGTCCGAGGAAATCATCTTCTGCAGCACCGCCTCGCCCTTCGTGGCCTTCGCCTCGACGATGACCCCTGGCTGNAACGTCACCTCGATGTTCTCGATCAGCGTGCCCATGTAGGACAAGGGCTTGGTCGCCCGCACATGCCCCTCGCAGCGCAGCGCGTGCGGCGTGGTGAAGACCTCTTCCGTGGGAATGTTGGGGTTGCAGGTCACGCCGTTCTTCGCGGTCGAGGCGCCGCCCATCCATTCGTGCCCGTCGGCCAGGCCCACCGTCAGGTCGGTGCCGGGGCCGCGGAAATGCAGCGCGGCAAAGGCATGGTCGTTCAGCCAGCGCCGCCGCGCCATCAGCGCGGCATTGTGCTCGGCCCAGGCCGCCACCGGATCCGGCGCGTCCAGCCGCGAGGCACGGAAGATCGCATTGGCCAGCCGCGCCACCGCCTCGCCCTCGGGCAGGTCGGGNAAGACCAGCCGCGCCCAGGCGGCGGTGGGATAGGCGCAGATCGACCAGTTGATGTCGAAACCGGTGATGCGCTCCATCGCCGGGCGATAGGCCGCCGAATTGGCCTTGTTCGCCCGCGCCACCGCCTCGCTGTCCTGGCCCGACAGCATCATCGGATTGTCGCCGCCGATCGCCATGCGCGCCGCACCCTCGCCGAAGGCCGCCGCCATGCCGTTGAACAGCCAGCCCGCGGCATGGTCGAAGCTTTCCGGCCGCGCCTCGGCAAAGCGCGCCAGCACCACCTGTTCATCCGCCAGGATCGGCGTCACCAGCCCGGCACCGGCGCGATAGGCATGCACCGCCACCCGCCGAACCAGGGGCAGCGCCGCCACCGGCGCCGTCAGGATCAAGTCCTGCCCCGGTTGCAGGTTCAGCCCCACCTTCACCGCCACTTCGGCCAGCCGGTCCAGCCGCACCGGATCGACGCGCCCCGGCTCGGCCAGGCCCGCAAGGTTGGACGGATGGGCTGCGTCGCTGTCGGTCATTCGAACTCCCTCGGTTTTGCGAAAGCCTAGTGCCCGGATGCTACTGCCCACCCCTGACGCAGGGTCAGCCATCACCTTGCCGCGAGCCGCTTGCGCCCCGGCGCGGTGCTTGGCACTCTGCCGCCCGACGCACCAGACAGGCCCCCATGCACCGCGCCCTTCTTCTTGCCGCGCCCCTTCTTCTTTCCCCGGCGCTTGCCGCCGCGCACCCGCATATCTTCGTCTCGACCGGGGTCGAGGTGATCTTCGATGACCAGGGCCGCGCCACCGCGCTGCGCATCAGCTGGACCTATGACGAGATGTTCTCGCTGATGATGGTGCAGGAAAACGGCCTTGACCCCGATGGCGACAACCACCTGACCGAGGCCGAGCTTGCCTCGCTGAACGGCGCCGACATGGAATGGGACCCGGAGTTTCCCGGCGACACCTATGCGCTTCTGGGCGATGCGCCGCTGGCCCTCAGCCGCCCGCGCGACTGGACGATGGCCTATGACGGCGCCTCGCTCACCTCGACCCATGTCCGCGACTTCGACGCGCCGGTGACGGTAGCCGAGGTGCCGCTGGTCGTGCAAAGCTACGACCCCGGCTATTACACCGCCTATACCATCGACGCCGAGCCGGTGGTCACCGGTCGCGACACCTGCACCGCCGGCATCTGGGAGCCTGACCGCAGCAAGGCCGATGCCATGCTGGATGCCGCGCTGAAGGAATATGACGGCACGGATGTGGAATCCGGCGGGTTTCCCGCCGGGGCCGCCTATGCCGACGAGGTCCGCGTGACATGCGCCGCGCCCTCCTGATCCTCGGGCTGGTTCTCGCCCTTCTGATCGCGCTGTTCTGGGCGCTTGGCGGCATGGATGCACTGGCCGCCCGCGCGGCGCTGGCGCAGCGCGAGGTGCAGAACGCCATGGTACGCGCTGCGCCGCCTGCGCGCGGCGACCCGGCGGCGGTCTCGGCGCTGATGGCGCTGTGCTTCGGCTATGGCTTCGTCCATGCCGCTACCNCTGGCCACGGCAAGCTGCTGATCGGCGCCTATGGCCTGGGCAGCCGGGTTCGCCCGCTGACGCTGGCGGGCATCGCGCTGGCGTCTTCGCTGGCACAATCCGCCGCCGCCGTGGCGCTGGTCGGGGCTGGCATCCTGGCGCTTGGCTGGACGCGCGAGCGTCTGACCGATGTCGCCGACCGCACGCTGGAGCCGCTCAGCTACGCCNGCGTTGGTAAGATCGGCCTCTGGCTGGTCCTGCGCGGCGTCCGCGCCCTGCCGCGGGCGGAAGGGCAGGGGCATTCCCACAGCCACCACGACCACCACGATCCGCACCACGTCCACGACGAACACTGCGGCCATCGCCACGGCCCGAGCATTGAAGAGGTCGCACAGGTCACCACCTGGCGCGACGCGCTGGTGCTGATCGCCGGCATCGCCATGCGCCCCTGCACCGGGGCGCTGTTCCTGCTGGTCCTCACCTGGCAGATGCGCATCTTTCCCTGGGGCGTGGCGGGCACCTTCGCCATGGGCCTTGGCACCGCCACGGTGACGCTGGCGGTGGCGGGCCTGTCCGTCTGGGCGCGCGAGGGCGCGGTGGCCAGCCTGCCCGGCGCCGGTCTCGCCCGCGCCCTGCCGCTGGCGCAGATCGCGCTTGGCGCCCTGGTCGTGGTGGCTTAGCGCCGATCTCCTCTGGCGCACGATCTGAGCGGGGCAGCCGCAAATTCCTTCGAAGGAATTTGCAATTTCGTTCGAACGAAATTGCCCGGCCTCTTCGACGACGCCGGGTCCGCGCCCAATCGTTAAGTCCAAGTTAAAATGGTCTCGCAACCCATTGATTTCATTTAGTATGAAAAGCGTCCGAGCTCGGACGCCTCAGGGCAGCTCCGGCAGCAGCCCCTCGGCCCCGCCCCCGAACTGGGCCTGAAGCCCGAACAGCTCCGGATCGCCGGGGTTCAGCCTTATGCCCTCGGCCAAAAGCCCCCGCGCCCCCTCCATGTCCCCGGCAGCGGCATGGATCTGGACCAGCATCGCCCAGGCCGCCGGGATCTGGGGGTCCTGCCGCACCGCCTCGCCAAAGGCCTGCGCCGCCAGCCCCAGGTCCCGCCGCTGCAGCGCCGCCCCCNNGATCTGCAGGTGGGTCTCGGGCATGTCCAGCCACTGCGCNAGACCCTCCTGCCAGACCGCCAGCGCCGCCGCCAGGTCGGGGTCCGCCCCCGGCACATCCACCAGCGCCTTGCCCGCCGCCGCCCGCACCGTGGCCACCGGGTCCGTCAGCAGCGGCCGCAGCACCGCCAGCCGCTGCTCGGGCGGCAGTCCCATGAAGGCNCCCGGCAGCGCCGCCCGCACCAGCGGGTCGGGGTCGGCCAACAGCTTCGCCAGCCGGTCCAGCTCCGCCCCGCTTACNAGCGCCGGGATCATCTCCAGCGCCGAGGCCCGCACGATCCCCGGCCCCGGCCATTCCGCCAGCGCGACCAGCGCCGCGGTCTGCCCNGCCGGATCGTTCCGGGCCGCCGCCAGCGTCGTCCCGAAATGCGGCCCCCGCCGGGTGCTGTCGGGAAAGCGCTGCGCGATCTCCTCCGCCGCCCAGGCCGGCGTCTTGTCGGTGTGGCAGCCGGTGCAGGCATCCGGCGCCCCGGTCGCGGCATCCAGATCGGGCCGGGGAATGCGGAAGGAATGGTCCCGCCGGAAATCCACCCCCATATAGGTCCGCCCCGCCATGTGGCAGTTCACACAGCGCGCCCCCTCGGTCCCCTCGGCATGGAACGTGTGTTCCGGCCCGTCGAACACCTTCAGGGGCAGCGAGGGNAAGTCGGGATTGCCCGCCGGCGAATGGCACTGGGTGCAGACCGCATTGCCCTCGGCCCTCAGCGCCCCGGAATGCGGGTCATGGCAGTTGGAACAGGTCACCCCTTGNGCGAACATCTTCGACTGCAGGAACGACCCGCCCTCGAACACCTCGTCCAGGATCTGCCCGTCCGCGTGGTACACTCCCGGCCGCAGCAGAGAGATGGCATAGCTCTCGGCATAGGGCGTGCCCGGAACGGGCGTGCCGTCCACCAGGCTTTCGCGGCGGGAATGGCAGGCCAGGCAGACCGCGATCTCGCCCGCCTGCTTGCCCTCCAGCGCCACGGTCAGGCCCTGCGCGGTCAGGCCCGCGGGCACCGTGAACCCCTCCGGGTCCTTCGCCCAATCCAGATGCGCCGAGCCCGGCCCGTGGCAGCTTTCGCAGCCCACCGAGAGCTCGGCCATCTGCGGGGCATAGCGCCGCGTCGCCGGGTCGTAGTGGCGGGAATAGGCGGTGGCATGGCATTCGGCGCAGCGCGCCTCCCAGCTTTTATAGGGTCCGGTCCAGTGGAAGCCGTCGCCGGGACCGACCAGCTGGTCCGGAAAGACCGGATACCAGCGCTTGCCCTCGACATCCCAGGCGATGTCGAACACCTGGGTGCGGCCAGGTTCGGGCGACAAGAGGTACTGCTGCAACGGCCAGATGCCGACCACGCCCGTCACCTCGTAGGGGCGGCGCTGGCCGTCCGGTCCCTCGGTCTCGATCATGTAGCGGTCGCCGTCCCTGAAGAACCGCGCGGTGAAACCGCCGTGGGTCACGCTGACATCGCCGAAATCGCCCAGCACGTTTTCGGGCGTTGGCAGCGTCCAGGCATGGGCGTGGTCGGACGCCTTCCAGCCCTCGGTCGCCTCGGCATGGCACCCGGCACAGGCGGCCGATCCGACTGGCTTTGGCGCCTCGGCCAGGGCCGCGCTGCCCGCCACAGCCAAGACCAGCGACAAGAGCGCCCGTTTCATGCGGCCCATGGTCATTCCTTCCGCATGGCGCGACGGTTCAGTTCGATCAGGCCTTTGCCAAGTTTACGCATGCCCGTGATGACTTCGGTCGGCTTGATCGTGGTCTCGGTGATGCGGTCGGGGGCAACCATTGCCACCGAGCCCGACAGCGCCGAGGGCGCACCTGGCAGGTAGACGATGGAAGACCCGTCCTCGCGCGTGTCGATGACGAAGCCGATCACCTGCATGTCGTCCAGCCGCACCAGCACCACGCGCGTGGTCTCGGTCCCGGTCAGCGACTGCGCGCCCGAGGCAAAATCGCCGATTGCATGGCGGAAGACCGAATAGAAGGGCAGGCGGGTCAGCAACAGCCCTTCCAGCAGGGCAAAGGTCCTNTTGGTTACCCCGGTGCGGGAGAACAACCCGGCAGCCAGGGCCATCAGCAGCAGGAAGACGATGGCCACCGCCAGCGCCGTGGTATCGGCGTCCAGCCCCGGCAGCAGCGTGTCATGCACCTTGTGCCCGGCCCGCGCCGCCATCGACACCAGCTTGCCCAGCACCACGATCACGATGCCGACCGGCAAGAGGAACAGGATGCCGCCCACCAGCGTGGCGCGCAGGCCTTCGATCAACGCGCGCATGAGGCGGCCCCTGCCGCAACGCGGGTTGGCCCTGCGGGTCGGGACGGCACTGGGGCATGCGAGCTTCCTTCCTGTCACGGGCGGATGATGTCGGGCTGCCGGGGGAGGGCAAGCCGGAACCGCAGCGCGTCCATGGCATGGCGCCACCGGGTGAAGTGGTCAGAAATCGGCCGAGATGCCGAAGGACACCCCGTCGGCCTCTTCGCCGCGGGTATAGCGCAGCATCAGCCGCCCGGCGGTGATCTTCGGCAGCTTCGCCGCGCGCAGGTCGATCTCGGCGCCGATGCCCAGCTGGGCCAGCCAGGTAGTGCCCATCACCTCGGCCTGGTCNGCGGCATAGCTGGCGAAGGCGACCTCGCCCACGCCGCGCAGCGGGCGGCGCAGGGCCGACCACGGCGTCGGCACCCGCAGCCGCGCCCAGGCCGAAGAGGTGATCGCTTCGGCGCTGCCGAAATCGCTCATCGGGCCTTCGGTCGTTTGCAGCCACATGTGGGAATGGCGCAGCGTTGCGTCCACCTCCCAGTCGTTCTGCAGCATCCAGTTGCCCTCGACCATCAGCGCGCCGCCCAGACCTGTTGCCATCACGCCGCCGTCCAGGAACGAGACCACATCCTCCACCGGCCCGTCGCTTACCGTGTCGGCGGTGATGTTGCCGACCGCCACGTCCAGGATCGGGCGCGCCACCATGCCACGCCGATGGNNGAAATCCCAGCCCACCCCGGCGGTCAGTGCGGCACTTTGCCAGTCGCCGCTGGCCTGGACCTTCTCACCGTTGCGGGAGAACAGGAAGGTTGGATCGTAGGCGTTCCAGCCGAGGAAGCCCTCCAGGTACAGGGGCCCGCCGTCGGGGTTGAAGCCACCGCCAAATTGCGAGCCGCGAAACCCCGCCCCGCCGCTTTCGCCGCCGCCGCTGAACGACAGGGTGCTGGCGGCCTCGTTCGGCACCGAAGCCAGGCCCAGCATGGCCAGCGCCCCGGCCGCCTGCGCCCTGATCTGGTCACGGGCATCCTGTGCCGCGGCCAGTCCCGGCAGCAGACCCAGCACCGCCGCAAGCGCCAGGACCCGTTTCCGGTGGCGCGGTTGTCCCGCCAGACTTGCCATGCGCCCCCGCTGCCGCCTGAGAGGATGCTAGCGGGACGGCGCCACAAGGCAAGCGTCCGTCACGGGCGAAGTCAGGTCAGGGGGTGCGGTGCCTTGTCCAGCCCATGCGGTCGAACACCGGGCCAAGCGCCCCGGCCAGCTCGCGCAGCCGCGCGCCCGAGGTCGCGCCGTCCGGCTCCCAGGCCTTGCAGGCGAGGCCCAGGATACGCGGCGCCAGCATCGGTTCCATCTGCGCGTCTTCGGTGGTGAATTCTGCCCAGAAGCAGCCCTGCACGCCGACGATGCGATGCGCCACATCCTCGGCGCCCTTCGGCACCGGCGACCAGTTCACGGTTTCTTCAAGGCTGACGAACGCCGCCCAGGCCGCGCCCCAGTCATCCGGGGCGCCGGTATGGGCCATGTCGAAATAGACCTTCTGCGCCGGGCACATCACCACGTCATGCCCCATGCGCGCCGCGGCGATGCCCGGCCCCTGTCCGGTCCAGCTGAACATGAGTGCCTCGTGCCCGATGCCGCCCTGCATGCCCTTGGCCGCCTCTTCCCAGGCGGCGGGCCGGATGCCCCGCGCCACCAGATGGCCCGCCAGCCGTTCCATCATCCAGCCCTGCACGTCGTCGCGATCCACCAGCCCCTCGTGCGCCTTCAGCGCCGTGACCAGTGGCGAGCCTTCCCAGGCACCGGGCGGCAACTCGTCGCAGCCCAGATGCAGCATGCCGATGGGAAACAGCCCCGCCACCTCTTCGGCCAGCGGGATCAGGGTCTCCCAGGTTGCCTCCATTGCCGGGTTCAGGATGTTCTGGGCATAGCCCTGGATGCTGATCTCGGCCCCGTTGTCACCGGGGTCGCGCAGGCCGGGCACCGCCTGGTTGAAGGCAAAGGCATGGGTNGGCACCTCGATTTCCGGCAGCACACCGATATGCAGCGCCGTGGCCCGCGCCAGCACCGCCGCCACATCGGCCTTGGAATAGCTGCCGCCCGACCGGATGCCGCCGCCGAACACGCCGGGCACGGCCTCGCCCTCGCCGCGGAAGGCGGTCTTCTGCCAGAGNGTCGGGCAGGCGTCGACTTCCAGACGGAAGGCCTCGTCATCGGCGAAATGCCAATGGAAGCGGTTCAGCTTGACCAGCGCCATCAGGTCCATAAGCCGCAGGATGGTGCCGGGCGCGAAGAAATGCCGCGCGCAATCCAGATGCTGGCCGCGCCAGCCAAAGCGCGGNGCATCCTCGATCACGCCGCAGGGCAGGGCGCCTGCATGCGTGGCCTTCAGCTGCATCAGCGTGATGCCGCCGTAGAAGGCCCCCGCGGCATCGGCATGGGCCAGTTCCACGCCCGTCTCGCCGATGGTCAGGCGATAGGCTTCGGGCGGCAGACCCGCATCAGGATGCAGCCGCAGGGGCAGGCCATGGCCCAGGAACGGCCCCAGGTTCAGCCGCCCCGCCAAGGCCTCGACCTCGGCCAGCGCATGGGACTGAGTCGAGAACCCGCGCGACGCATCCGCCGTGCCGTTCGCCGGCGCCCAGGATTTCGGCGGCGGCACCAGCCGCAGGCCGGGGCAGGGCGCAGGCTCGGGCGCCTCGCCCGAGATCACGCCCGCTNNAAACAACCCTGGCAGCGCCAGAACACCCCCGGCATGGCGCAGATAGGCGCCAAGCGGTAGCCAGGCCCGGTTCACCGGGCGGAACGCGGCCTCCAGATGCTCCAGGACCACCTCATGAATCTCGCCCGCCGCAAGGTCGGGCAAGGCCACCTCGGAGTAACCCGCCACCTGCCGCACAAGCGTGCCGCCCGAAACCGGCCGGTTCGGCGCGATCAGCGAGAAGCAGAAGACCGGCGCCACCAGCGCCCGGTCGGTGCCGATGCGGCAGCGGATGGTGCGACCTTCGATGGCGGCGTCGAAACTCAGCATGTCACTCTCCCAGCCGAAGCTCGGCAATGAAATCGTACAGGTCCGACCGGTACAGCCCCTTGGTGAACTCGATGGGGCCCGAGGGCAGATAGGCGGTGCGGTCGATGCGCAGCACCGCCGCCCCGGCGGGCATGGCCAGCAGCTGCGCCTCGCGCGGGTTGAGGTTGATCGCCCCCACCCGCTGGATCGCCCGCGTCGGCGCGCGGCCCTCGCCGCGCAGGTATTGATACAGCGAGGTGCCGACCAGCCCCGGATCGGGCAGGATGTCCTCGGGCAGCGAGGACATCTCGATCGCCATCGGCACGCCATCGGCCGAGCGCAGCCGTTCCAGACGGCTGACCCGTTCCGTGGTGCCAAGGCCAAGCACCATGCTTTCGTCCGGCGTCGGCGGGAACAGCCCGCGCGACAGAAGCTCGGACGAGGAACTGCGCCCGCGCGCCAGCATGTTTTCGGTAAACGAGATCAGCGAGGACAGCGACTGTTCCAGCTTCGGCCCCTGGCCGCGCACGAAGCTGCCCGCACCGCGCCGCTGGTCCACCAGCCCTTCATCCACCAGTTGCGCCACCGCCTTGCGCACGGTCACGCGGCTGACCTCGGCCAGTTCGGCCAAATCGCGTTCCGGCGGCAGCTGGCTGTCGGGGGCCAACTCGCCCGACTGGATGGCCGAAACGATGTGGCGGTACAACTGGGCATAGCGCGGGCCGCGGCCTTCGCGGAACCACACCGCGGGCGCAAAGATCGCCGTCTCGTCTCCTCCCATCGCGTGCCGCCTTCTTTGGTATTCCCGGATAATACCAATCCGGGGCTATTGCGGCCAGTAAGGCCCCGATTCGCCCCTTTCGCAAGGCAAATCTCAGGCCAATGCAGATTTTTCTGTGGATTGGTATTATGGTGGTAGCATTGCTGTCAGATCTTGGTATGGTCACCTCACAGACAGATTCGGCCCCATCGAAGGCCGGACACGAGGGTGGAACAACATGGCCGACACCGCAGAGCCCCTGACGGGCGCAGGGGCGCGCAGCCTTCGCAAGCCGCTTCCCGAAAGCTGGTTCGCCTGGATGCTGATTGCCCCGGCGCTGGTGTTCATCGGCTTCATCGTCGCCTGGCCGCTGGCGGAAACGATCCGCCTGTCCTTCACGAATGCAACCCTGNGGGGCGAGGAATATGTCGGCACGGCCAACTACGCCAAGCTTTTCGCCGATCCGAAATTCTACCAGACCGTCGGGCGCACCTTCTACTGGATGGCGCTGTCGGTCAGCCTGAAGCTGGTGGTCGGCCTGATCGGTGCCACGCTGCTGAACGCGGCGATCCCCGGAAAGGCCCTGTTCCGCATCCTCGTCATGCCGCCCTGGGTGATCCCGGTCGCCATCGGCGTGATCGGCTGGAAATGGCTCTATAACGGCTATTTCGGCCTGATCTCGGGTCTGTTGCAGGAATTCGGGCTGGTCGAGGACCGCGTCGCGCTGCTGGCCACCAAGACCTCGGCCTTCTATTCCGCCATCGTCACCGATGTCTGGGTCGGCACGCCCATGGTGACGCTGTTCTTCCTGGCCGCCATGCAGGGCGTCAGCCGCGACCTGTACGAGGCCGCCTGGGTCGGCGGGGCAGGGCGCTGGTATCGTTTCCGCCGCATCACCATTCCCCAGATCATGCCGGTGATCGTTTCCATGGCGCTGCTGTCGGCGATCTGGACCTTCAACAGCTTCGAAATCATCTGGATCCTCACCGAAGGCGGCCCGCGCGGCGCCACCACCACCCTGATCATCGACACCTACAAGGTCGCCATCTCCAGCCAGCGTTTCGGCGAAGGTGCGGCGCGGGCGGTGGTGATCGTGGTGCTGCTGGCGCTGTTCTCGCTGGCCTACCTGGTTCTGCTGAACCGCGTGAACCGTCGCTACGGGGTGAAATGACATGATGATGGATCGCCTGAACCTCTGGCAGAAGATCGGCCTCTACATCGCGGTCTTCCTGTTCCTGCTGTTCATCCTGATGCCCTTCATCGAGATGTTTCGCGTCAGCTTGCGCCCGATGAGCCACCTGATGACCGCCGACTTCACCTGGTGGTCGGATGATTTCAGCTGGCAGGCCTACCGCGACATGTGGAAGACCGTGCCGCTGCTTGGCCGCTACATCGTGAACTCGATCTTCATCGCTACCANNGTGACGGCGCTGACCATGGTTGCGGTGATCCCCGCCGCCTATGCCTATGCCCGGCTGAACTTCCCCTACCGCGCCCTGTCGCTTGGCGGCTTCCTGGCGGTGAACATGTTCACCGGCGCCGTGCTCTTGATCCCGCTTTACCGCGTGCTGCGCTCGCTTGGCATGCTGAACACCTACTGGGCGATGATCATTCCCGGCGTGGCCTTCCTCATCCCCACCGGCATCTGGCTGTTGCGGTCCTACCTGGAGAAGATCCCGCGTGAACTGGAAGAGGCCGCCTTTGTCGATGGCGCCAGCCGCCTTTACACGCTGCGTCGCGTGGTGATCCCGCTGGCCGTGCCCGGCCTGATCGTGGTGGCGACCTCGGTCTTCATCGGCGCCTATGCCCAGCAATTCCTCTTCGCCATCACCTTCAACAACGTCCGCGAGCTGCAACCGCTGCCCGCCNACCTGTTCGAATTCATCGGCTACCAGGACACCACCTGGAACGAAATGATGGCCGCAGCCCTGACCGGGGTGCTGCCCGTCATGATCTTCTTCCTCGTCCTGCAGAAATACCTCGTGGTAAGCCTGACCGTAGGCGCGGTGAAAGAGTGAACCACCAAAACCAAGTCCAACAAGGGAGACTACCTCGATGAACCAATTCAAGACCCTGACGGTCGCGGCGGCCCTTCTGGGCGGCTCGGCCCTTGGCGCCCAGGCGCAGGAACTGCACTTCATCATGTGCGGCGGCGAAGTGCGCCCGGCCGACCAGAAGGTCATCGACAAGTTCCAGGCCGACAATCCCGGCGTCACGGTGAAGATGGAAGCCGTGGAATGGGGCACCTGCCAGGACAAGTCGATGCAGCTGGCCGCCGCGCACGACCCGCCGGACGTGGCCTACATGGGCAGCCGCACCCTGCGCCAGCTGGCCAACAACGACCTGATCATCCCCGTCACCTTCACGCCCGAGGAAGAAGCCGTCTACCAGCCCGGCGTGCTGAAGACCGTCACCAACGGCGGCCAGTATTGGGGCATCNCGCACGCCTTCTCGACCAAGGCGCTGTACATGAACTGCGCGGTGATCGAAGCCGCGGGCGCCGAGTGCAAGGCGCCGGAGACCTGGGCTGACCTGGTGGCGCTGGCCAAGCAGGTGACCGACAACACCGATGCCGCGGGCATCGGCATTGCTTGCAAGGATTTCGACAACACGATGCACATGTTCCTCGATTTCCTCTACTCGAACGGCGGCATCGTCTTCGACGCCGACGGCAAGCCCGCGCTTGACAGCCAGCAGACGCGCGAGACGCTGCAGCTTTACGCCGACCTGCTTCCCTACATGGAATCCGGCCCCACCGAGTGGGAACGCGACCAGATGAAGGACCTGTTCAACGACGGCCAGATCGCCATGTATGTCACCGGCCCCTGGGGCAAGGGCCAGCATGCCGAGAAGGTGCCGACGCAGAAGATCGTTCCCATCCCGCACGGCCCCTCGGGCCCGTCGGGCACCATCCTGATCACCGACTCGCTGGCCGTCTTCAAGGGCACCGGCAACGAGGAACTGGCGGTCAAGCTGGCCAAGGCGCTGACCTCGGGTGAAGCCCAGTACGACCTCGACTCGTCCTGGGGCCTGACGCCGATCCTCGACTACGAAAAGCTTGGCATGACCGACGTCTACTACAAGCAGGACNCCTGGCCGGTCTTCGTGGTAAGCATCTCGACCGGCGGGCCGGAGCCGATGGTCGAGGACTTCAAGCAGCTGCAGGGCGTGTTCACCAACATGGTGCAGGGCATCATGCTGGGCGAAGGCTCGGTTGACGAGCTTGTGACGCAAGCGNGCGTCGAACTGGCCGAAGTGAAGTGACCTGACACCACCGAAGGGGGCGCCGGACCGCGATTTTTCTGCGAAGAATCCGGCGCCCCCTTCCCCTGATCCCCCAGGCCCCACCGCAGGAGCCCCGCATGGCGACCCTCGACCTTCGCACCATCACCAAGTCCTTCGGCACCGCCAAGGTGCTGCACGGCATCGACCTGGCCGTGAAGGACCGCGAATTCGTGGTCTTCGTCGGCCCCTCGGGCTGCGGCAAGTCCACGCTGTTGCGCATCATCGCGGGGCTGGAAGCCGCCACCACCGGCCAGATCGTCATCGACGGCCAGGATGTCAGCGACCTGCCGCCGGTGCAGCGCGGCATCGCCATGGTGTTCCAGTCCTATGCCCTTTACCCCCACCTGACGGTCTTCGAGAACATCGCCTTCCCGCTGCGCGTGGCCAAGCTGCCCGAAGCGGAAGTGAAGCAGAAGGTCGGCCGCGCCGCCGAAATCCTGAAACTGACCGACAAGCTGCAACTGAAGCCCGGCCAGCTGTCGGGCGGCCAGCGCCAGCGCGTGGCCATCGGCCGCTCGATCGTGCGCAACCCCAAGGTCTTCCTCTTCGACGAGCCGCTGTCGAACCTCGACGCCGCACTGCGCGGCGACATGCGGGTGGAACTGTCGCAGCTTCAGCGCGAGCTTGACGCCACCATGATCTACGTCACCCACGACCAGGTCGAAGCCATGACCATGGCCGACCGCATCGTCGTGCTGAACGCCAAGATCGAACAATTCGGCACGCCGATGGAACTGTATCACCACCCCGCGACCCGCTTCGTCGCCACCTTCATCGGCCAGCCCAACATGAACCTGATCCCCGCCACGGTGATCGGCACCGAAGCCGCCGGGTTGGCGGTGGAGTTTGCCAGCGGCCACCGTGCGGTGCTGCCGGTCGAGGCCGGGCGGGCGAAACCGGGCGACAAGGTCGATGTCGGCGTGCGCCCGGAAAACCTGCACATCGGCCGCGATATCCCGATGCGGGTGAACGTTCTGGAACGGCTTGGCGGTGTCTCCATCACCTATGGCACCCTGCCCGACGGCCACCGCATTTGCGCCGCGCTGCCCGGCGATGCCCCGGTTCACGAAGGCGAAGAGGTCTGGCTGACCTTCAACGCCCCCGATGCCCATGTTTTCGATGCCTCGGGCGCCGTGATGCGGCGGCTCAAGGCCCCGGCGCTTGCCGCCTGAAGAACTGGAGGACTACCGATGCGGATCGTCACGGCAGGCATGGGCCTGCGGGTTTACCATGTGCTGCGCACCCTGAAGCAAGCGATGCCCGAGGCCGAGGTGGTGGGCTTCTACGACCCCCAGCCCACGCATCTGGACATGCTGGGCGACGTGCCCCGCTTTCCATCCGTCGAGGCGATGCTGTCGGATGCCAGGCCCGACCTTTACTGCGTCTTCTCGCCCAATGTCTTCCACCTTGACCAGATCCGGCTGGGCCTGGAAGCCGGGGTTCAGGTCTTCACCGAAAAGCCGGTGGTGATCTCGATCGAGGAAACCCTTGAACTCGCGCGCCTTCTGTCGATCCACGGCGGGGCGAAACGGGCCATGGTCGGCCTTGTCCTGCGCTATTCGCAGCACATGGTGGACCTGCGCGCGGCGATGGCGCAGGGCTGGCTGGGGCAGGTGACCTCGCTGGAAGCCAACGAACATATCGGCCCCTATCACGGCGCCTTCTTCATGCGCGACTGGCGCCGCCGCGATGCCTATGCCGGTGGCTTCATGCTGGAAAAATGCTGCCACGACCTCGACATCTACAACATGGTCACAGGCTCGCGCCCCTCGCGGGTGGCGAGCTTCGGCGGGCGCAAATCCTTCCTCCCGGAGAATGCGCCCGCCTCGAATGAGGAAGCCGAGATCTTCCACGTCAAGAAATCGGTCTGGGAACAGACCGACGATCCGTTCCGCTCCGACGGCGACATCATCGACTTCNAGACCGCGATCCTGGAATACGAAACCGGCGCCAGCCTGGCCTTCCACACCAACCTGAACGTGCCCGACGAAGAGCGGCATTTCCTGGTGGCGGGCACCCATGGCATGGCCGAAGGCGATTTCGTGCGCGGCTACCTGAAGGTCACCGCCCGCGACGGGCGGCGGCTGGTGGACAACGACTATTCGCAGGGCGCGGCTGCCAAGNGGGCGCATTACGGCGCCGACGAGATGATGTGTACCGACATCACGAAGTACCTGCGCGGTCAGGCTGACAGCCTGCCGGTCTCGATCCTCGACGCGATGGAGGCGNGGGTGGCCGCCCTGGCGCTGGACGAGGCGCGGGTGACACGCCAGGTGGTGGACCTCACCGACACCTGGGCCAAGCTCGACGCCTACGGGTTGCGCAAATGAACGTCTCGGCCGAAGTAGCCGCCACATGGCGGACGAGATCGCCGAAGCCCCGGCGGTCTTTGCCCGTGCGGCCAACCAGCCCGTGTCAGGTGTTACGCTGGACGGCATCCGCGCGATCTATACCATCGCCCGAGGCTCGTCCGATGCCGCGGCCAATATCCTCTCCTACGAGGTCATGCGCGAAACCGGCCTGCCCATGACCTCGCTGCCGCCCTCGGTGTTCTCCGTGGGCAAGGGCGTGGCCATGCAAGGCGCGCTGGCGCTGGTGATCTCGCAATCCGGCGCCTCCGACGATCTGGTGCGCTCGGCCCGTGGCGCGCGAGNNAAGGGGGCCCGCGTCGCCGCCCTCATCAACGCCNCCGGCTCCCCGGTTGAAGCCGAGGCCGACGCGACGCTCCCCATCGGTGCCGGGCCGGAACTGGCCGTGCCCGCCACCAAGACGGTGATCGGCGCCATCGGCGCGGGCATGGCGCTTCTGTCCCACCTGGTGCCCGGTTACGCCNCCCGCGCCGCCGCCTCTGCCGCCGTGTTGTCGGCGCTGGCGGGGCGCGACCATCCCCAGTCCCGCGCCTTGGTCGCCGCGCTGCTGCGTGCCCGCCACGTCTATGTCATCGGCCGCGACACCGGCTATGGCGCGGCGCAGGAACTGGCGCTGAAGCTGAAGGAAACCTGCGCACTGCATGCCGAGGCCTATTCTTCGTCGGAAGTGCTGCACGGGCCTTTGCAACTCGCCACCAACCCGCTGCTCCTTCTGATCCTCGACACCGAGGCGCCCGAGGTGCAGGACAGCCTGAACACCGCCGAAGCCCGTTTCCGCGCCGTCGGCGCGCCGGTCTTTCGCCTGCGCCCCTCGGATGCCGGCGCCACCGGCCTGACCCCGGCGGCGGCCGCGGCAGCGCTGCTTTACCTTTCCTACCCACTGGTCCTTGCCACCGCCCGCGCTCTCGGGCACGACCCCGACCGGCCCGAGACGCTTTCCAAGGTGACGCAGACGACATGACCTACGAAACCTCTGCCACCTGGCGCGAAATCCTGTCCCAGCCCGCGATCTGGACCGGTTGGGGCGCGACACTTGACGTGGCCGCCCTGCGCGCCTGGGTCGCCGCCACCGGCGCGACCGAGGTCTGGTTCTGCGGCANNTGCGGCTCCTCCGCCTATATCGGCGAGATCGTCGTCGCCGCGCTGGAAGGGCGGGGCGCCTTCCGCGCCGTGCCCACCACCGACCTCGTCAGCCGCCCGCGCGCTTACCTTGACAACCGCAAGCCGCTGGTCGTCAGTTTCGGCCGCTCCGGCAACTCCACCGAGACCCTCGGCGTTCTCGACGCGCTGGACGCCCTTGCCCCCGACGCCNCCCGCCTGAACATCACCTGCAACGCCAATTCCGCGCTGGCGCAACGGCCCGGCGCGAGCGGCCACGCCGTCATCCTCCCCGAAGCCACGCATGATGCGGGCTTCGCCATGACCTCCAGCTTCACCACGATGCTGTTGACGGCGCTGGCAATCTTCGACCTCTCGGTGCCGGAGGACGTCCCGGCGCTGATGGCGCGGCTGGGGCGGCAGTTGGACGCCGCCCTGCCGCGCCTGCAAGCGACGCCCGTCCCCGAACGCGCCGTCTTCCTTGGCGGCNCGCTGGCCTTCGCCGCCCGCGAAGCCGCGCTGAAGGTGATGGAGCTTGCCCTTCNNGGCCGGATCCCCGCGCTGTGGGATTCCACGCTTGGTTTCCGCCACGGCCCGAAGAGCTTTGTCACCGGCGACACCGCGATCACCCTGTTCCTCTCTCCCGATCCACACGCCCGCGCCTATGACGACGACCTGGCCCAGGAACTGCGCGCCCAGTTTCCCAGGCCCGCATCCACGCCGACGCCATCGCCGCCGATCAGCCCGAAGGCTNGGGGCGCCGTCCTGGCCGTCGCCACCGCGCGCGNNGTACAGGCCGTCCGCTGGTCCGCCGCGCTGAACCAGTCGATCGACGACCCCTTTGCCGGAAGGGNNCACGCTCACCGCGTCGTCTCCGGCGTCCGCCTGCACCCGGTGCCCCGATGATCGCCGCNNAGCATCGACCTCGGCGGCACGAAGATCGAGGCACAAGTCTTTGATGCGAATTGGCAATGCGCCACCCGCCGTCGCATCGCCACGCCCACCGACTACCCGTCGCTGGTCGCCGCCATGGCCGACCAGATCGCCTGGATCGAGACCCAAGCCAGGCAAATCCCCATCGGCATCTCCGCCGCGNGCCTCGTCAACCCGGCCACTGGCCTCGCGCTCACCGCCAACCTCGCCGCCACCGGCCACCCGTTCCCGGCCGACATCGCGCAGGCCGCCCGTCGCCCGGTCACCTATATCAACGACTGCCGCGCACTCACCCTGTCGNAAGCTGTCTTCGGCGCCGCCCGCGGCCAAAGCCCGGCGGTCGGCCTCATCCTCGGCACCGGCATCGGCGGCGGCGTCGCCATCGACGGCCGCCTCGTCCCAGGCCCCACCGGCACCGGCGGCGAGTTCGGCCATTTCGCCCTTCCCGCCGCCCCGGTCCTTTCCCATGGTCTGCCTGTCCTGCGCTGCGGCTGCGGCCGCATCGGCTGCACGGAAACCCTCATCGCCGGGCCGGGCCTCACCCGCATCGCCGAAATCCTCACCGGCCAGCCCCTCACCCCGCCCGACATCGCCGTCCGCCGCGACGACCCCGCCTTCGCCCGCGTCTTCGCTGTTTGGGTGGAGCTTCTGGCCGAGCTTCTGAAAACCCTGACCCTGGTCATCGACCCGCCTNGCATCGTCCTTGGCGGCGGCCTCGCCNGCATCGCCGGGCTGGTCCCCGCGCTTGATGCCGCCTTGACCGCCACGCAACTGCCGGGCTTCACCACCCCGCGCCTGCACCTTGCCGAAGGCGGCGATGCCAGCGGCGCCCGCGGTGCCGCCTATGCCGCCCATCAGGAGACCACCGATGTCTGACATCCTGCGCGACGTGATCGCCCGCAACCGCGCCAACGAGCCCGCCGCCATCNCCTCGGTCTGCACCGCGCATCCTCAGGTCATCACCGCCTCGCTGATGCTGGCCGAACGGCTGGACCGCGCCGTGGTGATCGAGGCGACCTCGAACCAGGTCAATCAGGACGGCGGCTACACCGGCATGAAGNCGGATTTCATCCGCTTTGTCAATGCGCTGGCAGACGATGCGAAGGTATCGCGCGAGCGCATCCTCTTCGGCGGCGATCATCTTGGCCCCCAGGCCTGGCGCAAGGGCGATGCGGAAGCCGCCATGGCCAAGGCCCGCGTCATGGTGTCCGATTACGNNTCAAGTGGCTTCTCGAAAATCCATCTCGACTGCTCGGAAGGCTGCAAGGGTGAGCCTGGGCAACTGCCGGACGAAGTGACCGCCGCCCGCGCCGCCGATCTGGCCACGGCCTGCGGCGCGCCGNCGCCCACCCAGCCGCTTTACGTCGTCGGCACCGAAGTGCCGCCCNCCGGCGGCGCCCGCGCCNGCGAAGACGGCCATATCACGCCCACGAAACCCCAGGCCGCCCGCGCCACGCTTGATGCCCACGAAGCCGCCTTCGGCGAGGTAACCTGTNCTCATGTCCTGCCGCGCATCGTGGGTCTGGTCGTGCAGCCCGGCGTCGAGTTTTCGCCCATGTCGGTCCACCGCCTGCCGATGGACCGCGATCCCGGCCTGAAACAGGCGGTCGCCCATTGGCCGGGCCTTTGCCTCGAAGCCCATTCCACCGACTACCAGCACCCGGACGTTNTTCCCCGCCTTGCCGAACTGGGCTTCGCCTTCCAGAAGGTCGGCCCCGCGCTGACCTTCGCCTGGCGCCAGGCGGTCTATGCGCTGGACAGTATCGCCCGCATGGCGGGCTGGCTGGACGGCGAAACCCTGCCCGAGGTGATGGAACGCCTCATGCTCGCCGGTCCCGCCTCCTGGACAGGCCATTACCAGGGGCACGACGCCGACATCCGCGTCGAGCGCCATTTCGGCCTGGCCGACCGCATCCGTTACTATTGGCCGATCCCGGACGCACAGCAGGCCGTCGCCCGCACCTTCGCCGCCTTCGATGGCCGCCGCCTGCCTGATCCCTTGCTGCTGCAGGGCTTCGCGCCCGAACTTCTGGCGCTGGCCGAGGCCATCCCCGGCCCGCGCCCGCTTGCCCTTGCCAATGCCGCGGTGCAACAGGCGCTCGCGCCCTATTTCTTCCCATCAACGCGGAGCTGACGGATGCCGAAGGCCGATCTCCTCTGGCTCTGCCCCGACCATCTGTTCGATGGCCAGCACCTGCACACCGGTCTGGCGCTTGGCCTGTTGGATGGCGTGGTGCAGGACGTCGCCCCGCTGGTCGACCTGCCCGCCAGCGCCCTGCGGCGGNGGATCGCGGGCACGATCAGCCCCGGCTTCGTCGATCTTCAGGTGAACGGCGGCGGCGGCGTGCTTCTGAACAACGACCAAAGCCCGGCCGCGCTGGCGGCCATCGCCGCGGCCCACCACCCGCTCGGCACCGTGGCGCTTCTGCCCACCGTCATCACCGACCGGGCCGAGGTTCTGGCCCGCGCCGTCGAGGCCAGCCTTGCCGCGAAGGGCACGCCCGGCGTGATCGGCCTGCACATCGAAGGCCCGCATCTTTCCATGGCGCGCCGCGGCACGCATGACCCCGCCTGCGTGCGCCCGTTCGAACCCGCGACGCTGGCCCATGTCCAGCGCCTGCGCGCGCNNCTAAGCATCCCGGTGATGATCACCGTCGCGCCCGAGGCGGTGACGCCCGACCAGATCGCCGCGCTGGCCGCCACCGGTGCCGTGGTCTCGCTTGGCCATTCCGACACCGATGCCGAAACCATCCGCACCGCGCTGAGGGCCGGGGCGACCTGTTTCACCCATCTGTTCAACGCCATGTCGCCGATGCTGAACCGCGCCCCGGGCGTGACCGGCGCGGCCATCTCCTCCACGGCCTATCNNGGCATCATCTGCGACGGCATCCATGTCGCGGACGAGATGGTGGGCCTGGCGATCCGCGCCCGCCCGGTGCCCGACCGCATGTTCCTGGTCTCTGACGCCATGGCCACCGTGGGCGGGCCGGACAGCTTCACCCTTTATGGCCGCACCATCCGCGTGCAGGACGGGCGGCTGGTCAATGCCGAGGGTTCGCTCGCCGGGGCGCATGTCACCATGGCGCAATCGCTGCAGCGGCTGATCGCCGTCGTCGGCGTGGCGCCCGAAGTGGCCCTTCGCATGGCCGTCACCGTGTTAGCCCGGTTGATGGGGCAGGCCCGGCTGGCCGGACTTGCCGGGCGCAGCGCCGCCGACCTTGTCTGTCTTGGCCCCGACTGGTCGTTTCAGGGCCTCGCCGACCGGATCGCACAGACCCGGCCCGCGTTTTCCTGACATCCGCAGGTGCGGACTGGTCCGGGCGTCGCTGCTGTCCATCTGACCGGCCAAGCCGGAGGGCAGTCAGACGCAGCCGGATGGACAGATCCCCTGCACCATCCGGCAAGGCAGGTGTTCTGCCCGCCTCACCCGCCCGCAAAGAAAGGGGGCCAAGGCCCCCTCAGTTTTGCGTCGCAGAAGACCCAGGGAGAGCCTTCCCGCCGCCGGAACTCGTGTCGTCTGGATCAGGCCACCTTTTCCAATGCCACTTCGGGCGCCACGCCAAGGGCGCGGCAGACCTCGCGGGTCAGGTGGGGGCGGTTGAGGGTATAGAAATGCAGGTCCTCCACCCCTCGGCGATCAGCCGGTCGCACAGGGTCGTGCATTGGGTCAGGGCCAGAAGCTCCTCGCGCCCGTCGCGGGCGGCGATCTGGAACCCCTCGTCCAGCCGCGTGGCACCTTCGTGCCGCAGCGTTGGGCAAACCGCTTGACGCCCTCCCAGCTCTGGATCGGCAGGATGCCCGGCACGATGGGGGCGGTGATGCCCTCTTTCGCGCAAAGGTCGCGGAACCGCAGGAAGGTTTCGGCCTCGAAGAAGAACTGGGTGATGGCGGAAACCGCCCCGGCCTCCAGCTTGCGCTTCAGCCAGCGCACATCGGCCGTGGCGTCGGCGGCCTCGGGGTGGCGTTCGGGATAGGCGCCGACGCGGACCTTGAAGCGGGGGCCAGCGCCTCGACCAGCTCGACCGAGTCGCGGAAGCCTTCGGGATGCGGTGCGAAGCTGCCGTCGCCCTTGGGCGGATCGCCCCGCAGCGCCACGATCTCGGTCACACCAGCGGCGGCATAATTGTCAGCGATCGCCAGCGTCTCGGCCTTCGAGGCACCGACGCAGGTCAGATGCGCCGCCACGTTCAGCCCGTAGTTGCGGTGGATGGTGGCCACGGCGTCATGCGTCAGCTTCCGCGTGGTGCCGCCCGCGCCATAGGTCACGCTGACGAAATCCGGCCGCATCGGCGCCAGCGCCTGCACGGTCTCCCACAGGCGGAACGAGGCGTCCAGCGATTGCGGCGGGAAGAATTCGTACGAGATGCGCTTCAGGGCCATGGTCTTCTCCGTTGTTGCGCCCCTTGTGCCATGGCGCGTGACGTGAGACCAATTCATAATCTTCAAGAACAACTTGAGGCATGGCTCATGTACATCGACCTCCGCCACCTGCGTACCATCCGCGCCATCCACCAGTCCGGCGGGCTGGCGCGGGCGGCCGAGATGCTGAACACCACCCAGTCGGCCCTGTCGCATCAGGTGAAGGGGATCGAGGATCAGGCGGGGGTGGAGCTGTTCGTGCGGCGGGCCCGGCCGATGCGGCTGTCGGCGGCGGGGCTCAGGATGCTGCGGGCGGCCGAGCGGATCCTGCCGGAGATCGATGCGCTGGAAGAGGAGTTCCGGGCGCTCAGGTCAGGCAAGACCGGGCGGCTGCACATCACGCTGGAATGCCATGCCTGTTTCGACTGGCTGTTCCCGGTGCTGGAGCAGTTCCGCCATGCCTGGCCCGAGGTGGACGTGGACATCCGGGCCGGTCTGGCCTTCGATGCGCTGGCGCTGGACCGCGAGGAGGTGGACCTGGTGATCTCGTCCAATCCGGTTGATCTGCCGGGCCTGACCTTCAACGCTTTTCGACTACCACCCGACCTTCGTGGCTTCGAAGGACAACCGCTGGCCGCAAAGACCATGATCGGGGCCGAGGATTTTCGGGACCAGGTGCTGATCACCTATCCGGTGGGCCGCGACCGGCTGGATGTGTTCACCGAGCTCTTGACCCCGGCCAGGGTGGAGCCCCGGGCGCAGCGGACGGCCGAGCTGACCGCCGTGATCCTGATGCTGGTGGGGTCGAACCGGGGGTCTCGGTCCTGCCGGACTGGGTGCTGCGGGAGGTCAAGGGGAACCCGGACTATGCCACCCGGCCGCTTGGGCCGGAGCCCGTGACCAAGCGGCTCTATGCCGCCACGCGGGCCCTGGATGCCACCCGGCCCTACATGGCCCATTTCCTGCGGCTGGCCCGGACCGAGGCCGTGAAGCTGCAGCGGGTCTGAGGGCGTCCGAGCTCGGACGCTTGGGTGGAGTCAAGGATTTCAAGGGGTTGCGGAGGCGTCTTAACTTGGACTTAAGACTTGTCCGAGGATTGTCCTTGGGAGTGTTCCTGCTGGGGATGGTGCGCAATGAATGCGCACCCTACGGGCGGGCGATCTTGCGAAGGCTTGTCGCGTGGTTGCCGGGTCTGGCGCGGCGGGAGGGAGGGAGAGGAGTCGGGGTGAACCCCGACCTACGGCTGCGTTGAGATTTGGGGCTGCCGGTGGGTTTCACTAACTGCATTTATATACTTCGCGAGTCTTCACTTCCGGCCAAACCATCGCGCTATGCTGTCCCCGAAGAAGATCAGCACCAAGATGAATACTGCGCTAAAGGCGTTGTGCGCGCTCCCAAAGGGCTACAGTCGCGATCTAGGAATGCGACACCAAAGAGGAGCAGTGTCAGCACAACTTTGCTCTTAATGTTCTTTGACAATCGCGAGTCTCCTCACGCAGCCCGTGCGTAGATGATAGCGAGTAGGGTGGGCGAAACCCACCACAATGACGGGAACCTCTCCTGCTCTCGCGCGTCCGGTTTCCGCACACGACATGCGAGACCTTGCTTTGGAAACTTGCCCGAAGCGAGGGTGGCGGCATTCCTCCTCTTTGCCCCGCGACCGCAGCGCCGTCCTGTCGTCCTTGGCGGTCGGGTCCCATTCGGTGAACACGAACTCCCTGTCTTGCGTGATCTTCCCGTCGCCCCCGGCGTCGTAGAACAGCACGCCGTCGCCCACCCCGCCCAGGCCGTGCGGTTCGCCAGCCCGTCCCCGTCCGAATCCAGAAACACCGTCGAGCGCCCAAGCTCCGCCACCGACACCCGTTGCCGTCGAGGTCGAGGAGGATGGGGCGGCGGTCTTCATAAGCGGTATGGTCATAGCCCGTACCGCTCTGGCGGTCCCGGTCATAGTTCCGGTTGTAGTCGCCGACGCTGGTCGCGTGCGAATTGCTGGTGCTGCTTCTCGTGTGGGCAGTCGTTGTCGTTCTGGTCTGCCCCGTCTGCACGGAAGCCGTCGCCTGGTGGTCCCCGTGGCTATCTTGGGTAACGCCAGAACGGCCCGCGGCCATCCGCGCCTTGTCGGTCCCGGTTCGTGGTATCGCCCTGGCTCTGCACGCTCGGCTCCGCCATCTGCCACGGCCCGCGCGGATCGTTCGTGTAGCTGGGAAGAATGCCATTCCCCTGCGCGCCGGTCGCGCGGGGCGAATTCGTGTTGCTCCAGAGATTGCCGACCTCGCTGATCCGATCCAGCGCATTCAATTCATATCCGGCCTGCACATGCCCCGGCGGGTAGGTGTAGCCATTGAGCTCGGGATGCACCTCGTTCCCGGCGGTCACGGTCGAGTAAACTGCGCGTTGCTGGTGTGTCACCGGATCGCTGATTACCGTGGTAACAACCTGGGCACCACTTTCACGATCCTGGTGCGCAATATACTTCGTGGAAGGGTCGGACGACTCCCTGCGCTGGCCCCGCTTTCGAGCGCCTCACGTGCGGCTGAATCTCTTGAGTCGGATGAACGAAACTGGGTCTGATATCGAAGTCGATCTACGTTGGGGGTGGGAGTCAATTGATCACTTATAAAATTCTGAACCGCAACTTCACCGAAATATGCACCAGCGACACCGCCAACAATAGAGAACGCCACAACCACACCGGGATTCCCTGAGACAGCGCCGACTGCCGCGCCTGCGGCCATGCCTCCAAGTAACCCACCTCCGATGCCACCGCCAACTCCGGCGACCTGTACAGCAACGTCCTTCGAGTTCCCATCCTTGATTGCATCGACGACATCAACTACACCGATTGCCGCCGTCGTCAGAGCGCCACCCAAGCGTCCAGCTGTCTTATACCCAAAGGCCTCCACAACAGTGTACTGTGAAGTAACGATGGTCGTTACACTTAGCGAGGCGGTGGTTGACAAACCAAAGTTGTTCGGATTCGAAGGGATATCCGAGACACGCAAAGAAGTATCATGCGAGTTCGTCATTACGACTTTATCCTTCTGAATGCGAGCTTCAGTAGACCGACGAGGACAGAAAACCACAAATGAAACCCCAGGAACGAAGAGGGCCCCCAATGCTGGGAAGACCGGCCAGAACAGTATGACTGCTAATCCAGGTCGAGCCGGTTCAAAATGACTTGGGACACTAATGAAAATGATCCAAGTGAAGACAGCGGCCACGCAGAGGGCATATAGCAAGGACAGGAAAGTGATCCTGTTGACTCCTCTGCACTGCCCTGGGAGGGCCACAAGCGTTAGATAGAATACGCCGTTTACCGCAACAAGCATTGGAATTGCAATTGCGGCGCAAGCGATCGTGGCGACATAGGCCGCTTCTGAATAAGCCCCATGGCCGTGAAGAAAGAAAATCCGGCCCTTTGTGATCGGAAGCACGCTCAGGAGCGCGTCGGACTTTGATTGATAGTCTGATGCGAAAGCTATCGACAACGCATACGCAAGGGCCAATGTGAAAAGGATGGATAGCGGGAGAAGACCGCAGAAAACCGCTTAAATGACGGTGTTTCGTCGTGTGGGCAGCGCGGCGTCGAGGACTCTCTTTTGAAGTCGGAGTTATGATGGCTCATCTTGTTGTGGTTCCCAGAGAGTACGGGGGTGAAGCCTGCCAAATCTACGGAATTCTCTCATGCTACCGAACATCCCTTCTTCGCGCACAGCATGAGATGCATCACTTTGAGACTGGCGCTCTAGGCAAGTGTGACGGAACTCTACTTTGGTGCCCCGCCCCTGCCCATTCCTTAACGCCAGATGAATCCGCCCGCGCAACCCGTTGATTTCCCTCACCCCCGCAAGCGTCCGAGCTCGGACGCCCCCGAAGGACCCCAGGCCCGCCGTCGTAAGCCCGCATCCGCAGACGACAGGAAAAGACCGGGAGACCGATCCCGACCCGCTGGAGCCACCATCCCCAAAGCCCGCACGACACCATCCCCCACAGGGACCAGCGGCCATCCCCGCCGCGGCCCGACTCTTCGAGGCAAAGGCTATCGCGCTCCGGTTCCCCGCGTGAGGGGTTTCCGTCCGGGCGAGGGGCGGGCAGGGGCCGGTCTGGCGGGAGGCGAGGCCCGGCCTTCGCCGGGGCGAGGGAGGCGGGGAGTGGCCCGGCCTACGACGGCTTCAGTGGCCCTCGAAGGCGCAGAGGCAATGCACCTCCATGCCCATGGCTTCCAGCTTGCGGCGGCCGCCGAGGTCGGGGAGGTCGATGACGAAGGCGCAGCCGACGACCTCGCCGCCGAGGCGCTCGATCAGGCGGATGCTNTAGGCCTCGGCGGTGCCGCCGGTGGCGAGGAGGTCGTCGACCAGCAGCACCTTCTCGCCGGGCAGCAGCGCGTCATCATGCACCTCCATCACCGCCTCGCCGTATTCCAGCGTGTAGCCTTGCGCGATGGTGCGGCCGGGCAGCTTGCCCTTCTTGCGGATCGGCACGAAGCCGGTGGAGAGCTGGTGCGCCACCGCGCCGCCCAGGATGAAGCCGCGGGCTTCGAGCCCCGCCACCTTGTCGATGCGCATGCTNTAAGCATAGGGGTTCAGAAGCTGGTCGATGGCCATGCGGAAGCCGCGGGCATCGGCAAAGAGCGTGGTCACGTCGCGGAAGAGGATGCCCTCGTGCGGGAAGTCCACGATGGTGCGGATGTAGTCCTTGACCGATTTCGACATGGGGGCGCCTTCAGAACAGGGGTCGGGTTTCGATACCATGAGCCAGAAAACCGCGACAAGCGCGGTGAAAGCGGGCCAGCCGAGGGCGACCCAGATGCGCCCGAGGCGGATCGCCGCAGCGGGCAGGGGGCGCCGGGGGCTGNNGGTCGCGGCAAGGTCGCGGATGCGGTATTGCAGCCAGACCACGGGTGCCCAGCACAGGAAGGCGGCCGCGTAGAGCGCGTAGGTGGCGAGGAGCCAGGGCGCGGTCCAGGGNTGACCGGTCAGGTGGATCAGCCAGAGGCCGGTCGCGGGCTGGATCAGGNNTGCGGGGGTGGTGAAGAGCCAGTCGGCCAGCACCACGGCCGAGGCGACCGAGGCGACGGTGCCGGCGTTCCGGCTGCGCAGCGCCATGACCATCTGGAAGGCCGTGCCGATGCCGGTGCCGAAGAGCACGGTCGAGGACAGGATGTGCATCCACTTGGCGAGCAGGTAGGGGTCCGTCATCTCTCTTCCGCCAGGGCGAGGTGGGTGAGGACCAAGGCGAGGACGGCGAGGTTCTTCAGGAGCCCGCCGAAGGGGTCGAGCCAGAGCGCGGGGGCGATGAGGGTGAGGCCGAGGGTATAGGCGAGGACCAGCGCCAGTTGGGCGCGGGCCATGGCGACGGGGCGCCAGTTCGCCAGGAGGGCGAGGCCGAGGGCGAGGTCGGCCAGGCCGCCCGTGCGGGCCATCAGGGTCAGCAGGGGCTCGGGCAGGGTGGGGCCGAGGGTGGGCAGGAAGCGGGCGGCGGGGGTGAGGAGGCCGAGCGCGGCAGAGGCGAGCCAGGTGGCGGCGAGGGTCAGGCGGATCAGCGGTTTCAGCAGGTAAAGGCGGGCGTGCCAGAGGTCCTGCGCGGGGCGGGTGGACAGGAAGGCGGTCAGCCCGCGCGGGGTGAAGCCGAGACGGGCGGCCAGGGGNGCCGGGTCGGTCTGCACGCCGGTTTCCAGTTGCGCCACGGCGGTGGTGGAGATCGGGCCGAGGCTCAGGAGGTCGCCCGCGTGCCCGGCCAGGCGGGCCAGCGGCAGGGGCAGGGGCAGGATNGGGGCGGGGGGAAGGCCGAGCCAGGCGCGCAGGTGAAGGGTGAGGGCGGTTTGCGTCAGGGTCTCGGGGCCGCCGGTTTCCCAGGCGCCCTGGGCCGGGCCGGGGCCGGGGGCTTGATCAGGCAGAGGCGCNAGCTGTTCGGCGAGGTCGGTGGCGTGGATCGGGTTGAAGGGCTGGGTGCCGCTGCCCACCACCGGCGTGGCGACGGGCAGGGCGGCGAGCGCCCGCAGGAGGGACGAGCCGCCGTAGGAGGTGTCGGCCAGCACGAGGCCGGGGCGCAGGATGGTGGCGCTTACGAAGACCTGTTCGGTCTGGCGGCGCCAGCGGGCGAAGGGGGTGTCGGCCCCGATCCCCACGGCCGAGATCAGGACAGCGGGGGTCTGGTANCAGGGCGGCGCGCAGGGCGCGGGGGCGGCGTCGTGGACGGCGGCGAAGGCGGTCTCGGGTCCGGTCAGCAGGTGNGCGCACCAGACGAGATGGGTGATGCCGGTGACATGGGGGCGCCAGAAGGCGGCGTCGTGCGTGGCGGGATCGGTCAGGTCGGCGGGCAGGGTGTGGAACCCCATGCGCGCCAGCCGGTCGGGGCGGCGGGCCTGGGCCAGGACCTCGATGCCGGACTGGCGCAGGTGAAAGGCGATGTGGCGCCCGATGAAGCCGTCCGCCCCGGTGACGAGGACGCGCATTCAGTGCAGGACCCGGCCTGCCACGGCGTCCAGTTTCGCCAGAAGTCCGGGGTCGCGGGCGGAGGGCGCGGTCATGATGGCGGTGTCCAGCGCGCGGTCGCAGCCGTGGGGGCAGGGNGCGCGGTCCGCGCCAAGCAGGCCAGGCAGGCGGGCGACGAGGTTCCGGGCGTGGTTANNAGCGTTCTGGGTCAGGGTGCGGATCACCATGGCGACATCCACCGCATCATGGCCGGGGTGCCAGCAGTCGTAATCCGTCACCATGGCGACGCAGGCATAGCAGAGCTCGGCCTCGCGGGCGAGCTTGGCCTCGGGCATGCCGGTCATGCCGATGATGTCGGCGCCCCAGGAGCGGTAGAGNCTTTCGGCGAGGGTGGAGAATTGCGGGCCTTCCATCGCCAGATAAGTGGCGCCGCGGTGGACGGTCACGCCCTGGGCCGCCTGGGCGCAGGCGTCCGACAGGCGGGGGCAGGTCGGGTGGGCAAAGCCGACGTGGCCGACCAGGCCGGGGCCGAAGAAGGATTTCTCGCGCGCGAAGGTGCGGTCGATGTATTGATCCACCAGCACGAAATCGCCGGGGCGGTAGTCTTCGCGCAGCGAGCCCACGGCGGAAACCGCCACGACATCGGTGCAGCCGAGCCGCTTCAGCGCGTCGATATTGGCGCGGTAGTTGATGGACGAGGGCGTCTGCACATGGCCGCGGCCGTGGCGCGGCAGGAAGGCCATCGGCACGCCGTCCAGGCGGCCCACCAGAAGCTCATCCGAGGGTTTCCCNCAGGGGGCGCCGACCTTCACCCAGGAGGCGCCTTCCAGCCCCTCGATCTGGTACAGGCCCGATCCGCCGATCACGCCGATCATCGTCTGCATGGGGACTCCTTGCGGTTGCAGGCCAGATTAGGCCGGGCCGGACGGGCACCGCAAGCGCGACAAACCGGCCCACGGCGGTTGCGCTTTTGCGGGGGCTTTCTAGGGTGGCGCCAGAAGGACAGGGGAAGGAATGGGCTTTCGCAAGCCTTACGCGGGCAGGGCCTTTTCGAGCGGGCCATGCGCGGCTCGGCCGTCACCGCCTTTGCCTTTCTGGTGGCGCAGGTGCTGCGGCTGGCGTCAAACCTGATCCTGACGCGGCTGCTGGCGCCCGAGGCCTTTGGCCTGATGGCACTGGTGTCGATGGTGCTGATCGGGCTGGCGCTGTTTTCCGACATGGGCATCGGGCCGTCGATCGCGCAGAACCCGCGCGGCGATGACCCGGATTACCTGAACACCGCCTGGACCATCCAGGTGATCCGCGGCGCCCTGCTGTTTCTGGTCGCCTCGGCACTGGCCGTGCCCGCCGCCTGGTTCTACGACGCGCCGCAGCTGGCGGTGCTGTTGCCGGTGGGCGCCGTCGGCCTGCTGATCGGCGGCTTCATTCCCACGCGCGTGGACAGCGCCAACCGCCATCTCATGCTGGAGCGGGTGGTGTTTCTGGACCTTGCCGTCCAGGTGGCGACGCTGGTTGCGATGATCGCGTTGGCCTGGGCCACCGGATCGGTCTGGGCGCTGGTCATCGGCGGCGTGCTGACGCCGGTGTTGCGCATTCCGCTGGTGCTGCGGTTCCTGCCCGGCCAGGTGAACCGCTTTCGCTGGGAGCGCGAGGCGGCGCATGACCTGATTCATTTCGGCAAGTGGATATTCCTGTCCACGGTGGGCGGGTTCTTCCTGTTGCAGGGCGACCGCGCCATCCTGGGGGCGCATCTGACGCTGACCGAACTGGGCATCTACAATATCGGCGCCTTCCTTGCGACCTTTCCCATCCTGCTGGGCCAGGCCGTGACCGGGCGCGTGCTGATCCCGCTGTACCGCGAGGCGCGCGATCCGNGTGGGGGCGCGGCGGTGCGGGCGCGGCTGATGCAGCTGCGTTATGGGCTGACGGCGGTTCTGGTGGCGCTGCTGGCGCTGCTGGCCTTTGGCGGGGTGCCCATCGTGGCGCTGCTTTACCGCGCCGAATACCATGAGGCCGGGGCCATCGCCGTGGCGCTGTCCTGCGTGCTGATGCCCCAGGCCATCGGGCTGAGCTATGACCAGTCGGCGCTGGCGGCGNGGGATTCGAAGCGGTTCTTCTTCGTGACCTTCGCGCGGGCGGTGCTGCAGACCGGGTTCTTCCTGATCGGTGCCATGACCTGGNGGCTGGCGGGTGCCCTGATCGGGCAGGCGGTGGCGATCCTTCTGGCGCATCCCCTGCTGGCCTGGCTGGCCTGGCGCAACGGCGTCTGGGATGCCCGCCACGACGCGCTGTATTTCGTGCTGGTGGCGGTGCTGGTGATCCTGGCGCTGTCGCTGAACCGGGCAGAGGTGGCGACCCTGGTGATGGGCCACCCGTAAGGAGGGCAAGGTGACGATCCGTCTGTGCAAGGCCGCGCTGGTGGCGGCGATGGCGCTGTTCTTCACGCTGGTGGCCTTTGGCAACCTGACCGATCCCGGCACCAACCTGGCCTTCGTGCGGCATGTGCTGGCGATGGACACGATCTTTCCCGACAGCCGCCTGGGCTGGCGGGCGATCCACAACCCGGCGCTGCAGGTCGCAGGCTTTGCCGCAATCGTGCTGTGGGAGGCGGCGACGGCGGTCGTGCTGTGGCTGGGCGCGCTGCGGCTGGTCCGGGCGCGCGGAACGGCGGCCGGTTTCGCGGCGGCCAGGCCCCTGGCCGTGGTTGGCCTGACCATGGGGGTGCTGCTGTATGCCCTGGGCTTCGTGGTGATCGGCGGCGAGTGGTTCGCCATGTGGCAATCGAAAATCTGGAATGGCCAGGCCACTGCCTTTGGCTTCACCGCGATGATCGGGCTTGTGCTGGTGGTGCTGCCGATGCCCGAGGCCGACTGAGCCTCAGGCGCCCTCGCCGGGCCGCTTTTTCTCGAACACCTCGCGGATCACGGCGTAGTCGCGGTAGCCCATGCGGGCGACCGGGTGGAAGCGGGTCACGTCGAAGCGGCCGTCCACCAGGCAGTCGTCGCGCAGGTGGATGCCGGTGACCTCGCCGATGACCAGCACGTTGTCGCGGCCGAGAAGCAGGATTTCCTGCACCAGTAAGATNTCCAGCACCGCCGGGGCGCCGGCGACGCGCGGGCAGTCGATGGTGACGCAGGCTTCGCGTTGCACGCCGGCGCGGGCGAATTCATCGACTTCACGGGGCAGCGCGGCCGAGGTGGCGTTCATCGCGTCCAGCATCGCCTCTTCCACGATGTTCACGGCAAAGACGCCGGTATCCAGCACGTTGCGCAGCGAATCCTTGATGCCGGTCGAGGCGAAGGTGACCTGCGGCGGGGTGTAGGCAGCGGCGTTGAAGAAGGAATAGGGCGCGAGGTTGTCGCCGAAGGGGCCGGTCGAGGAGATCCAGCCGATGGGGCGCGGCGTGACGATGGCGTTGAACGGGTTGTGCTTCAGCCCGTGGCCGTCGGAGGGTCGGTAGAACATCGGGGTCTCTCGCGGTTTGAACCTGACCTAGGGCCATGCTACCCGGCGCGCCAGAGGGATTCGCACAGGCAGGGCGATGGCCTACAGGCTTGAGGAAGAGACCGAGGCCGACTGGTGGGAGGTCGAGGCGCTGTACGACCTCTGCTTTGCGCCGGGGCGCACGGCCCTGTCTTCCTATCGCCTGCGCGACGGCGTGCCGCCGGTGAAGGACTTGTGCACGGTGGCGCGTGACGGCGACGGCACTTTGGCGGCGGTGATCCGCTATTGGCCGGTCATGGTGGCGGGCAAGCCGGTGCTGCTGCTTGGCCCCGTGGCGGTTCACCCGACGCGGCAGGGCGAAGGCTTGGGCGGGCTTCTGATCCACGAAACGCTGGCCGAGGCGCGGCGGCTGGGCTGGGAGCGGGTGATGCTGGTGGGCGACGCGCCCTATTACCGCCGTTTCGGGTTCCGCAAGCTGGAGNGGGTGGAGATGCCGCCCNCCACCAACCCCGACCGCGTGCTGGGCATGGAGCTGCAGGTGGGCGCCTGGGAGGGTGTTGCGGGCCGGGTGGAAAAGGCGGGGTAAGCGCGGGACTTGCGCGGGGCTGGGGTCTTCCCATCTGCTGTGGCATGGACCAGACCCTGCTTGACGCGACGCCCCTGCTTCCCGTGCCCCTGACCGACCCCGCGCCGGAAATCGCGGCGCTGGCGGCTGACTGGAAGCGGGCGAACGGCCCGGTGATGGCGGTGGCCAACCGTCTGGGCGGCGATGTGGAANAGGGGCTGGCCGCCCTGCCCGAAGGGCTGCGCAGCCGTATCGACTCTGTCACCACCCGTGCACTTCAGGCGGCCATGGGGCTTGCCGCCGCGGGTGAGAGGGCGCCCGATCCGGGGCGCCGCGGCTCGATGGCGGCGGCGGTGCTGACCGGCGCCGCGNGGGGCCTGGGCGGGGTGCCGACGGCGCTGGCGGAACTGCCGGTGACGGTGACGGTGCTCTTGCACGCCATCCGGCGCGAGGCGCGGGCGGCGGGCTATGACCCGGATGATCCCGCGATCCGCGCCGAATGCCTGAAGGTCTTTGCCGCGGGCAGCCCGCTGGCGGCGGACGACGGCGTGAACACCTCGTTCCTGTCGGCGCGGCTGACGGTGACGGGGCTTACGCTGAACCGGCTGGTCGCGGCCATCGCGCCGCGACTGGGGATCAGTCTGGGTCAGAAGGTCGCCGCACAATCGGTGCCGGTGCTGNGGGCGCTGGTTTGCGCGGCGCTGAATGCGGCCTATATGCGCTATTACCGCGAAATCGCCCGCATCCGCTTTGCGCTGCTGCGCCTGTCAGAGACGCACGGTGCCGAGGCGGTGCTGGCGGCCTTTGCCCGCGAGACGGACCAGCGCAGGCTGTCGCGCCACTGAAACACCCGTGCCCTGCCTGCGGCCAAGGCGCCCTTGCACAGGGATTGACCTCCGCATAAAGGAACGCCCGATGTTCGGGGCCGTGGGGGTATCCATGCCGCTTCTGGTGATGAAATTCGGCGGCACGTCGGTGGCCGATCTGGCGCGCATCGAGAATGCCGCGATGAAGGTGCGACGTGAGGTCGAGCGCGGCTATGACGTGATCGTCATCGTCAGCGCCATGTCCGGCAAGACCAACGAGCTGGTGGGCTGGGTCGAGGGCACCTCGAAGCTGTATGACGCGCGCGAATACGATGCCGTCGTGGCCTCGGGCGAGAACGTGACCGCTTACCTGATGGCGCTGCGCCTGCAGGAGATGGGCGTGCTTACGCGCAGCTGGCAGGGCTGGCAGGTGCCGATCAACACCACCTCGGCCCATGGCTCGGCGCGCTTTGTCTCGATCCCGCGCGACAACATCGACGCCAAGTTCGCCGAGGGCTTCAAGGTTGCGGTCGTGGCTGGCTTCCAGNGGGTATCGGCCGAGGGCCGCATCACCACTTTGGGCCGTGGCGGCAGCGACACCACGGCGGTGGCCTTCGCAGCCGCCTTCGGGGCGGAGCGCTGCGACATCTACACCGATGTGGACGGCGTCTACACCACCGACCCGCGCATCGAGGAAAAGGCGCGCAAGCTGGACAAGATCGCCTACGAGGAAATGCTGGAACTGGCCTCGCTGGGCGCCAAGGTCCTGCAAACCCGCTCGGTCGAGCTGGCGATGCGCTACAAGGTGCGGCTGCGCGTGCTGTCCTCGTTCGAGGATACCGACGAGAACTCTGGAACCCTGGTCTGCGACGAGGATGAAATCATGGAATCGAAAGTGGTCTCCGGCGTCGCCTATTCGCGCGACGAGGCAAAGATGACGCTGGTCGCCGTGGCCGACCGGCCGGGCGTGGCCGCCGCGATCTTCGGGCCGCTGGCCGAGGCTTACGTGAACGTGGACATGATCGTGCAGAACATCTCGGACCATGCTTAAGAAGNNGATGGCGGGCCGGTGACCGACATGACCTTCTCTTGCCCGACCAACCAGGTGCTGCGCGCGCAGAAGGCCATCGAAGAGGCGCGGGCCTCGGGCGCCATCGCCTATGAGCAGCTGGTGGTGGATACCGATGTGGCCAAGGTTTCGGTCGTGGGCATCGGCATGCGCAGCCATGCGGGCGTTGCGGCCAAGATGTTCAAGGCCCTGGCGACCGACAACGTGAACATCAAGGTCATCGCCACGTCCGAGATCAAGATCTCGGTGCTGATCGACCGCCGCTACATGGAACTGGCGGTGCAGTCGCTGCACGACGCTTTCGATCTGGACAAGGTGTAAGCCGCCCGGCTGACCTAATCCTCGTGCCGCCCCGGTGAGGTGCGGTTGCGCTCGTAGTGGTGCGCCAGCGGGAACGCGGGCAGCCAGGCCTCGCGGCGGATGGTCCACAACTCGTAGGTGGGCGTGAACTGGTCGGGCGCATCCAGCGCCCCCAGGTTCACCCCGATCTCGTCGCCGAAACGGCCAAGGACGGGCGAGCCGCAGCGGGGGCAGAAGACCCGGCCTTCATAGTCGCGCGTATCCCCATTGACCGTCACCGCCTCGGCCGGAAAGATCGCCGAGGCATGGAACAACGCGCCGTGGTTCTTGCGGCAATCGAGGCAGTGGCACAGGCCGACCCGGTAGGGGCGCCCGCGTGCGACGAAGCGGACGCCGCCGCACAGGCAGCCGCCGGTAGCGTGTTCCATGGCAAACCTCCCTCGCGCGCATGACGCCTGACCATGCCGCGACCGCTGTTGCGTGTCCATCGACGGAACATCCGCCCGGCGGCGCACGGATTTCGCGCTGTTCATGGTGGCGGCGCTGACCGATCCGGCGCTGATCCGGCAGGCACCGGCGATTGTCAGCCGGGCAGCGCCCTCAGTGCGCGGCGCAACCAAAGGTTGAAAACGCGCAATTCCGCTTTTCCTTCCTGTGTCCTGCCCCATAGAGGGGGAACAGGAATGGACCAAGGCATGGCCGACCGGAGCGAAAGCGACAGCCGGAAATTGTTGCGCCGGTTGCGCGACACTCTGGCCCAGCCCGGCCAGGGGCAGGAACGGCTTGACCGCATCGTCCGCCTGATCGCCAGTTCCATCGGCACCGAGGTCTGCTCGATCTACCTGTTCCGTGATGCCGTCACGCTGGAACTGTGCGCGACCGAGGGCCTGCGCGCCGAATCCGTCCACCAGACCCGCATGAAGATCGGCGAGGGGCTGGTGGGTCGCGTGGCGCGCACCGGCCTGCCGGTGAACACCGCCTCGGCGCCGCAGGAAAAGGGCTTCCGCTACATGCCCGAGACGGGCGAGGAGATTCATTCCTCGTTCCTGGGCGTGCCGGTGCAGCGCGTGGGCGAGAAGCTGGGCGTGCTGGTGGTGCAGTCGCGCCAGGCGCGGCTGTTCTCGGAAGACGAGGTCTATGCGCTGGAAGTCGTGGCCATGGTTCTGGCCGAGATGACCGAGCTGGGCGCCTTTTCCGGCGACAACGGCGCGGTGCGCCAGCTGCACCGCCAGCCGGTGATGTTCCGCGGCGGCACGGGCCAGGAGGGCACCGCCGAGGGTCATGTCTGGCTGCACGAGCCGCGCGTGGTGGTGACGAACCCGGTCGCCGACGACCCGCTGACGGAAATCGAGCGCATCCGCGATGCGGTGGGCTTACTGCGGGTGTCGGTCGATGACCTGTTGTCGGTGGAAAGCCTGGACAAGGACCAGAAGCAGGTTCTGGAAGCCTATCGCATGTTCGCCCATTCGCGCGGCTGGCTGCGCCGGATGGAGGAAGACATCGCCCGTGGCCTGTCGGCCGAGGCGGCGGTGGAAAAGGAACAGTCGGCGGCACGGGCGCGGCTGGAACAGGTGCCCGACGCCTATCTGCGCGACCGCCTGCACGACCTGGACGACCTGGCCAACCGGCTGTTGCGCATCCTGACGGGGCAGGGCCAGGACACCGGCGCGCAGATGCCGGATGACCCGATCCTGATTGCCCGCAACATCGGCCCGGCGGAATTGCTGGATTATGGCCGCAAGCTGAAGGGCGTGGTGCTGGAGGAAGGCTCGGTCGGCAGCCATGCCGCCATTGTGGCGCGCGCGCTGGCGATTCCCCTGGTGATCCATGCTTNNAAGAACATCGCCAGCGAGGCGCTGAACGGCGACCATATCCTGGTGGATGGCGACCAGGGCGTGGTCCACCTTCGCCCCGAGGATACCGTCGCCCGCGCCTTCCGCGACAAGATCGCCATGCAGGCCGAGGCGCAGAAGCGCTATGCCTCCCTGCGCGCCNTGCCGGCGCAGACGATCTGCGGCACCACCATCGCGCTGCACATGAATGCGGGGCTGATGGCCGACCTGCCCAGCCTGGAAGGCTCGGGCGCCGAGGGCGTGGGCCTGTTCCGCACCGAGCTGCAGTTCCTGATCCGCAACCAGATGCCGCGCCGGGCCGAGCTGGCGGCGATCTATACGCGCGTCATGGATGCCGCCAAGGGCCGCCGCGTGGCCTTCCGCACGCTGGACATCGGGTCCGACAAGGTGCTGCCCTACATGAAGCCCAATGACGAGCCCAACCCGGCCATGGGCTGGCGGGCGATCCGCGTGGGCCTCGACAAGCCGGGCGTGCTGCGCATGCAGTTGCAGGCGCTGATCCGGGCGGCGAACGGCAGGCCGCTGACGGTGATGTTTCCCTTCATCGCCGAACGCGCCGAATTCGCCTCGGCCCGCGCCACCATGCTGAACGAGCTGGACCGCGAACGCGCGCTTGGCCGCGTGGTGCCCGAGCGGGTGGAGATCGGCGCCATGCTGGAAACCCCGAGCCTGGCCTTCGCGCCCGACAGTTTCTTCCGCGAGGCGGATTTCGTGTCCATTGGCGGCAATGACCTGAAGCAGTTCTTCTTCGCCGCCGACCGCGAGAATGAACGGGTGCGGCGCCGCTATGACACGCTGAACCTGTCCTTCCTGAGCTTCGTCGAACAGATCGTCGCGCGCTGCGCCGCCACCGGCACGCCCCTGTCCTTCTGCGGCGAGGATGCGGGCCGCCCGGTGGAAGCGGTGGCCTTCGCCGCCATGGGCCTGCGCGTGCTGTCGATGCGGCCCGCCTCGATCGGCCCGGTGAAGGCGCTGCTCCGCCAGGCCGACCTTGGCGAGGTGCGCGCCGTCATCGACCGCGCCCGCGCCGAGGGCGCCGAAACCGTGCGCCTGGCACTGATGGACTGGCTCAGCCGCCAGGGCGGCTGATCAGTCCAGCCGGAAGTTCCGGGGCATCAGCGGCTCGGGCACCGGGTCGCCCAGATGGGGCGCCAGCGAGATTTCGGCGGTGCGGCAGATCGCCTCCAGCGGCAGTCCGTTCGGCGTGGTGCCGAAGGGGTGGGCCAGTTCTTCCGTCACCTCGGCCAGGCCGAAGAAGACATAGGCGACGATCCCGGCAAACAGCGGCGTCAGCCAGCCCGCGGATTCCAGAAGCGCCAGCGGCACCAGGAAGCAATACAGATAGCTGGTCCGGTAGATCAGCAGCGAATAGACGTAAGGCAGCGGCGTGCCCACGATGCGCTCGCAGCCTACCTGCTGCTGCGCCATGCTGTCCAGCCGGGCCGACAGGGCGCGTGCCCCGAACCCGTCCAGCGTGCCCTGCGCCCGCGAAGCGGCCAGGCCCGCCGTCATCGCGTCCAGGGCTGCACAGGGCGGGTGCGGCGCCTGGGCCAGATCGGGCACCGTTGCCAGCGCCCTGGCCGCCGCATCATCCACCGGCTGGCGCCGCAGGTTCAGCCGGTGCAGGTGCAGGAAGGCCAGCGCCAGGCGCAGCTGGTCCTTGCGCGCTGCGGGATCCGGCAGGAAGATCTCCAGCGTGCGCGCATAGGTCCTGAGGTCGGCCAGAAGCCCGCCCCACAGTTTCCGCGCCTCCCACCAGCGGTCATAGGCGGCGTTGTTGCGGAAGCCCAGGAACAGCGACAGCGCGATGCCGAACACCGCAAAGGGCGTGGCGCTCAGATGGGGAAGCGCGGCAACATGCCGGTCCACCCAGACCAGCCCGGCCGCCAAGCCGACCACGACCACCAGCTCCCAGGCGATATGCGGCAGCACCGACCCGCGCACCGCGAACAGCAGTTGCAGCGGGCCGGGCTTCTCCCGGACGATCACGTCAGCGCCCGCCACCCAATATCACTGCGGCAGAACCCTTCCGGCCAGCGGATATGGTCGATCATCGCATAGGCGCGGTTGCGGGCATCGGCCAGCGTGTCGCCGCGGGCGGTGACGTTCAGCACCCGCCCGCCGGTGGCGGTGATCTCGCCGTCCTTCAGGGCGGTGCCGNNATGGAACACCATGTGGCGGCTGTCCTCGGGGCAGCGCTTCAGCCCGCGGATCACGGTGCCCTTCTGATAGGCGCCGGGGTAACCNTTCGCGGCCATCACCACGGTCAGCGCATGGTCGTCGGCCCAGTCGATGCGCGCCTCGGCCAGCTTACCGGCACAGGCCAGAAGCGCGTCCAGCGCCTGCGCGCCAAGCCGCATCATCAGCACCTGGGCTTCGGGGTCGCCGAAGCGGACGTTGTATTCCACCAGCCGCGCGCGGCCGTTTTCGATCATCAGCCCGGCATACAGCACGCCCTGGAACGGCGTGCCGCGCGCCGCCATTTCACGCACGGTGGGCAGGACGATCTCGTCCAGCGCCTGCGCCTGGATCGCGGGCGTCAGCACCGGCGCCGGGGAATAGGCGCCCATGCCGCCGGTATTCGGCCCGGTGTCGCCATCGCCCACGCGCTTGTGGTCCTGTGCCGTGCCGATGGGCAGAAGGTTCACGCCATCGGTCAGCACGAAGAAACTGGCTTCCTCGCCGGTCATGAACTCTTCGATCACGACCTCGGCCCCGGCGTCGCCAAAGGCGCCGCCCATCATCTCGTCCACCGCGGCCAGCGCCTCGTCCAGCACCATCGCCACGACCACGCCCTTGCCCGCCGCCAGCCCGTCGGCCTTCACGACAATCGGCGCACCCGTGGCGCGGATGTAGTCCTTCGCCGCCCCGGCATCCGTGAACCGCGCATAGCCCGCGGTCGGCGCGCCGCAGGCATCGCAGATTTTGGTGAACCCCTTCGACGCCTCCAGCCGCGCTGCCGCCGCCGAGGGACCAAAGGTCAGGATGCCCGCCGCCCGCGCGGCATCGGCGACGCCCGCGGCCAAAGGCGCCCGGGGNCCGACGATCAGGAAGTCGATCGCCTGTTCGGCGCAGAACTCCACCACCGCTGCGCCGTCCAGGATGTCCAGCGCCGCACATTCCGCCACGCTNGCGATGCCGGCATTGCCCGGCGCCACGATCAGCCGGTCGCATTTCGGGTTCTGCGCGCAGGCCCAGGCCAGCGCATGTTCCCGCCCGCCCGAGCCGAGGATGAGGATGTTCATGTCGCCACTCCTGCCATCTGCCGCTGCTCTGGCGCATAGCCGCCAAGGCGGCCCGGCACAAGCAGACTGGCTTCTTCTTTGCCCCAAATACTCCCAGGGGAGGAGCCGCCCTTGCGGCGACGGGGGCGGACGCCCCGAGGCTCCGCCGCGTGCCCCGGCACGCGGAGAGAAGGACTTGCGCGGGCCTCGGGCCCGCGCGCCGCCGGATCAACGGCTTGGCCTTCAGTGCCGAAGCCCCTAGTCTGGTGCCCGCAACAGACCGGCAGGACCATGGCGCTTTTCGAAGACCCCGCCCCGCAGGGCAACCAGCCGGAATTCACCGTCTCGGAACTCTCGGGCGCAGTGAAGCGGGGGATCGAGGGCGAGTTCGGCCTGGTCCGGCTGCGCGGCGAGGTGGGCCGGGTGTCGCGCCCGGAGTTCACCCCGTCCGGGCCTCATGGGCAGCAGGCGTCAAAGGGGCAAGGGGCGGGGTTTGTGGGAACGTCGCTGACAGCGTTTCCAGACAGCGAGCGACTTGAGCCATGCCCTTGAGTGATCCTCAGCTTTGGAAACTGATCGAGACCTGGCCTCTTCCTTATTGGGACGAGTTGAATCATGAAGCTAACCCTTCACGCCCTAGCGGCAGCTTTGCGGACAGTCTTCGCAAGGCTTGGCTGACTGGACAGAGCGTGCCGCGGAGGAAATCACAGCCGCTTACCGGCGCTTCCTATATCTCAAGGCATTGACCGGCGAAACGCTTGCCCCGCCGACCTGGATCGATGAGGCATGGCACCAGCATTTGTGCTTTCCTTCCAACTACAAGGCGTTGCAGGACTGCCTCGGGCGCGAGATCGTCCATCGGCAAAGCCTGACTGGCAGAGAAAGGAATGCCGCATGGGACCGTGGGCGCGATCTCTGGAAAGCGGAGTTTGACCAAGCGCCGTCGCCCGAAATCTGGCCGCCTCGTCTCGCGTGGTGGCGCCCTTGGGCGGCGGGTTTGGTGGTCATCACCGGCCTGATGATTGCCCTGACCTGGAAAGGGCTCGCCTATCTTGAATCCGGAGACGGGTTTACGCTCGGGCTTCTGTTCATCGGGTGTTTTGTTGCCGTCTTTGTCCTGCTGCGGGGTCCAGGTCCGGACAAGGTGTCGCGCTGCGGCTGAGCCTTGGCGGCTTTGCAGCAACCCGCTAGGCTCGCCACATGGACCTGATCGACGACACCCCGCCCCGCAGGGCAACCAGCCCGAATTCACCGTCTCGGAACCGTCCGGCGCGGTGAAGCGGGTGATCGAGGGCGAATTCGGCCTGGTCCGCGTGCGGGGCGAGGTTGGGCGGGTGTCGCGCCCCGCCTCGGGCCATGTCTATTTCGATCTGAAGGACGACCGCGCCGTGCTGGCCGCCATTGCCTGGAAGGGCCAGGCCGCGCGGATGCGGGGGATGCTGGAAGAGGGGATGGAGGTGGTGGCGACCGGCCGCCTGACCACCTTCCCCGGCCAGTCGAAATACCAGATCATCGTGGAAGAGGTCGCCCGCTTACGGGCGCTGATGGCGATGCTGGAAAAGCGCCGCGCGCAATTGCAGGCCGAGGGCCTGTTCGACCCGGCGCGCAAGAAGCCCATTCCTTACCTGCCGCGCGTCATCGGCGTCGTGACCTCGCCCTCGGGCGCGGTGATCCGCGACATCCTGCACCGGCTGCGCGACCGCTTTCCGCGCCCGGTGCTGATCTGGCCAGTGGCGGTGCAGGGCGCCAATTGCGCCCCCGAGGTCGCCGCCGCCATCCGCGGCTTCAACGCCCTGCCCGAAGGCGGGCCGATCCCGCGGCCCGATGTGCTGATCGTCGCGCGCGGCGGCGGTTCCATCGAGGATCTCTGGGGCTTCAACGAGGAAATCGTGGTGCGGGCGGCGGCTGACAGCCGCATTCCGCTGATCTCGGCGGTGGGGCACGAGACCGACACCACGCTGATCGACTACGCCGCCGACTTGCGCGCGCCGACGCCCACGGCGGCGGCGGAATTGGCGGTGCCGGTGCGGCTGGACCTGATCGCGGCGGTCGAGGGCNTGTCGGCCCGCCAGGCCCAGGCCCTGGCCGCGGCGCAGCGGCGGCGGGGCGAGCGGTTGCGCGACCTTGCCCGCGCCCTGCCGCGGCCCGAGGCGCTGTTGCAGGCGCCCAGCCAGCGGCTGGACCTGATGTCCGGGCGGCTTGGCCAGGGTCTGTTCGCCCGCGTGGCGCTGGCGCGCAGGCACGACCGCGCTGCCGCGCTGGTGCGGCCGCGCCTGCTGGCCGATCTTGCCCGGCGCCTGCAAGACCGGCTGGACGACCGCGCCCGCGCGCTGGACAGCGCGCAGGCCCGCCGCGCCGAACGCTCGCGGGATCGCCTGGAGGGACTGGCGAAACGGCTGGACGGCGGGCTGGCCCGGCTGGTCAGCGGTGCGGCGCGCGAAGTGGCGCGGGNNGGCAGGGCGACCTTGCCGCCCTGCTTGCGGCTTGACGCCGCGCAGGCGGCGCGGCTGGTGCGCCTGACCGACCGGCTGGAGGCGCTGGACCGCATCCGCACCACGCTTGGCCCCTCCGAGACGCTGAAACGCGGCTTCGCCATCGTGCGGGGTGACGGCCATGTCGTCACGACCAGGGCCGCCGCCGAACGCGCACNNGCGCTGGAGATCGAATTCCACGACGGCCGCCTGCCGCTTGCCCCGCGTCCCGCCCGCCGGAAGGGCGGCGCGGACAGCGGTCAGGGCAGCCTGTTCTAGGCGTCACACCCCAAGATCCGGCCCCGGACAGGACAGCGGTTCGGCGCTGTCGTCGGTTTCGGTCAGGGCAACGCCCTCGCCATCACCGTCCAGCCGCGCGGTCAGNCCACCTACCTGGTCGAAGAACTGCCAGCAGGCTTACTCGTCGTCGCCGTCATAGCGAAAGCAGATGTGGCCGCCCACATCTTCCCAGGTGCCGCGCTGGCACTCCTGGCCGGTGAAAGCCCAGATTACCCTTCGGCCGGGCAGATACTGTTCGGTGCCGAAGCTCTGGTTGCCCAGGCTGTAGGTCAGGGTGCGGCCGGTGGTGCGCGCCTCGAACTCGGTAGCGGACAGCGGCGGGTCTTCCGCCGCCGCCAGCAGCGGCACGATCATCAGCAGGATGGACAGGATCAGCGCGTGCATATCGGTCTCCGTTCGCGGCCAGGCTATACCGGGCCGCGCGGGTTGCCAGTCAAGCTTCCGTGCGCCAGGGCGCCAGCTGTTGCCGCATCAGCGCCTTCCACAGGGGCGGCACCAGCGCGAGGGTGCAGGATACCGGCAGCGACCAGGGCAGCATGGGTGCCTGTTCTGGCGCGGGCAGCCGCAGCGCCGGATAGGGGCGGGACGGATGGGCATGGTGGTCGGAATGGCGCGGCGCGTTCAGCATCAGCGCCGAAGTGAACCAGGGGCGCGCGTTCCACGAATGCCGCGCCGCCACCGGCTCCAGCCTGCCGTCCGGCCGTACGGCGCGGGTCAGACCGTAGTGCTGCACATAATCCGACAAGAGCAACTGCATCTGCGCATGGGCCGCCAGCCCGGCCCAGACCGCCACGCCGGGCCAGCCTGCCAGCCCCCAGGCCAGCGCCAGGGCCGCCGCCGCCCCAGCNACATAACTCGTGTAGGGCGTGATCCGCCGACCTGGCCGCAGCGCCCGCTCGGCCCGCCAGCCNGCCCGGAACGACCCCAGCCAGGCGCGCAGGGCAAAGCGGTAGAAGCCTTCGCCTTCGCGCGCCGAATTGGGGTCAGCCGCGCTGGCCACATGGCGGTGATGCACCAGCCGGTGCGCCGAGGCGTGGTGGCCGAACAGGAGGCTGACATAGACCGCCACCCCAGGCCGNAACAGCCCACGCGCCCCGCGGTGGATCAGCTCATGCGCCGCGGGAACCGAGACCTGGCCGAACCACAGGCCGAAGCCCAGGAACAGTGCCACGCGCTCCCACGGGGCCAGCGGCCCCGGCCCGGCGATCAGCGCCACCGCCAGCGGCATCGCCACAAGATGCGCCACGCCCAGGATCACCAGCAGCGCGTTGCCCGCCGGAAACTCGGCGCCCTCGGGCGCATCGGCCGCCACCCAGGGNATCAGCTGGTCGATCAGCGCCGCCAGCACGGTCATGTAGCAAAGCCCCGCCAGCGCCAGCCCGCCGCCCTGCAGCAGGCCTGCCGCCAGCAGGGGCAGGGGTGCCAGCGCCACGACGGCGAAGACGGCGACGGGCAGGGGGGCAGGGATCGGGTCATGCGATCCGGTCTGGCGGCATGTCCTTCCTGCCCCAGCCCGACCTGCCTGCCAAGGCCGGACGCCCGCCCTGCCGCACCCCGAATTCCGAACGGAATTCGTGCACGGAAACCGCGCGGTTTCCGTGTCCGCGCTTGCCCGCCGTGCCGCCCCTTCCCATGACGGCGCCAAGGCATTAGGTGACGACAAACCCCCGGAGGCCCCGATGTCCTTCTTCAAGAAACTGCGCGACCGCATGTTCCGGTCTTCGGACAAGATCGGCGAGGGGCTGGAGGCGATGGTTGCCGCCGAAACCGCGCCGGATGCCACCGAAGCCGCCGGTGCCGAACCTGCCAAACCCGGCCTGATCGGCCGCCTGTTCGGCCGCGGCGAGGACGAGCCGAAGCGGCTGTTCGACGATGCCATGCTGGAGAACCTGGAAGAGTTGCTCATCCAGTCCGACATGGGCGTCGATACCGCGCTGCGCGTTGCCGCCAACATCGCCGAGGGCCGCATCGGCCGCCGCGTTTCGGCCACCGAGTTGCGGGCCGCGCTGGCCGAGGAAGTGGCGCGCATCATGGAACCGGTGGCGCGGCCCTTGCCGATCTACCCGAAGCGCCCGCAGGTGGTGCTGGTGGTGGGCGTGAACGGCTCGGGCAAGACCACGACCATCGGCAAGCTCGCCAGCCAGTTCCGGGCTGTAAGCCAGTCGGTGGTCATCGCCGCGGGCGACACGTTCCGCGCCGCCGCGGTGGAACAGCTGCAAATCTGGGGGCAGAGGGCCGGCGTGCCGGTGCTGACCGCGCCGGAAGGGTCCGACCCGGCGAGCCTGGCCTTCGATGCGCTGACCCAGGCGCAGGAGACCGGCGCCGACCTTCTGCTGATCGACACCGCCGGGCGCTTGCAGAACCGCGCCGACCTGATGGAGGAACTGGCCAAGATCGTCCGCGTGCTGCGCAAGAAGGACGAGACCGCGCCGCACAACACGCTGCTGGTGCTGGATGCCACCACCGGCCAGAACGCCATCACCCAGGTCGAGGTCTTCCGCAAGATCGCCGATGTCTCGGGCCTGGTGATGACCAAGCTGGATGGCACGGCGAAGGGCGGCGTGCTGGTGGCGCTGGCCGACCGCTTTGGCCTGCCGATCCATGCCATCGGCGTCGGCGAACAGATCGACGACCTGGCGCCCTTCGATCCGCAGGATTTCGCCCGCGCGCTGGTGGGGATCGACGGCTGAAACCGGATTAGGGAAACGAGTTTGTCTCGCGAAAACTCGAGGAACGATCCTTCTGCGAAGGATCGGTTTTCCTTTCCTCGGTCCCCCTGTCTCGAACCAGAATTTTCGCAGAAAATTCGCCGGTTCAGAGCTTTCGCAGAAAACTCGTCTGGCCCAAAGGTCTAAAGCGGCAGGTAGTCCACCACCTCGCCCGCTGCGCGCGGCCCGTCGCCGGCGGGGCGGATCAGCAGGGCGTCGGATTCGGTCAGGATGCGCAACAGCGCAGAATCCTGCGAGACGAAGGGCGCAATCTCCGGCAGGCCCTCGCCCGGCGCCAGTTTTGCCCGCATGTAATGCGTGCGCGGGCCGGTCGGGCCCACGGCCTCGGCCAGGNNCGCGCGGGCGGTGCGGGGCAGGGGGTCGGGCAGGCCCTGCAGGGCGCGGATCATCGGCAAGAGGAACAGATGGCCGCAGACGATGGCCGAGACCNNGCTGCCCGGCAGGCCCAGCATCGCGGCCCCCATCAGCCGCCCNGCCATCAGCGGTTTGCCCGGCCGCATGGCGATCTTGTAGAAGCTGCGTTCCAGCCCCAACTCGCCCGCGACCTTGCCCACAAGGTCATGGTCGCCGACCGAGGCGCCGCCCACCGTGACGATCAGGTCGGCGCCTTCCGCCAGACCCAGCACCACGCGCAGTGCGGCCTCGGTGTCGCGCGCGATGGGCAGAAGCCGCACCTCGGCGCCCTCGGCTTCGGCCATCGCCTTCAGCGCGAAGATGTTGGACGCCACGATCTGGTCATCCCGCGGCGTTTCGCCGGGCATCACCAGCTCGTCCCCGGTGGGGATCAACGCCACCACCGGCCGCCGCCTCACGCCGACGCTGCCGATGTTCATCGAGGCCAGCAGCGCCAGGTCATTGGCGCGCAGCCGCCGGGGCGGCAGCCCGTTCGCGGAAGTCCGACCCCTGAGCCGGATGTTGGTCGAGCCGTCCAGCCGGTCGCCAAGCGTGATGCGGTCGCCCTCGGCGGTTACGTCCTCCTGGATCACCACGCGGGTCGCGCCTTCGGGCACCGGGGCGCCGGTGAAGATGCGCAGCGCCTCGCCGGGGCCGACGCGGCCCTCATGGACATGCCCCGCCGCCGCCACGCCGGTGACGCGGAAGGTCATGCCGGGGCGACATCGCCCNGCCACGGCATAGCCGTCCATCGCCGAGGCATCGAAGGGCGGCTGGTCGCGCGTGGCCTGCGCCGGGTTGGCCATCACGCGCCCNGCGGCGCGGGCCAGGGGCACCTCTTCGACCGGCAAGGCGGCGCAGAGCGCCAGGACCCTTGCCGTCGCCTCTTCGACCGAAATCATCACTCCGCCTCGTAACGGCCGGATTTTCCACCGTCTTTCAGGATCAGGCGGATGCCTTCGATGCGCATGGCCTTTCGACCGCCTTCACCATGTCATAGACCGTCAGCGCCGCCACCGACACGGCGGTCAGCGCCTCCATTTCCACTCCGGTCTGGCCCGCGGTCTTCACCGTCGCCTCGATGCGCACCCCGGCAGGGCGGCATCCGGCACCAAGTCCACGGTGACCTTGGTCACCGGCAGCGGGTGGCACAAAGGGATCAGCTCGGCGGTCTTCTTGGCCGCCATGATGCCACCAGCCGCGCCACGCCCAGCACATCGCCCTTGTCGGCGCGGCCCTCGGCCACCAGCGCCAGCGTCGCGGCCGACATCACCACCTGGCTTACCGCGGTGGCGATGCGGTGCGTCACCGGCTTGTCCGACACATCCACCATCACCGCCCGCCCCTCGGCGTCGAAATGCGTCAGCCCCGCCATCACATGTTCCCCTGCGCGGTCAGGGGCGAGGCCAGAAGCGCCCGCGTCGCCGCCTCGACATCGTCCTGCCGCATCAGGCTTTCGCCGATCAGGAAGCAGCGCGCGCCATAGCGGGCCAGGTCGGCCAGGTCGGCCGGGGTGTAAAGCCCGCTTTCCGAAATGATCATGCGATCCTCNGGCACCAGCCGCGCCAGCTTGCGCGTGGTTTCCAGCGTGACTTCGAACGTGTGCAGGTTGCGGTTGTTGATGCCGATCAGCGGCGATTTCAGCCACTTGCCNCGCTCCAGTTCCGCCTGGTCATGCACCTCGATCAGCACATCCATGTGCAGATCGAAGGCCGCCGCCTCCAGTTCCGCCGCCTGGGCGTCGGACAGCGAGGCCATGATGATCAGGATGCAGTCGGCCTTCAGGCTGCGCGCCTCGACCACCTGCCAGGGNTCATAGAGGAAATCCTTGCGCAGGCAGGGCAGGGTGGTCGCGTCATGCGCCTGGGTCAGGAAATCGTCGTGCCCCTGGAAGGACGGTCCGTCGGTCAGCACCGACAGGCAGGCCGCGCCCCCGGCCTGATAGGCCCGGGCCAGCCGGCATGGGTCGAAATCGGCGCGGATCAACCCNCTGGAGGGGCTGGCCTTCTTGATTTCGGCGATCAGGCCATAGCCCTTGCCCGCCGCCTCGGACAGGGCCTTGGCAAAGCCGCGCGGCGGCGCCTCGGCGGCGGCGGCCGTCAGGCTTTCCAGCGTGCGGCGCGCCTTGCGGGCGGCGACGTCTTCCAGCTTGTAGGCCTTGATCCGGTCCAGAATCGTCGTCATCGCCTTACCCTGCGTCAGGCGCACCAGGGTCGCCAGCTTTGCCTTGGCCGCGCCGCTGTCGATGCTGTCGGCTGCCAGCGCCACGCCCTGTTTCAGATCGGCGGCGCGATCCGCCACCACCAGCGCCGCCGCCGCGTTCAGCAGCACGGCGTCGCGATAGGCCCCGGTCGCCCCGTCCAGAAGCGCGCGGAAGGCCACGGCGTTTTCCGCCGGCGTGCCGCCCAGGATCGCCTCGAAGGCGTGGACGGGCAGGTAGGCATCCTCGGGGTGGACGTCGAATTCGCTGACCCCNCCTGACAGCGCCGCCACCTTCGTCACCCCGGCAATCGAGATTTCATCCGTGCCGTCCAGCCCATGCACCAGCCAGGCCTTTTCCGCGCCAAGCGCCTTCAGCGTCTCGGCCATCGGCCGGATCAGCCGCGGCGAGAAGGCCCCGGTCAGCTGCCGCTTTACCCCCGCCGGGTTGGTCAGCGGGCCAAGGATGTTGAAGATCGTCCGCGTCCCCAGCTCCTGCCGCACCGGCATGACATGGCGGATCGCCGGATGGTGCATCGGCGCCATCATGAAGCCGATCTTACCNTCGGCCAGGCAGCGTTCCACCACCTCGGGGCCGACCATCACGTTCAGCCCCATCTCGGTCAGCGCATCCGCCGCGCCGGATTTCGAACTGAGGTTGCGGTTGCCGTGCTTGGCCACCGTCACCCCNGCGCTTACCACGACAAAGGCGGTGGCGGTCGAGATGTTCAGCGTGCCCTTGCCGTCGCCGCCGGTGCCGACGATGTCCATCGCACCTTCAGGCGCCCGCACCGGATTGCACTTGGCGCGCATCACGCTGGCCGCGGCGGCATATTCATCCACCGTCTCGCCACGGGTGCGCAGAGCCATCAGGAAGCCGCCCATCTGGGCCGGGGTCGCCGCGCCGTCGAACAGCGCCTGGAAACAGGTTTCGGCCTCGGCGCGGGTCAGCGGCCGTTCCGCCGCCACGCCGATCAGCGGTTTCAGCTCGGCGCTCATGNNTTTAGCACCTTGGCGCTGTCCAGGAAGTTGCGCAGCATCTGGTGGCCATGCTCGCTGGCGATGGATTCCGGGTGGAACTGCACGCCTTCCACCGGCAGATCGCGGTGACGCAGGCCCATGATGGTGCCGTCCTCCNAGCCAGGCCGTCACCTCCAGGCAATCGGGCAGGGTCGCCCGATCCACCACCAGCGAATGATAGCGGGTGGCAAGGAAGGGCGAGGGCAGGCCGCGGAACATGCCCTGGCCGGAATGGTGGATGGTGCCCATCTTGCCATGCACGATCTCGTGGCAGCGCACCACCTTGCCGCCGAAGGCCTGGCCGATGGTCTGATGCCCCAGGCAGACGCCCAGAAGCGGNATGCGCGCCTCTGCCGCAGCCATGGTCAGGGGCAGGCAGATGCTTAAGCGNGCATCGGGATCGCAAGGGCCTGGCGACAACACGATGGACGAGGGCCGCAGCGCCATGGCCGCCTGCACATCCAGCGCATCGTTGCGCCGCACCACAACATCTGCGCCCAATTCGCCCAGATAATGCACCAGGTTGTAGGTAAAGCTGTCGTAGTTGTCGATCAGAAGCAGCATCTTGCGGGGCCCGGCCGGAAAGGGGATGAAGGCCGTCAAGGGCCGGGTTATACATGGTCAGAGCCGCCGGGGGCGTCAAGGGGAACCGCGGGTTGCCAGGGCCCCCAAACGGGCAGAACGGCACGGGCAGAACGGGAGACAGGCGTGGCGCGCGGTTGTTGGGCGGGATGATTGTGGGCGGCGTCGTGGGCGCCGCGGGGCTGGCGCTTCTGTCGCAAAGCCTGCCGATGCCGGAACGGCCCTCGGCCGGGCCAGCGGAAGCCGCCGCCCCTACCGAAGCCCCTGCCGCCGCCCCGGAACCGCAACCCACGGCCCCCGAACCCGCCGCATCAGGGACCGCTGCGCCGCGGCCCCGGCCGAACCGGCGACCGAGCAGGAACCTGCGGCCCCCGTCGAACCGGCGCCCGCGTCGGAACCTGCGGCTCCGGCAGCGGATCAGGCGCGCCTCCGGCGCCTGCAGAGCCAGAGACCCCGCCGCCGCCGAACCCGCGCCTGCCGAAGCCGCCGCCCCGGCGCCGACTGCCGGGGCGCCCGCGCCGGAACCTGCCGCAACCGCAGCCGCCCCTCGCTTCCCGCCGAAGACGGCGCCGTTCCCCGACCGAGACGGCGGCTCCGCCATCGGCGGAGGCCGCGCCCCCGGCCGAGCACCGCAGGCCACGGCCAGCGATGACGCCGCCGCCCCCGCCCCCGCCGAAGCCGAGCCCGCCGAAGCCGCTGCCGAGCCCGCCGCCGAAGCCGCCCCCGCCGCCGAAGCGGAACCGGCCGAAGCGTTGCCCGAAGCCCCCGCCGGCTGCTGGCCACCGCCGCGCCGGACCTGCCCGCGGGAGACGCCGCCACGGCCGATCCCGGCGGCCTGCCCGTGCCCGACCTGCCGCTGCCGGGCCTGTCAGCCGGTGTTGCAGAGCTTCCCGCCGGAACCTCCGCCAGCGAGGCCGTGCCCGAAACCGCCGATGCCCTGCCGCCCCCGCCGCTGACACCGGCGGAAGAGGCGCTGTTGCAGCGCCCCGGTGCCTGCCGCCGAACCGGCGCTGGCGCTGATCGTGCCGGACGAGCCGCCCGTGACGGGGCAGGGCAGTCTGCCCGCCGATTCCGCCGGAACGCCCGCCGTCGCCGGTGTCGAAACCGGCCGCCTGCCGCAGATCGGCGACGAACCCGCCGCGCCCGTGGCCGAGGCCGCGCCGGATACGCGCCCGCTAACCACCTTTGCCCGGCCCTTCACGCGCGAAGAGGGCAAGCCGCTGTTCTCGATCCTGCTGGTCGATCCCGGCGGGTAGGCGGTGGACCGCGCCACGCTGGCGGCGCTGCCCTTCCCGGTGACCTTTGTCATCGACCCGATGGCGCCCGACGCCGCCACCGCCGCAGCGCTTTACCGCGCCGCCGGGCAAGAGGTGGTGATGTCCGCCACCGGCATCCCGGTAGGCGCCACCGCCGCCGATCTGGAACAGACCTTTCAGGCCCATGCCGCGGCCCTGCCCGAAGCCGTGGCTGTCATCGACCTGCCCGAAGGCGGCATGGGCGAGGACCGCCCGCTTGCCACCCTTGCCGTGCCGGTGATCCAGGCGCAGGGTCGCGGGCTGATCACCTATGATGTTGGCCTGAACGCCGGCGACCAGGTGGCGCGCCGCGCCGACATGCCCGCCGCCACCGTCTTCCGCCGCCTTGACGCCGAAGACAGATCGAAGCCGGTGATCCGCCGCTACCTCGACCGCGCCGCCTTCAAGGCCGCGCAGGACGGCCAGGTCATGGTGATCGGCACCACCCGCCCGGAAACCGTGGCCGCCATCCTGGAATGGACGGTCGAGGGCCGCGCCACCACCGTTAGCCTCGCCCCCGCCAGCGCAGTGCTGCTGGCACAGTAACCCGGGCTTCATCTTGGCCCAAATACTCCACGGGGGTGCGGGGTGTGAAACCCCGCTGCCCGGTAACCACCAGCGCCGCAGCTCAACCGTTCCCGCGCGCCGTGAACATCGCCGTATCCTCGGCCGCGCGGCGCAGAGCCTTGCTCTTGTTCACCGTCTCCTGGAACTCGGCCTCGGGGTCGCTGTCATAGACCACGCCGCCGCCCGACTGGGTGTACAGCACCCGGTCCTTGATCACCGCCGTGCGCAGCGCGATGCAGAAGTCCATCTCGCCATTGGCCGCGAAATAGCCCAGGCCCCCGCCATAGACGCCGCGTTTTTCCGGCTCCAGCTCGTCGATGATCTCCATCGCCCGCACCTTGGGCGCGCCCGACACCGTGCCCGTAAACAGCCCNGCCAGCAGCGCCGACAGCGCATCCTCGCCCTCGGCAATCTCGCCCACCACGTTCGACACGATGTGCATGACGTGGGAATAGCGCTCGATGATGAACTGCTCGGTCGGCCGCACCGTGCCGATCTTCGCTACCCGGCCCACATCGTTGCGGCCCAGGTCCAGCAGCATCAGATGCTCGGCCAGTTCCTTCTTGTCGGCCAGAAGGTCCAGCTCCAGCGCCTTGTCCTCTTCCGGCGTGGCGCCGCGCTTGCGCGTGTAAGCAATGGGGCGCACCGTCACCTGGCCATCCCGCAGCCGCACCAGGATTTCGGGGCTGGCGCCCACCACCTGGAAGCCGCCGAAATTGAAGAAGAACATGAAGGGCGAGGGGTTGGTGCGCCTGAGCGAGCGGTAGAAGGCAAAGGGCGGCAGCGGGAAATCCTGCGCCCACCGTTGCGAGGGCACCACCTGGAAGATGTCGCCGGCGCGGATGTATTCCTTCGCCTTCTCGACCGCCGCCTTGTAGCCTTCATGCGTGAAGTTCGACCGCGCCTCGCCCACTGGCGCCGCATCGCCCAGGTCGCGGCTGGCAGCGGTAGGCGCGCGGTCCAGGTCGCGCAGCGCGTCCATCACCCGCTCGGCCGCCTGCGCATAGGCCGCCCTGGCCGACAGGCCAGACCCCGCCCAGGTAGCNGCCACCACCGTCACCTCGCCCTTCACCCCGTCCAGCACCGCCACGACCGAGGGCCGCATCAGCACCGCATCGGGCAGGCCAAGCGGATCGGGGTTCACGTTCGGCAGGTGTTCCACCAGCCGGATCATGTCATAGCCGAGATAGCCGAAGAGCCCCGCCGCAATGGTAAGCAGGTCCTCCGGCAGGTCGATGCGGCTTTCCGCGATCAGCCCGCGAAGGCTGTCCAGCGGCGCCTCGGCCACCCCGACGAAGGCCGCCGGGTCAAAGCGCGCCTCGCGGTTGATGCGCGCCTGCTGGCCATGGCACTGCCAGATCAGGTCGGGCTTCATGCCGACCACCGAATAGCGCCCGCGCACCTCGCCGCCCGTCACCGATTCCAGCATGAAGGTGTCGGTCCGCGCCTCGCCCAGCTTCAGCATCAGGCTGACCGGCGTGTCCAGATCGGCGGCCAGCCGCGCCCAGACCACCTGGTTGCGGCCCTGGCCCCAGGCCCGTTCAAACTCTTCAAAGCTCGGCGAAAGCGTCATCGGTTTCTCAGTTGATCTGGCCGTTCACGGCGGTAATGACCGCCTGGTTCAGCGTCAGGCCCATTTCCGTCTGCAGGGCGCGCACATAGTCGCTCAGCGCGTCCTGGGCGATGGCCTGCTCGAACTGCGCGCCGATGACCTGCTTCAGGGCAATGGCCTCCGCACTGTCCGCCGCCGGACGCTGCACCTTGTCCAGTTGCACCACGGCGGCAAAATCCGGCCCCGCCACCACCGTGGCATCGCCTTCGGCCATGCCGAAGACCGTGGTGATGAACTCGGTAGGCATGCCCTCGACCTGGCCTTCGCGCGCCAGGCCGCGCGTCACGTCCAGGATGCCGAAGCTGCCCAGATTGCCGCCCGCCTTCACCGCCGCCACGATCTCTTCGCCCCGCGCCTTCAGCGCCTTGGCCATGGCCTCGGCCCGCCAGGCCTCGACCACCCTGTCGCGCGCTTCGTCAAAGGGGATGGGTGCTGTAAGCACGATCTCGTCCAGCCGCGCGGCGAACAGCCCGCCATCGGGCAGCATCACGGCTTCGGGGAAATCGCCTTCGGCCAGCTTGGCCGCAGCCTCGCGGAATTCGGGGTAGGCGGCAATCCTGGCATCGCTCTGCGCGTCGGGCACGAAGTCCAGGGTTTCCAGCGTCATGCCCTGTTCCTTGGCCAGGTCTTCCAGCGTCACGCCGCTTACCAGTTCGTCGTCGATCGCCTCGACCTTGTCGGCAATGGCGCGGCGCGCGGCATCGGTCTGCATCTCGGCGGCCAGGGTAGCGCGGGCTTCCTCGAACGGGGTGCTTTCCGCCGCCAGGATGCCGTTCATGCGGATCAGCGCCGGGCCAAGGTCGGTTTCCACCGGCCCGATGATGCCGGGCGCGGTCATGGCGAACACCGCATCCGCCGCCGGGCCAAGGTCTTCGCGCGTGACATCGCCCATGTCGATGTCGTCCAGCGTCAGCTTGCGCTCGGCCACCAGCGCGTCGAAACTCGTGCCCGCATCCAGCTTTGCCTTGGCCGCCGCGGCATCCTCCGCCGTCGGGAAGACCAACCGCTCGACCAGCCGCCGTTCGGGAATGTCGAATTCCTCGATGCGCTCGTCATAAAGCGCCTTCAGCGCCGCCTCGTCCACCGGCATGTCGGGCGCCAGCGTTTCGGGAACNAGCGCGGCAAGCGTGATGCGCTTGGCTTCCGGCTTGGTAAAGCGCGCGATATTGGCCTCGTAGAACGCCTTCAGCTCGTCCTCNGCGGCTTCGGGCGGCGGGGCAGGCAGGTCCAGCTCGCTCAGCCGCAGCACCGTCACGTCGCGCCGTTCGCCCACCCAGGCCGCCAGCGCCTCGGTCGCCGCCACCGGTGCGGCAAAGCCGCCGACGATGGCGCCCTGCAGCAGGGTGCGCGCCTCGTCCTTGCGCATGTTCGCCTCGAAGGCCGGTTCGGTCAGGTTGTTCTGCTGCAGCGTGAACTTGTAGGCTTCCTTGTCGAAGCTGCCGCCCGCGCCCTGAAAGGCCGGTATCTTCATGATGGCCCGCGCCACCGTCTCGTCGCCCACCGAAAGCCCGATGCGCGCCGCCTCGGCATCCAGCGCGGTCCGCCCGACCAGCGATTGCAGTNNGCGCTGGTCCAGCCCGATCTGCTGCGCCTGCTGGAAGGTGACCGGCGTGCCGATCTGCNNTGCGAAGGCATTCATCTCCTGCCGGACGGCGTTGTAATAGTCCTGGGTCGAGATCTCCTGCCCGCCCACCGATCCGATGCTCTGGTTGCCGCCCGANAAGTTGGTGACGCCATAGCCGCCCAGGCCCACGAAGGACAGGGCCAGGATGCCATAGACGAACAGGTGCGAGACCTTGCCGCCCTTCTTTTTCAGGGCATCGGGGTCGGTCGGAGGGGGTGCCATCGGGATCGGCCTCGGGTTGGCGTGAAGCGTTGCGTTTCTGTAAGGTGCAATGTCCCGGCGGGCAAGGGCGCGCGGGGGCGGGGACGGGCGATTGCACAGGGCAAGGTGGGAAGGTCCTGGTGCCCTCCCTCCCCGTCCGGGGAGGGTCGGGGTGGGGGCGTCACCCCGGCGCGACCTCGGCCAGCCGGGCGACCAGCGCCGCGATGCCGGTGCTGTCGGCGTTGGCAAAGGCAATGCGCATCTGCCGCTTGCCATCCTCGTTGCCGTCCGGCTGGAACATCGTGCCCGGCAGCATCAGCACGCCCGCGTCATGCACCAGCCGCTTTGCCACCACGTCCGAGGCCTCGCCAAAGGGATGCTCGGCATAGGCGAAATAGGCGCCGCAGCCCAGAAGCCGCCAGCCGGGCAGGGTGGCAAAGCCCGCCACCAGCGCCGCGCGCCGCNNCAGGATTTCGGCGCGTTCCCCTGCCACCCATTGGCCCAGGTTCTGCATCCCCCACAGCGCGCCGATCTGGCCCAGCTGTCCGGGGCAGATCGCCACGGTGTCCAGGAACTTTTCCACCTCGGCCAGGCGGTCCACGCTGGCAACGATGGCGCCCACACGGTGTCCGGTCAGCCGGTAGGCCTTTGAAAAGGAATAGAGGTGGATGAACACATCCGCCCAGTCGGGATCGGCGAACAGGTCATGCGGGNNTAGGCCACTGTCGAAATCGCGGTAGGTCTCGTCCACGATCAGCGCCAAGCCCCGTTCCCGCGCCAGATCGCGGAAGGCTGCCAGCACCTCCGCCGGATACTCCGCCCCGCCGGGATTGTTCGGACTGACCAGGATCAGCGCCCGCGTGCGCGGCGTGATCAACCGCGCCGCCGCTTCCGCCTCGGGGATCAGCCCCGGCCCGCAGGGCAGGGGNACTGCCTTCACCCCGGCCATGTCGCACCACATCTTGTGGTTGAAATACCAGGGCGTGGGCAGGATCACCTCGTCGCCCGCCCCCGCCAGTGTCGATAGCACCGCGCAAAAGGCCTGGTTGCAGCCCTGGGTGATGGCCACCTGGCCCGCCGCGATCTCGCCGCCATAGACGCCCGACCACTGCGCCGCGATTTCCGCCCGCAGCGCCGGCAGCCCCAGCACCGGCCCGTACAGATGCGCCTCGGGCGTGTTCAGCGAGGCCTCGGCAATCGCCCGCCGCAGCCCTTCCGGCGGCACCTCGACCGGTGCGGCCTGGCTGACATTGATCAGCGGCCGGTCGGCGGGGAAGGTCACGCCGGCGATCCAGCGCCGCGCCTCCATCACCGGGGGCGCGAAGGTGGCCGCCATGGCCGGGTTCAACGGATGCAGCATGCCGCCCTCCTGGCGCTCATCGGCCCTGCCGGGCCTCTTCGCGCGGGTCCCTTGACGAACGCGCCGTGCCCGGCGCGTGAGGAAAGTTCAGTCCCGGCCGCGGTAGGGCTGCACATATTGCAGCGCCATGTCCCAGGGGAAGAAGATCAGNGTGTCCTGGCTGACCTCGGTCACATAGGTATCGACCTGCGGCTTGCCCTGCGGCTTGGCATAGACCGTGGCGAAATGCGCCTTGGGATACAGCTTGCGCACCAGTTCCAGCGTCTTGCCGCTGTCCACCAGGTCGTCCACCACCAGGATGCCGGTGCCGTCGCCCATCAGCTCGGCCTGCGGCGCCTTGATCACCTTGGCCTCGACCTGGCTTTGATGGTTGTAGGACTTCACGCTGATCGTGTCGATCACCCGGATGTCCAACTCGCGGCACACCACCGCCATNGGCACCAGCCCGCCGCGCGTGATCCCCACCACCGCCTTCCACGCCCCGTTGTCCGGCCCCTTGCCATCCAGGCGCCAGGCCAGCGCCCGGCTGTCGCGGTGGATCTGGTCCCAGCTGACATGGAACCCCTTTTCATGCGGCAGGCGGTCGGACGACATGGGTAAACCTCTCAGGTAACGGCGATCTTCAGGCCAAGCAGGGCCAGGATGCCACCGAAGCTGCGGTCGATCCCGGTCTTCATGCGGGCATAGGCCCGGCGCGGACGGTCGAACGAAAACAGCCGCGCCACCAGCGTGTTGCAGGCCACCTCGTTCAGGAACACCGCCAGCAACAGCGCGGCCAGCCAGGGCCAGCTTGTGCCCGGCGGCACGGTGCCCACGAAGACGGCGCCAAAGAACACTGCTTAAAGCAGGTTGGCCAGTTGCGTGGCGATGCCCAGCCACAGCGCGGACAGCGCCCCGCGCGGCACCTCGCCCTCGGCGGGCGCCGCCAGCGGTTCGGGCGCATGGCGCCACATCGACAGGGCGATCCACAGAAGGAACAGCCCGCCCGCGATCTTGAAGCCCCACAGCAGCGGCGCCACCTTGAACAGCACGGCCAGCCCGAAAAGCGCCGCGACGGCCCAGAAAACGGCCCCCAGGCCCAGCCCCATGGCCAGGAACAGCCCGGTACGGAACCCCTCGGTCACCCCGGTGCGCGCCGACATCAGGATCGTGNNCGGCCCCGGCGAGGCCGCCGCCACCAGATGCAGCGCCCAGGCCGCCAGGAACGCCGTCAGCGTCACTGCCCGCCCTCTTTCTTGCCGGTCACGATGTCGATATCGGGCGCGTCGATCGCCTTCATGCCCACCACATGATAGCCCGCATCCACATGCAGGCACTCGCCCGTTGTGCCCGACCCCAGGTCAGACAGCAGGTACAACGCCGCCTTGCCCACCTCTTCCTGCGTCACGTTGCGCCGCAGCGGCGAGTTCAGCTCGTTCCAGCGCATGATATAGCGGAAATCGCCGATGCCGCTGGCGGCCAGCGTCTTGATCGGCCCGGCGGAAATCGCGTTCACGCGGATGCCGTCCTTGCCCAGATCCTCGGCGATGTACTTCACCGAACATTCCAGCGCCGCCTTGCACAGCCCCATCACGTTGTAATGCGGCATGACCTTTTCCGCCCCGTAATAGGTCAGCGTCAAGAGCGACCCGCCGGGGTTCATCATCGCCGCCGCGCGCTGGCAGACCGCGGTGAAGGAATAGACGGAAATGTCCATCGACATCAGGAAGTTCTGGCGGCTCGTCTCGACATAGCGGCCGCGCAGCTCGTTCTTGTCGGAAAAGCCGATGGCATGGACCAGAAAGTCGATCGACCCCCAGATCTCCTTCAGCCGGGCAAAGACCGCATCCATCGACTCTTCCGAGCCCACGTCGCATTCGATGATCTCGCTCATGCCGATCGAGGCGACCAGCGGCTCGACCCGCTTCTTCAGCGCCTCGCCCTGATAGGAAAACGCCATCTCGGCTTAAGCATCGGCGCAGGCTTTCGCGATGCCCCAGGCGATGGACTTGTCGTTCGCAAGGCCCATGACAAGCCCGCGCTTGCCCTTCATCAGTCCGGTTGACATTCCGCTTCCCTCGCCCACCTTGCGGTTTTGACAGTGACGTGTAGGCGATCCGGCGGGCTCCATCAAGGGCGGCAGGGGCCGGGCGGCGCAACAAGAGAAGGGCAATCCGATGGACAGGGGCGGTATCTTTGCGGGCGAGGACCCGTTTCAACTGGCGCGCGACTGGCTGGCCGAGGCCGAGGCGACCGAACCGAACGACCCCAACGCCATCGCACTGGCCACCGTCGATGCCGCGGGCCTGCCCAATGTGCGCATGGTGCTGTTGAAAGAGATCGAGGCGGATGCCTTCGTCTTCTACACCAACTACGGCTCGGCCAAGGCGCAAGAGATCGAACAGGTAAGCAAGGCCGCCTTCGTGATGCACTGGAAATCCCTGCGCCGGNTGCGCGTGCGCGGCCTGACCTCGCGCGAAGAGGGGCCGCAGGCCGACGCCTATTACGCCAGCCGCAGCCTGAAAAGTGGCNTCGGCGCCTGGGCCAGTCAGCAGTCGCAACCGCTCGCCTCGCGGACCGCTCTGATGGCCGAGGTGGCGAAGATCACCGCCACCAAGGGTCCGAACCCGCCGCGCCCGCCGTTCTGGGGCGGCTTCCGCCTGCGTCCGCTGGAAATCGAATTCTGGGCCGATGGCGCCTTCCGGTTGCACGACCGCTTCCGCTGGCGCCGGGAAGATGTTGAATCAGCTTGGGAAATCCTGCGGCTGAACCCTTGAATTTCGCGCTTCGTGAATGGTAGACACCGATCTGTACAGGTTTACACTTGAATCCGGCCCGCGCTTCGCGGCATGTGAGGGGCCAGGCGTGCTCTCTGGGGATCGGCGCGTAGAATGACAGAAGAAGAAAAGGCCGTGCAGGTCCTGCAGGGCCGGGTGAAATGGTTCGATCCGGCCAAGGGCTTCGGCTTCGTCGTGGCAGATGACATGCCCGGCGACGTGCTTCTGCACGCCAATGTCCTGCGCAACTTCGGCCAAAGCTCGGTCGCCGACGGGGCGCGCATCGTGGTCAAGGCCCACATGACGCCGCGCGGCGTGCAGGCCTTCGAGGTGGTGTCGATCGAACCGCCCCCTGGCCNNGCGCCGCCCGGCGAAGACCATGTGATGCCCGACCCCGAGGAACTGGCCGCACTTCCCCTGGAACCGGCGCGGGTCAAGTGGTTCGACAAGGCCAAGGGCTTCGGTTTCGCCAATGTCTTCGGCCGGTCCGAGGATGTCTTCATTCATATCGAGGTTCTGCGCCAGTCCGGCCTTGCCGACCTGCAATCGGGCGAGGCGGTGGCGCTGCGTATCGTGTCCGGCAAGCGGGGCCGCATGGCCCTTCAGGTGGTGCCATAGGAATCCGCCGCGCGGCAGCGCGATTGAGTGTCTGCGCGGTGCTTGGCACCGCCTCGGCCGCCTCGGCCGCCTGCGCCCCGACACGGTGGAACTGCGCGGCCCCTCCGGCAGCGTCAGCCGCTTTCATGTCGAGGTGGCCGATGACGGCGCCGAACGGTCCCGGGGCCTGATGTTCCGCGACAGCATGGCCAAATCGGTAAGCATGCTGTTCGTCTACGACGAACCGCAGCACGCGACCTTCTGGATGAAGAACACGCTGATCCCGCTGGACATGATCTTCGCCGATGAAACCGGCACCGTGACCCGCGTCCATGCCAAGGCCAAGCCCCAGGATGTGACGCTGATCGACGGCGGCGAAGGCGTGCGCTTCGTGCTGGAAATCAACGGCGGCCTCGCTTACCCCTTGGCATCGCCGAAGGTGCGGTGATGCGCTCGCCGCTCATCGTCCAGGCCACCGCCGCCTGGCCCTGTGACGCCCAATAGGTGCTTCCTTCGCCGCCGCCTGCGGCTAGGAACGGTCTCGTCGGGGCGTAGCGCAGTCTGGTAGCGCGACGGTTTTGGGTACCGTAGGCCAGAAGTTCGAATCTTCTCGCCCCGACCAACCTGCAGCTAGCGCCGGGCAGATGTGAACGCCAAGTTAATGCGCTCGCGCAAGTCATTGAAATCGTGGAAGTGGGCGAAGCGACCGAGCTCGGACGCCTGTGGCTCCCTGACGCCGGGCGGGCGGGCGGGAAACCTGCCGGGGCACCTGCCTGAAGGACCGGACCCATGCCCAAACCCATCGTCATCCTCGGCGTCTTCGTGGCCGATACCGCCTATCGGGCCGACCGTCTGCCCCGCATGGGCGAGACGCTCTTGGGCCAGGGTTTCCACCTCGGGCCGGGCGGCAAGGGATCGAACCAGGCCGTCGCCGCCGCCATGGCCGGGGGCTGCGTCCATTTCATCACCCGCCTTGGACCCGACCCCTTCGCCGAGATGGCCCAGACCACCTGGGCCAGGGCTTNNAGCGTGGTGCCCGAGGTCACGGTAGACCCCGACAGCTTCACCGGCGCCGCCTTCATCTTCCTGGAAGCCGCCACCGGCAACAACGCCATCATCATCTCGCCCGGCGCCGCTTACCGGATCGGGGTGGAGGACATCGAGGCAAGGGCCGGGCTGATCGGCGGGGCAGGGGTCTTCATCACCCAGCTGGAGCAACCGATCCCCGCCGCCCGCCGCGCCCTGGAACTGGCGCGCGCGGGCGGGGCGNCGACGATCCTGAACCCGGCCCCCGCTGCGCCCCTGGACGACGATCTGCTGGCCCTTTGCGACTTCCTCACCCCCAACGAGACCGAGGCCGAGGCCCTGACCGGCCTGCCGGTCACCACCCTGGCCGAGGCCGAGGCGGCGGCTGACGCCCTGCTGGCCCGCGGCGTGGGGGCGGTGGTCATGACGCTCGGCGAAAAGGGCGCGCTCTACCGCGACCGGGGGCAGAGCTTCCACATGCCCGTGATCAGCGCCNACCCGGTGGCCGAAACCACCGGCGCGGGCGACGCCTTCAACGGCGGCTTCGCCGTGGCCCTGGCCGAGGGCAAATCCATGCGGGACGCCGTCCGCATGGGCTGCGCCACCGCCGGCATCTCGGTCACAAGGCCCGGCACCGCTNTACTGATGCCCGCCCGCGCCGAGATCGACGCGCTCCTGGCCCGCACTACTTGATGCCGCTCAACGGATAGGGCGCCGCGTCGTCCTCATCCTCGTCCAGCTCGTTCTGCAGCCAGAAGCTGCGGAACCCGCCCGAGCGCAGCCAGCGCTCCAGCCGGTCCAGGTTGCCCCATTCCCGCACGAGGCCGCGGCTCGATCCCACCCGCGCCCAGGCACCATCCACCTGCAACAGCACGGTCCAGGTATGGGGGTGCCGCTCCTGGTCGCCGAACCCGCCGCCCCGCTGCGCCCGGTAGGACCGGACAACCACCGGATAGGCGGTGATCCGCATGGCCGCGACCAGGCCGGGAATCTCGGCCTGGGTCACGGTCAGGGTCGGCACGATCCGCGGCTGCATGGCTTCCGATCCGGCATGGTCCGCCGCCAGAACTCGCCCGGCGAGGCGGGAAAATCAACCCGGGCTTAAGATGGGTCCCGTCGGGCCGACTCTCCCGTCTCCGACGGGGCGCGCCGTTTTCTGCGCTGCGGCGCAAATCATTGCCCAAGAATACAGCATTTGCGCGCCTCGCCGGGGCCACACCGCGACTGTCCGGACGCGACACTTGCGACAAGCCCCGCCCTCGCGTGACCTGACCCCTGCCCGGCGCGAACGGGCGATGGGTGTGCGGTGGCGGGCCGATGTGGAAGTCCTCCCACCACCGCACGGGTGCAACAACGTTGCCGCCTTAATCTAGGCGGCCTTTCCTGCGCTGGAAAGGCCCCGGGCGGCCCTGACAAGGGGATGGTGATGACCAATTGGAAGCAGTGGCTTTTGGCGGGGCGATCAGCCTTGCCGCCGCGGGCACGGCCTGGGCGGAAGGGGACACGATCAAGGTCGGCGTCATCCACTCGCTGTCGGGTACGATGGCGATTTCCGAAACCACGCTGAAGGACACCGTCCTGATGATGGTGGCCGAGCAGAATGCCAAGGGCGGGCTTCTGGGCAAGCAACTGGAAGCCGTGGTCGCCGACCCGGCCTCGGACTGGCCGCTGTTTGCCGAAAAGGCGCGCGAGCTGATCACGGTGGACAATGCCGACGTGATGTTCGGCGGCTGGACCTCGGTCAGCCGCAAGTCGATGCTGCCGGTGATCGAGGAACTGAACGGCCTCTTGTTCTATCCGGTGCAGTACGAAGGCGAGGAATCCTCGAAANACGTCTTCTACACTGGCGCCGCGCCGAACCAGCAGGCGATCCCGGCGGTGGATTACTTCATCGAGGAACTGGGCGTGCAGAAGTTCGCGCTTCTGGGCACCGACTATGTCTATCCGCGCACCACGAACAACATTCTGNAAGCCTATCTCATCTCGAAGGGCATTCCAAAGGAAGACATCTTCGTGAACTACACGCCCTTCGGCCATTCCGACTGGTCGAAGATCGTGGCTGACGTGAAGGCGCTTGGCGCCGACGGCAAGAAGGTGGGCGTGATCTCCACCATCAACGGCGACGCCAACGTGGGCTTCTACAAGGAACCGGCCGCCGCCGGCATCTCGGCCGAGGATATTCCGGTCGTGGCCTTCTCGGTGGGCGAAGAGGAACTGTCGGGCCTCGATACCTCGAACCTCGTCGGCCACCTGGCGGCCTGGAACTACTTCCAGTCGGCCGACACGCCGGAGAACAAGGCCTTCATCGAAAGCTGGCACAAGTTCATCGGCAACGACAAGCGCACCACCAACGACCCGATGGAAGCCACCTACATCGGCTTCAAGATGTGGGTGCAGGCGGTTGAAAAGGGCACCACCGACACCGACGCCGTGATCGACGCCATGGTCGGCCAGAAGGTGACGAACCTGACGGGTTCCACCGCCGAGATGCTGCCGAACCACCATCTGACCAAGCCGGTGCTGATCGGCGAAATCAAGGCCGATGGCCAGTTCGACATCATCAGCCAGACCGAGCCGGTGCCGGGCGATGCCTGGACCGACTTCCTGCCGGAATCGGCGGTGCTGNAGTCCGATTGGGTGACGCTGAAATGCGGCATGTACAACAAGGACACCAAGACCTGCGTGCAGCTGAAGTCGAACTACTGACCTGACGGGAGGGGCCATCCGGCCCCTCCCGCACCCTCCCGCCGGGTTTCCCATGCGCAAGCTTCTGCTTTCCCTTGTCGCCGCGCTGGCGATCGGCATCGCTCTGCCCGCCCAGGCCGAGACCGCCGCCGCGATCCTTGCCGCCAATGCCGCGCAGGTCGAAAAGCCCTCGCGCCAGACCATCGGCCCGGTGATTTCGGCGCTGGCCGGTTCGGGCGATNCAGCCGCCGCCACCGTGCTGGCGGCCTGGGCCGACAAGCGGTTGGCCGTGCGCAAGGCCGACGGCGCCTTTGTCATCATCGACGGCGAGACCATCACCGATCCGGCCGGTGCAGCCCTTGGTAAGNCGGTGACATCGGACCTGACGATCCTGAAACCCAATGCTTAGNGCGTGCGCGGGCTGATCGCCACGGCGCTGGTGCAGTTCACCCTGTCCGATCCCGACCGCGCCACCCGCGTGGCGGCGCTGGACNCCATCGCCCGTGACCCGGCGGCGGAAACGCTGGAGCCGCTGCGCGCCTCGATCAACGGCGAACCTGATCCGGCGCTGAAGGCGCAGAAGCAGCGGCTGGAGCGGCTGTTGACCCTGCGCTTCGATACCGACAGTGCTGCCCGTGTCGCGGCCATCGCCAGTTTTGGCGCCGACACCGGGCTGGACCTGCGCGGCGCGCTGAACCCGATCCTGGCCACCAGCCGCATTGCCGTGCAGGGCGATGCGCCCGCCGGTGCCAACGTGGCGCGCAGGCTGAACCTGGGCCGCGACCTGACCGAGGCCGAGGCGTTTGATCTGCTGGTGGCCATACCTGNNGCCGCGCCGCGGCTCAGCCCCGCCGACCAGAAGGCGGCGCTGGCCGCCAATGTGGTGGACGGCGCCGTGGGCGGCGTGNCCCTGGCCGACCTGTCTGACCCCGCCGCCCGCGACCGCGCCTATACCGCGCTGGAAACCGCGGGCACGGTGCCCACCGCCGCCACGCCGGACGAAGTCGCGGCGGCCATCGCCGGCGCCACCTTCCTGGAAATCTATGCCGAACCCGACCCGGCCGTGACCGCCGCCGCGACGGATGCCTTGCAGGCGATCCAGCTGAAGCTGGCCNTGATGCAGGCGGCCGACCTGGCGCTGGATGCTGTCTCGCTCGCCTCGATCTACTTCCTGGCCGCCATTGGCCTGGCCATCACCTTCGGGGTGATGCGCGTCATCAACATGGCGCATGGCGAATTCATCATGATGGGCGCCTATACCGGCTATGTCACGCAACTGTGGATCAGCGACTACACCGCTTCGATCCTGGTGGCGCTGCCGCTGGCCTTCGCCGTGACCTTCCTGGTAGGCGTGGCGCTGGAGCGCCTGGTGATCCGGCACCTGTACAAGCGCCCGCTGGAAACGCTGCTGGCGACCTTCGGCATCTCCATCGCGCTGCAACAGCTGGCCAAGAACATCTTCGGCACCCAGGCCCGGCCCCTGACCGCGNCTACCTGGCTGGACGGGGCGCTTTCCTTCAACGACGTGGTCTCGATCTCCTACATCCGCATCGCGATCTTCGTGCTGGCGCTCTTGTTCCTCGGCTTCTTCCTCTGGCTGATGAAGCGCACCCGCCTGGGGTTGGAGGTGCGCGCCGTGACGCAGAACCCGACCATGGCGGCGTCGATGGGCATCAACCCCGGCCGCATCAACATGCTGACCTTCGGCATCGGTTCCGGCATCGCCGCANTCGCTGGCGTCGCCATCGGCCTGTTTGCCAAGGTCACCTCCGAACTGGGCCAGGATTACATCGTGCAAAGCTTCATGACCGTGGTGGTGGGCGGCGTCGGCAACATCTGGGGCGCGCTGCTTGGCGCCACGCTGATCGGCTTCCTGCAGAAGGGGATCGAGTTCCTGAACNCCTCGAACACCCTGGCGGCGCAGACCTACATGATCCTGTTCATCATCCTGTTCATCCAGTTCCGCCCACGGGGCATCATCGCCCTCAAGGGCCGCGCGGCAGGGGACTAAGGCCATGACCAAAGGCTTCCTCGCCCGCAACCCGTCGGTCCTGTGGTTCCTGCTGATCCTGTCGATCTTCACGCTGTCCATTACCTTCCTGTCGGAAGCCTATGGAATCGCGCTCGTTTCCACGTCTTTCGTCAAGGTGTTGGGCAAGACGCTGTGCCTTTGCCTGGTGGCGCTGGCGATGGATCTGGTTTGGGGCTACACCGGCATCCTCTCGCTGGGTCACATGGCCTTTNTCGCCATCGGCGGCTACATGATCGGCATGTGGCTGATGTATGCCCGGACCGAGAAAATCGTGATCCAGGCCTTGGCCGCCGACGCGATTCCGCCCACGGCAGACGAAATCGTCAACGGCATCGCCACGCAGATTTTCGGGNTGGTCGGCTCGTCGGACCTGCCGCCGATCTGGAGCTTTGCCCATTCGCTGCCGCTTCAGATTCTGTTGATGCTGGTGATCCCCGGCCTTCTGGCGCTGGTCTTCGGCTGGCTTGCCTTCCGCAGCCGCGTCACCGGCGTGTACCTGTCGATCCTGACCCAGGCGATGACGCTGGCGCTGGCGCTGTGGCTGTTCCAGAACGATNCCGGCCTGCGCGGCAACAACGGGTTATCGGGTCTGCAGAACATCCCCGGCATCGGCGATGTCGGCCAGGACCGGCTGTCGATCTGGTTCTTCTGGGCCTCGGCGTTGGCGCTAGTTGGCCNNTATCCGACGTTTGCCTGGGTGGTGTCGGGCAAGTTCGGCTCAGTCATCCGCGCCATCCGCGATGACGAGGCGCGGGTGCGCTTCCTGGGCTATCCGGTCGAAGGGTTCAAGCTGTTCGTCTTCACCCTGACCGCGATGATCGCCGCCATCGCCGGGGCGCTGTACTACCCGCAGGGCATCATCAACCCGGCGGAACTGGCGCCCATCGCCTCGATCTACCTGGCGGTTTGGGTGGCCATCGGCGGCCGGNGGCGGCTTTACGGCGCCGTCATCGGCGCGGCCTTCGTCTCGCTTCTGTCCAGCTGGTTCACCGGCGGGCGCGCGCCTTCGATCAACCTTGGCGTCTATACCATCAACTGGGTGGACTGGTGGCAGGTGCTGCTTGGCCTCGCCTTCGTGCTGGTCACGCTGTTTGCGCCCAAGGGTCTGGCTTACATCTTCGACTGGGCCGAAGGCATCCGCACTCCCGACCGCAAGGGCGCGCCGCTTGGCCCCGATGACGGGTCGCTGCAAGAGAAGGAGGCGCAGGAATGACCGCGCTGCTGGAGGTTTCCGGCGTCTCCGTCACCTTCGACGGCTTCCGGGCCATCAACAACCTCTCGTTCACCATCGGCCCGCAGGAATTGCGCGCCATCATCGGCCCCAATGGCGCTAAGACCACCTTCATGGATATCGTCACCGGCAAGACCCGGCCTGATACCGGCAAGGTGCTGTGGGGCGAACGTTCGGTCTCGCTTCTGTCGATGAGCGAAAGCCGCATCGCCCAGGCCGGCGTGGGCCGCAAGTTCCAGCGTCCCACGGTGTTCGAAGACCAGACCGTCACCGAAAACCTGATGATGGCGCTGAAGGCGCCGCGCTCGCCCTTCCGCGTGCTGTCCTGGCGCCCCACCGCCGCCGACCGCAAGCGGGTGGAGGAACTGGCGGTGGAAGTGGGACTTGGCGATCAATTGCCGCGGAAATCCGGGGAATTGTCGCATGGGCAGAAACAATGGCTGGAAATCGGCATGTTGCTGGCGCAGGAGCCGAAACTGCTGCTGGTCGATGAACCCGCCGCCGGCATGACGCTGGCCGAACGCGAACACACCACCCGCCTGCTGGTCGATCTGGCGAAGACCCGGGCCGTGGTGGTGGTGGAACATGACATGGATTTTGTCAGGCGGCTGAACTGCCGGGTGACGGTGCTGCACGAGGGCGCGGTGTTGGCCGAGGGGTCGCTGGACCATGTGACCTCCAACCCGCAGGTGATCGAGGTCTATCTGGGGCGCGGCGGATGATTACGACCAAGGGCCTGACCCTGCACTACGGCGGATCGCAAATCCTGTACGGCATCGACTTTGCGGCAAAGGCCATGAGGTCACCTGCATCATGGGCACCAACGGCGTGGGCAAGACCAGCTTCCTGAAGGCGCTGGCGGGCACGCACCCGATCGGGCGGCGAGGTCACGCTGGCGGGGGAAACCCTGCCACGTCTCGCCGCGCAGGACATGGCCCGGCGCGGGTTGTCGGTGGTGCCGCAGGGCCGGATGATCTTTCCGCTGCTGACCGTGCGCGAAAATCTGGAAACCGCCTGGTCGGTGCTGCCCAAGTCCGAACACCGCATCCCGGACGAGGTCTATGACCTGTTCCCGGTGCTGAAGGACATGTCCCACCGCCGCGGCGGCGACCTGTCGGGCGGGCAGCAACAGCAGCTGGCCATCGCGCGCCATGATCATGAAGCCCAAGGTCCTGCTTCTGGACGAGCCGACCGAGGGCATCCAGCCCAACATCATCCAGCAGATCGGCCGCGTCATCGGCTATCTGCGCGGCAAGGGCGACATGGCCATCATCCTGGTCGAGCAATATTTCGAATTCGCCTATGGCCTGGCCGACAGTTTCTATGTCTTCCGCCGCGGCTCGGTGTCGATGTCGGGCACCAAGGCCGAGCTGTCCAAGGACGTGCTGCGCGCCGAGGTCTCGGTCTAGCCGCCCTGCATCCAGCGCGCTTCCTTCGCGGCAATCGCGGCGATGCGCTCTTCGGTCGCCGGATGGCTCATCAGCCAGGTTGGCGTACCGCTGCCCGCGCCGCCGGTCAGATGCCCCAGCTTGGACAGCAGCGATTTCTGCGGTGCCGTGCCGATGCCCGCCTTGATCAGCAGCGCCGCCGCCCATTCGTCGGCCTCGTATTCGTCGCGCCGAGACAGGCCTGCCATCAGCGCCGTCGAAAGCCCCCGCGCCAGAAGCACGCCCAGACCGGGGATCAGNCCACCCAGAAAGGCCGACAGCATGACGAAGACCGCATTCTGCCCGGTGAAGTCGATCATGCGGCGGCGGGAATGGCCAAGCGCCACATGGCCCAGTTCATGCGCAATGACAGAGGCCAGTTCGTCCGTCGTCACCGCCCCGGCGCGGTGGCGGTCCAGGAAGCCCTGCGTCAGGAAGATGCGCCCGTCCGGCGCGGCCAGCCCGTTGATCGCCGGTACGTCGAAGACGTTCACCGCGATCTTAGGCAGGTCCAGCGCCTGCGCCAGCCGTTCGGACACCTTCACCAGCGCCGGGTCGGTCAGGGGCCGCGACTTCGCATCCAGCATCCGCGCCGTCCGCCAGGCCGAAAACTGCAGCATGGCGAAGCCGTACAAGACCATCAGAAGCAGCGGCAGGAATTTCAGCATGGGCGGAATATGGGATCGGCCACCGGCTTCGCCAAGGCGTCACCCCTGCGCCGCCGCCAGATCAGATGGCCAAGCGCCGCCGCCACGGCCAGCGCCGCGATGGCCCCCAGAAGCGAGGTCATCGTGGTGCCAAGCGCCTTGACCCGGTCGGCGAAATAGGTGCCGCCCACCAGATAGATCACCACCCAGACCGTATCGCCCACCGCCACGCCCAGGGTGAAGCGGCTCCACCTCACGCCGGTTGATCCCGCCACCAGATTGACCGAGGGCCCGATTGCCGACAGGGANAACCGGCTGATGATCACCGCAATCTCCGCCCGCTTGTCCAGCTCTTGCGCCGCGCGGTCCAGTGGCGCGGTCAGCCGCGGCCGGGCGCGCAGCCGCTCCCACAAGCGCGCCCCGCCATAGCGCCCGGCGAAAAAGCCGATCTGGTCGCCGATCATCGCACCCGCCAGCGTGGCCGCAAACACCGTGGCCAGCGCCATGTCGCCCGAGGCGATCAGCGCGCCCGAGGCCAGCATCATCGCCGAGGTCGGGATGGGCGCGCCCGCGCAGGACAGAAGCGCCGCCAGGAACATCACCGCTTACCCGTGGCGGGGAATGGCGGCATAGGCTTCGTGGATCAGGCTTTCCATCACGGCACCTCGGCCTGCAGACGGGCGATCAGCGCGTCAGAGCTTTCGCCGCGTTCCGCCGCCAGGTCGCGCAGCGAGGTGAAGGGCAGGGCGCCCGTGATCCCAAGGGCCGTTGCCACACGCTCGGGCGGGATGCCGAACACCGCCGAGACATGCGCCGGCGTCATCCAGTCGGCCATCGGGTCGGGCGCAAAGGCCGTGCCGGTGGCCAGGCGCCACGTCGCATGGGCGCCAAGGCCAAGCCCCAGCCCCAGAAGCAGAAGAAAGGCCAGCTTCAGGCCCGCCCCGCCGGTCTCTGTCTCGCTCACAGGCTGTCCTCCCTCTTGGCGCCGTCCTCGCCCCGCTCTTCCCGAGCTGCCCGCCACAGCATCCGCCCCAGGACCAGCGCCACCGCCGCGGCCCCCAGGCCGCCAGCGACGTTGGCCATGGCCGCGCCGATCTCGTCGATCTGGGCGGCAAAGCTGCAGCCAAGACCGACATAGACCGTCACCCAGACCGCCTCGCCCGCCACCCCGGCCAGGGTGAAGCGGTGCCAGTCCAGCCGGGTCATGCCATGNGCCAGGTTGACATAGGGCCCAAGCGCGGAAAACAGCCAGCGCGACAGGAAGACGGCGATCAGGTCGCGCTTCGCCAGGTCGCTGACCGCCCGCGTCATCAGCGCCCCCGCGCCGGGGCGCGCGGCGATGCGGTCCCACAAGGGCCCGCCNCCGGCACGCGCCAGCAGGTAACCGGTCTGGTCGNNTACCACAGCCCCCACCAGCGCCGCCCCCGCCACCACCACAAGCGACAGGTCGCCCGAGGCCGTGAAGGCGCCGCTTACCAGCATCACCAGCGAGGCGGGCAGCGGAAAGGCCAGGCAGGACAGGAAGGTGACCGACATGATCAGCCANGCCCCCCAGACCGGCACAAGGGCCAGCGCGGCCTGCGACCATTCTGCGATCATGGGGGCCGCCCGGTGGCGCGTCCGGCGGCCGGTGCGCATCCACCTCGGCCTGCAACGGCGCCAGCAGGTCGGTCACGGCCACGCCTTGCTCGGTGGCGATCTCCGAAATCGTCACGCGGCGATGCACGCCCGGCGTCAGGCCCAGGATTTCGCCCACCACCTCGGGCGGCAGGTGATAGGTGTGGACGATGAAGCCCGGCGTCATCCAGGCCGCCACCGGCCGCGTCGGGTCGCCCCGCGGCGGCATCATCACGACGCCGCGGATCAGGAACCCCGCCGCCAGCACCACCGCCACCGCAAAGGCGATCACCAACCGCCGGTGCCGCGCCCACAGCCGCCTCATGCCTTCACCATGCGGATGCCCTGCGTCAGCCCTTCCACCGTCATCGGCACCATGCGCCCGCCAAAGATGGTTCGGATCATGCCGGTCGGCATGCTGTGGCGCCAATGCGCCTCGGGCACCGGGTTGATCCACAGATGCGCTTACCATTGCGCGCATGCGCGTTCCAGCCACACCTGGCCCGCCTCGCGATTCCAGTGTTCGTTGGCGCCGCCCGGATGGGTGATCTCATAGGGGCTCATCGCCGCATCGCCGACAAAGATCACACGCCAGTCCGGGCCATAGGTGCGCAGAACGTCCCAGGTCGGCACCTGCGCGTCCCACCGCCGGGCATTGTCACGCCAGACGCCTTCATACAGGCAGTTGTGGAAGTAGAAGCTTTCCAGATGCCGGAACTCGGCCCGCGCCGCGCTGAACAGCTCTTCGGCCACCCGCACATGTTCGTCCATCGAGCCGCCGACATCCAGGAACAGCAGAACCTTCACCGCGTTGCGCCGCGTGGGCCGGGTCTGCACGTCCAGCCAGCCATGCTCGGCGGTGGATCGGATGGTGCCGGGCAGGTCCAGCTCTTCCGTCGCCCCGTCGCGCGCCCACCGGCGCAGCGCCCGCAGCGCCACGCGGATGTTGCGCGTGCCGATTTCCACCCGGTCGTCCAGATCGCGGAACGCGCGCTTGTCCCAGACCTTCACCGCGCGCTTGTGGCGGCTTTCATCCTGGCCGATGCGCACGCCTTCGGGGTTGTAGCCATAGGCGCCGAAGGGGCTGGTGNNCGCGGTGCCGATCCACTTGTTGCCGCCCTGGTGGCGGCCCTTCTGTTCCTCCAGCCGCTTCCGCAGCGTGTCCATCAGCGCCTCGAACCCGCCAAGCGCCTCGACCGCCGCCTTCTCCTCGGGCGTCAGGGTCTTTTCCGCCAGCTTCGCCAGCCAGTCCGCGGGCAGGTCCAGCGCCTGCAACACCGCCTCGGGCGAGATCTCCTCCAATCCGCGAAAACTTTCGGCAAAGGCGCGGTCGAAACGGTCCAGGTGACGTTCGTCCTTCACCATCGCGGTGCGCGCCAGATGGTAGAACCCGGTCACGTCATGCGTCACCAGCCCCGCCGCCACGCCTTCCAGGAAGGCCAGGTATTCCCGCGGCGAGACGGGCACACCGGTACGGCGCAGCGTCAGGAAGAAGGGCAGGAACATCGCACACCTTGGCCTGGTTCCGCCATCAATACCCCGACAGGATGCGTTCCACCATGGCCCCGGCCTCGAACCGCGCGCGCGCGACATAGCGGTCGATGGCCGCCCGCTCGGCCGGTGAGAACGGCAGCACCGCGGGCAAGCCCGCCTCGGGACCCAGCATGCGCGCCGGGTCCAGCCCGATATCGGCCAGCATCGCCTCGATCTTCCAGGTGTTCGAGGGCAGGGCATGGAACGGCAGCCGCAGCAGGACGGCAAGGCAGGCCGCATGGAAGCGCCCGGTGACCATCGCAGCGTGCCGCGACAGGAATGCCGCGAACTGCGCCAGGTCGCGTGGACCGCCGCTCGGTACGGGCGCAAAGGCAATGCCGTCGATCCACCGGCCCCTGGGAACGCCGCTTTCGGCGCCGGGGACCTTGCGCAAGGCCTGCATCTGCCCCTCGGCGTCGTGCAACAGCGTCCACAGCGGGCCGCCCTCTTGCTGGGCCATCTGGTACAGGCGCAGGTTCGCCTGGGGCAGGACGGAATCGATCACGATCCGCCCCTTGCCCTGAACCGGCAGGCCAAGGGGCTCCAGATGCTGGCAGAACGACAGGTCTGCCATGCGCGTGACGCGCAGCCCGCGCGCCTGTGCCCAGGCCTCGGATGCCGATTCACGCACCCAGATATGGTCGAACTGCGCCAGATCGGCGACCATCGCCTCGTCGTTGCCCTGCAGCGTGGCGTTGATCAGCCAGGCTTTCTTGCCCGCCGCCCGTGCCATGGGCGCAAGCCCGGCCAGNGCGCGGGCACGCAGGCCTGCCGAATGGATCGTGCCTTCGCCGTTCACCACGATCGTCATGCGACGCGATGGCGGGCGCGGTGCCGGGATCACTCAGCGCATTGCTCCAGACGTAATGTCGCCAGCCGATGGCGATGCCGGCGATCGCCGAACAACTGGTCGATGCTGGCCATGACCGCGTCGCAGCCGTAATGCGATCCCTCTGACGTGTCGTTGAACAGGGCCACGCGCAGGCGGGGCTGGGCGCGCGGCGCCCATGCCGTCGCCGGCAAATCATGCGCATCGGCCAGCCGGCTGCAGAACCGTGTCGTTCCTCTTAGCCCGGTCCAGCAGTTCGGCCAGGATGCGGGCGGGCAGGGTGCCATCGGCCCGCGCGCGTGCGATCCGCGCCTCCAAGTTCGCCACTGCATCGCCTTGCCCGATGTTGAACCAGATCAGCCCGTCATACAGCGGCCGGTTGGTATAGTTCCGCCCCAGGGGCCGCAGATCGGCCCCGCGCGCGCGCCCGGTCTCGGCCAGCCGCAACGTGGTCAAGGTCGCCGAAGCGGCTGTCGCCGCCGCCCGGATGCCGGGGGCCGGGTGATCATCGGCAATCGTGTCGCAGGCCGAGATCAGCCAGCGGCTGTTCAGATGCTTCAGCATCCAATGGCCATGCCTGGCCCACAACGCCATGAATCGCGCCCAGTTTTCCGGAACGTCGATCCGGCGGCGCAGCGCCACGATCACGACGGCATGATACAGCCAGATCAGGGGCAAGCCGTTCAGGCCGCGCGCCAGAAGCGCGGTCTTGCCCGACAGCGTCGTGCCATCGGGCACCACGCCGGGTTCAAACGGCGCGTCGATCTTGCGGGTCAGCAGGCTGGGATCGTCCGGTTCCGTGTCGTTCAGAAGAGAGTCGTACCCCATCCGTGCCCTGTTCCCCCAACTGCCCCGGCAGCGTGGTCGCTCGGGCGGGCAGGGTCAAGCGGCTCAGGCCGCCATCCGCTCGATCACCAGCGTGGCGAACAGGCCCAACAGCGTGAAGGCAATGCCATAGCCGCGGCATATTGCAGGATGTCCGCCAGTTTGCCGCCGCGGCGGCGCGCGGTCAGCCCGCCGATCAGCACGCCTGCAATGGCTGCCCCGATGACGATCATGCCGCTTCTCCCCGGCCCGGATGGCCCGGGCGGTGCTTAGCTGCGCCGCCCCGCCGCCGCAAGGGCGGCAATGTCGGCCATGCGCGCCATCACCTCGACATCCGAGCCAAAGCCATAGCGTGCCCAGCCCAGGCTTTCCGCCCGCGCCGCCTGCGCCTCGGCAGGCCTACCCAGCCCGTCCAGCGCCTCGGCCCTGATCTGCAACAGCGTTGCCAGCAGCGCCGCGTTCTGTGCCCCGCGCACCACGGGAATGGCGCCATCCGCCAGCGCCAGCGACGCCTCAAACCGGCCGCGCGACAGATCGAAGGCGGCGATCTGCATGTCGGCATGGGCGGCATGGACGGCGGTGCCGGGCAGCCGGGCATAGATCGCCTTGGCCGCCTGGAAGGCCTGGGCCGAAAGCTCCGGNTCGGTGCCCGTGCTCAACCGGCCAAGCGAGAACCAGGCAAAGGCCATGCGCGTGTCCTGCCAACCCTGCGCCTGGCCGATGCTGACCGCGCGCCGCGCCGCCGCCTGGCGCTGCGCCAGCGGCGCATGGCTGCCAAAGGCGGTCTCGATCGCCGCCGACCACTCGCGCGGCGTCACCGANTCCGGCCGGAATGGCGCCCACCGCCCCCCGCCGGGGTTCAGCCGCGCCAGCACCCCNGGCAGCACCGCCGCCACCTCGGTCGCGGTCATGCCGCTGTGCAGATCCGGCGCGTAATGCACCTTCAGCATCAGCATGTCGAAGCCGGTCAGAACGGTGTGGAAGTTGTCGTCGTTGTAGACGGAATCCGGCAGGCGATACAGGTCGTTCAACGGGCCAAGCGCCTGTGCGGTCTCCTCGTGCAGGCAGTCGCGCACCTCCTGCGCCGAACTGTCCGAGGGCACGAAGACTGTGGCCGTGCTGCGCGTCGTCATCTGCGCCCAATCCACTGCCGCGCTGCCGCGCCTGGCCCGGTAATCGGCCAGACCGCTGACATTCGGCACCACATAGCAGGCCGCGGTCGGCACAAAGCGCTGCAACTGCGCCTTGGGGCGGAATTCCACGGTGATCGAGGCCGGGCCGGACCCCACGCGCGAAATGTCGATCCCCGCCTCGTGCCGCAGCCGCGCGATCAGCAGGTCGGTCTCGGCCGCGGCCGAGGGCGGCACGTCACCGGTCAGCACCATCGTCACCGGACCTTCAAAGCGCGTCAGCCGGTCCAGGCCGCGACCGCTTTCCATCTTGAATTCCAGGTCCAGGAAATCCCGCGCCATCTGCGCGCTCGACCGCTGAGCTGGGGCCACCGGCCCGCCCGAAAACCGCGTGGCCGGGGGCAGGGGCGAGGCAATGGCCTCATCCAGCGGCCTGGTCCGCGTCACNTGGCACCGCATCGCGCGGCGCCACCCGCCACAGGCCGACAGCAAAAGCGCAACCCCCAGGACAGCCAGCCGCGGCAGCCGCCGGGCAACAGGTCTGGAACCGGCGGAGACACCGGGAACGGCGGGCAACTGGTACAAGGCACAGGCTCCGGGCAGGGGTATGGATTGCGGCAGCATCTTGGCAGCGGCTTTCAGGGAACAGAGATCGAGTGTCACGATCTGGGCGGGATTGTGTCAAGACCGGGGCAGTGTCTTTGCATTGTGACACAATCGCTTGCGACCCGAAGCTGCTGTTTCGCGAAAGCTGGGGTGGCCCCGCGCCGCCAAGGCAGCAAAGCGTCGCAAGGCGGGCAGATTTGTGGCGCGGATCGTCTGCATCCGGGACAGCCCGGCTGTCCGATTCGGCTGCGGCGCTCTGCCGTCGCCGCACCGTCACCGGCCCGTCATGCCATTGAGACACTGCGCGCCTAGGCGCAGGGATGAACTGACCCGGAGAATCCCATGTCCCGCGCCCATCTGTCCGCCACCGGCCTGCCGACCTTGCCGTCCTGGCCATCCTGTCCTCGCCCGCCGCTGCCTGGGAGGTGGCCGATGTCGCCCCGGTGCTGCAGACCCCGGTGCTGACCGAGGCCGACGCCGATGCCGATGCCGACGATCCGGCGATCTGGGTCGATCCTGCCGACCCGGCAAAAAGCCTGGTCGTCACCGCTGTCAAGAACGGCGGCATCCGCGTCTATGACCTGACCGGCGCGCTGGTGCAGACCGTGCTTCCCGCGCCGGACGGCCGCATCAACAATGTGGACGTGGCCTATGGCGTGACCCTTGGCGACGGCCGCACCGCTGACCTCATCATCGGTTCGGACCGCGGGCTGGACATCATCCGCATCTGGACCATCGCCGCCGGTGCCGAACCGCTGGCCGAGATCACCGCCCCCGATGCCGCCCGCGCCTTCCCCACCCGCCCCGAGGGCGGTACCACGGTCGACAATCCCCTGGACGACCAGAATTCCGTCTACGGCCTCGCCACCTGGAAGGATGGCGACACGCTGTGGATCGCGGGAACGCAGCGCCACCAGCCGGTGGTCGGCCTGTTCAAGCTGCAAGCCAATGCCGACGGCACTGTCATCGCGGTCAAGGACCACGAATTCGCCGTACCCGCCTCCCACAAGGGCCAGGACCTGACCGAAGAAAGCGACGACGACCCGGCAAAGGACTGGTCCACCCAGTTCGAAGGCTCGGTGATCGACCGCACCACCGGCACGCTTTACGCGGGGCAGGAAGATGTGGGCATCTGGGCCATCCCCGTGCAGGGCGGCGAGCCGGTGCTGGTCTATGAAACCCGCGGTGCCGCGGGCTCCAGCTTCCGCAACGAAGACAGCGTGATCGCCCGCGATGTCGAAGGTCTGACCATCTGGTACGGCGGCGACGGCACGCGCTATCTCATTGCCTCCAGCCAGGGCGGCGCCCATGGCGACGCGCCCTGGCCGATGCCCTTTGACGACAGCTTCGCCGTGTTCCGCCTGGGCGGCACCGCGCCCGAGCTTCTGGGCTCGTTCCGCGTCGCCGCCAGCGGTGCGATGGACGCCGTGCAGGAAAGCGATGGCGCCGATGTGCTGGCGCTGGCGCTGCCGGGTTTTCCGAACGGCCTCTTCATCACCCAGGACGGCTATGCCGGCGACCTGAACGGGCTGGATGGCGAGGTGGCCGCCACCAACTTCAAGTTCGCTGACTGGAAGGCCATTGCCGACAGCTTCACCCCGCCGCTGGCGGTGGCGCCGGAAGGCGCCGATCCGCGGCAGTGACGCCTCAGCCGCGCCCGCCGCGGCTCAGGAAGGCCAGCCGCTCGAACAGGTGCAGGTCGGCCTCGGTCTTCAACAACGCGCCGTGCAGCTTCGGCAGCACGGCGCCCGGCGCCGCCCGCAGGTCGTCCGGCGACAGATCCTCGGCCAGGATCAGCCGCAGCCAGTCCAGCACCTCGCTGGTCGAGGGCTTCTTCTTCAGCCCCGGCGTCTCGCGCAGTTCAAAGAACTGCACCAGGGCGGCGGTCAACAGGCGGTCCTTGATGTCGGGAAAATGCACCCGGACGATGGCCTTCAGCGTGTCGAGGTCGGGGAAACGGATGTAGTGGAAGAAGCAGCGCCGCAGAAAGGCGTCTGGCAGTTCCTTTTCATTGTTCGAGGTGATGATCACCACCGGCCGATGCCGCGCCCGAACCACCTCGCCCGTCTCCTCGACGGTGAATTCCATGCGGTCCAGTTCCTGCAACAGGTCGTTCGGAAACTCGATGTCGGCCTTGTCGATCTCGTCGATCAGCAGAACCACGCGGCCCTGCGCCTCGAAGGCCTGCCACAGCCGCCCCTTGCGGATGTAGTTGCGCACGTCTGCCACCCGCGCCTCGCCCAGCTGGCTGTCGCGCAGNCCACTGACCGCATCGTATTCATACAACCCCNNGCGCGCCTTGGTCGTGCTCTTCACATGCCACTCGATCAGCGGCAGCCCAAGCGCCGCCGAAACCTGCCGCGCAAGCTCGGTCTTGCCTGTCCCCGGCTCGCCCTTCACCAGCAAGGGCCGCTCCAGCATCACCGCCGCATTCACCGCGACGGCCAGTTCTTCGGTGGCCACATAGGCCGCGGTCGAGGCAAATTTCATCGCTCTGTCAAGGCTCTGTCACGTTCCACCGGCGCACCTAGTGCGGCCCCGAATTTGTCGCAACCGCTAGTGACAATCCGGGGGCTTGGGATAGATGCACCGCCAGCAGGAGGACGCGATGGCAGAGGCTCACCTGTCGGAGCGATCCGGCCCAGAGGAGACAAGGCAGATGAAGGCAGAAGTCTTTCTTCCAGACGACTACCGCCCCGCCGAAAACGAACCCTTCATGAACGAGCGGCAGCTGGAATATTTCCGCCGCAAGCTTCTGACATGGAAGCATGAATTGCTCAGCCAGTCGGCCGAGACGATCGACAACCTGCAAGACAGCGCCCGCAACGTGCCCGACCTGGCCGACCGTGCCAGCGAAGAGACCGACCGCGCGCTGGAACTGCGTACCCGCGACCGCCAGCGCAAGCTGGTCGCCAAGATCGACGCGGCGCTGCGCCGCATCGAAAACGGCGAATACGGTTATTGCGAAGTGACCGGCGAGCCGATCAGCCTCAAGCGCCTGGATGCGCGCCCCATCGCCACCATGACGCTGGAAGCCCAGGAANAGCACGAGCGCCGCGAAAAGGTTCACCGCGACGACTGAGTGACGCAGGCGCGCGGGCTTGCCTCGCGGCCCCGTGATGACGAAAGTGGCGCCGGGCCGAAAGGTCCGGCGTTTCTCATCGGAGGCANNGCCATGGGCCTGCACGGCGAAAAGATCACCGTCCTTGGCGCCGGTGTCGCGGGCCTAGCCGTGGCGCGGGCCCTGGCCCTGCGCGGCGCCGCCGTCACCGTGCTGGAACAGGCCGATGCCATCCGCGAGGTCGGCGCTTACCTGCAGATCAGCCCCAACGGCGCCGTGGTGCTGAAGGCGCTCGGGCTCGAACCGGAACTCGACCGCCTCGGCCAGCGCTCGGATGCGGTGGCGCTGATCGACGGCTTCACCGACAGCACCGTGCTGCGGCTGGACCTCGGCCGGTCCTCCAGTTCCCAGGTCTACCGATTCCTGCACCGCGCCGACCTGATCGACCTTCTGNCCCGCGGCGCGCGAGAGGCCGGGNTGGAAATCCGCCTGCTGCAANAGGTGAAGTCGGTCGATGTCTCGGGCGCGCGGCCAAGGATCACCACCGCCCAGGGCGCCGAGATCGAGACCGGCCTCCTCATCGGTGCCGATGGCCTGCATTCGCCCACCCGCGCCGCGCTCTGCGGCGCGGCCAGGGCCGCCTTCACCAACCAGGTCGCCTGGCGCGCCGTGTNNGCTTCTACCGAAGGCGCCATCGCCCCGGTGGCCGAGGTCCACATGGGGCCGGGCCGCCACCTTGTCACCTATCCGCTGCGCGGCGGCACCCTGCGCAACATCGTCGCCATCGAGGAACGCCAGCGTTGGGCCGAGGAAAGCTGGCGCNTGCGCGACGATCCGATGGAACTGCGCCTGGCCTTCAAGGAGTTCAGCCCGCGCGTGCAGGGCTGGCTGGAGCAGGTGCAGGATGTCTGGCTCTGGGGCCTGTTCCGCCACCCCGTTGCCAGGACCTGGACAAAGGACCTGCCCGAAGGCGCCGTCGCCATCCTCGGCGATGCCGCGCACCCGACGCTGCCCTTCCTGGCCCAGGGCGCCAACATGGCGCTGGAAGATGCCTTCGTGCTGGCCCAGGCGCTGGATGCCCATGACGACCGCGCCGAGGCGCTGGCCGCCTATCAGGCCACCCGCGCGCCGCGCTGCAAGAAGATCGTCGAGGCCGCCAACCGCAACGCCCGCGCCTATCACCTGGCTTTACCGCTGCGCTCGGTCGCGCATCTGGGACTGAAGATCGGCGGCGCGCTGATGCCGGACCTCGCGCTGTCGCGCTTCGACTGGATTNATGGCCACGACGTGACGGCGGGTAGGGCCACCCAAGAATTTTCGACGAAAATTCTTGGGCATTTGGGCCGATCCCGCCGCCACTTACCCGCAAAGCCGCGCGTGCTCCTGCAACGCGAACCGGTCCGTCATCCCTGCCACATAATCCGCCACGATGCGCGCCAGCGCGGTCTCGTCCACGGCCGCCGCAATGTCGGCCTGCCATTCGGCAGGCAGCAGCGCCNNACTGGTCAGGAACAGCGGGAACAGGTCGTTCACCACCTGCGTCACCCGCGCCCGTTCCGCCATGACCGAAGGCGCGCGGTACATGCGGTGGAACAGGAAGGACCGGATCGCCTTCAACTCCTGATACAGCGGCTTGGAAAANCGGATGATCGTGGTGCCCATGTGGCGGATTTCGTCCACCGATTTCGGCTGTGCCGCCGAAAGCCGGTTCTGCGCCACCGCGATCACATCCTCGACCATGCGCCCGAACACCCGGCGCAGCGCCTCGTGCCGCCGCCGCATCTTGTCCAGCCCNGGATAGATCGCATCCACCTCGGCGAAGGCNTTACCGGTCACCGGCAGTTCCATCAGGTCGTCCTCGGTGAACAGGCCCGACCGCAAGCCATCGTGCAGGTCGTGGTGCGAATAGGCCACGTCATCGGCAATCGCCGCCACCTGCGCCTCGGCGCTGGCATGGGTGTCCAGTTCCAGATCCCAGGCCGCATTCACCTCGGCCAGGGCATAGGGCAGGGGCCCCTCATGTTTCTTGTCGGCATTCGGCCCGATTACCGGCCCGTTGTGCTTGGCGATGCCTTCCAGCGTCTCCCAGGTCAGGTTCAACCCGTCGAAATCGGCATAATGCCGTTCCAGCCGCGTGACGATGCGCAAGGCCTGGGCATTGTGGTCGAACCCGCCATAGGGCGCCATCAGGCGCTCCATCGCATCCTCGCCGGTATGGCCAAAGGGCGTGTGGCCTAGGTCATGCGCCAGCGCGATCGCCTCGGCCAGATCGGTGTTCAGGTTCAGCACGCCCGAAATGGTGCGCGCCACCTGCGCCACCTCGATCGAATGGGTCAGCCGCGTGCGGTAGTAATCGCCCTCGTGCTCCACAAAGACCTGCGTCTTGTGCTTCAGGCGGCGGAAGGCGCTGGAATGGATGATCCGGTCGCGGTCGCGCTGGAAGGGCGACCGGAACGATGACATCCGTTCGGGGNNGTAAAGGCGCCCGCGCGAGGCCTCGGGCAGGCAGGCATAGGGGGCAAGCATCCGGGGCCGTTCTTGTTGCGGTCTTCACTCCGACTTATATTCATGGAACCGCACCAAGGATATGCGAACAAACCATGACCCTGACCTTGCCCNCCCGCGTGACCGACCGTGCCTTCGCCCGCCTGGCCGAGATTGCCCAGGCGATGGGCGAGACGAAGNCCCTGCGCATCGCGGTCGAAGGCGGTGGCTGTTCCGGCTTTCAGTACGACATCCGGCTGGACGATCCCGCCAGTGATGACCTGGTCCTGGAAAAGGACGGCCAGCGCGTGCTGGTCGATGCCGTCTCTCTTCCCTTCCTTGCCAATGCCGTGATCGACTTCACCGACGAACTGATCGGCGCCCGCTTCGTGGTGCAGAACCCGAACGCCACCGCCTCCTGTGGCTGCGGCACATCTTTTTCCATCTGACGCCACCCTGCGGTTGAACCTTCGCTTGCCGCAGCGGCCCGCCCTGTTCATGCTGCGCGAAAAGAGCAGACAAGAAGAACAGAGGCAGGCATGACACTCGATCCGCTGTCCCGGATGGCGGTGCTGAACGGCACCGACAAGTTCGGCTACCATTGCTACACGCCCAATTACCACAAGCTCTTCCACCGCTGGCGCGACCGTGCGCTGAAGATTNCGGAAATCGGCGTCGGCGGCTACCAGGACGAAGACCGCGGCGGGCAGAGCCTCGCCACCTGGCGCGACTATTTCCCGCNNAAGGAAATCACCGGCATCGACATCCAGAAGAAGGTGCTGGACTTCGGCCCCCGCGTCGCCATCCGCCAGGGCAGCCAGGTGGACGCCGATTTCCTGGCGGCCGTGGTCGCCGAGCGTGGCCCCTTCGACCTGATCGTCGATGACGGCAGCCACCNNAACGAACATGTGGTGGAAACCTACCGCATCCTCTTCCCCACGCTGAAGCCCGGCGGCATCTATGTGGTCGAGGATGTGCAGACCTCCTTCATGCCCCGCTTCGGCGGCTCGCTCGACCTCGCCGCCCCGAATTCCGTGGGCTTCTTCCGCGATCTGATCGCCGCCCCGCCCGAAGGCGTCGCGGCGATGGAGCGCTTCCACAACATGGTGGCGATCCACAAGACCGNNGCGGCCCCGACGCGCCTCGACCGCTCCACCGCCGTCACCCTGCCGGGCACCGCCACCAAGGTCCGCCGCCTGTCCGCCGCCCATGCCACGCCCGACAGCTGGCGCCGCGCCTTCGCCGACCTGCCCGACCGCGCGCTTCTGGTGCTGGACGGCCAGCCCGGCCCCGACCTGCTGGCCGACCTCCTCGCCCGCTTCGTCGAGGTCGGCCGCGAAATCCGCCACAACTTCCCCAAAGCCACCCCCGACCCGGTGGCAACCCAGCTTTACGGCCTCGAGCGCCATGCCGAAGGCTGGGTGCTGATCAAGGCGCCGAGCGACTACCCGTCCAACTTCGCCTTCGACATCGACCACNCCCAGGCCCAGGCGACCTGCGCCGCCATCGAAGCCATCCTGCGCGAGACCNCCACCGAAGAGGGGCTCGTCCACTGCAACCTCGTCACCGCCGAACGCGGGCGCGAGGCGGCGCGCGACTGGTGGACCAGCGACCGCATGGGGGCCACCGCGCGCCAGTACTTCCTCCTCTCCGGCGGCCTCGCACAGCGCGACCGCCAACTGGACCGCGCCGCCCAGGTCTTCGCCCGCGCGCTGACGTATTTCCCCAACGACCCGGGCTTCGCCCTGGCGCTCGGCTCGGTGCTCCTGTCGCTTGGCCGCCCGGAAGAGGCGGCGCTGGCCATCGACCCGGCGCTGCAGGCCCATCCCCGCGATGCCAACCTGCGCCTGCTCATGGCCCGCCTCTGCGCCGCGCTGNGACGATCCGACAGCGCCATCGACCATGCCACCAAGGCCGTCACCTACTCGCCCATCCCGAAAAAGCCGCGTGCCCAGGCGGTGCTGGAAATCCTGCTTGCCGCAGACCGCCTGGCCGAGGCCGAGGCGGCGCTGACCGCCGCGGTGGCCGACGACACCCGCCACGCCGCCCGCGCCTGGCGGATGCTCTCGGACCTGCACGCCCGCCGCGGCGCGCTTGCCCAGGCCGCCCAGGCCGCCGACCGCGCCGTCGCCGCCTCGCCGGACACGCGCGAATACCGCGACTGGCGGGCCAGGCTCGCCTCCTGACCGGCCTCGTCAAGCCTTTCGGCTTTCCTCGTGCCCCGGCGAAGAAAGCCCGTCCGGGCTTGATGAGCCTCCGCCCGCCACCGCCGCGGCATATTCATAGTGCCGCCCGCCGCCCTCGGCGGCATGGGCGGCATTCAGCGCGATCTTCGTCTCGAAGACCCGGGCCGCCGCCTCGGCCCAGTCGGGCGGCAGCACCGTCTCGCCCGCGCGGAACGCCCGGATATGGTCGCGATAGGCCGCATCGACCCGGTCCGCGAAATCGCGGCATCCNGTCACCGATCCTGCCGTCAGCTCCATCACATAACCCGCCCGCGTCAGCGGCAGCCGCCCGCCATGCGCGCCGATCACCTCCAGCCCATGCGCCACGTCCTGCGACAGCGCATTGCGGAACCGCCCNGCCCGTTCCCGCCGCACCACCGGCCGCAACGAGGCGCCGGTNGCGCGCCGCCAGGTCGAAATCCGCAACCGTACCATGTAGGCCGGGTCGAACACCGTGGCCCGGTCCAGCCGCACCTCCAGCCGCGCCATCGCCGCGCCATTCCCTTCGGCCAGCGCCACCGCCTCGGCCAGAAACCCCGGCGCCAGCCAGTCGTCGGCATCCAGGAAGGCCACCCANTCCCCCGTCGCCCGGTCCAGCGCGCGGTTGCGCGTAAACCCCACGCCGCTGGCCACCACTCCGCTGACGCCCACGCGCACCGCCGCCGACAGCGCCGCTGCCCCGGCATAATCCGTGCCGTCATCGCTTTCGACCAGGATTTCCAGCGCCGCCTCGGGCAGCCCGCCATCCAGAACCGAAGCCACCGCCCGCGGCAGCACCGCCGCGGCGCGGTGNGCGGGGATCACCACAGAGACAAGGGGAGGGGCATCACCGGCCTTTCGCATGGCGCGCGGCATAGGGTGGGGCAGCAGCGGCCCGCGTCAAGGGCGGGCAACACGCCCCTTTTTCGTGCCGACAAGGACGGCCTCCTGTGGAGTAGGCCCGGCGCGTTGGCGATTTGCCAGCAAATCGCCAAGGGGCTGTCAGATATCCCCGTGCGGCCTGGGCGCACGGGCGGTCTGGTTGAACCCGCCCGCGGTGCCCGCGGCGATGGCCGCGGGCAAACCGAGGTCGCTATCGCCCCCAACCCCCGCTTGCCCCATCCCCCCACCCCAAGGCTACACCTTCCCCACCAGGCAGGAGAGCCCGATGAAGATCGCCACCTTCAACATCAACGGCATCAAGGCGCGCTTCGAGGCGCTGACCGAATGGCTCACCGAAGCCCAGCCCGATGTCGCCTGCCTGCAGGAAATCAAGTCGGTGGACGAGGCCTTCCCGCGCGACCATTTCGAAAGCCTCGGCTACCAGGTTGAAACCCACGGCCAGAAAAGCTTCAACGGCGTGGCCATCCTGTCGAAACTGCCGCTGGAGGACGTGACCCGCGGCCTGCCAGGCGACGACACCGACGAACAGGCCCGCTGGATCGAGGCCACGGTGGTCGGCCGCACGGCGATCCGCGTCTGCGGCCTTTACCTGCCCAACGGCAACCCGGCACCGGGGCCGAAATACGACTACAAGCTCGCCTGGATGGCCCGCATGCAGGCCCGCGTGACCGCGCTTCTGCAAACCGAGGAACCGCTCGTCTTCTGCGGCGATTACAACGTCATCCCCCAGCCCGAGGATGCCGCCAAGCCGGAGGATTGGGTGAAGGACGCGCTGTTCCTGCCCGAAAGCCGCGCCGCCTTCCGCCAGCTGATCCACCTTGGACTCACCGATGCCATCCGCACCCGTGACCCGCGCCCCGGCACCTATACCTACTGGGATTTCCAGCGCGGCGCCTGGGAGCGCAACAACGGCATCCGCATCGACCACCTGCTTCTGTCGCCGCAAGCCGCCGACCTGATGCGCGATCNNTTAGGCATCGACAAGGCGGTCCGCGGCCGCGAGAAACCCTCCGACCACGTTCCCGCCTGGGTGGACCTCGATGCCTGATCTTCCCCGTGTCGGCTGCGCCACCTACCTTGCCAGCCTTACAAAGGTGCCGGGCCTCAGCGACTGGCTGGCCCAAGGCCGCGACCTGGAACTGCGCGACTTCACCGAAATCGGTGCCTTGCAGGGCGATACCTGGCGCGACATCGCCTCCCGCGCCAAGGCCCAACTTGACGGCCACACCGGCCGCATCGGCCTGCACGGGCCGTTCTGGGGCTTCCAGATCGACCAGCCCGATCCCGACCTGCGCGCCATCATCCAGGACCGGATGCTGCGCGCCTTGGATGCCCTTGACCTGATCCTGGGGGCANAGGGCGGCGGCCACATGGTGGTGCATTCGCCATTCACCACCTGGTCCGGCTTCAACCGCGGCACCGAGATGGACGACCAGGCTGGCATCACCGCCCGCACGCTGGACACCATGGCCCCCGTGGTGGCCCGCGCCGAACAGCTTGGCGTCACACTGGTGATCGAGAACTGCGAGGATCGCGACCCCTGGGAGAGGGTCTTGCTGGCACAAGCCTTCGCCTCGCCCGCCGTCGCGGTTTCACTCGACACCGGCCACGCGCATTACGCCCATGGCTCCACCGCCGCTCCGCCCGTCGATACGCATGTGCGCGCCGCGNGGCACCTTCTGGCCCATGTCCATCTGCAGGATGCCGATGGCGTGGCCGACCGGCACTGGGCGCTTGGCCGCGGCACCATCCGCTGGCACGGCCTGTTCCGCGCGCTGGCCGAACTGCCGCAGATGCCACGCTTCATCATCGAAATGGCGCGGCCCGAAGACATCCTCGTCTCGGCCCGCTACCTGGCCGCCGAAGGTCTGGCCGCCTGATCCCGCGCAACCCGCCCCGGCGACGGCCGGGCCTCGGCAGGGGTCTGTCCTGACCTGCCTCGCGTCCTGTCTCCGCCTTTCATGCGAAGGAAGATTGCCACGACCGGCGGCCTGATGGCACTGATTGGAATAAGTCACCGACCCTTCAAGCCGGATTCAGCGTGACCGTCGAACACCTCGGCCCTGCGGCCGCCTTTGCCCTCGTCGGATGTCTCGGGATCGGCGCTCAGTGGTTCGCCTGGCGCTTCCGCATGTNNACCATCGTCCTGATGCTGGCCGCGGGCCTGCTGGTCGGTCCCGGCCTCGGCCTGCTCGACCCGGCGNACATCGGCCCCCTTGTCTCGGACGCCGTCTCCGTCGCGGTCGCGGTGATCCTGTTCGAGGGCGGCCTGACGCTCAATCTGCGCGAACTGGCCGATGCCGCCACCGGGGTTCGCAGGCTGGTCGTGATCGGCGCGCCGCTCGGCTGGTTGCTGTCCGCGCTGGCCCTGCATTATGGCGCGGGCCTCGGCTGGGAGGCGTCCGCCGTTTTTGGCGGCATCCTCATTGTCACCGGCCCGACCGTGATCGCGCCGCTCCTGCGTCAGGCGAAACTGGCGCGCCGCCCCGCCAACCTCCTGCAATGGGAGGCCATCGTGAACGACCCGCTCGGCGCGCTGGCGGCGGTGCTGGCCTTCGGACTGGTCTCGATCCTGCACAAGGGCGCTTCGCTGACTTATGGCGCAGGGCACGCCCTCTTCGGCATTCTCGCCGCCGCCCTGATCGGCTGGCTGGCGGGCAGGGGCATCGCGCTGGCTTTCCGCCGCGGCGCCGTGCCCGATTACCTGAAGGTGCCGGTCCTCTTTGCCACGCTGGTCTTCGTCTTTGCCCTGCCGGACAGCATCCTGCACGAAAGCGGCCTTCTGGCTGTCACCGTCATGGGCATGGTCATCGCCAATGCCGGGCTGGCCTCGTTCCAGGAACTGCGCCGGTTCAAGGAGAACGTGACCACGCTGCTTGTCTCGGGCGTGTTCATCCTGCTGGCCTCGGGCATCAAGCCCGAGGCGATCCAGGCGCTGGACGTCCGCGCGNGTGTTTTCGTGCTGCTGATTGTTCTGGTGGCGCGGCCGCTGGCGGTTCTGGCCAGTTTCCTCGGCACCGACATCCCGCGCAATGAACGCCTGCTTGTCGCCTTCACCGGCCCGCGCGGCGTGGTGCTGATGGCCGTGNGTAACCTGTTCGGCGCGCGCCTCCTCGAAGCCGGTATCCAGGACGGTGCCCGCGTCGGCCCGCTGGCCTTCCTGCTCGTGGTCTCGACGGTGGTGATCCACGGCTTCACCCTCGGGCCGCTGGCCCGCGCGCTCGGCCTGTCGNCTCGGCGATGCGGGGTGCTGATCGTCGGTGCCTCGCGTTTCACCACCGAGCTTGGCCTTGCCCTGCAATCCTGCGAGGTGCCGGTGCTGGTCGCCGATCCGACGCATCATCGCCTGCGCCTGCCCCGAACGGCGGGCCTGCCGGTCTATTACGGCGACATCCTCGCCGAAGGCGCCACCGAACATGTCGATCTCATCGGCTATTCCGACCTGCTCGCCGCCTCCGACAACGACGCCTACAACACGCTGGTCGCCTCGGATCTGGGGCATGAATTCGGCAGTGGCCATGTCTGGCAGACCCGCCCCGAACGGGCGGAGTCGGCGCGCCATGCGCTGCCAGCGGGACTTGGCGGCCGGATGCTGGGCACCGGCCTGACCGCGNGCCGGGCCGAAGACAGCCTGCGCGCGGGCGGCCGCATTTCCGTGACCNCGGCTCAGCAGCACTTCACGGCCGGGGATTGGCACCAGGCCAATCCGGCCGCCGTCGCCATCGGCATCGTCTCGTAAGCGGGAACCTTCCACCCGCTGGCCGAAGGCGAAGCCGTCCGCTCGCAACCGGGTCTCCGCGTGATCGCCCTGCAGTAAGCGCCCACCTCGGACAAATCCTAACGCCAAGTTAAGGCGCGACGGTAACGCGTTGATATCGTTGAATCGAGAGGGGCGTCCGAGCTCGGACGCTCAGTCCTTGCGGGTCGCCGCCACCAGCCAGACCAGGGTCAGGCCCAGGCTGGCGATCACGTTCCACCCGGCCATCGAGATGCCCCACATCGCCCAGGGAACCACGTCACAGCGCACCGGCCCGCCCACGGCCACGTCCATGTTCAACAGGTCGTCGCCCGAAACCCCGGCCATGGCATCCACGGTGCAGGTCGCCAGCCCCTCCCACCAGGTCTGCTCGACGCCCACATGGAACAGCCCGATCCCCGCCGTGACCAGCGTGGCCAGCGCCCCCAGCCAGGGCCAGAGCCGCCAGCGGGTGGCCAGCGCCGCCAGCCCGATCCCCACCGCCGCCGCATGCGGCCAGCGCTGCCACAGGCACAGCTGGCAGGGCAGAAGCCCTACGACATACTGAAAGTAGAAGGCCCCGGCCAGAATGCTTAAGCCGAACCCAGCATGGCCAGAAGGATCAGGTTGGTCCGCGTCATGCATGCCCCCAGGTCAGCAGGAAATAGGCCAGCGCCCCCAGAACCACGATCCCCGCCGCGATCCAGGGAAAGCGCCGCTCGATGAAGCCCAGGATCGACGTCCCGTAGTGGCGCAGCAGCCAGGCCAGCAGAAAGAACCGCCCCCGCGCCACGATGGCCGACAGGATGAAGGGCACGATGGGAAAGCCGATCAGCCCCGCCAGGATCGTCACCACCTTCATCGGCGGGATATGGGAAAAGCCCGAGGTCACGAGAAGCAGCAACACCAGCCCCGGCCCCGAGTTTGCCAGCGCCTGAAACGCGTCCAGCTTGCCATAGAACTCCAGCAACGGTCGCGCCACCAGTTCAAAGGCGAAATAGCCAAGCAGCCAGTAAGCGATCCCTCCAGCACCGAAGCCACCGAGGCCACCGCCGCAAAGCGCATCGCCTTCTCGGGCCGCGCCAGGCACATGGGCACGAACATCACATCGGCCGGAATCGGAAAGACCGAGCTTTCGGTGAACGAGATCGTCGCCAGCACCGGCTCGGCATGGCGATGTCCGGCCTGCCGGAGGATCCAGTCGGAAAGGCGTCGCAGCATCGGGTCTCCCTTCGTCGCAGACAAGGCACATGCGGCGGCGCAAGGTCAAGCCGCCCCCGCGCCGGGTGCTTCCCGAAAGCCCCATCCGCGCCTACACTTGCGCGTGATCGGACGGCGGGAGCAGGTCATGGAGTGGCGCGGGCGGCGACAAAGCCGGAACATCGAAGACCGCCGCTCGTCCGGCGCGGTCCGGGGCGGCGGCATCGGGGCGGTCGGCCTGCTGGTGGTGCTGGCGGTGGGCTACTTCTTCGGCGTCGGCGTGACGCCGCTGCTGAAGAGGCGGGCGGGGTATCGACGGGCCAGCNCGGTCGAGCTGACCCCCGCCGACGAAGAGCGCGCGGCCTTTGTCGCCGTCACGCTGGCCGATACCGAGGAAGTCTGGGCCACCGTGTTCCGCGACCAGTTGGGCGCGGCCCCCGCCGNNGTTCTGGTGCTGTTCAAGGGCGCCACCGCCTCGGCCTGCGGCGGCGCCGACATGTCCACGGGGCCGTTCTACTGCCCGGTGGACCGCAAGGTCTATCTCGACACCGATTTCTTCGTGCTGATGGACCGCCAGCTGGGCGTTAACGGCGATTTCGCACAAGCCTATGTCGTGGCGCACGAGGTCGGCCACCATGTGCAGAACCTGCTGGGCATCCTGGGTGAAACCACGCGGCTGCGCCAGCGCATGAGCGCGGCCGACAGCAACGCCGTTTCGGTCATGGTCGAGCTGCAGGCCGACTGCCTGGTAAGCATCTGGGCCCGCAAGGCATCTGAGACCTTCGGCTCGATCGACCGCGGCGACGTGGACGAGGCGATGAACGCCGCCCGCCAGATCGGCGACGACACGTTGCAGCGCAACCGACCGATGCCCGACAGCTTTACCCACGGCACCTCGGCGCAGCGGGCCGAATGGTTCATGCGCGGGCTCAAGTCCGGGCAGATCGACGCCTGCGACACCTTCTCGGGCCAACTCTGAGCGGTTGACCATCCCCATGTGGACAGGCTAACTGCGCCTGGGCCCGAGTGGCGGAATGGTAGACGCAGCGGATTCAAAATCCGTCGCCGCAAGGTATGCGAGTTCGAGTCTCGCCTCGGGCACCACCCTCTGAACCTTGGCAAGAAGATGGCGCCGCGCTGCGGCGATTCGGCGATTCGCCGCCACCAGTGTTCTTGCCTTAGCGTCATTTTCCGGCAAATCCGTGCATTGGCGAAGGTCCGGCAACGCAGCTTAACCAAGTCTGGCAGAAATCGGGCACTGCCGCGGCAAATGTGGCGAGACCATGTCGCGCCCGGATTGTGCGCGTTCCAGAAACGCCAAATTCGGCACGATCAATGATTATCCAGATTCGACAAGCGTTTGGGTCGCGGTCTTCCACCTGGCCGGTCAGGGATTGTTGAACAGACATGCGACAACGATCAACTTAAGGCTGTGACGAGGTGAAAGGCCAACGTGGTAACTAGTTGGAGATCACGGGTTTTCAGCTTTCTGAAACCATGTTTTCGCTGTATCAGAGTGCGTCTGCTGGCGTGGTGTGGACCCGTGGGGGCGGGAAGCACCAGCGATGTGCCGAAAGGCGCGTCAGCGGTGACATGTGGGCTGCCGAGGGACGACCTCTCCACCGAAGACCTGAAACCGGCGATTCGGCCGGGCTGACTGGTTTTTCGCAGAGGGTCGCCAGACGGGCCATGCCCCTGGAACCGATGGCCCCTTCGGGTCGCAACAGGCAGACACGCGGCCGCGCAGGGCGGTCGCGAGGAGCGGGGCACGGTCATTCGTCCGTGTCTGGTGTCGGGTCGGTTTGGATATTGGTCGCAAGATGAGCAGCACTTACAAGACGGGCGGCGGTTGCGGTGGCAGCACCACGCGCGACGGCATTGTCACCGGCACGTCCGGCAGCGACTTGATGAACACCAGCTTCGTCAGCGGGGACGGGGACAGGCCAGATTCCTATGACGCGATCCTGCCCGGCGCCGCGCCGAACGACGACCTGATCTATGCCGGTGACGGCAATGACACGGTGATTGCGGGCGAGGGCGCCGACAAGGTCTATGCTGGCAATGGCAACGACTATGTCGATGGCGGCGTCGGCAACGATACCGTCTATGGCGAATGCGGCAACGACACGGTCTGGGGCCGCGAGGGCAACGACCTGATCTATGGCGGCGAGGGGCTGACCTGCTGAAGGGCGGCGCTTAAGAACGACACCGTCTATGGCGGCGTAAACAACGATGTCATCTATGGCGGCGATCTGGGCCCGATCCCCGAGGACGGCTCGGACAAGCTGGATGGCGGCGACGGCAACGATACCATCTATGGCGGCACCAGCAACGACACCATCACCGGCGGCAACGGCCGTGACAGTGTTGAAGGCGGCGCAGGCGACGACCTGATCGACACCTCGGGCGGCGCCGTGGACAACCATTGCGGCCCGGACGGCGTGCCGCTGCCCGACCGCGGTTATCCGGGCCTCTATGCGGCCGACACCGATCCCTACAACGACCGTGACACGGTTCTGGGCGGCGCCAAAACGACACCATCCGGACGGGCGATGACAACGACCTGATCGTTTACGGCGACGGCAACGATTCCATCGACGGCGGCTTCGACGACGACACGATCACGGGCGACGCCTAAGAACGACATCATCATCGGTGCCGAAGGCTCGATTCCATCGTTTGCGGCGACGGCGACGACCTGGTCTATGGCGGCTATGGCCCCGGCGTACCGGATGCCGTGAACATCCCCGACGATGTAGCGACCTGCGTCCGGACAACGGTCGCGACATGATCGATGGCGGTGCGGGCAACGACACCATCTACGGCATGGATGACGCTGATCGGATCTATGGCGGCACTGGCAACGATCTTCTGGATGGGGGCATCGACAACGACCTGGTCGATGGCGGTGCCGGTGAGGACACGATCATCGGTGGGCATGGCATCGACACCCTTCTGGGGGCGACGATGCCGATCTGTTCTATGCGGGCTTCGGCGATACCGTGGACGGTGGAACCGGAGGCAACGACGCCGACACGCTTGACCTGACCGGGCTGATTCCGCCGGGTGGCTCGGTGCAGTTTACGAATGTCACCGTCGATCCCGATGGCGACTCGACCAGCGGCATTGCGGTGATCCGGAATTCCTCCGGCGTCGAGGTCGGTCGGGTCAGCTTCACCGAAATCGAACATTGCATCCCTGCTTCACCCCGGCTCGCTGATCGCGACGCCGCGTGGCGAAGTCCCGGTGGAAAGCCTGAAGCCCGGCGACAAGGTCATCACCCGCGACAACGGTATCCAGGAAATCCGCTGGGTCGGCCAGAAGGACCTGTCCTGGACCAACCTGCTGGCCGTGCCGCATCTGAAGCCGGTGCTGATCAAGCAGGGCAGCCTGGGCAACGGCCTGCCGGAACGCGACATGCTGGTTTCGCCCAACCACCGCATGCTGGTGGCCAGCGACCGCACCCAGCTGTACTTTGACGAGCACGAAGTGCTGGTCGCGGCCAAGCATCTGGTGTCGGGCAATGCCATCCATCAGGTGGACCGGGTGTGTCCTACATCCACTTCATGTTCGACGAGCACCAGATCGTGCTGGCCGACGGCGCCTGGACCGAAAGCTTCCAGCCCGGCGACTATTCGCTGAAGGGCATCGGCAATGCGCAGCGGTCGGAAATCGTGGAGCTCTTCCCGGAGCTGGCGACCGAAGGCGGGTTGCAGGACTATGTCGCTGCCCGCCGCACGCTGAAGCGCCACGAAGCGCGCCTTCTGGTGCGCTGAGGCCTGAACCAGAACCATGTCACGGGGGCCGCAAGGCCCCCGTTGCATTCCGGTTGTGGCCCTGCCGCCACGCCCTCCGCCCAACACGCCAGAATCGTTGGAAAATCGGGCGCCCCGCGCCGCCTTCGCCACGAATTCGCCGCATTTCCGCTGTCCTGCTGCCACCATCAGGCAAGGGTCAGAAGCAGCAGATGCCGACCTATTCGGGCAACGGGTCCAACAACACCCTTAACGGGTCGTCGGGCAATGACACCTTCTATGGTGGCAATGGCGACGACACGATCAACGCCTATGGCGGCAACGACGCGGTCTATGCCGGGTCCGACGACGACAGCGTCAACGTGGCGACGGCGCCGATACCGTCTATGGCGGCAACGACAGCGACACGCTGAACGGCGACGCCGCAACGACCGGCTTTACGGCGACTCTGGCAACGACAGCCTGTCCGGCGGCACCGGGCTGGATACGCTGGACGGCGGGACGGGCAATGACAGCCTTTATGGCGGGGATGATGCTGACAGCCTGATTGGCGGATCGGGCTCCGACCTCCTGGACGGGGGCGCCGCCAACGACACCCTGGCGGGCGGCGATGACAATGACACCCTCTCGGGCGGCGACGGCAACGACAGCCTGCTTGGCGACGACGGCAACGACAGCCTCATCGGTGGCATCGGCAACGACACGCTGGACGGCGGCAACAACAACGACACGCTGGCGGGCGGTGATGGCGACGACAGCCTGATCGGCAACAGCGGCTCGGACAGCCTGGACGGCGGGCTTGGCACCGACCGGCTGTTCGGCGGCGATTCCGCCGACACGCTGTTCGGCGGCGACGGCTCCGATTACCTGGACGGCGGCACAGGCACGGATTCCCTCGGCGGCGGGGCTTACAACGACACGCTCTATGGCGGCGGCGAGAATGACACGCTGTCCGGCGACGACGGCGACGACAGCCTTCTGGGCGACGACGGCAACGACACCCTGTTCGGCGGCGTAAGCGCCGACACGCTGGACGGCGGCACCGGCACGGATTCGCTGACCGGCGGCGATGGCAACGACATCCTGACCGGCGGCTACGGCAACGATACGCTCTGGGGCGCGGGCGACGACAGCGTCTATGGCGGCACCGACGCCGACACGATCTATGGCGGCGACGGCCGCGACCTTCTGGATGGCGGCTCGGCCAACGACCTGATCGACGGTGGCGCGGGCATCGACACGCTGTACGGCGGCGACAGCGCCGACACGCTGTATGGCGGCGCCGAGGACGACCTGATCGACGGCGGCACCGGCACCGATTCCGCCTTTGGCGGCGACGGCAACGACACGGTCATCGGCGGCACCGACAACGACACGCTGTACGGCGACGCCGCAACGACAGCCTGGATGGCGGCGACGGCGTGGATTCGCTGTACGGTGGCACCGGGCAGGACACCATGGACGGCGGGTCGGGCAACGACCGGCTGTTCGGCGGCGACGACAACGATGTGATCACCGCGGCCTGGGCGTCGATACCGTCGAGGGCGGCCTGGGCAACGACACGATCTACGGCGGCGGCGACAACGACTCGCTGTCCGGCGGCGACGGCGATGATCTGATCGACGGCGGCACCGGCAACGACACCATCGACGGCGGCATCGGCGATGATACCGTCCTGGTAGGCGACGGACAGGACCAGGTCTATGGCGGCGACGGCAACGACCGTCTGGATGGCGGCGCCCCCAACTCGCTGTATGGCGGCAACGACAACGATACCCTGGTCTCGGGTGCCTCGGGCGATCTGCTCTATGGCGGCGAGGACATGGACTATGTGGACTATTCCCTGTCCACATCTGCCATCCGCATTGATCTGGCCACCTATGCGGTCAGCGGCGGCTTTGCCGCCGGCGACAGTCTGGCGGCATCGACGGGGTCTATGGATCGGCCTTCAACGACACGATCTATGGCTTTGACGGGTCCGGGATTACCGGCACCGACATCTACACCAACGTGCTCTATGGCGCAGCGGGCAACGACTACATCGACGCCCGCGGCAGCGACGACATCGTCTATGGCGGCGCCGACAACGACACGGTTCTGGGGGCGACGGCAACGACACGGTCTCGGGCGATTCCGGCAATGACAGCGTCTATGGCGGGGCGGGGATGACAGCCTGTCCGGCGGCGATGGCACCGACCGGGTCGAGGGTGGCGATGGCAACGATACCGCCGACGGTGGCATCGGCAACGACAGCCTCTATGGCGGGGCGGGCAACGACAGCCTGACCGGCGGCGACGGCGCCGATCTTGTCGATGGCGGCGACGGCAACGACACCGCGGATGGCGGCACCGGCAACGACAGCCTCTACGGCGGGGCCGGAAACGACAGGTTGTCCGGCGGCGACGGCGCCGACCGGGTTGAAGGTGGCACCGGCACCGACACCGTCTATGGCGGCGCTTGGCACCGACAGTCTTTATGGCGGTGACGGGGACGACACGCTGTATGGCGGGTAGCGCCGACCTGCTTTACGGCGGTGGCGGCCGCGACAACTTTGCCTATACCGACCGCACCGATGCCTTCGGCGATACCGTCTGGGGCGACGAAACCGGCACCGACCTTGACACGCTGGACCTGTCCAACGCCGGGCCGCTGCGCGTCATCTACACCAGCACCGACCAGGAACACGGCTATGTCGAGTTCCTGGATGCCAACGGCGCCGTCATCGGTTTCGATTTCCACAACATCGAGACGGTGGTGCCCTGCTTCACCCCCGGCACGCTGATTGCCACCCNNCGCCTACCACGTGCCGTCGAGACGCTGGCCCCTGGCGATCTGGTGCTGACGCGCGATCACGGCCCCCAGGTGCTGCGCTGGATCGGCAGCCGCGCGCTGTCCCTGGGCGACCTGATCGCCGCGCCGCGCTTGCAGCCGGTGCGCATCNGCCGCCGCGCGCTTGGCGCCTACCTGCCCGAGCGCGATCTGACCGTCTCGCCGCAGCACCGCATCCTGGTCGAGGACGCAAGGGCCGAGCTGTGCTTTGGCGATGCCGAGGTGCTGGTGGCGGCGCTGCATCTGGTGGGCCGCCCCGGCATCCGCCGCAGCCTGCCGCGCGGTGTCACCTATATCCACCTGATGTTCGACCGGCACGAAATCGTGCTGTCCGAAGGCGCCTGGACCGAAAGCTTCCAGCCCGGCNCCCGCTGCCGTGGGGGGCTGGATGGCGATGCCCGGGCCGAGCTTCTGGAGTTGTTCCCGGATCTTGGCCGCGACGGCGCCTTCCATCCGCCGGCCCGGCTGACGCTGAAGGGCTACGAGGCGCGGGTGCTGATGTCGGCCTGAGCCGCCCGCCAGGCCGCCCAGTCCTCGGGCGTGTCCAGGTCGGTGATGGCGCGCGCGCCCGGCAAGGGCACCAGCCGCACCCTGTCGCGGTGGCGCNNTGCAACAACTCGCGCGCCCTGATCGCCGGTCAGGCCCAGGATTTCCGCGCGCAGCCAGGGCGGCAGCAGCACCGGATGGCCCGGCTGGCCCGTGGCCGAGGCGCCGCGGTGGATCATGTCCGGCGCAGTCGCGCCCGCCGCCAGCACCGCGCGCAGATCGTCCTCCTGCAATTCCGGCAGGTCAGCCAGCACCAGCAGCACGGGCGCCAGGGCGGGCAGGGCGGCGATCCCCGCTTTCAGGCTTTCGGCCATCCTCATGCGCCCGCTCGGCCACCACCCCTGCACTGGCAGCCCCGCCAATGCGGCATCCCGCGCCGGACGATCCGGNGGCAGGGCCACCGTCACCGGCAAACCTGTCGCCAGCGCCATCCGCGCGTTGCGGGCGACCAGCGGCAGACCCTCGACCTCTTCCATCAGCTTGTCGCGCCCAGCCATGCGGGACGAGGCCCCGGCGGCAAGGATCAGGATTTGGACGTCACCACGCATGCCCCGATCCTAGCCGATCCGCGCCTCCGATGCCGCCCGGAAATTAAGTCAAAGATATTGACCTTTCTGCGCGCTTTGGCATTCTGTCCTCCGAGGTGCCCCATGCGTGACGACCTTCTTGCCGCCTTCCAGACCCAGGCCCGCGCCTGCGCCGAACTGGGCTCGCCGTTCACCGCCCGGCTGATGACGCTCCTGCCCGACCTCCTGCCCCCGGCACGGNCGCTGATACAGCGGATGCAGGCCTGGCAGGGCGACCTTGGCCCCGCGGGAGCCTCACTGCCGCTGCGGCTGGCGGGCGGGTTGCATCACCTGGTGCTGACCGGCGCCGACGCCGGGCTCGCCGCCGTGTGGCCGCCGTCGGATGCCGACCCGGCCCCGGCCATCGCCGCCGCGCTGGCCCGCCACGATGCCGTGCTGGCCGACTGGATCACCCATGCGCCCCAGACCAACGAGGTCGGCCGCAGCGCCGTGATCCTGCCCGCCGCGGCGCTGCTGGCGGCCCGCACCGGCCTGCCGATGGTCCTGTCGGAACTGGGCGCCAGCGCCGGGCTGAACCTGAACTTCCCGCTTTATGCGCTTGATGGCGCAGGGGTTTCCTGCGGCGCCGCCGCCCCGGCCCTGCGCCTGACGCCCGCCTGGACCGGCCCGCCCTCATCCCNNGGCCCCGTCCCGGTGGCCAAGGCGCGCGGCGTGGACCTCNAACCCCTCTCGCCCTCACGCGACGGGCTCAGGCTCCTGTCCTATGTCTGGCCCGACCAGCACGCCCGCCTCGCCCGGCTGCGCGCCGCCCTTGCAGCCGCCGCTGATCACCCGCCGCAGGTTGATCGCGCCGATGCCGCCGACTGGCTGGAGGCCCGCCTCGGCAACCGCTTCGCCGGGCACTGCCACCTGGTCTTCCACACCGTGGCCTTCCAGTATTTCCCCGCACCTTCCCAGGACCGCATCCGCCGCGCCCTGGCGGCGGCCGGAGCGAAAGCGACAGCCGAAGCACCGCTGGCCTGGCTGGCGATGGAGGCCGACGGCAACCCCGACGGCGCCGCCGTCACGCTGCGGCTCTGGCCGGGTGGCGAAGTCGCTGCCGAGGGTCGGTNNGGCTTCCACGGCCAATGGGTGAAATGGGCGCCCCGCTAGGGACGCCCGCCGCAAAATCCTTCGAAGGATTTTGCAATTTTCTTCGAAGAAAATTGCCCGGGCCCGCCTTCAGCCGCGCATCCGTCCGCCGTCGTCCCACAGCGGCGCCAGATGCACCGTGGCCTTCCGCCGTTCCCCAAGGATTTCGATCTCGCAGGCCAGGCCATCGACCACCCGATCCGCNGGCAGGAAACCCTGCGCCACCGACTTGCCCGTCCAGTGGCTGTAGCCTCCGCTGGTACACCAGCCCACCACGGCGCCGTCCAGCCAGATCGGCTCCCAGGCCACCACATCGGCATCGGCGGCATCCACCACAAAGGACACCAGCCGCCGCTTCGGCCCCGCCGCCTTCTCCGCCGTGGCCGCAGCCTTGCCGATCCAGTCCGCTTCCTTGTTCCAGCGGATGAAGCGGTCCAGCCCGGTTTCCATCGGCGTGTAATCGGGGCTGAACTCGCGGCCCCAGGAGCCGAACCACTTGTCCAGCCGCAAGGACATCATCGCCCGCATGCCAAAGGGGCGCAGCCCCAGGTCCCTGGCAGCCGACAGCACGTCCCACAGGTGCCGCACCGACATGTGGTCGGTGAAGATTTCATAGCCCAGGTCGGCGGTATAGCTCACCCGCTGCACGATGCAGTTGGCCATGCCCACGGTCATGCGCTTCACGTCCATGAACTTGAACGCCTCGGCCGAGACATCGCTGCGCGTCACCCGCGCCAGCAGTTCCCGCGCCTTCGGTCCCGCGATCTGGAAGCCCGACCGCGCATCCGAGATGTTCTCGACCCGCACGCCCTCGTCCATGTTCTGTTCGAACCAGCGCGCGTGCCAGCCCTGCGCGCCATAGCTGGCGGTCAGCTGGAACTCGGTCTCGCTCAGGCAGGACACGGTGAAATCGCCAAAGATCTTGCCCGAATGCGCCAGCATCGGCGTCAGCGACAGCCGCCCCGGCTTGGGGATGTTCCCGGCCATGATGCGGTCCAGCCAGGCCCGCGCATTCGGCCCGGTCACGCGGTACTTGCCGAAGTTCTGCACCTCGTTGATGCCCACGCCCTCGCGCACCGCCAGCACCTCCTGGCGCGTCGCCTCCCAGGCGTTCGACCGCTTGAAGGTCGGGGTCTCGAACCGCGGCTCGCCGGGCAGGGCGTGGTAGTTCACCACTTCCAGCCCGTATTGCTGGCCCCAGACCGCGTTCATCTCGTCGAAGACCTGATACATCGGCGTGGTGCGGAAGGGCCGCGCGGCGGGNCGTTCCTCGTTCGGGTAAGACACGCTGAAGCGCATCTGGTAGTTCTCGATCACCTTCGGCACGGTATAGCCGGGCGAGGTCCAGTTGCCGAAGCGGCTGACGTCAAAGCCGCGCGGGTCGCGCTCGACCTCGCCGTGGATCATCCATTGCGCCAGCGCCAGGCCCATGCCGCCGCCCTGGCTGAAGCCCGCCATCACCGCGCAGGCCGACCAATAGTTCCGCAGGCCCGGCACCGGCCCGATCAGCGGGTTGCCGTCGGGGGCAAAGGTGAAGGGCCCGTGGATCACCCGCTTCACACCTGACCGTTCCAGCACCGGAATGCGGCGATAGGCGAAGTTCACCGAATCCTCGATCTTGTCGAACTGCTCGTTCAGCAACTCGTGGCCAAAGCCCCAGGGCGTGCCGTCCACCGCCCAGGGCTCGCAGGGCTTTTCATAGAAGCCGATGCACAGGCCCCGGCCCTCCTGGCGCAGGTAGAACTCGCCGCCGGGGTCCATGACATGGGGNAATTCCTTGCCGCGGCCCAGGATTTCCAGGATCTCGGGGATGTCGTCGGTCACCAGATACTGGTGCGCCATCGGCAAGAGCGGCAGGTAGATGCCCGCCATGGCGCCGACCTCGCGCGCCCACAACCCGCCCGCATTCACCACATGCCCGGCGATGATGGTGCCCTTCTCGGTCACCACCTCCCACGACCCGTCCGGGCGAGGATTGGTCTCCAGCACGCGGTTGTGCAGCACGATCTCGGCCCCGCCCATGCGCGCGGCCTTGGCATAGGCATGGGTGGTGCCCGAAGGGTCAAGGTGCCCGTCCAACGGGTCGTAAAGCCCGCCGATGATGTTTTCCAGGTTCACCATGCCGTCGGTCAGGCGNGAAATCTCTTCCGGCGTCACCAGCTCGGTATCCAGCCCCATGTAACGGTGCTTGGCGCGTTCGGCCTTCAGCTGCTCGAACCGGGCCATGTTGTCGGCCAGCGTGATGCCGCCCACATGGTGCAACCCGCAGGACATGCCGGTGATCGCCTCCAGCTCTTTGTAAAGCCGGATGGTATAGCCCTGCAGGGCGGCCATGTTGGTGTCGCCGTTGATGGTGTGGAACCCGCCCGCCGCGTGCCAGGTGGAGCCAGAGGTCAGTTCCGACCGTTCCACCAGCATGACATCCGACCAGCCGAGCTTGGTCAGGTGATACAGGACCGAACAGCCGACGACGCCGCCGCCGATGACGCAAACGCGGGTATGGGTTTCATGGGAACCTCGCAGGATTTGCCCAAACCTGTGCCCAAGACCGGTCAGCGGCCCGCGCGTTTGCGACAAAGTGTGTCGCAGATCGCGCCCGTAGATCGCAAGCCTGGCGCCGCCTTTGCGGGAATCGGAGTCGGTGTTAACCTTTCCTTAGGTATTTTGTGAGTGAGCGGTGGTTCCCATGAGAGTCGGTCCCCTGCTGGTGGCGGCGCTTTTCGTTGCCGGATCGGCCTTGGCGCAGGCCCTTCCGCCGCCGCTGCCCGGACTGCCCGATCCGATCAACGGCATGTCGAGGCTGGAACGGCTGCAAGACCTGGCCTCTCCAGCCTGGGGACCGGTCGCGGCCAGCTGCTGCAAGCATTGCAGCAAGGGCAAGGCCTGCGGCGACAGCTGCATTTCCCGCGACAAGTCCTGCCGAAAGGGACCGGGTTGCGCCTGCGACGGATAAGCATGCGCTTACTTCCGCCTATGGCAGCCCCGCGCCTGTGGCAACCGGGTGGCGTGTTCCTAACTCGTTGCCATGTCCACGTCCATCAATCCCGCTGCGCCCGTCCCGGCTCGCGACCGCAGTTTGGCCCGCCTCGCCCTTCCGGCGATCCTGGTGGCCGCGATTGCCGTGCTTCTGCTGGCCCCGGCGATCCGGCCTTTCCTGCCGGTCGACGAGACGCGCTATCTGTCGGTGGCCTGGGAAATGCACCTCTCGGGCGATCCGTTTCACCTGACGATGAACGGCGCCGCCTACAGCCACAAACCGCCCCTGCTGTTCTGGCTGATCAACCTGGTCTGGTGGATGACGGGGCCGTCCGAACTCGCGGCCCGGCTGGTCGGGCCGCTGGCGGCGGTGGCGTCCATCGGCATGACCGGCTTGCTTGCGCGCCGCATCGCACCCGGCGAACCGGGTCTGCCCCTGCGCGCCATGGCCGTCTTGGGGGCAACGATGCGCTGCTGACCCTCCTGCTTGCATATGGCGCATCGGGCAGGGGGCGCGCGGTTTCGGCCCCTGGATCATCCTCGGCTTTCCTCGGCCTTGGCGTGTTGACCAAGGGACCGGTGGTCTTTCTTCACCTTCTGCCCGTCCTCGTGACCATGCGCCTGTGGGGGCCGCACCGCCGGGCTTGCGCGACGCCCTGCGCGGCTTCGCCCTTGCTTTCGGCATCGGGCTCTTGCTGGTCGCCATCTGGCTGGTGCCGCTGGTCGCCGGGGCCGAACCCGGCTTCCTGCACGAACTCATCTGGACCCAATCGGCGGATCGCGTTTCCGGTGGGCTCGGCCACGGCCGCCCGGTCTGGTACCTGCTGACGGTGCTGGCGCTGATCTTCCCCTTCGGCTGGTCGCTGGCCACCCTGCGGCGCCTTCCGCCGCGGTGCGCGCCGACGGCGCCGGGCGGATGCTGGCGATCTGGGCGCTTTCCGCCTTCGTGCTGTTCTCGCTGGTCGGCGGCAAGCAGCTGCACTACCTGCTGCCCGAACTGCCCGCCTTCGCCATCCTCGTCGCGCGTCCTGCCGGTCGGACGGCGCTCGGCGCTTCTGGCCTTCGTCCTGCCCGCGCTCTTTGCGCTGGCGGCGGTGGCTGTCGCGTCCGGCCTGGTGCCGGTGAAGGGGATGGAGACTGACGTCGGGCCGGTCTGGCTCCTACTGCTGGCCGCCCTGGCCTTCGCGGGCCTGGCCCTTGCCGCGCTCCGCCTGCCCCTGCCTGCCGGACATGCCATTGCCGGCATCGGCACCGCGCTGGTGGCGACGCTGGTTCTTGGCTTCTCCGACCTTGGCCACCGCATGGATCCGCGTCTCCTTGGCCAGCAGCTGAAGGCGGCCGAGGCCGGGGGCTGGCGGTCTGGAAGGACAACTACCAGGCCGAGTTCAACTTGCTTACCGCCTGACCGCCCCCTTGCCATGCTGGACGACGATGCCGCGCTGGCCGCTTGGGCCGCCGCCCACCCCCAGGGCACAGTGCTGGGCGATGTCCGGCGCCCGCCCGCGCTACCGCGCTTACCACCACCATGGCTTTCGGCAACCAGACCTGGGGCCTTTGGTCCGCCGCCACGCTTACTTCTCCGGGATCAGCCCCCGCGGACTGAACCGCAGCACCACAAGCAACACGATCCCCATGGTCAGAAAGCGCATATGCGCGGCCGAATCCAAGAGATGCGCCTTCAGCGCCCCATCCGGCAGACCCGCCGTGATCAGGCCGATCAGCCATTGCCCCATCGGCTCGACCATGACCCACAGCCACCAGATCAGGAACCCGCCCAGCACCGAACCCCAGTTGTTGCCCGACCCGCCGACGATCACCATCACCCAGACCAGGAAGGTGAACCGCAAGGGGATATAGCTGTTCGGCGTCAGCTGCCCCTCCATCGAGGTCAGCATGGCCCCCGCAAGACCCAAGGCCGCCGAGCCCAGGATGAAGATCTGCAGGTGCTTACGCGTCACGTCCTTGCCCATCGCCTCGGCCGAGACCTCGTTGTCGCGGATGGCGCGCATCATGCGGCCCCAGGGGCTTTTCAGCGCCATTTCCGACATCCAGATCAGCCCCGCCAGCACCGCGCCGAACAGGCCGATGTAAAGCAGCTTCACCACGATGGACGAGGCGGTGGCGGGGTCGAAGCCCCAGTCGGCCACCCAGGCCAGAAAGCCCGCATCCTTTTGCAGCTCCACCTCATAGGGCACCGGCCAGGGTCGCGGCAGGTTGATGATGTTCTTCACCCCGCGCGCCAGCCAATCCTCGTTGCGCATCACCGCAATGATGATCTCGGCAATGCCCAGGGTGGCGATGGCCAGGTAATCCGACCGCAGGCCAAGGGCGGTCTTGCCGATGGCCCAGGCGGCGATGGCGGCAAACAGCGCGCCCACCGGCCAGGCCCAAAGCGAGGGCAGGCCAAAGCCGCCGATATTGCCTGCGGTGGCCGGGTTGAACGCCTCGACTGCCGTCACCGCGGGGTCGAAGACCCAGCGATACAGCGCGAAGCCGCCCACCAGCAGCACGGCCATCACCACATTGCGCGTCCGACCTTTCGGCAGCTCTACCATAGACNNGAAGATCGCCACCGCGATGGTCACCACCCCGGTCGCCAGCCCCGCCAAGAGCCGCGGCCCGCCCGCCGCCCAGGCCTCGGGGATCGGCGCGCCCGACATGATCACCACCGCCAGCCCGCCGAGCGCGACAAAGCCCATGACCCCGGTGTTGAACAGCCCGGCATAGCCCCACTGCATGTTCACACCGAGCGCCATGATCGAGGAAATCAGCGCCATGGTCAGGATGTTCAGCGCCAGGTTCCAGCTTTGGAACATCCCCGTCAGCAGGAACAGCAGGGCGACAGCGGCGAACAGAAGCGGCGTGCGATGGCGGGTCATACCNGATTTCCCTTGAACAGCCCGGTCGGCATGAACAGCAGAACGATGATCAGGATGGCAAAGCTGACCGCCAGCTTGTAATCGGTCGGCATCAGCTGCACCAACCCCTCCGGCGCCATGTCCGTTNACAGCAGATAGCCCAGCACCTTCTTCCAGGCATAGGTCACCGTGATTTCCGAAAACGCGATCAGGAACCCACCGACGATGGCGCCGAGGGCGAGCCGAGGCCCCACGATGGCCGCCGCAAAGATCGGCAGCAGCAGCTGGAAATAGGTGAAGGGCTTGAAGCTCTTGTCCAGCCCGTACAGCNACCCCGGCAATGGTGGCGAGCGTCGCCGCGATGATCCAGGTGATCTGCACCACCCGGTCGGGGTTGATGCCCGACAGAAGCGCCAGATCCTCGTTGTCGGAATAGGCGCGCATCGACTTGCCGGCGCGGGTCTTCTGCAGGAACCAGAACAACAGCGCGACGCAGATCACCGCCACCACCAGCGTCAGCGCCTGGGTGGACTTGATCGCCAGCCCNTCGGCCAACCCGGTCGCCGCCTTGAAATCGCCAGCCGAGATCAGGAAGCGCGCGCCATCGGCAAAGTTCTGTTCACCCACGCCGATGATGAAGCGTNNCAGCGCGTTCATGATGAACATCACGCCCATCGACACGATGACCAGGATCACCGGCGGCGCCTTGGTGCGGCGGTAATAGGCATAGACCATGCGGTCCGTGCCCAGCACCAGCGCGCAGGTCACCGCAATGCCGAAGGGCAGCGCCAGCAGCGCGGTCGGCAGCGGCCCGAAATGCCAGCCCATCGACTGGAATCCNCAGGTGAACAGGATCGTCGCCATGGTGCCGAAGGCCATGGTGTCGCCATGGGCAAAGTTGGANAACCGCAGGATCGAATAGATCAGCGTCACGCCCAAGGCGCCAAGCGCCAGCTGCGCGCCATAGGCCATGGCCTACACGAAGACGAAGTTGAGGAAAGCCACCAGGGCGTTCAGAAGGTCCATCGCTCAGGTCCTTGGCTTGCAGCTGCCGAAGGTGGTCTCGGCATGGGGCCATCCATGTCTTGCTGCACGGTCATGGCAAAACGGCCGTCCACATAGATCGACAGGATGATCGCCACGCCATCGGGCGAAACCGCGTCGAAATGCACGATGCCGCCGGACACCGAGCCCAGAGGCGACAACGCCACCTCGGCCCCGGCATCCAGTGTGGCGCGATAGTTTACGCCCTCGGGCTCCAGCGCTCGACCTCGGCGCCAAGCGCGCTGCAATCGGCGCCTACCACGCAGACGACATCGGCCCGGCAGGTCAGGGCAGGGGGCGGCCAGCGCTTAAAGCAGGGGCAGAAGGGCCAGCAGAAAGGACAGCGCACGCATCGCCTCAGCCCCCAGGAAACTGCGACGGACCCGGGGNTCCGCCAGAAGCGCCGCGCCGGTGTCGGTAAAGCGGTTCGCGCCCTGCACCAGCACATAGCCGCGGTCGGCAATGGCCAGCGCCTGCCGGGCGTTCTGTTCCACCATCAGGATGGAAATCCCGGTCCGCGCCACCTCGATGATGCGGTCGAACAACTCGTCCATCACGATGGGGCTCACCCCCGCCGTCGGTTCGTCCAGCATCAGCACCTTGGGCTGGGTCAGCGCGCGCCCCACGGCGACCTGCTGGCGCTGGCCACCGGAAAGCTCGCGCGGCTGCCGCCGCTTCTGCTTCAGGATCGGGAACAGCGCATAGACCTGTTCCATCGTGTCCTTGATGTCGTCCTTCCGCAGAAAGGCGCCCATCTCCAGGTTCTCCTCGACGGTCATCGAGGTGAAGATGTTGTGCGTCTGCGGCACGAAGCCCATGCCCTTGGCCACGCGCGCCTGCGGCGTCAGCGTCGTGATGTCCTCGCCCGCCAGCTTCACATGGCCCTTGCGCAGCTTCAGCATGCCGAAGACCGCCTTCATCGCGGTGGACTTGCCCGCGCCATTGGGGCCGACGATCACCGCGATCTGGCCGGGGTCCACCGACAGCGTGCAGCCGTGCAGGATATCCGCCCCGCCATAGCCGCCAGTCATGCCCTCGCCGATCAGGAAGGGTTCAGCCATGCCGGGCCTCTCCTGCAAGCGAAGGATTTTCTGCGAAAATCCTTCTCTCCCGATCTTCTGCGAAGATCGTCCCCCAGACCCTGTGCCCAGGGTTTTCGCAGAAAACCCGTGCCCCGAATTTTCGCAGAAAATTCGTGCGCGAACGCCGCTTGCCTCATGCGGGCCCCCATCAACTCTGCCCCCGCGGATGTATCCGTGCAGCCATGTCCTGCGAAATCGCCTTCATCTCGGGCACCGGCATGTCCGAGGGACCGTTCATCAGGATGAAAATCCGCTCGCCCTTCGCCGCCGCGATCATCTCGACAACCAGATGCGGCGCATCGTAAGCAAAGCTCGTCATGTTGACGACGCGCACCACCTTCAGATCAGCGGTGCGAAACCGGTCCCGGTCCATCTCGACCCTTGTCTCGTCCGACCCCGTCGCTTCCGTCACCGCCGCCAGATCGTCGGACAGGGCCTTGCCCAAGTCCTTGCCGTAATAGTCCTCGAAGCCCTCGAAACTCAGCTCCGGCGCATACCGCTCGTCCCGGATGTGCAGCGTGGCACTGTCGCCGCCGTTCTCCAACCGGCCTCCGGCCCAGGGCGAGCCCTCCAGGCAAAGCTCGAAATGCTCTGGTCAGATACTCGCAGGCCAGCGCCGGGTTTACCAGCGGCAGCGCGGCAAGGGCCAGTCCGCCCAGGCGTGCAGGCAGCCTCATGCGGTGCCTTCCTTGATCTTGTTCTTCAGGCCCCGGCCCAGATAGGCCTCGATCACCCGCTCGTCGTTCTTGACTTCGTCGACGGTGCCCTCGGCCAGCTTCTTGCCCTCGGCCATGCAGATCACCGGGTTGCACAGCCGCGCGATGAAATCCATGTCGTGCTCGATGACGCAGAACGTATAGCCGCGCTCCTTGTTCAGCCGCACGATGGCGTCGCCGATGGTGTTCAAGAGCGTCCGGTTCACCCCGGCGCCCACCTCGTCCAGGAAGACGATCTTGGCATCCACCATCATCGTCCGCCCCAGTTCCAGAAGCTTCTTCTGCCCGCCCGAGATCTGGCTGGCCTTCTGGTCGGCCAGGTGGCTGATGGTCAGGAACTCCAGCACCTCGTCGGCCTTGGCCCGCAGCGCGCGTTCCTCGGCCGCCACTTTGCCGCGGCGGAACCAGGTGTTCCACAAGACCTCGCCCGACTGGTTCGGCGGCACCATCATCAGGTTCTCGCGCACCGTCATGCTGCCGAACTCATGCGCGATCTGGAAGGTGCGCAAGAGGCCCTTGGCGAACAGCTCGTGCGGCGGCAGCCCGGTGATGTCCTCGCCATCCATCAGCACCCGGCCAGAGGTCGGCGGCAGCCGCCCGGCGATCACGTTGAACAGCGTGGTCTTGCCCGCGCCATTGGGGCCGATCAGCCCGGTGATCGTCCCGGTCCCGATCTTCAGGCTCGCGCCATCAACGGCCCGAAATCCGCCGAAATGGCGGTGCAGGTCTTCGACTACGATCATCCGTCTCCCCATGCCCGTCCCGTTCCGGTTTCCCGTCGGGCAGGCTTTCGTTAAGGCAACGGCCCGGGCTTTGCCCCGGGCCGTTCCTGTCTGTCAAGCCTCAGGCCGAAATCACTTCCAGCCGACCGTGGCGTTCTTGCCGTCCTGCACTTCGATCAGGCGATAGCGCCCGGCGCTTTCGCCCGGCCCGATCAGCGTGACGGCGGTCGCGCCCTCGTAATCGACGGCCTTNGTAGCCGCGATCAGTTCCAGCGCCTTGGCGATGTCGCCGGGATAGATCTTCTCGCCCGAACCGTCGGCCGGACCATTGGCGATTTCCATCACCTTGTCCTTGTAGACCTTGGGATCGGTCGACTTGGCCGCCTGCATCGCCAGGATGATCAGCGCCGCCGCGTCATAGGATTCCGGCGAATAGGCCGAGGTGCCGTCGAAGCCGCTTACCTTCATCATTTCCTCGAACTTGGCCGCACCGGCCGAATCCGAACCCGCGATCTGACCCCACGACCCGTTCAGGCCCGCGCCGATGGCGGTGGGCAGCGAGTCGCCGATCATGCCGCCCGGCAGGCCGAAGGTCGAGAAGGCGCCGGTGTCCAGCGAGGCCTGGATGATGCCCTTGCCGCCCTGGTCCAGATAGCCCGCGACAACCAGGATATCCCCGCCCGCCGCCGCCAGAGCCGCAACTTCCGAGGAATAGTCGGCCTTGCCGTCGTCATGCGCGGCGTTGATCGTCACCACGCCGCCCTTGGCGGTGAACGAGGTGGCGATGGCTTCCGCCAGGCCCTTGCCATAGTCGTTGTTGGTGTAGGTCAGGGCGATCGACTTGATGCCCTTNTCCACCAGCGTCTCGGCCATCACTTCGCCTTCGCGCGCGTCCGACGGCGCGGTGCGGAAGAACAGGCCGTCATCTTCAGCCGTGGTCAGCGCCGCNGAGGTGGCCGAGGGCGAGATCATGACCATGCCGTTCGGGCGCGCCACGTTCTGCAGCACGGCCCCGGTCACGCCCGAGCAGTCGCCGCCGACGATGCCCTGCACCTTGTCGGCCGTGACCAGGCGTTCCGCCGCCGCCGTACCGGCCGCCGCGTCGCCGCAGGTCGAGTCGCCGCGCACCGAGACGACGGTCGCGCCGTCCAGGAACTTGCCGGAATCCGTCGCTTCCTTCATCGCCATTTCCGAGGCCGCCGCCATCGCCGGGGTCAGCGATTGNATCGGGCCGGTGAAGCCGATGAGGATGCCGAGCTTGACGTCTTCGGCCGAGGCGGCACCGGCGCACAGCGCCACGGCGGCCGAGGCCAAGAGCAGTTTCTTCATTCTTGTCTCCCATGTTGGATCGAAATCCTGAGGCGACCCTAGTGCGCGTCTGCCCAAGGGAAGCGGGAAGCGGTGCCGGTCCCCGCGCTCCCGGCCCCGGCCATCCCCGCAACCCCGGCCGGTCGCGTAAGCGGAGTTTTCGAAAACTCCGCCCCGGAGCCTTCAAGGGCTCCGGGACGATTTCTTCGAAGAAATCGGCGCCAGCGCATCCTGGCGCGCTAGTTCACCGGAAAGTCCTTGTCCGGGCTTACCGCCCCGCCGACCAGCCGGAAATGCCACCATTCGGCGGCATAGACGGCAAAGCGCTCGGCTTCCATTGCCGCCGCCAGCCGCGCCCGGTTCGCCCGCGCCTCCTCCGGCACGCCACCCTCCGCGCCGGACAGCGGTGAGAAACAGTCGAAGGCCGTGCCCAGGTCCAGCGCCGACTCGCGCGGCCGGTCGGCAAAGGGCGCATCGCAGCGCCCGACTGCCACCTCGGGCCGCCGCACCGGCGCCCCGGCCAGGTCCAGCCCGACATCCACCGCCAGCCCGCGCGAATGCGACGACCGCCGCGCGATGTAGCCCTCGGCCACCAGCCGCCCGCGCGCCAGGCCGGGATGAAANATACGCCTCGTCCCCGGCGCCCCGGTCGCCACCCAATCCATGAAGGCCGCCACCGCGCGTTCCGGCCGGTAGCAGTCGAAGACCACCAGCCGAAACCCCTCGGCCCTCAGCCGCAGCTCCACACGCGCCAGCGCCTCGGCCGCCTCGCGCCGCAGGATGCAGACCGGCGCCTCATAGCCCGGCACCGGGGCGCCGGTAAAGTTGAAGGCCCGCGCATAGCGGATGTCCTGCACGATGCCCGGTGCCACTTCGGCCAGCCGCACCCAGCCGTCCGGCAATTCCCCGGCAACCACCGGCGACGCCAGCCCCAGCATCAGCGCCAGAACCCGCCTCATTCCCGTTCGATGCCGTTCTTCGACACCCAGCCCTGCTGGCCCATGAAACTGACCAGGCACCAGTCATACTTGCCGCCGCCCGGATCGGGCGGCAGGCAGGTCTCCATCGGCAGATCACCCGTGCTTAAGCCGGGATGCGGAACAGGATGGAATGCATGGTGCCCGGCCCCGACCGCGCATTGACATAGCCGTCTGAAACCCCGTCCTTCACCGCCCAGGTCTCGATGCCGTAATCCTTGGGACTGATCTTCAACTGCTTCGTCAGGCCAGAGAGTTTCTCGGCCGGAGTCTGTGTCGGCTCTTGCATGGGTGCCGTCGCCTTCGGCGCGGCGCCTTCCAGCCGCTCGGCCTCGGACAAGGCGGTATGGCTCAGCGGCGCGCAGGCGGCATGGGTCTCGGCAAAGCCGCGCAGCGCCACCGGGTCGGCCAGCGCCAGCACCGGCCCCCAATCCGCCGCCGCCGCGGCACAGGCCGCGGCATTGCCCGCCACGACCGGCGCCGCCGGTTCAGCCCCGTCCAGCGCCACCGCCCCGCGGGCAATCGCCACCGTGGCCAGCGTGTAATCGCCGGTCAGCTCGTCATAATAGGCCGGGCGCTGCTTGTGGTTCACCGTCGCCGCCTGCGCCTCGACCGCGCCGCGCGCCAGCCGGGCCACCTCGGGCAGCGTCAGGTCAGCCCGCTCCAACAGGGGCAAGAGAACCCGCGTGAAGACCGAATTCGGGTCGGTATCCCCGCGCCCAGCCCGNTCCAGCGCCGATTGCCCGGCCCCGGCCGAAAACAGGATGAACGANCCCTCCGGCGCCGCAATCGGCGCCAGCCCCCGCGCCGAGTGNGCCGAGCGCGTGCCCTCGCGCGGGAAGGGATTGTCGCGGCAGGCATCCAGGATCAGCACCGTCACCGCCGCACCGCGGTCCTTGAAGGTGAACAGCACATCATCCGCCGCCACGCTTTCGGCGGTCAGAAACGCCTCGTCCCCCGGCTTCGCCGCCGGGGCGTCGGCGGGCAGCAGATAGTTCCGCCCCGCCACCTCGACGCCATGGCCCGCGAAATAGAACAGCGCCTCGTCGCCAGGGCGCAACCGCCCCGCCATGTCCGAGATGCCCCGCGTCATCGCCCGCCGCCCGGCATCGGTCAGCACTGTCACCTCGAAGCCCAGCCCCTCCAGACTGGCCGCCACCGCCTGCGCATCGTTGCGCGCCTTTTGCAGGACCGGCAGGCTTTCATAGGCATCGTTGCCGATCACCAGCGCATGGCGCTCGGCCAGCGCGGGGCCGCCGATCCAGATCAGGGCAAGCAGAAGGGCAGGGCGCAGCAACCGGATCATGGCTTGACCTTAGGGAAGCCCGGGCCGATGCGGCAAGCGCAAATGCGGGCGGGGATGGGCAGATTGCCCATCCCCGCCCCGGCTCACCTCTCCCCGTAGGATGGGCCATATGGCCCATCGCCCCCGTCAGATCGACAGCCGCACCGCCGTCCCCGGCGCGCCGGACCCTTGCGTGCCGCGCTCGCGGTAGGGCGTGGTGTTGTAATGCGCCCGGTAGCATTTCGAGAAGTGCGAGGGGCTGGCAAAACCGCAGGCCAGCGCCACGTTGATCACGCTCATGTCGGTCTGCATCAGCAGGTTCCGCGCCTTCTGCAGCCGCAGCTCCATGTAGTACCGCTTGGGGCTGCGGTTCAGATAGCGCCGGAACAGCCGCTCCAGCTGGCGGGTGGACATGCCCACCAGTTCCGCCAGTTCGGCGGGCGACATCGGGTCCTCGATGTTGCCCTCCATCATCTGGATCACCTGGCTCAGCTTCGGATGCCGCACCCCGATCCGCGTCGGGATCGACAGCCGCTGCGTGTCCTGGTCGGTGCGGATGGTGGAATAGATCAGCTGGTCCGCCACCGAATTGGCGATGTCCTCGCCATGGTCGGCGGCAATGACCTTCAGCATGAGGTCCAAAGACGAGGTGCCGCCCGCGGTGGTCCAGCGGTTGCCGTCCATCACGAAGACCGATTTCGTCAGCTTCACATCCTCGAATTCCTCCAGGAACCCGTCCTGGTTCTCCCAGTGGATGGTGGCCTTCTTGCCGTCCAGCAGCCCCGCCTTGGCAATGGCATAGGCGCCGGTACAGAGGCCGCCGATGGTGACGCCCCGCCGCGCCTCGCGCCGCAGCCAGTTCAGCACGCCGCGCGTTGTCGCCTTCTGCACGTCCATGCCGCCACAGACCAGAAGCACGTCATCCCGGTCGATCTCGTCCAGCCCCAGGTCCAGCTTGAAGGCCGCGCCGTTGGAACAGACCGCCACGTCGCCGCCTTCCCCGGCCAGCTTCCAGCGATAGACCTCGCGCCCGACCATCCGGTTGGCGATGCGCAGGGGCTCGATCGCGCTGGCAAAGGCCAGCATCGTGAAGCGGTCCAGAAGCAGGAACACGAACCGCCGTGCGGCAGCCGGTTGGGCCAGCGAAGTGGCCTTCTTGGGGGGCAGACATCTTGCGACCTGTGCGCGTCGTTTCCGGGCCATCACTACAGGTTTCCCGGCCCCCGCAAGGGCCGTCCGCGCCCCCGTTCATGCCGCGCCGCAGCGGGACGGGGTCTTTCCATCGCCCCCGTGATTCCTATAGGCAGCGCACTGCGAAAGACGGAGGGGACCCATGACCAAGGGCTGGACGAAATCGGACTGGCGCGCCAAGCCGCGCATCCAGATGCCGGATTATCCCGACCAGGCCGCGCTGAACGCGGTCGAGGCGCAACTGGCCAAGTATCCGCCCCTCGTCTTCGCTTACGAGGCCCGCCGCCTGAAGAAGCAGTTGGCCGCCGCCGCCGAAGGCCGCGCCTTCCTGCTGCAAGGCGGTGACTGCGCCGAAAGCTTCGCCGAATTCTCGGCCGACAACATCCGCGACACCTTCCGCGTGCTGTTGCAGATGGCCATCGTGTTGACCTACGGCGCCAAGGTGCCGGTCATAAAGGTCGGCCGCATGGCTTACCAGTTCGCCAAGCCGCGCTCGGCCCCGACCGAGGTGGTGGGCGGCGTGGAATACCCGATCTACCGCGGCGACATCATCAACGGCTTCGATGCCACGCTGGCCTCGCGCGTGCCCGATCCGGCGCGCATGCTGCAGGCCTATACCCAGGCTGCGGCCTCGCTGAACCTGTTGCGCGCCTTCTCGACCGGCGGCTTCGCCGACATCCACCGCGTCCATTCGTGGACCCTGGGTTTCGCCGAACACGACAAGGCCGAACGCTACCGCGAACTGTCCAACCGCATCTCCGATGCGCTGGACTTCATGAACGCGGCCGCGNTCAATTCCGACACCGCGCACAACCTGCAGACCGTGGATTTCTACACCAGCCACGAGGCGCTGCTGCTGGAATACGAAGAAGCGCTCTGCCGCATCGACAGCCTCACCGGCCAGCCGGTGGCGGGCTCGGGCCACATGCTGTGGATCGGCGACCGCACCCGCCAGCCCGACGGCGCCCATGTCGAGTTCTGCCGCGGCGTGCTGAACCCGATCGCCNTGAAATGCGGCCCCACCACCACGCCCGAAGACCTGAAGGTGCTGATGGCCAAGCTGAACCCGGCCAACGAAGCCNACTTACTGACCCTGATCGCCCGCTTCGGCGGCAAGGTCGCCGAACACCTGCCGCGTCTGATCAAGACCGTGCGCGAGGAAGGGNCCAATGTCGTCTGGTCCTGCGACCCGATGCACGGCAACACCATCAAATCCTCGACCGGCTACAAGACCCGGCCGTTCAACGCCGTCCTGTCGGAAGTGCGCGAGTTCTTCGCGGTCCACAAATCCGAAGGCACCATCCCCGGTGGTGTGCATTTCGAAATGACGGGCCGCGACGTGACGGAATGCACCGGCGGCCTGCGCGCGGTGACGGACGAGGATCTGTCCGGCCGCTACCACACCGCCTGCGACCCGCGCCTGAATGCGTCGCAAGCGCTGGAACTGGCCTTCCTGGTGGCCGAAGAGCTGACCACCATGCGCTCCGACGCTCGCCGCGTCGCGCTCTGACCAACCGTAGGATGGGCAATATTGCCCATCCTACCGGTCAACCCTCGCTCTTCACCAGCCGCAGGTGCGACCGGCCCGGCGGTGCCCGCCAGGGCCGCGGCGCTCGNGCGCGTAGCGCCGCCGCCATCCCGACGCCAAGGCGCTCATGCACCGCGCGCTGCAAGGACAGCCGCCGCGGCGCCCGCCCGGTGTCCTCGGGCAGGGCCAGCGCNCCGATCGCCACATCCACCGCGCCGCCCGCCCCGGTCAGCGGTAGCACCACCATCCGCGCCGCCAGGGCTTGGCCCCAGCCCGTCTCGCCCTCGACCCGCGCGTCCAGAATCGCNTTACCGGCAAAGACCGGCTCCAGCGCCGCCGCCAGCTTCAGCCGCGCCTCGGGCAGGAACAGGGCCGACAGGGGCATCCCCCGCACCTCCATCCCCATCAGCTCCACCAGCATCCGCCCCGCCAGCCGCAGCCGCGCCAGCCCCGGCGCGATCCGCTCGATCAGAAAGGCGCGCTCCAGCGCCCCGGCAATCCCGCGCGGGTCGATGCGCTCGCGCGGCGGCAGCGCGTCGCCGTCGCGCAACGCCTCCCAATAGCCGCGCAGCTCGGCCAGCCCCGTTCCGCCCCCTCGTTCCGTCCCTGCAGGAATGCCATCACACCCTCCGCGGCCAAGGGCTCCAGTTGTGGCCTGCACCGCACTTTGCTATGCCGCGACCAACCGGCAGACCCCTGCCAACCTGATGCAATCCTACGCCCCCGGCCTCGAAAAATCCCCGGATTTTAGACAAAGGGTAAACGCCACCCCGCGGAAAGGGACGGAATGATCACCTCGATGACGGGCTATGCCAGCCACCGCGGCCAGGGTGCCGGGCATGACTGGACCTGGGACCTGCGCGCCGTCAACGGCAAGGGGCTGGAGACGCGCCTGCGCGTGCCCGACTGGATCGAGGGGCTGGAACCGGCGATCCGCGCCGAGCTGACGAAGGCCGCCGCCCGCGGCTCGGTCAGCCTGTCCCTGAAGGTCGCGCGCGACCCCGCCACGGCCGAGGCCAGCACGCTGAACCCCATCGCGCTGAACGCAGCACTTGTGGCGCTGGCCGAGGTCGAACAGGCCGCCATGGCCCGCGGCGTGACCCTCGCCCCCGCCACCCCCGCCGATCTGCTGACCCTGCGCGGCGTGCTCGACACCGCCCAGACCGAGGATGACACCACGCCGCTGCGCGCCGCCATCCTCGCCGACCTGCCGATCCTCTTGACCGCCTTCAACGCCATGCGCGCCGCCGAAGGCCGCGCGCTGCAAGCCGTGATCTCCGCCCAACTCGACCGCATCGCCGCCCTGGTCGAAGACGCCACCGCCGCCGCCGGCGACCGCCGCGCCCGCGCCGAGGCCAGCTTGCGCGACGGCCTGGACCGCCTGCGCGCCNGTGGTGACAGCTTCGACGAACAGCGCGTGGCCCAGGAACTGGCGCTCTTGGCCGTGAAATCCGACGTGGCCGAGGAACTGGACCGCCTGACCGCCCATATCGCCGCCGCCCGCGCGCTGCTTGCCGACAAGGGTCCGGTTGGCCGCAAGCTCGACTTTCTCATGCAGGAATTCATGCGCGAGGCGAACACGCTCTGCTCCAAAGTTTGGCGACNNATGGCCCTCACCCGCATCGGCCTTGACCTGAAAACCGTCATCGACCAGATGCGCGAACAGGTCCAGAACGTGGAATGACCATGACACAGGGACAGCCCCGGCGCGGCCTTCTGCTCATCCTGTCGTCGCCCTCGGGCGTAAGCAAATCCACCATGGCGCGCAAGCTGATGGATTGGGACCCGACCATCCGCTTCTCGGTCTCGGCCACCACGCGCAAGCCGCGCTCGGGCGAGGTGCATGGCCAGCACTACTGGTTCCACGACCACGACAGCTTTCGCGATCTGGTTGGCAGCGGCGGCATGCTGGAACATGCCGAAGTCTTCGGCAACTTCTACGGCAGCCCGCGCGCCCCGGTGGAACAGGCCATGGCCGAAGGCCGCGACACGCTGTTCGACGTCGACTGGCAGGGCGGCCAGCAGATCCGCAACTCGGCACTCGGCAAGGATGCCGTCTCGGTCTTCATTCTGCCGCCCTCGATTGCCGAGCTGGAAAGCCGCCTGACAGGCCGCGCCCAGGACAGCGCCGAGGTCATCGCTTACCGCATGGCANAAAGCCGGGATGAAATCAGCCATTGGGCGGAATACGATTACGTTCTCGTCAACCGGGACATCGAAGAGACCTTCGCAGAACTGCAATCCATCGTCACCGCCGAACGCCTGCGCCGCGACCGCCAGCCCGGCCTGACCGATTTCGTCCGCGACCTGAACAGAGAGTTCGAAGCCAGATGATCTACGCCCTCGACGGCATCGCGCCGCAGATCGACCCCACGGCCTGGGTCGCGCCCGGCTGTCACATCATTGGCCGCGTCGTGCTGGAAGCCGAGGTCGGCGTCTGGTTCAACGTCACCATGCGCGGCGACAACGAAGCCATCGTCATCGGTCGCGGCTCGAACGTGCAGGAAAACTGCGTGCTGCACACCGACATGGGCTATCCGCTGACCGTGGGCGCCGATTGCACCATCGGCCACAAGGCCATGCTGCACGGCTGCACCATCGGCGACGGCACCCTGATCGGCATGGGCGCCACCATCCTGAACGGCGCGAAGATCGGCCGCGGCTGCCTGATCGGCGCCAGCGCGCTGGTCACCGAGGGCAAGGAGATTCCCGACGGCGCGCTGGTGATGGGCGCCCCGCTAAGGTGGTGCGGATGCTGGATGCCGAGGCGCAGGCGCGCCTGCTGAAAAGCGCCGAGAACTACCGCGCCAACGCCCGCCGCTTCCGCAACGGCATGACCCCGGTCTGATCCCGGTCCGAACTGGCAGCACGGAAATCGCGCGATTTCCGTGCACGATTTCCGTACCGGAAATCGTGGTCCCCATGGGCAAGTGTTACGTCCAAGTTAATTCGCGCGCGTAACCCATTGAAAGATAACGGCTCGAAAAGCGTCCGAGCTCGGACGCTCACTCCGGCAGCGCCACCGGCCCCCATTCGGCAAAGCGGTCGCCCGGTCCGGGGTTGTCCTTCGGGCTCTGGCCACCCAGATGGGTCATCACCCCNCAGACCGCATTCAGCCCGGTCTGGACGGCCCCTTCCACCCAGGCTGGCGTCCAGCTGATATCGTCCCCGGCCAGGAACAGCCCCTTCTGGTGGTCGGGCAGCGCCCCTTGGACGAAATGCCCGAACATCCGGTGGTTATAGCGGTAATGCCCNGGCAGCGCCCCNTTGAAGGCCCCCAGGAAATTCGGGTCGCTCTCCCAGCTCACCGTGATCGGGTCGCCGATGATATGGTCCCGGATGCGGGCCTTGGGATAGACCTTCTCCAGCGCCGACAGGGCCAGCTCCACCCGCCGCTCCAGCGGCTGCGGCAGCATCTTCAGGGCATCCGACATCCAGGAATAGGTCAGGCAGATCACCCCCGGCTTGTCGTCGCCCAGGTCGAACAGATAGGTCCCCCGCGTCAGCCGGTCGGTCAGGGTCATCGACATGACCTGCCGCCCGGTTTCCGGGTCGCGGTCCTTCCAGAACGGCCGGTCCACCATGACGAAGGTCTTGGACGACTGCATGTACCGCGTCCGGTCCAGCGCCATCCACATTTCATGGGAAAACAGGCTCTCCTCGGTCTCGATGGCCGTGGTCAGAAGCCAGGTCTGGCAGGTCGCGATCACCGCATCGAAGCTGTCGGTCCGGCCCCACTGGTCGGTGATGGTCAGCCGCCCGTCCTCGCCGCGGAACAGCTTCCGCGCCCCGGGCCGCGTCGCCCCGCCGTTCAGGCTCGCCAGCGTGGTGCCCGCTACNCAGTGGGCCATCTTCTCAGGGGACCGCCGCCACAGCCCCTGCGGCACCTGTTCCACGCCCCCNACCATGAACCGCTGGTTCTCGTCACACTCGGTCACGTTGACCCGCAGGATTTCCAGCATCGAGTTCGGGAAATCGCTGTCCCACCCGCCAGTGCCAAACCCCACCTGGCCGAAGACTTCGCGGTGCTTGAAGCTGAGGCCCTGGAAGGCCCGCGACGAGGTCACGAAGTCATAGAAGGTCCGCTCGTCCCAGTCCCGGACAATCGGGTCCCAGATCGCCTTGATCCGGGCCGCGTCGCGGTCCCGGATCGCCTGTTTCAGGGCCGAGAAGTTCGCGCCTTCCTCCAGCGCCGCGTCATAGGCCTGTGCCACCTCGCGGAAGAGGGGCGGCAGGTCGGCCAGCGTCTCGGCATAGAAGGTCTCGCCGAAGAGGTCGATCACGGTGGAGCCCGCCGCCGGGGTCAGCGGGTTGGGGAAGGGGCTGTCGATGCCCAGCTTGTCGGCGTAATGGTAGAAGCCGGTGGACGAGACNGGAAACCGCATGCCCCCNAGTTCCGCAATCACGCCATCCGCGCCCTCGAAGGCCTGCGACCGCAGCCGCCCGCCAAACTGGCCGCTTTCATAGAGGATCGGCCGAGCGCCCATGCGCATCAGCTCGTAGTAAGCGATCACGCCCGAGATNGCGCCGATGATCGCCACCTTTGCGCCGTGCTTCCCGGCCGGAATGGAGCCCAGCCCGGCGGGATGGGTGATCCAGTCGTCATAGGCGAAGGGNAAGTCCGGCCCGAACATTGTCACGCGGCCTTTGGTCATGGTCATCCTCCCCTGCGCCCTTTGGTTCACTCTGCCGCTTCGACACCCGGCAGGGAAGCCTCTCCGCACGGCCGGGGCGTTCCAGCGGCCCAAGCGAGTTCAGATAGCTGCGGTCAAAGCTCTTGTCATAGACCGAGAAGTGATAGCTGTTGTCGCGGAAGCTCTTGATCGGCTGGCCCAGGCCCATCAGCCCGCGCTCGCGCTGGCGGCGCACCACGTCNAGGTCGATCTCGATGGGCAGGAAGACCTCGGCGGTCAGCGCCTGGTGCAGGACGCGGTAAGCGGGATCGACGATCATCGACTGTCCGTTGCCGCCGACGCCGAGGCCGTTGATGTGGAAGATGTAGGACTGGAACATCGCCCCCATCGCCTGGGTGACGGCCAGGTCGGTAAGCCGGTCCAGGAAATGCGCCAGCACCGGGTTGATGATGACCTCGGCGCCCATCGAGGTCATCTGGCGCAAGNNTTCCGGGAACCAGATGTCATAGCAGATGGCCAGGCCGAAGCGNGCGACGTTCGGGATGTCGAAGACCACCACCTCGTCGCCCGGCGTGGTCGCGGGTTCGTAGGGCGCGAAGGGGAACATCTTGCGATAGCGCGCGATGACCTCTCCTTCCGGGTTGATCACCGGCGCCATGTTGTAGATCGCGCCGTTGCGGCGTTCGAAGAGCGAGCCAGGCACCAGCCAGATCTTGTGCTTGCGCGCCATGTCGCAGAAATCCTGCTCGTATTCGCCGCCCGCCGGTTGGGCCGAATGCGGGGCAGGNCCGTGGGCGGCGAGTTCCGAGAACACCACCATCTGCACCCAAGGGTAGATGTGCATCAGCACGTCCAGCCGCTGGCGCAGGTGTTCGATGTTGTTGTGCATGCCCAGATACATCTGGATGCCGCAATGGCGAAGGGGTCATGGCGTTCCTTTCCTCAGGCGGCGGAATGGACCGCGCCGAAGCTGTGGCTGGGGTGNNGTGTGGGCGGGGCGGCTCTTCCGGCAGGCGCCCGTGGGTGAAGACCAGGTTACGCTCGCTTTCCCGGAAAGCGGCGAAAGAGCGGATCACGGGCGGCAGGCCGGGCCAGTGCAGTTCCATGCTGCCCTTGGCCGGGCGATAGAGGGCGGTGAACAAGGTGCCGAACCCCTCGCCGTAGCGCGTGGAATAAAGCGGCGGCGACAGGAAGCGGTGCAAGAGCGAGGCGCCGGTGACAGGGCCATCGCCCAGGGTCGCGGCCAGCGCCGAATAGCGTTCGGCGCTTTGGCTGAGTTTGCCGTGCCAGGGCCATTCTATGCCAAGCTGATGGTTGGTGGCAAAGCGGTCGGCCAGCACCAGCGCCGGGCGGTCGGGCGACAGAAGGACGGTGGCATGGGCGCCCTTGGCATCGGCCAGCGTCAGGTTATAGGCCATGTGGCAGGGCAGGGCGCGCAAGGCTTCCACCCCGTCCTGCACGTCGCGGCACATCTGCAGCACATAGCGCAGGATCAGCGGCACGCCGAAGCCCTGGCCATGCGCCGCCCGGCCACCGAAGGCCAAAGAGACCGCCAGCCCCGAAGCATTCATGCCGTCAGAGAGTGGCGAGGCCNNGCCGACCATGCCGATCACCGGGCGTCCGGCCCAGGCGGTGCGGTAGAGCATCGCCTCCAGCAGGCGCGGGTCCAGATCGTAGTTGCGGATCAGGCAGGGGCCGTCCTCGTCTTCCACCACGGCCTGCGCGCAGTGCATGAGGTAACGCGGTGGCGTCCAGAAGGTGAGGAAGGCCGCGGCNGCGGCGTCGGCTTCGACCACCGACACCAGACGTTCCCAGACCGGCACGAATTCGGGCATGTGGCGACGGAGCGCCCGTTCGGCGCGGGCGAGGCTNGTCTTCGCCGCGGCGCGGTCGCCCAGCCAGGCCGACCAGCCCGGCCAGCCGTTCCAGAACACCTGCGCCCAGGCCGCACCCGGAGCCTCTTCTGCCAGCGTGCGGAAGCGCACCGGAACCGGATCGGTGCGGGGCGCGCGGACTGGGCTTTCGGCATCATGGCTCATGTCGAGGAACGATCCACCCGTGCCTTGGGTGGTGTCAAGGACGGAATTCACCGGCAGGAATGTTTCGTTTCGTCTCGTTCCAACTTGCGGACCCCGTCTCTCCTGGACCGGCAGTCGGCCTCATTCTGGCTCAGATACGCCACGGGGGCGGGCGTGTGAAGCTCTCGCCCTCTCTGCCAGCTGTCACCGCGTCTACATCATGCCTCATGATGCAATGGACATCCTGCCGCAGGCGGTGCTTGACGCAACGCCCCGTGGCGCGCCAAGGTCGGATCAGGCCCCGGAGACAGGGGCGCAGGAGACGGACATGGCGAAGGACCGGACCAAGCTGAAATCGCTCAGCGAAATCTATCGCTTCTTCCGGCGCAACGAGACGCCGATCTACATGATCACGCCCACACCGTTCAGCCTGCTTGGTCTGGACCAGTGGGTCGGCGGGCTGGAATACGTCAACTACTTCGACATTTTCGAAGGCGCCCATCCGCGTTGTTTCGTGCCCCGCGTCAGTGAGAAGCCCGAGTTCAAGTCGATGGAGGATGTGGGCAACTACCTCCTGGACCATCCCGACTTTCGCGCCCGGGTGAAGTCGCGCCCGCGCGGCAAGGCGCTGTTCGTGATGTTCGATGAAGAGACCGAGGCGCTGTGCGAGGAAGTGGGCGTGGACTTGGCGCTGCCGCCCTTCGCGCTGCGCAACCGGCTGGACAGCAAGATCGAAACANCACGGCTTGGCAATGAGGCCGGGGTGGCCTCGGCGCCGAATGTGCTTGGCACGGCCGACAGTTACGACGAGCTTTGCAGGCTCGCCAAGAAGGCGAAACTTGGCAATGACCTGGTGGTGCAGACGCCCTATGGCGACTCGGGTCGCACGACCTTCTTCATCAAGGACGCCGAGGACTGGGAGCGCTATGCCCCCAAGATCATCGGCCAGGACCTGAAGGTGATGAAGCGCATCAACCACCTGCCGGGCACGATCGAGNGTTGCGCCACCCGGCACGGCACGCTGGTTGGCCCGGTGATGACCGACATCACCGGCTTCGAGGAGATCACGCCCTACAAGGGTGGCTGGTGCGGCAACGACATGGCGCCGGACATCCTGCCGCATGGTGTGCCGCACAAGGTGCGCAAGATGGCGCGCAAGTTCGGCGACCGGCTTTATGCCGAGGGCTATCGCGGCGTGTTCTGCCTGGACTTCCTGCTGGATACCGACACGCACGAAGTCTATCTGGGCGAGCTGAACNCCCGCATCTCGGGCGCCTCGCCGCCGACGAACCTGATCACCTCGACCTATGGCGGGGTGCCCTTGTTCCTGTTCCACCTGCTGGAATTCATGGACGTCGACTGGGAGATCGACCTGAAGGAGATTCAGGACCGCTGGACGGATTACGACAACTGGACCCAGCTGGTGCTGAAGCAGACCGAGGACAAGGTGGAGCTGCTGACCCGCGCGCCGCGGTCGGGCATCTGGAAGATGGCGCCGGACGGGTCGGTCAGTTTCCTGCGCCCGGCGCTGAACGTGCAGTCCCTGGGCGACGAGAGCGAGGCCTTCTACCTGCGCGTCTATGGCCAGGGGGACTACTGCTATCACGGCGCGGACCTCGGCATCCTGATGACGCGGNGGCGGATGCAGTCGGCGGATCGTGAGCTGCTTGAGCGCGCAAAGAAGTGGAATGCCGGGATCAAGGCGCAGTTCCACTCGGTGCCACTGACGCCGCAGATGGACATGACGCCGCCGCCGGATTTCGCCTCGGGCAAGTGGTACTGAGGGCAAATTTCTTCGAAGAAATTTGCAGATCGTCGAACGAATTTGGCCCGGACGGTCGCCGGGCCTTTCGCTTATCCGCCCCAGGTGCGCTCCAGCACGCCGATCCAGTTCTCGTGGGTCAGCTTGCGCATCAGCCGGTCGTCATAGCCATGGGCGCGCATCGCGTCCTGCAGCCGCGGCAGGCCGGTGACATCGCCGATGTCCTTGGGCACCGTGGCGCCGTCGAAGTCGGAGCCAAGCCCGACGTGATCTTCGCCCAGGTGATGGATCAGGTGGTCCAGATGCGCCAGCATCGGGTCCAGCGTCATCTCGGGCGATTGCTTACCATCGGACCGCAGGAAGACGGTGGCGAAGTTCNNGCCGACCATGCCGCCGGAATCGCGGATCACCGCCAGCTGTCGGTCGGTCAGGTTGCGGGTGGTCGGCGTCACCGCATGGGCGTTGGAATGGGTGGCGACCAGCGGCGCATCGGAAATCCGCGCCACATCGTCGAAGCCCTTTTCGTTGATGTGGCTGAGATCGACCATGATGCGCAGCTCGTTGCAAAGCCGGATCAGNGTCCTGCCCGCCTCGGTCAGCCCNTCGCCGGTATCCGGGTGGCCGGGAAAGCGGAAAGGCACGCCATGGCCGAAGACCGTGGGGCGTGACCAGACGGGCCCAAGCGAACGCAGGCCCATCTGGTGGTAGAGGTACAGCGCGTCGAGATCCTCGCCGATGGGCTCGGCGCCTTCCNNATGCAGGATGCCGAAGATCGTGCCGCGCGCCATGCAGTCGCGGATGTCGGCGACCGAGCGGGCGATCTTGAACGAGCCGGGTGCGGCGCGTTCCATCCAGTGCAGGTGGCCCGCCATGGCCAGCGCGACGGGCTGCGCCTTCGCCGCGCCGATCAATTCGGGCAGCGGCAGGTCATAGGGCGGGTTGTCCATCAGCGCGTCATGCGCGTCGAGATCCTCGGTNCGAGGTGACGAGATGTAGATGGCGAAGAAGCCGTAANNATGGCTTACCTTCATGCGCGGCAGGTCGAGGTGACCCTTGCCGTCACCCTGCAACCAGATCGACACGCGGTCGTCCGGCGCGTGCAGGAGCCGCAGCAGGAAATCGTTGTGGCCGTCGATCACGGGCAGGGGCGGTCATGCGGTGTCCTTTCCGGAGGGCCGGGGGTTCAAGGCCAAGATGCAGCAGCGGCTCAGGAGGGTCCAGAGGCCGGATCGAGCATCCGGTCGGCGCTGGCGGCAAAGAGGCTGCGCGCGTAGTCGGTGGTCATCCGGCAGAGAGAGGTCGGCATGGGCCAGTTCCTCGACGGACTTGCCGTGCTGCATCACCAGGATGCGGTCGCACATGTGGTCGATCACGGCCAGGTCGTGGCTGACCATCAGGAAGGTCAGCCCGCGCTCGGCGCGCAGGCGGTTCAACAGGTTCAGCGTCTCTGCCTGCACGCTGGCGTCCAGCGCCGAGGTCGGCTCGTCCAACAGCAGGATTTCCGGCTCCAGCATCAGGGCGCGGGCGATGGCAACGCGCTGGCGCTGGCCGCCGGACAGCTGGTGCGGATAGCGGAAGCGGAAGCTTGCGGGCAGGCCCACGTCGGCCAACGCCTTTGTCACGCGGGCATCAGCATCGGCCAGCCCGTGAATCGCCAGNGGCTCGCTGAGGGTGCGGTCGATGGTGTGGCGGGGNTGCAGGCTGGAATAGGGGTCCTGGAACACCATCTGCACCCGGCGCGCAAAGTCGCGGTCGCGGGACAGGGGCTGGCTTACCAGGCGGATGGTGCCGCCGGTGACGGGGGCCAGGCCGCAGATCGCACGCAGGATGGTGGACTTGCCCGAGCCGGATTCGCCGACCAGGCCGAAGCTCTCCTTCGCCGCGACCGCCAGCGACACGCCTTCCACGGCGCGGACCTGGCGGCCCTTGACCTCGAAGGTGACGGAGAGGTTGTCGATTTCAAGGAATGCCATCAGCGTNGCCCAGTCTGCTTGTCTGTCCAGCACGGGCAGGGGCACGCGCGGGCCGCCGATACGCGGCAGGCAGTTCAGAAGGCCGCGCGTGTAGGGGTGCTTCGCGTTCAACAGGTCGCGCGCCGCCAGTTCCTCGACGATCTTGCCCTTGTACATCACCAGCACCCGGTCGCAGAACCGCGCCACCAGCCGCAGGTCGTGGCTGATGAAGATCAGCCCCATGCCACGGTCGCGCACCAGCGCATCAAGGATCGACAGCACCTCGGCCTGCACCGTCACGTCTAGGGCCGAAGTCGGCTCGTCGGCGATCAGCAGGTCGGGGTTGGGGATCAGCATCATGGCGATCATCACGCGCTGGCCCATGCCGCCCGAGAGTTCATGCGGGTAGCTGTCCATCACCCGCTCGGGATCGCGGATCTGCACCGCTTCCAGCGCCTGTACGGCGCGGCGGTGCGCCTCGGCCTTGCCCACGCCATCGCGCTTGNNGCGCAGGCCCTCCATCAACTGCGCGCCGACCCGCATCACGGGGTTCAGCGAGAACTTGGGGTCCTGCATCACCATGGCCATGCGCGGGCCGCGCAGGGACCGCATCCCGGTTTCCGAGGCGCGCATCAGGTCGATGCCGTCGAAGATCATCTCGTCGGCCTCGATCCGCCCCGGCGGGCGGATCAGGCGCAGGACGGAACGTCCGGTCAGCGTCTTGCCGGAACCGCTTTCGCCAACAATGCCAAGGCGTTCGCGGCCAAGGCTGAAGTTCACGCCGCGCACGGCCTCCACCTTGCCCGCCTCGGTGTCGAAGGTNGACGCGCAGGTTCTTTACCGAAAGCAGCGTCATCGCCCGGCACTCCGCGGGTCCAGCACGTCGCGCAGACCGTCGCCCAGAAGGTTGAAGCCAAGCGAGACGGTGAAGATGGCGAGGCCCGGCATGGTGGCGACCCACCATTGTTCGAACAGGAACTTGCGGCCCGCCGAGATCATCACGCCCCATTCCGGCAGCGGCGGCTGCACGCCCAGGCCCAGGAAGCCGAGGCCGGCGGCGGTAAGGATGATGCTTACCATGTCCAGCGTGACGCGGATGATCACCGAAGGCAGGCACATCGGCATGATGTGGCCCCAGATGATGCGCGCGCGCGCGNNCGCGCCCTGCAGGCGGACGGCGGCGATGTAGTCCGAGGCGCGCACGGTCAGCGTTTCGGCCCGCGCCACGCGGGCGTAAGGAGGCCAGGAGGTGACGGCGATGGCCAGCACGGCGTTTTCCATGCCCGGCCCCAGCACGGCGACCAGCGCCAGCGCGAGGATCAGCTTGGGGAAGGCCAGGAAGATGTCGGTGATGCGCATCAGCACCTCATCGACCCAACCGCCGAAATAGCCCGAGACCGTGCCGACGATCAGCCCGAAGACTGGCGCGGTCAGGGCAACCATGACGACGATGGCCAGCGTGATGCGGGCGCCATAGATGATGCGGGACAGGATATCGCGGCCGAAATCGTCCGTGCCCAGCCAGTTGCCGGGCGTGCCGGGCGGCAGAAGCGGCGCNGACAGGTCCTGGGTGATCGGGTCATGCGGCGCGATGACCGGGGCAAGCGCCGCCATCAGCACCAGCGCCACCACGATCAAGAGCCCGACCATGGCCAGCGGGTTGCGTTTCAGCCGCAGCCAGGACAGCCAGGCCTGGCCAAGCCGGGCCTGCCAGCGCGAGGTGGGCGAGGGTNNCGCGGAGCCATTCGGTGAGGGTCATGTGCGCGCCCTCGGGTCAACCAGGCGGTACAGGATGTCGGACAGCATGTTCAGGCCGACGAAGCAGACACCGACGACGATGGTGCCCCCAGANACCGCGGGCATGTCGTTCACCATCAGCGCGTCGGTGATATAGCTGCCGATGCCGGGCCAGGCGAAGATGGTCTCGGTCAGCACGGCACCTTCCAGAAGGTAGGCGTAGGACAGGGCGATGACGGTGATCAGCGGCACCAGAACATTGCGCATGGCATGGACCCAGATCACCCGGCGTTCCGGCATGCCCTTGACGCGGGCGGTGGTGATGTATTCCTGCCCCAGCTCGTTCATCATGAAGCTGCGTGTCATCCGGCTGATGTAGGCCATTGAGATATAACCAAGAATCCCGGCAGGCAGGATGATGTGGGAAAAGGCGTTCCAGAACATGTCCCATTGTCCGGCCAGGGCCGTGCCGACCAGGATCATGCCGGTCGCTTACTCCATCTCGAAATCGAAGGTCATCTGGTAGGCCACGTCCAGCCGTCCCGGCCCGCCGACCCAGCCGAGGGTGCCGTAGAACAGCAGAAGTCCCATCAGCCCCAGCCAGAACACGGGCATGGAGTAGCCCATCAGGCCAACCAGTCGCACGATCTGGTCCACCCAGGAGCCGGGCCGCGTCGCCGCCAGCACGCCGGCGGGCACGCCGACCAGCACGCCCAGGATGGTGGCCAGCGTCGCCAGTTCCAGCGTGGCGGGGAAATAGCGCTTGATCTCGTCCAGGACCGGGTCGCGGGTGCGCACCGAGGTGCCCAGGTCGAAATGCAGGATGTCGCGGACATAGATCAGGAACTGCTGCCACAGCGGCAGGTCCAGCCCCAGCTTTTCGTGCAGCTCGGCGATCTGCGCCGCCGTCGCCCGCTCGCCCAGGATGGCATGGGCCGGGTCGATGGGCACGACGCGGGCGATCAGGAAGGTGACGAGCAGCAGGCCAAGGAAGGTGGCGGCCAGCGACAGCACGATGCCGCGGCCTGGCGCAGGATGCGGCCAAGGTTGCCCCGGCGCGGGGAAGAGGCGGTGCTTGTGGTCATGGGGCGCAGGACGGGCGCGTAAACGAAGCGCCCTGAGGTCACTTGGTGACCAGCCAGTAGGCGGCCGAGTCGATGGCGCCGCCGGTGTAGAAGTTCTCGACGTTCGCCTGCATGCCGGTCTGGTAGCCGATCTGGAACATGACGATGAAGGGCGAGGTCTCGCGGTGCTTCTTCTGCAGCTCCTCGTACATCGCCTTGCGCTTGTCGGGGTCCATCTCCAGCACTGCGGCCTGGCTCATCGCCGTCATCTCGCCGGGGTCATAGGCGTTGCGCCAGGCGAGATAGCCGGTGTTGTTGGCCTCGTCCGAGTTGTCGGGGTTCTCGGCGAAGGTCGAGGAGTTGGTGTTGGGGTCGGGGTAGTCCGGGCCCCAGCTTTGCAGCGTGCCGTCGTGCTGGCGCGCGCGATAACGCTTCAGCTGTTCGGCGCCTTCGCCCACGTTCAACTCGACCGTGATGCTTACCTGGCCGAAGGTGTTCTGGATCGACTGGGCCATGTCCATGCGGTCAGAGGCGTTGCGCACGTCCAGCACCACCTTGGGGTTCTGGATGCCGGATTCCGCCAACAGCGCCTTGGCCTTCTCGATGTCCAGAGAATAGGGGTTGTCTTCCAGCGCACCCAGATAGCCGATCGGCAGGAAGGACTGGTGGACGACTTCGGTGCCTTTCAGGAAGGTATCCACCATGCCCTGATAGTCGATGGCATAGCGCATCGCATCGAGGAATTTCTCGTTCTTGTACTGCTCGTTCTTCTGGTTGAACGACAGATAGAAGATCTGGCCGCCGACGTCGGCCTGCATCTTCACCGCCGGGTTGTAAGCCAGGCCCTCGATGTCGGTGGGGGTCAGTTCGCGCGCGATGTCGATGTCGCCCTTTTCCAGCTGCAGGCGCTGCGTCGCGGCTTCGGGGATGTGCTGCATGAAGACCTTGGCGATCTTCGGCGCGCCGCGCCAATGCGTCAGGTTGGCCTCCAGCACATAGCCTTCGTTGGGCTTGTAGGATTTCAGCACATAGGCGCCCGAGTTACCNGAGTTGGCCTTCAGCCACTCATAGCCCATGTCGCCGTTCACCTCGTGCTCCATCACCAGCTTCTGGTCGGCGATGGAGGCCACGCCCGCGGTCAGGATGTTGTACAGGAAGGTCGGCGCATANGGCCTNTCGACCTTCAGCGTGACGGTGTCGCCGTCGCCGGTGACCATCGTGTCCACATTCTCGGCCGTCCAGCCGAACTGGTTCAGGATGAAAGCCGGGGTCTTGTTCAGCTTGATCGCGCGCTGCAGCGAATAGGCTGCATCCGCCGCCGTCACCGGGTTGCCCGAGGCGAAAGTGACGCCCGGCTTCATCTTGAAGGTATAGGTCATGCCGTCTTCGGCCACCGACCAGCTTTCGGCCAGGCCCGGCACCAGCTGTTTGCTGACCGGGTCCAGCTCGATCAACCCGTCATAGACGTTGTTCACCACGTCGAGGCCCGAGAATTCGTAAGCCTCGTGCGGGTCCAGCGACACGATGTCGTCGATGGCATCGGCGATCACCAGCGTGTCGGCGGGCGTGGCCGCCATCAGGGCGGCGGGTGCGGCGCCCAGAAGAAGGGCGGCNAATCCGACAGCGCCCGCACGGCGCAGGCGTGTTTCGAAAGTCATTGTCAACTCCCTGTTTTTGTTGGGCTTCATGCCGCGCATCGCAAGCGGTGCGCGGCTGTCCCTGCGGGGATTGGGGACTTTCTGGCGCAGGTTGTCAAGGAAGTGTTTGTACCTTGCGGCCAATGTGTCCGAACCGGGGCGGGCTTGGGCGTCTGTCTCGATTCGGCCGCGATTGGCCAGACTCTTTCCGCGGTCTCGCCGAGAATCCGATCCGGTTCGGCTGCTAGATCGCGGGGAAGTCACAAGCGGAAGCATAGGCCCAAGGGCACAAGCGAGTATCATGGCAACCTTTACCGGCACCGAAGGCAACGACACTTTTGCGGGAACGCCTTCCCCGGACACCGCCTATGGCTATGGCGGCAACGACACGCTTTCGGGGGCGGGTCTGACACGATCTATGGCGGCAACGACAACGACGTTCTCAGCGGCGGCACCGGCAATGATTACCTGTATGGCGGTGACCATGCCGACACGATTTACGGGGGCGACCAGAATGATCAGGCCTTTGGCGGGTGGCGACGACCTGGTCGATGGCGGCACGGGCAACGACAGTCTGGACGGTGGTACCGGCAACGACACGCTGACCGGCGCCGCAGGAACCGACACGCTTTATGGCGGTGACGGCAACGACAGCCTCGACGGCGGCACCGACAACGACCTGATCGGCGGTGGTATCGGCGACGATACGATGATCGGGGGCGGGCCTTGACACGCTGTATGGGGGTGACGGCGCCGACAGCCTCGATGGCGGGGCCGATGCCGACTACATCACTGGCGATGCGCAACGACACCCTGGTCGGGGCGGGCGGCAACGACACGCTTTATGCCGGTGAAGGCGCCGACTTCGTCGATGGCGGTGACAACGCCGACATCCTGGATGGGGGCGGAGGCGACGATACCCTGCGCGGCGGTAAGCGCCGATACGTTGTACGGCGGGTCGGGGATGGATTACCTCGACTATTCCACCTCGGGCGCGGCGGTCACGATCAACCTGAACACCAACTCTGCCAGCGGCGGGGATGCGACCGGCGATGTGCTGGGGGCGGTTGGATGGCGTCTACGGCTCGGCCTACAACGATTCGATCACCGGATTCGACGGCTCGCCGACCACCGGTCCAGACACCTATACCAACGTCTTCTTCGGCGGCGTAAGAATGACACGCTCAGCGGCCTGGGCGGCGCCGACGGCCTCTATGGCGGGGCGGACAACGATTCCATTCTGGGTGGCTCGGGTAACGACACCATCGACGGCGGCAACGGCAACGACTACGTCGGCGGCGGGGCCGATGCGGACTCGATCACCGGCGGCAGCGGAAGCGACACGCTGGACGGCGGCACGGGCAACGACACCATCGACGGCGGCATCGACAACGACACCGTCAATGGTGGCGACGGCGACGATTCCTTGCCGGTGGCGATGGCGCCGACAGCGTCTCGGGTGGCGCGGGCAACGACACGCTTTCGGGCGGCGTAGGCGACCGTCTGTATGGCGGCGACGCCGACGACCTGATCTATGCGGGCGCTTACGACACGGTAGACGGCGGCCGGCGCCGACGTGATCCGCAGCAGCGGCGGCGCATCCATCACCGGCGGTGCTAAGAACGACACGATCTTTGCCCAGGGCGGCGATTCGGTCTTCGGCGGCAATACCGGCGGCGATCAGGATGTCCTTGATCTGTCGGGCATTGGCAATTACCGGATCGAGCGTGTCCCGGACATCGACGGCAACGGCTGGGACGGCCGGGTCATCCTGCTGGATTCGAACGGAAATCCGACCGGCCAGGTCATCGAGTTCCAGAACATGGAAATCGTGCCCTGCTTTACGCCCGGCACGCTGATCGCCACCGACCAGGGCCGATTGCCGGTGGAGGAACTGTCGGAAGGCGACCGCGTGCTGACACGCGACAACGGGTTCCAGGAAGTCCGCTGGGTCGGCCGTCGCAGCCTGGGCGCGCTGGACCTGGCGCAGAACCCCGACCTGCGCCCGGTGCTGATCCGCCGCGGCGCCTTTGGCGAGAACGTGCCCGAGCGTGACATGGTGGTCAGCCCCAATCACCGCATGCTGATGGCAGGCGTGCGCACCGAGCTGTGGTTCGGCGAGCATGAAGTGCTGGCGGCTGCCAAGCATCTGGTGAACGGCGCCTCGATCCAGCAGATCAACCCGCTGCGCACCACCTATGTCCATTTCCTGTGCGACCGGCATGAGGTGGTCTTGTCCGACGGGGCCTGGTCCGAGAGTTTCCAGCCCGGCGACCAGTCGTTGAAGGGCATGGGCGAAGAACAGAGGCAGGAAATCTATGCTCTGTTCCCCGAACTGCGCGACCGCGCCGGGCTTGACGCCTATGGCGCCGCGCGCCGGTCGCTGAAGGGGCACGAGGCGCGCATCCTGCGCCACGGCTAAGCGCCATTGTGCGGAAGCGCAGGGGCAACCTGCGCCTCCGCCCGGCGAAATCGGCCCGTCGATGCGCTATGTTGGCCCCAGGCAGGAGGCGCATCATGAGCTGGAACCCCATTCTCGACCCCACCATCCCGATCGGCGATGCCGTCGATGCCATCGAAGCGGTCATCGTGCCGCGCGCCCGCGATCTGGGTGGGTTCGAGGTGCGCCGCGCGCTGCCTTCGGCACAGCGCCAGATGGTCGGGCCCTTCATCTTCTTCGACCAGATGGGTCCGGCCGAGTTCCTGACCGGCCAGGGCATCGACGTGCGTCCCCACNCCCACATCGGCCTGGGCACCGTCACCTATCTTCTGAAGGGCCGGATGCACCACCGCGACAGCCTGGGCACCGACCTTTGGATCGAGCCGGGGGCGGTGAACTGGATGCTGNGTAACCGCGGCATCACCCATTCCGAGCGCACGGACGGCGAAGCTCGCCGCGCCNCCCTGTCGATGTTCGGCCTGCAGACCTGGCTGGCCCTGCCGAAAGACCGCGAGGACGATCCGGCGCAATTCATCCATGTAAGCAGCCCCGAACTGCCGGTGCTGGAGNGCGAAGGAAAGTCGGTGCGCCTGATTCTCGGGCATGCCTGGGGCGAAGCCATGCCGATGCCCATGCCGGTCGAGGTGTTCTATGCCGATGCCGATCTGGCACCCGGCGCTGCCATTCCGCTGCCCGACGACCACGAGGACCGCGGCGCCTATGTGCTGAAGGGCGAGGTCACGGTTTCGGGCCAGGTCTTCGGCCCCGGTCAGATGCTGGTCTTCCGTCCTGGCGACCGCATCTCGATGAAGGCGGGGGCAGAGNGGNCGCGGGTCATGCTGTTGGGCGGCGCCACCATGGACGGGCCGCGCCACATCTGGTGGAACTTCGTCGCCTCGTCGAAAGAGCGCATCGAGGCCGCGAAAGAGGCCTGGCGCGCGGGTGATTGGGCGCATGGCCGCTTTCGCCTGCCGCCGGGCGACGATGCCGAATTCATCCCCGCGCCCGAGCGATGAGGACCGCGCGATGATCGCTGCCATATGCCCTTGACGCCGCCCGGCGGCCCCGTAATACCCGCCCCACGTTCGGGCGCGGGCCCGGGCAGCGGATACGCGGTGGTAGCTCAGTCGGTTAGAGTACCGGCCTGTCACGCCGGGGGTCGCGGGTTCGAGCCCCGTCCACCGCGCCACCGCCCGCCCGCGCCCCGAACGTGTGAAGACCAGCGCGGTGGTAGCTCAGTCGGTTAGAGTACCGGCCTGTCACGCCGGGGGTCGCGGGTTCGAGCCCCGTCCACCGCGCCAGTCCTTCCCTTCAAGATCGTGCGGATAAGGTCAGCGCCACAGGGCGGCGCGGCTGGCCAGCAATCCTTGTGCCTTGGACAGCAGGCGCAGGACCGGGCCGGGATGCGGAATGGCGCCCGTGGCCAGCCGGTCCAGCGCCACCTCCGGCGGGCAGGGCAGGCCAGAGACTGGATCGGTATAGCGCGGATAGGCGATCAGGGCGGCATGGGTCAGCCGGTCCAGGTCGGCGCCCTTGACCGCCGTGCGTCGGGCGGGGGCCGGGCACAGGTCGTGCGTCAGGCCCCAGCTNTAAGCATAGAAGGGCAGGCCAAGGCAGGTCACCGGCACGCCGCGCATGAGCGCCTCGAAGCCAAGCGTCGAGGTGATGGTCCAGACCTCCTGCACCTCGGCCAGAAGCGCGGCCGGGTTGCCGTTTACCACGGTGGCATCGGCAAGCCCGCCNAGATCGGCNGCCACGACCGCGCCGGGGCGCAGGCCCGCCAGCACATCGGGATGCGGCCGCCACAGGATCACCGCATCGGGATTGGCGGCGCGCGTGGCGCGCAAGAGGTCCAGGTTCGTGCGCAGATCGACGGCGCCAAGGCAGATCGAGGCGTCATCCTCGACCTGACCGGGCACCAGGATGCGGTGGCCGGGCGGCAGGTCGAAATCCGCCAAGCCCNNGAGGTTGTACTTCGTGACGCCGGAAGCCACCAGCCGCGCGCGCAACCTGGCCGCGCGGGCGCGGGCAGGATCGGGCAGGGGNGCGGACATCAGACGTTCCAGACGGCTTTCGCGCGTGGGGTCGTAGTAGATGCCCAGGTCATCGGCCACCAGTGACAGCGGCGGCACCAGTTCGGCCCCCAACCCCNNGCGTGAGCGCAGGAAGCCGTCCTCGACACGGCGGATGGGAACCGGTGCGGACAGGCCCTGCGGCTCCTTGTAAGCCCAGACCAGAAGGCCGCGGCCATCGCGTTCCGCCCGCGCCAAAGCCCGCGCGGGGCTGCCCGAAAACACGAGCCGCCGCTCGCGCCCGAACACCTTCTGCAGGGTCGCGCGCTTCCACAGCCGCATGCCCAGGGCGACATGGCCGTGGCGGTCGTCACGAAAGGCGCGGGTCTCGGCCTCCAGCTGGTCCACCGCCTCTTCGAAGCTGGACAGCCGGTCGCGGCAGGGATCGTACCAGACCGGTGCCAGGATCATCGCCGCCGCGAACAGCTGCACCGGCGTCAGGCGGCGGCCGCGGCGGGGCAGGGGCTGTTCATCGGCAGTCAGGCCCCAGCCGGCATAGAAGGGCTGGCCGAAGACCCGCGGGCGGTGGTAAACCAGGATCGCCTCGAAGCCAAGCTGTGACGTGGCGGTATAGACGGCGATGGCGCCGTCCAAGAGCGACCATGGCGAGACCGGATCGGTCAGCAGGCTGATGCGGCCCTGCGCATCGGCGGGGCCAAAGTGGCCGGGGCGGTGGTAAGCGGCGGTTTCGGGATGGGCGCGGATCACGATGCGGGCGCCGGGATGGTCGTCCTGCGCGCGGGCCAGCATCTCGTGGAACGTGCTCTCCGAAGCTCCGCCATGGCGGATCGAGGCATCGCCGCGGGTCTGGTCCACCACCAGCACATAGCCGGGCGCCGGTGGCGGCAGGGCGGGATCGTGGGTGTTGTATTTCGACAGGTGCGCCTCGCGCAGCCGGGCAATGCCGTCGCGGGCGCGCGAAAGAAGCGGCGTCTCGTCCAGTGGATGACGGGCGAGCAGGTCTTCCAGCCGCGACGGCGTGGCGGCATCGAAATGCACGCCCAGGGGNTCCAGCATCAGGCCAAGCGGCGCGGCCCCGCTGCGCCCCGGCTTGACCGAGCGCAGGAAGGCATCCTCCACCCGCACCAGCGGCGCGCCGCGCGCCGCGGCGGCGCGTTCGCCGCGTGTGGCATAGGGCGAGCGGCCCCAGACCACGACGCCTTCGCCCGGGCCGGGCAGGCCGAAGGACAGGTCGTGTCCGGCAAGCGAAAGGATGCGGCGCAGCCGGGGCTGGCGCAGGAAGCCCAGATTCAGAAAGCGAAGCCGCCGGGAATCTCTTCCCCGGCGGCCGGTTTCGGGTCGGGTCGCGGCGCCAAGGCGGCTCAGCCGCCGGCGAGCGTGTCAATCGAGGCGGCGCCCTGCGCCGTGCCGTTGATCGCGGCCAGCGCCTTGGTCCACTGCGTGTAGGGCGCTTCGGTGACCAGAAGCGTATCGCCATCGCGCACCAGGAAATCGCGCGCCTCGAACATGCCGGTGGGCTGGGTCAGGTCCAGCACATAGATCATGCGCTGATCGCCGCGCAGGTCGTTGCGGCCCAGCACCGAATTGGCGATTTCGGCTTACTCGTTGCGCAGCACGAAGACGCCGGTCGGGTCGGCCCAGTTGGTGTTCAGCCCGCCGACCGAGGCGATCGCTTCGATTGCCGACAGATTCTGCACCTCGAAGGGCACGCGGGTCTGCTGGCCGGTGGCGCCAAGCGCGGTGAAGGACCGCGTGTCGCGTTCCACCACGATCTGGTCGCCGGGACGCAGCGGGATGTCGTTCTTCGGGTTGGCGTACAGGTCCGTCAGCCAGACCTGCCCGGTCGATCCGCCACGGGTGACGCGGACCAGCGATGCCTCGGGCTCGATGGCCACGCCGCCACCNTTGGCGATCATCGCGGTCAGGGTACGGGTCGGCCGCTCGATGGGATAGACCCCTGCGCCACCNACCGATCCCGAAACCGAGACGGTCGAGCCGTCGCCTACCACCCGTGCCACGGTGACCTGCGGGTCGGGCGTCTGGGTGTCCAGCTTGCGGGTGATGGCGTCGCGCAGGCCTTCGGGCGTCTGGCCCGCGGCCTTGATGCGCCCGGCATAGGGNATGAAGATATAGCCCTGCCCGCCGACCTGCACCTCTTCCAGGGGCGTCACGCGCTGGCCTGTGTTGCCCAGAAGCGGGTCGTCGCGCACGTTCTCGAACACGGTGATCGCCAGCCGGTCGCCAGCGATGGTGTCCGATCCCATGACGCCCGCATTGCGGAAGCCCGAGGAAAAGCCGATGGCCGGTGTCACGGCGGTGGCCCGCGTCACGCGGCTGTTCACGGTCACCACGAAGGCATCGCCTTCCTTGAGCACCGATCCCGCGAAGAGTTCGTTCTTGGTTGGGCCAGACCGCGGCAGGCCACAGCCTGCCAGCGACATGAATCCCATACCCAGGACCAGCAAGCTGGCCCTTCTGCCTTTGTCGATCGTCACTGCCCGGGCTCCTTGACTGGAGATGCCTCAAGTTTTGCGACCAACACTAGTCAAGCAGGGCTTGAAAAGAAAGCCGAACCTTCCAAGGGGCGATGGATGGTCAGTTCACCGCCCGCAAGTGTTGCCGCGGCGCCGCGTTTCCCGAGGTCAGCGCGTCATAGGGGTCCTCGGGGGCCAGCATCACGCCGACCACCTGGCGCAACAGCTGGCGTCGCCCGGACAGCGAATAGAACCCGCCGGGGATCTGGCTGGTTTCCAGAAGATAGTGGCGATAGTCGCGGTAGGCCCGGCTGTCGGGACGGCTGGGATGGGCAAAGAACTCGGCCAGCGGTTGCGCCGAGACGAATTCCGGCTTTCCATAGACCGCCGCGCCAAAGGTCTTCAGCGGCAGGCCGCGCCACAGCACCTGCTGCGCGGCGGTGGAGTTCACCGTGACGGCCGAGCGCGCGTGGTTCAACAGCATGGCCAGCTTGCCGCCGCGCACGAAATGCACACGCGCCGCCACCCCGTGTTCGGCGGCGAGCNNGCGGATGGTGGCCTTCACCGGCACGCGGCCGTCTTCCAGCGGATGCGCCTTGAAAACCAGGTGGTGGTGGGGCGGCGCGCCGCGGGCGAAGCCTTCCATCGCCACTTCAAGGAACTCGGTCATGCTGTTGAAGGGCGAGTGCATCTGGAAGCTGGAATCGTGCTCCAGCTGCAGCAGGACCAGGTGATACGGGAACCCGCCGTGCCGGATGCGAAAGCTGGCCACCCGCCGTTCCAGCGCGTGAAAGGGCAGCAGTGCCAGACGGCGCAGGTACAGCTGGAACTCCTGGCCAACGGTCAGCGCGCGATGGGGACGGAAGCCGGGATAGCGGCGGGCGCCGATCATCACGCAGAAATGGTAGAAGGCGCCCCAGAACATGTGCTGGCGCATGTCGCCCCACCGCGCCGGCGCGTCGGGCAGGTCCATGTCGGACCTTTCCAGCGCCGCCCGCATCTCGGGCACCGTCAGCTGCATCAGCCGCGAATGACCGTTCGACCCGCCGCGTTCATAGGTCACCCAATGCGGCCGCAGATAACCTTCTTCGAAGACATGCACGGTCAGGCCGCGGGCGCGGGCCACGGCGACCGCCTGGGCATGGACGGCGCGGGTGTCGCCGTAAAGCACGATGTCAGTCAGCCGGTGCGTGTCGATCAGCGTGGCAATGCGGTCGGGCCAGGCCTCGGCCGGACCGGTCCAGCGGATGAAGCTGGCGCGGTCGCGCCACAGCGCCTCGTCCCCGAAGTTGAAGCCGACGCGCCAGACCTCGGCGCCCGAGGCCCGCAGCATGGCCGCCAGACGCCGGAAGAAGGGCCCGTGCGGCCCTTGCAGGAACAGGATGCGGCGTCCAACGCCGGACAATGGCTGCATGGTATCACCGGCCAGGGCCCCTCTTCTTGCGACGGATAGCGCGCGCGGGCGCCCTGGCGACAGTATGACAATCATGCGCGGCGCAACTGGGGCCACAGCGTGGCAGATGCGGCACAGGCTTGGGACTTGCCTGCACCGGGCAGCGGGGCTACCTCGGAGCAAGCACAGGGAGACGCCGCGATGTTCACCGGAATTGTCACCGACATGGGCGAGATCATCGCGCTGGAACGCCAGGGCGACCTGCGCGCCCGCATCGCCACGGCCTATGACGTGGACGGCATTGACATCGGCGCCTCGATCGCCTGCGACGGGGTTTGCCTGACGGTGGTCGATACCGGCTCGGTCCAGACGGGCACGNACCCGCGCGGCTGGTTCGACGTGCAGATTTCGGCCGAGACGGTGTCGAAGACCAACCTCGGCGCCTGGCATGCAAGCAGGCGGATCAACCTGGAACGCGCGCTGAAGGTCGGCGACGAGTTGNGGGGGCATATCGTCTCCGGCCATGTCGATGGCGTGGCCGAGGTGGTGGCGCTGCGGCCCGAAGGCGACAGCCTGCGCGTGACCTTCCGCGCGCCCGAGGCGCTGGCGAGGTTCATCGCCCCCAAGGGCTCGGTCGCGCTGAACGGCACCTCGCTGACGGTGAACGAGGTCGAAGGCTGCGATTTCGGCATCAACTTCATCCCGCATACCCGCAAGGTGACGACCTGGGGCGCGGTGAAACTGGGCGACCTGGCGAACCTGGAGGTCGATACCATGGCGCGCTATGTCGCCCGCCTGAGGGATTGGGCATGACCCCGGTCCCGGCCACAACGGTGGCCCCAGCCTGGAGGGCGGCACCAGCTGGCGCCGCCATTGCTGGACCCAGGCGCGCGAGCGGCTTCTGCCGAGCCTGCCCATCGAGGTGGTGCGCCTGCGCGTGAAGCGCGCGGCGGAACTGGGGCTGGACTACAAGACCTATGCCGGGGTCCGCGCCGCCACCGGGCACGACATCGTGGCCTTCCTGTTTTCGCAGAACGCGCTGCGCCTGCAGNCCGCCGCGCCCCTGCCGCAGGACCGTGCGGCCAGGCTGGCGGCCATCGCCGCCTGCGGTCGCATCGCGCTGGCACAGACGGCGGCGCCGGACGCCGTGCTGGACGCGGCCCAGGGCCTGCTGGATGCCGCCCATGCCGCGCCCGCACTTCTGGGCAGTTTCGCCGAAGCGCGCCAGAGCCTTCGCGCCGCGCTTGGCCGCATCNCCTCGGACCGGGTGCTGCTGGTGGGCGATCACGCGCTGGAACGCGACTGGATGCTGGCCGGACGGCTGGCGGGTTTCCTGCCCTCCGACCGCTACTTCGGCCGGTAGGATGGGCAATATTGCCCATCCTACCCCCGGCCCCCGGCCTCTGGCCTTCGTGCCGCCGACAGAGTAAGGGCAGGTCGATCAGGACAGAGGGGCCCATGACCGCACAACCGAGCGAATTCGCCGACGCGATCTCTTCCGTCGAAGAGATCATCGAAGATGCCCGCAACGGCCGCATGTTCATTCTTGTGGACCACGAAGACCGCGAGAACGAGGGCGACCTCGTCATCCCGGCGCAGATGTGTACCCCGGCGGCGATCAACTTCATGGCCACCTATGGCCGCGGCCTGATCTGCCTGGCGCTGCCGGGCACGCGCATCGACGCGCTTGGCCTGCCCTTGATGAGCCCCAAGAACTCCAGTAGCNACGAGACTGCCTTCACCACCTCGATCGAGGCGCGCGAGGGCATTTCCACCGGCATCTCGGCGGCGGACCGCGCGCTGACCGTCAGCGTCGCCATCGACCCGACCAAGGGCGCGGCCGACATCTCGACCNCCGGCCACGTCTTCNCGCTGCGCGCCCGCGATGGCGGCGTGCTGGTGCGGGCGGGCCATACCGAGGCGGCGGTGGATGTTTCGCGCCTGGTACTCAACNCCTCGGGCGTGATCTGCGAGATCATGAACGACGACGGCACCATGGCGCGGCTGCCCGATCTGGTGGGCTTTGCCCAGAAGCATGGGCTGAAGATCGGCACCATCTCCGACCTGATCGCCTATCGCCGCCGCCACGACAACCTGGTGGCCGAGAAGAGCGTTGCCCATGTCAGCTCGACCCATGGCGGCGACTGGTTGATGCGGGTCTTTGCCGACGATGCCCATGGCGACGAACATATCGTGCTGACCAAGGGCGACCTGGGCGCGNGCCCTGTGCTGGTGCGCGTCCATGCGCTGAACCCGCTGGAGGATGTGCTGGGCATCGGCGCCGCGGGCAAGCTGCCGGCGGCGATGCGGCTGATCGGCGAGGCGGGGCGCGGCGTCGTCGTCCTGCTGCGCGACACCACGATGAAGATGGTGGGGCCGGGCGAGCACTCACCGCAGACCCTGCGCCAGTACGGCGTGGGGGCGCAGATCCTCGCCTCGCTCGGCCTGTCCGAGATCACGCTTGTCACCAATTCCAAGGCGCCCCGTGCCATCGGTCTGGAAGGCTGGGGCCTGACCATCACCGGCACGCAGCCGATCACGGAGTAAGCCATGGCCGGAACCGAAACCCATTACAGCCTGGACCTGCCGGTCTTCGACAAGCCGGTGAAGCTGCTGATCGTGGTGGCGCCCTATTACAAGCNNGACATCGCCGACAACCTGGTCGCCGGGGCGAAGGCTGTGGCGGCAAAGGCCGGGGCCGAGGTGGAACTGGTGGAAGTGCCGGGCGCCCTGNAAATCCCGCTTACCATCGCCATGGCCGGGCGCATGGCCGACTATGACGGCTATGTCGCGCTTGGTTGCATCATCCGTGGCGAGACCACGCATTACGACACGGTCTGCAACGACAGCTCGCGCGGGCTGATGATGCTGNGCCTTGGCGGCGCCTGCATCGGCAACGGCATCCTGACGGTGGAAAACCGCGATCAGGCCGTGGTGCGCGCCGATCCTGCGGGCCAGGACAAGGGCGGCGGTGCCGCAGCGGCGGCCTTGCATCTGGTCGCCCTGTCGCGGAAATGGGCCGGAAAGACCAAGGGGATCGGGTTCCGCGCATGAAGTCGGACGAAAAGAAGCAACGGAAATCGGCCTCGCGGCTTTACGCGGTGCAGGCGCTGTTCCAGATGGAAAGCTCGGGCCAGACCGTCGAGGCGGTGANNCGCGAATTCGAGACGCACCGTTTTGGCGCGACCTATGAAGAGGGCGAGTTCATCGAGGGCGACTCGACCCATTTCCGTGCCGTTGTGGACGGGGCGGTGAACTGGCAGGCCAAGATCGACCAGATGACCGACCGGGCGCTGGTGGCGAAATGGCCCATCGACCGCATCGACCCGGTGCTGCGCGNNCTGTTCCGTGCTGCCGGGGCCGAGCTTGTCGCCTTGACGACTCCGCCCAAGGTGGCAATCGTGGAATATGTCGAGGTCGCCAAGGCCTTCTTCCCCGACGGGAAGGAGCCGAAGTTCGTCAACGCGGTCCTGACCATGGCGCGGGAGGCGCGCCCGGAAGCGTTCTGACGGCTCAAGGTCTGGGGAGGATGCGATGCGGTGTCTTGGTCTGGCGGCGGCCCTGNGGGCTGATGGCGGGGCGGCCGCGGCGCAACAGGTTCCCGCGGGGTATCAGGGCACCTGGACCCTGAACGACATCGACCGCGCGCCCTTCTACGGCGGGGCGACGCTGGTGATGACCGGTCCCGGCACCTTTGCCGGGCAGGCGCCCTGCAACCAGTATTCCGGCAATGCAAACGGCACGCTGCCCGCCTTCGAGGTCGCCCAGATCCGGGCAACGCGCCTGTCCTGCCAGATGCTGGAAATGGAGCACCAGTATTTCGCCGTGCTGAATGGCGTGGTCAGCGCGGATCTGGTTGGCACCGATCTTTACCTGTCCACGGTGAACGGCGTGAAACTTCATTACGTTGGCGGCGGAAACTGAGCCATTTTTCGCAATCGCGGCAAGAATGGGCTGGTGCTTTGCTGCGAAGGCACTACATTTGAACGATCCGGTTCAGGGAATCATGGGAGGTTTCCGTGCCCAAGCTCATCCGCCTGTATATCCAGAGCATCGCCATCGGCTTCGCGCTGTCGGCCGTCTTTCTGGCGATGATGCTGTGGCAGGACGTGGCGAACCTTCGGCACCTGATCTTCGGGTCCGACATGGGCTGGTTGGCCGCGATCATGGTCATCGTGTTCAACGGCATCGTCTTCTCGGGCGCGCAGTTTTCCATCGTCATCATGGGCATGGCCGAAAAGGACGAGGGTCCGAAGGGCGGCCGCCGTGTGCGTGTGACGGACGAACTCGCCCCCGTGCCGCAAGAGGCCACGGTGAAGCGTGGGCTCATGATCCGTCGCCGCCGCTGAATGGCGCCTTATCCGGCAGGCAGCGCCCCTTCGGGGGCGCTTTGCATTTGGGGCGCAGGGGTGGCGGGCCCGCAGCGACCGTGGAGAGCTTGGTTTTCCAGAGCCAGAGGTCTCAGGTGGGAACCAGATACCGGGACCAGGATCCCGGCAGAGCCAGCCCCGTTCGCTTGCTTATCGGCCACTGGAAAAGTTGCCTCGCACGCGAAGAGCAGCACCCGCCACCGCCCAAGATAGGCGCTGCGCCCGGAAACGCCAAGGGCGAAGGCCGGGCTTGCGTCATGTTCACCTTTGGTTCATGATTCTCGCATGACCCTGACCGCGCTTGATCCGATCCCCGAGGCCAGCCTGCCCGTCATGCCGGGGCAGCGGTTGGCGCGCGGGGTTTGCTNNAGGCACCTGCGCGCCCTGGATTTCGTGGCCATCGAGGAATTCGTCTTAGCGCCCGGCCTGCGTGTCGATGTGCTGGCGCTTGGGCCGAAGGGCGAGCTTTGGGTGGTGGAATGCAAGTCCGGCCGGGCCGATTTCCAGTCGGATCGCAAGTGGCAGGGCTATCTGGACTGGTGCGACCGCTTCTTCTGGGCGGTGGACCAGGATTTCCCGACCGGGCTTCTGCCCGCAGACACCGGTCTGATCCTGGCCGATGCCTATGACGCGGAAATCCTGCGCATGGCGCCGGAATNNCCCCTTGCCCCCGCGCGGCGGAAGGTCTTGGTGCAGAAGTTCGCCCGCCACGCCGCGCTGCGCCTGCAGGCGCTGCGCGATCCGGCGGCGGGCCTCAGCGGGGCTTAGGCTTGCCCTTCGGCGCGGGCTTTGCACCCATGGCGCGGGCGGCTTCCGCGGCAGCGCGCAGGTCCTCGGCAATGTCCTCGGCTTCCTCGGGGTCGAAATCCAGCGCGAATTCGCTGCCGTTGTCGGCCGCCAGATAGATGCGCACCATGCCCAGATCGGTCGGCCCGATCTGCAGGTCGCCGCCCACGTCGCTTTCCTTGTTGATGCCCATCTGTCCGCTCCCGGTGCCTTCGCGCCCCTAGACCTTCGCGCGAAAGGCTGCAAGTGTTCAATACTTGACGGAATCAAGTATGTGGACATCATGGACGATATCGACCGCATCCGCGCCTTCAACCGCCTGTACACCGGGCGTTTCGGATTGCTGTCGCGGTCCTATCTTGGCTCGGGCCTCGGCGTGTCCGAGGCGCGCCTGCTGTACGACCTGGGCGAAAGCCCCGGTGCCGAGGCGCGGGCACTGGCGCGCACGCTTGGATTGGACGAAGGCCAGGTCAGCCGCACGCTTGCGGCATTCGTGAAGCGTGGGCTGGTCGAGCGCGGCACGGACGATGGCGATGCCCGCCGTCGCCCGCTGCGGTTGACAGCGGCGGGGCAGGATTTCCTGGCAGGCTTGCGCGCACAATCGCGCGCGGCGGTGGCTGAAAGCCTGTCCGGTCTTCCCGCTTACCGTGGTGTCCGCCTCGCCGCGCTTCTTGACCGCGCTTCACGGCTGATGCTGGCCCCGGATTTCGCCGACTTGCGGGATCTGCAACCGGGCGACGCGGGTTGGGTGATCGGTGGCNACGGCGCGCTGTACGCGCAGGACGAAGGTTATGACCGGCGCTTCGAGGGACTGGTGGCCGGGATCGTGTCCGGGTTCCTTGACCGCGGCGACACCNACCCGCAACGCGGCTGGATCGCGGTGGATGCCGCGGGTGATCGGCTCGGCTGCATCTTCTGCATGGCGGAAGGCCCGGATCAGCCAGACATCGCCCGCCTGCGCCTGTTCCTGCTGGAACCCCATGCCCGTGGCACCGGCCTTGCGCAGCGCATGATCGAGGCCTGCATGGGCTTTGCCCGCGACGCCGGCTATCGGCACATGCGGCTGTGGACGCACGAAAGCCACCGCGCCGTAAGTGGCNTTTACGCTCGCAACGGCTTCACCCTGACCAGCCGAACCGAGGGCGAGGCCTTCGGACAGAAGGTCGTGGACCAGACCTGGGAACGCCCCTGACCGCCGGGTGATTTGCGGCTTGCAATCCCGCGCGGGCATGGGTAAATCGCCCGCGAGTGCCGCCTTAGCTCAGTTGGTTAGAGCACCAGATTGTGGATCTGGGGTCCCCGTTCGAGCCGGGGAGGCGGTACCATCCCCCTCATGCGCTTGCAAGATGCTCGAACAGCCGCGCCACGCCTTCGGCGCCGGGGTCGTTATGACCTTGCAACTTGTCGCGCGACAGATAGCTGGCCCGTCCCGCCTTGGCGCGGGTCATTTTCGCGGTGGCATCGGCACCGGAGCGGGCAGCAGTTGCCGCCTTGGCCAGGCCCTCGGGCAGGGCGGCCAGCGCAGCNGCCAGCGCGTCGATCATCGTGCGGTCGCCGGGATGGGCGCCGCCCACCTGGCTGACACGGTCAAGCCCCGCCTGCAGCGCGCCGATCCAGCTTTTCCCCGAAGCCGCGGCATCGCCNGCGGCGGCGAAGAAGATCGCCAGCAGCACGCCGGAAGAACCGCCCATGGTCTGGCTGAGCTCGTTGCCGACTGCCCGGTAAAGCTGCGTCACATCGGCAAGCGGCATCCGGTCCAGCGCCGCGATCAAGGCGCGCGCGGCACCAGCCAGCGTCGATCCGGTGTCGCCGTCGCCGGATTTGGCGTCCAGCGCGTTCAGGTCGCGTTCCGCCGCGATCAGCGCGCCGCAGCAGCTTTCGATCAGTGCGCGGCGCGCGGGGTGGGGCGAGGGCAGGGGCTGGATCGGGGCCAGCCCGTCGGGCAGGGGCCGCACCGCCACCGGGGTCAGCGCGGCAAGGCCGGGCCAGGCNATGGGGGCGACCGGCGCCTGCAACAAGCCGACCTCGGCGTCACTCACCGGCAGCAGCGACACCGAGAACCCCTGCATGTCGAGCGAGGTCATCAGCGGCGCCNNACCGACGATCCACTGTACCCGGTCGGCCAGCTCTGAACGCGCCAGTTCCTCTGCCAGCACGCTCATTTCCAGNGGCGTCGCNCCGCCCAGGTTGTTCAGAAGGGCGACATGCGCGCCCGGCCCGGTGTGGGGANNAAGCTTTTCAACCACCATGGCCATCGCGGCGCGGGCGCCGAATTCCACCTGTTCCACCCCGGCCTCGCCGTGGATGCCCAGGCCCAGTTCGGCCTTGCCGGGACCGATGCGCGCCTCTTTCGGGCTGCCGGGCACGGTGCAGGTGTCCAGGCTCATGCCGATGGAGATGGCGCCGTCGATCACGCGGCGGGCGGCGGCGGTCACCGAGTCAAGGTCCGCGCCCTGTTCGGCCAGCGCCCCCGCGATCTTGTGAACGAACAGCGTCCCCGCCACGCCGCGGGCCTGCGGCAGATCGGGCAGGGCCACGTCATCGCCGACAATCACCATCGACACTTTCAGCCCGAAAGCCCGCGCCCGTTCCGCCGCCAGGCCAAAGTTCAGCCGGTCGCCCGTGTAGTTCTTCACGATCAGCAGGCAGCCAGCCTTGCCGGTGACGGCCAGGATACCTGCCAGCACCGCATCGACCGAAGGCGAGGCGAAGACATCGCCGCAGACCGCGGCCGTCAGCATCCCCCGCCCGACGAACCCGGCATGGCTGGGTTCGTGCCCCGACCCGCCNCCTGAAACGAGCGCGACCTTGGACTTGTCCCAATCGGTGCGCACCACCACCCGGATATGCGGATAGCCGTCGAGCCGCGCCAGCGCGCCGCCNGAGACCCGCACCAGCCCGTCGATCGCCTCGGTGACGAGGGTTTCCTTGGCGTTCATGAACTGCTTCATCGGGAAATCTCCTTCAACGGATACGTTGGCCGTCGGCGTCGAACCACNNAGGCGCGCGCGGGCGGATGGACAGGCGGTCGCCGGGCGACAGGCGCACATGCGCCCCGGCAAGGGTGATCAGGGGCTGGCCCTTCAGGGTCAGGTGCAGGCGGGTCTGGTCGCCCAGATGTTCCAGGCGCACCACCTCGACCTCTTGCCCTTCACCCTCTTCGATGTTCTCGGGACGCAGGCCGATGTGGCTGGCCTTCGCGGGCGCGCCGGGGAAGAGGGCGGCCAAGAGCACGTTGATGCGGGGCTGGCCCAGTCGTGTGGCGACATAGGTCGAGACCGGGTCTTCGTAGATCTGCCGCGGCGTGCCGAACTGCACCAGACGGCCCTGATCCAGCACGCCCACATGGCTGGCCATGGTCATCGCCTCGATCTGGTCATGCGTCACATACAGGAAGGTCGCGCCCAGATCGGTATGGATGCGCTTCAGCTCGATGCGCAGATCGGCCCGCAGCTTGGCGTCCAGCGAGGACAGCGGTTCATCCATCAGATAGATGCGCGGGGACCGCACCAGCGCCCGACCGATGGACACGCGCTGCATCTCGCCGCCCGACAGCTGGGTCGCCTTGTTGTCCAGCTTGTGCGCGATGCGCAGCACCGTGGCGACCTTTTGGATGCGTTCGGCGATCTGGGGTTCCGGCAGGGCGATGACCGGCGAACGCAACGGGAAGGCCAGGTTGTCGCGCACCGACAGGTGGGGGTAAAGCGAGTATTGCTGGAACACCATGGCCACATCACGCTGCGCNGGCGTGTCGTTCAGAACCGAAGCGCCACCGATGCGGATGTCTCCGCTGTCGGGTCGGTCCAGACCGGCGATCAGCCGCAACGTTGTGGTCTTGCCTGCCCCGGTCGGACCCAGAAGCACGACAAAGGCCCCATCCGGGATGGTCATGCTGACGTCCGCCAGCGCNCGGGTCGTCCCGAAGGTTTTCGACAGGTAAGCAAGGACGACCTCAGCCATGGANACACCCCTCATTCGCTTCGGTGCGGAAGGCGCGGCCCGTGCCGGCATCGAACAGCGACAGCCGNNCTCGGCACGGAAACTCAGGCCAACCGTCTCGCCGACCCGTGCCACCCGGTCCGAAGGCACGCGCGCCTTCAGCGCGCCGTGCGGGGTCGAGAGCGTGACGATCTGCGACGTCCCCAGATACTCCGCAGCCTCGATCCGCCCCCGATACTCCCCTGCGTCGGTCAGCGTCACATGCTCTGGCCGCACCCCNAGAACCAGCTTGCGGCCAAGCGCCTCTTCGCGCAGCTGCGGGGTGGCGATATCCAGGCCGCCCAGGGTCACCGCCCGGTCACCGGGGCGAAGNCTGCCTTCGAAATGCAGTGTGTTCATCGACGGCGATCCGATGAAATCGGCCACGAACAGCGTGGCGGGATGGTCGTAGATTTCCTGCGGCGTGCCGAACTGTTCGACGACGCCGTGATTCATCACCACGATCTTGTCGCCCATCTGCATCGCCTCCAGCTGGTCGTGGGTGACATAGACCGTGGTCGCCCCNATGCGGTCATGCAGGGCGCGCAGCTCTTCGGCCATATGCTCACGAAACTCGGCATCCAGCGCGCCAAGCGGTTCGTCCATCATGAAGGCCTTGGGGTTGCGCACGATGGCGCGGCCAAGCGCCACGCGCTGACGGTCGCCGCCCGACAGGCCCGACACGCCCTTGTCCAGGATGTGTTCGATCCCCAGGATGCGCGCGACCTCGGCCACCTTGGCCTGCACCTGCGCTTTCGGCAGGCCCTGCGACACCAGCGGATAGGCGATGTTCTTCCGCACGTTCAGATGCGGATACAGCGCGAACATCTGGAACACGAAGGCGATGTCGCGCTGGCTGGCGGGGCGCTGCGACACATCCTCGCCGTCGATCAGGATCTCGCCCGAGGTCGGCAGCTCCAGCCCGGCGATCATGCGCAGGGTGGTGGTCTTGCCGCAGCCCGAGGGACCAAGCAGCATGAAGAATTCCCCGTTGCCGATGGTGAAGCTGGACCCCTTCACCGCGGTGAAGGCCCCGAATTCCTTGCGCAGGTTGCGGATGACGATTTCGGCCATGTCAGTTCGGGAAGTGGCTGGTGATGATGAACATGACCGTTCCGGTAAGTGTGACGAGGAAGGACCAGGTAAAGGCCCAGAGGACGAACGGCTGCATCAGCATGACGACGCCAAGCGCGATGAGGCACGAGGCCAGCATCTCCCAGGGGCCGCGGCGAAACCGGGCAAGGCCGGACAGGAATTCGGTCATTGACGCATCTCCGGGGCGGCGAATTTTCTGCGAAAATTCGGTGCGGAATGGGGGCGGATTTTTCGCAGAAAAATCGGTCATTTGCGCACGGCTCCGAAGGTGATGCCGCGAAGAAGGTGCTTGCGCAGCAGGATGGTGAAGATCATCACCGGCAGAAGGAAGATGGTCGCGCCCGCCGCCACCGCCGACCAGTCCTGGCCGCCGACGCCGATGATGGTGGGGATGAACGGCGGCGCTGTCTGCGCGGTGCCCGAGGTCAGCAGCACCGCGAAGGCATATTCGTTCCAGGCGAAGATCAGGCAGAAGATCGCGGTCGAGGCGATCCCGGTCGCTGCCTGCGGCAGCACCACCTTGCGGAAGGCCTGGAACCGCGTGTAGCCGTCGATCAGCGCCGCTTCCTCGTATTCGCGCGGGATTTCGTCGATGAAGCCCTTCAACAGCCACACCGCCAGCGAGATGTTCACCCCGGTGTACAGCAGGATCATGCCCAGGTGGGTGTCGTTCAGCCCCAGTTGGCGGAACATCAGGAAGATCGGGATCGCCACGGCAATGGGCGGCATCATCCGCGTCGACAGGATGAAGAACATCAGGTCGTCCTTCAGCGGCACCCGGAAGCGCGAGAAGGCATAGGCCGCCAGCGTGCCCAGGAAGATCGACAGGAAGGTCGAGCCGAAGCCGATGATGACCGAGTTCAGGAAGCGCTCGCCATAACGTGACGGCCCGGCGATCACCTGATCCTGTCGCCGCACGATCTCGTCCACCCAGTTNGGCGGGGGCGGCAGGGTTGCCAGCTGTTCCGCCGTGGCACGGGTGCGGGTGGTGAACAGGTTCACATAGCCTTCCAGCGAGGGCGAANNGAATATCTTTGGCGGGTAGGCAATGGAATCCGGCCCGGTCTTGAAGCCGGTGGAGATGATCCACAGAAGCGGCAGCAGGGTGATCAGGGTGTAAAGTCCGACCAGAATGCCGGCGACCCATTTCGACCGGCGCGTCGGTTCGGTAATAGACCAGCTTGCAGAGGGGCGCTCATCTGTCCTTCACCTTGTTCAGGGCCTTCACATAGATCGAGGCCAGGCCGAAGACCGTGACGAAAAGGATGATGGCGTAGGCTGAGGAATAGCCGGTGCGCCACTTTTCGAAGGCCTCGCGCTTCAGCTCGATCGAGGTCAGCAGGGTGGTGTCCCCNGGCCCGCCGCCGGTCAGCTGCACCACCAGATCGAACATCTTGAAATTCTCGATGCCGCGGAACAGCACCGCCAGCATCAGGAAGGGCAGCACCATCGGCACCGTCATGGTCCAGAACTGGCGCCACTTGCTGGCGCGGTCGACCTCGGCCGCCTCGTAGATATAGTCGGGGATCGACCGCAGCCCGGCCAGGCAGATCAGCATGACGAAGGGCGTCCACATCCAGGTATCGACGATCACGATGGCCCAGGGTGCCAGCGTCACCGACCCCAGCATGGTGAAGGACGAGGCGGGGATGCCGGTCAGGAATTCGACCGCCGTGTTGAACAGGCCGATCTGCGGCTGGTAAAGGAAGGTCCAGAAGTTGCCCACAACGGCGGGCGACAGCATCATCGGCAGCACGATCAGCGTTGTCAGCAGATCGTTGCCCTTGAACTTGCGGTTGATCAGCCAGGCCAGGCCGAAGCCCAGGATGACCTGGAAGGTGATGGTCCAGATCAGGAAATGCGCCGTTGCCTGCATGGTGGCCCAGATGTCCGGGTCGGTCAGAATGCGCTGGTAGTTGCGCAGGCCGACCCATTTCACCTCGGCATTCGGCTTGTTGGCGGCAAAGTTGGTGAAACTCAGCCGGATGGTCCAGATCAGCGGAAAGATGTTGATCGCCAGCAGCAACAGGATCGTGGGCATCACGAACGCCCAGGCAATGGCCCGGTCGGACAGTCCGCGCACGCGGCGTGAAACAGATGCGGGTGTGTTCCGCGCCAGTCGGTCTATCGGAGTATCAGGCATGTCGGGGGTCCTGCGTCATGGCCGGGCCGGGGTCGGAAGAGGGGCGCGCCAATTTGGCCCGGGCGCGCCCCACCTGTCGAGGTCAGAGCTTGCCTTCGTCCTCGAACACTTCGGTCCAGTCGGCCACCAGGCCGTCCAGCGCTTCCTGCGCGGTGCCGTTGNNTACCACGACGTAATCGTGGAACCGCTTCTGCGCGTCCTGCAACAGCGTGGCATAGGACGGCTCGGCCCAGAAGTCCTTCACGATGGCCATCGAGTCCAGATAGGTCTGGGCATAGGGCTGGCTGGCAGCAAAGCCCGGGTCTTCCACGACCGAGCGCAGCGCGGAATAGCCGCCCATGGTCCACCATTTCTGCTGCACTTCGGGCTGCGCGAACCACTTGATGTACTGCAGCGCCGCGTCCTGCTTTTCGGAATAGGACACGACCGAGATACCCTGGCCGCCCAGTTGCGCAAAGCGCTCGCCGCCCGGNTAAGCCGGGTTCACCAGATAGCCGGTCTTGCCATGGCCGACGTTCGGGTCAGTCTCGAAGCCCGGCCAAGTGAAGGCAAAGTTCATCTGCAGCGCCACCTGCCCCGATTTGTAGGCGTCGATGCCTTCGCCCATATAGGTGTTCGATGCACCTGGCGCCGTGCAGCAGTCATAAAGCGCCTTGTAGAACTCCAGCCCTTCGACCGCGTAAGCCGAGTTGACGAAGCCCTGCATGTCATAGGGCTTGTCGGGATTGTCGTACTTGAAGCCAAAGCTGTACAGCACGTCCATCACGCCCATGGTGATGCCTTCCGACCCGCGCTCGGTATAGATCGAGGCCCCGTAGACGGTCTTGCCGTCGATCTCGCGGCCCTGGAAGAACTCGGCGATCTCCTTCAGCTCGGCGAAGGTCTGCGGCGGGGTCAGGTCGCGGCCAGTCTTCNNCTTGAAGGCGGCCTGGATTTCCGGGCGTTCGAACCAGTCCTTGCGATAGGTCAGNCCGACCACGTCGCCAAAGGCGGGCAGCGACCAATAGTTCGGCGTGCCCTTCGGCCATTCGGAATAGCCGGTCACCGTGGCGGGCACGAAGGCATCCATCGAGATGCCGTTGGCATCGAAGAAGTCGTTCAGCTTGATGTAATGGCCGCTTTCCGCGCCCGCGCCGATCCACTGGCTGTCGCCGATCATCAGGTCGCACAGCTTGCCGCCCGAGTTCAGCTCGTTCAGCATGCGGTCGGCAAAGTTGGGCCACGGCACGAATTCGAATTTCATGCCGATGCCGGACTGGGCGGTGAAGTCCTTGGACAATTCGACCAGCGCATTCGCCGGGTCCCAGGCGGCCCAGCACAGCGTAAGGTCTTCGGCCTTGGCGCCGCCCGATGCCGCAAGGACAAGCGCCGTCGCGGTACCCGCGACGAGGGTCTTCCTGTTCATGTGGTTCCTCCCGAGTTGCGGTCCCCCGGCTCCCCGCCGTCGGACCTGTTATTGCCAAGCAGGTTAGACGTCGCCGGGTGAGTCTGTAAACGGAAAAATGAGGTGCGTACCTCAGAAATGACCAAAGCCCTTTGGCTTTCTCTAATTGATTGATTTTCAACGATGTAGACGGGATTCGGCGCGCGGGCGTCAGGCGGCGCCGCGTTCCTTGTGGCCGAAACTTGCGGATTCGGCCTGGTCGGGCAGTTTTCGGCCAGAATGATCTCGATGCGAACCTGCTCCTGGCCGGGATCGATCGGCAGGCGATCAGCCCGCGCCTTCAGAAGCCGCAACGCCGAACGGATGACATGGCCCACGTTCTGGGTGATCACGGCGTCCATCGTGCCGGTCCTCAGCGCCTCGCGGGCATGGGGTGTCAGTTCGTGCCCCACCAGCACGACGCTTCGCGACAGGCCCAATTCGCCCAATGTCCGGGTCAGCATGCGGTGGCCGCTGCCAAGCAGATAGATCCCGCGCACGCCCCGNGAATGCTGCAGCATCTCGATCAGGCCGCTGCGCAGAAGGTCGGAGCGGCCGTGGTTTTCCAGCGTCTGCAACACCTCGACCGCTGGAAACCGTTCCAGCATCACCTCGTCGAACCCCCGTCGGCGTTCGGCCGCCTCGCGCAGCTGCATCGACTGCCCCAGCACCAGCACGCGCGCCGGACCCGGCCCCAGAAACCGGCCCATCAGAACCCCGGCGGTTCGTCCCGCGGCGCGGTTGTCGATGCCGACAAAATGGTCGCGCGCCGTGTTGGGCAGATCGGAAACCATTGCAACAACAGCGATTCCCTTCAGACGCAGGCCGCGTATGGCATCCCGCAGGATCGGCGTTTCCGGCGCCATCAGGGCCACGCCTTCCACGCCGGCTTCGGGCATCCCCGCCAGCATCGCGGCAAGGGCATGCGGATCCTCCGCGGGGAAACGATGCAGCACGACTTCGGCCCGCATGCCTCGGGCCAGCACGGCCGAACCCTCCAGGGCCGATACCAGCGTTTCGACGAACTGGCTCGCCGTGTCGGGAAGGAAGAAGGCAAGGCGCGTGTCGCGCTGGCGGGCCAGATTGGCGGCGGCCATGTCACGCACATAGCCAAGCCGTTCGATGGCATCATTCACCGCCCGGATGGTCTTGTCGCGCACGCCGGGGCGGCCGTTCAGGACCCGGTCCACCGTGGCAAGGCTAACGCCAGCTTCGCGCGCGATGTCGTTGACCGTGGGGCGCATCATCTTCTCCTTCGCACAGGCGTAGCGGCGGCGGTGATGTACGTCAATCACCGGAACGGGCACGGGGTTCCAGGATTGGCCTTAAAGGACGTGCCAATCTGGCCCTAACCGGCTGTGGCGTTTCCCCCGATGATAGAAAAGGACGGGTGCCCGCGCGGCGCCCCGCAAGACATGGAAAGGGCGCGTCATGGACGGCAACATCAACGACATCAGCCAGGTGGTCGAGGCGGACCGCAAGCATGTCTGGCACCACCTGAGCCAGCACAAGCAGTACGAGACCGTCGATCCCCGCGTGATCGTCGAAGGCAAGGGCCTGCGGGTCTGGGATGCCAAGGGGAAAGAGCACCTGGACGCGGTGTCGGGCGGGGTCTGGACGGTGAACGTGGGCTATGGCCGGGAAAGCATCGCCCGCGTGGTCTATGAGCAGCTGGTGAAGATGAACTACTTGCGCGCCGCGGGCTCGGTGCCCGGCGCGCAGTTCGCGCAGCGTCTGCTGGAAAAGATGCCGGGGCTGAGCCGGGTGTACTATTCCAACTCGGGCTCCGAGGCGAACGAGAAGGTCTACAAGATGGTGCGCCAGATCGCGCACCGGCATCATGGCGGGCGGAAGTGGAAGATCCTCTACCGCGAGCGCGACTATCACGGCACCACCATCGGCACGCTGGCGACCTCGGGTCAGGACCAGCGGGCGATGCAGTACGGGCCCTATCCCGATGGCTTCGTCCGCGTGCCGCACTGCCTGGAGTACCGCAAGCAGTGGGACGTCGAGAACTATGGTGAGCGGGCGGCGCAGGCGATCGAGGAGGTGATCCTGCGCGAAGGCCCCGATACCATCGGCGCGCTGGTGCTGGAGCCGATCACGACGNGCGGCGTGATCGTGCCGCCGAAGGGGTACTGGGAGGCGGTCAGCGCCCTTTGCAAGAAGTATGACATCCTCCTCCACATCGACGAGGTGGTCTGCGGCGTGGGGCGGACGGGCACCTGGTTCGGCTACCAGCACTACGGGATCGAGCCGGATTTCGTGACCATGGCCAAGGGTGTGGCCTCGGGCTATGCGGCGATCTCTTGCACGGTCACGACCGAGCGGGTGTTCGAGATGTTCAAGGACGACCCGAACGACCCGATGTCCTATTTCCGCGACATCTCGACCTTCGGCGGCTGCACCTCTGGCCCCGCCGCGGCGCTGGAGAACATGCGGATCATCGAGGATGAGNGGCTTCTGGCCAACACGGTGGCCATGGGCGAGCGCTTCATGGGCAACCTGCGGGGCCTGATGGAGAAGCACCGGGTCATCGGGGACGTACGGGGCAAGNGGCTGTTCTGCGGCGCCGAGCTGGTGGCCGACCGCGCCACGAAGGAGTCGNCGGACGAGAAGAAGGTGGCCGCGGTCGTGGCCGACTGCAACGCCCAGNGGGTCATCATCGGCATGACCAACCGGTCGGTGCCGGGGCTGAACAATACCCTGACCTTCTCGCCCCTGATCGCCACGCCCTCGGACATCGACCAGATCACCGAGGCCGTGGACGGCGCCCTGGGCCGGGTGTTCGGCTGAGACGAAAGGGGGCGTCCGAGCTCGGACGCCCTTCACCCCGTTGGAAATCAAGGGTTGCGCGCGCGAATTAACTTGGACTTAAGAATTGCGACCGGGGTGGGGTGCGCAATGAATGCGCACCCTACGTGGCGCGGGGATCGGGCGCGGGTTGTGTCAATCCTTGCCGATCATCACATCGGTGGCCTTGACCACGGCATAGGCGGCATCGCTTACCTTCAGGCCCAGATCGGCGACGGCCTCGTTGGTGATCGAGGCGGTGACGATGGTGCCGCCGACATCCAGCCGGACATGGCTGGTCACGGCGCCGGTGACGACCTCGACAACCTTGCTTACGAGGACATTTCTGGCGCTGAGTTTCATGAAGGGCTCCGATGCGTTATGTTTCGAAAAACATATGGCATGGGTAGGGGCCGCCACAACGCGCAGCGGTGCGGCAGTTCGCGGATTGCGCCTGCGTCGGGCAAGCCCGAGGGGCCTGGATCACCGGCGATCATGTGCCCTTGCCTGACGGGCCTTGCGGCGCAGCAGCACCACCGGCCGGAGCAGAAGTCCGACGGTCGGCAGGCCATAGCCTTGCAGGCGCGTCAGCCCCTGAGTCGCGAACAAACTGTCGAACCATGCGCCCGCTTCCGCGAGCCGGGCGTTGACCAGGGTTGAAGTGACCGGAATGGCCACCGCCTGAGTCCGTTCGCCGCCAGACAGGGAGGTTGCCGCAGCGGACGAAGGGATCAAGCATCTGGAGGCTTCACCGGCTGCGGCGGGGTACGGCCAGCCTGACCCGCGGGTTCGGCAGGGCAGTTCCGGGAGGAGCAGGGGCGGGCCGGAGGTTTCGAAGACTCCGGGCAAATTCCTTCGAAGGAATTTGCAATTTTCTTCGAAGAAAATTGCCCTTGGCAGGCCGTCAGTGATCCAGCCGCCCCATCCGGCCGCCGCGCCGCTTTGACAGCCGGGGCGCGCGGGAGGGCAGTTCGGCCATGATCGCCTTGCGCTCTTCCGGCGTCAGGCGCGACCAGGTCGAGATTTCCTCGATGGTGCGGAAGCAGCCGACGCAGATGCGTTCCTCGGGGTGGACGACGCAGAGCTTGACGCAGGGGCTTTGCACCTCGTCGCGCATCCAGATGTCATCCTTCATGGGTCGGGGTTCCAGGGGTGAGATAGGCGAGACGGTCGAGCGCCCCTTGCAGGATAAAGCCAGCAGCGACCTGGTCGATGACCTGACTGCGACGCTTTCGGGACGTATCCGCCTCTAACAGCGCGCGTTCGGCAGCGACGGTGGACAGGCGTTCGTCCCAGAAGCCGATGGGCAGGTCGGTGAGGCGGGTCAGGTTGCGGGCGAAGGCGCGGGTGGATTGCACGCGCGGACCTTCGCTGCCGTCCATGTTCAAGGGCAGGCCAAGGAGGATGGCGACGGCCTCGCGGGCCTTCAGCAGCGCCAGAAGGCGGGTGGCGTCTTCGGTGAACTTGACCCGGCGGATGACCTCGATGGGGGTAGCGGCGACGCGGCGGCGGTCGGACAGCGCCACGCCGATGGTCTTGTCGCCTAGGTCGAGCCCGGCGATGGCGCCGTCGCGGGGCAGGGCGGCGGCGAAAGCGTCAATCGTGTCGTGGATCACTGGATCAGCCCCGCCTGGCGCGCGGCCGCTTCGACCACGGCAAGGTCTTCGGGGTGGTCGGCAAAGCGGCTTTGCGCCTCGGCCCAGATGGCTTCGGCACGGTCCATCTCGCCCAGCACGCCGAGCGAGGTGATGAGGCGTGCCCAGTCGGTNGGCGGGCCGCCCTCGCTGGCCAGCCGGGTGGAAAGCTGGTCGACCATGCCACGGATCATNCTGCTGCTGGTCCTCGGGCGTCATGTCCTGCGCGGCGGCGACAGCGGCGGCATCCGGCCCCGGAGCCGCGGCGGGCGGCATGTAATCGACGCGGCGGCGGCGGCGATGCCGGGGATTTCGGCGCGGATCATCTCGGTCCAGGGCGCATCGGGGCTGCCCTGTTCCAGAAGCGGGCGCCAGAGCTTGAAGGTCTGGTCGGGGCGGCCGATCTGGGCGAACATCAGGCCGGAATAGAAGCGGGCGGCCTCGTTCAGAGGGTCGCGCTGCAGGGATTGCACCAGCACCGCCTCGGCCTCGGGCGAGACATAGCCGCCCGCCTGGCGGATGAGGATTTCGGCAAGCGCGGCATAATCGGCGCCGGTGGCGGCATCGCCCTTGGCCCGGATCAGCGCCTGCTGGGCGGTTTCGGCGGCGGCGTAGTTGCCCAGAAGCAGCTCGTTCTGGGCCAGAAGCTCCAGCCCGCGCGGATCGTCGGGGCGGTCCTTCATGGCGGCGCGCAGCTTGTCCATGAGCTCGGTGAAGGCGGGGTCGGCGGGGNNCGGGCTGGACGGGGGCAGCTTGGCCACGGCATCGGCCTGCGAGGGACGGGTCTTGCGCAGGTCTTCCGACATGGCAAGGCGCAGCTTCAGCGGCAGGTCGCGGTAGCCGGGNGCGCCAAGCCGGTCATAGGCGAGGAAGGCGGCGGCCAGGGCCAGCGCGACGAGCGCGGCGGGNCAGGAGGAAGCGGCCGGGGCGCGGGCGGGGGCGGCGGCCTGTGCGGCGCGGTCGGCGTCCAGCAAGCGGCGCGAGACCTCGGTCTTCAGGCGCTGCGCTTCCTCCGGCGGGATCAGGCCGCGGGAAAGGTCGCGGTCGACCTCGGCCAGCTGGTCGCGGTAGATTTGCAGGTCGGGTGTGCTGGCCGCCACATCGCGCGGACGCAGCAGGGGACGGATCAGCGCCGCGGCGGCGCCAAGGGCCATGGCGAGTGCGACGCCCCAGAACAGAATGCTGTCTTCCATGTTTCTCCCGCCTTTGCGCCCCTCATGTAGCTTTCGGGGCGGGGTGGAAAGCCCCGCGCGCCCGCCTGGCTTAAGCATGCCGCAGGGGGATGTCGCATTTTTCCCGATTGTGCCGCTGGCGGCGGGGGCTAGACCCGGGGCGTTCCAATACGGGCGCAAGCAGCCGCCGGTCGAAGGGGCCTTCATGAAACGCTATTCCGTCTTCGCCATCGCCCGCGAGGCCCTGCGCTACCACCAGNGGTGGGGGCGCGCCTGGNCTTCGCCGGTGCCCAAGTCTTCCTATGACGTGATCATCGTCGGCGCGNGGGGGCATGGGCTGGCCACGGCCTATTACCTGGGCAAGAACTTCGGCATCACCAATGTCGCGGTGATCGAGAAGGGGTGGCTGGGCGGCGGCAACACCGGGCGCAACACCACGATCATCCGGTCGAACTATCTGCAGGACCCCTCGGCCGCGATCTATGAAAAGGCGCGGGCGCTGTACGAGGACCTGAGCCAGGACCTGAACTACAACGTGATGTTCTCGCCGCGTGGCCTCTTGATGCTGGCGCAGACGCATCACGAGGTGGNNGGGTATCTGCGCACGGTGCATGCGAACTCGCTTCAGAACGTGCAGACCGAGTGGATCGGGCCCGAGCGGGTGAAGGAGCTGGTGCCGATCATCAACATCGCGGGGCCGCGCTATCCGGTGCTGGGGGCGCTGTACCAGGCGCGCGGCGGCACGGCGCGGCACGATGCGGTGGCCTGGGGCTATGCGCGGGCCTGTTCGGCGATGGGCATGGACATCATCCAGCAATGCGAGGTGAAGGGCGTCCGGTCGGAAAACGGCGCGGTCACCGGGGTGGAGACGACGAAGGGCTTCATCGGCTGCAAGAAGCTGGGCATCGTGGTGGCCGGTCATTCGGGGCAGGTGGCCGAGATGGCGGGGTTCCGGCTGCCCATCGAGGCGGTGGCCTTGCAGGCGCTGGTGTCCGAGCCGATCAAGCCCTGCATGGACGTGGTGGTGATGGCCAACACGGTGCACGGCTACATGAGCCAGTCCGACAAGGGCGAGATGGTGATCGGCGGCGGCACCGACGGGTTCAACAACTTCACGCAGCGCGGGTCGTTCCACCATATCGAGGAGACCTTGCGCGCGCTGGTCGAGACCTTCCCGATGATCTCGCGGCTGAAGATGCTGCGGCAGTGGGGCGGGATCGTGGACATGACCGGCGACCGCTCGCCCATCATCTCGAAGACGCCGCTTGGCAACTGCTTCATCAACTGCGGCTGGGGCACCGGCGGGTTCAAGGCGATTCCGGGTTCGGGCTGGGCGATGGCCGAGCTGATGGCCAAGGGCGAGCCGGGGCCGCTGGCCGCCGACTTCAACCTGTGGCGCTTCCGCGAGNGGCAGTTCATCGACGAGTCGGTGGCGGCCGGGGTGGCGCATTGATGGACTTGTCAAACGATACCGCCAAGTGCGCCGTCAAGCAGGTGCATGGCCAAATGCTTCAGGAACCGAACGAGCAAGGGGCCGCGCCAGTTATCTTTCGGTCGCTCCCGCTCCTGTCGCCTCAGATCAACAAAGGTGGCCACCAACAAACCGAGAAGCAAGCCGACTCCACCTACGGCAAGAATGGCCGTTTGTATTGGCGTCAGCGGAGTGGGATCGAGACAGGCCATTTTCGGGACGTGGGATCAGATGATCTTCGTTTCAATGTGACTGCTTGGGTAGTCGGCAAGGAACCGCCAAATGCTTCTTCTTGAATGCCCCTATTGCGGCGTGAAAGCCGAGGAAACCGAACTCACGCCCGGCTATGAGGCGCATCTGAAGCGCTATGGGCCGGGGTCCTCCGACGAAGATTTCGAGAATTACATGTTCGCCCGGAAGAACCCCAAGGGCGTGCATTTCGAGCGCTGGCGCCATTCCTATGGCTGCGGCAAGTGGTTCCTGGCGGCGCGCGATACCGCGACGCTGGAGGTGTTCGGCACCTATCCGGCGCAATCCAAGGAACCGCGGAATTGCAGGCGAAGATCAAGGCGAAGCGGCCGGACTGGAAGGGCTGGAAATGAGCACGCGACTTTCCAAGGGCGGGCGGCTGATCGACCGCAGCGCGCAGGCCGAATTCACCTTTGACGGCCGCCGCATGACCGGCTTCAAGGGCGACACGCTGGCGGCGGCGCTGCTGGCCAATGACCAGATGCTGGTCGGGCGCAGCTTCAAGTATCACCGCCCGCGCGGCATTCTGGCCAGTGGCGTGGAAGAGCCGAATGCGCTGGTGAACCTTGGGTCCGGGCCGCGGCTGGAACCGAACCAGCGCACCACCACGACCGAACTGTTCGACGGGCTGGAGGCGACGAGCCAGAACCATTGGCCGAGCCTCGACTTCGACGTGNGGGTGGTGAACAACTATGCCAGCCGCTTCCCTTAAGCGGGGTTCTATTACAAGACCTTCATCCATCCGCGCGCGGCCTGGAAGCACCTGTTCGAGCCGATCGTGCGGCAGTCGGCGGGTCTGGGCAAGGCGCCCAAGGACCGTGATGCCGACCGTTATGAGCAGGTCTATGCGCATTGCGACGTGCTGGTGGCGGGCGGCGGCATTGNNTGCCTTCAGGCGGCTCTGGCGGCGGCCNGGGCTGGCGCCCGGGTGATCCTGCTGGAACAGACGCCGCATTGGGGCGGGCGCGCGGTGGTGGACGGTGTCACCATCGGCGGCCAGNTAACGGCGGATTGGGTCGAGGCTGCGCTGACGGAACTCGCCGGCATGGACAATGTCACGCTGCGCGCGCGCTGCATGGCGGCCGGGGTCTATGACCACGGCTATGTGCTGGCCGACGAGCGGGTGGCGGATCATACGCCCGGCGACGGGCGTCCGAAGCACCGGCTGTGGCGCATCCGCGCCACGCGGATCATCGCGGCGACCGGCGCGCTGGAACGGCCCTTGGCCTTGCTTAACAACGACATTCCCGGCGTCATGCTCGCCTCGGCGGTGCGCGATTATGTGGTGAACTGGGCGGTGTCGCCCGGCGACCGCACCGTGGTGGTGACGAACAACGATGACGCCTATCGCACCGCCATCGCGCTGAAGGAAGCGGGGCTGGAAGTGCCGGTGATCCTGGATGCGCGGGTGGTTGTCACGGGCGCGCTGCCGGATCGGGCACGGGCCATGGGCATCCGCGTCGAGGCAAGGNCGATTGCCAAGGTGAAGGGCGGCAAGCGCGTCACGGGCGTGGCGGTCTGCCTGCGTTTACNNGAAGGGGCGGTTCTGGAAGAGATCGCCTGCGATGCCGTCGCCATGTCAGGCGGCTGGTCGCCGGTGGTTCACCTGTGGAGCCATTGCGGCGGCAAGCTGGCCTGGGACATCGCGCAGGCGCATTTCCGGCCGAACCCGGATTATCCGCCGCGCACCCATGACGGCAGCGAGATGGTGATCGCGGCTGGCTCGGCGAGCGGCTATCTGGCCGACGCCTATCTGCTGGAAGACGCCGACCATGCCGGGCGCCGCGCCGCCGAGGCCGCGGGGCTGGCCGCGCCCAAGGGCGTGGTTCCGGCCTTCGAGGTGCCGGCGGAAGCGCGCATGGAAGAGGTCTGGGTGATGCCGCAGGGCGCGCCGGTCAGTGCGCGCATGAAGATGTGGCTGGATTACCAGAACGACGTGAAGGTTTCCGACGTGCAGCTGGCGGCGCGCGAGGGCTACANNGGCGTCGAGCATACCAAGCGCTATACCACTTTGGGCATGGCGACGGATCAGGGGAAGCTGAGCAATATCAACGGTCTGGCGGTTCTTTCTCAGGCGTTGAATGAAGAGATTCCGCATGTGGGCACCACCACCTTCCGCCCGCCCTACACGCCAGTCACCATCGGGGCGCTGGCGGGCGAGGCGCGGGGCGAGATCTTCCAGCCGCTGCGCCGCACGCCGATGCATGGCTGGCACGAGGCGAAGGGCGCCTATCTGGAGCCGGTGGGCCTGTGGCGCCGCCCCTATTGCTATCCGCGCACCGGCGAGACGCATGAGCAGGCGGTTCACCGCGAGGTGACGAATACCCGCTCGGCCCTTGGCCTGCTGGATGCCTCGACCCTGGGCAAGCTGATCGTGAAGGGGCCGGATGCGGGCAAGTTCCTGGACATGCTCTATACCGGCGTCATGTCCACGCTGCCGGTGGGCAAGTGCCGCTATGGGCTGATGTGCAACGAGCAGGGCTTCCTGTCGGATGACGGCGTGGTCGCGCGCCTGGACGAGGAGACCTGGCTTTGCCACACCACGTCGGGCGGGGCGGATCGCATCCACGCCTGGATGGAAGACTGGCTGCAATGCGAATGGTGGGATTGGCAGGTCTATGTCGCCAATGTCACCGAGCATTACGCGCAGGTGGCCGTGGTGGGGCCGAATGCGCGGAAGCTTCTGGAGAAGCTGGGCGGCATGGATGTCTCGAAAGAGGCGCTGCCTTTCATGACCTGGGCGGATGGCACCCTGGGGAATTTCCCGGTGCGGGCCTATCGGATTTCGTTCAGTGGCGAATTGTCCTATGAAATCGCGGTGCCTNCGCAGGGGCTGGCGTTCTGGGAAAAGCTGGTGGAGGCGGGCCAGGAGTTTGGCCTGATGCCCTATGGCACCGAGGCGCTGCACGTGATGCGGGCCGAGAAGGGCTTTATCATGATCGGCGATGAAACCGACGGCACGGTGATCCCGCAGGACCTGGGCCTGGGTTGGGCGATTTCANAGAAGAAGGCCGATTACCTGGGCAAGCGCGGGCAGGAACGGCCGTATCTGGCCAGCCCCGACCGCTGGCGGCTGGTGGGGCTGGAAAGCCTGGATGGATCGGTTCTGCCGGATGGCGCCTATGCGGTGGCGGCGGGGGTGAATGCCAACGGGCAGGGGAATACCGAGGGCCGCATCACCTCGACCTATTACAGCCCGACCTTGAAGCGCGGGATTGCCATGGGGCTGGTGAAGCATGGGCCCGAGCGGATGGGCGAGACCATCGAATTCACCAATCCCGGCGGGGCGCGGGTGAAGGCGCGGATCGTCGATCCGGTGTTCTATGACAAGGACGGGGAGAAGCAGAATGTCTGATGCGGTCTCGGCCCTTTCGGGCGCGTCCTTTGAGGGGTTTGCCAAGGTCCGGGAGATCGGGCCGGTGGGGATGGTGACGCTGCGCGCCAAGCCCGATGTGGCGGGGCTGGCCGAGGCGGTGAAAGCCGCCACGGGTTGCGACCTGCCGGGGCAGCGCCGGATTGTGCAGAACGGCGTGCGGGCCGCGGGCTGGATGGGGCCGGACGAGCTGCTGCTGGTGATGCCGCATGGCGAGGCCGAGGCCGCGGTGGCGGCGATTTCGGCGGCGCTGAAGGGGCAGCATCATCTGGCGGTGAATGTCTCGGACGCGCGGGCGGTCTTCCGCATCGAGGGCGCCAAGGCCGACCAGGTGCTGCGGAAACTGGCGTTTGCGGATATCGACCGGCTGGAGCCGGACGAATTGCGCCGCACGCGGATTGCACAGGTGGCAGGCGCTTTCTGGCGCGAGNGGGAAGGCTTCACGCTGGTCTGCTTCCGGTCGGTGGCTGCTTATGTGATGGGGCTGCTGACGCATTCGGCACAACCGGGCAGCGAGATTTTCTGACGCAGGCTTTGGGGCTTGCAAGGGCCGGGAAATGCGGGATCACTTCCTTCACCTGAAGGGAGTGAAATGAATGCGTGCGATTCTGGTAGCTATGGTTTTGGCCGTGGTGCCAATGACGGCCAATGCGGAAAAGGTGACCTACGATTGCCAGATGAAGAATCTGGAGCCGACCCTGGGCTGGATCACCGAGCGCTATATCATCGTCCACGACACGGGCACCGACGAAGCGACTGCCCTTGACGCGATCCTGGATCGATTTCGGGCGGGCCGGTCCCGGCAAAGGTCTCGGAAAGACCAAGTCCAAGACGGCATTCACATGGTCGTTCCGCAGCAACGACACGCGGAACAGGTCGGCGACCACCGAGTATCGGGCCGCGATCTATGCCGATGGCAAGATCACAATCACTGCCAAGCCCCTTGGTTACAGCAACATGTTCGAGGCCCGCGGCACCTGCACGGTGAAGAAGGCCAAGGGCTGACGCCCTACTGTTCGTCCTTGTGCCGCCGCAGCACCGCCACGTCGCTGAGGCGCAGCGTGCGGTAGCCGGTTTCCACGCCGCCCTCGGCGGCGAGTTCGGCGATGGCCCGGCGCACGGTGGCGCGGGTCACGCCGACCAGCTTGGCCAGGTCGTCCTGGGTGATCGTCACCTCGGCCTCGTGTTCGGCCAGGGACAGCAGGCGGCGGCAGACGCGGGCCTTGACGGTCAGCGCCAGGCTTTCGCCCAGAAGCGTCAGCGCGGTTTCGACGTTGCGGCTGCTGAGGTCGTAGAAGCAGCGCCAGAAGCGCGGGCTGTCGGTCAGAAGCCGGTCAAGGTCGGCGCCGGTGACGCGCAAAAGCCGGACCGGCGTGGCGGCGGCGATGCTGATCATGCGCGGGCGGCGCGAGAATTGCGCGGCATCGCCGATCCAGAAGCCGGGCTCGGCGCGGTGGATGGTCACCGGCTCGTCGCCCACCAGCGGGAAGGTGATTTCCAAGGCACCCGAGGCGAGGCCGTACATTCCGTCAGCCGCATCCCCGGCCTGGTACAGCAGTTGCCCGGCCTCGAACCGCTGCCAGCGCCCGACATGGGCGAACCAGTCGCGCAGGTCCTCTGGCTGGTCGGCAAGCCAGCCGGTGCGATCCAGCGGCGCGATGTCGACGGATTTCCGCGTCCAAGTGAGTCGAATGAGCCAATCCTCCTCCTGCGCGCCGTCATGCTAGCAGGGAGAGGACAGGCGGCTACCGTGGGATCCGGGTATTCCGGAGCCGAATTCCGTTTGTCTTCCGCCTTTTCGACGACGGGAGACGCGACATGAAACAGATACTGACGGGTTGGCCGCGCTGGCCCTGACAACAGGGGCGGCGATGGCGCAAGAGCCCGCCAAGCCCAATATCCTGATCATCTGGGGCGATGACATCGGGCAGTTCAACATCTCGGCGATGAATCGCGGGATGATGGGATATCAGACCCCGGCCATCGACAGCCTGGCGAAAGACGGGGCGATGTTCACCGACTGGTATGGGCAGCAAAGCTGCACCGCCGGGCGTGCCGCCTTTATTACCGGGCAGTCGCCCATTCGCACCGGGCTGACCAAGGTCGGCCTGCCGGGCGCGCCGNAGGGCATGCCGAAGGACGACCCGACGATTGCCACGCTCTTGAAGCCGCTTGGCTACATGACGGGGCAGTTCGGCAAGAACCACCTGGGCGACCGCAACGAGCATCTGCCCACGGTCCATGGTTTCGACGAGTTCTTCGGCAATCTTTACCACCTGAACGCCGAGGAAGAGCCGGAGAACCCGGACTATCCGCAAGACGAGGCGTTCAAGGCGATGTTCGGGCCGCGCGGCGTTCTGTCCTGCGTGGCGACCGAGGCCGATACCGAGGCGCCCGACCCGCGCTTTGGCGCCTGGGGCAACCAGAAATGCACCGACACCGGGCCGCTGACGCGCAAGCGGATGGAGACGATCGACGAGGAAGTGCTGGCCAAGTCCATCGACTTCATGGACCGCGCAGTGAAGGACGACAAACCCTTCTTCCTGTGGTTCAACACCACGCGGATGCATATCTTTACCCATCTGAAGCCTGAGTCCGAGGGCAAGACGGGCCTGGGCATCTATGCCGACGGCATGGTGGAACATGACGGGCAGGTGGGTCAGCTTCTGGCCGAACTGGACCGGCTGGGCATCGCCGACAACACCATCGTGATGTATTCGTCCGACAACGGCGCCGAGACCTTCACCTGGCCCGATGGCGGCACCACGATGTTCCGCGGCGAGAAGAACACCAACTGGGAAGGCGGCTACCGCGTGCCCATGTACCTGCGCTGGCCCGGCGTGGTTACGCCCGGCACGGTGGTGAACCAGATCGGCGCGCATGAGGACATGCTGACGACGCTCTTGGCGGCGGCGGGCGATCCCACGGTGAAGGAAGACCTGCTGAAGGGCGAAGAGATCGGCGGCACCACCTACAAGGCGCATCTGGATGGCTATGACCTTGGCCCGGCGCTGAAGGGCGAGGCTGACTGGCCGCGGCACGAGTTCATCTACTGGACGGATGACGGCTCGGTCGCGGCGCTGCGCTATGACAACTGGAAGGTCACCTTCCTGGAGCAGCAGGCACATGGCCTGCGCGTCTGGCAGGAACCCTTCACGCCGCTGCGCGCGCCCTTGCTGACCAACCTGCGCATGGACCCGTTCGAGCGCGCCGAGGAAGAGCATGCCATGGGCTATCAGCGCTGGTACATGGAGCGGATGTTCCTGATCGCCNCGGCGGGGGCCTATATCGGCAAGTGGCTGCAAAGCTTCAAGGACTTCCTGCCCCGGCAGAAGCCCGGCAGTTTCAACCTGGACCGGGCGATGGAAGCGGTGATGAGTTCGGCGCAGAACTGAGAGGGCCGAACCTGGGCCGGAGCATCCGGACCGGCCGGGGATGGGCTGGCTCTGCGCTCCGGTCCGGGATGCCGCCGCGCGAGGTGCGCGCCGCGGCGGTTTCCTGGTCCCCGGCAGGGGAAATCGCGCGAGAAATGGCTTAAAGTGACATTCCTCGAGCGCTTGCGGTGCTAGGCTCGCGGGTGAGTTGTCATTGCGACTCGACGCGGCGCTGCAAGCCGGGGTTCAGGGAGGATTTGCATGAAACTAGGCGCATTGATGCGGCGGGTCGGTCTCGCCGGGGCATTGCGTTACTCGCCGCGGGACTGGCCGCGGCGCAGGACGCCAAGAAGCCCAACATCCTGTTCATCGTGTCGGACGATACGGGTTATGGCGACCTTGGCCCCTATGGCGGGGGCGAGGGGCGGNGGCAGCCCACGCTTACCATCGACAAGCTGGCGGCAGAGGGCATGACCTTCTTTNCGTTCTATGCGCAGCCCTCCTGCACGCCCGGCCGCGCCGCGATGCAGACCGGGCGCTATCCCAACCGGTCGGGCATGACGACGGTGGCCTTCCAGGGCCAGGGCGGCGGCNTCGCGNCGGCGGAATGGACGCTGGCCTCGGTGCTGAAACAGGGCGGGTACAAGACCTATTTCACCGGCAAGTGGCATCTGGGCGAGGCGGATTATGCGCTGCCCAATGCGCATGGCTATGACGTGATGAAATATGCGTTCCTGTACCATCTGAACGCCTATACCTATGCCGATCCGAAGTGGTTCCCGGCCATGCCCACGGAGCTGCGCGAGACCTTCCAGAAGGTCACCACCGGCGCCCTGTCCGGCAATGCCNACGAGAAGGCGGTGGAGGAGTTCAAGGTCAACGGCCAGTATGCCGACACGCCGGTGATCGACGGCAAGCCCGGCGTGGTGGGCATTCCGTTCCTGGATGGCTATGTCGAAANNAAGGCGGCCATCGAGTTTCTGGAGGATGCCGCCAAGGCGCCGGACACACCCTTCTTCATCAACGTGAACTTCATGAAGGTTCACCAGCCCAACCTTTNNGCGCCGGAATTCGAGCTGAAGTCGATGGCGAAGTCGAAATATGCGGATTCCATCGTCGAGCTGGATACCCGCATCGGCCGCGTGGTGGACAAGCTGGAAGAGCTGGGCCTGGCCGAGAACACCCTGATCTTCTACACCACCGACAACGGCGCCTGGCAGGATGTCTATCCCGATGCCGCACNNTATACGCCGTTCCGCGGCACCAAGGGCACGGTGCGCGAAGGTGGCAACCGGGTTCCGGCCATTGCCGTCTGGCCCGGCCACACTCCGGCTAACAAGCGCAACCATGAAATCATCGGCGGGCTGGACCTGATGGCGACCTTTGCCAGCGTGGCTGGCGTGGCACTGCCCGACAAGGACAAGGAAGGGCAGCCGACGATCTTTGACAGCTATGACATGACGCCGGTGCTGACCGGTGCCTACTCGCCGCGCCACAGCTGGGCCTATTTCACCGAGGACGAGCTGTCGCCCGGCGCGATGCGGGTGAACCAGTTCAAGTTCGTCTACAACCTGCGCGGCGACGACGGTGCGCAGACCGGCGGCCTGGCGGTGGATACCAACCTGGGCTGGAAGNGGGCGGAGTCCTATGTGGCGACGGTGCCGCAGGTCTTTGACCTCTATCAGGATCCGCAGGAACGCTATGACATCTTCATGACCAACTTCACCGAGACGACCTGGATGGGCGTCCTGATGACCGACGAGATGAAGAAGATGATGGAGACCTATGTGAAGTATCCGCCGCGCAAGCTGCAGAGCATCGGCTACACCGGGCCGATCACCATCTCGGACTACCAGCGCCTGTCCTGGGTGCGCGAGCAGCTGGCCAAAGATGGCGTGACGCTGAACATGCCGACGGGCAACTGAACCGTGGCCAAGGGCCGGGCCGTGAGGCCCGGCTTTCAGAAGGGGGCAGAGAATGGTTCGGGCTGCAATCGGGCGGATCGTCCTGGGGATTGCCGGGCTGGTGCTGGGCCTGCCGGTTCTGGCGCAGGACAACCCCTTGCCGTCGTGGAATGACGGGGCGGCCAGGCAGGCCATCGTGGCCTTTGTCGATGCGGTGACGACGGAAGGCTCGGCGGACTTCGTGGCGCCGGAGGACCGCATCGCCACCTTCGACAATGACGGCACGCTGTGGGTCGAGCATCCGATGTACACGCAACTGGCCTTCGCACTGGACCGTGTGAAGCAGCTTGCGCCCCAGCACCCGGAATGGGCGGTGACGCAGCCCTTCCAGGCGGTGCTGGAGGGCGACATGACGGCTCTGGCGGCGGCGGGCGAGAAAGGCCTGTTGCAGATCATGGCCGCAACCCACGCACNNATGACCACCGAGGAATTCGAGGCCATCGTGACCGACTGGATCGCCACGGCCAAGGACCCGAAATGGGGCAAGCATTACACCGAACTGGTCTATCAGCCGATGCTGGAGCTGATGGACTATCTGCGTGCCAACGGGTTCGAGACCTATATCGTCTCGGGCGGCGGCATCGAGTTCATGCGGCCCTGGACGGAAGCGGTCTATGGCGTGGCGCCANTGAATGTTGTGGGGTCTTCGATCAAGACCGAATACAAGGTGGTGGACGGCAAGGGCCAGCTGATGCGGCTGCCCGATGTGGCCTTCATCGACGACAAGGAGGGCAAGCCGGTGGGCATCAATTCCCATATCGGCAAGCGCCCGATTGCCGCCTTTGGCAATTCGGACGGCGATTACCAGATGCTGGAGTATACCACGGCGGGGGCCACGGGCACCCGGCTGGGGATGATCGTGCATCACACCGATGGCCTGCGCGAATATGCCTATGACCGCGATACCCATTTCGGGCGGCTGGACAAGGCGCTGGATGATGCGCCCGCGCAGGGCTGGGTGGTGATCGACATGGCCAAGGACTGGAAGACGGTCTTCCCGCAATAAGCCTGGTGCGGTCCGGCCCGCGCCTGCGGGGCTGGACGGGCGGGGCAGGGCGGCGCTACTGTTGGGGGCCGGAGTCCTGACATGCCGATGCCGCCCTCTTCCCGCCATTTGCCCGAGCGGCCCGAACTGACGGATGCCGTCTGGCTGGACGTGCTGTCGGCGGTGGACCGANCCTATGCCGATCTGGTCGACTATCAGGAGCGGCTGGAGAGCCAGAATGCCGAGCTGGAGGCGATGCGGGCCTTCCTGGGCTCGATCCTGTCCTCGGTGTCGGACGTGCTGATCGTCGCCGACCGCGACTGCCGGGTGGAAGAGATGAGCGCCTCGCCGCCCCTGCTGGCGGGGCGGCCACGCGGCGGGCTGGTGGGGCAGAAGCTGACCGACCTGTTCCAGCCCGAGGACCGCGCGGCGCTGGCGGCGGCGATGGACCGCATGGGGCGCGAGCGGATGCCGGTGGCGCTGGATGCCGGGCTGGTGACGGCGGCGGGGCCGACGCCCNTTGAACTGTCGCTGGCGCCGCGCTTTGACGAGCGGCGGCGGGTGGCGGGGCTGGTGCTGACCGGGCGGCCGGTAGGCGAGTTGCGCCGGGCGCATCAGGCGCTGGAGCAAAGCCACGAAGAGCTGAAATCGGCGCAGGCGCAACTGGTGCGGAACGAGAAGCTGGCGTCGTTGGGGCGGCTATTGGCCGGGGTGGCGCATGAGCTGAACAACCCGATCAGTTTTGTCTATGCCAATGCCCATGCGCTGGAGCGCTATGCCGGAAAGTTCNAGAGTTATTTCGACCGGGTGCAGGCGGGGGCCGCGCGCGAGGAACTGGTGCGGCTGCGCGAGGAATTGAAGCTGGACCGCGAGGTGAAGAATCTGCGCGATGCGGTGACCGGCGCGAAGGAAGGCGCCGAGCGGGTGCGCGACATTGTCGAGGACCTGCGGCGCTTGTCCTCGGATGGCACGGGCGAGACGGTGGCCTTCGACCTGGTGGACACCGCGCGGGTGGCGGCAAGCTGGGTGCTGCGCGGCTCGCGCCCCGGCGTGGCGCTGCGCTTCGAGGGGGAGGAAAGCCTGGCGGTGCTGGGCTTACCGNGCCATGTGCAGCAGGTGGTGATGAACCTGGTGCAGAACGCGGTGGATGCGCTGGAGGGCCGCGGCGACGGGCTGGTGCGGGTGGTGGCCGCTGTCCGCGACGGGCGCGGCGAGTTGATGGTGGCCGACAACGGGCCGGGCGTGCTTAACGNNGCGGCAGAGGCCGCGATCTTCGATCCGTTCTATACGACGAAGGCGGTGGGCAAGGGCACGGGCCTGGGCCTGTCGATCAGCCACAAAATTGTTGAAGAACATGGCGGTNTACTGCGGCTGGTGGCCCAGGACGGGCCGGGCGCGGCCTTTGCCTTCGACCTGGCGCTGGCCGGGGGGCGGGATGAACCTGATCTGGCTTCAGGCCGCCGGTTGCGGCGGCTGCACCATGTCTTTGCTCTGCGCCGAGGACCCGGATGTGTTCTCGCTTCTGGAGGGCGCGGGCATCCGGGTGCTGTGGCACCCGGCGCTGTCGGTCGAGACCGGGGCCGAGGTGGCGGCTTTGCTGGAAGCGGTGGAGCGGGGCGAGGTGGCGCTGGACATCCTCTGCGTCGAGGGCGCGATCCTGCGGGGGCCGGGGGCAGCGGGCNGGTTCCAGATGCTGGCAGGCACCGGGCGGTCGATGATGGACTGGGCGGAAAGCCTGGCGGCCCGCGCGCGCCATGTGGTGGCGGTGGGCACCTGTGCGACCTATGGCGGCGTGACCTCGGCCGGGNGGAACNCCTCGGATGCCGTGGGGATGCAGTACGAGGGCGCGCACAAGGGCGGTCTCTTGCCCGCGGGGTTCCGGTCGGCGGGCGGCTGCNCGGTGGTGAATGTGGCTTACTGTCCCACACATCCCGATTGGGTGACGGAAACGCTGATGATGCTGGCGGCGGGCGTGCTGGACGAGGCCGCGCTGGATGGGCTGGGGCGGCTGCGCTTCTATGCCGAGCATCTGGTGCATCACGCCTGCCCGAAGAACGAGTTCTACGAATACAAGGCGTCCGCCCGGCAGCTGTCGGACCAGGGCTGCCTGATGGAGAACCTCGGCTGCATCGGCACCCAGGCGGTGGGCGATTGCAACATCCGGCCCTGGAACGGTGGCGGGTCCTGCACACGGGGGATACCCTGCATTTCCTGCACCGCGCCCGAGTTCGAGGAGCCGCGCCACNCCTTCACCGAGACGCCCAAGGTGGCGGGCATCCCGGTGGGCTTGCCCTCCGACATGCCGAAGGCCTGGTTCATGGCGCTGGCCTCGCTGTCGAAGGCGGCAACGCCCGACCGCATCGCGCGCAATGCCGTCAGCGACCGCGTGGCGGTGCCGCCGCGCCTGCGGGTGCCGCGGCGATGAGCGAGACCACGCTGTTGGTCGGCCCGTTCAACCGGGTGGAGGGCGACCTTGAGGTGAAGCTGACTTTGCGCGACGGGGCGGTGGCCGCGGCGCATGTCAACGCGCCCNTGTTCCGCGGTTTCGAGGTCATGCTCNTGGGCAAGGACCCGCGCGATGCGCTGACGCTGGTGCCGCGGATTTGCGGCATCTGCTCGATCAGCCAGTCGGCGGCGGCGGCGCAGGCACTGGCGGCGGCGCAGGGGCTGGAGCCTTCGCCCGACGGGNCGGCGATGGCGGCGCTGATCCATGCGGTGGAAAACGCCTGCGATCACCTTTCGCATTTCCATCTGTTCTTCATGCCGGATTTCGCAAGGGGCGTTTATGCCGGGCGCGCCTGGCACGGGCGGGCGGTGGAGCGTTTTGCCGCGATGAGCGGCCGGGCGGCGCGGGCCGCGGTGGCAGCGCGGGCCGAGGTCATGCACATCCTGGGCCTGATGGCCGGGAAATGGCCGCATACGCTGGCGATCCAGCCCGGCGGCGTGACGCGCACGCCGACGATGCGCGACAGGGTGCGGATTTTGGCGTCGTTGCGAGCGTTCCGCGGCTGGATGGAGGCCGAGATGTTCGGCGGGCGGCTGGAGGATTTTGCCGCCCTGCGCTCGGTTGAGGACTTGATGCGCTGGACCGGCGGCGATGTCGGGCTGTTTCTGGAGATCGCGGCGGATTGCGGGCTGGAAGGGCTGGGTCGCGGCGCCGGGCGGTACATGAGCTTTGGCGCCTATCCGCTTGAAACCGGGCCAGTCTTTGCACGCGGGCTTTGGGACGGCGGGCTGCGGGCGCTGGATACGGGCAGCATCGTCGAGGATGTGAGCCATGCCTGGATGCTGGGCGAGGCCAGGCATCCCTGGTCCGGCGAGACGCGGCCCGACGCGCGCATGGCCGAGCCGGGATACACTTGGTGCAAGGCGCCGCGGCTGGAAGGCAAGACCTGGGAGACCGGGGCGATTGCCCGGCAGGTGGTGGCGGGGCATCCGCTGGCGCTGGACCTGGCGCGCCAGGGCGGGGTGCTGGCGCGGGTTGCCGGGCGGCTGCTGGAACTGGCGCTGCTGGCGGGGGCGATGGAGCGGCTGGCCGGGGGCATAAGGCCCGAGGCGCGGTTCCTGGTCGATTGCCCGATGCCATCGGAAGCGCGGGGCGAGGGGCTGGTCGAGGCGGCGCGCGGCAGTCTGGGCCATTGGCTGCGGGTGGAGAAGGGGCGGATCGCCTACTATCAGATCGTGGCGCCGACGACCTGGAATTTCTCGCCGCGCGATGCGNGTGGGGTGCCGGGGCCCTTGGAGGCGGCGCTAGAAGGTGTGCCGGTGGGGGAGGGAGAGGCGGTGCCGGTGACGGTGCAGCATGTGGTGCGCAGCTTCGATCCCTGCATGGTCTGCACGGTGCATTGATGGCGGGGGCAGAAGAATTTTCTGCGAAAATTCTTCGCGGGGGGGCACGAATTTTCTGCGAAAATTCGGTGGCTCTGAATTTTCGCAGAAAATTCGTGGGGTTCGCGTGACGGCGGGCCATCGCATCCGGGTGCGCGGCCAGGTGCAGGGCGTGGGGTTCCGGCCCTTCGTCTGGCAGCTGGCGCGGGAGTATGGCGCGGCGGGCGAGGTGCTGAACGACCCCGAGGGCGTACTGATCCACTTGGCTTTGGCCGACCCCGCGCCTNTCCTGGCGGCGTTGCGCGACCGGGCGCCGCCGCTGTCGCGCATCGACGCGGTGGAAGTCTCGCCGCATGTCTTCGAGGTGGCGCCGGAGGGCTTTGTCATCGCCGAAAGCCGGGGCCTGGGGGCCGAGACGCGGGTGACGCCGGATGCCGCGACCTGTCCGGCCTGTGCGGCGGAAATCCGCGATTCCCGTGAGCGGCGCTTTGGCTATGCCTTCACCAACTGCACCCATTGCGGGCCGCGCTATACCATCCTGACCGGGCTTCCTTACGACCGCGCCCGCACCACCATGGCCGCGTTCCCGATGNTGCCCGGCCTGCGCAGCCGAGTACCGCGACCCCGCCGACCGTCGCTTTCATGCCCAGCCTGTCGCCTGCCCGGCCTGCGGGCCGCGGCTGTGGCTGGAGGTGGGGGCGTGGAGCAGCCGGGCGATGCGGTGGCGCTGGCGGTGGAGCGGCTGAAGGCGNGGGAAATCCTCGCGGTGAAGGGGCTGNGGGGCTTTCACCTGGCTTGCGATGCGCGCAATCCCATGGCCATCGCGCTGCTGCGCGCGCGCAAGCGGCGGCCCGGAAAACCCTTTGCGCTGATGGCGCCTTTGGCGGTGATCGAGGCTCATGCGGAGCTTGGCGCTGCCGAGCGGGCGCTCTTGTCCGATCCGGCGGCGCCCATCGTTCTGTTGCCCAAGGCGGGCGCGGCGCTGCCCGAGGGGCTGGCGCCGGGGCTGACGGTGCTGGGCTGGATGCTGCCCTATACGCCGCTGCATCACCTGCTGGCCGATGCCTTTGGCGGGCCGCTGGTGATGACCTCGGGCAACCTGTCGGGCGAGCCGCAGGTGATTGGCAATGACGAGGCGCGGCAGAAGCTGGCCGGGTTTGCCGATGCCATGCTGATGCACGACCGCGAGATTGCCCGGCGGCTGGATGATNCCGTGGAGCGGGCCGCGCCGCCGATGGTGTTGCGCCGGGCGCGGGGACGGGTTCCGGGGACGCTGCCCTTGCCCCCGGGGTTTGAGGGCGCCGCACCGGTGCTGGCCTTTGGCGGGCAGATGAAATCGGCCATCTGCCTGGTGAAGAACGGGCAGGCGATGCTGTCGCAGCATCTGGGCGACCTGGATGATGCTTTGTGCCAGGAAGAATTCGCCAAGGCGCTGAAGGATTGCGCGGCGCTGTTCGACCATCGGCCCGAGCGGGGCGCCTGCGACCTGCACCCGGACTTTGCCGCGACGCGGGCGGCTGAGGCGTCCGGCCTGCCGCTCACCCGCGTGCAGCACCACCATGCCCATCTGGCGGCCTGTCTGGGCGATGCGCTCTGGCCGCTGGACGGCGGGCCGGTGGCGGGGATCGTGCTGGACGGGCTGGGGCTGGGCGCCGATGGCACGGTCTGGGGCGGCGAGGTTCTGCTGGGGATTACCGNNGGGTTTGAGCGGATCGGGCATCTGCCGCCGNCGCCTCTGCCGNGGGGCGATGCGGCCAGCCGCGAGCCATGGCGCAATGCGGTGATGCGGCTGGACCTCGCGGGATGTGGCGATATGGCCGACCGGCTTTTTGCCGGAAAGCCGCTGGCGACGATCCGCGCCATGGCGGCGAAGGGGGTGAATGCGCCCTTGTCCTCTTCGGCCGGGCGGCTGTTCGATGCGGCCTCGGCAGTGCTGGGCTTCTGCGTCGGGCGGCAGAGTTACGAGGGCGAGGCGGCGATGCTTCTGGAGGCGGCGGCCGTTCCGGCGGTGCCTTTGCCGCTCGACATCAGGGCAGGGNGGATCGACCCGGCGCCGGTGTTCCGGGCCATGGCCGAGGGCGTGTTGGCGGGCGAGGATCGCGGCCTGCTGGCGGGCGGGTTCCAGGCCGGGTTGGCGCGGGCCTTCTGCGCGGTTGCGCGGCAGGCGGTGGCGGATGGCAGGGCCAAGGCGGTGGCACTGTCGGGCGGGTGTTTCCAGAACCCGGCGCTGCTGGCGGCTTGTCTGGACGAATTGCAGGGCCTGACGGTGCTGGTCCACATCCGCGTGCCANCCAATGACGGCGGGCTGGCTTTCGGTCAGGCGCTGGTCGCGGCGGCGGAAAGCCTGTGACCACTGCTGGGGTGGCACTGGTCAGGGGCTGACCGGCCCAGGCGCGCTGTCGCCCGATGTTTCCAGCGCAACTGAATGAAACTACAGCACAATCCTTGTGCCTGCCAAAGTGGCAGGTTCTGTTTGGACCCTTCCTGCATGAAAGGCATGCTGCGGCATACCAAGGCACCGGCACGCCATAGGCCTGTCCGGGCGGACCCGAGGGAGGAGAGACTTGTCCCAGATCGAGACCTTTNACGACGTGATGCGCCAGGGGATCACCCGCCGCAGCTTCATGAAATACTGCTCGCTCACCGCCGCGGCGCTTGGCCTTGGCCCGAGCTTCGTGCCGAAGATCGCCCATGCGATGGAGACCAAGCCGCGCACCCCGGTGATCTGGGTCCACGGGCTGGAATGCACCTGCTGTTCGGAAAGCTTCATCCGCTCGGCCCATCCGCTGGCCAAGGATGTGGTCCTCAGCATGATCAGCCTCGACTATGACGACACGCTGATGGCGGCGGCGGGGCATCAGGCGGAAGCCGCGCTGATGGACACCATCGAGAAATACAAGGGCAACTACATCCTGGCCGTCGAAGGCAACCCGCCGCTGAACGAGGACGGGATGTATTGCATCGTCGGCGGCAAGCCTTTCGTCGAGCAGCTGAAGATGGCGGCGGAACATGCCAAGGCGATCATCAGCTGGGGCGCCTGCGCCAGCTATGGCTGCGTGCAGGCGGCCAGCCCCAACCCGACGCGGGCGACACCGGTCCACAAGGTCATCCTGGACAAGCCGATCATCAAGGTGCCGGGCTGCCCGCCCATTGCCGAGGTGATGACCGGGGTCATCACCTATATGCTGACCTTCGACCAGATGCCGGAACTGGACCGCCAGGGCCGACCGGCGATGTTCTACAGCCAGCGCATCCACGACAAATGCTATCGCCGCGGCCATTTCGACGCCGGCCAGTTCGTCGAACACTGGGACGACGAGAACGCGCGCAAGGGCTATTGCCTGTACAAGATGGGCTGCAAGGGGCCGACCACCTATAACGCCTGTTCCACCATCGGCTGGAACGACGGGGTCAGCTTCCCTATCCAGTCCGGCCATCCCTGCATCGGCTGTTCGGAAGACGGGTTCTGGGACCAGGGCGATTTCTTCAGCCACNTGGCCAACGTCAACCAGTTCGGCATCGAGGCGAATGCCGACAAGATCGGCATGACCGCCGCGGGCGTCGCGGTGGGCGCGGTGGCGGTGCATGCCGCTGTCTCGGCGCTGAAGCGCGCCCAGAAGAAGACGCAGGACAAGGTGGAGGGTTAAGCCATGACATTCGAGACGCCGAACGGCTTTTCCCTGGACAACACCGGCCGCCGCATCGTGGTGGACCCGGTCTGCCGCATCGAAGGCCACATGCGCTGTGAAGTGAACGTGGACGAGCAGGGCGTGATACGAAATGCCGTCAGCACGGGCACGATGTGGCGCGGACTGGAGGTGATCCTGAAGGGCCGCGATCCGCGCGACGCCTGGGCCTTTACCGAGCGCATCTGCGGGGTCTGCACCGGCACCCATGCGCTGACCTCGGTGCGGGCGGTCGAGGATGCGTTGGGGATCACCATTCCCGACAATGCGAACTCGATCCGCAACATGATGCAGCTGAACCTGCAGATCCACGACCATGTCGTGCATTTCTATCACCTGCACGCGCTGGACTGGGTGAACCCGGTGAACGCGCTGCGCGCCGACCCCAAGGCCACCAGCGAATTGCAGCAGATGGTGGGGCCGAACCACCCGCTGTCCTCGCCCGGCTATTTCCGCGACGTGCAGAACCGGCTGAAGAAGTTCGTGGAATCGGGCCAGCTGGGCCTGTTCAAGAACGGCTACTGGGACAGCAAGGCTTACCTCTTGCCGCCCGAGGCCGACCTGATGGCCACGACCCACTATCTGGAGGCCTTGGACCTGCAGAAAGAGATCGTGAAGATTCACACGATCTTCGGCGGCAAGAACCCGCATCCGAACTGGCTGGTGGGCGGCGTGCCCTGCCCGATCAATGTGGACGGCGTGGGAGCGGTCGGCGCGATCAACATGGAGCGGCTCAACTACGTCTCGTCGATCATCGACCTTTGCACAACTTTTGTGCAGAACGTCTATATCCCGGATGTCATCGCCATTGGCGGCTTCTACAAGAGCTGGCTTTATGGCGGCGGCCTATCGTCGCAGTCGGTGCTGGCCTATGGCGACATTCCCGAGAACCCGAACGACTTTTCGGCCGACCAGCTGCACCTGCCGCGCGGCGCGATCATCAACGGCAACCTCAACGAGGTGCATGACGTCGATCCGCGCGATCCCGAGCAGGTGCAGGAATATGTCGATCACAGCTGGTACAGCTATGGCGAACCGGGCAAGGGCCTGCATCCCTGGGACGGCGTGACTGACCCGAAGTTCGAACTGGGGCCGAACACCGTGGGCACGCGCACCAACATCCAGGAACTGGACGAAAGCGCCAAGTATTCCTGGATCAAGGCGCCGCGCTGGAAGGGCAATGCGATGGAGGTGGGGCCGCTGGCCCGCTATGTCGTGGGCTATGCAAAGGGCCACGAGGACATCAAGAACCAGGTGGACGGGCTTCTGCGGGCGCTGGACGTGCCCTTGACGGCTGTTTTCTCGACGCTGGGCCGTACCGCGGCGCGGGCGCTGGAGGCGGAATACTGCACCCGGCTGCAACGGCACTTCTTCGACAAGATGATGACCAACATCAAGAACGGCGACTCGAGCACCGCCAATGTCGCCAAATGGGATCCCAAGACCTGGCCCAAGGAAGCCAAGGGCGTGGGCATGACCGAGNCGCCGCGCGGCGCGCTGGGCCACTGGGTGAAGATCAAGGATGGCCGGATCGAGAACTATCAATGCGTCGTTCCGACCACCTGGAACGGCTCGCCGCGTGACACTGCCGGAAATATCGGCGCTTTCGAAGCCAGCCTGATGAACACGCCGATGGCCNAACCCGAACAGCCGGTTGAGATCCTTCGTACCCTTCACAGTTTCGACCCATGTCTGGCATGTTCGACTCACGTCATGTCACCGGACGNNGGGCCGANNACTGACCCGCGTCAAAGTCCGATAAGGGGAACACNNCATGAAGAAGATCGTTCTTTCCGCCGCCCTCGCGCTCGTCGCCGCTCCGGCGCTGGCACATACCGGCCAGGGGGATGCGCATGGGTTCCTGCACGGGGTCCTGCACCCCCTGACCGGACCCGACCACCTGTTGGCCATGCTGGCGGTGGGCCTGTGGTCGGGCTTCGTGCTGCCCAACCGCTTCTGGGCCGGGGCCGCCACCTTCATGGGCGCCATGGCCGTTGGCGCCGGGCTGTCCTGGGCGGGCGTGGCCTTCCCGGCGGTCGAGACCGTGATCGTGGCTTCGGTCGTGGTCTTCGGCCTCTTGGTGCTCTTGTCGCGGCGCGACCAGCCGCAGTGGCAGACCGCGGCCTCGCTTGGCGCCATCGCGCTCTTTGCCTCGGCCCATGGCCATGCCCATGCCACCGAGGCGACGGGCACCATCGCCACCTATCTGGTGGCTTCCTGATCTCGACGCTGGCGCTGCACCTGGTAAGCATCGGCATCGCCCGCAGCGTCGCCACCCGCACCGCCGCCCGCGTCCTGCAGGGCGGCATGGGCCTGGGCATCGCGGCGAGCGGCCTTTACCTGTTGATGGCGGGGTAAGCGATGTCCGACGCCACGATCCACACCCCCAACCCCGATGCCCCGCAACCGCTGGAAGCCTCGCGTCTGACGGGCGACGCCACGGCCGCCGATATCGAAAGCATCCGCNGGCGCACTTCGGTCTATGTCTACGAGGCGCCGGTGCGGCTGTGGCACTGGCTGAACGCGGCCTGCATCCTGGTGCTGATCGTCACGGGCTACTTTATCGGGTCGCCGCCGCCGTCGATGCAGATCGGCGAGGCCTATCAGCAGTTCGTCTTCGGCTATATCCGCTTTGCGCACTTTGCGGCGGCGCAGCTGCTGACCGTGGGCTTCTTCCTGCGGCTCTACTGGGCCTTCGTCGGCAACCACCACGCACGGCAGATGTTCTACCTGCCGATCTTCAACAAGCGCTGGTGGAAGGAAGTGCTCTTCGAACTGCGCTGGTACATGTTCCTCGAAGNNGAGCCGAAGAAATACGTCGGCCACAACCCGCTGGCACAGACGGCGATGTTCTTCTTCATCACCCTGGGCCTGACCTTCATGATGGCCACGGGCTGGGCGCTTTATGCCGAAGGCGCGGGGCAGGGCAGCTGGCCCGATCTGGCGATGGGCTGGCTTCTTGGCCTGGTGGGCAACTCGATGCGGCTGCACACGCTGCATCACCTGGGCATGTGGGCCATCGTGGTCTTCACCATCATCCATGTCTATGCCGCGATCCGCGAGGACATCATGNGTAAGCAGTCCATCGTCTCGACGATGATTTCCGGCCACCGCTTCTTCAAGGACGACCGGGTGGAGTGACCCGGGGGTACTTTGGATCGGGAGGGGCGGGCCTTGGCCCGCCCTTTTCGTTGGCGGGTGGCATCGCAGATGCGCAAGCAGTTGGCGCAAACGAGTTTGTCTCGCGAAAACTCGAAGTCGCGAATTTTCTGCGAAAATTCCGATCCTCCGCAGAAGGATCGTTCTTCCGAGTGTTCGCGAGACAAGCTCGTTTCCTGGGAACGCACTGGATTCGGCCTGACTTTCGAAGTGAAGGGGTCTTTCCAGCGCCGAGAGAAGAGTGGAAATACTCTTTCCATGATGCCGGGCGGCCGAACAAGAATAATCCAGACGAAACAATATATTAGTCCCTTGGCTGCTTCGCCTGCATCATCCGCGAAAACATGACGCGCAAACACGCTGAAAGCCTTACTCTCACTTCCAGCCGCGACGCTGCAAAGCGTCCAGCCAGAGGGGAGAGATGACCGAGCAAATCCTGATCCTCGGGATCGGCAATGTGCTGTGGGCCGACGAGGGCTTTGGCGTGCGCTGTGTCGAGGCGATGGCCGACCGCTTTGCGCTGCCCGACCATGTGCGCCTTCTGGATGGCGGCACGCAGNGGCTGTACCTTCTGCCCGATCTGGAACAGGCCGATGCGCTGATCGTCTTCGATGCGGTGGATTACGGCCTGCCCNCCGGCACGCTGAAGGTGGTGCGCGACGGCGAGGTCNTTGCCTTCATGGGCGCCAAGAAGATGAGCCTGCACCAGACCGGGTTCCAGGACGTCATCGCCACGGCGCAGCTTCTGGGCCGCTGCCCGGAACGGCTGGTGCTGATCGGCTGCCAGCCGGTGGAGCTGGAAGATTATGGCGGCGGCCTGCGCCCGCTGACCGCCGCCTGCATCGACCCGGCGATTGCCGAGGCCATCGCTGTGCTGGCCGAGTGGGGCGTGGCGCTGGCGGAAGGCCGGTCCGAGGCGCCCGATCTGGCGGACGCCGCCATCCGCCGTGGCGCCTATGAATCCGGCCGCCCCTCGGCGGAAGAGGCCTGCCGCATCGGCGACGACCGCTTTCTGCCGAGGGCTGATGTGTGTCGGCCACCCCTTCCGCATCCTGTCGGTGGTAAGCATCGCCGCGCTGGCGACCGACGGGCGCGAGACGAAGCTGATCGACATCTCGCTGGTGGCCCCGGTGGAACCCGGCCAGTGGGTGCTGGACTTCCTGGGCGCCGCCCGGTCGGTGGTCACCGAGGACGAGGCGCTGGCGATCCGCGATGCGCTGGAGGGCCTCAGGGCGGTGATGGCGGGCGGTGACGCTNTAAGCAACGCCTTCGCCGATCTGGAGGCCCGCCCCCGACGCTTCCCCATCTTCAGGCCGCGCTGGACGCGGGCCGTACCGAGGGCTGAGACANTGCACGACCACGCTCCCGACACCGCTTTGGGCCTCAGGCCGCCGCACCCTCTGGTGACGCGGCTGGAAACCGATTTCGGCTGGCCGCGGCTGGCGACCCTGCCGCGGNTGGCCGAGTTCACCGGCCGCCCCGGCGCGCATTGCCTGTTCGTGCCGGGCGATGCGGCGCGCAATCTGGAAACCCCGGATGCCGCGGTGATCCTGCCGGAACTGCGCCAGGCCTTCCAGAACGCCTTTGACTGCGCCGTGATCGACGATGCCATCGAGGCGCAGGTGCGCGAGGCCGCCCGCGCGCTGCGCACGCCCGGCTATCTGTTCTTCCGCGAGGGCCGCTTCCTGGGCGCCATCGAGAAGCTGCGCGACTGGGACGATTACCTCGTCCGCACCACCCAGATCCTTGGCCAGTAGGGGGCAGCATGGTTTCCGCATTTCACCTTCCGCCCGTGGGTTTCGGCCCCGGCTCGCAGCCCGAGGAAGACGACGGCGAGCTTGCCTACATGGCCCTGCCGTCGGGGATGCGCACCTATTCTGCCCATATCCCCGAAGTGGGCGATCTGGCCTCGGTCGCGCTGGCGCTGGAGCTTCTGACCCGCATCGCCGCGGCCTGCGATGCCGCGGCGGCCTCGGGGCGGGGCGAGATTTTCGATCTGGCGGGCATGGCGCCCGAACCCCGCGCGCTGCTGGCCGAGACGCTGGGGCAAGGCGAGGTCTCGATGAAGGTGCAGGGTCAGCCCGCGCTGGCAGTGCAGGAAAGCGTCTTCGCCGGGGTCTGGCAGATTGTANGCGCGGGCGTGGACCGCATCGAGGTGGCGGGCGTGCCGGCGGTGGCCATGGCGCGCGCCCATGCCGCCCGCAAGCCCGCGCAGGGCCAGGCCGCGCCGCGCGGTGACCNNGTGGTGAACGCGCCGCCGATCCTGACGGAACTGGTGGACCGCGCCGCCGCCTTCCGCCCCGGCACGATGACCCATGCCGTCAACCTGACGCTGCTGCCGCATACTCCCGAAGACCTGATGTGGCTGGATGCGGCCTTGGGCCAGGGCGCCGTGACCATCCTGTCGCGCGGCTATGGCAACTGCCGTGTGACAGCCTGCGCTCTGGCCCCGGTCTGGCGCGTGCAGTATTTCAACTCCATGGACGCCCTGATCCTCGATACGTTCGAGATCACGACCATGCCCGAGGTGGCATTGGCCGCGCCCGAAGACCTGACCGACAGCGCAGCCCGCCTGCGCGAGGTGCTGGAGGCGATGCGATGAGCTTTGAAGGGTCCTATCTGGGCGCCGACGACCGCATCAGCCCGCGCGCGGTGATGGAATGCAAGGTCTGCTGGTGGGTCTATGACCCGGCTGAAGGCGACGGCTTCCGCCAGGTGCTGCCCGGCACCGCCTTCACCGACCTGCCCGACGACTGGTCCTGCCCGCATTGCGGCACGCCCAAGGCGCAGTTCATGGTGCAAAGCGACCCCGGCAGTGCCAGCGCCGCCGAGGATGCCGCGATGGCCGCCGCCGTGGCGGCGCTGGAGGCCGATTTCCGCGAAGTCGGCGCCTCGCGCATGCGCGGCCTGCCCCTGGTGAACGGCGCGCTGCATGTGCAGGCGGTGGGATTTCGCNCCCATGACGGCCATGTGCTGGGCGTGCTGATCGCGCCCTGGTGCATGAACCTGGTGCTGCTGCCCGGCCCCGGCGACGACTGGTCCACGCTGGTTNCCGGGGTGAAGGAGGTCGTGACCTTCCCCTCGGGCGACTACGAATTCCTGCACAACACCCGCGAACAGACCGGCGGCTACAAGGCCTGCTCGCTGTTCTCGCCCATGGGCGATTTCACCAGTCAGCTGCAGGCGGAGGAAGTGGCGCGCGCGGTGATGCTGGCGCTGTTCGACGGCGCCAACCGGGCCGAGACCGACCGGGCCGCCGATATCCGCGCGGCGCGCGAGGCCGAATTGGCGCCACCGCCCGAGGTGGACTCCGCGCCGTCGCGCCGGGCCCTGCTGACCGGCGGGTTGGCGGGGGCTGAGATGGACACGGGGCTGACCCTCATCCTTGCCGGGCCGGGGGCGGGCGTGACCTGCGCCCCGATCTGCCCGTGGCGCGGATGATGCTGGGCCGCCCCGTGGACGAGGCGCTGGCTTTGCTGCCCCGCCTGTTTTCGCTCTGCGGTGTGGCGCAGTCCATGGCCTTCCGCCTGTCCCTGGGGCTGGAGCCCGGCCCGACCGAGGGCCAGCGCCGCGAAATCCTTCGCGACCATGTCGCCCGGCTGTGCCTTGGTTGGCCCGCGCTTCTTGGCCTGCCCNCGGTGGCTTTGCCGCCGGGCTGGCAAGCGGGCGGTGAGGGGCTGGTGCAGGCGCTGACCGGCGGAGTGATGCCGGACGATCTGGATGCCTGGATGGGGCAGGGCAGGNGCGTGGCCCCGGTGCTGGCAGGGATCAGGGATGCCTTCGGCCCGGTGGGGGCGCAGGTGAACCTGCCGCTTGTCACCCGGAAACCGCNNGCTGGCGGCGGGGCGGTCGAGAACTCCGTCGCCGCCCGGCAGGCAGCGCATCCGCTGGTGGCGGCGGTCGAACTTGACATGGGGCGCGGCCCGTTCTGGCATGCCGCGGCCCGGCTGGTCGATGCGCTGGCGGTGGCGGCGGGCGAGGTGCCCGCGCCCATGGTCCTGCCTGACGGCACCGCCACGGTGGCCGCGGCCCGCGGCATCTATGCGCTGCGCGCCCGCGCCGGCCGCCGCATCACGGACTTCGCCCGCCGCACCCCGACCGACCATCTGGCCGCGCCGNGGGGCAGTCTCGCCAACCTGATGACCGCCTTCGCATCCCTCACCCCGGCAAAGGCCACGCTTCTGGCGGGCGTTCTGGACCCCTGCGTGCCGGTCACGGTGAAGGAGGTGGCAGATGCATGAAATGTCGCTTGCCGAAGGCATCCGCGAGGTGATCGAGGATCAGGCCCGCCGCCACGATTTCTCGAAGGTGCGGGTGGTCCGGCTGGAAATCGGCCGCTTCGCCGGGGTGGAAAAGCGGGCGCTCGAATTCTGCTTCGACGTGGTGATGCGCGGCGGTCCGGCCGAGGGCGCGGTGCTGGAAATGATCGACCTGCCCGGCCGCGCCTTCTGCTATGACTGCGGTGAGAGCGTCGTGCTGAACGACCGGCTGGACCCCTGCCCGAATTGCGGCGGCAGTAACTGATGCCAGGCGGGCGACGAGATGCGGATCAAGGACATGGAGGTGGCGTGATGTGTACGGTTTGCGGATGCTCCGGCAAGGTCAAGGTGGGCGATCTGGAACTGACCCACGAGGATGCGCACCGCCTGGGTCTGGCGCACCATCACCACGACCACGGCGCCGACCATTCCCACGGCGAGGGCGGCCATGTGCATGACCATGTCCATACCCATGAGCATGAACATTCCCACGATGGCCTGGTGCATACCCACGCCCACAGCCACCACCACGCGCATTCGCACGGGGCCGACGACCATGCCGACCCCGGCCACGCGCATGACCACGGCGGCGGCGCGCATGACCACTCGCACCACCACTACGGGCTTGGCGCGGTAAGCGTTTCCGTGCCTGGCATGAGCCAGGCGCGGCTGATCGAGGTGGAGACCTCGATCCTGGCCAAGAACGACTCCATCGCCGTAGGCAACCGCCGCGTGCTGAAGGCCCTGGGCGCCTATGCGGTGAACCTTGTCTCCTCGCCCGGTTCGGGCAAGACCACGCTTCTGGTCGAAACCATCCGGCGCCTCGGCGACCAGCCGCTGGCGGTGATCGAGGGCGACCAGCAGACCTCGAACGACGCCGACCGCATCCGCGAGACCGGCGCGCAGGCGATCCAGATCAACACCGGCAAGGGATGCCATCTGGATGCCGACATGGTGGGCCATGCCATGGACGACCTGATGCTGGCGCCGGGCGGGATGCTGTTCATCGAGAATGTCGGCAACCTGGTCTGCCCCGCCGCCTTTGATCTGGGCGAGGATGCCAAGGTGGCGATCCTCTCGGTGACCGAGGGCGAGGACAAGCCGCTGAAATACCCCGACATGTTCACCGCCGCCCGCATCGCGCTGATCAACAAGACCGATCTTGCGCCCCATTGCGGCACCGACCTGGACCTGATCGAGACCAACCTGCGCCGGGTGAACCCGCAGATCGAGATCATCCGCGTCTCGGCCCGCACCGGCGAGNGGATGGAGGCCTGGCTTCAATGGCTGCGCGCGCGGCTGGCCGAANAGACCCTGCGGCGGGTAGGCTGATGTCGGCCCCGCGTCCCTCGGTCCTGCTGGTCGATGACGAGCCGCATTCGCTCGTCTCGATGCGCATGGCGCTGGAGGACGAGTTCGAGGTGCTGACCGCCGCCGATGCTCAGGCGGCGGTGCAGGTGCTGGAACAGGACTGGGTGCAGGTGATCTTCTGCGACCAGCGCATGCCGGGCCGCACCGGGGTGGAGTTCCTGTCCGAGGTGCGCGAACGCTGGCCGGATACGGTGCGCATCCTGATCACCGGCTATACCGACCCCGCCGCCATGGCGCAGGCGATCAACGAGGCGNGCATCTACCAGTTCGTCGCCAAGCCCTGGCATCCCGATCACCTGCTGGTGGCCGCCCGCAACGCCGCGAAGCTGTTCGCGCTGTCGCGGGAAAACGAGCGCATGGCGCTGGAAATGCGCGTGCTGACCGCCACCGCCGAAAGCCGGGTGGAAAAGCGCCGCCGCGCGCTGCGCGAGGCGCTTGGGTTTGAAACCATCCTGCGTGCGCCCAATTCGCCCATGAACGCCGTGGTGCGCGACGCCCGGCAATACGCCAGCTTCGACGTGCCGGTGCTGCTGACCGGCGAGCCGGGCACCGGCAAGGCGGAACTGGCCCGCGCCATGCATTACGGCTCGCTGCGGTCGGACCGGCCCTTCCATGCCTTGTCGCTGGCCGGATTGCCGGAAGACCTGGCGATGATCGAGCTGTTCGGTGCCAAGCGCGGCATCCTGCCCGGCGGCACCAACAAGATCGGCCTGGTGCAGCGCGCCGACCGCGGCACACTCTATCTGGGCGGCATCGACTCTGCCTCACCCCGGCTGCAACTGGCCCTGGCCCGGCTGGTGGCCGAGGGCAGCTTCACCNCGGTGGGCGGCACGGAAGTGATCGGCGCCAACCTGCGCCTGATCGGCGGGGCGGATCGCGACTTGGCCGCCCTGGTGGCCGACGGCGCCTTCCGGTCGGACCTGTACTATGCCCTGTCGGTCGCCGCCCTGTCCCTGCCGCCGCTGCGTGGTACCCNNGGCGACATCTCTTTGCTGGCCCAGGTGGCGCTGGCCGAGGCTGCCGCGCGCCACGGCAAACCGGTGCAGGGCTTTGAACCCGAGGCGCTGGAATTCCTGGAAAACTACGACTGGCCCGGCAACCTGCGCGAACTGTCCAACGAGGTCACGCGCATGCTGATCNTTGCGCAAGGCCGCCTGTTGGGGGCAGACCTGATCTCGCGACCGATCCTGCAGGCCCCGCCGGGCGAGTGCGCCGACCGCAGCGCCGAGGCGGCGCTGAACGGCGCGGGCAGCCTGAAGGACCGCGTCGAACTGGTGGAAATGCGCATCCTGCGCGAAGTGCTGGCCCGCCAGCGCTGGAACAAGAGCCGCGCCGCGGCGGAACTTGGCCTCAGCCGCGTCGGCCTGCGCGCCAAGCTCGACCGCTATGGCATCACGCAGCCGGGGATCAGCCCGGCGGAACAGGACGAGGAAGACTGAGATGTGTCTGGGCATCCCCGGCCGGATCGTGGCCATCACCGACGAAGGCCGCCAGATGGCGATGGCCGAAATCTCGGGCGTGCGGCGCGAGGTGAACGTGGCCTGCATCGCCGAAGGGCCGTTGGAGGCCCTGGTGGGCGAATGGGCGCTGATCCATGTCGGCTTCGCCATGAGCCGCATCGACCCGGACGAGGCCGAACGCACCCTTNCAGGCGCTGCGCGACGGCGAGGCGCAGGAGGCGCTGGAAGCCATGGCGGAAGGCCAGCATTCCCTGGAGGCGGCACGATGAAATACGCCAGCGAATTCCGCGACCCGGTGCTTGCCCGCGCTTTGCTGGCCCGCATCGCCGAACAGGCCGACCGCATCGGTGCGACTCGTGCGAAGCCGGTCCACATCATGGAAATCTGCGGCGGCCATACCCATTCGATCTTCCGCTATGGCCTGGACAAGCTGGTGCATGAGGGCATCGAGTTCATCCACGGCCCCGGCTGCCCGGTCTGCGTGTTGCCGATGGCGCGGGTGGACGAATGCGTGGAAATCGCCGAGCGGCCCGGCGTGATCTTCACCACCTTCGGCGACGCGATGCGCGTGCCCGGCCACAAGAAAAGCCTGATGCAGGCCAAGGCCGTTAGCTGCGACATCCGCATGGTCTATTCGCCCTTGGACGCGCTGGAGCTTGCCCGCCGCAACCCCGACCGCGAGGTGGTGTTCTTCGGCCTTGGCTTCGAGACCACCACGCCCTCCACCGCGCTGTCGATCCAGCAGGCGGCGCGCGAGNGGCTGACGAATTTCTCGATCTTCTGCAACCACATCACCGTGCCCGAACCGATCCGCGCGCTTCTGAACGATCCCGACATGATGCTGGATGGTTTCATCGGGCCGGGCCATGTGTCCATGGTGATTGGCACGCATCCCTATGATTTCATTGCGGCAGAGTATGGCAAGCCCATCGTGGTGGCGGGGTTCGAGCCTACGGACCTCTTGCAATCGGTGCTGATGGTACTGACCCAGATCGCCGAGGGCAGGGCCGCGGTGGAAAACCAATATGCCCGCGTCGTGCCGGAACATGGCAACCCGGTCAGCCTGGCCGCCATCGCCGATGTCTATGAGCGCNCCTCGTTCGAATGGCGGNGGCTCGGTGAGATCGACGCCAGCGGGCTGCGCATCCGGCCGAAGTATCATGCCTTTGACGCCGAAGAGAAATTCGGCATCGGCTATGCCACCGGCTAAGCGCAGGTGCCGGAGCCCGAAGGCTGCGCCTGCGGCGCGGTGATGACCGGCCGCATCAAGCCCACCGCCTGCCCGCAATTCGGCAAGGGCTGCACGCCCGACATGCCGCTTGGCGCGCTGATGGTCAGCTCGGAAGGCGCCTGCGCCGCCTATTGGCAATACGGCGGCGCGCGGGCGGCGGCGGGTAACGGATTTTCTGCGAAAATCCGGAAGGGGGCTGCTCGCCCCTCGCCCCGGCAAGGGCCGGGGCTCACCCCTCGGGATACGTCCTGACAGAAGATGAGGATGGCATGGCGCTTCGGGACAAGCTGGTGACGCTGGCGCATGGCGGCGGCGGCNGCGCGATGCGCGACCTGATCGAGACGGTGTTCACCCCGGTCTTCCAGCCCGACAGCATGGAAGACCAGGCCCGGCTGATGGATGCCGCCCTGGCCGAACCCGGCGCGCGGCTGGCCTTCACCACCGACAGCTTCGTGGTGACGCCGGTGGAATTTCCCGGCGGCGACATCGGCACGCTGGCGGTCTGCGGCACGGTGAACGACCTTGCCGTCGGCGGGGCGCGGCCCCTGTGGCTGTCGGCCGCCTTCATCGTCGAGGAAGGCTGCGAGGTGGAATTGCTGCACCGCGTCGTCGCCTCGATGGCGCGCGAGGCAAAGGCGGCCGGGGTGCGCATCGTCACCGGCGACACCAAGGTGGTCGGGCGCGGCTCGGCCGACCGGCTGTTCGTGACCACCGCGCNNGGCGTGGGCGTGATCCCGCCGGGGCGCGACCTTCTTGCCTCGAAAGTGCGGCCCGGCGATGTGGCCATCGTCAACGGCGTGCTGGGCGACCATGGCGCCACCATCCTGGCCGCCCGCGGCGACCTTGCCCTTCAGGCGCCGCTGCAAAGCGACTGTGCGGCCCTTGGCCACCTGATGGAGGCGCTGCTGGCCGCCGCCNCCGGCACCGTCTGCGCCCGCGACTGCACCCGCGGCGGCCTTGCCTCGGCGGTGAACGAAATCGCCGCGGCGGCGGGCGTCGGGATCGTGCTGGAGGAAGACGCGCTGCCGCTGCGCGAGGAAGTGCGCGGCATGTGCGAGATCCTTGGCCTCGACCCGCTGTACCTGGCGAACGAGGGCACGCTGGTGACCTTCGTCCCCGAAGACCAGGCCGGGGCAGCGCTGGCGGCGATGCGCCGCCGCCCGGAAGGGCAGGGGGCGGTCATCGTGGGCCGCGCCGTGGCGGACCATCCCGGCCAGGTCCGCATGCGCACCGCCTTCGGCGGCAGCCGCATCGTCGATATGCTGGTGGGTGAACAGCTGCCGCGCATCTGCTGATTGGCGGGTCTTGCCGCCCGGCGGCTTCCTGTCTTTCTGGCGCGGGGCGCAGGGGGAGACAGAACATGCCACGGGACGGGTCGGGGCGGGCATCCTGGTGATGCTGGCGGGAATGCTCATGTTCTCGCTGAACGATGTGCTTGGCAAATGGCTGATGACCTCCTATTCCGCGGCCCAGGTCATGCTGGTGCGCAGCCTGTCGGCGCTGGTGGTGCTGCTGCCCTTCCTGCTTGTCGCCGACCCGCGCCAGGTGCTGCGGGTTGACCGGCCCTGGCTTCAGGCGGCGCGCTCGGCGCTTCTGGCGGTGGAGGGCATCGGGTTCTACTTTGCCGTGGCCTATCTGCCGCTGGCCGACGTGGTCACCTACTGGCTGGCGGCTCCGGTCTATGTGGCCGCCCTCTCGCCCGTGCTGCTGAAGGAGCGTGTGGGCGGCNGGCGCCTGGGGGCCATCCTTCTGGGGTTCCTTGGCGTGGTGGTCGCGCTGCGCCCGTCGCCTGAAACGCTGACGCTTACCGCGCTGATCGCGCTGGCGGGATCGCTGGCCTATGCGCTGGCCATGATCCTGGGCCGCAAGTTGCGCGGCACGCCCGACCGGGTGCTGGTGTTCTGGCAGATCGTCGGGGCGGCGCTCATCTCGTTGCCGGGCGTCGTGTTCATCCCGAACCAATGGACCGCGCCCGATGCCACGGGATTGATGTCGCTTGCCACCATCGGCATCGTCGCCATGCTGGCGCATATGCTGGTGAACCGTGCGTTCAAATATGCCCCGGCGGCGCGGGTGATGCCCTTCATGTATTCCCTGCTGATCTGGGCCGTGCTGTTCGGCTACATCTTCTTTCAGGATGTGCCACAGCCCGCGATGCTGGTTAGCGCCGTGCTGATCGTCGCGGCGGGCCTGTTCCTTGCCGCGCCGAAGCGGCAGAGAGGCAAGACAGCCTAGTCCTGCAACGGCCGATAGCGGCCATGCCAATAGGCCAGCGCGCCTGCGCCCGGCGTGGTGCGGATGGCGCGCACCCGGCCGATCAGGATGGTATGGGTGGCACGGTCGATCATCTCGTCCACCGTGCAGTCGAACGCCGCTTACGCGCCCACCAGCAACCGCGCGCCGGTCACCGCCGTCTCCCATTCGGCGCCGTCATAGCGCGCCGGTCCCCGCACGCCGCCGAAACCGGAAAACCGCTCAGCCACCGCCTGATGCGCGGCGCCAAGCGAGGACCAGCCGAAACAGCCGTATTCCGCCAGCAAGGGCAGGCTGGACGAAGCGCGGTTCACGCAGGCCAGCAACAGGGGCGGTTCGGCCGAAAGCGAGATCGCCGAAGTCACGACCAGCCCCGAGGCGNNCGCGCCGTCGCCCACGGTCAGCACGGAACAATTGCCGACCAGCGCCCGCATCGCCTCGCGGAAGGCTTGCGGCGCGGGTTCGGTCACTTCGGTCATGCGCGGGTCCGGCGTCATGCTGCGGTTCTAACGCGCCCCTGCCGGACGGCAAGGGCGATCACTCGGCTTACTGCGCCCGCGGCGGGCGGGGCCGCTTCCAGAACGCCAGCCCCCGCCGCGGCCCGTCGCCGCGCGTGACGATCATCAGCATCGAGGGGATGACCACCAGCGTCAGCACCGTGGCGAAGGCCAGGCCAAAGACGATGGCCGAGGACAGCGAAATCCACCACTGCGTGGAAGGCGCGCCAAAGGTCGTCTCGTGGTTCAGAAGCTCCAGGTTCAGGCCAAAGGCGATGGGCAGAACGCCCAGGATCGCCGTCAGTGCCGTCAACACCACGGGGCGCGAGCGTTCGCGGCAGGTTTCCAGGATGGCGTCGATCTTGGCCATGCCCTCGTGGCGCAGCTTGTCATAGGTGTCGATCAGCACGATGTTGTTGTTCACCACCACGCCCGCCAGCGCGATGATGCCGATGCCGGTCATCACCACGCCGAAGGGCTGGCCGGTGATCAGCAGGCCCAGCAACACGCCGATGGTGGACATCACCACCGCCGACAAGACCAGCCCGACCGAGATGAAGCTGTTGAACTGCGCCAGCAGCACGATGAAGATCAGGAACATCGCGGCGCCGAAGGCCTTGCCCAGGAAGGCGCTTACCGCCGCCTGTTCCTCGTCCTCGCCCGCCAGTTTCCAGCGGATGCCGTACTGTTCCAGGTTGGCCGCCTCCAGCTGGTCCGTCACCAGCTTGCGCACCTTGTCGGCCTGCACACCCTCGCGGATACCNTGAACCGTCACGGTGCGGCGGCTGTCGATGCGGGTCAGCGTGCCGGTGGTGGCGGCAGCGGACCGCGTGACGAAATTCGCCAGCGGCACCGCGCCTTGCGCGGTCTGGATGCGCAGCTGGTCCAGCTGCGAGATGGTGCGCATCTCGGTCGGCAGGCGCAGCACGATGTCCACCGCGTCGTCCGACCCGGCGGGGCGATAATCCGACAGTTTCAGCCCCGAAGTCACCAGCTGCACCATCGCCCCCACGGTCGAGGGCGAGATGCCATAGCGGGCGGCGGCGGCGCGGTCCACGTCCAGCTCCCAGTCCACGCCGGGCGGCGGCAGGCCGTTCGACACGTCGATGACATCGGGCACCAGCGCCAGCTTTTCCGCCACGGCGCGGGCCGTGTCGTTCAGGTAGGTCGGATCCGCGGCCGAAAGCTGGATCTGAATGGCCTTGCCGGTGGGCGGCCACTGCGGCACCGACACTTCGATATCCACGCCGGGCAGGCCGGTCATCGTGGCGCGCAGATCGGCCAGGATGGCATTGGCATTCTTGCGCTCGCGCCAGTCGACGAATTCGTACTGGATCACGCCAATCACGTCCGGCCCGACGTCGCTGCCTTCGCCGCCCGCACCGGTGCGGGCATAGACGGTTTCCACCCCNGGCCAGCCCAGGATGCGGCTTTCGGCCAGATGCACCAGCCGGTCCTTTTCCTCGATCGACAGGTTGCCGCGCGCCTTGACATACAGAAGGCCATAATCCGGCTCGACATCGGGGAAGAACTCGGCCCCNTTGCCGTACTTGCCATAGGCATAGGGCACCGCCGCCAAAAGCGCGATGGCCAGGGTCAGCACGATCCAGGGATGCCGGACCGCACGGCCCACGATCCACATGTAAAGGCCGTCCTTGTGGTTTTCCGGGTGTGGTTCCGCCTTGCCGATGATGGCGCCCAGTGTCGGCACGAAGATCAGCGCGTACAGCATCGAGGCCGACAGCGTGACGATCAGCGTGATCGGCATGTATTTCATGAACTCGCCGACGATGCCGGGCCAGAACAGCAGGGGCGAGAACGCGGCAACCCGCGTCATGGTGGCGGCGATCACCGGCCCGGCCATGCGGTGCGAGGCGGCAGCGAAGGCCTCGCGGCGGTGAACGCCCATCGACATCTGGCGTTCGGCATATTCGGTGACGATGATCGCATCGTCCACCAGCATGCCCACCGCCAGGATCAGCGAGAACAGCACGACGATGTTGACGGTATAGCCCGCCAGCGACAGGGCCAGCATCCCCATCAGGAACGAGGCCGGGATGGCCAGGCCGATCAGGATCGAGGCGCGGATCGACAGCGCGTACAGGATGACGATGAACACCAGGATGACGGCGGTCAGCACCGAATTCTGCAGGTCGGCCAGCAGTTGCCGGATGTCCTTGGACTTGTCCTGGCTGAAGGTGATCTCGGTGCCTTCGGGCAGCTGCTTCTGGAACTCGGCGGCGATTTCCTTCACCGCGTCCACGGTGGCGATCAGGTTGGCGCCGGTGCGCTTTGACACTTCGATGGCCACGGCCGCNGCGCCGTCCAGGCGCGTCACGGTTTCGGGGTCCTTGTAGGTGGGCCGGATGGTCGCCACGTCGCGCACCCGCACCGTGGCGGTGTCGGTGGCGATCAGCGGCAGGTTCGCCACATCCTCGGCGGTTTCNAGAAGCGAGGGCACCTTGATGGCATAGCGCCCCTGCGAGCCTTCCAGCGCGCGCATGGCCACCAGCTGGTTGCCCGCGAGGAACCCCTGCAGCAGAACGTCGGGACGCAGGCCATAGCCGGGCAGCTTGGTCGGATCGACCACTACCTCGACCAGATCGTCGCGCACCCCCTTAAGGTCGGCATCCAGAACGCCCGGCAACTCTTTGATCCGGTCGCGCAATTCGCGACCCGCCTTGGTCAGCACCTTTTCCGGCACATCGCCCGCCAGCGTGATCACCAGCACCGGGAATTCCGAGATGTTGACCTCGTTCACCGTCGGCTCGTCGGCGCCCTGCGGCAGTTCCGGCCGGGCCTGGGCGACCTTGTTGCGCACGTCGTCCAGCGCCTTGTCCAGATTGGCGCTTACCTGGAATTCCATCAGCACGTTGCCGCCGCCCTGATAGGCGGTCGAGGTCATCTTCTTGATGCCGGCGATGGTTTTCAGCGCGGTTTCCATCGGCCGCAGCAGCAGCCGCTCGGAATCCTCGGGCGAAATGCCCTGATAGCCCATGCTCACATAGATGATGGGAATCTGGATGTCCGGCTCGGCTTCCTTGGGGATGCTGACATAGGCCATCGCCCCGGCCAGGATCAGGAACAACAGGACCGAAATCGTCAGCCGGGCATTGGCAATGGCGGTCTCGACCAGTCTCATTCCGTGACCTGCGCCTCTTCCACCGTCTTCACCTTGTCGCCGTCGCGCACAAGGTCCTGACCGGCCACCACGATCCGGCTGCCCGAGGGCACGCCCGTCACCACCAGCCCGTCGGGCGTGTCGTCGATGATGCCCACCGGGGCAAACTGCGCGATGTCGTCGTCGCCCACCACGCGCAGCCCGATGTCGCCGTCTTCCGACAGCGTGATCACCGACCGCGGCACCGTCACCGCCTTCACCGGGGCGCCAGCNAGTTCCACCTGCGCCGTCATGCCTNNACTTAAGCAGCTTNNGTAATCGCCGTTGGCCAGCCGCACCTCGACCGGAAAGGTCCGCGTCTGGGCCGAGGCCTCCCGGGCGATATAGCTGATCGTGCCCTCGCGCTCCTGCCCGGTCACCAGCGTCACGCGCGCCTTGGCGCCGGGNGCGAAGAAGCCGACATCACGCTCGCTGACCTCGATCTTCACCACGATCGGGTCCAGCGCCAGCAGGCTTGCCACCGGCGCGCCGCCCTGCACCCATTCGCCCGGCTCGATCTCGACCGTGTCGATCATGCCGGCGAAAGGCGTGCGCAGCGTCAGCCGGTCCACCGAGGCATTGGCCAGCGCCAGCGCCGCCTCGGCCGATTTCATCGCGGTCACGGCGGCATTATAGGCGGTCTCCGCCTTGTTGCCGCCCTTGTACAGACGCTCGGCCACGTCCAGGTCGCGCTTGGCCTGGTCCAGCGTGATCTGGGCGATCTTGGCCTGGGCGTGGACCTCGGGGCCTTCCAGCGTCATCACCACCGCGCCCTCATCGACCATCTGGCCCTTTTCCAGGTCCAGCGTCTTGACGATGCCCTCGGTGCGCGCCGCCAGCATGGTGCTCTTGTCCGGCGAGGTGATGCCGGACAGGCGGATGACGCGGGCATGGTCCTTGAACAGCGGCGTGGCCACCGACACCGTGCGCATCGGCGGGCCTCGGGCGTGGCCTCCGGGGCAGGGGCCGCGGCTTCAGCCGGTTCGGCCGCCTCGCTGCTGTGGCCGCCCATGNCCGACCGCGGCGAATTCGCCGGTCGCAACCCAGGCCCCGGCCCCGATCAGCACGGCGAAGGCCAGAAGCCGGTGGGGTTTGAAGAACGAACTCATCGTCAAAATCCTGTCCAGTCGCCTTAGCTGCGCCACTCGCCTTCAGCGCACCGGCAAGGGTGCTGGTACGCGGGCTTTGGTCCACAAGATCGCTTGGCAGCGTCAGGTCGTCGCACGGGATAATCTCGCAACGCAACGTCAGTTACCAGACCCAATCGGCACCGCTTCGCTGCGCTGCGGCTTTGCCGAATTCCCTGGCACCGCCATCAGCGCACGGGCGAAAATCCGGGCAATGCGCGCCTGCCCGGCCCGGTATCCCGCCAGGTCGCGCGCCACCATTTTCTGTCCTTTCAGCGCCGCCAGGATGTCGCGGGCCAGCTGCGCCGCTCGCCCNAGATCCGCCGCNACGCCGCGCCGCGCCAGCCAACCCGCCAGGCAGTCCGCAATCCGCGCCTCGCCCTCGGCTGCCAGGTCGCCGGTGATGGCGAAACCTGCGTCCATCAGCTCGTCGCCATGCGGCGTGGTCAGCACCGCCTCCATGAACTTGCCGTCCTTCGCCACGAAAGCCGCCATCAGCGCGGCCTCAGGGTCCGGCCCCGACTGGTCCAGCGCCGCGCCCATGTCGCGCAGCGCCTCGTCGAAGTATCGCATGGCCAGCGACCGGAAGATGTCTTCCTTGTTGCGGAAATGCAGGTACAGCGCCGTGCGCGACAGCCCGGCGCCGCGGGCGATGTCATCCATCGAGGTCCGGCGGAAGCCATAGGTCGCAAACGCCTTGAAGGCCGCATCCAGAATCGCGTCCTGACGGTCGGAAGAGGGGGTGTCGTCGATCATGCTGACACTCTGACAAGAGCACTCCAGAATGTCAATTGACAGCCTGACATTTCAAGCCCACTCTGTCATGGTGAACGGGAGAATACCGCCATGACAACCAGCCTTACCGTGAACGGCCAGACTGTCACGCTCGACCTGCCGCCCGACATGCCGCTTCTCTGGGCGCTGCGTGAAGGGCTGAACCTCACCGGCACCAAGTTCGGCTGCGGCATCGCCTCCTGCGGCGCCTGCACCGTGCACATCGACGGGCAGGCGGTGCGCTCCTGCCAGGTGCCGCTGTCCGATGCCGCCTNNAACACCAGCGTCACCACCATCGAGGGTCTGGGCTCGCCGCAGGCGTTGCACGCCGTGCAGGCCGCCTGGGCCGATGCGCAGGTGGCGCAATGCGGCTATTGCCAGTCGGGCCAGATCATGCAGGCCGCCTCGCTTCTGGCGGTCACGCCCAACCCCACCGACGCAGAGATCGACGCCGCGATGGAGGGCAACCTCTGCCGCTGTGGCACCTATCCCCGCATCCGGGCCGCGATCCACGACGCCGCCCGCCGCCTGTCGGAGGCCTGAACCATGGGCAAGGTCGGAACCATCGCACGACGCAGCTTCCTCCTCGGCTCGCTTGCCATCGCTGGCGGCGTGGCCTTCGGCTGGTGGAAGTACCGCACGCCCTATGCCAACCCGCTGCTCGGCGACGTGCCCGAGGGCGGCGCCACGCTGAACCCCTATGTCCTGATCGATGCCACCGGCGTCACCCTCATCGCGCCCCGGGCCGAGATGGGGCAGNGGGTCCACACCACCCTTGCCGCCCTGGTGGCCGAGGAGATGGATCTTGACTGGTCGCAGGTGAAGGTGATCCACGGCCCCGCTTCCGCCGCCTATTACAACGCCGCGGTGATGGAGGAAGGCGTGCCCTTCGCCCCCACCGACGACAGCGCCACCGCCAGCTTCGCGCGCGGGGCGATGCGGGTGCCCGCCAAGTTCCTGGGGTTCCAGATCACCGGCGGGTCGTCGTCGGTGCCCGATGCCTATGAAAAGATGCGCCTGNCCGGCGCCGCCGCGCGGCTGGCCTTGGTCCAGGCCGCCGCCAACCGGCTGGGTGTTCCCGCAAACCAGCTGAAAACCGAAGGCGGCGCCGTGATCGCCCCCGATGGCGCGCGGCTGCCCTATCCCGACCTCGCCATGGACGCGGCAAAGGTCGAGGTCACGCAGGACCCGCCCCTGAAATCCCGCGACCAGTGGAAACTGCTCGGCACCTCGCTGCCGCGCACCGACATGGTCGCCAAGGTCACCGGCACCGCCACCTTCACCGCCGACATCCGCCTTCCCGGGATGCTGTTCGCCACCGCCCGCACCAACCCCGGACTTGGCGGCGCGATGCGCGGCTTCGATGCCAGCGTCGCCGAAGCCATGCCCGGCGTTGTCAAGGTCGTGCCCCTGCCCAACGGCGCCGCCGTGGTCGCCCGCAGCACCTGGGAGGCAATGAACGCCGCCGCCGCCATCGCCTTCGACTGGGGCCCCGCGCCCTATCCGGCCGACAGTGCGGCCATCGCCGCGGAAGTGGCTGCCTCGTTTACCCCCGACCGCCTCGACGCGACGCCCCGAAACGACGGCGATGCCGAGGCCGCGATCGGCGAATCCGCCTCCTTCGAGGCCAGCTATTCCGTCCCCTATCTCGCCCATGCCACCATGGAGCCGATGACCGCTTAACGCCTGGNNCTCACGGAGGGCAAGCTGCAGGTCTGGGCTTAANGCAACCAGCTTCCCACCCAGATTCTGAAGGTCGGCGCGCAACTCACTGGCCTGCCAGAGGAATCCGTCAGCGTCGAAACCNCCTTCATGGGCGGCGGCTTTGGCCGCCGGGCGGAAATGGACATCATCGCCCAGGCCATCACCGTGGCCATGGCGATGAAAGGCACGCCCGTCCTTCTGACCTGGACGCGCGAGGAAGACATGACCCACGACGCCTATCGCCCAGCCGCGATGGGCCGAGTCCGCGCCCGGCTGGACGGCGCGACCCTGACGGCGCTGGACGTGGAAACCGCCGCCTCCTCGGTGATCGAAAGCCAGGTCGGACGGCTTGGCTATTCCATCCCCGGACCCGACAGCACCATCGTCCAGGGCGCCGCCGACCAGCCCTATGCCCTGCCGAACTTCCGCGTCCGCGGCTACCGCGCCCCGGCCATGCTGCCGGTCGGCTCGTGGCGGTCGGTCGGCAATTCGCAGAACGCCTTCTTTGTTGAAAGTGCGATGGACGAACTGGCGCATCAGGCCGGGGTCGATCCCATGGACTTCCGCCTGTCGCTGCTGACCCACGAACCGTCGCGCAAGGTTCTGGAGAAACTGGCGGAAATCTCGGACTGGGGCGCCACAACCNCCGGCCGTGCCAAGGGCCTGGCCTTCGGCATCGCCTTCGGCGTGCCCTCCGCCCAGGTGATCGAGGTCGAACAGACCGACCGTGGCCTGCGCCTCACCGGCGCCTGGGCCGTGGTCGATGTCGGCGTGGCGCTTGATCCGCGCAACATCGAGGCGCAGGTCATGGGCGGCATGGTCTACGGCCTGTCCGCCGCGATCCGGGGCGAGATCACGGTGGCCGAGGGCGCGGTGGAACAGCAGACCTTCTGGGATTTCGAGCCGCTGCGCCTGCCGCAGATGCCGCCTGTCACGGTTGCGGTGCTGGAAAACATGCCCCGCATCCGCGGCATCGGCGAACCCGGCACCCCGCCCGCCGCGCCCGCACTGGCCAATGCGATCTTCGCGCTGACCGGCCAGCGCCTGCGCGACCTGCCGCTGTCGAAATCCGTCACCTTCGCCTGACGGCGCCGCCGTGCCGGGGCTTGGCCCCGGCGCGGCCAAAACTAGCGTCCGGGCATGACCCAGACCCGCACCCTTGCCCTCGGCCTGGCCGCCCTCCTGTCGCTTTCCGCGTACCCCTGCCGCCGAACCCGAATGCGTCGTCCTGCTGCACGGCCTTGGACGCAGCGAGGCCTCGCTGATCGTGATGGAGGAAATGCTGGAANGCCGCGGCTACAAGGTGGTGAACTTCGGCTATCCCTCGACCGATGGCACCATCGACATGCTGGTCGGCCATGCCCAGGCCGCGGCCGAGGCCTGCGGGCCAGCCACGATGAACATCGTCACCCATTCCATGGGCGGCATCCTTACGCGCTTCTGGCTCGCCTCGTCGAAACGCCCCGAAAACCTGGGCCGCGTCGTCATGCTGGGGCCGCCCAACCAGGGCTCGGAACTGGTCGATGCCTTCGGCGACCTGCAGCTGTTCGCCTACTTCACCGGCCCGGTAAGCATGCAGCTTGGCACCGGCGATGACGGCATCGCTGCCGCCCTGCCGCCGGTCGACTTCCCGCTTGGCGTCATCGCCANNAGCACGGTCAGCACCAACGTGCTGTCGCCCTTCCTGTTCGACGGCCCGAACGACGGCAAGGTCTCGGTCGCCTCGACCAAGGTCGACGGCATGGCCGATCACATCGCCCTGCCGGTCACCCACACCTTCATGATGAACAACCCGCTGGTCATCGCCCAGACCATCACCTTCCTGCGCACCGGCGCCTTCGACCCGACGCTCACCTGGACCGAACTGATGCGCCGCATTGCCCGCCGCTAACCCGGCGGCGGCAGGCCAAGCCCCGGCGCCAGCGCCCGCATCCGCGCCTCATAGTCCGGCCCGAAGGTCCAGACCGGCGCGCCGGTCGGCCCCACCCGCCGCTCCAGCCCGCGCGCCTCGGGCGGCAGGCCGAACAGGTACATCAGGAACAGGTCGTTGCTGACCCAGGGGTCGTCATACCAGAAGGTATGGGAACTCGTAAGCAGGTCCGGCATCTCGTCCGGCAAGACCTGCACCACATCCACCAGCCCCGCCTGCGTCGCCTCCAGAAGCGCCGCCCCCGCCTCGGGCGACAGTTCCCGCAAGTCCGGTCGCCCGGCACGCGAGGCGCGGTTCACCGTCGCCGCCAGCCGCAGGGCAGAATCGCCCATGTTCGCCGCCACCGTCACCTCGGTCGCCTTCGGCGCGTAATCGGCCAGGTCCTCGACAAATCCGCGGAAATCCGCATCGGGCGCCGCGTGGTAGACCTGCCCCAGCCGGGCGGCCGCATCGGGGAAATCGCGCCCCAGAACCGCCAGCCCGGTGCTGCCCACCGTNGCCGCGGCCGAATAGGTCATCACCCCGATGTGCTTTGTAGCNGTCTCGCGCGCCAGAAGCGCGATCAGCTCGGCCAGATGCGGCCCGGCGGCAAAGGCATTGCGCACGTCGCGGCCATAGCGCAGGAAATTCTCGGCCGTGGGCCAGACGAAGACCACCACCACCAGCTTGCCGCCGCCGAAATGCTGCAGCATCGCCGCCTGTCCCGCCGCGCGCTCCACCGTGGTGTTGGCGCCATGGACATAGACCAGCAGATCCTCGCCACCCGACCGCGCCAGCGCATCGCGCACCCCTTGCAGCCAGTCCGCCACCTCCGGCCCCGGTGTGGGGCCGTCCAGGGTTGCTGCCTCGCGCATGCGGTCCAGATGCACGAAGGGCCGCTCGCCGCCGGCATAGCCCGCCGTCCATTCCACAAGGTCGGCCAGCGTCACCTCGTCGCCGCCGATGCGCAGGTCGGCCGTGCCCAGATGCAGCCGGGTGTCCGGCGCGACCGTATAGATGCGATGATCGCGCGGCCCCACCGGCAGGCGGCTCGAGGCATAGAACACCTCCAGTAGGCTGCCCTCTGCCAACTCCTCGATCGCCCCGTCACCGCATCGCGCTGCCCCTGGAACAACAGCGGCGGCGGCATCAGCCGCATCGGCGGATGGTAGAAGACGAAGAAGGCAGTGACGGCCACAGCCAGAACCACCACCAGCGCCGTCACCCGAAAAATCGTCCTGCGCCGCATGTTTGCCGCCTGTTCCTGCCACTTCTTCACCTTTGCCGCCACGGTCAGGAACTTCAACCCGCCTTCCGGTGCGGCAACCGCCCGGAATTTGATCAAAACCCTCTGGCGTTTTTGCCGGATCGGCTATGGTCGCCCCAGGATATTGACTGGAGATTCAAAATGACGGCCCTGGCTCAGCCGATCCTGCCCAATGAGGCGCTCTGGGAGATGGATCGCGCACACGCGCTGCACCCCTGGACGAACTTCGGCCCCTTCGAAGAGAAGGGATCGCTGGTCATCACGAAAGGGCAGGGCTGTTACCTCTGGGATGCCTCGGGTCGCCGCTACCTCGATGCCGTGGGCGGCATGTGGTGCACCAACATCGGGCTGGGGCGCAAGGACATGGCGCAGGCCATCGCCGACCAGGCCGAGCGCCTGGCCTATGCCAACTACTTCGCTGACGTGACGAACGATCCCGCCGCGCGGCTGGCCGCGAAACTCGCCGAACTGGCGCCGGGCGACCTGAACCGCGTGCATTTCACCACCGGCGGCTCCACCGCCGTGGACACCGCCGTGCGCATGGTCAGCTTCTACCACCGCGCCAAGGGCAACCCGAACAAGACCGGCATCGTGGCGCGCGAAGCCAGCTACCACGGCTCGACCTACCTTACCCAGTCGGTCGGCAAAAGGAACGGCGACCGGATCGACGAATTCGACTACAAGTCCGAAGGCATCTGGCACCTGCAAAGCCCGAACTGCTACCGCCGCCCGGCGCATTTGAGCGAAGAGCAGTTCTGCGACGAGCTGGTGGCCGAGTTCGAAGCCCTGATCGCCCGCGAAGGCGCCGACCGCATCGGCGGTTTCATCGCCGAGCCGATCCAGGCCTCGGGCGGCATCGTCATCCCGCCCAAGGACTACCTGCGCCGCATGTGGCAGGTCTGCCAGAAGCACGACATCCTCTTCATCGCCGATGAAGTCGTCACCGCCTTTGGCCGCCTCGGCCACTGGTTCGCCTCGCTCGACGAATTCGGCGTGCAGCCCGACATCATCACCTCGGCCAAGGGCCTGACTTCGGGTTACATCNCCCTCGGCGCGCTGATCTTTTCGGACCGCATCTGGGACGTGATGGCCAAGGGCGGCCACCGCTGGTTCACCTCGGGCCTCACCTATTCCGGCCACCCGGTGTCCTGCGCCGCAAACNTGAAGAACATCGAGATCATCGAGAAGGAAGGCATCCTCGACCACGCCAAGACCGTCGGCACCTATTTCGAAAAGCGCATGGGCGAACTTGCCTCCCTGCCGCTGGTCGGCGACGTGCGCGGCCGCAAGCTGATGCTCTGCGTCGAAAGCGTCGCCAACCGCGAGACCAAGGCGGTGCTGCCGGACGAGGCCAATGAATCANAGCGCATCTCGGACATCTGCGAGGACATGGGCCTGCTGGTCCGCCCGCTTGGCCACCTGAACGTCATGTCGCCGCCGCTGGTCATCACGGAAAGCGAGATCGACTTCGCCGCGGAGGTGCTGGAAAAGGCGATCCGCCGTGTCACCGACGATCTGGTGCGCGAAGGTTTCAAGCTGGGGTGACACCGGAAACCGTAACGGTTTCCGGGCACGATTTCCGTGACGGAAATCGTCTGGGGGCCTTCTGCCCCCGGCCGCCGTTCCGGCGGCTCCCCGAGAGTATTTGAGCAAAGAAGAAACACGCGGGTCCAGCCGCGCCTGGCTCAACACCGCTGGCTGCAACGCGCCTGCATCCGCCGTCAGCCCTCCGCCGTCTGCGCGCCCCTGCGGCACAGCCGCTGGAACCGTGCCCGACGGGTCGGGTCGGACAGGGCGCGGACCCGAAGGTCCGGGGCAGGGGGCATGGCAATGGACCGCCGGTGGTCATGGGGGTGATCCCAGGCCCGCCGGGAAGAGTCTGTCCACGCTTCCGGCGCGACCATCCTTGCGTGATCCGCGGTGCCGGTGTCAGGGTGCTTCGTCTCCAGTCAGGAAGCTGCCCCATGTCGACCGCCTTCCCATTCGGAGCCGAAGGACCGCGACCGCAGTCGGAGTGGAGCGGGCCGGTCATCGACTTCCTGATGCGGCACAACCACACCGATGGCGTGCCCGGCGAATGGAACCATGCGTTCTCGTCCGCGCCGCAAATGGCCTGCATGGCCTTGGTCGCACTTGGCCAGGCCGATGAGACCGCTTGGGGCGCCATTCGCCGGGCGAATCCCGTCCTGCCGGACCGGATGCCGCGGTGGGACGACATCTGTATCGCGGTCCTGGGCGTCGGCTGTCAGAACGGATTGCTGGACTATCGCCTGCGCGACGGCGTCGAACCGCCCGCCCCCGCGNCCGGGGCCTTTGTCGTCCGCCGGATCGGCGCGCCGCCGCCGCCCGCGCCGAATGTCGCGCCCGGCATCGGGACCGGCCCGGCACATGCCTCCGCCGATCTCTTGCTCGTCCTCGACCACCTCGGCCTCGTCGCGCAGGGCAGCTGGACCTCCGCCGCCGAAGCCGTCCTCTGGCGTGAANGCCCTCGCGCCTGGGCCATCGACTTCGCCGCCGACCCAAGGTTTCTCGCCGCCATCGAAACCGCGGTCGCCACCGTGCCCGGCGACATCCGGGCCGAACTTGCCCGTCTCACGCGGATCGGTGCCGCCGATCTGGCGGAACATCAGGCTCAAATTGCACGCGCCGTTGACGAGATGCGCGCCCGCTTCGGCGAGCGTGTCCGGCACCAGCCCATCCCGGACGATGCCCAGGCGCGCAGATCGGTGGAATCAGGTCGGCGGAACGCCCTCGACTGGCTGTTCTTCCGCCGCTGGCGCCTTTCCGACGGCTGGTTGAGCCCCGCCCGCGGCCCCGTGGCGCTGGAAATCTTCCACGACNCCCTGGCCATCGCCGTGCGCCGCGCCGTGATGCGCCGGCTGCACCCCGAGGCGCCCTTTGCGTCCCTTTAGCGGTCACCTGTCCGTGGCAGTGTCGCGCCAGGGCCTGGACAAGTGTTAAGTCCAAGTTAAGATGGCATCGCAACACATTGAAATCATTAGGTCTGAAAAGCGTCCGAGCTCGGACGCCCCCTCAGGGGCTTGACTTGCCCGCCCCATCGGCTAATCCTCGCCACCCGATCCGCGGCGTCTCGGGCCCCAACGATACCGCGCCTTTCCCCGAGAACTCCCATGGCCCTTGAAGACGCCAAGTCCCAGGTCGATACCGCCTTCACCCGCAAGGGTCTGCGCGGCTATGCCTTCGAAAATGCCTTCGGCGGCGCGACCTCTTTCCTGCGCCGGACCTATTCCAAAGACCTCACCGGGGTCGACCTCGCCATCACCGGCGTGCCCTTCGACCAGGCGGTGACCCACCGTACCGGCACCCGCTTCGGCCCCCGCGCCATCCGCGAGGCCTCCAGCCTGCAGCCCTATGACCCGCCCTACGGCTGGCCCACCAACCCGCTGGACGAGCTGTCCATCGTGGACTACGGCGACCTCGCCTTCGACTATGCCAGGGTCGCCGACTTCCCCGAGACGCTCACCGCCCATATCCGCACCATCCTCGCGGCCGGGGCAGGGACCATCACCCTGGGCGGCGACCACTACATCACCTATCCCATCCTGAAGGCCTATGCCGAAAAGTTCGGCNCCCTCGGCGTCATCCATTTCGACGCCCATTCCGACCTCTGGCCCGATGACGACCTGACCCGCATCGACCACGGCACCATGATGTACAAGGCGGTGAAGACCGGCATCGTGGACCCCAAGCGCTCGGTCCAGATCGGCATCCGGACGACGACCGAGGACTACCTGGGCGTCCATGTCATTGACGCCCGCGAGGTGCATGAAAAGGGCGTGGCGGCGGCGGTCGAGAAGGCAAAGTCCATCACCGGCGACCAGCCGACCTATGTGACCTTCGACATCGACTGCCTCGACCCGGCCTATGCGCCCGGCACCGGCACGCCGGTCTGGNGGNGCCTGCATTCCTGGCAGGCGGCGGCGGCGCTGCGCGACCTGGCCGGGATCAACATGGTCGGCGGCGATGTGGTCGAGGTCAGCCCGCCCTATGACACCACCGGCGCCACGGCGATTGCTTAANGCGCCCATGTCGCCTATGAGCTGGTCTGCCTTTTCCACTGGGCGCGCACGCAGCGCTGATCGGGGGGCGCCGGGTTTCCCGGCGCCGCCTCACAGCGAATCCAGCCGGTAATGCGTGCCCAGCCAGCGCCGGAAGTCGCGCACGATGCCAAGCGAGTCGCGCAAGGACTGCCGCTTCAGGGTGCCCAGATCGCTGAGACGGATGGTGTTGTCGGCCTCGCGACCCTCTTCCACCTGACGCATGTTGTTGGAAAGCTTCAGCGCCATCAGGAAACGCAGCGCGTCGGTCAGGTCGCGGGCCATGGTGGCATCCAGCTTGCCCACCTCGACCAGCGCGCGCATGCGGTCCACCGTGCCGATCTCGCGCAGGCCATACTGCAGCGCCAGCGTGCGCACGCCATGCACCAGCGGGAAGATGCCCAGCTTCTTCAAGTCGGCCTCGGCCGATTCCTTGCCGCGCAGGCCAGGCAGGCGGCGCCACCAGCCGCCCTCGTCGGCGGTGAACTGGTCCACCGCCGCGGCGAAGCGGGCGAAATAGGCGTCAGACCCCGAAAGCACCCGGTCCACATGGTCGCGGGCCTCGGCCAGCAACTCGACATCGCCGGTGACGGGGCTGGCGTCCAGAAAGATCGCCAGGTTCATCGGCCCGTCGGGGTTCGAGCCATAGATCCAGTCGGTGATGGTCTCCTTGAACTGCGCCACCGGCTGGCACCATTGCGGTTTGCTCAGCATCACGCCGCCCTTGCACAGCGGATAGCCGAAGTCCAGCAGCGCGGCGGTGAAGGCGGCGGTGATCTGGTCCAGACCCTCCATCTGGAAGCCGTCGCGCAGGATCAGGGCGTTGTCCTGGTCGGTCTTGAAGATCTGTTCGTTGCGGCCCTCGCTGCCCATCACGATCAGGCAGCTGTTTTCGCGCAACTCGGGCGGGGCGATCAGTTCCCACAGCCGCTGGAAAACCTGGCGGTTCAGCCCGCCCACAAGGCCCGCGATGACCTCGATGCGCACGCCGTCGCCGTAAAGGTCGCGGATCAGCCCGTCGGTCTGGCGCGCCGCGGCGCCCAGGGCGGCGATGTCGGGGGCGGTCGAGGCCTGCAGCGCGATCAGCTGCGAATGNGTAACCACGAAGGCCATCAGGTCCATCTGGTGCAACAGGCCCAGGATCTGGTCGCCGTCCTTTACCACCACCCGGTGGATGCGGTGGCGCTGCATCAGGATCAGCGCGTCGAACAGCTCGTCGTCAGCCTGGACGGCATAGGGTTTGAAATGGGCAAGCTCGCGCACCTGGCGGGAGGCNGGCGGCGTGCCGCTGGCCAGCGCATCGCGCAGGTCGGTGGTGGTGAAGATGCCCAGCCGGTCGCCATCGCGCACCAGGGCATCGTTGACGCGGCGGCGCGACAGGTCGGCGCACAGCGTCACCAGATCGGTCGTGCCATCGACGATGACCGGCTTCAGGATGTGCGCGTCACGCACCTTGCGCGTCATCATCGAGACGAATTCGCGCCGCTCGTGGCGAAGCGAAGCGGCCTCCCCCGCGGGGGAGGCCAGTGGTTTCGGGAGTGGTCGCCGATGCGCCCTGCATTCGACCGGTTCGTTGCATCGGGATCACCCTTCTGTCCGACGTCAGTGCGACGAAGCCTCGGCCGCGCCGATGCCGGTTTCCGACCGGACTTGCTGCGCCAGGTAGCCCGCCTTGTCCTTCTTGCCGCGCTCGCTGCTGTCGGTGACCGAGAACAGCCAGATGCCGACGAAGGCCGCGATCATCGAGAACAGCGCCGAGGTGTACGGGAAGAGCGCGGTGCCCTTCTCGTGACCCAGCGTGACTTCCCACACGGTAAGCGAGACGATGGTCAGACCCACCGACAGAGCCAGGCCGATGAAGCCGCCGATGACGGCGCCACGGGTCGTCATGCCCTTCCACAGAAGCGACATGAACAGCACCGGGAAGTTCGCCGAAGCCGCGATGGCGAAGGCGAGCGACACCATGAAGGCGATGTTCTGCTTCTCGAAGGCGATGCCAAGCAGCACGGCGATCACGCCAAGCGCCAGCACCGTGTAGCGCGACATCCGCAGTTCGGCGGCGCTGTCGGCGTTGCCCTTCTTCACGATGGTCGCATAGAGGTCATGGCTGACCGCCGAGGCGCTACCNAGCGTCAGACCCGCGACCACAGCCAGGATCGTGGCGAAGGCCACGGCCGAGATGAAGCCGAGGAAGACGTTGCCGCCAACCGCGTGGGCCAGATGGATGGCCGCCATGTTGTTGCCGCCGACAAGCTTGCCTTCGGCGCCGACGAAGTCGGGGTTGGTCAGCACCAGCGTGATGGCGCCGAAGCCGATGATGAAGGTCAGGATGTAGAAGTAGCCGATCCAGGTGGTCGCCCACATCACCGACTTGCGCGCTTCCTTGGCCGAGGGAACGGTGAAGAAGCGCATCAGGATGTGCGGCAGACCGGCAGTACCGAACATCAGCGCCATGCCGAACGAGATGGCCGAGATCGGGTCGGTGATGAACTTGCCCGGACCCATGATCGACTGGNNTGCGGCCGCTGCGGCTTCCGGGGTCGTGTCGGGGGTCTTGGCGGCAATGCCACTNTTGATGTTCACGGCATCGCCGAAGAACGCCGACAGCGAGAAGCCGTAGTGAGCCATCACCATGAAGGCCATGAAGGACGCGCCGCCAAGCAGCAGGCAAGCCTTGATGATCTGCACCCAGGTCGTCGCGGTCATGCCGCCGAACAGAACGTAGACCATCATCAGGCCGCCGACGATGATCACGGCCATCCAGTAGTCCAGACCGAACAAGAGCTGGATCAGCTGGCCCGCACCCACCATCTGCGCGATCAGGTAGAAAGCCACGACGACCAGCGTCGAGATCGCGGCGAAGGTGCGCACCGGGGTCTGGGCAAAGCGGAAGGCCGCCACGTCGGCGAAGGTGAACTTGCCGAGGTTGCGCAGCCGTTCGGCCATCAGGAAGGTCAGGATCGGCCAGCCGACCAGGAAGCCGATCGAGTAGATCAGGCCGTCGAAGCCCGAGGCCATAACCGCGGCCGAGATACCCAGGAACGAGGCCGCCGACATGTAGTCGCGCACGATGGCCAGGCCGTTCTGGAAGCCGGTGATGCCGCCGCCGCCGGTATAGAAATCGGCCGCCGACTTGGTCTTGGCCGCCGCCCATTTGGTGATGTACAGCGTCGCCACCACGAAGACGGCGAACATGATGATCGCGGTCCAGTTCGTGGTTTGCTTGTGGATTTCGCCTTCCACNGGTGCCACCGCCATGGCCAGCGAGGGCAGAAGGCCGAGGGCCGCCGCCGGAAGGAATTTGGCAAAGGTCTTGGTCTGCATCACTTCAGCGCCTCCCGACGGACTTTTCGGTAAGATCGTCGAATTCGCTGTTCGCGCGGCTCACATAGTAGGCGGTGATCAGGATGGTGAAGACGATCACGCCGAAACCGACCGGGATGCCCCAGGTCATCACGCCTTCGCCGATGCGGGTGGCGAGCAGCGCCTTGTCGAAGGCGATCATGGCGATGAAGCCGTAATAGACGATCAGCATGGCGATGGTCAGCCACCAGCCCAGACGCGATCGTCTTTCCTTCAGCTCTCGATATGCGGGCAGGGCGGCTATCCGCTCCGCGAGTTTGGTGTCCATATGAGTCCCCTTGTTTCCACTGAGAGGTATTTGGAGTCTCGTAAGCAGGGTCGGGCGTCCGGGCGCGTGCGCCAGATCGTTCCGTCCTTCAGGGCGGGCAGGGCGGCAGGGTGGCTTGCCGACAGGCCCGATACGGTGACCGGAACGTAACCCGCTATGGTATGGGCGGACGTATCCGACACGCTTTTCCTCCCCGACCCGGATCGGAATCCGGGCCCAGCTGCCGCTGCCTCCTCTTTCGCAGCGGCAGTTCAGTATCGGTCGAAGGCCGGTCTTCGGGCAATTCCCGAATTCGGATAGTCGGCGCGTGCGCCTGCGGCATATGTGCGCGGTTGTATACCGAACGGCGTCAGGGTGCGGCTATGTGCGACAGGGGATGGCTCATCTGCCGCCTTGACCTGGTCTGGATGTCGCAGCGGCCCAAATCCTCGGAAAGACCCGCCCTGCGCGGGATCTGCGGCCCCCGGCGCCGTCCTCGCGCTTCCCTTCGGTCAGGTCCGTGCAAAGGGTGGCCACACCGCCAGCCCCCGGCGACCGGAGGGGACCGGCGCGTAGCAAAGCCAGTCGCCGCAGCGCGGCGCCCAAGGCGATCTGGTTCATATTCAGGAAAGTTGGCTGGGGCGCTAGGACATTCTTCCAACTTTTCTAAGCCCATGAATTTCTCTAAGTATATGTCTTTTATTGACTAATCTGCGCGAAAATGTAACACACGACTGTAACACATAACTTCTACTCATGGGTAAGCCATGGCACTTACAAGCTACATCGTCCGACGCGGCGCAAGCTACTCTGCGCGCATCCGGGTTCCCCTCGATCTGGTCGAGATCGTGGGCAGGACCGAGCTAGTGAAGGCCCTCGGAACCAACGACCCGGCCGTGGCGAGTGAAGGTGCATGAGGTAATCGGGAGTGGCACCGCCAGTTTGCCGATCTGCGCGCCCGCCGCGACCTGACCGAGTCGGATCGGGCCTATGGCGTGTGGAATCACTACGTCGCCACCCTGACCCGCGACGAAGCCGAGCGGGCGAGTATGCCCGACGCAAGCAAGCTGGACGGCTTGCAGGCCACCATCGTCGCCGAGATCGAAAAGGGCGGCAACGTGNGTGCCCCTGAACCCCTCGCCACCTTAGCCGCGGCAATTGAGTGGATCGTCGCCCGTGAGGCACCTGCGACAAGCGCCGCGCGCCGCATCAAGCTCACCGAACTGCGCCGCCACCTGATGAAGGGCGAGACGGCGTTGATCGCCGACGAAGTGGACGCCTTCCTTCGCGAGAACCGCCTTCACGTCGAGCGCGACCGGCCGGAGTGGAAGACCCTCGCCCGCGAAATGATGCGCGCCGAGATCGAAGCCCTGCAACGCACCCTTGAGCGCGACGAAGGCGACTACACCGGGCAACCCCGTGACCCTCTGGTTAGGCCGCCATCCGGCCCGCGCCGCGAGACTGCGAAGCCGGGCGAGGGCATCATGGACATTTTCGAAACCTTCGCCCGCGAGAACGTCCGCGGCGTGGCGAAGGATCGGCTCGACCAATGGCGCGATATCAGCACTTTCGTTGATCTTGTGGGCGCGACGTTCCCGATAGCGAAAATCGAGAAGGCGCACGTCCGCGAGTGGAAGTCCCTTCTGGTGAAGTTTCCGGTCAAGGCCACCGAAACGAAGGCCTTTGCCNACATGGGTATCGTGCAGATCGTCAAGGCGAATGAGAAGGTCGGCAAGCCGGTGATCGCTGATCGCACCGTCAATCGCTACCTGTCGAGTCTTGGCGCCTTCCTCACATGGGCAGTGAACAACGGCTATCTCGACAAGAACCCGGTAGAAGGCTTGATGCTGAAGAAAGAGGCGAAGGCGCCGACGCTGCCCTTCAAGGCCGATCAGCTTCAAACCCTTTTCGCCTCACCGTGGTTCACCGGCTGCGAAAGCGCCGACGAATGGCGCAAGGTCGCCAAGCCGGGCAAGGTGCTGATCAGGGATCATCGTTACTGGGTGCCGCTGATCTTGCTCTTCAGTGGCGCCCGGCCTTCCGAGATCGCGCAGCTTGCCGTGAACGATGTGCGGCAGGATCACGGGCACTGGATACTTCACATCACGACCGAAGGCGACGAAACCGCGGCGNGCAAGAGCGTGAAAACCGCTTACCAANTGCGCGTTGTCCCGGTGCATCCCGAACTTATCCGCCTCGGATTTCTCGACTACCACGCACAAAGGGTGCAGGCTTACGGCACCGCGCTATTCCCCGACGCCAAACGGAATCAACGCGGGCAGATGATGGCCGAAGTCTCACGGGAATTCGGGCGTTACCTGACCCGGATCGGTTTGAAGCAGGGCAGGGGCCTTTCGCTCTACTCGCTTCGTCATGGCGTTGCCGATGCGCTGCGCCGCTCTGGTTTTCTCGACCAAGAATTCGGCTTCATCCTCGGACATGCGGAGGCCAGCATGACCGGCAAATACGGGATCATGCCGCAAGGGATGCTTGAGCAACGGGTGAAGCTGGTAAACGCAATCGCCTATCCGGGTCTAACCCTCGACCATCTGCGCCCGGCTCATTTGTCATAGGTTTGCCACAACTGCCCTGACCCGACCTGTGAGATACTGCGCCCTGTAACGAGTGCAGTTTCTTCCGAGTGGGTGACATGGGCTTTGCTTCCGGCCTGAAATCTCTGTTTCGCCGCGAGGCAAAGTCCGCGTCACTGATCGATCCTTCGCCAGAGCTTCTGGAAATCTTCGGCGCCATCCCGTCGATTACCGGCGAAGGTGTTGGCCCCGCGACCGCGATGCGCGTTCCCGCCGTCGCTTGCGCAGTGGGCCTGATTGCCGAGACTGTCGGCACCCTGCCCATAAAGCTCTTCCGCCACGGCACCAAGGAAGCCCTGCCGGATCATCCGGCCTATCGCCTCATGCACGGCGAGGCGAACGACTGGACAAGCGCCGAGGCGCTGCGCATCGCGCTCACGGCCGATGCGCTCCTGCACGACAAGGGCGGCTTTGCCTTGGTGCTGCGCAACGCCGCTTAAGAAGNNCCCATTGAACTGCACCGCCTCGCGCCTTCGCAGGTGGACCCCGACCAAGACCGCAACACCGGCGAACCGTTCTACATGGTCGCCACGACCGCCGGGCGCGTTCGCTACCACTACGCGGATATCCTGCACGTCCGCGCCTTCGGTGGATCGCCCGTCACCCTTGGGCGCAACGCCATCGCCCTTTCCATCGCCTTTGAGAAACACATCGGCAAGGTGTTCCAGAACGGCGCGCAGCCGGGCGGCATCATCACGTCGCCGAAGCGCCTGGACGAAGAGGCGAAGAAGAACCTCAAGAACGCCTGGAACGATACCCATTCAGGCCCCAAGGCTTACGGCACAGCCCTGCTTGACGAAGGCATGGCCTATCAGCCCGTCACCATGACGCTCACCGACGCCCAATTCGCCGAGAACCGGCTTGAACAGGTGCGCGAGATCGCCCGCGCTTTCCGCGTTCCGCCGACGATGCTCTTCGAACTCACCCGCGGCACCTGGTCGAACACCGAAGAGATGGCGCGCCAGTTTCTTCAGGTGACGCTGAAGCCGTGGCTCAAGCAATGGGCCTTCGCCTATTCGCGCTGCCTGCTGACCNCCGAAGAGCGCCGCGAGCTTTACGCGGAATTCATCACCGACGACCTCACCACGACCGACACGGCCGCGCGCGCAGCCGCCTACGGGCAGTATCGCAGCATGGGTGTCATGACGGCGAACGAAGTCCGCGCTTACCTGAACCTCGCCCCGCACAAGGACGGCGACACCCTGCAAAACCCCTACACCACAACGGCGCAGCCTGCGCCCGATCAGGAGCCGCAAGCATGACGCTCACCATTTCGCACGTCGCCATCCTGGGCGATGCCGAACGCACGTTCACCCTCACCGATGATGCCATCGCCGAGCTTGAGAAGATCGCTTACACCGGCATTGCCGCAATCTACGCGTCCCTTACGACGCTCACCTTCAAGGTGTCGATCCTGCCCGAGATCGTGCGCCTTGGCCTGATCGGCGCTTAAGACCTCGCCCGACGCGGCGAAGGCGCTCACCGATGCCCATGCGCGCAACTGCCCGCTCGACGCAGTGTTTCCCTCGCGCTCGACATCCTCGATGCGCGCTGGACTGGCAAGCCTGCCAAGGTGGAGGCCGCGAAGTGAGCGACCGTATCGAGATCAAGGCGCAGATCAGCGTCACCGACGAAGGCGAGATCACCGGCCTTGCCTGGCCCTTCGGCGCCCCTGATCGCATGGGCGACCTGATCGAAAAGGGCGCCTTTGCGGCACCCGCCACACTGCCAATGCTCTTCGCGCACGATCAGGCGCAAGTCATTGGCGTCTGGAATGAAATCGCCGAGGCGCCCGAAGGCCTGATCGTCAAGGGCAAGCTCCTGATCGAAGACGTTGCCCGCGCCCGCGAGGTGCGGGCGATGATCCGCGCCGGTGCCGTCTCTGGCCTGTCGATCGGCTTCATCACCAAGGCCGCGAAACCCCGCCCGCGCGGGCGCACCATCACCTCGCTTGATCTGCATGAGATCAGCATCGTTGCCGTTCCGATGCACCCGGACGCGCAGATTACCTCAATCAAATCCAGTGACTTGCACAAGGAACCTGTAGTCATGAGTGAAGAANGTAGAACCCCGGCCAACGCGCCGGAAATCGACCTGAAAGCCTTCGAAGCCATCCGCGACCGACTGGACAAGCTGGAGGCGAAGGCGAACCGCCCCGGCGTGATCATCACCGGCCCCGATGCCACGGCCGAGCGCAAGGCCTTCGTAAGCTTCCTGCAAGGCGGCGATATCGACCGCAAGGCGCTCACCGTCGCCAACGATGCGCCTACCTACGTCCTGGCGCCCGAAGAGGTGTCGGGTGAATTCATCCGCAACCTGGTGGAGTATTCGCCGATCCGCTCCATCGCGGACGTGCGCACCACGACCTCGCACACGATCCTCCTGCCGAAGCGCACCGGGATCACCAATGCCGTGTGGGTGGGCGAAACCACGACGCGCACCGGCAGCGAACCGACCTTCGCGCAGTCGGAGATCGCCGTGAAGGAACTGGCAACTTTCGTCGATATGTCCCTGCGCATGCTGGAAGATCTGGCGAACGTGGGATCCGAGGTGCGCCTTGCCCTTGCTGAAGACTTCGGCGCGAAAGAGGCCGTCGCCTTCGTCAACGGCAGCACGGCGAACGAACCGCAGGGCTTCATGACCGCCGCCTGCATCGCCGAGACGAACAACGGGCATGCGACCGTGCTTTCGGCCGATGCGCTGATCACCATGTTCTACGCCATGCCCGCGACTTACCGGAACCGCGGCGCCTGGGTGATGAACGGCACGACGCTTGCCGTTCTGCGCAAGCTGAAGGATGGGCAAGGCAACTACCTGTGGCAGCCGAGCTATCAGGCCGGGCAGCCCGAAACCATCCTGGGCCTACCGGTGGTGGAAGTGCTCGACATGCCGAACGTCGCGAGCGGAACCTTCCCGATCATCTTCGGCGACTTCAAGGCGGGCTATCGCGTGTATGACCGCATCGCGCTCGACGTGATGCCCGACCTCTACACGCAGCGCACTTCGGGCCTTGCCCGCTTCCATGCGCGCCGTGTCGGCGGCGGCGTGGTGCGCACCGATGTGTTCCGCAAGCTGAAGATGAGCCTGTAAGGCCATGAACGCGCTTGCCCGCGAGGATGAATTCACGCTGGCGCACGGTGACACCGCCGTGCGGCTGCGCGCATCCTTGCGGGCGGCAACACGCCTTGAGCGCCTGCACGATGGTTTCCCGGCGCTCTTCGCCAAGGTGAACACGCTGGACACCGCGACGGTGAAAGCGGTGATCCGCCACGCCGCGACCGATGGGCAGGCCGCCGACGCCTTCCTCANNAGCACATGGCGGGCAACCCTCGCGCCTGTGCTGCATGCCGCCCGTGCGCCTCTGGCGGCGCTGTTCGCGGCTTTCCTCCTGCCTGACTCGGAACGGCAGGAACGCGCCGCACCCGCCAAGCCGATGACCTGGGAAGCGGCTTACCGCGACCTCTACCGGATCGGCACCGGCTGGTTCGGCTGGACGCCCGCCGATACCTGGAACGCCACCCCCGCCGAGATCGCCGAAGCCTTCGACGCCCGGCTCATGATGCTGCGCGCCCAACATGGTGAGGCCGTCGATCCTGAAGGCGCCGAGGCCAGCTCGACGCCCGGCACGGCGACCGAACCCGATGCGCAATTCGACCGCGGCGGCTTCGAAGCCATGAAGCAACGCCTTGCTGTCGAGCGAACCTTTAGGAAGCGCCGATGCCACGCCCGCCCCATATCTGCACATGCGGGAGGATCGTCGCGCATGGTGCCGTGTGCGCCTGCAAGCGCGCCGCGACCCGCGCCCGAAACCGCCGGCACGATGCCACCCGCCCGAACGCCCGCCAGCGTGGCTATACGCGCGAGTGGGAAGAGGCCCGCGCCGAGTATCTGGCGCAACATCCGGCCTGCGCCATGTGCGGCGCACCCGCGACGGTGGTCGATCACATCACCCCGCACCGCGGCGACCCCGCCCTGTTCTGGAACCGGCAGAATTGGCAGTCGCTTTGCGCCNCTTGCCACAACCGCCACAAGCAACGGCAGGAGCGCCATGAACGCTGAGCGTGACCTTTGGTGCGCCGTCCTTGAAGCAGCGATCAGTGACGCGGTGAACGGCGCGTCGCGCATGATCTTTCACGACAAGGCGACCGTTGACCTTGAGACGGAAAGGGCGCGGAACTTCATCCTGCGCCCGAACCGCGACTTCAACCTGATCTGCTACCTTGCTTAAGATGGACCCTGAAGCGGTGCGGGACAGGTTGCGGGTGCAGATCGAAGCGGCAGACACGAAGCCAAAGCGCAATACGCTGCAAGGCAGTCACCCGAAGGCGCAGATCACTTTCACCGCCTTCGGTGAGACGAAGACGCTTTCGGAATGGGCGCGAGGTGGGCTTATCCTATCAGACACTGCGCGCGCGGATCTGCGTTCAGGGACTCGACCCCGAGGAAGCTTTGACGCGGCCGTGACTGTATGTCTGGTTCGTCCACTGGATACTATCTCAATTGTTTCGCTTTACAAATTCTAGGGCATCCACAAATGAAACCTGCCCCTGGTCATATACCCAGCTTAGCGCTGTTGGCATTGCCATGAAGCTTGTCTTGAAATCTGGATACTCTTTTATTGCCTTGGTGTGTCGGGCATGGCTTTCTCTAGATNNAACTCTGCTGGATCCCTCCATGTATCTGTTTTTCAGTGCGTCGAGCATGCTGCTTATGTGCGTGTAGACTAGGTTTCCATAGGAGGTAGCTTCAAGATAGCTCGGTATCCTTCCCTTGTGAATTACTTCGTTTCGATACTCTGTCCAGTTTTCCTTGAGGCTTGCGTTGCCTTCGATTTGTTTTGGCCTCATGCGGCCTATCATTGGGGGCGCGCTCTTGAATGTGGCCGCCCATAGCATCAAATATGCACCATATTGGCGTTCTGACTGGCTGCGCATTTCGTTCCAAGTTTCTTCGATTGTCGATCCAGGGGTGCCATGGGTTCTTGCCAGGACACGTGCAGTGAATTCGTGGAATCGCTCGAGTGACGCCGCGAAGCTTGAAATGGCTTCACGATAGTATCCATCAACTATAGCGGTCATTCCAATCTGAAACAGAACTTCGAATGCGTGGCTTTGCAGTAATGTAGTTGTTTTGTGTTTTCTACTGCAAACTAGGGGATAGATTCCATCGTTTGTGACGGTTATTCTTTGGAACTCAGATAGATTTGGGTCTATGTCCTGTTCAAAGGTGCATTCTGAGCAGTGAATCTTCAGCTTCATTTAGCTTACCTGCGCATCGCGGCTTGAGTTGAACGGTTCGAGCCGACATCCGGGGGTATCGCTCGACTTTCATACCCCATTAGGGACCGGCGGGGGAGGTCCGCGCAAGACACGCCATAAATAACTTTCGGTGATAGTAAGTCTGTGTTATATCACGGGCAGTGATGTAACGAGTATCGCCATGTCTGCCGTGTCCCTGCCTGACCTCAAGGCCCATCTGAATCTTGACCATAACCTTGACGACGCGCTTCTAAGCCTGAAGCTCGACGCCGCCGAGGAATACGTCGCCAACATAATCGGCGTTCCCTTTCTGGACGATCTTCTGCCGGTGCCTGCCACGATCCGGCAGGCAATCCTGATGCTTGCCGCGCACTGGTATGAGAGCCGCGAGGCCGCGCTTCCCGGTGCGCCCTTCGCGGTGCCCTTCGGTGTTCACGACCTTCTGCAATCGCATCGCGCGTGGGTGGTGTGATGGCTGACGAGTCCCTGTCCGCGCAGTCGGCCCGCCTGGCCAAGCGTCTTGCGGCTATCCCGGCGCTGATCGTCCAAGAGGTGCAGCCGACCCTTGTTGCCTGCGCCGAAGCAACCGCCGCGGTGATGCGCAGCNTCGCCCCCAAGGACAAGGGCGACCTTGTCGAAAGCATCACCGTCACGCCGCCCGGTGGCACGACGCCCGCCTACGCCGCCGAGGGTGGCAAGCGCACCGCCTACCCGAACCAAGCCCTTGTGACTGTTGGCAACCCCGACATGCGGCACGGGCACCTGCAAGAATTCGGCACGGTGAAACATGAGGCGCAACCCTTCCTGCGGCCTACCGAACGTCTGACCCGTGACAGGAACAAGCGCCGGATCGGTGCGGCCATCTCGCGCGCAATCAGGAAGGCCGGGGAGGGCAGCACCGATGCTTGAGCCGACCCTGNCCCTACAGACCGCCGTGCGCGCCGCGCTGATCGCCGCACCCGCCGTGGTGGCGTTGGTGCCCGCCGATCATATCCGCGCCGGTGGCACCCGCCCCGACCGCTTCCCGACCATCGTTATTGCGGGCGGGCAGGTGCAGTTTGGCCGCGGCGCTTAAGGGCAGCTTGTCGCGCGGGTGTTCCTGGACCTGCATATCTGGGCCGTCGAGGATGGCCCTGACACCGCGAAGGCCATCGGCTTTGCGGCGCTGAACGCCCTGACTGTGCCGCCGGATGCCGCTGCAATGGCGCAGGGCTTCCACCTGGACGAATGGGCGAAGCCGTCGATCCTCTGGCTGCGCGACCCGCAACCCGACCGCGCCTATTCACATGGCGTCATGAGCCTTGAGGCCGTCATCCGGTGGAGCGTGTGATGCAGGCCAAGCTGAGCAAGATGATCACGGTGCAGCGCGCGGTGGAGACCGTCGCGGCATCGGGCGCCGTCACGCGCACCTGGACCGACCTTCTATCGGTGCGCGCCGAAGTGCGGGAACTGACTGCCGATGAAGTCGCGACCGGCTTCGGTGAGGCGCAGGCCGACACGCTGGTTTTCGTGGTGCGTTGGCACCCGTCGCCGATCACGACCGGCGACCGCATCATCTGCGACAGCCGCGCCTATGATCTGAAGCAGATCGTCGAGATCGGCTTACGCGAGGGGTGGAAGCTGCGCGGGGTGGCACAATGACAACCAAAAGAGGAGTTGACGCTGCGGCAGAAATGTGTTTACCGAAGCTTGTGTGCGCCACTGGCGAAACCAGTAGACGCAGCGGCTTGCCTAAGCTTCCGCGACGCGGGAGTTTAACAAGCCGCCGAGTAAAATCGTGTGGGTGCAACCCGCGTGGCGCACCATGTCTAAGCACCTGCGCGGCATCAAGCCCGCCCTGACCACCGACAACGAAGCCCTCACCAGCGCCCGCGCCGCCGGCGCACCTGTCTGCCCATGCCCGCGCCGAGTGGCGCCGGATCATGCCGCAACTGATCGCCCGGCGGATCATCACGCGCGCCGACCTTGCCTTGCGTTGAGAACTACCGCACCGCCGTGGGCTACGCTCGCGAGATCGAAGAGGCGCGCATCGCCGCCGGTGGTGCCATTGATGTAAAGCTCTTCGGCGTCCTGAACCGGGCGGCGCAGACCGCCCGCCAGCTTGCCGCAGAGTATGGGCTTACCCCGACCTCGCGCGCCCGGATCGGCAACAACGCCCCAGAGGATGACGGCGACAACCCGCTTGCGGTGTAGCCATGGGCAGCACCTTCCCGGCATGGATTTACGATGGCAGCGCGATACCGGACCGGATGGGCTTCGGTGAGCGCGCCGTCACCTTCCTGCGCTTACTGCGCCATCCGGCAAGCACCGAACCGGGAAACAGGTTCCAGCTTTACCCGTGGCAGGAGCGGATCGTGCGGCGCATCTATGGGCCGCGCCACGCTGACGGCAGTCGCATCGTGCGGACGGTGTTCCTCATGCTGCCACGGGGCAACCGTAAGACTTCCNTCGCGGCGGCGCTGTCGCTCTTGCATGTGATCGGCCCCGAAAAGGTGCCANTGGGGCAGGTGATCTTTGCCGCGTCGGATCGGGAACAGGCTTNNGGCGNNATCGGCTTTCGCGAGGCGGCTTCAATCATCCGCGAGGATCGGCGCCTGATCGACGCGACCGCGATTTATGACCCCCATGCGGCTGCGTGANAGCAGATCACCGACAAGGCGAGCCGCGCCACCCTGCGCGCCGTGTCGAGCGGCGGCCGGGCGCAGCATGGCACGACGCCCGCCTTTGTCCTGGCCGACGAAATCCACGCCTGGCAGGGCCGCGACCTTTGGGAGGCGCTCAAGTCCGGTATGGCGAAGATCGACAACAACCTCTTGGTGATCGCCACCACAGCTTACCGGNGGAGTGAGAACCTTGGCGCCGAACAATACGACTATGCGCGCCGTGTCGCCCTTGGCGAGATCGACAACGACGAATTCCTGCCGATCATATTCGAAGCTTCTACCCNNGATGCCGACTGGCAGGATGAAGCCGTCTGGCACCGGGTGAACCCCGGCCTTGCGCATGGCTTCNCGTCGCTCGCCAGTTTGCGCAGCCTCGCGACCGAAGCCGAGCACCGCCCTGCCGACCGTGCCGCGTTCCTGCAATACAACCTGAACGTCTGGCAAGCCTACAGCCGCGACCCGCTGTTTGACCTCGCGACCTATGACGCCCGGCGCTTCGAAGAAGACGAAGCCGAGCTAGAGGAACTGCCCTGCTACCTTGGCGTTGACATGTCGTTGAACGGCGACCTTACCGCGGTAGTTGTGGCGTGGCGGCACGATGACGGGCAGATCACGGTGCGGCCGATATTCTTCGTTCCCGGTGAGGATCTGAAGGGCCGGGCGCAGCGTGACGGGGTGCCCTATGAACGGTGGCGCGATGCCGGGCTGATCCGCATCTGCGAAGGGCCGATCATCAATTCCGCCGATGTTGAAGATGCCATCCGCGACCTGTGCGCGACCTATCAGGTGGAGGAAGTCGCCTTTGACCCGCACCTTGCGCGCGTGGTGATGCAGCACCTTTGGNACGAAGGCTTGCCCGTGGTGGAATTACGCCAAACGCCCTTGAATATGGGTGTTGCCGCTTACGACCTTGAGCGCATCGTCAACGGCCTACTTATCCGCCACGATGGGCACCCGGTCCTGCGCCAGCACTTCGCCAGCGTGGTCACGTCGCGCGGCGCTTCCGGCTTGGCCCGCCTGCACAAGTCGCGGCCGACCGACCGCATAGACGGCGCCGTGGCGGCGGCGATAGCTGTCTCGCGCGCCTGTGCCGCCGAAAGCAACCTGTCTGCCTACAATGCGCCGGGATCGGCGCTGTTCACGTTCTAAGTGTGAGGTTCCAGTTATGAACGACGTTACCCTTCCCGGCCTGATCGTGCCTGTTGAGGCGCGGATTGACCGCCTCGAAAGAGCGCTGAAGCGCGCGAACGCGGCGCAGGTTTACGCGGCGAAAGAGATGGAGGCCCGCGCGAAACAGTCGGCCGACAAGATGGGCCGCACCTATGAGACTGTCGGCACCCGCATGTCGGCAGTGTTCACCAAGGTTGCGCTGCCCTTCGCCGGTGGTTTCCTCGCGGGCGGTGCCGCGGCGTTCCTGGGTAGTGCCCGCCAGATCGTGACGGGCATCGCGGAAATCGGCGATGCCGCGAAGCGCGCCGGCTNNGTTGATGCCGAAGCCTTTCAGGAACTTTCCTTCGTCGCCCGTGAAAACCGCGTTGCCGTCGATGCCCTGACCGATGGCTTGAAGGAAATGAACCTGCGCGCCGATGAATTCATCACGACCGGCGCGGGAAGTGCGGCAGATGCTTTCCGCCGGATCGGCTATGATGCGGGCGACTTGCGCGACAAGCTGAAAGACCCTTCGGCGCTCATGTTGGAAATCATCGGGCGCCTGGAAAGCNTCGACAAGGCCCCGCAGATCAGGATCAGCGATGAAATCTTCGGCGGCACGGGTGGCGAGCAATTCGTGCAGTTGCTCGACAAGGGCGAGGCGGCCATTCAGGCGCAGATCGACCGGGCGCACGAAATGGGCGCGGTGCTTGACGAAGACCTGATCGCCCGCGCCGCCGAACTCGACCGGAAATTCNGAGAGGTGCAGACGCGCGTCGGCAATCTGTTCAAGGGTGCCATCGTTGACGCCGCGACGATGGTTGGCCTTGTCGAGCGCGCCCGCGATGCGCTGCCCTATGATCCGGCGAAGACAGCGCAGACGCTGNGCCCCGAGCTTGCTGGCAAGCTCGACGTGAAGCCGGAAGTCAGCGAGCCACGCGTGATCNTGATCTACTCGACGGGTGAGGATATCGCCTTCGTCGCCGCCGAGGCGCGGAACCTGGCGGTGCAACTGAGCGATGCGGCGGTGATGCTGCGCGGCTTGGGTGACGAAGCTTACGCGATGGCGCTCACCGACGCCGCGCAGGAACTTCAGGGGATCGTCGCGGGCTTTGAAGAGGGCACCGTGTCGGGCGAGGAAATGGCAGCCAAGCTGGGCGACGTGTCGGCCGCACTTGAGGATGCCGTCGCTGGCATGGGCGACCTGGACAAGGCGCGGCTGTCGGGCGTGTCGGATGCTGTTGCGGGGCTGCTAGGCCTGGTGCAGGCAATCCCGAAGGCCGTCGCCGATGCCAAGGCGCAGATCGAAACCTTGGAGGGGATCGGCACCGGCCCGGCCTTCGAAGAGCGCGGCCGCAACGGCAACCCGCCCGAGGTAATCGTGAGCGAGGCGGCAGGATACGCCGCGCCCGCGGACGGCGCCATGATGCTTGGTGAGCCGGATGCGCCGCGCGTGTCGNGGTGGTGGTGGTGGTGGCGCAGGTGGTGGCGGTGATCCGCCGGCGATGCCGTCGCGGACCTGCAACGCGAGACGCGCGCCCTTGAGGCCGAGGCCGCGGCGCTGGCGGCAACCGCGGTGGCAGGGCAGCGCTACGGCAACAGCCTGGAATTCGCGCGGACGAAGGCCGAACTCCTGGTCGCGGCGCAAGAGGCGGGCAAGAGTTTGACGCCCGAGCTTGTCGCCGAGATCGACAAGCTTGCAGCGAGCTACACCCGCGCCGCGAAGNAGGCCGAAGCCGCGGGCGCCAAGATGGAGGCGAGCGCGCAGGCCGGGCAGGCGGGCGCCGATGCCCTGAGCAATCTTNTCATGACCGCGCTCACCGGCGGCGACATGGAGTCGGCTCTGAGCGGGATGCTCACTCAGGCCGTGTCCGCGACGGTGCAGAACGTGTTCACCGGCATGTTGTCGGGTGGAGCCGGTGCATCGGCACGGTGGCGGCGCGAACTTCCTCACGATGCTCATGGGTGGCGGTGCCGGTGGCGGCGACTTTCTCACCATGCTCTTGCAGCTCTTGGGAGTTTCCTGACCGGCGTTCCGCTCTTCGCCGAAGGTGGCTTCACCGGCGAAGGCCCGCGCCAAGAGCCCGCAGGTGTCGTGCATCGCGGGNAATTCGTGGTGTCGAAACCGGCGGTGCAGCGCATCGGCGTTCCTGCCCTGAACGATTTGCACAAACGTGCAATCCGTGGTGAGNCCGATCAGGGCGCCGCGTGGTGCCGATCCCGTGTTCGGGCACCAAGCGGTGCAGCGCTTCGAAACGGCGACCCATGAACGCGAGACGCTGCGCGAGGTGAACAACACCGACCGCGAGACACAGCGCGACCGCGACCGGCTGACCCTGCGCGACCGCGAGGTGAACACTAGTGTTGCGCACGACAAGAGCCGCGAGACACTGCGCGAGCGCGACCGCGACCGACAAGAACGTGCGACCGTCTCACGCATGCACGAAAGCGTTGATCGCATCTTCGGACATTCCGCGGTGCAGCGCTTCGACCATGACCGCGAGGTCTACAACCAAAGCCGCGAGGTGGTGCGCGACCTGGCCCGTGTGGAGCGCGACCGCGACGTGCTGCACGAAGTTCGCGACCGGGAAGGTGTGGAGCGCCGCCACGACCGCAACACCCTGCGCGAGCTTCCGGCAGGCCCGCGCCTATTCTCTTGCCGCGCAGTGATGCGCCCGCGTCTTCACAGAAGTCCGATCCTGTTTTCACGCATTCTGTCTTGCAGCGTGTCGCGAGTGATCAGAAGGCGCTCGACCAAATTCGCGAAGTGTTGCGAGACAAGGCCAGCAACCGCGAGGTTCTGCGCGATACGTCTTTCAAGTTGCGCGAAACCGATCATGTCTTCGCGCATCCTGTCTTGCAGCGTTTCGAGCGTGAGAGTGAGACGAAGAACAGCGAAGTGTTGCGAGACAAGGCTAGCAACCGCGAGGTTCTGCGCGACAAGAACCCCGAAGCGCTGCATTCGATCATCGCGGGCGAACGGCGTTCTGCGCCACCTTCCATCATTATCGCCGAGCGCGAAGCTGATCCGGTGTTTGCGCATCCCGTCATTCAGCGTTTTGCGGCAAACGCGAAGCCGTCGAAACGCGAAGCCGTCATCGCACAATTTGACAAAGGCGGCTTCACCGGGCGGGGCGGCGACCTTGAACCCGCCGGCTNNGTTGTTCATCGAAACGAGTTTGTTTTCTCGCGCGAAGCGGTGCAGCGCATCGGCGTCGAGAACCTGGGCGCCCTACATCAAAGTGCGCTTCCCGGTTTCGCGAATGGCGGGCTAGTCGGTGAGGATGCCGCGACCTTCGCGCCGATCCTGCCGCGCGCCGACACATACCGCGGCAAGCCTCTGATCGGCGCCGCTGTGACGATGGTGGCCGCGGCGGCGCAACCGGACAGTCAGACGGTGACGATCAACGCCCCTGTGACGGTGAACGGATCAGCCGGGACGCCGCAACAAAACAATGACCTCGCCCGGAAGATGGCGAGGGAACTTGAAGGGACGATGCGGCGTGTCGTGCAGGATGAGATCGTGCGCCAGCCGACCGGGGAACATGCTAAGCGGTGCGAAGGGGTAGCGGAGCCGCGTGTCTGTCAGAATTTCCTTAGCAAACCGGAGCGTCTGTCCACATTTTCTTGCCAAGACCGGCGAGGCATGTTCCTGTTCCTGTGTTCTGTCCACGTTTTCTTGTCTATTAGAGATACTAAGAAGAAGGTTAGTCTAATAGCCAAGAAAATGTGGACAGACACGACGCTTGGTCCGACCTGTTCCGGTTCCCTATGTCCCTGCCTCTAAACCTCTAGCCATCCCGGTTCCCCGTGCAGGGGCGCATAGGAGGCGCCCTACAGACTCGCTAGGCATGTCCCGGCTACCCATGCCTACCCCGGTCCCGAAAAGCGTCTGTGCGGCGCTTCTGCGAAGTGTATAGCTTGACGTGAAAGAACGCGAAGAGTTTCCGTTTTGAGCGAGAGTGTTTTCACGCAAAGCAGATAATTGCTGTCGCATTTTAAACGACATGGTTTCCGTTTGAAGTTAAATTTGTGTTCCTGCGATTTGAACGACAGAACTCTTCTGCTTTGAACGACAAGATTCCCGTTCAATCGACTCGCCCTGGCAAATTGTGACAAAGCAATGGCAAGGCAAATTCAGCGCAATACCCTTGTGCCGGTTCCGGTGCCTGACCAGATTACGTTTACCGAGGCACCAGAAAGGAATTCAGAATGCAAACCCCGTCAATCCCCGCTGCAAAGGCACCCCAACAGCAAGTCACCGTGAAGCTGCCACCGGCCCGCGCCGCGCAGTTGCGGACGCTTGCGGTGTCTGGGGCCTGACTCAGGCCGATACCGTCGGCCGCCTGATCAACGCGCAGATCGAAGCCAAGATCCTGCCGCGCGAGATTCCGGCGTGCTGATCTCGCGCGAAGCGGATGCCGTGGTTATCGGCTTCGATGACGCGGCGCCCGTCACCTCACCACGGCCGCGGCGAACTACCTCGCCCATGCGATCAAGGTGCGCGCGGGCGTCAGTGATCTGGCGGCAGGCGCCTTCGAATTCGTCGAACGCCAATGGCCCGACCCCGGCCTGTCGCCGACCCGCGTTGATCGGCGCGGCGCTGGCGTCAACGTCCGTGTGGGAGAGGTGCGCAAGAGCTTCAGCCTGTCCCAAGCCAAGGAACTTGCGGACCTGATCAAGGCCGCATCCGCCTGATCTTGAAACCAGAACGGGGGCCGCTGTTACCGCGCTTTACCGTGAAAGGTAGTCTCAACATGCCCGACGAAGATGCGACCTGCCGAGCCGATTTTCAACTGGCGCCCGCCTTCGATCAGGAAGACGACTGCCCGCGCCCCATGTCCCGCGCCCGGCTCGACGCGCTGATTGCCGAGACGAACGCGCTGATTACCGAACGGGCGGCACGCCCTGCGACCGAGCCGCCCATGGTCGCGCCTAACGAGCCGCCTATCGAGGCGAAGGCGATGCCCGCCGCTGCCCCGATCCCCGCCTATGTTGACGTTGCGCGTGAGTGGCAGGCGCGGCACGGCAACGCGAAGCCCGACCCCGCATCGGTCCAACCAGGGCAGGACGATGCCGCCCTAGAGGCCTACCTGTCCGGATGGATGACCGCGAACCGCCGCAAGCGCCTCGCGGCCGAACGATGCTACGCTGGCGCCTTAGGCGCGACCTCGCCCCGGATCGAAGACTTCGCGCGTCGGGAAGACCAGATCGCCGCCTATGACGCTTGGCTAGGGCGCTGCACCCCAGACAGCGCGCCATACTCGACGCCGCCAGCGCCGCCCGAAAAGAGCGCGACCGTCTGGCAAACAACGCCGCCAGCGCGACGGAAATGCGCGCGAGGTATGCGACCCGTGCCGCGGAAGAAGGGCGAGCGGTGCGGACATACGTCAAGCACAAGACCGACGAAGAACGGGCAGAGGCCCGCAAGCAACAGTATCGTGAGTCCAAGAGCCGCCTGCGCGCTGCCGAGACACCGGAACAAGCGGCCGAACGCCGCGCGAAGGATGCAGAGGCCAAACGCTACGCGCGCCAGATGCGGAAGATCGTTGCCGATCTGGGGGCGTAAGTAAGCGCTGACGTTAATGAAATCAATGACTTACGCAGAGATCCGCTTGCGCGCCAGACTCGCGCATGCGATTCCAGACGGGCAGGCGAACATCTAGGAGGAACGAATGCCACAGCCCGACCACTACCTGCCCGACGAAGAATATGACGCCCTCGTTGATGCGCTGATCGCCGCGGGGCAGGGCGACGATCCGCACCTGCCCGACGATCCGCGTAGCGCCGTCCAGACGATTCTAGGGGAGCGCCTGAGCGTCTGGCTTACGTCGATCCGCGAGGATGCCTCGCTGGCGGCGTAGGGGCGAAGTAGGAAGCTTGACATTGTGAGCGTCATTGCTGATACTGACGCTCACGATTGGCGAGGAAGTCATGGCAAAGTCACCGGCACAGCGGCAACGCGAATACATGGAGCGCAAGAAGCAGAAAGAGGCGCGTGCGAGTAACACCCTCGCCAATGTCTACAAGATGCCGTTCTATCAATTTGCCGAGAACCACTTGGGAGCGTCGGACTTCGAACTTTGCTTCGCTCTTGCGGGCATAGAACCCCCGGCTTTTGAAGACGACCGCGGCCCTGAACACTTCGTGCTGAACGACGCGACGGCCGGGGCTGATGATCCCTTTAGCGGCGCGAAGGGATCGCTTGGCCGCGCTGAGGTCATGGTTGGGTGCTTGGTCACCGCGGCAGTTGAACTGGCGCTGTGCATCAACCGCCACAAGACTGCCGAGATCAACGCGCGCCTCAAGGAACTTGAGGACGCCGATCTATCCGACCAAGCCGCGAAGAAGGCCGCGCTCGGCGAGATCGCGCGCTTGAACAAGATGCTGGACCAACTCTCGAAAGACGTGCGCTGGACCTTCCCGCAATGGAAGGTGACAGACTGACAAAGGTTCGATGAAGAGGGCAAGGGCGGCATACCGGCCTGAGAAACCTGCCGCCCTTGCTGAAGCGATCAACCGTAGTCAAGTAAGGCTAGATCATGACTGAAGATACCATGCCTGCCTCCGAGGCGGAACTCGTTGTAGTCATCACTATGACCCTTGACGCATTCCGCTACCTCATGACCGCCGTCATGGATGAATCTGGTGATTTGGAAGAGACCTTCTCGACCAAAGAGCTGATCATCCTCAAGTCCGACTTGAAGGCTAGCGCCGATGCACTGCCGGGGCGCGGTCTGAAGTTTGTGCAGGTCTTCGCCAATACGCCGCGCGGACCCATGCTCGCGCTATGGCACGGACGGGATGACGACAAGAAGGTTACCGTGGTGGCGCGCCGTCCAGTGGAAGGGCTCTACCGCACCGTGCAAGGCATGTTTGCCAAAACGCGCGCGGCCTGACTCTGCCTGATCCGACCTGACACAAGGCCCGCTTACCACCCCGGCGGGCTTCTTCGTTCGCGCGCCTCTGGTCCTATCGGCGAGTCGGAACGCCCCGGCGCCCCCTGTGTTACACCCACAAAACTGTAACACATGGCGCGAGCTTCGCGCCGCTAAGTCCTTGATTTTGCGCAATAAAATGAAGTGGCTGGGGCGCTAGGATTCGAACCTAGGTATGGCGGTACCAAAAACCGCTGCCTTACCGCTTGGCGACGCCCCAACTGCGGCGGTGTTTAGCGAAGCCATCCGGGGGTGCAAGGGGTCCGGCGCAAAAGGCGTGCGGAAAACTCTGCCTTGTCCACGGGCCTGCGGGCAGGCTAGCAGGACCCATGAACAGTTGCGATGTCATCGTTCTGGGGGCGGGTGCCGCCGGTCTCATGGCCGGGATCGAGGCGGCGCGGCGCGGGCGCCGTGTCGTCGTCGTCGATCATGCCGCCAAGCAGGGCGAGAAGATTCGCATCTCGGGCGGCGGGCGCTGCAACTTCACCAATCTCGCCTGCGCGCCTGACCGGTTCCTGTCGGCCAACCCGCGCTTTGCGCTGTCGGCGCTGAACCGATTCACCCCGCGCGATTTCCTGGCGCGCATCGAAGGCGCTTNNAAGATCGCCTGGACGGAAAAGGCGGCGGGACAGCTGTTCTGTCAGGGCCCGGCCACCCAGGTGGTCGCCATGTTGACGGAAGACCTCGCGCGGGCAGGGGGCCAGTTGTGGCTGGGCTGCGCGCTTGGCGCCGTGCGGCGTGAGNGGNCAGGATTCACGGTGGAAACCGCCCGCGGTCCGGTGCAGGCTGCGGCGGTGGTGGTGGCCACCGGCGGCAAGTCGATTCCGAAGATGGGCGCCACCGGCTTCGGCTACCGCATCGCCGAAAGCTTCGGCCTGCCCGTCACCGAAACCCGCCCCGGCCTGGTGCCGATGACGCTGGCCGAGCAGGAACTTGCGACCCTCAGCCCGCTCNTCGCCGTGACCGGCATCGCCACCGCCACCGCACCCGCTTTGCCGNAGGCGGTGCTCTTCACCCACCGCGGCCTGTCCGGCCCCGCCATCCTGCAACTGTCCAGCTATTGGCGCGAGGGCGAGCCGGTCGAGCTGGACCTCTGCCCCGGCATCTCCNTTCCCGACCTGATCGCCGCCGCCCGCGCCGAGGGCGGCCGCATGGTCCTCCGCACCGTGCTGGCGCGCATCCTGCCCGAACGGCTTGCCCGGCTGATCGAGGCGGAGCTGGGCCTCGACAAGCCGGTGGCCACGCTGTCGAAGGCCGACATCGCCCGGCTGGACGACCGCCTGCACCGTTGGACGATCCGCCCGGTCGGCACCGAAGGCTATCGCACCGCCGAGGTCACGGTGGGCGGCGTGGACACCGCAGCGCTGGATGGCCGCACGATGCAGGCCAAGGGCGTGCCGGGCCTCTATTTCGTGGGCGAGGTGGTGGATGTCACCGGCTGGCTGGGCGGCTACAACTTCCAATGGGCCTGGTCTTCGGGCTGGGCGGCGGGGCAGGTGGCCTGACCCCTGTTTCCGGCAACGGATTTGCCCTATTCCGTCCCGGCCACAACCGGACCTGCCCGATGTATCGTGTCTCGCCCTTCGTCCGCCATTTCGCCCGCGCGCTGTTGTCCGGCGCCCTGGTGGCGACGCTTTGGGTGAACCTTGCGCCCGAAAGCTATTACGACGCCATCGAATGGCGCCTTATCGACCTTCCCGGCCTGATCCTGCCCCAGCCCGTCGCCCTGACGCCCCTGGCCTTCGTCACCCAGGGCCTGATGGCGCTGTTCCTTGCCTTCATCGGCAAGGAACTGTGGGAGGCGCTGACGCTGCCCCAGGGCGCCCTGGCCGGGCGGCGGGCCGCGCTGCCGGTGCTGGCCATCGCGGGCGGGCTGGTTTACGCCGCGCTGGCCTGGGCCGCCGCAAGCCTTGCCCTGGGTGCGGAGGTGCTGCTTTCTGCCTGGCCCGTGCCGCTCGGCTCGGATGTGGTGCTGGGCTATGCGCTTGGTNTACTGGTCTTTGGCCCCGGCCATCCGGCACTGCATGTGCTGCTGGTCGTCACCATCGGCATGGAGACGGCGGGCCTTCTTGCCCTGGGCCTTGCCCATCCGCTGGCCGACCTGCGCCCGCTCTGGCTTCTTCTGCCGCTTGCCGCCNCCCTTGCCGCCCGCGCCTTCGTCTACCGCGACCGGCACCGCAGCGAGATCGCGCGCTCCCATGTCCTGCAGCTCTGGCCCTGGGTGGCGGCGGGCCTGGTCAGCTGGATCGGCGTGCTGGCCGCGGGCCTGCCCGGCGCGCTTGGCCTTCTGCCGGTGATCCCCGCCATGCCCCATGCCCGGCGCAACTTCGGCCTCTTCGCCGAGGCCGAGGGCTTCCTGCACGATCCGCTGAACCGGCTGGCCCGGGCGCTGGTGTGGCCGGTCGCCGTCACGCTGTTCCTGTTCGGGCTGACCTGCGGCGGCGTCGTGCCCGCGGCCTTCGGCGCGCCGACCNTTGCGGTGCTGGCCGCCATCTGGATCGGCAAGCCGCTTGGCCTTCTGGCGGCGGTCTGGGGCGGGGCGCGTCTGGCCCGCCTGCCCATGCCGCCGGGCCTTACGGCCAGCGACTGGCCCGCGCTTGCCGCCATCGCGGCCCTGTCCTTCACCGTCCCGCTCTTGGCCATCGGCACGCTGATGCCCGGCGGCCTGCCGGACGAAGCCGCGCGGCTTGGCCTTGCCATCGGCCTGCTGGCCGCGCTTACGCGTTCCTCATGCGCCGCGCCACGGCGGCGTGAACGGCCGGGCATGGACAGCCGGGGCCAGTTGCCGACATAATGCTGCCCGAAAGGGCTGCCATTCAGGATTGGCCCGCATGAGGCGCGGGCATTCGGTTGCGAACCGGCCATTAACTCCTTGCTGAGACAAGGAGATGGCGCGGCAAACACCGGGCATCGGGCAGGACCAGGGCGGAATGATCGAATTCCAGAACGTGTCGAAGTCATTCTGACGGGCAAAAGCCGCAAGGTCATCCTCGACCAGGCGTCCTTCCGCGTGGAACTCGGCCGCTCGCTTGGCATCCTTGCGCCCAACGGCACCGGCAAGACCACGATCATCAACATGATGGCGGGCCTTGAAAAGCCCGACGAAGGCAAGGTCCTGCGCACCAGTCGCGTCTCCTTCCCGCTCGGCTTCATGGGCGGCGTCATCAACAAGCATTCGGGAACCGAAAACGCCCGCTACATCGCGCGGCTTTACGGGCTGGATGCCGACTATGTCGAAGGTTTCAGCCGCTGGCTTTGCGGCATCGGCGAATATTTCGACATGCCGGTCGGCACCTATTCCGCGGGCATGCGCTCGCGCTTCTCCTTCTCGCTGCTGCTGGCGCTGGAATTCGACATCTACCTGATCGACGAAGGCATGCCCGCCACCACCGATGTGGAATTCAACCGCAAGGTGGCATCCTGCGCGACCGGCTGCGCAAGTCCACCGTGGTGATCGTGTCGCACCAGCCCCGCACGGTCGAGAAATTCTGCCAGCAGGCCGCCGTCCTGCGCCATGGCCAGCTTTACATGTTCGACACCCTGGAAGAGGCGAAACAGCTTTATGACTATGAAGCTCAAGGTTAAGCGGTTCCACACCCGCAGGCCCGATGCCGTGCCGGCAGCGCGCCGCGGGCCGAGGTCGTGTCGGTCGTCTCGCGGGCGGGCCNAGGCCGCCGGTGCGGGCACCGCGGCGCGCCTTGCCGCCTCGATGGCACCTGACGATGCCGACATGCCCTTCGCCGCCGAAGACGACGGCCTGCCCGATGTGCCGCCCAACCTGCCCGCCGACAATGCCGCTGCCGAGATTGACGCGATCCGCCGCGAAGGGCTGACCGGGCGCCAGTTGCGCATGGCGCGGCGGCTGGCACAGGCGCACAACCTGCCCGCCACCTCGGATTTCGACGCCGTGCGGCTCTTGCGCAAGGCGGGGATCGACCCGTTCCAGCGCACGCCGCTTTTGGAACTTGTCACCACCGACGGCCCGGCCTCCGACTCGCGCGCGCTGGCCGTTCAGGGCGGCTCGGCGCAGCGCCTGCCGGCGATGGTCCAGCCCATCCAGCTGCCCTCGACCGAGGTCCGCGCCGAAGAAAGCCACGCCGCCGACATCCTGCGCATCCAGAAGGACATCGTGCGCCGCCGCCGCCGCCGCCTGGGCGCGCTGGCGGCTCGGCTGTTTCTCTTCGTCACCCTGCCCACGGTGGTCGTCGGCTATTACTACTTCTTCGTCGCGACACCGCTTTACGGCACGCACAGCGAATTCGTCATCCAGCAGGCCGAACCCGTGGCGCCCGGCCTGGGCAGCCTCTTGTCGGGCACCCAGTTCGCCACCTCGCAGGACAGCATGGCGGTGCAGGGCTATCTGCAATCGCGCGATGCCATGACCCGGCTGGACGCCGACCAGAACTTCACCCGCGCCTTCGAAGGCGACCATATCGACTTTCTCCAGCGCCTGCCTGCCGGTGCCACCGCCGACGACGCCTTCGCGCTTTACCAGCGCAACGTGCAGATCGCCTATGATCCCACCGAAGGCATCATCAAGATGGAGGTGATCGCCNCCACGCCGGAGGAATCCGAGGCGTTCTCGCGCGCGCTGATCGGCTATGCCGAGGAACAGGTCGATGACCTGACCAAGCGCTTGCGCGACGACCAGATGACCGGCGCCCGCNGACAGCTTTGCCGATGCCGAAAAGAAGATGCTGGAAGCACAGCAGCGCGTCGTCGACCTGCAACAGGAAAGCAAGGTGCTGTCCTCCGAAGTCGAGGTGCAGCTGATCTCGACCCAGATCGCCGAACTGTCCACGCAACTNGGCGCAGGAAAAGCTGTCGCTGGCGCAGATGGAATCGAACGCCTCGCCCAATGTCGCGCGGATGGAGCCGGTGAAACGCCGCATCGCCTCGCTGGAAGGCCAGATCCAGACCCTGCGCGACAGCATGACCCAATCCTCCGNACCAGACCCGCTCGCTGGCCGAGGTACAGGGCGAACTGCTGGTGGCGCAGGCCGATGTGCAGACCCGCCAGCTGCTGCTGGCGCAATCGCTCCAGGCGCTGGAGGCCGCGCGGATCGAAGCCAACCGGCAGGTGCGCTATCTGTCGCTGTCGGTCAGCCCGATCGCGCCGGATACGCCGACATATCCCCGCGCATGGCAGAACACGGCTGTTGCATTCCTGATCTTTGCTGGCATCTACCTCATGATCTCCATGACCGTCGCCATCCTGCGCGAACAGGTCACAGCCTGAGGATTGAATGAAACACGTTGCCATCGGCGGCCTGACCGCCGGAAACGACTTGGCCCTTCTGGTGATTGCCGGACCCTGCCAGCTGGAAAGCCTGGACCACGCCCAGATGATCGCTANNAGCACCATGGCCGAGGCCTGCGCCAAGGTAGGCGCGCAATACGTGTTCAAGGCCAGCTACGACAAGGCCAACCGCACCAGCCTGAAANGTAGGCGCGGCCTGGGAATGGAGGCCGGGCTGAAGGTGCTGCAGGCGGTGAAGGCCATGGGCATGCCGGTCCTGACCGACATCCACGATGCAGATCAGGCGCGCGAGGCCGCGACGGTGGTCGATGTCATCCAGATCCCCGCCTTCCTCTGCCGCCAGACCGATCTTCTGCTCGCCGCCNAGACCGGCGCGGTGGTGAACATCAAGAAAGGCCAGTTCCTCGCGCCCTGGGACATGGCCAATGTCGCCGACAAGGTCGCCTCCACCGGCAACGACCGCATCCTGTTGACCGAACGCGGCGTCAGCTTCGGCTACAACACTCTGGTGGCCGACATGCGCGCCCTGCCGATCATGGCGCGCACCGGCTGGCCGGTGATCATGGACGCCACCCATTCGGTGCAGCAGCCGGGCAGGCAGGGCGGCTCGTCGGGCGGCCAGCGCGAGTTTGCGCCGGTCATGGCCCGCGCCGCCGTCTCGCTCGGCATCGCCGGTGTCTTCATCGAAACGCACGAGGCGCCCGATACCGCGCCCTCGGACGGGCCGAACATGATCCCGCTGGACCGGATGCTGGCGCTCATCGACAGCCTGATGGCCTTCGACCGCCTCGCCAAGGCCGACCCGCTGCACGTCTGATGCCTGCCCCGGCCGAAACCCTGGCCGACCGCATCCGCGCCTGCCGCCTCTGCGCCGCCCGCTTTGCCGCCACGGCCACCGCGCACNGACCCCGCCCGGTGGCCTGGTTCCGCCCCACCGCCCGCCTGCTCATCGCCGGCCAGGCGCCGGGCGCCCGCGTCCATGCCTCGNGTNGGCCCTTCGACGACGCCAGCGGCGACCGGTTGCGCGACTGGCTGGGCATCGACCGCGCCACCTTCTACGACATGGACCGCATCGCCATCGTCCCCATGGCCTTCTGCTTCCCCGGCTACAGCGCCAAGGGCGCCGACCTGCCGCCGCCCNCGATCTGCGCCCGTACCTGGCGTGCTGAAGTCCTCTCCCATCTTCCCGCCGTCACGCTCACCCTCGCCATCGGCGGCGCCGCCATGCGCTGGCACCTTGGCCCTTACCCGGTCGCAGCCCTGGTCCGGGACTGGCGCCGTCTTCTCGCCGAACACCGCACCTTCCCCCTGCCGCATCCCTCCTGGCGCAACACCGGCTGGCTGCACCGCAACCCCTGGTTCGCCGCCGAGGTCCTGCCCACCCTGCGCGCCGAGGTCGCCGCCCTCGCCTGAGCCCCTTGCGCGCCAGACCCGCGACCGCTAGGGCACCGCCATGACCGAACTCGACCGCGCCCTTGCCGCCATGCAGGCCGACCCCGCCGACGAGGCGCTGCGCCTGCGCTTCTACGCGCGCCTCGCCGACACCGAACTGGTGCTGCTGCTGGACCACGAAGCGGTAAGCGGTGAGGTTGCCNCCCGCATCTTCCCGCTGGACGACGGCCCCGTCGCGCTGGCCTTCGAAGGCGAGGACCGCCTGGCCGAAATGGCTTGCGCCGAAGCCGCCTATGCCGCACTGCCCGGCCGCATCATCGCCCAGGGCCTGAAAGGGCAGGGCGTCGGCCTTGGCCTGAACCTTGGTGCCGAGGCACCCTCGCTGATCCTGCCGCCCGCGGCGCTGGACTGGCTCGCCGACCGCCTGACCGTCGCGCCCGAAGCCACGGCAGAGCGGCCCGAACAATTCCTGCCGCCCACGCTCACCGAAGCTGCCCTCGCCGAACTCGGCCAACGCCTTGCTNCCGCAGTAAGCGCCCTGACCGGCAGCCTTCTGGTCCGTGTCCGCTACCGGGGCGGGCGCACGGCGCATCTTGTCGTCCTGCCCGCAGCCCCGCCCGAGGTCGAGGCCGCCCTGGCTCGCGCCGTTGCCGAAGCCGCCGCTTTCTGCGCGCCCGAGGGCGAGGCGCTGGATGCGGCTTTCCTTGCCGCCGACGACCCGCTGCGCGCCGCCATCGCGGCCCATGCCGTGACCTTTCACGCCGCCCCCGCGCCGGAACCGGACCCCGACCCGGCGCCGAAAGGCCCCGGCATGGACCCGTCCCGCCCGCCGCGGCTGGTCTGATCGCCCATCCGCCATTGCCAACTGCCCCGTGCTTCCGCTTAATGTCGTGAATCGGGAGAGAAAACCGAAGATGACCATGGCCGAGCGGCTGACCCCGGACGACTCCGTGATCGAGGCTGATGTCGGCCCGGTGCGGGCGATCCTGTCGGTCGCCGCCCCCGGCGCCGCGCTGGAACAGGCGCTTCACCGCGCCGCAGCCGACCCCGAGGTGCGCGCCATCGCCCTGTTTCTGTCCGGCAGTGGGTCCGAACCGGAGGCCGCGCCCGTGGCCGCCGCGCTTGCGGCCAGCGGCAAGACCATCGTCGCCGGTCTCTCCGGTGCCGTTTCCGGCCCTGTGCTGGCGCTGGCCCTGGCCTGCGATGAAATCCTTTGCGTCGCCGCCACCAGCTTCGCCACGCCCGAGGTGCGCCAGGGCCTCGTTCCGGTCTTTGGCACCACGCAGGCCCTGGCGCGCCGCGTGGGCGCTGCCGCGGCGCTGCGCCTCCTGCTTACGGGGCAACCCATCGGCGCGGGCGAAGCCATCGCGCTTGGCCTGGTGGACCGCGTGATCGAAGGCGACCTCGCCGATGCCGTGATCGCCCGCGCCGCCGATCTGGCGCACCGCCCGGTGGCCGCCCCGAACCCGTCCGGCCTGCGCGATCCCATCGCCTTCCAGGCCGCCGTCACCGCCGCCCGCGCTGCGCTGGCCAGCGAACCCTTGCCCGCCCCCGCCCGCATCGTCGATTGCGTCGAGGCGGCGCTGCTTCTGCCCNCCGACCAGGGAATGGCCTTCGAAGCCGCCGCCCGCAGCGACCTGGAGGACAGCGAAGAGGCCGGCCTCGCCCATGCCGCCCGCATCGAGGCCCGCATCGCGCGTGAGGCGCCGGGGCGCGACGCCGCAGCGCCCCATGGCGTGGCGATCTGGGGCACCGGCGGTCTGTCGCAGGCGCTGGTGCGCCGGGCGCTGGCGGCGGGCCTGCGCGTCTCGCTCTGCGCCCCCGATGCCCCGGCGCTGGAAGCCGCGCTTTCCGCCATCGCCCAGGCGCAAGAGGCCGAGGTGGCGCGCGGCCAGATCACGCCCGAGGCACGCGACAGCGATTGGGCGCGGCTCTCGCCCTGGCTCGACCCGGTGGCCGAAGATGCCGCCCTGATCTGCCCCGGCGCCGAGGCCTGGGTGGCCCGCGCCGCGCGGCTGTCGGTGGCTGCGCTGGATGCCGGTGTCGGCGCGGGCGACCAGCTCATCGCGCTGGCTTTCCCGCTGCCCGGCGAGGCCGGGTTGGTTCCCGGTGCATTGTGCGAACTGAACGTGCCAGCCTCCCGCCAGCGCCAGCGCGACGGGGCCGGGGCGCTTGTGTCGCGCATGGGCTTTCTGCCGGTGGAAACCGGGCAGGGCGGCCCGGTGGCGCTGCGCCTGCGCGCAGCCCTGGCGGCCGCCATCGCCCAACTGGAATCCGAAGGCCATTCCCGCCTGCAGGTCGCCGCGGCGCTGGCCGCCCGCGGCCTGATCGGCGGTCGCGCCCTGCCACGCGGCACGAAAGTCACCGCGGAAGCATCTGAAATCGTTGCCCGATGCGAAGGCGCCGTGGCCAATGCGNGCGCTCGTCTGGTGCAATCCGGCGCCGCGCGCTCGCCGCAGATTGTCGATGCCCTGGCGCTGGCGGCCCGGCTTTACCCGCGCTGGCTTGGCGGCCCGATGGCCCGTGCCGACCGGCGCGGCCTCGTCCGGCTTCAGGCCGACCTTGCGCGCTGGTCCGTCGCGGCGCCGCAAATCTGGTCGTTTACCGCGCTGATCGACCGGCTGGCCGCGGAAAACCGCCGCTTCGCCGATCTCGGTTAGGTCACGACAGCATCACGCCCAGAACCACCGCCATCAGCCCAAGCGCCGACAGCGCCAGCGCGCCCAGGTTCAGCACCACCACGCGCTGAAGCCTTGCCCGGATCGCCTCATCCGACAGGCCCGAGGTCTTGGCCTTCCAGGCCAGCCAGACACAGGCAAGCAGCCCCACCACCCCCAGAAGGGTCAGGCCCGCGCCGCCCCAGATCACCGCATCCAGCATCCACCGCCCCCGCGCTTCGTCCGTGCGCCCGTCCCTAGCGAAGAGGCAGGGCCTTCGGCAAGGGCAGAAGTCCCGCCAGGCTCACCGCGTCCGGCGCCTTTGTCGTGCCGAAGAAACGAGTTTTCTGCGAAAACTCTGAAGGACAATCCTTCTGCGAAGGATTCGAATTTTCGCAGAAAATTCGTTACTTCAGTTTTCGCAGAAAACTCGTTTCTTCAGATGAGCCTTGCGCGCTTTACAAATTCCTGAACATGAATATATCGGGCCGAAACAGGAGCACCGCATGGACTTCCTCGACCGCCTTCCCCTGACCTACGCCGTCATCGCGGCGCTGACCCTCGGCCTCGCCCCCTTCGTGCCCGAACCCCACATCGTCGAGAAACTGCGCATGTTGATGGCGGGCGAGCTGAAGCGCCCGCTCGACATCTTCGACCTTCTCCTGCACGCCGCGCCCTGGGCCGTGCTGCTGGCCAAGCTGGCGCGCCTGGCGGTGAAGGCCTGACCGGCGCCAATCGTTACCGGAACGTGAATGCGCTCCGATAACCCATTGAAACCATTCAGTCCGCGCAAGCGTCCGAGCTCGGACGCCTCAGCCCCTGGCGATCCGGTCCAGCACCCTTGCCCAGGACCGGATGCCCTTGTGGAAGCACTCCACATCATATTTCTCGTTGGGCGAATGGATCAGGTCGTCGTCCCGCCCGAAGCCGATCAGCATGGCATCCATCCCGAGGTAGGTCTTGAAATACCCGGCAATCGGGATCGACCCGCCGCAGCCGACATAGGCCGGCACCCCNCATTCCGCCGTCAGCGCCCCNCGCGCCGCCTCGAAAGCCGGGTCGCCGATCTCCATCACCCCGGCGGGCGAGTTGCCATGGCCATGGAACTCCACCTTGCAGTCGGGCGGCAGCTGCGCCGTCACCCAGTCGCGGAAGGCCGCCCGCAGCTTGTCGGGGTCCTGGCTGACCAACCGGAAGCTCACCTTGGCATGGGCCTTGGACGGCAGCACCGTCTTGAACCCGGCGCCGGTATAGCCGCCCCAGATGCCGTTCACCTCGGCCGTCGGCCGCGACCACAGCATCTCCAGCGGCGTGCGGTCCTTCTCGCCTGCGGGCACCGACAGCCCGACATCGCCCAGGAACTTGGCGTGGTCAAAGGACAAGGCCTGCCACTGCGCCCGGATCGCCTCGGGCAATTCGTCCACGTCGTCATAGAAGCCCGGCACCTGGATGCGGCCGTTTTCGTCATGCAGCCCCGCCAGGATGCGGCACAGCACCCGGATCGGGTTGATCGCCGCCCCGCCATAGCCGCCGGAATGCAGGTCCATCTCCGGCCCGGTGATCGTGATCTCTTCCCCNAGAAGCCCCCGCAGCATGGTGGTGATCATNGGCACCCGGTCCTCGTGCAGCCCGGTGTCGCAGATCAGCGCCAGGTCGGCCTTCAGCTCGGCGGCATGGTCCTTCATGAACGGGATCAGCGAAGGCGAGCCCGATTCCTCCTCGCCCTCCAGGAAGATCGTCAGTAAGCGGGGCAGGGTGCCGGTTTCGGCCTTCCAGGCGCGCAGCGCCTCGAGGAAGGTCATCAGCTGCCCCTTGTCGTCGGATGCCCCGCGCGCCCGGATCACCTTGCCCTTCGCCGTTTCCTGAATCTCGGGGTCGAAGGGATCGCGGTGCCACAGGTTCAAGGGNTCCACCGGCTGCACGTCATAGTGGCCATAGAACAGAAGGTGCCGCCCGCCCGTGCCGCCCTGCGCCACCACCATCGGATGGCCGGGCGTCGGCATCGACGCCGCCTCGAAACCGAGGCCCTTCAGATCCTCCACCAGCCAGTCCGCGGCCCTGGCACAGTCCACCTTGAAGGCCGGGTCGGTCGAGATCGAGGGGATGCGCAGCAGCCCCATCAGCCGGTCCAGCGCCTGTGGCAGGTCGCGGTCGATGCGGTCAAGGATGGGGGTCACGGACATGGCGGGCTCCTTCTATTGGCACCGGACGGCGGGGCGAAGCCTATCAGCCCTTGGTCCACTGTCCAGAGCCGCCGCTTCGGGCTATACCGCTGCCAAACCGAAGGATCGTCCATGCGCACCCTGACGCTTACCCTTTGCCTTGCTGCCCTTGCCCTGCTTCCCAGGCCGATACGCTGACCGGGGCCAAGGCGAAAAGGCCCTGTTCCCGGTAAGCAAGGCCGAAGTCGTGCTGATGCCGGAAGCCAACCTTCCCGCCGCGGTGGCCACCGCCCTGCAACAGGTTGGCGCCGCGCAGCCCTATTACGGCGCCTTCGCCATCTCGCCCGAAGACGGCGCTTTGACCGAAGCGACCTCGCTGGCAGTGAACTTCCATTCGGTGCAGGCGGCGGGGCTTTCGCCGTGGCCGACTGCAACAAGAAGAAGAAGGGCAAGGCCGATTGCATCGTGGCCGCCGTCATTCAGCCCAAGGGTTGGAAGGACAAGGGGTTCCAGCTGTCGTCGCAGGCGACCGAGGGGTTCAAGGACAGCTATCCCAAGAAGGACGGCGCCTTCGCCATCTCGCCTTCGGGCGGGGGCTGGGGTCGGCACCGGGGCCGAGGCGGCGCTGGCCGACTGCGCCAAGCGCAACCCGACCGTCACCGATTGCACCGTGGTGATCCAGAACTGACCGTGACGCCGGGTCAGGGCGGCGAATTGTCCCCTTCCCCGGCCATCCGATTGACCCAAGTCAAGGCCCAGCCTTCGCATCGCCGCCAGATTGCGCCGACCGAAGACAGGCCCGAGCCCGGAGAGCCAGATGAGCCGCTATGAAGCCGCCCTCGACAAAGCCCTGAACCGCCTGCACGAGGAAGGCCGTTACCGCACGTTCATCGACATCGAGCGCAAGCAGGGCGCCTTCNCGCTGGCCAGCTGGAAGCGGCCCGACGGTACGACGAAGGATATCACCGTCTGGTGCGGCAACGATTATCTGGGCATGGGCCAGCACCCGGTGGTCCTGGCCGCCATGCACGAGGCGCTGGATGCCACCGGCGCCGGGTCGGGCGGCACGCGCAACATTTCGGGCACCACGGTCTATCACAAGGCGCTGGAGGCCGAACTTGCCGACCTGCACCACAAGGAAGCGGCGCTGGTCTTCGGCTCGGCCTACATCGCTAATGACGCCACGCTGTCGACGCTGCGCAGCCTGTTCCCCGGCCTGATCATCTATTCCGACGCGCTGAACCATGCCTCGATGATCGAGGGCGTGCGCCGGGGCGGCGGTGAGAAGCGAATCTTCCGCCACAACGACGTGGCCCATCTGCGCGAGCTGCTGGAAGCCGACGACCCGGCCGCGCCGAAGCTGATCGCCTTCGAATCGATCTATTCGATGGACGGCGACTTCGGCCCGATCAAGGAGCTTTGCGACCTGGCCGAAGAGTTTGACGCCCTGACCTATATCGACGAGGTCCATGCCGTCGGCATGTACGGCCCGCGCGGCGCCGGGGTGGCGGAACGCGACGGCCAGATGCACCGCATCGACATCATCAATGCCACGCTGGCAAAGGCTTACGGGGTGTTCGGCGGCTATATTGCTGCAAGTGCGAAGATGTGTGACGCGGTGCGCAGCTATGCGCCGGGCTTCATCTTCACCACCTCGCTGCCCNCCGCCATTGCCGCCGGTGCGGCGGCCTCGGTGCGCCACCTGAAGACCGCCCAGCACCTGCGCGACAGCCAGCAGATGAATGCCCGTATCCTGAAGATGCGACTCAAGGCTTTGGGCCTGCCGATCATCGACCATGGCTCACATATTGTGCCCGTGCATGTCGGCAACCCCATCCATTGCAAGATGCTGTCGGACATGCTGTTGGAAGAACACGGGATTTACGTCCAGCCGATCAACTTCCCGACCGTGCCGCGGGGCACCGAACGGCTGCGTTTCACGCCTTCGCCGGTGCATGGCGCCGACCATATCGACCGTCTCGTGAAGGCGATGGATGCGCTCTGGCGGCACTGCGCGCTGAATCGTGCCGAGGTCAGCGCCTGACTATCCTTCTGCACATGCAAATAGGCTTGCCATGTGCTAGGTTTCGCTGAATACGAACAGGTGCGGGTTGGCGTCAGACCGACTCGGGGGACAACGGGGCAGTGATGGGGCAGGCCGGATGATCGGTTGGAGGGGCAGACCTTCGACGCCGGACGAGGCGGACAAGCCGAAGGGCTTTGACGACTTCGATCTTCGCTTGGGCGATCTGATGCGGGGCGAACGGGCGACGCTTGGCAAGTCGCTGCTGGATGTCCAGCGCGAGCTGAAGATCAAGGCCACCTATATTGCCGCCATCGAAAACGCCGATGTCTCGGCCTTTGAAACGCCGGGCTTCGTCGTTGGCTATGTGCGGTCCTATGCCCGCTATCTGGGCATGAACCCCGACGAGGCCTTTGCCCGCTTCTGCCGCGAGGCGAATTTCCAGCCGGCGCATGGCATGTCCGCCGCCGCCTCCTCGCCCGCGCTGGCCNGCGGCCCGCAGCAGCCCTCGGCCGAAGTGCGCGATCCCTTCGCCGATCCCAACGCCACCTTCATCCCGCGCGGCGAAAGCCTGTTCGCCCGGGTGGAACCCGGCGCGGTGGGCTCGGTCCTGGTGCTGGTCGCGCTGATCGGCGCGCTTGGCTATGGCGGCTGGTCGGTGCTGCAGGAAGTGCAGCGCGTGCAACTGGCGCCGGTGGAACAGGCCCCCGCCGTGGTGGCCGACATCGACCCGATCGGCAACGTTCAGGGGTCCGCGCCCCTGGTGCGCTCGGCGCCCGAGGTGACGGAAACCGCGTCAGCCGAAACCACGCTGGACCCCACCCGCCCGGATGCGCTTGACCGCCTTTATCGGCCGCAGGCGCTGGATGTGCCGGTGATGACCTCGCGCGATGGTCCCATCGCCGCCATCAACCCGCGTGACGGCGTCGCCGCCCCGGATGCCATCGACACCGCCGTGGCCGAGGCCGTGGCGCAGGATGCCGCCGCCGGTGAGGTGCAGGTCGTGGCCGATGGCAAGGCCCCGGTGGAACTGCTGGCGGTGCGTCCGTCCTGGGTGCGCGTGCAGGCCGCAGACGGCACCGTGTTGTTCGAGAAAATCCTCGATGCCGGCGAACGCTATGCCGTGCCGCAACTGGAAGAGCCCGCCACTTTGCGGNGTAGCAATTCCGGCTCGGTCTATTTCGCGGTGAACGGCCAGACCTATGGGCCAGCCGCCCCCGGCGCGCAGGTGGTCAAGAACGTCCAGCTTTCGCCCGATGCCCTGACCACGAAATTCGCCGTCGCCGACCTGACCGGCGATGCCGACCTGGCGAAGTTCGTGGCCGTGGCCGATGCCAGCGCCGTGAACCCCGCCGCCCTTCCGGCGCCCTCGGAATAGGCCCGCCGCCGTTGCGGCGGGCGCCCGGCAGGGCTATCTAGGGCGCAACCCCGCAGCGCAGGTGCCCGATGTCCCTCAACCCGATCCGCCCCTGGCGCAACATCGAACGCCGCTCCTCGCGTCAGATCCGCGTGGGCAAGGTGCTGGTCGGCGGCGATGCACCGATCTCGGTGCAGACCATGACCAACACCATCACCTCGGACGTGAAGGCCACGCTGGACCAGGTGCAACGCGCCGCCATCGCCGGTGCCGACATCGTGCGCATCTCGACCNCCGACGCCGACAGCACCCGCGCGCTGAAGGAGATCGTCGCCGAAAGCCCGGTGCCGATCGTCGCGGACATCCATTTCCACTACAAGCGCGCCATCGAGGCCGCAGAGGTACNNGCCGCCTGCCTGCGCATCAACCCCGGCAACATCGGCGACGCCAAACGCGTGGCCGAGGTGGTGAAGGCCGCCAAGGACCACGGCTGTTCCATCCGCATCGGCGTCAACGCCGCTNCGCTGGAAAAGCACCTCTTGGACAAATACGGCGAACCCTGCCCCGACGCGATGGTGGAATCCGGGCTCGACCATATCAAGCTGTTGCAGGACAACGACTTCCACGAATTCAAGATTTCCGTGAAGGCCTCGGACGCCTTCCTTGCCGCCGCCGCCTACCAGCAACTGGCGCAGGCCACCGACGCGCCCATCCATCTGGGCATCACCGAAGCCAGCGGCCTGATCTCGGGCACGGTGAAATCGGCCATCGGCCTCGGCTCGCTTCTGTGGTTCGGCATCGGCGACACCATCCGCGTCTCGCTCTCGGCCGATCCGGTGGAAGAGGTGAAGGTCGGCTTCGAAATCCTGAAAAGCCTCGGCCTGCGCACCCGCGGCGTGCAGATCATCTCTTGCCCCTCCTGCGCGCGGCAGGGCTTCGACGTGATCAAGACGGTCGAGGCGCTGGAAAAGCGGTTGGAACATATCAAGACGCCGATGAGCCTCAGCATCATCGGTTGCGTGGTGAACGGCCCGGGCGAGGCCTTGATGACCGACATCGGCTTCACCGGCGGCGGCGTAANNAAGGGCATGGTCTATCTCGTAAACAAGCAGAGCCACACCCAAAGCAACGACCGGATGATCGACCATATCGTCGAACTGGTCGAGGCGAAGGCGGCCGAAATCGAGGCCGCCGAAAGGGCGCAGGCGGCAGAGTAAGGCACGGAAATCGAACGATTTCCGTGCACGATTTCCGTCCCGGAAATCGCTTCCTCAGCCCTGCCGTTCGCCTGCCACGATCTGGCGCATGCCGTCCAGGGGCACATAGCCGCGCACCATGGTCTGATCCACAACAAAGGTCGGCGTGCCCGAAATGTCCAGGATCGTCGCCAGTTCGTGGTTGGCGGCGATCACCGCCATCACCTCCGGGTCATCCATCCGGTCAAGGATCGGCGCCGCATCCAGCCCCAGCTTGTTACCAGCGCGNGTCAGCGACTCGTTATTGGCCTCGCCCTTCAGCGAGATCAGCCCGTCAAAGGCCTGCCGGTAGGCCTCGTCGCCATGCAGCTGCCGCACGGCGATGGCGAATTGCGACGACAGCACCGACTGGTCGCCAAGGATGGGGAATTCCTTCACGACATAGCGGATGTTGCCGTCCGATTTCACCAGCTCTTCCACCTCTTCATAGGCCTTGCGGCAATAGCCGCAGCGGTAGTCCATGAACTCGACCACGGTGATGTCGCCTTCGGGGTTGCCGCCGACCCAGGAATTCGGGTCGTTGAAGATGGCGTCGGCGTGGTCCTTCAGAAGCTGCTGGTCACGGCTGGCCGCGGCCTGCTCCTCGCGCGCCTGCAGCTCGTTCATCGCCTCGACCAGGACTTCCGGGTTTTCCAGAAGGTAGGCGCGGATTTCCTTGCGCAGGTCGTCGCGCTCGGCCTGCGTCATATCGGCCGCTGCGGGCAGGGCAACGGTGCAGGCCAGCAGGGCAGCGGTCAGGACGCGGGGCAGGGGCATGAAATCCTCGGGGCTTCAGGGCAGGCTTGACCTTGGTCCGCCCGCCGGGTCTATGGCGGGCGAACCATAGGGGGCGCCATGCGGATGTCCAGCCGGGGTCAGGTCGATCCCTTCATTGTGATGGATGTGATGGAGGCCGCGCGCCGGGCGGAAGCCGCGGGACAGCGCATCATCCATATGGAAGTCGGCCAGCCCGGCACACCAGCCCCGGCCCTTGCCCGCGCCGCCCTGGCCCGCGCGATGGAGCGCGACGCGCTTGGCTATACCGTGGCGCTTGGCCTGCCCGAACTGCGCGCTTAANGCATCGCCGGGCTTTGTCGCCGCTGGTATGGCGTGGACATCGACCCCGCCCGCGTCATCGTCACCGCTGGCTCCTCCGGCGCCTTCATTTTGGCCTTCTCGGCGCTCTTCGATGCCGGCGACCGCGTGNGGGTCACGGAACCGGGCTATCCCTCCTACCGCCAGATCCTGCGTGCCATGAGCCTGGTGCCGGTCGGCATCCCCACCCATGCCGAAGACCGCCACCAGCCCCGGCCCGAGGCGATTGCCGCCGCCCATCCGCTGGCGGGCCTCATCCTCGCCTCGCCCGGTAATCCCACTGGCACTATGCTGCCGCGCGAAGCGCTGGCCGCCCATGCCGCCGCGGCGCAGGCTGNNTTAAGCACGGCGCTGATTTCAGACGAAATCTACCATGGTCTGCATTACGACGCCCCGGCGGTTTCGGCGCTGGAGGTGACGGACGAGGTGGTCGTCATCAACTCCTTCTCGAAATACTTCTCGATGACCGGCTGGCGCATCGGCTGGATGGTGGTGCCGGACGCCATGGTCCGTACCGTGGAACGGCTGGCGCAGAACCTGTTCATCTGCCCGCCCCATGCCAGCCAGGTCGCAGCGCTGGCGGCGCTGGAGGCGGTGGACGAGCTGGAAGCCAACCGCGCCGTCTATGCCAGGAACCGTTCGCTGTTGCTGGAAGGCCTGCCCAAGGCCGGATTCGACCGCCTCGCCCCGCCCGATGGCGCCTTCTACATCTATGCCGACGTATCGCATCTGACCCAGGACAGCCGCGCCTTCGCGGCGGAAATGTTGGCTTACTGCGGCGTGGCGGCGACGCCGGGGCTGGATTTCGACCCGCTCCGCGGCCACACCACGCTGCGCTTTTCCTATGCCCGTGCCACCGCCGACATCGAAGAGGGACTCGACCGCCTGACGCGCTGGATGGCGAACCGCTGAACGTTTACTTTCGCCGCCCCGCCGGGAATAGTCGCGGCGGGCAGGACCGGAGGGCAGGATGCGGCTGAGAACGGCGGGATGGATGCTCTGCCTCGCACTGGTTGCCGCGNCTGCTTACCGGGCCCAGTCGCCGGACCTTTCGGCGCTGGCGCGCCTTGACCCCGCCGCCTCGCAGGTTGCCGACACCGCCACTGGCATCGACGTGCGGCTCACCATTTCGCAGCCCGTGCCCTGGCGCGTGCGCGTGCTGGATAACCCGCCGCGGCTGGTGCTGGACATGCGCGAGGTCGACTGGACCGGCCTCGACCGCCTGCCCGAGAGCTCGGCCCATGTCGTGGCGCTGCGCGCCGGCGTCTTGCGCCCCGGCTGGTCGCGGCTGGTGATGGAACTGGACGGTCCGTTTGCCGTCACCACCTCGGCAATGGATACCTCTGGCCCCACCACGGTGCAGCTGACCCTTTCCCCCGCCACGGCGCAGGACTTCGCCGCCCGCGCCGCCCTGCCCGAACCCGATGACTGGGCGCTGCCCAAACCCACCGACCTGCCGCCCCCGCCCGTGATCGGCTCCGGCCCGGTGCTGGTGATGCTGGACCCCGGCCACGGCGGCATCGACCCCGGCGCCGAGGCGGGCGACCAGAAGGAAGCCGACATCGTCCTGACCNTCGCGCGCGAGCTGAAGGAACTGCTGGTGCGCGACGGCGGCTTCCGCGTGGCACTGACGCGCGACGACGATGTCTTCGTGCCGCTGGAAACCCGCCTGACGCTGGCGCGCGAGGCCGCGNCGCAGGTCTTCCTGTCCCTGCACGCCGACGCGCTGGCCGAGGGCGAGGCGGTGGGGGCCACCGTCTATACTCTTGCCGAAGACGCCAGCGACGAGGCCGCCGCCGCGTTGGCCGAACGCCACGACCGCGATGACCTGCTGGCCGGGGTGGACTTGACCGATCAGGATGACACCGTGGCGCTGGTGCTGATGGATATGGCCCGTACCGAGACTGCGCCGCGCACCGACCGGCTGGCTTACGATCTGGTCGCCGCCATCAAGGCGGCGCAGCTGAAGATGCACCGCCACCCGCACCAGACCGCAGGCTTTTCCGTGCTGAAATCGCCCGACCTGCCCTCGGTGCTGGTCGAGATCGGCTTCCTGTCTTCCGAATCCGACCGCAAGCGCCTGAACGATCCCGACTGGCGCGCGCGCATGGCCNGGGCGCTGCGCGACGGGCTGAAGGCCTGGGCCGAACAGGATGCGGCCCTTTCCGCCGCGCGCGCACCCTGACCGCATCATCCACCGGCGGGTGCTCGCGCATCCTTGACCACACCTGGCCGTCATCGTTTTGACCCCGACCGGCCCGGCGTCTATAAGACCTGCGCCAAGGGCGTGACCCTTCGCCCGCCTGTCCGCCATGGGAGCCCGCCGTTGATCCGGTTCGTCACGTCCTTCTTCGGTGCTCTCTTCACCCTTGTGACGCTTGGCCTGCTGGCCCTCGCCCTCAGCATCGGCGCGATCCTCTACATCTACTCGCGCGACCTGCCCAGCCACGAAAGCCTGGCGCAATACGCCCCGCCGACGATCAGCCGCATCTATTCCGGCGAAGGCCAGATCATCGACGAATTCGCCCAGGAACGCNTCTTCGTGCCGATCGAGGATATCCCGCCCTTGGTGAAGGACGCCTTCATCGCCGCCGAGGACAAGAATTTCTACAAGCACCACGGCTATGATGTCGAAGGCATGGCCGCGGCCTTCCGCGATGCGGTGGTCAGCCGGGGCCAGAACCTGCGCGGCGCCTCGACCATCACCCAGCAGGTGATGAAGAACTTCCTTCTGTCCGGCGACCGCACCGGCGAGCGCAAGATCAAGGAAATCATCCTCGCCTCGCGGCTGGAAGAAACGCTCTCCAAGGACAAGATCCTCGAACTCTACCTGAACGAAATCTTCCTCGGCCAGAACTCCTATGGCGTCGCCGCCGCCGCCCAGACCTATTTCAACAAGCCGCTCACGGCGCTGACCCCGGCCGAGGCTGCCTATCTGGCCACCCTGCCCAAGGCGCCCTCGGAAATGCACCCGGTGCGCAACAAGGACCGCGCGCTGGAGCGCCGCGCCTATGTGCTGAACCGCATGGCCGAAGACGGCTACATCACAGCCGAGGTGGCCAAGGAAGAAGCCGCCACGCCGCTTCTGACCGTGCAGGGCGGCGACATGCCGGCCTTCCGCCAGTCGCTGCCGCCCCGCAGCTATTTCACCGACGAAATCCGTCGCCAGCTGTCCGGCACTTTCGGCGAGGAAGAATTTTTCGGGGGTGGCCTGGCGATCCGCGCCACGGTGGACAGCGACCTGCAGGCCCAGGCCGCCAAGGCGCTGCAGGCGGGTCTGGAAAAGTACGACCGCGGCCAGGGCGTCTGGCGCGGCACCGGCAAGACCATCGACGCCTCGAAGCTGGGCTCCGAGGCCGACTGGCGTGCCGCCCTGGCCGAGGCCGAAGTGCCGCGCGACATCGTCGGCTGGCATCCGGCGGTGGTGCTGGACGTCGGCGACAGCTCCGCCCGCATCGGCATCGAGGGCGTCGAGGAAGACGAGGACGGCCATTTCATCCCCGCCGAAGACGTGACCTGGGCGCGCAAGCGCNTGCCCGATGGAAAGCTTGGCCCCAAGGCCAAGCGCGCCTCCGATCTGGTCGATGTCGGCGACGTGGTCATGGTCCGCGCCATGACCAAGGACGAAGACGGCAGCTTCATCCGCTGGACCCTGCGCCAGGTGCCCGAGATCGAGGGCGCCTTCATGGCGATGGACGTGAACACCGGCCGCGTGCTGGCGATGCAGGGCGGCTTCTCCTACCAGTCCTCGGTCTACAACCGCACCACCCAGGCGCAGCGCCAGCCCGGTTCGTCCTTCAAGCCCTTCGTCTATGCCGCCGCGCTGGATNCGGGCTTCACCNCTGCCACCATCGTCGTCGATGCGCCCATCGAGGTGAACACGCCGCAGGGCCTGTGGCGCCCGAAGAACGCTTCGAACAAGTTCTACGGCCCGACGCCCATGCGCACCGGCATCGAACAGTCGCGGAACCTGATGACCGTGCGCATCGCCCAGGAAATCGGCATGGAGACGGTCGCCGCCTATGCCGAACGCTTCGGCGTCTACAATCCGATGAAGCCCTTCCTCGCCAACGCGCTCGGTGCGCAGGAAACCACCCTGTTCAAGATGGTGGCGGCCTATGCCATGTTCGCCAACGGCGGCGAGCGGGTGGAACCCACGCTGGTCGACCGCGTGCAGGACCGTTTCGGCCGCACCATCTATCGCCACGACACTCGCACCTGCNGAGATTGCCAGGTCGCCAGCCTTGATCCCGGCGCCGGGCTGGACATCCTGTCGAAACGTGAACGGGTGATGGACCCGATCACCGCCTATCAGCTGACTTCGATGATGGAAGGCGTGGTGCAGCGCGGCACGGCCTCGGGGCTGAACCTGCCGGTGCCGGTGGCGGGCAAGACCGGCACCACCAACGATGCCAAGGACGTGTGGTTCATCGGCTTCACCTCGAACATCGTGGCGGGCTGCTACATCGGCTATGACCAGCCGCGCTCGCTTGGCGACCGCGCCTCGGGCGGCGGCATGTGTGCCCCGGTGTTCCAAAGCTTCATGAAGACGGCGATCAAGAAATACGGCGGCACCGAATTCCGCGTGCCCNCCGGCGGCTATTTCCTGAAGATCGACCGCTTCACCGGCGCGCGTCTGGCCGACGACGCCTCGGGCGCCAACGTGGTGGCGGAATACTTCCGCGACGGCGAAGAGCCGGTCTTCGGCGCCGCGGCCCTGGTGGACGGCGGCTTTGCCATGGGGTCGAACCTGCCGCTCTATGCCTATGGCGAAGGCGGCAGCGACGAGGGCGACATGGCGGTGACGACCTCGACGGGCGAAACCAAGGTCATCCCGAAGAACAAGGCCAGCTACGGAACGATTTCCTCGGGCGGTCTGTACTGACCGGCCGGGGCACGGAAATCGAACGATTTCCGTGCGCGAATTCCGTGCGGAATTCGTGGCCGTGCCGGCAAACCCGCCCGGCCCACCGCCTTGCGGCGCCGCGCCCGGCGCCGTATATGAACCCCGCCGCCCCGGTCCTGCCGGGGCGGTGCCGTTTCCATAAGGAAGACCGCCCGATGCGCGCCGAAATCCAGAACTCCGTGGATGCGATCCGCAAGACGCTGACCCTGCTGGGCCAGCGCCTGGACTGGGAGACCGCGCCCCATCGGCTGGAAGAATTCGACGCGCTGATCGAGGCGCCTGATCTCTGGAACGACCCGGCCAAGGCGCAAAAGCTGATGAAGGACCGTCAGGCCCTCATCGACGCGGTCTCGACCTACAAGCTGATCGACTCTGGCCTGAAGGACAATGTCGATCTGATCGAACTGGGCGAGGCCGAAGGCGACGACGAGATCGTCGCCGAGGCCGAGGCGGCGCTGAAGGCGCTGGCCGACACCGCCGCGCAGAAAGAGCTGGAGGCGTTGCTGGACGGCGAGGCCGATGGCAATGACACCTTCCTGGAAATCAACGCCGGGGCAGGGGGCACCGAAAGCTGCGACTGGGCGTCGATGCTGGCGCGCATGTATGTGCGGTGGGCCGAANAGAAGGGCTACCAGGTCGAAATGCAGTCGGAAACGCCCGGCGAAGAGNGCATCCGGTCTGTCAGCTACAAGGTGTCGGGCCATAACGCCTATGGCTGGCTGAAGTCCGATNCCGGCGTCCACCGCCTGGTGCGCATCTCGCCCTATGATTCCGCGGCGCGGCGGCACACCTCGTTCTGTTCGGTCTGGGTCTACCCCGTGGTGGACGACAACATCGAGATCGAGGTGCAGGACAAGGACATCCGCATCGACACCTACCGGTCGTCCGGTGCCNATGGCCAGCACGTCAACAAGACCGACTCGGCGGTGCGCATCACCCACTTCCCGACCGGCATCGTCGTGACCTCGTCGCTGAAATCCCAGCACCAGAACCGCGACATCGCCATGCAGGCGCTGAAATCGCGGCTGTACCAACTGGAACTCGACAAGCGCAATGCCGCCATCCAGGAAGCCCACGACAACAAGGGCGATGCGNGCTGGGGCAACCAGATCCGCTCCTACGTCCTGCAGCCCTACCAGATGGTGAAGGACCTGCGGACCGGCGTGGAAACCTCGGACACCGGCGGTGTGCTGGACGGCGACCTTGACCGCTTCATGGCCGCCACCCTGGCGCTTGGCGTGCATGGGAAAAGCCGCGACGAGGCCCAGGGCGAGGCCTGAGACCTTCGCGCCAAAAGCTGACTCTGGCCTGCAACATATTGACGTGCCAGCAGCTTCCCCGCAAATTGTGCGGGGTCTCTCCATCATGCGACTTTTCGTCCCGCTTTCCCGCCCCTAGACTGAGGGCAACGAGGAGGACGACATGACCGATCAGACCGCGGCGGGCCCCGCCGCGCCCCAGATTCTGTCCGTGGAATTCAGCGACCTGGCCTATGCGCTGCGCCACGGCTGGCGCGACTTCCTGACCGCGCCCNTCTACGGCCTGTTCTTCGCCAGTGTCTATGTCATGNGCGGCTGGCTTCTGGTCTGGGCCATGACCGCCAAGGGCCAGATCTGGTGGACTCTGCCCGCCTCGGTAAGCTTTCCCATCCTTGGCCCCTTCATCGCCTGCGGGCTGTACGAGGTGTCCCGCCGCCTGGAGAATGGCGAGCCGCTGGACTGGGCCGGGGTGCTGAAGGTGATCTTCCACCAGAAGGACCGCCAGATCCCCTCGATCGCCGCGGTGATCGTGGTGTTCTTCCTGTTCTGGAACTTCCTGTCGCACATGATCTTCGCGCTGTTCCTGGGCACGGCGACCATGACCAACGTCTCCTCCTCGCTGGCCATCTTCACCACGCCGCAGGGCTTGACCATGCTGGCCGTCGGCACCTTCATCGGCGCCGTTTTCTCGACCGTGCTTTATTCGCTGACCGTGGTGGCGCTGCCCATGCTTCTGGACCGCGAGGTGGATTTCGTCACCGCCATGCTGACCAGCTTCGACCTCGTCCGCACCAGCCCGCTGGTCATGCTGGGCTGGGGCGCCTTCATCGCCGTGGCGCTGTTCCTGGGCATGGCGCTGTGGTTTGCCGCCNTCTTCGTCGTGCTGCCGGTGCTGGGCCATGCCAGCTGGCACCTGTACCGCCGCACCATCGCCTGACGCCAAATGAAAGGGGCGCCCGAAGGCGCCCGCATCCCGCATGGGGATATGCTCACACCCCGTCGGTCGGCTTCACCGAGGCCTGCGCCAGCGCCGCCAGCTGCGGCTGCGGCGCGGGCGCGGCAAGTCGGCCCGTCAGACAGCGGGTCTTCCTGACGCTGCACCGAGCCTTCGAAATGCGCGCCGCTCTCGATGGCGATGGTCTTGTGGATGATGTCGCCTTCCACCCGCGCGGTCGAGGTCAGCCGCACCTTCAGCCCGCGCACGCGGCCGATGACGCGACCGTTCACCACGATGTCATCGGCCACGATCTCACCGCGAATCGTCGCGGTCTCGCCCACCGTCAGCAGATGCGCGCGGATGTCGCCCTCGATCGTGCCTTCCACCTGGATGTCGCCCGTGGTGCGGATGTTGCCCACCACGCTCAGGTCCGAGGAAAGCACAGACGGCGCCGCCTTGCCCTTGGTGGCAACCGGCGCATAGTCCATCGCGGGCTTGGCGGCCGCGGGTGCAGTGTCCGGCGTCCTGGTCTTTTCCGGCTCGCCCGGCTTGCCCGCGGTCTCGTTGATGCGGCTCTTAGAAAACATTGGTTCCCGCCTTGATGAAGGTCATCGGATTCTTCGCCGCCCCGTTCACGCGCACTTCGTAATGCAGATGCGTGCCCGTCGAGCGGCCCGAATTGCCCATATCACCGATCTTGTCGCCGCGCGATACCCTTTGTCCCACGCCGACCCGGATCTGCGACAGGTGGCCATAGCGCGTCTCGATGCCGAAGTCGTGCTTGATCTTCACCAGTAAGCCATAACCGTTTTCCCATCCGGCATAGATCACCACGCCGTCCGCGGTGGCATAGACCGGCGCGCCATAGCTGCCCGCCATGTCCACGCCCTCATGCATGCGGCGGCCCCAGCCCTTGGGATCCTGGCGCACACCGAAGCCGCTGGTATAGCGGAAGGACGAGGTCACCGGCAGCACCAGCGGCACCTTGGTGGCGGCGATGCGGTACATGTTCACTTCGTCCAGCTTGCCCAACAGGGCATTGGCGCGCATCTCGTCGGTCGAGGGCGCCGCACCCGAGGCCGACAGGGCCAGCGGCCCAAGCGGCCCGCCCTGGCCCGAATAGCCGCTGCGCACCGATTTCAGCAGCGAGTCCGGCGACAGACCGGCGGCGGCGAACATCTTGTCCAGCGGCTCCATCGACACGGTGATCGCATCTTCCAGCTGGGTGAAGATTTCGGCGTTGCGCGCCAGGATGGCGTCGCGTTCGGCCGCCACGGCATCGACCTTCGCCACGGCGTCGCGGGCCGCACCCTCCATCAGGTCGCGCTCGCCCGCCGTTTCCTGCAACGCGCCGGTCAGGAAGGCCAGCGTCTCGGTGGTGTCGGCGGCGCGTTCCGCCGCGGTCGGCCCGGACTTCACCTCGGTGCCCTGGGTCTCGGCCAGTTCGGCACGGGCGCTGTCGCGTTCCTGGATGGTGCGGCGCAGCGTGGCCTGGATCACCTCGATGCCGGTTTCCAGCTCGCGNCGGTCTTCGCTCGCCAGAAGCCGCGTCTGCATCTTCGATACTTCGGCCAGCGCCAGATTGAACCGCTCCTGCGCGCTTGCCGCTTCGTCGGCGCGGCGGTCGCGGTCCTGCGACAGGGCGTCCAGCCGTTCCTCATAGCGCGCCTGGCGTACCTGCTGCTGGCTGCGCGCCGAACCGGCGTTCACGAAATCCAGAAGCAGGATCGAAGTCGCAACCACCGTCCACAACAGCATGACACCACCNGCGGCGATGGCGATGGCCTGGGTGGCCGGGCGTAGCCGGACAAACCGCGTGTCGCGGTCCGACTTCAGAAACAGGCGCTGTTCGGGAAGAATGCGCTCCAGGGCGGCATTGATCCGATAGCCGATATGCATAGGCACGGGGCGAATTCCGTTCGCTGGTGGTCCAAGAACATAACGAATTTCCCCGGTCCCCGAGGCGCCTTCTGATTAGCCAGCGACCCGCGGCGTCGCAACGAATTTGAACGACAGGGGCGGAACCCTGCCTTTCGGTCGCCCTGGTCGGCGGGATTTTGCCGATGACCGTGCGTTTGTCTCACGGCGGCGACCGCCTTTGAACGTCCTGGTCATGCTCAGGCGACGGTTCTGTTTTCGCGCCGACAAGGGCCGGGTCCAGTGGCCCCGGACCCGGCGCGTTGGCGATTTGCCAGCAAATCGCCAAGGGGCTGTCAGATTTCCCCGTGCGGCCTGGGCGCACGGGCGGTTGTGTTGAACCCGGTCGCGGCGCCCGAGGCGATGGCATCGGGCGAGGATGCGTTGTCCATTCACGCGTTCTGATGTCGCCGACCTGATGCCAAAGCCCACCGGCGATGCCCGATCACCCTCGCCCTCAACCTTCTCTGCCAGCGGCCAGTAGAAATCCGGCGGCAGTCCGGCCTCGGCGCGCTTCTCTTCATTGAACGGCGGCTTCAGCGCGCCGTGGAAATAGGTCCGCACCAGCCGGTGGAACTCGTCCTTGGGGTCCGTGCCCGCCCGGCCGCACAGCCAGTTGAACCATTTCGAGCCATAGGCGACATGGCCCACTTCCTCGGCATAGATCACCTCCAGCGCCGCCACGGCCGCGGTCTCGTAAGCTTTCCTGAAGACCTCGATCATGCCCGGCGTCACATCCAGCCCGCGCGCCTCCAGCACCATCGGCACCACGGCCAGTAAGCCGGGCAGGTCACCGACCGTATCCTCGGCGGCGCGCCACATGCTNTAAGCATGGGCGGGCAGGGCGCCATAATGGCTGCCCATCGCCTCCAGGCAGTCGCAGATCAGGTTGAAATGCTTGGCTTCTTCATCGGCGGCCTTCACCCAGTCGTCGAAAAACCCNATGGGCATCCCGGCATCCGTGAACCGGGCGACGATGTCCCAGTGCAGGTCCACCGCGTTCAGCTCGATATGCGCCAGCGCATGCAAGAGCGCGATGCGCCCCTGCAGGCTACCGGGCCGTCGCCGCGGCACCTCGCGCGGCGGCAGAAGCTCGGGCCGCTCCGGGCGCGAGGGGCGCAGCGGCGGCATGGCACTGCCCAGGGGCAGGGGCGCGCCCGCCGCGCGGGCGGCGAACCAGGCCGCGGCATGGGCACGCCCAAGCGCCGTCTTGGCGCGGCCATCGGCGCAGGTCAGCACCTCGACCGCCATCCCGGAAAGTGTCGTCACACCCCGCCTCCACCGCGGCCAGCACTTCGGCGGCATGGCCCTTCACCTTGTCCACCTGCCAGACATGGCCGATGACCCCGGAGCCGTCCACCAGCACGGTCTGGCGCAGCACGCCCTGCACCAGCTTGCCGAAGAACAGCTTTTCGCCGAACAGGCCCCAGTCCTCCATCATCGTGCCGCCGAAATCCGACACCAGCGGCAGGGTAATCCCCATCTTGGCGGCAAAGCGGTCATGCGCCGCGACCTTGTCCTTCGACAGGCCCAGAACCTCGACCCCAGCAGCCCGGAAGCGCGGGTACAGTTCCTGGAACTCCATCACCTCGTTGGTGCAGGTGGGCGTGCCGTCCTTGCCATAGGCAAAGATCACCACCGGCGCTTACCGCAGTGCCGACAGCGTGACGCTGCCNCCGCCATTGCGCGGCAGGGTAAAGTCGGGCGCGGGCCTGCTTACTGCGATGTCTGCTTTTGTCATGGGCGGCTCCTTGCCTCTGGTTGCGCGGGTGCTTTCCGTCCCGGCTTAGTTCGGGCAGAGTAAAGGCAATTCCGCGACAGCCGGAAGCGGTTCCGCAATGCCCGCGGACGAGGCAGCACGAAGGCAAGGGTCCGGGGCCATCGGCCCCGCCGCAGGACAGACAGAGTGAGCGCGAAGACGGACGATCCTCCCGCCATGGCCCCCGCCGAGGCGCCCGCGCCCCGCCGCCGCAGCGCCGCGCGCAGCCTGGCCATTGTCGTGCTGGCTTTGTGGGGCCTGGTGATCGGCCTTGGCTATGCCACGCTGGCGCTGACCGGCCGCCTGCTGCCCCTGCCGGTCTGGGCGGTGGCCGAGGTCGAATCCCGCCTCAACACCTGGGCCAGCCCCGCGCTTGGCGGCGCGGCGCTGTCGCTGCATGGCATCGACATCGCCATCGACCGCGCCTTTGTGCCCAGCCTTCATGTCTCGGACCTCCGCGTCATGNCCCCCGGTGGCGGCACGCTTCTGGTCTTGCCCTCGGCCACCGCGACCATCGACCCCGCCGCCGTGCTGGGCGGCAACCTGCGCCTGCGCCGCCTGACGGTCAGCGGCGCCCAGGTCGAGGTCACGCGCTTCGCCGACGGTCGCTTCAATTTTCCTTCGGCACCGGCGCGGCCGTGCCGCCGATCACCAGCCTGGAACAGCGCCGCCGCCGACCGCGCCTTCGCCCTTCCCGCCCTGTCGCGCGTCGAACGGGTCGAGGCCGCGGCACTGGCGCTGTCCNTGACCGACGCCCGTTCCGGTCGGCGCTGGCAGATCGGCGACGGCCGGTTCGTGCTGGACAACCGCCCGCAGGAACTGGGCTCCGAGCTTTCCTTCTCGCTGATCCAGCCCGGCGCCGACCCCGCTCGCGCCACGCTGGCCGCCACCATGACCAAGGGCGCCGACACCGCCCGCCTGCGCGCCACCGTCGAAAACGTTGCTGCCCGCGATCTTGCCGCCCAGACCAGCCCGCTGGCCTGGGCCGCGGCGCTGGATGCGCCGATCTCGGGCCAGGTCTCGGCCACGCTGGACGCGCAGGGCCTTACCGCCTTCGAAGGCCAGCTTGACATCGGCCAGGGCGCCTTGCGCCCACCGACGNCCACCACCCCCGTCCGCTTCGACCGCGCCGATCTGCGCCTGACCTACGACGCCGCCACTGGCCGCATCCAACTGTCCGACCTTTCCGTGCAAAGCGACTCGCTGCGTGCCGAGGCCGCGGGCCAAGCCTTCCTGCTGGACGCCGAAGGCCACCGCATGACCGGCCCGCTGACCGGCGCCGCGCCCGCCGCCTTCCTGGGCCAGATCCAGGTCGGTCGCGTCATGGTCGATCCCNGCCTGTTCGAGGCCCCCGTCACCTTCTCCTCCGGCGCCATGGACCTGCGCCTGGCGCTTGACNCCTTCCGCCTGGACGTGGGCCAGCTCAGCCTCATCGAGGGCGACGAGACCATCTCGGCCCGCGGCCACCTGCAGGCCACGCCCGAAGGCTGGCGCCTGGCACTGGACACCGGCATCAACCGCATCGGCATCGACCGCCTGCTGGCGCTCTGGCCCGTCCACCTGGTGCCGCTGACCCGGCAGTGGCTGGCCGACAATGTCGCGGTGGCCGAGCTTTTCGACCTGCGCGCCGCCATCCGCACCGCGCCCAAGGCCGCGCCCGTGGTCTCGCTTGACTACGAATTCCGCGACACAACCGTGCGCTTCATCAAGACCCTGCCGCCCATCACCGGCGCCTGGGGCCGCGCTAAGATCAAGGACCGCACCTATACCATGGTGGTGAACCAGGGCACCGTCAGCCCGCCGCAGGGCGGGCCGATCCGCGTGAACTCGGGCACCTTCACCATCGGCACCATCACCGACCGCCCGGCCCGCGCCCATATCGTGATGCAGACCGAAAGCGCCATCACCGCCGCGCTGTCGGTGCTGGACGAACCGCCCTTCCGCTTTCTCTCCAAGGCANAGCCGGTGGACCTGGCCGAGGGCCGGGCCGAGCTGACCGCCACCATGGACCTGCCGCTGAAGAAGGGCCTGAAACCCGGCGAGGTCGATTTCCGCGTCGATGGGCTTCTGGCCGTGACCTCGACCAAGGTCATCCCCGGCAAGACCGCCACGGCCGATGTGCTGACCATCGCGGCCGACCCGCATGGCATGCTGATCGCCGGGCAAGGCCATCTGGGCCAGGTGCCCTTCGACATCACCTTCACCCAGGGCTTCGGCCCGCCCGGCATCGCCGCGCGGCCCCATGTCGAGGGCACCGCCACCCTGTCGCAGGCCGCGGTGGATGAATTTGACCTCGGCTTCCCCACCGGCACCGTCTCGGGCCAGGCCAGGGGCAGCGTCAGCGTCGATTTCCCGCTGAATGCCCCCGCGATTGTGACCCTGGGCTCCGATCTTGCCGGGCTTGGCCTCACGGTCCCCGCCATCGGCTGGAAAAAGCCANCCACGGCCACCGGCAGGCTTGATGCCAGCATCGAACTGGCCAAACCGCCGCGGGTCACAGCGCTGGCCCTGTCCGGCGGCGGCCTTCGCCGAAGGCNNGGCTCAGTCACCACCAAACCCGATGGCGGCATCGACCGTGCCAGCTTCTCGCGCGTTACCCTGAACGGCTGGATCGACGCGCCCGTCACGCTGGNNTCGGGCAAGGCAAGGGCAAGCCGCCCGCTGTCGAGATCGGCGGCGGCAGCGTCACCATCGCCGCCATGTCCGGCGCGGGTCTGGGCGGCGGCGGCGGGGCAGGGGCGCGNNAATGTGCCCATCACCCTCAGGCTGGACCGGCTTCAGGTGTCGAAGGGCCTTTCCGTCTCTGACCTGCGCGGCAGCTTTGCCACGCAGGGCGGCTTCAACGGCGATTTCACCGGGCTGATGAACGGCAAGGCGCGGCTACGCGGCGCGGTGGTGCCCTCGAAACACGGGCCCGCCGTGCGCGTGCAAAGCGACGATGCCGGCGCCATGCTGCAGGCCGCGGGCATCTTCGATTCGGCCCGCGGCGGCAAGCTCGACCTCGTGCTGACCCCGCGCGCCGAGGTAAGCAGCTATGACGGCAAGGCCACGCTTTCCGATTTCCGCGTCGTCAACGACAACATCCTGGCCGAGCTTCTGAACGCCATCAGCGTCGTCGGCCTTCTGGAACAGCTCGACGGCGGCGGCTTTGCCTTTTCGACCGCCGAGGCCGACCTGCGCATCGCCCCCGACCGGGTGACGATCACGGACGGCGCCGCCACCGGCGCCTCGCTTGGCGTCACGATGGCGGGTACCTATTTCCTGAAGGATGGCCGCCTTGACCTGCAAGGCGTGATCTCGCCGATCTACATGGTCAACGGCATCGGCCAGCTTTTCACCCGCAAGGGCGAGGGCATCCTTGGCTTCAACTACACTGTCACCGGCACCTCTGCCGCGCCCAAGGTCGGGGTGAACCCGCTGTCCATCCTGACCNCCGGTGCCTTCCGCGATGTGTTCCGCGCCCTTACCACCGGATCGACCCAAAGCCCATGAAACTCGACGATTTCGACTTCGCCCTGCCGGAAGAGCTGATCGCCACCCGGCCCGCCCGCCCGCGCAGCGCGGCCCGGCTGCTGCTGGCGGAAGGTGATGACATCACCAACGGCCATGTCTTCGACCTGCCCGCGATCCTGCGCCCCGGCGACCGGCTGGTGCTGAACAACACCCGCGTGATCCCGGCGCGGCTGACCGGCACGCGCCTGCGCGACGGCGGCGGGGCAAAGGTCGAGGTCACGCTGATGGAACCGGCCGCCGAGGGCTGGCGCGTCATGGCCAAGCCGCTGCGCAAGCTGAGCCCCGGCGACGTGGTGCGGTTCTCCGACGATCTGTCCGCCACCGTGGCCGAACGCGGTGCCGAAGACGCGCGGCTGGTCTTCGACCGGACCGGCGCCGGTTTCGATGCCGCGCTCCGGGCGGCGGGGTCCATGCCGCTGCCGCCCTACATCGCCGCCAAGCGCGNNCCGGATGCGCAGGACGACGAGGATTACCAGACCGTCTTCGCCCGCCGCGCGGGCGCCGTGGCGGCGCCCACCGCCAGCCTGCATTTCGACGCGGCGCTGCTCGCGGCGCTGCGGCAAAGGGGCGTGGACTTCACCGAAGTGACGCTGCATGTCGGCGCGGGCACCTTCCTGCCGGTCAAGGTGCAGGACGTGACCACCCACCGCATGCATGCCGAATGGGGCGAGGTCACGCCCGAAGCCGCCGCCGAAATCGCCGCGACCAAGGCCGCGGGCGGCCGGGTCATCCCGGTCGGCACCACCGCGCTGCGCCTGATCGAAAGCGCCGCGCGGTCCGGCCGGATCGAGCCGTGGTCGGGCGAGACCGACATCTTCATCTATCCCGGCTTCCGATTCCACGTCGCGGACGGGCTGATGACCAACTTCCACCTGCCGAAATCGACGCTTCTGATGCTGGTCTCGGCCCTGATGGGCAAGCCCCGCATCGACCGCATCTATGCTCATGCGGTGCGCGAGGGCTATCGCTTCTTCTCCTACGGCGACGCCTCGCTGTTGTTGCCGTGATCCAGGCGCGCGGGCCCCAGGGCCCGCGCAAGTCCGTTCTCTCCACCGCGGCCCCGGCCAGGGCCGGGTCCACGGCGGAGCCTGGTGGGGGCCAGCCCCCAGGCCCCGGCAAGCCGGGGCCTCCCCGGAGTATTTGCCGCAAAGAAGAAGGGCAATTGTTAAGTCCAGGCATACGACACGACAGAAGGGTTTGTGAGGGCGGCGGTTTGGTGCAGAGCTTCGGACTCTCCTCGCCAGAGGAGCGTCCGATGGACCGTCCCGTGATCGCCGCCCCGCCGCTGTGCCAGGCGTAACCGTCCGGTCTGACCGCTCTCCGTTCCAGCGCCATGGTAGCAGGTCCTCGACCTTGGTGATCTTGTCGTCCGGGATGCGGGCGAGGGTGTCGGCGAGCCTGGCGTTGTGACGGCGTTGAGCTTGGCCGTTTCGATCAGCGTGCAGGCGATGGCGGCCGCCTTGCCGCCCGCCGCGGAGCCGACGCAGAGGAGTTCTTGCGGCGCAAGGCGATGGCGCGCATTCCGCGCTCGGCCGCGGTGTTGTCGAGTTCCAGGTTGCCGTTATCGAGGTAGGGCGCAGGCGTGCCATGCGGGTCAAGGCATGACGGATGGCTGTGGCGATGGTCGAGGCCTTCGCCGGGATCGACAAGGAGGAGATCGACGCCATTCTCGGCATAACCACGAAAGCCGCCTGATCATGGCCTCAGGCCATCCAGGAATCGACACCAGCTTGACGGACGTGACCGGGACGGAAACGGCGATGGTGCCTGCGGGCTTGCAGCCGAAAGCTCGCTTGGAGAACCGGGCAAGCGCCTGTTTTGTCGTGGCAATCCGATCACGCCGGGCGGTAGGGAGATGGAAGAGGTCGATCCGGTCCTTGGCGACATCGACACCGATGAAGTGCTGTGCGATCATGATGGAGCCTGTCCTTGATCTGCGGGATCGACCGTTGGCGCGGCCTTCGCATGCCGCTGTTCAGGTTTGACGTCGGTCGGCCGACGAGCCCCAGGCGACGCGACGGGCTCAAGTGCCCGAGGATGCCACGGGGTCTTGTCTGCCACCATCATCATCGCGAACCGGCAAGAGACAGGATGGGCAGTATTGCCCATCCTACGGGGCAGGCACCCTGGCCCTGGCCCCGGGCCGAGGGCGGACGGACGATGAGCATTTGGGCAAAGAAGAAGACCGCTGGAGCGACAAGCCATTGACGCGAGCCGTGCTTTGCCTTGGGCGAGACCGGCGCTAGACTGGGGGTGGCTCCGCGGGGCCGGGCAGGGAGCGCGGCATGGACAGGCAATCGGGGGCAGTGGGCGCGGCGCTGGTGGCGGCTTTGGGGCCGGGGTGGTGATCAACCTGGCGCTGCGCGCGGACCGGCGGGCCGAGATGGCGGGGGAACTGGCGCGGCTGGGGCTGGCGCTGGACGGCGGGGCGGTGCGGCTGTTCCCGGCGGTGCGGCTTACGGACGCGGGCGGGTTTCCGACCGTGGGCACGCGGGGCTGTTTCCTGAGCCATCTGGGTGTGCTGCGGATGGCGCGGGAGGCGGGTGGCNCTTCGGTGCTGATCCTGGAGGATGACCTGGATTTCGCGGGCGACATAGTCGCGCGGCTGCCGGTGGCGCTGCGCGGGCTGGAGGGGCAGGACTGGAGCCTGTTCTATGGCGGCTGGGGCGAGGTGCCATNNGGGGAGCGGGTGGCGGAGGGGCTGGTGCAGCTGGACCCTGTGGCGGGCGTGCGCTGCACGCATTTCCTGGCGGTGCGGNGGGCGGCCATCGGCGAGCTGGTGGACTATCTGGAGGCGATGCTGGCGCGGCCGCCGGGCAGCCCCGAGGGCGGGCCGATGCATGTGGACGGCGCCTATTCCTGGTATCGGGCGGCGCATCCGCAGCGGCTGGTGCTGGCGGCGGTGCCGCCCCTGNGGGTGCAGCGGCCTTCGCCGACCGACATCCTGGGGCGGCCCTGGTTTGACCGCCTCGGCCTGTTGGCGCCGGTGGTGAAGCTGGCGCGCCGGGTGAAGCGGCGGTTGGGCTGAGCCACGGCGGTTCGCGCCAAGCGGGTGGCGATTGTTGCGGCGGGGGCCGTGTATCAGGGCGCGGAATTGCGCACGGAGGGGACATGCGTCGCGTTGTCGTCACGGGTCTGGGTCTGGTCACGCCGCTGGCCTGCGGGGTGGAAGAGACGTGGAGAGNNCTTCTGGCTTACCAATCGGGCGCGGGGCCGATCACGCGCTTTGACGCCTCGGCCGTGGTCACGAAATATGCCTGCGAGATTCCGCGCGGCGATGGCAGCGACGGCACCTTCAATCCCGACGACTGGATGGAGCCGAAAGAGCAGCGCAAGGTGGACGAGTTCATCGTCTATGGCATGGCGGCGGCGGTGCAGGCGGTGCGCGATGCCGGCTGGGAGAACCCGTCCGAGGACGAGAAGCTGCGCACCGGGGTGATGATCGGGTCGGGCATCGGTGGCCTGGGCTCGATTGCCGAGACGGCGGCGCTGATCAAGGAGCGCGGGCCGAAGCGGGTGTCGCCCTTCTTCATTCCCGGCGCGCTGATCAACCTGATCTCGGGGCAGGTCTCGATCCGCTTTGGCTTCAAGGGGCCGAACCATTCGGTGGTCACGGCCTGTTCCACCGGCGCCCATGCCATCGGCGATGCGGCGCGGCTGATCCTGTGGGGCGATGCCGACGTGATGGTGGCGGGCGGCGCGGAAAGCCCGATCTGCGAGATCGGCATTGCCGGGTTCAACGCCTGCAAGGCCCTGTCCACCAAGCGGGCAGATGATCCGGCCAAGGCGAGCNAGCCCTATGACGCGGACCGCGACGGGTTCGTGATGGGTGAAGGCGCGGGCTGCGTGGTGCTGGAAGAATACGAGCACGCGAAAGCGCGGGGCGCGAAGATTTATGCCGAGGTGGTGGGCTATGGGCTGTCTGGCGACGCCTATCACATCACGGCGCCGTCCGAGGATGGCGACGGCGGCTATCGCAGCATGGCGGCAGCGCTGAAGCGGGCCGGGCTGGAGCCCAAGGACGTGGACTACATCAACGCGCATGGTACCAGCACCATGGCCGACACCATCGAGTTGGGCGCGGTGGAGCGGCTGATGGGGGATGCGGCGGCGGGGGCCACCATGTCGTCGACCAAGTCGTCCATCGGGCATTTGTTGGGGGCGGCGGGCGCGGTGGAGGCGATCTTCTGCGTGCTGGCGATCCGCGACCAGATCGCGCCGCCGACCATCAACCTGGACAACCCGGCGGTGGCGCCGAAGCTGGACCTGGCGCCCAATGCGGCGCGGCCGCGCAAGATTGACGTGGCGCTGTCGAACTCGTTCGGCTTTGGCGGCACCAATGCGAGCCTGGTGCTGAAGCGGGTGGTAAGCTGATGTGGCGGTCGGTCGCCTCGAACGCGCTGACGCTGTTCATCCTGATCCTGGTGGTGGCGGCGGGCGTGCTGGCCTGGGGGCGGCAGGAATATGCCGGGCCGGGACCGCTGACCGAGGCGATCTGTTTCCGTGTGGAGAAGGGCGCCTCGCTTTCGGCGGTGAGCCGCGGGCTGGAGGCGCAGGGCGCGGTCAGCGATGCGCGCATCTTCCGTATCGGGGCGGATTATTCGGGCAAGGGCGGCGGGCTGAAGTTCGGGTCCTACCTGATCCCGCCCGGCGCCTCGATGGGGCAGGTGCTGGAGGCGCTGACGGCGAGCGGGCAGTCGACCTGCGGGCGCGAGATCAATTTCCGCATCGGGGTGAATGCGACGGATGTGATGCTGCGCGAGCTGGACCCGGCCACGAACCGTTATGTCGAGGTGGTGAAGTTCGACCCCGCCGCCGAAGCGGTGCCGCAGGCCTATGTGGATGTGGCGCAGGAGCCGGATGTTCGGTTCCGCGTGACGCTGGCCGAGGGCGTGACGAGCTGGCAGGTGGTGGACGCGCTGAAGCGTGCCGAGTTCATGGCGGGCGAGGTGAAGGCGGTGCCANCGGAAGGATCGCTGGCACCCGATTCCTATGAGGTGTCCCGCGGGGACGACCGGCAGGCGCTGCTGGACGAGATGGCCAAGCGGCAGGCGGCGATCCTGGCCGACCTGTGGGCCGCGCGGGCGGACGGGCTGCCCTATGACACGCCGGAAGAGGCGCTGATCATGGCGTCCATCGTGGAAAAGGAAACCGGGGTGCCGGAAGAGCGGCCGCAGGTGGCCAGCGTCTTCATCAACCGGCTGGCGCAGGGGATGCGGCTGCAGACCGACCCGACAGTGATCTATGGCATCACCAAGGGCGAGGGCGTGCTGGGTCGTGGCTTGCGGCAGAGCGAGTTGCGGCGCGCGACGCCGTACAACACCTATGTCATCGAGNGGCTGCCGCCGACGCCGATTGCCAATCCGGGCAAGCTGTCCATCGAGGCGGCGTTGAACCCGGCGGCGACGGATTACCTGTTCTTCGTGGCCGATGGCAGTGGCGGGCATGTGTTCGCCGCGACGCTGGACGAGCATAACGAGAACGTGGCGCGCTGGCGCGCCATCGAGGCCGAGCAGGGCAAGGCGGACGAAGGCGGCGTGCAGGGGAACTGATCGGCGGTTTTCCGGAATGAGCGCGTGCGATTGCACCGGGAGTTACAATTCCTGGGCTGATTCGGTGTAAGCTCCTCGCCGGGAAATTGTTTCCCTGTGGAGGACTGTCATGAAGATGAAAGCGCTTTTCGCTGCTGCCCTGTTGCCGCTTCTTGCTGCGCCGGTGTTCGCCGAGGGACCGGACCCGACCACGTTCACCTGCGCGGACTGGTTTGCTGCGAACGAGTCGGTTCAGCTGTCATTCCTGAACAATACCAAGGCCTGGGCGAATGACGCCGCCAATGCGCCCAACACGGCGAAGCTGCAGGCAACGATCCTGACCCTGTCGGACACCGACGCCAAGAACGCCATCAACGCGGCCTGCGACGGCAAGGACGCCAGCCAGGTCGTCATTGATCTGGTGAACAAGTAATCCGGGCTTGCCCCGGGCAGCACTGGTTGCCCGGGGCATCCGGACCCCGGTGCCGGTCGGCCCGGGTTGCTGCGTCGAGACGGACGGGCGACGGGAACATTCCAGAGTCTGGGTGGTTCGTGGGGCAGGGACAGAGTTCCCCTTGAACCACGGAGGCTGTGATGACCAAGACCCTGTTGCTGACTGCCGCCCTGACGGGCGTTCTGGGCGGAGCCATGGCGCTGCCGGAGGTTGCCCAAGTGGCGATGACGCCCGATCCGACTGTCTTCACCTGCAACGACTGGGCGACGGCGGATGAAACCACCAAGAAGGCATTTCTGACCAACACGGTGGCCTATGCCAACGACGCCGCCAACGCGCCGAGCCCGGCCAAGTGGCAGGCCACGATCATCGACAAGAGCGAATCCGAGGCCATGCTGCTGATCGACGCGCGCTGCGATGACCTGTCGCGGGACATGGTGATCATCGACCTCTTGAAGACGAACTGACCGCCGCCCTGCCGCCGCCGGGCCGATCCGGTGCGGCGGGCGGCGGGGCCAGGTTAACGGAAGATTACCGGAGCGCCCGGCAAGCGTTTGATCCAAATGGATTTTCGCTTGACCCGGCGGGCGGTCCGGTGTATCCCTTCAGACATGCTGGAAGAGGTGGGCAAGCGGCCCGGGGTGACCCCGGTGCCGCTTTTCCGTTTCCGCTCGGTCGGGGTGACACGGAAAGGCGGACGGCAGCGCATGACGATCAGGTTCGACCAAGGAGACGACCCGCCAGTGGATCTGCTGGCGGCAACCGAGGGGCTGTACCGGGAGACGGCGGAAGAGCTGATCCGGGCGATGCAGGGCATCCGCGCGGGGCAGCTTGGCGAGGTGAAGGCCGCGACGCAGGCGGTGAAGGACCTGCGCGCCGCGCTTCACCTGGTGATGGAAGAGAGGAACCGAGTTGAAAAGAGCCGCAGAGAGATCGCAGGGGCTGTCGNNGGTAGCGCCCTCGACCTGGGAGCCGCGCGCGATGAGATCGGGCGCCGCNTGGCTCGCCTCCGCGACGCCGGATGAGGTCGAGGACTTCCTGGGGGCTGAGCGACAACGCGCTTCTGTCGCTGCCTTGGATCTTCGAGTTCTGGGCGCTGCCACACCAGTTGCCGCCGGACGGGGTGTGGAACACCTGGGTGATCATGGGCGGGCGCGGGGAGCAAGACGCGGGCCGGGGCGGAGTGGGTGCGGGCGCAGGTGGAAGGTGCGGGGCCCCTGGACCCCGGCCGGGCGAAGCGGGTGGCGCTGGTGGCCGAGACCATCGACCAGGCGCGCGAGGTGATGGTGATGGGCGACAGCGGCATCCTGGCCTGCTCGCCCCCCGACCGGCGGCCGGAATGGCAGGCGACGCGCAAGCGGCTGGTCTGGCCGAACGGCGCGGAGGCGCGGCTGTTTTCGGCGCATGATCCCGAGTCGCTGCGGGGGCCGCAGTTCGATGCGGCCTGGGCGGACGAGCTGGCGAAATGGCCGAAGGCGGAAGAGACCTGGGACCAGCTGCAGTTCGCGCTGCGGCTGGGCGACAGCCCGCGGGCGGTGGTGACGACGACGCCGCGCAATNGTGGGGTGCTGAAGGCGATCCTGCGGAACCCGTCCTCGGTCGTGACCCATGCGCCGACCGAGGCGAACAAGGCGCATCTGGCGGCGTCGTTCCTGGAGGAGGTGAAGGTGCGTTATGGCGGCTCCTCGCTGGGGCGGCAGGAGCTGGAGGGCGTGCTGGTCGAGGAGGTCGAGGGCGCGCTGTGGTCGGGCGCGATGCTGGACCGGGTGCGGGTGTCCGAGNCCGGGTAGCTGTCGCGGGTGGTGGTCGCGGTGGACCCGCCGGTGACGGGCACGGGGTCTGCGGATGAANTGCGGCATCGTGGTGGTGGGGGCTGTCACCGATGGCCCGCCGCAGGACTGGCGGGCGGTGGTGCTGGAGGATGCCACGGTGCAGGGNGCAAGCCCCGAGGGCTGGGCGCGGGCGGCGCTGGCGGCGATGGACCGGCACGGCGCGGACCGGCTGGTGGCCGAGGTGAACCAGGGTGGCGACCTGGTGGCGTCGGTGATCCGGTCGCTGGATGCGACGGTGCCATTGCGGGCGGTGCATGCCAGCAAGGGCAAGGTCGTGCGGGCGGAGCCGGTGGCGGCGTTGTACGAGCAGGGGCGCGTGGCGCATTTGCCGGGCCTCGGGCGGCTGGAAGACCAGATGCGGCAGATGGCGGTGACGGGCTATCGCGGACGCGGTTCGCCCGACCGGGTGGATGCGCTGGTCTGGGCACTGACCGAGCTGATCNNGTGGGTAGCGCAGAAGCTGCGGGGCGCGCCACGGGTGCGGACGCTGGGCTAGGCGGCTGGCGGCGGCGCGGGGGTTTCACACCCCCGCGCCCCCGTGGAGTATTTTCGCAAAGAAGAAGCGCATTTCAGGCGAATGCGGTGGATCGAGCGGCGGCCTACATTGTCAGGCGGCCAAGGAGAGGTGCGGGATGGTGTTCGATTTCCTGAAACGCGGGGCGCGGCAGGGGCGCCGCGGCCCCGGCCTTCGCCGGGGCGAAGGTTCCCGAGGCGAAGGCCTCGGCGACCGGTCGGGTGGTGGCCTTTGCCACGTCGGGCCGGGTGGCCTGGTCGCCGCGGGATACCGTGTCGCTGACGCGGTCGGGGTTCCAGGGCAATCCGATCGGGTTTCGCGCGGTGAAGCTGGTGGCCGAAGCCGCGGCGGCGCTGCCGCTGGTCGTGCAGGATGCCGACCGGCGCTATGACCTGCATCCCTTGGGTGCGCTTCTGGCGCGGCCCAATCCGGCGCAGGGGCGGGCGGAGCTGTTCGAGGCGATCTATGGCTTCCTGCTGCTGGCGGGCAATGCCTATGTCGAGGCGGTGCCGGGGGCGGGGCCGCTGCCGGGCGAATTGCATGTGCTGCGGCCGGATCGCATGGCGCTGGTGCCGGGGCCTGATGGCTGGCCGGTGGCCTATGAGTATTCGGTGGGCGGGCGGGCGCACCGGTTCGACATGACCGGCGAGGTGCAGCCGATCTGTCACCTGAAGAGCTTTCACCCGCAGGACGACCATTACGGACTGTCACCCTTGCAGGCGGCGGCGGTGGCGGTGGATGTGCATAACGCGGCGTCGAGCTGGTCGAAGGCGCTGTTGGACAATGCGGCGCGGCCGTCGGGGGCCATCGTCTATCGCGGGCCGGACGGGCAGGGGTCTTTGAGCGCGGACCAGTACGAGCGGCTGGTGAGCGAGATGGAGAGCCATCACCAGGGCGCGCGCAATGCCGGGCGGCCGATGCTGCTGGAAGGGGGCCTGGACTGGAAGCCGATGGGGTTCTCGCCCTCGGACATGGAGTTCCATGAGACCAAGCTGGCGGCGGCGCGCGAGATCGCGGTGGCCNTCGGCGTGCCGCCGATGCTGTTGGGCATTCCGGGGGACGCGACTTACGCCAACTACCAGGAGGCAAACCGCGCCTTCTATCGGCTGACGGTGCTGCCCATGGCGCAGAAGGTGCTGGCGGACCTGTCGTTCTGGCTGTCGGGCCAGACCGGGGAGGCGGTCGAGGTGAAGGTGGACCTGGACCAGGTGGCGCTGGCGGTGGAGCGCGATCAGCTTTGGGCGCGGGTGGCGGCGGCGGCGTTTCTGACCGACGAGGAGAAGCGGGTGCTTCTGGGCCTGCCGCGGCTGGCGGGGGCGCATGAGCGGATCGCGGTTCCTGTACGACAGTTTCGATGCGGCCTCGGCCCGGATCGACGCGCATGAGCGGGTGATGGAAGAGCGCTGGACGGCGCTGGAGTTCCGTCTGGCGCAGATCGACGGGGCGCTGGAGCGGCTGGAAAAGCGCATCTGGCTGGGGGTTTACGGGGTAGCGGCCTTTCTGCTGGCGCAGGGCCGAGGCGGTGATTCACGCGGCGACGAGGTGAGGCATGGATTGGGATTTTGGCGCGCCGGAGCGGAAGTATCACCGCCCCGAGGCGGGGCTGGTGGTGACCGAGGGGCGGGTGGTGGAGGGCTATGCCTCGCTTTTCGGGCGGAAGGACCAGGGCGGCGACGTGGTGNCTGCCGGGGCCTACGGCGGCTCGCTGAAGGCCCTGGGCGCGGCGGGGCGGCGGGTGAAGATGCTGTGGCAGCATGACCCGGCTTCGCCCATCGGCGTCTGGGACGAGGTGCGCGAGGATGAGCGGGGCCTGTGGGTCAAGGGGCGCATCCTGACCGAGGTGGAGCGTGGGCGCGAGGCGGCGGCGCTGTTGGCGGCGGGGGCGATCGACGGACTGTCGATCGGCTATCGCACGCTGAAGGCGGAACGTGACGGCAAGGGCGTGCGGCAGCTGGCCGAGGTGGAGCTGTGGGAGGTGTCGCTGGTGACCTTCCCCATGCTGCCCGAGGCGCGGGTGCAGGCCAAGGGCGAGACGGGCGGCAACGGCTGGCAGCGGCTGGCCGAGGTGCTGGAGGCGGCGCGGGCGGACCTGGCGGCGCGCTGAAGTGATCGGAAAGGAAGGTGGCGGATGACCGGGATCAGTTCTCGGGCCGGGGAAGCTTTGTCCCCGGAGGAAGGCGCGGCTTTGGCCGCGATGGAAGGATTCCTGAAAGAGTTCAAGGGCTTTCAGGGTGACGTGCAACAGGTTTTGAAACAACAGGACGAACGGATGACCATGCTGGACCGCAAGACGATGACCCATGCCCGCCCCGCGCTGTCGGCGGCTGCCGAGGTCGAGGTGCCGCACCGCAAGGCCTTTGCCGCCTATCTGCGGTCGGGCGATGACGACGGGCTGCGCGGCCTGGTGCTGGAGGGTAAGGCCATGTCCACCGCCGTGGCGGCGGACGGCGGCTATCTGATCGACCCGCAGACGGCGGACACCATCCGGTCGATGCTGGTCTCGACATCGTCGATCCGCGCGATTGCCTCGGTGGCGCATGTGGACTCGTCGAGCTTCGACGTGCTGATCGACCGCAGCGAGGTGGGCTCGGGCTGGATCACCGAGGCCTCGACCGTGACCGAGGGCGCGACGCCGACCATCGAGCGTATCTCGATCAAGCTGCATGAGCTGTCGGCGATGCCGAAGGCGAGCCAGCGGCTGCTGGATGACAGCGCCTTCGATGTCGAGGGCTGGCTGGCAGGCAAGATCGCCACGCGCTTCATCCGCGCGGAATCGGCGGCCTTCGTGAACGGCGATGGCGTGGACAAGCCCAAGGGCTTCCTGCTGCCCGCGAAGGTGGCCAATGCGAGCTGGACCTGGGGCAGCCTTGGCTACGTCGCCTCGGGCGCGGCGGCGGATTTCCCGACGACCAATGCGGCGGACTGCATCGTCAACCTGGTCTATGCGCTGGCGGCGGATTACCGGGCCAATGCGACCTTCGTGATGAACTCGAAGACCGCGGGCGCGGTGCGCAAGATGAAGGATGCCGACGGGCGCTTCATGTGGTCGGACGGGCTGGCGGCGGCGGAACCGGCACGGCTGATGGGCTATCCGGTGCTGATCTGCGAGGACATGCCGGACATCGCCGCCAATGCCTATGCCATCGCCTTCGGCGATTTCGCGGTTTACTACACCATCGCCGAACGCCCGGACCTGCGCGTGCTGCGCGATCCGTTCTCGGCCAAGCCGCACGTGCTGTTCTACGCGACCAAGCGCGTCGGCGGCGATGTGACCGACTATGCGGCGATCAAGCTGCTGAAATTCGCCCTGTCCTGACAGGCGTTCCCGACGCCGCGGCGGGGTGACCCGTCGCGGCGGTGGGCGCGCGCCGGGAACCCGTGCCGTCCAGCCCCTCTGACCGAGCGGTGCGGGGCGCGCGTCCACGGCCTGACGATAGGAGCGGAAGGAGTTTGGCGATGATGCTGGTGGAAGAGACCCAGGTGCCGGGCGCGGCGCTGCCGGTGGCGGCGCTGCGGGAACACCTGCGGCTGGGGTCGGGCTTTGCCGGGGCCGACCTGCAGGACGGGCTGCTGGAGNGGCACCTGCGGGCGGCGATGGCGGCGATCGAGGGCCGGATCGGCAAGGCGCTGATCGCGCGGAACTTCCGGCTTGAGCTGGAGGACTGGCGCGGCGGCGAGCAGCCGCTGCCGCTGGCGCCGGTGGTGTCGGTCGTGTCGGTGACGCTGGTGGATGCGACGGGGGCTTCGGTGGCCGTCGATCCCGGCCGGTGGCGGCTGGTGCGCGACATGCACCGGCCGAAGCTGGCGGGGACGGGGGCGNTCTTGCCGACGGTGCCGGAAGGCCGGGTCGAGGTGGTGTTCGAGGCGGGTTTGGCGCNNCGCCTGGGGGCGCTGCTTACCGACCTGGCGCAGGCGGTGCTGCTACTGGCGGCGGAGTTCTATGAACGGCGGCACGAGGTTGGCGATCCGGTGGCGGCCTTGCCGGGCACGGTGCAGGCGCTGATCGCGCGCTGGCGCACGGTGCGGGTTCTGGGCGGGGGCGCGCGATGAGCGGCATCCGTCTGGGGCGGCGGCTGGTGCTGGAAGAGGCGCAGGCGGTGGGGGACGGGGCCGGGGGCTGGNCGGAAAGCTGGGTTTCCNTGGGCACGCTGTGGGCCGAGGTGACGTCCGGTGCCGGGCGCGAGGCGGCGGGGGAANGAGGTCTGGGGGCGCAAGTGCCGCTGCGGATCACCGTGCGGGCGGCTTTGCCCGGCGATGCGCGGCGCCCGAAGCCCGGCCAGCGGTTCCGTGAAGGGGCGCGGCTGTTCCGCATCCTGGCTGTCAGCGAACGCGATGCCACGNGGCGGTATCTGGCCTGCGTGGCGCGCGAGGAGGTGCCGCATGAGCTACGGCGCGGCGGCGGCGGTGCAGGCCGCCCTTTACGATCTGTTGGTGGCGGTTCCGGCGCTGTCTGGGGTGCCGGTGCTGGATGCGGTGCCGAAGGGCGGGGGCACCGGGACCNTTGTGCTGATCGGACCGGAAGAGGTGCTGGACCGGTCGGATGGCACCGGGGGCGGGGCAGAGCATCGGGTGCAGGTGAGCGTGATCACCGATGCCGCGGGCTTTGCCGCGGCGAAGGCGGCGGCGGTGGCGGTATCGGATGCGATGGCGGGCAGTGCGNTGGCGCTGGCGCGCGGCCGGGTGGTGGAGACGGGTTTTGTGAAGGCGGTGGCGCGGCGCATCGACGACGNNGGCAGGCGCCGCATCGACCTGACGTTCCGGCTGCGGGTCGAGATCTGAAATACGGGCAAGGAGATGGGCATGGGCGTGCAAAGCGGCAGGNATCTGCTGGTGAAGGTGGACCTGACGGGCGACGGGTCGTTCGAAACGGTGGCGGGCTTGCGCGCGACGCGCATCAGCTTCAACGCCGAGACGGTGGATGTGACGAGCCTGGAAAGCACCGGCGGCTGGCGCGAGCTGCTGGCGGGGGCGNGGGTGAAATCGGCCTCGATCTCGGGCTCGNGGGTGTTCCGCGACGCCTCGACCGATGAACGCGCGCGGCAGATATTCTTTGACGGCGAGGTGCCGCAGTTCCAGGTGGTGATCCCGGATTTCGGCGTGGTGCAGNGGCCGTTCCAGATTACCGGCATCGAATATTTAAGCAGCTACAACGGCGAGGCGACTTATGAGCTGACGCTCGCCTCGGCGGGCGTCCTGAGCTTCACGGCGCTTTGATGGTGAACCCTTACGCGGGCGAGGTCGAGGTGCTGCTGGACGGCGTGCCGCATGTGGCCAAGCTGACCCTGGGCGCGCTGGCCGAGCTGGAGGCGCAGCTGCAGGTTGGCGGGCTGGTCGATCTGGTGGAGCGCTTCGAGGCGGGGCGGTTTTCCAGCCGCGACGTGCTGGCGCTGGTGGTGGCGGGCCTGCGCGGCGGCGGCTGGCGCGGCACCGCGGCCGACCTTCTGGCGGTGGAGATTGGCGGAGGCCCGGTGGAAGCGGCGCGAGTGGCGGCGACACTGCTGGCACGGGCCTTCGGAGCGGCGGGGCATGAGTGCGGAGCCCCGCCGCGGCGGCTGGACTGGCCGGGCCTGATGCGGGCGGGACTGCGCGGGTTGCGGCTGGAGCCCGCGCAGTTCTGGCGGCTGACGCCGGTGGAGTTGCGGGTGATGCTGGGGATCGAGGCAGGTTCGGCCNCCCTGACGCGGGCGCGGCTGGCAGAGCTGGCCGCGGCCTTTCCTGACCTGACAAGGAACGACACGGATGGAAACGGGCAAGNNCTGGAAGATCAGCTGGCGGCGCTGGATGNNCGGCGCTGGACCAGTCCTCGGCGATGGTGGGGGCGTTTGACGGTGCCCTTGGCCATATGCGCGAGACGATGGCGACCACCGGGCGCGAGACCGGCTCGATGACCTCGGGGTTCAGCTCGGGGCNTGAAGCGGGCGATGGACGGGCTGGTGATGGACGGCATGAAGCTGTCGGACGCGCTGTCGATGCTGGGCAAGTCGATGCTGGACGCGGCCTATGCGGCGGCGATCAAGCCCTTGAACCAGGGGATTGCCAGTGCCCTGAGCAGCGGCATTTCCGGCCTGGTCAGCGGTCTTCTGCCCTTTGCCGACGGTGCGCCCTTTGCCCAGGGACGGGTGATGCCCTTTGCCCAGGGCGGCGTGGTGGCGAGCCCGGTCAGTTTTCCGATGCGCGGGGGCACCGGGCTGATGGGCGAGGCGGGGCCGGAGGCGATCATGCCGCTGGCACGGGGGCCGGATGGTAAGCTGGGCGTGCGGTCGGGCGGCGGTGGGCGGCCGGTGACCGTGGTGATGAACATCGCAACGCCCGACGTGGCCGGGTTCGAGCGCAGCCGCGCGCAGATCGCCGCGCGGGCGCGCGCACTGGCCCAGGGCCAGCGCAATCGCTGAAAGGGGCATCATGGCATTTCACGAGGTGCGGTTTCCGGCGAACCTGAGTTTCGGGTCGCAGGGCGGACCGGAGCGGCGGACCGATATCGTCACGCTGGCCAACGGGCACGAAGAGCGCAACACCCCCTGGGCGCATTCGCGGCGCTATGATGCCGGGGTGGGCCTGCGGTCATTGGACGATCTGGAGGCGCTGATCGCCTTCTTCGAGGCGCGGCAGGGGCAATTGTACGGGTTCCGCTGGAAGGACTGGTCGGATTTCAAATCCTGCCCGTCTTCGCGTGCGGTGTCGGACGAGGATCAACTGCTGGGCCTGGGCGATGCCGCGACGCAAAGCTTCAGCCTGTCCAAGCGCTATGTCTCGGGCGAGCAGGTCTATGTGCGGCCGGTCGTGAAGCCGGTGGCGGGGACGGTGCGTGTGGCCGTGGCGGGCCTTGCCCAAGTTGAAGCCGTTGACTTCACGGTGGATGTGGCGCGCGGACTGGTGAGCTTTGTCGAGCCGNCGGCACGCGGGGCGCGTGTGACGGCGGGGTTCGAATTCGATGTGCCAGTCAGGTTCGATACCGACCGCATCCAGGTCTCGATGGCCTCGTTCCAGGCTGGCGATGTCCCGAGCGTTCCGGTGGTGGAGGTGCGGCAGTGAGCGAGGCGAAGGACAAGCTGCTGGCCCATCTGGCATCGGGCGCGACGACCGTCTGCCGGGCCTGGTCGGTCAGCCGAACGGACGGTGTGGTGCTGGGCTTCACTGACCATGATCGCGATCTGGAATTCGAAGGANTCCGCTTTGCCGCGGACACCGGCCTGACGGGACGGGTTCTGGAGCAGGTGACCGGCATGGCGGCCGACAATTCAGAGGCCATGNGGGTGCTGTCCAGCGATGCGGTCACCGAGCGCGACATTGCGGCGGGGCGTTATGACGGTGCCGAGGTGCGGGTGTGGCTGGTGAACTGGGCAGATCCGGGCGAGCGCATGCTCGAGTTTGCAGGCCGCACCGGTGACATCACGCGGGCGGGCGGCAGTTTCAGGTCGNAGCTGCGTGGTTTGACGGATGCCCTGAACCGGACGGTCGGACGGGTGTTCCAGGGCGGATGCGATGCGGCCCTGGGCGACACGCGATGCCGTTTTGACCTGTCAATTCCCGGCTATCGGACGGAAGCCGAGATCCTTTGGATCGAGGAGGGCTATCGCCTGGGCTTTGCCCCGATGGACGGGTTTGCCGATCGGTGGTTCGAGCGGGGCGAGCTTCGCATCCTGGATGGCGAGGGGGCAGGGCAGGCGGCCCTTGTGCGCATGGATCGCCGCCTGGACGCCGCCCGCGAAATTTCGATCTGGTCGGCGTTCGGCGTTGCGCCGCGGGCAGGTGATCAGGTTGCCCTGGTGACCGGCTGCGACAAGCGCGCGGCGACATGCCGGGACAAGTTCGACAACTTTCTGAACTTCCGGGGCTTCCCGCACATTCCGGGCGAAGACTGGCTGACCTCTTATCCCACCTCGGCGAATTCCCGGTCCGGGGGCAGGTTGCGGTGATGGATCGCCAGGAGCGGATTGTTGCCGCAGCGAGAAGCTGGATCGGTACGCCCTATCGGCATCAGCAGTCCTGCAAGGGGGCGNGCACCGATTGCCTGGGCCTGGTTCGCGGGGTCTGGCGAGACGTGGTGGGCGGAGAGCCCGAGCCAGTTCCCGCATATACCGCCGACTGGTCCGAGGCATTCGGTCGCGAAGACCTGCTTGCTGCAGCGCGGCGGTGGCTGCGTCCTTGCCCCGACGATGCGATGCAGCCGGGCGACGTGCTGCTGTTTCGCATGTTTGACGGGTCGGTCGCAAAGCACCTTGGCATCGTCAGCGACACCGCCCACTGCGCGCGGTTCGTCCACGCCTATCTGGGGCATGGCGTGGTCGAAAGCACGTTGTCGATGCCCTGGGCGCGAAGGGTCGTCGCCCGGTTCTCGTTTCCGTGAAAGGATAGCACATGGCGACACTGATCCTGTCGGCGGTCGGCGCCTCGCTGGGTGGAGCGCTTGGCGTCGGATTCCGCGCGCCAAGCGCCGCCGTTGGGCAGGCGACCGGCGCGGCCATCGGACGTGCTGTGGACCAAACGCTTCTGGGTGTCGGGTCAGAGCCGGTTGAAGTTGGGCGCATCGACCGGTTCCGCCTGATGGGCGCCAGCGAAGGCGCGGCGGTTCCGCGCGTGTGGGGACGCTATCGGGTTGGCGGCCAGGTCATCTGGGCCAGCCGGTTTCACGAGGACAGCCGCCGCAAGTCCAGCGGGAAGGGCGGTGGTCGGAAGGCGACGGTAACCGAATATTCCTATTCGGTCAGCCTGGCGATTGCCCTGTGCGAGGGTTCGATCCGCAGCATCGGTCGGGTCTGGGCCGACGGCAACGAGATCGCCGCGCGAAGCCTGACCATGCGGGTGTACGACGGTTCCGAGGATCAGCTGCCCGATCCCCTGGTCGAAGCGATCGAAGGTNGTGGCATGGCCTGCGCCTATCGCGGTACCGCTTATGTGGTGATCGAGGAGCTTGACCTGGGGCGCTTTGGCAACCGGGTTCCTCAATTCAGCTTCGAAGTCATCCGTTCGGCCGCAGCCGAGCCGCGTGCGCCGACGTTGGCTGATATGGTGCGCGCGGTCGCGCTGATCCCTGGAACGGGCGAATATGCCCTGGCAACCACGTCTGTCAGGCTGGACGGAGCGCCCGGGAACAAGCGCACGGCCAATGTGCATACCGCCGAGGGCACTGCGGACCTGTCGGTTTCCCTGGATCAGCTTCGCAGGGAGTTGCCGCAGGTTGGGGCCGTTTCGTTGGTGGTTTCCTGGTTCGGCAATGATCTTCGCTGTGGACAGTGCAGTGTCCGACCGAAGGTCGAGCATCTGACGCCGGACGGCCGGAACATGCCCTGGCGGTCTGGCGGCATTGATCGGCACGACGCGGAGGTGCTTTCGCAGCTGTAAGCAGCANGTGTCTTTGGTGGTACTCCCTGTGACCAGTCGGTTGTCGAGGCCATTCAGGCCATCCGGGTAAGCAGGCAAGACGTGATGTTCTACCCGTTTGTCCTGATGGAAATCCTTTCCGGGAATGGAAAGCCGTACCCCTGGTCACCCGCGGAAGAGCAACCGCAGATCNCTNGGCGCGGCCGGATAACCCTGGATATCGCACCCGGCCTGGATGGCACGGCGGACCGAAGTGAGGCCGCGGCCGCGCAGGTCGCCGCATTCTTCGGCGCCGCGACGCCATCGGATTTTCAGATTGTTGGCGACCGTATCCTTTACAGCGGTACGCCTGAATGGAGCTATCGTCGGTTCATACTGCATTACGCCCATGTCTGCGCGCTTGCCGGTGGTGTCGATGCATTCTGCATCGGGTCCGAGCTTCGTGGCCTGACACGAATCCGGGGCGCCCTTGACAGCTTTCCAGCCGTTACAGAACTGATCCGGCTTGCCGACGACGTAAGAGCCATCCTGGGAACAGCCACGAAGATCGGCTATGCAGCAGACTGGTCGGAGTATTCCAACTATCAGGCTGACGGAAACGTCTACTTCAACCTTGATCCGCTTTGGGCACATTCGAACATCGATTTTGTCGGANTCGACAACTACTTTCCTCTCAGCGACTGGCGGGATCAGGATCTGCATCTGGACGCATCCTGGGGCAGCNTGTACCAGNCGGATTACCTGTACCAGAACGTTGCGGGCGGTGAGTGGTACGACTGGTACTATGACTCGCAGGAAGGAGCTACGAACCAGCGTCGCCTGCCGATCACCGACGGAGCAGACGACGCCCCTTGGGTTTTCCGCAGCAAGGATATTCGGGGCTGGTGGCAGAATGCACATGCCGACCGGATCGGTGCGGATCGCAGGCCGACGGCGTGGATTCCTCGCCAGAAACCCATCTGGTTCACCGAATACGGCTGTCCGGCCGTCGATAACGGCACCAACCAGCCAAATGCCTTTGTCGATCAGCGATCCGCGGATNCGAGTCTGCCGCGCGGATCAGGCGGAATGCGGGATGACTTCATTCAGATTCAGTATTTCCGCGCACTGGCCGAATTCTGGGGGCAGGAGGAAAACAACCCGGTTTCANGGTCCTATGGCGGTGCGATGGTGGATATGGCCCATGCCTTTGCCTGGGCCTGGGATGCAAGGCCATTCCCCGCTTTTCCGACACAGGCGGATGTCTGGGCTGATGGACCGAACTACGAGACGGGTCACTGGCTGAACGGCCGCAGCGCATCGGAATGTGCGAGCAACGTCGTCCGGGAGCTTGCTTGCGATGTCTTGCAGCACCTGGGCACTGTCAGCCTTCCCGGCGTTGTCCGGGGCTATGGGCTGGATAGATTGTCATCCGCCCGCGCGGNNATTCAACCTCTTAGCCTTGCCCAGNGGGTCGATGCCGTCGAACGAAACGGTATGATCGACTTTGTGCGTCGGACGGCAAGCGGTGGTTTGACGGTCAATGACGGGATGCAGGTCGTCGAGGACGATCTGGAAGGCTACGTTGAAAAGGCGATGTCCGGTTCGGATCGCGACGTGCGCACCATGGTTGTCGGGTACATCCGTGATCAGGGTAGCTTCGAGACAGCGACCATGCAGTCGCTGCAGGCCCCGGTCCAGTCCGGAGGAACAACACAAACCGAGGTGCCGCTTGTTTTGACGACCCAGGAAGCGCGCGCGCTGGTGGAACGCTGGCATGCCGAGGCAAGTCTTGCGCGCGAGTCGATGAAGCTGGCGCTGCCCATGTCGTTCGCCGTCGTTGGGCCGGGCCACATCCTTCGCATCGACGACAAGGCCTTTCGGGTTGATCGCGTCGAACGATCAGGCTTTCTTCTTGTCGATGCGGTGCGGACTGATCGGTCGGCATATGCGCCGGTGCCTAGCCCGTCGGAGACATCACCCTCGAGGGTCGAGGACGAAGCGGCCCAAGCGGAAGCCGTCTTCCTTGACCTGCCGCTTCTTCGTGGCGACGAGGTTCCGCATGCCCCTCACGTTGCGGTGGCTGCGACGCCTTGGCCGGGACCGGTCGCCGTATGGGACGCTCTTGGCGATGACGGGTTCGACCTGAACACGCTTGTGGCAGCGTAAACCATCATCGGCGTCACGCAGAACGCCCTCGCCTCGGCGCAAATTGGGCTTCCTGATCGGGGTGAGCCCTTGCGGGTTGCTTTCGGGTTGGGGGACCTTTCCAGCGCCGATTGGGAGGCAGTGCTTGGCGCCAATCTTGCGGCCATCGGCGGCGGGGCATCCGGGCATTGGGAAGTCTTCCAGTTTGCCGAGGCTGTCATGGTCGGTGCCGATGAGTTCGAACTGTCGCTTCGCCTGCGCGGCCAGTTCGGGACGGACTGCGAAATCCCGGAGATCTGGCCTCNNTTAAGCAGTTTGGTCATATTGCTGGATGGGGCGCTGCGACAGATCGAACTTCCCCCAACCAGCNGCGGCCTGGTTCGGACCTACCGCGTGGGTCGCTGCACTTGGATATGCCGATTCGAGGCTGAAACGCGGGTCGAGTCCTTTGCCGGGATCGGGCTCCGCCCTTACCCGGTCGCCCACCTGAACATCACGCCTGACCCCTCGGGAGGAATGGCGGTGAGTTGGATCCGCAGAACCAGACTCGATGGTGACAGTTGGGACGGCATCGAAGTCCCGTTGGGTGAAGACAGTGAATGGTACCTGGTGCGGGTCTATGCGGGCGACACCATGCTGCGAGAAGCGCTTGTCTCTCAGCAAGCATGGACCTACGCGGCGGATCACCTTGACGCTGATCGCCCGTCGGGACCGCTTTCAGTCCTGGTCGCTCAGGGCTCGAACCGGTTTGGGCCCGGGCCGTTCCGTTCGGTCGCGGTTCCCGGGTAGGCAAGCGCGTGATATCTGTGCGCGCTGCCTGTTTCGTGTTATCCGGGAGGGGTTTGAAGGCAGGGCGAGGCCATGGAAGTTAGGGCGAAGATAATGTCGGTCGATCCGGTATGGGATCGCATCCGGGCCGAAGCGCTGGACGCCATCACCGCCGAGCCCCTGCTTGGCGGGTTGGTGCATTCCAGCCTGTTGCACCATCCCACGCTGGAACGCGCGCTGGCCTACCGATTTTCGCTGAAGCTGGCCTCGGGCGAGATGAGCGAGCAGATCCTGCGCGAGATCGCCGACGAGGCGCTGGCGGCAGACCCAGCGATCGGGGCGGCGCGCGCCGATGTGGTGGCGGTGCAGGAACGTGACCCGGCCTGCCACCGCTATCTGCAGCCCATGCTGTTCTTCAAGGGCTACCAGGCGATCCAGGCCTATCGCATCGGGCATTGGCTGTGGCAGCGCCACCGCAAGGACATGGCCTATTTCGTGCAGATGCGCGTGTCCGAGGTCTTTGGGNTCGACATCCACCCCGCCGCCCGCATCGGGCAGGGCATCATGATCGACCACGCCCATTCCATCGTCATCGGCGAGACAGCGGTGGTCGGCGACAATGTCTCGATGCTGCATTCGGTTACTCTGGGCGGCACCGGCAAGGAAGACGGCGACCGGCATCCCAAGATCGGCGATGGCGTGCTGATCGGGGCCGGGGCCAAGGTTCTGGGTAATATCCATGTCGGCGCCTGCTCGCGCATCGCGGCGGGCTCGGTCGTGCTGCAGGATGTGCCGCCCTGCACCACGGTGGTAAGCGTTCCGGCGCGGGTGGTGGGCCAGGCGGGCTGCGACCAGNCAGCCTTGTCGATGAACCAGATCCTGTCCGGCGACTGACTTGGCGGCCCCGAGGCCCCCGCCGGAAGGGTCGCCCGGTCCCTGACGGCGTTTCTGGCCAAGAGCACCGGGCAGGTCATCACGCTGTTCGCGCGGCTGATCACGGCGCTGCGGCCGGTCTGGCAGGGCAGCGAGCCGCTGCCGCGCCAGCGCGTCTATTTCGCCAACCACACCTCGAGCGGCGATTTCGTCGTGCTGTGGACGGCGCTGCCGCCCTTCCTGCGCGCGAACACACGCCCGGTTGCGGCAGCTGATTACTGGCTGACCTCGCGGCTGCGCGCCTTTGTCGGGCGCAATGTCTTCAACGCGGTGCTGATCGACCGGCGGCCCGAGATGCGGGCGGAAAACCCGGTTGACCAGATGGTGACGGCGCTGGACCAGGGCTTTTCGCTGATCCTGTTCCCGGAAGGCAAGCGCAACACCACCAGCGATCTGGTCCTGCCGTTCAAGACAGGGCTTTACCATGTGGCGAAGGCGCGGCCCAATGTGGACCTGGTCCCGGTCTGGATCGCCAACCTGAGCCGCATCATGCCCAAGGGCGAGATCGTGCCCTTGCCGCTTCTTTGCACCGTGACCTTTGGCGCGGCAATGCATCTGGACAGCGACGAGCCCAAGGAGCGATTTCTGGAGCGGGCGGCCGAGGCATTGCGCGCACTGGCGCCGAAGGTGGAATGATGGGACNTGCATCCCGACCTTGTCAGCCTTCTGACCGGGGTCGGCGCCCTGCTGGTGCTGGCGACGCTGGTAGGTCTGGCGCTGCGGCTGCGACTGGCGCCGGATCGGTCCAACCCGCTGATCGAGGAAATCAACGCACGCATCGCCTCGTGGTGGGCGATGGTGCTGCTGATCGGGCTGGCGCTGGCGGCCGGGCGCACCGGCGTGGTCGTGCTGTTTGCCATCTGCTCCTTCGCCGCGCTGCGCGAGTTCCTCAGCCTGACCCGGTCGGCGCGCGGGGATCACTGGTCCTTGCTGATCGCCTTCTATGTGATCCTGCCCGTGCAATACCTGCTGGTCTGGGATGACTGGTACGGGCTCTATTCCATCTTCATTCCGGTCTATGTCTTCCTGATGCTGCCGCTGTTGTCGGCGCTGCGCGGCGGGNCGCGGAGTTTCCTGGATCGGGTGGCGGAAACGCAATGGGCGATGATGCTGGCGATCTATTGCGCCTCTTATGTTCCCGCCCTGCTGAATCTGGATATCCCCGGCTATGAAGGGCGTAACGTCCTTTTGGTCGCCTTCCTGATCTTCGTGGTGCAGCTGTCGGACGTGATGCAGTTCGTGTGGGGCAAGATTTTCGGGCGCCACCTGATCGCCCCGGCGATCTCGCCCTCGAAGACCTGGGAAGGGTTGATCGGCAGGGCGGCCACCGCCTCGCTGGCCGGGGCAATGCTGTGGTGGATCACGCCCTTCACGCCTTGGCAGGCGCTGGTCGTCTCGGCGATGATCTGCGTGGCGGGGTTCGCCGGCGGGCTGGTGCTGTCGGCGATCAAGCGCGACCGGGGCGTCAAGGACTGGGGCCATCTCATCCCCGGCCATGGTGGGTTCATCGACCGGCTGGACAGCGTGCTGTTCGCGGCGCCGATCNTTCCTGCATGTCCTGCGCTATTACTGGTCGCTGAAGTGACCGAGGGCCGCCGCCCGCTGAAGTCGCGCGATCAGCGATGGGCGNCGGAGGCCGCCGCCTGGCTGGCGGCACGGGGTGTCAGGCCCAACCGGATTTCGCAGGCGGCAGTGGGGTTTGCCTGTATCGGCCTGCTGGCGCTCCTTGCCTGCNCGCAGCTTGACCCCGCGCTGCGGGCGGTGCCCGTGCTGGTGGCGGCGCTGTGCATCCAGGCGCGGCTGGTCTGCAACCTGCTGGACGGGATGGTGGCGGTCGAGGGCGGCCTGAAAGAGGCCGACGGCGCCTTCTGGAACGAGCTGCCCGACCGGCTGTCGGATGCCGCCTTCCTGGTCGGGGCGGGATATGCGGCGGGGAACCTGGCCCTTGGCTGGGCGGCGACCGCGCTGGCGGTGCTGACCGCCTATCTGCGCGAACTGGGCCGGGCCGAGGGCATCGCCCCGGATTACAGCGGCCCGATGGCCAAGCAGCAGCGCATGGCGCTGTTGACCGGGNGCTGCCTTGCCGCCGTGCTGTGGCCAGCGCCTCAGACGCTGGCCGTCACGCTGTGGCTGATCGCCCNNTTAAGCACCGCAGCCACCGCTGTCAGGCGGTCGCTGCGGCTGATCCGGACGCTCAAGGCGCGTTAGGCCAGCATCGCCACCGGGTTTTCCAGGTTGTCGACGATGGCTTTCAGAAGCTCTGCCCCAAGCGCCCCGTCGATCACCCGGTGATCCACCGACAGCGTCATCGACATGACCGTCGCCACGCCAATCGAGCCATCGGCCTTCACCACCGGCTTCTTCACCCCCGCGCCCACGGCCAGGATGGCCCCGTGCGGCGGGTTGATCACCGCATCGAAGTTGTCGATGCCGAACATGCCGAGGTTCGAGATGGCAAAGCTGCCGCCCTGGTATTCATGCGGCGCCAGCTTCTTCGTCTTGGCCCGGCCCGCCAGGTCCTTCATCTCGGCCGACAGCGCCGAGATCGACTTGGACTGGGCGTCGCGCAGCACCGGCGTGAAGAGCCCGCCCTCGACCGCAACGGCCACTGCCACGTCAGAAGGCTTCAGCTTCAGGATGCGGTCGCTTACCCAGACGGCATTGGCGTTCGGCACCGCCTGCAGGGCCATGGCACAGGCCTTGATGATGAAGTCGTTGACAGACAGCTTCACGCCGCGCCCGGCCAACTGGCCGTTCAGCGTTTCGCGGAAGGCCATCAGCGCATCCAGCTGCACGTCGCGGCGCAGGTAGAAATGCGGGATGGTCTGCTTGGCCTCGGTCAGGCGCGCCGCGATGGTGCGGCGCATGCCGTCCAGCGTGACTTCCTCGTAGGCCCGGTCGGCATAGAGCTTCTTGATGGTCTCNGGCCGAAGGACTGGCCGGAGCCGCTGCGGCAACGGGCGCCGGTGCAGGGGCCGCCACCGGAGTAACGCGGCCACCGCAGCGACGGGAGCGGCCGTCACGCCCTCGACATCCGCCCGCACGATCCGCCCGTGCGGGCCNGAGCCGCGCAGGGCGCTCAGGTCCAGGCCCTTTTCNCTGGCAATCCGCCGCGCCAGGGGCGAGGCGAAGACCCGGGCGCCACTGGCCGCAGCCGCGACCGGGGCCGCCACCGCAGGCGCCGCCGCTGCAACGGGCGCAGCAGCCGGAGCCGCAACCGCCACCGGGGCAGGGGTCGCATCCGCCGACTCGCCCTCTTCCACCAGCACGGCAATCGGCGTGTTCACCTTCACGCCCGCCGTGCCCTCGGCCACCAGGATGCGGCCGACGATGCCCTCGTCCACCGCCTCGAATTCCATGGTGGCCTTGTCGGTCTCGATCTCGGCCAGGATCTGCCCGGACTTGACCGTGTCGCCTTCCTTGACCAGCCATTTGGCCAAGGTGCCTTCCTCCATCGTCGGGGAAAGCGCNGGCATCAGGATTTGCGTCGCCATATCCTCACCTCACCGATAGCAGACGGACTTGACCGCCGCGACCACCTCGGCCGGGGTGATCAGGGCCAGCCGTTCCAGGTTCGCCGCATAGGGCATCGGCACGTCCTTGCCGGTGCAGGTCACCACCGGTGCGTCCAGCCAGTCGAAGGCGCGCTGCATGATCGTGCTGGCCAGATGGTCGCCGATGGAGCCCACCGGGAAGCCCTCTTCCACCGTCACGCAGCGGTTGGTCTTCTGCACCGAAGCCAGGATCGTGTCATAATCAATGGGCCGCAGCGTCCGCAGGTTGATCACCTCGGCCGAGATGCCCTCCTTCGCCAGTTCCTCCGCCGCGGCCAGAGCATGGCTCATGCCGATGCCAAAGCTGACGATGGTCACGTCCGACCCCTGCCGCCAGATGCTGGCCTTGCCGAAGGGCACGGCGAAATCGGGGTCCGTGGGCACCTCGAAGGACCGCCCGTAAAGGATTTCATTTTCAAGGAAAACCACCGGGTTCGGATCGCGGATCGCCGTCTTCAGCAGCCCCTTCGCGTCGGCCGCCGAATAGGGCATGCAGACCTTCAGGCCGGGGATCGCGGCATACCAGGCGGCGTAATCCTGGGAATGCTGCGCGCCCACCCGCGCCGCCGCGCCGTTCGGCCCGCGGAACACCATGGGGCTGCCCATCTGGCCACCCGACATGTACAGCGTCTTGGCGGCCGAATTCAGGATGTGGTCGATGGCCTGCATGGCGAAGTTGAAGGTCATGAACTCGACGATCGGCTTCAGCCCGCCCCAGCTGGCGCCGGTGGCGATGCTTAAGAAANNGCCCATCTCGGTGATCGGCGTATCGACCACGCGCTTGGCGCCGAACTCGTCCAGCAGGCCCTGGCTGATCTTGTAGGCGCCCTGGTATTCGCCCACTTCCTCGCCCATCAGGAAGACGGTCGGATCGGCGCGCATTTCCTCGGCCATGGCCTCGCGCAGCGCCTCGCGCACCGTCATGGTCTTGGTGGCGGCGCCTTCGGGAATGTCCGCATGCGGCCAGCCCTTTGCCGCCACGACCGGGGCAGGGGCGGCCGCCACGGGTGCCGCCGCCACCGGTGCCGCAGCCACGGGCGCGGCCGCCGCCACCGGGGCAGGGGCCGCGTCCGCCGACTCGCCCTCTTCCACCAGCACGGCAATCGGCGTGTTCACCTTCACGCCCTGNGTGCCCTCGGCCACCAGGATTTTCCCGACCGTGCCCTCGTCCACCGCCTCGAATTCCATCGTGGCCTTGTCGGTCTCGATCTCGGCCAGGATCTGGCCGGACTTGACCACATCACCTTCCTTGACCAGCCATTTGGCCAGCGTGCCTTCCTCCATCGTCGGAGAAAGCGCCGGNATCAGTACCTGCGTTGCCATGTCTTCACTCCCCCGCTTCAGGCGTAGATATCCGTCCAGAGCTCGTCCAAAGGCGGCTCGGGGCTTTCCTTCGAGAACTCGGCCGCCTCGTTCACCAGCGCCTTGATGTCCTTGTCGATGGCCTTCAGCTCGTCGTCGCTGGCTGCCGCCCTGCAAGAGCAGGTCGCGCACATGGTCGATTGCGTCCTTTTCCGACCGCATCTTTTCCACTTCCTCGCGGGTGCGGTACTTGGCCGGGTCCGACATGGAGTGACCGCGATAGCGATAGGTCATCATCTCCAGGATGTAGGGGCCGTTGTTTACGCGGCAGTGCGCCACCGCCTTCTCGCCCGCAGCCTTCACCGCCAGAACGTCCATGCCATCCACCTGCTCACCCGGAATGCCGTAGGCGATGCCGCGGCCGAACAGCGTGGTGGACTTGGTGGACCGCTTCACCGATGTGCCCATGGCGTACTGGTTGTTCTCGATGACAAAGATCACCGGCAGGCCCCACAGCTCGGCCATGTTGTAGGTCTCGTAGACCTGGCCCTGGTTCGCCGCGCCGTCGCCGAAATAGGTGAAGGTCACGTTGTCGTTGCCCAGGTATTTGTCGGCAAAGGCCAGCCCCGCACCAAGCGGCACCTGCGCGCCCACGATGCCGTGGCCGCCATAGAAATGCTTCTCTTTCGAGAACATGTGCATCGAGCCGCCCTTCCCTTGGAATAGCCGCCGATGCGCCCGGTCAGTTCCGCCATCACGCCCTTGGCGTCCATGCCGCAAGCCAGCATGTGGCCGTGGTCGCGGTAGCTGGTCACGCGCTTGTCGCCGGGCTTCGAGGCCGCTTCCAGCCCTACCACCACGGCCTCCTGCCCGATGTACAGGTGGCAGAACCCGCCGATCAGCCCCATGCCGTACAGCTGTCCGGCCTTTTCCTCGAACCGGCGGATCAGCAGCATCTCGCGGTAATACTTGAGAAGCTCTTCCTTCGATGCATTCGGCCTATCGACCGGCTTCTTCACGGCCATGAGCAGCACCTCCTTGCTTGCTGGGATAGTTCAACGTTGAACCATCCCTACAATATCGGCAAAAAAGGCCAGCACAAATCTTTCCACCGGCCATGCACCGCCGGAATGGTGCCATGCAGGAACTGCGACGGTCAGCGTGCGTCAAAGGCTGCCCGCGCCGCCTCGATCCGGGCCAGGTTCTCTTCGGCCCAGCACCAGACGCCGCAGAAGGCACCGCCAAGTCCCAGCCCCAGCTCGGTCAGCCGGTATTCCACATGCGGCGGCACCACCGGATGCACGGTGCGGATCACCAGCCCGTCCCGCTCCATCTGGCGCAGGGTCTGGGTCAGCATCTTCTGGCTGATGCCCGGCACCTGCTCGGCCAGCCGGGTGAAGCGCAGGGTGCTTTCGGACAGCACCTCCAGAATCGCCATGGTCCATTTGTCGGCGATGCGCCCGATCAGCTCCATCACCAGCGCATTCACCGCCGGATCGACATCCTTCAGCAGGGGAATCGTGGCGGCATTCTCGGGGAGTTTCCCTAACAGTCTGATCCAATTACACTCTCCATCCGGTAAGTATGGAACTTTGGGTGCCTTCTTTCCATTCGAAAGCTACTGCCTATCTTGCGCTCCGTCCAGCACAGGAGTTTCCCCATGCTCACCGACCGCAAGATCCTCATCACCGGCGCCACCTCCGGCATCGGCCTCGCCCTAGCCCGCCGCCTTGCCGCGCAGGGCAACCGCCTTATCCTTACCGGCCGCCGCCAGGCGATGCTGGATGCCGCCGTGGCCGACCTGCCCGGCGCCACCGGCATCACCAGCGACAGCGCCGACCCGCAGGCCATTGCCGACCTCGCCGCCACCCTGGCGCAGGATCACCCCGACCTCTCCATGGCGATCCTCAACGCCGGCATCATGGTCCCGGAACGCCTCGGCACCCGCCCGACCGACCTGGCGATCTCGGAAGCCACCGTCGCCACCAACCTGCTTGGCCCGATCCGCCTGACCCACGCGCTGATGCCGCTGCTTCTGGCCCAGCCCAGGGCCGCCGTGGTCACCGTCTCCTCGGGCCTCGCCTTCCTGCCGCTGGCCGCGACCNCCACCTATTCCGCCACCAAGGCGGCCATCCATTCCTGGACCCAATCCCTGCGCTACCAGCTGAAGGACACCGCCGTCAGCGTCCACGAACTCGCCCCGCCCGCCGTCCAGACCGACCTGATGCCGGGCCAGGCGACCAGCACCCATGCCATGCCCCTGGCCGAGTTCATTGACGAGGTGATGGCGATGCTGAACGCCGACCCGATCCCGGCCGAACTCCTGGTGCAGCGTGTGGGCTTCCTGCGCCGGGCCGAAGTCGAGGGCCGCTACGACCAGACCTTCACCACGCTGAACGACACCTACCGCAGCCTCGACTGACCCCGCCCTCAGCGGATGACGATCTCGTCGGCGCGCACATAGCCCAGCACGTCGCGCACCTGCTCGTCCAGCAGGTCAATGTCCAGATACTGGTCCGACATCCGCCAGGTCCGGTTTTCCAGCTCGGCCAATTCCGCCTTCAGCCGGTCGCGTTCCACAGCCAGATCAGCCGCTTCGGCCTTGATCTGCACCTGCCGGAACACGCCATAGTCGCCCTGCACCGCGGCAAAGCCGAAATAGCTGCCAAGTGTGAAGCAGATCAGGAAGAAGGCCATGCCGCCAAGCGCGGGACGTGACTGAAGTGCGTTCATGCTCTGCCCGTTTCCCCATGTTCTCCGGGGTTTTGGCAAGACTGCCACAGGCGGAGTCTCAAGGGAATCCCAGAAATGCAGGCAGAGGCGGGATTTTTCCCGTCTCCTCAGACGGGTGATGAAGGCCGGGGCCAGAGGCCCCGGCCTTGACCTCAGGCGACCGAGGCCGCGTGGATCGAGTCGATGGCACCTTTCAGCACCGTATCGAACTCGGCATCGCTCTGCTGCGCCGACAGGCCTTCGCTCAGCGCACGGCTGAAGCTGGCGATGATGCCGTGGTTCTGCGCCAGGATCTTGTTGGCCTCGTCGCGCGAATGCCCGCCCGACAGCGCCACCACCTTCAGCACCTTCGGATGGTTCACCAGCGGCAGATAGAAATCCGGCACGGTCGGCAGGCTCAGCTTCAGCATGACCTGGCCGTCCACGCCTTCCAGAGCCTTCAGGATTTCCGCCTGCAGGATCGCCTCGGCCTCGGCCTTGTCGGCGATCGAGATCGTCACTTCCGGCTCCAGGATCGGCATCAGCCCATGCGCCGCGACCTGCTTGCCCAGTTCGAACTGCTGCGCCACCACGGCGGCAATGCCCTTGGCATTGGCGGCATTCACCACCGAGCGTTCCTTGGTGCCGAAGATGCCCGCCTTCACCGCGCGCTCCAGCAGCGCATCCAGGCCGGGGATCGGCTTCATCAGCTGCACGCCATCGGCTTCCGCCTCAAGACCCTTGTCGATCTTCAGGAAGGGCACCACGCCACGCTGTTCCCACAGGTAGGTCGCGGTCGGGATGCCGTCGATGGCCCGGTCCATGGTCTGTTCGAACAGGATCGCGCCCACCACCTTGTCGCCGGTAAAGGCGGGCGACTTGATGATCCGCGTGCGCATCGCGTGGATCAGGTCGTACATCGCCTCTTCGCCGGAATAGGCGGTCTCCGGCACGCCGTACAGCTTCAGCGCCTTGGGGGTAGACCCNCCNGACTGGTCCAGCGCGGCGATGAAGCCCCGCCCGCTGCGCACCTGTTCGGTCATCTTCGCATTGGTCATGTCCGTCTCCTTTGCTTGCCGACCGCATAGCGCCAGCCCCATCGCCGGGCAACGGGCGCAACCGTCGCATCCCTGTCATGGCCCGGCCCGCCGGGGGCCGGGCCTGTGCCACCTCAGCCCATCAGGGCCGCAACGCCCGGCAGTTCCTTGCCTTCCATCCATTCCAGGAAGGCGCCGCCCGCGGTCGAGATGAAGGTGAAATCCTCGGCCACCCCGGCCTGGTTCAGCGCCGCCACCGTGTCGCCGCCGCCAGCCACCGAAATCAGGCTGCCCTCGCGCGTCAGCTTCGCCACGGCCTTCGCCGCCGCCATGGTCGCCGCGTCGAAGGGCGGCAGTTCAAAGGCCCCCAACGGGCCGTTCCAGATCAGCGCTCGGCACTGCGCGAACACGGCTTCCAGCAGCAGCACGGTCTTCGGCCCGGCATCCAGAATCATCGCATCGGCCGGGCAGGCCTCGGCCGCCACCACCTCGTCNGCGGCATGGGCCTTGAACTCGCGCGCCACCACCACATCCACCGGCAGGTGGATCTGGCAGCCCTTGCGTGCGGCCTTTTCCAGAATGTCCTGGGCGGTCTCGGCCATGTCGCGCTCGGCCAGGCTCTTGCCGACCTCGATGTTCTTGGCCACCAGAAAGGTGTTGGCCATGCCGCCGCCGATGATCAGGTGATCGACCTTGCCGACCAGGTTCGCCAGAAGCTCCAGCTTGGTCGAGACCTTGGCGCCGCCGACAACCGCCGCCACCGGGCGGGCAGGGGAGCCAAGGGCCGCTTCCAGCGCCTTCAGTTCCGCTTCCATCAGCCGACCGGCGGCCGAGGGCAGCTTGCGCGCCAGCCCCTCGGTCGAGGCATGGGCACGGTGTGCCGCCGAAAAGGCGTCGTTCACGAAGATGTCGCCAAGCGCCGCCATTTCGGCCGCCAGAGCCGGATCGTTCTTTTCTTCGCCGCCGTGAAAGCGGGTGTTTTCCAGCAGAACCACATCGCCGGGGCCGGCTGCGGCAATCGCAGCCTGCGCCGCTTCGCCCACGCAATCGGCGCCGAACACCACCTTGCGACCAAGCGCTGCTTCCAGCGCCACTTCNACCCGGCTCAGGCTCATCTCGGGCACGACCTTGCCCTTGGGCCGGTCGAAGTGGGCCAGCAACACCGGCTTGCCGCCGCGCGCGATGATGTCCTCGACCGTGGGCACGATCTTGTCGATCCGCGTGGTATCCGTCACGCGGTCGCCTTCCATCGGCACGTTGATGTCCACGCGGGTCAGCACGGTCTTGCCCGCCATCGCCACATCGTCCAGCGTCTTCCAGCCCATCGTGACCTCCGTCGGTTTCGCCCCGTCCTTCCACCCCATCGCGGACGTCACGTCAACGCCCGCGTGGCACCGGCGCCGCGACTTCTTGCGCTAACAGCGACAGCCGCAAAGAGATTTGGCAGCAACGCTGGCCATGCCCGAGGCCAGGCACACCGCCCGGCGCACTGCCTGCCCGTGGGCAGGCGCGAAGACGCGCCAGCCCAGGCAGGCGCGCCCGTGCTTCAGACGTCCGGGGATGATTGCCACCCCTTGGCGAAAAGCTGGCTTCGCCAACGCGCCGGTCGGACGTCCACAGGACGTCCGCCTTGTCGGCGCGGAAGAAGAAGGGAAGGACCGCGCAGAACGGCCAGGCCCTTCCGGCCCCTGCGGCGTCATCTTCTGCCTATCCTGTCAGCGGCCCCTTTCCCCCGGCGCCCCGCACCCTTACCTTGCGCCCGACCCGAATCCGAAGGAGACGCTCGTGGCCGACATCAAGGATCCCGAGAACACCATCATCATGACGCTGAAAGACGGCGAGGTGGTGATCGAGCTTCTGCCCGCCATCGCCCCCAAACATGCCGAGCGCATGAAGGCGCTGGCCCGCGCCAAGGCTTACGACGACGTGGCTTTCCACCGCGTGATCGACGGCTTCATGGCCCAGACCGGCGATGTGGAACATGCCAACATGGCCTCGCCTTCCTACAATGCCCGCCGCGCCAGACGGGCGGGTCGGACCTGCCGGACCTGCTTACCGAGTTTTCGGGCATCCCGCACGACCGCGGCACGCTCGGCGCCGCCCGGTCGCAGAACCCGAATTCGGCCAACAGCCAGTTCTTCATCAATTTCAAGGACAACCATTTCCTGAACCGCCAGTACACGGTCTATGGCCGCGTCATCTCGGGGATGGAATTCGCCGACAAGATCACCCGCGGCGAACCCCGGCGAATCCCGACCGCATGATCACCGTCCGGGTGGCCGCCGATGTCCTTTGACCGCATCCTTCCCGCCTGCCTCCTTGCCCTCGGCCTTGCCGTCCTGGGCGGTTATGCCATCAGCCAGGGCAGCGGTGCGGCCGATGCCGCCGAAGACGGCCCCGGCCCGAACCTGGTGATCCAGGTCGATGGCCAGGCCAAGGGCACCATCGTCATCGACCTGATGCCCGATGTCGCGCCCAAGCATGTGGCGCAGGTCACCGCGCTGGCCGAACAGGGTGCTTATGACGGCGTCGTCTTCCACCGCGTCATCGACGGCTTCATGGCCCAGACCGGCGACGTGCAGTTCGGCAAGGCGGGCGGCGACCTTTCCGCCGCCGNNATGGGCGGCTCGGGCCTGCCCGACATTGCGGCCGAGTTCTCCTCGGTCCCCTTCGACCGCGGCGTGGTCGGCATGGCGCGCAGCCAGGACCCGAACTCGGCCAACAGCCAGTTCTTCATCATGTTCGCCCCGGCCCCGCATCTGGACGGCCAATACACCGCCTTCGGCCGCGTGATCTCGGGCATGGAGGTGGTGGACGCGATCAAGAAGGGCGAAGGCGGCAGCGGTTCGGTTTCCGACCCCGACGTGATGGTGAAGGTCACCGTCCAGCCCTGATCTTCACGCAGGGGGCACGCCCCCTGACCCCCGGCTCACCCCGCCGCCCGTCTTGTCCATTCCGACAGCGCCAGCGACAGCAGGATCAGCCCGGTGAACAGATACAGCCCCCAGGCCGTCTCGATCACCGTCATCCCCACGCCCTTCACCACCACGATATACAGCGCCAAGAGGAAGACATCGCCCATGGCGAGCTTCCCCAGCAGATGCAGCGCAAGCAGCACCTTCGGCGACAACAGCCCGAACTGCACCAGCGCCAGCCCCCGNGTCTTGGCCCAGGGCGCGAAGATCGCCATCACCGTCACCACCAGCGCCAGCACCGGCGACGATCCCCACAGCGACTGCAGCCCCGAGATCACCGAGATCTCCGACATCCCGAACAGCGGCAAATCCAGCCCCGCCCGGATCAGCGGCGCGAACCAGGCCACCGGGAACAGGACAAGCAGGGACAGGTTCAGCCAGCGCATGGCGCAGTCCTACAAGCCCCACCGCTTACCACAACCCTATTTCTGCGGTTTCGCCAGGCTCACCACATTGGCCGCCGCTTCCTCGAAGTCATAGCCAAGCGCNTTAAGCAGCTCGCGCAAATCCCCNTCCAGCCGCCGCATCTGCGTCTGCACCTGCCGCTCCTCGGCCTCCACATCGGTCAGCCAGCGCCGCAGCTCATCGCAGGTCTTGCGCGCCACCGCCAGCCGCTCCTGCATCGCCTGCACCTCTTCCTGCCGCTGCTTCAGGAAGCCCCGCGCCCGCTCCACCTTCTCGTCCGAATAGACCCGCGCCAGATCACGCGACTGGAAACTCATCTGTGCCGCCAGCTGCAACAGCTCGGGCTCCAGATGCGCCAGGTCCGGNTGCTTGCGCAGCTGCACCAGCCGCTCGCGCATCGCGTCAAACTCGCCCGACAATGCAAACACCCCGGCCCGGTCGGCGGCATGCGCCTGCCGGTAGGCGCGCACCACATCGTCCATGCCCAGGGCGAAACTCCGGTGCGACCGCTCCAGCCGCGCCATCCGCGCATTGGTAACNAGGAACGCCCCCAGCACCACGAACAGCACCGTCAGCCCGATCTGCAAGCCCATGCCNGCTTGAGGAACCGGCACACCGCCCCAGGACAGCGGCACATAGGGCCAGGGCAACCAGCCTGCAAAGGCCGCCGCCGTGGCGCCCACCAGCCCAACCGCAATGCCGATGATCGCCCCCTGCGCCAGCGACCGGACCAAAGACACCGACGAATGCAGAAACCCGCGCAAATCCATGCGTGAAAACCCCCAAGCCAACCCGTTGACAGGTTTGGCCTTTTCACAGATTCCAGCAAGCCTTTCGGTTAACCGTCGTCGTCCGCTCAACAATCTGGCATCAGAGCCAGGATTGTTGCCGCAACTGCGCCTCAGCGCAGCGCCGCAATCGGCCCCTCGGCCCGGCCATGGATGAACTGCTGCACATAAGGGTCCGCCGTCGCATCCATTTCCGAAACCGGCCCCGTCCAGCGGATCAGCCCGTCATGCAGCATCGCCACCTGGTCGGCAATCGCCCGCACCGAAGACATGTCATGGGTGATGGTCATCGCCGTCACCCCNATCTCCACCACGATCTCGCGGATCAGGTCGTTGATCACCCCNGCCATGATCGGGTCCAGCCCGGTGGTCGGCTCGTCAAAGAAGATGATCTCCGGCCCGGCGGCAATCGCCCGCGCCAGCCCCACCCGCTTCTGCATCCCGCCCGACAGCTCGGCGGGATACAGGTCGGCGACCTGAGGCCCCATGCCCACCCGCCGCAGCTTCTCGATGGCGATCTCGCGCGCCTCGGCCTTGGGCCGCTTGCCCGCCCCGCGCAGCAGGCGAAACGCCACATTCTCCCAGACCCGCAGCGAATCGAACAGCGCGCCGCCCTGGAACAGCATGCCGAACCGCGCCAGAAAGGCGTCGCGGTCACCCCGCGTCACATCCTCGCCATCCAGCCGGATCGTGGCATCGGGATGCACCAGCCCCAGGATGCATTTCAGCAGCACCGACTTGCCGGTGCCCGAGCCNCCGATGATCACCATGCTCTGCCCCGAGCCGACCTTCAGGTCCACCCCNCGCAGCACCCGGTTGGCCCCGAAGGCCTTCTGCACGCCCTCAAGCTCGAAACCGGGTTTTCTGCGAAAACCCGAAACAGGCGATCCTTCTGCGAAGGATCCGGATTTTCGCAGAAAATCCGTGCCCCGCGTTTTCGCAGAAAACGCGTGCTTGCCCCGCCCGGTTGGTCCAGACCCGCGATCATGACGAAAGAACACCTCGGTCAGCAGGTAGTTCGCCGCAAGGATCAGCACCGAAGCCGCCACCACCGCCGATTTCGTCGCGCGCCCCACCCCNTGCGCGCCGCGCCCCGAATTCATGCCGTAGTAACAGCCCATCAGCGCCACGATGAAGCCGAAGGCCGCGCCCTTCACCAGGCCCGAGCCCACGTCCCAGAATTCCAGGAAATCCGCGGTGTTCTTCAGGTAAGCCGCCGAGTTGAACCCCAGCCGGTTCACCCCGACAATCCAGCCGNNTACAATGCCGATGCTGTCGCCCACCGCCACCAGCACCGGCACCATCAGCACCGCCGCCAGCACCCGTGGCACCGCCAGGTATTTCAGCGGGTCTGTGGACAGCGTCACCAGCGCGTCGATCTGTTCCGTCACCTTCATCGTGCCGATCTCGGCGGCAATGGAACTGGCGACCCGCGCCGCCACCATCAGCCCGCCCAGCACCGGCCCCAACTCGCGCGCCATGCCGATGGCCACGATGGACGGCACCACTGCCTCGGCATTGAACCGTGACCCACCGGCATAGATCTGCAAGGCCAGCGCGCCGCCGGTGAACAGCGCGGTCAAGCCCACCACCGGCAGGGAAAACCAGCCGATCTGCATCAGCGCATGGCCAAACTCGCGCGGATAGAACGGCGGGCGCAGCAGATGGCTCACCACCTGCACCGCAAACAGCGCCACGCGGCCCACCGCCGCCAGCCCGCCCAGCACCAGCTTACCAAGCGCCGCCAGCAGTTTCACCGGATTCACGCGCCGTGCTCCAGATAGCGGCGGGTATAACGGCGGCCCAGCACCGTCAGCAGCTCATAGCCGATGGTGCCACCNGCATCGGCCAGGTCGTCCACCGATTGGTGCGGCCCCAGCATGTCCAGCGCGCGCGGCAGTTCCGGCAGGTGGCTGATATCCACCGTGATCATGTCCATCGACACACGCCCGACCAGGGGNCAGGGCGTGGCACCATCCCACAGCATCGCCGCATTCGACAGCGTGCGTGGCAGCCCGTCGGCATAGCCCGCCGCCAGCGTGGCAATGACCGAAGGTGCCTCCGCCTCCCAGGCGCAGGCATAACCCACGGTCTCGCCGGGGGCGACCTCGCGCGTCTGGATCACCGGCAGGGACAGCGACACCACCGGATTGCCGGTCTCGAACGGGCGCCCGCCATAAAGCCCGATGCCCGGCCGCGTCAGGTCGAAATGATAGCGCGGCCCCAGAAGGATGCCGCCGGTCGCGGCAAAGCTGCGCGGCAGGCCGGTGCCGCCGGTCATGTCCTCGAAGGCCGCCAGCTGCGCCTCGTTCATCGGATGATCCGGCTCGTCGGCGCAGGCCAGATGGCTCATCAGCAGCTCGGGGTCGGCCTCCAGAATATAGGGCGCGACCGCCTCCCATTCCAACGGCTCCAACCCCAGCCGGTTCATGCCGGTGTCCAGCTGGATGCCGAAGGCATGGCCGGGCAGGGCCTCCAGATGCCGGGTGATCTGCTCCAGCGAGTTCAGCATGGGCGTCAGGTCAAGATCGTGGATCATCTCGGTATCGCTTACCATATGGCCCGACAGAACCGAAATCTGCGGCCCCGGCCCCAGGGCCTGCCGCACCGCCGCGCCTTCCTCGGCGGCGGCCACGAAGAACCGCCGCGCCCCCGCCTGCGCCAGCGCGCGCACCACGCGCGCCGTGCCCAGCCCATAGGCATCGGCCTTCACCACGGCGGCGGTCTGCACGCCCGAGGCCGAAAGCCGGTCCAGCGCGCGCCAGTTGGCCGCGATGGCGTCAAGATCAATGGTCAGGGTGCCGGTTGCCATGGTGTTTTCGGTTTTGACCGGCAGGGCGGGAAGGTCAAGGGGAACTGCCCGGCGGCCTCCCCGGCGACACCCCTCGCCCCGGCGCTTACCGGGCCTCGGCACCCCACGCCCCGACAGCCTCGCCAAGCGCCTCCCTCCCCTCGGGGAGAGGGGGTGAGGGGGTATCCCGTCCATCCGCCACCCCGTCCGGCGGTCAGCCTCCCTCTGCCTGAACCCGCCCTCGGACAATCCTTAAGTCCAAGTTAATTCGCGCTTACAACCCATTGATTCCAAAGGGGCCGGAAAGCGTCCGAGCTCGGACGCCTCAGGTCGGCGAGGCCGGGGTCGAGGCCAGATGCGGCCCCTTGTCCTCGCCGATCTCGGGCCCGGCATCCAGCCGGTCGGCCCGCCGCAGCGCCGGGAACATCCAGGCCCACAGCCCGGTCACGCCCAGGGTGCCGATGCCCCCGAACACCGCCGCCCCCACCGGCCCCAGGAACCGGGAAACCACGCCCGANTCGAACTCCCCNAGCTCGTTCGAGCCCGAGATGAACAGCCCCGACACCGAAGACACCCGCCCCCGCATGTGGTCCGGGGTCACCACCTGCACCAGGGTCTGCCGGACATAGACCGAGATCATGTCCGCCGCCCCCAGCACCGCCAGCGCGGCGACCGACAGCCACATCGACCGCGACAGCCCGAAGACGATGGTGGCCAGCCCGAACCCCGCCACCGCCCAGAACATCCGCGCCCCGGCCCGCCGCTTCAGCGGCCAGCGCGCCAGCGCCACCGCCATCAGCATGGCGCCGATGGTANNACCCGAGCGCAGGATGCCAAAGCCCTCGGGGCCGACCTTCAGGATGTCCGAGGCAAAGTAAGCNAACAGCGCCGTCGCCCCGCCCAGAAGCACCGCGAACAGGTCCAGCGAGATCGCCCCCAGGATCACCTTGTTGCCCCAGACATAGGCCAGCCCCTCGCGGATCTGGGCGATCTGGCTGCCCGGCTGGCGTTCCGGCGTGGTATTGGCCCGCATCAGCAGGATGATCGTCCCCCCNGCCACATAAAGCACCGCCACCGCGCCATAGCTGACCGCCGTGGACACCGCGACCAGAAGCCCGCCGATCCACGGCCCCACGATCACCGCCCCNTGCCAGCTCAGCGACTTCAACGAGATCGCCTGCGGCATGTCGGCCTTGGGCACCAGCATCGGCATCAGCGCCGAGGCCGTAAGCGACAGGAAGGCCCGCGCGGCGCCAAAGACGGCAGCGATGGCAAAGATATGGGCGGGCTCTGGCGCGGCNTCCAGCGCCACCGCGACCAGCCCCAGCACGCAGACCGTCTCCACCGCCAGCGATCCCAGCACGATGGCCCGCCGCGAATGCCGGTCCGCCAGCGACCCGGCCCACAAGGTCAGCAGGAACAATGGCAGGAACTGCGCCAGCCCCACCATGCCGACCAGAAAAGCACTCTCCTCGATCGACCGCGTTTCACGCCCCACGGCATAGACCTGCCAGCCGATGGTCACCGCCTCGATCTGCACGGCGACGTTGACAAACAGCATCCCCAGCCAGAACAGGCCGAAGTCGCGGTGGCGGATCAGGAAGTTCGGCGCGCGCGGGTCCATGGCCCTGCGTAACGCTGCGGCGCGCCGGTTCCAGAGCCCTCAGCTGTGCATCCGGGGCATGACGGCTGTGCGCCGCCACCTCTTGTTGGCGCCGCAGCGCGGCATAAGTTTCCTGCAAAGTTACAGAACCGGAACCGCCATGAACATCGCCGTTACCCCGCCACGCATCGCCGACCACCCGATCAACCCGCTGTTCATCGAACGCTGGTCGCCGCGTGCCTTCGCCGCGGACACGGTTTCGAAGGCCGACCTGATGGAGATCCTGGAAGCCGCGCGTTGGGCGCCTTCGGCGATCAACGTGCAGCCCTGGCGCTTTGCCTGGGGCCTGCGCGGCGACGCGGCCTTCACCGCCATCGAGGCCGCGCTTCTGCCGGGCAACCGCGTCTGGGCGGGCCAGGCGGCGGCGCTGGTCGTGGTTGGCTCGAAACTGACGCGCAGCACGCCCGAGGGTGCCGAGGTTGCGAACAGCTTCCACGCCTTCGATGCCGGTACCGCCTGGGGCTTCCTGGCGCTTGGGGCGCGGATGAAGGGCTGGGCGACCCATGCGATGGGCGGCTTCGATCACGCGAAGATGGCCGAGGCGCTGTCGCTGCCCGAAGGCCATGCTCTGCATGCCGTGGTCGCCCTTGGCAAAGAGGGCGATGCCACGCAGTTGCCCGAAGCCCTTCGCGCCCGCGAAGTGCCAAGCCCGCGTCGGCCGCTGGCCCAGACGGCGGGTCACGGGCGGTTTCCGGCCTGAGCCGGGTCAGTCCCCGATCTCTTCCACCCGGAAGTCCCGCAGGATGTGGCGCGTGGCGGCAAACCACGCGCTGTCCCGCGTGCGCGCCTGATGCGCCTCGAACCCGGCGCGGTCGCGGAAGCTCTCCATCACCTCGAAGGTGAGGGGTCATCGGTATCGGCGATCTCGAAGGACAGGCAGGCGGGTTCGGTCCGTGTCAGCCGGATATGCTCGGCCCGGTGCGCCCGCACCGCCGCGGCCTCGTCCGGCGTCAGGCAGCGCAGGTGGCCGCGCAGGCGGATCATCCTTCCATCGCCGTGATCATGTCCACCCGCGTGGCATGGCGGCCACCTTCGAACTCGGCGGTCAGGAAGGCATCCACGATGTCCAGCGCCAAGGCCTCGCCCACCACGCGGGCGCCGATGGACAGCATGTTGGCATCGTTGTGCTGGCGAATCATGCGGGCCGAGAAGGCTTCGGAACAGACGCCGCAACGGATGCCGCGCACCTTGTTCGCCGCCATCATGATGCCCTGCCCGGTGCCGCAAAGGATGATGCCGAACCGCACCGCACCCGAGGCCACACGCCTTGCCGCCGCCGCGCCCTGTTCGGGATAGGGCACGCTTTCGGGCGTCGTGGGGCCGATATCCTCGACCTCCCAGCCCTGGCCNGCGACATGGGCGGCAATGGCCTGACGCAGCCCGATGGCGGCATGGTCACTGGCCAGAACGATGCGCTTGTTCGCAGTCATAGGAATCCTTTCGTCTGTCGGACGACACGCCACGGTCGCAGGATCAGGCATTGTCCCGGAAGCTGAAGGTGAAGCTGTAGCGGATCAGTTTCAGCCCGGGAACCACGCGCGCCGCGGCAACCGCCTTTGGCTCGAAATCGGGAGCGATGAGCAGGCCGCGGATACGGCCATTCGCCTCGTCATGAAGGTCGCCCATATAGGCCAGGACCTGCGCCACGGCATCGCGCGGCGCCTTGACCGCCTTCAACTCGATCACCACGGTGGCACCCGCGGAATCNCGGGCCAGAATGTCGATCCGGCCGGAAGGAACCGCGCGTTCCGCCCCGCCGTCGATCACCGTCAGCCCCGGTTCCAGCTGCGAAATGGAACTGCGCAGGGCCGTCTGAAGATCGCGTTCCATCGAGAAGAGCCGTTCGGTTTCTTCAACGACCGCAATCATTTCGGTAGCNGCCACCGCCAGTGCCGGAGCGGTGTCCTGGGATTCAAGGAACCGCCGGTAGTAGTTCAGATGGGTCCGCAGCGAGGATAAAGAGTTNGAAAAGGTTCCCGTGATCGGGATTCTTGAGGGNTTCGGTTGGTTGCCGCGCTCGTCCGATTTGGAATAGGCCAATTCGGCCAGGATGCCTTCAAAGCCGTCGGCGGTGTAGGCATCTTCCAGACGCCCATAGGCGGCCTCGATCCGGCGGATGGATGACAGGCTGGTCGACTGGGTCGGCGTTTCGTAGCCGCGCGCGGCCATCCATGCCGAATAGGCGTCTTCCTGCATCCGTTACTCCAGCTCGATCGTGCCCGGCGGCTTCGACGTGCAGTCGTAGAACACCCGGTTCACGCCCTTCACCTCGTTGATGATCCGCGTCGCGGTCTCGCCCAGGAAATCGTGGGTGAATGGGTAGTAATCCGCCGTCATGCCATCGACCGAGGTCACGGCGCGCAGGGCCAGCGCATAGTCATAGGTGCGCCCGTCACCCATCACGCCCACGGTGCGCATCGGCAGGATGGCGGCGAAGGCTTGCCAGATCTCGTCGTACAGCCCGTGCTTGCGGATCTGGTCGATATAGACGGCGTCGGCCTTGCGCAGGATGTCGAGCTTTTCGCGGGTGATCTCGCCGGGGCAGCGGATGGCCAGGCCGGGGCCGGGGAATGGGTGGCGGCGGATGAACCTTTCCGGCAGGCCCAATTCGCGGCCAAGCGCGCGGACCTCGTCCTTGAAGAGCTCACGCAGCGGTTCCACCAGCTTCATGCCCATCTTTTCGGGCAGGCCGCCGACATTGTGGTGGCTCTTGATGGTGACCGACGGCCCGCCCGAGAACGAGACGCTTTCGATCACATCGGGGTAAAGCGTGCCCTGTGCCAGGAAATCGGCGCCGCCGATGGCCCTGGCATGTTTCTCGAACACCTCGATGAACAGCCGCCCGATGGTCTTGCGCTTGACCTCGGGGTCCGACACGCCCTCCAGCGCGCCCAGGAACAGGTCGCTTTCATTGGCGTGGATCAGCGGCAGGTTATAGGCCTCGCGGAACATCGTCACGACTTCCTCGGCCTCGTTCAGCCGCATCAGCCCGTGGTCGGCGAAGACGCAGGTCAGCTGGTCGCCGATGGCCTCGTGGATCAGGATGGCCGCCACCGAACTGTCCACGCCGCCCGACAGCGCGCAGATCACCCGCTTGTCGCCCACCTGGTCGCGGATCTTCTGGATCGCCTCGGCGCGGTAGGCGCCCATGGTCCAGTCGCCCTTGAACCCGGCCATGCGCACGAAGTTCTCGTACAGCTTCGCGCCCTTGGGGGTGTGGTGGACCTCGGGGTGGAACTGCACGGCATAGAACCGGCGGCGTTCATCGGCGGTGATGGCGAAGGGCGCGTTGGGCGAGGTGCCATAGACCTGGAAGCCCGGCGCGATCTTCGACACATGGTCGCCATGACTCATCCAGACCTGCTCGCGCCCGTCCAGGAACCAGCCGTCCAGAAGCGGCAGCTTGCGGTCTTCCGGCGTCACGAAGGCGCGGCCGAATTCGGCGGTGCCGTGGCCGCTTTCGACCAGGCCGCCCAGTTGCTGCATCATGGTCTGCTGGCCGTAGCAGATGCCNAGGACCGGCACGCCAAAGCTCCACAGTGCCTCGGGCGCGCGGGGNCTGCCGGGGCGCGTCACCGAGTCGGGGCCACCGGACAGGATCACCGCCTTGGGNGAAAAGGCGGCAAGGAAGGCGTCGTCCACATGGTTGTAGGGGTGGATTTCGCAATAGACCTTCAGCTCGCGCAGGCGGCGCGCGATCAGCTGCGTCACCTGGCTGCCGAAGTCGATGATCAGAAGGCGGTCATGATGGGTCATGCGCCCGCTTACGGCGGGGCGGGATTCTTCAAGCGGGCGGCTGAAGAGCCGCCCGCCCCGGCGAAGGCCGGGGCCCCGCGGCCCCCTGGCGGTCCGTCTCAGACCAGCGTGCCATCCGCCGCGATGCGGGTCTTGCCGCCCAGATAGGGGTGCAGCACCGCCGCNAGCTCGACCGAGCCGTCGGCCTGCTGGCCGTTCTCCAGCACCGCGATCAGGCAGCGACCCACGGCCAGGCCCGAGCCGTTCAGCGTGGCCAGGTACTCCGGCTTGGCCCCNGAGGCCGGGCGGAAGCGGGCGTTCATGCGGCGGGCCTGGAAGGTGCCGCAGGTCGAGACCGAGGAGATCTCGCGGTACTTGTTCTGGCCGGGCAGCCAGGCTTCCAGGTCATGCGTCTTCTGCGCGCCAAAGCCCATGTCGCCGGTGCAAAGGACAATAGTACGATAGGGGATGCCCAGTTTCTCCAGGATCGCCTGAGCACAGCCGGTCATGCGCTCGTGTTCGGCGAGCGCGGTGTCGGGGGTGCAGATCGTCACCATCTCGACCTTCTCGAACTGGTGCTGGCGCAGCATGCCGGTGGTGTCCTGGCGCTGCGCCTCAGACCGGAAGCACTGGGTGTGGGCGGTCATGCGGATCGGCAGCTTGGCCTCGTCCACGATGTCGCCCGCAACGGTGTTGGTCAGCGTCACTTCGGAGGTGGGGATGAGCCACCAGCCGTTGGTGGTCTGGTAGCTGTCCTCGGCGAACTTGGGCAGCTGGTTGGTGCCGTACATCGCCTCTTCCTTCACCAGAACCGGGGTCCAGGTTTCGGTCAGGCCGTGTTCGGCGATGTGGGTGTCCAGCATGAACTGGGCCAGCGCCCGGTGGACGCGGATCACGGCGCCGCGCAGGACGACGAAGCGGCTGCCGGAAAGCTTGGCGGCGGTCTCGAAATCCATGCCGGGCTTCACGGCGGGGATGTCGAAATGTTCCAGCGGTTTGAAGTCGAAGGTCCGNGGNGTGCCCCACCGGCGGATTTCGACGTTGTCCTCCTCGTCCTTGCCCTCGGGCACGTCGGCCAGGGGCATGTTCGGGATTTCCATCAGCATCCGGCGCAGGCGGACGTCTTCCTCGGCGGCCTCGGTCGTCAGGCGGGCGATCTCGGCCTTCTTCTCGGCCACCAGGGCGCGCAGGCGTTCGAACTCGGCCTCGTCGCCGCGGGCCTTGGCGGCGCCGACGTCCTTGCTGGCGCGGTTCTGGTCGGCCTGGGCGGTCTCGGCGGCGAGGATCTTGGCGCGGCGGTCCTCGTCCAGGGCGAGGATTTCNGGACGAGAGGGGAGGAGGCCCCGGCGGGCGAGGGCCGCGTCGAACAGGGCGGGGGTCTCGCGGATCAGGCGGATGTCGTGCATGGGGCCTCCTGCTTGTCTGGGGGCTTATGCCAGAAGCACCAGAGGGGAAGGGTGCGAGGCGTCCGAGCTCGGACGCCGTGTCATGCCAAGCAATATCAATGGGTTGCCAGAGCGAATTAACTTGGCGTTCATGATTGCCCTTGCCGGAAGGACCGCCCGTCCCGACCGGGGGCCGGACCGGCTGGACCGGTCCTGCGGCCGCATCGTTCAGGCCTGGTGGACATAGCTGCCCGGCGCCGGTTCCAGCACCGGATAGCCCCGTGTCGCGGCGCCCGTCTCTGGCGGCGCGACCAGACCCGACGACTGCCCCGCCAGCCAGTCGCCCCAGGGCTGCCACCACGACCCTGCCACCGGCGCGGTTTCGGCGAACCAGGCATCGGGGCCGACATACATCGCCCCCGCGGCNCTTTGCCCCAGACGGTAATGCCGCCCGCGGTGGCCCGGCTCGCTGACGATGCCGCCGTTGTGGCCGCCCTTGACCAGCACGAAGGTCAGGTCGGTATCGGTGAACAGCCGAGTCTTGTAGACCGACCGCCAGGGCGCGATGTGGTCGGTCTCGGTCCCCACCACGAACAGCGGCACCGAGATGTCGGTGAGTGCGATCACCTTGCCCTCCACCGCAAAGCGCCCGCCGGTCAGCCGGTTCTCCAGGAACAGGCTGCGCAGGTATTCGGAATGCATCCGTCTTAAGNNCATCCGCGTGGTGTCGGCGTTCCACACCCCNATGTCGGTCGGCATGTCGTCGCGACCCAAGAGATAGCGCCGTACTGCCCGTGTCCAGATCAGGTCTTCGGCGCGGATGGTGGCAAAGGCGCGCGCCATCTGCGGCCGGTCCAGATAGCCCTGTTCCCACATCATGTCTTCCAGGAAGGCCACCTGGCTTTCATCCAGGAACAACAGCAGTTCACCCGCCTCGGTGAAATCCACCTGCGCCGCCAGAAGCGTGACCGAAGCCAGCCGGTCGTCGCCGTCGCGCGCCATGGTCGCGGCGGAAATGGCCAGCATGGTGCCGCCCAGACAATAGCCGGTGGCGTGAATCTTCCGCCCCGGCACGATGGCCGAGACCGCGTTGATCGCCGCCATCACCCCGTCCTTGCGGTAGTCTTCCAGCGCCAGTTCGGCCTTGTCGGCGCCGGGATTGCACCACGAGATCATGAAGACGGTGAAGCCCTGCGCCACCAGCCAGCGCACCATGGAATTCTCGGGCGACAGGTCCAGGATATAATACTTCATGATCCAGGTNGGCACGATCAGCACCGGTTCGGCCTGCACCTTTTCGGTGCTGGGCCGGTACTGGATCAGTTCGAACAGCGCGTTGCGATAGACCACCTCGCCCGGCGTGCAGGCCAGATCCTCGCCCAGGCGCCAGTACGGGNNCGGCGGACGGTGTTCCTGCGTCCAGGTTCGCACCAGATCGTCGGCCAGATGCGACGCGCCCTCCACCAGGTTGCGGCCCCCGCTTTTCAGGGTCGCCTCCAGAATCTCGGGGTTGGTCGGCACGAAGTTCGAGGGCGAGACGGTATCCAGCATCTGCCGCGCCATGAACTGCATGCGGTCGGCATCCTGGGGTCGCACCCCGCGCAGCCGGTCGGTTGCGGCATCCCACCAGTCCTGCACGGCCAGGAAGCCCTGCGCCATGGCGGCAAAGGGCGCGCCCGCCCACAGGGGATGGGCAAAGCGCTGGTCATAGGGTTTGGGCGAAAACGGCGGCACCGGCTTTTCGCCAAGGGCCAGCCGCTGCGCATGGGCCGCCACCTTCATGCCGTCTACCACCGCGCGTTCCGCCAGTTCCAGCTGGCGCCCCGGCGAGCGCGACAGGTGCATCGCCCAGTCGGCCCAGGCGGCGAAATAGGCATGTGGCGAAACCCCGCCGGTGAAGGGCGCGATCACCGCCCGCACGGCGCGGTCCATCGCCTGATGCGGATGCGGCGCCGGTGCCTCCACGGCGGGCGGCACCGTCGCTGCGCTCCCCGCCGCCACGGGCTCTGCCGGTCGTTCGGCTGCCTTCACCACTGCCACGCGCGCTTTCCTGGCCATCTCCGGCTCCTTGCCTCTGCCCTCCCGCGGCGGCACCTTCGGCGATCTGTCCGCGTTTGGCCTTGACCTGCATCATCTTTCGCCCGGCCCTTCCCGGTGCATCTTCTGTCGGCAGGCACCCTCGGGGACGGGGGCGGAACGCCCCCAAGGCTCCGCCGCGGCCCCGGCCGCGGTGGAGAAAACTTGCGCGGCCCGCGGGCCGCGTTCTGCCGGATTACCCCACCTTGCCCTTGCTCCCGCGCCCCCTAGGGTCGCGCCCCATCATGACCCGCTTTGCCGCCCTTTCGCCCACGACCCGGGGCATCCTGCTTCTTCTTCTGGCGGTGGTGCTGTTCACCGCCATGGATGCCGCGGCCAAGGGCCTGGTGGCGCGCTATCCCGCGCCGCTGGTGGTCTGGGCGCGGTTCCTGGGCCAGTTGGTCATCGTGCTGTTGTTCCTGCGGGGCAGGGCCGTCACCTATGCCCGCACGCGCTATCCCGCCCTGCATTTCTTCCGGGCGCTGACCGCCATCGGTTCGGCCTTCTTCTTCTTCGCCAGCCTCAACCACATCGGCCTGGCCGAGGCGACGGCGCTTGGCGATGTGAACCCGGTGCTGATCACGCTTGGCGCGGCGCTGTTCCTGGGCGAAAGGCTGGGGCTGGCGCGGCTGTTCTGCGTGCTTCTGGCCGGGATTGGCGCGCTGGTCGTGGTGCGCCCCGGCGCCGGGCTGTTCACCTGGGCGGCGCTGCTGCCGCTGGCCTCGGCGGCGTCCTATGCCGTCAACGCACTGCTGACGCGCGCCATCGGGCCGCGCGAACCGGCCTGGACGCCGATGCTTCTGGGCGCCGCCATTGCCACCGGGATGGCCAGCCTGACGCTGGCCTGGGTCTGGCAGCCCATCGCCCTGGGCGATCTGGGGCTGTTCCTGCTGCTTGGCGCGCTTGGTTCGGCGGCGCAGCTGTGCATCATCCGGGCGTTTTCGCTGGCCGAGGCGATGGTGCTGGCGCCCTTCGGCTATCCAAGCACGGTCTTTGCCACGCTGTGGGGCATCCTGTTCTTTGCCGAGTTTCCCGATCTTTCCACGATCCTCGGCGCGGGCCTGATCGTTTCGGTAGGCATCCTGCTGTGGTGGTCCGAGGCGCGGACCGCGCCGCGGTGGCGTGACATGGCCCGCAAGACCGCCCGCAGACCCCGTGACGAGGACGCGCCGCCCACTTTGCGTGACCGGCTGGCCTATGGGGTGCTGGCCACCCTGCTGGCGGGCCTCTTGCTGCTGCCCTATCCCGCGCGGGTGCGCCTGGGCGGGTGGCTGTCGTCGCGCATCGGTGCGCCGCTCTTTGGCGTCTTGGCGCTGATCCGGCAGAATCTGGCGCGCAGCCTGCCGGGCCTGACCGAGGCAGAGACCCGCCGCCTGGTGCGCGAGGTGTCCGACAACACCGGGCGGACGATGGTGGAACTGGCCTCGGGCCGCGATTTCCTGGCCCAGGCCGCGCAGGCCCGGGTCACCGGCGCGGGGCTGGACGCCGTGCTGGCCGCCCATGCGGCGGGTCAGCCGGTGATTCTGGTGTCCGGCCATTTCGGCAGCTATGACGTGCCGCGCGCCCATCTTGCCTCGAAGGGATCCNAGGTGGGCGGCATCTACCAGGTGCCGCTGAACCCGCTGATCCACGACCGCTATCGTAAGCTGATCTCGGTCTTCGGCACCCCGGTCTTCCCGCGCGGGCGGCGCGGCACCGGCAGGCTGGTGAAGCACCTGAAATCCGGCGGCATGGCGGGAATGCTGGTGGACTGGCACCTGAAACAGGGCGCCGAACTCAGCTTCTTCGGTCGCCCGGCGCTGACGGCGCTGTCGGCGGCGGAACTGGCGCTGAAATACGGCTGTCTGCTGGTGCCGGTCTATGGCCTGCGGCGGGAGGACGGCCTCAGTTTCGACCTGGTGGTGGAAGACGCGATCCCCGTCTCGACGCCCGAGGCGATGACCCAGGCAGTGAACGACAGCCTGGAGGCCATGGTGCGCGCCCATCCCGGCCAGTGGTTCTGGGGCCAGCGCCGCTGGAAGACCGACGACCGCCGCCGCGACCGCGCCGCGCGCGGCCAGTCTGCCCGGCCCTAATCCTCCCGGCCCTAGTCGGCCCGCGCCGCCGCCAGCACGCCGCCTGGCCCCGCCGCCTGCACGATCACCGCCGCGCGCTCGGGCCCGTCCACCGCGACCTCGGCCGCAAAGGGCGCCGCACCGTCCCAATCGCCCAGCACCGTCCAGCTGGTGACGATGTTGCGGTAGGTCACGGTCNNTTGCTTGGCATTCTCGCCGCGCTCGATCGTCACCGTCTGTTCCGGGCGATAGCGCACCAGCTGCACCCGCGCGGCCCCGCCNAGCGGGGCGGCGCTTTCGGCCGTCACGCTCAGCTGCTTACCCGACCGCGCGACCGACAACGCCACCACCGGCGCCACCGCCCGGTGCTTGCGCACCAGCTCGGCCACCACCTCGGGCTGGCTGCCCTCGACCCGGTCCATCCCGCCCACCACGATCTGCGGCGTATAGATCATCCGGCTGCCCGCCGCCCGGGCATAGGCCTTCTGGCGTTCGGTGAACTGCGGCTTGGCAAAGCTGTCGGCCCAGCCGATGTAATCCCAGTAATCCACATGCAGCGACAGCGCGATCACATCGGGGTCGGCCGCCAGGTCTTCCATGAACACATCGGTAGGCGGACAGGAGGAGCAGCCCTGCGAGGTGTAAAGCTCCACCACCACCGGCGGCTCGGCCTGCACGGCCAGCGCGAGCCCAAGCCACAGCCCGCAGGCAGTGCCGATCACGTCCTTCATCGGAATGTCCCGTTCCCCAAGTCTGCCCGTTTCTAGCAACGCCACAGCCGGACCCGCCAATCAAGGTTTTGCGAGCCTGCCACCTGTGGCCCGCGCACGGCTGCCGCGACAACGCGGCGCGGGCAGGGCGAGAATGCCGCACTGGCGTCTCGGCATACAATTGCATACATTGCGGCGGAGCTTGCCGATTCCCCCGCCGCAGACCATGCTGCACTGCGAAAAGGCGGAATGCTGCAAGCGCCAGACCAAAGCCGCCAAGAGCCGGAAGCCACGCCAGAGGAGCCCCCATGACCGTCACCGTCGGACATGACAGCGCCAAGACCCGCAAGACCCTGTCTGCGGGCGGCCAGACTGTCAGCTATTATTCCATTCCCGCCGCCGAAGCCGCGGGCCTTGGCGATTTCTCGAAGCCCTCGCTGAAGGTCGTGCTGGAAAACATGCTGCGCTTCGAGGACGGCAAGACCGTCACCGTCGAGGACATCAAGGCCTTCGCCGACTGGGCGAAGATGGGCGGCAAGAACCCCATCGAAATTGCCTATCGCCCCGCCCGCGTGCTGATGCAGGACTTCACCGGCGTTCCGGCCGTGGTCGACCTTGCCGCCATGCGCGACGGCATCCTTGGCCTGGGTGGCGACGCCCAGAAGATCAACCCGCTGAACCCGGTTGACCTTGTCATCGACCATTCGGTCATGATCGACGAATTCGGTTCGCCCCGCGCCTTCCAGCTGAACGTGGAACGCGAATACGAACGCAACATCGAACGCTATGTCTTCCTGAAATGGGGCCAGAAGGCGTTCAACAACTTCCGCGTCGTGCCGCCCGGCACCGGCATCTGCCACCAGGTGAACCTGGAATACCTGGCCCAGACCGTCTGGACCGACACCGACCAGAATGGCGAGATGGTCGCCTATCCCGACACTCTCGTCGGCACCGACAGCCATACCACCATGGTCAACGGCCTGGCCGTCCTGGGCTGGGGCGTCGGCGGCATCGAGGCCGAGGCGGCGATGCTGGGCCAGCCGGTTTCCATGCTGATCCCCGAAGTCGTGGGCTTCAAGCTGACCGGCCGCATGATGGAAGGCACCACGGCCACCGACCTGGTGCTGAAGGTCGTGCAGATGCTGCGCAAGAAGGGCGTGGTGAACAAGTTCGTCGAATTCTATGGCGAAGGCCTGGATCACCTGCCGCTGGCCGACCGTGCCACCATCGCCAACATGGCCCCGGAATACGGCGCGACCTGCGGCTTTTTCCCCATCGACGGCGAGACGCTGCGCTACCTGCGGAACACCGGCCGTGACGAGGCGCGCATCGCGCTGGTCGAAGCCTATGCCAAGGCCAACGGCATGTGGCGCGGCGACGACTACGAACCCGTCTACACCGACACGCTGCACCTCGACATGGGCGACATCGTGCCANCCATCTCGGGTCCGAAGCGCCCGCAGGACTACACGCCGCTGAACCTCGCCGCCCGCGCCTTCTACAAGACCGTAGCCGATTATCGCGGCCTGGATGCCAGCGCCGCGGCGCTGGACATGGTGGAAGAGGGCGGCGGCGTCATCGCGGCTAACCAGGACGCCCGCAAGGAAGCCAAGGTCGAAGGCAAGGATTACACCATCCGCGACGGCTCGGTGGTGATCGCGGCCATCACCTCCTGCACCAACACCTCGAACCCCTATGTCATGATCGGCGCGNCCCTCGTCGCCCGCAAGGCGCGCNTTGGCCTGACCCGCAAGCCCTGGGTCAAGACCTCGCTCGCGCCCGGATCGCAGGTTGTCGAGGAATACCTGAACGCCGCCGGCCTGCAGGAAGACCTGGACGCCCTCGGCTTCAACCTGGCAGGCTTCGGCTGCACCACCTGCATCGGCAACTCGGGCCCGCTCGGCGATCCGGCGATCTCGAAGGCGATCAACGACAACGACCTGGTGGCAACCGCCGTCCTGTCGGGCAACCGCAACTTCGAAGGCCGCATCTCTCCGGATGTGCGCGCCAACTACCTGGCCTCGCCGCCGCTGGTCGTGGCCTATGCCATCGCGGGCGACGTGAACATCAACCTGACCAAGGACCCCATCGGCACGTCCAAGGACGGCAAGCCGGTGTATCTCAAGGACATCTGGCCGACCAACCAGGAAGTCGCGGAACTGGTCGAGGCGACGGTGACCCGCGCCGCCTTCCAGAAGAAGTACGCCGATGTGTTCAAGGGCGACGAGCGCTGGCAGGCGGTCGAGACCACCGACAGCCAGACCTATGACTGGCCGCCGACCTCGACCTACATCCAGAACCCGCCCTACTTCCGCGGCATGGCCAAGANNCCCGGCACGATTTCGGACGTGAAGGGCGCTCGCATCCTCGCGGTGCTGGGTGACATGATCACCACCGACCACATCTCGCCCGCCGGTTCGTTCAAGCCCACCACCCCGGTAAGCAAGTACCTGACCGAACGTGGCGTGGAAGCCCGCGACTTCAACTCCTACGGCGCGCGTCGCGGCAACCACGAAGTGATGATGCGCGGCACCTTCGCCAACATCCGCATCAAGAACGAGATGCTGGATGGCGTCGAAGGCGGCTACACCNAGGGGCCGGACGGCGCGCAGACCTCGATCTTCGACGCCTCGATGGCCTACCAGGCGGCCGGTACGCCGCTGGTGATCTTCGGCGGCGTGGAATACGGCGCCGCTNCGTCGCGTGACTGGGCGGCCAAGGGCACGGCGCTTCTGGGCGTCAAGGCGGTCATCGCCGAGTCGTTCGAGCGCATCCACCGGTCAAACCTCGTCGGCATGGGCGTCATCCCGTTCGAGTTCCTGCCGGGTGAGAACCGCAAGACCCTGGGTCTGAAGGGCGACGAGACGGTGGAAATCACCGGTCTGGAAGGCGACCTGAAGCCCTCGTCGACGGTGCCCTGCACGATCACCTCTGCGGACGGCTCGAAGAAGACGATCCAGATCAAGTGCCGGATCGATACGGCGATCGAGATCGAATACGTCGAAAACGGCGGCGTGCTGCACTACGTTCTGCGCAACCTCGCGGCGTCCTGAGATCGGCAGCTGAATCAAGAGCCTCCGACCCTGCGGTCGGAGGCTTTTCAGCTTGAACTGTGGTGCGAATTCCCTTGCGATGACACGCAGGCGGGCACATAAATGATTTGAACGAATGTGCAGGAGATTGTGTTCATGGCGCTGACGACTGAACAGCAGATGCTGGTCGAGCAGAGATTGGCAAACGACAAGAAATCCACCTTGGTTGCATATCTTTTGTGGTTCTTCGTCGGCCCGTTCGGTGCGCACCGTTACTATCTGGGAAAGACTGCCAGCGGGCTTGTGATGCTTGCGCTCTTGATTGTCGGGTTTCTGACTGTTGTTCTCTATATCGGAGCCATTTTCCTGGGAATCCTCGGTATCTGGATGATCGTGGACGCTTTCCTGATTCCTGGTCTTGTCGAACAGAACACTGCGGCTGCACGTGAACGCATCTCGCGTGAGCTGGCCATAATGACAACGCCCGCCTGATCCTCATAGCCTGATCAGCGGGGCGTGGTTGAGTTTGTCGTTCCGAATCCAGGCGGTGGTGGGCATTGTTCACGCCGTGATCGTCTGCATGTCGCACGGCCTCGTTGCGTCATGCTCTTGGCAGGGCTCGCACCTTCAGTCCCAGCGGTTTCCGCCTGGGCGGTTTGCTTTGCGAGCAGGCGGCCTGCCGCAAATTCCGTCGAAGGAATTTGCAGTTTCTTCGAAGAGACCTCTGCGAAAGGCCTGGCGCACGCCAGAATCAAGTTTGTCTCGCGAAAACTCTGAAGAACGATCCTTCTGCGAAGGATCTGAACTTTCGCGAGACAAATTCGTTCTGGTCGAGTTCTTGCGAGACAAACCCGTCTGCGCTTGTTGCCGGGTTTCGCAGAGGTCTCTCGAAGAAGATTGCCTCGCCCACCCGCCACCAACGCCCGCAACCTCGGACACTTCTTACCGCCGGGTTAATGCGCGCCGGTAACCCCTTGAAATATCTAGTTACGACCAAGCGTCCGAGCTCGGACGTCTGCCGCCGCGTCCACCTGTGGCCTTGACCAAGGCGCCGTGGCCGCCGCCGGCTCCCGGCCCGACCTCCGCCAAATCCGCCCGACCCCATGCCCTTCGTGCGGGCTGGTGCCGGGGGGCGTCAATCCTCGTCGCGCTTCAGGACCAGCTCACCCGCGCCCTCCAGCTGGCGGATGGCCAGGACCACGGCATTGGTTGCCTCTTCGCCCTCGCGGTCCTTCACGCGGCCGCGGGCGGCCACTTCTTCCCGCAACGCCTCGGCCAGCCGCTGCGAGATGTTCTGCAGCAGGAACTCGGCCACCGCGGCCTGGTCGGGCTGGCGCTGCGCCCAGGCCAGAGCGGTGACGGTGGTCAGCTGGTCCAGAAGCCGCAGCACCTTGGGCACGTCGCGCGGTTGCAGGCGTTCGGGGATATGNGCCAAGGTGAACAGCGCGCGGCGGACCTGTTCGGCGAAATCGGTGTCGGTTTCGGCCAGGCCCTTCAACACCTCGTCCCGCGTCTGGGCGGGCGAGACGTTGAGGATGGCGCCGACCCGTTCCACCGGCCCGGTTTCAAACGCCCGCGGCGGGATGGCATCCAGTTGCGCCACCAGCGAGGCGCCGATGCGGCGCACGGTTTCGGGATCGACATTGCCGGTCATCGACACGGCATAGGCAACGCGGCGGGCGCGGTCGCCGGGCAGTTTCCCCAGAAGCTCGGCCGCCTTGGGCACCGGCAGTTTCGACAGCATGACGGCGGCGATTTCGGTGCTTTCGGCCTCGATCACCGGAAGCAGGCGGTCGGTGGCGAGGTTGGTCAGCCGGTCCCAGGGATCGGCCTTGGACGAGGCCCCGGCGAGGCGGCGCAGACGGCTGGCGGCGGTGGCGCTGATATGGCCATCCATCATGCCAAGCGCGCCTTCGATGCCGCCNGGGAAGGCGAGGCCGACCTGCTCCAGCTCGTTCAGGAATTCCTCGACCACGGCGCCCAGGGTGGTGCGGTCGACCAGGCGCATCTGGCCGATCTGTTCGGCCAGCGCCGCCTGCATGTGTTCCGGCAGGCTGGCGAGCGGCAGGGTGGCGCCTTCGGCCAGGAGAAGCCGCACGATCACGGCGGCCTTCTCGCGCGGGCTGAGCTGCCGCGGCTGGCCCGGCGCCGGGGCGCGGTGGNNGACGGGGCGCGCAACTTCAGCCGGGGAGATGCGCGCAAGCTGGATGCCGGTTGCCCCTGTCATGGTGCCCTCTGATTCCTTTGGGCAGAGAGTGGGCCAGGGCAGGTTAACCGGTGCTGAAGCCTAGCTGGTGGTCTTGACGCAGGTGCCTGTCTCGGCGTTCCAGATCTGGCCCGAGGGGCAGGCGGCGGCGTCCTGCTTGACGGCGTGGTCGCCGCACATCGCCGAGGCGAGCGTGGGGACAAGGGCAAGGGCGAGCGCGGCAAGGATCAGGCGGGTCTTCATGGCGGTAGTCTGTTATGTGGCAAATTCCTGTGATAATTCCGTCGGTTATCTGGAGTTTCAGAAGTTATAGGTGAGCCCTGTGGCGATGGCCCGCGCCAGCGCCTGTTCGGCCCAGGTGCCAGTGCCGCCGCGGGCACGGATCTCGTCAAGCTGTGCATTGGCCATCTGCATCTCGTTCATCTCGACCAGGGCCTGGCCGAAGTAGCTGCGGGCCAGAATATGGTTCGGGTTCTGCGTCAAGGCCGCCTCGTAAGCCATTATGCTGGCTTCCAGATTGCCTGACTTCCGCAGGGCGAACGCGCGATAGGTGAGCACACGGTCGCTGGAGCCTTCGGTCATGGTGGCAAGAACGGCGAGCGCCTCTTCGGGGCGGCCCATCCAGGCGAGTTCGCGCACGGCGCGGAAGCGGGTATCGTCGTCCAGCTGCGAATTGTCGGGCAGGGCGCAGGCCTTCAGCTTGTCACTCCAGATCTGGCCCTTGGGGCAGACGGTGGTGGTCTGGGTCTGGGTGGGCGGGCTGCTGTCATCGGACCCCGCCGCCCAAGCACCGGCAGGGACAACGGCCAGGACAACGGCAAGAAGCGGACTGCGCAAGCGGGAAAGCTGCATCTGACCCTCCGTGTTTCCTGAAGGTAACACGGATGACGCCGGGTCAAGGGCGAAATCTGCCGTGACCGGACCTTGGTCCGATCACGGCTTTGCGATCAACCCGCGCCAAACACGCGGGCGAAGATGNNCACGACGTTCTTGGTGTGGTAGGCGAGGTCGAATTCNTCTTCGATCTCGGCGGGNGACAGGGCGGCGGTAACTTCGGGATCGGCCAGAAGCTCGGTCTTGAAGTCGGCGCCCTGTTCCCAGACCTTCATCGCGTTGCGCTGGACAAGGCGATAGGAATCCTCGCGGCTGACACCAGCCTGGGTCAGCGCCAGAAGTACACGCTGGCTCATCACCAGGCCGCGGAACTTGTTCATGTTCCGCAGCATGTTTTCCGGGTAAACCACCAGTCTTTCAATGACATTCGCCAAACGGTGCAGGGCGAAATCCAGCGTGACGGTGGCATCGGGGCCGATGGCGCGTTCCACCGAGGAATGGCTGATGTCGCGCTCGTGCCAGAGCGCCACGTTTTCCAGCGCCGGGGTGACGGCCGAACGGACAAGGCGGGCGAGGCCGGTGAGGTTTTCCGTCAGCACCGGNTTGCGCTTGTGGGGCATCGCGCTGCTGCCCTTCTGGCCGGGCGAGAAGAATTCCTCGGCCTCCAGCACCTCGGTGCGCTGCATGTGGCGGATTTCGGTGGCAATGTTCTCGATGCTGCTGGCGATGACGCCAAGGGTGGCGAAGAACATGGCGTGGCGGTCGCGNGGAATGACCTGCGTCGAGATCGGTTCCGGCGCCAGGCCCATCATGGCGCAGACATGTTCCTCGACTGCCGGGTCGATGTTGGCGAAGGTGCCGACGGCGCCGGAAATCGCGCCGGTGGCGATTTCCGAACGGGCGTTCACAAGGCGGGCGCGGCCGCGCGACATTTCGGCGTAGAAGCGGGCGAAGGTCAGGCCCATCGTGGTGGGTTCGGCATGGATGCCGTGGCTGCGGCCGATGCGGACGGTGTCCTTGTGTTCGAAGGCGCGGGCTTTCAGCGCGGCCAGCACCCGGTCCATGCTTACCAGCAGAAGGTCGGCGGCGCGGGCAAGCTGGACGCTGAGCGTGGTATCCAGCACGTCGGAGGAGGTCATGCCCTGGTGGACGAAGCGGGCCTGATCGGGGCCAACCAGTTCGGCCAGATGGGTGAGGAAGGCGATCACGTCGTGCTTCGTCACCGCCTCGATCTCGTCGATGCGGGCCACGTCAAAGGTCATGTCCTTTGCGCGCCAGACCGCCTCGGCATTTTCCTTCGGGATCACGCCAAGCGCGGCCTGGGCGTCGCAGGCATGGGCCTCGATCTCGAACCAGATGCGGAACTTGGTTTCGGGCGACCAGATCGCCACCATCTCGGGGCGNGAGTAACGCGGGATCATGGCGGCGTCCTTCTGCTGGTTCGGGCTTGCGCCAGCCCTTAGAAGGCTGGGGGAAGGGTGCAAGGGAAGGCTGCGGCAATGCGGTGGTTCTGGGCTGCGACACTGGGTCTGGCGGGGCGGCTTGTGCTTAGCGAGCGGCTGGAGGGCGAGGCGCTGGTGGCGGCCTTCGCGGCGCGGACCATCGTGGTGGAGGGGTCACGATGGGCTTTCGGCAGGATGGCGCGCTGCTGGTAGAGACGCCGGACGGGGCGTCCCGGTGGGGCAACTGGCGGGTCGAGGGAGACCGGCTGTGCTGGCAGGCAGGCGGGCCAGAGGATTGCGTGACCGTGCGGGTGGACCGGGCGCATCTGTGGCTGACGGGGCCGGACGGGGTGCGCGCGGCGATCTACGTCGATCTGTGAGCCGAGCCCTTGTCAGGGCGCGCGACCATGCCATTCTGAGTGATGACAATCCCAGCAGGAGTGCCCGGATGGTTGAGGTGGTGACAGGCCGTGAGGTGACGGTGACCTTTGACGGGTCGAAATGCGTGCATTCGCGCAACTGCGTGCTGGGCAACCCGCAGGTGTTCGTGCCCAACGTCAAGGGTGAGTGGATCTTCNCCGATGCGGCCCCGGCCGAGGCCGTGCTGCGCCTTGGCTTCAACTGCCCGTCCGGCGCGATCCGGNTGGCGCGGAACGACGGTGCGGCGGGGTCCGAGGTGGCGCCGGTGGTGAACACGCTGCGCATCCGCGAGAACGGGCCGCTGGCCCTGGAAGCGCCGATCCTGCTGCGGGGCGAACCGGCGGGGGTGCGGGCGACACTGTGCCGTTGCGGGGCGTCGAAGACGAAGCCCTATTGCGACGGCAGCCATTCCGAGGCTACCACGGCTTCGGGCGAGCCGCCGGTGAAAGAGAGCGCGGCGCTGGAGGCGCGAGACGGGCCGGTGGATGTGCAGCCGCAGGTGAACGGGCCGCTGAAGCTGGTGGGGAACCTGGAGATCGTCTCAGGCACGGGCCGGACGGTGAACCGGGTAACGCAGACCTGGCTGTGCCGGTGCGGGCAGTCGAAGAACAAGCCCTATTGCGACGGCAGCCACAAGGCAGCGGGGTTCGTGGCGGAGTGACGGGGCGGTGCGTGCGAGCACGCACCCTACCCAATGGAGATGTAGGGTGCGTGATTTCACGCACCGTTACCCGCCCATGAGGGCCGGGTCGAACGGATAGCTTGTCAGGTTCTCGCAGCCGGTTTCGGTGATCAGCACCTGGTCTTCCAGCTTGATCGAGAAATCGCCGCCTTCGGGCGAGACCAGGGCCTCGACGCAGAGGACCATGCCGGGTTCGAGATGGGCGTCGAAGGCGCCTTCCATCCAGCCGTCGGGGTAGTGGACGTAGGGCCATTCGTCGCAAAGCCCGACGCCGTGCATCTTGCAGGAGTATTTCTGCTTCCAGTAGCGGTCTTCCAGCTGGTGGCCTTCGAACACCAGTTCGCGGATGGTCACGCCGGGTTTCAGGCGGGACTGGTGGTCGCGGATGTGGTCCAGCGCATGGGCATAGGCCGAGATCATCGCGTTGGTGGGGCGCTGATCGCCCACCCACCAGGTACGGCTGATGTCGATGCAGATGCCGTAGCAGCCGATCAGGTCGGTGTCGAAGGCGACGATCTCGCCTGGCTGCACCAGGCGGGGGCCGCATTCCTGGAACCAGGGATTGGTGCGGGGGCCGGAGGCGAGGAGGCGGGTCTCGATCCATTCGCCGCCGCGGCGGATGCTNGCTTTGTGCAGTTCGGCCCAGATCGCATCTTCGCTGACGCTGCCCTTGGGCACGTTTTCGCGCGTGAAGGCCTCCATCTCGGCCACGGCGTTGTGGCAGGCGACCATGGCGCAGCGCATGGCGAGGATTTCGTCGGGGGTCTTGATGGCGCGGGTGCGCTCGGTGACTTCCTCGCCTTCCTCGACGGTGAAGCCGATGGCTTCCAGGGCGCGCAGGCCATGGACCATGATNCTGCTGACCGCCAGCCGGCGGTTGGTGCCNATGTGCGCCCGCATCACCTCGTTCACCTGCTGCGCGAAGGCCTTGGCTGCGGCTTCGCCCCGGTCGCCGGTGGAGTTGTAGAAGAAGGTAGCACCTGAGCGCAGTTCCTTGACCAGCGGATTGAAGGTCACGAGGAAGGGCGAGTTCTTGTATTCCCACATCACCATATGGCCGTCGGCGCACAGAAGGCAGGCGCGGAACGGGTTGTGGGTGTTCCAGATCTGCATGTTGGTGGTGTCGGTGGCGTAGCGGATGTTCAGGGGNTCGAACATCAGGAGGCCGCCGTAGCCGCGATCGACCAGCGCCTGGGTCAGCCGTTTCCAGCGGTCCTCGCGCATGCGCGTCAGGTCGGGGGCGTCNAGGCCAGCGGCTTCGAATTCGCGGAAGGCCAGTTGCGTCGGGCCGATTTCCACGCGGTCGTTGTCGTTGGGGCTGCCATCGCCCAGGCGGTCGCCGCGGGTGGGGTCGATCTTGCGGCGGTCGCGGTGGTAGTCGGTCATGGCATCCTCCTGGCTTCGGCGCAGGATCGGGCCGGGGCGGGCTTGCGGGCGCGCTTTGCCGCGACACATCCTGTCGGAAACCTGCGCCTTTGCCGCGGGGGAAGTGAGTATTTGGGCAAAGAAGAAGCGGGGGCGGTGTTTTCATTTCCGCGGCCTTTGGCTATGGCCGGGCCATGCGTGACCCGATCCTGCAATCCCGCCTTCCCTTTGCCNCCTGGATGGAGCCGCGCACCTGGCGGCTGCCGGGGATCGTGCTTACCGGGCCGGACGACTGGCTGACCGCCGACGATGCCTTTGCCGCCCAGATGGCCGAACGCGACCGGCTGATTGCCGAGCGGCCCGACAAGGTGCTGGGCATGGTGGAGCGGCGCGNNGCCGCGGCGGAAGAGCTGCTGGCGGCGGTGCTGGCGCGGTTGCGCAGGACGCCGGGCTATGCGNGTGGGNCGCAGAGCGTGCGGCGGCCGGACGGGGCGACGGTGGCACTGGAACCTGCCGAACCGATGCGGGTGCTGGGGCGGCTGGTGCAAGAGGACCTGTGCCTCTTGGACCATGACGGCACGGAATCGGTGCTGGTGGCGGCGGCCCTGTGCTTTCCGGCGAGTTGGACGCTGGCGGAANAGCTGGGCTTACCGATGCTGCGCATCCACGAGCCGGTGACGCATTACACCGAGGATGTGGCCAGGCGGGTGCAGCGGCTGTTCGATGCGATCCGGCCGGAGCAGCCCTTGCAGCGCTGGAATGCGCTGGTCTACGACGACNCGGAATTGCACCAGCCGCGGCTGGAGGGACAACGCAGGCCAAGGCCGGTGCGGCGCGATTACCTGCGGTCGGAACGGCAGGTGCTGCTGCGTTTGCCGCAGACGCGGGCAGTGGTGTTTTCGATCCACACCTGGGTGGTCGAGATCGGAAACCTGGAGTTTACGGCCCGCGACGCCATGGGGGCCGCGGGCCTGTAAGCGATCAGAAGGGCAGCCGCGTCGCCAGATCGGCGGCGGCAGCTGCGTGGGCAAAGGCGAAGAGCGAGCCGGTGATGGCCATGGCGCGCGCCGAGGTCCGCAGGTCCACGCCCTGACGCCAGGCCGAGGCCAGAAGCGTCGCGCCGACCGGCGGCATGACGATGGTCAGCGTGGCGTTCATCGTCATTGCGGCAATGCGCTGCGCGTTGGATTGCTCGTCCTCATCCGCGTCCGGGTCATAGAGTGCGTCGCGCAGGCCAGCCAGTTCCGCCGAGCCGTGGCGCGGGGCCTTGGGGGCGCGGCGTCGGCGGCGGTTTCCAGGCGCCGCAGGGCGCGGCGGCGGGCGGCCTTGCCTTCGGGTTNNTGGCACCGGGGGCCTATTCTTCGGCGCTGCGCGGGTTGCCAGCACGTCTGCCTCTGGTACGGCTTCCGGCGCCGTGGGCTGGTTGGCGGCATTGGTGCGCAGGGCTGCCTTGCGGGCGACATTCGCGGTCTTTTCCGGGAAGGGATGGCGGTGCAGCAGGCGGTCCACCAGATCCTCGGTCACCGGTTCCGGCGGCACGGGCTTGCGTTCCGCCGCAGGCAGGGCGTCGATCAGCGCATCGACCAGGTCCACGGTGACAGCCTCGGTGACCCGATGCCAGATCACCTGGTCGGCGCCCAGGCTTTCGGCGGCGCGGGTGGCGATGCGNCCGCACAGGCTGGCGTGGCGCTGCGGGTCGGCGGTCACCTCGGCATCCGGGGTGGGGCCGACAGTCACGGTCAGGCAGGCGGCATAGCCGTTGTCCAGATCATCGACGAAGGACAGGCCGACGCGGGTGCCGTCCATATCCATGAAGACCATGTCGTCATGATCCCAGGTCGTCTGCCGGTCGCCGCCGATGCGGGCCAGGGCAGCGTCGAGATCGCGCACGAGGGTGGCGAAAGGCTTGGGCGGCAGGCTCACGAACAGGAGCTGGGCAATCGTACTCGGAGGGATGCTGCTCATGATTTCCGACCTTGGACGTTCTTCAGCCTCAAGTTGCCAGCGAATTGTGCCGTGTTGATGCTCAATTTAGGAAAAATGCGGGGAATTGGGGGAGGGCGGATGGGCGGCCTGTCCATTTAGACAGGTTGAAAACCTGAGGAATCTTCGGATCCCGTGCAAAGCTGGGTCAGAATTGTGGCGAAAACCGGGCCGTTTGCAACCGGCGGTGGTTTGCGGTGCAGCGGTGGTGTTGAAGCCCGAAAGACAATTCAACATCTGGATAGCAATGATCGGCGGGGACCGTAGACAATCGGTTCCCCGGTCCGCGCGGGTCGCTGATGCGCCCCGTGGGACCTAGCCGGAGAGGCGAAGGTCTTCGCTTACGAGATGGGCGTAAAGGGCGCTGGCCGCGCCGAAGGGCAGCAGGGCGGCGACCGATAGCATTGCCAGCAAACGGGCGGCGGGCCGCGCCGTACCTGCGGGGCCGGTGCGGGCGGGCGGGCCAGGGCAGCGTCATCCCGCAAGACAGCGCGAATTGCGGCAAGCGTCGGGTCGCGGCAGCGGTCGGTTGTGACGGCGCGGGGGAGGGGCGCGGGCGCGGGAAGGCAGAGGCGAGCACAGCGGTGATCACGCGGGTGTCGGCATCGTCTTCGGGCGCGTGGCCCCGCAGGCGCACGGCACCGGCGCAAAGCGATTGGGTGCACGGCAAGGCGGGGCAGGTGCGGCGCGGCGGACGCTGCATGGCGGGCGTAAGATCCAGACCCTGGGCCGAGGCCGAACGCGCATTGGCAAGCGCGGCGCGCAGGAAGGCCTTCATGTCGAAGGGCGGCCTCTGCTTACCATCGACCCAGATCGGCGGACGGTCGGGGTGCGCGTGGGCTACGGCGCGGCTGCGGGGACGACCCGGCTTCTGAACTCGCAAAGACATGTGGCACCGTTGTGGCAGGCGTCGGGAAAGGCGGCAGGAATGTGACGCAGCATGGCAAGAAAGCCGCCAAAATGTGGCGGCGGACGGTCGGAAATGCGGCGAAATTCGGGCAGGCCCTGAACAGTGCGTTTCCGGTCTGGACGCGCGAGGGGCAAGGAAAGGCGCGCCTTGCGGCGCGCCCTTCGATTGCCGGGGCAGCTGCCCTCAGCAGGAGTAGTACATCAGGTACTCGACCGGGTGCGGCGTGTGTTCGAAGGCATAGACCTCTTCCCACTTCAGCGCCATGTAGCCTTCCAGCTGGTCCTTGGTGAAGACATCGCTANNAGCAAGCAGGAAGTCGTGGTCCTTTTCCAGCTCTTCCAGGGCTTCGCGCAGCGAACCGCAGACCGTCGGGATCTGCGCCAGTTCTTCCGGCGGCAGGTCGTACAGGTCCTTGTCCGAGGCGGGGCCCGGGTCGATCTTGTTCTTGATGCCGTCGAGGCTTACCATCAGCAGCGCGGCAAACGCCAGGTAGGGGTTCGCCGAGGGGTCGGGGAAGCGGGCTTCCACGCGCTTGGCCTTCGGGCTTTCGGTCCACGGAATACGGACGCAGCCAGACCGGTTGCGGGCCGAATACGCGCGCAGAACCGGGGCTTCAAAGCCGGGGATCAGGCGCTTGTAGCTGTTGGTGGACGGGTTGGTGATGGCGTTCAGCGCCTTGGCATGCTTCAGGATGCCGCCGATGAAGTACAGCGCTTCCTGCGACAGGTCGGCATACTTGTCGCCNACGAAGAGCGGCTTGCCGTCCTTCCAGATCGACATGTTGACGTGCATGCCACTGCCATTGTCGCCCTTCATGGGCTTCGGCATGAAGGTCACGGTCTTGCCATAGGCGGCCGCGACGTTGTGGATGACGTACTTGTACTTCAGGATGTTGTCGGCCTGCTGGGTCAGCCCGCCGAAGATCAGCCCAAGTTCGTGCTGCGCGGTCGCCACTTCGTGGTGGTGCTTGCCGACCTTCATGCCCATCCGCTTCATGGTGGACAGCATTTCCGAGCGCAGGTCCTGGCTCGCGCCGACCGGGTTCACCGGGAAGTAGCCGCCCTTGTAGGTGGCGCGGTGGCCGAGGTTGCCGCCTTCGAAGGCGGTATCGGTGTTCCAGGCCGCGTCTTCGGCGTCGATCTGGTAGGACACCTTGTTCGGCTGGACCGAATAGCGCACGTCGTCGAAGACGAAGAACTCGGCTTCGGGGCCGAAATAGGCGGCGTCACCGATGCCCGAGGATTTCAGATAGGCCTCGGCCTTCAGCGCCGTGCCGCGCGGGTCGCGCGAATAGGCCTCGCCGGTGTCAGGCTCGACCACGGTGCAATGCACGCACATGGTCTTTTCGGCGTAGAACGGGTCGATGTAGACCGAGGTCGGGTCGAGGATCAGCTTCATGTCGGACTGGTCGATCGACTTCCAGCCNGCAGCGATGGACGAGCCATCGAACATGAAGCCTTCTTCGAACAGGTCTNNCTCGACCAGATCAGAGACCAGCGTCACGTGCTGGAGCCTGCCCTTCGGGTCGGTGAAGCGGACGCCGACATATTCGACCTCCTCTTCCTTCATCAGTTTGAGAGCATCCTTGACTGCGCTCATCATGCTGCCTTTCGCTGGTGTTTCCCTCTGGCCCGGTTGACGCCGGGCACATTCCTCAAATCGCGTCGTCGCCGGTTTCGCCGGTGCGGATGCGGATCGCCTGTTCCACCGACGAGACGAAGATCTTGCCGTCGCCGATCTTGTCGGTACGCGCGGCCGAGATGATTGCCTCGATGGCGGTGTCCACCATGTCGTCGGACAGGACGACCTCGATCTTCACCTTGGGCAGGAAATCCACGACATATTCGGCGCCGCGGTACAGTTCCGTGTGGCCCTTCTGTCGGCCGAAGCCCTTGACCTCGGTCACGCTGAGGCCCTGGATGCCCGCTTCCTGAAGCGCTTCCTTCACCTCATCCAGCTTGAACGGCTTGATGATCGCTTCGATCTTCTTCATGGGCGACCTTGCCTTATCGTCCCTTGCCGTCTGACCACTTCCCGCGGGGAGGGACAATTGGCTAGGGTAGAGGGCGTCGGCGCGCTTCGGGGATCCGGTTGTTGCGCACAAATTTTAGGCAAGCAGGTGAATATTGCATCTGTTTGCGAAGGGGCCGTGCCTAGCCATGACAGAACTGCTGACCGCGGCCCAAATGCGCGCCATCGAACAGGCGGCGATTGCCTCGGGCGAGGTGACGGGGCTGGAGCTGATGGAGCGCGCCGGGCGCGGCGTGGTCGAGGCGATCTTTGCGGAATGGCCGGAGCTTTCCGCGGGCTCGTTCCGCGCCGTGGTGCTGTGCGGGCCGGGCAACAACGGCGGCGACGGGTTCGTGGTGGCGCGGTTGCTGAAGGAGTGGGGCTGGGAGGTGGAGGTGTTCCTGTACGGGGACGCCGACAAGCTGCCGCCGGATGCGCGGGTGAATTACGAGCGGTGGCGGGGGATGNGGGAGGTGGGACGGCTTGGGGCTGCCGACTTCAACAGGGCCGATGTGGTCGTGGACGCCATCTTTGGAACAGGGTTATCGCGCGGTTTCGATGTTCCGGCAGCTCTCAACCATGAGTATCACCACTTCCTGACGGATGGTCTTTGGTGGACGGGGGAGGTCCACCCGCCGTACATCGTCGCCGTCGACATAGTGTCTGAACTGGATGCAGACTCTGGCCGTCTGCTTGCGACTTCGCAGGAATGGGGCGGGGAAATGGGGGCGCATCTAACCGTCACGTTTCACGCTCCCAAGATCGGGCACTACCTCGACGGCGCACCTGCCACAGGTGGTTTACTTCGTGTCGTCGATCTGGGGATCGACGTTCCAGAACCTGGGTCGTGGGACGAACGCCTGGCGAGGCAGCGCCAAGTCGTCCAGCGCGTGGAACGACCCGAATGGAACATCTGGGGTCCGTCCCTGACCAAGCGAAATCCTGAACCATCTGCGGCAACTCACAAGTACTCCTACGGTCACGCCCTCATCCTTTCCGGCCCTCCTGGCCATGGCGGAGCTGCCCGCTTGTCGGCCCGCGGGGCGCTTCGGATCGGGGCGGGGCTGGTGACGGTGGGCTGCCCGCCCGAAGCGGTGCCGGAGAATGCGGCGCGGCTGGACGCCGTGATGCTGCGGGGCGTGGCAGATGGCGAAGTGCTGGCTGGGGTGCTGGAGGACCGCCGGATCAATGCGCTGTGCCTGGGGCCGGGGCTGGGGACCGGCGAGCGCGAGGCGGGGCTGGTGGCGGCGGCTTTGGGTGTCCCCGTCCCGGGCTTGACCCGGGACCTCACGGCAGTCGAGGCGCAGGTCGCGGGAGAGGCCCCGGATCAAGTCCGGGGCGGGCTCCGGATCAAGTCCGGGGCGGGCCCCGGATCAAGTTCGGGGCGGGCTCTTGTGCTGGACGCCGACGCCCTCACGATTCTTNCCCGCGCGCCCGACCTGTTCGCCGCCCTGCATGCGGACTGCGTCCTGACCNCCCATGCCGGCGAATTCGCCCGGCTGTTCCCCGACATCGCGTCGAAACTCGCCGCCCCGGCGGTGCGCGGCCCGGCCTATTCCAAGGTCGATGCCACGCGCGAAGCGGCGGCGCGGGCGGGCTGTGTGGTGCTGTTCAAGGGGGCGGATACGGTGATTGCCGCGCCGGACGGGCGCTGTGCGATCAACTCGGCGCATTACGACCGCGCCGCGCCCTGGCTGGCGACGGCGGGGTCGGGCGACGTGCTGGCGGGGTTCATCGCCGGGCTGCTGGCGCGGGGCTTTGCGCCCTTCGACGCGGCCTGCACCGCGGCCTGGTTGCATGTCGAATGTGCCCGCAGCTTCGGGCCGGGGCTGATTGCCGAGGACCTGCCGGAGGAATTGCCGAAGGTGTTCCGCGCGCTTGGGATTTAGACGCCGAGGCCCCGGCCCGCGCCGGGGCGTCAGTACTCCCCGCCCTGCTGCCAGGGCTGGACGAGGTTGCCGAAGCGGGTGAAGCGGCCTTCGAAGGACAGTTCCACCGTGCCGATGGGGCCGTGGCGCTGCTTGCCGATGATGACCTCGGCCTTGCCATGGGTCTTTTCCATGATCTCCTGCCAGGCGGCCATCTTGTCCAATTCGTGGTCAGCGGGCTTCTCGCGCTCGCGGTAGTATTCCTCGCGGAAGACGAACATCACCACGTCGGCGTCCTGCTCGATCGAGCCGCTCTCGCGCAGGTCGCTGAGTTGCGGGCGCTTGTCGTCGCGGCTTTCCACGGCGCGCGACAGCTGCGACAGCGCGATGACCGGGATGTTCAGCTCCTTGGCGATGGCCTTCAGACCTTGGGTAATTTCCGAAACTTCCTGCACGCGGTTGTCCTTGTTGGACCCGCGCAGGAGTTGCAGATAGTCCACCATCAGCACGTCCAGCCCATGCGTGCGCTTCAGNCCATGGGCGCGGGCGGCGACCTGGCTGATCGGCAGCGCCGGCGTGTCGTCGATGTAGAGCGGGCAGCTCTCCAGCGCCTTGGCTGCCTCGACGAAACGGCGGAACTCGGCCTCGGTCATGTCGCCGCGGCGGATCTGTTCGGACGGCACTTCCGAGGCTTCCGACAGGATGCGGGCGGCCAGCTGTTCGGAAGACATNTTCCAGGAGAAGAAGCCCACCACGCCGCCTTCCACCGCGCCTTCGGTGCCGTCGTGGGTACGGCCGCGGCGATAGGCCTTGGCGATGTTGAACGCGATGTTGGTGGCGAGCGAGGTCTTGCCCATCGAGGGGCGCCCGGCGAGGATGAGGAGGTCCGAGGGGTGCAGCCCGCCAAGCTTCTTGTCCAGGTCCACAAGTCCGGTGGAAATGCTTACCAGGCCGCCGTCGCGCTGGTAGGCGGCGTTGGCGGAATTCACCGCCTCGGTCACCGCCTTCAGGAACGACACGAAGCCGCGTTCGGCCACGCCCTGTTCGCCCAGCTTGTAGAGCTTCTGTTCGGCCTCGATGATCTGGTCGCGCGGTTCGTTGTGAATCTCCACCTGCGCCGCGCGGGCCGAGATGTCGCGGCCAAGCGCGATCAGTTCACGGCGCACAGCCAGGTCATAGACCATCTGGGCGTAATCGCGCGCGGCATAGGCCGAGATCGCGGCNGCAAGGCGCACCAGGTAGGCGGGGCCGCCCAGTTCCTTGAGCCCCGCGTCATCGTCGAAGAAGGGTTTCAGCGTGACGGGCGAAACCAGGGCGTTCTTCTGGATGCGGGCGGCAGCGCGTTCGAAGATGCGCTGGTGGACGGGGTCGAAGAAATGCTCGGCGCGCACAAGGCTCGCGATGCGGTCGTAGACGTCGTTGTTGGTCAGGATCGCGCCCAGCAACTGCTGCTCGGCCTCGATGTTGTGCGGCAGCACCTGGTCGGCGGTTTCGGCAGGCAACGAAGCAACGGGCGCCAGCGCCCGCACGGCGGTCTTGTCGGTCATTCCCATCCCCTGTCCCTGCCTCCTGCTGCCCGAAACCGGCGCCGCCCGCAATCGGGGTATCTTTGGGGATAACCCTTGGGGCCGGGGCCGCCGAATCGCGGGCCGCGAAAACGCGCGGGAGGTCAATCTACCACATCTTGCGGATCAGGCGTTAGGCCCTACCAGGGGGTGAGTCGTTGAACGAAGTTATGCACATCTGTCCACAGGTCGCCCCCGAAATATCCGGCTCAGGGCACCTTGCGCGCCTCTTGCCAGGCGCGGGGNGCGGTCAGGAACGACTCAACCTCTGCGAGAGTGCCGGCATCGAAGGCGGATTGCGCCCGCGCTTCGGCCAGCACGTCCCACCAGGTGCAGAGATGGTGCAGGCGCACGCCGTGTTCGGCCAGCCGCTCCTCGGTGCCGGGGAAGATGCCGTAGTAGAAGATCACCGCGGTATGGCCGCAGCTGGCGCCGGTCTCGCGGATGGCATCGACGAAGGACAGTTTCGAGCCGCCGTCGGTGGTCAGGTCCTCGACCAGCAGCACGCGCTGGCCTTCGGTCATCGCGCCCTCGATGCGGGCGTTGCGGCCATAGCCCTTGGGCTTCTTGCGCACATAGGTCATCGGCAGGGCCAGCCTTTCAGCCACCAGCGCGGCGAAGGGGATGCCCGCGGTCTCGCCGCTTACGATGTTGTCGAAGGCCTCCATCCCGGCATCCCGCAGCACGGTGGCGGCCAGGAAATCCATCAGCATCGACCGGATGCGCGGGTAAGAGATCAGCTTGCGGCAGTCGATGTAGGTGGGCGAGGGCAGGCCCGAGGCCAGGGTGAAGGGCGTTTCGGCGTTGAAATGCACCGCCTTGATTTCCAGAAGCGCGCGGGCGGTCAGGCGGGCGATTTCCTCTTTCGGCGGGAAGGTGGCGGCGATCATGGGAACCTCAGTTGGCAGGAGCGGTGGGGGCGGCCAGCGGAGCAAGGCGGCTTACCAGATCCAGAAGGAAGCTGTGCAGCGTGTCGGTCAGCACGGCGCCGCCATTGTCGCGCAGCGCCTGGGCCGTGCCGTTCAGCTGGTTCACCGAGGCCGTCAGGGCCTGGACGTCGCTGCGCAGCCCGGTCAGCTGTTCCACCGCCGCGCCGTCGCCGCTGCCCGCCCGGGCAATCGCATCGGACAGCCGGGCGTCCAGCGTGGACAGGCTTTCAAGCGTTGCGCCAAGCGTGGCGACCTCGCCGGTCATCTGGTCCTTCAGGTCATCGCCCAGGGCGGTCGCCGCCGCCTCGGCGGTGTCGGCCGCGAAATGCTGCACCCGGCCGATCAGCGCCCAGGCGCCGAAGACCAGAAGCACGGCCAGAAGCAGGGTCGCGTTCAGAAGCGCGAGGCCAAGCTGGCGAAGGGTTTGGCCAAGGGTACGGTCTGGCATCGGAACCTCGTCAGGCGGTGACGGACCAGTGCAGCGGGAAGCCGGGGTCGAAGACGGTGACGGGNGCGCCGGTGTCGATCTTCGCCGGATAGGCCACCGGATCGCCCTTGGTCAGGGTGATCTGCGACGTGTTCACCGGCAGGCGGTAGAAAGCCGGGCCGTTCAGCGCGGTGAAGGCCTCCAGCTTGTGCAGTGCGGCCTCCTGCTCGAACACCTCGGCCAGAAGCGACATGGCATTTGTGGCGGTGAAACAGCTNACGCAGCCGCAGGCATGTTCCTTCAGATGGTCCGGATGCGGCGCGGAATCGGTGCCCAGGAAAAACCGCGCCTCGCCCGAGGTCGCCGCCGCGCGCAAGGCCAGCCGGTGCGTTTCGCGCTTGGCCACCGGCAGGCAGTAGTAATGCGGCTTGATCCCGCGCATGAGGATGGCGTTGCGGTTGATGATCAGGTGGTGAACCGTGATCGTCGCCCCCAGGTCCGGCCCGCCCGCGCGGGCATAGGCCACGCCTTCGGTGGTGGTGATATGTTCCATCACCACGCGCAGGCCGGGNGTGCGGCGGCGCAGCGGGTCCAGCACCGTGTCGATGAACACCGCCTCTCGGTCGAAGATGTCCACCTCGGACGAGGTCACCTCGCCATGCACGCACAGCGGCAGGCCGATCTCGGCCATCTTGTCCAGCACCGGCTGGACCTTGGCAATGTCGCGCACGCCGGATTGCGAGTTCGTCGTTGCCCCGGCGGGGTACAGCTTCACCGCCTTCACCAGGCCCGAGGCATGGGCGGCCGCCACATCGGCAGGATCGGTGCCCTCGGTCAGATACAGCGTCATCAGCGGCTCGAAGTCCATGCTTTCGGGCAGGGCCGTCAGGATGCGGTCGCGATAGGCGGCGGCCTGGGCGGCGGTCACGACCGGCGGCACCAGGTTCGGCATGACGATGGCGCGGGCGAAATGGCGCGCGGTTTCGGGCAACACGGCGGCCAGCATTGCGCCATCGCGCAGGTGCAGGTGCCAGTCGTCGGGGCGGCGGATCGTGAGGCTTTGGGTCATGGCTCCGCGCTAACGCAAAGGGGGCGCGGTTCCAGTGGAATCCGGGGCGGGTTTGCGCCTAAACTCGACCCAAACAGGAGGTGCGACGATGGACTACACGGGCGGATGCCAATGCGGCGCGGTGCGCTTTCATGCCGACCTCAGCCTCGACAAGCCGGTGACCTGCAACTGCTCGCGCTGCCAGCGCCTGGGCTCGGTGCTGGTCTTCGCGCCGCGGGCGGCCTTTCACCTGGACAAGGGCGAGGGGAACCTGACCGAATATCTGTTCAACACCGGCACCATCCGCCACCAGTTCTGCACCACCTGCGGCATCGAAAGCTTTGCCTGGGGCGTGATGCCGGACGGCACGCCGATGGTGGCGGTGAATGTGAATTGCCTGGACGGCGTGGAGCCGCGCGAGATCGCCAAGGGCGCCTTCCATTACGACGGGCGGTCGCGCTGACCCGTTACGCCGGGGCGTCAGCTTCGCCTCCAGCGCGGCAAGGCGCTTCTGGAAGCCCGCGGATTTGAAATGCCCCGCCACCCACCGCGTCACGCGCAACTCGCGCGCGGTGCTGCCGCTCGCGGCCAGCTTGTCCATCATCAGCCGGGCATAGACGCCCGAGTTGCGCCGGAGCCGCCAGAACCGCGCGAAGCTGGCCCGCGTCAGATCGCCCGACATCGCCGCCTCGATGAGGCGTGGCGTCAGGCCCAGGCTGTCGAACATGCGCTCGGGCGCGGGGCCAAGCGCCGGGGTGCGGAAGAAACGGACATGCGGGGCGCGGAACAGGGCGGCGTGCATGGCATCCATCGGCTCGCTGGGGTCATGGATGATGCTGACATCGCCCGCGCCTTCCGTCATCGCCGGGGCATAGCCATAGCGCGAGGTGAAATCCAGCCGCCGCGCCGCTGGCTCGCGGCGGTCCCATCCGGCGAAGGCCGGGTCCTGCGTGGCACGCGGCGCCATCAGCAGGACCGAAGCGCCGGGGGCGGCGACGGAATAGGCCGCGGCAGCATAGCCACCCAGGCCCGTGCCATAGAACAGCACGCGGTCGAAATCCTCGAAGAAGGCGTCATCCACCAGACGATCAAAATAGCCCCAGACGCCGGGGTCTCGATACCAGGTCGCGCCCTCGGCGATCAGGCACAGATGCGACCAGCCCCGCGTCTTGGCGATGGCCAGGCCCTGCGGCAAGCCGTCCTTGCCCGCCCGGATGGCCGCGGCGGATCTGAAGGTCACCAGCAGCGTCGTGCCCTCGTCGGCGAAAAACGCCCAGTGCCTCGGTCCGAGGCTCTGGAAATACCCGGCCTCNTCGCCCAGGCGGTCCAGCCGCTCCAGCCAGGATTCTGGTCGGGCTGGCCGCGATCATGTCGCTTTCGGGGTATCGGTCATCGGACGATCCTGCAGTCAATCGGCACCCGCAGTGTCGCAGTCCCCCGGTTCGGACAAGGCAGCTTGGCAGGTGCAAGGTTATCTGATCGGCAACAGTCGCATCGGATCGTTTCCAATTTGGCGGGCCTGTCCATTGGTCGCATGCGGCCCCGGCGCGGCTTGACCCCGCCCCGCCGCCGGGCCAGCATGGCCGCGCCCTGGACCGCGCGACTTCGGGGCGCGAGGGAGGGTTCATGTCCGCAATTCCGGGCTCGATCGACGCCACGGCCGACATGCTGGCGNGGCAGGGCTATGTCGCGGCGCGCGCGCCGCCGACCGTGGTCTTCCTGGCGCTGCGCCTTGGCCGTCCACTGTTCCTGGAAGGCGAAGCCGGCGTCGGCAAGACCGAGATCGCCAAGGCCATCGCCACCGGCCTCGGCCGCCGCCTGATCCGCCTGCAATGCTATGAAGGCCTCGACGCCGCCTCGGCGGTCTGCGACTGGAACTTCGCGGCTCAGATGATCGCCATCCGCACCGCCGAAGCCGCGGGCGGCGCCGACCGCGACGCGCTGAAAGCGGAACTGTTCACCGAGGACTACCTGATCGAGCGGCCCTTGCTGGCCGCCATGCGCNCCCAGGCAGGCGGCGCGCCGGTGCTGCTGATCGACGAGCTGGACCGCACCGACGAACCTTTCGAGGCCTTCCTGCTGGAGGCCCTGTCGGATTTCCAGGTGACCATCCCCGAGCTCGGCACCATCCGTGCGCCCGAGCCGCCCATCGTCATCCTCACCTCGAACCGCACGCGCGAGGTGCATGACGCCCTGAAACGGCGCTGCCTCTATCACTGGGTCGATTACCCCGATGCCGCGCGCGAGATGCAGATCCTTGCGACGCGCGCGCCCGAAGCCTCGGCCAGGCTGACCGCCGAAGTGGTGGCCTTCGTGCAGAAACTGCGCGGCGAGGACCTGTTCAAGAAGCCGGGCGTGGCCGAAACCATCGACTGGGCGAAATGCCTGGTGGCGCTGGACAGCATCCAGCTCTCGCCCGAGGTCATCGCGGATACGCTCGGCGCCATCCTGAAATACCAGGACGACATCCAGAAGATCGCCGGTTCCGAAGCCGCCCGCCTGCTGACCGATGTCAAGCGCGAGGCGGTCTTCTGATGACCTGCCGCCCGTTCCATTCTCTGTCGCGGATCGAACCCTCAGCGAACCCCGAGCGGCAGGCAAACGAGTTTTCTGCGAAAACTCGAGGGGCGAATTTTCTGCGAAAATTCCGATCCTTCGCAGAAGGATCGTTCTTCAGAGTTTTCGCAGAAAACTCGAGTCTTCGCGGGCAGCAGGCGTCTCGCGGCGGCCTCCTGGATACCCCACGGGGGCGCGGGGGTGTGAAACCCCCGCTTCTCCGCCGATGCCGGGCGCACCCTCTCCCAGTCCGAACGATCCCGGCGCCCTTCCCGGAACATCGCCCATTTTGCCCGGGCGCTGCGCCGCGCCTACCTGCCCATCGGGCCGGGCCGCGTGGTCGATGCCATCCGTGCGGTCGAGGCCTCGGGCTTCACCTCGCGCGGGGATTTCTACCACACGCTTTCCGCCTGTTTCGTCAGCCCCGAACACCGCGCCGTCTTCGCCCAGGTGTTCCGCCTGTTCTGGCGCGATCCGCAATTCCTGGAACACATGATGTCCATGCTTCTGCCCGCCGTGCGTGGCGTGCAGGACGAACAGGCGGCCGAAGCCGCCGAACGCCGGGCGGCCGAGGCGCTGTTGGGCGAAAGCCTGCCCCTGATGCCGGAAGGCGAGGAACCGGCGCCGGAAATCGAGATCGACGCCAGCGCCACCGTCTCGGGCGAGGAACGGCTGAAGACGCTGGATTTCGAGCTGATGTCGAATGACGAGATCGCCGAAGCCAAGCGCATGCTGGCCAAGCTCGACTTGCCGGTGAAACCCATGGCCACGCGCCGCGGCGCGCCCGATGCGCGGGGGCGGCTGATCGACACGCGGGGCAGCTTGCGCGCCGCGCTGCGCCGGGGCGGCGAGATGCAGCGGCTGGCCACCCTGGCGCCGCGGGTGCGCTGGCCGAACCTGGTGGTGCTCTGCGACATCTCGGGTTCGATGTCGTCCTATTCGCGGCTGGTGCTGCATTTCGTCCATGCCGTCGCCAACCGCAAGGGCCAGGGCTGGGCGCGGGTCCATGCCTTCACCTTCGGCACGCGGCTCACCAACATCACCCGCCACCTTGCCACCCGCGATGTCGATGCCGCGCTGAAGGCGGCGGGGGCCGAGGCGCAGGACTGGTCGGGCGGCACGCGCATCGGCAGCTCGCTGCACGCCTTCAACCGCGACTGGTCGCGCCGGGTGCTGGGGCAGNGGGCCGTCGTGCTTCTGATCTCGGACGGGCTCGACCGCGACGATCCCGCGGCCCTGTCGCGCGAGATGCAGCGCCTGCACCTGTCGGCCCGGCGGCTGATCTGGCTGAACCCGCTGCTACGTTGGGACGGTTTCGCGCCCAAGGCCGCGNGCATCCGCGCCATGCTGCCCCATGTCGATTGCTTCCGCGCCGCCCATTCCATCGCCTCGCTGGAAGACCTTGGCGCCGCGATCTCCGCCGGCGACGCGGGCGAGCGCGACCGCCTGCTGGCGGCGATGGCGGTCGGACGGTAACCCGCGCGGAACCTGCATCGGATAACCGGGTTGTTGTTATCGCCTAGCAGGGGAATACCATGTCAGGCAGAAGCCACCCGCAGACCGGGACGGATCGCGCCGCGGCTGGCGGCCGGAAGACGAGGACAACCGATGAGACGTTTGCTTTCCACGACCACGGCACTGGCTCTGGCGATGACGCCGATGGCGCCGCTGCCCCTCTTAAGCGCAGACCCTGGCCGAGGACGGTTCGGTGATCGGCGAGGACGGCACCGTGCTGTGTACGCCGACGGCTGATGCGCCCTGCGATCTGAAGGCCATCAAGAAAGAACTGAAGCGCGCCGAGAACAAGGCGAAGAAGGCCGAAGAGGCCGCCGCCGCCGAAGCAGCCGCCCAGGCCGAAGCCGAGGCGAAGGCTGCCGAAGAGGCCGCCGCGGCAGAGCAGAAGGCGGCCGAGGAAGCGGCAGCCGCCCAGGCCGCCGCCGATGCCGCGGCGGCCGAGGCGGCGGCCGCCGAGGCCGCAGCCGCGGAACAGAAGGCCGCCGAAGACGCGGCGGCGGCAGAGGCCAAGGCGGCGGAAGAGGCCGCCGCCCAGGCAGCGGCAGAGGCGGAACAGAAGGCCGCAGAAGAAGCCGCGGCAGCCGAACAGAAGGCTGCGGACGAAGCCGCCGCCGCCGAAGCCGCCGCCCAGGCGGAAGCCGACCAGAAGGCAGCCGAGGAAGCCGCTGCTGCCGAAGCCGCCGCCGCCGAAGCTGCCGCCCAAGCCGCAGCCGACCAGAAGGCCACCGAAGAGGCCGCTTAGCCAGGCCGCCCAGACCGACAGCACCAGCCAGCCCGCCCCCGGCATGATGCCCGACCAGACGCTTGGCGAGGGCCAGCCCGCTGTGGCCGAGGGCCCCCATCGCTGAACGACCAGCCGAACGTCGAGGCACCGGTGCCGGGCCAGGAACCGGCCGGTGATGGCACGACCACCACCGAAGTCACCTCTGTCCCCGGCCAGACCGCGGAAGACCCGGTCGTGCCGGTGGCCGAACAGACCATCAACCCCGATGCCGTGACCACGCCGCCGACCGAGGAAGAGGTGCAGGCGTTGACCGACCTGCTGGCCCAGCCCCGGCTGCCGACAGCGAGGTAAGCCAGGCCGCCGCCGCTGCCGCCGAAGCCGCGGCCGAGGCCGCCAGCGGCACCACCACCGCGCAAGCCCCGGCGCCCACGGTCACGGAAACCGTGCTGACGGAGGAAGACACCCGCTCGTCCACCGAGGACTTCGCCACCACCGCCTCGGGCAAGAAGAAAAAGAAGGACAAGGACGACGGCTTGTCCGACTTTGAAAAGGNNCTTAGCCTCGTGGCCCTTGGCGCGCTGGCCGTCGGCGTTCTGCTGTCGAACCGCGACCAGGTGGTCTCCAACACCGGCGACCGCGTGGTGGTGCAGCGCTCGGACGGCAACTATGCCGTCTACAAGGACGACGATGCCCTGCTGCGCCAGCCCGGCTCGGCCGTGAAGACCGAGACCTTCAAGGACGGCTCGACCCGCACCACCGTGACGCGCGACGACGGCACCTCGGTCGTGACCATCCGCGATGCCACCGGTCGCGTGCTGAAGCGCACGGCCTATGATACCAAGGGCCGCGAGATCGTGCTGATCGACGACCTGGTAAAGAGANTCCCCGTTGTGGTGTCGACGCTGCCCAAGCCCACGGCGCCGGTGATCTCGACCCAGGGCGGCGATCCGGAACTGGCGGCGGCCCTGGCCGCGATCCAGGCGCGCGACATCGGCCGGACCTTCAGCCTGCGTCAGGTGCGCGACATCAAGGAGGTCCGCGCCCTGGCCGCGACGGTCGATGTGGACAACATCACCTTTGACACCGGCTCGGCCGCCATCACCACCGCCCAGGCCGAGAACCTTGCCGATCTCGGGTCCTTCCTGAAGAAGATGCTGGCAAAGAACCCTGGCGAGATTTTCCTGATCGAAGGCCATACCGATGCCGTGGGTTCGGCGGCGTCGAACCTGGCGCTGTCGGACCGGCGCGCGGAATCGGTGGCGCTGGCGCTGACCGAGTATTTCGGCGTGCCGCCGGAAAACCTGGTGGTGCAGGGCTATGGCGAAAGCGACCTGCGCGTGCCGACCGACGGCGACGAACGCCGCAACCGCCGCGTGGCGGTGCGGGTGATCACGCCCTTGCTGACGGTGGCGTCGAACTGACACCAAAGACCAGTGGCAGGGCGGCATCCGCCCTGCCATGATGCCGTCCGGGAGGACCGGACGATGACCACGACACATGACGCCATCCCCGAATGCGCACTCGCCTGGCACCGCGCGGGCAAGGGCGCGGCCCTGGCCACGGTGGTGGAAACCTGGGGCTCGGCGCCGCGTCAGGCCNACAGCCAGCTGGCGATTTCAGGTGCGGGCGAGATCATGGGCTCGGTCTCGGGCGGCTGCGTCGAAGGCGCGGTGGTGACCGAGGCGCTGGAGGCGCTGGAAGACGGCGCGCCCCGGCTTCTGACCTTCGGGGTTTCCGACGAGACGGCCTTTGCCGTGGGGCTCGCCTGCGGCGGCACCATCCGCGTGCTGGTGGAGCCGGTGGGCGCGGGTCCGCAGGCGCTGTCGCCGGCGCTGTTGTCCGATCTGGTGGCGGCGCGGGCCGCGCGCCGGGCGGTGGCGGTGGAGGTCCGGCCCGAAGGCTGGTCGCGGCGCCTGCTGGCCCCGGGCGAGGATGCCGCGGCCGACATCCGCTTCCGCTCGGACCGCGCTTAANGCATGGAAGAGGACGGCCGCTTCCTTGCCATCCACAACCCGCCCCTGCGGCTGATCGTGGTCGGCGCCGTCCATATTGCCCAACCCNTGCTGACCATGGCCCGCATCTGCGGCTATGACCCCACGCTGATCGACCCGCGCGAGGCCTTCGGCTCCTCGGCACGCTTCCCCGGCGAGACCATCCTGTCCGATTGGCCGGACGAGGCGATGGCGGCGCTGGCGCCCGATGCGCGCACCGCGGTGGTCACGCTGACCCACGACCCGAAACTGGACGATCCGGCGATCCGGGCCGCCTTGGCCTCGCCCTGCTTCTATCTGGGCTGTCTGGGGTCGAAGAAGACCCATGCCAAGCGGCTGGATCGGCTGGCGGCGGCGGGGTTCGGTGCGGAGCAGATCGCCCGCATCCATGCGCCGGTAGGGCTGGATATCGGCGCCAAGACCCCGGCCGAAATCGCGGTGTCGGTGCTGGCCCAGATCACCCAGGTTCTGAGGCAGGGCGCATGATCTTTGGCGCGGTGCCGCTGGACCGGGCGCTTGGCGCGATCCTCGCCCATTCCGTGCCGGGGGCCGAGGGGCGGCTGCGCAAGGGCCGGGTGCTGGAACAGGGCGATCTGGACTGGCTGGCGGGGCAGGGCGAGACTGCCGTGACCGTGGCCCGGCTGGAACCGGGCGATCTGGGCGAGGATGAAGCCGCGGCACGGCTGGCGGCGGCGCTGGTGCCGGACCCGGTCGCGGCGGGGCTGGCGGTGTCTGCGGCCTTCACCGGCCGGGTGAACCTGAACGCCACGGGGCCGGGCATCGTGGAGGTGGATGCCGGGCGGGTGCTGGCCCTGAACCGGGTGGACACGGCCATCACGCTGGCCACGCTGGCGCCCTGGACGCGGGTCACGGCGGGGATGCTGGTGGGGACCGTGAAGATCATCGCCTATGCCGTGCCGGGGGCGGCGGTGGCGCGGGCCTGCGCGGGGCTGGCGGGGGCGCTGCGGATCAGGCCGGTGGTGCTGGGCTCGGCCGGGCTGGTGCTGACCGAGGTGCCGGGGCAGGATGCCAAGCTTGCCGCCAAGGGGCGGCGGGTGATCGAGGCGCGGCTGAAGGCCCTGGGGATGCGGCTGGCGGGGGTGGAGGTGGTGGCCCATGACGAGGCGGCCATCGCCGCCGCCCTGGCCNAGCTGCCCGGCGAGATGGCGCTGATCCTGACCGGCTCGGCCACATCGGACCTGCACGATACGGCGCCCCAGGGGCTGCGGCAGGCGGGGGGTGNNGTGGAGCGGTTCGGGATGCCGGTCGATCCGNGGAACCTGCTGTTCNCTGGGTGGCTGGGGCCAAGGCCGGTGATCGGGCTGCCGGGCTGTGCCCGCAGCCCGGCGCTGAACGGGGCGGACTGGGTGCTGGAGCGGCTCGCCTGCGGGCTGGAGGTCGGGGGCGAGGAGATCGCGGCCATGGGGGTGGGGTTGCTGAAGGAGATCNCGCTGCGGCCCCAACCGCGGGAGCGGGGCTAGGCGTCCGAGCTCGGACGCTTGCTTCGTATTAGCAATTTCAAGGGTTGCGCGGGCGCTTTAACTTGGACTTAACGATTGACCCCGGCCGCTGGCACACGATTACTTCGAAGAAATCGTGCCGGAGCCTTTGAAGGCTCCGGGCCGGAGTTTTCGAAACCTCCGGCGGCGGGGGATCAGGCGAGCGCGGCCTTCAACGACGCGACCAGCGCGGTCGGATCGGCCACGGTGACGAAGCTGTCGAGCATCGAAGCCTCGGCAAAGCCCTGGTCCACCACATGGCGCAGAAGCGCCACCAGCGGCTGCCAGTAACCGTTGGTATCCAGCAGGTAGATCGGCTTGGTGTGCAGGCCGATCTGCGCCCAGGTCAGCACCTCGAAGAATTCGTCCAGCGATCCGGCGCCGCCGGGCAGCACGACCACGGCATCGGAATTCATGAACATCACCTTCTTGCGTTCGTGCATGTCTTCGGTGACGACGAAGGTGGACAGGTCGCGGCGGCCCTGTTCGCGCTTGAGCAGGTGGATGGGAATGACGCCCATGGCGCGGGCGCCCGCGGCCTCGGCGGCGCGCGCCACTTCGCCCATCAGGCCGACATCGCATNNGGCACCATAGACCAGGCGCCAGCCCTCCTGGGCGATGAGGCGGCCGGTGTCGCGCGCGGCCTGGGCATAGGCCGGATCGGCGCCGCTGCGCGACCCGCAGAACACGCAGACGGAACGGAGTGAGGTCATGGGGCTGGCTCTTGCGAAATCCGGTTGCTTTGGGCGCAGATATCGGAGTTTTGTGAAGCGACGGCAAGCGCCGTGGGGCAAGGACGGTAAGCGAACGGCCCCGCCCCTGGGGAAGGCGACGGGGGATTGATGGCCAGATGGGCAGAGATGGGATCGGGCGCGCGTGCGGGCCTGGTCACGGGGGCGTGGCAGTGGCGGCGGTCGCGGGCGCGCTGGTCTGGTATGCGTCGCGGCCGGTGCCGGTGGTGACGCCGGTGCCGCCGGAAAGCCCGGTGGCGGCGGTGCCCGAACCGGCGCCCGAGGCGGCGCCCGAGGCGGCCAAGGCGCCCGACGTCGCGGCTGGTAAGCGGCGCCGGTCGAACCGGCGGCGCCCGTGGTGGATGTGGTGCGCATCGAGCCGGACGGATCGGCGCTGGTGGCGGGCACGGCCCTTGCCGGGGCGACCGTGGCCGTGCTGGTGGACGGCGTCGAGGCGGCCACGGCAGTGGCCGATGCTTCGGGCAAGTTCGTGGCGATGTTCACGCTGCCGCCGTCGCAGGCGGCGCGGCTGATGAGCATCGTCCTGCGGTTGGAGGATGGCACCGAGGTGCCGGGCAAGGACAGCATTGCCGTGGCGCCGACGGCGGCGCCGGAACCGGCGGTGGTGGCCGAGGTCCCGCCGGACGCGGCGCCACTGCTCCGGATGGGGCGGCGTCGGAAGCGGCGGCCCCTTCGACCGAAGCGCGGCGGCGCTGATGGTGACGGGCGACGAGGTGAAGGTGATCCAGGGCGGCGATGGCGACCTGCCGTCGGACGAGGTGGTGATCGACGCGATCGTCTACGAGGCCGAGGGCGCGGTGCGCATTTCGGGACGCGGCCTGGCGGGGCGCTGGTGCGGCTGTACCTGGACGATGCGCTTCTGGCCGAAGTGCCGGTCGCGACGGACGGGCGCTGGACAGTGCTGCCCGAGGGCGTGAGCCCCGGTTGCACCGGCTGCGCGCCGACCAGCTGGATGGTTCGGGCAAGGTGGTGTCGCGGTTCGAGACGCCGTTCAAGCGCGAGGCGCCCGAGGCACTGGCCGCCGCCATGGCGGAACCTGCGGCACCTGCCGCTGCCGAACCGGCGGTTGCCCCGGAAGCGCCAGCCGCCTCTGAACCCGCCTCTGAACCCGCGGCGACCGCGTAAGCCGTGGCGGAGGCGCAAGCGCCGGGATCCGCCGCAGTGGCAGAGGCAGTGCCGGAGGCAGAGCCTGCTGCGGCGGCGCAGGAGGCTCAGCCAGCGGTGGCCGCGTCAGCGCCGGAACCGGGGACGCCGGTGGCCGCAGAACCCGCGGCGGCGCCCGCCGTCAGTAAGCCGCCCCGGCTGTGGCGGCACCCGCCGCACCGGGCGCGTAAGCGGGGGCCGAGCCGCCGCCCGCGCCGCCGGGCATGGTGTCGATCACCGTGCAACCGGGGCAGAGCCTGTGGAAGATCGCCCGCCAGAACTATGGCGAGGGCATCCTGTATGTGCAGCTGTTCGATGCCAACAAGGCGCAGATCAAGGACCCGGATCTGATCTATCCGGGCCAGGTCTTCACGATTCCGGCGTTGAAGCCTTGATCCCGGCGGCCAGGGCCGCGGCCTGATCCAGATCATGGGTCGGGCCTTCGGCCTCTTGGCAGCAGGCGCGCACCTTGGCATCGCCCCGGCAGCAATCGTTCAGCAGATAGCCGATGGTGCGGCCGATGCCTTCGGCATCCACCGAATAGATGACGTTGCGCGCCTGTAAGCGCGAGCGGATGAGNGTAACCTGTTCCATCTGGGACAGATGGAACGACAGACGCGAGGCCGAAAGCCCAAGCCTGCGCGCGATGTCGCAGGCGGACAGGCCGTCTTCGCCAAGTGGCATGAGCATGCGCACCAGGTCGAGCCGCTGGTCGTTGGCCAGCGCGGCGAGTGCCGAGAGGGCTTGTCCNTTTTGCATCCTTCAAATACTCATGAACAGTTGAATCATCTTTAGCCGCAAGCCGCGCCCGGATCAACCACAACCGGAGCGGCCAGCCAGAGGCGCCGCGNNTCCATGACCACTTCCTTGACAAATTCGCCCAAGCCGCAGGCTGCGAGCGGATGGCAGACCATCCGCCGCGTGGCGCCCTATCTTTGGCCCGAGGGCGAGACCTGGGTGAAGCGGCGCGTCGTGATCTCGCTTCTGTTCCTGCTGGTGGCCAAGGTGATCTCGGTCACGACGCCGTTCCTGTACAAGCAGGGGGTCGATGCGCTGGCGGGCGATGCGCCGGGGCAGGCGACCTTTCTGGCGCTTGGCGCGGTGGGGCTGACGGTGGCCTATGGCCTGGCGCGGCTTGGCGCGGTGCTGTTCGGTGAATTGCGCGATGCGGTGTTCGTGCGGGTGGGCCAGCGGGCGCTGCGCAAGCTGGCGCTGGAGACCTTTGAACATATCCACCGGCTGTCGATGCGCTATCACATCACGCGGCGCACGNGGGGCCTCAGCCGCATCATCGAGCGCGGCGTGAAGGGCGTGGATTTCCTGCTGCGGTTCCTTCTGTTGTCGATCGGGCCCCTGATCCTGGAACTGACCATGGTGGCGGTAATCTTCGCCTGGGTTTTCGGCTGGGCCTATTCGGCGGTCGTGGTGGTGACGGTGGCGCTGTATGTCGTCTTCACCTTCCGCGTGACCGAATGGCGGGTGCAGATCCGGCGCGAGATGAATGACCAGGATACCGATGCCAACCAGAAGGCCATCGATTCGCTGTTGAATTACGAGACGGTGAAGTATTTCGGCGCGGAAGGCTGGGAAGCGGCGCGCTATGACCGGGCGATGCAGCGCTATGAGGCGGCGGCGGTGAAGACCGGGCTGTCCCTGAGTTTCCTGAACATCGGGCAGTCGCTGATCATTACCACGGGGCTGGTGATCGTGATGGTGATGGCGGCCTATGGCGTGCAGGCCAAGGCGCTGACCGTGGGCGATTTCGTCATGGTCAATGCCTACATGATCCAGATCACCCTGCCTTTGGGATTCCTGGGCACGGTCTATCGCGAAATCCGCCAGGCGCTGGTGGACATGGGCGAGATGTTCGGGCTGCTGTCGCNNATGGCCGAGATCGTGGACCGGCCGGGGGCCAAGGAACTGCAGGTCGCGGGCGGCGAGATTGTCTTTGACGATGTGCGCTTTGGCTATGAACCCACGCGCGAGATCCTGAAGGGGATTTCGCTGGAGGTGGGGGCCGGGCATAGGGTGGCGCTGGTCGGGCATTCGGGGTCGGGCAAGTCGACCATCGGGCGGCTGGTGTTCCGCTTCTATGACGTGACCGGCGGGGCGATCCGCATCGACGGTCAGGACCTGCGCGATGTGACGCAGGCCTCGCTTCACCGGGCCATCGGGGTGGTGCCGCAGGATACGGTGCTGTTCAACGATACGGTCTATTACAACATCGCCTATGGTAGGCCCGAGGCGACGAAGGCCGAGATCGAGGCGGCGGCGCGGGCGGCGAAAATCCATGATTTCATCGTGTCGCTGCCCGAGGGCTATGACACCATGGTCGGCGAGCGCGGGCTGAAGCTGTCGGGCGGCGAGAAGCAGCGGGTGGGCATCGCGCGCACGCTGTTGAAGAACCCGCCGATCCTGGTGCTGGACGAGGCGACCTCGGCGCTGGACACCCAGACCGAGCGCGACATCCAGGAAAGCTTGCGCGAGATGGGGCAGGGGCGGACGGTGGTGACCATCGCGCACCGGCTGTCCACCATCGCCGACAGTGACCTGATCGTGGTGATGGAAGAGGGCCGCATCGTCGAGCGCGGCNACGACGACCTGCTGGCCACCGGCGGGCGCTATGCCGCGATGTGGGCGCGGCAATCGGCGGAAGAGGAAGAGGCGATGGCGGCGGAGTAGCCGGATCAACAAATCCTGTATATCGGATTCGCTTATTCTTGCATTGCGAGGGTCGCGGCTGGAGAGGCGCTGATTTTGCGCGAACCTTGATTTGTGCTTGCGTCGGACTACTGTGACCCCTGTGTTGAGATCACTGGGGAATTGAATGACGACCTATTCTTACACAGCGCAGACTATGACGCTGGATGGTTCGGGCAATGCCACCGCCGTTTCAAGCTCGGTGGTACAGTTGTTCGCGGGAGGAAGCTGGGGGGCTTCGGATCGGGATACTCCAACTGGGACGACACGACGGATACGACCCTGTGGTGGTCGTCCTGGGGATTGTTGATCGACGGTGTTCCGCTTGCGGCATTGCCCGAGGTGCGGTGGGCACTTGCCGACGATGGCACGCGCCAGACTGTGGTCATGGAGATTCAGGTAGGCAACAGTCTGACCGTGATCCGTGTGGACGGCGATGCGCTGCCTTTGGGGACGGTGGCGGCGGCAGATCGCTGGCTGGACAATGTGACGCTGAGCCGGATCGAATCAGGCGAATGGGATGCGGAGGGTCCGATGCTTCTTTCGGCCTTCGACGCGCTTCGGTCGCTGACCGAGACGGACAACGTTGCCCTTCCCACCTTTCTGGGGGACCAGAACGGCGATGGTGTGATTTCACCGCATGAGGCGCCGTACTTCAAAGATTACAATGGGGACGGTTACCTCGACATCGAAAATGAAATGTACGTCGATGGCGCCTCCGCGGGCGAGGAAATGACACCCTTGAAGGTTCCTTCTGGTTCAATTGGCTGAACGGCGGCGACGGAAACGATCTTATCCGAACTGGCGGGAACCTCGCTTATGACGCTTGGAACTATTTTCCCGTTGCAGATCAAACCAGATTTGGCCATACGAGACATTCCCGGCTGATTTCTACTGGAACGACTTCGCTGAAGGTGGTGCAAGCAACGACACCATCGAGGCCAACCGTCTAAGCAACGCCTGGATTGATGGCGGCGACGGCGACGACCGGGTCGTCCTTGGGCCAGAGGGTGACTTTGAAGTCCATGGCGGGTAAACAACGACCGGATGCAGGGCGGGAACCTGGGCTTCGAGTCTTTCTATGGCGACGATGGCAACGACACGATCATCGGCGGCAACGGCACCAATACCGGGTCGGGCGGTGCAGGCAACGACAGCATCGTCGGGGGCGCCAACATTGACGATTTCAGTGGCGGCCTGGGCAACGACCGGATGTTCGGGGCCGGTGGGGCCGATTACCTGAACGGGCAGGAGGGCAACGATTTCCTGGTGGGCGCATCCGGTCAGGACCGGCTGATCGGCGGCATCGGGGCCGACACCATCGAGGGCGGGGGCGGGCGCGACGATCTGTCGGGCGGCGAAGGCGCTGACGCCTTTGTCTTCCGTCTTAAACTTTGGCCGCGACGTGCTGCGCGATTTCAGCGCGTCTGACGGCGACGTTCTGCGGATTTCGCTGGCGCTGACCGCGGGTGCGGACACAGCAACCGAGGTGGTGGATCAGTTCGCCATCATCGAATTCGGCCATGTCGTTCTGGATTTCGGGGTGGCAACCGCATCATCCTGATGTCGGTGGCCAACGAAGCGGCCCTGTCGGGGGCCATCGTGCTGATCTGATCGTGGTGGCCGGGCGCCGTTTCCGTTTGGCGGCCCGGCCAGCCCTTCAAAGGGGCGAACCGGGACCCGCCTTCGCCGGCGCCGCGGTGCCGCCTGGCCCGGCGGGGCTTGGCTTCACTGGCACAAGCCGTGTAAGACGGGCGCGCGACGTGAGTGGAGTGGCCCCGTGCATAATCCCGACAGCTTCATCGAGGAAGTGACCGAAGAGGTCCGGCGTGACCGGCTGTTCGCGGCCTTCCGCAAATACGGCTGGATCGGTGCGGTCGTGGTGGTGGCCATCGTCGGCGGCACCGCCTGGCGCGAATGGACGGCGGCGCAGGCGGTTGCGCGGGCCGAAGCCTTTGGCGACAGCCTGCTGGAGGCGCTGGACGTGGGCGGTTCGGCCGAGCGGCGCGAGGCGCTGGCGGCGGTGCAGGCGACGGGCGGGCAGAAGGCGATCGTCGATCTGCTGCTGGCCTCGGACCCGGTGGAGGACCGCGCCGCCACGCTGGAAGCGCTGGACCGGCTGATGGCCGACCAGAGCCAGCCGCAAAGCCTGCGCGATCTGGCGACGCTGCGCCGGGTGGTGGTGGTAAGCACCGACATGCCGCTGGCCGACCGGCAGGCGGCGCTGGACGGCATTGCCCAGCCCGGTAAGCCGTTCCGCACGCTGGCGCAGGAACAGCTGGCCTATCTGCAGATCGAGGCGGGCGATACGGCGGGCGCGATTGCCCTGCTGCAGGCGCTGACCGTGGATCAGGAGGCCTCGGGGCCGCTGCGGTCGCGGGCGGCGCAGGTGATCACCGCGCTTGGCGGCGCGCCCGCCACGGATGCAGGCTGACGGGGCGCAAGGCAGATGCAGGGGCAGGGTCGCACGGTGGGGCTGGGAAACGCGGACAGGGGCTGGCGGCGCTGGTGGTGCTGTCGATGCTGGCGGCCTGCCAGGAGAAGGAGCTGATCCTGCCCGGCCCGCGCTATGCGCTGGACACCGATCTGACGGCTGTGGCGGTGGACGAGACGGGACAGGTGGCGGCGGCCCCGGCGCCAGCCAACCGCGCCGTGCCGATTTCGGTTCCCGCGGGCGAAGCCAATGCTTCCTGGACGCAGCGTGGCGGCAATGTGCGCCACGTCTCGCCGCCGGGACGGCTGTCGGCGNCAATGGCGCTGGTGTGGTCTTCGCCCATCGGCGAAGGCAATTCGCGCCGCGCGCGCGTTCAGGCCTCGCCCGTGGCGGGCGATGGGCTGATCTTTGCCATGGATGCGGGCACGCAGCTGGTGGCGGTGAATGCGGCCAGCGGGCAGGCGGTCTGGACGAAGAACACCGCGGCGGGCTTTGACCGCGGCGGCGGCGCGGTGGGGNCCGGGCTGGCCTATGACCGGGGTAGCNTGTATGTGGCGACGGTTTCGGGCGAGCTTCTGGTGCTGGATGCGCGCAGCGGCGGCGAAATCTGGACGAAGCGGCTGNGATGCGCGGCGGCGGGCGCCCCGGCGGTCGAGGGCGACAAGGTCTTTGTCGTCCTGCGCAACGGCACCTCGCTGGCGCTGAGTGCGGCGGACGGCAAGATCCTGTGGGCCGGTGCCGGGACGGCGACGCGGTCGGGCACGGTGGGCGGCGGCGCGNTGGCGGTGACGGGCGACCGGGTGATCATTCCCTATGAAAGCGGCGATGTCTCGGCCTATCTTCTGCGCTCGGGCCACCAGATATGGGCCTCGGGCGTGGGCGGGGTGCGGGTGGGGCGGCCCTATGCCGCGATGTCGGAAGTGACGGGTGACCCGGTGATCCTGGGCAACAAGGCGATCATCGGCACCTCGGGCGGGCGCACGGCGGCGCTGGATCTGGACAGCGGCGAGGTGGTCTGGACGGCGGGCGTCGGCGCGCTGAACCCGGTGCTGCCGGTGGGCGGGTCGCTGTTCCAGGTGACGGATGACGGCCATCTGGTGCGGCTGGACGCGGGCTCGGGCGAGGTGGTCTGGTCGGCGGCGCTGCCCTATTTCGTGCAGCCGAAGCCCAAGAAGCAGCAGGCGATCTATGCCCATTACGGGCCGGTGGCGGCGGGCGGGCGCATCGTCGTGGCCTCGTCCGACGGCTATCTGCGGGTGTTCGATCCGCGCGACGGGCGGCTGGTGACGACGGCGGTGATCCCCGGCGGGGCGGCCTCGGCGCCGATCCTGACCAATTCGATGCTTTACGTCATGGGCGGGGACGGGCAACTTCACGCTTTCCGCTGAGCGCGGGGCCGTGTAAGGCACCGCTTTCGGGTTCCGCAGCCCATGCACGCGCGGAGGTGCTTGCCATGTCCTTCACCCTGGCCATCGTCGGCCGTCCCAATGTGGGGAAATCGACGCTGTTCAACCGCCTGGTCGGGCGGCGGCTGGCGCTGGTCGATGACCAGCCGGGCGTCACGCGCGACCTGCGCGAGNGCGATGCGCGGCTGATGGACCTGCGCTTTACCGTGATCGACACGGCGGGGCTGGAGGATGTGACAGACGACAGCCTGCAGGGCCGGATGCGGCGCCTGACCAGGCGTGCGGTGGACATGGCGGATATCAGCCTGTTCCTGGTGGACGGGCGCGCGGGCATCACCGCGACCGACCGGGTCTTCGCCGATATCCTGCGCCGCAAGGGCGGCAAGGTCATCCTGGGCGTGAACAAGGCGGAAGGGGCGGCGGCGGATGCGCNNGCGCTGGAGGCCTGGGAGCTGGGCCTGGGCGAGCCGGTGCGANTCTCGGCCGAACATGGCGAGGGGATGGAAGACCTTTATCACCTGCTGCGCCCCTTGGCCGAGGAGTTCGAGGAGCGCGCGGCCGAGATCGCTCCGGCGGTCGAGGTGGAGCTGGACGAGGCCGAGGGCGACGAGGAGGTGGACCCGCTGGCCCACCGTCCGACGGCCACGAAGCCCCTGCAGATCGCGGTGATCGGTAGGCCGAATGCCGGGAAATCGACGCTGATCAACAAGATCCTCGGGGTTGACCGGCTTTTGACCGGGCCGGAGGCGAGGATCACCCGCGATGCCATCTCGCTGCGCGGCGACTGGATGGGCACGCCGATCCGCATCTGGGACACGGCGGGGATGCGCAAGAAGGCCAAGGTCACGGAAAAGCTGGAAAAGCTGTCGGTGGCCGATGGTCTGCGCGCCGTGCGCTTTGCCGAGGTGGTGGTGGTGCTTCTGGACGTGGAAATCCCGTTCGAGACGCAGGACCTGCGCATCGCCGATTTCGCCGAGACCGAGGGGCGGGCGGTCGTGATTGCAGTGAACAAGTGGGACCTGGAGGACGAGAAGCAGGAAAAGCTTGCCGAGCTGAAGGAGATGTTCGAGCGCCTGTTGCCGCAGTTGCGCGGGGCGCCGCTGGTCACGGTTTCGGCCAAGACCGGGCGGGGGCTGGACCGGCTGCATGATGCCATCCAGCGCGCGCATGACATCTGGAACAAGCGCATCACCACGGCGCGGCTGAATTCCTGGCTGGGAGCGATGACCGAGGCGCACCCGCCGCCCGCGCCGGGCGGCCACCGCATCAAGCTGCGCTACATGACCCAGGTGAAGACGCGGCCGCCGGGATTTGTCGCGATGTGCAGCCACCCCGACCTGATGCCCGACAGCTACAAGCGGTATCTGATCAATGGCCTGCGCGAGCATTTCGAGATGCCGGGCACGCCGATCCGGCTGACCTTCCGCGGCCAGGGCGACAAGAACCCCTGGAAGGAACGCAAGTTCCACACGCCGTCGCGGCTGAAAGCACATCGACCGCAAGGGGTCGAAGGAAGATTGAGCGGCGCGCGGGCCAAGGGGCCCGCGCAAGTCTTTTCTCTCTCTGGTTTTTCCGGCAAGGGCCGGAAATACCAGAAGCTGCTGAGGGCTGCCGCCCCCGGCCCCGGCAGGGCCGGGGCCTCCCCTGCAGTATTTGGGCAAAGAAGAACGGCGAGGCGTCGCTTTCATCGAAAGCTCATGTCGCTTTGGCGCACAAGGGACGGTTTCGGGGAGAGGGGGCGCGGGGCTTGGCGGCATAAGGGCCGGGAACAGCGCGGGAGAAAGACGATGAGCGACACGGGCGGACGGCGGGCGCAGGGCGGCGGGGCGGCGCGGCGGGCGGAGCGCAGCGCGGTGAGCTTTGAGACCGCGCGGTTCATCGAGCGCAACATCCCGAATTTCGAGGTGCTGACCGAAGAGGCGCTGCAGATCATCGAGGCCAATGCCGAGACGGTGCTGGAGGAGATCGGCGTGAACTTCGTCGAGAATCCGGCGGCGCTGCAGCGCTGGCGCGNNATCTTAAGCGCCGATGTGCGGGGCGAGCGGGTGCATATCCCGCGGGGTCTGGCGCGCAAGCTGGTGACCGCACCGAAGAGCTTTACCCAGCATGCCCGCAATCCCGAGCGCAACGTGGATATCGGCGGGCGCAATCTGGTGCTGGCGCCGGTTTATGGCCCGCCCTTCGTGCGCGATGCCGAAGGCGGGCGCCGTTATGCGACCATCGAGGATTTCCGCAATTTCGTGAAGCTTGGCTACATGTCGAAGTGGCTGCACCATTCGGGCGGCACGGTTTGCGAGCCGACCGACATTGCGGTGAACAAGCGCCATCTGGACATGCTGCTGGCCCACATGACGCTGAGCGACAAGCCCTACATGGGGTCGGTCACCGAGCCGTCGCGGGCGGCGGATTCGGTCGCCATGTCGAAGATCCTGTTCGGCGATGAGTTCGTGGACCAGAACACGGTGATGACCAGCCTGGTCAACATCAACTCGCCCATGACCTTTGACGGCATCATGATGGGGGCGCTGGAGGTCTATGCGGCGGCGAACCAGGCCGCCATCGTCTCGCCCTTCATCGTCGGCGGTGCCATGGCGCCGGTGACGGTGGCGGGCACGCTGACGCAGGTGCTGGCGGAGATTCTGGCCGGGGTCAGCTATTCGCAGCTGGTGCGGCCCGGTGCGCCGGTGATCGCGGGGGCCTTTGTCACCAGTATCGACATGAACTCGGGTGCGCCGACCTTCGGCACGCCGGAGGCGAGCCATATCACCTATGGCGCGGGGCAACTGGTGCGGCGTCTGGGGCTGCCCTATCGCTCGGCCGGGGCGTTCTGCGGGTCAAAGCTGCCGGATGCGCAGGCGGCTTATGAATCGGCCAACAGCCTGAACATGGGGCTTCTGTCGGGCGTGAACTTCATGCTGCATGCCTGCGGCTGGCTGGAGGGCGGGCTGGTGTCGTCCTACGAGAAATTCGTGATGGATGCCGACCAGTTGGGCACGCTGCACCACCTGGCCAAGGGCGTGAGCGTGGACGAGAACGCGCAGGCGATGGAGGCGATCCGCGAGGTGGGGCCGGGTGGGCACTATCTGGGCTGCGCCCATACCCAGGCGAATTTCAAGACGGCGTTCTGGCGCACGGATCTGCTGGACTACAAGCCGTTCGAGACCTGGGCCGACGAAGGCAGCCGCGATACGCAGGCGCTGGCTTCGGAACGGGTGAAGAAGCTGCTGGCCGATTACCAGGCGCCGGAGCTGGACGAGGGCAAGCGCGAGGCGCTGGAAGCCTTTGTCGCCAAGCGCAAGGAAGAGATGCCCGACGCCTTTGTCTGAAGGATCGGGCGGGGTGCGGAGGGCCGGGTGGCAACGCCCGGCCCTTTGCCATGTCAGACAAGAGCGGGCAGAAGCCGCGCCTCGGCGATCAGGGCCGACAGCACCTCGATATGGCGCATCACCGAATAGGCGGCATCGCCGGCGCGGCGGGTTTCTTCCAGCCGCTCTTCCTCGTGCATCAGGCGGGGCACGGCGGTTTCGGGCGGCAGGTCCTTGTCGATCAGGCGTTTGAGGTCGCGGTCGCGGCGATAGCCTGACAGACCGTGCCGCGCGGCATTCACAAGGATGCGCGGGCGGCGCAGGTCGGCGAGGGCGGGGCGGGCTTCGGTCATGGCAACCTCCATCTGGAACGCACTGATCCTGCAACAATACAACCTGGCGTTGCGCATCGTTGCGTTTCAGAGAACGGCGGGTTTGCCCAAGTTTAGGTTTCCGAAAGAATTGTGGCAGAAACCGCAAACGTTAACCGACGGGTAACCAATGCAACCCCACGGTAGATTTGCTCCTGTGGATATGTGGATAACTTCCGGGGGCGTCAGGAACGAAGAGATGAGCGAGACCGCACTGCCACACCCCCAGGCCCGACTGGCTGCCCGTCGGCGTGAGGCTTTATCTCGACCATGTGGCCTCGGGCCTTACGCTGCGCGAACTGGCGCGGCGCGAGGGGCGCGCGGCCTCGACGGTGCTGCGGCAGGTCCGCCGCACCGAAAGCCGCCGCGACGACCCGCTTCTGGATGAAGCGCTGTCGGCGCTGGCGGAGATGTCTTCCGCCCCTGACCAGAAGGATGATCCCGCCATGTCTGCGCCGATCCGCATGGACCGACTTGCCCTGGACGAAGCCCTGATTGCCCGCGAGGGGCGCCGCGTGCTGCGGCGGCTGGCCGAACCCGGCACCCTGCTGGCGGTGGCGCCCGAAATGGAGAAGGCGGCGGTGCTGAAGACGCTGCCCGATGGCACGACGCTGCGCCNNGGCGTGGTGGACCGCGCGGTGGCGCAGGCCTTTGCCGTGAAGGACTGGATCGCTGTGCGGCGCACGGGGCGGGTGACGTCCTACGAGATCACCACGGCGGGCCGGTCGGCGCTGAAGCGGTTCCTGGCGGAAGACGAGCCGGGCGGGCTGGCCGAGGCGCCCGCCGCCTTTGGCCACCAGCACCGCGACTGGGACGAACGCGCGGTGGCGGGCGAGGATGGCGTGGTGCGGTTGCGCGTGAACAGCACCGAAAGCCCGATCGCCATGCTGGGCCGCAAGAAGGACAAGGATGGCAAGCCCTTCCTGGAGGCCGATCTGGTGCGCGCCGCGGAACGGCTGCGCGAGGATTTCGAGGTGGCGCAGATGGGGCCGCGCGTGGCGCAGAACTGGGACCGCTTTCTGACCGGGGCCGACCGCGGCGGGTTCCGGGCGNATCCGGGCTGGCCGAGGGGCGGGCGGNCGCGCGACCGCGTGGCGGCGGCGCTGCGCGATCTGGGGCCGGGCCTGGGTGATGTGGCGCTGCGGGTCTGCTGCTTTCTGGAAGGCATCGAGACGGCCGAGCGGCGCATGGGCTGGGCGGCGCGGTCGGGCAAGGTGGTGCTGCGCATCGCGCTGATGCGGCTGAAGCGGCATTATGACGAGACCTATGGCCGGTCGGGCCCGCTGATCGGCTGACCTGTCAGGCGGTCAGGCCGCGCAGCACCAGCGTGGCCGACAGCACGCCCATCCACACCGCGGCGGCGCGGCGCAACAGCGCCGTGCCGTTGCTGCCCCGGCCCGAAAACAGGTGCCCCNGCACCCAGCCACAGGGCCGAGACGGCCAGCACCTCGGCGGCGAACAGGGTCAGGTTGGCGGCCAGCCGGTCGGGCGAGGGCAGCAGGACAAGGCCGAAGACCAGCGCCTTGGGGTTCAGCAGCGTGGTCACGGCCAGNCGCCGCGGGCCGGTGGTGCCGGTCTGCCCGCTGGTAAGCGGGTGCCACAGCTTCACCGCCAGCCGCGCCACCCAAAGCCCCGCCGCCACCGCCACCACGGGCCGCAGAAGCGGCCAGCGCTCCAGCAGTTCCTGCCCCGCCAGGGCAAGCGGGACGACCGTGGCCAGATAGGCGGCCAGCACGACCAGAAGGCGCGGGAGGGCGCGGCGTAAGCTGGTCTCGGCCCCGGACAGGAACAGAAGCGTGTTGGTCGGGCCGGGGGTGGCCAGCAGGGCCAGGGTGGCGAAGGCTGTTTCGGTGCCGGTCATGTCTGCCCTTTCGCGCTGGCTGGCGCCGTATCGCCGGGCAGGGAAGCAGAGACCTTGATGCCGATCAAGCGGGGAACATGAAACGGCCGCGCCCGGTGGGGCGCGGCCAAGATCTGCCGGGGCCGGGGTCAGTCGGCGGGTGAAGCCCGCGGCATGGACCATGGCGATGGCGCCGCCCAGGAGCGGGGCCAGGATGAACAGCCACAGCTGCGCGATGGCGGTGCCGCCCGAGAACAGTGCCGGGCCGATGGACCGCGCCGGGTTCACCGAGACGCCGGTGACATTGATACCGACCAGGTGGATGGCGGTCAGCGTCAGGCCGATGGCCAGACCGGCAAATCCCACCGGGGCGGTGCCATGGGTGGCGCCCAGGATCACGGTGACGAAAATGAAGGTCATCACCAGTTCGAACACGAAGGCCGACAGCATCGTGTATTCGCCCAGGTAGCCCGCACCCCAGCCATTGGCACCCATGCTGCCGCTCCACGATGCCGAACCCGAGGCGACGATGTACAGCACCGCCGCGCCGAGAATGGCACCGACGATCTGGGCGATGGCATAGCCGATGAAATCGCCCATGCTCATGCGGCCCGCGGTGACCATGCCAAGCGAGACGGCGGGGTTCAGATGCGCGCCCGAGATGGCGCCAAGCCCGTAGGCCGCTGCCACGATGGCCAGGCCGAAGGCCAGCGAGATGCCGGTATAGCCGATGNNCCTACGGCAGCCGCCGGAGCCGACGACGGCGCTGGCGATAACCGCGGCCCCACAACCGAAGAAGACCAGAATGAAAGTGCCGATGACCTCGGCAATCAGTTTCTTGGACATGATTTCTCCTGTATCTGTCCCGCGCGCCGTGCGGTTCCCGTCTTGCGGCGCATACCTGCCTTCCCCGGGCGTTGCCTGCTGGCTTTCCGCCCGGGGTAGCGGCATATTACACGGGAATTGCTGAATCCGTGAGCGGTTTCTGCCGATCCGAAAGGACCCCGATGCGCGACCTGAAACTTCCCGACCAGCGCCACCCCGAAAAGGCCCATCGCCCCGATCAGGCGCAGCCGAAAAAGCCGTCCTGGATCCGGGTGAAGGCGCCGACATCGGAAGGCTACAAGCAGACCCGCGACATCCTGAAGGAAAAGAAGCTGGTCACCGTCTGCGAAGAGGCGGGTTGCCCGAACGTGGGCGAGTGCTGGAGCCACGGCCACGCCACCATGATGATCATGGGCGAAATCTGCACGCGCGGCTGCACCTTCTGCAACGTGGCGACCGGCAAGCCGCAGGTGCTGGATGCGTTCGAGCCCGGCCGGGTGGCCCATGCCGTGGCCGAGCTGGGGCTGAACCATGTGGTGGTCACCAGCGTTGACCGCGACGATCTGGAAGACGGCGGCGCCGAGCATTTCGCCCAGACCATCCGTGCCATCCGCCACCGCGCGCCGCAGGCCACCATCGAGGTGCTTGTGCCGGACTTCCTGAAATGCGCGCCCTCGGCGCTGGAAACCGTGGTGGCGGCGCGGCCGGATGTGTTCAACCACAATCTGGAAACCGTGCCGGGGCTTTACCCCGAGGTGCGGCCCGGCGCGCGCTATTTCCACTCGCTGCGGCTGTTGCAGAAGGTCAAGGAACTTGACCCCGCGATGTTCACCAAATCGGGCATCATGGTGGGCCTGGGCGAGGACGGGCAGGCGGTGCGGCAGGTGATGGACGACATGCGCGCGGCCGATGTCGATTTCCTGACCATCGGCCAGTACCTGCAGCCCACGCCCAAGCACCACCGGGTGGACCGGTTCGTCACGCCCGAGGAGTTTGCCGCCTATGAGACGGCGGCCTATGGCAAGGGCTTCCTCATGGTCTCGGCCACGCCGCTGACGCGGTCGTCCTACCATGCGGGCGAGGATTTCGCGAAGCTGCGGGCGGCGCGGCTGGAAAAGCTGGGGCGCGGATAGGATCACCCTGCGCTTCTGACCGGCCATGTCGGCGGAGTTTTCGAAAACTCCGCACCGGAGCCTTCAAGGCTCCGGGCCGATTTCTTCGAAGAAATCGGCGCTAGACCCGTTTGACGTCGGGCAGGAACACCGCCAGCACGCCGATCAGCGGCAGGAAGCTGCACAGGAAGAAGACGTGTTCGATCGAGGTCGCGTCGGCGATCACGCCCAGTGCCGCGGCGCCAAGCNNGCCCATGCCGAAGGCGAGGCCGAAGAACAGCCCGGCCACCAGGCCGACCTTCTTTGGCAACAGGTCCTGCGCATAGACGATGATCGCCGGAAAGGCCGAGGCCAGCACANNAAGGCTTACCAGTGCCGAAACCGCCACCGCTTACCAGAGCGGCAGGTGGGGCACCAGCATCGCCAGCGGCGAGACGCCCAGGATCGACACCCAGATCACCCGCTTGCGGCCGATGCGGTCGCCGATGGGGCCGCCGATGATGGTGCCGACCGCCACCGCCAGCAGGAAGATGAACAGGAACAGCTGGGATTGCGGCACCGAGACCTGGAAGCGGTCGATCAGCCAGAAGGTGTAATAGCTGGAATAGGCCGCCATGTAGACGAATTTCGAGAAGGTCAGCGCGATCAGCACGACGATGGCCACCATCACCCGCGCCTGCGGCAGGTCATGGCCGGAACGCGCGGCCCCGGCGCCCTGCAACCGGCGCATCCCTTCGGCTGCGTACCAACGCCCGACCACCCACAGCACCGTCATGCTAAGCNNCAGCGCCACCAGGGCAAACCAGCCGATGCTGCCCTGGCCGAAGGGCACCACGATGAAGGCGGCCAGCAGGGGACCAAGCGCCNNGGCGGCATTGCCGCCGACCTGGAACACGCTTTGCGCGAAGCCCGGCCGCTTGCCGGCGGCCAGCCGGGCGATGCGGCTGGATTCTGGGTGAAAGACCGAAGAACCAAGCCCGACCAGCGCCACCGCCACCAGCACCACCCAGAAGGCCGCGGCCTTGGCCAGCAGCAACAGACCCAGAAGCGTGAAGCCCATGCCCGCGACCAGCGAGAAGGGCAGGGGCCGCCGGTCGGTGTAAAGCCCGACCACCGGTTGCAGCAGCGAGGCGACGCCCTGGAAGACGAAGGTGATCATCCCGATCTGGCCGAAGGTCAGCGCCAGCTCGTCCTTCAGGACCGGATAGATCGCCGGGATCAGCGACTGCATCAGGTCGTTCAGCATGTGGCAGACGGCAATGGCGCCGATGATCGGCAGCACAGTGGCATCATGCGCCGGATGGGGCGCAGCGGCGGACTGGTCTGACATTTGGCACTCGCGGTTTCCTGTCGGCGCGAGGCAACGCCCCGCGCGCGGGATTGTCAACCGGGCAAGGCGGTGAACGGGTGTTCCGGCGACCGCGGGCTTGTGCCGCCTAGGTAAGCGCCACGAAGGGCTGGCTGATCTGGCGGAACACCTCCATCGCCTCGGCGGCCGCGCAATGCGCGGCCAGGGCGGGCAGGGCGTGCCAGTCGATCAGCCCCGGATGGGCCTCGCTGGCAAAGCGCAGGGCGCAGGCCACGGCGATGTCGGCGTGGCCGATGTGGTCGCCGAACCACCAGGCCTGGCTCCGGCAAGCCCGGTCGGTCTCCAGCGCGCGCAGCACGCCGCCGATCTGGCCTTCGCAGCGCGCCGTCCAGACCGGCGAGGTCACATCGTGCAGCCGGCGTTCATAGAACAGGCTGACGGCCTTGTCGGCCAGACCGCAGGCCAGCCCCGCCACCCACAGCGCGCGGTGGCGGCCGGGTTCGGCGCGCGGGAACAGGGGCTGGTGCATCTGGCCGTCCAGCCAGTCCAGAATCAGGTGGCTGTCGGTCAGCACATCGCCATCGGGCAGGATCAGCGTGGGCACNCGCACCAGCGGGTTCAGCGGGCGGATCTTCTCGGCATCGCCGAACACCGACCAGGGGCGGTGGTCGAAGGGCATGCCATACAGGCACAGGGCAATGCCCACGCGGCGGACGAAGGGGCTGTCATACTGGCCGATCAGCGTGATCATGGCTGGGGCGGGACCTTTGCAGATAGGCGGCGATGGCGCGGCGGTCAGCTTCGGGCAGGCGGGCCATGTTGTCCACCACATGCGCCATGTGGCCGCCGACCAGATCGAAATCGGGNGTGAAGCCCGTGGTCAGGTAGTCCACCACTTCGTCCGGCGTCCAGGTCAGCTTGCCCGGCGTGATGTTCGGCACCTTGCCCTTGCCGTCGGGATTGGGTGCGCCCGCCAGCCACAGCGACTTGTCCATCGCCCCCATCAGGTTGCGCGGCGTGTGGCATTCGCCGCAATGCGCCTGCGCCTCGACCAGATAGCGGCCGCGGGTTTCCTGCGGCGTCAGCGGTCCTGGGATCGTCCAGGCCGTGGTCAGGTTGACCAGTTTCCACAGGCCAAGCGTGGCGCGGATGTTGAAGGGNAAGGCCAGTTCATGCGGTTGCGACGGCGTGGCGTCGGCGGGCAGCGTGGCCAGGAGNGCGCGCAGGTCGGCGACATCCTGCAAGGTCATCTTGTTGTAGCTGGCATAGGGCAGGGCGGGATAAAGGTGCTGACCCTCGCGCCCGACGCCGCGCATCAGCGCCGAGGCCAGTTCGGTTGTCGTCCAGGCGCCGATGCCCTGGTCAGCGTCGTTCGAGATGTTGGGGGCCACGAAGGTGCCGAACTGGGTGACAAAGCGCTGGCCGCCCTTCAGCACCAGCTGATCCTCGCCCTTGGCGCCGTCGGCCATGTGGCACGAGGCGCAGCCGGTGGCCCAGAACACCATCTCGCCGCGCCGCACCTCGCCGGTCAGGCCGGTGAATTGCGAGTCTGCCATCGGATGCGGGCGGGCGAGCCACCACAGGGCCACCAGCGCGAGGATGCCGAGGATCAGCACGAGACGGACAAGACGGGTCATGGCGGCACCTTGCACGGGTCGGTCGCGGTCAGCCTAGGGCGAAGCCATGCCACGGCAAAGGAAAAAAGGGCCCGGCCGTGGGACAGCGGCCGGGCCGGGTCGCGGCAGGCTGGTGTGGGTACGCCAGCTTGGGGACGCCGCGACGATTGGCTTCTGCCCCTCCGCCGTGGGGGACCTTCGCCGGATTCGGCAGAGCCAGCAGGTCAGAGCGATCCGCCGCCGTCGCATCGGCGCCAAAGCCGGAGAATCAGTCCTGGCAGTGGCTGCATGCGATCATCGCGCCTGGCCCGGCGCGAGGCGCTAGGCCGGGAGTTATAGACGCGGCCGCGTAAACCTTTGCTTACGGCGGTATCCCGCCTAGAACCCCGTCCGGCGGGGCACGCGGTTCACCCTCAGCCAGTCCGGCCAGCCCCAGATATGTTCGACCGCCACCGGTACCAGAGCCAGCAGAACCACGACCAGGATCACCAGCGCCATCTTCAGCGAGGGCGGGTTTCGGGCCCAACGGAACATGCGCAACAACAGGGGCATCATCGGCGGCCCGTCCGGCCCGCCAGGCGGCAAGCTCCCTCCAGCTGTCGGGCGAGAAATGCCCGTTTGCTCCGGACGGCGAAGACAGCGCGAAGAGTTCCACGGCGCCAAGGTCCGCGCGGGACGCCAGGTGGCCCGGTTTGATCGCGGCGTCGCGCAAGGCAATGCGGGCCGCGGCAAGCGAGGTGAACGCCAGGGCGCGCGGTTTCCATTCGGCCAGCAGCACGGGCAGGCGCGCCACGACATAGGCCTGCAGCGGGATGTCGCGGTCCATCCCGGCAACGCCCTTGGCCAGATCGGTCAGGCCCAGACCAAAGGTAAGNAGGGTGCTGTCTTCGTCGGGGCGAAGGCACCGCGGCGTCAGGCCGGTCTGGTGCAGCAGGTTCCAGAACCGGTTGCCGCGGGCGTAATAATGCCCGAGCGCCGCCGAGCGGCGGCCCGCGGCGGTGCCGCAGAAGACGATGTCCAGATCCGGGGCCAGGATGTCGGGCAGCATGCTATTCGGTGAACCTGACCTTGCCGATATAGGGCAGGTTCCTGTTCCTTTGCGCGAAGTCGATGCCGTAACCCACGACGAATTCGTCGGGAATCTCGAATCCCGTCCATGTGGCGCGAATCGGCACCTCGCGGCGCGACGGCTTGTCCAGCAGCGCGCAGACCTCCAGCCGGTGCGGCTGGCGCGCCATCAGGATGGTCTTGACGTGGGACAGGGTGAAGCCGGTATCGACGATGTCTTCCACCACCAGCACGTCGCGCCCGCCGATCTCGCCGCGCAGGTCCTTCAGGATGCGCACCTCGCGGGAGGATTGCATGGCATTGCCGTAGGATGAGGCTTCCAGGAAATCCACCTCGACCGGCAGGTCCAGCTCGCGCACCAGATCGGCGATGAAGACGAAGGACCCGCGCAACAGCCCCACCACCACCAGCTTGTCGGTGCCCCGGAAAAAGGCGGTGATCTCGCGCGCCAGTTCCTCGACCCGCGCGGCGATCTGCTTGGCGCTGATCATCTGGTCGATGACATAGGGCCTTTGTGTCATGGCGTCCCCTTGATTTCCCTCCCCGACCTACCCGATACCGGCGATCAAGTCACGCCGACCGGATGCCCCATGCCCAGCCACCACGAAACGAGGGTGATGCCCTACACCGCCCAGCAGATGTACGATCTGGTGGCCGATGTGGCGCGCTATCCGGAGTTCCTGCCGTGGAACTCGGCCGCCCGCATCCGCTCGCGCACGCCCATTCCCGGCGGCGAGGTGATGGAGGCCGATCTGGTGATCAGCTTCAAGGTGTTCCGCGAACGCTTTGGCAGCCGGGTGACGCTGCTGCCCGGCGCCCGGCGGATCGAGACCGTCTATATCGACGGCCCGTTCAAGCACATGAAATCGCACTGGGCTTTCGCCGACCGGGCCGAGGGCGGCTGTGCGGTCGAGTTCCACGTCGATTTCGAATTCCGCAACGCCATCCTGCAGGGCATCATCGGTGTGGTGTTCAACGAAGCGATGCAGCGCGTGGTGCGTGCCTTCGAGAAGCGGGCCGAAGACCTGTACGGCAAGCGGGCCTGAGCCGACGGAACCTGAGCCGACGGAACCGGCGGCGCGCTGCGTTGAACGCGACACCGCGCCGGAGAACCGCCTTGCGTCTGCTGCTTGTCCTGTTGTTCCTGGCCTGTCCCGCCGCGGCCGAGACGGTTGCGCTGGACGGGCGCAGCTACCGGATCGACCTGCCCCCTGACCCGGTGGGGGCGCCGTTGATCGTGATGCTGCATGGCGGGGGCGGCAGCCCCGACCTGACCGCCGCCAAGACCGGTCTCAGCACCGCGGCGCTGCCGCTTGGCTATGCCGTCGCCTATCCGCAGGGCACCGGACGGCTGGCCACCTGGAACGGCGGTTACTGCTGCGGCGCGGCGGCCCGGNCGGGGGTGGACGACCTGGGCTTTCTGGATGCGGTGGTGGCCGATGCCACGGCGCGCTTTGGCCTGGACGGCACGCGCGTCTTTGCCGCAAGCATGTCGAACGGCGCGATCATGGCCGAGACCTGGGCCGCCGCCCGGCCCGACCGGCTGGTGGCGGCCGCGGCGGTGGCGGGCAGCATGGACGCCGCGCGGGTGACGGTGCAGGGCAGGGTGCCGCTTCTGATCATCCACGGCACCGCTGACCGGCAGGTTCCCTATNCTTATGGGCGGGGCGAGGACAGCCGGGTGCCAACCGCGTTTTCGCCGGTGACGGCGGTGCGCGATGCCTTCCTGGTGCCCTGGGGGCCCGTCGTCCGGGCGCAGGGATTGGACGGTGGCGACGGCGAGCGGATCCGCACGGATGATTACCTTGCCCGCAATGGCCAGCTGGCGCTGCGGCTTGTCACCATCGAAGGCGGCGGCCATGTCTGGCCCGGCTTCAACCGGGCGGTCCCGCCGCAGAGCCCGCCGGCGGAACCGGCCTTTTCGGCCACCGCCGAAATGCTGGCGTTCTTCGGACAGGTCGGCACCACCGGTTAGCAGGGCTTGCCCTGACGGGGGCCATGCCTATGCCTCGGACGGGCCGCACCCCGCGGCTGCCAGATCGAGGACGCCATGAGCGACGACCGCAGCACGCCCGCCGCCAACCTGTTCTTCGCGCTTGGCAGCGCCACGCTGGTGACGCTGATCCTGTCGGCACCGGTCGATCCTGATGCCGCTGGCCTTTGCCGTGGTGGCGGTCTTCATCCTGGGCACCTTGGCCGACCGCATGGCGCGCATGCCCGGTCTGGGGCGCCTGCTTACCTGGATGCGCCACACGCTGCTTCTGGCGGCCTTCCTGGTATTCATCGCGCTGATCTTCTTCCAGTTCCGGCTGGCCGTGGTGCAGGTGGCGGCCGACCTGCCGGTCTGGACGGCCAATTACCAGGCGTTGCTGGTCGAGCTGGACGCCAGGCTGGGCATCGAAGAGATGACCGGCGCCGACCTGTCCGGCCTGCTGGCTAACTATCTGGACGTGCGGGCGCTGGCCATGGCCACCCTGGGCGCCGNNTACAGCCTGGGCGGCACGCTGGTCGGCGTGGCGCTGTACACCGGCTTCCTGCTGGTCGAACGCAGCAGCCTGGTCAGGCGCGTCCACAAGGCCTTCGAGGGGCGGCCCGGCCTGGATCAGGCGTTGACCCTGGGGGCCGAGGCCAATGACCGGATCGGCGGCTATCTGGTCGTCAAGACCGGCATCAACATCATTCTGGGCGTGCTGTGCTATGTGCCGTTGAAGCTGATGGGGGTAGAGATGGCCGGGTTCTGGGCCATCGTCACCGGCATGGTGAACTATATCCCCTATCTGGGCACCTGGGTGGCGATCATCCTGCCGGTCCTGGCCTTTGTGGGCCAGGGCGCCNACCTGCCCGAAGTGCTGACACTGGCGGCCACGCTGATCGCGCTGCAGGCGGTCATCGGCAACATCGTGGACCCGCGGCTGACCGGGCAGAAAGTGAACCTCAGCCCGCTGGTCGTGCTGATCGGGCTGGTCTACTGGACGATGGTCTGGGGCCTGCCGGGCGCGGTTCTGGCGGTGCCGCTGACCTCGATCGTGCTTGTGGTGCTGGCGCTGTTCCCCGGCGGGCGGCCGATTGCGGTGCTCTTGTCGAACACCGGGGACGTGTAGGGGCGCGCCAAAGCCAATTTCTTCGAAGAGATCGGCTTTGGCGCGGCGGCTCAGCCCGGCGTCCCGGCGCCGTGGGCCAGCGCCGCCGACAGCATGTCCAGCGCATGGGTCACCGTGGCGCGGCGAACCCCGGCCCGGCCAAGCGCGCCGAACTCGACCGTCTCGGTCCGCGTGCCCGCCGCGGTGGCCAGGCCAAAGCAGACTCGGCCCTCGGGCTTGAATTCGCTGCCGCCGGGCCCCGCGATTCCCGTGACCGAAACCGCCAGCGTCGCCCGCGACCGCGCCAGCGCGCGNGCCATCTCGGCCGCCACCTGCTCGCTGACCGCGCCATGGGCGGCCAAGGTTTCCGGCCGCACCCCNAGCATCTGGGTCTTGGCCTCGTTGGAATAGGTGATGAAGCCCCGGTCGAACACGTCCGAGGACCCGGCCACATCGGTCAGCGCCGCGCCGATCATGCCGCCGGTGCAGCTTTCCGCCGTGGCGATCCTGGCCCCCTTGGCGCGGGCCAGGTCCAGAAGCGCCGCGGGCGTCATCGGAACAGGACCAGGTGATACAGCGCCGCCGCCGCAATCGAGGCAAGGCCCGCGAACAGCCCGGCCCAGAGGTCGTCCAGCATGACCCCCGCCGGGTCGCCCCGCCGGTCGGCGCGGCCCACAAGCCAGGGTTTCCAGATGTCGAACAGGCGGAAGAACAGGAAGGCCGCCACCGGCGCGGGCCAGGGCAGCCAGCCCTCCCAGCCCCGCGCGAAGAACCCGGCGGCCGGGAACAGGAAGGCCAGCCATTGCCCCGCCACCTCGTCGATGACGATTTCGCCGGGATCGGCGCCGGGGCGCCCGGCCAGTTCCCGCCCGCAGGCCCAGAAGCCAAGCGCGGTCACGGCGCCGGTCAGCCCCACCAGCGCGGGAAAACCCAGATACCGGTCCATCGCCCAGGCCAGCAGGATGGCCGCCAGCGACCCNCAGGTGCCGGGCGCCNNTACCAGGTTGCCGAGGCCGAAGACGGTGGCGACCAGCCTACTCATGATGCCACCAGCGTGGCGGTCGCCATCGCCGCGATGCCCTCTTCCCGCCCGGTGAAGCCCAGCCGTTCCGAGGTGGTGGCCTTCACGCTGACCCGGTCCGGCGCCACGCCCAGGATCGCCGCCAGCCGCGCCTGCATCGCCGCGGCATGGGGNCCGACCTTGGGCCGTTCGCAGATCAGCGTCACATCGGCATTGGCCAGCCGATAGCCGCGCGCCGCGGCCAACCCGATGGCATGGGACAGGAAGATATGGCTTTCCGCCCCCTTCCACTGCGGGTCGCTTGGCGGGAAGTGCTTACCAATGTCGCCTTCGGCCAGCGCGCCATAGATGGCGTCGGTCAGCGCATGCATGCCCACATCGGCATCGGAATGGCCAAGCAGCGCGCGCCCGTGCGGCACCTTCACGCCACACAGCCAGACATGATCGCCCTCGGTGAAGGCATGCACGTCAAAGCCGTTCCCCACCCGCACATCCATGCCCGCCCCCTTCAGCAGCCGCTCGCCCCGCGCGAAATCGCCGGGCAGCGTGATCTTCAGGTTGTCCTCGTCGCCCTCGACGATCACCACGTCAAGCCCCGCCGCCCGCGCCACCTGAACATCATCCGCCGCGCCGCCCGGATGCGCGCGATGCGCCGCCAGGATGGCGTCGAAGCGAAAGCCCTGCGGCGTCTGCGCCCGCCACAGGCCCGCGCGGTCCTGCGTGCCCACCACCCGCCCGCCCTCGCCGCGCCACAGCGCATCGGTGACGGCCAGGGCAGGGGCCGCGCCAGGGGCATGATCCAGCGCCGCCAGAACCCGCAGGATCACTGCGGCGCTGACAAAGGGCCGCGCGCCATCGTGGATCAGCACCCGCTCCACGCCCTGACCCGCCAGCGCCTCCAGCGCCGCCTTCACCGAGGCATCGCGCGTCGCGCCGCCTTGCACCAGGTCCACCCCCAGGGTTTCCGCCCGTGCCCGGTCGTCGGGGTGATGGACCAGCACCAGCCGGTCGGCCAGCCCGGCAAAGGCCGCGATGGTGCGTGCCACCACCGGTTGTCCGCCCAGATCCTGCCATTGCTTCGGAATCCGCCCCGGCCCGCGTGCCGCGGTGGCTGCAACGATGACGACGGCAATCGACATGGGCGTCCTCCTGACGTTGCCCCGTCCTAGGCCAGGCCCGCGGCGATGACAATTGCGCCGCTTGTCTCGTCATGAATGCACAATAATCAGGCGATACCCTGACTTCGCCCAGATAATCGCCTTGGCACCCTGTTCTCTGCGGTGCAGAAGGCGTTAACTGGACCAAAGCGCCCAAGGAACAGGCAGAGTGACCGGAACCGCCGCTGCAATCACCCTCGCGCCCCCGTGGTTCTGGCCCCGATGGCCGGGATCACCGACCTGCCGATGCGCCGCATCGTGGCCGGGTTCGGCGCTGGTCTCGTGGTGTCGGAAATGGTGGCCAGCGAGGAAGTGGTGCGCGCCCGTCCCGAGGCACGGGCACGGGCTGAGCTTGGCTTTGGCGATGCCGCCACCGCCGTGCAACTTGTGGGCTGCGAATCGCGCTGGCTGGCCGAAGCCGCCCGTCTGGTCGAGGCCAACGGCGCCCGCGTCATCGACATCAACATGGGCTGCCCCAACCGCCGCGTCACCAACGGCTGGTCGGGCTCGGCGCTGTTGCGCGATCTTGACCAGGCGCTGCACCTGATCCAGGCGGTGGTGGGCGCGGTCAAGGTGCCGGTCACGCTGAAGACCCGGCTTGGCTGGGACGACAGCCTGCTGAACGCCCCCGATCTGGCCCGCCGCGCCGAAGATGCCATCGCCATGATCACCATCCATGGCCGCACGCGCTGCCAGTTCTACCGCGGCAGCGCCGACTGGGCCGCGATCCGCGCGGTGAAAGAGGCGGTCACGATCCCCGTCATTGCCAATGGCGACATCACCGATTCAGAGACCGCCGCCCGCGCCCGCCGCCTGTCGGGTGCCGATGGCGTGATGGTCGGCCGCGGCGTGAAGGGTGCGCCCTGGCGGCTTGCCGAGATTGCCCATGATCTGCACGGCACCCCGGCCCCCGCCGTGCCCACCGGCCCGGCGCTGGCCGATCTGGTCGCTTACCATTACGAGGCGATGCTGTCCTTCTATGGCGAGGAGATCGGCCTGCGCGTCGCGCGCAAGCACCTGGGCTGGTATCTGGACCNNGCGACGGCGACGCCCGCCTGCGCCCCGAGATCATGCAAAGCGATCGACCCGCAGCGTGCTGCGCCTGATCCGCCATGCCTTCGCCGAACCCGCCGCCAAGTGGGAGGCCGCATGAGCCCGGTCTACCGCCAGCCCTACCAGACGCCCGGCGTGATCTGGGCCTCGCTGCCCATCCCGGCGGTGCTGATCGATTCCGCGGGCATCATCCGCGAGGTGAACCCGGCGGGCGAGACCTTCCTGAACGCCTCGGCCCGCACCCTGATGGGCCAGCCCGCCTTTGACCGCATCGCCATCGACGCGCCCATCGAGGAAGCCCTGGCCCGCGCCCGCGCCAACCAGTCGGCGCTGTTCATCAACGATGCCGACGTCACCTCGGGCGAACGCCCGCCGGTGCAGTGCAATGTCCAGCTGGCGCCGATGCACGACAACCCCGAAATCGTGATGATGCTGATCTCGCCGCGCGAGATTGCGGATCGGCTGGGGCGGTCGATGGGCGTCACCACGGCGGCCAAGTCCGCCATCGGCATGGCCGAAATGCTGGCGCATGAGATCAAGAACCCGCTCGCCGGGATTTCCGGCGCGGCGCAGCTTCTGTCGATGAATCTCGGGTCCGAAGACCGCGAGATGACGGACCTCATCGTCGAGGAAACCCGGCGCATCGTGAAACTGCTGGAACAGGTCGAACAGTTCGGCAATGTCCGCCCGCCCGACCGCCGGTCGATCAACCTGCACGACGCGCTGGACCGCGCCCGGCGTTCGGCTCTGGTGGGCTTCGGTTCGCACATGACCATCGTCGAGCAATACGATCCCTCGCTGCCCAACACGCTGGCCGATCCTGACCAGCTGATGCAGGTCTTTCTGAACCTCATCAAGAACGCGTCAGAGGCCGCGGGGCCGCAGGGCGGCACCATTCGCCTGCGCAGCTTCTATGACCAGTCGCTGCGCCTGCGCCGCAAGACCGGCAAGGCCGCGACGCTGCCCCTGAACGTCGAGATCGTCGATGACGGCCCCGGCATCCCGGCCGAGATCGCCGCCGATATCTTCGAGCCCTTCGTCTCGGGCCGTGAAAACGGCACGGGACTGGGGCTCGCCCTGGTTTCCAAGATCATTTCCGACCACNGAGGGCTGGATTTCGGTGGATTCGGTGCCCGGTCGCACCGTCTTCCGCATCTCGCTCCCGGCGGCGCCGCGGCGAGCGTCGAAGAACAAGAAGGAGTTCCCCTGATGGACGGCACGGTTCTGGTGGCCGACGACGACCGCACGATCCGCACGGTGCTGACCCAGGCGCTGACGCGGGCGGGCTGCAAGGTTCATGCCACCTCGTCGCTGATGACGCTGATGCGCTGGATCGAGGAGGAAGNNGGCGACCTGGTCATTTCCGACGTCATCATGCCCGATGGCAACGGCCTGGATGCGCTGCCCCGCATCGGCAAGATGCGCNCCGGCCTGCCGGTCATCGTGATCTCGGCGCAGAACACCATCATGACGGCGATCCAGGCGGCCGAGGCGGAAGCCTTCGACTACCTGCCCAAGCCCTTCGACCTGCCCGACCTGATGAAACGCTCGGCCCGCGCGCTGGAACAGAAGCGGCGCGCGCCGAAGGTGGCGGCGCAAGTGGTGCGCGACGAAGGCGACGACCTGCCGCTGGTCGGCCGCACGCCCGCCATGCAGGCGCTGTACCGGCTGGTGGCGCGGGTGATGAACACCGAACTTCCGGTGCTGATCACCGGCAGATCCGGAACCGGCAAGTCGCTGATCGCCCGCGCCATCCACGACTTCTCCGACCGCCGCACACTGCCCTTCATCGTGGCCCAGGCGGCCGACCTGACCGGGGTGGACGGGCCGTCCTCGCTTTTGTCGCGCGCCCGCGGCGCANGCCTCGTCTTCGACGAGGTGGCCGATTACGACGCCGACGCCCAGGCGCGCATCGTGCGCATGCTGGACATGATGGGCGACAAGGCGCCGCGCGTCATGGCCACCAGCCAATCCGACCTGGCCGCGCGGATGGAGGCCGGGCAGTTCCGCCAGGACCTGTTCTACCGCCTTTCCGGCGTGACCCTGCATGTGCCTTCCTTACGCGAACGGGTGGATGACATCCCGCTGCTGGCCGAACATTTCCTGGCCCGGGGCGAGCGCGACTTCGGCTCGGTCCGGCGGCTGTCGAACGAAGCGCGCGACCTGATCCGTGCCTTTTCCTGGCCCGGCAACGTGCGCCAGCTGGAAAACACCCTGCGTGGCNTGATGGTCACCTCGTCGGAAGCCGAGATATCCCGCGCCGAGGTCGAACAGGCGCTTGGCAGCCAGCCACTGCCCGAACCGATGCGCGGCGGCGCGGTGGAGGGCGAAAAGTTGACCGCCAGCGTGGCCCGCCACCTGAAGCGCTATTTCGACCTGCACGGCGGCCAACTGCCGCCTCCGGGCGTCTATCAGCGGGTTTTGCGCGAGGTTGAGCTGCCGCTGATCGAGATTGCGCTGGATGCCACCGCCGGGAACCAGGCCAAATGTGCCGACCTTCTGGGCATCAACCGCAATACCTTGCGCAAGAAGATCACCGATCTCGATATCCGCGTGACACGGCGCCGCAAACTGATGTAAGCCTGCAACATCAAGCGTGACATTCCGGCGACGCGCCGGAATCGCTAAGGATGTGGCGACGGGGGCACGCTGAGGCCTCCGCGAATGCAGGGGTTGGCAGGTGCAGCAGGCTGCGATCGGCAGCAGAACCTGGATGCGGCTGGTGCGCCTGCGCCGGCAACGGCGCGTGCAAAACGCCTTCACCATCGGCCTGGCCCTTCTTGGCCCGCTTCTGGCGCTGGCCACCTATCTGGCGCTTGGCCCGCTGAACCAGGGCGCCGGTTCGCCGGTGCTGCGCCTCATCCTGCTGACGGATGTGGTCTATATCCTGGTCGTGGCCGCCCTGGTGCTGAACCAGGTGGTGCGCATCCTGTCCGCGCGGCGCAGCCGCTCGGCCGGGTCGCGGCTGCATTTGCGCCTGTCCGGCGTCTTTGCCATCGTCGCGCTGGTGCCCACCATCCTGGTCGCGGTCTTTGCCGTGCTGACGGTGAACGTGGGCCTGGAAGGCTGGTTTTCCGACCGCGTGCGCAATGTGGTGGGCAATTCGCTGGAAGCCGCCCAGGCCTATGAAGACGAACACCGTCGCGCGCTGGTCGAGGATGCGGAGGGACTGGCCGCCTATCTGAACATCGCCAAGCAATCCACCTTCTTCCTGCAGGACGACCAATTGCGCCCGACGCTGACCGAGGGCCAGCAGAAGGTGCAGCGGGGCCTGAAGGAAGCCTATCTGATCGACGGCGTAAGCAACCTGAAGACGCGGGGCGAACGCAGCTATCTCTTTGATTTCGAACGCCCGACGGATGAGGAAATCGCCCGCGCCAAGGTAAGCGAAACCGTGGTGATCCAGGACTGGACCAACAACGAGTTTCGCGCGCTGGTGCATCTGGATGCCTTCGCCGACCGCTTCCTGTACGTCTCGCGCACCGTGGATGGTGCGATCCTGTCGCTCTTGGACGAAACCCGCGAAACCGTGGCCCTTTATCACCAGCTGGAGGCGGAACGCGGGCGGCTCTTGTTCGAATTCGGCCTGCTCTACATCGGCTTCGCCCTGATCCTGATTCTCGCCGCCATCTGGCTTGGCCTGTGGTTCGCCGAACGGCTCAGCCGCCCGGTGGGCTTACTGGCGGCCGCCGCCGAACGGGTGGGCGAGGGCAACCTGGACGTGCAGGTGACCGAGGAAGAGGGCGAGGACGAAATCGCCCTTCTGGGCCGCCTGTTCAACCGCATGACGCGCCAGTTGAAGGGCCAGCGCGATGCCCTGGTCGAAAGCCATGACCAGACCGAACGCCGTCGCCACNTGTTCGATNCCGTCTTGTCCAATGTCGCCTCGGGCGTGATCGGCCTGGATGCCGAGGGGCGCATCGACTTTACANACCCCGCCGCCGCCCGGCTGGATACCGGGCGCGAGGCGGTGGGCACGCCGCTGGCCGTGGCCGTTCCGGAATTCTCGCCACTTTTCGAACGCTTGCAGGATGATCTTGTCTCGGCACAAGAGGAGGTCCGCCTGACCCGTCAGGGCCGGATGGAAAACCTTCTGGTCCGCATGAGCGAACGCAGCAACGAAGACGGCGGTCGTGAGGGCTTTGTGGTGGCCTTCGACGACGTGACCGACCTGGTTTCGGCACAGCGCATGGCCGCCTGGGGCGATGTCGCCCGCCGCATCGCGCACGAGATCAAGAACCCGCTGACCCCGATCCAGCTTTCCGCCGAACGCATCCGCCGCAAGTTCCGCCCCTGGTCGGCGACCAGTCCGNGCGATCTGGACCAGTACACCGATGTCATCGTGCGCCAGACCAACGACCTGCGCCGCATCGTGGATGAGTTCTCGAAGTTCGCGCGGATGCCCGAACCTGACCGGCGCGAGGAAGACCTCGCCGCGCTGGTGCGGGCCGCGGCGCTGTTGCAGGAAAACGGCCAGCCCGGCGTGCGCTTCCTGACCAGTCTGCCGAAAGACCCGGTGATGGCGAACCTTGATCCCACCATGATCGGCCAGGCGCTGACAAACCTGATCAAGAACGCCNACGAAGCCATTGACAGCCTGAAGGAAAAAGGCGCGCCGGATGGCCTTGTCCCGGAAATCCGCATCGAGCTCCTGGCCGAACCCGACCGGGCAGTGATCCGCATCGCCGATAACGGCACCGGACTTCCGGCGGATCGGGCGCGACTCTTTGAACCCTATGTCACGACGCGCGCCAAGGGCACCGGCCTTGGCCTGCCCATCGTCAAGAAGATCATCGAGGAACACGGCGGCACGCTGTCGCTGCTCGATGCACCCGTATTCGAAGGCAATGCCCATGCCGGCGCCCTGGCCGAGATCGTCCTGCCCCGGACGGTCAAGCCGCGCGCGTGCCGGGCGCTCAAAGGTGGCCCAGGCGGCCCAGGGGAGGCATGACCAGCATCCTGATCGTCGATGACGAANAAGACATCCGCGACCTGATCGGTGACATCCTGTCGGACGAAGGCTTTGCCGTGCGGCTGGCTGGAAATTCCGACGATTGCATCGCCGAGATCAACGCCGAACCGNCGGCGCTGATGATCCTGGACATCTGGCTGAAGGACAGCCGGATGGACGGGATCGACATCCTGAAAAAGGTGAAACGCGACAATCCCGATATCCCCGTGGTCATCATCTCTGGCCACGGCAACATCGAAATCGCGGTGGCCGCCATCAAGCAGGGCGCCTACGACTTCATCGAGAAACCCTTCAACATCGACCAGCTGATGGTGGTGGTCGGTCGCGCCATGGAAACCTCGCGGCTTCGGCGCGAAAACAGCGACCTGCGCCGCCGCGATGTCGTCTCGGCCGAGATGCTGGGGTCCAGTCCCGGCTTCAAGGCGCTGAAATCGCAGCTGGAAAAGGTCACCAAGTCGAACGCCCGCGTCATGCTGACCGGCCCGGCGGGGTCTGGCAAGGAAATGGCCGCGCGCTTCATCCACAGCCATTCCGGCCGCGCCGCCGCGCCCTTCGTCACCGTCACCTCGGCCTCGATCGAGCCCGAGCGCATGGAAGAGGTGCTGTTCGGCCGCGAAAGCGCCGACCGCGGCGTGGAANAGGGCCTGCTGGAACAGGCGCATGGCGGGGTGATCTACTTTGACGAGGTGGCCGACATGCCCATCGTCACCCAGTCGAAGATCCTGCGCGTCTTGACCGAACAGCAGTTCACCCGCGCGNGCGGCGCCGACAAGGTGCGCGTGGACCTTCGGGTCATCTCCTCCACCACCCGCGACCTGCGTGCCGAAATCGGCCAGGGCCGGTTCCGCCAGGAACTGTATGACCGGCTGAACGTGGTGCCCATCGCCGTGCCCTCGCTGGAAGAACGCCGCGAGGATATCCCCGACCTGACGCGCCATTTCATCGCGCATTTCCACCGCACCCAGGGCCTGGCGCTGCGCAGCCTGACGGGCGAGGCCGAGGCGATGCTGCAAACCATGTCCTGGCCCGGCAACGTGCGCCAGCTGCGCAACGTCATCGAACGCATCCTGATCCTGGGCGATGGCACCGGCCCGATCGAGGCGCGCGAACTGCCGGGGCAAGAGCCCACGGGCGATGGCGGCGGCCGCCTGGTGCTGGGCGGCGCCATGGCAGCCATGCCGCTGCGCGAGGCGCGCGAGGTCTTCGAACGCGAATACCTGCTGACCCAGATCAACCGCTTCGGCGGCAACATCAGCCGCACCGCCAATTTCGTCGGCATGGAACGCTCGGCGCTGCACCGCAAGCTGAAGTCGCTTGGCGTGGTCTCGACAGCCAAGGGCGGCAACGGCGGGGCCGAGGCCGAGCCAGAGGACCTGGCCGACTAGGCCAGGCGCCGCGGTCCGCGTTGACAGCTGCCCCTTCGGGGGCAGCATGGATGCCGATCATATTTCGATCAGCGCATTTTCAGGAGATCCGCCATGGCGGTCATTGACAGCAGTGCATCCGGTTCCGTCTTTTCCCCCTCTGTCGGCGAGGTGCCCGATACCGGCGGCACCTTTGCCACCGCGTCGGTGCTGGGCCTGGACACGCCGTTCCAGGGCACCGTCACCTCGGGCACCGACATCACCGACGCCTTCCGCATCACCGCGAATTCCGCCGGAATCCTGCAGATCGACCTGACCGGTCTTGGCCAGAATGTCTCGGTCCTGATCTACAGCGCCAGCCAGCGCTTCGTGACGGCCGTCTATGGCGGCGAGGCCGAGGGCAGCCTTCAGGCGAATTTCCAGGCCGAGGCGGGCGCCAGCTATTACATCTTCGTCTCGATCGGCAGCGGCACCACCGCCTACAACCTGAACGCCGGCTATTCGCCCTTTTCGGGCAGCGACGCCGACGACAACTTCACCGGCACCCTGCGCGGCGAGATGATGGCGGGCTATGGCGGCGCCGACACGCTGAACGGCCTGGCGGGCGATGACCGGCTGTTCGGCGGCGATGGCGACGACGCGCTTTACGGCGGCGCGGCAACGACAGCCTTCAGGGTCAGGCCGGTCGGAACTTCCTGCATGGCGGCACCGGGATCGACTTCCTTTATGCCGGGGCCGAGGGCGATACCCTGCACGGGGGCGACGACAACGATTTCCTCTATGGCGGCGACGGCGACGACAGCATGAACGGGGGCGAGGGCCAGGACGTGCTGTCCGCGGGGCGTGGCAACGACCTGATGCGCGGCGAGGCGCCGATTCGCTGTACAGTTCGGATGGCAACGACACCCTTCTGGGCGGCGATGGCGCGGATTACCTGACCGACGACCTTGGCCAGAACCTCTTGTCCGGCGAGGCGGGCAATGACTTTGTCTACGGCGGAAAGGATGCGGACAGCCTGTATGGCGGCACGGGCGGCGACGTCCTTCATGGCAACCAGTTCCATGACCTGGTCCATGGCGATGCTGCGACGACCGCCTCTATGGCGGCACCGGCTCGGATACGCTTCATGGCGGGTCGGGCAATGACCAGCTGGTCGGCAACGGCAGCTTCGCCTGGTTCAACGGTGACGGGCTCAATTTCCTGTACGGCGGCGATGGCGCCGACACATTGACCGGCGGGGAAGGGCGCGACGTGCTGGATCTCGGCGCCGCCGACGGCGACGAGGACGTGATCGTGGTGAACGATCCCGCGGCCTCGCGGAGCGACCTGCGCATGGACATCGTACGGAACTTCAATCCGGCATCGACTATTTCGACCTTTATGCGCTGGACGCCAATCCGGGCCTGCCCGGCAACCAGCGCTTCGCCTGGGGAGCGACCACCGCCACCGCGAACGGGGTCTGGTATCAGGTCGATGGTCCGAATGTCGTGCTTTCGCTGGACATCACCGGCGATGCCGTGGCCGACAGCAGCTGGCGCGTCGAAGGCCTCTCCCTCCTGACCCGCGACGACTTCATCCTCTGAGGTCGCATCCGGCCCTTGCAGATTGTCGCGCGGCCCTGAGGGTGCAATACAGGCAATGCGGGCCCGCGATTGGCCCGTGCAACGCCGGACCACGTCATGAAGGTCATCATCTGCGGCGCAGGACAGGTCGGCTGGCAGATCGCCCGCCATCTGTCGGGCGAAGCGAACGACGTCACCATCGTCGATTCCAACGCCGATCTGGTGCGCCGCGCCGCCGATACGCTGGATGTCAGCGGTGTGGCCGGANTCGCCAGCTACCCCGACGTGCTGGAAAGGGCAGGGGCCCGCGATGCCGACATGATCATCGCGGCCACCCAGTCCGACGAGGTGAACATGGTCACCTGCCAGGTGGCCCATTCCATCTTTNCCGTGCCGCGCAAGATCGCCCGCCTGCGCTCGCAATCCTATCTGGACGCCATCTATTCCGACCTCTACCGCGCTTACCATGTTCCCATCGACGTGGTGATCAGCCCCGAGCGCGAGGTGGCCGAGGCCGCGCTGCAGCGCCTGGCCGCGCCCGCCGCCTTCGACACCGAAAGCTTCATGGGCGGCCGTGCCCAGCTTCTGGGCATCGCGCTGGCCGAAGACTGCCCGGTCCTGGCCACGCCGCTGCGCCAGCTGAACGAGCTGTTCTCGACCCTGCGCGCCATCGTCGTCGGCATCCGCCGCGGCGACCGGCTGTTGNCGCCCGACCCCGAGGACATGCTCTTCGCCGACGACCAGATCTATGTCTTCACCCATTCCGAAGACGTGACCCGCTGCATCGAGATCTTCGGCAAGCAATCGCGCAAGCAGGAACGCATCATCATCATCGGCGGCGGCAATGTCGGCCTCGCCGTGGCGCGCGCGCTGGAAAAGCGCACCGACCGCGTGCGCGCCAAGGTGATCGAGAAGAACCGCGCCCGCGCCGAACTGGCGGCGGATGCGCTGGAACGCACCATCGTGCTGAACGGCGACGGCATGGACATGGACATCCTGTCCGAAGCCAGCATCGACCGCGCCGATGCCGTGCTGGTGGTCACCGACGACGACAAGACCAACCTTCTTGCCGCCGTCCGCGCCAAGCAGGTACNNTGCCCCATGTCCATTGCACTTGTCAACGACCCGACCCTGGCGCCGCTGATGGCGCCCCTGGACATCGACGCCTATATCAACCCGCGTGCCACCACCGTCTCGTCCATCCTGCGCCACATCCGCCACGGCAAGGTGCGCGCCGTCTATTCGCTGNGCGATNCCGAAGCCGAGGTGATCGAGGCCCAGGTGCTGTCCACCTCGCCTTTGGCGGGCAAGCTGGTGCGCGACGTGGAATTTCCCGCCGGTGTGCTGGTCGGCGCGCTGATGAAGGGCGACCGCGTGATGAAACCCACCGGCGATCTGCGCATCGAGGTTACGNATGTCATCGCGCTGTTCGCCATGGCCAGTGACGTGCCCGAGGTCGAAAGGCTTCTGCAAGTCTCGATCGACTTCTTCTGATCCGATGTTGCGCCACTGACCGATCTGCCGTTCCTGGTGCTGCTGCTGGCTCTGGCCGGGCTGGCGATGCTGGTGCCCGCCGCCCATTCCGCCGTGCTGGGCGAAGACCGGCTGACCCGCATCTTCGTGCAATCCGCGGCGATGACGGTGACGCTGGCGGTGATGCTGGCGCTGGCCCTGGCCAACCGCCGCCGCAACACGCCGTTCAGCGGCTATCTGCCGGGCCTGGCCGCCGCCTGGTTGGTGCTGCTTACGGTCTTCGCGCTGCCCCTGGTTCTGGCCCTGCGCGACACCAGCCCCGGCAATGCCTGGTTCGAGATGGTGTCCTGCTTCACCACCACCGGCGCCACGCTTTACGACGCCCCCGGTAAACTGGCGCCCAGCCTGCACCTGTGGCGGGCGCTGGTCGGCTGGATGGGCGGCTTCTTCACGCTGGTGGTGGCGGGCGCCATCCTCTTGCCGATGAACCTGGGCGGCTACGAGGTCGTCACCGGCCGCACCCCCGGCCGCGGCACCGCGGGGCTTTCCCAGATCACCCATACGGCTGACCCGTCCGAACGGCTGGTCCGGCAGGTAGGCCTCTTGTTCCNNCCCTATGCCGGGCTGACCGTCCTGCTGTGGATCGTGCTGCTTCTGTCCGGCGAGGACGGGCTGGTGGCCGTCAGCCATGCCATGTCCACGCTGTCCACCAGCGGCATCAGCCCCGGTGTCGAATTCGAAGAGGTCCGCGCCGGGTTGTGGGGCGAGGTCGCGGTCTTCGTCTTCCTCTGCCTTGCGCTGTCGCGCCGCTTCCTGCCCGGCCAGACCATGCTGGGCCGCCACCGCAGCCTGACCGAGGATCCCGAACTGCGGTTGGCCGCCGTGCTGATGCTGGTCGTGNCCGCGGTCCTGGTGCTGCGCCATGTCTTCTCGGCCTACGCCGTAGGCGGACTGGACGGGCTTGGCCCGTCGCTGCGGGCCCTGTGGNGGGCGATCTTCACCACCCTGTCCTACCTGACCACCACGGGATTCGAATCCGGCGAATGGGACCTGGCGCGCGACTGGCAGGGCACCGGCTCGCCGGGGCTGGTGCTGGCCGGTCTGGCGGTGATCGGCGGCGGCGTTGCCACCACGNCGNGCGGCGTGCGGCTTCTGCGCATCTATGCCTTGTTCACCCTGGGCCAGCGCGAACTGGAACGGGTGATCTATCCCAGCTCGGTCGGCGGCGGCGGCTCTGATGCGCGGCGTCTGCGCAACGAAGGCGCCTATGCCGCCTGGGTGTTCTTCATGCTGTTCGCCACCTCGATCGGCGTCGTCACCGCCGCGCTGACCCTCACCGGGGTCGAGTTCGAGCCCGCGCTGGTCTTCGGCCTGTCCGCGCTGACCCTCACCGGCCCCCTGGCCGAGGTCGCCGGTACCATGCCCNTACGATTGACCAGCCTCNGCCCTGCGGCCAAGGCGGTGCTTGGCGCCGCCATGATCGTCGGCCGGATCGAGATGCTGGCGGTCCTTGCGCTGCTGTCGCCCGCGCTCTGGCGCCGTTAAGATCATCGCAAGACAGAAAATTGCGCTGGAATCCCGGCGCTTTGTTTTCCATACTCGCCTGACGGGAGGGACGGGGCCGGATTTCAGGTGCCCCGCGACCGGGACAGCACGAGAAGCCAAGAACAAGGCAACAGAACGAATGGCCGCAGACAAACAGAACTTGCAGGACGCCTTCCTGAACCATGCGGAAGGCGAAGGTTCCCGTCACCATCTTCCTTATCAACGGCGTCAAGCTGCAGGGCGTGATCACCTGGTTCGACAATTTCTGCGTGCTTTTGCGCCGCGACGGGCAATCCCAGCTCGTCTACAAGCACGCCATCTCCACGATCATGCCCGGCGGGCTGATCAACCTCTACGAGGGCGAAGACTGAGTATCGACATCGAAGACGGGGAGGGGTTCGAAGACCTCCTCCCCCGAAGGACGACCGCGCGCCGGACGAGACGCGCGCCTATGTCGTTCATCCCGACATCCGTGCCGNNCGCAAGTGGCGCCTGCCCGAACATCGGCTGGCCGAAGCGGTTGCGCTGGCCGCCGCGCTGCCGGGCCTAACCGTCATGGGCTCCGAAGTCGTGCGCCTGCCGCGCGTCCAGCCCGGCACGCTGTTCGGCTCGGGCAAGGTTCAGGAACTGGGCGCCCGCTTCAAGGAGCTTGGCGTCGGCCTGGTGCTGGTCGATGGCCCGGTCAGCCCGGTGCAGCAGCGCAATCTGGAAAAGGACTGGGGCGTCAAGCTTCTGGACCGTACCGGCCTGATCCTGGAAATCTTCGCCGACCGCGCCCGCACCCGCGAAGGCGTGCTGCAGGTGGAACTGGCGGCGCTGTCCTACCAGCGCACGCGGCTGGTCCGCGCCTGGACCCACCTGGAACGCCAGCGCGGCGGCTTCGGCTTCGTCGGCGGCCCCGGCGAAACCCAGATCGAATCCGACCGCCGCGCCATCGACGATCAGGTGGTGAAGCTCAAGCGCCAGCTGGAAAAGGTGGTCAAGACGCGCGAATTGCACCGCGCCGCCCGCGCCAAGGTGCCGTTCCCCATCGTGGCGCTGGTGGGCTACACCAACGCCANNAGCAAGTCCACGCTGTTCAACCGCATGACCGGGGCCGAGGTTCTGGCCAAGGACATGCTTNTTGCCACGCTCGACCCGACGATGCGCGGCGTCACCCTGCCTTCAGGCCGCAAGGTGATCCTGTCGGATACCGTGGGCTTCATCTCGGACCTGCCCACGCAACTGGTCGCGGCCTTCCGCGCCACGCTGGAAGAGGTTCTGGCGGCCGACCTCATCCTGCATGTCCGCGACATCTCGCATCCCGAGACGGGCGAACAGGCCGCCGACGTGGCCGAAATCCTCGCCAGCCTCGGCGTCAAGGGCGGCACGCCGATGTTCGAGATCTGGAACAAGCTCGACCTCGTGCCCGCGCNNCAGCACGACACGCTGGTGGCCCAGGCCGAGGCGCGCACCAATGTCTTCGCCGTCTCGGCACTGACGGGCGAGGGCATCCCCCGCCTGCTGGACGCCGTGTCGATGGCCTTCGACGAGGCGCGCAGCCAGCGCCAGCTGGTGCTGTCCTTCGCCGAAGGCCGCAAGCACGCCTGGCTGCACGCCGAAGGCGTGGTGGTCGATGAGACCCAGGATGACGAGGGCTGGACGGTCGATGTCAACTGGACCGCCCGTCAGGAAAAGCGCTTCCGCGAGGTCTGACGCACCGCTACCCCCGATCTGCGACCATTGGACAATTGCCCGGCGCGCCGCTTCCGGGCTTTGCTCCCGGATCGAAGGCGGGGAGGAAGTCATGTCGGCAGCGGGCGCCCATGTCGAGCGTGTTCTAGCAACGGTGTCCTCGTCCTCGGCCGCCGCGCGGTCGCGTCTGGCGGCCTCGTGGCAGCGGTCCTTCCACAAATACGGGCTGGACCCCGCCCGCAGCCGCCGCCATGCCGCACCCGATCACGACCGCCTGCAGGACCGGCGCGAAGAGATGGGCGCCCTTCTGGCGGTGGCGGGCGGGCGGCTGGACGACCTGCATGCCATGGTCGGCCATTGCGGCTGCGGCATCCTTCTGACCGATGCCGAGGGGCTGGTGATCGACAGCCGCGTGTCTTCCGCCAATGCCGGCACCTTCGGCGCCTGGGGCCTGGCACCCGGCACCGACTGGAGCGAGGCAGCGCAGGGCACCAACGGCATCGGCACCTGCCTGGTCGAACGCCGCGCCGTCACCATCCACCGCGACCAGCATTTCCTCAGCCGCAACACCGCGATGTCCTGCATCGACGCGCCGGTCTTCGGCCCCGAGGGCGCGCTGGTGGCGGCGCTGGATGTCAGTTCCGCCCGCGCCGACCAGACCGAGGGCTTCAACCGCCTCATCGAGGCGATGGTGACGCGCGTGGCGCGGCAGATCGAATCCGACCTGTTCCGCGCCGCCTTTCCCCGCCACCGCATCCTTCTGGGCCGCGACGACGAACCCGCGGGCGCGGCCCTCCTGGCGGTGGATGCCGACGGTCTGGTGGTCGGCGCCACGCGCGAAGCGCGGCGCCAGCACGGGCTGGCCGTGGAAGGCGCGCTGCGGCCAAGGCCGCTGGTCGACCTGATGGGGCGCGACACCGGCCCGGCGGGGCTAGACCGGGCCGAACGCGCCGCGGTGATCTNNGCGCTGGCACGGGCGGGCGGCAATGTCTCGGAAGCGGCGCGGGCCCTGGGTCTGGGCCGCGCGACGATGTACCGGCGCATGAAGCGGTTGGGGATCGAGGAGCATCGGCCTGTGTCCGCCTAGCGACGCGAGCCATGCCCGAGGCCATCGCCTCGGGCATCTCCAGACATTTGCCCAGCAGACCGCCCGTGCGCCCAGGCCGCACGGGCCGCGCCCGCCCTGCGGGGGCGGGCGCGTGAGACGCGCCCGCCGGGCAGGCGCGCCCCGTGCCCAACCGTTCGGGGAAATCTGCTGCCCCCTTGGCGATTTGCTGGCAAATCACCAACGCGCGGGGTCCGGGTCCACCGGACCCGGCCCTGATCGGCGCGGGAAGAAGAAGGCTTCCGCACCTTTGTGAGTGACCCGCCCGACCTGTCTCAGTTCCGAGACAGGTCGGGCCACCCGACCCGTCCCCCGGCTGACCGACATGGCAACGCCCCGCACAATGGCGGCAGGACCGGGCGGGAGCCCGGCCGTCAGAGGGAGACCGCCATGAACCAGATCACGCAGAAAGACTTCCGCACCACTTCGCCCTTCAAGACCCGCTACGACAACTTCATCGGCGGCGCCTTCGTGNCCCCCGAAAGCCGCTACATGGACAACATCACGCCGATCACCGGCGCGGTGGTCTGCGAGGTGGCCCGCTCCACCGCCGCCGACATCGACGCAGCACTGGATGCCGCTCATGCCGCCAAAACCGCCTGGGGCAAGACCTCGGCCGCGCACCGCTCGAACATCCTCCTCAAGATCGCCGACGTGATGGAGGCGAACCTCGACCTTCTGGCCGCTGCCGAAACCTGGGACAACGGCAAGCCGATCCGTGAAACCACGCTGGCCGACATTCCGCTGTCGGTGGACCATTTCCGCTATTTCGCCGGTGTCCTGCGCAGCCAGGAAGGCACGATGTCGGAGATTGACCACGACACCGTGGCCTATCACTTCCACGAGCCTCTGGGCGTTGTCGGCCAGATCATCCCGTGGAACTTCTCGATCCTCATGGCGGCGTGGAAGCTGGCCCCGGCGCTGGCGGCGGGCAACTGCATCGTCATGAAGCTTACCGAACAGACCCCGGCGGCGATCATGGTGCTGGCCGAACTGGTGGCCGACATCCTGCCGCCCGGCGTGCTGAACATCGTCAACGGCCTGGGTGCCGAGGCGGGCGACGCGCTGGCGCGGTCCAGCCGCATCGCCAAGATCGCCTTCACCGGCTCCACCGCCACCGGTCGCAAGATCATGGAAGCGGCCACGGTGAACCTGATCCCGGTGACGCTGGAACTGGGTGGCAAGTCGCCGAACATCTTCTTCTCGGACGTGATGGCGCAGGATGACGCCTTCCTCGACAAGGCGGTGGAAGGCTTCGTGCTGTTTGCCTTCAACCAGGGCGAGGTCTGCACCTGCCCGTNNCGCGCGCTGATCCAGGAAGACATCTACGAGGCCTTCATCGAACGGGCCATCGCCCGCGTGAAGGCGATCAAGCAGGGCGACCCGCGCGAGATGGCCACCATGGTGGGCGCGCAGGCCTCGAAGATGCAGCATGACAAGATCATGTCCTACCTGGCCATCGGCCGCGAGGAAGGCGCCGAGGTTCTGGTGGGCGGCGATGCCGCGCGCTTCAACGGCGACCTGGCGAACGGCTTCTACATCCAGCCGACCATCCTGAAGGGCCACAACAAGATGCGGGTCTTCCAGGAAGAAATCTTCGGGCCGGTGGTGTCCGTCACCACCTTCAAGNACGAGGAAGAGGCGCTGCACATCGCCAACGACACGATGTACGGCCTGGGCGCTANNAGCGTCTGGACGCGCGACGGCACCCGCGCCTACCGCTTTGGCCGCGCCATCGAGGCGGGTCGCGTCTGGGTGAACAACTACCACGCCTATCCGGCCCATGCGGCCTTTGGCGGCTACAAGCAGTCGGGCATCGGCCGCGAGACGCACAAGATGATGCTGGACCACTACCAGCAGACCAAGAACATGCTGGTCAGCTACAACCCGAACAAGCTCGGGTTCTTCTGATCCCCTTTTCCTCCCCGGGGATCAGACGGGGGCCGTGGTGGCGCGGCCCCCTTTTCCTTTGCCGGATCAGCCGGTTGCGGGACGTTCCTCGCCCCATCATCCCTTGCGGGCGATCAGGCCGCGGGCGGGGTCATAGCCGACAAGGGCAAGGGCCAGGAACACCGCGGTGGCAAGAGCCGTCCAGCCAAGCGCGGGAAGGTTCGGCGTCGCGTAAAGCGCGAAGCGGATCAGTTCGACGCCCTGCGTGAACGGGTTCACCGCGCAAAGCCGGGCGAGCAGGGGCGAGGCCTCCTGCATCTTCCACAGCGGGTAAAGCGCCGAGGACAGGAAGAACATCGGGAAGATCACGAAGTTCATCACGCCCGCGAAATTCTCCAGCTGCCGGATCAGCGAGGAGAGCAGCAGGCCGAGCGCGCCGAGCATCAGCGCGGTGGCGAGCAGCGGCGCAGCACCAGCACATAGCCCGCGAGCGGCGCCCGCACCCCAAAGGGCGGCAAGGCCCAGGAACACCGCGCATTGCAGGATGGACACCAGCGCCCCGGCGGCAAGCNNGGAAAACAACAGCCAGCCGCGGGGCAGGGGCGAGGTCAGCAGAAGCCGCATCGAGCCCATCTCGCGGTCATAAACCAGGCTGAGCGAGGACTGCATGCCGTTGAACAGGCAGATCATGCCCAATAGGCCGGGGACGATATAGGTCTCGTAGGTGATGTAGGTGGTGTAGGGCGGGGTGATCGACAGGCCAAGCGCGGCGCGAAAGTAAGCGGCGAAGACCAGGAACCACACCAGCGGGCGCACCAGCGCCGCCACAAGTAGCCCNTTCTGGCCCCAGAACCGCAGAAGCTCGCGGTGCAGGATGGCGCGAAAGGCGGTCAGATGCGCCCCGGCGGGCAAGCGCAAGGGCATCGCGTCCCTCGCCCCGGCGAAGGCCGGGGCCTCGGTTCCCATGCCGCCCCGGCCAGAGGATGCTGTCTCACGCATCTTCAGCCGTCATCGCAAGAAAGGCATCCGGCAGGGACCGATCACCCGAAACGCCGCGGCGGTGGTGTCGGCCAGCACCCGGCCGCGGTGCAACAGCACCAGGCGGTCGGGGTCGGCCACCTCGTCAGCCAGATGTGTCGCCCACAGCACCGTAAGACCCTCGGCGGCAAGCCCGTGGACATGCGCCGTCAGCGCCCGGCGCGAGGCGGCATCAAGGCCCGCGGTGGGTTCGTCCAGCAGCAGCACCGCGGGGCGGTGCATCAGCGCGCAGGCGATCTCCAGCCGCCGCCGCTGCCCGCCCGACAGGGTGCGGGCGGGGTCGCCGCGCGGTCGCCCAGGCCCGCGCGGTCCAGCGCGGCCTCGGCGGCACTTGCGGCCACGCGACCCGACAGGCCATGCAGCGCGGCGAAATACAGAAGGTTGCGCCGCAGCGTCAGGTCCAGGTCCAGCGTCGGGCTTTGAAACACCACCCCCAACGCACCAAGCGCGGCACGCGGGGCCTTCGCCAGATCATGCCCCGCCACGGCGATCCGCCCCTGGGGCGCCACGAACAGTCGCGTCAGCAACGCGAAGAGCGTGGATTTGCCCGCACCATTGGGGCCAAGCAGGGCGCAGAAACTGCCGCGATCCAGCGAGAACCCCACATCCTGCAAGGCCGGGCGATCCCCGTAGCGAAAGCTCAGCCCCTGAACCGAAAGGCTCATTCGATGGTGACGGCTAGGCGCTGCAGGTCGCCGTGGCTGCCCGGAACAAACAGCTCATAAGCCCCNGGCTTCACGGCGATGAAGCTCATCTCCAGCGTCTTANNAGCTTCGTCGAATTCCATCGANTCAAGGCCAAGCGGACGGACCTCGATGCCTTCCACCACCAACTCGTCGATCCAGATCGCGCGAAAGAACCCCGGCCCGGCCAGCGCCAGTTCCTGGCTGCCATCGGCCTCGATCTCGATCTCGTAATAGGTGCCGGATTTCAGCACCAATGGCGCCGCCGCCAGCGGCTGGCCCGCCGACAGCGTGATCGGCGGCAGGTCGGCGCGGTTGTTGGCCGACAGAAGGTAAGCCAGCCCCATCTCGTCCTCGCCTTCGGCAAGGGCGGGGGTGGCGAAGATCATGCACAAAAGCAGGCGGGCAAGCATGGGATGTCCTTTTCTTACGGGCGCAGCGCCGCGCCCCAGGGGAAGCGGCCGACCTTGATGGAAGAAAGCGGCGTGCGCGACGCCACGTCGATCACCGTCACGTCTCCGGAAACGCCGTTGGTGGTGAAGAGTTTCGAATGGTCGGCAGAGAACGCCATGTGCCAGACGCGGCGGCCGACCAGGATGTAATCCTCGACCTCGAAGGTTTCCGTGTTCACCACCGCCACATGGTTCGTAAGCCCAAGCGCCACGAAGGCGGTCTTGCCGTCGGGGGTGAACTCGAATCCCACCGGCTGGATCAGGTCCTCGTTCACCCCGGCGATCTCGAACCGCACCTTGCCGATCTCGGTCTGCTTTGCCGTCTCGAACACCGTGATCGTGCCGCCGATTTCCGATGAAACCCAAAGCTGCCCGCCATCGGCGGTGAACTCGGCATGACGGGGACGGCTGTCCACCAGCGTGTTGGCAAAGATCGTGTGGCTGGCGGTGTCGATCCAATGCGCCATGTTGGTGGTTTCCGAGGTGGTGATCGCCACCTTGCCATCGGGCGACACCGCCATGCCCTCGGGCTCGATGCCCACGTTGATCTGCGCCACCACCTGGCTTTCGGTATCCACCACCGTGGTCACCGCATCGTCCTCGTTGGCGATGTAAAGAAGCCGCCCGTCGGGCGACAGCACGAATTGTTCCGGGTCTTCGCCCGAGGGCAGGTCATGCAGAATCTCGCCGGTTTCCGGGTCCATCACCTGCACGGCATCGCTGTCCGAGGCGCAGATATAGACGCGCGAATGATCGGGCGANAAGGTGATGCCGCGCGGCCGTTCGCCGGTGGGAATGGTGCGGGTCACGGCCAGCGTGGCCACGTCGATGACCGAAATCGTATCGTCCTTTTCATTGGTGACCCAGATCTCCTCGGCCCCCACGGGCAGGGCGGTCAGCATCAGCAAGGCAAATCGCAGCATGGGTCACTCCGTAAAGGCGGTGCAGGCGCTTTCGGGCTGGTCCAGCCCCAGGCTGTCCATCTCGTTCACCTGGTGCAGGAAGGCGGGCAGGGGNGCCATGGCGACCAGCGCGCGGGCATTCACCACGGCGATGGGCTGGCGCAACTGGCCGTTCCAGGGGCGGAAGGACAGGCCGCGGCCCTTGAACCCGTCCAGCTCGAAATCGGCCCCCAGCATGTAGGCGCGCAAGGCCGCCGGGTCGGCGCTGCCGGTGCGCGTCGCCGCCTCGCCGATGGCGCGCAGCGCCACCCAGGCGGCATAATCCTGCGACCGCATGCCCCGGCCCGCATGATCCTTGAACCGGTTCTGCAACTGCACCGCGCCCCAGCTTTCCAGGACCGGCGCCCAGGCCACCGGCACCAGCCCGTCCGACCCGGCAACCGGGCGGGGCAGCCAGGTCTGGTCGGGCAGGTAGCGGCCGAAATCATCGGTCTCGTCGGCCACCAGCAGCACCTGATGATCGGGGAAGTCTTGCGTGAACCGCGGAATTTCTTCGGCAGTCGACTCGCGCAGGTCGGTGTCAAAGGTCCAGTCCTTCTGCGCCTGGATCGCCAACCCGAACTTGGCCGCCGACCGTGTCAGCGCCTCGGCAAAGGCGCGGTCCTCCGCCTGCGGGCCGGTCACCAGCACCAGATCGGTCCACTGCTTCGATTGCAGCACCTGCATCAGCGCATCCGTCCGCGCGGCATCCTCGGGCAGCGTGTGCAACAGGTTGGCGCGGCAATCCTCGGACCGCAGCCGCGCCGCGCCGGAACTGGCGTTGAACAGCAGCGCCCCGCTGGCCTCGGGCAGGTCGGCCACCGCCAGCTGATCCGCCGCTGGCGCATCCAGGATCACCAGCCGGTGCGTGGCCAGCGCCGCACGGGCAGCCGCCGGGAAATCCCCGCCCGGCGGCACCGACACCAGATCCAGCCGCCAGTCCTGCCCCAGAAAGCTGCCCGTGGTCTTCACATCCGCCAGCGCCACCTCGGCNGTAACCAGCCCCAGATCCTCGGGCACCGGGTCCAGGTTCGACAGCACCGGCGGGCGGTCGATCTCCTGCCGCAGATAGGCCACGGCAATCTCGGTCGCCGCAACCGGGGCGGGCGAGGCCAGAAGCAGCCCAAATGCGGTGGCGCGGATAATCGGTGACATGGGCCCTCCTCCCGGCCCTCAGGTTCGCGCGGGTGGGCCGGGGCGCCAATACGACCATCGTCGCGGGGGCCGGTCCGGGATCTGCACCTTGGTCGAATGGCCCCGGCGCGGCGCTTGGCCTTAACTCGACCCGCGAAAAGGAGGAAACGCCCGATGACCCGTTCCAGCCATGCCACCCTGATCCGGTCCACCCTTGTTCTTGCCCTGGTGGGCGGGATCGCCCATGCCCATGGCGACGTGGCACCGCAGCCGGTGAACACCGATGCTCTGCCGGACGTGGGCGAGGAATGGCTGACCGAAAACCCCTATCGCGCCGAGGCCGCGNGGGATGAGGTCTGGTGGCAGGCGGTGCTGATCGGCGATAGCGGCTTCAACCAGAACTGCGCCCGCTGCCACGGCCTTGGCGCCGTCTCGGGCGGTCTGGCGCCGGACCTGCGCTTCCTGGAGGCCGCCGAATACGGCGACGAATGGTTCGTGGAACGCTTCCAGCACGGCTATACCCAGGACGGCACCACCAAGATGCCTACTNTTGGCGAGGTTCTGGGCCAGAAGGCTTACTGGGCGATCCGCACCTATATCGAGACCCGGCCCGAAGACGGCGCGCTGGATGCCCATGCCGACCGGCTGAAGGCGATCCGCGACGAGCTGGCGGCGGGCGGCGGCGATGTGNCCGCGCTGCAGGCCGAACTTCTGGAAATCGCCGCGCAGGTCAAGACGGCCTCGGGCGCGCCCAAGGCGGATTCGGCGGCCCTGCGCGCCGGTCTGGCGCTGAACGACACGGCCGAGGGCCACAAGCACGCGGCCGAGATGCTGACGATCGGCCTGTCGGCAGCCGAATGATGCGCGCCCTGCTGCCTGCGCTGGCGCTGGTGCTGGCCGCGACCGTTTCGGCGGGCGCGGCTTTCGCGCGTTGCGAGGACGTGGCGCCCGAACAGCGTCCGCAAAACACGCCGCGGCAGGATGTCGGCCGCGCCATGGATGACATCGTGGACAGCGGCTTCATCGAAATCGCCGTCTACGAAGACAACGCCNCCTATTCCTGGGAAGAGGGCAGCCAGCCCCGCGGCGTCGATATCGGCGTGGGCCGCATCATCGCCGAAAGCCTGGGGGTCGAGCCGCGCTTCCGCTTTGTCGCCTCGGGCGAGAACCTGGACGCGGACCTTCTGAACTATGTCTGGAAGGGCGCCACCATCGGCGGCCATGTCTCGNACGTGATGCTGCGCGTGCCCTACGACAGCACCTATGCCTGCCGGGTGGATCAGGTGGTCTTCACCGGCCAGTACGCCGACGAACGCATCGCCATCGCCTATTCCCTGGCCGCCTATCCCGACGCCATCCCCGGCACCAGCGCCGAAGGCCGCCACAAGGACGCGCCGGTGNCTTTCTTCACCTATGACGACGTCGGGGTCGAAAACGACTCGATCTCGGATTTCTACCTGACCTCGCTGCCGGGCGGCGGCACGGGCGCCAAGATCCATCGCTACAAGACCACCGCCGACGCCATGGCCGCGCTGCACGCGGGCGAGGTCATGGGCGTGATGGGCCCCCTGGCGCAGCTGCAGCACGGGGCGGGCGAGGGCGTTTCCGTCCACAGCCCCCGANTGATGGGCTTCGCCGTCAGCCGCTGGACCCTCGGCGCCGCCGTCCACACCAGCCACCGCGACCTCGGCTACGCCGTGGACGAAGCCATCGCCGCCGCCCTGTCCGACGGCCGCATCGCGGCGATCTATGCCGACTACGGACTGCTGTTCCTGCCGCCGGAACGGTGACCGGGCGGCTCGCTTTCCCGGCTCCCGATGAAACAAGAAGGCCGCCCGAAAGGGCGGCCTATCTTATTGATCGTCTTTAGATTTTGGCTCCGGCGGTAGGGATCGAACCTACGACCAATTGATTAACAGTCAACTGCTCTACCGCTGAGCTACGCCGGAACACGGGGCGCGTATAGCAACCGATTCCGGCAGGGGCAAGGGGCGGGTGAAGAAAACCGCAGGACTCAGGCGGGGTGGAAAACCGCCGCGGGGCCGGGGTCGCCGGCGGGGACGGCAAGGCCGCGCTCGCCCAGGTCGATCAGATGCGCCAGCACGTTGCGCGCCGCTGCAGGCAGCAGGGCAGGNGGCGTGTCGCGGTAGATGCGCTGCGCCAGCTCTGCTGCCGTGCCCGGCGCCTGGGCCAGCGCCGCCAGCACCTCGGCCTCGCGCTGGCGGCGGTGGGCGATCAGCTCGGCCAGCCGCGCGGTAGGCGCCGTGACCTCCGGCCCGTGCCCCGGCAGCAGCCGGTCCCACCGCCCCGCCGCCAGCCGCGCCAGCGACCCCATGTAGGCCGCCATGTCGCCCTCGGGCGGCGAGACCAGCGACGAGGCCCAGCCCATCGCCAGATCGCCAGTGAACAGCGTGGCCCCGAAGGCAAAGCACAGATGCGCCCCCATGTGCCCCGGCGTGTGCAGCGCCACCAGCCTACCTTCCCCCACCGCCACCGCATCGCCATCCGCCAGCAGCCGGTCGGGGCGGAAGCCCGCATCCACGCCCTCGGCGCCCCTCAGCCCCGCCGCCGCCAGCCGCGCCATCGTCACCGACAACCCGCTGCCCGCCGGGCCAAACCCCATCACCGGCGCGCCCGTCGCCGCCGCCAGGGCAGCCGCNGCGGCGGAATGGTCCAGGTGCGGATGCGTCACCAGGATCGTCCCCACCCGCTCGCCCGGCGCCAGCGCCGCCATCAGCGCCCCCAGGTGCGCCTCATCCGCAGGGCCGGGGTCGATCACCGCCACCTCGCCCGCCCCCACCAGATAGCTGTTCGTGCCAAGATACGTCATCGGCCCCGGATTGGGCGCCAGCACGCGCCGCACGCCGGGCGCCACGGTCTCGGCCCTTCCGTCCCGCCCGTCCGGGGATAGGCTTGCCCGGTCATGTCGCTCAAATCCTTCCTGCCCCGCGGCCTTTTCGGCCGCGCCGCGCTGATCCTGATCGTGCCCATCGTCACGATCCAGCTGGTCGTGTCCATGGCCTTCATCCAGCGCCATTTCGAGGCCGTGACGCGGCAGATGACCGAATCCGTGGTGATCGAACTGGCCTATGCCCTGCAAGAGGCCGACCGTGCCCCCGACGCCGCCACCGCCGTGGCCCGCCTGCACGACATCGGCGCGGCGCTGGAATTCCAGTCTAGTCTTCCCGCCGCCGACCCGGCCCCAGCGGAGGACCTGCGCCGCTTCTGGGATCTGTCCGGCCGCGTGGTGATCGACACCCTGCGCGAAAAGCTGCCCGGCGTGCAGGCCGTCGACCTGAAGACCACCCCGCGCGAGGCCCGCATCTGGGTGGATACCCGCTTCGGCACGCTGGAGCTTCTGGCCGACCGCCGCCGCGCCTCGGCCACCAACCCGCACCAGCTGCTGGTGGTGATGCTGGCGACCTCGCTGGTGATGACGCTGCTGGCCTATCTCTTCCTGCGCAACCAGCTGCGCCCGATCACGCGCCTGGCCACCGCGGCCGAGGCCTTCGGGCGTGGCCGCCACGTCNCCTATCGCCCGGCCGGCGCGCTGGAAGTGCGCGCCGCCTACCATGCCTTCCTGGACATGCGCGCCCGCATCGAACGCCAGATCGAGGCGCGCACCGCCATGCTGTCGGGCGTCAGCCACGACCTGCGCACGCCGCTGACGCGGATGCGGCTGGAACTGGCGATGATGCCGGACGACCCGGAAACCGAAGGCCTGCGCCAGGACGTGCAGCAGATGGAACGCATGGTCGAGGAATTCCTCGCCTTCGCCCGCGGTGACGCACTGGAAGACCCGGCGGAAACCGAGGTCGGCGCCCTGGTGCGCCAGATCGCCGACACCGCCGCCCGTGCGGGCCAGCCCGTCACGGCGGGCCAGATCGGCACGGCCGTGGTGCCCCTGCGCGCCCCGGCGATCCTGCGCGCCTTGCAGAACCTGGTGGACAACGGCTTGCGCTATGCCACCCATGTCCGCATCGGCGTGGATGTCACCGCGAAATCGGTGCGCTTCGTGGTCGAGGATGACGGGCCCGGCATCCCGGCCGCGCGGCGGGACGAGGCGATGAAACCCTTCACCCGGCTGGACACGGCACGCGGCCAGAATGCCGGCAGCGGCGTGGGCCTGGGTCTGGCCATCGCCGCCGACATCGCCCGCAGCCACGGCGGCCTTCTGCGCTTGGGCGACAGCGCCGACCTGGGCGGGCTGAAGGCGGAAATCGTGCTGGCGCGCTGATCCCACCGACAACGGCCCTGCACCCGACCGGCCTTGGCCGGGTCGTCCCCGGCCCGGCCAAGGCCGCGCCCGGCAAGCGGCGCCGGGACCGAATTTTCGCAGAAAATTCGCGGCTCCCGGCAGGGCCGACGCTGTTTAGCGCCTTTACTCCGGCTCGGCCATGCGCTTGGCCCACATCGCCTTGAAAGCCGGGCGCGCCTGCGCCGCCGCCAGCCAGCGCGCCACCTCCGGGAATTCCGCCACCAGCGTCGGGTGGCCCTGGGCATAGCGCACCACTTCCGCCATGTTCAGGTCGGCCACGGTAAAGCGGTCGCCCACCAGCCAGTCGCGCCCGGCCAGATGGCGGTCCAGCCGCCGCAACGGTAAGCGCAGCTTNTCGGCCAGCACGGCAATCGCCGCCTGTCCCTCCGGCGTCGCGCCACCGCCGTCGCGGAAGATGAACAGCATCTCGACCGCATCGCCTTCCACCGCCGTCGCCGCCACCAGCGCCCAGTTCTCCATCAGCGCCAGTTCGGCCGCATCCGCTACCCCNAGGGTGCCGCCATACTTGCGCGCCAGATGCAGCGTGATCGCCAGGCTTTCGGTCAGCACCAGCCCATCGTCCTCCATCGCCGGGATCTGCCCGTGCGGGTTCACCGTCAGGAATGCCGCNGAGGCAGTGGTCAGCATGTCCCCGGCCTCTGCCGGTTCCGAAAGCCGATAGGCCTGGATCACCGGCACATGGGTAAAGGGTGTCCCGGTTTCCTCCAGCAGCCACAGCGGGCGCGAGGCCCGCGAACGATAGACGCCATAGATGGTCAGCATGGGGCAGGTCTCCTGTCATTGGCGGCGACCCTAGCGCCGAGTTCGATCAACGGAAAGCCCCCGAGGTGGCGCTTGCGGCCCTTGCCCGCCGCACCCCTCCGGCGCTAGCATCGGCCATTCACGACATTGGATTTTCTTCATGACCATGCATGCCTTCAATTCCACGGCGCTGTTTTCCGCGCCGCTTGCGATGTCCGCTTACGACTCTCTCGTCATTGGGACCGACGGTTTCGTCTATGGCCAGGGCGACCTTTTCACGGGTTTGAACTCCGGCCCCAGAAGCATTGTGGTGGCTTACACTGCCGCCACAGCTTTGCCGTCACCCTCGGCGNCCATTGGAGACGAGGCCTACGGCACCCGCTTCACCGTCACCGACAGCGGCCTTGTCCACGGCTATGCCGGTCTGCTTTACACCGGCTCGAACCTGCTTCTCGACAATTCCGGCACGATCNTCGGGGACGACACCGGGATCTTTCTCGATGGCGGGACCGCTTCCGACGGCAACCGGATCATCAACAGCGGCACCATCATTGGCGGCTACGGCATCACCGGCACCCTCTGGCGGCTCAGCGCGGCCGTGATCATCAACACCGGCGACATCGAAGGCAACCTCGGCGCTGCCATCGAACTGCGAGACACAGTCGATGTCGGCGACTCGATCCTCAATTCCGGCCGGATCGTGNCGACGNTGGCCATGGGCGGCGGCGGCGATCTCTACGACGGACGGGGCGGCACGGTGATCGGCCTGGTGCTCGGCGGCTCGGGCAACGATCTTTCCGTCCCGGCGCCGCCGAGGACCAGTTCGACGGCGGCACCGGCACCGACACCCTCGATTTCCGCACCGGCGGCGGCGCGGTGGACCTCGCGCTGGACGGCGCCTGGGACGCCACAGGCTGGGCCGAGGGCGACAGCTACACCGGTTTCGAACGTGTGACCGGCACGGCNNCTTCGCCGACCGCATCGGCGGCAATTCTGCCGCGAACGTGCTGAACGGCGCGGGCGGGGCCGACCAGCTGTTCGGTCAGGCCGGGTCCGACACGCTGACCGGCGGCGGCGGGATCGACGCCCTTAGCGGCGGGCGGGCAACGACAGCTTCCAGTTCAACCGCCGGTCGGACTGCGGCGATATCCTCACCGATTTCTCCAGCGCGGGCGCGGGCGACAATGACCGCTTCCTGATCTCGTCCGCATTCGGCGGCGGTCTGTCGGCGGGAACGCTGGCCGCCGCGCAGTTCGTGGCCCGCGCCGACAACTTCGCGCAGGATGCGAACGACCGCTTCATCTTCCGCACCACCGACCGCACGCTGTGGTTCGATGCCGACGGCACGGGCAGCGGCGCCAGCTTCCTGGTGGCCTCGCTGCAGAACGTCGCCACGATGACGGCGGCCGATATCGTGATCTTCTGATCCCGCGCGCGTCCGCGCCTCGGACAAGTGTTAAGTCCAAGTTAAGATGCGCGCGCAAGCCATTGATTTCAAAGGATCGGATGGGGCGTCCGAGCTCGGACGCCCCGGGTAACCGCCTCAGGGATGATCCGGGTATACTTCGTCCCGGCAATCGAGGCCCCGGCCATCAGCCCCTGCTGGCCAAAGACCAGGGCGATCACCGGGTCGGACTGGGTGGTATCGGCCCCGATGGACCCACCCTGGTCGGGCGTGGCATAGCGGATGTCCACCCCGGCCACCCAGCCATCCGAGGACCGGAAATTCGCCAACGCCTCCTGGGTCATGAAGAACAGGGCATGGCCATATTGCTGCGCCCCGATCTGCAACCCATAGGACGCCTCGGTGGCCGAGTAATAATCCACCGTCGCCCCGTTGATCCGCAGCGCCCCGCGGCCATAGGCCCCGCCGACAAAGAACCCCGCCTCGGTCATCAGGGGCATGTAAAGCACCCCATAGGCCTTGTTCGTCAACTCGATCGTGCCGGGATAGCGCCCGTCCAGGAACGCCTTGGTCGCATCCACCCGCGCATCAATCTGCTGCGCCCCGTTGCTGTTCACCCCGTTGCCGCAGGCCGCCAGCACCGCCGCCATGCCAAAGCCGGACAGCATCGTCCGCCGAGAAATCTGCATCCGCTCACCCTCATGCCTGGTCCGGTCTTCCGCCGGACAGATCGGAGCTTGCCGCCCCCTGATCCTTTCGTAGCCCAAGGCTGGCGTCCTGTCACGCGCCACGGGGACGATGGGCAAAGGCCCGCCGGTCAGAAACCGGCGCGGATCGCCCGCGCCGCCTCGGGCGCGAAATAGGTCAGCACCCCGTCGCAGCCCGCCCGGCGAAAGGCCATCAGGCTTTCCAGCATCGCCTTCTCGCCGTCGATCCAGCCATTCAGCGCCGCGCCCCGGATCATCGCGTATTCGCCCGACACCTGATAGGCATAGGTCGGCGCGCCGAAGGTGTCCTTCACCCGGCGCACGATGTCCAGATAGGGCATCCCCGGCTTGACCATCACCATGTCCGCGCCCTCCTGCAGGTCGCGTTCCACCAGCCGCAGCGCCTCGTCGCTGTTGGCCGGGTTCATCTGATAGGTCTTCTTGTCGCCCTTCAACGCCCCCGAGGCGCCCACGGCATCGCGGAACGGGCCATAGAAGGCGCTGGCATACTTGGCCGCATAGGACATGATCGCCACGTCCTTGTGACCCGCCACCTCCAGCGCGTCGCGGATCGCGCCGATCCGGCCGTCCATCATGTCCGACGGCCCCAGGATATCGGCCCCCGCCTCGGCCTGCACCAGCGCCATCTTCACCAGCGCCTCGACGGTTTCATCGTTCAGGATCACCCCGTCCCGCACCAGCCCGTCATGGCCATTNGAATTGTAGGGGTCCAGCGCCACGTCGGTCATCACCGCGNNATCAAGCACCGCCGCCTTGATCGCCCGGATCGCGCGGTTCGCCAGGTTGTCCGGGTTCCAGGCCTCTTCGCAGGCCTCGGTCTTCAGCGCCGGGTCGGTATAGGGGAACAGGCAGATCGCCGGGATGCCCAGTTCGGCCGCCTCGGCCGCCGCTTCGACCACAAGGTCCACCGACAGACGCGAAACCCCCGGCATCGAGGCGATGGGCTCGCGGATGCCCTGGCCGTCACGCACGAAGACCGGCCAGATCAGATCGCCCACCGACAGCACGTTTTCCTGTGCCAGTGCCCGCAAGGCAGGCGTGCGGCGCAGGCGACGGAAGCGGGTCGTGGGGCAGGGGGCAGAGATCGGGCGCATGGGCTGGCCTTGGGTATTGGGGGCTTGCAGTCGTTGCCCTTGCCTGACATGGAAAGAGGCCCGCCTCAAGAGCGGTGCAAGGGAACGGGGCACGGCAGTGGACTGGTATCAGAAGGTCTTCGAACTGATCGACATGCGGTCGTTCTCGAACCTGTGGTACTGGATCGCGCTGGCGGTTCTGTGGTCCACCGCCAGCCACTGGGTGATCGGCGTGCCCTTCGACATGGTGGTGCGCGCCCGCCGCAAGGGCGGCCAGGCGGTGGAAGACCTGGACATGATGGTGGCGATCAACGTGAACCGACTGCTCTACATCGCCGAGACGGCGGGCCTCTGGGTCATCGGCATGTCGGCTTTCCTTCTGTCCACGCTGGCAGTGCTGGCCTTCTGGTACGAGGTCGAATTCGCCCAGGCGGTGATCTTCCTGCTGGCGCCGATGGTGCTGGTGTTCCAGTTGTCGCTGCGCACCGCGCGGCGCATCGCCGCCGAAGGCATCGTTGCCCCGAACTGTGGCGGCGCCTGATGATGCACCGCATGATGGTGCAGGGCATCGGCGTCGTGTCGATCTTCGTGACCTCGCTTTACGGCATGTGGCAGAACATGCATATCGGCGTCTTCGGCTAAGCCATGGCTGGCGACCGCATCCTGCTTGGCGGCGCGCCCGAGGGATTCGACGCCCGGCTTCTGGCGCGCGAACTGGCGAAGGGCGCGCCCGTCATCCACATCGCCCGCGACGACAAGCGGATGGAGGCGATGCGCGCCGCGCTGGCGGTGATGGCACCCTCGGCGCTGGTGCTGGATTTCCCCGCCTGGGACTGCCTGCCCTATGACCGCATGTCGCCCAACCCGGCCATCGTGGCGCGGCGCGTGGCCACGCTCGCGGCGCTGGCCCGCGGGGCGGTGCCCGGCGCCTTTGTCCTGCTGACCACGCTGTCGGCCGCCACGCAGCGCCTGCCCACGCGCGAGCTGATGCGGGCGTCCTCCTTCTCGGCCGCACTCGGCAGCCGGGTGGACGAGGCAGCGCTGAAAGGGTTCCTGGCGCGCATGGGGTTCCAGCCCGTCGCCACGGTTGCCGAGCCCGGTGATTATGCCATCCGCGGCGGCATCATCGACCTCTGGCCGCCGGGCAGCCGCCAGCCGGTGCGACTGGACCTGTTCGGCGACACGCTGGACGGCATCCGCCGGTTTGACCCGGAAACGCAGCGCACCACCGAAAAGCTGACGGCGATCGACCTGTCGCCGATGTCCGAGGTCGTGCTGGACGAGGCGTCGATCACCCGGTTCCGCCAGAACTACCGCGTGGAATTCGGCGCCCTTGGCACTNCGGATCCGCTGTATGAGGCGGTCTCGGCCGGGCGCAAGCATCAGGGCATGGAACACTGGCTGCCCTTCTTCCATGACCGGCTGGAAACGCTGTTCGACTATCTGCCCGATGCCGCGGTGATGCTGGACGACCAGATCGACGCCGCCCGCCTGTCGCGGTGGGAGGGCATCGCCGACAGCTATGACTCGCGGATGGAGGCGATGGGCCAGAAGGGCCGCATCGACACCGTCTACAAGCCGGTGGCGCCGGGCTTGCTGTATCTGGACGATGCTGGCTGGGATGCGGCGGTGGCCGGGCACCGCGTGATCCGCCTGTCGCCCCTGGCGCAATCGCCGGGGCCGGGGGTTCTGGACGCCGGGGGCCGCATCGGGCGCAGTTTCGCGCCGGAACGCCAACAGGAAAAGGTCAGTCTTTTCGGCGCCCTGGCCGCGCATGTTCGTGAACTGCTGGAAGACCGGCACGTCGTCATCGCCTCGTGGTCCGAAGGCGCCCGCGAGCGGCTGAAGGGTCTGCTGGACGATCAGGGTCTGGCGGCAACCAAGCTGGTGAAGGATTTCCGCGAGGTGCCAGAAATCGGGCGCGGCGGGCTTTACCTGATGGTCTGGGCACTGGAGGCGGGCTTCACCGCACCGGGGCTGGCGGTGATTTCCGAACAGGATGTGCTGGGCGACCGCCTGGTCGGCCGCCCCAAACGCCGCCGCAAGGCCGAGAACTTCCTGCGCGAGGCCGATGCGCTGACGCCCGGCGACCTTGTCGTGCATGTCGAACATGGTGTCGGCCGCTATCTGGGGCTGGAAACCATCACCGCGCTTGGCGCGCCGCATGAATGCCTGGCGCTGGAATATGCCGAGGGCGCGAAACTCTACCTGCCGGTCGAGAACATCGAGCTGCTCAGCCGCTATGGCCATGAAGAGGGGCTTCTGGACCGCCTGGGCGGCGGCGCCTGGCAGGCCAAGAAGGCCAAGCTGAAGGAACGCATCCGCGAGATTGCCGACCGGCTGATGCGCGTGGCGGCGGAACGGATGCTGCGCCAGGCGCCAGTGCTGGAGCCGCCGCACCAGATGTGGNAGGCGTTCTGCGCCCGCTTCCCCTGGCCGGAAACCGACGACCAGCTTTCCGCCATCGGCGATGTGATTGCCGATTTCGAGGCTTACCGCCCGATGGACCGGCTGATCGTCGGCGATGTGGGCTTCGGCAAGACCGAGGTCGCCATGCGCGCGGCCTTCGTCGCCGCCTTGTCGGGGATGCAGGTGGCGGTGGTCTGCCCGACCACGCTGCTGGCGCGCCAGCACTACCGCAGCTTCGCCGACCGCTTCCGTGGTTTCCCTGTGAACGTGCGGCAACTCAGCCGTTTCGTCAGCCAGAAAGAGGCGAACGACACCCGCGCGGGCCTTGCCGAAGGCACGGTGGACATCTGCATCGGCACACATGCGATCCTGGCCAAGAGCGTGAATTTCCGCAACCTCGGCCTGTTGATCGTTGACGAGGAACAGCATTTCGGCGTGGGCCACAAGGAACGGCTGAAGGAGATGCGGTCGGAAGTCCATGTGCTGACCCTGACCGCCACGCCCATTCCCCGCACCCTGCAACTGTCCCTGACCGGCGTGCGCGACCTGTCGATCATCGCCACACCGCCGGTGGACCGGCTGGCAATACGAACATATGTTTCGGAATTCGATAGCGTCACCCTGCGCGAGGCGCTCTTGCGCGAACGCTATCGCGGCGGTCAGTCGTTCTTTGTCGTCCCCCGCATCGCCGACCTGCCCGAGATCGAGGATTTCCTGAAGACGCATGTGCCGGAAATTACCTATGTCATCGCCCACGGGCAGCTGGCAGCGGGCGATCTGGACGAGAAGATGAACGCCTTCTACGACGGCAAGTTCGACGTGCTTCTGTCCACCACCATTGTCGATNCGGGTCTGGATATCCCGACCGCCAACACCATGATCGTGCATCGCGCCGACATGTTCGGGCTGGGGCAGCTGTACCAGATCCGCGGCCGCGTCGGCCGGTCCAAGACCCGCGCCTATTGCTATCTGACCACGAAACCCCGGATGCCGCTGACGCCCCAGGCCNGCAAGCGTCTGCGCCTACTCGGCAGCCTCGATTCGCTCGGCGTGNGCTTCAACCTCGCCTCCCACGACCTCGACCTGCGCGGCGCGAGCAGCCTGTTGGGCGAGGAACAGTCTGGCCACATCAAGGAAGTGGGCTACGAGTTGTACCAGCAGATGCTGGAAGAAACGATCAGCAAGCTGCGTTCGGGCGAGATCGGCGGGCTGGCCACCGTCGATGACCAATGGGCGCCGCAGCTGAACCTGGGCGTGCCGGTGTTGATTCCCGACGTCTACGTCCCCGACCTCGACGTGCGGCTCGGCCTCTATCATGGCNTGTCCTCGCTTTCGACCAAGGTGGAACTGGAAGGCTTTGCCGCCGAACTGATCGACCGCTTCGGCCCGCTGCCGAAANGGGTGAACACGCTCCTGCTGGTCGTCCGCATCAAGGCGATGTGCCGCCGCGCTANNAGCATCTCACGGCTGGATGCGGGGCCGCGTGGCGCCACGGTGATGTTCCACAACGACAAATTCGCCAACCCGGCGGGGCTGGTGGATTTCATCAAGGCCGAGGGTCAGGCGGCCAAGATCACCGGCAACAAGATCGTGCTGGCCCGCGACTGGAAGACGGAAGCCGACCGCATCAAGGGCGCCTATGCCATCGCCCGCGACCTGGCCGAGAAGGTGGTGAAGCCGAAGGGCTAGCCGCGGGCATCCCGTCAGGGACCCGCCCGCTTTCGCCGAGCGCGGCAGCGGCGTTTTCGAAGACGCCCCGGAGCCTTCAAAGCCTCCGAGCCGATTTCTTCAAGGAAATCGGACACCTGCCGTCGCCCGGCAAAGCCAGACCAGGGTCTAGCCGCGCTGCCCGATCCACTTCACCACCCACGCCCAAGGCGCTGGTGATGGCCGTGGCGGCAATCAGCGGCAAGGGCGTGCCATCGAAGGCCAGCCCCACCGGCACCGCCAGCAGGGTCGAGGCCACCGTGGAAATCGCCCCCATCAGCGAGGCCGCAAGGCCCGCGACATGGCCCACCGGCTCCATCGCCAGGGCATTCAGGTTGCCCATGGTCAGGCCGGTCATGAAGAAGGCCAGGATCAGCCAGGCCATCATCGCCCAGAACGGCAGCCCCGCAAACCACAGCCCGAAAGCCAGCGACAGCGCCAAGGCCCCNGAGATCACCGCCTGCACCAGAAAGGCCCGCCCCGCCACGCGGCGCATGCCAAGCGTCATCACCAGCCGGGCGTTCAGCNNGGCCCGGGTAACCGAGAACAGCGCGATCAGCGCGAACCACCAGGGAAAGCTTTCGGCCCGGCCATAGGTCTCGCCGAACAGCTGCTGCACCGAGGACAGGGTGGCAAACAGCGCCCCCAGCACCAGCGTCATGCCAAGGATCGCCTTCAGGATCAGCCCGTGCGACAGCACCTCGCGCGAATCGCGCCACAGCTGGCCCAGGCGCAGCGGCCGCCGCTTTGCCACGGGCAAGGTCTCGGGCTGGCGCAGCTGCATCCAGCTGATGATGACCAGCGCAAAGACCAGGAAGGCCAGNAACACCGCCCGCCAGCCCGCCGCGGCGATGATGGCGGCCCCCAGAAGCGGCGCCGCGGTGGCNACCACCATGAAGACCATCATGGCGAAACTGACGATCCGCGCCATGTCGCGCCCGGAATACAGGTCGCGCACCATGGCCAGCGACACCACGCGCGGCGCGGCGACGCCCAGGCCCATCACCACGCGGGCGGCCAGCACGGTTTCCAGCGTCGGCGCCAGATAGCCCACAAGGGCGGCCAGGCAATACAGAAACGCCCCGCCCACGATCACCCGCTTGCGGCCGAAACTGTCGGACAGGGGGCCCATCACCAGCGTGCCCAACCCCATGCCGAAGACAAAGCTGGTCAGGATCAGCTGCGCGCGGTTGGGGTCTTGCGGCGTCAGCTCGGCGGCAATCGCGGGCAGCGCGGGCAGCACGGCGTCGATGGAAAAGGCCACGGTGGCGAACATCATTGCGATCAGCGCGATGAACTCCACCGAGGCGGGGCGGGCGGGGTGTCAGGGGTCATGGTGTTTCCGGTCGGTCAGGTGCGCGCGGCGGCGATGTCGTCCACCACCTGCACCCAAAGGTCAAAGGGTTGCGCGCCCGACACCACATGCCGGTCGGCGATCACGAAGGTCGGCACGGCCCGCACGCCGCGCTGGCGTGCGTGGTCCTCGCGCGCCAGGGTCTCGGCCACATCGGCGTCCGAGCCCAGAAGCCGAACAACGGCGCTGCGGTCCATGCCGATGGCGGCCCCGATATCGGCCAGCACCGCGGGATTGCCGATGTCGCGCCCCTCGCGCCAATAGGCGCGGAACAGGGCCGAAACGGCGGCGCCCTGCCGCCCCTCCAGCCCCGCCCAGTGGATCAGCCGGTGCGCATCCAGCGTGTTCGGGATGCGCTTGGGCACGTCCGGGTCAAGCTCGACCCCCGCCTTGCGCGCGACCTCGCGCAGGCGCTCGTGAACCGCATCCACCTGCGCCTTGCCGCCAAACCGGCTTTCCAGCCAGGCCCGCTTGTCCACGCCCTCGCGGGGCGTGTCGGGGTTCAGCTGGAACGGATGCCATTCGATGGTAAAGGGATGTTCGGGCCGCGCCTCCAGCGCCCGGTCAAGCGAAGCCTTGCCCACATAGCACCAGGGGCAGACCGGGTCGGCGAATATGTCAAGACGAACCATCACGGGCCTTTCAGGATTGCGGCGGGGCAAGGGCGGGCAGGGCCTTTCGGTCCAGCTTGCCATTCGGCCCATGCGGCAGACGCGCCACCCTGACCCACATCCGGGGAACTTTCCAGCGGGCCAGATGCACAGAGACCTGTGCATCCAGCGCTTCCGGCTCCAGCGGCCCGTCGCTGACGCAGAAGGCCGCGATGACCGTGGCGCCCGATGCCACCGGCACCTCGGCCACTGCCACCTCGTGCAGGCCGGGCAGATGCGCCAGCACCGCCTCGATCTCNGGCGCCACGCGGAAGCCGCCGGCATTCATCAGGTCGTCGTTGCGGCCAAGCGTGGTGATCGCGCCATCCGCCGCCATCACCGCCCGGTCGCCGGTCACGAACCAGTCGCCGGTGAACCGGCTGGCCGTGGCCTCCGGCTCGCCCAGATAGCCCAGCATCAGCCCCGGATCGTCCCGAGACACCGCCAGCACACCCTCGGTGCCACGCGGCATCGGCTGGCCCTCCGGCCCCAGCACCGCCACGCAGCGGCCAGGCTGCGCATAGCCCGCCGCGCCCGGCGGGGCCGGGCGGGCGTCAGACCCCGACAGGTAGGTCGAGACCTCGGACATGCCGAGTGCTTCATGCAGCGCCACGCCCGTCGCGGCCTCCCAGGCCGCGCGCAGCGCCGGGCTNAGTTTCTCGCCCGCCGACAGGCCACGCTTCAGCTTTGGCAGCGCGGGCATCTGCGACCGCAGCATCTGGCGATAGACGCCGGGCACGGCGGCAATCACCGTCGCATCGAAGCGCTTCGCCAGCAGCGGCAGTTGCGCCGGCGCCGTGCCCGCTGCGGGCACCAGCGCCGTCGCCCCCACCGTCCAGGGGTCCAGAAGCCCGGTGCCAAGCGTGTAGGTCCAGTTCAACGCGCCCGCATGCAGCACGCGGTCGGTGGCCTCGAACCCCTCCCACCCCGCCCGCATCATGCCGCGCGCCCAGATCGCCCGATGCGCATGGGCCACCGCCATGGGATTGCCCGATGTGCCCGAGGTGAACACGACATAGGCCAGCCGATCCGGATCGCCCATGTCCCAGGCGCAGGGNGCAAGGCTTTCCATCGCCAGCAGGTCGGCGGCGGGCAGCACCGGGCAGGGCAGGGGGTCCGGCAGCGCCACGCCCGGCCCGGCCAGGATCAGCCGCGGCGCGATGCGGGCGGCCAGTTTCGTGGCCTCCTCCGCCGTCAGCTGCGCATTGGTCGGCACCGGCACCAGCCCGGCGGCAATGGCGCCCAGATAGGCCACCGGAAANGGCTCATTGCCAAGCCGCATCAGCACCCGGTCGCCGGGTTCCAGTCCCATCGCCAGAAGCCCCGTCCCGGCGCCGCGCACCGCGGCCGTCAGNCTAAAGCTCCAGCGTTCGGCGCCCGAAGGTTTCAGGATCGCCAGCGCCACCTTGTCCGGCTGCGCCACACCCGCCGCCAGCACATGGGCGGCGAGGTTGAAAGGGGAGGGCGCGGGCGGCCAGGGGCGGCGGTCGTCGATCGAGCATGTCCGGCGTGGCTCCAGGAGGCAGGCCGCCGGGGTTTCACACCCGTTGCCTTCGGTTCTTGAACCGATGGCGAACCGACGGCAACCCCCGTGGAGTATTTAAGCCAAGATGAAGGGGCAAGGGGTCGCGCCATTCCGGCAGTTGCGCGAACCCTGCGCAACGCCTATTCCCGTGCCATGAGCGACCCCACCGCCATCATCCGCATCGCCCGCGAAAACGGCACGGAAACCCGCGTCGAGCCCCTGAACCTGGGCGAGCGTGTGCGCGACTTGCGGAAAAGCCGCGGCTGGACGCTGGAACAGGCGGCGGTACAGGCGGGCCTTGCGCGGTCCACCCTGTCAAAGATCGAAAACGGCCAGATGTCGCCCACCTACGAGGCGCTGAAGAAGCTGGCCGAGGGGCTGTCGATTTCCGTGCCGCAGCTTTTCACCCCGCCGTCCAGGGCGCAGGTGATGGGCCGCATGGCCACGACCCGCGCGGGCGAGGGCCAGCCACACCTGACCACGACCTACGAGCATGAATTGCTGGCCGGGGCGATGAAGTCCAAGAAGATGCTGCCCTACCGCACCCGCGTGCGGGCGCGCCGCTTGGAGGAATTCGGGGGCTGGGTCCGCCACGACGGCGAGGAATTCCTGCTGGTGCTGACCGGCATCGTGCGGCTTTACACCGAATTCTACGAACCCGTGGACCTGCGCCGCGGCGACAGCGCCTATTACGACGCCTCGATGGGCCACAACGTCGTCAGCCTGTCGGACGAGGACGCCAGCATCCTCTGGGTCACCTCGCTGGCGTAAGCGCATTCACATAGATACAGCTCGGCCTCTTCTCTGCCACCAGATTGCTGTCATCTTGCCAATCATCGCAATCACAAGCAGGAAAACGAGCAAGAAGAGGCCCGAAAAGACGTGGGGGACCAAAGGAAATAGTCGCTCGCCCAGTCGGATTGGCACGCATCGCCACCTTTTGTCGCAACTTTGTCGACCAGACGTCGCGCCGCGTCAGCACTCTCCTGCGAACGAACGAGCAGGTTGGTGCCGAGCCAGCTCTGTGAAAGACCGTCCTTGATGACCACGCCTGTAGGGGTTTCGACACAAATCTGAGCGCGCTGAGCCAGGACGCGCCAGGCATGCCCCAATCCATAGAGACCGACGGCTGTGGCGGCAAAGAACACGGCATAAGCCGCGGCGTCGCGCTGTCCGGCTTTAATCCGTCGAAGTGGATCAAATGTTGGCAAGCGTTCCACCACTTTGCCAGAGCGCTGATACAGCATGCAGAGTGCGATACCGTTCTGCCCCAGGCAAAGGAAGGACAGGTACATCATCGTATGGAACGCAATGTAAGCCTCGGTGGCCTCCGTATTCGCTTCACGGGTAAGCGTTACAAGTGGATTGGCCGCAAAGTCTATTGGCCATCCCTGCGTCTTGGACATCAGTGCGAAGAAAAAATAGGCAATCAGAAATGATATTGATATCCAAAGGATCGTGAAAAGGTCGATTGAACGATCCTCGGCTCGACCTGGATTGATTTGAGAATGGGAGCCTTGGGGCCTGGCCTTGCCTCGCGGGTGCCTGTATTCCTTCAAGGCGCCACCGGGTCACTGATAGTTCCGGTGACAACGAGAGCTTGGCGGCCTTCCGTGATCGTGAAGATTGCGCTTTCGACCCGGACGCTTGATGGAACCCATGAGGGCAGTCTTAGCCTCGCCTCATCGTCGGACAGCGATCTGGTAAGCGCGTCAGCAAGTTGCGCCACAAGGGTGTCGCCAAGCCCCGTAAGGGACGCAAGGGCATCCAAAACATCGTTGGAGATATTCAGAACTGGCCGCTCGGCAAGCTTGAGCCCAACGCTCCCATCGGAAACATCGCCGGTGAGCAGAAGTTCAACGCTTCCATTGGTTGGTTTGGCGTTCTTGAGGTCCACAGTAAAATGGTACTTAAGCCAGAGGTTGGGCGGTCGAACCTCGCCACCGGTTCCGTTGTACCTGAATGACTGATAATTCCCTGGCATCTGATCCAGCTTCAGGGCTTGTATGAGACGGTCCAGTTCTGTCTGGGACTCGCCTTGTTGCCCCGGGGCAAACAGGCCGCCGATGTCGATAGTGATAACAATCTGTGGGCTTTCGAACTCGATCTCAATCGGGAATGTGAAAACCTGCGACCCCACCGAGACGTCGTACGAGAACCGTGCTGACTCGGCTTCCGCCGCAAGCGGAAAAATCGCCATGCCCGCAGTGAGCCATGCACAGAGTGCGATGGCACGACGCCCCATAATGGGAGGCTACGCGACATCAAGAAAGGCAATGGGAGCATGAGATCGCCTCGCGCGGCCACATTGGACCGAGGTTAATCCAATCCGTCTCCTTTGTCATAGTGAATCATGATCCATTGCCATGCAGTGGATCATGGAAGCTCATGCCCTCGGCCTACGCAAACTCGCTGCGCGCCGCGGATACCGCTTCGCTCGGGAGCAAGCGACTCCGGCCCAGTTTGATCATTGGGGACAATAGGCCATACGAAGAGCCCGCCTGATTCTCGCCCGAACCAAGCGGATCGTCTTACATCCAGTCCTGCACCGTGACTGCCGCGCCCGAGATGTCCTCGCCCACGCCGTTCACCGTGTTGCACCCTGCGAGGGCGGCGAGGATCGCCGCCACCTTGATCCAGTTCATGCTCTGCCTCTTCCGGTCGTTGCCGAGTCTTCTTCTTAAGCGTCTTCTTCTTCAGTCCTGGTACCACCAGACGTCCGGCTGGAAGCCGATCCAGTCGCCGTACAGCGGCAGCTTCTCGGGATAGTGCAGCTCCTTGCGGTGCGCGATCCGCGAAACGTCCGAGTACCAGATGGGGATGACATATCGCCCGGTGGTCAGCACGCGGTCAAGCGCCTGCGTCGCCGCCACGAAATCCGCCGGGTCGGTCGAAGACAACATCGTCTTGATCATCGCCTCGGCCNNCGTAAGCGAATTCATGCCCATCCAGTTGCGCGTGCCCGGTTCCGTCACGCTTNNGGCCGAGCCCCAGTACAGCGTCTGCTCGTTGCCGGGCGACAGCGACAGCGACCGCACATAATGCGTCATGTCGAAGTCATAGGCGCCGGTGCGCTCCTTATACTGCGCCGAATCCACCGTGGTGACGGTGGCGGCAATGCCCAGACGCTTCAGCGCCTCGACATAGATATTCGCGACCGAGATCATCTCGTCGGCGCCGTTCACCAGAAGGATGTCAAAGGCGAAGNNGGCTCGTGCGGCGGCATTCTTCAGCACGCCGTCCTGCACGGTCCANGTAACCTCTGCCAGAAGATCGGTCGCCGCGCGGATGTTCTTGCGGTTGGCCTCGCTGCCATCGCTCACCGGAAAGGCATAGCCTTCGATGGCGCCGGGCAGAAGCTGGTCCTTGAACGGTTCCAGCAGCGCCAGAACTTTGCCCTCGGCCGGGGCGCCCGGCGTCATGCCCAGGAACGAGTTGCCATAATAGGAGGAAATGCGGGGCGAAATGCCGCCGTTCAGCGTCTGGTTGATCAGCTCGAAGTTGAAGGCGTCGATCAGCGCCTGGCGCACCCGCCAGTCGGCGAACATCGGCTTCCTCGTATTGAACACCAGCCCCTCGATGCCCGAGGGCCGGTGATGCGGGATGACCGACTTCACCACATCGCCCGACGCCACCGCCGGGAAGTCATAGTTGGTTTCCCACTTCGCCGGATTGGCCTCGCGATAGCTGGTGATGTCGCCNGCCTTGAAGGCCTCGAACAGCACGCCCGCGTCGCCGAAGTAATCGTAGCGGATCTCGTCGAAGTTATAGAGCCCCTTGTTGAAGGGCAGATCCTTGCCCCACCAGTCCGGGTTCTTCCTGAACGAGACGAAGCGGCCCGCCTCGACCTCGCCCACCACATAGGGACCGGACCCGATCACCGGCTCCAGCGACGAGGCGGTGAAGTCCTTGCCCTCCCACTGCGCCTTTTCCAGCACCGGGCGCAGGCCCAGGATCAGTGGCAGCTCGCGGTCTTCGGTGTTGAAGGTGAAGCGCACGCCGCGGTCGCCCACCTTTTCGGCCTTGGCGATCTTCTTCCAGGCGGCGGCGTAACGCGGGTTGCCCTCGGTGCCCAGCTTTTCGACCGACCACAGCACGTCCTCGGGCGTCACCGGGTTCCCGTCCGAGAACGTCGCGCCCTCGCGCAGGGTGAACTCGACGTAGGTCCGGCCTTCGTCGGTGTCGATTGATTCGGCCAGCAGCCCGTACAGGGTAAAGGGTTCGTCATAGGACCGGCCCATCAGCGTCTCGACCGTATAGGCCGACACGCCCGAGGCCGGGTTCCCCTTCACGATGAAGGGGTTGAGGCTGTCGAAGGTGCCATTCTCGCCGAACAGGATGCGCCCGCCCTGCGGGGCGTCCGGGTTGGCATAGGGCAGCGACACAAAATCGGGTGGAAGCGCTACNTCGCCATACATAGCTATGCCATGCGAGGGCTCGGCCCAGGCCGCCGGGGACAGAATCGCGGCCATCAGCAGCGAGACGGCGATGCCCCGTCCGTGGGCGAAAAACTCCGGTGTCATTGGCGCAACAATCCTCCGCTCGCCTTGTTTTCTTGACCGGCAGACTAGGCCGCAAGTCCAGTCCTTTCAAACTTTTATCTTGGCCTTTGCAAGTGAACGGGGTATACAGACTTCACTGCTCGATAGGTTTCTTGCCTGTATGAAACCTGCCTCAACGACTTAACAGCAAGCCTCGCGTGGCGTTTTTCATCCGCGCCCGGTCGTCCTGCCTGCCGCTTCGGCAGCGCCAGATCGCGCGGTCGCCGTGCAGTGTTGTCCAATCCCGCCCCGTTGCCAGAGTCGTCGCGCTTTCGGAAACAACCGCTGCCACCGCAATGCGGCTTGGGCAGGACGGGAATGTGGCAGGATCGTGGCGCAGCCTCGCACGGTCTCCGCGCCAGGCTGGGGCAGGGGCCGTGTGCGCGCGGTCAGCCGAAGATCGGGTCGCCGTCGCCGATGAAATCGGCGGCCGTCAGGCGGTTCAGGTCCAGCCCCAGGATCAGCAGCCGCCCCGGGTCATCCGTGTAGATCACTCCGCGCGCCGTCTGGACGGCGCTGTCGCGGAAGGCCGCAAAGGTCTCGTCCGCATCGCGGCCCGAGCCGTTGGCGATCATCAGCCGGTCGTCGCCCTGCACGAAATCGGCCACGACCATCAGGACCAAGCCCTCGGTCATTGCATTGTCGGCATCGCTGAACACGAAGACATCCGCCCCCGCACCGCCATACAGCCGGTCATGGCCGCCGCCGCCGATCAGCCGGTCGTCGCCCGCGTCGCCCCGGACGGTATCCGCCCCCGTGCCGCCGTGCAGCGTGTCGGCCCCGTCCCCGCCGGACAGAAGGTCGTCGCCCGACCCGGCCTGCACGATGTCGGTCCCGTCGCCGCCGAACAACCGGTTGTTGCCCTCGGTGTCCAGAAGACTGTCGTCGCCCGCACCACCCCAAAGGTGATCATCGCCCAGACCGCCCTGCAACCCATCGTTGCCGTCGCCGCCGACCAGGCTGTCGTCGCCTGCGCCGCCGTAAAGCCCGTCCCACCCGCTGCCGCCGCGCAGATCGTCGGCGCCGTCCTCGCCCTCCAGCACATCGTCGCCGCCGCCGCCGGACAGGACATCGCCGTTGCGCCGCCCTGAAGCCGGTCGTCGTCCAGGCCGCCGGACAAATCGTCGTCACCATCATCGCCATACAGGCTGTCAGCCCCCGCGCCGCCCGCCAGCGTGTCCCGGTTACCAGGCCCAGCATCGCATCCGTGCCAGAGGTTCCGCGCAACAGGTCGTCGCCATCGCTGCCGATAACCCAGGTCACTTCGGCCGGGTCGGCCCCGCCGCCCCAGGCCCGGAAAGAGGGATACCCTGTCCCATGAACGCACCATCACCGCGCCCCGGCCAGACCCGGGGCACGGACAGCATAGCCGGACACTGCGGCAAGCAAAGGCGCCGGTCCCAGGGACCGGCGCCCGATCTGCTGCCAGCCCGGTCAGGCCAGCACGGTATCCACGAAGTTGGTCTCGGTCAGGTCAGCCAGTTCGACCCCGCGCAGCAGGACATGCAGCGTGGTCGAGGTGCCGCTCGCCTGCGTGTCGTTCACGCCGGTATAGACCACGCCATCGGCCGTATCCACGGCGCGCGAGGCGAACAGCGCCAGCGCCTCGGCCGCGGTCATGATGCCGTCGTGCCAGAACTCGATGACATCCGCCGCCACGTCGAAGTCGCGGACATCCAGGTTCTCGCCATGCCATTCGCAGAAGATGAAGCGGTCGGCACCGGTGCCGCCGAACAGCACATCGTCACCGCCATGCCCCAGCAGGGTGTCGTCGCCCAGCTTAGCCCGCACCGTGTCATTGCCCTCGTCGCTTTCGATGTAATCGTTGCTTAAGCATCGCCGATCAGCAGGTCGTCGCCTTCGCCGCCCTCCATGGTATCGCCGTCGGCACCGCCCCGCAGGCTGTCGTCGCCAGCGCCGCCATAAACCCGGTCGGCCCCGGCATCGCCGTTCATGCTGTCGTCGCCGTCGCCGCCATAAAGCGTGTCGTTCTGCGTGCCGCCATAGACGATGTCGGTGCCCAGACCGCCCTGCAACAGGTCGAAGCCATGGGTGCCGAACAACCGGTCGGCGCCGTCGCCGCCGTCGATGGTGTCGTTGTTGGTGCCGCCGTTCAGCGTGTCGTCGCCCAGCCCGCCATAAAGCGCATCATGGCCCGCCTCGCCAACCACGCTGTCCGCACCATCCTGGCCATACAGCACGTCATTGCCGGAATCGCCGTTCACGAAGTCGTCGCCCGCCCCGCCATCCAGCGAGTCGCGGTCGGCGCCGCCCAGAAGCACGTCGTCGCCATCCTGGCCAAACATCGTGTCGTTGCCAAAGGCCCCAGCAGGGTGTCGTCCCCGGCGCCCCCTCGATCAGGTTGGCGATGGTGTTGCCCTGCAGCCGGTCGTCCAGCGTGCCGCCGAAGATCTCGTAGAACCCCGCCCCGACACGGGTCATCACCGTATCGGTGACGAGGTCATGGATCGAGGTGAAGGTGGCCGATTCCAGCCACAGCCCGGCGCCATAGGCCGTATCCAGATCCGCCACCGCGGTGGCCATGCCGCGGATCGTGGTGGTGGTCACGGTGCCATCGGTGTGGCGCAGCGCCATCGTCGCCACCGTGCCGGTCAACAGCGCGCCGCTCAGCGGGTCATAGGTGAAATCGGCGCCAGTGACCGTGACAAGGTCACCGTCGGTGTTCAGATAGGTGAACGACGTGTCGGTCTGCGTCAGAAAGCCAAACAGGACCATCATCTCTCTCTTTTCAGAAGGGGACGACCCCTGTGGCCGCCGCTCACATCAGGATTGCCTTCAGGATTTGTTGAGAATTTGCGCGGATGGCGACCATTTTGCGCGCACCGGCTTCATGTCCGACGTCGGACCAAAATCCGCGCCGCCCTCTGCCGCGGTTGGTTGCTCTTGAATTAAATGTAGCAATATTCGTGTGTTATCTGGACGCCCTTGACGCAAGGTAAAGCCGCACCGCGTCCTCACCCTGGCGTGGCACCCAAGAATATGGCGTGAAATGGGCATCCTGGTTGAACCCGACACAAGCCAAGGTACTGGCCAGGGTCGAGTTCAATGCGCAGACTTCCCGTCTTGCGGGTGCAGGCGGGGCGCAGCCGGTCAGACGATCAGGTCGCCATGGGGATTTCCGGTCGATGCCGCGAAATCCGCCGCGCTCAGGTCGCTCAGGGTCACGCCGACAAGGACCAGCACCAATACGCCGTCGGCAGATTCATAGATCACGCGCCCTCGCCGTTGCGGGCATGCGCCCGAAACTCCGCCCAGGCTTCGGCGGCGGTCATGGCGCGGGCTGACTCGAACACCAGGCAATCCTCGCCGGGCGTGAAATCACCGATGCTGACCTTCCCGGCGCCGAATGCTTCATTGATCACGAAGCGGTCCGCCCGGCGCCGCCGAAGGCGCGATCCTGCCCGCCGCCCAGGATCAGACGGTCCGCGCCATCGCCGCCGCGGCACAGCGTCGGTCCGCTGCCGGACCACAGCACATCGTCGTTGGCGCCGCCCAACAGGGTCGCCGCGCCGCCTTCGCCCGCAAGCAGGAAGTCGTTGCCGTCCTGTCCCGACATGAACTTGCCATCGCCCAGGGTTTGCAGGTTGTCGTCCCCGGCGCCGCCCCAGACCGAGTCATGGCCCATGTCGTCGGACCATCCGTCGTTTTAAGCGCCCAGGTACACCCGGTCGTCGCCCTCGGCGCCATGCGCCCAGTCGTCGCCGTCCCCACCGTAGATCACATCATTGCCGCGACCGCCTTCCAGGGTATCCCTGCCGCTGCCGCCGATCAAAAGGTCATCGCCGCCGTCGGCAAGCAGGGTATCATTGCCAGCGCCACCGATCAGCGTCGCGGCATCCGTGCCCCAGATGTCCAGCCGGTCGTCACCATCGCCGCCATGCACCCAGTCGGCGCCGCCGATGCCCTCAAAGTAGTCATTCCCCGCCCGCAGGCGCACGATATCGTTACCCTCCGTGCCGGACAGGTCATCGTCGCCATCCGTGCCGGTCAGGACAAACGCGGCGGCCCGTGTCCCCGCATCGGCAGCCGCCCGCGAATCGCCACTTGTCCTGTCGGGATCGGGCCCTTCGCCCGCGATCCAGGTCGCGCCGCCAAGGCCCTGAAACGGATCGGTTTCAGCCGAAAACCACATGGAAAGCCACCAGGCACGGGACATCAACACACCTCCCCGGTCGTTCAGCCGGGAACCGCGGGTTTCTACCCGGATAACGCGGCAGGAAAAAGGCGGTTCCCGCCGTCCCCACTGGCCTTGCCGCGGCCTTCGACTATGCTGCGCCCGCAACATTGGCAGGAGTCCAGACCCATGCAGCTTACGGGCAAGCGCGCCGTCATCACCGGATCGAACTCGGGCATCGGCCTTGGCGTGGCCGAGGAACTGGCGAAGGTACGCCGATGTCGTGCTGAACAGCTTCACCGACCGCCCCGAAGATCATGCGCTGGCCGCCGAACTGGGCGCCCGCCATGGTGTCAGCGCCCGCTACATCGCCGCCGACATGTCCGATGCCCAGGCCTGCCGCGCGCTGGTGGAACAGGCCGGTGGCTGCGACATCCTGGTGAACAACGCCGGCATCCAGCATGTGGCCCCGGTGGACGAGTTTCCCATCGACAAGTGGAACCTGATCCTCGCCATCAACCTCTCCTCGGCCTTCCACACCACTGCCGCCGCGCTGCCGGGCATGCGCGCGAAAGGCTGGGGCCGCGTCGTCAACATCGCCTCGGCGCATGGCCTGACCGCCTCACCCTTCAAGTCAGCCTATATCGCGGCCAAGCATGGCGTCGTCGGCCTGTCCAAGACCGTGGCGCTGGAAACGGCAGGGCAGGGCATCACCTGCAACGCCATCTGCCCCGGCTATGTGCTGACGCCCCTGGTCGAGGCGCAGATCCCCGATCAGATGAAGGTTCACAACATGGACCGCGAGACCGTGATCCGCGAGGTCATGCTGCTGCGCCAGCCCTCGCGCCAGTTCGCCACGGTGGAACAGATCGGCGGCACCGTGGTCTATCTCTGCTCGCCCTACGCCGACCAGGTCACCGGCACCACGATCAGCGTGGATGGCGGCTGGACCGCGATGTGATGCAAATTCCTTCGAAGGAATTTGCAATTTTCTTCAAAGAAAATTGCCCCAGGACCCACCCTTGACGCGCCNGCATCAACCTTGCGCTGCAAGGTGGCGGCGCCCATGGCGCCTTCACCTGGGGCGCGCTGGACCGCATCCTGGACGAGGATGATGTCGAAATCGCGGCANTCTCCGGCACCTCCGCCGCGNCGCTGAATGCCGCCGTGCTGAAGGCGGGCCTGGTGACCGGCGGGCGCGACGGCGCGCGCGCCGCGCTGGCCGATCTCTGGGGCAAGGTCGGCAATGCCGGCGACTTCCGCTTCGCCCCCTGGATGCGGCCGTTCTGGCCCTATGCCGCCGACCTGTCGGAAATCGCCGAGAACCTGTTCCCGATCTCGCCCGCGGGCATCGCCGCCCAGATCGTCTCGCCCTATGACTGGAACGGGCTGTGGTCCAATCCCNTGGCCGAGGTCGTCGCCGCCCTCGACTTCGACGCCATCGCCGCGCGCCAGGGTCCCCGGCTGTTCATCGGCGCCACCGACGTGCGCACCGGCAAGCCGGAAATCTTTTCGGGCCGCCGCGTCACCGCCGACGCCATCCTCGCCTCGGCCTGCCTGCCCACGGTGTTCCGCGCCGTCGAAATCGACGGCCGCGCCTATTGGGACGGCGGCTTTTCCGGCAACCCCGCGCTCTTCCCGCTCTATGAACCGGGCCTGCCCGACGACATCCTGATCATCCAGGTCAACCCGCTGCGACGCGAGGCGGTGCCGACCAGCCCGGTCGATATCCAGAACCGCATCACCGAGATCAGCTTCAACGCGCCTCTGCTGGCCGAACTGCGGGCCATCCGCTTCGTGCGCCGCCTCATCGCCACGGGCGCTCTGACCCGCGGCACGATGAAGGAAATCCGCCTGCACCTGATCAGCGACGATGCGCTGATGAATGACATCTCGGGCACCACCAAGATGCTGCCCGCCCCCGCGCTGCTGAACCGCCTGCGCNAAAGTTACCACGCCGCCGCCGACCGCTTCCTGGACCGCCACGGCAAGGACCTGGGCGAGGCCCAGACCCTCGACATCGCCGAAGTGCTGGACTGAGCTAGCCCGCCGCCAGTTCCCGCGCGATCGCCGCCCCNAGGCGCGCGTTGTTCCTGACCAGCGCGATATTGGCCACCAGTGACCGGCCCGAAGACATCTCGAACAGCCGCTGCAGCAGGAACGGCGTCACCGCCTTGGCGCTGACCCCNTCCGCCGCGGCCTCTGCCAGCGCCGCCTCGATCATCGGCATGATCTCGGGCCGCGGGATTTCCGCCGCCTCAGGGATCGGGTTCGCCACCAGCTGTCCGCCCTTCAGCCCCAGCACCCCGCGCATCCGGTGCGCCGCGGCAATCTCGGCAGGACTGTCCATGCGCAACGGCGCCTTCAGCCCCGAAGACCGCGACCAGAAGGCCGGAAACTCATCCTGGCCATAGCCGATCACCGGCACGCCCAGGGTTTCCAGCACCTCCAGCGTCTTGGGCAGGTCCAGGATCGCCTTCNNGCCCGCCGCCACCACCGTCACCGGCGTCTCGGCCAGTTCCCGCAGGTCGGCCGAGATGTCAAAGCTCGTCTCCGCCCCGCGATGCACGCCACCGATGCCGCCGGTGGCAAAGACCGAAATCCCCGCCAGCTGCGCACAGATCATCGTCGCCGCCACCGTGGTGGCCCCNACGCCGCCAGAGGCCAGGCACACCGCCAGATCGGCGCGGCTCAGTTTCATCACCCCCGTCGCCCGGCCCAGCTTCTCCAGCTCGTCCGCGGTCAGGCCCACATGGATGCGCCCGCCCATCACCGCGATGGTCGCCGCNACCGCGCCACCGGCGCGGATGTCTTCCTCGACCAGCGCCGCCGTCTCGACGTTCTGCGGAAAGGGCATGCCATGGGTGATGATGGTGGATTCCAGCGCCACCACNGGCCTGGCCGCCGCCTTGGCCTCGCGCACTTCGGGCGACAGGATCAGGGGCAGGGTCATGTTCCAACCTCTCCGCATATATACTCCGCCGCCGCCGCCAGCGCGCGCTCCAGCGCCTCGCGCCGCCCGGCGCCACCCGTNTCGGCCACCAGATGCGCCGCCATGAAGGTATCGCCCGCGCCGGTCACGCGCCGCACCTCCACCGGCGGCGGCACCGCCACGATCACGCCCTCGGCCGATCCATCGGCACAGGCCCCGGCGCCATCCGTCACCAGCACCCGCGCCGCGCCAAGCGCGCGCACCGCCTCGGCCCCCTCGGCGGCGGTCCGCACCGCCACTCCGGCGATCTTTCCGGCCTCTTCCCGGTTCAGATAGAAGGTCGCGCCCGGATGCCCCAGCAAGACCCGCAGCCGTTCCGCCTTGCCGGGCGAGGTNGGCGCCAGCCGCAGGTCGGCCTTGGCAAACAGCGGCGAGCCCGCAATCTCGGCCAGAAGCGCCACCGTCAGGTTGCCGTCCACCGCCACCGGCCCCGCCCAGGGGGCCGCCGCGGAGCCAAGCCGCCCGTCCGCCAGCGGCGCCAGGATCGCCGCCCCGCAGGCTTCCAGCGTATGGGCATCGGCAATCGCCGCAATCAATCCGTTGGCCCCCTCGACCGCCATGTAGCGGTCGGTGGGCAAGCCTTCGGGCCGGTGGGCATAGGCGGTGATCATGCCGCGCGCCGCGCTGGCCGCGATCAGATCTTCGCCCTCGGCATCCCGCCCGATGGCGGTCAGCACCGCCGGTCGCAGCCCGATCCGCGCCAGCGTCATGGCGATATTGGCCGCCACACCCCCNGGCAGCCGCGTGATCCGCCCCGGCACATCCATGCCCGCCCGCATCTCCAGCGGGCTGCGGCCGATGATGTCCCACAGCACGGAACCGATGCACAGAATGTCAGGAGTCGTGGTCATGCCCCGTTCTTCCCGGCTTCATCGCCTTGCGCAAGGTGCAACCGTGGCAGGCGGGGGTTTCACACCCCCGCACCCCCGGCCCGCACCCCGGAAGGCAGGGGTTTCCCACCCCCAGTCCATCGGTGTCCTGAACCGATGGCGAAACCGACGGACAGCGCCTTTGAGTATTTCTGCAAAGAAGAAGGGGCTTGCGTTCTGCCCCGAAAACCGGTCACTTCCGTCGGGAACGGACGGGGGGCCATGATCACCGAGATCGAGGATTACTTCACCCGCGGCTGCGGCCGCTGCGCCCGGTTCGACACGTTAGCCTGTTCCGCGCTGACATGGCAGGCGGGGCTGGCGCGGCTTCGGCAGGTCTGCCTGTCCATGGGCCTGTCAGAGGTCGTGAAATGGGGCCATCCCTGCTATATGCACGCTGGCCGCAACATCGCCGTGATCGGCGCCCTGCAGGGCGATTTCCGGCTCAGTTTCTTCAATGCCGCGCTCCTGTCCGATCCGGACGGCGCATTGGAACGGCAGGGGCCGAACACCCGGCATCCCGACATGCTCTGCTTCACCGATGCGGGACAGGTCGCCGAGAAGGAGCCTGCCTTGCGGCGCCTCCTGGCCGAATCCATGGCCCACGCCGAAGCTGCCGCANCCGCGCCGCGCGACGAGACCGAGCCCGACCTGCCCGAGGAACTGGCCGATGCACTGGACAGCGACCCGCGCNTGGCCGAGGCCTTCTACGCCCTGACCCGCGGTCGCCGCCGCAGCTATGTCATCGCCTTGTCTTCGGCCAAGCAGTCCGAAACCCGCCGCCGCCGCATCGAGGGCTTCCGCGACCGCATCTTCGCGGGCAGGNGGGCGATGGAGCGCTAGGCGCGTGCCAGGACGACCGCCGCACCCAAAGGACCAGCCCCAGGGAGGAATCGGGATGGGATTTCCAGGCATTCCCCAGGCGACTTTCAGCTTCCTCGCCGGGCTCCAGTCAAACAACAATCGCGACTGGTTCGAGGCACACCGCGCTGACTACGACCGCGACTGGCTCGCCGTCGGCCTCGATCTTGCGGCGGCCCTGTCGGAACCTGCCGCGCGGCTTGGTCTGATGGCCGTGCCGAAACTCAACGCGACGCTCCGCCGCATCCACCGCGACACCCGGTTTTCCGCCGACAAGCGACCCTATCACGCCGAGCTGCACCTGATCCTCTCCACCGGTCCGGCGTTCAACAAGGTGCCGGGCGTGCATCTGGTGTTCGGGCCCACGGGCTGGGGCTATGGCGCGGGGCGGTACGGTCTGTCGCCCGCCGCGCTGGATCGCTGGCGCCACGCGGTCAGCGATGGCGCAGAGCGGGCCGAAATCATGGCCTGGCTGGACCGAGCCGAACAGTCGGGCTGCCCGCTTGACCCGCCGGATCTGGCGCGGGTGCCGAAGGGCTGGCCGGGCGGGGCAGGGTGGGACCACCTGTTGCGCCGCAAGTCTATCATCGCCCGCACGCCAGGCGAGCTGCCGCTTCCGGCATGGATATCCGGCCCTGACGCCGTGGACCGGCTGATGGCGCTGGTGGCGGACCTTGCCCCTCTGGCCCTTGGATTGGCGCGGCTCACCCCGGACGATTCTTAAGTCCAAGTTAATTCGCGCGCGTAACCCATTGAAATCCCGAGACTCGACCAAGCGTCCGAGCTCGGACGCCCTTGGCCGCGGGGCAGGGGCTTGCGCCCGGCGCGGAAGGGGGTAAGGGGCGCGCACTTCACAGGTCGGGTGAGGGCTTCCGGGGAGAAATCCCCGGCGGTCCACCGGTTCGGGGGCAACCCGGAAACCCCGGCCGAGGTTCAAACCGGAAAGGAAACGGACATGGCTCTTCCCGAGTTCTCCATGCGCCAGCTGCTTGAAGCGGGCGTTCACTACGGCCACCAGACCGCCCGCTGGAACNCCCGCATGGGCGAGTTCATCTATGGTGACCGCAACGGCATTCACATCATCGACCTGACCCAGACCGTCCCGATGCTGGACCAGGCTCTGAAGGTCGTGCGCGACACCGTCGCCAAGGGCGGCCGCATCCTCTTCGTCGGCACCAAGCGCCAGGCCCAGAAGCCCGTCGCCGAAGCCGCCGAAAAGTGCGCCCAGTACTACATCAACCACCGCTGGCTGGGTGGCACGCTGACCAACTGGAAGACCATCTCGAACTCGATCCAGCGCCTGAAGCAGATCGACGAGGTTCTGGTTAACGGCGCGGAAGGCCTGACCAAGAAGGAACGGCTGAACATGGAACGCGACCAGGCGAAGCTGCAGGCTTCTCTGGGCGGCATCCGTGAAATGGGCGGCACCCCGGACCTTCTGTTCATCATCGACGTGGGCAAGGAAGACCTGGCGATCCTGGAAGCCCAGAAGCTGGGCATCCCGGTGGTGGCCGTGGTCGACACCAACTGCTCGCCCAAGGGCGTGAACTACATCATCNCGGGCAACGATGACGCCGCCCGCGCCATCGGCCTGTACTGCGACCTCGTCGCCCGCGCCGCCCTTGACGGCATGTCGGCCCAGCTTGGCGCCGCCGGTGTGGACCTGGGCGCGCTGGAAGAAGCCNCCGAGGAAGAGGCGCTGGAGGCCTGATCGGCCGCCCGTCACCTTACCTTCATCCGGCGGGAGTACCTCCCGCCGGTATCCGAATTCAGAGTCTGACATGACGATCACCGCAACCATGGTGAAGGAACTCCGCGAGCTGACCGGCGCGGGGATGATGGACGCGAAGAAGGCACTGACCGAAGTCGCCNACGACATGGAAGCCGCCATCGACTGGCTGCGCACCAAGGGCCTGGCCAAGGCCGCCAAGAAGGCCGACCGCGTTGCGGCCGAGGGCCTGATCGGCGTCGCCGTGTCGAACGGCAAGGGCGTGGCGGTCGAGATCAACTCGGAAACCGACTTCGTCGCCAAGAACGCCGACTTCCAGGCGCTGGTCCGTGAAGTGGCCAAGGTTGCGCTGGAAACCGGCGACTCGGTCGAGGTGGTCAAGGCCGCCGACCTGAACGGCAAGACCGTCGAGACCGTGATCCAGGAAGCCGTGGCCCGCATTGGCGAGAACATGAACTTCCGCCGCCTGCACGTTCTGGAAGGCGACACCGTGGTGTCCTATGTCCACAACGCTGCCGCGGATGGCATGGGCAAGATCGGCGTGCTGGTCGCGCTGAAGGGGCCGGAAGACAAGGCCAAGGAGATCGGCAAGCAGTTCGCGATGCACATCGCCGCGACCTCGCCGCTGTCGCTGTCCGAAGCCACGCTGGACCCGACCGTGCTGGAGCGCGAGCTGGCCGTGCAGACCGCCAAGGCGCTGGAAGAAAACGCCTCTTCGGCCAAGCCGAAGCCCGATGCGGTGATCCACAACAACATCATCCCGGGCCGCATGAAGCGCTTCCTCGCGGAAAACACGCTTCTGGGCCAGGCCTTCGTGATCAACCCCGATGTGACGGTCGAACAGGCCGCCAAGGATGCGGGCGTCGAGATCACCGGTTATGCCCGCGTCGCCGTGGGCGAGGGTGTCGAGAAGAAGCAGGAAGACTTTGCCGCGGAAGTGGCGAAGGCGCTGCAGGGCTGAGACTGCTTGGCGCCGTCCCTGTGGGGGCGGCGTCCTTCTTCATCGTCGGAAAGAAACGGTGCGGCCCCGCAAGGAGCCGCACCGTTCTTTGCGCCGCCTTGGGGATGAGGACAGGGCGCAACCGGGGTGCGGGCCGAGGGGGACGCCGCCCGCACGATCGCCTTCTTGCCAGTAGCGACCGGCAATCTGCGAGGGACAGGCGTCGGCCACCCCGACGCGAAGATGATTCACGCTCTCAGGTTTTCCCGCGGTCGGACAGTCAGGGATTCCTACCTCTTTCGTATAGGGCGGTTCGGCCTCGCGGAGGGGGAACAACAGGTTCTGCGCCACGGCACGCGCCACAGCCTGCGCGGTGGTGTCCGAATCCAGAAGATCGCGGGCCAGGCGCAGGTGCTTTTCCACCATCGCCGGGCTGACCCCCATCAGAAGCGCCACATCCAGCGTGGTCTTGCCATCGGCCACCCATTCCAGGGCCTCGCGCTGACGGCGGGTCAGACGGGACAGCGCGGGCTGCGACGGTTGGCGCCACAGGCTGAGGTGCAGGACATGGGCCAGCGCCAGAATGGCATCGCGATCCCGNGTCCAGCGCGTCTTGGCGTCGCAAGCATCGCAACCGGGGTCCGCGATCAGTGCCAGCACGGCACGGCTGCGCGCCTGAAACCGNGGAAAGTCCACGACGATGCCGCAGGAGATATCCAGTTCCTGCATCCGTCGCATCGCCATCATCTCATCCGGCGAAAACCGGGCCGACGCTTCCGCGTCGGATGGCCATGACCAAGGCCCGGCACGGGTGCCGGGATCNGCCCAACGCCAGGGTGGAAGCCGGTCGAACAGACCGCTCTCCAGGCAGGCATGCACCAGATCCGGCCCCAGGCTTTCCAGAACAAGGCTGTCATGCCTACCGGGTTGGCAAGACAGGACCGGACCACGGGCCAGACCGAAGACAGCGCGCGAGAAGCCACGTCCGGCAAAGCTAACCGCGGCCAGCCTCCAGACCTCTTCCGCGCTGGCTTCGGCGATCTGCGTCAGCAGGGCAAGCACGCGCCTCATCCTCCCTGCCATGTGCAGCGGTCCGGTTGCCGGAGCCACCCGCTTACCATTGTCCTCGTCCTCTCCGTGACTTAACGATGCGGCAAGCGCCCTGTCGAGGGTGAGGACCGGAGATGCGAATGGCAGACGTAGTTGTGATCGGCGGGGCGGTGATGGGGTCGTCCTGCGCCTACTGGTTGACGCGGCTGCATCCGGGGCTGGACGTGGTGGTGGCCGAGCCCGACCCGACCTATGCCTACAGTGCCACCGCGCGGTCGGTCGCCTCGGTGCGCCAGCAGTTCTCGGCGCCGGTGAATGTGGAAATCTCGCGTTATGGTATCGGCTTCATCCGCGACTTTCAGGCGAGCCTTGGGCATGACGTGGGCGTGCCGTCGCTTGGGTTGAAGGAGAACGGGTATCTGTTTGTGACTGGCCGTTCGGAAAACGCGGCCGTCATGGCCGAACTGGCGGCGATGCAGCGCGCATNNGGCGCGGCGACGGAATTCTGGACGCCAGACCAGATCAATGCGCGGTTTCCTNGGCTGGAAACCGGCGATCTGGTGGCTTNNAACAGTTTCGGGCCGCGCGATGAAGGCTGGTTTGACAACATGGGGCTGCTGTCCGGCTTTCGCGCGGCGGCGCGGGCGCAGGGCGTGCGCTATGTGAAGGACCGTGTCAGCGGGATCGACGTGGAGGCCGGTCGCGTAACCGGCGTGACGCTGGCAGGCGGTGAACGCATGTCTTGCGGCGCGGCGGTCATGGCGGCCGGTGTGCGGGCCGCCGAAGTCTGTCGCATGGCGGGGATCGACGTGCCGGTGGAACCGCGCAAGCGCACGGTCTTCGTGATCGACGCGCCGAACGCCCGGCACCCGGATGCGCCCTTGCTGATCGACCACGGCTTCTATCTGCGGCCCGAGGATCGCCAGTGGATCACCGCGACGGTGCCGGATGAAGATGGTCCTTGTGATGCCAATGACTTCGAGCCCGATCTTCACCTGTTTGAAGAGGTGATCTGGCCGCAGCTTTACGCCCGCGCGCCGNGGATCGACGCGGTCAAGGTGGTGCGGCACTGGGTCGGGCAGTACGACTACAACGTGCTGGACCAGAACGCGATCCTGGGGCCGCATCCGGCACTGCCGAACCTGCATCTGATGACGGGGTTCTCTGGCCACGGGCTGCAGCAATCTNTGGCGGTGGGTCGCGGCGTGGCCGAGCATCTGCTGTTCGGCAGCTGGCAGACGCTGGACCTGTCGGAGCTTTCGGTGGCGCGGGTGCTGGAGAACCGGCCGATGCTGGAACGCGCCATCGTGTGATGAGGACTGAGCCTTGTGGCTCAAGCCGTTGATCTCAGGGTGTATTCAGGATGGGCGCTTGGCCGTAGGTCCGTGGCCCCGTCTATCCGATACATGACATAATATTGATTATCAGACATTTTCCATCGTGAGTTGTTCTTCTTGGCCCTCAGACCATAGTTTGCGCGATATGGACCCGTCAAGCCCCAGATATGGACAAAACGTCATCCTATGGACACGCGGGCGCCACAGACCACAACTGAGGCCCTGCCCCCGGCACCTGGAACAGGCCCCCGACCGTCACCCCTAGTTGATCTGGCCCGCGTCATGGCTCGCCCACTAGTTGATTTACGCCACTTAGCGCCCGATCTTCGCGCGCCAGATCATGCCGCAGTTTCGCCCTGCGGTTGATCAGCCCTTGCGACCCGGCAGAGAGGTGAACATGCCGAGAACAGCCCGCTTTCCGAAGGCAATTGTGGCAGCCATGCCCACGAAACCGAGATACCAGCCGGGCGCGTCGGTCGAAATGATCTGGAACCCCTTGACACAAAGTCTTGTGCCCCCGGCACGAAGGCCGCGATCATCGGCGCCGCGATGACAAAGGACCAGAACTCATCAAGCCAAGACCTTGACCGGGCGTCCATTTCCGCGATCTCGCCAGCGTCTTCCGGCTGCATGTGGTCATTGCCCGCCATGGTGCCGCCCTCGATCATTTCGAGGCGGATTGCATGGCCGTGAACCATGGTCGCCACCTCTGCCAGCCGGTCTGATACGCGGGCCAGGTCGCCCGAAACCCGCGTCCACAGGATGCCCAGAAGCGCCGCCGTGACGGCGCCAAGGACATAGGTCAGAAGCTGCCAGTCCATCACTTCAGCACCCACCACAGGGCCACCGCCGCGACCGCGACGGCAACCCAGCCCTCTTGCGTGACGCCCACGCCCTCGCGGGTGTCATAGGTCCAGAGGGTGCCATAGCCGGGATACTGGCCCGCGATTGCGTCAACCGCGCCGTCATAGACCTTGTCGAGGATCGGCAGGCGCTGCGGCCCGTTCCCGGCCATGCCGGAGGCCGCATCACCGAGGCCGAAGCCTGCCGCCGCACCGCCACCGAAGACCGATGCGAGGCCATCCCAGAAACCGCCTGTGCTTTCGCGCATCATGCCCTCAACGGGCGTCGGCCAGCTCGTCGCGCCATTGTTGCCGGGCATGTCAGCGCTTCCCCTTCATCACGGCATAGACCGCGATCCCGGCCAGCACCCACGGCGCCGCCTTCTGGACCTGCTTGTCAGGTCCGCCGATGCGTCAACCGTCTTCGCCACGCTGTCCAGCATGGACGACGCCAGCCAGGCCACAACGACACGCCCGCCCCAGATGATTGCCGTAGGCATCAAGCCATCTCCCCTGCGTAGAGTTCCACGAATGCCCGCTGCACCCGCTTATAGTAGGCTTCGCGCGCGGCGCGGTAGGACGCGCCCTCGCCTTCCCAACCGGCGCCGCCGTTGTAAGCCTTGATGATCCAGTCCAGCGGCTTGCCGAGCTTCGAGAGCCGGTCCAGCTCTGCCGTCCCGAAATAGATGCCGCCCTCCACCGTGTGCAGCACGGCGGCAGTCGCCTCGAACCGCACATATCCCGCCCGGCGGCAGGTTTCGGCAGTCGGCACATGCACCTGCATGAGGCCATGTGCCGCGCCATTGTCGCCGACCGCGCCCGGCTGGAGCCCGGCGTTTTCGACGCGCATGATTGCCGCCGTCCAAGCCAGGTTCGCCCGCGCCCACGGCTGAACGAAGGTCCAGTTGGCCCGCAACACGCCCTCATAGGCGTTGACCTGGGCGGTTTCATCCGGCCCGAGGATCGGCACCACCTGCCCGCCCGATGCCTCGCGGATTGCCGCCGCCTCTGCCGCGCGCTGGCGTTCCGGCCAGTCCCACAGGTCGTCCGGCAAGATGCGGTCCAGACCGTCGCGCGCGGCTTCGATCACCGGCCCCAGCTGCGGCGCGTAGCCCCGCTGATAGGCCCAATAGGCCAGCGCCGCCCCGCCCCCGATCAGAAGCAGCTTGCGGCTCATTCGTAGTCCTCCTGCCGGGCGCCGCGATGCGTCAGGCGCATGATTGCCTGCGCCGCCTTGTTCACGTCGCGCACGAAGAAGACGGCGCAATCATCCGCTGCCTCATACCGCCAAGCCGTGTTGGTCAGGGCGCCCGACCTGGTGATGATCTGCCCCGAGTAGCCCGCCGCCGCGACCCATGCAGTCACGTCCGCATCGGTGTAGAGGCCAGACACGGCCACCGCCGCCGTATCCGGCTGGCCATCGGCATAGCGGAACACCGTCGCATCGGCCATCGCGCCGACCGGCTTGAAGCTCAGGAAGTCCTCGCGGGCATGGGGAAACAGCATCATGAACGAAAAGGCGTCGTTGACGGTATCCGTCACCTCCACAATTGCCGTCCCGCGCTTGAGCATCACTCCGACCGCGTATTTGTAGCCCGCCGTGGCCGGGGCATAGGCGAAGAACGAAGATTGCGTGTTCAGTTGCTGATGCAGAGGAAAGACAGAGCTTTCCGAGAACAGCGATACCGGCAGGCCGCGACCGATCACGATTTCGGCCTGGCGCGGGAACGGGTTCACGATCCGCACGTAATCGTGGTTCAGCGGGACGCAGTTGTAGCACTGCAAGCGGAAGTTCTCGGACCCGATCCGCAAATAGACGTAGGGCACGTTCCCGTTGATGAAGGCGATGGTTTCATGCCCGCTGATTGCCAATTCCCCGTATGGCGCAATCCGCATGGTCTGCACATTGGCGTTTCCGTCCATAAGTCACCCTCGCTTTTGCAGGATATAGATTGCCGACAGCGTGAAAACCATCACGGCGGCTGTAAGGTATCGTGTCAAGTCGGCGAAGTCGCCGGTCTTGGTTTCGGACAGGATTTGCAGGGCATCGCGCTGAGCCTGCGTTTGATCTCGGGCCACCTGCTGCGCCATCGACATGGCATCGCCAACGGTTTCATCCGTGATCTTAAGCAGGTAGGTTCCTTGGTCCTGCGCCTCTTGCAGTTGCTGACGCGCCTTTTCGAGAGCCTGAAGGCCGAATGCCGAAATGTCTACCTGCCCCTTGTTGACGTATCCGAGGATAGTGTCGGCAAGTTTCGTCATCGCGCCAACAGACGCCACGTTTCCGTCCAGCATGGTTTCCAGTTGCATCCTGGCATCGCCCATCGCCTGCCCGATCACCTTGTCATCGGCAGAGACGATCACGCTATCAAGGATTTGCTGCCCCTGCTGTTGAACTGCCTTGCGGTCAATGACCGTGGTTTCGGTCGAGGAAGTCGTGGTGTCCGAGTTTTGGATTTAGACCCCATCGAAGATACCCATCGGCAGGCCGTCGCCGTCAATTGCGGCGATTGCATCCTTTGCCCCGATAAAGCGGGCCATGACGCGATCTTTTCGGTGTGGACCCTGAGCGGCGACCCGATCACCTGGGCGGCTCCGAAGATGCCAGCCATCGCGGCGCGGGCCACCATGTTTGCCCAACACCGCGCAGCATATACCGTGACCATATCCGCCGCGTCGCGCCCGAAGACCGCGTAACCGATCACTGCACCCGCCTGCCGGATGACCAAAGACGCAGTGTCAGGCCGAGCCGAAACCTCGGCCACAAGCTCTGCCTCGTTGGGGGCCAAGAGCGTCATCACGTCCGGCCCGAGCGCATCAAGGGTGACAGAAAGTGTCAGGCTCATTTCAGGCGCTTCCACAGGAACATGGCACCCAAGACAAGGGCAATGACCGTGCCAACGTCCTTGATGACCGGCGAGAGGGCCGTGTCGCCCGCCCCGAAATTGACGGCCCCGGTATAGGCGCCGCCGAAGCCCCGAGCATGTCCAGGCCCGTCGCGGCGCTCGCGGAAGACGAGGTATTCAGGCTTGGATTGAGGTTGAAAGGCGTTGCGGGCATGTCTCACCGTCCCATGAAGATCACGACAAGGGCGACGGCGGCGGCGCCGATCACCCACATCTGAAGTTGATTGTCCTTGCGCTCGAACCCGGCCAGCGTGAGGGCCAGGTCAAGTTCGCGCTCGCGTTCGTCGGCTTGCTGATCGGCGATTGCCGCCCTGCCCCGCGCCACGTCTTCAGCCCCATCGGCCACCGTGTTGACGATGCCGCCGAGGCGGTCAACCGTGCCGCCGAGGCCGTCGAAGAAGCCCCAGACACCGCCCCAGCCGTTCGGCGCGTCAGCCATTTTCTCGCCTCTTTTCGGTTGTTTTCGGTATGATGCGGGGGCGGTTTCCCGCCCCCGCCCGGTCACTGCTCCGCGAACAGGCCGCAGTGGAAGACGACGATGGTCATATCCACGTTGGCCGCGCCCATGGTCAGGTCCAGCCTAATATCGGCACCGCGCTTGCGCTCCTGATCGGAGTTGGTCACGCTGTCAAAGCCGATGCTGTCGCCGTCGCGGAAGGCGTCCAGCATGATCCCGGTGCCAAGCGCGGCCTGGTCCTTGCCCCAGCTCTCGTTCAGGCTGCGGAGTTGCCAGTAGTCGCCCGAGAAGACCGCCACCCGGTCGATCACGAGGTTGGCGTCGAGGATGTTGGCGCCCTGCACCCAGATGGACGAGAAGTCGATGCCATTGGCCAGGTCCGTGACCGAGAAGGCACCGGCACCGGGGTTGGTGACGTTGTAGCGCGAGGTCGTCACGAAGTAGCCGAGCGGGCGGGCGACCGGCGCATATTCGCAGCCGATCTTCAGCTTCATGCCGTTGACCCACGTCGCCTTGGTCTTCACCCGCAACCGCACCTGGCGCAGGCCCGCCGTGCCGAACTGGTAGGCATCTTCCACCAGGTCGTTGTTGTGCAGGTTCGGCGACCCGAAGACCATGCGCAGGACGCCTTCGGTGATGTCGTGGTTGTGGTAGCCGTTCAGCGCGTAGAGTTCGCTCGCCTTCAGTTCCCACTTCGACTTGCCGTTGATCTCCAGCACGATGCTGTCGATATAGTCGCCGATCTTGGCCGAATTGACGTAGTGCAGCGTCGGGCTGCGTGCCGAGGTGACACCGGCAATCGCCGCCGGGGCCATAAGCGAAATCTGCCACTGCCGATAGGTGTATTGGCCAATCGGGAACGTGACATATCCCCAGTTGTCGGCGACGAACGTCCCGAGTTCGGCCAGCGTGTCATCGAAGATATAGATGCCGTTGAACCGAAGGCGGGCCGCGCGGGCCGGGGCAACAGCGGATTGCTGCACCGTGCCCATTCCAAGCCGAAGCGGCTTGTTCTGGTTGATCGTGGTTGCCATTTCTGCGGCCTCCGATCAGGCCAGGCCGAGCATCTTGCCGACCGGCGTCTTCTTCATCAGGAATTCGGTCCCGATGACGCCCAGCATGACCGCGAAGGCCAGATTGAGGGTGTTCTTGTTCATGGTCTGCCCTTTCCGGGGAGTTGAGTTGAAAGCCCGTGCAGTATGAGCCGCGCCGAAGACCCTTGGCAATCGACTATTTCAGCCGAAAAGACCTGAAAACCGCTTGACATGCAAGAGCGATGTAAACGAAATTAACATCGAACAACCGAGGAAAGGCGACATGCTCCAGTCACTCCACAGCGCCGTGATCGTGAAGGGCCGCAAGAATTCGGCCATTGCGCGGGATATCGACCGCGACCCCGACACCGTGACGGGCTGGTTCGCCGGGCGGAACCCGATCCCGGCCCGCATCCGCAACGCGCTTGATGCGGCCATCGGCTCGCCCGTGGACTGGCCCGCCTATGACGCCGAATTCGCCGCCCTTGGCCGCGCCAAGACCGCCCGGAAGGCCCCGCCGCCGCCCGCCGCCCCGGCGCCCCGGCCCGTCGCGCCCTCGCCACGCCCCGCAGAAGCCCGCAGGAAGCCCGCAGAGGCCCCCGAGGCCGGGGGATGGGGCGACGCCCCGCCATCTGCGCCAGCGCCAGCCCCTGCGAAGCGCCGCGCATGGCTTGACGATGACCCGAGCTTCGGGGGCTGCTGTGAGCCTCGAAACCGCGCTGTTGGCCGCCACGCCCGACGATATGCCCGACGCCGCCGCCCTTGTGGCGTCCCTGCCCGACCCGGCGCCGACCGGCCTTGGCGATCCGCCGCCCCTGCCCGGCTTCGGCCAGGTCGAACCTGCGGCAGGTGCCGAACCGGAAATCCTGTCGCCGTCCGAATTCGCCGAAATGTGGGGGCAGGTTCACGATTTGGCGGGCGGCATGGTGCAAATGCGCACCGGCAATCCCTGCCCGCTTGGCGATCAGGCCCGCAATCCCGGCGGAATGGCCGCTGCCAATGCGGCCTATTCGCTGCTCGCGGCGAATTCGTTCACGCGGTCCCTGATCCTGTCGCCGAATTCCAGCTTCTTCGGGCAAGTCATGGTTATCGGGATGCACGGCTTTTCCTGCGTCCAGATCATCAAGGCCAGCCAATTGCCGCCGCCTGATGCCAATGCAGGCCAATTCGTGAGCGTGAGGCAATGAGCTTCGGCACGTCCATAACCGCCATCTGGGGCGGGCGCGGTTCAGGCAAAACCACCCTCGCCCGCAAGCTGATTGCCGAGGCCAATCCGCCGCGCGTCGTGATCCTCGACCCGGTTGCAGCAACCGGCGTGTATGGCCCGCGCGACGTGATCCAAGCCCTTGAAGACGGGCAGCGCCGCGTCGTGCTGCGCGCGACCGATAGGGCGACGATCCTCGAAACGATCTACGCCGCCGCGCTCTACAGCCATCGCTCGCGCCCGGTCTACCTGGTCTGCGACGAGGCGCCCGCCTACCTGGACAAGGCCACCGAGNGGCTTTCCAAGGTCATGTTCCAAGGGCGCCACCGCGCCCTCGGAATGATGATCTTGGGCCAGCGCCCGACCGCCGTCGCCGCGTCGATCCGCAGCCAGGCCGAAGTGACCTATTGGGGCCGTCTGGGCGATGCGGTTGACCAAGACATTGCGGCCAAGGCCATCGGCACCGACCGCGCCCGCGCCCTTTCCACCGCCAAACCCGGCACGTTCCACCGCCACCCCGAGAAGGATTGATCATGGCGAAATCGACCAAAGCGAAGAAGACCCCGAAGAAGACCGCCCGCAAGGCGAAGACCCCCAAGCGCAACCCGAAGACCGGGCGCTTCCTCAAGGGCGGAAGTGACCATGCTGGACATCGAAACCGAAGGACACGAGTTCGCAAGCTGGCGCGACTTCCCGCGCACCTCTGGCACTGGCCCAATTTTCGGCCCGAGGAAATGGCCTGCAAGGGCGATGGGAAGCTGATGATCCACGCCGCCAGCATGGACAAGCTGCAAGCCCTGCGGAACCTGATCGGGGCGCCGCTGATCATCCACAGCGCATATCGAACGCGCGAATACAACCATCGCGTGGGCGGGGCGGCAGGGTCCATGCACCTGGCGGCGCGCGCCTTCGACGTGTCCATGTTGGGCCACGATGCCGAAGACTTCGAGGCAGCGGCCCGGCATGTCGGCTTCACCGGCTTCGGCTTCTACCCGGATCAGGTCTTCATGCACATCGACACCGGCCCGGCCCGGTGGTGGGGCGAACCCTTCCCGCGCCGGGCCGCGCCCGCCACCGTCAAGCTGGCGCCCGGTGAGCCGGTGCCCGCCGAGGTCGCCGCCGAGCTGGCGCAGGTCTTCGGCAAGTGCGGCTCGCCCTTGAAGAACAAGCGCCGGGCCAACTGACCCGGCGCCTGCCTGTTGTCTCGCACCTTGCCCGCCCCTATGGGGCGGGCTTTTCGTGCGGCGCTTGATCCTGTCGGCGAGAACTTCGACGCGGGCGGCACAGATTGCCGCTCCAATGCCAACGGTCCACCATGGCCAAGCCGTTCCACCTGCCGCGTTCACGGTCCCGCCCCAATACCCGAGCATGACCGCACCGGCTTGCAGCAACCCGGCAAACCCGACAAGGGTCCAGTAGATCGTCTGGTCTTGGTCTGCCTCGCCTTCGGCCATCGTCTTCCATCGCCTTCGCCTTCGCCACTTATGGACGTTTCCGCCCGGCGCGCCAGTCCATATTTCCGGGCGCACCGGCTCCGCTTTCCCCGTTCTCAGCCCTGCCCCGCCTGCCCTAGGCGCTGCCGTTGCAGCCTTCGCGCCTCCCCGTATCCGTGGCGCGTCACGTCACGGGCGAAGCGCCCTAGCTCCTCGGCATCCTGCGGAGTGCTAGCCCGCGGGCCGGGGCTTGCCCCGGCGTCTAGCGGGCGCGTGGCCCGCCCGCCGCGGGACGCGGCTCCGTCCCCTCTGGAAAGATCACTGGAAGAATATACAGAAGGGGGAAGTTTTTCCCCTTTTCGGGAAGTTTTTCCCCCTTTTCAGGAAAAAACTTCCCCCTTTAGCATCTTCCGCGCCGTTCAAAGGGGGTAATTTTCTCCCCCTTTCCAGACCGCAGGACATAGACCGGACAGCGCCCACGCCCGCCTGCCGCATAGGCCACAGCCTCGATAAAGCCGCCCTTGCGAAGGACCGCCAGCGCCGCCTTGATGGTCTTGTCACAGTATCCTAGCCGTTCCTCGATCCGCTCTTTCGAGGCCCGCGTGATCGGCTCTCGGAAGTCGCTCACGCTGCACAGGTAGGACAGGACGGCATAGGCTGCGCCCTTTACCCCTGCCTCTCGCGCTGCCGCCTGCACCCGCTGCACATGCCGCGCTTGACTGTAGCCCTCAGCTTGCGCGGTCATCGGTCGCGCCTTCCGGTGTCACCATGGACACGGGCAGAAGCCCCTGCCCGTCTGTTCCGTCGCGCTTCATCCGGTCTATCGCCAGGTAAACCGTCGCCCGCCCCCGACCGATGAAGGCCGCGATCTGCCGCGCGCTCTGCCCGCTCGCAAGGCCGCGCAGGATCATGTCCCGCTCGGCCTGAGTGACTGCCTTCGCCCCTTTGGGCTTCCCGCGCTTGCGCTGTTCTTGTGACACTGCTTGCCCCTTGTGTTGGGCCAAGTGTTGCTTGTCACGATGCCGTCTAGCGTCTATATCTAGTGGGCGCCACCGCATTGCGGCAACGCCAGCGCCCCTGCCCTGTTCTTCTTGGCAGAAAACCCGGTAGGGGCGCACCATCTCAAACCCGGCCCAAAAAGCCTTGGTTTTCAATGACCTAGTATTGATTATCGGATAATCGGATGCCGAGGATCACCCCTGTGCAGCGTTTCGACTGACAGCACCGTGGGCAGATGGCGGGCGATTTCCTGCCAGCTGTCGCCCTCGTCCGGGCTCATGAAGACCGAGCCGGAGTTGGTGCCGAAGTAGACGCCCGCCGGTTCCGCGCGGTCGGTCGCCATGGCCTGGCGCAGCACGGTGAAATAGCAGGCTTCCTGCGGCAGGCCGTTGTCCTGGCGCGTCCAGCTTTGCCCGCCGTCGCGCGTGCGCCAGACCGCGGCCGAGGCGCCCGGCGGAAAGCGGCCCAGCATGTCGCCATTCAAGGGCAGCACCCAGGCGGTCTCAGTGTCGCGCGGATGCACGGCAATCGGGAAGCCGAAGGTTGACGGCAAGTTTACCGAGATGTCGGCCCAGCTTCGCCCGCCGTCCCGGCTGACAAGAACGCCATGGTGGTTCTGCTGATACAGAAGATCGGTGCCGTCCGGCGCCGCGGCGCTGCGGGCGAAGTTGTGGACGCAGTGGCCGACCTCGTGGCCGTCATGGCCGTGCGAGGGATCGTGATCGTGCGCTGCGTCCTCGTTGGACCGGCGGTTGCGGCGGTCCCAGCTTTGGCCGCCATCCTCGGTGGCGAAGACNCCGGCGGCCGAAATGCCGACCCAGAGCTTCTTGGGTTCGCCGGGGTCAGAGACGATGCTGTGCAGCACCAGGCCGCCGCCCCCNGGCTGCCAGCTGTCGCGCGAGGGATGGTCGGTCAGGGCGCGGACCTTCTGCCAGCTTGCGCCGCCATCGGTGCTGGCGAACAGCGCCGCCGGTTTGGCGCCGGTGTAAAGCGTGCCGCCCGACAGGCCGAGCGACCAGAGGTTTTCGACTTCTCCGGTGAGGCGCCATGGCGCCGGAGACCGGCCGATCTGCGCGGCAAAGTCCGGGTCGGCAGCCAGCCAGTCGTCGAACTTGCCGGTGGACAGGCGCGAGACGGTCCAGGTGGCGCCGCCGTCGGTGGAACGCCAGACTCCTGCCCCNGACCATTCGCCGCCGCCTACCGCCCAGATCGTGCCGGTGGCGGGATCGCCCAGGACATGGTTGATCGACCAGCCGTCGCAGAACGGGCCGCGGACAGTCCAGCGTCCTTCGCCTTCCTCGATCAGGAAAACACCCTTGGTGGTCCCGACAAGGACCGTCACATCCCGTTGCATTGCAGCCTCCCTGTGCGCGCCCCTAAGAGGCTAGCACAGGGTTTCCCGCCCCTAAGCGCGAAGTCAGCGCCCGGCCAGCGCGTCCTGCAACAGCGACAGGACCACCGGCCCCGGCACGTCGTCGGCAACAAAAGCCTGGCCGATGTCGCGCGCCAGGATGAAGCGCAACCGGCCGCCGACCACTTTCTTGTCCTGGCCCATGAGGTCCAGAAGCCGCTCGGCCCCCGGCAGGTCGCCCGGAATGTCGGCGATGTCGGTCTTCATGCCCATGGCTTTCAGATGCGCGCGCACCCGGCTTGGCGCCTCTTGCGGGCAAAGGCCAAGGCGCTGGCTGAGTTCGAAGGCCAGAGCACAGCCGATGGCCACGCCTTCGCCATGCAGCAGGCGGTCTGAATATCCTGTCGCCTTTTCAAGGGCATGACAGAAGGTATGGCCCAGGTTCAGAAGCGCCCGCTCGCCCTCTTCCGTCTCGTCCCGCTCCACAATGCCANNCTTCATCTCGACCGAGCGCGTCACGGCGCGCAGGCGTGCGGCGCGGTCACCGGCGGCAAGGGTCGGCCCGGCCGTTTCCAGCCAGTCGAAGAAGGCGGCGTCACCCAGAAGCCCGTATTTCACCACCTCGCCATAGCTACCNAGGAAATCGCGCGGCGGCAGGCTGTCCAGCACGCCGATGTCGGCCAGCACCAGCGCGGGCTGGTGGAAGGCGCCGACCAGGTTCTTGCCCTGCGCGGTGTTGATGCCGGTCTTGCCGCCGACAGAACTGTCCACCTGGGCCAGAAGCGTGGTCGGGATCTGCACGAAACGCACGCCACGGCGCAAGACGGCCGCGGCAAAGCCCACCAGGTCGCCGATGACGCCGCCACCGAAGGCCACCACGACATCCCTGCGCTCGATCTTCTGTTCCAGCAGCCACTCGACGCAGCGCGCGAACTGCGGCCAGCCNCTGGTGCCCTCGCCCGGTGGCAGGGCCAGGGTGCTGACGGCAATGCCTTGCGACGACAGGGCGGCCACCAGCCGGTCCAGATGCAGGGCGGCCACGCTTTCATCGGTGACGACCGCCACCTTGCGCTTANNACGCAGGAACGGCGCGATCTCGGCCCCTGCCCCGTCGATCAGGCCCTCGCCGATGCGCACNTCATAGGATCGCGCCCCAAGCGCGACGGGAACCACGGTTCGCATGGGTCAGATATCCTCCAGCACGTCGGGTCGGGTCGGCGGGCACCGACGACGCGCCTGGCGGTTTCTTCCACCGAAAGCTCGGGTCCGGATCGACCGTCAGGTCGGCCAGCGCGTAAAGCGGCACGCGGGCTTCGTAAAGGGTGCGCAATGTCTCGCGCGGGTTGGCGGTGCGCAACAGTGGCCGCGTTGTCTTGTGGCGCACGCGCTGCCACAGAAGTTCAAGATCGGCCCGCAGCCAGACCGAGACCCCGGCCTCGTGAATGAGACTGCGGTTCGATCTGACAGGAAAGCGCCGCCGCCAGTGGACAGCACGGCGGGCTCGGATTTCAGCAGACGCGCCAGAACCTCGGTTTCGCGGGCGCGGAAGAACGGCTCGCCGTCGCGCTCGAAGATTTCGGAAATCGGGCGATTGGCGGCGCGGGTGATCTCTTCGTCCGAATCAAGGAAGGGCACCGCCAGAAGCCGGGCCAGCATGGTGCCCACGGCGGTCTTGCCGGCGCCCATCATGCCAACCATCACCACCGTCTTCTTCAGACGCACCTTCGGCCTCCCGCCTGATTCCTGCCCGTCGGCGCCCACCCGTCGCGGGTTTCCGCCGGAATTGCCGCATCGCAGCCTTCCGTGACTGAATGGCGTGAAGTCGGCGCGAATGCCATATATTCTCGCGCGAGGCAGACCCGTCGGACAAGCGGGCGGCAGGAACAGGCAAGGACGCACGTTGTGCGCCGATGGAAAGGCAGTGGGAATGGGGCGGATCATCAAGGGGCTTCTGGTGCTGGCGGTTCTGGGGTTCGCTTACTTGACGGCCTATGCCTATCTGGCGGACCTGCGCCCCGCACAGTCCGAGATCAAGGTGCCGGTGACGCTGAATGCGGTCGAATGACCTGCCTACCGTGCGGTCGCGGCTGACCCTGCTGGCACTGTGTTCGGCGCTGTGCGCCTACCCGGGCATGGCCCTGGCCGAGGCGCCGCTGTCAGCCATCGACTGGCTGTCGGAATCGGTGTCCACCNCGGTCTCGGCGCCGTCCAAGGCGCCGCCGGTCGTGGACGAGGCGCCCATCACCCAGAATGCCTTGCCCGAAGATGTCACCACCAGCGTCATCGGCGCGCTGTCGCCCGATGCGATTGGCGTGCTGTCGCCCAAGGTCACCGGATTGCTTACCGCCCTGTGGGGAAGCGCGGGCGTTGCCGAGGTGCGCGACGCCATCGCGCGCACCCGCACTGATTCCCTGCCCGCGCTGCAGGGTTTGCTGATGACGGTGCTGTTGTCCGAATCGGACCCTCCGGCCGATGCCGGCNACCGATCCTCGCTGCTGCTGGCGCGGATCGACAAGCTGCTGGCCATGGGGGCGCTGGAACAGGCCCAGGCGCTGATGGACATGGTCGAAGACCCCGATCCGGCTCTGTTTCGCCGCAGCTTCGACGTTGACCTGCTGACGGGAAATGAGGATCACGGCTGCGAGAGGATGACCGCCACGCCCTCGCTGGCGCCGACCCTGCCCGCCCGCATCTTCTGCCTGGCGCGGGCTGGCGACTGGAATGCCGCGGCGCTGACGCTGGAAACCGCGCGGGCACTTGGCCAGGTGACCGAGGACGAGGATGCGCTGCTGGCGCGCTTCCTGGACCCGGAACTGACCGAAAACACCGATACCCTGCCGCCGCCGCCCCGGATGACGCCGCTGGATTGGCGCATGTACGAAGCCATCGGCGAGACTTTCCCCACCACCACCCTGCCCCTGGCCTTCGCCCATGCCGAACTGCGCGACCCGGCGGGCTGGAAGGCGCAGCTGGATGCCGCCGAGCGGCTGGCGCGGGCGGGCGTGATCGACCCCAATCTGCTGGCGGGGCTGTATTCGGCCAACAAGGCCGCCGCTTCGGGTGGGGTCTGGGATCGGGTGCAGGCCTTCCAGCGGCTGGATGCCGCGCTGACGGTTTACGACGCCACCGCCGTGGCCCGCGCCCTGCCCATCGCCTGGACCGCCATGGCCGAGGCCGAGCTGGAGGTCGTGCTGGCACAGCTGATGGCCGAACGGGTGTCGCAGGTTGACCTGACCGGCGAGGCCGCGGCCATCGGGTTCCGGCTGGACCTTCTATCCGCCGATTACGGCCGGTTGTCGCGCGGCCATGAAGCGGCGGACGCGCGCGAACGTTTTCTGGTCGGCCTGGCGACGGGCGACCTGACGGACCGTCCCGCGCCCGACAGTCTGGGACGCGCCATCGCCGCCGCCTTCGGCACACCCACTCTGTCGCTGGACACGCTGTCGCTGGTGGCCGAGGGGCGGACGGGCGAGTTGATCCTGCTGGCCATCGACCGCATCACCACCGGCGTCGAATCCGATCCTTCGGGCGTGACCGAGGGGCTGGCGATCCTCAAACGCCTGGGTCTTTCCGACATGGCGCAACGCACGGCGCTGCAGCTGATGCTGCTGGAGCGGCGGGGCTGAGGCCGATGGCGGGACAGGACCACTGGATATCCGCCTTCCTTGAGGCACAGGCAGCCGAGCGCGACGCAGCGCGCAACACCCGCCTGGCCTATGGCCGCGACCTGAAGGATTTCGCGGCCTGGCTGGACCGGCAGGGGCAGGATTTTGCCTCGGCAAGTAGGCAGCAGGTGGAAGACTACCTTGTGTTCTGCGACGCANCAGGACTGTCGCGCGCCACCCGCGCGCGGCGGCTGTCGGCGATCAGGCAGCTTTTCCGCTTTGCCCATGACGAGGGGTGGCGCAACGACGACCCCGCCCTGCGCGTATCCGGCCCCTCGCCCGACAAGCGCCTGCCGGGAACCCTGTCGCAGGACGAGGTGTCACGCCTTCTGGCGGCGGCGGCCGAGCAGGGCCGCAGTCCGGCCGAGCGCCAGCGCAATACGGCGCTGATGGAGCTGCTTTATGCCACCGGCCTGCGCGTGTCGGAACTGGTGGAACTGCCGCTGGCGGCGGTGAAGGGCGACCCGCGCATGATCCTGGTGCGCGGCAAGGGCAACAAGGAACGCATGGTGCCGCTTTCGGCCCCTGCCCGTGCGGCCCTGGCGCCCTGGATCGCCCTGCGGCAGGCCGAGGACAGCGCGGCGCGGCTTGTTTNNAGCCGCCCCGCCAGCCGCTGGCTGTTTCCCGGCCCCGGCAAGGACGGCCACCTGACGCGGCAGCATTTTCACCTGCTGGTGAAGGATATCGCCGTCCGGGCGNGGGTGNACCCGTCCCGGGTCACGCCCCATGCCTTGCGGCACGCCTTTGCCACCCATCTGCTGGNNTGCGGCGCCGATCTGCGCACCATCCAGACGCTGCTTGGCCATGCCGACGTGGCGACCACCGAAATCTACACCCATGTGCTTGACGAGCATCTGAAATCGCTTGTCCTGNATCATCATCCCCTTGCCCGCAAAGCCGGACCGGACCGCGAATGAACCTTGATGCCCTTGATGCCGCCTTCTGGATCACCGCCGTCGCGATCCTCGGGCTTCTGTGCCTGTCGGCCTTCTTCTCGGGCTCGGAAACCGCGCTGACCGCCGCGACCCGGTCAAAGCTGAAGGCGCAGGCAGACCGTGGATCGCGCGGCGCGGCGGTGGCCATGAAGGTCACCGACGACAGCGAACGCATGATCGGCGCGCTGCTTCTGGGCAACAATGTCGTCAACATCCTGTCGGCCTCGCTGGCGACGGGGCTGTTCATGCGCGCCTTTGGCCAATCCGGGGTGGCGCTGGCCACATTGGTGATGACGCTGCTGGTGCTGATCTTCGGCGAGGTGCTGCCCAAGACCATCGCCATCACCTTCCCCGAAGCCTTCGCCGTCCGCGTGGCGCCTTTCGTGCGCGTGCTGATCGCGGTGTTTTCGCCCGTGGTCTCGATGGTGCGCCTGCTGGTACGCGGCCTCATGCGGCTGTTCGGCGTGCGCGAGAACCCGGAGGGCCGCATGCTGGCCCTGCGCGAGGAAATCGTCGGCGCCATCGCGCTTGGCCACAGCGAGGGCGCGTTCGAAAAGGAAGGCCGCGACCGGCTGCTTGGCGCGCTGGACCTGAGCGAGCGCACCGTGGACGAGATCATGCGCCACCGCCGCCAGGTCGAGATGGTCGATGCCGACCAGCCGCCCGACAAGATCCTGGACCAGGTGCTGAACTCACCCTACACCCGCCTGCCGGTGTTCCGCGACAGCGACGACAACATCCTGGGCGTGATCCATGCCAAGGACCTGCTGCGCGAGGTGGACAAGCTGGTCCGGGGGCCGAGGNGATCGGTGGCCTCGATCGCCGGGCTGGACATCCTGAAGGTGGCGATGAAGCCCTATTTCATCCCCGACACCACCTCGCTGGACGAACAGATGCGCGAGTTCCTGAAGAGGCGCACCCACTTCGCGCTGGTGGTGGACGAATACGGCGCGCTGCAGGGCCTGATCACGCTGGAAGACATCCTGGAAGAGATCGTCGGCGAAATCCGCGACGAATACGACCTGCACGAAAGCGTGCGCAGCATGAAACCGGAACCGGATGGCAGCTGGCTGGTGGAAGGCTCGGCCACCATCCGCGACCTGAACCGGGCGATGGAATGGGCGCTGCCCGACGACGAGGCCAACACCATCGCCAACCTGGTCATCCACGAGGCGCAGGTGATCCCCCTGCCCGGCCAGGCTTTCAGCTTTCACGGCTTCCGCTTCGAAGTCGTGGAACGCCGCGAGAACCGCATCACGAAGCTGAAGCTGCGTCCGATCTAGACGTCAGATGATGTCGATGGCGGCCGCAAGACCGGTGGTCGTGGTCAGCCCCGACAGCATCAGCTGGTCGCCGCCGCCAAAGTCGAACAGAACNGCCCCCACCACGACGCGGGCAAACGTGCTGACGACGGCCGCCGCCGTCATGGCACCTTTCCAGTTCGCATCGTCGATGCGCAGCCGGTCACTGCCGACGGTGAAATCCGCAATCGCATCATAGGCCGCGCCGTCCGTGAAGATGAACGCATCCGCACCATTGCCGCCGGTCAGGACATCCCGGCCCAATCCGCCGTGAAGCAGGTCGTTGCCGTCGCCGCCATAGGCAAAGTCGTCGCCAATCCCGCTGAACAGGCTGTCGTTGCTTACCGCGCCGGAAAGCACGTCGTTGCCGCCGTAGCCATAGATGATGTTGGCGCCGGAATTGCCCGTGACGGTATTGCCAACATCGTTCCCGGTGGCATTCAGCGCGTTCAGCCCCAACAGCGTGACATTGTTCAGCCCCGAAACCAGCGTGATCGAGCCGGAGGTCAGCGCCTGGGTGCCGTTGACGATATCAAGCTTCACATTGCTTACCGTCATGTCCAGCTTGACCGAAAAGGCCATCCGGGGCNNGACGCCCGTCACGTCCAGCGCCTTGGTCGCGTTCACGGCATCCACGGTCAGCGCATAGCCGCCCGCGCTGGCGGTCAGGGTGGAGGTTCCGGCAGACGCGAACGACACCCCGCCGACCCCNTCGCCCATCGAGTAGAACCCGTTCTTGTCGGCATCGGTATAGGCGACACCGGTGACGAACTTCGCCGTGCCAGAGGATCCGAACACCTCGGTGATCATCGAGGACCGGTAGTCAACGCCGTTGTACCGAAGGGTCCCGCCTTCCTGTGCCACGCCGATCTCGCGGAACTTGTCGGACAGCATGTTGGCGCGATGGTAAGCAGACAGGAACAGGTCCTTGTGCTGGGTGTCGATATAGCTTGCCAGGTTCATCGTCCCGGTCGTGCCACGCCAGGCGATGTTCTCGCCCACCAGGCCGGGCTTGTAACCGGCGGCCACTGCGCGCTGGTAGGGCGTGCTGCCGTCCACGCCGGTGTGGCTGATGGTATCGGTGTCGATCATCCACAGCGCATGCTTGGTCGCCGCAGTTTCCAGCAGCGCGTTGGGCGCCAGCACCTGCTTCGAGGCTGCGGTGATCGAGCCAGCAGCAAGGCCCGCGTTCAGGTCCACCCCATGGCGCCGCGCCTCGCCCACGGGGTCAAGCCGGGCGCGATTGATCAGCTCCATCAGGTATTGCTCGGCAGCCGTCAGGGCCATGTGCCTGCGTTCCTTGTGAAAGACATCGGGCCTGTATCGCGTGCGGACGTGGCATCAATCGGGCGAAAAAGCGATGCGGGCCGATTCCGTCACTCTACTTGGACCGGAAAAGCGACCCGAGGATGCCGCGCACCACCGCCTGCCCCGTCTTCGTCCCCAGTTGGCGCGCGAAGGACTTGGCGAAGGCCTCACCAACCGAATCGCTGCGGCTGGACCCGGTGCGTCGCGGTGGCTTCACGCCACCATCATAGCGGCGGGCGTTGCGGTAGTCGCGTTCCTCCTCGGCGCGGGCCGTCCCGGCTTCCCGCGCTGCGTCCTCGGCCGCCTTGGCCTCGCGCGCTTTCAGCATCTCCCAGGCGCTGTCACGATCCACCGGGCTGTCGTACTTGCCCCGCAGGGGCGAACCCGCCATCACCTCGCGCCGCGCTGCCTCGTCGATCGGGCCAAGCCGCGAGGACGGCGGGCGCACCAGGGTCCGCTCGGCGACGCCGGGCGCGCCCTTCGCCTCCAGGAACGAGGTCACCGCCTCGCCGGTGCCAACGTCGCGGATCGCCTCGTCGATCTTGAATCGCGGGTTGGGCCGATAGGTCTCGGCCGCCTTGGCCAGATCCTTCTGGTCCTTCGCGGTGAAGGCGCGCAGCGCATGCTGGACGCGGTTGCCAAGCTGGCCCAGGATCGCATCGGGAATGTCGGCCGGGTTCTGGCTGATGAAATAGACACCCACCCCNTTGGACCGGATCAGCCGCGCCACCTGTTCCACCTTGGCGACCAGGGCCTTCGGCGCATCGTTGAACAGAAGATGCGCCTCGTCGAAGAAGAACACGAGCTTCGGCCTGTCGGGATCGCCAACCTCGGGCAGGGTTTCGAACAGTTCCGACAACAGCCACAACAGGAAGGTCGCGTACAGCCGCGGCGACTGCATCAGCCTGTCGGCCGCCAGAATGTTCACCCGCCCTGCCCCGCTGGCATCCGTCAGCATCAGGTCGGACAGCTGCAGCGCCTCACCGAACAGCGCGGCGGCCCCNTCGTTTTCCAGAACCAGAAGGCGCTGGATGGCCCCGACCGAACTGGCAGAAACCAGACCGTAGCGCGCCGAAATCTCGGCGGCATGCGTGCCCAGGAAGGTCAGCAGCGCCTGAATATCCTTCAGGTCCAGCAGCGCCAGACCCTCGTCGTCGGCTAGGCGGAACGCCACGTTCAGCACGCCTTCCTGCGCCTCGGACAGATCCAGTAGCCGCGACAGCAGCAGNGGCCCCATCTCGGCCACCGTCGCCCGGACGGGATGGCCCTTTTCACCGAAGACATCCCAGAAGGTCACNGGAAAGGCGCGATAGGCCAGGTCAAGGCCGATCTGCGCCGCCCGGCGGGCAAAGCCTTCATGGGTCTTGGCTTCGGCCGAACCGGCAGCGGCAAGGCTTACCAGATCGCCCTTCACATCGGCCAGGAACACTGGCACGCCAGCCGCCGAAAAGCCCTCGGCCAGGACTTGCAGTGTGACCGTCTTGCCGGTGCCGGTGGCGCCCGCGATCAGCCCGTGACGATTGCCAAAGCGCAGCACAAGAGATTGCGGACTGGCATAGCCTTCGCCACCGCCACCCACGAAGATGCTGTCCTGCCCGTCCATTCCGCCCTCGCTGCCAGACTGCCTGCCGCTTGCGACGAGGCGACCGGCGTCACAATACTACGTTAACCCTCGCGTGCCAGAGTGAACCTTGCCGGGCGCGTGTGTGCTGTCCGCCTGGTGTGACTTCCTCCCTGTCGACCTGGCCGCGCCCTTGAAAAGGCGCGGCTTTTTTACCGAATTTCCTTCGTATAGGGTCGCCTGAATCCTGTTGACGCCTCTCGCAAACCGCCGTAGCGTCCCGGCCATGAAGTCGGCCAGTCCGACAGGGAGCAAACAAATACCTCGGAAAAGGGCCGGTCTTCCGGCCCTTTTCCATGTCGTGCCACCGCCAGCGGTGGATCAACTTCGCGCGAAATCCCTGACTTCCCTGCGGCCCGTGCTAAGCGCGACGCAACTTCAAGGATCAACGCACGAGATCGACATGACCACCAAATCCACGGCTTTCGCGCTTGTCGCCGCGGCGGGGCTTTTCGCCCTTGTCCCGGCCTTCGCCCAGGAAACGGCGGCCCCGGCGCAACAGCGGCGGNCGCCTGTGGCGGGTGACGCCGCAAACGCGGCCGGGCTGTCGCTTGGCACCCCGACGAGCGGCGGCGAGCCGAAGGTGGGCGATACCTATGTCGTCGCAGCGTTCGACGCCTGGGAACAACGCTGCATCAAGACCCCCACCGGCGCCGATCCCTGCCAGCTGTATCAACTGCTGAAGGATTCAAGCGGCAATGCCGTGGCCGAGGCCTCGCTGTTCCCGCTCCCCGGCGGTGAAGCGCCGCCTGGCGCCACCATCGTGACGCCGCTGGAAACCCTGCTGACCGCGCAGCTGAGCCTGGCCATCGACACGGCCGAGGCCAAGCGCTATCCGTTCAGCTTCTGCTCGCCCATCGGCTGCATCAGCCGCGTCGGCTTCACTGCCGACGAGATTGCCGCGATGAAGAAGGGCAACAAGGCCACCGTCACGATCGCGCCCGTGGTCGCGCCCGATCAGGTTGTGGCGCTGGACATCTCGCTGAAGGGCTTCACCGCCGGGTTCGAAGCGGTGACGACGGCCAACCAGGCGGCGCAGGCCGCGGCCCAGTCCGCCGCCCCGGCACCGGCGGCGCAGGCGCCGGCAGCACCGTCCTTCGGCTCGTACACCCGCCTGCAACTGATCTTGGGCTCCGGGCGGCCATGGCCGCCCGGCCTCAGCCCCGGCGCAATGCCAGCACGGCATTCATGCCGCCGAAGGCAAAGGCGTTCGTCAGGCAAGCCGCGACCTCGGCCTTGCGCACGACGTTCGGCACCACATCCAGCGGGCAATCCGGGTCNCGGCTCCTGAAACCGACCGTCGGTGCGATCAGGCCATCGCCCAGGGCCATCAGGCAGGCCAGCAGTTCCACCGCCCCGGTCGCGCCGATCAGGTGGCCGTGCATGGACTTGGTCGACGACACCGGCAGCCGCGCCGCATGTTCGCCGAACACCTGCGCAATCGCCGCGGCTTCGGTCCGGTCGTTCGCCGCCGTGCCGGTGCCATGCGCGTTGATATAGCCGATCTCCTCGGGCGCCAGCCCGGCATCCTGCAGCGCCGCGCGCATCGCCCGCGCCGCGCCATCCTGCGAGGGTGACACCAGATCGGCGGCGTCCATGGTCATGCCAACCCCCGCCAGTTCGGCCAGAATCGGCGCGCCACGCGCCACCGCATGTTCCCGGTCCTCGAAGACGAAGACCGCCGCGCCCTCGCCCTGCACCATTCCCGAACGCGTCTTCGAAAATGGCCGACAGCCGTCCGAGGACATCACGCGCAGTCCCTCCCAGGCCTTGATGCCGCCAAAGCACAGCATCGCCTCGCTGCCACCGGCCAGCATCACCGGCGCGGCGCCGGATCGCACCATCTGGAAGGCCAGCGCCATCGCGTGGTTGGAACTGGCACAGGCAGAGGAAACCGAAAGCCTNGGCCCCGCCAGCCCGAATTCCATCGACACATGCGCTGCCGCGGCATTGTGCATCAGCCGTGGCACCACCAGCGGATGGACGCGGTTCTTGCCCTCTTCATAAACCGCGCGATAGCTGTCGTCCGAGGTCGTCATGCCCNNCGCCGCCGTTCCCAGCACCACCCCGGCGCGGGCGCCCAGGTCGCCCCCGAACGCCAGCCCCGCTTGCGCCACCGCCTGCCGCGCCGCCACCACGGCAAACTGCGCAAAGTGGTCCATCGCGGACAGGCGGGTCCGGTCGAAATGCGCTTCGGGCTGCCAGTCGCGCACCTGTGCGCCGATCCGCACCGCCAGGCGCTCGGCATCGCGCAAGTCCAGCGGACCGATGGCACAGCGCCCNTCGCGGAAGGCCTGGTAGGTGCCGGGCACGTCCGATGCCAAGGGGTTGACGGTACCGGCGCCGGTGACGACGACGCGCCTCATGCCGCCTTCGTCGCCACCAGGGTCTCGACCGCGGCTATCACCGCACCCACCGACGAGATGTCGAAAGCGCCATTCTGCGGATCGTTGGCGTTGAAGGGCACCGTGATGTCAAAGCTTTCCTCGATGGCAAAGATCGCCTCGACCAGCCCCAGGCTGTCGATGCCAAGGTCCTCCAGCGTTGCATCCGGCGTCACATCGGCCACGTCCAGCACGGCCTGATGCGCGATGATCTGGATCACCCTGTCCCTGACGCTTCTGCCATTGTACTCCTCATTCCCTGCGCCGTTCTACGGTTCGTCCGCCCGTTTGGAAACCACCTTCTCCAGTTCGGCCAACCGGGCCGCCGTCCGCGGCAACCGGCGCAGCGCCTTCTGAATCTCGATATGGGTTTCCATCCGCACGGCCGGATAGCCCAGAAGCACCCGCCCTGCCGGTGCGTTGGTGAATATCTTCGTGGCCCCGCCCGCCAGCACATCGTCGCCGACGAAGATGTTGTCGTTCACCCCACATTGCCCGGCCAGCACAACGCGGTTGCCGATGCGGGCCGACCCGGCATGCCCACCTGCCCGCACAGCAGGCAATCGCGGCCGACCCGGACGTTGTGGCCGATGTGGACCAGGTTATCCAGCTTGGTGCCCGATCCGATCTCGGTATCGCGGATGGTGCCGCGGTCGATGCAGACATTGGCGCCGATCTCGACATCGTCGCCGATGGTGACGGCGCCAAGCGAATGGATGCGGACCCAGGATTGCTGGGCTGTGTCGTGGTCTTCCTTCAGGGTGGACCGGATCTGTTCCACCGCCGATTTCTCGGGCGTGACAAACGAGAACCCGTCCGAGCCGATCACAGCGCCCGGCTGGCAGATGAACCGGTCGCCGATCTGCACCCGCGCGCCGATGCGCACCCCGTCCAGGATCAGCGCCTCTGCCCCGATGCGCGCCCCCGGCCCAACCGAAACATGCGCCCCGATCCGTGCCCCCGGCCCGATCTCGGCCCCGGCGCCGATCGCCACGAAGGGCCTGATGGCCGCGCCCGCGCCGATGCGCGCGGTCGGGTCAATGACCGTCATCGCGTGAATGCCAGGGGCGATGCCTGACCTCGTCCATCATGCGCGACAGGCTTACCATGGCCAGCCGCCCGCGCGGGGCAAAGATCGCCGCCTGCAACCCCATGGCGCGCCAGTCGGCACCGGGCCAGACCAGCGCCGCCCGCGCGGCACCGTCGGAAATCCCGCTCGCGTATTTCGGGTCCATCGCCAGCGCCAGATCGTCCGGCCCGGCCGAAGCCGGTTCCGAGGCGCGCACAACCCGCAGGTCCAGGTTTCCTCGGCCACCGTGCCAAGCGCCGCGGCGATTTCGCCGATGCTGTGCCCTTCGGTCATCCCGCTGTCTCCTGCCGCCGCCGCCCGCTTGGCAGCCGCACCGGATTTAGCCTGCCACGCCGTCCGGTTCCAGCCCNGCCGCTTGCAGCGCCTCCCAGATCCGCTGGTCACGGCCATACACATCGGCGCGATAGGTCATGCGCCCTTTCGGCGTGGGCCAGGCCGTGAAGTAGACCAGATGGACCNNGATCTTTTCATCAAAGTTCACAACGCTTTCCCGGCCGGTGTTCAGGTTCTCCTCGAACATGCCCTGCGGGTCGTCGGTCTGCCGCGCCAAGAGCGTATAGGCAAAGTCGAAGGGCTCGCCCAGACGGATGCAACCGTGGCTGAAAGCGCGAACCTGCTTTTCGAACAGCGATTTCGACGGCGTGTCGTGCAGGTAGATGTTGTAGGGGTTCGGGAACATGAACTTCACCTTGCCAAGCGCATTGCCGTCCGAAGGCGGCTGGCGCAGGCCAAAGGGGAAGCTGCGGGCGGAATAGGCGGCAAAGTTCACGCTGCCGCGCGGCACCACACGGCCGCGGCTGTCCACCACCTGCAGATGCCCGACCGCGCTCGGGTTGCGCTGCAACAGCGGCAGGTATTCCTTGACGGTGATGGAGCGCGGCACCCCNCAGGACGGGTTCACCACCATGTATTCCATCTCGTCCGAAAACTCGGGGCTGCGCTGGTCGGGAGAGTTCTTGCCGATCACCGCGCGGGTCTGGAAGGTGATCTTGCCGTGATCCACGATGCGGGCGGTGAAATCGGGCTGGTTCACCCAGATGTACCGGTCGCCCCGCGGCGCATCGCCCATCCAGCGCAGGCGTTCCATCGCCACGGTGACGGCCTGAAGGCGCTGTTCCGGGCTGATGTTGATTTCGGCCAGGGTCGCCTCGTCGGCCTTGCCGGTGGCTTCNAGCCCGTGATCCACCTGGAACTGCGACACCGCCGAGGCGATGTCGCGGTCATAGACGGCCGTCGATGTCCGGCCCAGATAGCCCATTGCCGCCAGCCGGTCACGCAGGGCCACCACGGCGCTGCCGCCATCGCCCTGCCCCAGCCCGCCCGACACCACAACCGGCCCCAGCCCNGCGCCCGCGACGGCGGCCTGAAGGTCAAAGCGTTCGGTCATCAGCCGCGCATATTCCGGCGCTTCGGGCGGCAGGCTGCGGATGAAGGCCGCCAGATCGGGCGCTTCCAGCGCCGCCAGGCTTGCCGCCGGATCAACCACCGGCACCTCGCGCAGGATGCCGCCGTCCACCTTCTTGGGAACCAGGGCCCCGGCCTGCAGGTCATGCGCAAAGGCCAGCCAGGCCCGCGTCACGCCGACTTCCAGCCGGCCGCGGTCGCCCTCGGTCTGCGCCGAGGCAAAGCGCGCGGCCAGCGCGGCGGCATCGTAGCGGCTTGTTGGCAGCCCATGGTCGCCCGCGGTGGCAAAGGCCGCCAGCACCAGCGCCCGCCGGTCCGCGTCTTCGGGGCCGGTCCACAGCGTCCGGTAATCGCGCGCCGCATAGAAGACCGCCACGGCCCGNTCGCCTGCCGCCGCCACGGCGACGGACTGCACAAAGGGCGACGGCATCTGTTGCGCCAACACCGCCGGGGCCGAAAGCACCATGGAAAGCACTGCCGCGGCGATCAGGCTTCGCCGCGCAGGTCGGACCGGACGGGGCGCCATGGAAACCTCTTTGCTGGAAAACCTGAGCTTTCTACAGGATTTAACAAATTCTCCCGACTGTCCACTGCCGCCCCCGCGCGTTGCAGCCAATTTGTCGCAAATCGGCAACGAAAACATCGGCCAAAACTGACCGCCCCCAGCCCGCGCGTTCAGCAAGAATTTGCCGATCCGGCGACAGACTGGTGAAACCGGCGAAACGTCCCTTCTTCGATCCCGCGTTCCATGCCATACAAAGGGCGCACTTGGGGAAGTGACACTCGAACCGCTTTACCAAGGCGGTCGAAGACCATCTACGGGACAGGCGCAGAATGCTGAAAACTGAGGCGAAGGGAATCACGCGGCGGGGTGTGCTTGGCATCTTCGCGGCCACGATGGTTGTTGCCGCACCGACCTATTCCAATGCCTTCGGCCTGATGCGCGGCGCGGGCGACGTGCGCCGCATCCGCATGTACTCGGGCCGCACCGGCGAAAGCATCGACACGATCTACTGGGTCGATGGTGAGTACATCAAGGAAGTGATGAAGGAAATCAATCACTTCATGCGCGACTGGCGGACCAATGACGTGAAGGTGATGGACGGCCGCACCGCCGACATCATGGCCGCGTCGCACCGCATCATGGATGTGAACGAACCCTACATGCTGCTGTCGGGTTATCGCAGCCCGGCCACCAACGCCATGCTGCGCGAAAGCTCGCGCGGGGTCGCCAAGAACTCGCTGCACATGAAGGGCCAGGCCGCCGACCTGCGGCTGAAATCGCGCTCGGTCGGCCAGATGGCCCGCGCGGCCGAGGCCTGCTCGTCCGGCGGCGTCGGCCGCTACTCGCGGTCGAACTTTGTCCACATGGATTGCGGCCCGGTCCGTCACTGGGGCGGCTGAGACCATCGGAACGACACGCAAGGGCGCCATCGGCGCCCCGTTTTGTTTCCGGCCTCGTGATCAATCCTCCGCTGCGTCGTCCCCGTCTTGCTCCGCCTGACGCCCGCGGAACCCCATCGCCACCACGAATTTCTCGGAACTGTCGGACCGACTCGCTTACGGCTTCACGTTGGCCACCTTGCGGAAGTTTCGCTTCAGCATCGCCTGCATCTCGTTTTCCGCGCCCCCNGCCAGCACCTTGGCAACAAAGGTGCCCTCGTCTTCCAGCACGTCAAAGGCAAAGGCCAGCGCCGCCTCGACCAGGGCGATGATGCGCAGATGGTCGGTGCCCTTGTGACCCGAGGCGGCGGCGGCCATGTCCGACATCACCACATCGGCCCGCCCGCCCAGCCAGGTCTTCACCTTGGCATCGGCATCGTCCGACAGGAAATCCAGCTGGTGAATCTCGGCCCCGGCAATCGGTTCCACCTCTTGCAGGTCCACGCCCAGAACCCGGCCCACCGGCTTTTTCGGGTTGTCGCCAAGCGCATTCACCCGCGCCACCGCCACCTGGCACCAGCCACCCGGCGCGCAGCCCAGGTCCACAACGCGGGCGCCGGGCTTCAGGAAGCCATACTTGTCGTCCAGTTCCAGAATCTTGTAGGCCGCCCTGCCCCGGTATCCCTCGCGCTTGGCGCGCTGGACATAAGGGTCGTTCAGCTGCCGCTCCAGCCACAGGGTCGAGGACAGCTTGCGCCCCTTCGCCGTCTTCACCCGCACCCGCAACTCGCGCTGGCCGCGCCCCGAGGTGCCTTTTTCCTTGCTCGTCGTCATGCGTATGGTCCGTCTTCCAGAACGCCATCGGCGCTCATCTGAGCATAAAGCAGCCCCTCGCGCAGGCCGCGGTCGGCCACCGACAAGCGGTCGGTCGGCCAGATGCGCATCATCGCCTGCAGGATCGCCGCGCCCGACATGATCAGCGCGTGCCGGTCCCGCCCGATGCGCGGATCGGTGCGGCGGCCTTCGGGGCCAAGCGACAGGTAATCCCGGATCACCGTGTCGATCTGGTCCGAGGTCATGACCAGCCCGTCCACCTTGGTCCGGTCATAGCGGCGCAGCCCCAGGAAGCTGGCGGCAACCGTGGTAACGGTGCCCGAAGTGCCGACGATCTGGAACCCCTCGCGCGGATGCTGGGCATTGTAGGGCGAAAAGTTCGCCAGTTGCTCCTCGAAATACCAGCTCATCAGCGCGAACCGCGCTGCGTCGTCCTCGACATCCACGAACTGGTCCTTCAGCGTCGCCACGCCAAGCGGCACCGAAATCCAGTCCACCACCCGGGCGAGCTTTTCACCCTGTTCATGAAAGCCGCGGTGCAATTGCATGATCGACCGCGGCCGATCCTCCGGGTCCACGCCGGACAGGTCGATCCACACCAGTTCCGTCGAGCCGCCGCCGATGTCCACCACCAGCAACTGTTCAGTCTTCGGGCTGACCAGCGGCGCGCAGGAAATCACCGCCAGCCGCGCCTCTTCCTCGGGGGCGATGATTTCCAGCTGCAACCCGGTCTCGCGCCGCACCTGGCGGATGAAGTCGCGGGCATTGCGGGCGCGGCGGCAGGCCTCGGTCGCCACCAGCCGCATGCGCCGCACGTTGTGCTTTTCGATCTTCTTCTGGCAAATGCGCAGCGCCTGCACCGTGCGCCCCATCGAGGCCCGGCTCAACCGGCCCGAGGCTTCCAGCCCGGCGCCCAGTTGAACCGTCTTCGAGAAACTGTCCACGACCAGAAACTGACTGCCCCGCGGTTGGGCAATCAGCATCCGGCAACTGTTCGTGCCGAGATCAAGCGCGGCATAAAGCTGCCCTGCCGCAGGNGACATGGGGGATGACGGTTCGACCGCCCGGGAAACGCCGTCAGGCGCCTCGACCGGCTCGGCTGTCGCGTCCCCCAGGGGACGCACGGGCGCCATGGATCGCCCTCCAACTCTGGTTGCCCCCAGATTAGTCGCAAACCGTCACTGCCGCAAGTTGCTTGGCACCCGCCCTTCGCGGCGTCATCCTGCCCCGCAGACAGGGGCGTCGTTTCGCCGTGACGCCATGTCGAAATCCGACTTCGCCTGTCGCGGAAAGACCGCTACAACCGCCCCCAACACCACCCCGCGGAGAGCCCATGCCCGAAGTGACCATCGTCTACTGGCGCGACATCCCGGCCCAGGTCATCGTGGGCAAGGGCCGCCGCGGTTCCAAGAAGCAGCTGAGCGAGCGCTTCGAACAGGCCATCGACCGCGCCGCCATGAAGACCGGCGCGCGCGACACCGACTCCTACCTTGCCGAATGGCGCAAGGCCGACCCTATGAGGTCGCGGGCGAGCCGGACGACGTGGCTGCCGCCGAGGCGGCCAGGCTGGAAGCGGAATACGACACGGCGCGGCTGAAGGCGCTGATCGAGGCAGGCGGCAGGGCCTGAGAGAGGACGAAAGATGGCACTGTTCAATTTCCGCCGCGAGGCCCCGACTGCGNCCCCAGGCCGATCCGCCGCGCTGGAAGCCTTCCTGACCGGCTATTCCATCGAGGTGATGCCGCGCACCGCCGAAAAGGTCGAGGACTTCCGCGCCCTGCTGCCCAAGGGCACGCGCGTCTACATCGCCCATATCGAGGGCACGCCGATCGAGGACATGGTGGCAACGGCGAAGCGGCTGAATGCCCAGGGTTTCCCGGTCATGCCGCATTTCCCGGCCCGCATCATCCCGTCGAAGGCTGTTCTGATGGACTGGATTGCCCGCTACCAGGGCGAGGCCGACGTGAAGCAGGCGCTGCTTCTGGGCGGCGGCGTGAATACCCCGGCGGGCGATTTCGACTCGTCCATGCAGATGATCGAAACCGGCGCCTTCGACGGCTTTGAACGTCTTCATGTCGCCGGCCACCCGGAAGGCAACAAGGACATCGACAAGGATGGCGGCGATGCCATCGTGATGAAGGCCCTGGCTTGGAAGCAGGACTTCGCCAACCGCACCGATGCGAAGATGGCCATCGCCACCCAGTTCTGCTTTGAAGCCGATCCTGTCATCGCCTGGGTGAAGCGCCTGGCCGATGCTNTAGGCGTGACCATGCCCGTCCATATCGGCGTGGTAANNCCCGCCAAGCTGCAGACCCTGATCAAGTTCGCCGTCTCCTGCGGCGTCGGCGCCAGCCTGCGCGTGCTGCAAAAGCGGGCGTTGGATGTGACCAAGTTGCTGTTGCCCTACGAGCCGGGCGAGTTCCTCGCCGGTCTTGCCGCGCACAAGGCCGCGAACCCGGCCTTCGGCATCGAACAGGTGCATTTCTTCCCGTTGGGTGGCATCAAGACCAATGCCCAGTGGGTGACCGATCACGGCGGCCGTGCTTACCAGCCCGCCAACGCTTGAAAGACAGGTTGAACCATGACCCGTACCGTCCTTGAATCCAAAACGAAAACCGTCGTCATCGGTTTCGACGAGCCCTTCTGTGTGATCGGCGAGCGCATCAACCCGACCGGCCGCAAGAAACTGGCGGCCGAGCTGGAAGCANACTTCGAGACCGTCATCAAGGATGCGCTGGAACAGGTTGCCTGCGGGGCCACGGTGCTGGACGTGAACTCGGGCGCGGTCTTCACCAACAAGATGGCCGAAGACGCGCGTTATGCCGACAACAACTTTGTCGAGCCGCCGCTGATGAAGGCGCTGATCGAGATCGTCCAGCAGACGGTCGAGGTGCCGCTCTGCATCGACTCGTCGGTGCCGNCGGCACTGGAAGCCGGGCTCGCGGCTTGCGAGGGGCGGCCGCTGTTGAACTCGGTCACCGGCGAGGAAGAGCGGCTGGAACGGGTGCTGCCGCTGGTGAAGAAGTACAACGTGCCGGTGGTGGCGATCTCGAACGACGACACTGGCATCTCGCCCGACCCGGATGTCCGCTTTGCGGTGGCCAAGAAGATCGTCGAGCGGGCGGCGGATTTCGGTATCCCGGCGCATGACATCGTGGTGGACCCGCTGGTGATGCCGGTGGGGGCCATGGCTTCGGCCGGGCAGCAGGTGTTCGCGCTGGTCCGGCGGCTCCGCGACGAGCTGGGGNTGAACACCACCTGCGGCGCCTCGAACATCTCGTTTGGCCTGCCCCATCGGCATGGCAACGGGGCCTTCCTGCCCATGGCGATCGGGGCGGGCATGACCAGTGCCATCATGAACCCGGTGCGCCAGCAGNAGATGGAGGCGATCCGCGCCGCCAATTTCCTGATGAACCATGATGCAAACGGCGGCGAGTGGATCCGCTTTGCCAAGGTGCTGGAAGCGGTCGAGGGCGGCATGACCTTTGCCGAAGCCTCGGCAGCGGCCTCCGCCGCGACCTCGGGCCGCCGCGGTGGGCGCCGGGCGCGGGGGTGAGGCGTCCGAGCTCGGACGCTTTTTCGCCACAGCAATATCAATGACTTGGACGCCGGGTTTAACCCGGCGTTTACGTTTGTCCGAGGGCGGGCCACGGGTAACGAAGGCTTAACCCTGATGCGGCAGGCTGGTGGCATGGACCAGATTGCCCGCACATCCCCGCCGATTCCTGGATCGACCTGATCTTTTCCGCCCGTGCCGCACAGGGCGGCGTGGTGCGCCGGTCTGTCGCCTGGGTAGACCGCGAGATCGGCCGCGACCGGTTCTTCGCCGAAGTGCGTGCGCGCGGGTTTCACCTGCTGGCGGCGGGAAACCAGTTCGTGGTGATCTGCGATTCCCGGCCGGTGCAAGTGTTGTTCTGAGGGGCAAACGATCCTTCTGCGAAGGATCGAATAGGCAATCTCTCTGCGAAAGATTGAAGACGGACTCCGATCTTTCGCAGAAAGATCGTTCTTCAGGATTTTCGCAGAAAATCCGTTCTTTACCCGATCTCGTTCAATCGCCGGATCAGCGAGGATGTGTCGTTCCGCCCGCCGCCCATGCGCTGCACATCCTTGTAGAACTGGTCCACCAGCGCCGTCACCGGCAGGCTGGCGCCGATCTCGTCGGCGGTCGCCAGACAGATGCCCAGGTCCTTGCGCATCCAGTCCACGGCGAAGCCGAAATCGAACTTGCCTTCAAGCATGGTCTTGTGGCGGTTCACCATCTGCCAGCTTNNTACGGCACCTTGCGAAATCACCTCGACCACCGCCGCGCCGTCCATGCTTACCTTCTGGCCGAAATGCAGCGCCTCGGCCAGACCCTGCACCAGCCCGGCGATGCAGATCTGGTTCATCATCTTGGCGATCTGCCCCGCGCCGCTGTCGCCCAAGCGCCGGCAGATGCGGGCGTAAGCCGCCATCACCGGCTCGGCCGCGGCATAGTCGGCCTCGGTCCCGCCACACATGATCGACAGCACGCCATTCTCGGCCCCCGCCTGGCCGCCCGAAACCGGCGCATCGACGAAACCCTTGCCTTCCGAAGTCGCTATGGCCGAAAGCTCGCGCGTCACCTGAGCCGAAACCGTGGTGTGGTCCACGAAGACGGCGCCCTTGTCCATCTTANNAGCGAAGGCGCCATCCGGCCCAAGACAAACCGACCGCAGGTCATCGTCATTGCCGACGCAGGCCATCACGAACTCTGCCCCCGCCGCCGCTTCGCGCGGGGTCGCCGCAGCCGTTCCGCCATGCCGCGCCACCCAGGCCGCCGCCTTGGCGGCGCTGCGGTTGTAGACCGTCACCTGGTGCCCCTTGGCCGCCAGATGNGTAACCATCGGAAACCCCATCACGCCCAGACCCAGAAATGCCACCCGCGCCATCGTGATCGCCCCCGTGATTGCCACCCTTGTGATCTTGGACTAGGAACCCATGCCAATCCCGAGGTCAAGGATCGCCCATGCTGACGCTTTTCCGCTGGCTGCTGCGGATTTTCACCGGCCTTGCCGTTCTGGGCGTGGCGGCGCTGGCGATCACCTATTACTTCCTTTCGCGCTCGCTGCCCGATTACAGCGAGGACTTCTCCGTGCGCGGCATTTCGGCCCCGGTCGAGATCGTGCGCAACAACGATGACGTACCGCATATCTTTGGCGCCACCGACGATGACACCTATTTCGCGCTTGGCTTTGCCCATGCGCAGGACCGGCTGTGGCAGATGACGGTGATGCGGCGCACGGTGCAGGGTAGCNTGTCGGAAATCTTCGGTACATCAACGCTGAAGACCGACGAGCTGATGCGGCGCTTTGACTTCTATACCCAGGCGCTGCAATCCTTCGAGGTGCAGGACGACTATACCAAGGCGGCGCTGGAAGCCTATGCCAGCGGCGTGAACGCCTGGATCGAACAGGTGAACAGCGGCGCCCGTGGCCGCGGCGCGCCCGAGTTCTTCCTGTTCTCGAGCGAGATCGCGGCCTGGCAGNTGGCGGATTCGCTGGCTCTGCTGAAGCTGATGTCGGTCTCGGTATCCCATGCCGCCGAGGCCGAGGTGCTGCGCGCCGAGGTGTCGATGCTGCTGCCCGAGGCGCGGCTGGCCGACATCCTGCCCGACGACCCCGACGCGGCGGTGGCCGCGCTGCCCGATTATGCCAGCCTCTTCCCCGATGCGCCCCTGCCCACGCGGCGCGCCGATGCCGCCGGCTTCGCTGCTGGCGCCTTTCCCCGAGNNCAGGGATTCGGCGGGGCCTCGAACGCCTGGGCGGCGGCGCAAGCGCGGTCGGCGGCGGGCGGCAGCCTGCTCGCCAACGACCCGCATCTGGATTTCACCGCGCCCTCGATCTGGTATCTGGCGCGGCTGCACCTGGCCTCGGGCGATGTGATCGGCGGCACGGTCNCCGGGATTCCGGCGGTGATCGTCGGCCGGTCGGACGGGCTGGGCTGGGGCCTGACCACCACCGGCGCCGATGTGCAGGACATCTTTATCGAAAAGCTGAACNCCCGGAATCCCGAACAGTACCAGACCCCGGACGGCTGGAAGGAGTTCGTGACTCGCCGGTCCATCATCACGGTGAAGGATGCCGAGCCGGTGACGGTGACGCTGCGCTGGACCGACAACGGCGCGGTGCTGGCGGGATCGTCGCTGAACCTGGCCGGAGTGACGCCGTTACNNCATGTCGCGGCGCTAGCCTGGACGGCCTTCGATGCCTCCGACCGGTCGATGTCGGCGCTGATGNGGGTGATGCGCGCAGGGACAACCGCCGAGGCCATCGCGGCGGCGCAGGATTTCGTGACGCCGGTGCAGAACCTGATGCTGGCCGACAAGCAGGGCGTCGCCTTGCAGGTGGTGGGCCGCATGCCGAAGCGCGACCCGGCGGCGCAGTCGAAGGGCCGCATCCCGCAGCCGGGGTGGATCGCCGCCAACCGCTGGCAAGGCGTGCTGCCTTACGAGGACAACNCGCGCTTCACCAACCCGGTGACCGGCATCCTGGGCAACACCAACAACAAGCTGATCGACCGGCCCTTCCCGCTGCATGTGACCTTCGACTGGATCGACACGCAGCGCATCAAGCGCTGGCTGACGCTGATGAAGGCGCGCGAGGTGCATACGCGGGAAAGCTTCATCGAGGCGCAGCTGGACACCGTCTCGCCCACGGCGCGCACGCTGTTGCCGCTGGTCGGGGCGGACCTGTGGTTCACCGGCGAACTGGCGCCACGANCGCCGGAACGGCAGCGCCAGCAGGCGCTGCAGATGCTGGCCGAGTGGAACGGCGAGATGAACGAGCATCTGCCCGAGCCGCTGATCTATCGCGCCTGGATGCGCGCCCTGCAGGAGCGGCTGATCCGCGACGAGCTGGGGCCGCTGGCCGACCGGTTCACCGGATTGCAGGCGGTGTTCATCGAACGGGTGTTCCGCAACACCGGCGGCGCCGCGGTCTGGTGCGACGTGATCCAGTCGGCTCCGGTCGAGACCTGCACCGACATCGCGCGCATGGCGCTGGACGATGCGCTGTTGCAGCTGACCGAAAGCTATGGCCCGGCGATCGAAAGCTGGCGGTGGGGCGATGCGCACCAGGCTGCGCAGGATCACCCGGTCCTGGGCAAGGTGCCGGTGCTGCGCGATTTCGTGAACATCCGCCAGTCCACCAGCGGCGACGACGACACCTTGCAGGTCGGGCGGGTGCTGGGCACCGGGCCGAACCCCTGGCTGAACGTGCATGGCGCGGGGTATCGCGGGGTTTATGATTTCTCGGACCCGGATTCCTCGGTCTTTATCATATCCACCGGGCAGTCGGGCCACCCGCTGAGCCGCCACTATGACGATCTGGGCGAGTTGTGGCGGCGGGGCGAATATGTGCCGATGTCGCTGGACCCCGACCTGGCGCGGGCGGCGGCGGTGGGGATCAGTGGCTGGTGCCGCAGTGACCGAGCTGGTGACGAAGCGGCTGGTGTTGCGGCGGGCGCGGGAAAGCGATCTGGCCGACCTGCACGACGCCATGNCGCCGCCCGAGGCGATGCGCTACTGGTCAACGCCGGAACACGAGACGCTGGAGGAAACGCGCGTCTGGTTGCAGCGCATGCTGCATCCGGCGCATCCGTCGGATGATTTCGTGATCACGCTGAACGGCCGGGTGATCGGCAAGGCCGGGTCGTGGAAGCTGCCCGAGGTGGGCTATCTGATCCACCCCGATCATTGGGGCAAGGGCTATGCGACCGAGGCGATGACGGCGGTCATCGCGCATCTGTTCGCCACGCATGACATGGATCGGCTGGTGGCCGAGGTCGACNCGCGCAATGCGGCTTCGCTTGGGCTGCTGGCCAGGCTGGGCTTTGTCGAGACGCACCGCGAGGAGCGGACGATGCAGTGGCGCGACGAGTGGTGCGATTCGGTCTATCTGGCCTTGCCACGGGCCGGTTAGGTCGCGGGGCGTTCGGTCTTCTTCTGCCAGCGGCCGCTTTCGTCGGACCAGTATTCCATCGCGGCGCCTTCGGCCGCCAGCCAGCGCCACTGGCCGCGCGCCGCCTCGACCGCCGCGGCGTCGGCGCCTTCGAAGACCACCCAGACCCGTTCCATCGTGGCGATTTCGGCAGCGTCGGTTTCGGCGCCGTCAATCAGGATCACGCCTTTCGCCCCGTTCACCGCCGGACCTTGCCCGATCAGCACCGGCTGGCGCGCGGCATGGGCGTCGCTGTCGCGGCCATGGGGCAGGAACCCTCTTCCGGCACCAGCCACAGCCGTTCATCCCACCAGTCCAGCCGCTTGGCATCGGTGCCGCGCAGCATGACGCGCCAGCCAAGCGACAGGGCACGCGGCAGAAGCGTGCCCCGATCAGCTCGTCGGCGCCCGAGCGCGTCAGGTGGTAGAACAGCGCCGCGCCCATCAGCTTTCGAACTGGTCGCGGATCAGGCGGTCCAGCGCCAAAACGCCCCAGCCGGTCGCCCCCTTGGGCGCCAGCGCGGTGTCGGCCTTGGCCAGCGTCACCCCGGCGATATCCAGGTGAATCCACGGCGTTTCGTCCTTGACGAAGCGGCGCAGGAACTGTGCGGCGGTGATCGACCCGCCATCGCGGCCGCAGGAATTGACCATGTCGGCCAGCCGGCTTTTCAGCTTGGCGTCGTAACCCTCGCCCATCGGCATCCGCCAGGCGCCCTCGCCTTCGGCGCGGGCCGCCTTGAGGAAGGCGTTGCACAGCGCATCGTCGCTCGAGAACACCCCGGCATTCTCGCCGCCAAGCGCCACGATGATGGCGCCGGTCAGGGTGGCCAGGTCGATCATGCCCGAGGGGTTGAAGCGGTCCTGCGCGTACCACAGCACATCGGCCAGCACCAACCGTCCCTCGGCATCGGTGTTGATCACCTCGATCGTGTCGCCCTTCATCGACCGCACGATGTCGCCCGGACGCTGCGCGCGCCCGTCGGGCATGTTTTCCACGAGGCCGACCAAGCCAACCACGTTGGCCTTGGCCTTGCGCAGCGCCAACGCCCGCATCACGCCGGACACCACGCCNGCGCCGCCCATGTCCATCGTCATCTCTTCCATGCCAAGCGCCTACTTGATCGAGATGCCGCCGGTATCGAAGCAGACGCCCTTGCCGACCAGCGCCAGCGGNGCCTCGCCCTCAGCGCCGCCCTTCCATTGCATGACCACGACCTTCGAGGGGCTTTCCGACCCCTGCCCCACGCCCAGAAGCGCGCGCATGCCCAGCCTGGCCAGGTCGGCCTCTTCCAGGATCTCGACCTCCAGCCCCAGATCCTGCATCGCCGCCAGACGCCCGGCGAAATCGTCGGTGGTCAGCACGTTGGCCGGTTCGTTCACCAGGTCGCGGGTGAAGAACACGCCCTCTGCCAGCGCCGCCATCGGTGCGGCCGCGGCGGCCACCGCCTCGGGCGCGGCGCAGATGACCGAAACGGGACCGGGCGCCTTGGCCTCGCCCCCNTTGTAGACCGCGAAATCATAGGCGCGCAGCGCCAGGCCAAAGGCGATGTCGGCGGCCAGCTTGTGGTTGCTTACCAGAACCGTGGTGCCCGCGGGCGACAGCGCGCGGCCCACCGCGGCACCGGCCTTGCGAGCCGTGGCGACGTCGGTGCGCGCCAACAGGCGCACCAGTTGCAGCACCTCGGCCGCCAGCCCCGCGGGCCAGGCCAGATCAAGCGACTCGCCCGGCTTCAGCTTGTCGAAGGCATCCGAGGCCAAGGCCCGGCCAAGCGCCCCCTTCGTCAGCCGGTCCAGCCGCCGCGTGACGGCAGTCGCCGCGCCAGCCTCNGACAACAGGGCCAGCTTACCGGGCAGGCTGGCCAGGGCTTCCAGTTCCAGCGGCTGGAAGCGGATCTGTACGGGATGCGACATGTGGTCCTCCTGCGGCGCCGGGCCATCGCACCAAGGCGCAAGGTTCCGCCGGACGCTAGCCGCGTACTTAGCAATGACCAGATGGGAGTTTCACCCGCCCCGGCTTTGGGATAGCGTCCAGCACCTGAAACGCGGACGAAAGGAGGCTGCGGACGGTGTCGAGATCGACCGATATCTGCTGTCCCAGCTTCTGGCGCTGTTCGGCTTCTTCTCGCTTGTTCTGGTGGCGATCTACTGGGTCAACCGGGCGGTCGGGCTGTTCGACCAGTTGATGGGCGACGGCCAGTCGGCGCTGGTCTTCCTGGAATTTTCGGCGCTTACCCTGCCCAATGTCATCAAGCTGGTGCTGCCGATCTCGGCCTTTGTCGCAGCGCTTTATGCCTAAGCANACCGGTTGATGCAGGACAGCGAGTTCGTGGTGATGCAGGCCACCGGCTTTTCCTCGGCGCGGCTGGCGCGGCCGGTGCTGATCTTCGGGCTGGTGGCGGCGGCGATGATGCTGGTGCTGACCAATGCGCTGGTGCCCCTGTCGCGCGCCGAAATGCGGGCGCGCAGTGCCGACATGGCCGAAAACGTGACGGCGCGCTTTCTGCGTGACGGCGAGTTCATGCATCCGGCGCGGGGTGTGACGCTGTATATCCGCGCGATCACGCCGCAGGGCGAGTTGCAGGATTTCCTGCTGGAAGATGCGCGCAACCCCGACCGGCCGCTGCTCTATCTGGCGCATTCGGCGGTGCTGGCGCGCGGCGAGGACGGGCCGCGGCTGTTGCTGGTGGATGGCCAGGCGCAGGAATACGACCGGCAGACCGGGCGGCTGGCGGTGACGCGGTTCGACGATTTCACCATCGACATCGGCGGCATGCTGGCGGCCACGGCGCAGCGCCGCGCCAATGCCGACGAGTTGTCGACGCCCGTGCTTCTGCGCGCGGCACCCGAGGTGCAGGAACAGACACGCATGACCGCCGCCGAATTGCAGCTGGAAGGCCACAACCGGCTGGCGCAGCCTNTCCTGGCGGCAGCGGCGGCACTGGCGGGGTTTTCCTGCCTGCTGGTCGGCAGTTTCAGCCGCTTCGGCCCCTGGCGGCAGATCCTGGGCGCGATCCTTCTGGGCATCGTGGTGCAACTGGTCGCCACCTGGTCCACCGGCTGGGCCGCCGAGGCGCAGGGACGCTGGCCCATGGCCTATGCCGCCCCGGTGCTGGGGCTGGCGGCCTCGGGCCTCTTGATCTGGTGGTCGCAGCGGCCGCGGCGCATTCCGCGCGGCGAGGCCCAGTCCGGGGCGGGTGCGGCATGATCCTGGCCCTGTACATCGCCCGCCGCTTCCTGATCATGCTGGTGCGCGTGGTGGCGCTGTTCTTCGTCGTCATGGTGCTGATCGACGGCGTGGACCAGCTGCGCCGCACCGGCAAGGCCAGCGTCGGGCTGACCGACGCGCTGGCGCTGGCGGCGCTGAACGTGCTTACCAGCCTGTACCAGATCCTGCCACTGCTGGTGCTGATGGCGGCGATCACGCTGTTCATCGGACTGGCGCGGTCCAGCGAACTGGTGGTGATGCGGGCGGCAGGCCTGTCGGCGCTGCGCTTCCTGATGGCGCCGGTGGCGATGGCGCTGCTGGCCGGGGCAGTGACGGTGGCGGTGCTGAACCCGCTCGTCGCGGCCACGCAGAAACGCTACGACGACCTGAGGGCGAATTTCAGCGGGGACGAGGCGCGGGTGCTGTCCATCGGCGAAAGCGGGCTGTGGCTGCGCCAGGGCGACGGCGAACGGCAGACGGTGATCCATGCCGGACGCGCCAACAGCGACGGCACCGAACTGTTCGACGTGACCTTCCTGACCTTCGACGATGCCCGTCGGCCCGAGGCGCGGTTGCAGGCCGAACGCGCGCTGCTGGTGCCGGGCGCCTGGCAGATGGAGNGGGCGCGGCGCTGGTCGCTGATGGCCGAGAACCCGGAATCCACGGTCCAGCTGCTGTNNACCGGGTCGCGGCTGGCCTCGGACCTGACGGCGGATGGCATTCGTGACAGCTTCGGCACGCCCTCGGCCATCGCGTTCTGGGACCTGCGGTCCTTCATCGCCGGACTGGAACAGGCGGGCTTTTCGGCGCGGCAGTACCGGGTCTGGTTCCAGATGGAACTGGCGCAGCCGCTGCTGTTCGCGGCCATGGTGCTGATCGCCGCGGCCTTCACCATGCGCCATGCGCGCTTTGGCCAGACCGGCAAGATGGTGCTTCTGGCGGTGCTGTCTGGCGTGGTGATCTTCTTCCTGCGGAACTTCGCGCAGGTGCTTGGCCAGAATGGACAAATCCCGGTGGCGCTGGCCGCCTGGGCGCCGCCGCTGNCCGCGATGCTGGCGCTTGGCCTGCTTCTGCATCTGGAGGACGGCTGATGCGCGGCGTGCTGAGGACCGCGGCGCTGATGCTGGCGCTTCTGGCGGCGCCAACCGCCGCGGAACAGGACCAGGACGCGCTGGCAACGCTGGTGGCGGATGATCTGGCGATTCAGGCCGACAGCCGCCTGGTGGCGCAGGGCTCGGTCGAGGTCTTCTACCGCGGCATCCGCCTGACCGCGACGCGGCTGGTCTATGACCGCACCACCGACCGGCTGGTCATCGAGGGTCCGATCCGCATCGACGACGGCAGCGGCAATGTGATCACGGCAGACGAGGCGGAACTGTCCGCCGACCTGCGCGAAGGCATCCTGCGCTCGGCGCGGCTGGTGATGGGCGACCAGCTGCAGATCGCCGCGAACGAGCTGCAGCGCGTGGATGGCCGCTTTGCGCGGATGACCCGCGTCGTGGCCTCCAGCTGCCGCATCTGCGCGGGCGAAACGGTGCCCCTGTGGGAAATCCGGGCCGGGTCGGTGGTGCAGGACGATCTGCGCCAGAGGCTGTACTTCGAGGATGCAAGCCTGCGCGTGGTGGGCGTGCCGGTGGCCGTGCTGCCGCGGCTGCGCATTCCCGCCGTCGGGGTAGAGCGCGCCACCGGCTTTCTGGTGCCCAGTGTCGTCACCTCATCGGTGCTGGGCAACGGGCTGAAGCTGCCCTATTTCATTGCCCTTGCCCCCGACCGCGACCTGACGCTGACGCCCTTCGTCACCAATGAGGATGGCAAGACCCTGGGCCTGCGCTATCGCCAGGTCTGGGCCGATGGCGAGTTGTCGGTCGAAGGCGCGCTGACCCAGGACCAGATCCTGCCCGGCCAGATGCGCGGCTATGGCGAGGTCATCGGCTCTTTCGGCCTGCCGCGCGGCTATCAGCTGGATTTCGACATCCTCGGCGTCAGCGATCCGGGCTATCTTCTGGATTACGACATCTCGGACGCCGACCGTCTGCCCAGCATGATCGGCGTGACCCGCGTGCAGCGCGACGAGATCGTGAACGCCAATTCGGTCTACTGGCAGTCGCTGCGCGAAAGCGAGGACAACAGCACCCTGCCCACGCCCATCACCCATGTCTCCTGGGCCTCGCGCTTTGCCATGCCGTCCCTCGGGGAAGGCAACCTTGAAGTGCAGGTCTATGGTGCCGCACGCGCCTCGTCCCTGCCGAACGACACCGATGCCGACGGCATCGCCGACGGGCGCGACACGCAGCGCGGCTCGGTCGCCTTCAACTGGCACCGCGACTGGATCACCGCGGCCGGGCTGGTGGCCACGGCCCAGGCCTCGATCACCGGCGATGTCTACAACATCGCGCAGGACGGCGATTATACCGGCCAGTACCAGCGCCTGTTCCCGGTCGGCGCGATGCAGCTGCGCTGGCCGCTGACCCGCAGCACGGCCNGCGGTGCCGTGCAGGTTCTGGAACCCCTGGCGCAGCTGGTGCTGGCGCCGCAGGATGACAGCGGCATCCCCAACGAGGATNCGACCCTGGTCGAATTCGACGAGACCAACCTACTGTCGCTGGACCGTTTTCCCGGCTGGGACGCGGTGGAAACCGGGCCGCACCTGAACCTGNGGGTGAACTGGTCGCATGCCGCGCCGTCCGGCTGGACCTATGCCGCCACCGCTTACCGGGTGTTGCGCACCGAACCCGATGAGGAATTCTCGGTGGCCTCGGGCCTGACCGGCACGCTGTCGGACTGGCTGGCGGTGTTCCAGGTGGCGCGGCCGGGGCTGGCCTTCACCAATCGGGCGGTCATCGCCGACGACGCCAGTTTCACCAAGGCCGAAAGCCGGCTGGATGCGACGGGCGACTGGGGCTCGCTGGCGGCCAGCTATTTCTGGGCGGTGGCCGACGAGGATGAAGACCGCGACATCCCCTCGAACGAGATCTTCCTTGACGCGTCCTATCAGGTGACGCCGGCATGGAACGCCACGGTCCTGGGCCGCTATGACCTGCAGGCCTCGGCGCCGATCCGCGCGGGGGTCGGGTTGGAATACCGCAACGAATGCGTTGCGGTGGACCTTTCGCTTTCGCGCCGCTACACCAGTTCCACGAATGCCGATCCGTCCACGGATTTCGGCATTTCTGTCGNNGACCTGCTGGGTCTGGGCGATCGAGGGCCGACGCGGACCTGCTGGCGATAGGTTGGGCAAGGCACAGGCGAACGGCAACAGGCATGGCAGCAGCGATCCGATCCACCCTTTGGCGCATGGCCGCGGCGCTTGCGCTGACGCTGGCTCTTCCCGCGGCCAGTCCTGCCGCCGACAATCCCTTTGCGCCCGTGCTGTATGTGAACGGCAGCGTCATCACCGGCTACGAGATCGAGCAGCGCGCCGCCTTCCTGGCGCTGGTGCGCACACCCGGCGACCTGACCCAAATCGCGCGCGAAGGTCTGATCGACGACCGCCTGCATGCCCAGGCCGCCGCCGCGATGGGCATTGAGGCTCCCGATGAACAGGTCACCGCCGCANTGGAGGAATTCGCCAAGCGCGCCAACCTCTCGGTCGAGGCTTTCCAGGCCGAACTGGCCAAGGGCGNNGCGTCGTACGAGACGCTGCGCGATTTCGTGCGCTCGGGCATCCTGTGGCGCCTGGCCGTGCAGGAAAAGTACCGCGGGCTGATTTTCGTCCCCGCGCGCGAGGTCGAATCCGCGCTGAACGACGCCACCCGCAAGGGCGAGGTGCGGCTTCTCTTGAACGAGATCGTGGTGCCCTATGCCCCCGAGCGTCAGGCCGATGCCGAGGCCTTCATGACCGAACTGCGCGCCAGCCTGCACAACCAGCAGGAATTCGAGGCCGCGGCGCAGAAATACTCGCGCTCGGCGACCGCCCCGCAGGGTGGCGCGCTGGACTGGATTCCGCTGTCGAACCTGCCCGGCCCGCTGGCCGGTTCGGTGCTGACACTGGGTCCCGGCAGCATTTCCGACGTGTTGTCGGTGCCGAATGCCTATGTCCTGTTCTATGTGCGCGGCGTGTCGGACGNNGCGCCACCGTCACCAGCGGCGANNCATCGAGCTGGACTGGGCAGAGTTCCTGGTGCCGAAAGGGCCCGAACTGGCGGCAGAGCTGGCCTCGGTCGCCAACCGGGTTGATCGCTGCGACGACCTTTACACCGTGGCCAGGGACTTGCTTACCGACCGTCTGATCCGCACCAAGGCCAAGGTAGGCCAGGTGCCGCGCGACGTGGCGGCGCGGCTGGCGAAGATGGACCCCGGCGATACCGACACCACCCTGTCGCGCGGCAGCTGGCAGGTGTTCCTGATGCTCTGCGCGCGCGCTCCGGTGCCCGGCGAAGAGGTTCCCGATTTCGACCAGATGCGCACCATGCTGTTGAACCGCAAGCTGCAGAACGCCGCCGAAACCTGGCAGCGCGAGCTGCGGGCCATGGCCGTGATCCGCGAACCGTGACAGCGCAGGCGCCGATTGCCCTGACCTGCGGCGAGCCCGCCGGAATCGGCCCCGAGATTGCGCCCAAGGCGCGGGCGGTGCTGGGGGCCGCGCTTCCCTTCTTCTGGATCGGCGATCCCGCGCATCTGCCCCACGGCACGCGCTGGCAGGCCATCGAGGCCCCGGCCGGTGCCGGGGCGGTTGCGCCCGATGTGCTGCCGGTGCTGCCCCATGCCTTCNCCGGCCCGCGCCACCCCGGCCAGCCCGATCCGGCGCAGGCGCAGGGCGTGATCGACGTCATCGCCCGCGCCGTGGCGCTGGTGCAGGCCGGTCAGGCCGCGGCGGTCTGCACCCTGCCCATCCACAAGAAGGCGCTGAAGGATGGCGCCGGTTTCGCCTTCCCCGGCCACACCGAGTATCTGGCGCATCTGGTAAGCGGCGCCGAGGTCGTGATGATGCTGGCCTGCCCCGAGCTGCGCGTGGTGCCCGCGACCATCCACATCGCGCTGTCCGAGGTGCCGAAGGCGCTGACGCCCGCCGGGCTGGAGACGGTGATCCGCATCACCCATGCCGCGCTGATCCGCGATTTCGGCCTGGCCGCGCCTCGGCTGGCCCTGGCCGGGCTGAACCCCCATCTTGGCGAAGGCGGCGCCATGGGGCGCGAGGAACTCGACTGGATCGGCCCGCTCTGCGACCGCCTGCGCGCCGAGGGCCTGGCAATCCGTGGCCCCCTGCTAANNGCGGATACGATGTTCCACGCCGCGGCGCGGGCGGGTTATGACGCCGCGATCTGCATGTATCACGACCAGGCGCTGATCCCGATCAAGACCATCGACTTCGTAAGCGGGGTGAATGTCACCCTCGGCCTGCCCTTCGTGCGCACCTCGCCCGACCACGGCACCGCCTTCGACATCGCGGGGCGCGGCCTGGCCGATCCGTCCAGCACGGTGGCGGCCTTGCGCATGGCGGCGGACATGGCTGCGGCGCGCATGGCATCGGGCCGGGCAGCGGGGTTTCACACCCCCGCACCCCCGTGGAGTATTTTGGCAAAGAAGAAGCCAGGGAGGCCTGCCCTGGGAACGATTGATGGCCTGCCCNCCNTGCGCGAGGTGATCCGGGCGCATGACCTGGTGGCAAAGAAACAGCTGGGCCAGAACTTCCTTCTGGACCTGAACCTGACCGCCAAGATCGCGCGCCTGGCGGGCGACCTGTCACAGGCCGATGTGCTGGAGGTCGGGCCGGGGCCGGGCGGCCTGACGCGCGGGCTTCTGGCCGAGGGTGCGCGGCATGTGCTGGCCGTGGAAAAGGACGTGCGCTGCATGGCCCCGCTGGCGGAAATCGCCGCGGCCCATCCCNGTAAGCTGGAGGTGGTGCAGGGCGATGCGCTGGCGCTGGATGTGGCGGCGCGGCTGACGGCGCCGGTGAAGGTGGTGGCGAACCTGCCCTACAACGTGGGCACGGAACTCCTGATCCGCTGGCTGACGCCGCCCGCCTGGCCGCCGTTCTGGCAAAGCCTGACGCTGATGTTCCAGAAGGAAGTGGCCGAGCGCATCGTGGCCAAGCCGGGTGACGACGCCTATGGTAAGCTGGCCCTGCTGGCGCAGTGGCGCTGTGACGCGCGCATCGTCATGACCCTGCCGCCCGAGGCCTTTACCCCGCCGCCCAAGATCCATTCCGCCGTGGTGCATCTGGCCGCCCTGCCCGAACCGCGCTTTCCCGCCGATCCGGCGGTGTTGCAGCGCGTCACGGCGGCCGCCTTCAACCAGCGACGCAAGATGCTGCGGTCCAGCCTCAAGGGGCTGCATCCGGGCATCGAGGATGTGTTGCGCGCGACCGGCATCGACCCCACGGCAAGGGCCGAAACGGTACCGCTGGAAGCCTTCTGCGCCCTGGCGCGGGCACTGGCCGCGGCGTGACCGCCAAGACCGCCATCATCGACCCAGGAGGGAGAGGTTTTCCATGTCCTTTGTCATCTCGGATACCGTGACGACGATTCAGATCCTTTCGGCCGATGGCGACATCGGGGCCATCGCCGCCGACGGTGCCCTGGTTGTTGCCGCAGGTTACGCCATTTCCGTCACAGGAGCAGGGGCAACCCTGGTCAACGACGGGCTGATCGGCTCGTCGTACACTGCAATCAACGCCATGGCCGACTTTTCCCTGGTAAACCGGGGGCTGATGACGTCCCACAACACCGGGATCGTGGTCTCTCATGGGGCGGGCCCCTTCGTGGTCAGCAGCATCGTCAATCTGGGCGACATCGTGTCCACCACGAGGTCTGCCATCAATTGCACGATGACCGAGCTGTCGCTGCGCAACAGCGGGCTGATCTCCGGCGTAGGCGTCGCGATCGCGCTGGAAGGTACCGGCGACCAACCGACGAGCCAGATCCTGAACAGCGGCATCATCGAGGTGCAGGCGGCGGCGGGCGGGGGCTTGCCATCCGCAGCACGAGCGTTGTCCATCTGGTGAACACCGGAGAGATCATCGGCACGGTGAAGCTGGGCTGGGGCGACGACATCGTGGACAACCGCAACGGCCGGATCATCGGCCAGGTGCAGATGGACGACGGTGACAACCTGTTCGACGGCGGCAGCCTCGCCGAGACGGTCAAATCAGGAAAGGGTCTGGATACCCTGCGCGGCGGCGACGGCAACGACCGGCTGACTTCGGGGAGCTCTCACGACCAGCTGTTCGGCGGTGCCGGCGACTTGCTGGATGGCGGCGCGGACAACGACGACCTTCAAGGCGGGGCTGGCGCCGACACGATCATCGGCGGCGACGGGACCGACCAGATGGCGGGCGGCGCGGGACGGGATCGGTTCGTGTTCTTGTCGGCCGCAGACAGCGACAGCGGACAGGCGCCCGACCAGATCGCGGATTTCCAGCGGGGCGTCGACGAGATCGACCTGACCGGCTTTGTCGCACCCTCTTGCCGCTTCGTCGGCACCGATGCCTTCACCGGCGGCGGCACGGCCTCGTTCGGATATGACCTGCGACAGGGACTTGTCGAACTGCGGGTCGATCTGGATGGCGACAGCGCGACGGATTTCTGGATCGACCTGATGGGCCTTCGGGCTCTTGCCGCGTCAGACATCCTGATCTGACGCCGCACCCGCATCCCCCGATATCGGGGGACCGCGGGTCTCGGTTGCCCGTCTGGAGCGCGCCTGTCCGATGCTGCGGGTTACTCCGCCGCTTCCGGCTTGGGATCAATCGGCGTCTCGCCCTTGGCCTGATCGTCCTTGGGCTTGCGCGGGCCGCGCGGGCGGCGCGGGCCCCGGTCGGCCTTTTCCTCGGCCGGGGCAGCGCCCTCGGCAGGAGCTGCCTTCGGCGCCCGCTCGCCACGCGGGGCGCGGTCGCGCTTTGCGGGGCGGGCTGGGCAGGCGCTTCCGCCACCGGTTCCGCCACACGGTCTGCAACGGGGGCCGCAGCGGGAGCGCCAGGGTTTCCGGGGTTTCCACCAGACCGGCATCGTCGTCGCCGCTCAGGTCGATCACCTCGGCACCCGAGGCGATCTCGATCACTTCCGGCGCGCCATAGTCGCCGCGGCCCTGGTCAAAGCGGCCCTCGCCCCGGTCGGACCGGAACTCGCCCTCACGCCGGTCGCGGTAGCTGTCGCGGTTGCCGTTGCCGTCGCGGTTCTGGTCGCCACGGCCATCGCGGTTGCCGTCGCGGTTCTGGTCGCGATTGCCGTCACGGTTCTGGCCATTCTGCTGGAACTGCTGCTGGCGGGCTTCCTGCTCGGCCGCCAGCTCGCGCTGCGCCTCGCCCAGAAGGCGGGTGTAATGCTCGGCATGCTGCAGGAAATTCTCGGCGGCGACGCGGTCATTCGACAACTGCGCGTCGCGGGCGAGAAACAGGTATTTCTCGATGATCTGTTGCGGCGTGCCGCGAACCTTGCCCTCGGGGCCCGAGGAATCGAAAACCCGGTTGATGATATTGCCGAGGGTGCGCGGGCGGTTCGCCTTGGAACGCGAGCGGGACTTGGAAGAGCGCATCTTGTCCTTAATCCAGAAGGAACGGATTTGCCCTCCCCTGCGCCTTGATCGGCGCGGCACCACAATCGGGCGAAAGAGGACATTCCGGCTGCACGCGCGGGTGGGCGGTTGTCACCCTCACCGTCGCGATGGCCCCAATAAACACCTCGCCCCCGATCTGACAAGCGGAAATTCGGGCCGTTCCCAAGGAAACCGCGGTTTCCGCACCGGTCCGCGCGTTTGGCCGCGGCTGTGGCGCAGTTGCGCCAGTCGATCAGGCGCGTCCTGTCACCACGCGGTCGCGGCCATCCAGATCAGGGTGGATGGCAACATCCCCCAGCCCCGCCGCCCGGAACATCCCGGCCACCGCCTACCCTGAGTCGGCCCGATCTCGACCATCAGCCGCCCTCCCGGCGCCAGATGCGCGCCCGCCCCGGCCGCGATGCGGCGATAAGCCGCCAGCCCGTCGCCCCCGGTGTCAGCGCCAGATGCGGCTCCCAGTCGCGCACCTCGGGGAAAGCCCGGCCATCTCGTCCGCCGCGATATAGGGCGGGTTCGACACGATCAGGTCAAAGCCGGTTTCGATGACGGCGGCGAACCAGTCGGACTGACGGAACGCCACGCGGTCGCCCAGGCCAAGGGCAACCGCATTCCCCCCGCCACCGCCAGCGCCGCGGGCGAGACATCGACGCCGATGCCCGTCGCCGTGGGCTGGTCAGCCAGCAGCGACAGAAGGATCGCCCCGGAACCGGTGCCCAGGTCCAGCACCCGCGTGAAGGGCTCTTCCAGCGCGGCAGCCACCAGACCCTCTGTCTCGGGCCGCGGGTCCAGCACATCGCGCGTCACGCGGAATGGCCGCCCCCAGAACAGCCGCTGCCCGGTGATCTGCGCCACCGGCTGGCGCGCCGCGCGCCGCCAGGGTCGCGTCGAACCGCGCCGCCGCCTCGGGCGCCAGCGCATCCGGCAGGTGCAGCGTCAGCCGCCCCGGCGCGATGCCGGTGGCAAAGCACAACAACGCCCGCGCATCCCCCGCCGCGCCCTCGACCCCCGCCGCCGCCAGCCGCGCCGCCCCGGCGCGCAGCGCCTCGGCCAGCGTCATGCGCCCATCTCGGCCAGCTTTTCCGCCTGGTCATTGGCCACCAGCGCGTCGATCACCGTGCCCAGGTCGCCATCCATGATCTGGCCAAGCGAGTAAAGCGTCAGGTTGATGCGGTGATCAGTCATGCGACCTTGCGGAAAGTTGTAGGTACGGATGCGCTCGGACCGATCCCCCGACCCCACCTGCGCCTTGCGATCCGCGGCGCGTTCCGAATGCAGCCGCTCGCGCTCCAGCTCGTAGAGCCGCGCCCGCAGCACCTGCATGGCAATCGCCCGGTTCTGGTGCTGCGACTTCTCGGACGAGGTCACCACGATGCCGGTGGGCAAATGCGTGATCCGCACCGCGGAATCCGTGGTGTTCACATGCTGCCCGCCCGCGCCCGAAGACCGCATCGTATCGATGCGGATGTCGGTGGCGGGAATGTCGATATCCACCTCTTCCGCCTCGGGCAGCACCGCCACCGTTGCCGCCGAGGTGTGGATGCGCCCGCCCGCCTCGGTTTCCGGCACGCGCTGCACGCGGTGGACGCCGCTTTCGTATTTCAGCCGGGCATAGACACCCTCGCCCTGCACATGGGCGGTGAATTCCTTCACCCCGCCCAGATCGGACAGCTGGCTATCCAGCACCTCGAACCGCCAGCCCATGCGCTCGGCATGGCGCTGGTACATCCGCGCCAGGTCGGCGGCAAAGAGGCTGGCCTCTTCGCCGCCAGTGCCGGGACGGATTTCCAGGATCGCTGGCCGCGCATCGGCGGAATCCTTCGGCAACAACGCGATGCGCAAGGCCTGTTCCAGCTCGGGCAACGCCGCCTTCAGCCGCGGGATCTCATCCTCGGCCAGCGCCTTCATTTCGGGATCGGCCAGCATCGCCTCGGCCTCGGCCAGATCGCCCTGCGCCCGGCGCCAGGCGGCGATCTGGTCCACCACCGGCTTCAGCCCGGAATATTCCCGGCTGATCGCGGCAATCTCGGTAAGCGCGGCGCCGGCATTCAGCCGCGCCTCGAGAAATTCGAAGCGCGCCACGATCTGGTCAAGTTTCTCGGACGGAACCATACCGGCCTTTGACCGCAGGCCAGCCCCGCGGTCAAGGGCCAGACGCCCGGACTGTCGCCCTCCCTCTCCCTTGGGGAGAGGGCCGGGGTGAGGGACGCCGAGGCCCCGGCTTTCGCCGGGGCGGGGTCACGCCCCAGCATCCGCCCCGCCATTTCGCCCAGATCACGCGACAGCCCCGGCGCGGCCAGGATGCGCTGCAACGCGCCCCGCATCATCGCCTGCCGGTCGGCGTCATAGCGTGCCCAGGTCTCGAAAGCGGTGGACATGCGCGCCGCCGTCTGCGGGTTCAGCGGGTCCAGCCGCAGAAGCCAATCCGCCGTCAACCGATAGCCCGCACCCGAGCCATGGTGGAACCCGGCATGGTTCGCCGCCAGCGCCCCNATCACCGCGCGGAACCGGTTGGGGTTCTTCATGTCAAAGGCCGGGTGCCGCGTCAGGCGTTCCACCGTGGCGGCGGCCTGATCGGGCGCGGCATGCAGCACCTGCAGGGCAAACCACTTGTCCATCACGTTGCGGTCGCCCTGCCAGCGCGCCTGGAACAGGCCCAGCTCCTCCTGCCCGCGCCCGATCTCCAGAAGGCAGGACAGCGCCCCCAGTTCCTCGGTCATGTTGTTCGCGCCGCGATAGGCAGCGGCGGCCGCCTGCCCTTCGTCAAGCTTGGACAGCAGCGCCAGAGCGCCCAGGCGCAGCGCGCGGCGNTAAACGGCGCGGGCATCCGGGCTGAAGGGGCCGGGCTCGCGCAGGCCCTCGAACAGCCCCGGCAACATCGGCCGCAACCGGATGGCCAGCGCCCGGCCCATGCGGCGGCGCGCCTCATGAATCGCCTGCGGGTCGGGCGTGACGCCGTCGTGCAGCGTCTGCGCCATGTCATCCTCGCCCGGCAGCCGCAGCGCCAGCGCACGGAAGGCGGGGTCNAGGCTGTCATCCCCCGCCACCCGCGCCAGCGCATCCAGCCAGTCGGGGCCGGGCTCGGCGCCCTCGGTCACCATGCGCGCCAGCACCTCCTTGGCCAGCGCGCGTCCNGCCTCCCACTTGTTGAACGGGTCGGTGTCATGGGCCAGAAGGAAGGCGCGCTCCTCGGGGCTGACCGCCCGGTCCAGCACCACCGGCGCCGAGAACCCGCGCAGGATCGAGGCCACCGGCCTGGCCGCCAGCCCGTCAAATCGAAAGCTCTGAACCGCCCCGGTCATTTCCAGCACCGTCGTCGGCACCACCTCATCGCCGTTGGGATTGAGCAGGCCCACGGCAATCGGGATCACCCGCGGCGGCTTNTCCGGCTGGCCCGGCGTGGGCGCCGTCTCCTGCCGGAAGGTCAGGGTATAGCTGCCCTCCTGCCAATCCTCCGACACCGTCAGCCGCGGTGTCTTANNAGCATCGGTGTACCAGCGGGCGAACTGGGTCAGATCGCGCCCCGTCGCATCCTCAAAGACCTTCAGCCAATCCTCGATGGTCGCCGCTTCGCCGTCGTGCCGGTCGAAATACAGGTCCAGCGCCTGCGCATAGCCCTCATCCCCCACCAGCCGCTTCAGCATGCCGATGACTTCCGCCCCCTTCTCGTAAACGGTGGCGGTGTAGAAGTTGTTGATCTCGACATAGCTGTCGGGCCGCACCGGATGCGCCAGCGGCCCNGCATCCTCGCGGAACTGGCGGGCGCGCAGCACCAGCACATCCTCGATGCGCTTCACCGCATGCGAGCGCATGTCGCCGGAAAACTGCTGGTCGCGAAAGACCGTCAGGCCTTCCTTCAGGCACAGCTGGAACCAGTCGCGGCAGGTGATGCGGTTGCCGGTCCAGTTGTGGAAATATTCATGGGCGATGATCGCCTCGATGCGGGCGAAATCGTCGTCGGTGGCGGTCTCTGGGCTGGCCAGGACATACTTGGAGTTGAAGATGTTCAGCCCCTTGTTCTCCATCGCGCCCATGTTGAAATCGTCCACGGCCACGATGTTGAACACGTCCAGATCGTATTCGCGGCCATAGACCTCTTCATCCCACCGCATCGACCGGATGAGGCTGTCCATGGCATAGGCGCAGCGGTCCTGATCGCCCGGCCGCACCCAGATCGCCAGTTGCACGGGGCGCCCGGATTTCGTGACGAAATCCGCCCGGTGCGCCACCAGGTCGCCAGCGACCAGCGCGAACAGATAGGCGGGCTTGGGCCAGGGGTCGTGCCATTCGGACCAGCCCGCGCCCTGCCCCACCGGGTTGCCGTTGGACAGAAGCACCAGCAGATCGCTTTCGATGCGCACCCGGAACGGCGCCATCACGTCGGGCCGGTCGGGGTAGAAGGTGATCTTGCGGAACCCNTCGGCCTCGCACTGGGTGCAGTACATCCCGTTCGAGATGTAAAGCCCCTCCAGCGCCGTGTTGGCCGCCGGGTCAATCTCGACCTCGGCCTCGATGGTGAAGGCGCCGTCAGGGATCAGCGCCGAAGGCACGGTCAAACCGGTGGCATCCGGCACAAGGTCCAGCGCCGTGCCGTTCACCGCCAGCGACCGGNNCTTCAACCGCTCGCCATCCAGCCTCAGGTCGCCCGGTGCACGGCGGTCAAAGCGCAACCGCGACAGCACCCGCGTCGCNCGAGGGGCCAGGCGGAAGGTCAGCTCCACCGCCTCCAGCCGGAACGGATAGGGGCGGTACTCGGCCAGATGGACGGGCTCAGGCTCTTGGGTCATCGGCATCTCCTTCGCCGCCCAAGCTAGGGTTTCGCGCGGCACACGCAAGCACCCGTCCGGGCCGCCATCCGATGATCGGGGATCAAATCGTAAAGTCCAAGTTAACTCGCGCGCGCAACCCATTGATTTCAATGATCGGCATGGGCGTCCGAGCTCGGACGCCTCCCCTCTGGCAACCCGCCCCCGACCCTGCCATGATACCCCCAGCCCGAGCGAGACCCATGTCCCACGCACAAGCCACCGCCGAGGACCGCGACCTCCTCCTCACCGCCCTGACCGTCATGGGCCTGTTCCTCGGCTCCCTCGGCCGCCTCGCCGCCGATCCGGCCATGCAGGTCCTGGGCTTCACCCTCGCCTACCTCGTAAGCGGCATCCCGCCCGGCCTCTCGGCCCTGCGCAGCCTGATCCGCGACCGGGTGCTGGACATCGACCTTCTCATGGTCGTGGCCGCCCTGGCCGCCGCCTGGGTCGGCGCGCCGCTGGAAGGCGCGGTCCTCCTGACCCTGTTCAGCCTCTCGGAGACCCTCGAACACCGCGCCATGGGCCGCGCCCGCCGCGCCGTCGAGGCGCTGATGGCCCTTCGCCCCGACACCGCCCTGAAGAAGACCGCCACCGGCGTGACCGAGGTGCCCACCGCCAGCCTGATCGTGNGCGACCGCGTCATCCTGCGCCCCGGCGCCCGGGTTCCGGTGGACGGGGTGATCCGCGTAAACGAAGGCGGCTTCGACGAGGCCACCATCACCGGCAGATCCATGCCTGTCCACCACGCCCCCGGCCAGACGGTGCTGGAAGCCACGGTGAACCTGTCGGCGGTGATCGAGATGGAGGTCACCCGCCCCACCACCGAAAGCACGGTGGCCCGGATGATCCGGCTCGTCACCGAGGCCCAGGCCGCCCGCTCGCCCTCGNAACGCTTCTCGGACTGGTTCGGCCAGCGCTACACGGTGGGTGTCCTCCTGGCCTCGCTTGCTGCCTGGGCCGTGTTCCGCTGGCTTGGCNACGCCCCGGACCTTGCGCTCTACCGCGCCGCCACGCTTCTGGTCGCCGCCAGCCCCTGCGCCGTGGTGATCTCGGTCNCCCGCCGCGATCCTCAGCGCCCTCTCTGCCGCCGCCCGCGGTGGGTGCTGTTCAAGGGCGGCGCGGCGTTGNAAACGCTGGCGGCGGCGAAAAGCTTCGCCTTCGACAAGACGGGCACCCTGACCACCGGCACCGCCGAAGTCACCGGCCTGTCGGCGCCGGGCCTGGCCGAAGACGACTTCCTGGCGCTCTTCGCCGGGCTGGAGGCGCAATCCGAACACCCGATCGCCGCCGCCATCCGCCGCGCTGCTGCGGCGCGCGGGCTGGAACCGGTGCCGGTGGAGGCCGTCCGCGCCCTGCCAAGCGAAGGCGTCGTCGCCGGAGACGGGGACGGGGTCGGGGACGGGCCGCTTTGGGCCTNNAAGAACCGCCGGATGCTGGCGCGCATGGGCGTGACCGAGCTGCCCGCCGCGGTCGAGACCTTGACCGAGGGCGCCGAGACCGTGGTCTGGCTGGGCCGTGGCCATCGCGTCCTCGGGGCGGTGACGGTCGCCGACCGGCCGCGCGCCTCGTCCGCGGCGGGGCTTCAGGCGCTGCGCCAGGGCGGTATCGACCGGCTGGCCATGATGACCGGCGACCGCCGCGCGGTCGCCGACCGCATCGGTGCCGAGTTGGGCCTGAAGCCCGAGGAAATCCACGCCGACNCTGCCGCTACGGTGGACCTCGTGGCCGGGCTGGCGGCGCAGGGCCGCGTGGCCTTTGTCGGCGACGGCGTCAACGATGCGGCCGCCCTGGCGCGGGCCGATGTCGGCATCGCCATGGGCGTCGGCGGCAGCGAGGTCGCGCTGCAGACCGCCGATGTGGCGCTTCTGTCCGAGGACATGACGCGGCTGGCCGAGGCCCACCGCCTGGCCCGCCGCACCGCCCGGGTGATCCGGCAGAACCTGACCTTCGCGCTTGGCGCGATGCTGGTGCTGGTCTCGGGCGCGCTGTTCTTCGACCTGCCGCTGCCCTTGGCGGTGGTGGGGCACGAGGGCGGAACGGTGCTGGTGGTCCTCAATGGGCTGCGGCTTCTGGCCGACCCGATCCGCNAGCCGGGACTGAGGGCGGGACCAGCAATTTTCTTCGAAGAAAATTGCAAATTCCTTCGAAGGAATTTGCCTGGGGCCAGCGATGACGGCTGCGTTCTTGCGACAGGGCTTGCCGAATCCGCCCGGCGCGGTATCACCATGTTCCATGAATGTTCTCGTCTGGTTCAAGCGTGACCTGCGCCTGGCCGATCATCCGGCCCTGACCCTGNCCGCCGGGCTGGGGCCGGTGCTGCCGCTTTACATCGCCGAGCCGGAACTCTGGCAGCAGCCCGATGCCTCGGCCCGGCAGTGGGAGTTCGTCAGCGAAAGCCTGGACGGCCTGCGCCGTGACCTGGCCGGGCTTGGCGCTCCGCTGGCGGTGCGCACGGGCGATGCGGTCGCGGTGCTGGCGCAGCTGGTGGCGCGCCACCGCATCAGCCATATCGTCAGCCATCAGGAAACCGGCACGCAATGGACCTTCGCCCGCGACCGGCGGGTGGCGGAATGGGCGCGGCAGGCCCATCGCCTGACGGAACTGCCGCAGGGTTACACACGCCGCGGCGCCAAGGACCGGNCGGGCTGGGCCGTCGCGCGCGACGCCTTCATGGCGGCCGACCCGCTGCCGCCCNCGGCCCTGACCGCCGTCNCCGGGGTCGAGCCCGGCATGATCCCCACCGCCGCCGGGCTGAAACTGGCCACCGACCGCTGCAAGCACCGCCAGGCAGGTGGGCGCGAACGCGGTNTGGCGCTGATGGACAGTTTCCTGACCTCGCGCGGCGAGGTCTATCTTCAGGCCCTCTCCGCCCCCGGCACGGGCGAGCGGGCCTGCTCGCGGCTCTCGCCGCATCTCGCCTGGGGCACCCTGTCGGCGCGCGAGGTCGATCACGCGGCGCGGGCGCGGGCCGAGGCCCGCCCCGGCGGGTCCTGGGGCGGCGCGCTGGCGGGCTTCCGCAACCGGCTGGCCTGGCGCGACCACTTCCTGCAACGGCTGGAGGATGTGCCGGACCTCGAGGCCCGCGCGCTGTCCGCCGCCGCCGAGACCCTGCGCCCGCGCGAGCCCGACTCGGCCCGCCTGGCCGCCTGGACCGCGGGCGAAACCGGCCTGCCTTACGTCGATGCCTGCATCCGCTATCTGGCGGCGACCGGCTGGCTGAACNTCCGCGCGCGGGCGATGCTGATGGCAGTGGCCTCGTACCACCTTTGGCTGGACTGGCGCGCCACCGCGCCGGTGCTGGCCCGCGCCTTCACCGATTACGAACCGGGCATCCACTGGTCGCAGGCGCAGATGCAGTCGGGCGTGACCGGCATCAACGCACCGCGCATCTACAACCCGGTGAAGCAGGGCGGGGACCACGACCCCACCGGCGCCTTCACCCGTGCCTGGGTGCCGGAACTGGCCGCCGTGCCCGACCTTTTCCTGCACGAACCGTGGAAATGGCCGGGCGCGCGCGGCCTGCTCGGCCGCTACCCCGAGCCGGTGGTGGACCCCGAGGCCGCCGCACGGGCGGCGCGGGCGGCGATCAGCGCGCTGCGGCGCCGACCGGGCGCCCCGGAAGAGGCCGAGGTGATCGAGGCTCTGCACGGCAGTCCCCGCAGTGACGCCCGGTTCCGCCGCGATCCCCTGCCCGCCCGGCGCCCCGGCCTGTGGCCGAGGGTCAGATGAGCTTTGGATTCTAGGTAGGATGGGCAATACTGCCCATCCTACGGAAGTTTGACCGCCACCGCCTCCAGCTTGGCCAGCGTCGTCTGGCCCAGGGCCTCGGCCCCGATCTGCTTGGCCATGGCGAAATCGGTGGCGTCCGAGAAGACCATCACCTGCGTGATCCGCGTGCCCCCGGCTTCCGGCGCCAGCGTCACCGTCACCCGCTTCGACGTGCCGTCTTCCACATCGCCGTCCATGATGAACTCGATGCGCTTCGGCGGGTCCCACACGGTGTGGCGGTGGCGGTTGGCCCAGACCTTGCCATCCGGCCCGATCATGTCGAACCGCCAGACGCCGCCGGGGCGCAAGTCGATTTCCTTGGTCTGGCAGGTGAAGCCCTCGGGCCCGAACCAGCGCGGCAGCAGGGCCGGATCGGTCCAGCAGCGCCAGACCTTTCGGGGGCGCCGGAATNNCAGGCGGGTCAGGGTCATGGTCTGGTCGGTCATCTGTCAGGACCTTTCGGCAAGTCGGCCAAGCTGGTCGGAAACCGCGCCCCAGCCTTCGGTGAAGCCCATCTCGGCATGACGCGCNGCCCCTCGGGCGTCNTGGTGCATGGCGCGGGCGGAATAGGCGGTGCCCCCATCCCGGGGCGCCATGGTAATGACGGCGGTAAAGCCGAACATCGGCGGGGCCGGGCGATAGCCCGCCCGCATCATGTCTGTGAAGACAATCCGTTCGCCGGGGACGACGTCCAGGAAACAGAAGTCCTGCACTGCCTCGCCATGGCCGGGGATGTCGGCCACCCAGAAGAACCGTCCGCCGGGCCGCAGGTCCAGTTCAGCGCGCGGAATCGTCACCGGCGCGGGCACCCACCACTGGCGGAACAGCGAGGTGTCGGTCCAGCAGCGCCAGACCTTTTCGGGCGGCGCGGTGAACTGGCGGCGGATTTCAAGATCGGTCTCGGTCATGTCTCACAGGCCCATGGCAAGGGTGTCGATTTGGTCGGCGGCGATGCCCCAGCCCATCTGGAAGCCCATGTCGTCATGGGTCTCGCATCCGCGNGCGGTTCGGTGTCGGGCAACGGCGCGATAGCGCGTGCCGGTGCCTTCGGGCGCGAAGGTCACGATGGCGGCAAAGTGCAGGCCCGCCCCCGATTGCGGCATGTCCACCGGCGCGAAATCGGGGCCGAAGATATCGGTGAAGACCAGCTTCCGTTCGGGCACCACCTCCAGAAAGCTGCCCTCGTTCGGCACGCTTTCGCCATCGGGTCCGGCCATTCGAGTGAAGAAGCGGCCACCGGGGCGCAGGTCGATGACGGCTTCGGAAACCGACCAAGGCTTCGGACAGAACCACTGGCAAAGCAACGCCGGTTCCGTCCAGCAGCGCCAGACCTTCGCGGGCGCGGCCTTCAGCACGCGGTCCAGCACCAGGTCGCGGGCGGGGTCAAGGGTCAGACTCATGCCATCAACTCCTGCGACAGCGCGTCCAGCTGGCCGCTGGTCACGGCCGTGCCTTCGGTCCAGCCGGTCTCGGCGTTGGTCTTGGCGTCAGCCACGCTCATGTGGCGGGCGATGCTGCGATAACGGGTGCCCGTCCCCTCGGGCTCGAAGGTCATCACCGCGGTAAAGGCNCGGGCCGAAATCGGCGCTGACCTTTCCACTGGCGCATAGTCCCGCGTCATCAGGTCGGTGAAGACCAGTTTGCGCTCGGGCTCGGCCAGAAGGATCGAGCCTTCGCTCGGGAACTGCTGGCCATCGGGGCTTTGCGCCAGAAGAAAGAACCGCCCGCCGGGGCGCAGTTCGATCTCGGCATCGACCAGGGTCCAGGGCTTGGGCATGTACCATTGGCACAGAAGTTTCGGGTCCGCCCAGCACCGCCAGACCAGCGCGCAAGGGGCCTTCAGCACGCGTTCGACCACAAGGTCCTTATCCGCTTGATCTGCATCGTCGTCCTCCAGTGTCGCAAGAAAGGCTTCCAGCCGGTCGGTGCGCGCCTCCCAGACGGCGCGCTGCTTGGCCAGCCAGTCGGCGGTGGCGGCCAGGGTTTCGGGGCGCGCTTCGCACAGCCGGGTGCGCCCCGATTTCGTGGTGGCGATCAGCCCCGCCTCTTCCAGCACCGACAGGTGGCGCAGGATGGTGGGCAGGGCCATGCCGGTGGGCCGGGCAAGCTCGCTGACGGGAACCGCGCCCTGCCCCAGCCGGGCCAGCATCTGCCGCCGTGTCGGGTCGGACAGGGCCTGAAAGATTCGGTCAAGATCGGGATCATGGTGAGCCATATGGCTAAGTATCGCCATCCCGGCATCGAAGGGAAGCGAAAAGTTAGGCAATCCGCTAAGTTTTCGCATTATCAAGGAAGGCAAGAAGATGCCTTCCTGCAATCCCGTTCAATCCCTCCGCATCGCTGGTTGCGGGATCGCCAGACCTCCCTATTCTGACGCGAAGTCAACGGAGGGCAGCAGATGGTCGGGCGCGTGGATCGGGCGGGATTGCAGGTGGACGAGCGGCTGGCGGCCTTTGTCGAAGGCCAGGCCCTGCCCGGCACCGGGGTGACGGCCGACCGCTTCTGGTCGGGCCTGTCGGCGGCGGTGGATGACCTCATGCCGGTGAACCGCCGCCTGCTGAAGGTGCGCGAGGATATGCAGGCCGCCATCGACGCCTGGCATCTGGCCCGCCGCGGCCTGGACCACGATCCCGCGGCCTATGAAGCCTTCCTGCGCGGCCTTGGCTATCTGCTGCCCGAAGGCGCGGATTTCGCAGTCGGCACGGCGAACGTGGACCCGGAAATCGCCCGGATGGCCGGGCCGCAGCTGGTGGTGCCGGTGATGAACGCCCGCTACGCGCTGAACGCGGCCAATGCGCGGTGGGGCTCGCTTTACGACGCGCTTTACGGCACCGATGCCATGGGCGACCTGCCCCAGGGCAAGGGCTTTGATGCGAAGCGCGGCGAGCGGGTCATCGCCTGGGCGCGGGCGCATCTGGATCAGGTGGCGCCACTGGTTTACGCCTCCTGGTCGGTGGTGACGGGGCTTGCCGTGCAGGATGGCTTACTGATTGCCCGCCTGCCGCAGGGCGAAACAGGGCTTGCCGATCCCGCGCAATTCGCCAACTGGCAGGCTGGGGCAATCTGTCCGCTGCAGGTGCTGCTGCGGGTGAACGGCCTTGGCATCGAAATCCTGGTGGACCCCGAAACCCCGGTCGGTNTACTGGACCCGGCGGGGATTTCCGACATCTGGCTGGAAGCAGCGCTTTCCGCGATCATGGACTGCGAGGATNCCGTCGCCGCCGTCGATGCCGAAGACAAGGTGCTGGCCTATGGCAACTGGCTAGGCCTGATGGACGGCACCCTGACCGACACCTTCCAGAAGGGCGGCAAGCCGATGACGCGCCGCCTGAATCCGGACGCCTCGTACCTGTCCCCGGACGGCACGCCCTTCGACGTGAAGTGCCGCGCGCTGATGCTGGTGCGCAACGTGGGCCACCTGATGACCAACCCCGCCATCCTGGACCGCGAGGGCCGCGAGATCGGCGAGGGGCTGATGGATGCCTTCGTCACCACGCTCTGCGCGATGCACGACCTGCAANAGACCGATGGCCCGCGCAATTCGCTGCACGGCTCGGTCTATGTGGTGAAGCCCAAGATGCACGGGCCGGAAGAAGTGGCCTTCGCCGTCACCATCTTCGACCGGGTGGAAGACACGCTCGCCCTGCCCCGCAACACCGTGAAGCTGGGCATCATGGACGAGGAACGCCGCACCTCGGTGAACCTGAAGGAATGCATCCGCGCCGCAAAGGATCGCGTCGCCTTCATCAACACCGGCTTCCTCGACCGCACCGGCGACGAGATCCACACCTCGATGGAAGCCGGGCCGATGGTACGCAAGGGCGACATGAAGGGCCAGGCCTGGATCAAGTCCTACGAGGACCGCAACGTCGATACCGGCCTGGCCNGGGGCCTGCGCGGCCACGCCCAGATCGGCAAGGGCATGTGGGCCGCACCCGACCTGATGGCCGCCATGCTGCGCGACAAGATCGCCCACCCGCNNCGCGCCACCACCGCCTGGGTCCCCTCGCCCACCGCCGCCACGCTGCACGCCACCCATTACCACNAGGTCGACGTGACGGCGGTGCAGGCGGCCATCGCCNAAAGCCACCCGCGCGGAACGCTCGCCGACCTGCTGACTATCCCCGTCGCCCGCGGCGTGAACTGGTCGGCGGATGAAATCCGCGACGAGATCGAGAACAACGCGCAAGGCATCCTCGGCTATGTGGTGCGGTGGGTGGACCAGGGCGTGGGCTGTTCCAAGGTGCCCGACATCCATGACATTGCGCTGATGGAGGACCGCGCCACCTGCCGCATCTCCAGCCAGCACCTGGCGAACTGGCTGCACCACGGCGTGGTGACCGAGGCCGAGGTCATGGCCGCCATGAAGAAGATGGCCGCCGTGGTGGACCGCCAGAACGAAGGCGATCCGCTGTACCGCCCCATGGCGCCCGGCTTCGACGGCCCGGCCTTCCACGCCGCCTGCGATCTGGTCTTCAAGGGGCGGGTGCAGCCCTCGGGCTATACCGAGCCGGTGCTGCATGCCCGGCGGGCGGAAGCCAAGTCATTGACCGCTTGACCGGAATCGGCTGCCCCGCGAGTTGGTAACCGCCCGCCCGGCGGCACCGTCGCAAGCCGGGGTTTCACACCCCAGTCCATCGGTTTCTTGAACCGATGGCGAAACCAATGGACTGCCCGTGGAGTATTTTTCCAAAGAAGAAGCGGCGGATGGTCCCTAGTCGAGAGCGCGCCCCATGTCCGAGATTCCCGTGTTGACCGCCAGCCGCCGCATCAAGACCCCGCGGCTTGAAACCCGCGTCCTGTTCTCTGGCCCCGAAGACGGCGTGCCGGTGATCTTCGTGCATGGCAACCTGTCGGCTGCCACCTGGGNNGAAGAGACCATGCTGCGCCTGCCCCCAGGCTTCCGTGCCATCGCGCCCGACCTGCGGNGCTATGGCCTGGCCGATCCCATGGCCGTGGTGGATGCCACGCGGGGCTTGGGCGATTTCTCCGACGACCTCGCCGCGCTGATGGACGAACTGGGCATCGCAAGCGCCCACATGGTCGGCCATTCGCTTGGCGGCGCCGTGCTCTGGCGTTTCCTCGCCGATCATCCGGACCGCGTGCTCAGCCTGACACAGGTCGCGCCACNNTCGCCCTACGGCTTCGGCGCCACCGCGCCGGACGGGCGCCCGGCCTACGAAGATGGCGCGGGCTCGGGCGGCGCCGCAGTCAACCCGGAGTTCGCGAAACTGCTGGCCTCCGGAGCTACCGGCGCCGACAGCCCGCTGCATCCCCTGTCGATCCTGAACACCTATGTCTGGAAACCGCCCTTCGTGCCGCCGCGCATCGCCGACATTCTGTCCTCGGCGCTGGCCCAGCACACAGGTCCCAAGGACTACCCCGGCGATGCCGTAGCCTCGCCCAACTGGCCGGGCGCGGCGGCGGGGAACTGGGGGCCGATCAATGCCCTGGCACCGATCCACCAGAAGGACNCCCTCGCCTTCACCCGCGTCACGCCGAAGCCGCCGATCCTCTGGCTGCGCGGCGCCGACGACACCGTGGTGTCGGATGCCTCGCTGTTCGACCTGGGCACCCTGGGGTCACTCGGCGCCGTGCCCGGCTGGCCCGGTGCCACGGTCATGCCGCCGCAGGCGATGATCGCCCAGACCGAATCCGCGCTGTCCGCCTATGAATCCGGCGGCGGCACGGTCGCCCGCGTGGTGCTGGAAAACTGCGGGCACTCGCCCTACCTGGAACAGCCCGGCCCCTTCGACCGCGCTTTCCACGCGCACCTGGGCGCCTGATCAACCCGCATCCAGCGCCAGAGCATGCACCCGGGTCGTGATGTCGCCCAACGCGCGGTTCACCGCGCGGTGGCGCTCGACCCGCCCCATCGCCGCCAAAGCCGACGCACGGATCAGCACGCGAAAATGGCTTTCGCCAGAGCCGTCATCGCCCGCATGNGCGGCATGGCGGTGGCTTTCGTTCACCACCTCCAGCCTNGTCGGGGCAAAAGCCGCGGTCAGTCGTGCAGCGATTTCGTCAGCCACGGGCATTTTCAACGTCTCCCCTTCAATCCGGCGGTCAAATCCCTAAACTCGCTGTCCCGAGTCGGAAAGGCCCCGCCATGTCAAAACCCCTTCGAGTTCGACCTGCGCGTGTCCTCGGACAAGGCCCGCCGCAAGACCGGCCGCCGCGGCATGTCCGGCGCGTTCGAGACCTCGGAGCGCGGTTGCGAATATCCGGGCTGCACCCAGAAGGGCCAGTTCCGCGCGCCCAAGTCGCCCGACCACCTCGACGAGTTCTTCTGGTTCTGCAAGGACCACGTCCGCGAGTACAACCTGAAGTGGAATTTCTTCAACGGCACCACCGACGAAGAGTTCCAGAAGTTCCTGGAGAAAGACCGCGTCTGGGGCCGCGAGACCAAGCCCTTCGGCAAGAAACCCGACGAGGGCCGCGCCTGGCAACGCCTAGGCGTGGACGATCCCATGGCGATCCTAGGCGAGAAGGCAACGCAGAATCCCGGCAAGCCCACCGGAAATGCCACGCGCAAGCTGCCGCCCACCGAACGCAAGGCGTTGGAAATCCTGGATGCCCGCGACACCTGGACGCGCACCGAGATCTGCAAGCAATACAAGAGCCTCGTGAAGGATTNNCACCCCGACATGAACGCCGCGNACCGCAGCGACGAAGACCGCCTGCAAGAGGTCGTCTGGGCCTGGGACCAGATCAAGGACAGCCGGTATTTCAAGGACTGACCGGCCCGCCGAAGGGCGTTAGGTGGGAAAGCGGTTCGGGGGCGACAGGCCAGGACGAATCGGTTATGCTCTTTGGCATTGGACCGACTCTCTTGCTTCCTTCCTTTTTTCCCGAGGCTTTTCATGACCCGCCAGTTTTCGCCCGAGCCTCTGCTCTCGCCGTTTCCCCTTGCTTTCTGGCCTCGCCACGCTTGGCGTGGCGCAGGACGCGATGTCGCCGAAGCCGGGGGCGGTGCAACACGCCATGCCGACCGGCGGCTATGTCGGCACCGCGGCCTTCCGGACGGCCGCCGTCACCGCGCCACGCGGCGCGGTGCAGCATGCCATGCCCGGCCGGCTATTCCGGTACCGCCGCTCTGGCCCCGACAGCCCTGGCGGCGGCCTGCCCTGGTCAGGGCGGGGCCGCCTGCCCCGCGCCGGTGCAGGACTGACGGCTCAGGCCACTGGAACACCAGCGCCGCGCCGTTCATGCAGTAGCGCAGGCCGGTGGGCGCCGGGCCGTCGTCGAACACATGGCCCAGATGCCCGCCGCAGCGGCGGCAATGCACCTCGGTCCGGTCGCCCAGCCAGCCCGGATCGGGGCGCGTCGCCACCGCATCCGGCAANGGTTGCCAGAACGACGGCCAGCCGGTGCCGCTGTCGAACTTGGTGTCCGAGGCAAACAGGGGCAGCGCGCAGTTTACGCAGGCGAAGGTGCCCTTGCGGTGTTCGTCGTTCAGTGGCGAGGTGAAGGCGCGCCTGGTCGCCTCCTCGCGCAGCACGCGATAGGACAGGTCGCCAAGGCGCGCCCGCCATTCGGCATCGGTCAGGTGAATTNNAAAACTCTCGGCCCCGCCTTCGGCACGGGCGGGCCGGGCGGTCAGGGCGGCCAAGGTCGCAATCAGGGAACGTCGGTTCATCGGGAACTCCTTTCCTGCCTGACCATACGCTGCCAATCCTCGCGCCGTTTCATACGTTCACGCAATCGGGATCGCGCCCCGCCCCTTGCAGCCCCCGGCGATATGTTCCATCACGGGACCGGCGCCGGGGGCGCCAGAACCATCGGAAAGCGGGAAGGCGATGCTGGACAAGGTCATGAAACCCACCGAGGACATTTCGGTCCGCGAGGTCTTCGGCATCGACACCGAGATGAAGGTCAAGGCCTTCGAGGACCGCACCGACCGCGTGCCCGAGGTGGACCCGACCTACAAGTTCGACCCCGACACCACGTTGGCCATCCTGGCGGGCTTTGCCTACAACCGCCGCGTGATGATCCAGGGCTATCACGGCACCGGCAAGTCCACCCATATCGAACAGGTGGCGGCGCGGCTGAACTGGCCCTGCGTGCGGGTGAACCTCGACAGCCATATCAGCCGCATCGACCTGATCGGCAAGGACGCGATCAAGCTGCGCGACGGCAAGCAGGTGACCGAGTTCCACGAGGGCATCCTGCCCTGGGCCTTGCGCAACCCCGTGGCCATCGTCTTCGACGAATACGACGCTTACCGCGCCGACGTGATGTTCGTCATCCAGCGCGTGCTGGAACATGACGGCAAGCTCACGCTCCTGGACCAGAACGAGATCATCACCNCCCACCCGTCCTTCCGGCTGTTCGCCACCTCGAACACCGTGGGCCTGGGCGACACGACCGGCCTCTACCACGGCGTGCAGCAGATCAACCAGGCGCAGATGGACCGCTGGTCGCTGGTGGCCACGCTGAACTACCTGTCCCACGATGCCGAAACCGCCATCGTGCTAGCCAAGAACCCCCATTACAACACCGAGAAGGGCCGCAAGCAGATCGGCCAGATGGTCACCGTCGCGGACCTGACCCGCACCGCCTTCATGAACGGAGACCTCTCCACCGTCATGAGCCCCCGCACGGTAATCAACTGGGCGCAGAACGCCGAGATATTCCGCAACGNNGGCTACGCCTTCCGCCTGAGCTTCCTCAACAAATGCGATGAGCTGGAACGCCAGACCGTGGCCGAGTTCTACCAGCGCTGCTTCAACGAGGAGCTGCCGGAAAGCGCGGCGAGCATGGCAATGCGGTAGGATGGGCAATATTGCCCATCCTACGGGATTAACCCTATCGCAACGATGATCCGGCAAGGCTGGTCGCATGACCAGCTATCGCCGCCTTCGCCTTCCCGGTGCGACCTGCTTCTTCACCCTCTGCCTTGAAGAGCGCGGCAGCAGCCTGCTGATCGACCACATCGCCGAGCTGCGCGCCGCCTATGCCGTCACCCTGCGGGAGTTACCGGCCGCCTGTCCGGCCATCGTGATCCTGCCTGATCACCTGCATGCCATCTGGACGGAACCGGACGGTCGCGCCGACTTCTCTGAACGCTGGCGGCGGATCAAGGCACGTTTCTCCCATGCCCTGCGCCAGGACTTCTCGCCGAATGCCAGCAAGCGCGGCAAACGGGAACGCGGCCTGTGGCAGCGCAGGTTCTGGGAACACACCATCCGCGACGAGGCCGAGTTCATCGCAGCGATGGAATATTGCCGGACGAATCCGGTCAAGCACGGGCTGGTGGATGCGCCTGAGAGATGGGAATATTCCAGCTTCTTCCGTAGGATGGGCAATATTGCCCATCCTACCCAGTCCGCCCCCGCCCCTAATGCCCGCCCCTGATCTCGTTCAGCGCTGCCATCGCCAGATAACCTGACCGCGTCAGCCCCAGGGCCTCGGCCGCCGCATCGATCGCCTCCAGCGTCCCCGCATCCAGGCTGATGTTCACCCGCTTCAGCTTACTTTGCGGCTGCACCAGCGGCACCGCGATCAGGAAGGCNCCCGGCCGCCAGCTCCCCGCCACCTCGCGCGAAATCGCCTCCGGCCCGCGCGGGGCAACCGGCGCGGCGTCCTCGAACCACAGTTCCAGCGCCTCCACCCCGGCCCGCAGGATATCGGCCTCGCTCTCTGCCGCCGCGAAGCAGCCCGGCAGGTCGGGGAAGCTCAGGCCCCAGGCGCTGTCTTCGTCCTTGTGAACCAGGGCAAGATAGGTCTTCATGGCATCTCCTTCAGCCAACCGGCCACGCGCGCAATCGACCGCGCGGTGCCAAGCGGCAGGTCCTTCTTCGGATGCGGAACGATCAGCATCTGCCCGTCCTTGCGGTACTTGTGATGCGAGCCCCGGATCGAAACCAACACCCAGCCTTCGGCCTCCAACCGGCGGACGATCTCTTTGCTGTTGGTCGGGATCACCATGTCGCCCCAACGAGTGTGTATATAAATAGCGAAGAGCCACCCGCGGTCAAGGGAGGACCCAGATGCCCAAACCGCTCCACATCGGCCTCATCGGCGGCATCGGCCCCGCCGCCACGGTTGTCTATTACCAGCGCCTCGTCGCCCGCATGAAAGAGCTCGGCGCCNCCCTGGACCTCACCATCGCCCATACCCCCGACATCCAGGTGCTGATCCGCAACAACCTCGCCGACCGGCGCGAAGAGCAGGCGCGGGAATACGCCCCGCTCATCGACCGGCTGAAGGCCGCGGGCTGCGATTGTGCGGCCATCACCTCGCTTGGCGGGCATTTCTGCTTTACAGAGACGCAGGCGATCTCCTCCCTGCCCNTCGTCTCGGCGGTCGAGCCGCTGGACGACTACTTTGCCGCGCAAGGCATCCGCCGCATCGGGCTTCTGGGAACGCGAGTCGTCATGCGCACCCGCCTCTACGGCCAGCTCGCCCGCACCGAAGCGGTAGCACTGGATGCCGAGATCGACATGATCGGCCAGACCTACCAGGACATCGCGGTGGCTAAGACCTGCACCGACAAGCAGCGCGCCCTGTTCCTCGATGCCGGGGCGCGGATGCACCGCGATCTGGGCGCCGAGGCCATCGTGCTGGCTAACACCGACCTGAACCTTGCCTTCGACGGCCAGGACCCAGGCTACAGGGTCATCGACGCGCTGGACGTGCATGTGGCGGTGCTGGCCGACCTCGCCGCCGGGCGCACCACGCTTTAGCCCAGGCCCACCTCGTCCAGCAGCCCCTTGCGCTTGGCCTCGTAGTAATAGCCGCGCGTGTACCACATCACCGCCTTGTCCTGGCTGCCGCCCGACACCAGCCAGGCGCCGCGCAGGTATTTGCTTAAGNNATATTTCAGGTTGGTCTCGGCATCCAGAAGCCCCGAAGGCTCGCCGCGATAGCCCATGCCCCGCGCGGTCTCGGCGCTGATCTGCATCAGCCCGTAATAGGGGCCGTTGCGCGCCGCCGGGTTGTAGTTGCTTTCCTTCTTCACCACGCGGTGCATCAGCTTGCGCGGAATCTCGTAATGGTCCGCCCAGTGGTCCACCATGCGATGCACCTCAAGCGAACCTGCCGCCGGTTCCGGCTCGTCGCGCTTGTGCCGCTTGCCGCCGCAAGCGGCGACCAGGGTCAGGGTCATCAGGCCAAGGGCGCTACGGCGGGTCAGGGTCATGCGGTCTCCGGGGTCCGATCTCGCCGATGTGATAGCGGGTGATGTCCGCCGCGGAAAGTCTTCCTGCATCTTCGACTTTTGGCCTGCTTCCGCTTCGGCGGGGGTTTGCTAATCTTGACCCATCGAAGGGGGAGACAATGGTCGCAACCGAAGCTTCGGTCGCCACAGCGGCACTGCGCAGGCTCGACCTCGCGCTGATCGTCGATGATCATCCGCTGTTCTGCGATGCCCTGGCCCTGACCCTGCGCGCGGTCGCAGGCGTGGCCCGCGTGGAAACCGCCGACCGGCTGGATGCCGCGATGGCCCGGCTGGATCTGACGCCGGTGCCCGACATCGTGGTGCTGGACCTGAACCTGCCCGATGTGAACGGGCTGGACGGGCTGATCCGGCTGAAGGCGGTGGCCGGATCGGTGCCGGTGGTGGTGGTCTCGTCCCTGGCCGACACACGGGTGATCGGCGCCACGCTGAAGGCGGGCGCCGCGGGCTTCATCCCCAAACACTCCGGCCGCGATGCCTTTCGTACCGCTTTCGAGACCATCCGCATGGGCCGGATCGCCCTGCCCGAGGGTTATGCCCCGCCTGCCGACCCGCGCGCCCCGGCCAGCCGCCAGGAAGAGGCGGTGGCGCGGCTGTCGCTTCTGACGCGGCAGCAGGCGAAGATTCTGGAACTGATCTGCGAGGGGCTTCTGAACAAGCAGATCGCCTACGACCTGTCGATCGCCGAAACCACGGTCAAGGCCCATGTCACCGCGATCATGCGCAAGCTGGGCGTGCAAAGCCGGACCCAGGCCGTGCTGATGGCGCGCGAAGCAAGTTTTTCCAGCCTGATGCCCGAAGGAGAGTGACGCGCGGGTCAATGCCGTGCAACGAATGGGTCCGCGCGACCCGAAGCTTACGACTTAGGTTCCATAGGCGACAGGAAATGCCCGGCCTAGAGTGACCGCAAGGGAGGACGCCATGCACCTGAACGACACGCGCGACATCAAGGCACCAGGGGCCACCGTCTGGGCCGCCATCCTTGACCCCGAGGTTCTGAAAGCCTGCATTCCCGGCTGCACCAGCCTGACCGGCAGCGTGACGGACGGCTACGAGGCAGTGGTGACGCAGAAAGTCGGGCCGGTGAAGGCCACCTTCACGGGCCTCGTGCAGATTTCCGACATCGTCGAAGGCAAGTCGCTGAAAATCTCGGGCGAAGGCAAGGGCGGCCCCGCGGGCTTTGCCAAGGGCGGCGCCACGGTGTCCTTTGAACCCATCCCCGAAGGCACGCGCCTGACCTATGCCGCCGAAGCCCATGTCGGCGGCAAGCTTGCCCAGTTGGGCAGCCGCATCATCGACGGCTTCGCCAAGAAACTGGCGGATGATTTCTTCACGCGGTTCCAGGAAACCGTCGAGGGCCCGGTTGAAGNNAACCGGCGCCCGCGGTGGCCTCGGACGTGACCGAAGCCGGGGCTGAAGCGCTTACCGAAAAGAAGGGATGGTTCAAGCGCCTGATCGGCGGCTGATCCGAAAAGACGACCCAGGGAATTCCAAGGGAGGTAAGGAATGACAAAGGTCACGATGACCGTGAACGGCAAGGCCGTCTCGGGCGAGGTCGAGGGGCGCACGCTGCTCTCCTCGTTCCTGCGCNGAGGGGTTGGCCTGACCGGCACCCACGTCGGCTGCGATACCAGCCAGTGCGGTGCCTGCGTGGTGCATGTGGACGGCAAGGCGGTGAAGTCCTGCGCGGTCTTCGCGCTGGACCTCGAAGGCGCCACGGTGAAGACCATCGAGGGCATGAACAACCCCGACGGCTCGCTTGGCGTCGTCCAGCAGGCGTTCCAGGACCATCACGGCCTGCAATGCGGCTTCTGCACGCCCGGCATGGTGATGTCCTCGGCCGCTTTGCTGGCCGAAAACCCGCGTCCGACCGAGGCCGAGGTGCGCCACTACCTCGAAGGCAACATCTGCCGCTGCACCGGTTACCACAATATCGTCAAGGCCGTGCTGGCGGCGTCCGGTCAGGACGTCTCGGCCGTGGCCGCGGAATAAGGGGGAAGATGCCGAAAGATCACGGGATCGGCGCCAGCTCGAAACGGCGCGAAGACATCCGCTTCCTCAGCGGTCTGGGCCATTACACCGACGACTCTGCGCTGCAGGGCCAGGCCCATGCGGTGTTCGTGCGTTCCAACGTTGCGCATGGCCGCATCAAGTCCATCGACACCTCTGCCGCCGCGGCCATGCCCGGCGTGCTGGCCATCTTCACCGGCGAGGATTTCGTCAACGTCGGCGGCAACCCCGCCGGTTGGCTGATCAACAGCCGCGACGGCACGCCGATGCGCGAACCCAAGCGCCCGGTGCTGGCCCACGGCAAGGTCCGCCACGTCGGCGACGCCTATGCCGCCGTGGTGGCCGAGACGTTCCAGCAGGCAAAGGACGCCGCCGAACAGCTGGCGGCCGACAGCGACATCGAGGACCTGCCCGCCATCGCCGACATGGCCGCCGCCGTGGCCGATGCCAGCAACCGCGTGCATGACGAAATCCCCGACAACCTCTGCTACGACTGGGGCTGGATCGAGGACAACCGCGCCAAGGTGGACGAGGCGATCCGCAACGCCNCCCATGTCACCACGCTTCACCTGGTGAACAACCGCCTGATCCCCAACGCCATGGAACCGCGCGCCTCGATCGGCGAGTACTTCCCCGGCACCGGCGACTACAAGCTCACCACCACCAGCCAGAACCCGCACCTCACGCGCCTTCTGGTGGCGGCCTTCGTCCTGGGCATCCCGGAAAACAAGCTGACCGTGGTCGCCCCCGACGTGGGCGGCGGCTTCGGCTCGAAGATCTACCACTACGGCGAAGAAGCCCTCGTGCTGGCCGCGGCGAAGAAACTCGCAAGGCCCGTGCGCTGGACGGCCGAGCGGACGGAAAGCTTCCTGTCCGACGCCCACGGCCGCGACCATGTGACGAAGATCGAACTGGCCTGCGAAAAGGACGGCACCTTCATCGCCTTCCGCACCGAGACCATGGCCAATGTCGGCGCGTACCTCTCGAACTTCGCCACGGTGACGCCGACCTTCCTGCACGGCACGCTGATGGCTACCTACAAAGTGCCGAACGTCTATGTGAACGTGAAGACGGTCTTCACCAACACCGCCCCGGTGGATGCCTACCGCGGTGCTTACNTTACGGAAGCGACCTATTCGCTGGAACGCGTCATCGACAAGATGTGCCGCGAGCTTGGCCTCGACCCGCCTGAGGTGCGGCGCAAGAACTTCATCACCACCGACATGTTCCCCTACACCACCCCGGTTGGCCTCGTCTACGACACCGGCAACTACCACGCCACGCTCGACAAGATGATCGAGCTGGCCGATGTCGCCGGGTTTGAAAAGCGCCGCGCCGCCTCTGCCGCCAAGGGCAAGCTGCGGGGCATGGGCTTGTCCACCTGGATCGAGGCCTGCGGCATCGCGCCCTCGCGCCTCGTGGGCATCCTGGGCTCGCGCGTCGGCCTCTATGACGCTGCGACGGTGCGGGTGAACGCCACCGGCAACATCTCGGTGATGACCGGGGCGCACAGCCACGGCCAAAGCCACGAGACCGTCTTCGCGCAGATCGTGGCCGACAAGCTGGGCATCCCGGAATCCTCGGTCGAGATCGTCCACGGCGACACCTCGAAGATCCCCTTCGGCATGGGCTCCTACGGCTCGCGGTCGCTCGCGGTCTGCGGCGCCGCCGTGACCAAGGCCATCGACAAGATCATCGCCAAGGGCAAGAAGATCGCCGCCCACATGCTGGAGGCCTCCGAAGGCGACATCACCTTCGAAGACGGAAAGTTCTCGGTCGCCANNAGCACCGACAAGGCCAAGACCTTCGGGGAAATCGCCTTCTCGGCCTATGTCCCGCACAACTACCCGCTGGAAACGCTGGAACCGGGCCTGNAAGAAACCGCCTTCTATGACCCCGCCAACTTCACCTATCCGGCGGGCGCCTACCTGTGCGAGGTCGAGGTCGATGCCGATACCGGCAAGGTCGATGTCGTCTCCTTCACGGCGGCCGACGACTTCGGCAACGTGATGAACCCGATGGTGGTCGAAGGCCAGGTCCACGGCGGCGTGGGCCAGGGCATCGGCCAGGCGCTTCTGGAACAGACGGTCTATGACGAGGACGGCCAGCTCCTGACCGCCAGCTACATGGATTACGCCATGCCGCGGGCCGATGACGTGCCGTTCTACACGGTGGACCATTCCTGCATCACGCCCTGCACGCACAACCCGCTTGGCGTGAAGGGCTGCGGCGAGGCCGGGGCCATCGGTTCGCCCNCGGCGGTGGTCAATGCGGTGATCGACGCGCTCCAACGCGGCGGGCTCACCCATGTGACCCATATCGACATGCCGGTCTCGCCGTCGCGGGTCTGGTCGGCGATCAACGGCTGAGGGAGGGATAGATGTACAACTTTGACTTCGTGAAACCCTCCTCGATTGCCGAGGCGGTGGCGGCCCTTGCCGAAGAAGGGGCGCAGCCCATCTCGGGCGGCCAGACGCTGACGCCGACGCTGAAGCAGCGGCTGGCGCAACCGACGGTGCTGGTCAGCCTGACCGGCATCGCCGAAATGAAGGGCGTCTGCCTCGCCGACGGCGCGCTGGCGGTGGGCGGGGCGACCCCGCATGCCGTCGTCGCGGCCGAGGCGGCCAGGCACTACCCCGCCCTTGCCGCCCTGGTTNACGGCATCGGCGACCCGGCTGTGCGGAACCGCGGTACCTTGGGTGGCTCCATCGCCAACAACGATCCGGCGGCCTGCTATCCTTCGGCAGTCCTCGGCTCGGGCGCGACGGTGGTGACGAACAAGCGCAAGATCGCGGCCGACGACTACTTCCAGGGCCTGTTCCAGACTGCGCTGGACGAAGGTGAAATCGTCATCGAGGTGCGCTTCCCGATCCCGCAGAAGGCGGCTTACGTGAAGTTCAACCAGCCCGCCAGCCGCTTTGCCCTGACCGGGGTCTTCGTGGCGAAGTTCGCGGGCGGGGTGCGCGTCGCCGTCACCGGCGCCTCGAACGATGGCGTCTTCCGCTGGTCCGAGGCCGAGGCGGCGCTGTCGTCCAACTTCTCGCCGTCGGCGGTGGACGGTCTGACGGTCGATGACTCGTCGCTGATCCACGACCTGCACGGCACCCCGGCCTACCGGGCCAATCTGGTGAAGGTGCTGACCAAACGCGCCGTCGCCGCCGTTTACTGACGCTTCGCGCAAGACTTCAAGAGGCGCCGAAAGGCGCCTCTTTTCATTGACAAATTTTGACCTCGGCAACCGCCGAGCAGCACGAGTTTTCTGCGAAAACTCTGAAGAAACGAATTTTCTGCGAAAATTCGGATCCTTCGCAGAAGGATCGTGGAGCAGAGTTTTCGCAGAAAACTCGTTGTGCGCACCACATCCACAACGCCGCCCTACTCCGCCGCCACCCGCAACCGGTAGATCGCCCGCGCCGCCTCGATCCGCGCCGAATTGGCCATCGTCCATTCCGCCAGCCCCTGCACCGGCACCAGGAAATCCCGCCCCAGATCGGTCAGCGCATATTCCACCTGCGGCGGCGTCACCGGCGTCACGGTCCGGCTGACAAAGCCGTTCTCTTCCAGGTCGCGCAGGGTCGAGGCCAGCATCTTCTGGCTGATGTCGCCGATCCCGCGCTTCAGCGCGTTGAACCGCATCGGGCCGGGCCCAAGGGTGCGGATGATCAGCAAGGACCACTTGTCGGAAATCCGCGCCAGCATCTGGCTGATGCGGGCGCAGGCGGTTTCGTCATGGTGACCTGGTGACGGAAAGGTGCCTTCTTGCACGGTTTCGTTCATGAATTACCTTCCTCAGTAACGATTCGTAACCATGCTACCAGAGGAAACCAGACCCATGAAACCCCGCATCGCCCTCATCGTCGGCTCCACCCGCCCGACCCGTTTCGCCGACAAGGCGCAGTGGATGCTGAAGCAGGCCCAGGCGCGCACCGACATGACGGTCGAACTGGTCGATCTGCGCGACTACAACCTGCCCTTCTTCGACGAGATGGCCTCGAATTTCTGGATGCCCAGCCAGAACCCTGAAGCGGTGCGCTGGCAGAAGAAGCTGGCCGAATTCGACGGCTTCCTCTTCGTCGTCGCCGAATACAACCGCTCGATCACCGGCGCACTGAAGAACGCGCTGGACCAGGCCTTCAAGGAATGGATGCACAAGCCGATGGCGGCCATCGCCTATGGCTCCATGGGCGGCTCAGTCGCGCTGAACCACCTGCGCGCCATCGCGGTGGAAGTGTCCATGGTGCCCACCCGCAGCGCCGTCCACATCGGCGGCACCGACTTCTACAAGGTACATCCGATGGTCGGCAACGCGCCGATCGAGGAGATCGAGGCGAACCTGCTGCCCTCGGCCAAGGCCACGCTGGACGATCTGGTCTGGTGGGCCAAGGCCACCATGGCCGCCCGCTCGGACGCCCAGGCCAAGGCGGCCTGAACCCAACTCCCAAGCCCCGGCGAAAGCCGGAGCCTCTGGCCGGGCAATTATGAAGTCCAAGTTAATTCGCCCGGCTAAGCCATTGATATTGCTGAATCGGACAAAGCGTCCGAGCTCGGACGCTCAATACCAGCGGTCGTCCTCGGCCGCCTTCCGCCGGGCCACGAAGTCCCTCAGGCTCTCGCGGACCCCCTCATCCAGCGCCGGCGCCTCATACTCCGCCAGGGCCTTCTTCCAGGCCCGGTTGGCCCGCGTCGCCGCATCCACCGACCCCGCCGCCTCCCATTTCTCGAAGGGCTCGTTGTCGGAGAGGCTCGAGTCCCAGAAAGCGGTCTCGTAATGGGCCATGGTATGGCTGGACCCGAAGAAATGGTTCCCCGGCCCCACCTCGGCAAAGGCCTCCACCGCCAGCTGGTCGTCGTCCACCTTGATCCCGTCCAGATAGCTGTGAAGCGCCCCGCAGAGGTCGGCATCCATCATGAACTTTTCATAGGACATGGACAGAAGCCCATCCAGGAACCCGGCCGAATGCAGGATGAAATTGGCCCCGCAATGGACCGCGGCCAGCATCGACATGGTGCCCTCGGTCATGGCCTGGGCATCCGGCAGCTTCGAGGTGGTGAAGTTCCCCGAACACCTCAGCGGCAGGTTCAGCCGCCGCGCCAGTTGCCCCACCACCATCGACCCGATCGCNGGCTCCGGCGTGCCAAAGGTCGGCGCCCCCGACCGCAGCGACATCGAGGACAGGAAGTTGCCATAGATCACCGGCGCCCCCTTCCGCTCCAGCTGGGTCAGCGCACAGCCCGCCATCGTCTCGGCATGGGCCTGGGCAATCGCCCCGGCGCTGGTCACCGGCCCCATGGCGCCGCCCAGGATGAAGGGCACGATCACCGCCGCCTGGTTGGCCCGGGCATAGGCCCTGAGCGACCGTGTCATCGTCCCGTCCCAGACCAGCGGCGAGTTCACGTTGACGTTGCCCAGGATCACACAGTTCTGGTCCACGAACCCGGCCCCGAACAGGAGGCGGGCCATTTCGATACTGTCCTCGCTCCGCTCCTCGGCCGTCACCGATCCCATGAAGGGCCGGTCCGACAGTTCGATATGGGCCAGCACCATGTCGAGGTGCCGCTTGTTCACCGGCACGTCGGTCGGCTCGCAGATCGTGCCGCCGGAATGGTGCAGGTTCGGGCTGGATTGGGCCAGGCGGATGAAGTTCCGGAAATCCTCGATGGTGCCGAAGCGGCGGCCGTGGTCGAGGTCCATCACGAAGGGGCTGCCATAGGCCGGGGCGAAGACCACCGACTTGCCGCCGACCTGCACCGAATTGGCGGGGTTGCGGGCGTGCTGGGTGAAGACGGGCGGCGCCGAGGCGAGGATCTCGCGCAGCATCCCCGGCTCGAACCGCACGCGCAGCCCGTCGATCCGCGCCCCGGCGCGGCGCCAATGGTCCAGCGCCACCGGATCGTCGCGGAACTCGATGCCGGTCTCGGCCAGGATGCGGTCGGCGGCCTTTTCGATGCGGGCAAGGTTCTCTTCCGACAGCACGTCATAGGTCGGGATATTGCGCAGGATGTAGGGCCGCCCCACCCCGTGNCCGCGCTTCGACCGTTCCGCCGTCCGCGCCTGCCGCCCTGCCCGCCGTGACTCGCTCATCCCTGTCTCCTGTTTTCAGGGATGAAACGCGGAAGACGCCCCCGGCTATCGTCCGAAGGCGACGCTTTCCGGGGATAAAGGTCGCTGGCGGTCAGGTCACCACATCGGGCGCGGTGCGGCCCGTGTACCCGGCAATGTCGGCCAGGGCATGGGCGGCCCGGATCACCGGCGCCAGCGCCTGTTGCGCGTCAAGGTCCAGCCCTGCAGGTCCCGGCGCATAGCGTTCCAGATAGACGCGCAGCGTCGCGCCTTCGGTCCCGGTGCCGGACAGGCGCATCACGATGCGCGAGCCGTCGGCGAAGAGGATGCGGATGCCCTGCTTCTGGCTGACCGAGCCGTCANNGACCGGATCGGTATAGGCGAAGTCATCCGCCGCGGCGATGGTCATGCCCTCGACCACCTGCCCCGGCAGGCTGCCCAGCTTGCCCCGCAGCGCGGCCACCATGGCATCGGCCTTGTCGGTCGGGATCGCCTCGAAATCATGGCGGCTATAGTAGTTGCGACCGTACTTCGCCCAATGCGCGGCGAGGATCGCCGAGACGGGTTCCTTGCGCACGGCCAGGATGTTCAGCCACAAGAGGATGGCCCAGAGACCGTCCTTTTCGCGCACATGGTCGGACCCGGTGCCGAAGCTTTCTTCGCCGCAGAGCGTGGCGCGACCGGCGTCCATGAGGTTGCCGAAGAACTTCCACCCCGTGGGCGTTTCAAACTTCGCCAGCCCAAGCGCATCGGCCACCCGGTCGGCGGCGGCCGAGGTGGGCATGGAGCGCGCGACGCCNGCCAGGCCCTTGGCATAGCCGGGGGCGAGGTGGGCATTGGCGGCCAGCACCGCCAACGAATCCGAGGGCGAGACATAGGTGCCGCGGCCGACGATCATGTTGCGGTCGCCATCGCCATCGGAGGCCGCGCCGAAATCGGGNGCGTCCGGCCCCATCATCTCGGCCATCAGCTCATGCGCCCAGGTCGGGTTGGGGTCGGGGTGCATGCCGCCGAAATCGGGCAACGGCGTTTCATGAACGACCGTTCCCTTTGCCGCGCCCAGGCGATTTTCCAGGATTTCCACAGCATAGGGGCCGGTGATGGCGCACATCGAATCCATGCGCATGCGGAAGCCGCCGGCGAAGAGGGCGCGGATCGCCGGGAAATCGAACAGCGTCTCCATCAGCGCGGCATAGTCGGCCACGGGATCGACGACATCCACCACCATGCTTGGCGAGGTCACGTTACCGGGCGAGGACAGGTCCACATCCTGCGCCTCGGCAATACGGTATTCGGTCAGGGTCTTGGTGCGGGCGAACATCGCCTCGGTCACCGCTTCCGGCGCCGGGCCGCCGTTGGCCATGTTGAACTTGACGCCGAAATCCTCGTTCGGGCCGCCGGGGTTGTGGCTGGCCGACATGATGATGCCGCCGTCGGTCTTGTTCAGCCGGATCAGGTGGCTGGCGGTAAGCGTGGACAGAAGCGCGCCCTGCCCCACGATCATCCGCGCCGCGCCGTTGGCGGCGGCCATGCGCAGGATCACCTGCGCCGCGCGGTCGTTGAAGTAGCGCCCGTCGCCGCCCAGGACGAAGGTCTTGCCCTCTGCGCCGACCGTGTCGAAGATCGCCTGGACGAAGTTTTCCAGATAATGGCGCCCCATGAAGACCGGGGTCTTCTTGCGCAGGCCCGAGGTGCCGGGTTTCTGGCCCTCGATCGGCGTGGTGGCGACGGTCATCAGCGTCATGGCTNNGTCCTCCCTGGGGACGGTCGCGGCCTGAAGGCCCCGATCCGCAGGTACGAAGACCAGCACCGATTGCGCCGGAACGGCGCCACGGGCGGGCCACAGGGCTTCGCCCGCTTCGGGGCGCGTGGTGTCCAGCACAAGCCGCCAGCCCCGCACCGTATCGGGCAGGGTCAGGGCGACTTCGGCGCCGGCGTTGAACACGGCGAAGACGGCATCGCCGTCGTCGGGCGCCTCGGCCGCCAGGCGCAGTTCGACGCCCAGGCAGCGGAAGGCCGGATCGTGCCAATCCTCGGGTCGCGGCTGCTGGCCATCGGGACGGCGCCAGATCACGTCGGGCAGGTTGTCGGCGGCGCGCGGGCGGGCATGCAGGAACCGGCGCTGGCGCAGGATCGGCAGCGCGCGGCGCAATTCGGCCAGACGTCCGACGAAGGCTGCCAGCCGCGCATCGGCATGGGGCCAGTCCAGCCAGCCTGTCTCGTTGTCTTGCGCATAGGCGTTGTTGTTGCCGCCCTGGCTGTTGCCGATCTCGTCACCGGACAGAAGCATCGGCACGCCCTGGGACAGGAACAGCGTGGCCAGCAGGTTGCGTTTGCGCAGGTCGCGTGCGGCGCGGATGCGGGGATCGTCGGTCGGCCCNTCGACGCCGAAGTTCCCGGAGTAGTTCTCGGAATGGCCGTCGCGGTTGTCTTCGCCGTTGGCGAGGTTGCGCTTCACCGTGTAGCTGACCAGGTCCTGCAGCGTGAACCCGTCATGCGCGGTGACGAAGTTCACCGACGTGGTGCCAGGCCGCCCTGCGCGGTCGAACCGTTCGGCCGAGCCAAGCAGGCGCTTGGCCAGATCGGCGGTCAGGCCGGGGTCGCCACGCCAATAGCGGCGCACGCCGTCGCGGTAACGGTCGTTCCATTCCATGAAGGGNCGCGGGAATGCGCCCAGCTGATAGCCGCCCGGGCCGACATCCCAGGGCTCGGCGATCAGCTTGACGCGGGCCAGCACCGGATCCTGCAAGAGCGCGTCGAAGAAGCCGCCGCCGGGATCGAAGCCGCCGAACTCGCGGCCCAGTGTGGTGGCCAAGTCGAAGCGGAAGCCGTCGGCGTGGGCCACCTCCACCCAATAGCGCAGGCTGTCCATCACCATCCGCAGCACCATCGGATGCGTCAGGTTCAGCGTGTTGCCGGTGTAGGCATCGTTCAGATAGTCTAAGCCGCCCGGCGCCAGGCGGTAATAGCTGGTGTTGTCGAGGCCCCGGAAGCTGAGCGTCGGGCCCCATTCGTCGCCCTCGCCCGTGTGGTTGTAGACCACGTCCAGGATCACTTCGAGCCCGGCCGAATGGAACCGCCGCACCATGGACTGGAATTCCCACAGCGCGCCGCGCGACAGATAACGCGGCTCGGGCGCGAAGAAGCCGATGGTCTGGTAGCCCCAGTAGTTGCGCAGGCCCCGCGAGATGAGGAAGCGGTCATCGATGAAAGCCTGCACCGGCAGCAGTTCCACTGCCGTCACGCCGATCTTCAGGAAGTGCTCGATCACCGCATCCGAGGCGAGGCCCAGAAAGGTGCCGCGCAGCCCCTTTTCCACCTTGGGATGCAGAGCCGTCATGCCCTTCACATGGGTTTCGGCAATCACCGTGTCGGCGGGCCGCGTCTGCGGCGGCGCATCGNNCGGCCCAGTTGAACGAGGGTCCACTACCACCGATTTCGGCACGGCGAAGGAACTGTCGCGNGAATCATAGGACAGGTCCCCGCGTGAGCTGCCGACGCGATAGCCCATCAGCGCGTCCGACCATTTCAGTCGGCCTTCCAGCTGACGCGCGTAAGGGTCGATCAACAGCTTGTTGGGATTGAAGCGAAATCCTACTTCCGGGGCATAGCGGCCGTGGGCGCGGTAGCCATACAAAGTGCCGGGCGTCAGGCCCGAGACATAGACATGCCAGATATCGCCATCGCGTTCGGTCAGATTTATGCGGGTCAGTTCCTTGCGGCCGTCCGGGCTGAACAGGCACAGTTCGATGCGCTCGGCATTGGCCGAGAACAGCGCGAAGTTCACGCCTTGGCCGTCGAAACTGGCGCCAAGTGGNCCAGGTAGGCCAGCCGAAAGGCTGTGGCCGCCGTTGCGCTGCGGCCCCTGGGTCTTTCCCGTCACGGAAGCAGGCCCTGATACAGGGCGGCGTAGGCGGCGGCCGAGGTTTCCCAGCCCACCGGCTGCGCCATGGCGTTGCGCACGACCTTGGTCCAGGTCTGGCGGTCGGCGTGCAGGGTCAGCAACTGGCGCAGGGCCTGGGCCAGTGCGGGTGCGTCCACCGGGTTAAACTGGATGCCGGTCGCCACCCCACGCGCCAGGGCGGCAGGCGAGGCGTGGATCACGGTATCGGCCAGCCCGCCCACCAGCGAGACCACGGGCACCGTGCCATAGCGCAACCCGTACATCTGCGTCAGGCCGCAGGGTTCGAACCGCGAGGGCACCAGCACGGCATCGCCGTGNGCGAACATGCGGTGCGACAGGCCCTCGTCATAGCCGATGCGAGCGGCGACGCGGTAAGCGAAATGGNNCTGTAGCCCGCGCATCGCTGCCTCCAGGCCGGGGTCGCCCGACCCCAGCACCAGAAGCCCGCCGCCAGCGCGGATGAAGTCNGGAATCGCCTGCGGCAGCAGGTCGATGCCCTTCTGGTCGGTCAATCGGCTGACGACAATGGCCAGCGGCCCCGGCACGTCCAGCCCGAACTCGGCACAAATGGCGGCACGGGCACGGGCCCTGCTTACCAGATCCTTCGGGCCATAGGGTTCGGCCTCGTAAGCGGGATCCCAGATAGCGGTATCCACGCCGTTCAGGATGCCCTGCACATCGGCCGAGCGCTTGGCGATCACGCCTTGCAGGCCCATGCCGAATTCGGGGCGCATCAGTTCCTGCGCATAGGTCGGCGACACGGTGGTGATCCGGTCGGCGGTGACAAGTCCCGCCTTCAGGCTGGACAGGGCACCATAGTATTCCAGCCCGTCGGGATGGAACTCGTTGGTAAGCAGGCGCAGGTCGGCCAGTTGATGCGCGGCGGCCCAGCCCTGGAAGGCGATGTTGTGGATGGTGATGACCGACCGGATATCGCCCTTGCCGCCATAGGCGAGGTAGGCCGGNGCAAAGCCCGCCTGCCAGTCATGCGCATGCAGGATGTCGGGCTTCCAGCCATCGCCCAGGCCCGCCCGCGCCATCTGCACCGCCACCCAGGACAGCGCGGCAAAGCGCTGCGCATTGTCCCACCAGTCGCCGCCCGGNCCGTTGTAGGGCCCGCCGTCGCGGTCGAAGAGATGCGGCGCGTCCAGCAGAAGCATGGTCACGCCATCGACCTGACCCATGCGCACCCGGCCCTCGCCGCCCCAGAGGCCGCCTTCGTACCAGACTTCGGGCCAGTCCGCCGCCAGCGCGCGGATCGGGCGATAGGCGGGGATCAGCACGCGCATGTCCCAGCCCGCGGGTTTCAGCGCTGCCGGAAGTGCGCCCACCACATCGGCCAGACCACCGGTCTTGACCAGCGGCACGCATTCCGACGCCACCGACAATACACGCCCGCCCATGAGACCGCCCCTGCTTTCCCGTTGTTCCGTTTCCCGCGGGAACCGGGGGCAGGCCCCGGCTCTTCGCCTGGCCCTTTCAGGACAACGACTTGGCCCGCGCGTCAAGCATGTCCTGAGTGATCAGCACAATGCCCGACTCGGTGCGGCGGAACCACTTCGCGTCTTCGTCCGGGTCGTCGCCGACCACCAGCCCCTCGGGGATGGCCACACCGCGGTCGATCACGCAGTTCTTCAGCCGCGCCCGCCGACCGACATCGACGTAGGGCAGCGCCACGACATATTCCAGGCTGGAATAGCTGTGCGTGCGGCAGCCGGTGAACAGAAGCGAGTTGCGCACCTCGGACCCCGAGACGATGCAGCCGCCCGAGACCAGCGACGACACCGCCATGCCGCGCCGGTCAACCTCGTCGTGGATGAACTTCGTAAACGGCACGATTTCGGAATAGGTCCAGATCGGCCAGGAATTGTCGAAGAGGTCCAGCTTGGGGATGAAGTCGGTCAGGTCGATATTGGCCTGCCAGAAGGCATCGACGGTGCCGACATCGCGCCAATAGGGCTCGGTCTCCAGACCGCTGCGCACGCAGCTGTCGGAAAACTTGTGCGCCATGGCCTTGCCGTTCTTCACGATGGCCGGGATCAGGTCATTGCCGAAATCGTGGCTGGAATTGGGGTCCACCATGTCGCGCAAGAGAAGATCGCGCAGGAAGGCCCAGTCGAAGACATAGATGCCCATCGAGGCCAGCGCATTGGCCGGATCGCCCGGCATGTGCGGCGGGTTCTTCGGCTTTTCCAGGAAGGCGGTGATGCGGCCGGTGGCATCGACATCCATCACGCCAAAGGCCGTGGCCTCTTTCACCGGCACGGTCAGGCAGCCGATGGTCACGTCAGCGCCGCTGTCGGCATGCTGGCGCAGCATGATTTCGTAGTCCATCTTGTAGATGTGGTCGCCCGCCAGCACGACGACATAGTTGATGCCATAGCTGTCGATGATGTCGATGTTCTGCGCCACGGCATCGGCGGTGCCGCGGTACCAGTTCACCTCGTCCATGCGCTGGCTGGTAAACAGCACGTCCAGGTATTCGTTGCGCTCGGCGCGGAAGAAGTTCCAGCCGCGCTGGACATGGCGGATCAGGCTATGCGCCTTGTACTGCGTGGCAATCGCCATGCGCCGGATGCCCGAGTTCAGGGCGTTGGACAGGGCGAAGTCGATGATCCGGGTCTTGCCGCCGAAATAGACCGCGGGTTTGGCGCGGGTATTCGTCAGCTCTTTCAGCAAGCTACCGCGGCCGTAAGCCAGCACGAAGGCCATGGCCTGGCTGGACAGGCGCGCGTTGGGTCTGGTCTGCATCCCTTCCTCCCGATCCCGGCGGACTTCTGGCCGCCGATGTGAAATCAACCCGCCTGCCGGAACCACAGCGCCGACAGGGGCGGCAGGGTGACAAGCGCCGATTGCTCCTGGCCGTGCCAGGGCCCCAGGTCGGCCTGCACGCCGCCCATGTTACCCCGGTTGCCGCCGCCATAGGATGCGGCATCGGTGTTCATCACCTCGTCCCAGGCACCGGCGGCCGGGAACCCAAGGCGATAGCGCCGTTCGACCGGCGTCATGTTGATGACGCAAACCACCATCGGATCTTCGGCCCTGCCGCGGCGCGCANNGGCAAAGACGCTGGCCTCGGCATCGTTGGGTTCCAGCCACAGGAACCCCTCGGGCCGACTGTCGTTCACATGCAGGGTAGGCGTGTCGCGGTACAGCCGGTTCAGGTCGCGCACCAGCGACTGCATGCCGCGATGGTCTTCGTTTTCAAGAGANTGCCAGTCGAGGCTCTGGTTGTGGTTCCATTCGCGGGCTTGCGCGAATTCCTGCCCCATGAACAGCAGCTTCTTGCCGGGATGCGCCCACATGAAGCCGTAATAGGCGCGCAGGTTGGCGAATTTCTCCCAGTCACCACCCGGCATCTTGCCCAGCATCGAGCCTTTGCCATGCACGACCTCGTCATGGCTGATCGGCAGGATGAAGTTTTCCGACCAGGCGTAGTGGATGCCGAAGGTCATCTGGTGGTGGTGATACTGCCGGAAGATCGGATCGCGGTGCATGTAGGACAGGGTGTCGTTCATCCAGCCCATGTTCCACTTGAAACCGAAACCCAGGCCGCCATGGTTCACCGGGCGCGACACGCCGGGGAAGGCCGTCGATTCCTCGGCCACCGTCATGATGCCGGGGCATTCGCCATAGGCGATGACATTGGCCTTCTGCAGCACCGCGATGGCTTCGTAATTCTCGCGCCCGCCGTCCTTGTTGGGGATCCATTCGCCGTCCCGGCGGGAATAGTCGCGGTACAGCATCGAGGCCACCGCATCCACGCGCAGCCCGTCGGCGTGGTATTCCTCCAGCCAGTAGAGCGCGTTGGACACGAGGTAATTCTGCACCTCGGTCCGGCCGTAGTTGTAGATCAGCGTGTTCCAGTCCTGGTGAAAGCCTTCGCGCGGGTCCTGGTGTTCGTAAAGCGCGGTGCCGTCAAAGCGGCCAAGCCCGTGCATGTCGGTCGGGAAATGGCCGGGCACCCAGTCCAGGATGACGCCGATGCCCTTGGCATGGGCGGCATCGACCATCGCCTTGAACTCGCGCGGGGTGCCGTGGCGCACCGTCGGCGCGAACAGGCCGACCGGCTGATACCCNCAGGACCCGTCGAACGGGAATTCCGAGATCGGCAGGCATTCGATATGGGTGAAGCCCATGTCGGCGACATAGTCGATCAACTGTTCGGCCAGTTCGTGATAGCTGAGCATCCGGTCGCCCGGCGCGCGTTTCCAGCTGCCCAGATGGACCTCGTAGACAGAGATCGGCGCATCGACATTTTGCGCCAGCCCGCGGCGCGTCATCCATTCGCCGTCGCGCCAGTCGGCCCAGGAGATCGGGCGCACCACAGAGGCATTGGTAGGCGGATGCTCCGACCCGAAGCCCACGGGGTCGGCCTTCAAGGGCAGCAACGCGCCGCCGGGGCCGCGGATTTCGTACTTGTAGGTCTCGCCCTCGGTCAGGCCGGGTACGAAGATTTCCCATACGCCTGTGGGTCCGCGCCGGCGCATCGGGTGGCGGCGGCCGTCCCAGATGTTGAAGTCGCCCACCACCGAGACGCGTTCGGCATTGGGGGCCCAGACGGCGAAATGCACGCCGTCCACGCCCTCATGCGTGATCAGATGCGCACCCAGCACCTGCCACATGCGGCGGTGCGTGCCTTCACCCAGAAGGTATTCGTCCATCTCGCCCAGGACGGGGCCAAAGCGGAACGGGTCTTCCCATTCCCAGGCGGTGCCATAGCCTTCCGCCCGCAGCCGGTAGTCGGACTTGCGCGGCAGGGCGCAGACGAAGACGCCGGGGGCACCTCGNACCTCGGCCATCTCGACAGGCTTGCTTGCCTTGCCGGTCAGCGCCTCGACCCGGGTGGCGCCGGGCACGAAGGCGGTGACGGTCCAGACCCCGCCCCGGCGATGCGGCCCAAGAACGGCGAAGGGGTCGCCGTGGCGGGCTTCGGCCACGGCCATTGCCGCGTCCCGGTCGATCAGCGCGTCGGTCATCGCAGCCTCCCTGCGGTCCCGTCGCCCCGGCTGTTACAATGCCGAGGTGACGGACCAGATATCCTTCATGTAACCCCGAATGGTCCGGTCGGACGAGAAGAAACCGGACCGCGCCGTGTTCATGGCAGCCATGCGAATCCAGCGGTCCCGGTCGGCAAAGGCGATGTCCACCTGCGCCTGCGCCGCGTGGTAGGCGTCGAAGTCGCTGGCGACCAGGAAGTAATCGTGGTGCCAGACCCGGTGGACAAGCCCGTGATACCGGTCGGGCTGGCCGGGCGAGAAGCGGCCCTCGGCGATCATCTGCAACACGTCTTGCAAGGGCTTGCTGGCCTCGATCGCCTTGCGGGAATGTTCCGGGTCCTCGCGGCGGCGCATGACCTCGTCGGCGGTCAGGCCGAACAGGAAGAAATTCTCGGCCCCCACCTGTTCCAGAATCTCCACATTGGCCCCGTCCAGCGTGCCGATGGTCGGCGCGCCGTTCATCATGAACTTCATGTTGCCGGTGCCCGAGGCTTCCTTGCCCGCCGTGGAAATCTGTTCCGACAGGTCGGCCGCCGGGATCAGGTGTTCGGCCATGCTGACATTGTAGTTCTCGGGGTAGACCACGGTCAGCAGATGCCGGGTTTCCGGGTCGGCATTCACCACGGCGGCCACGTCGTTGATCAGGTGGATGATCTCCTTGGCCACGAAATAGCCCGGCGCCGACTTGCCGCCGAAGATCTTCACCCGCGGCACCCAATTGCCCTTCGGGGCCGCCTTGATCTGGTGCCAGTGCGCGATGGTTTCCAGGATGTTCAGAAGCTGGCGCTTGTATTCGTGGATGCGCTTGACCTGCACGTCGAACAGCGCGTCGGGGCTGACGGTCAGGCCGCAATGATCCTTGATCCAGTGCGACAGCGCGATCTTGTTGCTGCGCTTGGCCGAATCGAACAGCGCGCGGAATCCCTTGTCGCCGATATGCGATTCCAGCGCGGTCAGGCGATCCAGATCGTCTTCCCAGCCCGGCCCGACGGTTTCGGTGATCAGATGCGCCAGCGGCCGGTTGCACATCTTCAGCCAGCGCCGCGGCGTCACGCCGTTGGTCTGGTTCACGATGCGGTCGGGGTGCAGCTTGTGCAATTCGGGGAACAGGTTCTTCTTCACCAGTTCGGAATGCAGCGCCGAGACCCCGTTCACCTTGTGCGCCATGATGAAGGCCAGCTCGCCCATCCGCACTTCGTGGTGCTTCACGATGCCCACGTAATGCGGCCGGTGGTAGTTCTCGTCCTTGTGCCAGCTGTCGATGCGCTCGACGATCTGCATGTGGCGCGGCAGCACGTTGCCGAAGGTGAAGGTCGCCCACCGTTCCAGCGCCTCGGGCAGAAGCGTGTGGTTGGTATAACCCAGGCATTCCCGCGCAATCGGCGCGGCTTCCTCGAACGGCAGGCCGTGGTCGTCCATCAGCAGGCGGATCAGCTCGGGCCCGGCGATGGCCGGGTGCGTATCGTTCATCTGGATGGCGACATGCTTGGGCAGCTTGCGCACATCGGCATGCGCCGCCTTGAACCGGCGCAGGATGTCCTGCAAGGCGGCCGAGGTCAGGAAGAATTCCTGCTTCAGCCGCAACTCCTTGCCCTGGTAGGTGGTGTCGTCGGGGTACAGCACCCGGCTCAGCGTCCGCGCCAGCGCCTCGGGCTCGGCCGCCGCGGCGTAGTCGCCGCGATTGAAGCGTTCCAGGTCGAACAGCGTGGTGGGCTTGGCCCCCCACAGCCGCAGCGTGTTGGCCCATTTGCCCTGCCAGCCGACCACCGGCGTGTCATGCGCGGTCGCCAGCACGGTTTCGCCCGGAACCCAGACCTCTTTCCCGCCGCGCACCACCAGTTCACCCTTGAAACCGACGGTATACAGGCTTTCCGGTCGCTCGAACTCCCACGGGTGGCGCATCAGCAGCCAGTCCTCGGGNGTTTCCACCTGCTGGCCGCCCTCGAACCGCTGGCGGAACAGCCCGTGTTCATAGCGGATGCCATAGCCATAGGCCGGGCAGCCAAGCGTCGCCATGCTTTCCATGAAACAGGCCGCCAGCCGCCCCAGGCCGCCGTTGCCAAGCGCCGCGTCCGGTTCATCCTCGACGATGGCGTGGAAATCCTGGCCGAACTCGGCCATCACCTCTTCCGCCATCTCGCGCAGACCCAGGTTGACGCAGGCATCTTCCAGAAGCCTACCGATCAGGAATTCCATCGACAGGTAATAGACGCGCTTGCGGTCTTCGGCCCAGGTCCGCCGGGTCGAGGCGAACCAGGGTTCCACGATCCGGTCGCGGATGGCAAGNCTGAGCGCCATGCGCCAGTCGTAAAGCGAGGCGCTNGGCGCGTCCTTGCCGAGCGTGAAGGTGAGGTGCCGCAGCACTTCAGCCTTGAGGAGGTTCGGGGTCACGCTGAGATCGTTCACGTCTATGCCCATGTTTGCGCCGCATCTGGCGGCAGGCTATCCTCGGCACGGTCAAGACAGGTTACCGCGAAGAATGGCAGAGTCGCCAGGGGATCACCCAACTTGTCCCCTTGTTAGCGCAAACTGCCCAACAAAGCGACACTAATTGTTCGTTTTATTTCAATGTTATAAATTGCTCAAAGCGCTTTGACTTACTCTGCGGCACCCGACAGTCGGGCCGTCAGCCCGCCTGAAGAACAGGCACAGCTGCAAGCGAGACGGGCAATTGCTTCATCTGTGGGACATGATCTGGATCAAGGTCAACCGCCGCGCGCCCTGCCAGTTTCCGGCAACCGCGTGCCGGAGGAGGCCCCATGCGCCTGACGACCCGAACCAATCTTGCCATGCGCGCCTTGATGTTTTGCGCCGCAAATCCGGGGCGTACGGTGCGAAAACAGGAAATCGCCGAAACCTGCAACGCCAGCGAAAATCACCTGGCCCAGGTGATCCATCTGCTGGCGCGGGCCGGGTTCCTGAAGACGGTGCGCGGCCGGTCCGGCGGCCTGACGCTTGGCCGCAAGGCCGAAGACATCCGCGTGGGCGACGTCTTCCGCACCTTCGAGGCGGTGCTGCCCTTCACCGAATGTCAGGCGGGCGACGAGAATACCTGCCCGCTGATCGGCTGCTGCACCCTGAAATGCGTGCTGCAGGACGCATTGCCGCCTTCTATGCCGTGCTGGACCGCACCACCCTGCGTGATCTGGTCACCGGCAACACCGAACTCGTCCACCTGCTCAAGGTGGCGTAAGCCCGCCCTTCACGCGGCGCAACCGCAGCGCGTTCGACAGCACGAAGACCGACGACAGCGCCATGGCGCCCGCCGACAGCATGGGCGACAACTGCGGCCCGCCAAAGGGCACCAGCACCCCNGCCGCCACCGGGATCAGCGCCACGTTATAGCCAAAGGCCCAGGCCAGGTTCTGGCGGATGTTGCGCATCGTCGCCCGCGCCACGCGGATGCCATCGACCACGCCTGACGGATCGCCGCGCATCAGCACCACCTCGCCCGCCTCGATGGCAACCTCGGTGCCGGTGCCCATGGCGATTCCCACATCCGCTGCTGCCAGCGCAGGGGCGTCGTTGATGCCGTCGCCGACAAAGGCCGTGCCGGGGCCGAANCCCCGCACCGCCTCGGCCTTGCCCTCGGGCAGCACGCCCGAGCGCACCTCGGCAATGCCCAACTGGCCCGCCACCGCCTGAGCGGTGCCCGCGGCATCGCCGGTGATCATCGCGACCTCCAGCCCCATCTCGCGCAAGGCCGCCACAGCGGCGCGCGACACCGGCTTCACCGGGTCGCTGACGGCGATCAGCCCCGTGACCCGGCCTTCGCGTCCAGCGAGAAGCACGCCTTCACCCTGCGCCGCCCGGCGCTCGGCCTCGGCCGCCAGCCCCTCGGGCAGCGCATCGAACAGCCGCGCCGAGCCGACCGACAGGGCCACGCCCGCCACCTGGGCCAGCGCGCCCTTGCCCGGCACCGCGCGGAACGCGGCCGCCTCGGGCACCGCCAGCCCGCGCGCCGCCGCCTCGGCCCGCACCGCCGCAGCCAGCGGATGGTCGGACCCGGCCTCGACCGCCGCCGCCTCGGCCAGCACCCGCGCCGCATCCTCGCTTACCATCGGCATCACCGCCGTCACCACCGGGCGACCCTCGGTCAGCGTGCCGGTCTTGTCGAAGGCCACCCGCCTCACCTCGGCCAGACGTTGCAGGGCATCGCCCCGACGGAACAGCACGCCCAGTTCCGCTGCCCGCCCGGTGCCGACCAGGATCGACACCGGCGTGGCCAGCCCCATGGCGCAGGGGCAAGCGATGATCAGCACCGCCACGCCCGCCACCAGGGCCGGGGCAAAGCCCTGCCCCGCCAGCAGCCAGACCGCCACGGTCAGCGCCGCCACCGCCATCACCACCGGCACGAACCACAGCGTCACCCTGTCCACCAGTGCCTGCACCGGCAGCTTGGTGCCCTGCGCCTCTTCCACCATGGCAACGATGCGCGACAGCACGGTTTCCGCCCCCACCGCGGCGATCTCGGCGGTCAGCGCGCCAGTGCCATTCACCGTGCCGCCGGTCAGACGGTCGCCTGCGGCCTTGGCCACCGGCAGCGGCTCGCCCGTCAGCATGGATTCGTCCACCGAGGACTCTCCCGCCACCACGACGGCATCGGTCGGCACCCGCGCGCCGGGGCGGATCAGCACCCGCGCGCCCGGCACCAGCGCGGCCACCGGCACCTCGCGCGGCTCGACCCCTTCGACCACCAGCAGAGCGGTCTTGGGCTGCAACTGCACCAACCGGGCAATCGCCGCCCCGGCGCGGCCCCGCGCCCGCGCCTCCAGGCTGCGGCCCATCAGGATCAGCGTCACGATCACCGCCGCCGCCTCGAAATAGACAAAGCGCGACGCCTCGGGGATCAGCCCCGGCAGGAAGGTCACCAAGGCCGACCAGGCCCAGGCCGCCCCGGCACCAAGCGCCACCAGGCTGTTCATATCCGGCCCGCCGCGCATCAGCGCANNGCCCTTGGCAAAGAAGCGCCGTCCGGGGAAGACCAGCACCAGCGTGGTCAGAACGAACTCGGCCAGCCACAGCCGTTCGACCCCGATCAGCCCGTGCAGCCAGTGATGCAGGCCGGGAAAGACATGGCCCCCNATCTCGACCAGGAACACCGGCAAGGTCAGCGCCGCCGCCACCCAGGTCGCCCGCCACAGCCGNCGCCTCTTCCGCCCCGGCGCCTCGGGCGCGCCTTCGGACAAGGGATGCGCCGCATAGCCTACCTTCGTCACCGCCTGCGCCAGTGCCTCGGCCTCGGCCGTGCCCTCGAACAGCGTCACCTGCGCCTTGCGCGTCGCCAGATTGGCGGTCGCCGCCAGAACTCCCGGCCGCGCCCTCAGTACCCGCTCCACCCGGCCGGTGCAGGCCGCGCAGGTCATTCCGTCCACCGCCAGGTCGATGGTCACCGTCCGCGCCGGATAACCCGCCGCCGCCAAGGCCCCCGCCAAAGCCTCGGGCTTCACCCCGGCGCATGACGCNACCTCGGCGGTCTCGGTCCCCAGGTTCACCTGCGCCGAAGCCACGCCCGGCACCGCGCCAAGCGCCCGCTCAGCCCGCAGCACACAAGAGGCGCAGGACATGCCCTCCAGCTTCAGCCGGGTGGTCTTCTGGTCCGGGGCTGCGGCGGGTTCTGCAACGGCAAGGGCGGTCATGGCGCGGTCTCCTTGGCCCGAGATGCGCCCGCCCCCGGCAGGGTCAAGCCCTGCGACCCTCGGTCCGTCTTGAGCCCGCCCTCCCCGATGCCTATATCATGCCAAGCAATTGCGGAGTCCGACATGACCACCCTTTCCGTCCCCGACATGACCTGCGGCCACTGCAAGGCCTCGGTCGAGGCCGCGCTTGCCACGGTTCCCGGCGTCGCCAAGGTCGCCGCCGACCTGACGGCGCATCGCGTGCAGGTGGAGGGCGCCGCCGCGCCCGAAGCGATGCTGCGCGCGCTGGATGAAATCGGCTTCCCGGCCGAGGTCGTCACGGCTGCGTGAAAACCCGCCGAGACCTGCTTTTTCCGTTGTTCGCCCTGCAACAGCGGCGTATTGCGCGCTGTCGCGGACCTGTCCGGTCACAAACCTGCCACAATCGCGGCGGTGACTGATCGGACAGGCGGAACAACCCGCGCAAAGCCACGGAACGGAGCAGTCAGATGGCAACCTCTTCCGCGCCCCAGCAAGGCGGCGCTTCGACCCCAGCCAACAGCAGCAGGGGCAAACCCCTTCCAAGCCCGCGCAGGTTTACCAGCCACACCCAGGAAGCCGATCCTCGGAGACTGGGCCTCGATCTGAGCGGATCGCAGGGCTTGACGGAACACGGGGCCAGCCGCAAGCTGGCCCCGTTTTCCTTTGTTCGCACCATGAGCAGTCCGGTTTCCACCATCCCCAACCTCGGCCCCGCCACCGAAGCCGCCTTCGCCAAGGCTTAAGATCACCTCGGCCGAACAGCTGCGCGAGATGGGCGCGGACGAGGCCTATCGCCGCTGGCTTATGGCCGGGCATCCCCCGCATTTCATCGGCTACTATGCGCTTGTCATGGGGTTGCAGGGTACCGTGGAACGATTGCCAGGGCGCCGAGAAGACGGCGCTGCGCAAGCGCTTCGATGCGCTGAAGGCACATGCGAAGGGCCGCTCCGAACTGGAAGCGGCCCTGGCGTTTTTCGGCGTCGTCGAGCGGCGCAGCTAGAGGCAATTTTCTTCGAAGAAAATTGCAAATTCCTTCGAAGGAATTTGGCCTCAGCCGACCAGTTCGAGGCCCGAGAAGAAGAAGGCGATCTCGCGCGCGGCCGATGCCGGGCTGTCCGAGCCGTGGACCGAATTCTCGCCCTTCGACAGCGCGAATTCCTTGCGGATGGTGCCGTCGGCGGCAGCGGCCGGATCGGTCGCGCCCATCACTTCGCGGTTCTTGGCAATGGCGCCTTCGCCTTCCAGAACCTGCACCACCACCGGCTCCGAGGCCATGTAGGCCACCAACTCGCCATAGAAGCCGCGCTCCTTGTGCTCGGCATAGAACTCGCTTACCTGGACCGCGCTCAGGTGGATGCGCTTGGATGCGACGACGCGCAGGCATCCTCGAACTTGGCGACGATCTTGCCGGTCAGGTTGCGCTTGGTCGCATCGGGCTTGATGATGGACAGGGTATGCCTGATGGCCATGAGGCTCTCCGGTCTGGTCTGGGCTTGCGCCCGTGAACATGTGGCGCCCGGTTAGCATGGGGCGGATGCGAAGGAAAGGTGCCGCCCCCATCTCCGCTTTCCCCGACGCGACAAGATGAGGGCTTCATGTCCTGCGGAAACCATTGAAACCGCGGTCAACCGGAGGTGACCATGCGCCCTGCCCTCGCCGCCCTGCTGGCCCTAATGGCCGCCCCTGCCCTTGCGCAGGACCCGACCGGCCATGTCCTGACCTATGCCGAGTTCGAACAATCCGTGCCGCATGTCGATATGCCGGTCTGCCCGGTGGCGCTGGCCGCCGAAGACCGCTTCTGCCGCATGACGTTGGTCAACGATGCGATCAACGTCTTCGTCTTCACCACCGAAGGCGACAGCCCGCTGGTGGACTTCCGGTCCTGGTCGGCCGACCTGATGGCCGGGCTGCTTGACTGACCGGCTGCGATTGACAGGGCGGCGGTTCCGGGCCATCCCCGCCCATGCTGCGCATCGATACCATCACCTATTCCGTGGAAGGCCGCCCGTTGTTCGAGGGCGCCTCGGCCACCATTCCCACCGGCCACAAGGTCGGCCTCGTCGGCCGCAACGGCGCTTNNAAGAAGACCACCCTCTTCCGCCTGATCCGGGGCGAGCTGGCGCTGGAGAGCGGCGAGATCCTCATGCCCGTCCGCGCCCGCATCGGCGGCGTGGCGCAAGAGGTGCCGTCCTCGGATGTCTCGCTTCTGAACACCGTGCTGGCCGCCGACACCGAACGCGCGAGCCTTCTGGCCGAGGCGGAAACCGCCACCGACCCGCACCGCATCGCCGAGATTCAGCACCGGCTGTCCGACATCGACGCCTGGTCGGCCGAGGGCCGCGCCTCGGCCATCCTGCGCGGCCTCGGCTTCGATACCGAGGCTCAGGCGCGGCCCTGTTCCGACTTCTCGGGCGGCTGGCGCATGCGCGTGGCGCTGGCGGGCGTTCTGTTCGCGCAGCCCGACTATCTGCTTCTGGACGAGCCCACCAACTACCTGGACCTTGAAGGTGCGCTCTGGCTGGAAAGCTACCTCCAGAAATATCCCCATACCGTCATCATCATCAGCCATGACCGCGGCCTTCTGAACCGCGCCGTGCAGGGCATCCTGCATCTGGACAACCGCAAGCTCACCTACTGGCAGGGCGGCTATGACCAGTTCGCCCGCCAGTTCGCCGAACGCCGCGCCCTGCAAGCCGCCGAGGCCAAGAAGGTCGAGGCCCGCCGCGCCCACCTGCAAAGCTTCGTCGACCGCTTCAAGGCCAAGGCCACCAAGGCCGCGCAGGCGCAAAGCCGGGTGAAGATGCTGGAAAAGCTGACGCCCATCACGGCTCCGGAAGAGGCAAAGAAGGTCGTCTTCACCTTCCCCGAGCCCGAGGAACTGTCGCCGCCCATCGTCACGCTGGACAATTGCGCCGTGGGCTATGGTGGTGCGCCCGTGCTGCGCCGCCTGTCCTTGCGCATCGACCAGGACGACCGCATCGCGCTTCTGGGCCGCAACGGCGAGGGCAAGTCCACGCTCTCANAGCTTCTGGCCTACAAGCTGGAAGCCAGCGAGGGCCGTATCACCCGCTCGTCGAAGCTGCGCATCGGCTATTTCGCCCAGCATCAGGTGGACGAGCTGCATATCGACGAGACGCCCCTGCAGCACGTCATGCGGGTGCGCCCCGAGGAAGGCCAGGCCAAGCTGCGCGCCCGGCTGGCGGGGTTTGGGCTGATGGCGGAACAGGCCGAAACCGTGGTCGGGCGGCTCTCGGGCGGGCAGAAGGCGCGGTTGTCGCTGCTGCTGGCCACCATCGACGCGCCGCATCTCTTGATCCTCGACGAACCGACCAACCACCTCGATATCGAAAGCCGCGAGGCGCTGGTCGAGGCGCTGACCGAATATTCCGGCGCGGTCATCCTCGTCAGCCACGACATGCACCTTCTGTCGCTGGTGGCCGATCGGCTTTGGCTGGTGAAGGGCGGCACGGTGACGCCCTATACCGAAGACCTTGAGGCCTATCGCNTGCTTCTTTCTGCCGACGATGAGCCGAAGGCGGTGAAGCCCGCCGAAAAGCCGAAGAAGGCCAGCCGCGACGAGATCCTGGCGCTGAAGGCCGAAGTGCGCAAATGCGAGGAAAGGCTCGACAAGCTGAACGACATGCGCGACCGTCTGGCGACCAAGCTGGCCGATCCTGAGCTGTACGAGGATGCCAAGGCGGGCGAGCTGGCGACCTGGAACCGCAAATACGCCGAGGTGATGGAGGGGCTCGACCGTGCCGAGGCCCTGTGGCTGAAGGCGCAGGAGCGGCTGGAAACGGCGCTTTAGGTGGCGGGGGGCTGATGCAAGACGGGTTTCTGGTCACGGCCTTTGCCACGCTGTTCGTGGTGATCGACCCGCCGGGACTGGTGCCGATGTTCGTGGCGCTCACCCGCGGCATGCCGGCGGCGCAGCGCCGGGTGATCGCGCGGCGGGGCTGCCTGATCGGCGCGCNNATCCTTCTGGCTTTCGGGCTGGCGGGCGAAACCATCCTGACCTTCATCGGCATCTCGATGCCCGCCTTCCGCATCGCGGGCGGGCTTCTCCTGTTCCTCACCGCGCTGGACATGCTGTTCGAACGCCGGACCCAAAGGCGCGAGGGGCAGCATGCCGAGCCGGACCACGATATCTCGGTCTTTCCGCTGGCGACGCCGCTGATCGCCGGGCCGGGGGCGATTGCCTCGATAATCCTTCTGGTCGGGCAGTCGGGGCCCGGCTGGGGCGGCACGGCGGCGGTGATGGGGCTGATGGTCTTTGTCATCGGGCTGACCTGGGTGAACCTCTTGCTGGCCGACCCGTTCGAGCGGCTTCTGGGCCGTACCGGCACGCTGGTCATCACCCGGCTTCTGGGGATGCTGCTGGCCGCCCTCTCTGTCCAGTTCGTGATCGACGGGGTGCGGGGTACCGGGCTGATCCCGGCTTGAGCGGCGCGGCCGCCCGCCCCATATCGGCGGGGTGTAACGGGAGGGGCCATGGACGGCGATATCCTGGGCCAGGTGGCCTATCTGGTGCTGCTGCTGATCTTCATCGGGNGCTGGGTGGCGGTCGAGTACCGGCAGCGGCTTGGGGCCATGGTTCGCACCCTGCTGGCCTGGGGGATGATCTTCTTCGCGGTCATGGTGGGCTATGGGCTGTGGCAGGACATGCGCGGCCAGATCGGCGGGTTCCAGCAGGTGACCGAGGCGGGCACGCTGGAGATTCCGCGGGCACCGGACGGGCATTATTATCCGGTGGCCGAGGTGGACGGCACGCGGGTCAAGTTCATGGTGGATACCGGGGCGACCAATATCGTGCTGACCAAGGAGGATGCCCGGAGGATCGGGATCGACCTGGGGAGCCTGGTCTTTGACGGGGTGGCCGAGACAGCCAACGGGCCGGTCAGGTCGGCGCGGGTGGTGCTGGACAACCTGAAGGTCGGGCCCTTCGAGGACNCGGGGGTCACGGCCTGGGTCAACGAGGGCGAGATGTTCGGCTCGCTTCTGGGGATGGACTACCTCAGGGGCTTCACCGTGACCATCGACAAGGGCACCATGGTACTGGCCCGGTAAGGCGTCCGAGCTCGGACGCTCTGCTCACACCAATAATTACAATGGGTTGCGGGCGCAAATTAACTTGGACTTAACTTCTGGCGCCGGAATTCGCCCGATTCCGGCACGATTTCCGGTGCGGAAATCGTCTCGCGCAACGGCAGGCCCGGCAGGGGCCGCCGCTACCGCCGCACGATGGCCTGCGGCACCCAATCGCCGTTCAGGATCGCGGCGCGCGGCGAATAGGCCCGGCCCACCACATAGAACGGACCTTCCGGCGTCGGCAGCCAGTTGGCGCGCTCGGTCGGGTCGGCGGGTTCGTCGCGCTGGAGGTATATGCCGACCGAGCCGTCGGCGCCATAGACGAGGCCCGGTGTGCGGTCGCCGATGGAGTAGCGGTTGATCGCACTTTCCACGAAACTCCGCGTCTTGGCATCGTACATCGACAGCGACCAGAAGGCATTCACCGGCGGCGGCACGTCATAATGCAGCACATAGCGGTTCGCCCCGGTCAGCGCCGCGCCGGTGCCGTCGGTGAAGGCGAGATCATAGGTCGATACCTCGGCCGGGTTGTAAAGCAGGCCGATCATGGCGCTGGCGGCGGCCACCAGCGGCGCGTCGCTGGACTGCGCCGGGAAACGGGCCAGTTGCCAGCCGTTCACCATGGGCACGGCGCGGGCGGTGCGGGCGTCAATGATGCGGTGGCCTTCGGCGGCGGCGCGCTCCAGACCTTTCTGCGCGGCGGGCGAGAGTGCGTCCCAGTCGAACCGCTGGTCCGGCGCGAGGGTCAACTCGTGCAGGAAGCCCGCCATCGCGGCATCGCCGCTGCCCAGACGCGAGGTCAGGCGCAGCACCTCGTTCATCGTGGTGAAATAGGCGCGGGCATTCGTCAGATCGTCGCGTGGGAACACCGGCCAGGCGGCGGCGTCGATCACCGGTCGCGGCACCTGCGCCTGGCCCCACTGGCTGAGGGGCACCAGCCGCACCTTGGCCTGCAGCGCCGTCACCGCNGGAAGNTCGTCCGGGCCGTTCACGGCATAGCGACCGCCCAGCCAGACAATGGGTGTGCTGACATCGACACGGCTCACCCCNTGAGGCACCACCCCCTGCCAACCGGGCGGGCAGAAGGCGAAGGCACCGCCGCGGCTGCCGACGGTATCCCAGGACAGGTGGGTATCGAAATCGTGGCGCATGTCGCCGACGGGGAACCAGTACTTCCGGTCGCCCATTTCGGGGATCGACAGGATCACCGGTCCGTCGCGCAGGTCGAGGAATCCGAAGTCGTAGATCGTGTCCTCGCTCGGGGTCACGACCCAGTCGTCCTCATGGGTGACGAGGCGGGTGAACTGGTAAAGCTCGTTCAGGGTCTTGTCATGGCCACGCGCCGGGTCCAGCGAGGTTTCCCAGAGCGTGCGATAGAGGTCCATCATCGGATAGGCCCAGACATAGGCCTGCAGGCCGATGCTGTAGGCCAGTTCCTCGTCCTGCGCTTCTGAANNGGCGGCGGCGGGGGCCGGAGAGCCGACCAGGGACAGGGCGACGGCCAGGCGGGCAAGCAGGCGGGACACACGCGACAGCATCGGAACCTCGCGGAAATGGATCGAAGAGCAGCATGCGCCAATTTCCCGACCGGGCGCAGCGATTTCGCTCGGACAGGTTGTCGCAGGCCGCCGGAATTCGCCCCGAATTCCGGCACGATTTCCGTTGCGGAAATCGTCGCGCACCGCGGATCGGGGGTCAGAATCGGGGGCCAGGGATCGGGGTGCGCGACAAGGTGCGGATCGTCCCCTGGGTGGCAGGCGCCGACCCATGACACCCGCCCGCCGACGCGGTGCCGGGTTCGAACGCCGCAAAGCCAACGCGCGCCCCGGAAGACCGGAGCGCGCGGGCTGGCGTCTGACCGGAGGGGTCAGTCCGCCGAGGCCAACTGCTTGGGCAGGCGGAACACCCAGACCGTGCCGCCCTGGTTCAGGTAGTTCACCTTCTTGGCCACTTCGCCGCCCCAGAGCGGAACCGCGCCGCCCCAGCCCGAGACCACGGCGACATATTGCTCGCCGTCCATTTCCCAGGTGACGGGCTGGCCGACGATGCCCGAGCCGGTCTGGAAGCTCCACAGCACCTCGCCGGTCTCGTCATCCAGCGCCTTGAACTCGCCTTCCGGCGTGCCGAAGAACACCAGACCCCCGGCCGTGGTCATCACGCCGCCCCAGAGCGGGGCCTCGTTCTTGTATTCCCACTTCCATTCGCCGGTCAGCGGATCGATGGCCTTCAGGCTGCCGATGTGGTCTTCGTAGTTCGGCTTGATGGTGAAGCCCGCGCCCAGATAGGCCGCGCCCTTCTTGTAGCTGATCGGCTCGTTCCAGATGTCCATGCCCCATTCGTTCGAGGGCACATAGAAGAGGCCCGTCTTCTGGCTGAAGGCCATCGGCATCCAGTTCTTGCCGCCCAGGAACGAGGGCGAGGCGAAGACCACGTCACCCTTTTCGCCGTCGGCCGCCTTGGCCGGNTTGCCGGGGCGGTTGTCCTCGTTGAAGATCGGGCGGCCGTTCTCGTCGATGCCCTTGGCCCAGGTGATGTCCTTCACGAAGGGCCAGGCGTTCAGGAACTTCCCGTCCTCGCGGTTCAGGACATAGAAGAAGCCGTTGCGGTCGGCGGTGGCGAATTTCTTGGCGCCGTCCTTGTCGGTGAAGGCCACGACCTCGTTCACGCCGTCATAGTCCCAGCCTTCGCGCGGGGTGGTCTGGTAGTGCCACTTGATCTCGCCCGTCGCCGGGTCGATGCCCAGGCGCGTGGCGGCATAGAGGTTGTCGCCGGTGCCGTCGTTCTTNTCGCCATTGCGCAGCCAGCTGTTCCAGGGCGCCGGGGCGCCGAAGACCAGGGTGTTGGTCTCGATGTCGTAGCTGCCGCCCAGCCAGGTCGCGCCACCGCCGGTCTTCCACAGGTCGCCCGGCCAGGAGGCGTTCAGCGTCCCGGTCATGGTCGATTCCTTGCCGTTCAGCGTGCCCATGTGGCCTTCGATGGTGGGCCGGGTCCAGACCAGCTCGCCCGTCAGCGCGTCACGGGCCTGCACTTCGCCGACGATGCCGAATTCGCCGCCCGAGTTGCCGGTGATGACCAGGCCGTTCACGATCAGGGGCGCGGCGGTGTAGCTGTAGCCTTCCTTGTAGTCGGCGATCTTCTTGTTCCAGACCACATCGCCGGTCTTGGCGTTCAAGGCCACGATGCGGGCGTCCAGCGTGCCGAAATAGATGTTGTCGCCATAGATCGCCGCGCCGCGGTTGATCACGTCGCAGCAGGGCAGGATGCCTTCGGGCAGGCGGGCATCGAACTGCCAGAGTTCCTTGCCGGTCTTGATGTCGATGGCATAGAGCCGCGAGTACGAGCCGGTGATGTACATCACGCCGTCATGGATGATCGGCTGGGTTTCCTGGCCGCGCTGCTTTTCGCCGCCAAGCGAGAAGGCCCAGGCGGGGACGAGGTTGCCCACGTTGTCCTTGTTCAGGATGTCGAGCGGGCTGAAGCGTTGCAGGTTGCGGCCCATGCCGTTGGTCAGCACGTCGCCGGTGGTTTCCTGGTCTTTGGCCAGGTCTTCCTCGGTGACACCNGCCATGGCGGGGGCAGCAACCAACAGGGCCGCCGAAACGGCGACTACAAAACGGTTCATCTGGGGGATCCTCCCTGAGCTGTCCCTGGATGAACGGGCGTCCCGGCTCCCTCCTGCCCGGCACCTGTCCGGGTCTGATCATGCAGGGTCAGGGGGCAGCGTGGTATTGCACATTGGTCGTAAGGGCGTCTCGGGGACGCAAGGTCGGCCTCGACCTTGCAGAGGCGGGCTGCGGCGGCCCTCCCGCCGCAGCCGCACCGCATCTCAGCAAGCGAGGCTTTGCAGGTAGGTCACGATGAAATCCTGCACCGTGGGGTCGGTCACGCCGACATGGCGCATCTTGGTGCCGGGCACGAAGCCATCGTTGTCTTCCATCCAGGCGCGGAGCGCGCCGGGCGTCCAGACAAAGCCCGCACCGGCCAGCGCCTTGGAATAGGGATAACCCTCGAAGGTGCTTACGCGGCCGACGACGCCATCCAGAAGCGGGCCATAGCTGGTCTTGTCGGCATCGGTGGAATGGCAGCGGCGGCATTCCTGCGCGAAGAAGGCGGCGCTGCGACCTTGATCTGCTGGAAGGAATGCTGCTCTTCGGCGGCAAGCGGCGCCGCGGCCAGGCAGAACAGCAGGGCCGCGAAGGGACGGCGGTTGTCATGGGTGTCTCCGTTTCATGTGCGTTTCCGGGCGCCATGTTGCGCGCTCGGGCGGGCCGGGCGATTGACCTGCATCAACGATCCTGCCCCTTGTGGCCGTAGTTCGCCCCCGACTTTGGTCGCAAAACGGCCCTGCTACTGCTTTGGTCGCATTTGGCGCCGGGTGGCCCCGGCCCTACCCTTGGGCTCAGGGACAGGAGGAGACCCGCCATGATCACCATTCGCCACGCCGCAGGCTTTGCCCTGGGTCTGTGTGCCACTGCCGTTCTTGCCGATGAGGGCACCATCCGCATTTCCACCCAGGTGTCGGGTACGGTGAACTGGGAGCTGACGACGATCACGTCCCATGGCTTTGACAAGGCCAACGGGTTCACGCTGGCGGTGCAGGACGTGGCCGCGGGGCTTGCGGCGCAGCTGGCGCTGNATGGGGGCGAGACCGATGTGATCGTGTCCGATTTCCTGTGGGTGGCGCGGCAGCGGGCCGAGGGGTCGGACCTGGTGTTCATCCCCTATTCCAAGGCGGTCGGCGCGCTGATGGTGCCGGGCGACAGCCCGGCGCAGAAGCTGTCCGACCTGAAGGGCTTGCAGATCGGCGTGGCGGGCGGGCCGGTGGACAAGAGCTGGCTGATCCTGCGCGCCTATGCCGACAAGACGGAAGGCTTTGATCTGGCCGGAGAGACCGAGCAGGTCTTCGGTGCGCCGCCCCTGATCTTCGAGACCGCGCTGAATGGCGAGTTGNGGGGCGCGGTGAACTTCTGGCATTTCAACGCCAAGGCCGAGGCGGCGGGAATGCGGCCGCTGGTGACGGTGGCGCAGGCGGCGACCGAACTGGGCCTCAGCCCCGAGACGCCGCTTCTGGGCTATGTCACCACGNGGGAATTCCTGCGGGAGCATGAGGGGCTGGTGACGNGGCTGGCCGCCGCCAGCCGGCAGGCGAAGGATCTGCTGGCCAGCGACGATGCCGCCTGGGAAGAGCTGCGGCCGATCATGAATGCCAAGTCGGATGCGCAGTTCGCGGCGCTGAAGGCGGGGTTCCGCGCCTAANGCATCCCGGCGCCGGGACCGGTGGACGAACAGGCGGCGGGGGCGATGCTGGCCTTGATGGCGAACCTGGGCGGCGAGGAACTGATGGGCAAGGTCACCACGCTGCCCGAGGGCGTCTTCGTGCAGCCGGGCAGCTGAGGTGACGGCCGTCCTGCGGCTGGAGATCGAGGGGCGGCCCAGGGGGCCGTCCCGTGCTGGGGCCTTTGACGCTGACCGTCGCCCCGGCGAGACGGTGGCGGTGACCGGGCCTTCGGGCGTGGGCAAGACCACGCTTCTGCGCATCGTGGCGGGGCTGCATTCCGGCTGGACCGGGCGGCTGGATGCGCCGGACCGCATTGCCATGGTGTTTCAGGAACCCACCCTGCTGCCCTGGCGCGACCTTGTCGCCAACCTGACGATTCCCGCGGGCTGCGCACCCGAGGCGGTGCTGCGCTGGCTGGAGGAAGTGGGTCTGGGCGGCATGGGGGATCGGCTGCCGAGGTCGCTGTCGCTTGGCCAGCAGCGGCGGCTGAGCTGGCGCGGGCCTGGGCGGCGGAGCCGGAGCTGTTGCTGATGGACGAGCCCTTCGTTTCGCTGGACCCGGCGCTGTCGTCCGAGATGATGGGGCTGTTCGAGCGGCTGCGCGCGGCGCGGCCGGTGGCGACGCTGCTGGTCACCCACGCGCCGGAGGAGGCGCAGCGGCTGGCCGACCGCATCGTGCGCCTGGAAGGCTCGCCTGCGCGGATCGCCGCCTGAGGCTCAGAACAGCGGCGCGTATTTCCAGTTGTCGGCGTCGGGCGTGACCTCGTCCAGGTCATAGCTGGCATCCTGCAGACGCCGGGCCACGGGCAGGCCCTGCGCGGCGGCGGCATCCACCATCTGGCGGCCTGTGGCTTCGTCCTGGCGCACGCCACGACCGCGCATCAGGTCAAGGCCGTAGTTGAACTGGCCTACCGGATCGCCANNCTCGGCGGCGCGGCGGTCCCACATGGCGGCGGCGTCGGGGTCTTCGGGCGCGCCAAGGCCGTTGTTGTCCATCTGGCTCATCCAGGTCATGGCGCCGGTATAGCCCGCCTCGGCGCAGGCGCTGAAGACCTGGCGCGCCTCGACGTGGCGGCCGGACTTGGTGATCATGTAGCCGGTGGCGCAGTTGGTCATCGTCGTCTGGCCCCGCGCCACATCCTCCAGCACGCGACCGATGGTCATTTCCTCGGGGTTCAGCGTGCCGAGGGCGTCATCGGTTTCGGCAAGGACGGGCGTGGCAAAGGCCAGAAGGCACAGGGCAAGGCGCATGGGGGTCTCCGTCGCGGTGCGGGCAGTCTGGCAGGGGTGGATCGGCCGGGCAATGCGGCCGTGGTCGTAGAGTCAGAGGGTGGAAAGGTTGCCCTGGGGGTCCACCAGCGTGATGCGGCCGATGCCGGGCAGGCGGGTGCGGGCGTTTGCAAGCTCGTTGGGCGTCAGGAACACGGCGGCGGTGGACAGGGCGTCGGCGAGGGTGGCCGAGGCGGCCTCGACACTGACGGTGGACCAGTGCGCCGGGCGGCCCTGGGGATGCAGGATATGCGGGCGGTCCCCGACCAGGGTGGCGCGGGGGACGAGGTGGCGATGGCCCTGTCAGTCAGGCTGCGCGTGCCCATTGGCCCGAATTCCGGGTCTTGCAGGGACAGGCGGAACGGGCCGCCAAGCGCCGCCGCTTCGCCCAGATCGACCAGCGCTTCGGTGAAGCCGTGATCCGCCAGCAGGCGCAGGGCGGCGTCGGTGGCGAAGCCCTGCGCGATGCCGTTCAGCGTCAGCGCCTGACCGGGGGCAAGCGTGACGGGGGCCAAGGCCGACCCTGTGCCAGCCGATGGCGGCGGTTGCCGGGCCAGGGTCTTCGCCACGGGCCAGCGCGGACCAGAGCGGCTGCACCGTGGGATCGAAGGCGCCGCCGGTGGCGCGGTGGACGGCATCGGCGACGGACAGGACGGCACGGAAGGCTTACGAGGCATCGAGCCAGCCGTCGCGGTTGAGCCGGGTCAGGGAGGAAGGGCGATAAAGGCTGAACTCGGATCCCATCTCGGCCAGCAGCGCCAGGGCGGCCAGCGCCGCCCGGGCGTCGCCCTTTGGGCCGGACAGCACCACCCGCGCCTCGGCGCCAAGGGCGATGCCGTGCCATTCGGTGGCGGTTGCGCGCAACGGCAGGGCGGCGGCGGCCAGGATGGTGAGGACACGCCGCCGGTTCATTCGGCTGCCCTCTTCACCAGGGGCGGGCGGCCTCGGCTCGCCAGCACCAGCGGCACGCAGGTGGCGCGGTCGTTGTGGATGGTGACGCAGTCCAGACACTGGAAGCATTCGGCATAGTCGATGCGCCCCGAGGTCTTGATGGCGCCATAGGCGCAGCGCACCTTGCACAGCTGGCAGGGCGAGCCGCATTCGGCGCGGCGCGCGATCCAGTCGCGGCCGCGGAGCAGCCCGCCAAGCGCCATCAGCGCGCCAAGCGGGCAGACATAGCGGCAGAAGCCCTTGAAGGTGAATAGCCCCAGCACCAGCCACGCCACCGCATAGGCGACGAAGACGGCGTCGCGGAGGAAATGCGTGGTGATGGCGGTCTTGAACGGCTCGACCTCGGCCAGCGTGTCGATGCTGTCGGGCGCGACCACCGCGGCGGCGACCAGCCCGGCGAGCAGCAGGTATTTCACGCGCTTCAGGCGGCGGTCCCATTGGGCCGAGGGTTCCAGCTTGGGCAGGCGCAGGGAACGGCCCAGGCGGTGGGCGAATTCCTGCAAGGCGCCGAAGGGGCAGAGCCAGCCGCAGAAGAACCCNCTGCCCCACAGCACGAAGCCGATGCCCGCCGCGGCCCAGACCAGAAGCGAGAAGGGATCGTACAGAAGGAAGGCCAGGCTGCCGCCGTCCAGCGCCGTGGTCAGCGTGGCCAAGGGTGTGACGATGGACAATTGCCCCTGTCCCCAATAGCCGACGAAGCCGGTCATGACGGCCAGCACTGCCAGCCGGATCGTGGGATAATGCGGCTGGTCGGCCAGCCGGTTCATCCCCGGCCCAAGCAGCCCCATCAGCGCCACCAGACTGACGGCCAGCAGGATCAGGTCGCCCTGCCGGGCCTTGAGCGCCTCGGCAAAGGCGGACCGGCGCAGGGGGCGCGGGNNGCGGGTGAAGAACCTTTCCGGTGCCGCCATCGTCAGCGTGAAATGCTGCGAGCCGAGCGACGGCTGGAACTGGCCGTGGGCGCGCACCGCCTGCGCCGTCAGCACCCAGTCGCGGGTGGGGTCGAAGCCCAGGCGCCGGTCGGTGCGCAGGATCATTGCGGTGCCCTCGGGCACGCCGGGCAGGGTTTCCACGCTGAGGTCGGCATCCCGCAACGCCACCGGCAGGCCGTCCTGCGTGGCCGACAGCCGGTCGGGCGCGGTGTTGCGCACGAAATCCTCTGACACCAGGCCGTGCCACTTAGANTCCACCACCAGGATCGGCTCGTCATCGGGCGAGACCACGCGCAGCCGGTCAAGCTCGGCCAGCGTGTCGGGCGACAGCACGGCGCGGGCCACGGCGGGCGGGCTGGCCNNGACGGCCCAGAGGTCCAGGTAAAGCCCCTGCGGATCGTCCAGCGCCTCGGGGTCGTCACCGGCCCAGATCGTACCGGCAAAGGCCGCCTCCAGCTCGGCATTGGTCACGCGCAGGTTGCGGGCGATGCCTTGCGCCACCAGATCGTCCCAGGTGAGCGCTTCGTCGTGATTCGGATCGGGCCGCGCTTACGGNGCGCTGATGCTTACCATGTGGCTGCGCGCCACCTGAAGCGCGGCGGCGAGGATTGATTCATGCGCGATGCGGACCGAGGCCGTGGCCTTGGTCACGCCATCCAGATAGACCAGATCACTGCCTGCGCCGCCGGTGCCATAGGCATTGCCCACCACCAGCGGCTCGTTGATGGAATGGCCGCGGTACTGTTCCAGAAAGCGGTGCAAGGGCGCCTCGCCCAGGCCCGAGACGAAGATGGGTTCGTTGTGTTCCAACAGCCGGACGTCGATGAAGCGGCCCTCGCGGTCCAGCACCACCAGCATGTTGATCGGCGCGCCGGAAAAGCCCGGCAGGGGCGCCATCACCGCGGTTTCGAAGACATAGCCCGCCTCGGCCCCGCCCGAGTTCAAGAGCGCCCAGGTGCCGGTATCGTCCAGCATCTCGCCAAGCGCATAGGGAGGCACGATCAGGGGCTCGATATCCTCACGCGGCAAGGGACCGGCCAGGGCGGCCGGGGCAAGGGCAAGCCAGATCAGGGCAATCAGGCGCAGCATGGCGACAGATTAGGGTCAGTTGCCGAGCGGCCGAATTGGACCAAGGTCTAGGGCACATCCGGCGCCTACGGCTGCAGGATGCCCCCATGCGGGTGACACGCGATCCGGTGGTCTTTGCCCTGTCGGTGGCAGGCTTCCTCGCCTTCTGGGCGGGGCTGGCGCTGTTGCGCGCCGACCCGCGCATCCTGCCGCCGCCCTGGGAGGTGGCGCGGGTGCTGTGGGCCGAGACGGCCTCCGGCACCCTGCCCCGCCATGTGGCGGCAACGCTGGCCCGGGTCGCGGTGGCTTTTGGCCTGTCGATGCTGCTTGGCTCGGTCCTTGGCATTTTGTTGGGCCGCCATCCCCGGCTGGACCGGTGGGCGNGACCCTGGGTGGTGATCTTCCTGAACATCCCGGCCCTGGTGGTGATTGCGCTGTGCTATCTGTGGATTGGCCTGAACGAGGTTGCGGCCATCGCCGCGGTAACCATCAACAAGACCGCCATGGTGCTTGTCACCCTGCGCGAGGGCACGCGCACGCTGGACCCGGCGCTGGACGACATGGCCCGCGTCTTCCGCCTGCGTCCGGCAGACCGGCTGGCCCATGTCATGCTGCCGCAGCTTGCGCCGTTCTTCGCCACGGCAGCGCGCAACGGGCTGGCGATCATCTGGAAGATCGTGCTGGTGGTGGAATTCCTGGGCCGATCGTCAGGCGTAGGCTTCCAGATCCACATGAAGTTCCAGATGTTCGACATCGCCGGCGTCATGGCCTATGCCACGGCCTTTGTCGCGGTGATGCTGGTGATCGACTATGCCGTGATCCAGCCCTGGGAGAGCCGGGCGGCGCGCTGGCGGGTCACAAGCGTGGACCGGCCGTAGCCGCGCCCCCGCGGACCCGCCAAAGTGCCGAGACATCGAGGAACCGGGTTGAAGAACGCCCGGGATCGTCGCAGGCTTCGCAGATGGCATTTGCCGCCTTGTCAGGAGTCATTCCATGCCCGAATTGAAGATCGGCCCCGGATTCCCGCTGGAAGAAGATCCGCTCGCCGTTGCCGAAGCGCTTGGCAGCGCCAGCGAAATCCCGGTGGACGGCGGCGATCCTGTGTCATCCGGCCTGACCACCCCGGCCGCGTCCTTCGGCGACCCTGACGGGGAAGCGCAACTGAACGGCACCGAGGGCCTTGACCTCGGCTCGGCCTTCCTGGCGCAATCCGGCGAAGTCACGGTGATCGAGGTGGCAGCCCTGGTGGCCCCGAGCCTGAGGGCGACCGAGCCGGTGGTTGCCCTGCCCGACACCATCGTTTACGACAGTACGACCACGGCCAGCATCACCGTGGGCGGCACGCTGACCAGCTGGCTGGACACCGCTTACGACCACGACTGGATTGCCGTGACGCTGGAGGCGGGCAAGCACTATTCGATCTCCATGACCGGCACCGGCGCCACCCCGGTTGGCGACACCTATCTGCGGCTGTGGAATGCCGCGGGGGTGGAGGTCGCCTTCGACGACGACGGCGGCCCCGGCACGAATTCGCTGATATCCTTTGCCGCCACGGCCACGGGCACCTATTACATCGACGCGGGCGGCTTCGGCGATGGCGAAACCGGCCGCTACACCGTCGCGATCGACGAGGTTGCGCCGCCCAGTTTTCTGGACAGCATCAACTGGGGCACCCGGNTGGCCACCAATGCCATCTCGGTCTATTTCGCCGCCGCGGGCGAAACCTACGATGGCGAGACTTCGCTAGGCTGGACCGCCTACGAGATCGCGCAGGCGATGCTGGCCTTCCAGCAGTTCTCGAACGTCTGCAACGTGACCTTCACCCAGACGACCAATGCCGCCGCCGCGAATTTCCACCTGGTGACCTCGACCAGCGACAGCTGGCTTGGTTACTTCAACCCGCCGGGCGAGGTGAACGAAGGCGTCGGCGTCTTCGCGCGCAACGGCACGGGCTGGGACGAAGGCGCCGCTGGCACCGGCGGCCTGGAACAGGGCGGCTATGGCTTCATCACGCTGATCCATGAATTCGGGCACGGCATGGGCATGGCCCATCCGCACGACAATGGCGGCAGCTCGACGGTCTGGGAAGGCGTGATCGACCCGTTCAATTCGTTCGGGACCTTCGATCTGAACCAGGGCATCTATACCACGATGTCCTACAACGACGGCTGGCAGCTTCATCCGTCGGGCGAGAACGCCGCGGTACCCTATGGCTATCAGGGCACGCTGATGGCCTTCGACATTGCCATGATGCAACAGATCTATGGCGCGAACACGACCTTTGCGGCGGGAAGCAACTCTTATGTGCTGCCGCAGACCAATGCCTCGGGGACGTATTTCTCGTGCATCTGGGATACCGGCGGCGCCGACCAGATCGTTCACAACGGCGCCACGGCGGCGCAGATCGACTTGCGGGCGGCCCATCTTGGCTATGCCGCGGGTTCTGGCGGCTACATCTCGTATGTTTCCGGGATTTACGGCGGCTTCACCATCGCCAACGGTGCGGTCATCGAAAACGCCCTGGGGGCGCTGGCGGCGACAAGATCACCGGGAACTCGGCCGCCAACCTGCTGAACGGGCGCGGCGGGGCCGACCTGATCCTGGGCGCGGGCGGCATCGACACCCTGATCGGCGGCTCGGGCAACGATACGCTGAACGGCGGCGCTTAACGCGGATGTCCTGAACGGGGGCGCCGGGCGTGACGTCCTGATCGGCGGCGACGGCGCCGACGACTTCGTCTACAGCCTGGCCTCGGACAGCGGCGCGACCGGAGCTACGCGCGACCAGATCAACGGCTTCGTGTCGGGCCAGGACGACATCGTGCTGCGCAACATGGATGCCGACGTCACCGATCCGGCGCTGGATGCCTTCATCTGGCGTGGGACCGCCGGGTTCTCTGGCGTGGCCGGACAGCTGCGCTGGTCGGCCACCGCCGCCGGGGTGGTGGTGCAGGCCGACCTGGACGGCGACCGCGATGCCGATTTCTCGCTGCTGCTGGCCGGGATCAACTCGGTCCTGCGCGCCGACTTCCTTCTGTGATGCGGGCGGGGGCGGGAACGCCCCCTACCCGAACAGATCGTGGCACAACTCCAGCGCCGAGATCAGCGCATCGACTTCCGCCGGGGTGTTGTACAGGCCGAACGAGGCGCGGCAGGTCGCGGTCACGCCAAGGTGCTGCATCAGCGGCATGGCGCAATGCGTGCCCGCGCGCACGGCGATGCCACGCTTGTCCAGCACGGTCGAGATGTCGTGGGCGTGGGCCGCGCCTTGCAGCGTGAAGCTGAAGATCGCGCCNCTGTTTACCGAATTGCCCTGGACGGTCAGCCAGTTCAGCCCGTCCAGCCGGGCGCGGGCATAGTCGCGCAGCGCGCGTTCATGGGCGGCGATGTTGGCCATGCCCAGGCGGCCCAGATAATCCAGCGCCACGCCCAGGCCGATCTGGTTGACGATGCCCGGTGTTCCGGCCTCGAACTTCATGGGCGGGTCGGCCCAGGTGACGGCATTGCGCGTGACCTCGCGGATCATGTCGCCGCCGCCCAGGAAGGGGCGCATCTCTTCCATCCTCTCACGCCGGATGAAGATCGCGCCGGAACCGCTTGGTCCGTATAGCTTATGCCCGGTGACGGCATAGAAGTCGCAGCCGATGGCGCGCACGTCCACCGGCATGTGGACGGCGGCCTGGCTGCCATCGACCAGCACCGGCACGCCCTTTCGNCGCGCACCCCGGCAGATCGCCGCCACATCCACCACGGTGCCCAGCACGTTGGACATATGGGTGATGGCCACCAGTTTCGTGCGCGGGCCGATGGCGTCGATCACCGCCTGGGGATCGAGGTCGCCCTTGGCATCGACCTCGACCCATTTCAGCACCACGCCCTGGCGTTCGCGCAGGAAATGCCAGGGCACGATATTGGCGTGATGCTCCATGATCGACAGCACGATCTCGTCGCCCGGCTGCAATCGCGGGGCGGCCCAGGCATAGGACACCAGGTTGATGCCTTCGGTCGCGCCGGTGGTGAAGACGATCTCTTCCTCGGAGTAAGCGTTCAGGAAGCGGGCAAGGATGCCGCGCACCGCCTCGTACTTCTCGGTCGAGATGGTGGACAGCGTGTGCAAGCCCCGGTGGACATTGGCGTAATCCTGGGCATAGCCGCGCGTCACCGCGTCGATCACCGCCTGCGGTTTCTGTGCGCTGGCGCCGTTGTCCAGATAGACCAGCGGCTTGCCGTTCACCTGCCGCGACAGGATGGGAAAATCGGCGCGGACGGCGGCAAGGTCATACATGGCTTAGATTCCGGCAACGAGGACGATCAGGATCGACAGGGCAAAGGCGATGGCAAAGACCGAGCCGATGATGCCGAACAGCACTTTCCAGACAGACTGGAAGCCGTGCAGTTCGGCGACGAACGGGGTCAGCAGCCACAGGAACAGCGCCAGCCCGAAGGTGCCGATGAGTTCGGCCACCACCGGCAGGATCATCATGAAGACGACCTGAACCAGCTGAAGCATCAGGAAGATCGCCTGAAGCCAGGCGATCAGCAGCGCGGCCTGGTCCAGTTGGCCCCGCCCGCCAAAGGCGCGGCCAATGAGGAAGCTGCCAAAGACCAGGATCGACAGTGCCAGCGCCGACATGACGACCGTGCCCAGGGGATTGCCCAGAAGTCCGGCAGTTCCGCCTGCTCGGCCGTGGTCAACAGGCCAAGCGACAGGTGGAACAGCATCGCCGACAGCACGCAGACCAGCGCCAGCGCCATCCAGGCGGCCGAGGCGGGCAGGCCCATGCCCAGAAGCGCGCGCGCCGCGCGGGCTGCGGATGGTGTAGACCGCAAAGCGAACGATTTCGTCCAAACCGCTGGCCATGTTCAGCTTTCCGTCTCGATCAGCATGGACAGCCATTGCCAGAGGAACAGCCCGGCCACGCCCAGGCCCACCAGCGTCAGTTGCAGGCCCGGCCCCACCAGCCCCGCCACCAGCCCCTGGAACAGCATGGCGGGTGCCGTGGCCAGCAGCGCCCAGACCAGCGCCAGCCGGGCGCCGCGGTGGTCGCCCGTGCCGCCGAACAGGCGCGCCACAAGGTGGCTGAGCGCGGCCAGGCCGTACAGGATCAGCGGCAGCACGAAGACCAGCACGAACAGGTTGATCCCCATCAGCGCCTGCAGCGAGGGCACCTGATCCGCGGGCAGGCCCGCTGTTTCGGCGGCCTGCCGCTGCAACTCGGCATCGCGCGCCAGCGACGGCCAGCGTGCGACGAAGACCAGAAAGCAGGCCGCCATCATCAGCACCAGCACCGTGGCGTCCGGCGGGTTTTCGGCCTGCTTGGTCCGGATGAACTGCCGCGGCCCCTTCCAGGCTGCCAGGATATCGGCCGTGATCGCCATGTCAGCCTTCGTGCCGCGCCAGCCAGCCTTCCAGCCGCGAGCGGATGTCTTCGGCCAGACGGTCATCCTCGATCTCGGCGATGGCCTCGGCCAGGAAGGCCAGCACCAGAAGCGACTGCGCCTGCCGGTACGGCACCCCGCGCGAGCGCAGGTAGAACAGCGCCGTGTCGTCGATCGCGCCCGAGGTCGAGCCGTGCGAGCATTTCACTTCGTCGGCGTAGATTTCCAGCTCGGGTTTGGCCAGGAACTGGCTGTCCTCGTCCAGAAGCAGCGCCTGGCTGATCTGGTAGCCGTCGGTCTTCTGCGCGCCCTGTCGCACCAGGATCTTGCCCTGGAAGACGCCGGTCGCGCCGTGGCGCAGCACCTTCTTGAACACCTGGCTTTCGCAGCGTTCCGCCGCATGGGTCACGAAGACGGTGTCGTCGTGGTGGAAATCGCCATCGCCCATCGCGGCNGCGGCGACATGGGCCAGACTGTCGTCGCCCACCAGGTCCAGCACCGCCTCGTTGCGCGTCAGCCGTCCGTTGGCGGTGACGGTGAAGGACTTGAACAGCGCGTCCCGACCGATGCGGGCGAAGATGTGGGTGGCGGCGACTCGTTCGTGGTCGCGGCCCTGCGTGCGCACATGATGGAAGCGCGCGCCATTGCCGACCTCGACCTCCAACACCTTGCAGAACCGCGCCGCTGCCGGACCGTTTTCCAGGACTGTCAGTTCGGCGCCATCCTCCAGCTTGATGCAGTGATGCAGGATCGCATCGGAAGTCTCTGAGTCATGGCGGTAAATCAGGGAAACCGGCAGGGCCGCCTTGCCGGTGACGCGGATCAACATGCCATCGCTGGCAAAGGCGGTGTTCATCGCCGCCAAAGGCCGCGCCACCGGCGTCTGGCCACGCGATTCCAGCACGCCATAGAGGTCGCGTGCCCAATGGATGTCGGTCGCGCCCACCGTCGCCAGCCGCTCGATCTCGACCCCGGCCAGGGCCGGGTCGTCCGAAGCGGCGGCGTCGAAGACGCCATCCACGAAGACCAGCTTCACCCGGTCGATGCCGTCGAAAGCCGCGGCNTCGTCCTGGGCATCGAACACCGCCGCGGGCCGCAGGGCGCCGGTCAGCGCGGTGGGATCGGTGTATTTCAANTATTCGTCGCGCTTTCCGGGCAGGCCCATGGTGGCCAGACGCGCCAGCGCATCCGACCGCGCCGCGCCCAGCCATCCCCGGCCGCGAAGNGACAGCCCGGCGATGCGCGCCGTCAGCTGGTCCTGTTTCGCCTGCGGCAAAGCCATCGTCAGCCCTCCGCCAGGATGTCGGCATAGCCGTTGTGTTCGACCTCCAGCGCCAGTTCCGGCCCGCCGGTCTTGACGATGCGGCCCGCCGCCATGATGTGGACGACATCCGGTTTGATGTGGTCCAGCAGCCGCTGGTAGTGGGTGATCACCAGAAAGGCCCGGCTANNAGCATCGCGCAGCGCGTTCACGCCATCGGCCACCAGCTTCATCGCATCGACATCAAGGCCCGAGTCGGTCTCGTCCAGGATGCACATCTTGGGCTCCAGCATCGCCATCTGGAGGATTTCGTTGCGCTTTTTCTCACCGCCCGAAAAGCCCACGTTGACCGGGCGCTTCAGCATCTCGGCGTCGATCTTCAGCGTCTTGGCCTTGGCGCGCACCGCTTTCAGGAAGTCGCCGGCGCTGAGTTCCGCCTCGCCGCGCGCCTTGCGCTGTGCGTTCAGCGCGGTGCGCAGGAAGGTCATGTTGCCGACGCCGGGGATTTCCACCGGATACTGGAAGGCCAGGAACAGCCCGGCCGCCGCACGCTCTTCCGGCTCCATCGCCAGCAGGTCGGCGCCGTCCAGCTTGGCGCTGCCATCCGTCACCTCGTACCCGTCGCGGCCCGACAGGACATAGGACAGCGTGGACTTGCCCGATCCGTTCGGCCCCATGATGGCATGCACCNNTCGTACCTTCACCGACAGGTCGACACCGCGGAGGATGACCTTGTCCTCTTCCTCAAGCTTGACGTGCAGGTTGCTGATTTCAAGCATCATTTCCTCGTTCAACCTATGCGATCTGGCCATGTCAGCGCGGATCCATGAAACTTTCGGCCAGAAGCCGCAGCGCGCCGGAGGCAGCGGCATCGGTTCCAGCTGAAACCGGGCAAGTCGTCCGTGGGTGGCCACCGGACGGACGAACTCCTCGACCCGGTGATAGGGCGGGCGGTCGCCGTAATCGTCCCACAAGACGGTGACGGGGCCGGTGGTGCGCACCAGCACCGTCAGGAAACAGGCGATACGGAAGCGGCCGTCCACCAGCACCGTGTCGGGCTGCTGGAAATCGGGCCGATCCCAGACCGACAGGGCATAGCCCGGCCATTTGCGGAAAGCGCCGTTGCTGGCGGGATAGCCCCATTCCTTCGTGGCGCCGATGTCGCCGCGGTGCAGCCGGACATCGGCCGCGGGCGGGTTGGCGGCCAGCCAGGCGGCCGTCCTGTCCAGCCAGACCGGATCGCTTTCAACGGAAAACACCAGGCGCCCGGCAAGACCGGCCGCCAGCGCGGTCGATCCGCCCGAGCCATACTCCAGGATGACCTTCGCCGCCTCATAGGCCGAACGCAGGGCCTCGGCCTCTTCAGTAAGCAGGGTCAGCGCGGGGCGCTCGGGCAGGGTCTTGCGAAGCGGGTCAGCCATGGGGCGCNNCGCCATGTCGTAAGCGGTGGCCGGATGGGCGGGACCGGCTGCGCCTGGTAGACGAAGCTCAGCCCGCGGAACAGGATCGAATGCGGTTTGGTCGAGGTCACGACATCCGCCACCCAAAGCGGGGTGAAGACGCGGCCCACCGCTTCGGGATAGGCATGAACAAGGTTGTGCGCCAGAAGCACTGCCGCCACCACGCCGATCGAGCGCGCCACCTGCTGCGACGGCCCCTTCATGCGCAGGGCCTTGGCGCAAACCAGCGCCAGCAGGAAGCCCAGCACGAACTGCGTCAGCATTTCCAGATCGGGGCTGGCCTTCACCTTGGGCAGGCCGACCAGATGAAAGCGCGCCACCATCGCCAGCCCATGCGCCACCGCCCCGATGCCGAAGGCCACCAGCAGCGACAGCGGCCCAAGCGCGTTGCGCAGCGTGGTGCCGACAGTCGTTGTGCGGGAATGCCCAGGCTTCGGCGGAATGACATAGCTTTCGTCCATGCCCACGAACAGCGTGCGCTTTGACGAGGCCGCGCCCGAATTGATCCGCGCGACGCGACGCGCGAAATCCGCATGACCCGGCGACATGGCTTCCGCAAACATCGGCTTTCTCCCGACCCTTGTCGGAAGTGACAGCTATCGCCGCAGCAAGGCGCAAATGTGATGCGAGCGGTGCCATTTCAGGACGTCAGCCCACCGAGCCTTCCAGGCTGATCGCCACCAGGCTTTGCGCCTCCATGGCGAACTCCATCGGCAGGGCCTGCAGCACCTCCTTGCAGAAGCCGTTCACCACCAGCGCCACCGCCTCTTCCTCGTCCATCCCCCGCGACCGGCAATAGAACAGTTGGTCGTCATCGACCTTGGACGTGGTCGCCTCGTGTTCGCAGCGCGAGGGNTTGTTCTTGACCTCGATGTAGGGAACCGTATGCGCCCCGCACTTGTCGCCGATCAGCAGGCTGTCGCACTGGGTATAGTTGCGGCTGCCGGTGGCCTTGGGGTGGACCGAGACCAGCCCGCGATAGGTGTTCTGCGCGCGGCCCGCGCTGATGCCCTTGGACACGATGCGCGACTTGGTGTTGCGGCCCAGGTGGACCATCTTGGTGCCGGTATCGGCCTGCTGCGCGTTGTTGGCGATGGCGATCGAATAGAACTCGCCCTGGCTGTCATGGCCGCGCAGGATGCAGGAGGGGTATTTCCAGGTGATGGCCGAGCCGGTTTCCACCTGCGTCCACATCACCTTGGACCGGTCGCCCCGGCAATCGGCGCGCTTGGTGACAAAGTTGTAGATGCCGCCCTTGCCGTTTTCGTCGCCCGGATACCAGTTCTGGACGGTGGAATACTTCACCTCGGCATCTTCCAGCAGCACGATTTCCACCACAGCCGCATGCAGCTGATGGGTGTCGCGCTTGGGCGCCGTGCAGCCTTCCAGATAGCTGACATAGGCCCCCTTGTCGGCGATGATCAGCGTACGCTCGAACTGGCCGGTGTTTTCGGCATTGATGCGGAAATAGGTCGACAGCTCCATCGGGCAGCGCACGCCCGGCGGCACATAGACGAAGGAGCCGTCCGAAAAGACCGCCGAATTCAGCGTGGCAAAGAAGTTGTCCGACTGCGGCACCACCGAGCCCAGGTACTTCTGCACCAGGTCCGGATAGTCGCGGATCGCTTCCGAAATCGGACAGAAGATGACCCCGGCCTTCTTCAGTTCCGCCTTGAAGGTGGTGCCGACGCTGACCGAGTCGAAGACGGCATCCACCGCCACCTTGCGCTCGCCCTCGGGCGCTTCGACCCCGGCCAGCAGCGCCTGTTCCTTCAGGGGAATGCCCAGCTTGGCATAGGTGGCCAGCAGTTTCGGGTCCACCTCGTCCAGCGACTTGGGCTTCACCGACATGNNCTCTTCGGCGGCGTAATAATACTGGTCCTGATAGTCGATCTCCGGATAGTTCAGCATCGCCCACCGCGGCTCTTCCATCTGCTGCCAGCGGCGGAAGGCGGCCAGGCGCCAGTCCAGCATCCATTCCGGCTCGCCGTTCTTCTGGCTGATGAGGCGCACGATATCCTCGTTCAGCCCCTTCGGCGCATATTCAGTCTCGATCTCGGTTTCCCAGCCGTATTTGTACTTGCAAGCCATGGCCTGCACCGTCTCGATCGTCTCGCGATCGACGCCGTCGCGCAGTTCGGTTTCCAGTGCAGCCATCGGCCCTACTCCCGTTCTTTCCTATGCCGCCCGTGCCCGCTGCTTGCGGTAGGCGGCCGTCCAGACCTCGGCGAAGCGCAAGACCTCGTCCTCGGTCGTCGATGGCCCGATCGAGACGCGGATCGCCTGCCCCGCCTCGGCCTCGCCAAATCCCATCGCGCGCAAGACCTTGCTTGCCCGCACCTTGCCGCTGGAACAGGCCGAGCCCGCCGAGACGGCAAAGCCCGCCAGATCCATCGCCATCACCTGCGTCTCGCCCTTCCAGCCCGGCGCCACCAGGCACAAGGTGTTGGGCAGACGTGGCCCGGCATTCCCGACTGAAATAGTCCCCAGATCGGCCGACGACAATGCTGATTCTAGAATATCTCTAATTTCGGCGACGCGGTCCCAGACACCATCGGCCAGATCGCGCGCCGCGGCGGTGGCGGCGGCGGCAAAGCCAACGATGCCGATCAGGTTCTCGGTTGGCGCGGCGCCCATTTCCTGGCCCCCGCCCTTCAGCTGCGTAAGCAGGTCCAGGCCCCGCCGCAGCACCAGCGCGCCCACGCCTTTGGGCCCGCCCAGCTTGTGCGCCGAGACCAGCGCCGCCTGNGCAGCCAGCCAGTTGAAGGCAACCGGCAGCTTGCCGAAGGCCTGGGTCAGATCGCTGACCGCCAGCCCCTCGGGCAAGGCCTGCACCACCCCGGTTTCGGAATTGGCCAGTTGCAGCGCCGTCGCGCCGGATCGGCCNACCGTCACCCGGCCGTCGGCATCGACCGGAAGCACAGTATCGCACCAAGCCGCGACGGCCTCGTGCTCCACCGCGGCACAAGACAACCCGCGCCCGGCACAAGCCAGCGCCGCCGCCTCGGTCGCACCCGAGGTGAAGACGATATCCGCCCCGTCCGCCCCAAGCGCCGCGGCGATCTCACCCCGCGCCCGCTCCATCAGCGCCTTGGCCGCCCGCCCCTCGGCATGGACCGAGGACGGGTTGCCCACGATCTCCATCGCCGCCGCCATCGCGGCGCGCGCCTCACCCGCAAGGGCGCGGTGGCGTTCAGTCCAGGTAGACCCGCCCGCTCACGCCCCGGCCCCTTCTTCTTTGCGCAAATACTCTCGGGGAGTCGCNCCCCTCGGGGCGACGGGGGCAGAAGGCCCCAGATCTTCTCGCAGAAAATTCGCCTCATTCCTCGTCCACCACGCGGAACAGGGTGGCACGGCGGGACAGGGATGCATCTCGTTGCGGATCACGTCCGACAGCCGGGTCTGGTGCAGGAAGACATAGACATGCGCCGACAGCCCCTCCCACAGCCGGTTGGTCAGCGATTGCGCCCGCGTGCCCGACACCGCCCCGCTGGCCCCCGCCCCGGTGTGCATGGCGTCCACGGTTTCCTCGACCGCCTCCATCACCTCGGAAATGCGGATGGCATCGGGGCTTTTCGCCAGCTTGTACCCGCCGCCCGGCCCCCGCACCGCCTCGACCAGACCGGCGCGGCGCAGCTTCACGAACAACTGCTCCAGATAGGGCAGCGAAATGTCCTGCCGCCTGGCAATCTCGGCCAGCGACACCAGGTCTTCGCTGCGTGCCAGTGCCAGATCGGCCAGCGCCACCATGGCATAGCGTCCCTTGGTCGAGAGTTTCATCGCACCCCGCCCTGCCAAATCCATTGACGCCCAAGGCCGGGGCCATTACCTGAACCCCAGCCTCTGGACGGCCCCGCCGCCCTTAGAATTGCTCTAGATTGGGTAAGCGAAAGAGTCAACAATCGCCCACCCGGGAAACAGGTCAGGACGACGATGCCCGAAGTGATCTTTGCAGGCCCCGAGTNNAGGCTGGAAGGCCGCTACCATCCGCAGAAGGACAAGGACGCGCCCATTGCCATCGTGCTGCATCCGCACCCGCTGTACGGCGGCACGATGAACAACAAGGTCACCTACAACCTGCACTATGCCTTCTACAACCTGGGCTTCACCGTGCTGCGGTTCAACTTCCGCGGTGTCGGGCGCAGCCAGGGTGAATATGATCAGGGCATCGGCGAGCTTTCCGATGCCGCCTCGGCGCTGGATTACCTGCAGTCGATGAACCAGAACTCCAAGCATTGCTGGGTGGCGGGCTTCTCGTTCGGCGCCTGGATCGGCATGCAGCTTCTGATGCGCAAGCCGGAAATCACCGGCTTCATCTCGGTCGCGCCGCCCGCGAACCTGTATGACTTCTCGTTCCTCGCGCCCTGCCCGTCCTCGGGCCTGATCATCAACGGCAGCGCCGACCGCGTGGCGCCGCCCAAGGACACCAAGGTGCTGGTGAACAAGCTGCACGAGCAGAAGGGCATCACCATCACCCATGCCGAGATCGAGGGCGCGGATCACTTCTTCAAGGACGAGGAAGCCCACATGAAGCCGATGATCGACACGGTCACCGATTACGTCCGCCGCCGCATGGGCGAGACGACGCGGTAAACCCATGGGCTTCATCGAGGATCTCGCCGACGACCTGGCCCGCGACGTGATCGCGGCCCAGCCCGAACTGGGCGACGACCGCTTCTATGAAAAGGTCAGCCGCGTCATCGGCGCGGCCTCGCGCTGCAAGAGGCCTTCATGACCTCGATCCGCATCCGCCTGGCCGAACAACGCGCACGGCTGTTCTTCGAGGCGGCCGTGAAGGCGAAGAAGGAAGGCGGCTCGGGTCCCGAGGCACCGCGCGACTTCGGGTCGGGCCATTGACCGACCGGCTGGCCGCGCAGTTCGCCTTCCTGAACGAGGCTGACCGGCTGAAATCCGTGCTGCGCGCCACAACGCTGTGCGACGGGTCGCGCNCCGAGAATTCGGGTGAGCATTCCTGGCACCTGGCGCTTTACGCGCTGGTGCTGGCCGACCAGGCCGGGCCGNGGGTCAGCATCGACCGCGTCATCCGCATGCTGCTGTTGCACGACCTGGTCGAGATCGACGTGGGCGACGTGCCGATCCATTCGCAGAACGGCAAAGCCCATGGCAGCGCCGAAACGCAGGCGGCGGAAGCCAAGGCCGCCGAGCGCATCTTCGGCTTGCTTCCCGTTGACTTGCGCGACGACCTTCGTGCGCTGTGGGAAGAGTTCGAGGCGGCCGAAACCCCGGACGCGGTCTTCGCCAAAAGCCTCGACCGCGTGCAGCCGGTGATGCAGAACCTCGTCAGCGGCGGCGGCACCTGGGCCACTTATGACGTGACCTTCGACCAGCTCAGATCCCGCGTCGGCGTCAAGGTCGCCCGCGGCGCGNCGCGCCTGTGGGACTGGGTGCGCGAGAAGGTCCGCCCCTGGTTTGGATGACATGTACATCCGCTTCGTGACCGAGCGGCGAACGGCTCACGGCGCCCGAAGGGAGGGATTCCTCCAGGCTTGCTACGAAGCAGTGGAGGCCGAGGACACGCCTGAGAACATCGTAAGCGAGCTTCAAACATTGATCAAATGGTTCGAGACGAACCTCGTTACCCCACCGCGTTTCAATCGCACAAACAGCAAGGGCGCCTACAGGAGAAAAGGAACCGCGCTCTCATGGTTCACGGCAACCGCCGAGGATCACATAGATCAAGCTTTCGCCGCGACCGCGATCCTCGGTGAACTTGGGCACAGCATCACGGTTCTCAAGACCGACCGGCCCGGTTACGTCCTCTATGAGGATGATTTTCAGGTCATTGCTCAACCCTTGCCGACACCGACCTGAGCCTGCGACAATTCGGTATGCCATTGCATACCATCTTCCCCGCTCCCCGTCTTTCCGCTATGCAGCACGCATCCGAATCCTATGCACCGAGGGCCCCGCATGTCGAAGATCAAGGTAGCCAACCCCGTCGTCGAGATGGACGGCGACGAGATGACCCGGATCATCTGGGACTTCATCAAGAAGAAGCTGATCCTGCCCTATCTCGACGTCGACCTGCTCTATTACGACCTGGGCATCGAAGAGCGTGACCGCACCAACGACCAGATCACCATCGACGCGGCGATGAAGACCAAGNAAGTCGGCGTCGCGGTGAAATGCGCCACGATCACCCCTGACGAGGCGCGCGTCGAAGAGTTCAACCTGAAGGAAATGTGGAAGTCGCCGAACGGCACGATCCGCAACATCCTGGGCGGCGTGATCTTCCGCGAGCCGATCATCTGCAAGAATGTGCCGCGCCTGGTGCCGGGCTGGACCCAGCCCATCGTCGTCGGCCGTCACGCCTTTGGCGACCAGTACAAGGCCACCGATTTCCGTTTCCCCGGCAAGGGCACCCTGACGCTGAAATTCGTCGGCGAAGACGGCACGGTGATCGAGCGCGAAGTGTTCAAGGCCCCCGGCTCCGGCGTGGTCATGGGCATGTACAACCTTGACCAGTCGATCATGGACTTCGCGCGCTCGTCCATGAACTACGGCCTCATGAAAGGCTGGCCGGTCTACCTGTCGACCAAGAACACCATCCTCAAGGCCTATGACGGCCGCTTCAAGGACCTGTTCCAGAAGGTCTTCGACGAGGAATTCGCCGACAAGTTCAAGGCGNGCATCACCTACGAACACCGCCTGATCGACGACATGGTGGCCTCGGCGCTGAAATGGTCGGGTGGCTATGTCTGGGCCTGCAAGAACTATGACGGCGACGTCCAGTCCGACACCGTGGCGCAAGGGTTTGGCTCGCTTGGCCTGATGACCTCGGTGCTGATGACGCCCGATGGCAAGATCGTCGAGGCCGAGGCCGCGCACGGCACCGTGACCCGCCACTACCGCGAGCACCAGAAGGGCAAGGCGACCTCGACCAACTCGATCGCCTCGATCTTCGCCTGGACCGGCGGGCTGAAGCACCGCGCCAAGCTGGACGGCAACGAGGCGCTGATGCGCTTTGCCACCACGCTGGAAAAGGTCTGCGTGCAGACGGTGGAAGACGGCTACATGACCAAGGACCTGGCGCTGCTGGTCGGGCCGGACCAGAAGTGGCTGACCACCATGGGCTATCTGGAAAAGGTGGATGAATACCTGAACAAGGCGCTGGCCGCCTGATCATCCCCTTTCGGGACCGAAGGGCCGGAGCACGCTCCGGCCCTTTTTCTGTGCGCGTCGCAGCGCATCCTTGCCGAAGCGGCAGCCAGATAGGTCAATGCCATTGACTTATAGCGCGCAAACCGGCACAGCCGGGTCATGGCGAACGGCACCAACCCGACCAAACACTCCCGGATCGACGATGTGCAGGGCATGGCCCTTGGCATCTTCTTCTGCGCGCTTGGCCTGAACGTGCTGACCTATCTTGGCCTGATCACCGGCCAGACCGCTTAANGCATCGCCGTCATCCTGTCCTACCTGACCGGCTGGTCCTTCGGTGCCGTGTTCTTCGTCATCAACCTGCCCTTCTATGCCCTGGCCTGGAAGCGGCTTGGCACCGAATTCACCGTGAAGTCGCTGATCTCGGTGACAGCCGTTTCCGTGCTGACGGGCATCTTGCCCCAGGGCTTCACCATCGCGCATCTGTCCCCTGCCCTTGGCGCGGTGATCTTCGGCTGCCTGACCGGCATGGGCCTTCTGGCGCTGTTCCGCCACAATGGCAGCCTGGGCGGCCTGGGGGTTCTGGCGCTGCTGGCGCAGGACCGCTTCGGCTTTCGCGCCGGCTATGTCCAGCTCATCGCCGATGCGGTGATCTTCTCGGTCGCCCTTCTGCTTTTCCCGCCCGAGCGCGTGATGTGGTCGGTGCTGGGCGCCGTGGTCCTGAACCTGATCATCACCTTCAATCACCGCCGCGACCGCTATATCGCGACCTGATTCTGCGCCGCCGCAAGGTTCCGCTGGCCTTTGCCCGCCCTTGCGCTAGTGCCGCGCGCAACCGCACAGGATGAAAGAGACCTCCCCGATGGAGCTTCGCAACATCGCCATCATCGCGCATGTCGACCATGGCAAGACCACCCTCGNNGACGAGCTGCTGAAACAGTCGGGCGCCTTCCGCGAGGGCCAGGCCGTTTCCGAACGCGCCATGGATNTGAACGACATCGACNGCGAACGCGGCATCACCATCCTGGCGAAATGTACCAGCGTGGAATGGAACGGCACGCGCATCAACATCGTCGATACGCCCGGCCACGCCGATTTCGGCGGCGAGGTGGAACGCATCCTGTCGATGGTCGATGGCGTCTGCCTGCTGGTCGATGCCGCCGAAGGCCCGATGCCGCAGACCAAGTTCGTCACCTCCAAGGCCTTGGCGCTTGGCCTGCGGCCCATCGTGGTCTTGAACAAGGCCGACAAGCCCGATGCCGAACCCGACCGCGCCCTGAACGAGGTCTTTGACCTGTTCGCCAACCTGGGCGCCAATGACGAGCAGCTGGATTTTCCCNATGTCTATGCCTCGGGCCGTTCTGGCTGGGCCGACATGGAGCTGGACGGGCCGCGCAAGGACCTGTCGGCGCTGTTCGATCTGATCGTGCGCCATGTGCCGAAACCGCACCAGATCGCCTCGGAATCCGAGCCCTTCCGCATGCTGGCCACCACGCTGTCGGCTGACNCCTTCATCGGCCGCATCCTGACCGGCCGCGTCAGATCCAGTAGGCTGACCCATGGCACCACGATCAAGGCGCTGAACCGCAGCGGCGAGCGGCTGGAGCAGTTCCGCGTGTCCAAGATCCTGGCCTTCCGCGGTCTCGGCCAGCAGCCCATCGACGAGGCGGTGGCGGGCGACATCGTCACCATCGCGNGCATGTCCAAGGCGACCGTGGCCGACACGCTGTGCGACCTGTCGGTGGAAACCGCCCTGCCCGCCCAGCCCATCGACCCGCCCACCATCACCGTGACCTTCGGCATCAACGACTCGCCCCTGGCAGGGCGCGACGGCAACAAGGTGCAGTCGCGGGTGATCCGCGACCGGCTGATGAAGGAATCCGAGGTCAACGTCGCCATCAAGGTGGCCGACACCCCCGGCGGCGAGGCGTTCGAGGTTTCGGGCCGCGGCGAATTGCAGATGGGCGTGCTGATCGAGAACATGCGGCGCGAGGGGTTCGAGCTGTCGATCAGCCGCCCCCGCGTGATCTTCCGCGATGTCGATGGCGTGCGGCACGAACCGGTGGAAGAAGTCATCGTCGATGTGGACGATGAATATTCCGGCGCGGTCATCGACAAGCTGACCGGCGAGCGGAAGGGCGATCTGGTCGAGATGAAGCCCGCGGGCGTGGGCAAGACCCGGATCATCGCCCATGTGCCCTCGCGCGGGCTGATCGGCTATCAGGGCCAGTTCCTGACCGACACCCGCGGCACCGGCGTGCTGAACCGCATCTTCCATGGCTGGGTGCCGCACAAGGGGCCGATCCAGGGCCGCNGGCAGGGCGTGCTGATCTCGACCGAGAACGGGGTTTCGGTGGCCTATGCGCTGTGGAACCTGGAAGACCGGGGCCGCATGTTCATTGGCCCGCAGGAACAGGTCTATGAGGGCATGATCATCGGCGAGCACAGCCGGGACAATGACCTGGAAGTGAACCCGCTGAAGGGCAAGAAGCTGACCAACGTCCGCGCCTCGGGTACGGACGAGGCGGTGCGGCTGACCCCGCATATCAAGATGAGCCTGGAAGAGGCCATCGCCTATATCGACGACGACGAACTGGTCGAGGTCACGCCCAAGATCATCCGGTTGCGCAAGCGGCTCTTGGACCCGCACGAGCGCAAGCGCGACAGCCGCAAGGAGTAAGCGTCCGAGCTCGGGCGCTGCCTCGATCCGAATGATATCAATCGCTTGCCCGGCCGGATTAACCTGGCGTTCATGATTGGCCGCAAGACCCGCCCCGATGGAGGCGGGTCTTGGTCTTTGGCGGCACGTCATTCCACGGCGCGGGATTTCGCATCTGGTGCCAGATGCCGTCAAACGCCCCCGGATTCACGCAGCATTCACGGCGGATTGTCACTTCGGAACAAAGGGGCGTTCCAGGGGACAGGGATGCAATTACTTCGCGGCAAGGATCCGCGGGTCGAACGGCTGGCGGGCGTGATCGCCCGGGCAGCCCTGGACCCGGCGGCATGGCAGGACGTGCTGGCGGCGCTTGGCGCGGCCTTTCCGGGGCTGAAACTGCAGTTCTGGGGCACCGACNGGGCCGCTTTCCGCGCCGCCCTGGCCCTGACCCATGGCTATGAACCGGCTTTCCTGGAAAACTTTGCCACGCATTTCCGTCATATCAACCCGTGGTGGTAAGCCAGCCTGGGCCAGGCGGAGGGGCGGGTCTGGCGCAAGTCGGACCTGGTGGACGAAACCGATGTCGAGACGACCGAGTTCTACAATGACTGGGTCCGGCCGCAGGACGACACCATTGGCGGCGGCGGCCTGTTCCTGCATCGCAGTGACTCGCGCAACTGGTGGATCGGCGGCGCGGTGCCGCGTCGCCATCGCGAAGTGATGGAAACCGACCTCCTGCGCCTGCTGNAGCGCCCTGCCCCGGCGTTGCGCCACGCCCTGCAGGTGAACCGCGAGATCCTGGGGCTGCGCACCGAACTTGCGACAACCCNNGCGCTTGGCATGGATACCACGGCGGCCGCGGTGCTGCTTCTGGATCGTGACCGTCGCGTGCTTTTTGCCAATGATGCGGCCTCGGCCTTGCTGAGCGCCGGGCATCATGTGGCGATTTCACCGCGCGGCACCGTGGTTGCCGAGGCTTTGGCGGCGCGGGNNCCAGCCTGGACCGCCTGGCCAGCCTGCAACGGCCAGGCACCGAACGCATCCTGTCCTTTGCGCGCAGCGAGATCAGNNGGTGATGCATCTGCTGCGCCTGAAGCGGACCAGATCGCCAGCCTGAACGCGCTGCCGGACGGGCTGGTAGCCGCTTAAGCATCGATTCTGATGGTGTCTTCGGCGGACCCGGTTACCGCGCAGGATTCGCCGTTGATCGTTGAACATGGGCTGACCCCGGCCGAGGCCGAGGTGGTGGTGCAACTGGCCTTTGGCCGGTCGCCGCGTGAAATCGCCGATCTGCGCCAGGCCAGCGTTCACACCGTGCGCAACCAGATCAAGGCGGCGCTGGCCAAGACCGGCCTGCGTAAAGAAGCGNAACTGGCGGTTCTGGCGGCCCGCGCAAGGATGCAGTGACCAGGTCGCCACCAAAGGACGGGGCCGCCAAGGGACTTGGCGACCCCTCCCAAAGGGGCGATGATTACTCAAGGCACTCGTCTGGCAGTCGTGTCGAATCGCCGAAGCCTGAACCCACACAGACCACCGGCGTTTCCTACCATTGTCCCCCTAGGACCAGACCAAGGTGCCCTTTGCACCTGCGAAGCACATGGCCCATTTGGGCTATTGCATCACGGAATCGTTAACGGGCGTCATGCCGCCGCAGCGGCCAGCCGACAGGGCAGGAAGGGCTGCACCTCGACCCCGGGGCCATCGAACAGGCAGAAGGTGGTTTACGGGATTTCCTGCCAATCGCCTTCGTCGGTTTCCAGGGGTTCGGAGACCACCGCGCGGCCCTTGCGCGTGTCGGACCAGCGGTGCCACAGCGTGGGCGCGCGGTCGTCGGTGGCATAGCGCACGGCGTAAAGTCGCTGGCCATCGGACAGTGCGGCCGTCAGCCGCAGGTGCGGCGCCGCGCCCTTGGCGCGCGACAGGCGGATGAAGCGGGCGGCGGCGCGTTCCAGCGCACCGCGGGGGTCGCTGTCCAGCCCTTCGGCCAGCGCCACCAGGAACAGCGCTTCGCTGTCGGTCGCGCCCTTGCGCGAAGGGTACAGCGCATCGGGGATCAGCATGTCGGCATCGCGGCGGATGGCGTCATAGCCGCCGATCTGGCCATTGTGCATGAAGCTCCACCGCCCATGCACGAAGGGGTGGCAGTTGTTGCGGCTGGTGGCGGTGCCGGTCGAGGCGCGGACATGGGCAAGGAACAGGTGCGACTTCACCTGCGCCGTCAGGCTGCGCAGGTTGGGATCGGACCAGGCGGGCATCACGTCGCGGTAAAGGCCGGGCTCGGGCCGTTCGCCATACCAAGCGATGCCGAAGCCGTCGGCGTTGATGGCGGTGTGGCATTGCGTGGCGCAATGGCTTTGGTGGATCAGCGAATGACCCGGNCGGCTGACGATGTCTTCAAGAAAGATCGCCTCGCCGGTATAGGCGGCCCACCGGCACATCAGCGGACCCCGGAGGTTATTGGACTGCACGGCTCTGCCTCGTCGTCTTTTTCGTGACAGTAGCACGACAAGGGCCGCCTGGCGCGGGAATTGCGCCAAATCGGCGTGATCAGTGGCTTCTTCCACCACGACAAGGTCGCGCACCGCAGCGCCCTTCGCATGGGCAAGGGCTGCCTGATAGTCGGGCGAATTGTAACAGGCGACCGCGGCTTCCAGGCTGGGGAATCGCGCCACGACATTGCGGGCGCGGTCCTTGCCTTCCAGCTGCACATAGCGGCCGCCGCGGGCGAGGAAGACCCCACCATGCGCGGCGATGGCCGTGGTGGCGCCCTTGGCATAGCGGCCATAGGCCTCGGCGTCGGTCACTTCGACATGGGCGATCCAGAGGGCGCCGGGCATGGCTCAGGCTCCCAGAACGGCTTCGGCCGCCTTGATGGCAGCCTCGGCCAGCGCGATGTCGGCGCCGCTTACNTGGGCCATGTCGGGACGACCGCCGCCGCCCTTGCCGCCCATCGCCTCGGCCGCGGCTTTCACCAGCGACACGGCGGAAATGCGGGCGGTCAGGTCGGCGGTGACACCCGCCGCCACGGCGGGCTTGGCGCCGGTGTCGGCGATCAGCAGCACCGCGCCCGAGCCAAGGCGGGTCTTCAGCTCGTCGATCAGCGCCGCNAGGTCCTTGCCGGAGACGCCTTGCAGCACCTGGGCGATCAGCTTGACGCGCACGATCTCNTTCGCCTCGGGCCCGCCGGACTTGCCGCCCATCGCCAGGTCGCGGCGCAGCTGCGCCACTTCGGCCTGCAGCGCGCGGCGTTCGTCGGCCAGCGCCCTGACGCGGTCTGCCGCTTCGGCCGCGGGNGTCTTCAGCGTGGCGGCGATCTCGGCCAAGCGCTCGCCTTGCAGGCGCAGGTGGTCCAGCGCGGCCTGGCCGGTCAGCGCCTCGATCCGGCGCACGCCNGCGGACGAGGCACTGTCGCCCAGGCAGACGAAGGCGCCGATGTCGCCGGTGCGCCGCACATGGGTGCCGCCGCACAGTTCCAGGCTGTAGGTCTTGCCGTCGGTGCCCTTGCCCGAGCCCGGCAGCTCGCCCATCGAGACCACGCGCACCTCGTCGCCGTATTTCTCGCCGAACAGCGCCTGCGCGCCGATGGCGCGGGCGTCGTCGGGCGTCATGATGCGGGTTTCGACCGGGGCGTTCTGGCGGATGTAGTCGTTCACCTCGGCCTCGACCGTGGCCAGTTCCGCCGCGGTCATCGCCTGCGAATGGCTGAAGTCAAAGCGCAGGCGGTCGGGGGCGTTCAGGCTGCCCTTCTGCGCGACATGGTCGCCAAGCGCGCGGCGCAGCGCCTCGTGCAACAGGTGCGTGGCCGAATGGTTGGCGCGGATCGTCGTGCGGCGATGGTGCGCGACCTCCAGCTTGGCGGGCTGGCCNTTCAGGATGGTGCCTTCGGTCACCGTGGCGACGTGGTAGAACACCCCNGCCGACTTGCGGGTGTCGGTCACTTCGGCCAGGCCGGTGTCGGTGCGGATGAAGCCGGCATCGCCAACCTGGCCGCCGCTTTCGGCGTAGAACGGCGTCTGGTTCACGACGATCTGCACCTGCGTGCCTTCCGCTGCCGTGTCGATGGCGGCGCCGTCCTTCACCAGCGCGAGGATCTGGCCCTCGGCGGTTTCGGTGTCATAGCCCAGGAATTCGGTCGAGCCATTGGCCTCGGCCAGTTCGAACCAGATGCGCGCATCCTTGGCCTCGCCNGAGCCCACCCAGGAGGCGCGGGCCTTGGTGCGCTGTTCTTCCATCGCCGCATCGAAGCCCGCGACATCGACCTTGCGGCCCATCTCGCGCAGCGCGTCCTGCGTCAGGTCCAGCGGGAAGCCGTAGGTATCATACAGCTTGAAGGCCGCGCCGCCCGGCAGGTCGGCGCCTTCCGGGATGCGCGCCAACTCGTCATCCAGCAGGCGCAGGCCGCGGTCCAGCGTCTGGCGGAACTTGGTTTCCTCCAGCTTCAGCGTTTCCTCGATCAGCGCCTGGGCACGGGTCAGTTCCGGGTAGGCCGCGCCCATCTGGCGCACCAGCGCCGGCACCAGGCGGAACATCACCGGGTCCTCTGCCCCCAGCATGTGGGCATGGCGCATGGCGCGGCGCATGATGCGGCGCAGCACATAGCCGCGGCCCTCGTTCGAGGGCATCACGCCATCGGCGATCAGGAACGAGGTCGGCCGCAGGTGGTCGGCGATGACGCGGTGATGCACCTTGCCGGGGCCATCGGGATCAGCGTTGGTGGCGTGCGCAGAAGCCTCGATCAGGCTGCGCATCAGGTCGGTGTCATAGTTGTCGTGCTTGCCCTGCAACAGCGCGCCGATGCGTTCCAGGCCCATGCCAGTGTCGATCGACTTGGCGTCCAGTTCGCGGCGCGAGCCGTCCTCGAACTGTTCGAACTGCATGAAGACGTTGTTCCAGATCTCGATGAAGCGGTCGCCGTCCTCTTCCGCAGAACCGGGCGGGCCGCCCCAGATGCTGGGGCCGTGGTCGTAGAAGATTTCCGTGCAGGGGCCGCAGGGGCCGGTGGGGCCCATCATCCAGAAATTGTCGTTGGTCGGGATGCGGATGATCTTGTCATCCGACAGGCCCGCGACCTTCTTCCAGATCGTCGCTGCCTCGTCATCGGTGTGATAGACGGTGACCAGAAGGCGNCGAGGGTCCAGCCCGAAGTCCTTCGTCAACAACTCCCAGGCCAGCGGGATCGCCGTGTCCTTGAAGTAATCGCCGAAGGAGAAGTTCCCCAGCATCTCGAAGAAGGTGTGGTGGCGGGCAGTGTAGCCCACGTTGTCCAGGTCGTTGTGCTTGCCGCCGGCGCGCACGCATTTCTGCGCGGTGGTGGCGCGGGTGTAGTCGCGCGTTTCCACCCCGGTGAAGAGGTTCTTGAACTGCACCATGCCCGAGTTGGTGAACATCAGCGTCGGGTCGTTGCGCGGCACCAGCGGCGAGGATTCTNNGACGACGCGATGGCCGTTCCTGGCGAAGAAATCGGTGAAGGTAGAGCGGATGTCGTTCAGGGACGCCATGGAACGGAAACCTCGGCCGGATGCGGACAATCGGACCTTCCCTTAGCCCCGCGGGATGGTCCTGTAAACCTTGCGTTGCGGCGGGCCGGTGGCGGCAAGCAAAAGCCCCGGCAGGGATGCCGGGGCGCGCGGGTGGGCGTGAGGCCCCGGCCTGCGCCGGGGCGGGGTCGCGCTCAGCGGTCGAGCACGCCATCCTCGTCGGCTTCCGGCGTGCCGGTCATCTGCAGCGCCAGGCCGTGGCTGGAGCGGATCTTGTCCTCGATCTCGGCCGCGACGGTGGGGTTCTGCTTCAGGAACATCTTGGCATTCTCGCGCCCCTGGCCGATGCGTTCATCGCCGAAGGAATACCACGAGCCCGACTTCGCCAGGATGCCCGCCTTCACGCCCAGGTCGATCAGCTCGCCGGTCTTCGAGATGCCCTCGCCGTAGATGATGTCGAATTCGACCTCGCGGAAGGGCGGGGCCACCTTGTTCTTCACCACCTTCACGCGGGTGGCGTTGCCCACCACCTCATCCCGGTCCTTGACCGAGCCGGTGCGGCGGATGTCGAGCCGGACCGAGGCATAGAACTTCAGCGCATTGCCGCCGGTGGTGGTTTCGGGGCTGCCGAACATCACGCCGATCTTCATGCGGATCTGGTTGATGAAGACCACCATGCAGTTCGACCGGCCGATCGAGGCGGTCAGCTTGCGCATGGCCTGGCTCATCAGGCGGGCCTGGCTGCCCATCTGCATGTCGCCCATGTCGCCTTCGATTTCCGACTTTGGCGTCAGCGCCGCGACCGAATCGACGACCACCAGGCTGACGGCGCCCGAGCGCACCAGCNNGTCGGCGATTTCCAGCGCCTGTTCGCCGGTGTCGGGCTGGCTGATCAGCAATTCGTCCAGGTTCACGCCCAGCTTGCGGGCATACATCGGGTCCAGCGCATGTTCGGCATCGACGAAGGCGCAGACGCCGCCCTTCTTCTGTTCCTCGGCCACCACATGCAGCGTCAGCGTGGTCTTGCCCGAGCTTTCCGGCCCGTAGATTTCCACGATGCGGCCCTTGGGCAGGCCGCCGATGCCAAGTGCGATGTCAAGGCCGAGCGAGCCGGTGGAAATCGCCTCGATCTCCATCGCCGGGGCATTGGCGCCGAGCTTCATGATCGAGCCCTTGCCGAACTGCCGTTCGATCTGCTGGAGCGCGCTTTCCAGCGCCTTCTGCTTGTCCATCTCGCGCCGGTCCTTCAGGTCGAGGAGGTTCGCCGTCATTCTGCCGCTCCTTATTTCACAGCCGCCCTGCCGCGGCAATCTTTGCCGTGTTCCCCAAGTGTTCTGTTCCTTATGGGGTAAAACAGGAACAGATCAACTGCATTCGAGTCGATCCTGCGGGAATGAGGTTAATGGACAGTTACGCGGGGCCGGTGTATCGGGCGGGCAAAGCCGGAGGCTGACATGCTTGTGTTTTTCGACCAGCGCCTGGTCTTTCTTGCCACGCCGAAGACCGGCTCGACGGCCATCGAATCGGCCCTGCAGCCGCTGTCGGCCTTTACCATCGGCGGCCGCCGGTCCTGAAACACACCACGGCGCAGCGCTACCAGCGGTTCATCGGGCCGTTTCTGGAAGCGGCATCGGGCGGGGCCAGCTTCACGGTGACGGCGATGATGCGCGAGCCGGTCAGCTGGCTGGGCAGCTGGTATCGCTTTCGCCAGCGCGCCGATCTGGCCGACGAGCGCAACCGCACCAATGACGTGACCTTCGACGAATTCGTGCAGGCCTGGTGCGAGGACGAGCCGCCCTTTGCCGCGGTGGGGCGGCAGAGCCGGTTCCTGAAAGAGCACAAGGGCCGCGGCGTCGACCGACTGTTCCGTTATGAGCGGATCGAGGATTTCGTGCATTTCCTGGAAGACCAGCTGGATTGCGCCATCACCCTGCCCCGCCTGAACGTCTCGCCTTCGGGCGACCTGACGCTGAGCGATCACACCCGCGCGCGGCTGGAACGCGCGCGGCGGCGGATTTCGAGCTGTACGCCGGCATCCCGGGCGGCTGAGGCCCGGCAGTCACACTGTGAGGCGCGGGCCCGGGTTCGCGCGGCCTTCGGTTGTCGGGCGCTGCCCGGCCTTTGGGGCCGGTCTTCCGGCGCGGCCCGGTCAGTGCATCTGTCGATGGACCGTCGCCGTCAGGTCGTTCAGCGAGAAGGGTTTCGGCAAGAAGATGGAGTTCGGGATGCGCAGCTGGTCCTCGGCCAGGCTGTCCTCGGCATAGCCCGAGACGAAGATCACCCGCACATTGGGCCGGTCTTCCAGCGCCTTGCGCACCCAGCTTGGCCCGTCCATGCCCGGCATCACCACATCGGTGACGAAGACATCGACCTCCAGCGCGGGGTCGTCCAGCCGCTTCAGCGCGTCCTCGGCACTGGCGGCCTCGATCACGGTAAAGCCGCGCATGCGCAGCGCGCGCGAGGCGAAGGTGCGCACCGGCGCCTCGTCCTCGACCAGCAGGACCACGCCCTGGTAAGCGCGCGGTGCCGCCACGGCTTCGGTAAGCGGTTCGGGACGCTGCGGGTCTTCACCGCGGTGGATGGGGAAATACAGCGTGAACTGGGTGCCTTCGCCCGGCGTGCTGTCGGCGAAGATGAATCCGCCCGATTGCTTGACGATGCCATAGACGGTGGCAAGGCCCAGGCCCGTGCCCTCGCCGGGGCGCTTGGTGGTGAAGAAGGGTTCGAAGATGCGGGCCATGACCTCGGGCGTCATGCCGGTGCCGGTGTCGATGACGCGGATAACTGACCAGTCACCGGCGGGCACCGTGGCACGGTCGCGCAGCAAGGGTTCGGCCAGCGTCACCGCCTGGGTCTGCAACCGGATGGTGCCGCCCGAGGGCATGGCATCGCGGGCGTTGACCACAAGGTTCACCACGATCTGTTCGAAATGGCGGTCGGCGCGGATCGGGCCGATGTCGGTATCGTGGCTGACCGCGAGGGTGATCTTCTCGCCCACCAGCCGGTTCAACAGATGAGCAAGATCGGCCATCGCCTCGGGCAGGTCGATGCGTTCGGGCTTCAGCGTCTGGCGCCGNGAATAGGACAGAAGCTGCCCGACCAGCCCGGCGGCGCGATAGGCGTTCTGGCGGATCTGCACGAGGTCTTCGTAATCGGGGTCGTGCAGGTCGTGGCGCAACAGAAGCAGGTCGCAATGCCCCGAGATCGCGGTCAGCAGGTTGTTGAAATCATGTGCGATCCCNCCGGCCAGCAGGCCGATGGCCTGCATCTTCTGGCCCTGGGTGACCTGCGCCTCCAGCGTCTTGACGGCGGTGGCGTCGGTCAGCACGGCGATCAGCGCGGGACGCCCTTCTTCGACGATGCGGCGCAGGGCGACGTGGTGGAACCGCTCACCCTCGCCCGCGCGCAGTTTCAGCACCTCGGCCGCGTCGGGCAGGCGACCCGCAAGGGCATCGCCCAGCCAGTCGGCGACGGGGCGGCCCAGGCCTTCATAGAGTTCGTGCATCTGCGCCGGGGCATCGGGNGCAAGGCCCGCCAGATCGCGCGCGGCGCGGTTGGCGGTCAGGATGGCGCCGCTGCCGTCCAGCCGCAACAGCGCCACCGGCAAATCCTCGAGCGAGGCGGGCGCGGCGGCCGGGCGGTCCGGCACGGGCACCAGATAGATTTCGCGGCGTTCGCCTGCGCCNGCAATTTCGGCCAGCATCGCACGCACCGGACCGTCGGCGGTGGATACCGTCACCTCTTCCCCCGCGCGCGGATCGGGGTCGGTGAACAGCCGGTCCAGCCGCTTGGTAAGCTGCTTAAGCNNCAGCCGGCGCAGCGCCTCGTTCGCGTAAAGCACCACGCCAGAGCGATTGGCCACCAGCATCGGCAAGCTAAGCGAATCGCCGCCGCGGCCGGGTTGGCCGCGTTCAGGNAATTCCTCGATGCGCCACAGGAAGCGCTGGCCCGGCAAGGGTGTGGCCGACAGGCGCAGGTGGCCGCGCCGGGTGACGACATCTTCGCGCGCCGCGCTGCCCGCTTCCGCCCGGCGTTGCAGGCGGAACAGCACGGCACCGGGATTGGCGAAATGATCGTTCAGCAATCCGGTCAGCGTCAGCACGCCAGCCGCGCCAAACCGCGCCTCTGCCGCGGCATTGCGCCAGTGTACTTCGCCAAGCGCGTCCGTCGTCAGGCAGGGCGTGGCATCGTTCTGCATCAGCCGACACAGCGCGCGTTCCTGCCGCCGGTCCTGCCAATGCACCAGCACCCTGGCCCCCGACAGCACCAGCAGGATCAGGATCAGCGTCAGCGCCGCCGCCAGCGCCAACCAGCGGGTGCCCGGCGCATCGGACACCAGCGCCAGCGTCGCGGCTCCAGCGCCGCCGCCAGCAGCACACGCTGGCGCAGGGTGCCGCCACCGGGGAACCGGCAGCATCGGACAGCACGGACAGGGCGCGGGACACGGGCTCTCCTTCAGGGTTGCCGGGGTCCATTGAGCGGACCATTCCTTAAGCGCCGATTAACCCGGCCCGAACATCCCGCGAAAACACTCTAAAGTTGTGTCTTGTCATGACGCTCGCGTCAACAGGGCAAGAAAGAAACCGTCCCCGTCGTGCAACGGCGAAAACCGCCGTTGCGCCGTACAGGCCCAACCCGGAGAGCGTGCCAGAAACGCCGCCACCTGGGCTTCGTTCTCCTCGCGCAGAAGCGAGCAGGTGGCATAGGCCAACCACCCCGCNGGCGCCACCAGCGCCGCCGCACGGTCCATCACCTGCGCCTGGATCGCCTGCAATTCGGCCAGCCGCGCCGGGGTCAGCGCCCATTTGCCCTCGGGGTCGCGCCGCCAGCTGCCCGAGCCGGAACAGGGCACATCGGTCAGCACCAGATCGTAGGGGCCGCGCGGGCTGGCGGCCAGCCTGACCGCCACAGCTNNGGCGCGTTTCGCGCGCGCCGGAAGGTCACGCATGCGGCCGGGATCGGCGTCATGGGCTTCCAGACGCAGCCGCGCCCGTGCCGCCATGGCCAGCGTCTTGCCNCCGCCGCTTACGCAGTAATCCAGCACGCGCTGGCCGTCCGCCAGCGGCAGCGCCTCGGCCACCGCCTGCGACGAGGCATCCTGCAATTCCACCAGCCCTTCGGCATAGGCCTCCGAGGCCTGGATGCGGCGCTCGCCCGCCGTCACCTCCAACGCGGTTTCGGCCAGGGGATGCGGGCGGGACACGATCCCTTCGGCAGCCAGCCGGGCGATGGCTGCGGTGCGGTCCAGCCGCGCCCGGTTCACCCGCAGAAAGACCGGGGCGCGGTGCTGCAGGGCCTGCATCACCGGCGCGAAAGGGCCAAGCGCTGCCTGCAACGGCGGCGCCAGCCAGTCGGGGCAATCCAGCGCCTCCATGGCGCCCGGGGTCCGGCCGGTTTCGCCCGGACCAGGCGGGGACGGCGCGTGGCCCTCGCCGGTGAACAGGGCTGCCGGATCGGACCCCGCCGCGCGCAGGGCGCCCAGCATCAGCCTGCGCCCGGTTTCGGCCCCGCCTAGCGCCGCAAAGGAGCGCCCANNGCGCAGGGCGTCGAAGACATGGTCACGGATCGCCGCCCGGTCGCCGGACCCGGCAAAGCGGTTTGCCCGGCCCCAGTTGGTCAGCGCCACCTCGGCGCGGGTGCTTACCAGGATGCGGTCCAGCACCTCGATCGCTTTTACGATGCGGGCGCCCGGGGTCATGCTTACGTCTTCATGCAAAACATCAGGGCAAACCGGCAAGCATTTGTCATGTCATCCCTTCTTCTCTTGCAGCATGTTGCCGCCGCCGACCACCAGCGTGGCCCCGTTCACATAGGACGCCCCGTCCGAGGCCAGGAAGGCCACACAGGCGGCGACCTCTTCCGGCGTNGCAGCCCGGCCCATCGGCGACTTGCGCGCGGCGGCGAATTCGCCCTTCAGCATGGCTTCGGTGCCGATCCAGCCCGGCGCGACCGCATTCACCGTGACACCGGTCCTCGCCACTTCCAGAGCCAGTGCATGGGTCAGACCCACCATCGCCGCCTTGGCCGCCGAATAGGCCGAACTGCCCNNAATGGACACCAGCGGCCCGGTGACCGAGGCCATCATCACCACCCGCCCCCAGCCCCGGCCGACCATCGGCTGCAGATAGGCGCGCGTCACCAGAACGGCGGTCGTCAGCGACAGGTCCAGCTCGCGCCGCCAGGCCACGGGNTCGGATTTCAGAAAGCTCCGCTCGCGCGCCGGTTCGGCCTGGCTGCCCATGCCTAAGNNATTATTGACCAGCACATCGACCGGGCCGGTCTCGTCCAGCAGGCGCTGCACCTGGACGGGATCGGTCAGGTCGCCCTGATGGGCGGTGACGTCNCAGCCCTCGGCCACCAGCTCCGCCGCGCGCAGGTGGATGCGGCCGGTGGTCGAGGCGATGGCCACCCGATGCCCGGCCTGCCCCAGCATCCGCGCACAGGCAAGGCCGATCCCNCCNGGCGCGCCCGCCCCCGTCACCAATGCCCGCATGGCCGCTCTCCCGCTGTCCCGCCCTGACTAGCCGGGACAGGCGGTGCGGGCAACCGGCTCAGCCCTCGGACAGGCCCAGCACATTGCCCTCGGGATCGGCGAACCAGGCCACCTTCACCCGGCCGTCGGGCGCGGTTCAGATGCCAGCTTCGTCCTGGCCGAAACCGTCGTAGATCAGGAAGGTCACGCCCTTCGCAGTGAGGTCCGCCACAGTGGCCCGCAGGTCCGGCAGGTTCCAGCTCAGCACCGGATGCGCCGAGGCGACGTGATCTTCCACCGTGGTCAGCCGCAGTTCCAGCCCGCGCGCATCCAGCACGGTGCCGTAATCGTCCTCGCCCGTCACCGGCAGGCCCAGGACATCGCGATAGAAGGGCAGCAGCGCGGCCCGGTCACGGGTCAGGATGAAGGCGATGGGGCGAGCGTTGGCGGGCAGCATGGGCGAACCTCCGGCTGGACTGCCCGATCCTGCCATGAAGACCCGCGTCCCGCAGCCCCCTTCTTCTTTGCAGGAAATACTGGGGAGCCGCGGGCTTGCCCGCGGCCGGGGGCGGACCGCCCCCGACGATTTCCGATCCGGAAATCGTGCCCGGAAACCGTCACGGTTTCCGGCGCCCGGTCTCAGCCCGCGCGGTAGTTCGGGCTTTCGCGCGTGATCTGCACGTCGTGGACGTGGCTTTCCTTCAGCCCGGCGCCGGTGATGCGCACGAACTGGCAGCCCTTGCGCATCTCGGCCACGGTACGGTTGCCGGTATAGCCCATGGCGGCGCGCAGGCCTCCCACCATCTGGTGCAGCACCGTGGCGACCGGACCCTTGTAGGGCACCTGGCCCTCGATGCCTTCCGGGACCAGCTTGTCGCTGGCCGCATCCTTCTGGAAATAGCGGTCGGCCGAGCCGCGGGCCATGGCGCCAAGCGAGCCCATGCCGCGATAGGCCTTGAAGCTGCGGCCGTTCCACAGGATCACCTCGCCGGGGCTTTCATCCGTGCTTNNGGCGATGGCCGAGCCCACCATGGCGCAGGAGGCGCCCGCCGCGATGGCCTTGGCGAAATCGCCGGAATACTTGATGCCGCCGTCGGCGATCACCGGGATGTCGCTTACCGCCGAGGCGCTGTCGAGGATCGCCGTCAGCTGCGGCACGCCCACACCCGCCACGATGCGCGTGGTGCAGATCGAGCCCGGGCCGATGCCCACCTTCACCGCATCCGCCCCNGCGCCGATCAGCGCGCGCGTGGCTTCCGCGGTGGCCACATTGCCCGCCACCACCTGCACGGCGTTCGACAGCTTCTTGATGCGCTCCACCGCCTTGGCCACGCCTTCGCTGTGGCCATGGGCAGTGTCGATCACCACCACGCCGACACCGGCGTCGATCAGCATCTGGCTGCGCTCGAACCCGGCATCGCCCACGGTCGAGGCGGCGGCGACGCGCAGGCGCCCCATCTCGTCCTTGCAGGCATGGGGGTTCAGCACCGATTGCGCGGTGTCCTTCAGCGTCAGAAGGCCGGTCAGCTTGCCCCGCCCGTCGGTCACCAGAAGCTCGATGCGCCGCGCCTTCATCAGCGCGATGGCCTCCTCGCGGCCNGACTGTTCGCGCAACAGCGCGAGGTTCTGCGAGGTCATCATGGCGCGCACCGGGGTGCGGTCGTCGGAGGCAAAGCGCATGTCGCGGTTGGTGACGATGCCCACCACCCGGCCCGCCTCGTCCACCACCGGGAAACCGGTCACGTTATAGCGGTCGGCCAGCACCTTGGCATCGGCCAGCGTCTGGTCGGGNGTCAGGGTGATCGGCGCATAGACCACGCCGGATTCAAAGCGCTTCACCCGCCGCACCTCGGCTGCCTGTTCGGAGGGACCAAGGTTGCGGTGGATCACGCCGATGCCGCTACCNTGCGCCATGGCAATCGCCATGCGCCCNTCGGTCACCGTGTCCATGGCGCTGGACAGAAGCGGGATGTTCATGCGGATCGACTTGGTGACGAAGGTCGAGGTGTCGGCATCCGAAGGCAGCACGCTGGATGCGGCCGGAACCAGAAGCACGTCGTCGAAGGTAAGTGCCTCGCGAATCTCCATGGGGGCCTCCTTGGGCTTGGCGTCGGGAGTGTTCGATTGGCGGTTCCCTCTTGCACCATCGGCGGCGGATGGCAAGGGCGAAAGCGCCAGATGTTGCGGCCTGGGGCGTGGAGGGGGGGTTCACACCCCCGCGCCCCCGTGGATTTTCGCAAAGAAGAAGCTGGAAGGGAGTTGTGGGGACCGCGCTCTGAAGGCAGGGTCCGGCGCAGCCGGAGGTCCCCATGCGCGTCGCCATTGTCGAGAACACTGCTGTCACCCATCACGGCCAGGTGGGCGTGGCGCTGCACGAGGTGGCGGCGCTGGTGGATATCTGGCGGCCGCGCCTGGGCCAGGTAATCCCCGAGGATTTCGACGGCGCCGATGCCGTGGTGGTCTTCGGCGGCGAGCAATCGGCGCTGGATGATGCGGCGCATCCCTATCTGCCCCATCTGGCCCGCGCGCTGCGCCGCGCCAGTGACGAGGGCAAGGCGGTGCTTGGCATCTGCCTTGGCGCCCAGGTGCTGGCCCGCGCCTTTGGCGCCGAGAACCGCCTGGACGTGGCGAAGGAATTCGGCTGGTGCAGCGTCGGGCTGACCGCTGAGGGGCACGCCGACCCGGTGCTGGGCGGCGTGGGCGACGCCTTCNCGATCTTCCAGTGGCATTCCGACACCTTCACCCTGCCACCAGGCGCACAGCATCTGGCGACGTCGGCCGTGGCCGAGGTGCAGGCCTTCCGCATCGGTCGTGCCACCTATGGCACGCAGTTCCATTTCGAGGCGTCCCGCGCCGTGGTCGCCGACTGGAACCGCCGCTTCNCCGACCTGGTCGAGGAGCAAGAGGTTTACTGGCTGTTTCGCCATGNNCCGACCATGCTTAAGACGCGCGGGGTGCAGGCCGATGCCGCGGGGATACAGATCGCCCGCGCCTGGGCGGCGCTGGCGCGCGACCGGGCGCTTGGCTGACCTCAGGCCGTGGCGGCGTTGGTCTTCTGCGCGAGGCCACCNGCCTACCAGGCCTTCATGACGCGGTAGCCGATCCAGGGCACCGCCACCAGCGCCGCCGCCAGCACGGCCAGGCCCGGCCACAGCACCGGCCCGCCGATCGAGATCAGGGCGGCGGCCAGCGCCGTCATCGGAAAGGTGAAGGCACCCCACAGTGCCGAAAAGCCCGCCGAAGTCAGCCAGCGCGCCGAGGCCGCCAGCACCAGCGCCAGCACCGTGGCCAGGGCCGCCAGGCCAAGCGCCAGTCCCGTCCAGCCAAGGCCAAGCGAGGCCTGCGCCAGCGCCGCGGGCGCGACATGGATCGCCAGAAGCGGGCGCAGCGGCGCTGGCGGCACGTGGCTTGCAAACTGGCGCGCGCTCAGCAGCCAGACCGCCACGGCCACCGCCCCGGTGCCGATCACCAGCACCTCGGCCAGCAGCGGCCAGCCAAGCGCCGGGGCCGACAGCCCGCCGACGATGAAGCCGACAAAGCTCAGGTGCCAGACCGGCGTGACATGGCGCGCCTCGGGCGGGCTTACCAGCAGCACGCGCAGGATGGTCAGCGCCACGCCGGCGNNATGCAGCACCAGCCCCGCCACCAGCACCACGCGCGCCGTGCCGGGCGCCATCGGTGCCAGCACCGCCGCAATCGCCATCAGCCCCATGGTCGCCGCCGCCAGCCCGGCGCGGCCCGGCAATACGCGCAGATCCTCGACCAGAACNGCCGGGCGGCGCGCCAGCTTCACCGCATAGCCCACGGCGGCAAAGGCCCAAAGGCCCGTCACCAGCCCCAGCACCAGGTCGGCAATCCCGACCGGCCCCCCNACCGCAGCCAGCCCGCGCCGCAGCGCAAGGCCCAGGCCCAGTAGGCCAAGGATCGCCGGAAACACCGCTTACGGCATGCGCGCAAAGACCGGCAGGCGCCGGGGCGGGAATTCGGGTGGCGGATAGGCCTTGGGACGAAAGCGCGGCGGTTCAGTGGCCATGAGGGGCACCTCCTGCCCGCCAGACAGCCGCAAACCGCGCGCCGGTGCAAGCGGCAGCGGCGCCGCAGTCAGCCGCGCAGCACCGGGAACCAGTCCTCGCGCAGACGCTCGCCCGCCTGCATGCCGTGGCCGGGAAAGGGCGGCGAGGTCCGGCCGGGGCGCTCGACATAGCGGGCGTCCTCGCCCACCAGCCGCAGGCTGAAGGCGCGTCGGCGCGTCGCGGCCTCTNNGCCGCGGGCGCCGTGCAGGGTGCGGTAGTGGAAGGCCACGGCATCGCCGGGTTCCATCGGCCATTCCAGGACCGGCATGCCTTCGGCATCCGGGTCCGGCACGGGCATGTATTTTTCGGGGTCGGGATAGAAGGCCTCGCCCTTCAGCCAGCGCGTCGGCAGCACGTCCTTTTCCCACAGGTGCGAGCCCGCCACGCAGCGCAAGCTTGCCTCGGTCACCGGGTCCACCGGCGCCCAGAAGCTGATGGTGTGGCGGCCCTCGACGAAGTAATACGGCCCGTCCGAATGCCAGGGCGTGGGTTTCGAGGTGCCCGGCTCCTTCACCAGCACATGGTCGTGAAAGAGCTGCACCCTTTGCGACCCCATCAAGCGGGCTGCCACCTCGGCCACCGCACTGTCGCGGATCACTCGCTCGAACTCGGGGATACGCTGCCAGTTGCAGTAATCGTCAAAGAACCGCCCGGCCTCGCCCGGCTTCAGGTTCTCGGCCGCGTAAGGGCCGGGTTCCGCCATGTTCCGCGCGATACCCTCGCGGATCACATCCACCCAATCGGCCCACAGCCCNTTGACCAGCACGACCCCGTCGCGCTGATAGGCGTCCACCATCTCGTCCGTCACCGTGACCATCGCCGCCTCCTTGCCGCGTGCCAATGCCTACACCGCCCGCCCGGCCCTGTCAGCCCGGTGGCATGTTGTGAAAATGCCGATTGGACTGTATATTCCATCGCATATTCCATCCGGGGACCCCCATGCGCCACCTGCCCACCAACCGCATCTGCACCATGACCGAGCTGCGCGAACCGCAGAAGGTGCTGGACCGCGCCATGGGCAAGCCGGTGGCGATCCTGAAGAACAGCCAATTGGTGGGCTATATCGTGCTACCGAGGCGGTGGGGACGGAAGAGCATCGGCCCCTGTCGCGGGAGGAATTGCAGGACATCCTCGCCCGCACACGCGCCAAGGCGCAGCCGGTTCTGGATTACCTCAAGGACAAGTAGCCCGCCATGTTCACGCTGACCGCCGATCTGGTCATGGACATCCATGACGAGGTCTTGAACCCGGCCGAACTGCGCGGACTCGCTTACAACAAATCGCTCGACGGGCGCTGGCGCGCTGAAAACCGCCTCGCCTATGGTCTGATCGCCGATGTCTTCGACTTGGCGGCCGCCTATGCCATCGCGGTCTCGCAGGGTCACTGCTTCAACGACGGCAACAAGCGCACGGCCTTCCGCTGCATGATGGTCTGCCTTGAAGCAAACGGCATCGACACGGCCTTCGACACCGAAGCCACAGGCCAGGCCATCATCCGCGCGGCGCAACGGCTGATGGACGAGGGCGAACTGGCGGAATGGCTGCGCGAGCGGCTTTGAGCGCAAGGGCGGCAACCAGGAACCCCGCCCCGGGCTTGACCCGGGGCCTCCTGTCTTCCTGCGCGGCAGGGGCAGCAGAGGCCCCGGCCTGCGCCGGGGCGGGGTTTCGTGTCCGGCCCGTCACGCGCAAAGGCGCGTCCGCGATACCACATCTTGCGCCCCCTGCCCCGTGATGCTCTAATCGCCCGGCCCCTCCCGGCCCAGAACAAGAGCAGCACGCATGGCGAACGACCTTCTTTCCGGCTCCGGCCCGACCTATGACGCCTCGTCCATCGAGGTGCTGGAAGGGCTGGAACCCGTCCGCAAGCGCCCCGGCATGTATATCGGCGGCACGGATGAGCGCGCGCTGCACCACCTTGTCGCCGAAATCCTCGACAACTCGATGGACGAGGCGGTGGCTTACCATGCCACCCGCATCGAGGTGGAACTGCATGCCGACCATTCCATCACCATCCGCGACAATGGTCGCGGCATCCCGGTGGACCCGCACCCGAAGTTTCCCGGCAAGTCGGCGCTGGAAGTGATCCTCTGCACGCTGCACGCGGGCGGCAAGTTCGGCGGCGATGCCTATGCCACCTCGGGCGGATTGCACGGCGTGGGCGCCTCGGTGGTCAATGCGCTGTCGGACCACATGCGCGTCGAGGTCGCCCGCAACCGCGAGCTTTTCGCGCAGGAGTTTTCGCGCGGCGTGCCCAAGGGCCCCGTCCAGAAAGTCGGCCCCGCCCCGAACCGCCGCGGCACCTCGACCACCTTCCACCCCGACCCCGAGATATTCGGCTCGCTCAACCTGAAACCCTCGCGCATCCTGCGCATGGCGCGGTCCAAGGCTTACCTGTTCTCGGGCGTCGAAATCCGCTGGAAATCGGCCATCCCCGACGGCGACACGCCGATGGAAGCCACCTTCCACTTCNCCGGCGGCCTTGCCGATTACCTGAACGACACGCTGGACAAGGTCACCACCTATTCCGACCGCCCTTTCGCTAAAGGTCGGCTTCCCGAGAAATACGGCGTGCCCGGCTCGGTCGAATGGGCAATCCACTGGACGCCCTCGCGCGATGGCTTCCTGCAGTCCTACTGCAACACCGTGCCCACGCCCGAGGGCGGCACGCATGAGGCGGGCTTCTGGCAGGCGATCCTCAAGGGCATCCGGGCATATGGCGAGCGGGTGAAGAACCGCAAGACCGACCAGATCACCCGCGAGGACCTGATCGCTTATGGCTGCGCGCTGATCTCGGTCTTCATCCGCGAACCGCAGTTCGTGGGCCAGACCAAGGACCGGCTGGCCACCGAAGACGCCGCCCGCATGGTCGAAGGCGCGGTGCGCGACCATTTCGACACCTGGCTGGGGTCCGACCCCAAGTCTGCTTACGCCATCCTCGATTTCCTTGTGCTGCGCGCCGAGGAACGGCTGCGCCGCAAGCAGGAGAAGGAAACCGCCCGCAAGACGGCAACGAAGAAACTGCGCCTGCCCGGCAAGCTGGTGGACTGTTCCGCCACCAACCGCGACGGCACCGAGCTCTTCATCGTCGAAGGCGACAGCGCCNATGGCAGCGCCAAGATGGCGCGCGACCGCAACACCCAGGCGCTTCTGCCCNTGCGCGGCAAGATCCTGAACGTCCTGNGCGCGGCGGGTGCCAAGATGGGCGCCAACCAGGAAATCAACGATCTCTGCCAGGCGCTTGGCGTGCAGCCGGGGTCGAAGTTCAACGTCGATGACCTGCGCTATGACAAGGTCATCATCATGACCGACGCCGATGTGGACGGCGCGCATATCGCCAGCCTGTTGATGACCTTCTTCTTCACCCAGATGCGGCAGATGATCCTGAAGGGCCACCTCTACCTGGCCTGCCCGCCGCTGTACCGGCTGACCCAGGGCGCGCGCCACNTTTATGTCGCCGACGATGCCGAAAAGGCGATCTGGCTGGAAAAGGGCCTGGGCGGCCCCGGAAGCAAAGGCGGCGGCAAGATCGACGTGCAACGCTTCAAGGGCCTGGGCGAGATGGACGCCAAGGACCTGAAGGACACCACGATGAACCCGGCCACGCGCAAGCTGATCCGCGTCTCGATCGACGAGGACGAAGACAATTCGACCGATGCCCTGGTGGAACGCCTGATGGGCAAGAAGCCGGAACTGCGCTTCCAGTACATCCAGGAACACGCGCGCTTCGTGGAAGAACTGGACGTCTGACCGCCGCGCGGACGGGGCCCGAGATTTGACTTGGTTACGCCTGAGTCGCCCCTAAGATCATGCCAATTTTTCATACCCAATTTCAGGAGTGCGATCATGGCAGTGATTACAGGCGGTGTTGGCCCGGACCCTCTCTATGGCGGCGTTGAAGACGATCTGATCCAGGGCGCAGGCGGCAACGACACGCTTTATGGCGGGGCGGGCGTCGATACCTTCCAGGGCGGCGCCGACGATGACGTGATCTTTGTCGAAACCGACGAGGAAGCCTATGGCGGGTCCGGCAACGACCTCATCGCGGTCAGCAACCATTATCCGGCCACGCTGGACGGCGGCGTGGCGACGACACGCTGCGCATGCAGGGCGGCTATGACATCACCGGCGCCACGATCACCGGCATCGAACAGCTGAACGCCTATTACGGCGGCGTGATGACGGCGACCCAGCTTGGCTCGTTCGCGCGCGTCTCGGGCTATGACGCCACCTACACCAGCGCCAGCGTATCCCTGTCGCAGGGCGGCGCCGCGACCGTGAACGTCCAGAACACCCTGACCAACTACTTCCAGCTCTACGGCTCGTCGCAGGCCGACGACATCACGGTACTGGCCACCTATGCCCACCAGTTCCGCGCCAATCTCGGCGCTTAACGACCGGATCGTCGGCGCCCTGGGCGACGACAGCCTGTTGGGCGAAACCGGGAACGACAGCCTTGATGGCGGGGTAAGAACGACACGCTGGATGGCGGCATCGGCGTGAACCAGCTGATCGGCGGCGACGGCAATGACGTGGTCGTCGTGCGCGGCCAGGACAGCGCCAACGGCGGCATCGGCAATGACACGGTGATCGTGGCCGCGAATGGCACGACGGTGCTCGCGGGCGGGGCCAACGCGGATGTCCTGCGCTTTGACAACAACTATGACATCTCTGCCGCGGCGGTCAGCGGCTTCGAGACGGTCGAACTGAACTACGGCCAGACGATGACCGTGGCCCAGCTTGGCAGCTTTGCCGTCCACACCGGCACCAGCATCAGCCAGACCAGCACCGGCGTGACCCTGTCGGCGGGCGGCACCGCCACCATCAATGCCGCCGCCACGCTCAGCGGCACCTTCGCCATCGCTTACTCGGCCCAGGCGGACAACCTGACCTTCAACGCCGCCTATGCCGGCAACGTCAGCCTGAACGGCAACGGCGGCAACGACAGCGTCACCTCCGGCGCTTAACGACACGATGAACGGCGGCGAGGGCAATGACACCCTGGTCGGGCTTTACAACGACGTCCTGGACGGCGGCAACGGCCGCGACCGTCTTGATGCCGGGGCGGGCGACGACGTGCTGTATTCCCGCAACGGCGACAGCGTCTATGGCGGAGCCAACAACGACATCATCCTGGTCCGCGAAAGCTTCGGCACCCTGGCCGATGGCGGTGGCGGCGCCGACACGTTGCGCTTTGAAGACGGCTACGACATCACCGGCATGACGATCACCGGGTTCGAACAGCTGAACGCCTATGAATCCCGGATGACCGCCGCGCAGCTTGCAAGCTTCGCCGTCGTGTCGGGCTATGCCAGCAACTACAACTATGCCAACATCTACCTGACCGCGGGCGGGACCATTCCGCTGATCACCCTGTCGGCGACCCTGTCCTCCACCTTCGGGCTGTTCGGCTCGGCCGATGCGGATCGCGTGACCTTCGCTTCGGGCGGCGTGCAGCGCATCAATGTCGTGGCTACCTTGGCAACGATCCCATCACCATCGCTCCAGCGGCGACAGCCTGCAGGGCAACCAGGGCAATGACACGCTTCTGGGCATGGATGGAAACGACACGCTGGATGGCAACGAAGGCACCGACCGGCTGGATGGCGGCGCGACGATACGGTGATCGGCAACGGGGCCGACCTGTTGCTGGGCAACACCGGCTTCGACCAGCTGTGGATCAACGCCGATTTCTGGGGCACGGCGAACGGCGGTACCAACATCGACGTGGCGCGCACCGACAATTACGCTGACATTTCGGGCGCCACCTTCGTCGGGGTCGAAAAGCTGTGGGCGGGCTACGGCACCATCCTGACGGCGGCGCAGATCGACGCCTTCACCACCGTCGGGGCTATGGCCCCAGCTATGCCTCGACCATGGTCGTCCTGTCGGTAAGCGGCACCGCCAGCATCGCGCTGGATTCCACGCTGTCGGCCAGCTTCACCATCAACGGCTCGGCCGACGCCGATATCCTGACCTTCAACAGCGCCTATTCCGGGCAGATCATCGCCAATGGCGCCTATGGCAACGACAATATCAGCGGCTCGGCCGGTGGCGATTCCTGAACGGCGATGCGGGCAACGACGTGCTGCAAGGTCAGGTGGCTTCGACACGCTGAACGGCGGTTGGGGCGCGGATACGCTGGACGGCGGCACCGGCACCGATCTCCTGACCGGCGGCGCCGGTCTGGACGTGTTCCGCTTCACGGCCACCAACCACTCGCTGCCTACCAACCCGGACCGGATCACCGATTTCGCCGGTGGCATCGCCAAGGGCGACAAGATCGACCTCTCGGCCATCGACGCCGATACGACGACGGCGGCGGTGAACGATGCCTTCGTCTTCGGCTCGACGGCCAAGGGCGGGGTTTCGGTGATCGATTCCGGCACCGACACGCTGGTGCGGATCAACACCGATGCGGATGCGACCTACGAGATGTACATCCTGATCCAGGACGGCGCCGTTCTTGCCGCCGATTACAAGGCAGTGGATTTCTTCCTCTGACCCTGCCGGGCGGGCCTTTGCGGGCCCGCCCCTTCCGCCTCAGCCGACCGGCTGCGCCTCTTCCACCAGCCGCGCGAAGAAGCTGGCACCGATGGGGGCCGCTTCGTCGTTGAAGTCATAGGCGGGATGATGCAGCCCGGCCCCCGGCCCGGTGCCCATGAACAGGTACGCGCCTGGCCGCGCTTCCAGCATATAGCTGAAATCCTCGGAACCCATCTCGCGCGGGGCATTGGCATCCACCGCGGCTTCGCCGACCACGCTTTCGGCCACCGTCGCCGCAAAGGCCGCTTCGGTCGCGTCGTTCACCGTGGCCGGATAGCCCCAGTCATAGTCGATCTCGGCCGTCACGCCATAAGCCGCCGCATGGCCCTGCACGATCTCGTGGAACCGCTTCTTCAGCAGGTCGCGCACTTCCGGGCGGAAGCTGCGGATGGTGGCGCAGAACATCGCGGTTTCCGGAATGATGTTGCTGGCCGTGCCGGTGTGGATTTGCGTCACCGACACCACCGCCTCGTCCAGCGGATGCACGTTGCGCGACAGGATGGTCTGGATCGCCCCCACCATGCCCACCACCGCCACCACCGGGTCCACGCAATCCTGCGGCGTGGCGCCGTGGCCGCCCCTGCCGGTCACATGCACCGTCGCGGTATCGACCGAGGCCATCAGCGCCCCCGGCGTGGTCTGGAAATGGCCAAAGGCCACGTTCGGCGCATTGTGGATGCCGAAGACGCGGGCGATGTCGAAGCGGTCCATCACGCCTTCCTTCACCATCACCTCGCCGCCGCCGCCATCCTCTTCCGCCTGGAACAGCAGCGCCACGCGCCCGTTGAACCGCCGCGTCTCGGCCAGGTATTTCGCCGCTCCCAGAAGCATCGTCACATGGCCGTCATGGCCGCAGGCATGCATCTTGCCGGGCCGGGTCGAGGCATGGTCGGCCCCCGTCAGTTCCTCGATCGGCAGCGCGTCCATGTCGGCGCGCAGGCCGATGGTCGGCCCNTCGCCCCGGCCATTGATGATCGCCACCACGCCGCTTTCGGCGATGCCTTCATGAATTTCGTCCACGCCGAACTCGCGCAGCCGCGCCACGATGAAGGCCGCCGTTTCGTGGCAGTCGAACTTCAGCTCGGGATGGGCATGCAGATGCCGCCGCCAGCCCTTCATTTCCTCGGCATAAGCGGCGATACGGTTCAGGACGGGCATGGGTTTCCTCCGGGCAGCACGGGCCTTTGATCAAATACCATCGCACGAGGAACGGCAATGGCCCCGCCCCGACCTGACGCAACGGAAAGCGACCGCCTGGTGCGGGATGCCGACNGCCGCATCGACCGCCTGGTCGAAATCATGGCCCGCCTGCGCGACCCCGCCACCGGCTGCCCCTGGGACCTGGAACAGGACTTCGCCACCATCGCGCCCTACACGGTGGAAGAGGCGCACGAGGTCGCCGATGCCATCGCTCGCCAGGCCTGGGGCGAGTTGCCGGGGNAGTTGGGCGACCTCTTGTTGCAGGTGGTCTTCCATTCCCGCATGGCCGAAGAGGCCGGTCTGTTCGCCTTTCCCGATGTGGTGCGCAGCATCTCCGACAAGATGATCGCCCGCCATCCCCATGTTTTCGGGGATGAAAGCCGCGACAAATCGGCCGACCAGCAGACCGCCGACTGGGAAAAACTCAAGGCCGCCGAACGCGGGACCGCCCGGGTGCTGGACGGCATCGCCCTGGGCCTGCCCGGCCTGACCCGCGCCGTGAAGCTGCAGAAACGCGCCGCCCGCGTCGGCTTTGACTGGCCCTCGACCGACGAAGTGGTCGCCAAGATCACCGAGGAGGCCGCCGAACTGGTCGAAGCCCGCGACCGCCTGACCCCGGCCGAGGTCGAGGAAGAATTCGGCGACCTGCTGTTCGTGATGGCCAACCTCGCGCGCCACCTGAAGATCGACCCGGAAGCCGCTTTGCGCGCCGCGAATTCCAAGTTCGAACGCCGCTTCCGCCGCATCGAGGACTGGCTCGCCGAAGACGGCCGCACACCCGATGCCAGCGACCTGACCGAGATGGACGCGCTGTGGAACCGCGCCAAGGCCGAAGAAAAGGCGCGCAACCGCTGACGGATCAACCCGCAGCTTGACCCAAGCAAAAGACTCAGGTTTAACGGCACAAATTCCCGACCAAAGGACTCAGCCATGCCGTTCCGCCTGACCCTGACCGCGCTCGCCCTTCTCGGCACGGCGCTTCCCGCCCTCGCGGACGAGGTGAACGTCTATTCCCACCGCCAGCCCGAACTGATCCAGCCGCTGGTCGATGCCTTCACCGCCGAAACCGGCATCACCGTGAACGTGGCCTTCGCCGACAAGGGCATGGCCGAACGCCTGGTGTCCGAGGGCGACCGCTCGCNNTCTACCGACCTGGTGCTGACGGTGGACATCGCGCGGCTGATGCAGATCGTCGATGCCGCGNTGACCCAGCCCGCGGACTCGGCCGTCCTGCAAGCCAACATCCCGGCCGAATACCGCGATCCCGGCAACCAGTGGTTCGGCCTGACCACCCGCGCCCGCATCGTCTATGCCGCCAAGGACCGCGTCCAGCCCGGCGAGATCACCACCTACGAAGACCTCGCCTCGGACAAGTGGAAAGGCTTGCTCTGCGTCCGCTCGGGCCTGAACGATTACAACGTGGCCCTTCTTGGCGCGATGATCGCCCACCATGACGAAGCCTATGCCACGCAATGGGCCGAGNGGTTGAAGGCCAACCTCGCCCGCAAACCCGAAGGCGGCGACCGCGACCAGGCCAAGGCGATCTGGGCTTACGAATGCGACGTCGCGCTCGGCAACACCTACTACATGGGCCAGATGCTCGCCGACCCCGAACAGAAGGCCTGGGCAGAATCCGTCAACGTGGTCTTCCCGGTCTTCGAAGACGGCGGCACCCACATGAACGTCTCGGGCGTGGCGATGACGAAATCCGCGCCCAACCACGATGCCGCGCTGAAGTTCATGGAATGGCTGTCCTCCGACGAGGCGCAGCGCATCTATGCCGAGACCAACCACGAATTCCCGGTGAAACCCGGCGTGCCGCGGTCCGCGCTGGTGGACAGCTGGGGCAGCTTCACCNCCGACACGCTGCCCCTGTCCACCATCGCCTCGCAGCGCCCGGCGGCCCTGAAGATCATGGAAACCGTCGATTTCGACGGCTAGGCCGCCAGCCGCCCGGCCACCCCTTCCGCCACCGCCCGCCCGCTGTCCCAGGCGCCGTGGGCGGTGGCCTGCCAGTCCAGCGAAAACGCCTCGCTNTAAGCAAAGCGGATATCGCCCGTCTCGGCGGCGATGATCTGCNNCCTTAAGCGCTGCCACAGCCCCGGTTTCACATGGGAATAGGCGCCGCGCACAAAGGGGTTGGCACCCCAGCCGGTCACCGCCACCCCCGTCACCCGCCGCGCGAAGCCCGTGCCAAAGGCCGCCGCCAGCCGGGTCCGCACATGGTCTTCCAGCGCCGCCCGGCCCGCGCAGCCCAGATCCCGCGCCAGGTCACCGCCCAGATGCGCAATCAGCAGCGGCACCCGACCCGGCAGCACCTGGACCCCNATCGCGTCACCCTGCCCCGCGTCCACCCAGGCAAACCGCGCCAGCCCCAGTTCCTCCGGCAACCGGTCCAGCGCCACCGCCACCTTCTCGTAATGCCCGCAAGGCACGTCCTGCACCAGCTCCAGCATCGCCGCCACCGGGCCTGACTCGAACCGGATGCCGCCCGCGTTCAGAACATTGGTCGAGGCGGTGACAATCGCCGCCTTCGCCTCGATCCCGCCGCCCGGCCCCTCGACCCGNCACCCCCGCGCCGTCTGCACGATCCGCGTCACCGGCTGGCCGGTCATGATCGGCAATCCTCGNGCCAGACGCTCGATCAGCTTACCATAGCCGCCGCTGACGATCAGGTTCACCCCGGTATCGGCATATTCGGCATAGCCCCGCACCGACACCGCCGCGGGCTCCGCGCTGGACATCAGCCGCCCGATGGTGCGCGTGATCGCGGCCCAGGGGCCCGCCGCGGGCAGCACCTCGTCCAGCGAGGCTTCGCGCCCCGTCGCCGCCACGCGATAGATCTCGCCCATGCCGGTGTCGATGGCGGCATTGGCCACGGCCAGCGCCTCCGGTCCCAGCCAGCGCCCCGCCTGCCAGATTGCGGTNTTCCCGGACCAGTCCGCCGCCTCATAGGCCAGCCCCAGCCGGTCGGCCTCGGGCCGCAGCGGGTTCACATCGGCGCAGTGAAACCATTGCGCCCCNTGGTCCCAGGGCACGGCCAGGCTGGTCGCATCGGTGAAGGTCCGCCCGCCGATGCGCGCGGCCGCCTCCAGAATCACGAAGGGCACGCCCCGCGCCCGCAGCGCCACGCCCGCCCCCACCCCGGCCGCCCCGGCCCCCACGATCACCACGTCCGGCTGCATCGCGCCCTCCTGCCTTCCGGCCGCACCCTGCCACCCGGTCCTCGGGCGCGCAATCATCCTGACCGTCTGGACAAATTCCGCCGCCCCCTGTTTCTTCTACCGGAACAGGAGAAAGCCATGACCGCCCCGCGCAAGATCATCATCGACACCGACCCCGGCCAGGACGATGCCGTGGCCATCCTTTTGGCCCTGGCCTCGCCCGAAGAGATCGAGGTGCTGGGCATCACCGCCGTGGTAAACAACGTGCCGCTGGCGCTGACGCAGAAGAACGCCCGCATCGTCTGCGAACTGGCGGGCAAGCCGGAAACCCGCGTCTACGCTTACTGCGATGCGCCCCTGAAGCGCAAGCTGGTGACGGCCGAACATGTCCACGGCAAGACCGGGCTGGACGGCCCGCAGATGGCCGATCCCACCATGCCGCTGCAAGATAGCCATGCGGTCGATTTCATCATCGACACGCTGCGCCGCGAAACCGCCCATACCGTCACGCTCTGCCCGCTCGGGCCCCTCACCAACATCGCCGTCGCCTTCCAGCGCGCCNCCGACATCATCGCGCGCGTGCAACAGATCGTGCTGATGGGCGGCGCCTATTTCGAGGTGGGCAACATCACCCCCGCGGCCGAATTCAACATCTATGTCGATCCCGAAGCCGCGGAAATCGTGTTCAAATCCGGCGTGCCGCTGGTGGTGATGCCGCTGGATGTCACCCACAAGGCGCTGACCAACCGCAAGCGCGTGGAAGCCTTCCGCGCGCTCGGCACCGAGCCGGGCCGCATGGTGGCGGAATGGACGGATTTCTTCGAACGCTTCGACATGGCGAAATACGGCAGCCAGGGCGCGCCGCTGCACGATCCCTGCGTCATCGCCTATCTGATCCGGCCAGACCTGTTCCAGGGCCGCCACATCAACGTGGAAATCGAGACCGTCTCGGAATTGACGCTCGGCATGACGGTGGCCGACTGGTGGNGGGTGACAAAGCGGTAACCANACGCCCTGTTCATGGGGTCAATCGATGCCGACGGCTTCTTCGCCCTGCTGACCGACCGCATCGGTAAGCTCTGATGCCGCGGCAGCCTTGACAGCTGCTCATCCGCCGTCCGACAGAGTCTCTGGTGCGATCCGTCAAGAGAAATGGCATGGCCAAGGAAAAGCGCGATCCGACGCTCTATCCGGGGAACGGTGAATTTGATGATGTGCGCTATCTCGAAGCCAAGCTGATCCTGCGTGGCAGCCGGTTCACATCGGCCGACGACTTCCGCGCCTTCGAAAAGATCGTCAGGCGCGCCGCCCGCGACACCGATGTGGGCTATGTCCCGGCCAGGGCCCGCAGCACCCGGATGCGCGAGGTGCTTTTCCTCGATACCCACGATTTCCGCCTGTACAACAACGCCTTCATCCTGCGGCGGCGCATGGATTACGAAGACGGATTCCTGACCGGCGATCCAGAGATCGTCTTCAAGTTCCGCCATCCCCACTTGCCCACGGCCGCCGCCGTCCNNGACATGACGCCGCAGATCGACGGCAAGCACGTCATCAAGTTCAAGGCCGAGGCGCTGCCGCTGAAGGACCGCGCCGGCGGCGTGCGGCTGCTCTACTCGCACAATTGCCAGTTCGGCATCAGCCAGATCGGCAGCTCGCGCGACCTCACCGGGGCCAATCTCGTCCGCATCCTGCCGCCCCTGGCACCGCTGTTTCCCGATCCGGCCGAAACCGTGCATCTGGTGAACCGCACCGCCGTGGTCGAGGTGCTGCTGGACCTGGGCACGCTGGATTTCGGCAAGAGCGTCACCGCGNCTACCAATGCCGCCGTCTGGCGCTCACGCGGGGACGAACGCCAACTGGTTGGCGAATTCTCGTTCCAGGCCAAGTTCAAGCGGGCCTCTGACCTGCAGCAGGACCAGCGCCAGAAGGTGCGCCGCTTCTACCTGCACCTGCAAACGCTGGCATCGGACTGGCTTGCCCTTGGCGTAACCAAGACAGGCAGCGTCTACCGGCTGTCCGGCAACCCGCCCCAATCCCATGAATGACGCAGGCCCGCCACATCCCGGCAAGGGCCTGATCCAGCGCATCCGAGATCGGCTCAACGAAGATGGCCTGGCCGGGGTTCACTTTGCCGCCAATGTCCTCGTTGCCTCGGCCATCACCTGGTGGTCGCTTACCACCTTCACCCATGCCAATCCGGTCTGGGCCACCGCCTCGATGGTCGCCTCCAGCGAGCCGGTCCATGCCAAGGGCCGCGCCAACTTTCGGGCGCGGCTGATCAACACGCTGGTCGGCTGCGCCATCGGTCTGGCCGTGCTGGCGCTTGGCGGCGACCACGCCTGGAAACTGCCCTTCGCCCTGGCGCTGGCCGTGCTGATCTCGGCCTATCTCGTGCGCATTCAGGTCATGTGGCGCCAGGCCCCGATCACCGCCGCCATCGTCGTCGCGGGCAGCCTGACCCAACATTCAAAGCTGAGCGGAATGGAGCTTGGCCTGCGCCGCGTGGCCGAGGTGCTGTTCGGCTGCCTGGTCGCCCTGGCCGTCAGCTGGGTCATGGAACGGGTATGGCCCCTTGCCCGGCGCTCGGACGAGTCTTAAGTCCAAGTTAATTTGATCTTGTAACCCATTGATATTGCTTATGTCGGCAAGGCGTCCGAGCTCGGACGCCTAGCCAAGCGCATAGCCCGCGCCCCGAACCGTCCGCAGGGGATCGTCCCCCNNCTCGGCCATCAGCGCCTTCCGCAGCCGCCCGATATGAACGTCCACGGTCCGGGTATCCACATAGATGTCCCGCCCCCAGACCCGGTCCAGCAACTGCTCGCGGCTCCAGACCCGGCCCGGTTTCTCCATGAAGGTCGACGGCAGCCGGAACTCGGTCGGCCCCAGCTTCAGAAGCTTGCCGTCGCGGTGGACCTTGTGGGTCTCGGGGTCCAGAAGGATGNNCCGTCGAACTCCAGCACCTGCCCCACCGTCGTACCGCGTCCGGCGCAACTGGGTCCGCACCCGCGCCATCAGCTCGACCAGCGAATAGGGCTTCACCACATAGTCGTCCGCCCCGGTCTCCAGCCCGCGCACCCGGTCCACCTCTTCCGACCGGGCCGACAGCATGATGATGGGCAGCGACCGCGTGTCGGCCCGGGTCTTCAGCCGCCGGCAGATCTCGATCCCCGAAACCTTGGGCAGCATCCAGTCCAGCACGATGATATCCGGCGTCTCTTCCTCGACGGCCAGCAGCGCCGCCTCGCCATCCTCGGCGGTGGTGACGCGGAACCCCTCGGCTTCCAGGTTGTAGGACAGCACCTCGCGCTGCGCGGGCTCGTCCTCGACCACCAGAACCGTCGGNGCGTACCTGGGCCGACATCAGATGTCCGCCCCTGACAGGCTGTCGGTCAGGTCGGCCTTGGGCCGCGCCTCGCCCGGCAGGCTGCCCTTCACCAGGTAGATCACCTGCTCGGCAATCCCGGTCGCATGGTCACCCACCCGCTCGAGGTTCTTGGCGATGAAATGCAGGTGCATCGAGGCGGTGATGTTGCGCGGGTCTTCCATCATGTGGGTCAGCAACGTGCGGAACAGGCCGTTGTACATCTGGTCCACGTCACGGTCGCGCTGGCGCACGTCTTCGGCCAGGACCGCGTCGCGGGCGATATAGGCGTCCAGCGCGTCCTTCAGCAGCAGCTGCACCGTCTTGGCCATGCGGCGCAGCGTGTAAGCAGTGCCGCCGACCGGCGACATCTGGGTCAGAACGACCGAGCGCTTGGCCAGGTTCTTGGCATAGTCGCCGCAGCGTTCCAGCGCGGCGGCGATCTTCATCACCGTCAGCACCGTGCGCAGATCGGACGCCGTGGGCGAGCGCAGCGCCAGAAGCCTGGCGCAATCGGCCTGGACCTGGGCTTCCAGCGCGTCGATGGCGGCATCCGCCTGGCGCACCTTTTCGGCCAGTTCCTCGTCGCGCTGTTCCAGCGCCTGCGCGGCATCCAGGATCGCCGCCTCGACCAGCCCGCCCATGGTCATGATCTGGGCCTGGACAGANTTCAGGTCGCGGTCGAAGGCCGTGGCGATGTGGGGTTCCAAGGACATCATGTTCGTCTCCCTGCCGCTGTCAGCCGATCCGGCCGGAAATGTAGGATTCCGTGCGNGGATCCTTGGGATTGGTGAAGATCTGGTCGGTCGGACCGTATTCCACCAGGTTGCCGAGGTGGAAGAACGCCGTCTTCTGGCTGACACGCGCCGCCTGCTGCATCGAGTGGGTCACGATCACCACCGAGAACTGCGAGCGCAGCTCGTCGATCAGCTCTTCGACCTGCGCCGTGGCGATGGGGTCCAGCGCCGAGCAGGGCTCGTCCATCAACAGCACCTCGGGCGAGGTGGCGATGGCCCGCGCGATGCAGAGACGCTGCTGCTGGCCGCCCGACAGGCCGGTGCCCGGCGATTGCAGGCGGTCCTTCACTTCGCCCCAGAGCGCGGCCTTGCGCAGGCAGCTTTCCACCACCGCGTCCAGTTCCGCCTTGTTGCGCGTCAGGCCGTGGATTTTCGGGCCATAGGCCACGTTGTCGTAGATCGACTTCGGGAAGGGGTTCGGCTTCTGGAACACCATGCCGACCTTGGCGCGCAGTTGCACCGGGTCAACGCGCGGATCGTAGATGTTCTCGCCGTCCAGCGTGATCAGGCCTTCCACGCGGCAGGACGGGATCGTGTCGTTCATGCGGTTCAGGCAGCGCAGGAAGGTGGACTTGCCGCAGCCCGACGGGCCGATGAAGGCCGTCACCGTCTTGTCGAGGATCTCGACATCCACATCCTTGATGGCGTGGTTGTCACCGTAATAGACCTGCGCCTTCTTGGCCGAGATCTTGCTCGTTTCGGTCTGCACGCGATTCTCCGTCACCTGGTCTTTCATGGGTCTGGTCCTTCTTACCAGCGGCGCTCGAACTTGCGGCGCAGATAGATGGCTGCGGCGTTCATGATCACAAGGAACACCAGCAGCACGATGATGGCCCCCGAGGCGCGTTCGACAAAGCCGGGGTCGCCGCGGTTCGTCCAGTTGTAGACCTGCACGGGCAAGGCCGCGGCAGGATTGAACAGCCCTTCGGGCAGGCCGCCGGGGAAGTCGCGCACGAAGGCGACCATGCCGATCAGGAGAAGCGGCGCAGTTTCGCCGAGCGCCTGGGCGAGGCCGATGATCATGCCGGTCAGGATGCCGGGCATGGCCAGCGGCAGGACATGGTGGAACACGGTCTGCAGCTTCGAGGCGCCGACGCCAAGGGCGGCGTCGCGGATCGAGGGCGGCACGGCTTTCAGCGCGGCCCGGGTCGGAATGATGATGCGCGGCAGCGTCATCAGCGTCAGCACAAGACCGCCGACGATGGGCGCCGATTGCGGCAGGTGCATGAAGTTGATGAAGACGGCGAGGCCGAGGATACCGTAGGCGATCGAGGGCACGGCGGCGAGGTTGGCGATGTTCACCTCGATTATGTCGGTCAGGCGGTTTTTCGGCGCAAATTCCTCCAGATAGATCGAGGCGGCCACGCCGATGGGCAGCGACAGCACCAGCACCACGATCATCATGTAGAACGAGCCGATGATGGCGACGCCCAGGCCCGCGGCCTCGGGGCGCTTGTCCGAGGCGTCGGGGGCGGTCAGGAAGGCCCAGTTGAACCGCTTGTCCAGGATCNNTGCGGCCTTCTGCAGGCTGTCGGCAAGCTCCAGCTGCACCGGCGAGACGTTCTTGTCCAGCGCCGCGGATTCGCGGCTGACGCGGCCCTTCATGTAGCCGTCGATCCGGCCAGAGGCGAGCGCGGTGAAGTCGATGGTGGTGCCGATCAGCGCCGGGTCGGCCAGGACCTTGCCGCGCAGGGTGGCGGCGGATTCCTGGCTGATCATGTCGGCCACGTCCTTGTCGGTCATGCCTTCCGGGGCGATGCCCTTTTCGGCGATGACGGCGGCAAGCGAGGTCGCCAGGACCTTCGCGTAGCCGACCGTCGTCACCTTTCCGAGGGCCGCCGGATCGCGGGTGCCGGACTTGTCCAGCACCGATTCTTCCAGCGTGACAGGGAAGGTCAGCATGGTCTGGCGGAAGGTNGGCAGGCCGCCCGACAGGATCGAGATCAAGAGCCACAGCAGCGCCAGCAGCGCCACGGCAATGGCCACCACGCCATAGATGCGGAACCGGGCCTCGGCGGATTTGCGTGCCTTGGTCTTCGCATCATGGGTGAACAACGACGCGGACACGGTCATTCGTATTGCTCCCGGTATTTGCGCACGATCACCAGCGCCACGATGTTCAGCGCCAGAGTCAGGACGAAGAGGGTCAGGCCAAGCGCGAAGGCGACAAGGGTCTCGGGGCTGGCAAATTCGGTGTCGCCGGTCAGCTGGCTGACGATCTTCACGGTAACGGTGGTCATCGCCTCGAAGGGGTTGAGGCTGAGCCGCGCGGCGGCGGCGCCCATCACCACGATCATCGTCTCGCCGATGGCGCGGCTGGCCGCCAGAAGCACGGCGCCGACGATGCCCGGCAGCGCGGCGGGCAGCACGACCTGCTTGACGGTTTCCGAGGGCGTGGCGCCCAGGCCAAGCGAGCCGTCGCGCAGCGATTGCGGCACGGCGTTGATGATGTCATCGGACAGCGAGGAGACGAAGGGGATGACCATGATCCCCATGACGATGCCNGCGGTCATCACCGAGGACGAGGAATTTCCCAGACCCGTCGGCATGGCAATCCAGTCGCGGATCAGCGGCCCGACGGTGATAAGGGCGAAGAGGCCATAGACGATGGTCGGGATCTTANNAGCCAGCACCTCGATGGTAAGCTTCACGAAGGCGCGCACCGGCTTGGACGCATATTCCGACAGGTAGACCGCCGACATCAGCCCGACCGGCACGGCCACCAGAAGCGAGATGAAGGACACATACAGCGTGCCCCAGATCAGGGGNATGATCCCCAGGTCCGAGCCGCCGCGGAACTGCGGGTTCCAGACCGTCGAGAAGAAGAACTTGGAGGCGGGATAGATGCGGAAGAAATGCGCGGTCTCGAAGACAAGCGAAGCGACGATCCCGAGCGTCGTCAGCACGGCAACCATCGAGCAGCCGATCAGGGCCACCATGATGAACTTCTCGGTCTCGTTGCGGGCGCGGAAGTCCGGTTTGATGCGCAAGAGCGAAATCGCCAGACCGGCCAGAGTCACCGCCAGTGCGGCAACCATCATCATCTGGCCACCCGAGCGGGTCCTGTCGCGATAGTCCTTCGCGGCCTCGAAGACCGAGGGCTTCACGTCGCTGCCCACAGCGACCCGCCAACAAGCAAGGCCGCGGATGTCCGAGATGTCGGCGCGCATGTTGGCCAGCTTCTCTTCGCTCAATCCGTAAGCGACCACGGCATCCAGCCCCCCGGCAATGCGGCGGACATCCGCCATGACGAGGCTGAGCGAACTGCCCTCCGGGATATCCGTGGGTCTGATCAGGCTGGACGAGGACGATTCGACGATCATCGGCTGCACCAGCAGCCAGACCGCGATCAACAGAAGCGACGGCACCGCAGTCGCCAGGAAGACAGTGTGCCCATAGTAGCCGGGCAGCGAATGCAGCTTGCGAATGTCGCCCTTGACCGAGGCGACGGCCCGCTGGCGCGCGATGACCCATCCAAGCGCCGCGAGGGCAAGGATGACGACGATGAGAAGTCCGAGGCTCATGACATGACCGGATCGGGAGGGCGCGGAACGGGGCGCGAAACGACTCGCGCCCCGTGTCTTCAGTCGCGTGGGCTCTGGCCCATGCCGGAGCTTATTCCAGCGGTCCCATCGGGGTTCCAGCCGCAACCGCCGCCTGGGTGGCCGCCAGTTCCGGATCGGGAACCAGGCCATAGGCCGCCAGCAGGCCGCCCGGGTAAACGATGTCGTCGGACACGAAGAAATCGATGTATTCCTGCAGACCGGGGATCACGCCGATGTGTGCCTTCTTGACGTAGAAGTACAGCGGACGCGACACCGGGTACTCGCCCTTCGAGATGGTCTCGACCGACGGAACGATCCCGTTCATCGTGGCAACGCGCAGCTTGTCCATGTTGTTCTCGTAGAAGGACAGGCCGAACACGCCGACGGCGGTCTTGTTGGCCGCCAGGCGCGACAGCGTCTCGGTGTAGTCGCCGTCGATATCCACCGACTTGCCGTCGGTGCGCAGCGTGTTGCAGGCCTTGTCGGCAGCGGCGGCCTTTTCCTTGTCGTCGGCGCCCTGCGCGACGGCCAGGAACAGGTCATGCGCGCCCGAGTCCTTGCAGCCCTGCACGACGACCTTGGTGTCGAAAACCTCGCGGGTGCCGTGCTTGGTGCCCGGGATGAAAGCCAGGATGTCCTGCGCAAGCAGAGCGGCATTCACGTCCGACCACTTCGCGGCGGTGTTGGCGACCAGCGCTCCGTCCTTGGCAACCTGACCGGCGATCGCGTTGTAGACATCGGCCGGGGTGAGGGCAAATTCGGGGTAAGCAACGTCCGAGGCGAAGACGATGCCGTCATAGCCGATGCGGACTTCGATGATCTCGGTCACGCCGTTCTTGGCGCAAAGCTCGATGTCGCTCTTGGTGATGCGCGAGGACGAGTTGGCGATGTCGATGGTGTTTTCGCCCACGCCTTCGCACAGCTTCTTGCGGTAAGCACCCGAACCGCCGCCTTCCACGACCGGGGTCGGGAAGTCGAAGTTTTCGCCGAAGGCCTCGGCCACGATGGTGGCATAGGGCAGAACGGTCGAGGACCCGGCGATCTGCAGCTGGTCGCGCGCTTCGGCGACGCCGGCAGCGGCGGCCAGCGCCAGCACCGAGGCGGTGAGTTTGATCGAGGACATGGGAAGCTCCTTGCAGCTTTGCGGTCGGACCGGCCGGGCGGATGCCCCGGACGGCTTGCCCCGCTCTAGGCACCCACGGCCAAGGATATGCGACGGTTTTGTAACGTCTTCATGACAGCGCCTGGCTTCGATCCCCTGTGACGGCGCGTCAGGACGGACGGCATCGGGTCATTGTTCAGGAAAATATACGGTGAACGTGCTGCCGCGGCCGATCTGGCTGTCGATGCGGAATGTGCCGCGGTGGCGGTGGACGATGTGTTTCACAATGGCCAGCCCCAGGCCGGTGCCGCCCTTCTCGCGCGAGCGGTGGGCATCGACCCGATAGAATCGCTCGGTGAGTCGCGGCAGGTGTTCGGGCGCGATGCCCTCGCCACGGTCGATGACGTCGATGCGCAGCATGGCCCCGCGGGCCAGCACCTCGCGCGACAGGCGCACCGTCACGGTCCGGTCGGACCCGCCGTATTTGATCGCATTCTCGGTCAGGTTGGTGATCACCTGCATCAGCTGGTCCGAATCGGTAAGCACCAGCGCGGGCGGCGCAAGACTCTCCAGCTCCATCGTCACGCCATGCGCCTCGGCCAGCGGTTTCAGCGAGGACAGGGCCGACTGCACCACCCCCATCGGATCGACCGGATCGGTGGGGCGCATCCTTTCTTCGGATTCCACCCGGCTGAGATGCAGCAGGTCGCGCACCAGCCGGTTCATCCGTCCGGCCTCGCGCTCCATGATGCCCAGGAACCGGTCGCGCGCCGCGGCATCGTCGCGGGCGGCGCCCTTCAGCGTTTCGATGAAGCCCAGAAGCGCGGTCAGCGGCGTGCGCAATTCGTGGCTGACATTTGCCACGAAATCGCGGCGCATCTGTTCCACCTGCTCGTGCCCGGTGACATCCTCGAACACGCACAGCACCGCCCGCCGGTCCTGCCCGACCACGGGCGAGACCGTCACCATATGCACCAGTTCCTGCGAAGGACCGGGCACCACATGACGCACCCGCGCCGCCTGACCGCCCTGCAGCGCCGCGGCGATGGCCTCGCGCAGGNNTGGCTGGCGCAGCGGCAGCATGTACAGNCCACCAAGCGCCGACTTGCCCAGGAACCGCTCGGCCTCGGCATTGACCGAGACGATACGCTCCTGATCGTCCACCAGCAGCGCGGGCATCGGCAGGCCCTTCAGCACCAGATCGGCAAAATCTTCGGGCATGGCGTCCTCTTGCGGCGGGCTGCGGCGTTTCTATCCGCCGGCCCTGCGGACAGCCAGCGCCCTTGCATGGACAGATGTGCAACCTATAAACCTTGTGGCGAGTCATCGCTCGCCTCCGCCACGCTGGAGAGAATGCCCCATGGACGCGGGACTGCCCATACTGGTCTTTGCCTCGGTTGCCGGACCGGGGTCAGGTTCGGCGCAGTAAACCGGTGGACAGCCGCTGCGCATGGTGCCCGACCGCCCGGTGCTGCTGGCGCTGGACCTTGTTCCGGTGCCGGGCGCCTGGACCGGTTACACGGTTGTGCCGCTGCGCTTTGTCAGTCTTGGCGCGGCGCAGTTGGCGATGCTGGCACCGGCAGTCGTGGCCATGCCCCTGTGGGCGCGCGGCGCGGATGCGGTGCAGATGCTGCAACGGCTGGCAGAGCTTGGCTATTCCGGCCCGGTCGAGGTTCACGGCCCGCGCCTGCCCGATCAGCGGATGGTCATGGCCGAGCTGACGCAGGTGGCCGAGGGGCTTCAGGTCCGGCTGGTGGAACGCCCCAGCCAACCTAGGCTGGGACTTCGCCGCGGGCATCGGTGGCCAAGGGCGGACCTTGGCCCCTGCCCCGGCGAACGCCTGATCCGGGATTGCCATGCCCCCTGCCCCCGTCCCGCTGCCTGCCCCTTGCGCTGTCGGTCGCGCTGACGGTGCTGCCGCTTGGCGCTGGCGCGCAGTCCCTGCCGCAGGCCCCGGTCCTGAGCGTTCGCACAACCGACGACAGCCGTCTGAACCTGCGCGCATCAGCCTCGGGGTCGGCTCCGGTTCTGATGCAGCTTGGCGCGCACCGAGGTGGAAAATCTGGGCTGCGAGACGGTCGGGGATCGGGGCTGGTGCCGCATTGCCACCCGCGCGGCACCGCGCATCCAGGGCTGGGCCGCCGCCGAATTCCTGGCCGCCGCCCCGGCACCGGCACCCGAAATTCAGCCAACCCCGCCGAAACCGCCTGTCTGGACGCCGTGGCCCGCAGGACGAACACCGCCGACGTGGCGGTGCTGGCGCTGGACGACTCGCAGCCCGAGGTTCTGGTGCAGGTCGGCGTCGGCCCCGACCGCAGCCCCTGGCAATGCCTGGCCGCGCCCGACGGCAGCACGCACGGCATCGAGGACCTGGCAACCGGCGGCGATGCCTCGCCCCAGGCCCCCACGGCCCTGGCCACCGCCGAGGCCGCCTGCCGGGCGGCCGTGGCGCAGGCGGCGGGGAACGGCATGGTGCTGGTGCTGTCCTCCGCCCCCTTGCGGTGGGAACCCGGGTGCGCCTTGTCGTAAGCACCGATCCTGCGCCCTGGACCTGCATGGCCCATCCCGATGGCGCGGTCGAGATCAGTCGCCAGGGCGGCCAGGCCCCAGGCTAAAGCGGAATCCGGCGGCGCAGATCCTCCAGATCGACGGTTTCCAGATAGGTGGGGATGTTCTTCCACACCGCGTGGAACCCGTAAGGCCCGCCCGTCATCTCGGCAATCGCCTTGGCGCGCGGCCAATCCTGCCACAGCATCCGGTACAGCGCGACGATGCAGCCCGTGCGGTCCGATCCGAACCGGCAATGCACCAGCACCGGCCCGCGTTGCAGCCCCTGGTCCAGCGCCTGCAGCGCCGCCACCACCTGCGCACTGTCGTTCTCGCCCACGTTGCGCGATTTCATCGGCACCGACACCAGGGTCAGCCGCGGATCGTCGGTGCGCCGGTCATACCGGTCCGAAGGCCGCAGGCTCAGGACGGTCTGCACCCCAAGATCGGCCAGGAAGGAAAGCCCCCTGGCCTTGGGCTGACCGCTGCGCCACAACTGGTCGGTGACGCGATGGAGGTTCGGCACGCCATTGGCCTCGCCGTCCTGCACCCAGTCCGACGCCCGTACCCGACCGGGCCATGCCGCCGCCGCCGCAAGCGTCAGGAAGTCGCGCCGCCGGATCATCTCAGGCCGCCTGGAAGGCAATGCGCAAACGCAGGAACTGGGTGGCCTTGTCCGACACCGACCGCGGATCGCCCGTGGTCAGGAATTTCGTCTCGGTCCCGGCGCCCAGGAACTCGGGCCGCCGCTCCAGATAGTCGGCCAGGCTTTCGGCCACCAGGTTGGCCTGGCTGAACACTTTCACATCCGCGCCAAGCGCTTCCTGGAACACCTTTTCCATCAGCGGATAATGCGTGCAGCCCAGAACCGCCGCCTGCGGATGCGGCATCCTGCGCTTCAACGCCTCGACATGAGACCGCACCAGCGCTTCGGCCAGGATTTCATCGCCCTGCTCGATGGCATCGACGACGCCGCCGCAGGGCTGCGCCTCGACATCCACGCCGATGGCGCGGAACGCCAGTTCGCGCTGGAAGGCGCGGCTGGCAACCGTGGTAAGCGTGGCGAACAGCGCCACATGCTTCACCGCAACCTCACGCGGCGGCGAGTTGTCGCCCCATTGCCGTTCCGTCAGCGCCTCGATCAGCGGCACGAAGACACCCAGGACGCGCTTGCCCGGCGGCACCCAGGTTTCCTGCATCCGCTTCAGCGCGGCAGCCGAGGCGGTGTTGCAGGCCAGGATCACCAGATCGCACCCTTCGGCCCACAGCCGTTCGGTGGCGGCGCAGGTCAGGTTGAAGATGTCGTCCGGCGTGCGCACGCCATAGGGCGCATGCGCGTTGTCACCGAAATAGACGAAAGGCACCTGGGGCAGCCGCCTTGCGACCGCATCCAGCACCGTCAGCCCGCCAAGGCCCGAATCAAAGACGCCAACTGCCATGCCCGACCTCTGTTCTGGTGTCCGGGGTCGTTGCGCCCCGCTGCGGCGCCTTTGCGCCTGCTGCAATCATAAGCGGGCCGCGGCTTTCGGGAAAGCACAGATGCACGGTGCGGCAGAACGGCCACCGCGCCCGGATTTCCCGGCCCGAAGCGGTTTACGCGGGGAAAGGAATGCTTATCTCCCGCCATGGCATGCTAGCGTCTTGGCGCGCAGACAGGGGACCGAAGGTGGACTGGGACAAGTTGCGGATCTTTCACGCGGTGGCCGACAAGGGCAGCCTCACCCATGCGGGCGAGGTGCTGCATCTCAGCCAATCCGCCGTCAGCCGCCAGATCCGCGCGCTGGAGGAATCGCTGAACGTCACGCTGTTCCACCGCCATGCCCGCGGCCTGATCCTGACCGAACAGGGCGAGCTGCTGTTCGATGCTACCCAGCAGATGGCCAAGCGGCTGGACGCCACCGCCGCCCGCATCCGCGACAGCGAGGACGAGGTCTTCGGCGAATTGCGCGTGACCACCACCACCGGCTTCGGCACGCTGTGGCTGGCGCCGCGCCTGGCGGGGCTGTACGAGAAGTATCCCGCGCTGAAGATCGACCTGATGCTGGAAGAGCGCGTGCTGGACCTTCCCATGCGCGAGGCTGATGTGGCGATCCGCATGAAGGAGCCCAGCCAGGCCGACCTGATCCGCAAGCGCCTGATGAACATCCGGATGCGGCTTTATGCGACGCCGGAATATCTGGAACAGGCTTNNAAGACGCCCAAGTCGATGGACGATTTCAATCGTCACCGCCTGATCAGCCAGCATGCCGGAACGCCGCAGGTCGCGNGTAGCGCGACGCTGGTGCAGGATCTGATGAGCCACGACATCCCCTCGACCCTGACGGTGAACAACTATTTCGGGGTGCTGCAGGGGGTGCTGAACCATCTGGGCATCGGGGTGCTGCCCGACTACATCACCGAGGATTTCCCGCATCTGGTGCGGGTGCTGCCGGACGTGGAATCCGGCGAGGTGCCGGTGTTCCTGGCCTACCCGGAAGAACTGCGGCATTCCAAGCGGGTGGCGGCCTTCCGCGAGTTCGTCACCGAGGAAATCTTCACCTACCGCAAGCGCCAGCAGATCTGAGGCGATGACCCGGCCGCCGACCCGCATCCAGGCCCGCAACCGCGAGACCATCCTTGACGCCGCGCTGGAGGTGTTCTCGCAGATGGGGTTCCGCGGCGCCACGCTGGACCGCATCGCCGAAGTGGCGGGGCTGTCGAAGCCGAACCTTCTGTACTATTTCCCCTCGAAGGAGGCGATCCACGAGGCGCTACTGTCGCAGCTCTTGGATGCCTGGCTCGACNCCTTGCGCGACATGGATGCCGAAGGCGAGCCGCTGGCGGAAATCCTTGCCTATGCCCGGCGCAAGCTGGAGCTTTCCCGCGACTATCCCAGGGAGAGCTNNTTTGCCAATGAGATCCTTCAGGGCGCGCCGCGCATCCAGGCGGTGCTGGAGACCGACCTGAAGGCGCTGGTCGCCGACAAGGCGGCGGTGATCCGGGGCTGGGTCGAGGCGGGGCGGATCGCGCCGGTGCCACCCGAGCATCTGGTCTTTTCGATCTGGGCGCTGACCCAGCACTATGCCGATTTCGAGGTCCAGGTCCGGGCGGTTCTGGGCGAGGGGCATGACCCCTTTGCCGAGNGCGAATTTCTGGAGACCCTGCTGCGGCGGCTGCTGGAGCCGTGAGGCGTCCGAGCTCGGACGCCTCACCAAACACAATTATTTCAATAACTTGCGATTTCAAATTAACTTGACTTAACCTTTGCCGCACGCCGCCACCTAGATGAACAAGGCGTCATCCCAGGCAAGCGCCGTGACGCCAAGCAGCGTGGCGACGGTCTGGCGGGCGGCGGCGCTTGCGCCATCGGCGTCATAGGACAGGACCCCGGTTGCCGTGTTGAAGAACAGCCCGATATGGGCGGTGTTGGTGACGGCACCGGACAGGATCGCGGTGGCGCCGCCAAACCCCGCCGAGGTAAAGATCAGCCGGTCACCCTCTGCCGCGTCGAAATCGGTGATGCGGTCGCCGCCTTCGGCGGCAGAGNNCGATAGATAAAACTGTCGGGGCCTGCGCCGCCGGTCAGCCGGTCGCCGCCGGTGCCGCCGCATGATCTGGTCCACGCCAGCGCCGCCGTTCAGGTCGTCGCGGCCGCCGCCGCCTTCCAGCGTGTCACCGCTTGCGCCGCCGCGCAGGGTGTCGTGGCCAAGCCCGCCCGAATACCGGTCGTCCAGCCCGCCGCCGGTGATGTTGTCGTTGGACGCCCCCAAAGTCTGGGACACGCCAAGGCTGGACGCGGTGGAAAAGGTCTGGCCCTGCATGACGAAGCCGCCGGTGATCGCACTGTTCAGGCCCGCGGCATGGATGATCAGCTCGTTGCCATGGGCGAGGATGCCCACGGTGGGATTGAGGAAATCCGAAATGGTGTCGAGCGCCAGAAAATCGCCGCTGGTGGCCGTGCCGGAGGCATCGAACAGCCGCGCCAGATAGGTCTGGTTGGAAAAGTCCTTCCAGCAGGCCGCCCATCCGCCGTTGTCCAGCGCCACCATGTCCAGCTGGTGTTCCTGGTTGGTGATGGTCGAGGAAATCTCGAACACCCCGCCCTGCTTCGCCCCGGTCGCCGTCAGCATCTGCGCCTTGTAGATGCCCAGATCGCCCAGGCTGAAATCCAGCCAGGCCACCACCATGCCGCCGCCCTTCAGCGTGATGATCTGCGACTGCTGTGCCGAGGTGCCGTCGATTTCGAGGGCGGCGCCGACCGCGGCGCCGGAGGGGCGGATCACCTGCACCATCACCTTGGGCTGGCCATAGGTCGGGGCAGAGAAGGCGGTGGATCTGGTCCAGGTCACGGCGATGTTGCCGTTCCGCATGGCGGTGGCATCGACCATGATCGGATTGGCCTCGCCCGGGATGATCCCGGCCGTGGCATGGTCGGCCACCACCGTGACCGGCGTGCCGACCGCCGCGCCGTTGGGCGCGAAGGTCGCCATGCGGATGCCGGTGGACCGGTCCTGCGCCGTGGTGGCTTCGGTCCAGAACACGCGCGAGTTGCCCTGGGCGTCATAGACGATGGCGGTGTGTTCATTCGCCGAATTGGCGGTGGTGGCCGGATCGACGGCGACGGCGGTGCCGGTGGCGGCAGTGCCGTTGAAGCGCTGCATCAGCATGGCGAAGTTGGTATCGGCGCCAACCTCGCTTTCGGTCAGGAACAGCGTGGCCGACAGGCGCCCGCCGGGGCCTGCCTGCAGGTCGAATCCGCGCACCGAGCTGACCGGAAAGCCGCCCGGCGTGCCGGGATAGACCGTGGTGCCAATCGAGGTCAGCGTGTCGCCGCCCTGATCCAGGAACCCCAGGGACGCCATTCCCGGCTTAAGCATTGTCGGCGCTTAAGCAAAGCCCACCACGATGCGCCCGTCCGACAGGACCACGGCATCGGTCTGGGTGATGTTGTAAAGATTGGGGTCATGCCACCAGGTGCGCACGCCTTCAAGAATTCTTGCCATCTGACCCTCTGTCACAATTGCTTGAATCGCAGGATCCCCAGGGGCAGACTGTCTTGGGCAAAGGACATTCTCAAATGACAAAGGGCGTCATGTCCGCGACATGACGCCCTTTGCCGTAGCCCTGGCCCTTTTACTCGGCGGCCTGCACCGCCATCGGGTTGTTGGGATGGGTCGTCCAGTCGGCATAATCGCTGACCTTGCGTCCGGTGCGCGGATCGACCTGGCCCTTGTGCAGTTCCACCATGGTGATGCAGTTGTCCACCGGGCAGACGTTGACGCAGAGGTTGCAGGCGACGCATTCCTCGTCCTTCACGGTGAAGGTGCGGCCCGGCCCCATGGCGATGGCCTGGTGGCTGGTATCCTCGCAAGCCGCATAGCAGCGGCCGCATTTGATGCAGGCGGACTGGTCGATCTTGGCCTTGGTGACGTAGTTCAGGTTCAGATGCTGCCATTCGACGAAGTTCGGCACGGCGCGGCCGACCAGGTCGGACAGCGCCATCTGCTTTTCGTCGAGGTATTGCGACAGGCCCGAGATCATTTCCTGCACGATGTGGAAGCCATAGGTCATGGCCGCGGTGCAGACCTGCACGCGCGCGCCAAGGGCCATGAATTCCGCCGCGTCGCGCCAGGTGGTGACGCCGCCGATGCCGCTGATCGGCAGGCCGCGGGTTTCCTCGTGCCGGGCAATTTCCGCCACCATGTTCAGCGCGATGGGCTTCACCGCCGGGCCGCAATAGCCGCCATGGCTGCCGCGGCCGTCAATCATCGGGAAGGGCGAGAAATGGTCCAGATCGACATTGGTGATGGATTTCACCGTATTGATCAGACTGACCGCATCCGCCCCGCCCCGGTTCGCGGCCATTGCCGGCGGCAGGATCGAGGTGACATTGGGCGTCAGCTTCACGATGCAGGGCATGCGGGAATACTGCTTGACCCACCGCGTGACCATCTCGATGTATTCCGGCACCTGGCCCACGGCCGAGCCCATGCCGCGCNNCTCGGCCATGCCGTGCGGGCAACCGAAGTTCAGTTCCACCCCGTCGGCTTCGGTATCCTCGATCTGCTTGAGGATCGCCTTCCAGCTTTCCTCGTCGCAGGGCACCATCAGGCTGATGACAAGGGCACGGTCGCGCCACTTGCGCTTGACCTCCTTGATTTCCTGAAGGTTCACCTCCAGCGGGCGGTCGGTGATAAGTTCGATGTTGTTCAGGCCCAGAAGCCGCCGGTCGGCGCCCCAGATCGCGCCATAGCGCGGGCCCGAGACGTTGACGATGGGCGGCCCTTCCGAGCCGAGCGTCTTCCACACCACGCCGCCCCAGCCACTCTGGAAGGCGCGTTCGACGTTGTATTTCTTGTCGGTCGGCGGGGCCGAGGCCAGCCAGAACGGGTTGGGCGACTTGATGCCGACGAAGGTGGAGGTGAGGTTTGCCATCTCTTGCTCCTGCCTCAGGCCATCAGGCTGTTGTGGATGTCTTCGGCGGCGTCGCGGCCTTCGGCCACGGCGGTCACCGTCAGGTCGTCGCCGCCCGAGGCGCAGTCGCCCCCGGCCCAGACGCTTACCAACGAGGTGCGGCCCGGCCCGGTGACCGCGATCTTGGCGCCGTCCAGCGCGATGCCCTCGGGCACGCCCGACAGGCGCTGGCCGATGGCCTTGAACACCTGGTCGGCCTTCAGCCGGAAGGTCTCGCCCGTGGGTTTCAACCCGTCGGGGCCGTCGATGACATAGCCGAACTCGACCTCGCTGACGCCGCCGTCACCGTGGACGGCGACCGGAGCGGCGCCGGTAACGATCTTCACCCCGGCTGTGGCGGCGTGGTCCTGTTCGTAGCCCGAGGCGGACATCTTNTCCTGCCCGCGGCGATAGACGATGGTGACGTTCTCGGCGCCAAGCAGTTTGGACTGCACGGCGGCGTCCACCGCGGTCATGCCGCCGCCGACCACCACCACGTCGCGGCCCACGGCGACCTGGGCCTTGTCGGACTGGCGCAGGCCCGCGATGAACTCCACCGCGTCCTGCACGCCACGNCGGTCCTCGCCCTCGGCGCGCAGCGCGTTGACGCTTACCAGGCCCATGCCGAGGAAGACGGCGTCATGGGCGGCTTGCAGGCTTACCAGCGTGATGTCGCGGCCAAGGGCGCGCCCGTGTTCGATGCGGATGCCGCCGATCTTCATCAGCCAGGCGACCTCGTCCTGGGCGAAGCTGCCTGCGGCCTTGTAAGCGGCGATGCCGTATTCGTTCAGACCGCTTGCCTTGGGCCGGGCGTCGTAGATCACCACGTCGTGCCCATGCAGCGCCAGGCGGTGGGCGCAGGACAGGCCCGCGGGGTAGCTGCCGACCACGGCCACCGACTTGCCGGTGGACGCGGCGCGGGTGAAGGGGTGGATGCCCTTGGCCATCAGCGCGTCGGTGGCAAAGCGTTGCAGGCGCCCGATCTCGACCGGCTTGCCCTCGGCGGTTTCACGCACGCAGGCCTCTTCGCACAGGGTCTCGGTCGGGCAGACGCGGGCGCACATGCCGCCCAGGATGTTCTGGGCGAAGATCGTCTTCGCCGCGGCCTCGGGCGTGCCGGTGGCGATCTGGCGGATGAACAGCGGAATGTCGATGGTGGTGGGGCACGCCGTCATGCAGGGCGCGTCATAACAGAAATAGCAGCGGTCCGCCGCCACGCGCNNTTCGTGCGCGTCGAAGGGCGGTTCGTGGTCGCTGAAGTTTCCCGCCAGAATCTCGGCTGGCAGACGCCCGGGCACGATCCCCGGCGTCAGCGGGCTGTTGGTCATCGGTCAGACCTCCCTTGGTCCTTGTTATGGGGCGAAGGCTGACACAGGCGGAAATTTTATCAAGTGGTAAATTTCTTGAGCCCCTGCCGGACCGGCAATTGCCTGCAAACTGGGCAGCGCGAAGGGCGCTTTTCACCCCAGACGCGCTGACGTATAAGCATTCAGCTTCGACGGGGCCGCGGCCAGCCCCTTCCCGAGAAACAACGACAGGCAGGCCGACCGACAGAGGATGTCCATGAGCAAGCACTCTTCCGACGCGGATGTGGCTTTCATCTCGGCGCTGGCCGAACTGCTGAACCGGAACGAGCTGACCGAGCTGTCGGTGAAGCGCGAATACGGCGAGAACGACTCGCTGGACGTGAAGGTGGTGAAGCAGGCGACCGTGGTCACGGTTGCGGCACCCGCGGCCTATGCCGCGCCGGCTGCCCCGGCCACAGCGCCGGTGGCCCATGCCCCGGCAGCCGCCCCCGCCGCGCCGGAAGACCCCGCGCAGCATCCGGGCGCCGTGACCTCGCCCATGGTCGGCACCTGCTATCTGGCCGCCGAACCCGGCGCCACGCCCTTCGTGACGGTGGGCGCCACGGTGGCCGAGGGCCAGACCGTGCTGATCATCGAAGCCATGAAGACGATGAACCACATCCCCGCGCCGCGCGCGGGCACGGTGCGCCGCATCCTGGTCGAGGATGGCACGCCCGTGGAATACGGCGCCCCCTGATGATCATCGAGTGAGGGCGCGCCCCATGAGCACGCCCAAACTGAGCACGCCCATTTTCGAGAAGGTCCTGATCGCCAACCGCGGCGAGATCGCGCTGCGCGTCATCCGCGCCTGCCGCGAGATGGGGATCAAGTCGGTCGCCGTCCATTCCACCGCCGATNCCGATGCCATGCATGTGCGCATGGCCGATGAAAGCGTCTGCATCGGGCCGGCGCCTTCGTCGCAAAGCTATCTGAACAAGGCCGCCATCATTTCGGCCTGCGAGATCACCGGCGCGCAGGCGGTGCATCCGGGCTATGGCTTCCTGTCGGAAAACGCCAGTTTCGCGCAGGCGCTGGAAGACCATGGGCTGACCTTCATCGGCCCAAGCGCGGAACATATCCGCATCATGGGCGACAAGATCACCGCCAAGGAAACCGCCAAGGCGCTTGGCATCCCGGTGGTGCCGGGGTCGGACGGCGGCGTGCCGGATTTCGAGACGGCGCAGGTCGTGGCGGCTGAGATCGGCTATCCGGTCATCATCAAGGCCACCGCCGGCGGTGGCGGGCGTGGCATGAAGGTGGCCAAGGACGCCAAGGAGCTGGAGATCGCCTTCCGCACCGCGCGCAGCGAGGCCAAGGCCGCCTTTGGCAACGACGAAGTCTATATCGAGAAATACCTGCAAAAGCCGCGCCACATTGAGATTCAGGTGTTCGGCGACGGCAAGGGCCGCGCGGTGCATCTGGGCGAGCGCGACTGTTCGCTGCAGCGTCGCCACCAGAAGGTCTTCGAAGAAGCGCCCGGCCCGGTCATCACGCCGAAGATGCGCGCCGAAATCGGCAAGGTCTGCGCCGATGCGGTGGCCAAGATCAACTACATCGGCGCTTNNGGCACCATCGAGTTCCTTTACGAGGACGGCAAGTTCTACTTCATCGAGATGAACACCCGGCTGCAGGTGGAACATCCCGTGACCGAATACATCTTCGGCGTCGATCTGGTGCGCGAGCAGATCCGCGTGGCGGCCGGGATGGACCTGTCCTTCACCCAGGACGAGCTGGAAATCAACGGCCACGCCATCGAGGTGCGCATCAACGCCGAAAAGCTGCCCTCGTTCTCGCCCTGCCCCGGCAAGGTGCGGGTGTTCCATGCCCCCGGCGGGCTGGGGGTGCGGATGGATTCGGCGCTGTATGGCGGCTATTCGATCCCGCCCTATTACGACAGCCTGATCGGCAAGCTGATCGTGCATGGCCGCGACCGGCCCGAGGCGCTGGCCCGGCTGAAGCGCGCGCTTGGCGAGCTGATCGTGGATGGCGTGGACACCACGGTGCCGCTGTTCGACGCGCTGTTGTCCGAGCCCGACATCCTGTCGGGCGACTACAACATCCACTGGCTGGAAAAGTGGCTGGCCCGCCAGTTCGGCTGATCCCCGGCGCGCGGCATGGTGACCGTTACCCCGGACATGCTGCTGCGCGCCTATGCCATCGGCATCTTTCCGATGGCCGAGGCGCGCGAGTTCACTGATATCCACTGGGTGGACCCGCGCCGCCGCGGCATCTTTCCGCTGGACGGCTTTCATATCTCGCGCTCGCTGCGCAACGCATCCTGACCTGCGGGTGGGACGTGTCGGTGAACCGCGATTTCGCGGGCGTGGTGGATGGCTGCGCCGACCGCGACGAAACGTGGATCAACGGCCAGATCCGTGCGCTGTACCTGGAGCTGCACCGCCGGGGCTTTGCCCATTCGCTGGAGGTCCGGGACGGTACGGCGCTGGTCGGCGGGGTCTATGGCGTCAGCCTGGGCGGGGCGTTCTTCGGCGAGAGCATGTTCTCGCGTCGCACGGACGCATCCAAGGTGGCCCTGGCCTGGCTGGTGCATCGCCTGCGGGCCGGGGGCTATGCGCTGTTCGACGTGCAGTTCCTGACGCCGCACCTGGCCAGCCTGGGGGCGGTGGAAATCCCGCGGGCTGCGTACCGCCGCGCTGGAAGCGGCGCTGCCGCCGCTTACGCGGTTCGATCCGCCGGGCTATGCGCCCTATCCTTCGTCGGTGGCCGCGGGTTCCGGGGCGTCCTCGGGTGCGTCCGGCGCCGCTTCGGGCGGGGCTTCGGACTGCGGGTAGGTGCAGGACAGCACCCAGACATCATAGCGCGGATGGTCCAGCGCCGACAGCGCGGGCGAGGACGCCACCATCCAGCCGGAAAACACCGGGGTTTCGACTTCGGAATCGCGGATGGTCAGGTGGGCGATGGCATCCGAGGCCGGGTTGCCCTTGGGATAGCGGCACTCGTCCAACTGGATGGACAGCCGCCCCCAGGTCGCCGACTGGCCGCGGCCCAGTTCCACGTCTTCGGTTTCGCCCGTCAGCTTGTCCAGCCAGCGCAGCACGCTAACCTCGGCCGAGACCATTTCGGCCGCCTGTGCCGATGAGGCGACCAGAACGGCGGCCAGCCACAGGCTGCGCGTAACACCTTCATCCGTTGCTGTCCGACTTGGGGTCGCTTACCATGGAGCCCACGAATTTCATCAACAGCGCGATCAGGCTGACGGCGCCCTGCGTGTCCTCGATCTCGTCGCCGGGGGCCAGCATGTCGGGCATGCCGCCGGGCTGCAGCTCGACGAAATTGCCGCCCAGAAGGCCCTCGGACGAGATCAGGATCGAGGAATCGGTGGGCAGCTGGATGGCGTTCTCGATCGCCACGGTGGCATCGGCGAAATAGGTCTCGGGGTTCAGGCTCAGCGAGGTGACGGTGCCGACCTTCACCCCGGCCAGCCGGACATCGCCGCCCACGGTGATGCCCTCGACCGAGCGGAAGCTGGCCTTCAGTTCATAGGTGCCGCCCTGCGGCCCCATCACCGACTGCTGCCCGGCATAGAACAGGAAGGCCACGGCAGCGGCCAGAACCGCGGCCCCGGCCAGAACCTCTGCGCGACTTTCCGACATCAGGCGCGGCCCTTGCCCTTGCGTTCCGGCTTACCACTCGGGCACCCAGGCGTCGTAGTCGCGGCGCGCCAGCGGCTCGGCGCGGCGGATCGAGCCGGGCGGCACATAGGCCGCGGCCGTGCCGGTCAGGTTTTCCTGATGCGGCTTTTCCCAGGGCTTGTGCTGCGCCTAACATCTCNNGGTCGGCGGTTCGTTCCAGGTGTGGTGCAGCCAGCCATGCCATTCGGCACCCACGCGGCTGGCCTCGGATTCACCGTTGTAGATGACCCAACGCCGCTTGCCGTCGGCGGTCTGGTAGTAGACGTTGCCCTGCTCGTCCTCGCCCACCTTCTGCCCGTGGCGGGCGGTGTAGATTTGCGTCGTCAGGGTCTGGCCGTTCCACCAGGTCACCAGGCGCTTGAGGAATTCCATCGGGGCCTCCGGTTCGTTCGCCCCCGGTATGGCCGAAACCGCAGGCGGGGTCCAGTGGCGACGCAGCCCTGCGGCGTCGCTGCGGGGGATTTGCCGCGAGTCGCCCGCGGCGGAGGGGACTCAATCAGGGTCCCGCGACTTCAACTGATTACCAGGAAATCCGAAGCGGTTACGATGGCATGGTTGTCAAGAACCACGAGCAACGTCGCAGCTTCTGTCCCCGACCCGTCCGGATCCCAGAAAACCTCGCCGGTCCCAGGCCGAAAGAGGATCTGATCCGAGGCGTCTACGGTCCCGGTGGCAAGATTCTTGAACGCGTCTGCGGCCAACTGGCCGACGGGCAGTGCGCCGAACACATAGCTTAGCAGGGAGATCTCATCGACACCGGGTGTCATGTCAGTGATGTGCTGCACTTTGGCCAAGCCCACGAATTGGAACAGATCTGCGCCCGCGCCACCTGTCACCGTATCGCTTCCACCATCATCGGATTCAAGCCCGCCAACGTAGAGAAGGTTGGCGCCAGCGTTCCCGAATATGATGTTGTCCAACGAGTTCCCGCGGCCTTTGATGTCAGCCGTTCCCGTCAGCCGCAGTACCTCGATATTGTCCTGCAAGAACATCGTGAAGGCTGAAATCATCGTATCCGTCCCCTCACCAGGACGTTCGATAAATGCGCTGGGTTGATACACATCATCGCTCGTCACGATGTAGGTATCGTCGCCAAGCCCCCGTAAAGAGAGTCGCAATTCACGACGGAGTCACGCAAACTCGTGGAAAGCGTATCATTGCCCCCATGCCATAGACCTGACTGCCTTTGCGAGAATACCCATTGCTATAGGACAGGACGATTGTGTTGGCCTGATCGTTTCCGCTATAGACACCACCGTAGTCCACCAGACGACACTCGAGATCCTCGACCCCGGCCGCGAGGAAAAGGAAAGTGCAGTGGTCGTCACCCTGTCGTATCCGGCTCCCGCCTCCACGATCACATCTGTGGCCTGGTTGACGACAAAGACATCGTCACCAAGGCCGCCATACAGGGTGTTCAGCCCGCCAGCCCCGGACAGCGTGTCGTCGTTGGCGCCGCCCAGCAACAAGTCTGCACCGCTCCCCGATCAGCTGATCGTTGCCCTGGTCGCCGAACAGCGTGTCGCCGTTTAGCGCCACCCGTGATCACATTCGCGCCCGCATTCCCGAAAAGCGACGCACCGGACGTATTTGTGACCGCGCCATTCTCGACATTGGCGGCAAGAGTGTACTTGAGCCCAGAGACGTAGACAATGTCCAGGCCCGCGCCAACGAGTTCCACAACCACATCGGCAGCGTTGTCGACCTCATACCCGTCGTCGCCGTCGCCGCCGCCCATGGTATCGACCCCCAGGCCGCCGGTGAGGAATCGTTGCCAAGACCGCCACCGATGAAGTCATTCCCGGCACCGCCAAACAGCGTATCTGACCCGTCAAGTCCGGCCAGCGTGTCCGCTCCGGCATTGCCTTCGATCCTGTTGGCCGCCGCATTGCCGACCCCGCGGAAAGCCGTGGCGTCGATATGGCGCAGGTTCTCCAGCAATACGCCAAGCGTATAGGTCTGCAAGGTCGTCTCGACCGTGTCGATGCCGCCGTTGACAGTTGCCTCACCGATGACGTCGGTCAAAGAGTCGATGCCATAGGTGTCGTCGCCGAAATATCCGATCAGGACGTCGGTCCCCACCCCGCCGATCAGGCTGTCATTTTTGTGCCGCCGTACAGGAGTCGTTTCCATCGCCGCCATACGCTTCAAGGCGAAATGTGCCACTGACAACGCGGTCGTTGCCTGCGCCAAGCACAAAGCGGAATGACGAATAAGAATTAGCCATGCTGAAGCCGGAAAGGTCGAAGACATTTGCATTGGCCGTACCGTTGACCGTCGCGTAGGATTGGTTCACAAGCGGAGCATACGCGCTCAGACACTCGATGGATTGTGCCGCATTGAAGGCGATCCTCCAACACCACGCCGTTCTCAAGCCGCATGGTGTCCTTGCCATCACCGCCGTAGAAAACGTCGCTGTCCGCCAACGTGCCCGCGCAATGGAACAGGTCGTCGCCTACTCGCCATACAGCGTGTCATGACCGGCCTGCCCTTCCAGATCATCATTGTCATCGCCGCCGTACAAGACATCGCTGTTTGCGCCACCGGAAAGCCGGTCTCTCCCGCCATGCCCTTCCAGGGAATCGTCGCCGTCTCCGCCACCCACGGCATTATCGGAAACGCCTCCGCGGAAGGTGTCGTTCCCGGCAAGAAGCTCGAATTTTCCCCAAGGCTGACTTGCATCGACGTCACACCCGTCAGGTCATACCGGTCTGCCCCGCTCGTCGCCAACACGCTACTGGCAGATATCATCAGCGACTCGAATGAGGCGGTACCCCAGGTCCAGGACCTGCGGGCCATGGGCGATGACGCCACCGTTTTCGCTTACTCCCCAGATACACAGGGTGTCGTTGCTTACCCCGCCGAAAAGCGTATCGCCGATCAGCTTTCCGTCCATGATTTCCAGCCGGTCATCGCCGTCACCAAGCGAAATGTAATCCCCGCCGTCGCTGGCAAGCACCGTCTCGACCCCCGCGCCGCCGGTAAACCGATCCGCCCCCAGGCGCATGTCAAGCTTCACCCCGGCTACCCATTCCCAGCCGTTCCAGGTGAACCCCTCGGCATGGCTCAGGTCGAAGACATCGCCGCCGTCGGTGCCGCCCACATCGAAGGACATGCTGTCGATCAGCAGGAATTCCACCGAACTCGCGGCGTTCAGCACCAGATTGCCAAGGTCGAACCGGCTGGTGCCGATGCCGCGGGCATCCCAGACCTCGACCGCGTCGTAGCCGCTTCCGCCGTAGAAATTGCCGACGCCCGACGTGGACTCGATGATGCCGAAGTAATCGTCGCCACTTCCCCGTCGAGACGGTCGTTGCCCAAGCCTCCGATCAGAACGTCGCTGCCATCCCCGCCATAAAGCTTGTCGTCACCGTAACTGGTACCGTCGTTTCAGTCGCCGATCAGGGAATCGTCGCCCGCACCGCCATACACGGAGTCATTGCTTGCATTGCCCCAGACCGTGTCGTTGCCGCCACCCAGTGTCAGGTTGTCGTTTCCGGTCGATCCGTCGACAATTGCAGACCGTGACTTGAGCTGGAAAAGTTGACCGACCCCGCGCTTGCCAGCCCCAGTTCGACGGTGGATGTCGTGTCGCCCGGGGCGTACTGGATGCTGGAATAGCTGTTGAACTGCGACGGCGAAAGAACGACATATTCGCCATAGGTATAAAGCACGGCCATTTCGACGCATCTCCGCAACTGGTGATGCGTCGAGTCATATCAGCCAAAGCTGTGCCGTCCAGAAAATTCCCGGTTGACGCTAGGACAACTCACGCGCGTGTTCCGATGGGCGGCGCCAAATGAAACGGGCGGCCCCGAAGGACCGCCCGCATTCCGCAGCGGAAAACATCACCCCGCGGTTGCGGGTTTCTTTCGNCGCGTTTCGGTATGGACGATCAGCGGTTTGGCGCCGGAATTCACCGCCTCTTCGTTCACGGCGACCTCTTCCACATCGTCCAGGCCCGGCAGTTCGAACATGGTATCCAGCAGGATGTCTTCCATGATCGAGCGCAGGCCCCGCGCGCCGGTCTTGCGCTTGATCGCGCGCTTGGCGATGGCCGACAGGGCGTCGGCGGTGAACGAAAGCTTCACGCCCTCGATGTCGAAGAGCTTCTGGTATTGGCGGACCAGCGCATTCTTCGGCTCGGTCAGGATCTTGACCAGCGCGGCTTCGTCCAGGTCTTCCAGCGTGGCAATCACCGGCAGGCGGCCGACGAATTCCGGGATCAGGCCGAATTTCAGCAGATCCTCGGGTTCCAGCTCGCGGAACAATTCACCGGCGCCACGGGCATCGGGATCTTTCACCTCGGCGCCAAAGCCGATGGCCGAACCCTTGTTGCGCTGCGCGATGATCTTTTCCAGGCTTNNAGCAAAGGCGCCGCCGCAGATGAACAGGATGTTCGTCGTGTCCACCTGCAGGAATTCCTGCTGCGGATGCTTGCGCCCGCCCTGCGGCGGCACGGAAGCCACGGTGCCTTCCATGATCTTCAGAAGCGCCTGCTGCACGCCTTCCCCGGACACATCGCGGGTGATCGAGGGNTTGTCGGACTTGCGCGTGATCTTGTCGACCTCGTCGATATAGACGATGCCGCGCTGCGCGCGCTCGACGTTGTATTCCGACGCCTGCAACAGCTTCAGGATGATGTTTTCCACATCCTCGCCGACATANGCGGCCTCGGTCAGCGTCGTGGCATCGGCCATGGTGAAGGGCACATCCAGGATGCGCGCCAGCGTCTGCGCCAGAAGCGTCTTGCCGCAGCCGGTGGGGCCGATCAGCAGGATGTTGGACTTCGACAGTTCCACTTCCCCGGACTTGCCGGAATGGTTCAGCCGCTTGTAGTGGTTGTGAACCGCGACCGACAGCACGCGCTTGGCATGGATCTGGCCGATCACATAGTCGTCCAGCACCTTGCAGATGTCGCGCGGCGTCGGAACGCCGTCGGTCGATTTCAGACCGGTGGTCTTGGTTTCTTCGCGGATGATGTCCATGCACAGTTCGACGCATTCGTCGCAGATGAACACCGTCGGACCCGCGATCAGCTTGCGCACCTCGTGCTGGCTTTTGCCACAGAAGGAACAGTAGAGCGTGTTCTTGCTGTCGCTGCCGGAATTGTTCGCCATCGCCCTTCCCTGTGCCCGGGGCATCCCCGGGCCTGATCCTTCGCCCCTGTCATGGAATCGTAGGACAAAGCCCCGGCTCCACAACGCCAAATCGCCGGGCGGCCCCCGCGTCACCGGGGACTGGCCCATTCCGGCGCCGCTTACTTCGCGGCGTCGTCCATCTTGCCCCGGCTGTCGAGGATTTCGTCGATCAGGCCCCAGGCCTTGGCATCCTCGGCCGACATGAAGTTGTCACGCTCCAGCGCCGCCTCGACGGTTTCATAGGTGTTGCCGGTGTGCTTGACGTAGATCTCGTTCAGGCGGCGCTTCAGCTTCAGCGTTTCCTGGGCGTGGATCATGATGTCGGTGGCCTGGCCCTGATAGCCGCCCGAGGGCTGGTGAACCATGATCCGGCTGTTGGGCAGGCTGAAGCGCATGCCTTTTTCGCCCGCCTGCAGCAGCAGCGAGCCCATCGAGGCCGCCTGCCCGATCACCAGGGTGGACACCTTGGGCCGGATGTACTGCATCGTGTCATAGATCGACAGGCCAGAGGTCACCACGCCACCGGGGCTGTTGATGTACATGGCGATTTCCTTCGAGGGATTCTCGGCCTCCAGGAACAGAAGCTGGGCGCAGATCAGGCTGGACATGCCGTCATGCACCGGGCCCGCCAGGAAGATGATCCGCTCCTTCAACAGGCGCGAATAGATGTCATAGGCGCGCTCGCCCCGGCTCGTCTGCTCGACGACCATGGGAACCAGCGTGTTCATGTAGGTATCGATCGGATCGCGCATCTTGCCCTGCCTCGGTTATCGGTCACTGTTCGCATCAAGTCTTGCGAGAGTCTTAGTGATGCGGTCCGGGGCTGCAAGGGCACCTGCCCGATCACGCCCCTGTGCCCGGCCGCACGCTTTCCGCCCTTGCGCTCGCCCGCCCGCGCCTTACTCTTCGCCCCGCAAGCGAGGACCCGGATGGACCGCAGACAATTCGCCACCATGGTCGCCTGGGCGACGCTCGGCTCGGCCGTGCCGAAGGGCCGCGCCCGTGCGCAGGGCGCGGACTGGGATGCCGTGGCCAAGGCCGCGCGGGGCCAAACGGTCTGGTGGCACGCCTGGGGCGGCGATCCCAAGATCAACGCCTTCATCGACTGGGTGGGCGCCCTTGCCGCAGACCGGCACGGCGTCACCCTGACCCAGGTCAAGCTCGCCTCGACCGCCGATGCCGTGGCGCGCGTGCTGGCGGAACAGCAGGTTGGCACCACCACCGGCGGCGCGGTGGACCTGATCTGGATCAACGGCGAGAATTTCGCGGCGATGAAGGCGCAGGGCCTGCTTGGCGCGCCCTTCGCCACCAGCCTGCCCAACTGGAAATACGTCGACACCCGCGGCAAGCCCGCCACCGTCACCGATTTCACCGAACCGACCGAGGGGCTGGAAAGCCCCTGGGCCATGGCGCAGCTGGTCTTTGAATACGACAGCGCGAAGCTGCCCGAGCCGCCGCGCACGCTGGAGGCGCTCGCCGATTGGATCGTGGCGAACCCCGGCCGCTTCACCTATCCGCAGCCACCCGATTACCTGGGCGCCACCTTCCTGAAACAGGTGCTTTACGGCACCATGGCCGAGCCTGGCGTCATGCAGATGCCGGTGGACGAGGCCGCCTACCAGGCCCAGGTCGCCNCCCTCTGGGCCTTCCTCGACCGCATCACCCCGGCCCTTTGGCGCGAGGGTCGCGCCTATCCCGCCAGCGAGTAGGCGCTTGGCCAGCTTCTGGCCGATGGCGAGATCACCGTCTCGCTGTCCTTCAACCCCGGCCGCGCCTCGGCTGAAATCGCCGCAGGCACCCTGCCCGACACGATCCGCAGCTTCACGCTGGAGGGCGGCACCATCGGCAATGCCAGCTTCGTGGCGATCCCCTTCAATGCCGCGCACCGCGAGGGCGCCATGGTGATCGCCAACCTTCTCTTGGACCCCGAGGTGCAGGCCCGCGCCGCCGACCCGGCCGTGCTGGGCTTCCAGACCGTGCTGGACCTTGCCGCCCTGCCCGCCCCCGACCGCGCCCGCTTTGACGCGCTGGTGCTTGGCGCGGCGACCNTGCCGCCAGACCAGCTTGGCCCGGCCCTGCTGGAACCCGATGCCAGCTGGATGACCCGCGTCTCGCAGGACTGGCTCGCCCGCTACGGGGTGGCTCAGTGAGGGCTGGCGCCCGGCTTCTGCCGCTGGCGCCGACTGTCCTGGCCCTGATCCTGACCGCCCCGGTGGCCGCCGTACTTTGGCGCCCTGGCCCCGCCTTTGGCCTGCCTGACGCACCGGGCCTGCAGGAATGGCGCAGGCTTCTGTCGCAACCCGGCCTCGGCGCTTCGGTCCGGCTGTCGCTGGTCACCGGCCTTGTTTCCACCCTTGTGGCGCTGGTGCTCTCCACCCTGATCGTGGCCGCCCTGCACGGCACCGCCGCCTTCGCGGCCCTGCGCCGCAGCCTCGCGCCGCTGCTCTCGGTCCCCCATGCCGCGGCGGCGCTTGGCCTGGCCTTCCTTGTCGCCNCCTCGGGCTGGATCGCCCGGGCATTGTCGCCCTGGGCCACCGGCTGGACCGAGCCGCCGGACCTGCTGATCCTGAACGACCCCGGCGGATGGGCGCTGGCCCTTGGTCTTGTCACCAAGGAGTTGCCCTTCCTCTTGCTGATGACGCTGGCCGCCCTGCCCCAGACCGACGCCGCCCGGCAGATGGCGGTGGCGGCGAGCCTGGCCATTCCCGCAGCACCGGCTTCCTGCTGGCGGTCTGGGGCGCTGGCGCGCCAGCTGCGCCTGCCCGTCGCCGCCGTGCTGGCCTATGGCATGACCACCGTGGACATGGCGCTGATCCTCGGCCCCGGCCTGCCGCCCACGCTGGCCGTCCGCATCACCCAGTGGATGACCGCCCCCGACCTGAGCTTCCGCGGCATGGCCGCCGCGGCGGCGCTGCTGCAACTGGCGCTCGTCCTCGCCGCCCTCGCGCTCTGGCAGGCGGGTGGCATCGCCGTCGCAAGCCTCGCCCGCGCTCNNGCCACCTCCGGCTGGCGCGGCCGCACCGCCGACAGGGTCCTTCAACCGCTGGCCGCCACCCTCGGCACGCTCGCCGCCGCCAGCCTCGCCGCGGGCCTTGCTTACCTGGCGCTCTGGTCCGTCGCGNGCCCCTGGAGCTTCCCGCCGNCCCTGCCCGACCGCCTGACGCTGGCCACCTGGGCGCAGAACGGCGCCAGCCTCGCTGCCCGCACCGGCACCACGCTCGCTCTTGCCCTCCTCTCCGCCACCGCCGCCCTGGCGCTTGTCATCGCCGCGCTGGAAGCCCTGTCGCGCCGGGGCGCCCCAGCACGGCGCCTGATCGCCCTGATCTGGCTGCCCCTGATCGTGCCGCAGGTGGCCTTCCTGCCCGGCCTGCAAGTCTTCACCCTCGCCACCGGAGCCGAGGGCACCCTGCCCGCCACCGCCGCCGCGCATCTGGTCTTCGTGCTGCCCTATGTCTGGCTGTCGCTCGCCCCGGCCTGGGCCGCCTGGAACCCAAGGCTCGCGACCGCCGCGGCGGCGCTTGGCGCGCCACCGTCCCGCATCCTGTGGCACCTGCGCCTGCCCATGCTGCTGCGTCCGCTGCTGACCGCCTTCGCCGTGGGCCTTGCCGTTTCCATCGGCCAGTACCTTCCCACCCTGCTGATCGGCGGCGGCCGCGTCGCCACGCTGACGACCGAGGCCGTGGCCCTGGCCTCGGGCGCCAACCGCCGCATCGCCGGGGCGGCGGCGCTGGCGCAGACCCTGCTGCCGATGGTAGGCTTCTGGCTGGCGCTGGCGCTGCCGGCGCTGATCTTCCGCCACCGCCGCGGCATGGGAGAGGCGGCGTGACGCTCCACCTCGACCGCCTGACCGTCGCCCATCACGGCCGCCCGCTGGCGGCGCTGGATGCCACGATAGCCCCCGGAGTGGTGCTCAGCGTCATGNGGCCCTCCGGTTCCGGCAAGTCCACGCTGCTTGCCGCCATCCTGGGCACCTTGGCGCGCGGCTTCTCCCAGACCGGCCGGGTGATCCTGAACGGCCGCGATGTGACCCACCTTCCGGTCCAGGACCGCCACATCGGTATCCTGTTTCAGGACGACGTGCTGTTTCCCCATCTGTCGGTCGGCGGCAACCTGGCCTTCGCGCTGCCCCCGGCGNTGGGCAACCGCAAGGCCCGCATCGCCGAAGCGCTGGCCGAGGCCNTCGACGGCTTCGCCGACCGCGACCCCGCCACCCTGTCGGGCGGCCAGCGCAGCCGCGTGGCGCTGTTGCGAACCCTGCTCGCCGAACCGCGCGCCCTGCTGCTGGATGAACCCTTCTCCCGGCTGGACATCGACCTGCGACAGCAGATCCGCGGCCTGGTCTTTTCCACGGCCCGCGCCCGCGGACTGCCGGTGGTGCTGGTGACGCATGACCCCGAAGATGCCAGGGCCGCCGGAGGCCCCGTCGTCGCGCCCGGCCCCACCCCTGATCCCATTGCGCCGCCGCAAGCGGCGGCAAGATCTTTGTCACCTTCGCGGCCAAAGAGCCGCGAAGGCTCCGCATGCGCTCCGCGCGGGAGTATTTGGGCAAAGAAGAAACCGGCTTCTTCTTTGCGGAAATACTCTCGGGAATCGCCGCCCTGGCGGCGATGGGGGCAGAAGGCCCCCTAGACCGGCAGCACCGTCGTCGCCTTGATCTCTTCCATGCTCAGAAGCGCCGTCACGTTGTAGATGCGCACTTCCGAGATCAGCGCCTGATAGAAGGTGTCATAGGCCCGCGCGTTCTTCACCCGCACCTTCAGGATATAGTCGATGTCGCCCGCCAGCCGGTGCGCCTCCAGCACCTCGGGGCGCTCCTTCAGCGTGCGCAGGAACTTCTTCTGCCATTCCGCCTCGTGTTCCGAGGTGCGGATCAGCACGAAGAAGCAGGCTTCCAGCCCCAGGGCCTCGGCATCGAGGATCGCCGTGGTGCGCGTGATCACCCCGGCCTCGCGCATGCGGCGGATGCGGTTCCACACCGGGGTCTTGGAAGACCCCACCTTGCGGGCGATTTCATCCAGCGACTGTCCGGCATCGGCCTGCAGTTCGACAAGGATTTTCCGGTCGATCTCGTCCAGACGGACCGCCATTCGCGCCTCCTGCCCTTTCGCGGGAAATCCGCTGCAATCGCGGTCATCATCGGAACATTCTTCCTTATCTGCAAGGGCCACTGGCCGAAAAGCGGGAAAATCTTCTATATTCACGGCATCCAACCAAGGATCAGAGCCATGTCCCGCCGCTTCACCCCCAAGGTCGTTACCGCCAACCGGCTGCGCGAAGGCGATGTCGTGTACCTCACCGCCGACGACCGCTGGACGCCCTTCCACCACGAGGCCGAGCTGATCGAGGACGAAGCCCATGCCCAGATGCGGCTGATCCATGCCACCGCGCAGCGGCTGGTGGTGGTGGGCGCCTATCTGGCCGATGCCAGGGTTAGCGCGCAGGGCCCCGAGCCCACGCATTTCCGCGAGGCGTTCCGGACCCGCGGGCCCTCGAACTACTTCCACGGCAAGCAAGCCGACCTTGCCCCGGCGCAGGCCGGGTCTCGGCCGCCTGACGACCCCGCCCCGGCGAAGGCCGGGGCCTCGCCGCCCCCTTCCCGCCAGCCGAGATGCGCGCATGTATTCCTATTCCGACTTCGATGAAGCCTTCGTCCGCGCCCGGGTGGCGCAGTTCTCCCATCAGGTCGAGCGCCGCCTTGACGGCTCGCTGACCGAGGACGAATTCCGCCCGCTGCGCCTGATGAACGGGCTTTACCTGCAACTGCACGCCTACATGCTGCGCGTGGCCATCCCCTATGGCACGCTGTCGCCGCGCCAGATGCGCCAGCTGGCGCTGATCGCCGACACCTGGGACAAGGGCTATGGCCATTTCACCACGCGGCAGAACATCCAGTTCAACTGGCCGAAGCTGCCCGACGTGCNNTTAGCCATCCTGTCGGCCTTGGCCGATGTGGAAATGCACGCCATCCAGACCTCGGGCAACACGGTGCGCAACGTGACCGCCGACCATTTCGTAAGCGCCGCCGCGGATGAGATCGAGGACCCGCGGCCCTATGCCGAGCTTCTGCGCCAGTGGTCCACCGACCACCCGGAATTCCAGTTCCTGCCGCGCAAGTTCAAGATCGCCATCACCGGCGCGCCGCATGACCGCGCCGTGACCAAGGCGCATGACATCGGCCTGCGCATGGTGAAGAACGCCGCAGCGAAACCGNGGTTCGAGGTCATCGTCGGCGGTGGTCTGGGCCGCACCCCGATGATCGGCATGGTGGTGCGTGACTTCCTGCCGGTGGAGGACCTGCTGCCTTACGTCGAGGCGGTGCTGAGCGTCTACAACGTGCTGNGTAGGCGCGACAACAAGTACAAGGCGCGCATCAAGATCACCCTGCACGAAACCGGCAAGGACGAGATCACCCGCCAGATCGAGGAGCGGTTCGCCGAGCTGCGCCCGCTGTTCGGCGGCAACGACCAGAAACTGCTGGCAGACATCCGCGAAGCCTTCGCGCCCNCGGCCTTCCGCAATGCGCCGACCGACGCCTATGACGCCTTCTACAAGGCCGACCCGGTTTTCCGCGCCTGGGCCGACACCAACCTCGCGCCGCACCGCAACGCCCAATATGCCATCGTCACCATCTCGACCAAGGCGCATGGCGCGACGCCCGGCGATGCGACCTCTGACCAGATGCGCCTGATCGCCGACCTGGCCGAAACCCATGGCCACGGCGACATCCGCATCAGCCACGAACAGAACGTCATCCTGCCCCACGTTCACAAGTCGGACCTGTAGGCGATCCATGCCCAGCTTCTGAAGGCCGGTCTTGCCACCGCCAATGTCGGCCTCGTCTCCGACATCATCGCCTGCCCCGGCATGGATTACTGCGCGCTGGCCACTGCCCGGTCGATTCCCATCGCGCAGGAGATCGCCACCCATTTCGACGCGCTGAAGCTGGAGCATGAAATCGGCCCGTTGAAGATCAAGATCTCGGGCTGCATCAACGCCTGCGGTCATCACCATGTCGGCCACATCGGCATCCTGGGCCTGGACCGCGCCGGGGTGGAGAATTACCAGATCACGCTTGGCGGCGACGGCAGCGAGGATGCGGTGATCGGCGAAAAGACCGGCCCCGGCTTTGCCTATGACGCGGTCGTGCCCGCCATCGACCGCATCCTGCGCACCTATCTGGACCAGCGCACCGGCCCCGAGGAGACGTTCCTGATGGCCTACCGCCGCCTGGGGATGGAGCCGTTCAAAACCGCGCTCTACGGCGCCGAGGGCGCCCGCCATGCCGCGTGACCTGCACGCCAGCCCGGTGGCCGGGCGCGTCGCGGCGCTGAACGCCCGCTACAAGCACCATTCGGCCACCGCGGTGCTGGACCATGCGCTGAAGGACGCCGATCTGGGCCGCGTCGCCCTGGTCTCGTCCTTCGGCGCCGAATCCGTGGTGCTTCTGCACCTCGTCTCGGTCATCGCGCCCGAGACGCCGGTGCTGTTCATCGATACGCGGATGCTGTTCCAGGAAACGCTCGACTACCAGCGCGAGCTGGCGGAAAAGCTGCACCTTTGCGACGTGCGCACCATCCGCGCCAACCCCGGCGCGGNNGTGAGTTTCGAAGACCCCGACGGCACGCTGCACCAGTTCAACACCGATGCCTGCTGCGGCGTGCGCAAGGTGGAACCCTTGGAACGCGCGCTCTCCGGCTTTGACGGCTGGATCACCGGGCGCAAGCGGTTCCAGGGCAATGGCCGCGAGACGGTGGAGTTCTTCGAAAACGAAGGCGACCTGCGCATCAAGGTGAACCCGCTGGCCCATTGGGGCCGCGAGGACATTGCCGAATACATGGTCGAAAACCGCCTGCCCCGGCACCCGCTGGTCGCAAAGGGCTATCCCTCCATCGGCTGCGCCNCCTGCACCAGCCCGGTGAAGGACGGCGAAGACCNNCCGCGCCGCTGGCGCGGCNAGCGAAAAACCGAATGCGGCATCCACTTCATTGATGGAAAAGCCGTCCGTATCCCGAAGGAANTCCGCCGCATGAGCGTTCTTGTCACCGACCAGGGCTTCCAGACCCCCGAACCCGAAACCTTCGTGCCGCTGGCCGATCTGGCCCGGCACCGCGGCGCCGTGGACCTGGCCCATACCGACGACCCGGCCGCGCTTCAGCCGGAACTCGCCAACCTGGCGCTGATCCGCATCACGACTCCGGCCTTCAACGACGGCCGCGCCTTCACCATCGCCCGCCGCCTGCGCGCCATGGGCTACAAGGGCCGCCTGCGCGCCGCCGGGCCGATGATCGCCGACCAGTACGCCATGGCGCGGCGCACCGGTTTCGACGAGGTCGAAATCCCCGACGACCTCGCCGCCCGCCAGCCCTGGGACCAGTGGCAGTTCCGCGCCGACTGGAAGGCGCACGACTATCAGTCGCGCCTTCGGGCCTGAGGTCCGGGGTTTCCTCCCGGCCGGAAAAGACGTATTCAGAAAGCCCGATCCATGACCGAAGCGACCGTGATGAACGACGCCGCCGCCAAGCCCGCGCCCGCAAAGCCCCACCTGCCCGACGCCCAGACCGTGACCCAGGTCACCCACTGGACCGACCGGCTGTTTTCCTTCCGCGTCACCCGGCCGCGCACGCTGCGCTTCCGCTCGGGCGAATTCGTGATGATCGGCCTTTTGGACGACCGCGGCAAACCGCTCCTGCGCGCCTATTCCATCGCCTCGCCCGCCTGGGACGAGGAACTGGAGTTCTACTCGATCAAGGTGCCGGATGGCNCCCTCACCTCGCGCCTGCAGCACATCCAGCCGGGGGACGAGATCATCCTGCGCCCGAAACCCGTGGGCACGCTGGTGCTGGATGCGCTTCTGCCCGGCAAGCGGCTGTGGTTCCTGGCCACCGGCACCGGCATCGCCCCCTTTGCCAGCCTGATGCGCGACCCGGAAACCTATGAGAAATACGAACAGGTGGTGATGATGCACACCTGCCGCACCGTGGCCGAGCTGGAATATGGTAGGCAGCTGGTGGAAAGCCTGAAGGATGACCCGCTGATCGGCGAGGTCGTGGGCGACAAGCTGGTCTACTATCCCACCACCACGCGCGAAGACTTCCCGCGCATGGGCCGCGTCACCGACAACCTGTCGTCCGGCAAGGTCTTCGCCGACCTCGGCATTCCCNCGATGGACGCCGAACATGACCGCGCCATGGTCTGCGGCAGCCTGGCCTTCAACGTGGACGTGAAGGCAATCCTCGAAGGCTTCGGCCTGAAGGAAGGCGCCAATTCCGACCCGCAGCAATTCGTGGTGGAAAAGGCTTTCGTCGGCGACGGCATCTGATGCGGCGGCTGGCTCCGCTTCTGGCCCCGTTTCTGGCCCTCGCCGCCCCCAGGCGCAGGCCGAAGACCTGCCGCTGGTCCTCTACCTGTCCAACCAGTCCGACCGCATGATCGTGCAGGTCGCAATCTTCGGCGTCAGCGATACCGGCGAGGTGGTGGACGACGTGCTGATGGCCCGCCACGATCCCATCGCGTCGAGCGAAACCGTGGCGCTTGATACCCACCTGTGCGCTGCGGCCGATCAGCGTCTGGGCGCGCATGGTTGATGGCGAAGAGATGTCGGCCATCACCGACCTCTGCCGCAACAACCGGCTCATCGTCCGGGACTGAAACGCAAGGGCCGCGCAACCCCGGGTCGCGCGGCCCCTGTCTTCATCCAGCAGGATCAGAGGCCAAGCGCCGTCTTGATCTGGGCGATGGTGGCATCCACCAGCGAGGGGTTCGCCTGGGCGGCGGCCACGGCCGATTTCAGCGTGCCCTTGGTCGCGTCGTCCAGCGACGAGCCGTCGATCAGCGCGGTCAGCTTGGCCGCATCGAACTGGCCGGGTCCAGCAGTTCCATCGCCTGCGACGCCGCATCGGTCACGGCGGTGGTGGCGTCGGTCGCCGCGGTGGTCGCGGTGTTGGCGGCAGCGCCAGCCGCGGCGGCAGCCTCTTCAGCAGCCTTGGCAGCGGCTTCTTCGGCGGCCTTGGCGGCCGCGGCAGCCTCTTCCTCGGCGGCCTTGGCAGCGGCAGCCGCCGCTTCTTCGGTGGCCTTGGCGGCGGCAGCCGCTTCATCAGCCGCCTTCTGGGCCGCTTCCTGTTGCGTAAACCGAAACGAACTGATAGTAGCCGAGCCCGGCCAGCACGATGACGATCGCGCCGATGATGACGGTCTTGTTCATGGTCAACTCCTCATCCCGGGCCATGCGCCGGTCTGGCGCCCATATGGCGCGCATTGTGGCAATTTGGAAGGGCCTTGCCCCGCCAATCGGCAAAATCGGACAGGACCTGCCGTCTTTGCCGCGGGTTGCGGGTTGAAGATGCCCCGCCCCGCGTCTATCTTGCGCGCGCGAATTCAACGGCAGAAGGACCGACGCCATAGCCCGCAGACCCCACAACGCCCCGCCGCAGCGCGAGACGGGACCCCGTGTGAACGACCGCATCCGCGCGCCCGAGATCCGGCTGATCGGCGCCGAAGGCGAAAACATCGGCGTTGTCACGCCCCACCGCGCGCTCGCCATGGCGCAGGAAGCGGGCCTCGACCTGGTGGAAATCAGCCCCAATGCGGAGCCCCCGGTCTGCAAGATCATGGACTTCGGCAAGTTCAAGTACGAGACGCAGAAGCGCGAGGCCGAAGCGCGCAAGAAGCAGAAGATCATCGAGATCAAGGAAATCAAGTTCCGCCCCGGCACCGACACGCACGACTATGACGTGAAGATGCGCTCGGTGGTGAAGTTCCTGGAAGAAGGCGACAAGGTGAAGGTCACCCTGCGCTTCCGCGGCCGCGAAATGGCGCACCAGGATCTTGGCCTCGATCTTCTGAACCGCGTGGCCGCCGATGTGGCCGACAAGGGCAAGATCGAACAGATGCCCAAGCTTGAAGGCAAGCAGATGGTGATGATGGTCGCGCCCAAATAAGGCGCGACCCTTCCGCCAGGCGCAAATTTCTTCGAAGAAATTTGCAAAATCCTTCAAAGGATTTTGTCACCCCCACCCGCCGGTCAGCGCCGGAATTTTCGAAGGTTCCGGCCCGGAGCCTTCAAGGCTCCGGCACGATTTCTTCGAAGAAATCGTGCGCGTCCAAACCCGCGATGCGCCCGTTGATGAAGGCCGGGAAATCTTCCCGCGCAACCCATTGGAAACGTTGGGACCAGTGCCGCGTCCTGCCTCGGACGCCTCATTCCAGCCGCGCCGGGAACCCTTCGGCCCGCAGGTCCGTGCCCAGCATGTCCTCCAGAAGCTTCGCGATCATCGGCGACTGCGCAGCCCCGCCATAGGCCGCCCGGGCCGCCACATAGGTCTGCTCGGTCATCGCGGCCAGCTCCAGCGGCACGCCGAATTCGCGGCCGAAGCCCAGGGCAAAGCCCAGGTCCTTCAGCGCCAGATCGACCGAGAAGGCGATGTCATAGGACCCGTTCAGGATCAACGCCCCCTCGGTTTCATGCACGAAGGAATTTCCCGACGAAGCCCGGATCGCCTGCCAGGCCTGCCCCAGGTCGAGCCCGCCCCGTTTCGCCAGCATCAGCGCCTCGGAGGAGGCCTTCAGGTGAATGAAGGCCAGCATGTTGGTGATGACCTTGATGATCGAGGCGCTGCCCAGNGGCCCCATGTGGAACAGCCGGTTGCCGATGACCGCCAGCGCCGGGCGGTGCAGGTCCACCAGATCGGCATCNGCCCCCACCAGCACGGTGATCTCGCCCCGCGCCGCCAGATGCACCCCGCCGGTCACCGGCGCCTCCAGCATCCGCACGCCGCCGACCCTGGCCAGCCCCGCCAGCCGCAGCACATCGTCGCGACCAAGGGTGGAATTCTCGATCCAGGTCGCCCCCGCCTTCATCACCGGCAGCATCTGCGCCAGCACCGCCTCGGACACCGCGGGCGAGGGCAGGCAGGTGAAGACATGATCCACCGCCGCCGCCACCTCGGCCGGACTGCCAGCCACCGTCGCCCCCATCGCCCGATGCCGCTCGGCCAGCGCCGGGTCGCGGTCATAGACCGTCACCTGATGCCCGGCCCGGATCAGGCTGGCCGCCAGATGCCCGCCCAGGTTGCCCAGGCCCACATAGCCGTAATTCATCGCCAGCCCTCAGCGGAAATAGATGTTGTACTTGGCCCGGATCGCCCGGTCGATCTCCGGGTCGATCACGTTGCCCGCTTTCGCCAGGATGGCGTTCTTCCGCTCGATCGCCTTGTCCAAGAGGATCGGCTTGCCCGCCTCGTTCCATTCCTTCGGGCTCATGCGGTTGCCGACATTGGGGTAGATATACTCCGTCTGCATCAGCTTCAGCGTCTGGTCCGACCCCAGGTAATGCCCAGGTCCCCCNAGGCAGACCTGCTTCATCGCCTCGATGCTGGTCGAATCCTCGGTCACGTCGATGCCGCGCACCAGCCGCATCACNCTGCCCCAGAAGGTCATCGCCCAGCACCAGACTTTCCATGCAGAAGCCCAGAAGCGAGGCATGCATCCCCACCGCCTCATAGCACATGTTCAGACCGGCGAGGTAGGCAGAGCATTGGTGATACCCTGCTCCCAGCCCGCCTGCATGTCGGGCAGCTTGCTGTCGGAAATCCCCGAAGCCGCCCCGCCCGGCAGGCCATAGAACCGGTGCATCTGCGCGCAACCCGCCGTCAGCAGCGCCTGCTCGGCACTGCCGCCCGACATGGCGCCGGTGCGCAGGTCGGAAACAAAGGGCCAGGTGCCAAAGATCGTTNNTGGCGCGCCCGGCCGGATCGCGTTCACATAGACCACCCCCGCCAGGCATTCCGCCACCGCCTGCACGATGGCCAGCGCGATGGGCGCCGCNGCCGTGGCGCCCGCCTGCCCGGCCGACAACAGCAGCATCGGCATGCCGCGCCGCACGCAATCCTCCATAACCTTGCAGCTTTCTTCCGCAAACTTCATCGGAGGCACGACGAAACAGTTGGAATTGCTGACAAACGGCCGCTCCAGCCATTTCTCTTCGCCCCCNGCCACGGTGTAGAGCACATCGAAGCAATCGGCGACGTGAGAGGGGTCGAAGAACGAGGTCCCCACATGCTTGGTCGTGCCCGCGAGGCAAGCATACAGCGTGTTGAGGTCCATCTCCTTGTTGTCCACCACGTCGCGGCAGACCATGGTGCGCTGGTAGAAATGGATGTTGTCCAGGTTGTCCACCAGCCGCGCCGCGTCATACAGGTCCTGCGCGGTGGAATCGCGGTACTCCAGTGTCACTGGGTCAACCACATGCACCGCCGCGCCCGCGGTTCCAAAATGAACGTTCGTTCCGGAAAGATGCAGGTCATGCTTCGTGTCGCGCGCATGCAGCGTGATGTCACGCGCGGCCTTGGCCAGCATGTCCTCGACCAGCGCACGGGGAAAGCGGATGCGGCCATCATCGCCCAGCACCGCCCCCGCGCCGGTCAGGATCTCCACACCGCTTGGCGGCGCATTGGAAAACCCGATCACCTCCAGCGCCTCCAGCGCCGAGGCATGGATTTTCGCCATCCCCGCCTCCGTCAGCGGCTTGTACTGCCCNCCGGCNATGCCTGGCCGCACCGGGCGCACATCCTCGGCCAGAGGTGCCGCCCGCATCGCCACNCGTGCTGCCCGCCCGCCCGGCCGCCGTGCCCGTGCCGGTTCGCAGGTTTCCCCAACGTCCAGTGCTTCCCCAGCCATCGCCAACTCCCGTTTTCCGTTCAAATCCAGCGCGTTCCGCCCGGACCCTGTCATTCCACCACAGCACCGCGCACCAAGAGCGCGTCAATCTCGCTTCCCGACGCGGCCCGCAGCAGCGGCGCGAAGGAACCCTCGTCCAGCATCGCCGACACCGCCTCGCGCAGCGCCGCATGGGTCACTCGCGCGATCTGGCTGCCGGTCGAGATGCGCCGCACCCCCATCGCCGCCAGCTCTGCCACCGTCAGCGCCCGCAGCGGCCCCGCCGCCAGCGCATTCACCGGCTTCGTCACCGATGCGAGCACCTGCGCCAGTTCCGCCTTGCCCGGCGGCACCGGCAGATACAGCAGGTCCGCCCCCGCTGCCTCGAAAGCCTGCAGGCGGCGGATGCCCTCGGCCAGATCATAGGCGCCGTTCATCACGCCATCGGCCCGGGCGCAGAACACGAAGGGCCTCCCAAGCGCGCGCGCCGCCGCGACTCCGGCCTTCACCCGCTCCACCGCGGCCTCGAACCCATGCGCCGGATTGCCCGGCGCCATCACCGTATCCTCGATGGAACAGCCCGAAAGCCCCACCTCGCCCGCCAGCCGCACCGTCTCGGCCACATCCTCGGGCGCCACNCCGAAACCATCCTCGAAATCGCCGGAAACCGGCAGCCCGGTCGCCGCCAGCAGGTCGGCGGCATGGGCCAATGCCTCGTCGCGGCTGACCCCGCCCATATCAGGTAGGCCAAGCGTGAAGGCATGCGCCGCCGATGACGTCGCCAGCGCCCTGGCGCCAAGCGCCGCCATTATCCGCGCCGACCCAGCATCCCAGGGGTTGGGAATGACGAAGCAACCGCTGGAATGCAGCGCTGCAAAGGTTTCATGACGTTCCGAAAACCGCATCCCTCCCGCCCCTTCATCTTGGCTCAAATACTCCGGGGTGCGGGGCTGGCCCCCGCTACCCGGCCCGTCACATGCGCACCCGCTCGGATTTCGGATCATACATCGGCACCAGCGACGCCACCGCCTTGTGCCGCACTCCCGCCACCTCGATCTCGTAGGTCGAGCCCAGCACTTCGGCCTCGCTTTGCCCGGCGCAGGGCACATAGCCCATGCCGATCGCCCCGCCCAGGAAATGGCCATAGTTGGCCGAGGTCACGGGGCCGACGATCACGCCATCGCGCACCACCGCTTCGTTGTGAAACAGCATCGGCTCGGGGTTCTCCAACCGGAACTGCAGCAGCCGCCGGGAAAGCCCCGCCTCCTGCTTGCGCAATACCGCCTCGCGGCCGATGAAGNNCTTCTTCTTCGACACGGTGAAGGCCAGCCCCGCCTCCAGCACATTGTCCTCGTCGGTGATGTCGTGGCCCCAGTGGCGATAGGCCTTCTCGATCCGGCAGCTGTCCAGCGCATGCAAGCCGCAGAGCTTCAGCCCCAACCCTTCGCCCGCCTCCATCAGCGTCTCGAAGACATGCGCCGCTTGGTCGGCCGAGGGATAGATTTCCCAGCCCAGCTCGCCGACATAGGTCACGCGATGGGCACGGGCGATCCCCATGCCGATCTCGATTTCCTTTGCCCAACCAAAGGGATGTGCCGCGTTGCTGAAATCCGCGGGCGACACCGCCTGCATCAGCGCGCGCGATTTCGGCCCCATCACGCAGAGCACGGCCTCGCCCGCCGTCACATCGGTGACAACGGCGAAATCCTCGCCGACATGGTCGCGCAGCCAGGCCAGGTTGCGTTGCAGCGTCGCTCCCGGCACCACCAGCAGATAGGCGGTCTCGGTGAGGCGCGTCACGGTAAGGTCGGCCTCGATCCCNCCGCGCTCATTGAGGAACATCGTATAGACGATGCGCCCCGGCGCCACGTCCATCTCGGCCGAGCACAGCCGGTTCAGCACCTTGCAGGCATCGCGCCCCTCGACCCGGATCTTGCCGAACGAAGTCATGTCGAACAGGCCCACGCCCTCGCGCACCGCCAGGTGCTCGGCCTTCTGGTTGCCGAACCAGTTCTGCTTACCCCAGGAATAGCGGTATTCCCGCTCCTGCCCCTCATTGGCAAACCAGTTCGCGCGCTCCCAGCCCGCGACCTCGCCGAAGACCGCGCCACGCGCTTGCAGATGCTCGTGCAGCGGCGTGCGCCGCACCCCGCGCGAGGTCACGACCTGGCGAAAGGGGTAATGGTCGGCATACAGCAGGCCAAGCGTCTCGCTCACCCGCTCTTTCAGGTAGCGGCGGTTCTTCTGGAACGGCTGCGCGCGGCGAATGTCCACGTCCCACAGGTCGAACGGCGGCTCGCCGGTGGTGATCCATTCCGCCAGCGCCATACCCGCCCCGCCCGACGAGATGATGCCGATGGAATTGTACCCCGCCGCCACCCAATAGCCGCCCAGCTCCGGCGCCGGGCCCAGGTAATAGCGGTCGTCGGGGGTAAAGCTCTCCGGCCCGTTGAAGAAGGTGTGGATGCCGGTGGTCTGGAACAGCGGCATGCGGTTCATCGCCATTTCCAGGATGGGCGCGAAATGGTCCCAGTCCTCGGGCAGCGTGTCGAACTCGAAATCCTCGCGGATGCCGTCCATTCCCCAGGGCTTGGCCTTGGGCTCGAAGGCGCCGATCATCATCTTGCTTGCGTCCGACTTGTAATAGGCGCATTCATCCACCAGCCGCAGCACCGGCATGTCGCCCAGGCCCGGCACCGGTTCGGTCACCAGGTAGAAGTGCTCGGCCGCATGCAGCGGCACCGTGACGCCATTCTGCGCCGCCAGATCGCGGCCCCACATGCCACCGCAGTTCACCACAACGTCGGCCTCGATATGCCCNGGCCCCTCGGGTCCGACATAATCAACCCCCGTCACCCGCCGCCGCCCGCCGGGCGCCGCGCCCTCGGTCACCCCGGTGACCTTCACGCCTTCGATCACCTTCGCCCCGGCCATGCGCGCGCCCTTGGCCAGCGCCATGGCGATATTGGCCGGATCGCACTGGCCGTCGTTGGGCAAATGCACGCCGCCCACGACGCCATCCACATTCAGATGCGGGTACAGCGCCTTGATCTCCGAAGGAGAAATCCGGTTCACCTCGACGCCGAAGATCCGCGCGATGGTCGCCTGCCGCGCGATCTCTTCCATGCGGTCGGGCGTCAGCGCCACGGTCATCGACCCCACGCGCTTCATGCCGGTGGCCACCCCGGTCTCGGCCTCCAGCTTGTAGTAAAGCTCGGCCGAATACTTCGCCAGCCGCGTCATGTTCTGGTTGGCGCGCAGCTGCCCGATCAGCCCCGCCGCATGCCAGGTCGTGCCGCAGGTCAGCCGCTTGCGCTCCAGAAGCACGACATCCGTCCAGCCCGCCTTGGCCAGGTGATAGGCCACCGAACAGCCCGACACCCCGCCGCCAATCACCACCGCCCGCGCCCGCCCAGGTATTCCCGCCATGTCCCGTCCTTCCCGCAAATTTCTTCGAAGAAATTTGCAAAATCCTTCGAAGGATTTTGCTCAAGCGCGGATGCGCTCGTTCTTCGCGTCCCACAGCGGCTGATCCGCCTGCACCACCGCCGGGTACCTCACTCCGAAGATCTCCACCTCGACCTTCGTCCCCGGCACGTTCAGCCCGGCCTTCAGCATCCCCAGCCCGATGCAGGCCCCCACGCGATGCCCGAAATAGCCCGAGGTCAGCTCGCCCACGACCTCCTCGCCATTCCAGATCGTCGACATGTAGGGCGGGTCCTCAGCGCCCGCCTCGATCACCAGCGTGCAGAAGCGCTTGGCCACCCCNCGCTGCTTTTCCGCCTCCAGCGCCGCGCGGCCCCGGAACTCCGGCTTCGCCCAGTCGATGAACCGCTCAAGACCGCCCTGCAACACCGTGTAATCGGTGGACAAATCGCCCTTCCAGGCGCGATAGCCCTTTTCCACCCGCAGGGAATTCAGCGCGAACATGCCAAAGGGCTTCAGCCCCATCGGCCCGCCCGCCGCCATCACCGCGTCCCAGACCTTCGCCGTCTCGCCAACCCGCGTATGAATTTCCCATCCCAGCTCGCCCGCGAAGGACACGCGGAACAGCCAGACCTCCACCCCGGCGATCCGCGCCGTCTGGAAGGTCAGCCAGCCCTTCGACAGATCGGCCTCCGAACAGGCCGCCAGGATATCCCGCGATTTCGGCCCGGTCAGGATCTGGCAAGACCAGCCCTCGGTCGCATCCACCAGCGTCAGCCCCGGCGCCAGGTGCTTCAACAGCCATTCCTTGTCATGGCTCTGCGCCGTCGCCGCCGTGATCAGCAGCACCTGATCCTCGGCCATGCGCGCCACCGACATTTCGGTGACGATCCGGCCCTTGTCATCGGCGAAATAGGCCAGCCCCAGGCGCCCGACCGGCGGCACCTTGCCGGTGATCTGGCGGCCAAGCCATTCCACCGTCCCCGCCCCGGTGATCATGAAGCGCGAGAACCCCGGCAGGTCCAGAATGCCCGCCGCATCGCGCACCGCCTCGCATTCCGCCTTCACCGCGCCGAACCACGGGCCTTCGCGGTCCCAGGTGCGCTGCGCCGCCTCGCTCACATCATCGCCCGGCCGCGCATACCACAGCGCCCGCTCCCAGCCATTGTAAGGCCCGAACTGCGCGCCCAAAGCCGCGGTACGGTCATGCACCGCCGACAGCTTCTTCATCCGGCCCTCGGGCCAGGCGTGGTGCGGGAAGTGGATGGCATATTCGTGGCCATAGACCTCCATCCCCTTCTTCACGCAATACTCTTCATCCTCGAAGCCGGTAAACCGGCGCGGGTCGCAGGACCACATGTCCCATTCGGTCGCGCCCTCGGTCACCCATTCCGCCAGCACCTTGCCCGCCCCGCCCGCCTGGCAGATGCCGAAGGTGAAGACGCAGGCCTCAAAGGCATTGGGCACCCCNGGCATCGGCCCGATCAGCGGGTTGCCATCGGGGGCATAGGGGATCGGGCCGTTGATCACCTTCGTCAGCGCCGCCTTCTCCAGCAAGGGCACCCGCGCCATGGCATCGGCAATATGCCATTCCAGCCGCTCCAGATCGTCAGGGAACAGCTGGAAGCTGAAATCCTGCGGGAACGGGTCATCAGGGCTGGCCCAATGCGCCCGGCAGTTCCCNTCATAAGGCCCCAGGTTGAAGCCGTTCTTCTCCTGCCGCAGGTAGTAGGACGAATCCACGTCGCGCAAGAGCGGCAGCTTGTGGCCGACCTCCTTCGTCCAGGCTTCCAGCTCGGGGATGGTGTCGAACAGCATGTACTGATGGCTCATCACCATCATCGGCAGGTCGCGACCGAACATCTTGCCCACCTCGCGGGCATAATAGNNCGCGGCATTCACCACGATCTCGCAGCGAATCTCGCCCTGCGGCGTGGTCAGCACCCATTCGCCCTTGTCGCGCCGCACGTCCGTCACCGGACAGAACCGCTCGATATGCGCCCCATCTGGCGCGCCCTTGGCCAGCGCCTGGGTCAGTTGCGCCGGGTCGATGTCGCCATCATAGGGNTCATACAGCGCGCCGGTCAGCTCATGGGTCTCCAGGAACGGATAACGCGANGCGATCTCGTCCGGCCCCAGGATCTCCAGGTCCATGCCCTGATAGCGCCCCATGCCGACAACGCGCTTGAACTCCTGCAGCCGCTCCTTCGTGTGACCCAGGCGCACCGAGCCGGTGACATGGTAGTTCATCGGATAATCCACCGCAGCGCCAAGACCGCGGTACAGTTCCGCCGAATAGCGCTGCATGTTCATGATCGACCAGCTCGACGAAAACGTCGGTACGTTGCCCGCCGCATGCCAGGTCGATCCGGCGGTCAGCTCGTTCTTCTCCAGAAGCACGCAATCGGTCCAGCCCGCCTTGGCCAGATGATACAGGGCCGAGGCGCCAACCGCNCCNCCGCCGATGATGACAACACGCGCCGATGCCGGAAGAGCCATGCCCACCCCTGAATTCCGCCGCCACTATCGCGCCCGGCGCGGCCGCTTTCAATTCGGGCAGAACCCGGCTATTGATCGGGAAAGGCGATCAGGCATCGCACGACCCCACCCTTCATCTTGGCCCAAGTACCCCACNNGGGGTCCGGGGTGTGAAACCCCGGCGGCCAGCCAAGCAGAACCGGCCTTCCATGCAGATCGACCTCCTCGACACCTTCCTCGACCTCGCCGAAACCCGCAGCTTCCACCGCACCTCGGAACGGCTCGGCATCACCCAGTCCACCGTCTCGGCCCGCCTTGCCGCGCTTGAATCCGCCGTGGGCGCCCGCCTCTTCGACCGCTCGCGCGCTTNNAACACCGTCCTCACCCAGGAAGGCAAACGCTTCGAACCCCATGCCCGCGCGCTGCGCCATGAATGGAACGAGGCGCGCCGCCGAATCCAGGTGCCGCAGGCCGCGGCGCATCTGGTGCGGCTCGGCATCCAGAACGACCTTGCCGCGGTCTATCTTGGCGAATGGGTGGTAGGCTTCCGCCGCGCCCTGCCCGACACCGCCTTCTACATCGAGCCCGATTATTCCAATCAAATGTGCGCCGATCTCCTGACCGGCGTGCTGGACTTCGCGGTGATGTTCTCGCCANAGCCGCACCCCGACCTGCATTTCGAAAGCCTGGGCGATGTCGCCTATCATATGGTCTCGACCGAGGCTNTAAGCACGCTGGCCGAAGTCACGCCCGCCCGTTTCATCTTCGCGCATTTTTCGCCTACTCNNTTCGAGGAAATGCACCGCCAGCTCACCCCCGACCTCGCCACCGCGGCGGTTTCCGTCGGGCAAAGCGGCTCGGTGGTCTCGCTCGTCATGGCCATGGGCGGCTCGGGCTATGTGCTGGAACGCACGGCAGACGAGCTGGTGAAAACCGGCCGCGTCACCCGCGTGGCCGATGCCNCCGTGATGCGCCAGCCGGTCTATGCCGCACTGCACATCCGCCACCGCACCACCCCGGTCCACCGCCGCCTCTTGCGCGTGGTGCTGCGCAAGCTGGGGGACGGGGCGAAGAGGGCGAATGAAACCGGGGCAGGAAGGCCCTTGCCCCCTGCCCCCGTCAATTCTTAAGTCCAAGTTAAGACGGTTTCGCAACCCATTGATTTCCTCACTCGGGTCAGGCGTCCGAGCTCGGACGCCCTCACGCCGCCTACCGGAACACCCGATAGATCGCCGGGATCACCAGCACGGTCAGCGCCGTGGACGAGGCCAGCCCGAACAGCAGCGAGATCGCCAGCCCCTGGAAGATCGGGTCGGCCAGGATCACCACCGCCCCGATCATGGCCGCGATGGCGGTCAGGAGGATCGGCTTGAACCGGATCGCCCCGGCCTCGATCAGCGTCTCGACCGTCGGCCTCTCTTCCCCCGAGTTCCGGATGAAGTCGACCAGCAGGATCGAGTTCCGCACGATGATCCCCGCCAGCGCGATGAAGCCGATCATCGAGGTGGCCGAGAACGGCGCGTGGAAAACCCAGTGCCCCAGCATGATGCCCAGGAAGGTCAGCGGGATCGGCGTCAGGATCACCAGGGGCAGCCGGAACGACCCGAACTGCGCGACGACCAGGATATAGATGCCCAGCAGGGCCACCCCGAAGGCCGCGCCCATGTCGCGGAAGGTCACCCAGGTTACCTCCCACTCGCCATCCCACAGCAGCGTCACCGCGCTCTCGTCGGTCGGCTGGCCATTCAGCGCGATGACGGGCTTGCCCCCTTCCGGCCAGTCCATCCTGTCCAGCGCCTCCTGCACCGCCAGCATGCCGTACAGCGGCGCCTCGAAGGTGCTTACCAGTTCGGCCGTCACCATCTCGGCCGCGCGGCCGTTGTGGCGGAAGATCGGGAAGCTCGCCCGCTCCTCACTGACCCGGATCACGTCGCCCAGTTCCACCACCCCGCGCGCGCCCGGCAGCACGTTGGCGGGGATGGGGGTGGACAGGAAGCGTTCGTCCAGCACCCGGTCGCCCTTGTCCCGGGCGATCTGCAAGGGGATCGGATAGCGCCCCTCGCCCCGATGCGAATAGCCCACCACCTGCTCGCCGTTCAGGATGGCCAGCGTGTCGAAGACATCCGATTCCTGAACCCCGAAGAACTCCAGGTCATCCGAGGAGATCGTGGCGCGCAGCTTGCGCGGCGGCACGCCATAGCTGTCGTCCACGTCCACCACGAAGGGCACGCTTTCAAAGGCCTGCCGCACCTTGGCCGCCGTCTCGCGCCGGGTATCGGCGTCGGGGCCGTAGATTTCGGCCAGGAGCGTCGCAATCACCGGCGGCCCGGGCGGCGGCTCCACCGTCTTCAGGCTGGTGCCCTCGGGCACAGGGATGGCCTTCAGCCGCTCACGGATATCCAGCGCGATGTCATGGCTGGTGCGCTCGCGGTCGGTCTTGGGCGACAGGACCAGCGCCACCTCGCCCATATGCGGCTGCTGGCGCAGGAAATAGTGGCGCACCAGGCCGTTGAAGTTGAAGGGCGCCGCGGTNGCGGCATGGGTCTGCACCGAGACCACCTCGGGCAGGTCCAGCACCATGGCCGCCACATCCTGCGCCACCCGGTCGGTCGCCTCGGTCGGCGACCCTTCGGGCAGGTCGATCATCACCGAAAGCTCGGACTTGTTGTCGAAGGGCAGGAGCTTCACGGTGACGTCCTTGGTGTAAAGCAGGCCAAGCGAGCCGAAGGAGATCGCCGCCGCCAGAAGCAGGAAGGTCAGCGCCCCNCACCGGCTGCGCAGCACTGGCCGCGCCACGCGGGCATAAATCTTGCCCAGAGTGCCACCGGGATGGCCGCCATAGGCATCGTCGTGACCATGCGCCGACATGTTGGCCCGGCCCGCGATCTTCACCATCAGCCAGGGGGTGATGATGACGGCCACGAAGAACGAGAAGATCATCGCCGCCGAGGCATTGGCGGGAATGGGCGACATGTAGGGACCCATCAACCCGCTGACGAACAGCATCGGCAAAAGCGCCGCCACCACGGTCAGCGTGGCCACGATGGTGGGGTTGCCGACCTCGGCCACCGCGTCGATGGCCGACCGCACGCGGTCGCGCCCGTCGTTCATGCCCCAGTGGCGCGCGATGTTTTCAATGACCACGATGGCATCATCGACCAGAATCCCGATGGAAAAGATCAGCGCGAAGAGGCTGACGCGGTTCAGCGTGTAGCCCATGATCCAGCTGGCGAAGAGCGTCAGCAGGATGGTCACCGGGATGACGATGGCAACCACCACCGCCTCGCGCCAGCCGATGGCCAGCCAGACCAGGGCGATGATCGACACCGTCGCCAGGCCCAGGTGGAACAGCAGTTCGTTGGCTTTCTCGTTGGCGGTCTCGCCATAGTCGCGCGTCACCGTCACGGTCACGCCTTCCGGAATGACCCGGCCTTCCAAGGCCTCGACCCGGTGCAGCACATCCTCGGCCACGATCACCGCGTTCGCGGCGCGCTTGGCCACCGCCAGCGTCACCGCGGGCGTGCGTTCCAGCCCGCCCTCGCCACGGGTCACCGTGGCCACGATGTGATCCGATGTGTCGGCGACATAGGACACATCCGCAACGTCAGACACATAGACCGGCCGCCCGTCGCGCGTGGTCAGAAGCAGGTTCATCACCTGCGCCGGCGCCACCAGCGTCTCGCCCGCCACCAGTGCCACCTCTTCGCCCTTGTCGCGCAGAAGCCCGGTCGAGAAGGCGCGGTTGGCCTGGGCCACCTTGCCCTGCAACTGCTGCAGCGTCACGCCGTACAGCGCCAGCCGGTCGGGATCGGGCGCGATGCGGATGGCGTCCTGCGCGTCGCCGACCAGATAGGTCAGACCCACGTCATCGGATTTCGTGACTTCGGCCTGTAACTCGCGCGCGATCCGTGTCAGCTCGCCAGCCGAGACGTCCGAGCCCGGCTCGGCCGTCAGCGTCAGCGTGAGGATCGCCACATCGTCGATGCCGCGGCCCACGATCAGCGGTTCGGGAATGCCGACCGANATCCTGGACAGATTGGCGCGGACCTTGTCATGCACGCGCAGGATGGCGTCTTCGGCCTGGGTGCCCACGATGAAGCGGGCCGTCACCATCACCTGGTCGTCGCTGGTCTGGGAATAGACATGCTCGACATCGTTGATGCCCTTGACGATGACCTCCAAGGGTTCGGTCACCAGCTTCACCGCATCTTCGGCGCGCAGGCCCGGCGCTTGCACGGTGATATCCACCAGCGGCACGGAAATCTGCGGTTCTTCCTCGCGCGGCAGCGAGGTCAGCGCCACCAGACCGGCGGCCAGCGCCGCCAGGATGAACAAGGGTGTCAGGGCCGACTGGATGAAGGCCTGGGTCAGCCGCCCGGCGATGCCCAGTGCCTGCTCGCGCGGCGGCGTGGACCCGGTGTCATGCTCACTCATGATCTGCCCCTTCCTGAACGTCGTCGCCTGCCGCCAGGCCCGAGATGATTTCGATCATCGGCTTGCCGTCGATGTCCTGCCGCTGGCCCGGCACCACGGCGCGCATCACCGTCTTGTCGCCCATGCGCACCGCCACGAAATCCAGCCCCGACCGGGTATGAACGGCGTCCGCCGCNACCATCAGCGCCAGCCGCTGGCCAACCGGCAGGCGCACCAGCACGCGCGCGTCGAAAAAGCCTTCGGGCAGACCCTCCACCTCGACATCGGCCAGAACGCGGCCGTTCTCGATCAGCGGATAGATGCGGGCGAGCTTGCCCTGCCGGGTACCGGCCGGATCCTCGATCTGGATCGCATCGCCCTCTTTCAGCGCCATGGCATGGCGTTCCGGCACGGCCAGCCGCAAGAAGACGCCGCCGCCGCCGATCTCGGCCACCGANTCGCCCGGCATGATCACCGCGCCCGCGGCGACCGGCACATCCAGCACACGGCCCGCCACCGGCGCCAGCACCGCGCCTTCGGCGGCCTGCTGTTCGATGACCCGGCGCTGCGCCTTGGTCGCCTCGATCTGGCCGGTCAGCGTATCGACCTGCGCGCGCAGCGCATCCAGCCGCTGCGCCGTGGCCACGCCGCGCGCCAGCAGTTCCTCGCCGCGTTTCAGCTCGGTCTCGGCATTGGCCAGCTGCGCGTTCAGCGCATCCAGCTGCCCGTCGTTCGCCTTAAGCTGGAAACCCAGCTTTTCATCGACGATCTCGGCGATCACCTGCCCTTCCGTCACCACATCGCCTTCGGCCACCGACAAGGACACCAGCGTGCCGCCCAGGCGCGCCCGCGCCGGAATGCGGTCGCGCGCCTCGATGCGGCCGTAGACCGCCTTCCACTCCGTCACCGGAACGGGGGCCAGCGGTTCGGCCATCAGCGGCAGGGTCCAGAGGGCAGAGGTGACGGCCAGGCCAAGAAGGGCGGCACGAGAGCGCAAGGCAGGTCGCATGGGCAGACTCCGGTTGGCTGCCGGTCAGGGGCGACCGGAGGCGGCTATACATTCATGAAGCTGCATATATAGCATCCCGCACCCGGCGCAAGGGCCAAGGTCGCGTCAGACCTCGGTCGTCAGCCGGTAGCCCGGCGCATGGGCCAGCCGCACCAGCGTGATCGGCGCCTCGGGCGTGCGCGTCACACGCTCGGTGATGAACAGCGCCGTGCCCTCGGCCAGACCCAGGGCTGCGGCTTCACGCGCATCGGCCGGTTCGGCGCTGAACGTGATGTCGCCCGTGGCATAGGGCACATTGCCCACCAGCCATTCGTTCAGCGAAACCTTGGCCAGATCGGGCAAGGGCGGCAGCACGGCCGTGTTCAGCCAGCGCGATTCCAGCGCGAAGGGCCANCCATCGGCCAGATGCAGCGTCTCGACATACAGCATGACCCCGCTGTGATTCAGCCGCGAGGCCACCGGCGGCGGTGGTACCGCGTGCCGCTCGGCCAGCACGCGATGGGAATGGTGGGCGCCGCGCGCCTCAACCTCGCGCCGGATCACCGGGATTTCCAGCACGGCCTTGCGCACCGGCAGAAGCGTCACCCGCGTGCCAACCTTGCGCCGCCGTTCCAGGAACCCCGCCTCGGCCAGATCGCGCAAGGCCCGGTTCACCGTGGCCCGCGCGCAGCCGAATTCGCGGGCCAGGTCTTCCTCGTTGGGGATGGTCTCGCCCGGCACCCATTCGCGCGCCTTGATGCGGCGCAAAGCCTCGTCGCGGATCGCCTCCCAACCCTGGATCACAGCGCCGCCCCCAGACGCGCCATCACCGCGCGGAACCTTGCACCGACTGCGTCGCGCGCGACGTGGCGGCCACCCTGCACGATCTCGCGCCCGGCCGACCACAGCCTGTCCACCTGACCGGCATTGGTGAAAAGCACGGTATCCAGCAGCTTGTCGCCCGCGCGCCCCGGTGCATCGGGCAGCGACAGCGCGACAAGGTCGCCCCACATGCCTTCCGCAATCGCGCCNTAAGCATGCCGCCCCGCCGCCCGCGCCCCGCCAAGTGCCGCACCCTCCCACAGCACGCGCCCGGTCGAGCGGTCTTCTGTCGCCAGCACCGCCCGGCCGCGCCGGGCAAGGCGCTGCGAATACTCCAGAAGCCGCAGCTCTTCGCGCAGCGATATCAGGACGTTGCTGTCCGAACCTACACCAAATGCCCCACCGGCGCCCAGATAGCGCGGCGCATCAAACACGCCGTCACCCAGGTTCGCTTCTGTGATCGGGCACAGCCCCGCCACGGCGCCGGAAGCCGCCAGGTCCAGCGTCTCATGCGCCGCCATCTGGGTGGCATGGATCAGGCACCAGCGCCGATCCACCGGCATCCGGTGCAAGAGCCACTCCACAGGACGAGCACCCAGATGCGCCTGAACCTCAACGACTTCAGCCAGTTGCTCGGCGACGTGAATGTGGACCGGTCCCTTCGGCGCGATCTGCAGCGCCGCCTGCAACCCCGCCTCGTCCACCGCCCGCAGCGAATGCGGTGCCACGCCGATGCGCGCATCGGGNGCCAGCCCCGCCACATGCGCCGCCGCCGCCTGCCACAGCCGCGCGAAGCGGTCGGTGTCACTGCCGAACCGCAGCTGGCCGCCCGCCAAAGCCCGTCCGTCGCAACCGCCACGCTGGTACATGACCGGCAAGAGGGTCAGGCCCAAGCCGGTGGCCCTCGCCGCTTGGACGATCCGCCCCGCCATCTCGGCCGGGTCGTCATAGGCGATGCCGCCGGGCGCGTGGTGCAGGTAGTGGAACTCGGCGAGGCCAGCAAAGCCCGCCTCGGCCGTCTCGACCATGACCTGAGCGGCAATCGCTTCCACGTCNCTCGGGGTCAGCCGGTCCAGAAACCGGTACATCAGGCTGCGCCAGGTCCAGAAACTGTCTTGCCCCGCGCTGCGGAACTCGGTCAGTCCGGCCATGGCGCGCTGGAAGACATGGGAATGCAGGTTCACCGGCGCGGGCAGCAGCACCTCCACCCGCTCACCTTCCGTGCCCGGACCGACACGATGGATGCGCCCGTCGCGCAGTTCCACCGTCACGTCCTTTGCCCACCCTTCGGGCAGAAGCGCCATCCCGGCCTGGATCAGCATTGCGAACCTCGCTTGACAGGGGTCATTATGTGCAGACATATTAGCGTCAAGCGCAGACATAAGGCAAGCCTCATGGCGATTCTCCTGCACAATGCGATGTTGGCAACGATGGCAGGCGGCTACGGCCTGATCCCGCGCGGCGCCGTGGTGATCGAGGGCGAGACGATCCTGTGGTNNGGCGCCAAGGCAGACCTGCCCTCGGGTCTTTCGACCCTGCCCCACCACGATGCCGAGGGCCGCCTTGTCACCCCGGCCNTGATCGACTGCCACACCCACACCACCTATGCCTAANGCAGCCGCGCCCGCGAGTTCGAGATGCGGCTTCAAGGTGCCAGCTACGAAGAGATTGCCCGCGCGTNNGGCGGCATCCTGTCCACCGTCACCGCCACCCGCGCCGCGACAGAAGACGAGATCGTGGCGCAAAGCCTACCCCGGCTGGACGCGCTCATCGCCTCGGGTGCCACCACAGTCGAAGTGAAATCCGGCTATGGCCTGACCGTGGCCGACGAGTTGAAACTGCTGCGCGCCGCGCGTCGCCTTGGCCAACTGCGCCCGGTCGCGATCCAGACCACGCACCTTGCCGCCCACACCGTCCCGCCCGAGTACAGGGGACGCGCCATGGCTTATCTTGACGAGGTGGCCATTCCCTCGCTGCGACATGCAGATGACGAGGGCTTGGTCGATGCCGTGGACGCCTTCTGCGAAGGCATCGCCTTTTCGCCTGCCGAAGTCGAACATCTGTTCACTTATGCGGTTTCGCGTGGACTTCCCGTGAAGCTGCACGCCGAACAGCTGTCCGACCTGCACGGCGCGGCGCTGGCCGCCCGCATGGGCGCGCTGTCCGTCGACCACCTGGAATATCTCGGGCCGGACGGCATCGCCGCCATGGCCGCCTCGGGCACTGTCGCCGTCATCCTGCCGGGCGCCTTCTACACCTTGCGCGAAACGCAGCTTCCCATCGCCGCCCTGCGCGCGGCGCAAGTGCCGATGGCCGTGGCCACCGACCTCAACCCCGGCACCTCGCCGCTTGCCTCGCTGCCCCTGGCGATGAACATGGCCTGCACCCTGTTCCGCATGACCCCGGAAGAGGCACTGCTTGGCACCACCGCCCATGCCGCCCGCGCCCTTGGCCTGACCGACCGCGGAACCATCGCCCCGGGCCTGCGCGCCGACCTCTGCATCTGGGACGCCGACCACCCGGCCGAACTCAGCTATCTCATCGGAGGCCCGCGCCTCCACGCCCGCATCTTCGGAGGCCAATTTGACGCCTGAAATCCTGATCCCCGGCGAGACCACGCTGGCCCAGCTTGAGCGCATCTGGCGCGACGAGGCCCCGGCGGAACTGTCCCCTCGGCCCGCCCCGCCATCGAGGCCGCCGCCGCCCGCATCGCCGCCGCCGCCGCAGGCGAGGCGCCGGTCTATGGTGTCAATACCGGCTTCGGCAAGCTCGCCTCGCTGAAGATCGCCGCCAAGGACACGGCCACGCTGCAGCGCAACCTGATCCTCAGCCATTCCTGCGGTGTGGGCGAGCCGATGCCGCGTGCCACTGCCCGGCTGATGATGGCGCTGAAACTCCTGTCGCTTGGCCGCGGCGCCTCGGGCGTGCGCTGGCAGGTGGTGCAGCTTCTACAAGACATGCTGGCCCGCGGCGTGACGCCGGTGATCCCGGCGCAGGGCTCCGTCGGCGCCAGCGGAGACCTGCGCCGCTGGCGCACATGACCGCCGCCATGCTGGGCGAAGGCCTGGCCGACCTCGACGGAACCCGCCCCCGCGGCGAGGCGCTGGCCCTCGCCGGTCTTGCCCCCATCGAACTTGGCCCCAAGGAGGGCCTGGCGCTGATCAACGGCACGCAGTTTTCAACAGCCTATGCGCTGGCGCCTGTTCCAGGCCTGGCGTGCCGCCCAGTCGGCGCTGGTGATCTCGGCCCTGTCCACCGATGCCATCATGGGCTCCACCGCACCGCTGCACCCCCAGATCCACGCGCTGCGCGGCCATGCCGGCCAGATCGAGGCCGCGGCCCTGATGCGCGACTTGCTGGACGGAAGCGTCATCCGCGAAAGCCACCGCGAGGGCGATACCCGCGTGCAGGACCCCTATTGCATCCGCTGCCAGCCCCAGGTGACCGGTGCGGCGATGGACGTGCTGCGCATGGCCGCCCGCACCCTGGAAACCGAAGCCAATGCCGCCACCGACAACCCGCTGGTGCTGGCCGACGGCCAGATCGTTTCGGGCGGGAATTTCCACGCCGAGCCGGTGGGCTTCGCCGCCGACATGATCGCGCTGGCCCTGGCCGAGATCGGCGCCATCGCGCAGCGCCGTGTGGCGCTGATGGTGGACCCGACGCTCAGCTTCGACCTGCCGCCCTTCCTGACCCCCGATCCCGGCCTGAACTCGGGCCTGATGATCGCCGAAGTCACCACGGCGGCGCTGATGAGCGAGAACAAGCACCTCGCCCATGCCACGGTGACCGACAGCACGCCCACCTCGGCCAACCAGGAGGACCACGTCAGCATGGCTGCCCACGGCGCCCGCCGCCTGGGCCGCATGGCCGACAACCTGAATGTCATCCTGGGGGTCGAGGCACTTTGCGCCGCGCAGGGCGTGGAATTCCGCGCGCCGCTGACCACTTCGGCCCCGCTGCAATCCGTGCTCGCGCGGCTGCGTGCCGACATCCCGCGCATCACCCACGACCGCTTCCTCGCCCCCGACCTCGCCCATGCCGCAACCCTGGTCGGCAATGGCGCGCTGGCCACGGCGGCCGGGGTGCCACTTCCCGCCCTTCCGCTTTGAGACCGACGCCGCGGGGGTCCGGGGTGCGAAGCCCCCGGCTTCCCGCCCAGACCAGAGGTTCCCATGACCAATCCCCGCCACAACCTGCGCGACATCTTCCCTCCGACCGGACCCGAGATCACCGCGAAAAGCTGGCTGACCGAGGCGCCGATGCGGATGCTGATGAACAACCTGCATCCCGACGTCGCCGAAAACCCGCATGAACTGGTGGTCTACGGCGGCATCGGCCGCGCCGCCCGCACCTGGGAGGATTTCGACCGCATCGTCGCCGCCCTGAAGACGCTGAACGCCGACGAGACGCTGGTGGTGCAATCCGGCAAGCCGGTGGGCGTGTTCCGCACCCATGCCGACGCCNCCCGCGTGCTGATCGCCAATTCCAACCTCGTGCCGCATTGGGCGACCTGGGAGCATTTCAACCACCTCGATCGCCAGGGCCTGATGATGTACGGCCAGATGACGGCTTACTCCTGGATCTACATCGGCACCCAGGGCATCGTTCAGGGCACCTATGAAACCTTTGCAGAGGCCGGGCGCCAGCACTATGCCGGCGACCTGACGGGCCGCTGGATCCTGACCGGCGGCCTGGGCGGCATGGGCGGCGCGCAGCCCNTGGCCGCGGTGATGNGCGGCGCCTGCTGCCTCGCCGTCGAAGTGGATGAGACCCGCGTCGATTTTCGCATTCGCACCCGGTACCTGGACGCCAAGGCTCACACCCTGGATGAGGCGCTCGCCCTGATCGCGGACTGGACGGCGAAGGGCGAGGCGAAATCGGTGGGCCTTGTCGGCAATGCCGCCGAGGTCTTTCCAGAACTCGTCGCCCGCATGAAGGCGGGCGGCGCCGCGTGCCGAACANAGCGGCCCGACATTGTCACCGACCAGACCTCGGCCCATGACCCGCTGCACGGCTATTGCCCCGCAGGCTGGAGCGTCGCCGAGTGGCGCGCGAAGCAGGAAACCGACCCCAAGGCGGTGGAAGCCGCCGCCCGCGCCAGCATGAAGACCCATGTCGCGGCGATGGTCGAGTTCTGGAACGCCGGCGTGCCGACGCTCGACTACGGCAACAACATCCGCCAGGTCGCGCTGGAAGAAGGCCTCGACAACGCCTTCGCCTTCCCCGGCTTCGTGCCCGCCTATATCCGTCCGCTGTTCTGCAAGGGCATCGGCCCGTTCCGCTGGNTGNCCCTGTCGGGCGACCCCGAGGATATCGCCAGGACCGATGCCGCGATGAAGAAACTCTTCCCGGAAAACAGGCACCTGCACCGCTGGCTTGACATGGCGCAGGAACGCATCGCCTTCCAGGGCCTGCCCGCGCGCATCTGCTGGATCGGCCTGGGCGACCGCCACCGCGCCGGGCTGATGTTCAACGAGATGGTCGCCTCGGGCGAGCTGAAGGCCNCGATCGTCATCGGCCGCGACCATCTCGATNCCGGCTCGGTCGCCTCGCCCAACCGCGAGACCGAAGCGATGAAGGACGGCTCGGATGCGGTGTCCGACTGGCCGCTTCTGAACGCGCTGCTGAACTGCGCGTCGGGGGCGACCTGGGTGTCGCTGCACCATGGCGGCGGCGTCGGCATGGGCTTCAGCCAGCATTCGGGCATGGTCGTCGTCGCTGATGGTACGCCCGAGGCCGCGAAACGGCTGGAGCGCGTGCTGTGGAACGACCCGGCAACCGGCGTCATGCGCCACGCCGATGCGGGTTACGACATCGCGCTGGACTGCGCGCGCGAGCACGGGCTGCGCTTGCCCGGCATCCTTGAAACTGACGCTCGTCAAGCCCTTGCGGGCTTTCCTCACGCCACCGCGCGAGGAGAGCCAAGGCTCGATGAGCGCATCAGCGCGTGAACGGCGGCTGTTTCGTCCAGCCCCAGGCATCGCGGATCATCTGCGGCATGGTGGACCGCCGCGGGGTCCAGCCCAGTTCCTCGACCGCCCGCGCCGAGCCCGAAACCAGCGCCGTGGCGTCGCCCGGCCGCCGCTCGCCATAGATCACCGGCACTTCGCGGTTCGTTACCACCCGGCCCTGGTCGATCACCTCGCGCACCGANAAGCCCTTGCCCGTCCCGAGGTTGAACACCCGGCTGCCGCGGCCGTCCAACAGCCAGCGCAGGCCCAGCACATGGGCATCCACCAGGTCCATCACATGGACATAGTCGCGGATGCAAGTGCCGTCGGCGGTGGGGTAATCGGTGCCGAACACCGTCAGCGCCGGACGCTTGCCTTCGATCGCTTCCAGAAGGATCGGGATCAGGTGGGTCTCCGGCACATGCTGCTCGCCCACCTCACCTTCCGGGTCGGCGCTNACGACATTGAAGTAGCGGAAGATCACATGGTTCAGGCCGAAGGCATCGCGGAAGTTGAAGAGGATGTCCTCGATGGCCTTCTTCGAGGCGCCATAGGCGTTGATCGGCTTCTGCGGTGTATCCTCGTCCAGCACCACCCCGTCCTGGTCGCCGAAGGTGGCACAGGTCGAGGAGAAGACGAAGTTGCGGATGCCNGCGGCCACCGTGGCCTCGACCAGGTTCAGCGCGCCGTTGACGTTCACCCGCCAGTATTTGGCCGGGTCCTTCATCGACTCGCCCACCAGCGACAGGGCGGCGAAGTGCATGACCGCCACGGGCTGCCACTCGGCCAGGGCGGCGTCGATGGCGGGGCGGTCCATCAGGTCACCCTTGACGAAGGGGCCGAACTTCACCGCCTCGGCCCAGCCAGTGTTGAGGTTGTCGAAGGCCACGGGCTCGAAGCCCGCGCGCCGCAGCGCCTTGCAGGCGTGGCTGCCGATATAGCCCGCGCCGCCCGTCACCAGAACCCGATCCGTCATGAACCCCTCACTCGCCCGCCCGCGCCTCGCGGTGCGCGGCCCAGGCCACCGCTGCGACAATCATCCCGGCCCCGATGACCACGGCGCCGCTGACCGGTTCCCCGAATACCAAAACCGTGGCGGCCGTCGCCCAGATGATCTGGAAAAACGACACGGGTTGCAGAACGGCCACGGGCGCGAGGCTGAGGGCGCGGGTGGCCATGACCTGGCTCAGCGTCGCGGCGACGGCGGAGCTTACCACCAGCGCCAGGTCGCGACCGGCGATGGGAACCCAGACGGCCAGGGCGAAGGGCATCAGGCAGGCGGCGACGCCGATGGAGAGCGTGGCCACCACGACCAGCGGGGGAAGCTGGCGCAGCAGGACCTTGGCCATCAGGAAGCTGGCCGCGAAGACCAGCGCGGCGGCGATCATGGACAGGTGGGCGGTCGAGACCGGGCGAAGNCCGGGGCGCAGGACCACGACGGCGCTTACCAGGGACAGGACCAGCGCCCAGACCCGGGTGGCGGTCAGGCGTTCGCCCAGGAAGACCACGCCGCTTACCATCATGGCCACCGGGAAAAGATAGCCGATGGCGGTGGACTCGGCGGGGGTCAGGCGGGCCAGGGCGTAGAACCAGAAGGACACGGCCAGGGCGTGGATCGCCGCGCGCAGGGTCAGGNNGGCGCGCCAGGCCGGGGAAAGGCCGCGGTAGAGGGCGGTCACGAAGACCGGGGCGAGAACCAGGGCGCCGAGGCCGAAGCGGATGAAGGCGGCCTGGGCCGCGGGCACGGCAGGGCCGACGGCATGGATGGCGGTGTTGGTGGCCACGGTGAAGACCCCCGCGCCCAGCATCCACAGGATGGCCGCCAAGGGCCGGTCGGGTCCGTCGGTCATGCGCCCCCTTGCCCCGCCCGACAGGGCGTCCGAGCTCGACGCCCAGGTCAGCACAACAAAATCAACAGGTTACCGCCGGATTAACTTGGACTTAACACTTGTCCGAGGCTGCGGATCAGCCCAGCTGGGCCATCACATCCTCGGGCACGTCGAAGTTGTGGGTCACGACCTGCACGTCATCGTCTTCTTCCAAGAGGTCGATCAGGCGCATCAGTTTCTGCGCGGTGTCGAGGCTGACCTCGGTGCGCGACTGCGGGCGCCAGACCAGCTTGGACTCGGTCGANTCCCCAAGCGCCTTTTCCAGCGCATCCGAGACTTCGGACAGGTTCTCGACGGCGCAGTAGATCCAGTGGCCGTCCTCGTCGGATTCGACATCGTCGGCCCCGGCATCCAGCGCGGCCATCATCACGTCGTCGGCCGAGCTTACCGAGGCNGGATANGAGATTTCGCCCAAACGGTCGAAGCTGTGGCTGACCGAGCCGGTCTGGCCGAGGTTGCCGCCCGCCTTGGAGAAGTAGCTGCGCACGCTCGAGGCAGTGCGGTTCAGGTTGTCGGTCAGCGCCTCGACGATGATGGCGATGCCGTTGGCACCATAGCCTTCATAGCGGATTTCGGTGTAATCGGCGGCGTCGCCCATCTGGGATTTCTTGATCGCACGGTCGATCACGTCCTTGGGCATGGATTGCGCCTTGGCGGCCTTGACCGCCAGGCGCAGGCGCGGGTTCATGTCGGGGTCGGGCATGCCCATCTTGGCCGCGACGGTGATTTCCTTCGACAGCTTCGAGAACATCTTCGAGCGCATCGAATCCTGCTTGCCCTTGCGGTGCTGGATGTTCGCCCATTTCGAATGGCCTGCCATGACCTTTCCCCAAGTCCCTTTTCGGTGATGGCGTCCTATACACGCCAGCACCGGGGGCCGCAACCCCGGCACCGAAACGACCGGCGGGGATGCCCCCTCACCCCATCCCTCTCCCCGAGGGGAGAGGGAGGCGCCCGGTTTCGGAGGGCGGCGCCCGGGATCTGCGGGCCAGGCGTCAGAAGCTGTAGAAGAGCGGCACGAAGATCGTGCAGACAATGGCCGAGATGACATTCAGCGGCACGCCGAAGCGCAGGAAGTCCTGGAAGTTGTAACCGCCCGGCCCATAGACCAGCGTGTTGGTCTGATAGCCGATGGGCGTGGCAAAGCTGGCCGAGGCGCCGATCATCACCACCACCACCAGGGGCCGCGGATCGACGCCAAGCGTATGGGCCAGCTGGATGATGATGGGCGTGCAGATCACCGCCACCGCGTTGTTCGAGACGATCTCGGTCAGGAAGGAGGTCAGGGCGTAGACGGCGAAGACCAGCACCCAGGGGGCGAGGTCCCGAAGCCAGGGCGCGACCCAGGCCACGACCATTTCCACCGCGCCGGAATGTTCGAGGGGCCCNACGCCGAGCATGCCGAAGAGAAGCGCCATCAGGCTGCCGTCCACCGCGGCCAGCGCCTCGTCGCTGTCGATGCAGCGCGTGACCAGCACGATGCCGACACCGGCAAAGGCCAGATACTGGATGGGCGCCACGTTCAGCGCGGCAAGGCCGACCACCGCCACCAGGACGGCAATGACGATGGGCGCGTGTTTGCGGCGATAGGCACGTTCGGTGGGATGCGAGATGTCCACCAGTTCCATTTCAGACGCCAGGCGCTGGATATCCTCCATCGCGCCTTCCAGCAGCAGCGTGTCGCCGACCTGCACCAGAAGGTCATCGAGCTGGCGCCCGATGTTCTGGTTGCGTCGGTGCGCCGCCAGCACATAGACNCCGTAGCGGCGGCGCAGCCGCATTTCGCCCAAGGTGCGGCCGATCATGCGGCAGCCGGGCGAGATCAGCACCTCGACCGTGGCGGTCTGGATCGAGCTGAGCTTGTCGACATCGCGCATGTCGAGATCCTTGTGGGATTTCAGGCCCAGAACNTCGGACATGGCGGTGCGCAGCACGACGCGGTCGCCCGATTCCAGCACCACCGCCGCCATGTCGCCCCGGCGCAGCGAGGCATCTCCGCGCAGCACGTCGATCACGCGGGCGCCACCGCGCTTGAAGAGTTCCACCTCTTGCACCTTGCGGCCGATCAGCGAGGAGCCTTCGGGGATGGCGACTTCGGTGAAGAATTTCATGCCCTTGCGGTCGGACAGCAGGCTGGCCATGGGATCGCGGACCGGCAGCATGCGATTGGCGAAGAGCGCGATATAGGCAAGGCCGACGACCGCCACGACGAGGCCGATCGGCGTCATCTCGAAGATGCCGAACGGCTCCAGCCCCTGCTTGCGGGCCACGCCATCGACCACGAGGTTGGTCGAGGTGCCGACCAGGGTGATGGTGCCGCCGAGGATGGTCATGTAGCTGAGCGGGATCAGCAGTTTGGAGGCGGCGAGGTTCAGCTGTTTGCCGAGCCGCACGAAGACCGGCATCATGACCACGACGAGCGGGGTGTTGTTCAGGAAGGCCGAGGCGCCGGTGACGCCGAAGCCAAGCGTGGCGAGCGTGCGGGCGGGTGCCTTTTCGGCATTGCGCGAGACCGCCGAGGTCACGATTTCCAGGGCGCCGGTGCGGACCAGGGCGCCGACGATGATGAACATGGCGGCAATGGTCCAGGGCGCGTTGTTCGACAGGACCGAGGGCACGTCTTCCATGGGCAGGATGCCGAGCAGCAGCATCAGCACCGCGCCGCCGATGGCCACGACCTCGACCGGATAGGTTTCGCGCAGGAACATCACGAACATGGCGAGGATCAGCAGGGCGATGATCGCCTGCCAAGTCTGGGGAAGATCGAGGCCGAGCATGGGAATCTCGGAGTAAATCACGATGCTTCTAGACGGGATTTTGGGATATTCAAACTGTCTTGAGGCCCGGTTGCGCGGGTTTTGTCCTGTTGCACAGGAATTGGGCAGATCAGGCCAGTTGCGCGCGGGGCCGCGGCTGGACAAGCGCGACGCCCGCCAGCATGACCGCCATGGCCGCCCAGACGAGGGGCGAGAAGCGCTCGCCCAGAAGCACCATGGCCGAGACCATGCCGCTGGCGGTGACGAGATAGGAGGACTGCGCGGCGAAGACCGCGCCCGCGGCGGCGGCGAGCCAGACATAGGAGGTGTAGAGCAGCGCGTGCATCGCCGAGGAGATGACGAGCGCCCATTCCGGTAACCCCAGNGGCTGCAGCGGGCTGATCCACTGGCCGAAGGCAAGCGTGAGCGGCAGGCAGAGGATCATCCCCGCCAGCGAGGCGCCCAGCATGGCCGAGAGCGGATCGGCGCTGGCCCGCCCGCTCCAGGCGACGTAGTTCGCCTCCATCGCGTAGAAGAGCGGCCCGATGAGCGCGAGCGGCAGGAAGGCGGCCATGGCGGGATCGGGCAGGCTGGATTTCGGCAGGGCGATGAGGGCGACGCCNGCAAGGCCGAGCAGCAGGCCGATCAGCCGCCCCCAGGCGAAGCGGTCGTTGCCGACCATGAGCGCGATGGGAAACGAGATCAGCGGCACCATCGAGATGATGATGGACATGATGCCGGCAGGCAGGCGGCTGACCGAGAGGTAGAAGGTGAAGTTCGGGACCAGCGTGCCGAGGATGGCGACCAGCGTGTAGAAGCGGAGCGAGGCAGGGTCGAGCGGCAGAGCCTTGCGGCGGACGAGCGCGATGGCGCCGAGGACAAGGACGCAGACCACGAGTTGCCAGAAGATCAGGCCGAAGGGCGGGTGGCCGGTTTCGGTGGCGATCTTGCCCAGGGGATGCGACAGGCCCCAGCCGAAGCCGAGCCAGAGAAGCGCCGCCACGGCCTTGCGGCGGGTGATCACGGCGCGGCTTCTTCCAGCTTGCCGCCCTGGCGGATCATGCGGACCTTGAGCGCCCGGCCGGTGCGGTCGTCGGTCTCGACATAGGTGCCGGACAGGGTGGCGGGGCCTTCGGCGGGCTCGAACCGGGATTTGGCCATGCCGGTGATGAAGCGGCGGAGCGGCTCCATCTTTTCCATGCCGATGACGCTGTCGTAGTCGCCGCACATNGCGGCGTCGGTCTGGTAGGCGGTGCCGCCCTTGAGGATCATCGCGTCGCCGGTGGGGACATGGGTGTGGGTGCCGACCACCAGGCTGGCCTGGCCGTCGCACCAGTGGCCCATGCCCATCTTTTCGCTGGTCGCCTCGGCGTGGATGCCGACCACCGTGGCCTGCACCGCGCCGCCGAGGGGGTGGGTTTTCAGCACCTGTTCGACGGCGGAGAACGGGTCGTCGAACGGGCGCTTCATGAAGACCTGGCCCAGAACCTGCGTCACCAGCACGCGGCGGCCCTGGGTCGCCTCGAACACCTTGGCGCCGCGGCCGGGGGCGACCTTNGAGAAGTTCAGGGGNCGCAGGATGCGCGGTTCGGTCTCGATGAAGGCGAACATGTCCTTCTGGTCGAAGGCGTGGTCGCCAAGGGTGATGCAGTCGGCGCAANNAGCCAGGATCAGCCGGGCGTGATCGGCGGAGAGGTGNGCGCCGGAGCTGGCGTTTTCGCCGTTGACCACCACGAAATCGAGGCCCCAGGCCGCCCGCAGCGCGGGCAGCCGTTCGGCCAGCGCCGTGCGACCGGCGCGGCCCATGACATCGCCAAGGAAGAGGATCCGCATGTGCTGCCCCTACGATGCCGCGTGCGGCGCGGCAAGGGGAACAAACCGGGACCATCCCCTTTCCGCCGGGCGACAGGCGCCCTATCCTGGGGCCATGACCGCCCTGCCCGCCNCCCTGTCCGACTGGTTTGCCGCCAAGGGCTGGGCCTTGCATCCGCACCAGTTGGCCATGCTGGCGCGCGCGGAAGACCCTGCGACGCTGCTGATCGCGCCCACCGGGGGCGGCAAGACGCTGGCCGGGTTCCTGCCGACGCTGGCGGAATTGGGGGTCTCACCCCGGNCCGGGCTGCATACGCTGTATGTCTCGCCCTTAAAGGCGCTGACGGCGGATATCCGGCGCAACCTGGGCTTACCGGTCGAAGGCGCAGCGCTGAGGATTCGCATCGAGGACCGGACGNGGGATACCTCGACCCACACGCGGCGGCGGCAAAGGGCCGATCCGCCGCATATCCTGCTGACGACGCCGGAAAGCCTGGCGCTGATGCTGAGCTATGAGGACGCGCCGCGGCTGTTCGGCAGCCTGAAGCGCGTGGTGGTGGATGAGTTGCACGCGCTGGCGGAATCGAAGCGGGGCGACCAGCTGATGCTGGGCATCGCGCGGCTGAAGGCGCTGGCGCCCGGTCTGCGGGTGGTGGGGCTGTCGGCCACGGTCGAGGACCCGCCGGGGCTGGCGCGCTTTCTGGCGCCGCAGGGCTGTGGCGTGCTGGTGGCCGACCCCGGCCCGGACCCCGATATTGCCATGCTGGAAACCGACGAGGCGCCGCCTTGGGCGNGGGGCGGCGGGCGCTATGCGATTCCGGCGGTTCTGGAGGAAATTCGCCGCCATCGCACCACGCTGATCTTTCACAACACCCGCGCGCAGGCGGAGCTGTTCTTCCGCGACCTGTGGCTGGCCAATGAGGAAAACCTGCCCGTCGCCATCCACCACGGCAGCCTGGCGCGCGAACAGCGCCAGAAGGTCGAGGCGGCGATGGGGAAGNGCCTGTTGCGCGCCGTGGTCTGTACCGGCACGCTGGATCTGGGCATCGACTGGGGCGACGTGGATCTGGTGATCCAGGTCGGCGCGCCCAAGAACGTGAAGCGGCTGGTGCAGCGCATCGGGCGGGCCAACCACCGCTACAACGCGCCGTCCAAGGCGCTGATCCTCGCAAACCGTTGGGAAGTGGTGGAATGCCAGACGGCGCTGGCCGCGGTGCGCGAGCGTGATCTGGACGGCGAGCCGCGCGGGCGGGGGCCGCGCGACGTGCTGTGCCAGCATATCCTGGCCTGCGCCTGCGCCGGGCCGTTTCTGGCGGAAGACCTGTATCGTGAAGTGCTTGGCGCCGGTCCTTACAGCGACCTGACAAGAGCGGAGTTCGACGCCTGCCTGGATTTCGCGGCCACCGGCGGCTATGCCTTGCGCGCCTATGACCGCTGGCAGCGGCTGAAACAGACCAATTGCCTGTGGCACCTGCGCGATCCGCGCGCGGCATCGGTAATCCGCCAGAACCTGGGCACCATCGTCGGCACGGAAACCCTGTCGGTGCGGCTGCGCGGGCGCGGCCTGCCTCTGGGCGAGGTGGAAGAGGATTTTGCCGCAACCCTGACCCCCGGCGACACGTTCCTGATCGGCGGCGAGGTGGTGCGTTTCGACGGCTTGCGCGAGTTGACGGTGGAGGTCAGCCGCGCGCCGGGCCGGGCGCCGAAGGTGGCGGTGTTCAACGGCACCAAGTTCTCGACCTCCACGCTGCTCACGCAGCGCATCATGGCGATGCTGCAGCAGGAGCGCTGGCCCGACCTGCCCGGTCACACTGCGCGCTGGCTGGCCCTGCAGCGCGAGGTGTCGCGGTTGCCTTCGCCGGAGCGGCTGTTGTGCGAGAGCTTTCCGCATGACGGATATGAGCACCTGTGCATCTATGGCTTTGCCGGGCGGAACGGGCAGCAGACGTTGGGGCTGTTGATCACCAAGCAGATGGAGGCGATGGGGCTGGCGCCTTTGGGCTTTGTCGCCACCGATTATGCCACGCTGATCTGGGGGCTGGAGCCGGTGCTTGACGCGGCGCCCCTGTTTGACGCGGCGACGCTGCGCGAGGGGCTGGAGCATTGGCTGGTAAGCAATGCGGTTATGAAACGGACGTTCCGGAATTCGGCGATCATTGCCGGGCTGATCGAGCGCAACAACCAGGGGCGCCGCAAGACCGGGCGGCAGGCGAGTTTCTCCTCGGACATCCTGTATGACACGTTGCGGCGGCATGACCCCGGCCACCTGATGTTGCAGATCACGCGGGAAGAGGCGTTGCGGGGGCTGGTGGATTTCGGGCGGATCGAGGAGATGCTGGCGCGCACCGGCGGGCGGATTGATCTGGTGCGGCTGGAACGCCTGACGCCGCTGGCGGCGCCTTTGTTCCTGGAACCCGGCAAGGTGCCGGTCGAGGGCGCGGGCCGCGAGCGGCTGGTGGCGGCGACGGCCGAGCGGCTGATGGCTGAGGCGGGGTTGGGGTGATGGGGGTCTTCCCTGCTTTCTTCCTTCTTTCGCGCCGATCAGGGCGGCCNNTCCTGTGGAGGCCGACCCGGCGCGTTGGCGATTTGCCAGCAAATCGCCAAGGGGCTGTCAGATATCTCTGAACGGAAGGGCACGGGGCGCGCCTGCCCGGCGGGCTCTTCGCGCCCGCCCCCGCAGGGCGGGCGCGGCCCGTGCGCCGGGCGCACGGGCGGTCTTGGGGCAAATGCTGCGCTGTGCCCGAGGCGATGGCCTCGGGCAGGGCTTGGCGGCTTTGGCGCTTCGAAAGCCTGACCCATGACCCCTGCCCCGCACCACGACTTCACCCTCCTTGGCGTGGCCCTTCAGGCCCGCGCCTCGGGCGCGCTGTGGCATGCGGAGTCGCGCCTGTTGGTGGTCAGCGACCTGCATCTGGGCCGCTCGGAGCGCCTGGCACGGCGCGGCGGGGCGCTGTTGCCGCCGTATGAGACGCGCGAGACGCTCAGCCTACTGGATGCCGAGATCGAGGCGACGCGGGCGGCGCGGGTCGTCTGTCTGGGCGACAGCTTCGATGATCTGGCGGCGGTGGACAGTCTGGAAGAGGAAGACCGGCTGTGGCTGGCGCGGCTGATGGCGGGGCGGGACTGGGTGTGGATCGAGGGCAACCATGATGCCGGGCCGGTCGAGATTGGCGGCACGCATCGCGCCGAGGTCAGCCTGGGGCCGCTGGTGTTGCGGCATATCCCTGTGGTGGGTGCGGTGGGCGAGCTGGCGGGGCATTTCCATCCCAAGGTGGCGCTGGCCGGGCGCAGTCACCGGGCGTTCCTGATCGACAGTCGGCGGGTCATCCTGCCGNCCTTCGGCGCCTATACCGGGNGCATGCGGCCCGATGACCCGGCTCTGGCCGGGTTGATGGCGGCGGATGCCATGGCCGTGTTGTGCGGGGCGCGGGCCATGCCGGTGCCCCTGGCGCCGCTGCTCAGTGGCGGCCGGTGCGGGCGATGACTGCCACGGCAGCAAGGCCCACGGCCATGACCAGAAGTGCTGTTTACGCGCGGCCCAGCTTCTCCAGGCTCGCCAGTTCGAAGGTGCGGGTGGAGAGCGTGTTGAAGTTGAAGGGACGCAGAAGCAGCGTGGCGGGCAGTTCCTTCACGCAATCGACGAAGACCATCAAGAGCGCGGTGGCGACCGAGCCGCGCATCAGGGGCAGGTAGACGGCCGCGAGCGCCCCGCCGGATGACCGGCCAAGCGAGCGGGCGGCGAGCGGCAGGTTGGGCGAGACTCGGCCGAAGGCGGANTCGACGGTGCCCTGGGCCACGCCGAAGAAGCGCACGACATAGGCCAGCACCAAGGCCGCCGCGGTGCCGGTCAGGATCAGGCCGGGGTCGTGGCCGGTGAGCGCCAGCACGGCATCGGCCACGCGGTGGTCCAGCGCGGCCAGCGGGATCAGCAGGCCCACCGCCAGCACCGCGCCGGGCATGGCATAGCCGAGCGTGGTGGCGGGCAGCACCAGCCGCGCGACCGCCCGGCCCGAGAGCCGGACGCCGTAGACCAGGAACAGCGCGGTTGCCACGGTGATGAGTGCCGCCGCGCCGCCGACGGTCAGCGTATTGACCAGGGCCGCGCCCAAACCGGGCGCCAGCCAGACCTGCGGGTTGCGAAAGGCGTGGCGGGCCATGACCCCCACCGGCAGCAGGAACCCCAGGGCAAAGGGCAGAAAGCACAGCAAGCTGGCGGTCCAGCCCTTCAGGCCGGTCAGGCGGTGCGGCTCGACCGGGCGGGCGGCACGGCTGAGGCGGTGGAAACGGGCGTTGCGGCGCGACAGCCGTTCCATCGCCACCAGCGCGAAGATCAGAAGCAGGATCACCCCGGCGATCTGCGCCGCNCCNCCGGCATTGCCGCCGTTCAGCCAGGTGGAAAAGACGCCGGTGGTCAGCGTCTGCACCGAGAAATAGCTGACCGTGCCGTAATCGGCCACCGTCTCCATCATCGCCAGCGTCACGCCNGCGGCGATGGCGGGNCGGGCCAGCGGCAGTCCCACGCGGCGGAACACGCCCCAGGGGCCGCAGCCAAGCGCGCGGGCGACCTCGTAGGCGCAGCCGGATTGTTCGCGCAGCGCGGCGCGGACCAGGAGATAGACGTAAGGATAAAGCGCGGCCGACAGCACCAGAATGGCCGGGCCGGTGGCGCGGACATGGGGAAACCAGTAGTCGCGCGCCGAGGTCCAGCCGAAGGCGGCGCGCAGCGCGGTTTGCAGCGGCCCGGAGTAATCCAGGAAATCCACCAGCGCATAGGCGCCGACATAGGCCGGGATCGCCATGGGGAACAACAGCACCACCGACAGCCAGCGNCCACCGGGGAAGTCGTACATGGTGACCAGCCAGGCCGCGCCGGTGCCNGCGGCGGCGGTCAGAAGGCCCACGCCCAGCATCATCTCGAACGTCGTGCGCAGATAGCGCGGCAGGACGGTGGCCATCAGGTGCGGCCAGATGTTTTCGGTCGGCGTCAGCGCCAGCCACAGCACCGACAGCATCGGCGCCAGCACCACGATGCCGATGACCAGCGCGCCCGCCGTCCAGCCGTCCAGACGCGGCAGGCGGCTGACAAGGGGAACTTGACTGTTTTCCTTGGCCATGACCAAGCCGCTTAGAGGAAAGGCGTTTCCCTGTCCAGAAAAGCCCGTATAGAAAGCCGGTATAGTCTGGCCAGACAGAAACGGACCGAAGATGCGGATCGTCTACCACCTTGGGGCGCATGGCACCGATGACGAACGACTGTTACGCTGTCTTCTGAAGAACCGGGNNGTCCTGGCGGAACAAAGCATCGTGATCCCCGACCCGGCACGCTATCGCAACCTGTTGCGGGATACGGCGATTGCCCTGAAGGGACAGGCGGCCTCGATCGAGACCCAGGCCATCGTGCTGGACCAGATGATGGACGAGGAGCAGGCCGACCGGCTGGTGCTGTCCTGGGAGAATTTCCTGAGCTTTCCGCAATGGGTGTTGCGCGGCTCGCTTTACCCTTCGGCCGGGGAACGCATCCGCGCCTTCTCGCAGATATTCCCGCAGATCGAGGCCGAGTTCCACCTGGCGATCCGCAACNCCGCGACCTTCCTGCCGGACCTGTTCATCCGCCAGAAGAACAAGACGGTGGACGAGTTCCTGGACGGGNTCGACCTGGCCGAGCTGCGCTGGTCGGATACCATCCGCGACATCCTGACCCAGAACCCCGGCGTGCCGCTGACGGTGTGGTGCGACGAGGATACACCGCTGATCTGGCCCGAAGTGCTGCAGGCGGTTTCGGGCCATGCGCCCGGCACGCGGCTGGCCGATGTGAACGAATTGCTGCGCAAGCTGATGACCGACGACGGTCTGGCGCGCATGCAAAGCTATCTGGATGCCCATCCTNTGGCGTCGGTGGTGCAGCGGCGGCGCATCGTTTCGGCCTTTCTGGACAAGTTCGCCCTGCCCGAGATGATCGAGATGGAGGTCGAGATGCCGGGCTGGACGGAAGAGACCGTGGCGCAATTGACCCGCGCCTATCAGNGGGATGTGGCGGCCATCGCCGCCACCCCCGGCGTCACGTTCCTGGAGCCCTGAGCCCTTTGCGACCCCGAGCGGCCCTGCCCGCCTAGGCCATGCCAAGCGCGGATTTGTAGACTTCGAGGATCGCCTCTTCCTCGGCCAGATCATCGGGCTTGCGTTTGCGGATGGCCACGATCTTGCGCATCACCTTGGTGTCGTAGCCGCGGCCCTTGGCTTCGGCCATCAGTTCCTTCTGCTGGTCGGCCACGTCCTTCTTTTCGGCCTCCAGCTGTTCAAAACGTTCGATGAACTGGCGCAGCTCGTCGGCGGTGACGGCGGCGGGATCGGTCAGGTCGGACATGGGGTTCTCGCAATGCCGGATGGGAGAGGCCTGACTATCCAAGCATGCGGCGGGGTTCAAGGCAGAGCTGTCGGTAGCAGCGCGCGCTTCTGCGGCAAAGGATTCACGCTTTGTTTCAAGTTTTGTCCGAATCTCTGCCCGTCACCGGAAGAACGGAGGTTCCATGCTTTCGACAGCCCCCGATGCACCCGTGCTGGACGGGTCGGACAAGGCCTATCTTGTGGGCTATCTTGACAACCTGTCCCTGATCGAGCGGCTGCACCGGCTGCTTCTGGACGTGATCAAGGACGAATTCGAACGGCTTGACGTCTATGACCTGACGCCGGTGCAGGCGCTGCTTCTGTACAACATCGGCGAAAACGAGGTGTCCGCGGGCGAGTTGAAGAGCCGCGGCTACTATCAGGGCTCGAACGTCAGCTACAACCTGAAGAAGCTGGTCGATCTGGGCTACATGCACCACCAGCGGTCCGAGGTGGATCGGCGGTCGGTGCGGGTGCGGCTGACGGAAAAGGGCCGTCGCATGCGGGTGACGCTGGCTCAGCTGTTCGCGCGCCAGTCCGACGCGCTGATGAAGCGCGGGCTGGTGGATGTTGAGGCGATGGAGGATGTGAACCAGATGCTGAAGCGGCTGGAACGCTTCTGGACCGAGCAGATCCGCTATATCTACTAGCGGCGTCAGGGGATGGGCAGATTGCCCATCCTACGGGCCTGCGGCGCGGGATGCCGGATCAGCGGCGGTTCGGGGCGAGCCGGGCGCGGGCGAAGTCCGCGATCTCGGCCAGAAGGGCGGCCAGATGGTCTGGTGCCGGACGCTGGCCCAGAACCCAGGGCAGAAGGTCCTGATCGTTCTCTTCCAGAAGCGCGTCGTAAAGGTCCAGCTTGTCGGCGGGCATGCTGGCCAGGCATGCGTCGGCATAGGGGCCGAGGATCAGGTCCATCTCCTTGGTGCCGCGGCGCCAGGACCGCATCGCCATGCGCTTCAGCCGTGCTTCGGGGTTTCGCCGGTCATTCTGCCGCTTCCTCTTCCCGGGGACGGGTTCCCTTCGCCCAAACCGAGGGCGTGCGCAAGGCCATCGGCCCAGCCTTGCCGGTGGGCAGGACGCCGCAGCAAGGTGACTTGATCCGCCCCGCAGCCCCCTAAGACCGGACGGCCAGCAGCAGACCGGACGCATGTCCGGCGATGGAGACCGCGATGCCCTTCCTGTCCGACACCCTTGCCCGCGTGAAGCCCTCGCCCACCATTGCGGTGACCACCAAGGCAGCGCAGCTGAAGGCCGAGGGGCGCGATGTCATCGGCCTGGGCGCGGGCGAGCCGGATTTCGACACGCCGCAGAACATCAAGGACGCCGCCAAGCGCGCCATCGACGAGGGCAAGACGAAATACACCGCGGTGGACGGCATCCCCGAGCTGAAGCAAGCGATCTGCGCCAAGTTCCTGCGCGAGAACGGGCTGACCTATACCGCGGCGCAGGTGACGGTGGGCACGGGCGGCAAGCAGGTGCTGTACAACGCGCTGATGGCGACGCTGAACCCCGGCGACGAGGTGATCATCCCGGCGCCCTATTGGGTCAGCTATCCCGACATGGTGATGCTGGTACNNGGCACGCCGGTGCCGGTGGTGGCGACGCTGGAAAACGATTTCAAGATCACCGCCGAGCAGCTGGAAGCGGCGATCACGCCCAAGACCAAGTGGTTCATCTTCAACTCGCCCTCGAACCCCACGGGCGCGGGCTATTCGAAGGACGAGTTGAAGAAGCTGACCGATGTGCTGATGCGGCATCCGCATGTCTGGATCCTGTCGGACGACATGTATGAGCATCTGGTTTTCGACGACTTCCGCTTTGTCACGTTAGCCGAGATCGAGCCGGGGCTCTATGACCGCACGCTGACCACCAATGGGGTCAGCAAGTCCTATGCCATGACCGGCTGGCGCATCGGCTATGGCGCGGGGCCGGTGGCGCTGATCAAGGCGATGGGCACGATCCAGTCGCAATCGACCTCGAACCCCTGTTCGGTCAGCCAATATGCCGCGCTGGAGGCGCTGACGGGGCCGCAGGATTTTCTGGAACCCAACCGCAAGCTGTTCCAGGGTGGCNGCGATCTGGTGGTGTCGATGCTGAACCAGGCGAAGGGCATCACCTGCCCGCGGCCGGAGNGGNCGTTCTATGTCTATCCCGACATCTCGGGGCTGATCGGCAAGGCCACGCCCAAGGGCACCGTCATCACCAATGACGAGGTCTTTGCCACGGCCTTGCTGGAGGAAACCGGGGTGGCGGTGGTGTTTGGCGCGGCCTTCGGGCTTTCGCCGAACTTCCGCGTCAGCTACGCTACCTCTGATGCGGTGCTGGCCGAGGCCTGCGCGCGTATCCAGCGGTTCTGCGCCGAGCTGATCTGAGGCGCTTGGCCCCGGGGCAAGATGTCGGGCGACCTGCCGGAGTTCTATTTCCGCATCCGCGACAACGGCGCGGCGGTGTTCCGGGTGGACACGGAAAACCGCAACCGCCGCATCGAGATGGACGAGATCGCCGTCGTCAACGTCAAGAACGGCAACATCCGCCCGCATGGCGACCGCAAGCTGACCGATGAGGAACTGGCGGCGATCCGGGCCTGGCTGGAAGACCGCGTCGCGCTGCTGGCGCGGCGCGATATCGACGACATCCTGCGCACGGTCGATCACCTGAACCTGACGGCGGGCTGGGCGCAGGGCAAGGCGTCCGATGACGATCTGGAGCAGGTCACCGACGCGCTGTTGCTGGCGATGCACGACCTGCGCACGGTTCTGGTGCGGCGCAAGGCCGAGCGGCTGATGAAGGGCGAGGCGGCAGAGTAGCCGCCTAGTAACCAGCGCCTTCGCCAGCCGTGGCAATTTCGCCCGCTTCAACAAGGGCTTCAACGGCTGCTCGCGCCCCGACAGGTGTTCCGCCCGGACCCGCACCGCCTCGACCGCCGCCGCCACCGCCGCGGGCGAGCGTGCCCACAGATCGCGCAGGAAATTGTCCGGGTCCCACCGCGCGACCCCTTCTTCGGCCAGCACACCGCGCGGAAAGTCCGCGGCATTGAAGGTCACGATGCCATCGGCATGGGCCGAGATCGCCAGCGCCAGCACATGCGCATCCGCCGGATCGGGCAGCCACAGCCGCGCCTCGACCCCGGCCCCNGGTTCGGCCAGCGCCTGCGGCCAGTCCGCCCGCATCACGGCGATCTCGCCGCGCGCCACCACCTCGGCTCCGGGCCCCAGCTTCACCACCGCCCGCGCCCATTCCTCCAGAATCCGCGCCGACCACAAGGGCCTGAACAGCCCCGCCGCCGCGACCCCNAGCAGGATTTCCCGCAGCACCGTGGGAAACAGCACGCAGGCATCCAGCACGGCGCGCGGCGGGCCGGAAGGCAGCGACGCGCTCACCCGTCCAGCCGGAAGAACAGCGATTTCAGATAGGCGCTTTCGGCCAGCTGCGGCAGCATCGGATGATCCGGACCGGCAAAGCCGGTGTGGATCAGCTGCGCCCGCCGCCCGCCCCGCCCGATGCCGCGGGACGAGGCATTGCGGAAGGCCGACAGGTCGGCCGCATGGGAACAGGAACACAGAACCAGATAGCCGCCCGGCGCCACCAGGGGCGCCGCCAGCCGCGCCACCCGCTCATAGGCGCGCAAGCCCGCCTCCAGCGCCTGTTTCGACGGCGCAAAGGCCGGAGGATCGCAGACCACCAGATCGAAGCGCGCGCCCTCGGCGCCCAGGGCCTCCAGCGCGGCAAAGGCATCGCCCTGCCGCGTGGCAAAGCGCGCGCCCATGCCCATCGCCGCCGCGCCCTGCCCCGCCAGGTCCAGCGCCGCGGCACTGGCATCCACCGCCAGCGCAGACACANNGCCCCCGGCCAGCGCCGCCAGCGCAAAGCCGCCGACATGGGAAAACACGTCCAGCACCCGCGCGCCCTGCGCCAGCCGCGCGGCAAAGGCATGGTTCGGACGCTGGTCATAGAACAGCCCGGTCTTCTGCCCGCCGGTCAGGTCGGCCATGTAAACCGCCCCGTTCATCGGCACCGGCACCGGCCCCGAAACCCCGCCCGACAGGACAAGGGTCTCTTCCGCCAGCCCCTCCAGCCCGCGCGCCCGCCCCGAGCCGTTCTTGATGACCGTCTGGACGCCCGTCACCTCGCGCAGCGCCGCCGCCAGGTCGTCCAGATGCGCCTCGGCCCAGGCGGCATTCGGCTGGATCACCGCGGCCTCACCGAAACGGTCGATGATCACGCCGGGCAGACCATCGGCCTCGGCATGGACCAGCCGGTAGAACGGCGCGTCGAACAGCCGTTCGCGCAGGCCAAGCGCCCGCGCCAGCCGCGCCGCCAGCCAGCCGCGATCCACCACCGCGTCCGGATCGCGGTCCAGCACCCGCGCCACGATCTTCGAGGCCGGGTTCACCGTCACCAGCGCCAAGGGTCGCCGCTCGGCATCCTCCAGCACCGCCAGCGTGCCGGGCGCCAGCCCNTGCGTGCGCCGGTCCAGCACCAGTTCATCGGAATAGACCCANGGAAANCCATGGCGGATGGCGCGGGCCTCGGCCTTGGGGCGCAACCGCACCACGGGCCGCCCGCGCGGGTGTCGTCGGAATGGGAAAGGAGGGCTCCATGCCCTCCCTTTAGCCGTTCATCCCGGCACGCGAAAGATCAGTTGACCGGCGTCACCGCCACAAGGTCAGTCTCGGCCCGGGCCACCAAGCCATCCGCGGCGNNCGGTCTTGCCCCCCGCGGCGACAGTTCGCGGCCCAGCACCTCGGCCAGGCGGTTCACGATGACCACGCGCTGCGTCAGCCCGCGGGCTTCCTCGTCGATGGCTTTCTGCCCGCCCGCCGCCTTCACATCGGCCACCACGCGGCGCGGCCCGTCGATCACCTCGCCGGTCGAGGCATCGGTGACGGTCAGCAGGAAATGCAGCGAATGCGTGCCGCCGACCGAATAGCGCGTCTTTTCGGTCAGGGCGTGGAAGCGCGTCACCTCCACCGTCACCACCACNCGGCACGTGGCGCCCATGCCCGCCGTCGCCCGGTCTGCCGCCTCGCGCCAGATCGCTTCGACCTGGGTGTAACGGTCGCCGCGCGGCTCGCCGCGCCAGACGATGTCAGCNCGGGGATAGTACATGTTGGCTTCGGAAACCTTCAGGTTGCGCGGCACCACGATGTCCACGCGCTGCACGTCAAGCGCCGCAGCCACCGGCCGCGCCGCCTGGGACGACTCGGCGCGGGTCGAGGTCGTCACGGTCGCAAGCCCAGTATCGAGTCGGCTCGCCACATCCGTCGGGGCGCAAGCCGCCGTTGCCAGAAGCAGCCCAAGCATCAGTACCGATTTCTTCCCGAACATCTTGCCTCTCCTCGGCCCGCCTGTCCCGTGGGGCCGTTTGTGCGCGTCGAAGAGACAAATGCCGAGAGAATGTGGCAGGATTTCGCCAAACTATCATCAAATCGGGGAATCACGTCGCTGCGGCCCGGAACTGCGACCAGTTTGTCGCACCCAGCGAACCAATTCGACGTCATGCACGGATCAGCACATCCGAACCCGACCCCGTCCCGCCGTCATCCGCAGACCGGCATAGCCGGTTGTTAGCGCTAACAACGCCTGCTATACTGCCGCCCGATCAAGGGGCCCGCCATCATGGCCCTGAACGCCACCATCGCCCGCGTCACCGCCCGCATCCGCGCAAGGTCCGAATCCAGCCGCGGCCTCTATCTGGACCGGATGGCCGCCGCCGCCCGCAAGNGGCCCGCCCGCGCCCACCTGTCCTGCGGCAACCAGGCCCATGCCTATGCCGCCATGGGGCCGGACAAGGACACGCTGGCCCAGGCCCGCCTGCCCAACATTGGCATCGTCACCGCCTACAACGACATGCTCTCGGCGCATCAGCCGTACGAGGATTACCCCAAGATCATCCGCGAGGCCGCCCGCAAANGTGGCGCCACCGCCCAGGTCGCGGGCGGCGTGCCCGCCATGTGTGATGGCGTGACGCAAGGCCAGGCCGGGATGGAGATGTCGCTGTTCTCGCGCGACGTGATCGCGCTTGCCGCCGGGGTGGCCCTGTCCCACAACACCTTCGACTCCTCGCTCTACCTCGGCGTCTGCGACAGANTCGTGCCCGGCCTCGTCATGGCCGCCGCCACCTTTTCCCATATCCCTGCCGTCTTCGTCCNNCCCGGCCCCATGATCTCGGGCATCCCCAACGACGAGAAATCCNGCGTCCGCAACGCCTGGGCCGAAGGCAAGGCGACGCGCGAGGAACTGATGGCCGCCGAAATGGCCAGCTACCACGGCCCCGGCACCTGCACCTTCTACGGCACCGCCAACACCAACCAGATGCTGATGGAGTTCATGGGCCTGCACCTGCCCGGCGCCAGCTTCGTGAACCCGGGCACGCCGCTCCGCGAGGCCCTCACCGTCGCCGCAGTGGACCGCGCCGCCGCCATCTCTGCCCTTGGCAACGATTTCCGCCCCGCGGGCGAAATCCTCGATGAACGCGCCTTCGTCAACGGCATCGTGGGCCTCATGGCCACCGGCGGCTCGACCAACCTGGTGCTTCACCTGCCCGCCATGGCCCGCGCCGGCATCCACCTTGATCTGGAAGACTTCGCGGAAATCTCCAACGTCGTGCCGCTGATGGCAAAGGTCTACCCCAACGGCCTCGCCGACGTGAACCACTTCCACGCCGCGGGCGGCCTGCAATTCCTCATCGGCCAGCTGCTCGACGCTGGCCTCCTGCACGACGACGCCCGCACCGTCGCGGGCGACGGCCTGACGCTCTACCGGCAGGAGCCAAAGCTGAAAGGCACCAAGCTCACCTGGGAACCCGGCCCCGAAACCACCCTGAACGACAAGATCCTGCGCCCCGCCGCCGACCCGTTCCAGCCCATCGGCGGGCTGAAGCGCCTGGTAAGCAACCTCGGCACCGGCGTCATCAAGGTCTCCGCCGTCGCCCCCGAACGCCATGTCATCGAAGCCCCCGCCCGCATCTTCCACGACCAGGAGGCGGTGAAACGCGCCTTCAAGNGTGGCGAGTTCACCTCGGACTGCATCGTGGTCGTGCGCTTCCAGGGGCCGCAGGCCAACGGCATGCCCGAACTGCACTCGCTCACCCCCACGCTCTCGGTCCTCCAGGACCGCGGCCTGAAGGTCGCGCTGGTCACCGACGGCCGCATGTCCGGCGCCTCGGGCAAGGTCCCCGCTGCCATCCACGTCTCGCCCGAAGCTGCCTGCGGCGGCNCGCTCGCCCGCCTGCGCGATGGCGACCTCATCCGTCTTGACGCCGNNATCTTAAGCACGCTGACGGTCTTTGCCGAGGATTTCGACCACCGCGCCCCCGTCACCGCCGACCTCTCCGCCAATGCCCACGGCCTGGGCCGCGAGTTGTTCGACATCTTCCGCCGCCACGCAAGCCCCACCACCGGCGCCGCGCTGGTGGTCTAAGACCAGACCCGCCCCACCCCGCGCCTCCCCTCTCCCCATGGGAGAGGGGCCGAGTGAGGGCACCCGGAAAGGAACCCAGATGACCCCCGCCCAGCAATCCCTCGAAGCCATCCGCATCTGCCGCCTGGCCCCCGTGGTCCCGGTCCTCGTCCTCGACGACCTCGCCCATGCCAAACCCCTCGCCCAGGCGCTGGTCGCCGGCGGCCTGCCCGCGCTGGAAGTCACGCTCCGCACGCCGGTCGCGCTCGACTGCATCCGCGCCATGGCGGAGGTCGAAGGCGGCGCCGTCGGCGCCGGCACCCTGCTCACCCCCGCCGACGTCAAGGCCGCCAAGGCCGCGNGCGCCACCTTCGGCGTCTCGCCCGGCGCCACGCAGCGCCTGATCGACGCCTGCTGCGAACACGACCTGCCGCTCCTCGCCGGTGCCGCCACGGCGTCCGAGATCATGACGCTCCTCGAAGGCTACACCGCGATGAAGTTCTTCCCCGCCGAACAATCCGGCGGCGCGGCCTTCCTCAAATCCATCGGCTCGCCCATCCCTCAGGCGAAGTTCTGCCCCACCGGCGGCATCTCGCTGAAGAACGCCAGGGATTACCTCACGCTTGCGAACATCCTCTGCGTCGGCGGCAGCTGGGTCGCGCCCAAGGATGCCATGGCCCGCGGCGACTGGGCCGCAATCACGACCCTCGCCGCCGAAGCCGCCGCGCTGCGCGGCTGAGGCGGCGGCCCCGCCCCGACCCGTGACATTTTTCCCGATCGCCTGAATCCAGTAGCCACAAGGCGGGCTGCATCCTAAGAAAAACGGGAAACGTCAGGGGGCCGACATGAAGGCGCTGCTTCTGTCCACATTCGCCTGGGTTGCGCTGGCGCCGGGGCTTGCACCGGCGGCCGAGGTGGACCTCCCTCCTNTCTATGCCTCGGTCGTGGCCCTGCCCGCCGAAGGCAAGCCCGGCACCGTCATCGCCAGGGAAGAGGTCGCTACCCAGGTTCCCGGCGCCGTCGCCTGGCGCATCGCCTTCCTCTCCTCCGATGTCGGCGGCAATCCCACCAAATCCACCGCCCTCGTCGTCGCGCCCAAGGGTGACGCCCCGTCCGACGGTAAGCCGATCCTCGTCTGGGCGCACGGCACCACCGGCACCGCCCAGAACTGCGGCCCCTCGCAGCTGCTGAACCCCGCGCAGGACCTGAACGAGTATTTCCTGGTCGGCGGCACCTCCTGGACGGATTTCGGCATCCCCGGCCTGACCGACCTCATCGCTGCAGGCTATGCCGTCGTCGCGCCCGATTACCAGGGCCTCGGCGGCGGCGGCACACACCAATATGCCGTCGCCGCCACCCAGGGCCGCGATGCGATCAATGCCGCACGGGCGGTCGGCGCCATGGGCCTGTCCGGCGGCGCGACCAAGGCGGCAATCTACGGCTGGTCGCAGGGCGGCGGCGCCGTTCTTGGCGCGGCCAGCCTCGCCGACGACATCGCCCAGACCGGCACCGCCTTCGACGGGCTCCAGTTTGTGGGCTTCGGCGCCATGGCGCCACAGGACGTGGCCGTGCTCATCCCGCCGGACGCGCTGACCGAAGACGGCGCCGCCAAGGTCCTTCCGGCCCTGGCCCAGAAGTTCTCGGACAACGTGTTCAACTTCACCCATTATGCCATGAGCATGTGGGCCATGACCGCTGCCTTTCCCGACCTGAAACTGACCGACATCTTCACCGAAGAGGGCGCCAAGGTCGTGGACGAGGTGTTCAGCAAGAAATGCATGCACGCCGGGGCGGACACGCTGAACTTCGCCTATGGTGAAACCTTCAAGACCCTCCTGAACCCGCAACCGACCAACGGGCTGGCCTGGGTCAAGGCGCTGGTCGCCGGCAGCGTGGCGCCGGTCAAGCCCGTGGCGCCGGTGGTCATCTACTGGGGCACCGCCGACACGGTGATCGACCCCGAGATGGGCAAGCTCTACCAGGCGCAGATGTGCGGCATGGGGGCGGATGTGACGCGGGTTCAGCTGCCCGGCGCCCAAAGCCATTTCACCACGCCCGGCNGCGGCCACCCCCTCGTGCTGGCCTGGCTCAACGACCGTTTCGCCGGCACCCCGTCCGAAAACGGCTGCCCGGCGAATTAGTCCGCGCCCCCGCCCGCCGCCGCTGTCCGGAACACCTGTCGCCCGCGCACCGGTGGCAAGGCGGCAGGCCCTGTCGCCGGTTCGCCCCGGCACAAAGAATCCTCGCCCCCGGCGCCCTGCGGCGTTACCCTTGTCACACCCCAACAGACGAGGCCGCGCCATGCCCACCACCGCCCAGACCTGCCTCTGGTTCGACCATCAGGCGCAAGAGGCCGCCGAGACCTATGTCGCCCTTTTGCCCGGCAGCCGCATCCTGGCCAGCNTACCCGCAGCGCGGCGCCCCGGCAAGACCTTCCTCACCCATGTCGAGCTTCTGGGCCAGCGCTACAGCTTCCTGAACGGCGGCCCCCATTACCGGATGACCCCCGCCGCCTCGATCGAGCTGCACCTCGACACGCAAGCCGAGGTCGACCGCCTCTGGGACGCGCTGATCCAGGGCGGCGAACCGCTGCGCTGCGGCTGGCTCACCGACCGCTTCGGCGTCACCTGGCAGATCGTCNCCCGCGTGCTGATCGACCTGCTGCTCACCCCCGACGACGCCGTGNGTGGCCGCGTGACGCAGGCGATGATGAAGATGATCAAGCTCGATGCCGCAGCGCTGGAGGCAGCGGCGCGGGGGACTAGGGCCACGCGCCCGCTTCCGGCATCGCGCGCAGGCCTGGCGCATGACTGCGGCAAGCGGTCTTGAGACGACGCTTCGAGCCTCTTACATTTCAGGGATCGATGCAAAGAGTGAAAGAGTCATGGCCGCGACTGCAACCNTCTCTTCCAAGTTCCAGATATCCATCCCCAAGGCGATCCGCACGGCGCAGCATTGGGAAGTTTACCTTACCTTCGCCTTCATCCCCAAGGGCACGGGCGTGCTTCTGGTGCCCGTGCCGCCGCGCGAGGCGTTGAAGGGAATGGCAAAGGGTGCCGAGGCATCCGGTTACCGTGACCGGTCCGAGCGGGTCTGATGATCCTTGTCGATATCTCGGCCTGGATCGAATGGCTGATCGGTTCGGCGACGGNNGGTAAGCTGGCCGATCAGATGCCTGCCCAGTCCAACTGGCTCGTGCCAACCATGGTGCAGCTGGAACTGGCCCGGTGGCTGACGCGCGAGTTGGGCGAAGACAAGGCGGATCAGGTCATCGCCTTCACGCAGGTCTGCCAGGTTGTGCCGCTTGACACCGAAATCGCCCTAGCGGCGGCCGAGGCAGGGCGTGCGCATGGACTCGCCACCGCCGATGCCATCATCTATGCAACCGCCCGTCGGTTTGGCGCCACGCTCCTGACCTGCGACGCGCACTTCCAGGGCTTGCCCGGCGTGACCCTGATCGCGAAGACAGGGGCTTGACCGGCGGGCCAAGCCTCCCATCGGCTTGTACGGGGATGGCTCAGCCGCCGTCGTCACTGCGCCTTTGCCTCGCGGTCCCGGACCTCCACCGCAACCCGCCCCAGGACCACCGCGCACCCGCGCCCGATACGGTGCCATCCCGGCCGCGGCGCCCCGCAGGCCCGGGCAATTATGAAGTCCAAGTTAATTTGAACCCGCAACCCATTGATATTGCTATGGCCGCATAGGCGTCCGAGCTCGGACGCCTCCGCCTCAGGCCTTGCCCTCGCGCGGGCCGCGGGCCTCGGGCAGGCTGATGCGGGCCACCTGCTCGGCGATCGGGTCCACCGACAAGGGGTGCAGCTCGGCCGAATGGTCCCCCGGCGAGCCGATCTCCTGCCAGTGCCCGCCCTTGTAGATTTCCAGGGCCGAGAACCCGGCCTTGTACCCCATCTTCCGGCTGCCCGGCACCCAATAGCCCAGGTAGACGTAAGGCAGCTTCGCCTCGCGGGCGATCTCGACATGGTCCAGGATCAGATAGGTGCCCAGGCTCATGGCGGTCAGGCTGGGGTCGTAGAAGGAATAGACCATCGACAGCCCGTCGTCGAAGACATCGGTCAGGCAGACCGCCGCCAGTGGCCGCCCCTTCTCGCCCGCCTCCGACGGCCGGGTATATTCGATCACCCGGCTGCGGATCGGCGTCTCCTCGATCATCGCCGCGAACTCGAAGATATCCATGTCGGCCATGCCNCCGTCGGCATGGCGGTGGTCCAGGTAGCGCCGGAACAGCGCGAACTGGTCCTCGGTCGCCCAGGGACTGGTGGCATTCCGCCTCAGCCCCGCGTTCCGCTTCATCAGCCGCCGCTGCGTCCGGTTCGGCTCGAAATCCGCCACGCGAATGCGGGCCGACAGGCAGGCCGAGCATTCCGCGCAGGACGGCCGGTACAGCACGTTCTGGCTGCGGCGGAACCCNTGCTTCGACAGGGTGTCATTCAGCCGCTGCGCATGATCCCCCTGCAGCGCGGTGAACAGCTTNCGCTCCATCCGCCCGTCCAGGTACGGACAGGGCTGCGGGGCGGTCACATAGAACTGCGGCGCGATGGGAAGGGTGTGGCGCATCTGGCTGGCTGGGGGCGGAAAACCCGGTCAGGTTAGCAAGCCCCCGCCCCGCCGCCAAGCCCCAAGCCGGGCACCGAATTCAACGATCCGCCTACCGGTTGATCGCCACCGTGCCCAGCACCATGTCGGTCAGGCCCTGACCGCGCGGCGACAGGATCATGAAGGCGACCGAGATCAGCTGCGGGAAGACGAAGGCCATCGACAGGGTATAGCCAAGCGTATGGCCAAGCGCCGTCGCCACGTCCAGCGGCTTACCCCACCGGTCCAGGAGCATCACGCCGAACAGCTGCATCCCCCAGGTGCCCCCGCTGCGCGAGATGGTGACCCACCGGTAGAGGAACCCCACCGCCAGCCACAGCGCGCCCAGGAAGAACAGGCCAACCAGGGCCGTCAGCATCACCACCACCGCCGTCAGCAGGGTGATCACCAGGACATCCACGATCCAGGCCAGCCCNCGCTTGATCGCCACGCCCGAGTAGAACTCGGCATGGCGCACCGGATCGGGCAGCATCGTGTCGGAATAGAAGGTCATCGGGCTCTCCGGGCAGAAGGGCGACCCCGGTCTGCGCCGGGGCCGCGGGTCATATCAATAGGCGCCGGAGGCGGGCGTGTCATCCGATTGCGCCGGGGTGGCGCGGGCGGCACGGGCGCGGTCGTCCATGAAGGCGTCGAATTCCTGCTTGTCCTTCGCGTCGCGCAGGCGCTGCAGGAAGGTCTCGAAGGCCTGCTGTTCTTCTTCCAGCCGGCGCAGCGTGTCGGCCTTGTAGGCATCGAAGGCCGCGTTGCCCGAGGGCCGCATCGCGCTGAACATCTGGCTGCGGCGGCGGGACATCTCTTCCCAGTTGCGGGCGTGGCGGCCGTGGCAGGCGGAACGGTTGAACATGCGTTTGCTCCAGATCATGTAGGCAAGGAGGGCAAGGCCGACGGGCCAGAACAGGACGAAGCCAAGCACCATGGCGGCGATCCAGGCGGGCTTGCCGCGGTCGTCAAGCCAGGCTTCCGTCCGGCGGAACCAGCCGGAGGGGCGCTCCGGGGTAGCGGTGTACGAAGTCGAGTACATGGGCGGTCTCTCCGGTAACATCATGTGAACGCTTTTCACATGAGCGAAGATCTCGTCCGGGCCGTCCTGCAAGGGGTATGTGAAACTATTTTACATATCCGCGGAAAGCCGCGCGGCGAAGGGGCTGCCGGGCGCCGCTGAGGCGCAGAAGCACCTCGGGTGCCACCGGAAAGATGTGCCGCGGCGTNGCGGCCGCGGCCCAGACCACATTGAACGCCATCAGCCGCGGGTCGGCCCAGGCGGGCAGCGGCGACAGGTGGCCGACCGGGGCCACGCCGCCGATGGCAAAGCCTGTCACCTGCCGCACCAGCGCGCCGTCGGCCCGTCCCATCGGCTCGCCCGTCAGGCGCGCGGCGGCCTCGGGGTCCACCCGGTTGCCGCCGCACNNGGTCAGGAACAGGTGCAGGCCGCCGGTAACTTCGCCGCGGAACAGGATGGACTTCACGATCTGGTCCAGCGCGCAGCCGGCCGCCGCCGCGGCCTGTTCGGCAGTGCGCGTCTCTTCCCCGGTTTCCAGCACTTCGGCGCGGACCCCTGCGGCCTCCAGCGCCGCGATCACCCGTTTCAGGCTCTTGCTCATGACCCCTCGCTTTCGCGGCAGCATTGACCGCGGCTGGCCGCCGCCGCAAGGTCCGGCCATGACCGATGCACGCCCCTTCGCCTCTCGCCTGACGCGCGCCCCCATCCCCTTTGACCCGGCAACCGGCAGCGAGGCCGCCAGGGCCTTCGCCGATCTTGGCCCCGAATTCGCGCCGCTGATCGTAAGCACGGCCGGGTGCAGCCCCTACCTGAACGGGCTGATGACGCGCGAGGCCGATTGGCTGCGCGCAGCCCTGGCCGCCNCGCCCGAGGCCGCCGCCGCCGAGGTTCTGGCCGTGCTGGTGCCGATGCCGCCGGATCAGCTTGGCCCGGCGCTGCGCCGCGCCAAACGCCGCATCGCGCTGCTGACGGCGCTGGCCGACCTGGGCGGCGTCTGGCCGCTGGAACAGGTGACGGGCTGGCTGACCGCTTTGTCCGACCGGGCGGTGGACCTGTCGATGCAGGTGCTGGTCGCCGACGAGATCCGCCGCGGCAAGCTGCCCGGCCAATCTCCCGAAGATGCCGCCACCGCCGCCGGCATGGTGACCATCGCCATGGGCAAGACCGGGGCGGGCGAGCTGAACTATTCCTCCGACATCGACCTGATCTGCCTGTTTGACGATTCCCGCTATGGCGAGGAAGCCGCCGAGGCACGGGCGGCCTTCATCCGCGTCACGCGCAAGATGACGGCGCTGATCTCGGACCAGACCGGCGAGGGCTATGTCTTCCGCACCGACCTGCGCCTGCGCCCCGATGCCTCGGTGACGCCGGTCTGCCTGTCGATGTCGGCGGCCTATGCCTATTACGAGGCCGAGGGCCGCACCTGGGAACGCGCCGCCTGGATCAAGGCGCGGCCCTGCGGCGGCGATCTTGCGGCGGGCGAGCGGTTCCTGGCGGCGCTGACCNCCTTCGTCTGGCGCAAGCACCTGGATTTCGCGGCGATCCAGGATGCCCATGACATGCGCCTGCGCATCCGCGACCACCGCCACCTGCATGGCCCGCTGAAGGTGGAGGGCCACAACATCAAGCTGGGCCAGGGCGGCATCCGCGAGATCGAGTTCTTCACCCAGACCCGCCAGCTGATCGCCGCGNGCCGCGACCCCAGCCTGCGCGACCGCACCACGGTGGGCGGGCTGAAGGCGCTGGCATCGGCGGGCTGGGTGCCAGGCGATGTTGCCGAAGACCTGACCGCTTTGTACCGGGCGCACCGCGAGGTCGAGCACCGCCTGCAGATGGTGCAGGACGCCCGCACCCATTCCCTACCCACCACCGCCGAGGGCGTGGCGCGCATCGCGGCCTTCTGCGGCCAGTCCGAGGCCGACTTCCGCGCGGGCCTGCTGGACCGCCTGGCCCGCACCGACCGGCTGACCGAGGGCTTCTTCGCCCCCGCCGAGGCGGAAGAGGGGCCGGAGCTTTCCGAGACAGCGCAGGGCATCGTCGAGGGATGGGCCAGCTATCCGGCGCTGCGGTCGGACCGGGCGCAGGCGATCTTTCGGCTGCGCCCTGCCTTCCTGAAGCGCCTTGCCCGCGCCGCCAACCCCGACGAGGCGCTGATGGCGCTGGACGGGTTCCTGAAGGGTCTGCCGGGCGGGGTGCAGGTGTTTTCCNTCTTCGACGCCAACCCGGCGCTGGTTGACCTGATCGTGGACATTGGCACCGCGCCGGAACTCGCGGCTTACCTGTCGCGCAACTCGGCCGTGCTGGACGCGGTGATCGGCGGCAGTTTCTTTGCGCCCTGGCCGGGGAAAGCCGCGCTGGTGCGGGAACTGGCCGACCGGCTGGAGACGGTGCCGGACTATGAACGCAAGCTGGACGCCGCCCGGCGCTGGATGAAGGAATGGCACTTCCGGGTGGGGGTCCATCATCTGCGCGGGCTGATCGACGGGTTCGAGGCGGCGAAGGAATATGCCGACCTGGCCGAAGCGGTGATTGCCGGGGTCTGGCCGGTGGTGNGGGCCGAGGTGGCCCGCAAGCATGGGNCGGCGCCGGGGCGGGGCGCGGTGGTGATGGGCATGGGCTCTTTGGGCGCCGCTCGGCTGAACGCGGCCTCGGACCTGGACCTGATCGTGATCTATGATGCCGAGGGTGGAGCAGTCCGAGGGGCCGCGCCCCTGGCGACGCGGCCCTATTTCGCGCGGGTCACCCAGGCCTTCGTCACCGCGCTGACGGCGCCCATGGCCGAGGGGCGGCTTTACGAGGTGGACATGCGGCTGCGCCCCTCGGGGCGGCAGGGGCCGGTGGCGACCGCGCTGGCGTCCTTCACCGCCTATCAGGAGACCGAGGCCTGGACCTGGGAGCATCTGGCGCTGACCCGGGCGCGGGTGCTGGCGGGGGATGGGNGGCTTGCGGCCGATGTGGAGGCCGTGCGGCGGCGGGTGATCGCCGAGAAGGGGCGGGGCGCCACGGTGCGGGCCGATGTGGCGGCGATGCGGGCGCGGCTGGCCGGGGCCAAGACCAAGGGTGCGTGGGAGGCGAAGAACGGGCCCGGCNGGCTTCTGGACATCGAGCTTCTGGCCCAGATGGCGGCCTTGCAGGCGGGCTCGCCCGCGCGCGGGGTCGAGATGCAGGTGGCGGCTGGCGTAAAGGGCGGGGTCCTGTCGGTTTCGGACCAGACGGTTCTGATGGAGGCCTACAGGCTTCTCTGGCGGCTGCAGGCCGGGGCGCGGCTTCTGACGGACCGGCCGCTGGAGCTGGAGCGTCTGGGCGAAGGGGGCCGGGCCTTCCTGCTGCGCGAGACCGGAGAGCCGGATGCCGCGGCCCTGTCGGCGCGGCTGGACCGGGCGGTGGCGGCGGCCGGGGCGGTGATCCGGGCGCGGGTTGGGGGCAGGATGGGGAGGCGGGCGATGCGGGTTGAAGAGGCGGACCCCAAGGGGCTGGTGCGCGAGGCCTATGCCATCGAGGGGATCACCNCCGGCGAGTGCCGGTCGATCCTGCTGGACTGGGCGCTTGGCCTGCCGNGGGGGACCAATATCCCTGATGCCCTGCGGTCCCTTCTGGCCCATTACGGGCCGGGGGCCGAGGACCATCCGATGACCGGGGTGATGACCGAGGGGCTGACGCCACCGGATGCCNCCCGGCGCCGGGGCGGCCGGGCGGCGCGGGTCGGGGCCTGAGGCGTCCGAGCTCGGACGCCGCCTTCGATTGAATGATTACAATGGGTTACGCGCGCGTCTTAACTTGGACTTAAGACTTGTCCGAGATCGTGCGCCTGACCAAGGCCCGGTTGATGCCAAACCGCGGGCAGGTTGCGCGGACCGGCGGGCGAGCGCTGGTGCCCCCGCCCGCTTACCCCCCGCCACCGGACCAGGCGGCGGCTTTCAGGTGATCGGCCAGGAAGCCCGAGCGCGCGCGGTTTCGGACCCGACCTCGCCGTCGTAGAGCAGCCCCTTCATCGCCTGGAAGGACAGCACGGCGGCCTCTGTTTTGGGGCCATAGACGCCGTCGATGGTTCCGACCTCGTAGCCCAGGGCGGCCAGCCGTTCCTGGACCCGCCGGATATCGGTGCCTTCCATGTAGGGCCGGGCCAGCCGGATGATCCGCCGGTCGGGCGCATGGGCCATCACCTGGCGGTCGTAATCGACGCCGGGAAGGACGCAGCCGCCGCTCCACGGGCGGGAGGCGGCCGAACCGAAGATGTTCACGCCGTGCGCCGCCGACCTGGCCTCGATCGTGGACCCGTCGCCGCGCGAGATGGCGACGTGACCGATCGAAATGCCGTGGTAATTGGGCTTGCGCAGCAGGAATGAACCGGCAGTTCCCAGGGCATCCTCGACCGGGATCAGTACGCCTTTGCGCGTGGCGTCATCTGTCCACTTTCCGGAATAGGCATCCGCCGTATCCGGATCCGAGCCATAGGCCCCGAACACGATGCCATAGGTCTGATAGGCACACCACGAGGTGAATTCGGCACAATCCCACGGACCGCGGTGATCGGGATTCGAGAATACCGCCCGCGCGCCAAGCGAATAGCGCTCGCCGATATGCTGTTCCGCCTTGTCGAGTATGTCTCTGCCACGCATTTCCACCTCCTTTGGCTTCAGGGAATGATATCGAAGACGCAGTCGATCAGCAGGCTGACCAGGCCGGAGCGAAACCGTTCCAGCGCATTCTGGGTGACGCCAGCCATGAGTGCGTGCATCTTCATGTTCGTGCGCCGTGCCGCCACGAGCAGTTCGAATTCGTCGCGGTCGATGTCGCCCCGCGCCAGCATCCGCGTCCAGCGTTCCAGCCGGTCCCGTGTGTCGCGCAGGAAGACCTCGGTATCCTTGATCGCCTGATCCACGGCGCCCTGGACGGTCTGGGCCGCCAGCTGGCGCGCGCAAGGATGGTGTCGCGGAAGGCTTCCCAATCGAAGTGCATGTCAAGAGCCCCCTGTTCGGCGGCACAGTCGGTCGCGGACTTCTTGGTGATCTCGACACAGATCAGGGTGTCGAAGGCGATGGCGATTTCGCCCGCATAGTCATCGCGGAAGGCCGGGCTGAACTGGCCGCGCCGCCGCCATTCGGCGGCGAAACTGCCGACGAAGCGCCGGGGTCGCGGATCAGGCGCCACTGTTCGGTGACGATATCGTTGCGCGGCAGGCCGCGCGCGTATTCATAGGCGGCGTCGATATCGGTCAGAACCTCTGCCACGTCATCGCGGTGGGAGGAATAGGGTTGGTCAGAGACCGCCACCAGGGCGAGGCTGCGGGCCTTGAGGCTGGTGGCGTTCAGATAGGCCTGTTCGGAATAGGCACCGGCAAAGGGCGTACAGGCGGAAAGCGAAAGGGCCAACAGGGCGGCCTGACCGAAAGCCGCAAGAGCGGCCGATCCTTTCTGAAATTCATGATTCCCGATTCTACTCGGTGGAGCAAATGGCAGCGATCTATATGTGCAAGATATATCACATCCGCAGGGGTGTTGTCTTGCACGAATTTCAAAAGGGCGTCCGAATGGGGTATTGGTCTTGTCCGGTTCATCCGGGGATTGCCGCACCCTTGTTGCGGATCGGGCTTGTGCTTCAGGTCCGGTTTGGCGGACAGTCGCCGGGTGATCGCCGCCCTGCCCCCGCCCTGCCCCGGAGCCGCCATGTCCCAAGCCCGCATCGCTGCCCTTGCCCTGGTCGTGCCGGAGTACGACGCGGCCATTGCCTTTTATACCGGTGTCATGGGGTTCCGGCTGGTCGAGGACATCGACGAGGGGCGCAAGCGGTGGGTGACGGTCGAGCCGCCAGGCGGCGGCGCGCGGCTGGTGCTGGCGCGCGCCGAAGGGCCGGTGCAGGCGGCGGCCATCGGCAACCAGGCTGGCGGGCGGGTGTTCCTGTTCCTTTCGACCGACGATTTCGACAGCGATCATGCGCGGATGCGCGCGGCGGCGTGGTGTTCGAGGAGGAGCCGCGCGACGAGCCTTATGGACGGGTGGCCGTCTGGCGCGACCCGTTCGGCAATCGCTGGGATCTGATCGGGCCATCGCGTGGCATCTGAGGGGGATGAATTCGCAACTGTTGCGAGGCGCGACCCTGTGACGCAAGAAAAGTTCAAAATCCGCCCCGGCGCGGGACAGATTCTTTGCGCTTTTGCGGTTGACGCCTGTTGACGGCCCGCTTAGGGTGCAGCCGCAGCGAAGGAGAGCGGGCATGGCGCGCATTCTTGTACTTGTAGGGGATTGGCGCATGGGCCGGTAACGGTTGCCATATCTGCTCCCATGCGCCCCCGGTGATCCCTCTCCGGGGGCTTTTTCTTGACCTGTGATGCGAACGACGACGAAGGACCGAAAGGCGGAAGCGATGACGAAGGCGATGACCGGCGCAAGGATGGTGGTTCAGGCCCTGAAGGATCAGGGCGTCGAGGTGGTCTTCGGCTATCCGGGCGGCGCCGTCCTTCCGATCTATGACGAGATCTTCCAGCAGAACGAGATCCGCCACATCCTGGTGCGCCACGAACAGGGCGCCGTCCACATGGCCGAAGGCTATGCGCGGTCCACCGGCAAGCCCGGCGTGGCGCTGGTGACCTCTGGTCCTGGCGCCACCAATGCGGTGACGGGGCTGACCGACGCGCTGATGGATNCGATCCCGATCATCGTGCTGTCGGGCCAGGTGCCGACCTTCATGATCGGCACCGACGGTTTCCAGGAGGCCGATACGGTGGGCATCACCCGGCCCTGCACCAAGATGAACTGGCTGGTGAAGGACACGGCGAAGCTGTCCGACACCATTCACCAGGCCTTCCACGTGGCGACGCATGGTNTACCGGGCCCGGTGCTGGTGGACATTCCGAAGGACGTGCAGTTCGCCACTGCGGATTATACCGGCAAGGAAAAGATCCGCATCGAGCATTACCAGCCCAAGGTGAAGGGCGACATCGAGGCGATCACCCGTCTGGTCGAGATGATGGAGACGGCCGAGCGGCCGGTGTTCTATACCGGCGGCGGCGTGATCAACTCGGGCACGGCCGCCAGCCAGCTGCTGCGCGAGCTGGTGGATGCGACGGGCTTCCCCATCACCTCGACTCTGATGGGCCTGGGCGCCTATCCGGCCAGCGGCAAGAACTGGCTTGGGATGCTGGGGATGCATGGGTTGTACGAGGCCAACCTCGCCATGCACGGCTGCGACCTGATGATCAACGTCGGCGCCCGGTTTGATGACCGCATCACGGGCCGGGTGAAGGATTTCAGCCCGCATTCGAAGAAGGCGCATATCGACATCGACCCCTCGTCCATCAACAAGGTGATCCGGGTGGACGTGCCGATCCTGGGCGATGTGGGCCATGTGCTGGAAGACCTGCTGCGCATCTGGAAGGCGCGCGGGCGCAAGGTGAACAAGGAGGGGCTCGCCAGGTGGTGGGGCCGCATCGACGAGTGGAAGGCGGTGGACTGCCTGCGCTACAAGCCCTCGGCCGAGACCATCAAGCCGCAGTACGCGCTGCAGCGGCTGGAGGCCCTGACCAAGGGGATGGACCGCTACATCACCACGGAAGTGGGCCAGCACCAGATGTGGGCGGCGCAGTTCCTGGGCTTTGATGCGCCGAACCGCTGGATGACCTCGGGCGGGCTCGGGACCATGGGCTATGGCCTGCCCGCCAGCATCGGGGTGCAGATCGCGCATCCGAAATCGCTGGTCATCAACGTGGCGGGCGATGCCAGCTGGCTGATGAACATGCAGGAGATGGGCACGGCGATGCAGTTCCGCGCGCCGGTGAAGCAGTTCATCCTGAACAACGAACGTCTGGGCATGGTGCGGCAGTGGCAGCAATTGCTGCACGGCGAGCGTTACTCGCACAGCTGGAGCGAGAGCCTGCCCGATTTCGTCAAGCTGGCCGAGGCCTTTGGCGCCAAGGGCATCAAGTGCGACCATCCGAAGGACCTGGACGATGCGATCATGGAGATGATCCGCTATGACGGCCCGGTGATCTTTGACTGCCTGGTGGAAAAGCACGAGAACTGCTTCCCGATGATCCCCTCGGGCAAGCCGCACAACGAGATGCTGTTGGGCGATGCCGAGACCCAGGGCGTGATCGGCGCCAAGGGCGCGGTGCTGGTGTAAAGCCGGGGACCGGGTGGCCGGAGCATGGAGTGAAAGGTGTCAGGGTGGTTGGAATGAAGAAGCTGGGTTTCGTCTTTGTGCTCGCGGCATTGGCCTTGTCCGCATGCGATCCTGCGTCCACTGAAGCGCGGTTCGGGGAAGGTGGTGCTTTCACCGTTCAGACCGCGCAGGGACCGGTCCATTATCGCAGCACGAATGACTACGTCTTCCAGAAGATCTTCTCGGTTCTGGCGTCGCCAGGCGGTCTGCGTGCTTTCATGAGCAACACGACTTCCGTCGCATGGAACGAGTATCATGGAACTCAGATCGAGTATCTGGCGGCGGATGGTTCGACTTATCTTTGGTACCCCGGCAACGCCGTGGCCCTGCCCGGCAAATGGGAGATCAGGAAAGCCGAACACGGCCCGTCCATCTGCTTCCTGTACGGACCGAACACCTTTAACCCGGTGACGGGATCGACGGGCAGCGAATGGGACTGCACGCCGCAGGCGATGTATCTCTTCTACAAGACCTCGGTCGTGAAGGGAGACATCTTCCATCTCTCGTCCGGCAAGGTGCCCTTTGCCCTGCCGCGCCGCGCCAACTTGTCTCTGGAAGAGGCGGCGGCGCGCGCCGGGGTCAGCGGCCCCTTCACCAACAAGGTTGACTGGGGCGCCATGCTGGCTGCCGACAAGGCGGCATCGGCAAAGTAACGGCCAGACTGGGCGAGGAGAGTGAAATGCCGCCATGTCGGCCGTGAACCCCGGGGCGGGCGAACCGGAAGTGTCCACCAAAGCCCAGGTCAAGTGGGGCAGGACGGCCAACGGCTTGCTTGAAATGGTATAGTTTCGCAACCATAATGGAAGATGCGTTCGAGTTCGACCCGGCCAAGAGTGCGGCCAACCGCGACAAGCACGGCATCGACTTCGTCGAGGCGCAGGGGTTGTGGAAGGTGTTAGCGCTGGATCAGCCCCTGCCCTATCAGGGTGAGCCGCGGGAGATGAGGACGGGGCGGATCGGTGGCCGGTTCTGGTCGGCCGTTTACACGAGGCGGGGCCGTGCGATCCGGATCATCTCGGTTCGCCGCGCCCGACGGGACGAGGNNAAGAGGACTATGAGCGGAACGTCACAAAGCCGCGGAACGATGACGAGCCTTGACGGCAAGCGGACGATCACTGTCGAGGAGTTCGATCACCTGTTCGACGAGGGCTCGGACGAGATCGAGGCGTTCATCGACCGCTCGAAAAGCCGCATGATCTATCCCAAGCCGCAGCGCGTGAACGTCGATTTCCCGCCGCTGATGGTCAGCGAGCTGGACGCGGTGGCGACGGCGCGCGGCGTCACGCGGCAGGCGCTGATCAAGATGTGGCTGGCTGACAAGCTGGAGGAACACCGCCGCGGCCAGGTGGCCGAAGCGGGCAAGTGAGGAATGGAAATGTCCCCCTGAACATCAAGAAAGGCTCCACGAGCCATTCCGCCTATGACCTGCGCGATCCGCATTTCGAGGTGGAGGAAAGCCATACCCTGGCGGTGATCGTCGAGAACGAGCCGGGCGTGCTGGCGCGCGTCATCGGGCTGTTTTCCGGGCGCGGCTACAACATCGACAGCCTGACCGTGGCCGAGGTGGACCACACCGGGCACCGCAGCCGCATCACCATCGTGACGCGGGGCACGCCGNCGGTGGTGGACCAGATCGAGGCGCAGCTGAGCCGGATGGTGCCGGTCCATGCCGTGCATGACCTGTCGGCCGAGGGGCCGTCGGTGCAGCGCGAGCTGGCGTTGTTCAAGGTCGCCANNAGCAAGGGCGAGGCGCGCATCGAGGCGCTGCGGCTGGCCGAGATCTTCCGCGCCAATGTGGTGGATTCGACGCTGGAAAGCTTCGTCTTCGAAATGACCGGCATGCCCGAGAAGATCGACGCCTTTGCCGAACTGATGCGGCCGCTCGGCCTGCGCGAGATCGCGCGAACCGGGGTGGCGGCGCTGTCGCGCGGGGCCTGATCGCCACCTTGCCGAAGGGCGCGACGCGGGGGTGCGGGGGCTGGCCCCCGCCCTGGCCGGATCAGGCGCCGCGGAAGCGGGCGGGGCGCTTTTCCAGGAAGGCGGCGACGCCTTCACGGAAATCGGCACTGGCGCCGCAGCGGCCCTGAAGCTGCGCCTCCAGCGCCAGTTGCGCATCCAGCCCGTTGCCGGGGCTGGCGCGCAGGGCATGTTTCAGCGCCGACAGGGCCACGGTCGGTAGGCGNGCCAGCGCGGCGGCGCGGGCGCGCCAGCGCGGTTCGAAATCGGCATCGGGCACCGCTTCCCAGATCATGCCCCAGTCGGCGGCCTGGCGCGTAAGCACCGGTTCGGCCAGAAGCATGGCGCCCATGGCGCGGGCCATGCCGACTTGGCGCGGCAGCCAGAAAGTGCCGCCGGCATCGGGGATCAGGCCGATGCGGGTGAAGGCTTGCAGGAAGCTGGCGCTTTCGGCGGCAATCACCAGATCGCAGGCAAGCGCGAGGTTGGCCCCTGCCCCGGCGGCCACGCCGTTCACCGCGGCGATCACCGGCACCGGACAATCCGCAATGGCGGCGATCAGCGGTTCGTATTCGTCGCGCAGCGTGGCTTCCAGGTCCAGCGCGTCCAGCGGCCCGGCATCGGCAAGGTCCTGGCCGGAACAGAACCCGCTGCCCGCGCCGGTCAGCACCACGCAGCGCGCCCGGTAAACGGCGGCGCGCAGGGCTGCCAGAAGCTCGGCACGCAGCTGGCGGTTCAGGGCATTGCGCAGCTTGGGCCGGTTCAGCCGCAGGACGGTGACATCGCCCGCCTGTTCGATGAGAATCGTGTGTTCGTCCATTCCGGCCTCCCTCTTGCCGGGCAAGCCTAGGGGCTGGCATCGGGGGCGAAAAGCCGTGCAGGGCCGCGACGTTGCGTGACGGGCGTCAGCGATAGAGATAGTCGCGCGTCATCGGCACGGCGCGGCCATGGCGGGCCAGTTGAAGCTGGTGGATGACCATGGCTTCCTCGGCAAAGCTCTGTTCGGCGGCGATCAGGTAATAGCGCCACATCCGCACGAAGCGTTCGTCATAAAGCGCGCGGGCCTGGTCGAGGTTGGTCATGAAGCGGTCGTACCAGGCCGCCAGCGTGCGTTCGTAATGGCCGCGCCAGACTTCCAGATCGCAAAGCGCAATGCGGTTGCGTTCCAGGATCGGCAGCACCTCGGACAGTGCCGGGATATAGGCGCCGGGGAAGATGTATTTGTCGAACCAGGGCGAGATCGCCTCGGGCCGGATCGGGCGGCCGATATAGTGGATCAGCGCCACGCCGTCTTCGGTCAGAAGATCGCGCAGCTTCTGAAAATAGGTGGTCAGGTGCGGCAGGCCGACATGTTCCATCATGCCGACCGACACCACGCGGTCGAAGNNAGTAGCGACGTTGCGGTAATCCTGCAGGTGGAACTCGGTGCGGTCGGACAGGTGGCGGCGNGCGACNCGGGACTTCGCCTCGGCCAGTTGCACCTCGGACAGGGTGACGCCGGTGACATGGGCGCCGAAGTCGCGCGCCAGGGTCAGCGCCAGCGTGCCGAAGCCGCAGCCGATGTCCAGCACGCGCATGCCGGGGCGGATCAGAAGCTTGCGGCCGATCAGCGCCATCTTCTCGGCCTGCGCCTGTTCCAGCGTCAGGTCGGGCTGGCGGAAATAGGCGCAGGTGTATTGCTTGTTGGCATCCAGGAAGAGGTCGTAGAAGGCGCTCGTCAGGTCGTAGTGATGCGCCACGTTGCGGCGTGACCGGTGCAGCGGGTTGGTGCCCAGCCGGGCCCGCAGGGCGCGGCGGGCGCGGTCCAGCGTGCCGGGCACCAGGCCGGGGTCCGGCAGGCGGACGTTGCGGATCATCAGTTGCAGGAAGCCGCGCAGGTCGTCGCCCGCGATGGTCAGCGTGCCGTCCATATAGGCCTCGCCCACCGCGAGGTCGGGGTTCAGCACGATCCGCGTGATGGTGGCCGGATCGGTGATGACGATGCTGACCTCTGGCCCGCCGGTGCCGGGGCCGAAGCTGTGGCGTGCGCCATCGGGCAAGGTCAGGTTCAGTAAGCCGACCTGGACGAAGCGACGCCCCACGGCCAACAAGAGTGCCGTCGGCGTGGTCACACCCTCCTGCTTCCACGCCGGGGGCAGATAATCACGAAGATCGGGCGCAGGAAAGAGGTGGATGCGTCATCCTGCCGCAGAATTCGACCGGCGGTCACTCCTTCAGCAGGTCCTTCAGCCGCGCCTCTTCCGCCTCGGTCAGGCCCGGATCGGGGCGGGCGGCGCGGTTGCGGTTGCGCAGGGTGACGCCGGCGATGCCGNNACCAGCCAGAAGTACGGTAACCAGCCACAGCGCCAGGTTCACGCCGCGGGCGCGCGGGTTGAACAGCACGAATTCGCCGTAGCGATCGACGACATAGTCGATGACTTCGTCGTTCGTATCGCCCGCCAGCAGCCGTTCGCGCACCAGCACCCGCAGGTCGCGGCTGATCTGGGCGTGNGAATCGTCGATGTTTTCGCCCTGGCAGACCGGGCAGCGCAATTCGCGCGAGATCTCGCGGGCGCGGGCTTCCAGCGCCGGGTCGGCCAGCATCTCGTCGGGCTGCACGGCGAAGGCGGGGGCGGCGAGGGCAAGGGCCAGGGCAAGGATCAGGGCGCGCATCGGCTTACTCGGCGGGGACGGCGGCGGCGCGGCGGGCCGGCGGCCAGGCGGAAGCGGCGGTCGGTGAGGCTGAGCGTGCCGCCAAGCGCCATCAGCGCCGCGCCGATCCACAGCCAGTTGGCAAAGGGCTCGCGGTAGCTGCGGATCACCCATCCGCCGCCGTCCTGCGCATCGCCAAGCGCGAAGTAGAGGTCATGCGTCAGGGTCTGGCGGATGGCGGCCTCGGTCGTGGGCATGGCCTGCACCGGGTAAAGCCGCTTNTCCGGGGCCATGGTGGCGACGGTCTGGCCACCCCGTGAAATGTCCAGTTCGGCGACCTGCGCGGTGTAGTTGGGGCCGGGCTCTTCATGGACCGCGGTCAGGGTGACGGTGTAGCCGCCGAACTCCATGCTTTCGCCGGGTTTCATGACGCGGATGTCCTCGATCTTCCAGGCGTGCATGGCGGCGACGGCAAGCGTGACGCCCAGGTGGCANTGGGCGGCGGCCTTGCCCCAGTCAGCGCGCGGCGCGCGGGACAGGCGGCCAAGGCGGCTGGCAAGNGTGCCCTGCCCGCCCCGGCCCCAGAGGTCGGTCAAGGCCCCAGCACCNACCCAGGCGCCAAGCGCGGCACCGATGGGGCCGAGCGGCGAGGCNCCGCCCTGCATGGCCCAGACCGTGGCGCCAAGCGCCAGCGACAAGACCAGCGCGGGCAGCATCAGCCTGAAGGCGCGGGACAGGTCGCCNCGTTTCCACGCCAGCGCGGCGCCGGGCGGCAGGATCAGGGCCAGCGCCACCATGAAGGGNGTGAAGGCGGCGTTGAAAAAGGGCTCGCCCACCGAGAGCTTGCGGTTGAAGGCCATCTCGGCCACCAGCGGCCAGACCGTGCCGATGAAGACCACGAAGCAGGCGACCGTCAGCAGCACGTTGTTGGCCAGCAGAGCGCTTTCGCGGCTGATGGGCGCGAAGACACCCTTCGCCTCCATCGACCCGGCGCGGGCGGCGAAGAGTGTCAGCGCGCCGCCCAGGAAGACGCCGAGGATCATCAGGATGAAGATGCCGCGTTCGGGATCGTTGGCGAAGGAATGCACCGAGGTGATGACGCCCGAGCGCACGAGGAAAGTGCCGATCAGCGAGAAGCCGAAGGACAGGATCGCCAGCAGGATCGTCCAGGCTTTCAGCGATTCNCGCTTTTCCACCACGATGGCGGAATGGATCAGCGCCGCGCCGATGAGCCAGGGCATGAACGAGGCGTTTTCCACCGGATCCCAGAACCAGAACCCGCCCCAGCCCAGTTCGTAATAGGCCCACCACGAGCCAAGCGCGATGCCGATGGTCAGGAAGACCCAGGCTGCCACCGTCCAGGGCCGCACCCACCGCGCCCAGGCGGCGTCGATCCGGCCCTCGATCAGGGCGGCGACGGCGAAGGAGAAGGCCATCGAAAGCCCGACATAGCCGAGGTAGAGGAAGGGCGGGTGGAAGGCGAGGCCGGGGTCCTGCAACAGGGGNTTCAGGTCGCGCCCGTCCATCGGCGGCATGGCGAGGCGATCAAAGGGGTTGGAGGTCAGGAGCAGGAACAGAAGGAACGCCACGCCGATCATGCCCTGCACCGCCAGCACCCGCGCCTTCAGCATGGGCGGCAGGTTGCGGCCGAAGACCGCCGCGCAGGCCGAGTAAAGCGTGAGGATGAACAGCCACAGCAGCAGCGAGCCCTCGTGGTTGCCCCAGGTTCCGGCGAATTTGTAGAGCATCGGCTTCAGCGAATGTGAATTCTCGACCACCACGCGCAGCGAGAAGTCCGAGGTCATGAAGCCGCGCACCAGGGCGGCGAAGGCAAAGGCGACCAGCAGGAATTGCAGGGTGGCGGTNGGCGCGGCCACCGCCATCCAGGCCGGATCGCGGCGATGCGCGCCGACCAGCGGCACCGTGGCCTGAACGAGCGCCACGCAGAGGGCGAGGATGAGGGCGAAATGGCCGAGTTCGACGATCATGGGATATTCCGGTTGCGCTTGAGCCAGCTATAGGGCGCTTCTTAAGCGATGTCAGCGCTTGCCTTTGGCCGTTGCAGCGGGGGTTTCACACCCCGGACCCCTGTGGAGTATTTGGGCAAAGAAGAAACAATTTGAATCAATTGGTTGTTGGTTGCCGGAGGTCTGGGCGGGGCGGGGCTGCGCGCCGATGTCGCGGCGATGTGATCAGCGCTTGAAGCCTTGCGCGTGCCGAGCAGCAGGTTGGTTTCCGAGGTGGTGACGCCGTCGAGGCCGCGGATGCGGAAGATCACCTCGTCCAGTTCGGCCAGGGTCTGGGTGCCCAGTTCCACGATCAGGTCCCATTTGCCATTGGTGGTGTGGATCGCCAGCACCGCCGGAAAACCCGACAGCCGCGCCATGATGCGTTCGGCGCCGCGCCCCTCGATCCCCACCATCATCAGGGCGCGCACCGGGGCGGCGGTCACGTCGCTGCGCGTCAGGACCGTGAANGCGATCTCGCCTTTGGCTTCCAGCCGCTCCAACCGGGCGCGCACGGTGGCGCGCGAGATGTCCAGCCGCGCCGCCAGATCGGACAGCGCGGCGCGCCCGTCGCGGCGCAGCTCGGCAATCAGGCGCTGGTCGGTTTCGTCCAGCATGGGCATTTCCTTCGCCGTTTCGGTCAATGGCTCGTCCGCAATGACGATAATGCCGCTGGAAACTGTCGCAAGGGGAAAGACTGAGGGGGAAAGGAGACACGCATGGCAAACTGCATCCTGATCGGGGCCCCCATCGACGAGGGCCAGCGCCGCCCCGGCTGCCTGATGGGTGNNGCGGCCTATCGCGTGGCGGGGCTGGCGGCGGCGATCCGCGACCTTGGCCATGGGGTCGAGGACTGGGGCGATCTGGCGCTGCCCGCGCTGCGCGACGTGACCTGTGCCAACCCGGCGGTGCATTCGCTGGCCGAGGTGGTGGGCTGGACCGAAGTGCTGGCCGACAAGGTCGAGGATGCGCTGGTAAGCGGCGGGCTGCCGGTGGTGATGNGGGGCGACCATTCGCTGGCCCTGGGCTCGGTGGCGGGCGCCGCGGCCCATGCCCGGCGCGCGGGGCGGCCCTTGTTCCTGTTGTGGCTGGATGCCCATTCCGACTTTCACACGCCGATGACCACGACCAGCGGCAACCTGCATGGCACGCCGGTGGCCTATATCGCCGGGCGCGGCGATTTTGACGCCTTCCCGCCCTTTCCGGCGCCGATCCCGGCCGCGCGCATGTGCCTCTATGGCATCCGCTCGGTCGATCCGGCCGAGCATTCCGCCCTCTTGGAGCATGACATCGCCATCACCGACATGCGGGTGCTGGACGAGCACGGCATCGTGGCGCCGCTGCGCCNNTTCCTGGAGCGGGTCGAAGAGGCGCAAGGGCTGCTGCATGTCTCGCTGGACGTGGATTTCCTGGACCCTTCCATCGCGCCCGCCGTGGGCACGACAGTGCCGGGTGGCACGACCTTCCGCGAGGCGCATCTGGTGATGGAACTGCTGCATGAATCCGGGCTGGTCAGTTCGCTGGACCTTGTGGAGCTGAACCCGTTTCTGGACGACCGCGGCATGACGGCGCGGCTGATGGTGGATCTGGTGGGATCGCTGATGGGCAAGAAGGTCTTTGACCGGCCCACAAGGTCCAAGTGAGGCGGAGCAAGCGATGACCCTGAACCTTGTGCCTNTTGTCAGCGTGGACAGCATGATGAAGCTGGTTCTTCATCTGGGGCTGGAACGGGTGATGATCGATCTGGTGGCCGAGATCGAGGCCGATTTCCGCCGTTGGCCCTTGTTCGACAAGACCCCGCGCATCGCATCGCATTCCGATGTGNGGGTGATCGAGCTGATGCCGACCTCGGACGGGCAGACCTATGGCTTCAAGTATGTGAACGGGCATCCCGCCAACATGAAGAAGGGGCTGCAAACCGTGACCGCCTTCGGCCTTCTGGCCGATGTGGAGACGGGCTATCCGGTGCTGCTGTCCGAGATGACCATTCTGACCGCCCTGCGCACGGCGGCGACCTCTGCCATGGCCGCGAAATGGCTGGCGCCGAAGGGATCACGGGTGATGGCGCTGATCGGCAATGGCGCGCAGGCCGAGTTCCAGGCGCTGGCCTTCAAGGCGGTCTGCGGCATCGCGGAGGTGCGGCTTTACGACATCGACCCATCGGCGACCGAGAAATGCGTGCGGAACCTCGCCGGGCGGGGCTTGCGCACCGTGGCCTGCCGCACGGCGGAAGAGGCGATCCTTGGCGCGCAGATCGTGACCACGGTGACCGCCGACAAGGCCTATGCGACGATCCTGACCGACAACATGGTGGGATCAGGGGTGCATATCAACGCGGTCGGCGGTGACTGCCCCGGCAAGACGGAGTTGCACCGCGATATCCTGCTGCGGTCCGGCATCTTCGTGGAGTTCCCGCCTCAGACACGGGTGGAGGGCGAGATCCAGCAGCTGGACCCCGACCATCCGGTGACCGAGCTGTGGCAGGTGATCGCGGGCCAGGCGGCGGGGCGGGTGTCGGCGGAGCAGATCACGCTGTTTGACTCGGTCGGCTTCGCCATCGAGGATTTCGCGGCGCTGCGCTATGTGGCGGACAAGGTGAAGGGCACCGGATTCTGCGAGATGCTGGACATGATCGCCGACCCGGATGAGCCGCGCGACCTGTTCGGAATGATCCTGCGCGCCGCTTAGAGGCCGACCATCCGGCGGATGTCCTGCGGCGTCGCGCCCTCGGCGCGGTATTTGGCCAGCGCGCGGGCGTCGTCGCGTTTGGCCAGCCGCTTGCCTTGGTCGTCGCGGATCAGGCGGTGGTGGTGGTAGGCGGGGGTCGGCAGGTTCAGGAGGCGCTGCAGCAGGACGTGGATGGGCGTGGCGTCAAAGAGGTCGGCGCCGCGGGTGACCTCGGTCACGCCCTGGGCGGCATCGTCCACGACGACGGCCAGGTGATAGGAGGTGCCCCAGCCCCGGCGGGCGAGGACGACATCGCCAATGGTTTTAACCATGTGGCGGGTGTCCCTGATGTGCCTGCCGGGATGTTCGGGGCCGCTGTCGGTGAAGGCGAGCGGTCCGGTCAGGGCCATGGCGCGGCCCATGTCCAGCCGGATCGCGGCACCTTCGGGGGCAAGGTTGCGGCCCCGGCAGGTGCCGGGATAGACCGGGCCATCCGGCCCCGCGACGCCTTCTTGCGGGGCCGAGAGCGCCGCGCGGATATCGGCGCGGGTGCAGCGGCAGGCATAGGTCAGGCCCAGGGTGGCAAGCCGGTCCAGCGCGGCGGCGTAAGCGAACGCGCGTTCGGATTGCCGCATCACGGGCTGTGGCCAGCTGATCCCCAGCCAGGCGAGATCGTCGAAGATCGCCGTCTCCCAGACCGGGCGGCAGCGGTCGCGGTCGATATCCTCGATGCGCAACAGGAAATGCCCGGGGCTGGCCCGTTCGAAGGCGGTCAGCGCGGAATAGGCATGACCCAGGTGCAACGGGCCGGTCGGCGAGGGCGCAAAGCGGGTGACGACACGCGTCATGCAGCCCCGTCCCGGGCTTGACCCGGGACCTCTGGCCGGACCGGACGAGGCCCCGGCTCGGGGGCCGGGGCGGAGTGCCTGGCATCAGCCCGCCAGCCATGCCGAAAACGCCTCTTTCGCGCGGTCGGTATAGGCCTTGTAGCGGTCTTTCCGGCCCTTGCGTCCCCCTTCGCGTCGATGGGGGAAGAGGCCGAAGTTCACGTTCATCGGCTGGAAGGTCTTCGCCTCGGCCCCGCCGGTGATATGGGTGATCAGCGCGCCCATCGCCGTCTCGGGTGGCGGCGGCGGCAGGTCTTGCCCCAGGATTTCCGCCGCGGCCATGCGGCCTGCCAGCAGGCCCATGGCGGCGCTTTCGACATAGCCTTCGACCCCGGTGATCTGCCCGGCAAAGCGGATACCGGGCCGCGACTTCAGCCGCATCTGCGCATCCAGGAGCGTCGGCGAGTTGATGAAGGTGTTGCGATGGATGCCGCCAAGCCGCGCGAACGAGGCATCCTCCAGCCCCGANATCTTGCGGAAAACATCTACTTGCGCACCGTACTTCATCTTGGTCTGGAAGCCCACGATGTTGTACAGCGTGCCCAGCTTGTTGTCGCGGCGCAATTGCACCACGGCATAGGGCTTTTGCGGATTGTGCGGGTTGGTCAGGCCCACCGGCTTCATCGGGCCGAAACGCAGCGTCTCGCGCCCGCGTTCGGCCATCACCTCGATGGGCAGGCAGCCGTCGAAATAGCCCGCCGTTTCGCCCTCGTGGAATTCAGTCTTGTCCGCCGCCAGAACCGCGTCGATGAAGGCCTCGTACTGGTCCTTCGTCATCGGGCAGTTCATGTAGGCGGTCTGTTCCTCGATGGTCTCGCCCTTGTCATAGCGCGACTGCATCCAGGCCACCGACATGTCCACGCTTTCCGCATAGACGATGGGGGCGATGGCGTCGAAGAAGGCCAGGCTCTCCGCCCCGGTGGCGGCGCGGATGCTTTCGGCCAGCGCGCCAGATGTCAGGGGNCCGGTCGCGATGATCCACCTGCCCTCTGAGGGTAGCGCGGTAATCTCTTCTTCCGAAACGGAAATCAGCGGGTGAGACCGCAGTCGCGCCGTCACGCCCTCGGCAAAGGGATCGCGGTCAACGGCCAGCGCGCCGCCAGTNGGCAGGCGGTGCGTCTCGGCCATTTCCATGATCAGCCCACCCGCCGCCCGCATCTCCCAGTGCAACAGGCCCACGGCGTTGCGTTCGTGGTCGTCCGAGCGGAAGGAGTTGGAGCAGACCATCTCGGCCAGCATGCCGGTGCGGTGGGCAAAGGTGCCGACCCTTGGCCGCATCTCGTGGATCACCACGCGCACGCCGCGCTGTGCCGCCTGCCAGGCGGCTTCGGACCCGGCCATGCCGCCGCCGATGATGTGGAGTGTCTCGGTCATGGGCGGCATTTAGGCGCATTCGGGTCAAATGAAAAGCGGGCCGGAACACCGGCCCGCCCAAAGCCCATAGGTCCGGCTGGCGCCCTGAGGCTTACGCCTTGTCCACGGCGAGTTTGCCAGCGCCGGTCGAGGCCAGCAGCAGCAGACCGCCGGTGATGGCGATGTTCTTGAAGAACATGGCGATCTGCATCGGGTCGCCGAAGTTGGAATGGTACATAAGCGCGGCCACCACGCAGAAGGCCGCCGCAGCCAGCGCCGCCAGGCGGGTCTGGAAGCCGATGATCAGCGCGGCGCCCACCACGATCTCGAACAGGATCGCGGGCCAGGCCAGGAAGGCGGGAAGGCCGCCCGAGGCGAGATAGCCCGAAAAGCCTGCGACATCGCCAAGCTTGCCCAGGCCGGACAGAAGGAAAAGCACCCCGATCAGCACGCGCGCGGCAAGGGGGCAAAGGATTTGAGAGAGTCCATCGTGAAGGATCCTGTTCGGTTTCGTCCTCGGCCCGTGCCGAAGCTGCATTGAGGATACAGGTTTTCTCCTCTCTGCAAATTCCACAGGTTCGCGCGCAGTCTGCGCATGAATGCACAGTCAGGCGCCACGCAGGGCGGCGCGGTGACGGGCGACAAAGGCCTCGGGGTCCGAAACATCGTGGCCAAGCGCCGCCGCCTTGTCGAAGAACCCCCGCTTAAGCAGGTCGCCCGACAGCCGCCCCCGCAGCACGGCGGCCCGCAGCGGGCGGTAAGCGGCGGTGTCTTCTGCCATCAGCCGTTCCAGGGCGGCGGTCAGGTCAGCCATCCGCCAGCCCAGATCGCGGGCCAGGGCGCCGTAGGTGATGGTGCCGCCCGCCGCCGACAGCGCGGCCAGGCGGGCGGCAAGGTCACTCATCCGCCTGTTCGGCCACGCGGGCGACCGAGACCACGTCCTCGCCCTCGCCCACGTTGAACACGCGCACCCCGCCCGCGGACCGCGAGCGGAACGAAATCTGGTCCACCGGCACGCGGATGGACTGGTAAGCAGAGGTGGCCAGCATGATCTGGTCGGACAGGTCCACCGGGAAGCTGGCCACCACGATGCCGCCGCGCGGGCCGGGCGAGATGGCCTTGACGCCAATGCCGCCGCGGCCGCGCACCGGGTAGTCGTGGCTGGAACTGAGCTTGCCGGACCCGCCCCGGGTGACGGTCAGGATCAGGTCTTCCGCGGCCGACATCTCGGCATAGCGTTCGGGCGAAAGCTGGCCTTCCACGGCCACCTCGTCCTCGTCGTCGGCCTCGTCCTCGGTGACGCTTACCATCAAGCGGCGCTGTTTCAGATAGGCCACGCGCTCTTCCGGCGTCGCGTCGAAGTGGCGGATCACGGCCATCGACACCACGCGGTCGCCCTCGGCCAGCTTGATGCCGCGCACGCCGGTGGAATCGCGGCCCTTGAAGACGCGGACCTCGGTCGTCGGGAAGCGGATCGCCCGGCCAAGCGAGGTGACGAGCATGATATCGTCATTCTCGTCGCAGATGCGGGCGTTCACCAGGCTGGTGCCCTCGGGCAGGTTCATGGCGATCTTGCCGTTGCGCTTGATGTTGGTGAAGTCGCTCAGCGCGTTGCGGCGCACGTCGCCGTCCGAGGTGGCGAAGAACACCTGCAGCCCGTCCCATTCCAGTTCCGGCACGTCTATGGGCATCAGCGCGGCGATGGAAATGCCGTTCTGGATGGGCAGGATGTTGACGATGGCCTTGCCCTTGGCGGTGCGCCCTGCCAGCGGCAGACGCCAGCATTTCAGCTGATAGGCCATGCCGTCGGTGGTGAAGAACAGAAGCACGGTATGCGTGTTCGCCACGAACAGCGTGGTGACGACATCGTCTTCCTTGGTCTCCATCGCCGACAGGCCCTTGCCGCCGCGGTTCTGCGACCGGAACTCCACCAGCGGCGTGCGCTTGATGTAACCGCCCGAGGTGATGGTGACGACCATGTCTTCGCGTTCGATCAGGTCCTCGTCGTCCAGATCGCCTTCCCATTCGGCAATCTGGGTGCGGCGCGGCACGGCGAATTGCGTCTTCACCTCGGTCAACTCGTCCGAGATGATCGCCATGATGCGGTCGCGCGAGGACAGGATGTCGAGGTAATCCTTGATCTTCGCCGCCAGTTCCGCAAGTTCGTCGGTGATTTCCTTCACGCCCATCGCGGTCAGACGCTGCAGGCGCAGGTCCAGGATGGCGCGGGCCTGGGTTTCGGACAGGTTGTAGGTGCCGTCCTCGTTCATCTTGTGGGTCGGGTCGTCGATCAGGCGGATGTAATCGGCGATGTCATGCGCGGGCCAACGCCGCGTCATCAGCCGGTCGCGCGCCTCGGACGGATCGGCGGAGGAGCGGATGGTCGCCACCACCTCGTCCACGTTCGAGACCGCCACTGCCAGGCCGCAGAGGATATGGCTGCGCTCGCGCGCCTTGCGCAGTTCATAAGCCGTGCGCCGCGCAACAACTTCCTCGCGGAAGGTGATGAAATGCGTGAGGAAATCGCGCAAGGTGAGCGTCTCAGGCCGCCCGCCGTTCAGGGCCAGCATGTTGCAGCCGAAGCTCGTCTGCATCGGCGAGAAGCGATACAGCTGGTTCAGCACCACATCGGGCGTGGCGTCGCGCTTCAGTTCGATCACCACGCGCACGCCGACGCGGTCGGATTCATCCGCCACCCCGGCCACGCCCTCCAGCCGCTTGTCGCGCACGGCTTCGGCGATCTTCTCGATCATCGCGGCCTTGTTCACCTGGAACGGGATCTCGTCCACGATGATGGCATAACGGTCCTTGCGGATTTCCTCGACATGGGTCTTGGCGCGGATGATCACCGAGCCGCGGCCCTCCAAATAGGCTTTCCGCGCGCCCGACCGGCCCATGATCATGGCGCCCGTGGGGAAGTCGGGGGCCGGGATGATCTCCATCAGCCGCTCCATCGACAGGTCGGGGTTTTCGATCAGCGCCAGCGTGCCGTCGATCACCTCGCCCAGGTTGTGGGGCGGGATGCGGGTGGCCATGCCGACGGCAATGCCTTCCGAGCCGTTGACCAGCATGTTGGGGTAACGCGCCGGAAGGACGGTGGGTTCGCGGTCCTTGCCGTCATAGTTGTCCTGGAAATCGACGGTGTCCTTGTCGATGTCGTCCAGCAGCGAGCGCGCCGCCTTTTCCAGCCGCACCTCGGTATAGCGGAAGGCCGCGGGCGGGTCGCCGTCCATGGAACCGAAGTTGCCCTGCCCGTCCAGAAGCGGCAGCGACATCGAGAAATCCTGCGTCATCCGCACCAGCGCGTCGTAGATCGCCGAGTCGCCATGCGGGTGATACTTGCCCATGGTGTCGGCCACGGGACGCGAGGACTTGCGGTAGGGCTTGTCGTGCGTGTTGCCGACTTCGTTCATTGCATAAAGAATGCGCCGATGCACCGGCTTCAGCCCGTCGCGCAGGTCGGGGATGGCGCGGGCCACGATCACGCTCATCGCGTAATCCAGATAGGCCGTCTTCATCTCTTGCGCGATGTCGATCTGCGGCCCGTGCCATTCGGCCCTTGCCTTTTGGTCAGCGTTTTCAGGGTCTTCGGGACGATCCGACACGGTATCCTGCCTTCCGGGCTTGTCGCCCCATATCTTGCGCGCGACCCTACACCAACCATCCTGTTGTGTGCAATGCGGGGGCGGCCAGCCCGTCTGGCAGCACCCCGGATCGAGTGCCAACATACTGTTTTCGTTGAAATTCATTCCGGCTTTGGCATCATCATCCTCAGGGGGAAACGCATCGGAGGCAAGGATGGCGGCAAGCGAGACGGAACTGATGCTGAAGGGCTATGGGCTGACCACGGCGGAACTGTTCTACCGGATGCCCGACTACCGGCATGTGCTGAACAGCTTCATCTGGCAGGAATATGACCTGGCCCCCGATTACCCCCGCCTCTTCAAGTTCATCGAGTTCTGGCAGGAAAAGATTGAAGGGCCGCTGCATTCCGTCCGCTTCGCCCATCGCAAGCTGATCAGTCCCGGCGAATGGCGCCACGTGAAGGGCGAGTTCTACCTGAACTAGCCCGCCATCGGGTCCATGATCGTGACCTCGGCGCCGTCGCGCAGCGCGGTGTAGAAACATGACCGCCGGTTGGTGTGGCAGGCCGGTCCTTCCTGCGTGACCAGCGCCAGCAGGCAGTCGCGGTCGCAGTCCAGCCGCAGCTCCACCAGCCGCTGGTGGTGGCCCGAGCTTTCGCCCTTGACCCAGAAGGACTGACGCGAGCGGGACCAGTAGGTGACGCGGCCCGTCTCCAGCGTCTGCGCCACGCTGGCCGCGTTCATCCAGGCGAACATCAGCACCTCGCCCGTGGCGGCGTCCTGCGCGATGCAGGGATCAGGCCCTTGTCGTCATACTTTAGGCTTGCCGGGTCAAAGGCCATGGGTCCGCTCCTTGGCAGGGGATGGGTGCGGGTCTATCTAGGGGAAGCCAAGGATTTGACCATGAGCGACAGCGACCTCATCAAGCTCTATTCCGGGCGCATCCTGGAACTGGCGGCAGATATCCCGCATCTGGGCCGCCTGCCTCATCCGGGTGGCAGCGCGAAGAAGCGCTCGCCGCTTTGCGGCTCGACCGTCACCGCCGATGTGGTGGTGCAGGACGGCCGGGTGGCCGAGTTCGCGCAGGACGTGAAGGCCTGCGCGCTTGGTCAGGCTTCGGCCTCGGTGCTGGGGCGCGTGGTCATCGGCCGCAGTCGGGCCGAACTGGAAGCGGCGCGCGAGGCGCTGAAGGCCATGCTGAAAGAGGGCGGGCCGGTGCCTGCGGCGCCCTTCGACGGCTACGAGGTGCTGCTGCCCGCCCGTGACTACAAGAACCGCCACGCCTCGATCCTTCTGGCGCTGGAGGCGGTGACCGAGGCGATGGCCGCGGCCGAAACCGCCGCCTCGGCCTGACCGCCCTGCCCCAGGAAAAACCGCCGCGCACCCATCGGTGGCGGCGGTCAGTGGCGTGTCTTGGCCGGGGCGGGTCGAGGCAGACCCAGGGACAGGCATCCGGGGAAGGATGATCCGGCGCAAAAGACCGCAGGCAGAACTCAGGCGGCGCCGGTCAGGCTGAGGGCGCCGTAAAGCATCACGAACAGGGCCACGAGGCCGGCGAGGTCTTCCAGCACCGTGGCGCGGGACCGGGCGAGGGTGTCGGCGATTTCTTTCATCATCGGAACCTCCTGTTCTTGCGTTGCCCTTTTGTTCTCATATCCCGCGACGCCTGTAAAGAACTTTTTAAGAACTTGTGCGAACATCGGCAGAACATCTGGCGGCACCCCGGTTTCCATCGCCGGACACGGAAACCGGAACGGTTTCCGTGCACGATTTCCGATCCGGAAATCGTGGCGCCCGGGGGTCAGGCGGCGCGTTCGGGAAGGCCCTCGCCCATCAGGTCTTCGACGAAATGCGCGGCGAACTGGGCGCGGCCGGATACGCTTACCTTGGCATAGATGCGCGTCAGCTGCGCGCGCACCGTGCCCTGCGCCGCGCCGCGCAGGGTGGCGATCTCGGCCACGTCCAGCCCTTTCAGCGCCAGAAGGCCGACATCGGCCTCGGCCGGGGTCAGGCCCCAGGCCTTGAACTGGACCGAGACGACATCGGCCAATGCGCCGCGGGCCACCTCCAGCGCGCGGTCCTGATGTTCGATCAGCGCGAAGGTGCGGCGCAGCGCGACGATGCCGAACAGGATGCCCGCGACCAGCGACAGGGTCACCGTGCCCTCGAACCAGACATGCAGGTTGTCGGCATTCTCGGCGATGTCGCTGAAGACGTCGCCGATGTAGAAGACCGCGGCCAGCGATTGCAGCGCCACGAAGACGGCAAGCGCGCCGGTTTCCCGCCGCCGCGCCCATCGCAGGTTCGGGGTGGGTTTCAACGGCCGCGTCCCTTTGCCTTTGCTTCGGCCGTCTTGCGGCCAAGCAGCATCGGCGCCACCAGGCTGCGGCCCATCGCGCGCGATTCCACGGCGACGCTTACCACATGCAGCAGCACCAGCACCAGGATCAGGTTCGCCGCCACGTCATGCACCTCTTCCGCCGCCTTCTTCCCGCTGCCGCCCTCATCCGGGCTGTCTTCGGTCTTTACCAGCGCCGACCAGTCGCCTTTGTCCACCGCCGCCTGATCGGCGGCCACCTGCATCGGCGTGGCGCCGCCGGTCATGTACAGCCCGGTGCCCATCACCACCGCCAAAAGCGCCCAAAGGGCATAGGCCATCATCGCGCCNGCGGGGTTGTGCGAGGGGTACTCTGGCACGCGCCCGCGGACAAGGGCGCCCAGGTGGCGGAGCGCCGCCAGCGGCGCGGGCGGNAAGGCGCGGAACCGCGCGGCCGGCGTGCCGACCAGCCCCCAGACCAGGCGCAGGGCCAGCATCGCCATGCCGGCCCAGCCGAGGGCGACATGCAGCGTGCCGCCCCCTTCGGTCAGGATCGCGTTGAGAAGCACCACAAGGGCAATGACCCAATGAGTGATCCGCACCACCGGGTCCCACAGCGTCGGGGCCGGTTCCGCACGCAACCGAAGAGGGGCGGCCATGGCTCAATCCCCCGACTTCACGTCGGTCACGGCGCCGGTCGCCGGGTCGATGTAGACTTCCATCAGCTTGCTTACCTCGTCGGTGCATTTGGCTTCGATCTTGCCGTCCTCGGCCTCGAAGTCGGTGACCTTGCAGCCCTTTTCGGCCAGCGCGGCGGTGGCGGCCTCGGGGTTGGTGCCCACCATGTCGCCCACGGCGGGCGCGGCCAGCGCCGCCAGCGGCGCGGCGGCCAGAAGGAAGGAGAGGGTCAGGATACGGGTCATGGTCTTGCCTTTCACATGCCAGGGCACCGTGCCCCGGATGGCCCTGCCCTGCCCCGCGGCGCCGTGGCGGTCCATTGCCGGCAGGCTTATCCGGCGCCGCTAAGCAGCCGCTGACAGCGGATCATCGCGGCCCAGCCCCGGTCGCCGCCCTTGCCTTGGGGCGGTGGAAGGGCGATATGCTGCGCCAAACGCTGGAGATGCCGCATGGCCCTGCCCGTGAAGGACCAACTGAAGTACTGGGGCATCGCCGCCCTGGTGTTCTTCGTCGTGCTCTGGTTCCTGGGCAACATCATCCTGCCCTTCCTGGTGGGTGGCGCCATCGCCTATTTCCTGGACCCGATCGCCGACCGCCTGCAACGCGTANAGATGAGCCGGACGGCGGCCACCGCGCTGATTACCGTGGTGGCGGCCCTGGTCTTTGCGGCGCTGGTGCTGTCGGTGATCCCCACGCTGATCCACCAGCTGGCGGCGCTGATCGACGCGGTGCCCGAACTGGTGACGCAGTTCCAGACCTTCCTTGTCACCCGCTTCNCCGAGCTGCAGGACAGCACCTCGACCGCGCGCCAGACGCTGGCGCAGATCGCCCAGGCGATCCAGGCGCAGGGCGGCCAGCTGGCCAACGGCCTGATTTCCTCGGCGCTGACCGTCGTCGGCGCCGTGGTCTTCCTGGTGGTGGTGCCGGTGGTGGCCTTCTACATGCTTCTGGACTGGGACCGCATGGTCGCCAAGATCGACGCGCTGATCCCGCGCGACCATGCCGACACCGTACGCCAGCTGGCGCGCGAGATCGACGCGGTTCTGGCGGGCTTCGTGCGCGGCCAGGTCTCGGTCTGCCTGATCCTTGGCACCTTCTATTCGGTGGCGCTGATGATCGCCGGGCTGCAATTCGGCCTGGTGGTCGGCGCCATCGCCGGGGCGATCACCTTCATCCCCTATGTCGGCTCGCTGGTCGGCGGGGCGCTGGCCATCGGCCTGGCGCTGTTCCAGTTCTGGGGCGACTGGGTGTCCATCGCCACCGTGGCCGCCATCTTTGCCGCTTACCAGTTCCTGGAAGGCAACATCCTGACGCCCCGCCTGGTGGGCAAGTCGGTCGGCCTGCATCCGGTCTGGCTGCTGTTCGCGCTGTCGGCCTTTGGCGCAGTCTTCGGCTTCGTCGGCATGCTGGTGGCGGTGCCGGTGGCGGCCGCCCTGGGGGTCTTTGCCCGCTTTGGCATCGCCCAGTACCAGAAAAGCCAGCTGTACCGCGGCATCGAACCCCATCCCGCGCCGGAGCGGACGCCCGAGCCGTGATCCGCCAGCTTGCCTTCGACCTGCCCGCGCGCGAGACCTTCCGCCGCGAGGATTTCTTCGTCTCGCCCGCCAATGCCCTGGCGCTGGCCACGCTGGATGGCGGCGACTGGCCGGGCGGCAAGCTGATGCTGGTCGGCCGCCGCCGGCAAGACCCACCTTGCGCGCATGTGGGCGGCCGAGACCGCTGCCCCGGTCGTTCTGGCGGATGATCTGACCTCGGCCGACCTTCACGCCCTGGCCGCGGGCGGCCGCGTCGTGGTGGAGCATGCCGAGGCGGTGGTGCAACCAACAGGCCGAGGTGGCGCTGTTCCACCTGCACAACCTGGTCTGCCCGCAGGGTGACTCTTGCTGACCGCCCGCACCCCGGTGCGCGACTGGGGCCTTGCCCTGCCCGACCTGCACAGCCGCCTGACCGCCGCGCCGGTGGCGCTGCTGGCCCTGCCCGACGACGCGCTTCTGTCCGCCGTGCTGATCAAGCTGTTTTCCGACCGCCAGCTGGCGGTGCCGCCCGCGCTGATCCCCTGGCTGGTGGCCCGCATGGACCGCAGCATCGGCGCGCGCGCGCTGGTTGCGGCGCTTGACGCGCGGTCGCTGGCCGAACGCCGCGCCATCAACCAGAAACTCGCGGCAGATGTGCTGGACAAGTTGTCGGACGGGTGATTCCATGGGTCAAAGGTGCCGGATCAACCGGCGGTGAGTGACCATGACCCAGGCCGATTTCCTCAAAGCTCCCTTCCCCGCGCCCATCGCCTTAAGCGNNGCCGAAATCACCGGGCCGGGGCGCTATTTCAACCGCGAGCTCAGCTGGCTGGCCTTCAACTGGCGCGTGCTGGAAGAGGCGGCGAACCCGGCGGTGCCGCTGCTGGAGCGGCTGCGCTTCCTGTCGATCAGCGCCACCAACCTGGACGAATTCTACACGGTGCGTGTGNGTAACCTGCGCGCCCTGGTCCGCGCCGCACCACCANCGCCTTCCGAAGATGGCCGCACCCCTGCCGAACAGCTGCGCCTGATCAACGAGGATGCGCGCCGCCTGATGCAGGTGCAGCAGACGACTTTCAACAAGCTGAAGAAGGAAATGGAGGCCGAGGGCATCACACTGCTGACCCGGTCCAAACTGACCTCGCGCGACCTGAAACACCTGGAAAAGCACTTCCTGGACAAGGTCTTCCCGGTGCTGTCGCCTTTGGCCATCGACCCGGCGCACCCGTTCCCCTTCATCCCCAACACCGGCTTCACCTTGGCGCTGGAACTGGAACGCGTGTCGGACCACCGCGCCCTGCAGGCGCTGCTGCCGATCNCCCAGCAGATCGCCCGCTTCGTGNCCCTGCCGGGGCGCGAGGGTGAAAACCGCTTCCTGCCGCTGGAAGAGTTGCTGCTGCTGCACCTGGACATGCTGTTCCCCGGTTTCACCGACCGCGGCCATTGCCTGTTCCGCGTGCTGCGCGACAGCGACCTGGAAGTGGAAGACGAAGCCGAAGACCTGGTGCGCGAATTCGAGACCGCGCTGAAGCGGCGGCGCCGCGGCGAGGTGATCCGGCTGAAGATGTCCGCGNGCGCCCCGCCCGAGCTGAAATCGCTGATCATGGAGGAACTTGCCGTCACCGAGGCCGAGGTGGTCGAGGTGCGCGGCCTTCTGGGTGTGGCCGATCTGAAGGAATTGGTGCTGTCCTCGCGCCCCGATCTTCTGTGGCCGCCCTTTACCCCGCGCGTGCCGGAACGGGTGCAGGATCACGACGGCGACCTTTTCGCCGCGATCAAGCAGAAGGACATCCTGCTGCACCATCCTTACGAAACCTTCGATCTGGTCATCCGCTTCCTGGAACAGGCGGCGCGCGACCCCAATGTGCTGGCGATCAAGCAGACGCTCTATCGCACCTCCTGGGACAGCCCGGTTGTGGCGGCGCTGTGCGAGGCCGAGGTAAGCAAGTCGGTGACGGCACTGGTGGAGTTGAAGGCGCGCTTCGACGAGGCCGCCAACATCCGCCAAAGCCGCTTACTGGAACGGGTAANNGCGCATGTCGTCTATGGCTTCGTGAACTACAAGACCCATGCCAAGATCAGCACCGTGGTGCGGCGCGAGGGCGAAAACCTGGTGACCTATACCCATTACGGCACCGGCAACTATCACCCGATCACCGCGCGCATCTACACCGACCTGTCCTTCTTCACCTGTGACACCGCCCTTGGCCGCGATGCCACCAAGGTCTTCAACTACCTGTCGGGCTATGTGCAGCCGCAGGGATTGGAAAACCTGGCCATCGCCCCGGTGACGCTGAAGCCCCGTCTGCTGGAGATGATCTGCGCCGAGGCCGACCATGCCCGCGCCGGGCGCCCGGCGGAAATCTGGGCCAAGATGAACTCGGTGATCGAACCCGACGTGATCGACGCGCTTTATGCCGCGTCCAACGCCGGGGTGAAGATCAACATGGTGGTGCGCGGCATCTGCGGGCTGCGCCCCGGTGTGAAGGGCCTGTCCGAGAACATCCGCGTGAAGTCCATCGTCGGTCGCTTCCTGGAACACAGCCGCATCGTCTGTTTCGGCAACGGTGGCGGTTTGCCCTCGCAGAAGGCGCGGGTCTTCCTGTCTTCGGCCGACTGGATGAGCCGCAACCTGACGCGCCGGGTCGAGACGCTGGTGGAAACGCTGAACCCCACGGTGAAGAACCAGATCATGGGCCAGATCATGGCGGCGAACCTGGCGGACGAGGCGCAAAGCTGGGTGCTGGATGCGACCGGTCGCTACCACCGCTACCCGGCCGCGCCGGGCCAGACACTCTTCAACTGCCACCGCTTCTTCATGGAAAACCCTTCGCTCTCGGGCCGCGGTTCGGCCGGGGCCAAGGACGTGCAGAAGCTTGCCACGCTGCGCGACGAAGGCCAGGCGGCCTGAAGACGATCCTTCTGCGAAGGATCGGCGCCCCGCACCCGCCGCGGCTGCGGGGCGCAAGCGCCGGAAATCGGGCGGCTTCGATTTTCGCAGAAAAATCGTTACCTTGCAGGCGAATGTTGACCTTGGGGCGAGGCCGGTGCATGGTCGCGCGCGACGGCCAGACAGACCGGGGGACGCTGCCATGCCTGCCGAATCTTCGCACCGTGACGAGGATCACGGCCCCTTCGGTCGACCGCTGTTTGACGACCCCTCGGCCCGCGCCCTCAGCCGCGTCGGCGTGGTGGACGTCGGCTCGAATTCCATCCGCATGGTGGTCTTCGACGGCGCGGCGCGCAGCCCCGCCTATTTCTACAACGAAAAGATCATGGCGGGCCTTGGCAAGAACCTGGCCGAGACCGGTANNCTCAACCCCGAAGGCCGCGTCCGGGCGCTCGCCGCGCTGAAACGCTTTGCGCTTCTGGCCGAAGGCATGGGCATCTCGCCCCTGACCGTCGTCGCCACCGCCGCCACGCGCGAGGCGGTCGACGGCCCCGAGTTCCAGGCCGAGGTGCTGCGGGAAACCGGGCTGAAGCTCTGGGTCATCGACGGCGACGAAGAGGCGCGGCTGTCGGCGCAGGGTGTGCTTCTGGGCTGGCCCGATGCCAAGGGCGTGGTCTGCGACATCGGCGGCAACTCGATGGAACTGGCCCGCATCGGCGACGGCAAGGTGGNNTGGCGCATCTCGACACCGCTCGGCCCCTTCCGCCTGCAACAGGCCNGCGCCCACCCCGACAAGCGCCGCCTGCACATCGACCGCATCCTGAAGGAGGCCCAGGCTGCCATCCGGTCCGAGGGCGAGCGCATCTACCTTGTCGGCGGCTCGTGGCGCGTCATCGCCCGGCTCGACATGGAACGGCGCAACTACCCGCTGACGGTGCTGCACGAATACCGCATGACGCCGCGCTCGCTTCTGGACACGCTGGACTGGATCGCCGCTTCCGACCTGGCGCTGCTGCGCGCGCNNACCGGCACCTCGGCCGACCGCATGGACCTGGTGCCGCTCGCCTGCGAGGTTCTGCGCGAACTGGTCAAGATGCTGAAGCCCTCGGAAATCGACGTTTCCGCCTATGGCATCCGCGAGGGGCTTCTCTACGAACAGATGCCCGACCGCCTGCGCCAGCGCGACCCGCTGATCGAAGCCGCGCGCATGGCCGAACTGACCTCGGCCCGCATGCCCGGCTTTGGCCGCAAGCTCTTCGACTTTCTCACGCCGCTTTTCCGCGACTGGCCCGAGGACCGCATGCGGCTGGTGAAAGCCGCCTGCCTGTTGCACGACACCACCTGGCGCGCCCACCCCGACTACCGCGCCGAGGTCTGCTTCGACAACGCCACCCGCGCCAACCTGGGCGGGCTGGACCATCCGNGCCGGGTCTTCCTGGGGCTCTCGCTGCTGCACCGCTACAAGAACAGCCGCGTGNGCTCGCGCCTGGAACCGCTGTTCCGCCTTTTGACCGAGGACGAAATGGCCCAGGCCGAAGTGCTGGGCAAGGCCATGCGCTTTGGCGCCATGTTTTCCATCGGCGACCCGGCCGAAGCCGCCACCCTGTCCTGGCGCCCGAAAAAGCGCGTCATCGAACTGGCCCTCAGCGACCGCGGTCGCGGCCTTTTTGGCGAGGTCGCCGCCGCCCGCTTCAAGTCGCTCGCCCTCGCGCTGAAGGCCGAACCCGCCGTCATCGGCGCCAACGAGGTGCTGGCGTGACGGGGATCGACCACATCGTGGTCTCGGCTACCACGCTGGAGGAAGGCGTGGCCCATGTCGAAGCCGCGCTTGGTGTGACGCTGGCGGGCGGCGGCAAGCATGCGCTCATGTCCACCCACAACCGCCTTCTGGGCCTGGGTGACCTGTACCTTGAGGTCATCGCCATCGACCCTGCCGCGCCGGACCCCGGCCGCCCGCGCTGGTTCGACCTTGACCATTTCAGCGGCCCGCCCCGCCTGACCAACTGGGTGGCGCAGGCCGACGACCTGCCTGCCACGCTGTCCCTCTGCCCGCCCGGCCTTGGCCAGCCGGTGGAAATGACCCGCGGCGCCTATCTTTGGGATTACACGGTCCCGGCAGACGGCTGCCTGCCCTTCGACGGCGGCTTTCCGGCTTTCCTGCACTGGCACGGCCGACGCCCGCCCGACGACCTGCCCGATTCCGGCCTGCGCCTCTCGCGGTTCGAACTGATCCACCCCCAGGCCGAGGCCCTGNCGAAGGCCCTTTCCGCCGTGATCGCCGACCCTCGCCTGATCATCACCCAAGGCCCGGCCAAGGCGATGCGCGCCGAATTCACCGGCCCCGCCGCGCAAGGACACTGACATGATCCGCCTCGCCACCGCCGCCGATACCGAGGCCGTCGCCGCGCTGTGGAACGGGCTGATCCGCGACACCACCGTCACCTTCACATCGAAGCAAAAGACCCTCGCCGACATCGAGGAGACCATTGCCGCCCGCTTCCGCGACGGCTTCACCTTCCTGGTCGCCGAACACCAGGACCGGGTGGTAACCGCCACCTATGCCCAGTTCCGCGGCGGCGACGGCTATGCCCGCTGCATGGAACATTCCATCCACCTTGAACCGCTGGCCCGCGGCCAGGGCCTTGGCCGTGCCCTGATGCAGGCGATCGAGGCCCATGCCCTTGCCCGCGGCACCCATTCGATGATCGCTTGCGTCAGCGGCGAAAACGCTGCCGGCATCGCCTTTCACGCGGCCCTCGGCTACCGCAGCATCGCCACCGTGCCGGAATCCGGCTTCAAGTTCGGACGCTGGCTGNATCTTGTGCTGATGCAGAAATTCCTGGACTGACAAGCGCCGCGCCGCATCGTAGGCTGGCCCCATGTCGATCTGGTCCCGCATCTCTGCCGCCCTTGCCGCCCTTGCCCAGGGCGAACCGCTGTCGGTCGTCTTCGACCGGCTGCGCGGCGATCCCGAACTGTCGGTCGGTTTCACCATCGCCGTCATCGCGCTTGGCGCCAAGCTCGCCAAGGTCGATGGCGAGGTCACGCGCGACGAGGTCGCCTGCTTCCGCCGCATCTTCACCATCCCGCCCGAGGAAGAGGCCAACGCCGCCCGCGTCTACAACCTGGCCCGACAGGACGTGGCGGGGTTCGAGTATTATGCTCGCAAGATCGGTCGGCTCTTCCAGAACGGCCATGAAGACCTGTTGCCCGACCTGATGGAGGGCCTGTTTCGCGTGGCCGTTGCCGATGGCCATTACAACGACGCCGAGGATGCCTTCCTGGAACAGGTGTCGCGCGAATTCGGCATGTCGGACCGCGCCTTCCGCGCCGTCCGGGCACGCTGTGTCGAAGGCGTGCCGCGCGACCCCTATGATGTGCTGGGCGTGGCGCCCGAGGCAAGCCTGGACGAGATCCGCGCCACCTGGAAACGCGCCGTGCGCGAGAACCACCCCGATGCCCTGATCGCCCGCGGCCTGCCGCCCGAGGCGGCCAAACTGGCCGAGGCGCGCATGGTCGCCATCAACCGCGCCTGGGAAGAGATCGAGGCCGAACGCTCCCCCGCATGTTGTGCCTGAGCGATCATGGCCGCGCCCCTGCGCATCGCCACCTTCAACGTCGAATGGTTCAACACCCTGTTCGACGACCAGGGCCATATGCTGGCCGACAGCGAACCCTCGGCCCGCTACAAGACCAGCCGCGCCGACCAGCTGGCCGCGCTTGGCATCGTCTTCACGGCGCTTGACGCCGATGGTGTCATGGTGATCGAGGCGCCCGACACCAACGGCCGCCGCTCTACCGTGACGGCGCTGGAAACCTTTGCCCGCCAGATCGGCCTGCGCGCCCGCCGCGCCCTGATCGGCTTTCCTNCGGAAACCGAACAGGAAATCGCTTTCCTCTACGACCCCGACCGACTGAGCCCGCGCCACGACCCGCAGGGCGAGCCCACCGGCAAGAAAGGCAGCGAATTCGCCCCGCGCTTCGATTCGTCCTTCCGCTATGATCTGGACCAGGACGGCACCTTCGAAACCATCCGCTTTTCCAAGCCGCCGCTGGAACTGGCCGTCACCACGGCGGAGGGACGCACCTTCCGGCTGATCGGGGTGCATGCCAAGTCGAAGAACCCTTACGGCTTTTCCGGCCGCGAAGAGTTCCTGCGCATCTCGATCGAGAACCGCCGCAAGCAGCTGGCGCAGTGCCTTTGGCTGCGCCAGCGGGTCGAGGCGCATCTCGCCAGCGACGACCTGATCGTGATGGGCGATTTCAACGACGGCCCCGGGATTGACCGCTTTGAACGGCTGTTCGGCCATTCCGGAATCGAGGTGGTTCTGGGCGTGGACGGCACGCCTGACAGCCATCTTTACGACCCGAATGCCGTACTTGGTTTCGGGCCGCGCATGGGCGCCGGTCCGACCTCGGCGCGGTTCTGGCATGCGCCGCAGAAATGCTATTTCGAGGCGCTTCTGGATTTCATCATGGTCTCGCCGCGGCTGGCCGCGCTTGACCCGCCGCCGGTCTGGCGCATCTGGCATCCGAACAACGATCCCCGCATCGCCGCCGTGCCCGAGCTGCGCGAGGCTTTGCTCACGGCCTCCGATCACTTCCCGGTGTCTCTGGACATCGCTCTTTGAGGACGGGCCCTTGGCGCCTATATCTGGCTCATGCGCCGCCTCGTCCTTGCCCTGCCCGTCGCCCTGATGCCCCTGGCCCTGCTTACCCAGGAGGCGCCCTCGTCCGAGATGGATGAGGGCATGAGCCTGCTGCAACAGGGGGCCGAGTTGTTCCTGCGCGGGTTGATGACCGAGGTTCAGCCGCAGATGCAGGACATGCAGAAGGGGCTGGATGATCTGGGCGCAAAGATGGGCTCGGCGCTGGATCAGGCGCAGCCCTGGATCAGCGCCCTGTCGTCCATGGTGGACGATTTCGGCTATTACGACCCGCCGGAACGCCTGCCCAACGGCGACATCCTGATCCGCCGCAAGCCCGACGCGCCGCCGGTTCAGCTGGAAAACCTGCCCTTGCGCCGCAGACCGACCTGTAGGGCAAGTTTCTTCGAAGAAACCTGCAAATTCCTTCGAAGGAATTTGCGGATCGCGCCGCCGCGGCCTCGGACAGACCTTGACGTATCCTGAAGACCGCCCGGCAACACGATGTCTTCTTTGGGTCAAAAGGGCGTCCGAGATCGGACGCCCCTCGGACGCCTTACCCCCGCGCCGACCGGATCAGGCCGAGGATCTCCTTCGCCGCCGCCGGGATGTTGGTCCCCGGCCCGAAGATCGCCTTCACCCCGGCGGCCTTCAGGAACTCGTAATCCTGCTGCGGGATCACGCCCCCACAGATCACGATGATGTCNCCGGCTCCCTTCTCGGCCAGCGCCTCGATCAGCTTCGGCGCCAGCGTCTTGTGGCCCGCCGCCTGGCTCGAGATGCCGACGATGTGGACGTCATTGTCCACCGCATCCTGCGCGGCTTCCTCGGGCGTCTGGAACAAGGGCCCCACATCCACGTCGAAACCGATGTCGGCAAAGGCCGTGGCGATGACCTTGGCGCCGCGGTCGTGGCCGTCCTGGCCCATCTTGACCACCAGCATGCGCGGNCGGCGGCCTTCCTGTTCGGCAAAGGCCTCCACGTCCTTCTGGATCTGGGCAAAGCCCTCGTCGCCCTCGTAGGCCGAGCCATAGACCCCGGCCAGCGTCTTGATCTCGGCGCGGTGGCGCCCGAAGACCTTTTCCATCGCCATGCTGATCTCTCCCACGCTCGCCCGCGCCCGCGCCGCCGCGACCGCCGCTTCCAGCAGNGTTGCCCCCTCGCGCGCCCGCCGCTCGACCTCGGCCAGCGCCGCTTGCGCCGCCGCCTCGTCCCGCGCGCCGCGGGTGGCGGTCAGCCGGGCGATCTGCGCCTCGCGGACCTTCATGTTGTCGATATCCAGAATGTCGATCGGGTCCTGCTTGGCCAGCCGGTACTTGTTCACCCCGACGATCACCTCCTCGCCCCGGTCGATCATCGCCTGTAGGCGGGCGGCGCTTTCCTCGATCCTGAGCTTCGGCATGCCGGTCGCAACGGCCTTGGTCATGCCGCCCATCGCCTCGACTTCCTCGATCAGCGCCCAGGCCTTTTCGGCCAGTTCCGCCGTCAGGCTTTCGACGTAGTAGCTGCCCGCCAGCGGGTCGACGACATGGGTGATGCCGGTCTCTTCCTGCAGGATCAGCTGGGTGTTCCGAGCGATGCGGGCCGAGAATTCGGTGGGCAGCGCAATCGCCTCGTCCAGCGCGTTGGTGTGCAGCGACTGGGTGCCGCCAAGCGCCGCCGCCATCGCCTCATAGGCCGTGCGGATGACGTTGTTGTAGGGGTCCTGTTCCTGCAACGACACGCCCGAAGTCTGGCAATGGGTGCGCAGCATCAGGCTGCCGGGCTTCTTGGGCGCGAACTCCGACATGATGCGGTGCCACAACAGCCGCGCCGCCCGCAGCTTGGCCGCCTCCATGAAGAAGTTCATGCCGATGGCAAAGAAGAACGACAGCCGCCCGGCGAAATCGTCCACGTTCATGCCACGCGCCAGCGCCGCGCGGACATATTCGCGCCCGTCGGCCAGGGTGAAGGCCAGCTCCTGCACCAGGTTCGCCCCCGCCTCCTGCATGTGATAGCCGGAGATCGAGATCGAGTTGAACTTGGGCATCTCTTTCGAGGTGTATTCGATGATGTCCGCAATGATCCGCATCGAAGGCTCGGGCGGATAGATATAGGTGTTGCGGACCATGAACTCTTTCAGGATGTCGTTCTGGATGGTCCCCGACAACTCGGCCCGCGGCACGCCCTGTTCCTCGCCGGTGACAATGAAATTGGCGAGGATCGGGATGACCGCGCCGTTCATGGTCATGGAAACGCTGACCTTTTCCAGCGGGATGCCGTCGAACAGCACCTTCATGTCCTCGACCGAGTCGATGGCGACGCCCGCCTTGCCGACATCGCCCACCACGCGCGGATGGTCGCTGTCATAGCCGCGGTGGGTGGCCAGGTCGAAGGCGACCGAGACACCCTGCTGCCCGGCGGCCAGGGCCTTGCGGTAGAAGGCGTTGGATTCCTCGGCGGTCGAGAAGCCCGCGTATTGGCGGATGGTCCAGGGNCCACTGGCATACATCGTGGCGCGCACGCCGCGGGTGAAGGGNGCAAGCCCCGGCACCGTTCCCAAGTGGTTCAGCCCGTCCAGATCGGCCGAGGTGTAAAGCGGCTTCACCGGAATGCCTTCCAGCGTGTCCCAGGTCAGGCTGTCGGGGTCGGCCCCCTTCAGCTCCTTGGCCGCCAGTTTGCGCCAGCTGTCCAGATCTTCACGCATCGCTCTCGTCCTTCGCGGCCGGGCTGGGCCTCCCGGCGGTTCCGCTTGGTTTCCGGGGCGTCCCGCCTATATCAAGGGCAGGGAGTCCCGATGAAACCGCTTCATGTCCTTGTCCTTGCGGCTTTCCTGCCGCTGGCCGTTCTGGCCGAAGAGTTGCCCGCCGTCGGTCCGGTTCCGGCCAGCGAGGTGGTGCTGGCCGATTTCCTGTGGCAACGCCGCCCCGTCGTGGTCTTTGCCGACCGGCCGGACGATCCGCAGTTCATCCGCCAGATGGCCATCCTTGACGCGGGGCTGGCCGATCTGGAGGAACGCGACGTGGTGGTGATCACCGACACCGACCCCGCGGCGATGTCCGATGCCCGGCACCGGCTGCGGCCTCGAGGCTTTTCGCTGGTGCTGCTGGACAAGGACGGGCAGGTGAAACGCCGCCAGCCCTCGCCCTGGAGCCTGCGCGAGATCACGCATACCATCGACCGCTTCCCGCTGCGCCGCGAGGAGATGCTGGAACGCAACCCCTCGGGCCGGTAAGGCGGCCGGGCGAGCCACCTTATTCGAACTCCATGATCACATCGTCGACCTTCAGGCTTTGGCCTGCGGCGGTGCGGATCGCCTTCACCACGGCAGTGCGTTCGGCCTTGAGGATGTTCTCCATCTTCATGGCTTCCACGGTGGCCAGCGCCTGGCCTTCCTGCACCTCTTGCCCCACCTCGACCGCGATCTTCACCACCAGGCCCGGCATCGGGCACAAAAGGAAGCGCGAGGTGTCGGGCGGCAGCTTTTCCGGCATCAGCGCGGCCAGTTCGGCCTGGCGCGGCGTCTGGATGTGGCACTTCAGATCGGCGCCGCGCAGGCGCAGGCGGAAGCCCATCGGGATCTTGGCCACCTTCATGACCAGGGGCTTGCCGTCCACCATGACATGAGCCAGGTGCAGGCCCGGCGTCCAGTCCGAGGTCACGCGGTGCGCCGTACCGTCCTCGAAGGTGACGGTGGAGCCTTCCGGATCGGCGGCGATCTTCACGGCAAAGGTATCGCCGTTCAGCGCCACCACCCAATCGTCACCCACCTTGCGGCGGTGGTTGTCCATCGTGCCGGAAATCCGCGTGCGGCGGATTTCGGCCACGCGGTTCATCGCCGCCGCCGCTGCCGCGACACGGCGCATCAGGTCGGGGGCAAGCGTCGTGCCCTGGAAGCCGTCGGGATATTCCTCGGCGATGAAGGCGGTCGAGATGTCGCCGCTTTCAAACCGGGGATGGTCCATCACCGCCGCACAGAACGGCAGGTTGTGGCCGATGCCTTCAACCTCGAACGTGTCCAGCGCCAGGCGCATTTCCTCGATGGCCGCATCGCGGGTCGGGCCCCAGGTGCAAAGCTTGGCGATCATCGGGTCGTAGTACATGCTGATCTCGCCGCCCTCGTAGACGCCGGTATCGTTGCGCACGATGCCGCCGGTCGGCGTCGGGCCTTCGACCGGCGGGCGATAGCGCGTCAGNCGGCCGATGGAGGGCAGGAACTTGCGATAGGGGTCTTCGGCATAGAGCCAGCTTTCCATCGCCCAGCCGTTGATCTTCACGTCACCTTGCGTGAACGGCAGCTTCTCGCCATTGGCCACGCGGATCATCTGTTCCACGATGTCGATGCCGGTGATCAGCTCGGTCACCGGGTGTTCCACCTGCAGGCGGGTGTTCATCTCCAGGAAGTAGAAGTTGCGCTGCGCGTCGACGATGAATTCCACCGTGCCCGCTNNGGTATAGCCCACGGCGCGGGCCAGCGCGCAGGCCTGTTCGCCCATCGCCTTGCGGGTGGCGGCGTCCAGGAAGGACGAGGGCGCCTCTTCGATGACCTTCTGGTTGCGGCGCTGGATCGAGCATTCGCGCTCGTTCAGATAAAGGGTATTGCCGTGCTTGTCGGCCAGCACCTGAATTTCGATGTGGCGCGGCTGCGTCACGAACTTCTCGATGAAGATGCGGTCGTCGCCGAAGCTCGCCGCCGCCTCGTTCTTCGAGGACTGGAAGCCTTCGCGCGCCTCGTCGTCGTTCCAGGCGATGCGCATGCCCTTGCCGCCGCCGNNAGAGGCCTTGATCATCACCGGATAGCCGACCTCGCGCGAGATCTTCACGGCCTCTTCGGCGTCGGCGATCAGGCCCATGTAGCCCGGCACGGTGGAAACGCTTACTTCCTTGGCGATTTTNTTCGAGGTGATCTTGTCACCCATCGCCTCGATGGCGGGCGACGGCGGGCCGATGAAGACCACGCCCTTTTCAAGTTCCGCCGCGAAGTGCATGTTTTCGCTGAGGAAACCATATCCGGGGTGAACGGCTTCGGCGCCGGTGGCCTTGATTGCGGCCATGATCTTGTCGATCACGATATAGCTTTGCGCGGCAGGGGGCGGGCCGATGTGGACGGCCTCGTCGGCCATTTTCACATGCAGCGCATTGCGGTCGGCGTCGGAATAGACCGCCACGGTCTTGATGCCCATCTTGCGGGCCGACTTGATGACGCGGCAGGCGATTTCGCCCCGGTTGGCGATCAGGATCTTCTTGAACATGTTACCCCTGTCCCTCTGACGCGCAGTGACCCACGCGCAAACGTGAACGCGCCGCCGGGGGTGCCCGGCGGCGCGCGATTGGTGGTGCAGCCCGGTCAGCGACCGGACGGATTGATGACGGACTCAGCAGCCCGGCGCGTTCGGGTCGGCGAGGCAAGCCGCCGCGACGTTGCCGATGGCGCCGATGGCCGCGCCGGCGACGTTGTTGCCGGTCGCGCCTGCGACGAGCCCGCGTACCAGACCGCCCATGAGGCGCGCTCACCAACCGTCTGGTTGGTGCAGTAACCGCGGCCAGCACGGCGAGAAGGGCCGAAACGGTGAGAATGCGCATGTTGCTCTGCCTCCTGATGCATTTCTTCGCGGAGCAATATCGCCGCAGGTCACAATGGTGTCAAAGGCCAAAACCCTGGCCCCGACCAAAGCGGCAGGAAGATGCGAAGGGGCGGCGCCGCGGATCATTCCTCGTCCTCCTCCCAGTCGTCAAACTCCACAGGCGCGGCATCCGGCGCAAAGACCTGCGGGAAAGAGGCTTCGGCACGGCGGCGGTCGATGCGCAGCAGCGCCTCATAGCTTTCCGGATCGAACGGGTCTTCCGCGGCACAACCTCGCGCCCGATCAGCCAGGACAGCCGCCCGGCATCCAGGTTGCCGCGTTCAAAGGGCTCTTCGCCGAAATACTGCCAGAGCGCGGCCATGAAGGCCTCGTCCGCGCGGCGGTCGGCGAACTTGCGGTCCTTGAACCGCTCGCGCCGGATGATCTTGGTCGCCCCCGCCTTGTTGGCGCGGCGGATGACGAACTGGAAATCCGTGCCGGTCAGTACCGGGAAAACCGCGGTGCTTCAGCATGGCTGTCCCCGAGAGCCAGGCGCCCGCGGGGGACGCCAGTCTCAGCGGTGCGGCGCTTGCGTATCGGCGTCAGGCGCTTCGCGGCGCCGATGGCCGCGGGATTGGAATCGGCAGTCGGCGTGGGGCCGGTGTCGGTGTTGACGCAACCGGCAAGCGCCGAAAGCCACAGGGCAGAAAGAAGTACCATCGGGATACGCATGCAGACCTCCGTTGCATCATCCGGAGCAGAGCATAGCCGTCGCCCGGGCGACGCGCCAAGGAAGATGACAGCCAAGTTGACGCATCAGAACATCTCCCAGATGCAGGTGCCGTTCTCGATGCGATAGGCTTCGAAGAATTGGGTGACGTCCGGCAGCGCCTCGCCAAATGGCACCGGCCGGTCCGAAAGCGAGATGATCACCTTAGCTGCGGCCCGTTCGGGTCTATGCGGGGCAGAGCGAAATCCTGGCACAGCGCCGCCATGTCGGCCGAGGCCATTTCGGCATCGACGCGACCGCCCGGCGCGATTTCCGGGGCGACAAAACGGAAGCGGAAAGTCAGTCCCATCGGTCCGGGCTCGTTCCAGATCACATCCTGCAGCGTCACGGTCTGGCCAGAGGGCACCGCAATGGCGCCCCCTGCCCCGGCTGCCGCCAGAGCCACCGGCATGCCGTCGCCGGCCGTGCCCTCACCGCTTCCGCTTCCCATGGCGTTCCCTCCCCCGATCTGGTGTCACAGGGGAATGTTGTCGTGCTTCTTCCAGGGATTCGACAGCTTCTTTCCACGCAGCGAGGCAAAGGCCCGCGCCACCCGCCGCCGGGTCGAGGTAAGCATGATCACCTCGTCGATGAAGCCGCGTTCGGCGGCAACAAAGGGATTGGCGAAGCGGTCTTCGTAGTCCTTCACCCGGCCCGCGATCTTNTCGGCATCGCCCAGTTCCGACCGGTACAGGATTTCCACCGCGCCCTTGGCGCCCATCACCGCAACCTCGGCGGTGGGCCAGGCATAGTTGAAATCGCCGCGCAGGTGTTTGGACGACATCACGTCATAGGCGCCGCCATAGGCCTTGCGGGTGATGACCGTCACCTTCGGCACCGTCGCCTCGCCATAGGCGAACAGGAGCTTCGCGCCGTGCTTGATGACGCCGCCATGTTCCTGGCCCACGCCCGGCAGGAAGCCCGGCACGTCGGCAAAGGTCAGGATCGGGATTTCGAAGGCATCGCAGAACCGCACGAAGCGCGCGGCCTTGCGGCTGCTGTCGATGTCCAGGCAGCCCGCCAGCACCATCGGCTGGTTCGCCACCACGCCGACCGACTGGCCTTCGATGCGGATGAAGCCGGTGATGATGTTNGCNGCATAGTCCTTCTGGATCTCGAAGAAATCGCCCTCGTCGGCGACCTTCACGATCAGTTCCTTCATGTCGTAGGGCTGGTTGGGATTGTCCGGCACCAGCGTGTCCAGGCTTTTCTCGACCCGCGCCGGATCGTCGAAGAAGGGCCGGACCGGCGCCTTCTCGCGGTTGGACAGCGGCAGGAAATCCACCAGGCGGCGAATCTCGGCCAGGGCTTCCACGTCGTTCTCATAGGCGCCATCGGCGACCGAGGACTTGCGGGTATGGGTCGAGGCGCCGCCGAGTTCCTCGGCCGTCACCACCTCGTTCGTCACGGTCTTCACCACGTCGGGGCCGGTGACGAACATGTAGGAGGAATCCTTCACCATGAAGATGAAGTCGGTCATCGCGGGCGAATAGACCGCGCCGTTTGCGCAAGGCCCCATGATCAGGCTGATCTGCGGCACCACGCCCGAGGCCATGATGTTGCGCTGGAACACCTCGGCATAGGCCGCGAGCGAGCCCACGCCTTCCTGGATGCGCGCGCCNGCCCGATCGTTGATGCCGATCACCGGGGCGCCGTTCTGNATCGCCATGTCCATGATCTTGCAGATCTTGGCGCCGTGGGTTTCGGAGACCGAGCCACCCAGCACCGTGAAGTCCTGGCTGAAGACATAGACCTGGCCGTTCACCGTGCCCCAGCCCGTGACGACGCCGTCACCGGGGTGNCGGGTTTCTTCCATGCCGAAGTCGGTGCAGCGGTGCGCCACGAACATGTCGAACTCTTCGAAAGAGCCCTCGTCCAGAAGAAGCTCGATCCGCTCGCGCGCCGTCAGCTTGCCCTTCGCATGCTGGGCCTCGATGCGACGCTGGCCCCCGCCGATGCGGGCGACGTCCCGGCGCTGTTCAAGCTCGTGCAGGATGTCCTTCATGGCTCCCTCCGTTGTTCCGCGCGCACCATAGCGACAGTCCCATGACGTCGGAAGAAGAATAGGGCTAATTTGCAAATCTTGGCGCCACCATTCACTGCATAACGCATAATCGCAAAGCATGGCTCCACCAAGCCGATCCGCCTAAGCCAAGGCGACCCTAGCCGGAGAGCGCAATGTTCAACCTGCCCATTCCCGTGGTGACCATCGGCCTGCTGGTGGCCTCGAATGTCTTCATGACCTTCGCCTGGTATGGCCATCTGAAGAACGTCTATGCCCCCTGCCCCAGACCATCCTGATCAGCTGGGGCATCGCTTTTCGAATATTGCCTGATGGTTCCGGCCAACCGCATCGGCTATGGCCATTTTTCGGCGGCCGAACTGAAGACCATCCAGGAGATCATCACCCTGTCGGTCTTCGCCGTCTTCTCGACGCTCTACCTGAAAGAGCCGATGCACTGGAACCACCTGGTCGGCTTTGCCTGCATCGCCGCGGGGGCTTCTTCATCTTTCACAAATGGACATGATCGCCGCCGTCTGGCGACACCATGCCACAGGCAGCCCACCAGCGACGGCCCCCTGTCGGTGCCGCGTGGACATCGCTGCCGTCCGGCGTTAGCGCAAGACATGGACTCTGCATCCCGCCCCGAAGCGCGCTTCCTTGACCGCCATACGCCGCCACACATCCTGACCCTGGTTCTGGTGTCGGGTCTGGCGGCGCTGTCGCTGAACATCTTCCTGCCATCGCTGCCCGCGATGGCCACATATNTCGGCGTGGACTATGCGCTGATGCAGCTGTCGGTCTCGCTGTATCTGGCGATGACGGCGGCGATCCAGCTGGTGATCGGGCCGGTCTCCGACCGCTTCGGTGGCNGGCCTACGATGCTGGGGGCGCTGGCGGTGTTCCTGCTGGCGACGCTGGCCGCGGTGCTGGCCCCCAGCTATGGCATCTTCATCGCGGCCCGCATGGTGCAGGCGGCGGTGGCCACCGCCTTCACGCTCAGCCGCGCCGTGGTGCGCGACATGGTCCCGGCGAACGAGGCCGCCTCGATGATCGGCTATGTCACCATGGGCATGTCGGTGGTGCCGATGGTCGGACCGGTGGTGGGCGGCGCGCTGGATCAGGCCTTCGGCTGGCAGGCAAGCTTCTGGGTGCTTGCCGCGNGGGCCGCGGCCCTGCTGGCCTTGGTCTGGGCCGACCAGGGCGAGACGGTCCGCACCCGATCAGCCAGCTTTGGCGACCAGGCGCGGCAATACNCGGAACTGCTGCGCTCGCAGCGCTATTGGGGCTATGTCGGGGCCTCGACCTTCGCCTCGGGCGCCTTCTTCGCCTATCTGGGCGGGGCGCCCTATGTGGGCACGCAGCTCTTCGGCCTCGACCCGGCGGATCTGGGCCTTTACTTCGGCGCACCGGCGGTCGGCTATCTGGTCGGCAATTTCCTGTCGGGCCGGTTCGCCATGCGCCTGGGCATCAACCGCATGATCCTGGTAAGCGCCTGGACCACCACGNGTAACCTGATCCTGCTGGCGGGGCTCGAGGCCGCGGGCCTGTCGCACCCCGCCCTGTTCTTCGGCCTGACCATCGCCGTCGGCCTTGGCAACGGCATCCTGCTGCCATCCGCCAATTCCGGCATGCTGTCGGTGCGCCCGCAACTTGGCTCTGCCGCGGGCCTTGGCGGCGCCATCACCATCGGCGGCGGTGCGGCGCTGTCGGCGCTGGCGGGCTGGGTGCTGCAGGCGGGCGGCAGCGCGCTGGCGCTGGTGGGGCTGATGCTGGCGACCTCGGCGCTGTCCGTCGTCTCGGTGCTGTGGGTGCTGGCGCGCGAACGGCAGCTGCGACAGGGCTGACACTTGCGCTTCCCGCCTTTGCAAAGCCATCCTGCGCTTTGCAAACACCGGGATGCCATGGCCACGCAGAAACTTTATNCTTACGCCAAGCTGCGCGAGATCAGGAACCGGCTTGGCCTGACGCAGAAGGTCTTTGCCGACAAGCTGGCGGTGTCGCTGCCCTACCTGAACCAGATGGAGAACAACCACCGCCCGGTCTCGGCCGCGGTGGTGCTGGCGCTTGCGCAGGAATTCGGGCTGGACGTGACCGAACTGACCGTGGGCGAAAGCGAACGCCTGGTCAGCGACATGCGCGAGGCCTTGGCCGACCCGGTCTTCGCCAAGTCCGCGCCGCCCCTGGCCGACCTGCGGCTGGCCGCCTCCAACGCGGCGCTTGCCCGCGCCTTCCTCGACCTGCACCGCGCCTATCGCCAGACCCACGAACGCCTGGCCTCGCTGGACGAGGCGCTTGGCCGCGAGGATGCAGCCCTGCGCCCCAGCCCCTGGGAAGAGGTGCGCGACTTCTTCCATTACTGCGACAACTACATCGACGCCGTGGACCGCGCGGCGGAACATTTTGCCAGCACGCTGCCGGGCCAGAAGGATCTGGTGCAAGCCGTGCGCGAGACGCCGTCGCGCCGCGGCATCACCCTGCATTTCGCCGACATGCCCCTGATCCGCAGCTATGACCCGCAGGCGCGGCGGCTGGATATCTCGTCCCGTTCCGCAGGGGCAACGCAGCGCTTCCAGCTGCTGACGCAGGTGGCGCTGCTGACCCACAACGACCTGCTGGACGCCACGCTGGACCTGGCCCGCTTTGCCACGCCCGAGGCGCGCGACATCGCCAAGATCGGTCTGGCCAACTATTTCGCCGGTGCCGCCCTGATGCCCTATCGCGCCTTCCAGGCCGCCGCCGCAGAGACCCGGCATGATCTGGAACGGCTGGCCGATCTGTTCGGCGCCTCGATCGAACAGGTGGCGCATCGGCTGTCCACCCTGCAACGGCCCGGCGCCAAGGGCGTGCCCTTCTTCTTTGTCCGCGACCAGNGTGGCACCATCACCAAGCGCCATTCGGCAACCCGGCTGCAATTCGCCCGCTTCGGCGGCGCCTGCNCCTTGTGGAACGTCCACCGCGCCTTTGAAACGCCGGGCCGCTTCCTGCGCCAACTGGCCGAAACCNCCGATGGCGTGCGCTACCTCTGCCTGGCGCGCGACGTGTCGAAACCCGGCGGGTCGTATCACGCCCCGGTGCGCCGCTATGCCATCGGCCTGGGCTGCGAGGTGCAGCATGCCCACCAGCTGGTCTATGCCGACGGGCTGGACCTGAAGGGCCTGTTCGAACCCATCGGCATTTCCTGCCGCATCTGCGACCGCCGCGACTGCCACCAGCGTTCGGTTCCCCCGCTGGAACGCCNNCAGGGTCGACCCGACCGCCGCGGGCTTCTGCCCTATGACATGGCAGAGTAGCCAGGACGCCGGCCCCTCCGGTCGGCTTGTGCTTGCCACCTGGCCATCCATTCGCTAGGCGGGCCGAAACAAGGAGACAGTCATGCAGGTCAAAGGCTCCGTCGTCGTCCGCAGCCCCTCGTCGCGTGTCGCCGCCGCGTTGCGCGATCCGCGGATGATCGCCTCGGTCCTGCCGGCCTGTCGCGGCATCACCACCACCGGTCCCGACAGCTATGTCGCGCGCGTCGAATTTTGGCGCGGTGCCGATCGGCATGGATGTGGACCTGACGCTGGAACCGATCCCCGGCGGCAGCGCCGTGGTGATGAAAGCGGGAAACCTGGTGACGGGGCGCGTCACCAGCCGCACCAGCCTGACCCTGACAGACGAGGCAGGCGGCTGCCGCCTTTCCTGGGACGGCACGCTGGAAGCGGGCGGTCTGGCGGGGCGCTTGCTGGCGGGAAAGCAGGATGCCGTGGTGGCACGGGCGAACCGGATGTTCACAGAACTCGGCGCCCGGATCGAACAGGCGGCCCCCGCACCGGGCGCCGCCTGAGGGCCGTCAGGCCGCACGCAGCATGCGCGCGATTTCGTCCTTCAGATGCGACCGCTTCTTGCGCAGGTCGTGTTCCACGTCCTCGGTCACGGTGTCCACGCGGGATTCGGCGCGATGAACCTGGTCGTTCACGCTGTCATAGTCTTCCAAGAGCTTGGCGAAATGCGCATTCGCCGTCTTCAGCGCAGAGATCTTTTCGGACTCCGCCGGGAATTCTTCTTGCAGGGTGTGCGGCGTGTTCGACATCGCGGTCTCCTTCCTCGTCTTCAGGTCAGGAAAGCCTAGAAGCCGCCGCCCCCACCCTCCTTGACCCGGATCAAATCATTGCTTCGCTTTCCGAAATCCGGCGGCCCGGGCCTCGGCCTCGGTACAGAACCAGGCTTCGCCCCGCTTCGGATCGACGCGGGTGTTTGCATAATGCTCCTGCCCCGGCAAGTGGTAGATGCGGCCATTGCCCGAAATGTTGCCCTTGATCGAACACCCGTCCGACCCGCCTGCAACCGGTTCCACCGCCTCGTGGCGGAACGCCTCCGGCGACTGCATCACGCCCCGCCAGATGCCAAGGCCAGACGCACGGGCGCTGCCCTCTTCGCCCACGTAATCGTCGGAATAGCGCCGATAGGCCGTCGCGGCCCCCGCCGCGACCAGGGCCGCGCCAAGGTCTTGCCCTGCCACATCGCAGGTGGCCAGCAACCGGTCGTACCGGTCCCGGCCCTTGCCCGTGCAGGTCAGTTCCTGCCCGGCGATCCGGCGCGCCAGTTCCTGCCGCGCGAAGCCGCCGCAATCCCAGCTTGCGCCGCCCGCCTCGCAGCGCTGGTCGTGTTCCGGGGCGTCGATCCCGAAAAGCCGCACCCGCTCACCGCCGAGGGCCAGCGTATCGCCATCCACCGCCCGTGCCGAGCCGGTCACCCTGGCCACATCCGCCGCGAGTGTNGCCAGAGCCGCCACAATCGCGAGGAGAACAATGCTTGAACGAAGTGTTAACATGCCCCGAAATGGGGCAGGACCGGCCCACTGCAAGGCAGAAGTTAACAGTCGGTTAACGCGGACCCGTCTACCGCTGGCTCACGCGCCAATCGGGGTTGATCCAGGGTTCGGCGTTCGATGGCGCCAGCGGCGTGCGGCCCAGAAGATGGTCCGACACCTTCTCACCCACCATGATCGACGGCCCGTTCAGGTTGCCGTTCGTCACCTGCGGAAAGATCGAGCTGTCGGCCACCCGCAGCCCCTCGACGCCGATCACCCGCGCCTCGGGGTCCACCACCGCCATCGGATCATCGCGCCGCCCCATGCGGACGGTGCCGCAGGGGTGATAGGCGCTTTCCACATGCTCGCGCAGGAAGCCGTCCAGCTCGTCATCCGATTGCAGCGCCGCGCCCGGCTGGATTTCCGACTTCACGAAGGGCTTGAACGCTTCCTGCCCGAAGATTTCCCGCGTGAGGCGAATGCAGGCGCGGAAATCCTCCCAGTCGCTTGGGTCCGACATGTAGTTGAACCGGATCACCGGCGCATCNCTCGGGTGGCCCGACCGCAAGGTCACGCTGCCGCGCGACTTCGACCGCATCGGCCCGACATGCGCCTGGAAGCCATGTCCGCCCGCCGCCGCCTTGCCGTCGTAGCGCACGGCGATGGGCAGGAAATGGTATTGGATATCAGGGTATTCCACGNNCACCTTCGAGCGGATGAAGGCGCAGGCCTCGAACTGGTTCGATGCCCCCAGCCCCTTGCCGGTGAACAGCCACTGCGCCCCCACCAGCGCCTTGCCCCAGAGGTTCCAGTATTTGTACAGCGTCACCGGCTGCGCCGCCGCATACTGCATGTAGATTTCCAGGTGGTCCTGCAGGTTCTGCCCTACCCCNGCCCGGTCAGCCACCAAACCGATGCCATGCTCGGCCAAGTGCGCCGCCNNACCGATCCCCGACAGCATCAGCAGTTTCGGCGAGTTGATCGACGAAGCCGCAATCACCACCTCGCGCCCCGCCGGAATGACCTCGACCGCGCCACCGCGCATGACCTCGACGCCCGTGGCGCGGTCGTTCTCGATGACCACCTTGCGTGCAAAGGCGCGGACCACCGTCACGCGCCCGTGGCCNATGGCAGGCTTGAGATAAGCATTGGCCGCCGACCAGCGCCGCCCCTTCCAGATCGTCGCCTCCATCGGGCCGAAGCCCTCTTGCTGCTGGCCGTTGTAATCCATCGTCACCGGATAGCCCTCGCGCCCGGCCTCGATGAAGGCATGGAACAGCGGGTTCGACCGCGGGCCGCGGGTGATGTGCAAGGGCCCTTGNTGGCCGCGCCAGTCGGGTTCGGCGCCGTCGTGGTGGCCGTGCCAATGCTCCTGCCGCTGGAAGTAGGGCAGCACATCGGCATAGGACCAGCCCGCCGCCCCCATTTCGGCCCAGGTGTCGAAATCCTTCGCATGGCCGCGCACATAGACCATGCCGTTGATGCTGGACGACCCGCCGATCACCTTGCCGCGCGGCGTGGCGAGGCGCCCGCCCAGATGCGGCTCGGGCTCGGTCTGGAAGCCCCAGTCATAGATCCCCATGTTCATCGGATAGCTCAGCGCCGCTTGCATCTGGATGAACGGCCCGGCATCCGATCCGCCGTGTTCGATCACGGTGACGGAACGCCCGGCCTCCGCCAGCCGGTAAGCCATGGCGCAACCGGCCGAACCGGCGCCGATGATGACGTAATCCGAAGTCATGTCTCTCTCTGCAGATGTGCCGCAAAGCGGTCGAAGGGAATGTTGCCGCCGGTGGCAAAGATCAGGACAGTAGCGCCCGAAAGGGGCGCACGCCCCGACAGCGCCGCGCCGAGTGCCACGGCACCCGAGGGTTCCAGCACCAGCTTCAGCGCCTCGAACCCCGCGCGCATGCCAGCCGCGGCCTCGGCATCGCTGACCGCCATGCCTTCGACCCCGGCAGCACGGCAGGCGGCAAAGGTCGCCTCGCCCGGCATAGTGGCCTGCAACGCATCGCAGATGGTGGCGCCGCCCGAAACACGCACCCGCTCGCCCCGGCGCAGGCTTTCGCCCATGCCGTCATATCCCGCGGGTTCCAGCGCGATCAGCCGCACCGAAGGCGCCGCTGCCCGCACAGCCAGCGCCACGCCGCCCATCAGCCCGCCACCGCCCACCGGGCACAGCACGACATCGGGCAGCAGGCCCTCCATCTGCTCCAGCGCCTCCAGCGCGGCGCCAGCCTGCCCGGCGACAATCTCGGGATCGTCGAACGGATGCAGCAGGGTCAGCCCCTCCTCTACCGCCAGCCGCTGCGCCAGCGCCGAGGCCACCTCTTCCCGCGGCCGGTCGCCGTGTTCGGACAAGACTACTCGCGCGCCGAACCCTTCGGTTGCCCGCCGCTTCATCTCGGGCGCATCCACCGGCATGACGATGGTCACCGGCACGCCCAGGTCGCGCCCCGCCGCCGCCAGCCCTTGCGCGAAATTGCCCGAGGAATAGGCCACCACGCCCTTGTTCCGAGCCGCCCCGTCCAGAACCGAAAGCCGCCAGAACGCGCCCCGCAGCTTGAAACTGCCCGCCCGTTGCAGGTTCTCGGCCTTCACGAAGACCCGCGCTGCCCCCATGGCCTGCGCCAGGACCTCCGACTCCAGCAGCGGCGTCCGCCGCGTGGCCATCCGCGTCACGGCATAGGCCTCGGCCAGCCGCGAAGGTGACGGCACCAGGCTCATGCCCGCCCGCCCTTCAGCACGCAGTCCAGGTAATCCAGCCCCATGCGCACCGCCGCCTTGCCGTCCGGCGCGCCCTCTTTCAGCACCTCGCGCAGATACAGCCCGTCGATCAGCGCGCCCAGACCATCGGCCAGCTCTTCCGCCCGATCCCCGGCCAGCGGCCGCAGACAATCCAGAAGGTTCGACTTCAACCGCCGCTGATAGACCGCCAGCAGACGCATCGCCTGCGGCTGCGTCTGCGCCAGCACCCAGAAGTTCAGCCAAGCCCCCACCACCTCGCGCCGGAAATTCGCCGGGCTGAAGCTCGCCGCCAGAATCGCCTTCAGCCGGTCTTCCGGCCCGTGCGCCAGGTGCAGCGCCCCNCTCACCTCGGCACCATACAGCGCCAGGATCGACCGCATGGCGGCCAGGAACATGTCCTCCTTGGACCCGAAGTAATGATGCGCCAGCGCCGCCGACACCCCGGCGCGCTTGGCAATCTGGCTGACCGTCACATCCAGCGAGNNTACGCGCCCGATCTCCACGATCGTCGCCTTGACCAGCGCCGCCTTGCGGATAGGCTCCATCCCCAGCTTGGGCATCGCAAACCTGTGCAGAAAATACTTGCCAGACTGAGGTAGCCCGAGGTTTATTGAGCCGTCAATCAACAAAAAGACAGGGAGCCCCGATGACGATCCGTTCCATGCTTCTGGCCTCGGCCACCGCCTTCGCCCTTGCGGGCTCGGCCCAGGCCNGCCGCTGCGACAAGGTGATCTTCTCCGATGTCGGCTGGACCGACATTACCGCCACCACCGCCGCCACCTCGCTCATCATCGAGGCGCTTGGCTACGAGACCGAAACCAAGGTGCTGTCGGTGCCCGTGACCTATACCGGCCTCGCCCAGGGTGACATCGACGTCTTCCTCGGCAACTGGATGCCGACGATGGAGGCCGACATTGCCCCCTACCGCGATGGCAAGGTCGAGACCGTGCGCACCAACCTGGAAGGCGCCAAGTACACGCTCGCGACCAACGAGGGAAGCGCCAAGGCGGGCATCACCGATTTCGGCAACATCAAGGATGCCAAGGATGCGCTCGGCGCGCAGATCTACGGCATCGAGCCCGGCAATGACGGCAACCGCCTGATCATGGACATGATCGCCTCCGGCCCCTTCGGCCTGGACGGGTTCGAGGTCGTGGAAAGCAGCGAACAGGGCATGCTGGCCGAGGTCGCCCGCGCCGACAAGGACGGCAAGCCGATCGTCTTCCTCGGCTGGGAACCCCACCCGATGAACGCCAATTTCAAGATGACCTACCTGACCGGCGGCGACGACTATTTCGGCCCGAACTTCGGCGGTGCCATCGTGGCGACCAACGTGCGCGCGGGCTATGTCGCCGAATGCCCGAACCAGGGCAAGCTGTTGCAGAACCTCGTCTTCTCGCTGCCGATGGAGAACGAGATCATGGGCGCCATCCTGAACGACGGCGAAGACCCGCGCGATGCCGCCAAGGCCTGGCTGGCCGCCAACCCCGACGCCTGGAAGCCCTGGCTGGACGGCGTGACCACCAAGGACGGCGGCGACGCCGTGGCGGCCGTCACCGCGGCACTTCAGTAACCCAAGGCACCGGCCCGCGCCGCCACGGCGCGGGCCTTCCTTTCGGTGCCCATGGGGCAGGTTCCCGAAAGGAGACAGGCGTTGAGGTCATTCCCGACGAGGGTCGCGCTTGCCGCGTTCGTCCTTACCGGCGGCGCGACCGCTGGCCTTGCATTCCCGCCCCCGTCCGACTGGCTGACGGGCGATGCCAAGATCNCGGTCGGCAAGGCCTCGAAACGCATCTTCGACTGGATGAACGACAACCTCGGCTGGCTGTTCGAGGCGATCTCGACCGCGCTGGAGGCCCTGATCAACGGCATCCTCTGGCTCTTGCAGGCCCCGCCCGCACTGGTCGTCGTGGCGCTGTTCGTGGCGCTCACCTGGGCCTTGCAGCGCAACTGGAAGATTTGCCTCGGCGTGACGCTCGGCTTCCTCTTCATCCTGAACCAGGGCTACTGGGAAGAAACCACCGAAAGCCTGACGCTGATCCTGACCTCTTGCATCGTCTGCATGGGCCTGGGCGTGCCCATCGGCATCGCCGCCGCGCACCGGCCCAGGCTGTATCNNTTAAGCATGTCGCCCATCCTTGACCTGATGCAGACCCTGCCCACCTTCGTCTACCTGATCCCGGCCATCGTCTTCTTCGGCCTGGGCATGGTGCCCGGCCTGATCGCCACGGTGATCTTCGTGCTGCCCGCGCCGATCCGCCTGACCCATCTCGGCGTCTCCTCCACCCCGTCGNCGCTGATGGAGGCCGCCACCGCCTTCGGCGCCACCGACAGCCAGCGGCTGTGGAAGGTCGAACTGCCCTGGGCTTTTCCCCAGATCATGGTAGGCCTGAACCAGACCATCATGCTGTCGCTGTCCATGGTCGTCATCGCGGCCCTCGTCGGCGCGAACGGCCTCGGCGTGCCGGTGGTGCGCGCGCTGAACTCGGTCAACACCGCGCTTGGCTTCGAATCCGGCTTCATCATCGTCGTGGTGGCCATCGTCCTTGACCGCATGCTGAGGGTGACGCGCAAATGACTCGCAACGCCGTCGAGTTCGACAATGTCTCCATCGTCTTTGGCGACCGCCCGCTGGAAGCCCTGCCCCACATGGACCAGGGCCTCAGCCGCGCCGAAGTCGGCGAGCGCTGCGGCCAGGTCCTGGGCGTCCACAATTGCAGCCTCAGCGTCGGCGAGGGCGAAATCCTCGTGCTGATGGGCCTGTCCGGCTCGGGCAAGTCCACGCTCCTGCGCGGGGTGAACGCGCTGAACCCGGTAGTGCGCGGTGAAGTGCGGGTGCTGGACGGCGACAAGATGGCCTCGGTCACCAAGTCCGATNCCGCCACCCTGCGCCGCCTGCGCGCCACCAAGATCGCCATGGTCTTCCAGCAGTTCGGCCTCTTGCCCTGGCGCACGGTGCGCGAAAACGTCGGGTTGGGCCTGGAACTCGTCGGCCAGTCCGCCGCCGAGCGCAAGCCCAAGGTCGATGAACAGCTGGCGCTGGTGAACCTCACGCAATGGGCCGACCGCCGCGTGGGCGAGCTTTCTGGCGGCATGCAGCAGCGCGTGGGCCTTGCCCGCGCCTTCGCCACCCAGGCGCCGATCCTTCTGATGGACGAGCCCTTCTCGGCGCTGGACCCGCTGATCCGCGCCCGCCTGCAGGACGAGTTGCTGGAGCTTCAGGCCCGGCTCAAGCGCACCATCGTCTTCGTCAGCCACGATCTGGACGAGGCCTTCAAGATCGGCAACCGCATCGCGCTGATGGAGGGCGGGCGCATCGTGCAATGCGGCACCGCGCGCGAGATCATCGCCAACCCGGTTTCGGATTACGTCGCCGATTTCGTCGCCCACATGAACCCGCTTGGCGTTCTGACCGCGCGTGATGTGATGGACCAGGGCGAAACCTCGGCCCTTCTCGCCATCGACGTGGAAACCCCGGTCAAGCAGATCATGGAGGCGATGCGCGACGGCGTCACCGAAATGGCCGTCACAGAGGTAAGCACCCGCGTCGGCGTGGTGCGCCCCGGCCACCTGATGGGCCGGCTGGTGAACCCGCGCGGCTAGGGCCGCACATAGACCAGCGTATTGCCGCGCCCGACATAGGACAGCTCCATCCGGTCGGGCGCGATCTCCACCACGGCATAGCACGCGGTATCCGCCGGATCGCCGCCCATCATCTGGGTCACGATCACCGGCCCGATGGGCACGCCCTCCGGGCAGGCATCGGCAAAGGTCATGACCGAAACGCCCATGACCTCGCCGTCGTAAAGCTCGGTCTGCTCCGACCCTTCGATGCGCAGCCCGGCCAGGGCATCGTCACCCGAGACCCAGTCACCCTGCACCGCCTCGCGCAGATCGGCAAANGGATCCGGCTCGCCCGGCTCGACCTTCGATACCGCGGCCTCGACCGTGATGTCGCCCATGCTGACCATGTCGCCCGTGACGATCACCGGCGCATTCACCGGCAGGCCCGCCATTGCCGCCAGAGCATCCAGGTTGCTGGCCCCGCCCGGCGCCGCGGTCCAGCGCCAGCCTTCGGCATAGAAGGTGCAGCCCGCGGTCTCGTCACAGCCCTGCATCAGACCCGGCACCGTGAAGGGCTCGCCATGCGTGCCCGGTTCAAAGGAGGCAACCGCCGCGCCTTCCCCGACCNNAGGTCTTCCGCGTGGTCAGGCACCCCGATCATCGGCGCCTCGACCTCGCCCTTCACCACCGGCGCGCGCGGGCCGGTCANNGGTCAAGGTAAAGCTCTCGGCGGTCGTGCCGGTGTCCACATGCGCAAAGGGCCGCTGTTCNGCCCCCATCGCGGCGCAATCGCCGTCGGCGCCCGGAAGGGTGAAAGCCTCCGAGGTCACGCAGAAGGCATAGCCTTCGCCAGCAAAGCTCGGATCGTCGGACAGGGTGTAGTAATAGTGCCGTTGCGCCAAAGGCCCCGGCAGCACCAGCTTGCATTCCCCNGGCTTCAGCCCCCACCAGCCCTCGGACACCCAGTGCTGCCCGTCGCTATAGGCGATGGCCAGCTTCTGCGCCGTGCCGGTGCGGTTGCAGGCGGTCAGATCGGCCTGAGCCGCGGTTGCCGCCAGCGCCAATCCCACCGCGAGCCCCAGACCCCGCATCGCGCCTATTCCCCGGCCTTGGCCGCCGCGGGCTTCGTGGCCGCCTTTTCGTAAACGCCTTCTTCGCCGGTGCCTTCTTGGCCGCCGCCGGTTTCGCCGCCTTTTCCGCCGCAGGCTTGGCCGCCGCCTTCTTCGCGGCGCCTTCTTGCCCGACTTGCCCGCCTTCTCGGCAATCAGCGCCAGCGCTTCCTCCAGCGTCACCGCCTCGGGCTCCATCCCCTTGGGCAGCGTGGCGTTGACCTTTTCCCACTTGACGTAGGGCCCATAGCGGCCCGGCATCACCTGCACCTCGCCGCCGTCGGGATGCGACCCCAGCACCTTCAGCGGCCCGGCCACGGTGCGTGCGCCCCGGCCCCGGCTCGCCTTCTGCGCCAGCACTTCCACCGCCCGGTTCATGCCGATGGTGAAGACCTCTTCCACCTCGGGCGGGTTGGCATAAACCGCCCCATGCTTCACATAAGGCCCGAAGCGCCCGATCCCGGCCTCGACCATCTCGCCATCTTCGGGATGCGGCCCGACCTTTCGCGGCAAGGACAACAACTCCAACGCCCGTTCCAGCGTCAGCTCCGCCGGCAACCAGCCCTTGGGCAGGCTGGCGCGATCCGGCTTCGGCTGCGCCTCGGTGGCCTCGCCGCGCTGGACGTAAGGACCAAACCGGCCATCCTTCAGCGCAATCTCGTTGCCCGCCGCGTCGGTGCCCAGCACCCGCTCGCCGCCCGCGCCCTCTTCCCCGCCCGAGATCGGCCGGGTGTACCGGCATTCCGGGTAATTGCCGCAGCCGATGAAGGCCCCGCCGGACCGCGCCGTCTTCAGATGCAGCCGCCCGGTGCCGCAGGTCGGGCAGATGCGCGGATCGGACCCGTCGGCCCGTGCCGGGTAAAGGTGGGGCGCCAGGAACTCGTCCAGCTTTTCCAGCACCTCGCCGATGCGCAGATCGGCGGTCTCTGCCACCGCCGCCGAGAAATCGCGCCAGAACCGCGCCAGCACATCCTTGTAGTCGCGCGCCCCGGCCGAGACGTCGTCCAGTTCCTCTTCCAGGTCCGCGGTGAAATCATATTCCACATAACGGCGGAAGAAATTGGTCAGGAAGGCCGTGACCAGCCGCCCCTTGTCCTGCGGGATCAGGCGGTTCTTGTCCTTCGACACATACTCCCGCTCGACCAGCGTCGCCAGGATCGAGGCATAGGTCGAGCCGGCCAATCCCAACTCCTCCATCCGCTTCACCAGCGAGGCCTCGGTATAGCGCGGCGGGGGTTGCGTGAAATGCTGGTCCGGCGTCACGGCCTTCTTCTCGGCCGCCTCGCCTTCCATGATCTGCGGCAGGCGGCCTTCGTCGTCACCGTCGTCGTCGCGGCCCTCGTCGTAGACCTTCAGGAAGCCGTCGAACAGCACCACCTGGCCATTGGCCCGCAGCGCCACCTGCCCGTCAGGGCTAGCCACGTCCACCGTCGTCCGCTCCAGCCGGGCGCTGGCCATCTGGCTGGCGATGGTCCGCTTCCAGATCAGGTCATACAGACGACGCTGGTCGTCCTCGGCGCGCAGCTTTTCCGGCGACAGGCCCATGTCGGTCGGCCGGATGCATTCATGCGCCTCTTGCGCATTCTTCGCCTTGTTCTTGTAGAGGCGCGGGCTGCCCGGCACATAGGCGTCGCCAAAGCGCTTGCCGATCTCGGCCCGCGCCGCCGACACGGCCTCGGGCGCCATGTCGATGCCGTCGGTCCGCATATAGGTGATGTGCCCGGCCTCATACAGCCGCTGCGCCGCGTTCATGCAGGCCCGCGCCCCCATGCCCAGCTTGCGGCTTGCCTCCTGCTGCAGGGTCGAGGTCATGAAGGGCGGCCAGGGATTGCGCGTCGCGGGCTTGGCCTCCACCGCCTGAACCACCAGCGGGCGCGAGCGCACCGCCTGCACCGCGATTTCCGCCGCTTCCGAGGTCGGGATATCAAAGCGTTGCAGCTTCTGGCCACCCAACACCGTCAGCGTGGCCTCGTAGTCCTGCCCGCGCGGCGTGGTCAGCACCGCCTTCACCGTCCAGTATTCCTGGGCGCGGAAGGCCTCGATCTCCATCTCGCGCTCGACGATCAGCCGCAGGCAGACCGACTGCACGCGACCGGCCGAGCGCGCGCCGGGCAGCTTGCGCCACAGCACCGGCGACAGGGTGAAGCCCACCAGATAGTCCAGCGCCCGGCGCGCGAGATAGGCGTCGACCAGCGCCTGGTCCACCTCGCGCGGCGCCTTCATCGCCTGGGTCACCGCATCCTTGGTGATGGCGTTGAAGGTGACGCGGGCGACGGTCTTGCCCTTCTTCAGGCTGGACGCCAGCGCCTCTTGCAAATGCCAGGAAATCGCCTCGCCCTCGCGGTCGGGGTCGGTCGCCAGAATCAGCGTGTCGTCGGTCTTCAACGCCTCGGCAATGGCGCGCACATGCTTCTTGCTTTCCGGCGCAACCTCCCAGGTCATGCCGAAATCATGCTCGGTATCGACCGAGCCATCCTTGGTAAACAGGTCGCGGACATGGCCGTAAGAGGCGAGGACGGTATAGTCGTCGCCCAGATACTTGTTGATTGTCTTGGCCTTGGCCGGAGATTCGACAACAACGACAGCCATGGAAACCCCTGAGCCAACAAAGCGCCCAATCCGGCGCAAGCCGCGTTACATGGGGAGGACGGGGCGGCTTTGTCAACCGCAAGAGGCAGGGCACAGACCAGGCAGCTTGTCGTCCCGCCCGCCCGGACCTGTGAAAGCCCCCGGAGCATGGCGCCAAAGCCATCGAAAAGCGCCGATACGACGACGCTGCGCCGAGGCGCCTCCCTCGAATTTTCTGCGAAAATTCCGCGCTCCCAACCAAAGCCGCCGCCTGTATCGGCGTCACCATGCCGCCATCCGACTGGCGCCCCGGGGCCCGCGCGATGCCGCCGCCCCCGCCGGTTTCCGGTGTCAGCCCCATTCGCTGCGGCGCCCAGGTGTCTGCCGACGGGCGCTTATCCTGTCCGGCCTGCGCGGCGCCGGATGCGGAACTTCACAGGATCCGGCTCAACATGCCGCCCGCCGCACGCTGGATGCGCCCCTCCAGCTCCAGCGCCACCAGTTCCGGCGCCACCACCGAAGCCGGTTCCGCCAGGTCGCGGATCAGCTGATCCTCGGCCAGGGGNCTTGGCCCCAGCCGATCCAGGATGCGACCGTGCAGCGTGGCGATTTCACTCAGCGGCCGCCGCGTAAGCACCGGGCCGGGCAGGACCGTGGCCGACCGGCGCGGCACGGGTGGCATCGTCACCGCTTCGGGCGGCGCGTCCAGGCCCTGCGCGGCCACTGGCGCGGCCTGCATGCCAAGCGCCTCCAGCACGTCGGCGGCGCTGCGCACCAGAACGGCCCCGTCGCGGATCAGCTGGTTGCACCCCGAGGCGCGGGCGTCGAACGGNTGGCCGGGCACCGCCAGCGCCTCGCGCCCCTGATCCAGCGCCTCTTTCGCGGTGATCAGGCTGCCGGATCGCGCCGCAGCCTCCACTACCACCACGGCCCGCGACAGGCCCGAGATGATGCGGTTGCGCAGCGGGAAATGCCGCGCCTGCGGCTCGCACCCCATGGGCTGTTCGCTGACCAGACAGCCCTGACGCGCGACTTCCTCATAAAGTCCTGCATTTTCCGACGGGTAAAGCACATCCACCCCCGCCATCACCGCCACCGTGCCGGTGGCAAGCGCGGCACGGTGTGCCTCGGCGTCGATGCCGCGGGCAAGACCNGAGATCACCACCTGCCCTTCGGTGCCAAGCGATTCGGCCAGCCGCCGCGCCATGCGCAGGCCAAGCGACGGNGCGTTGCGCGCCCCCACCAGCGCCACCATCGGGCGCGACATCAGGCTGACATCGCCAAAGGCCCACAGAAGCGGCGGCGCATCGGGCAGGTCCATCAGCGACAGCGGATAATCAGGGCCGCCATGGCGCAACAGCCGCGCGCCNAAAGCGCGCCCGCGCGACAGCTCGGCGCGCGCCACATCGGCAGGACAGGGTTCATACCCGTCGACCCCNGCGGAACGCGCGATGTCTGGCAGTGCCGCCAGCGCCGCGCGCACATCGCCATGTTCGGCGACCAGCCGGTGGAACGTCGCCGGGCCGACCCGGCGGGAACGAATGAGACGAAGCCAGTCAACCGGGTCTTCGCCCAGGGGTGTGGGGTGGGGTGTGGGTTGGACGGTCCGATCCGCGGCCATTCTGCACCTCGCCTCATTCGCGATTCGGAGGTTGCCCCAGCCACAGTTAACACGAGGTGAATCGCAACGACCCGGCTCCACCCAAGAGAGAATTCCCTTCTTTTGCGCCCTGCCGATCCCCGGTTGAACCCGCGCTCAAAGTTTGATCAAATGTATCCATCCGCCCCAANNCCGGGGCCAANNCCGACGGAGAGCACCATGCTGAACGCAGATGTCGCCCGCCGCCGCGACGAGGCGATCTCGCGCGGGGTGGGCATGATGACCNAGATCTATGCCGAGCGCGCCGAAAACGCCGAGCTCTGGGACATCGAGGGCAACCGCTACATCGACTTCGCCATGNGCATCGCCGTGGTGAACACCGGCCACCGGCACCCGAAAGTGATGGCGGCGGTCAAGGCCCAGCTCGACCGCTTCACCCATACCTGCCACCAGGTCATTCCTTACGAAAACTACATCCACCTCGCCGAGCGGCTGAACGCCGCGGTGCCGGGCGACTTCGCCAAGAAGACGATTTTCGTCACCACCGGCGCCGAGGCCTGCGAGAACGCCATCAAGATCGCCCGCATCGCCACCGGCCGCGATGCCGTCATCGCCTTCGGCGGCGGCTTCCATGGCCGCACCTTCATGGGCATGGCGCTGACCGGCAAGGTCGAGCCCTACAAGAAGGGCTTCGGCTCGATGATGCCGGGCATTTTCCACGTGCCCTTCCCGATGNGGCCGCATGGCGTCTCCACCAAGGACGCCATGGTAGGCATCGAAAAGCTGTTCAAGGCCGACCTCGATCCGGCCCGCGTGGCCGCCATCATCTTCGAACCCGTGCAGGGCGAAGGCGGCTTCTACCCGGCGCCGNCCGACCTGGTGAAGGCGATCCGCGCGCTGTGCGACAAGCATGGCATCGTGATGATCGCCGACGAGGTGCAGACCGGCTTTGCCCGCACCGGCGCCATGTTCGCCATGGAGGCCTATGGCGTGGCGGCTGATCTCACGACCATGGCCAAGGGCCTGGGCGGCGGGTTACCGATCGCGGCGGTCACCGGCAAGGCGGACCTGATGGACGCGGCCAATCCCGGCGGCCTGGGCGGCACCTATGCAAAAGCGCTTGGCGTCGCCGCGGCCCATGCCGTGCTGGACGTGATCGAGGAAGAAGACCTCTGCGCGCGGGCCAATGAACTGGGCTCGCGCCTGAAGCAGAAGCTGGAGGCGATCCGCGCCACCACGCCGGAAATCATCGACATCCGCGGCCCGGGCTTCATGGTCGCCGTGGAATTCGCCAACCCCGGCACCCAGGAACCCGATCTTGGCTTCACCGGCCGGGTGCGAACCGAGGCACTGAAGCGCGGCCTGATCCTGCTGACCTGCGGCGTCTATGGCAACGTCATCCGCTTCCTGGCGCCGATCACCATTCCCGAGGCGCATTTCACCGAAGCGCTCGGCATCCTGGAAGAGTCCATCGCCGCCGCCCGCGCGGCTGATCATCGCTGGAACGACAGGAAAGGGCGGGGTTTTCCCCGCCCTTTCGCTTTCTCGGAAGGGCCAAGCGACCCGGCCGGAATGTCGCGCCGCCCTCCCCTTGTGGGGAGGGATGGGGAGGGGCTGATCCGGATGCGATATCTCCGATCCCCTCACCCCGGCCCTCTCCCCGAGGAGAGGGAGGCCCCCTTCGCTTTCCGTGCCTTTGCCGACCTCGCCCCTCTTGCTTCCCCGGCACCACCCCTAGCCTCCGGCCTGGGAGACAACCATGACCGACACCGACCTGATCTATCTGCCCGCCCACGAGGCGCTGGCCCGGTTCCGCGCGAAGACCCTGTCGCCGGTGGAGCTGATGGAGGCCACGATCCGCCGCGCCGAAGCGGTGCAGCCGCAGATCAACGCCTTCACCTACACCCATTTCGACGAGGCGATGGACCAGGCCCGCAAGGCCGAGGCGAAATATGCCAGGGCCGCCCGCACAGGCGCGCTGGAAGGCCTGCCCATCGGCATCAGGNACAGATCCGAAATCGCGGGCAAGCCGATGTCCTCGGGCTCGCGCTTGTTCCGCGACACGCTGTCCGAGCGGACGTCGGTCAACAACGCCCGCATCCTCGCCGCCGGTGGCATCGTCCATGCACGCACCGCCACGCCCGAGTTCTCGTCCTCCACCGTCACCTGGTCGCGGGCCTGGGGTGTCACCCGCAACCCCTGGAACCCCGCCTTCACCCCCGGCGGCTCCTCCGGCGGCGCGNGCGCCGCGCTGGCCGCCGGCAGCTCGGCGCTGTGTACCGGGTCCGACATCGGCGGTTCCATCCGCATCCCGGCCTCGGCCACCGGCACCGTGGGGCTCAAGCCCAGCTACGGCCGCAACCCCGACGACGCCCCGTTCAACCTGGATTTCTTCTGCCACACCGGCCCGATGGCGCGGTCGGTCACTGACGCGATCCTCCTGCAGAACGTGATGTGCGGCCCCACGCCCCGGGACATCGCCAGCCTGCGCCCGAAGCTGCGGCTGCCCACCACCTATCAGCCGATCAAGGGCTGGAAGATCGCGCTGTCGCTGGACCTTGGCTTCTACGAAGTCNGCCCCGAGGTGCGGGCCAACACCCTGGCCGCGGCCCAGGTCTTCCGCGACCTCGGCGCCGAGGTGACCGAGGTCGCCCTGCCCTGGACCTGGGATACCGTCGCGGTAAGCGGCAACTATCTGCGCCACCTCTTCGGCGCCTACATCTCGCAGCTTCTGCCCGACCATGCCGAGGACCTGACGACCTATGCCCGCCAGTTCGCGGAAGAGGGGCGGNAATCGAAGGCCACGACCTTCATCGACAGCCTCGAAACCATCAACGCGATGTATGAAAGCCTTGGGCCTATCCTGGAGCGCCACCACCTGCTGATCTGCCCCACCACCGCCCTGCTAANNGCGATCCCGGCCGACTACGACCATTCCAGCGGCACCACGGTGATCAACGGCAAGACCGTCANNCCGATCATGGGCTGGGTGATGACGCTGCCCTTCAACATGCTCAGCCGCTGCCCGGTGCTGTCCGTCCCCTCGGGCCGCGCCGCGNGCGGCGTGCCCACCGGCCTGCAACTGGTGGGCCGCACCTACCGTGACCAGGATGTGATGCGGGCGGGGCTGGCCTTCGAAACCGCCGTGGGCGGCTGGTTCGGGCCGGGGCGCGACCCCCGATCTGATCACGCCACCCGCACCCCAAAGCGGGGGCCAGCCCCGCACCCCGGAGTATTTCTGCCAAGATGAAGGGAAAGCCCGCCCTTGCCCGGCGGCGGGCGAGCGGCTATTCGCCCGGCCATGGGCGCAAGCGGCATTCTCATCGACGGCCTCGGCTACGAGCTGCCCGGACGGCGCATCCTGTCCGGTCTTTCCGCGCATCTGACGGAACGGCGCATCGGCGTGGTCGGGCGCAACGGGTCCGGCAAGACCACGCTGTTGCGGCTGATCGCCGGGCTGATCGCCCCCAGCACGGGCATGATCGAAGTCGAAGGCATGAACCCCACCGGCGACCGCAAGGCCATGCTGGCGCGGCTTGGCATCCTGTTCCAGAACCCCGACCACCAGATCATCTTCCCGACCGTGCTGGAGGAAATCGCCTTCGGCCTGGTCCAGCTGGGCCACGCCCGCCCCGAAGCCGAACGCCGCGCACTGGCCGTCCTTTCCCGGCACGGCCGCGCCCATTGGGCCCCGGCGCGGGTCGAGACGCTGAGCCATGGCCAGAAGCAGGTGCTCTGCCTTCTGTCCGTGCTGGCGATGGAACCCGCGACCATCCTGCTGGACGAACCCTTCGCCGCGCTGGACCTGCCCACGCGCCTCCGCCTGCACCGCCTGTTCGACGCCCTGCCGCAACGGCTGGTCACCATCACCCACGACCCCGCCGCGCTGGAGGGCGCCGACCGCGTTCTGTGGCTGGACGACGGCCATCTTGTCGCCGACGGTCCTGCACCCGAAATCCTGCCCCTCTTCCGCGCCGAAATGGCAAGGATCGGAGCCGTCGATGCTGACACTGACCTCGCCGGTTGACACCGCCCTGCACCACTGGTAAGCCGGTGCAAAGCTCGCCGCGCTCTGTGCCAGCACCGTCGTGCTGTTTGCCCTGACGGCCCCACCTGCGCTGGCCGCCGCGCTCGCCGCCATCGCCGCGCTTTACCTGTGGAACGGCCCCGCCTTCGCGCGTCAGGGCCTGCGGCTCCTGCGCCCGCTCTGGCCCTTCGTGCTGGTCGTGGCGCTCTGGCACCTCTGGACCGGCGCCCTGTCGGAAGGCGCAGCGATCCTGCTGCGCATGGTCGCCGCCGTCGCCGCCGCCAATCTGGTGACACTGACCACCCGCCTGTCGGACCTGATGGCGGTGCTGGAACGCCTGACCGCCCCCTCGCCCGCCTGGGCCTCTCGCCGCGCACCCTGTCGCTTGCCGTGGCGCTGGTCATCCGCTTCATCCCGGTCCTCATTGATCGCCAGGCCCGCCTGGCCGAGGCCTGGTCGGCCCGCTCGCCCCGCCGGCCCGGCTGGCGGCTTCTGGTCTTAAACGCTCGCCACGCTCGACGACGCCGACCGCGTGGCAGAAGCCTTGCGCGCTCGGGGCGGCATCGGCTAACCATCATCATCGCCGCAGCGCAGAAAGACCGCCCATGGAACGCAGCCTGACCCATATCGCGCTTTTCGCCGCGCTGATCGCCATCCTGGGCCTGGTGCCCAAGATCGACCTCATGGCGGCGTGCCGATCACCGCACAGTCGCTTGGCATCATGCTGTGCGGCACGGTCCTTGGCGCCAGGCGCGGCGCGCTGGCGGTCCTGTTGTTCCTGGCCCTCGTCGCCCTCGGCCTGCCGCTTCTGTCCGGTGGCCGCGGCGGCCTTGGCGTCTTTGTCGGCCCTTCGGTCGGCTATCTTGTGGGCTTCCCCCTCGCAGCCTTCACCGCAGGTTGGGTAGTGGAACGCACGACGCTGCCGCTTGGCCTCGCTGCAAGCGCGGGCGCGGTGATCGGTGGCATCGGCGTCCTCTACCTCTTCGGCATTCCCGGAATGGCGCTGGTGCTGGGCAAGACCCTTCCCGAAGCCGCCCTCCTTGGCATGGCCTTCCTGCCCGGCGATCTGATCAAGGCCGTGCTGGTAGGCCTCATAACCCGCGGCCTCGCTCAGATGCGCCCCGGCTCGGTGCTGTCGCGCGCCTGAACCAGCAGGGCGGCCCCCACGCCGCCTGCCCCCGCGATCTTANNAGCAAGGCCATATCCGCGCGACAGCCCCNNGTGGAACAGTCGCACCGCCAGCATCGCGCCCGAGGCGCCCACCGGGTGNCCGAAGGCCAGCCCNCCACCTTCGGGGTTCACCGTCTCGGGGTCCAGGCCAAGCACCCCGATGGTCGCCATCGCCTGCACCGCAAAGGCCTCCATCAGTTCCACCCGCCCCAGGTCCCCCACGCCGACCCCGGACCGGTCCAGCACCGCCCGCATCGGCGCAATCGCCGAAAGCCCCGGCTCCAGGGGATCGCTGCCAAGCGTCGCTGCCCCGACGATCCGCAGCGCGCGNCGGAAACCCGCCGCCAGCCTGTCGCCCACCACCAGACAAAAAGCCGCCCCATCCGCCGCCACCGCCATGGTCGCCGCCGTCACGCTGCCCGCCACCCCNTTCGCCCGCGCCGCNGCGGCTGGCGTCAACGCCCTGGGAAAGGCATCCCGCGTCACACCCTCCAGCGCCACGATCCCTGCTGGCGCNAGCCTCAGCGCCTTGCGGTGGCTCTCCACCGCAAATGCGTCCTGCTCCGCCCGGCCGATCCCCAGCCTTTCAGCCAGCGCCGCCGCCGCCTCGGCCATGCCCGGATCGCGGTCGGGCCAGGGCGTGAACGGCGCCTCTTCATAGGGCACCGCGGCNCCNCCGTCCGGGTCGGTCGCCAGCCGCAGAGGCCGCCGCGAATAGCTCTCCACNGCCCCCGCCAGCACCGCCTCGGCCCCGCTGTCCACCAGCGCCGCCGCCAGCCGCAGCGCGTCCAGCCCGCCCGCGCATTGCCGGTCGATGGTCAGCCCGCCNACCGGCAGCCCTGCCGCCAAAGCCAGTCGCCGCGCCGGATTTCCACCGGCGCCCAAAGCGTTTGAGACGACAAGCTCATCCACTGCATGAGCGCCCGCCTCGGCCAGCACCGCCCGCACCACCGGCGCGCCCAGATCCTCGATCCGCAGCCGCGCGAAAGCCCCGCCCCGCGGCACCACCGCCGTGCGCCGCGCCGCCACGATCCAGGCGCTCACAGCCGCGCCTCCAGCGCCCTGAGGTCGGTCTTGCCCGAACCCAGCACCGGCCAATCCTCCACCCAGACCACCCGCCTCGGCGCCTTGGTCGCNCCCAGTTCCGCCCGCACCGCCCGCAGCACCGCCGCCTCCCGCGCGGCATCCCCCATCAGCACCGCCACCAGCACCGACCCGCGCAGNCCGTCCGGCCGCGCCAGCACCGCCGCCCGCCGCACGCCGGGCAGGCCCGCCAGGAACCCCTCGATCTCCTCGGGAAAGACATTGGCATCGGCGACCGTCACCATCCGCCCCTCCCGCCCGGCCAACCACAGATACCCGCCCGACAGCCGCCCCCATTCCCCCACCGACAGCCAGCCGTCCCGCCAGCGCGCCCCGCCCGCATCCCCGCCATAGCCCGCAAAGACATAGGGACTGCGCAGCCAGATCTCCCCGGCTCCCCTCCGGCGCCGCGATCTCCACCCCGGATAGGCCCGCCCGACCGAGCCCTCGGGCGTCGCCTCATCCGCCACGGCGATGAAACTCGCCTCCGCCGCGCCATAGAACTCGGTCACCACCGCCCCNGGCGCCATCTCCCGCAAGGCAGCCCTCAANGCCCTATCCAGCTTCGCCCCGCCCACCACAATCCGCCGCAGGCCGGGCACCACACCCCCGGCCTCGACCATCAGCCGCAACTGCGCGGGCGTCGCATAAACCACCGCCACGCCACGCGCCGCCAGCGCCGCGCGCTGCCGGTCCGGCCGCAGCCCCTCCAGCAGATGCACCTCTGCCCCCAGGCACAACCCNTCCACCGCGCCATACAACGCCAGCGAGGACGCCAGCCCNCCCGGCACCGCCACCCCCACCCCNGGCCCGATGCCGAACAGCCCGGCATTCACCGCGAAACTCGCCGCCCAGGACGCCTGCGACCGCACGATCCGCCGCGGCACCCCAAGCGAGCCCGAGGTCAGGGTCTCGAACCACACCGCCCCTTCTTCTTTGTCCAAATACTCCGGGGAGTCGCCGGAACGGCGACGGGGCTGGCCCCCGTCCGCAATCGGCAACCCCAAACCACCGATCCGGAACGGAAGCCCCGCCTCCGCCCGCGCCATCGCGCGGGCCAGCGCCAAGGGCCCCGGTCGCTCCTCCAGCACCGCATCGCCCACGGATTCCGCCGCTGCTCTGCCCCGTCCGGCCCGAACAGCCGCGCCGCGGCGTGCCAGCGGAAGCCCGCCATCAGAACATCGCGCGCCGCGCCCGCGCCGCATCCAGCATCAGCGCCAGATCGATCGCCACCGCCGTGAAGGTCGTCCCCAGCTCGATGCAGCGCGCCGCAAAGACCGGATCGCCGGTCAGGATGCCCGCCGGCTTGCCCGCCGCCCGGATCGCCCGGATCGCGTCCTCGATCGCCGCCACCACCTCCGGATGCCCGGCCTGCCCCGGATAGCCCATCGAAGCCGCCAGATCCGCNGGCCCGATGAAGATGCCATCCACCCCGTCCACCGCCGCGATCTCGCCGATGCGGTCCAGCGTGGCAATCGTCTCGGCCTGCACGATCAGGCACAGCTCTTCCTCGGCCCGCCGCGCATAATCCTTCACCGTCCCCCAGCCCGAGGCCCGCGTCAGATAGCTTACCCCNCGCACCCCGCGCGGCGCATAGCGCATCGCCGCCACCGCCGCCCGCGCCTCGTCCACCGTCTGCACATAGGGCACCAGCAACGTCTGCGCCCCGAAATCCAGGATGCGCTTGATCAGCACCGGGTCATTCGCCGCTGGCCGCACCACCGCACTCACCGGCCAGGCCGCCACCGCCTGCAACATGCCCAGAAGGTCGGGCACATCGGTCTGCGAATGCTCGGTATCCAGCAGGATCCAGTCATAGTAGGCGGTCGCCAAAGCCTCGGCCACCACCTGCCCGCCCACGGTGTTCCAGATGCCGATCTGCTGCTAGCCGTCCTGCAACGCCCGCTTGAACCCGTTCACCGGCAGCATCACTTGCCCCCAGAAGTGTCGCCATGCGCCGCAGCGCCAGCAGGTAGCCCTCGGTGCCAAAGCCCGCAATCACCCCNTCGGCCCTGAGCGAGACATAGGAGTGGTGCCGGAAACTCTCGCGCTTGTGGACGTTCGAGATATGCACCTCCAGCACCGGCCCGTCGAAGGCGTTCAGCGCATCGAGGATCGCCACCGAAGTATGGGTAAAGGCGCCGGGATTGATGACGATGCCCGAACCTTCGCCCCGCGCCTCGTGGATCCAGTCGATCAGCACGCCCTCGTGGTTCGACTGGCGGAACCGGATGTCCAGCCCCAAATCGCCCGCCAGCCGCCCGCAGGCCGCCTCGACATCGGCCAGCGTCTCGCGGCCATAGACCTCGGGCTGACGCTGCCCCAGAAGGTTCAGGTTCGGCCCGTTCAGCACATAGACAGGTTTCGGCATCGCCCGCATCCCTTGCAACGCCCGCGACCTTAGCCGATCCCGCTTGGGGCACAAGCGCCCCGGAACCGGAAGCCAGTGGGCCACGCTTTCACATCCGGATTCCGGCCGTCACTGCCGCCAGCCCGCCCTGCGCGCCGATCGGCGCCTTGGGGCAAATTTCTTCGAAGAAATTTGCAAATTCGTTCGAACGAATTTGCCTTGACCTGTCCCGCTGGCAATCCCGCGAGCCGAGAAGATGGCGAGCGTAGAGTGCGGCTTCATTGCGCACCGTCCCTCGATCCGCAAGCGCAGCTGCACGTCACCCCGCTCCATGAACATGGGTGCAGTGAGTGCGCACGCGAGGGCCGCGATGTGAAGCACCTGCACGGGCGAGCAAGCGCAAGAGCGAGTGAATCCCAGCGACCACTCCGAGCCAAACGCAGCCCCGGTCCGGGGTCACCCCACCCCGCATTCTTCCGGCAAATCTCGCGAATGACGTCCGCCGCCCGCGCGTCAAACCCACGCACCTGTGGCCCTCAAAGGTGCGCACTCATTGCGCATTTCCTCGCGGCTGCAATCGCGTCTTGCCTCCGCCCAGGCTCCAAAGCATTGTGCGTAGCGAATGCGCACCAGGATGATCACCGGCACGGATGCGCGACGAGTGTGCATGCGACACGCATCAAGACCCACGAGTCGAGCGCTTGCCTCAGGAGACAAACGTGACCATCAAAGGCTTCAAGATCGCCGCGCTTCTTTCGGTCGGATTATTCGCTTCCTCCTTCTCCATACTTGCACTCGCGTGTCTGGATAACCCATATCAAAGTTCATGCCTTGACGTGGAACCGCTCGTGAACTTGATGCTTGTGGTCGCTGTCTTTTCGACTTTCGTCTTCGTTTTCATACCGTTGGTCTTGACATTTATTGGAGTACCGCTTGCCTACAATCTGTATCGATACAAATACGGAATGTCCGGGCGGCTAACAAAAGACGACGTCGATTTCTTTCTCGTGATTCAGGAGTGGTTATAGAAGGATGGGGGTGCGCATTCATTGCGCACGTTCTCCGCGACCGTAACACGGTTGCCCTCCGCCCGGTTCTGCCAATATGGTGCGCAATGAATGAGCACCCTAGGCTCAGGTCACTTTGAACCGGCTAGACCCGGAATTGCAGCCGTGCTGTTCTGGCCGGTCTTCCCAGCCTTGGGAGCTCTCATTATTCCGGGGTTTCCTTTGTGCTCTTCAGCAAGCGTAGGATGGGTGAAACCCACCCCCCACCGGAACACAGGTACTCCCTGTAGGTCGGGGTTCACCCCGACTCTTTCCCGCCGACGGCCCCTCGGACAATTCTTAAGTCCAAGTTAATCCACGCTCGCAACCCATTGAAATCATTTGCTCGGGCATAGCGAGCCGTAGGGTGCGTGCTTGCACGCACCATCACCGTTTCCGCCCACCTGCCGCCTCCGCCAAGCACTAGAACGTGCAATCACGTCCTAGCCCAGCGAGAGAATCCTGCGGGAGCAATTTGATCAAGCGCTTGCATTGCTTCCGAACCCGATAGGGTGCGCATTCATTGCCCACCTTCTCTTGCGACCGCAACACCGTTGCCCTCCTGCCGGTTCTACGAATATGGTGCGCAATGAATGCGCACCCTACAACTCTACAACTCGCTGCGCGAAGATGGAGACCCCAAAGTGAAGCTAGGACTAACTCCGCCAAATAGAAACATGACAATTCGGGAGTTCATAATAGCATGGCTTAACCTACTTGCTCGAGGTGCCTTGGTACAGGTACTTCTCTTCTTGTTAGTCAAACTCAGATTCTTGGAAGGCGTCATGTCCTGGAAGGGGACAGCGCTAACGTGGGCTTCCAAGTGGCTGATGCCAGCCGCCGTGCTGGTAGCAGTTCTGGACGTTCTGGCATTCTGTCTCAGCAAGCGAAAGCAAGCGTAGGGTGGGTGAAACCCACCGCCCCCACCGCAACACACCAAATCCCCGGTAGGTCGGGGTTCACCCCGACTCTTTCCCACCGCCGAACCCTCGGACAATTCTTAAGTCCAAGTTAATCCGCGCCCGCAACCCATTGAAATCATTCGCACGGGCATAGCGTCCGAGCTCGGACGCCCTACCCCAACACGGCGCCGGGGTTCATGATGCCCAGGGGNTCCAGCGCCGCCTTGATGGCCCGCATCGCGGCCAGCCGGGCCGGGTCGCCATAGCGGACCAGGTCCCCCACCTTCAGCCGCCCGATGCCATGCTCGGCACTGACCGAGCCGCCCCGGGCATGGACCAGGTCATGCACCACCCGCTGGACCGCCTTCCCGTCATACTCCCCNCGGCTCCGCCCCGCCGCCGGGAAGGCATTGTAATGAAGGTTCCCGTCCCCCAGGTGCCCGAAGCAATTGACCCGCAGGTCGCCAAAGGCCGCCAGTTCCCGGTCTGCCTCGGCAATGAACCCCGCCACCTCGGACAGGGGCAGCGAGACGTCATGGCTGGACACCGCCCCGATCATCCGGTTGGCCAGCGGGATCGCCTCGCGCACATGCCAAAGCCCCGCCGCCTGCGCGCCCGAGGCGGCCACCACCCCGTCGCTGACCAGCCCCGCCTCCATCGCCTCGTCCAGCAGGCTCGCCATCGCGCCTTCGGGGTCCATCCCCGAGGGCAGGCCCAGTTCCACCAGCACCGACCAGTCNGGGGGCACCGCGAAGGGCTGGCGCACCTCGGGCAGCGCCTCGGCCAGGAAGCGCAGCCCCTGCCCCGCGATCAGCTCGAAGCCCGAGACCAGCCCGGCAAACCGCCCCTGCGCCAGCGCCAGAAGCTCCAGCGCCACCGCCGGGTTCTCCACCACCAGTATCGCCACCGCCACCCCCGCGGGCGGCGCCACCATCTTCAGGCTGGCCGCGGTGATGATCCCCAGGCTCCCCTCCGCCCCGATCAACAGGTGCCGCAGGTCATAGCCGGTGTTGTCCTTCCTCAGCCGCTTCAGCCCGTGCAGGACAGAGCCATCGGGCAGCACCGCCTCGATCCCCAGGCACAGGTCGCGGGCATTGCCATAGCGCAGCACCGCCGTACCNCCGGCATTGGTGGACAGGCACCCGCCGATCCGCGCCGAGCCTTCGGACGCCAAAGACAGCGGAAACAGCCGCCCCACCCGCACCGCCTGGGCCTGCACCTCGGCCAGCACCNNCATGGCCTCGACCACCAGCACGTTTTCCTCGGGCCANGACCCGCGGCAGACCGCCATCCGCTCCAGCGAGACCACCAGCGGCAGCGGACCCTCGGGCATCACCTGACCGCCGACCAGCCCGGTGCCACCGCCAAGCGGCACGATCCCCACCCGCGCCGCAGCGCAGGCGCGCACGATCGCCGCCACCTCCTCTGTCGTGCGCGGCAGGGCCACGGCCCCGGCCCGACCGGCCCAGCGCCCGCGGGGCTCTTCCAGGTCGCGCGGCTCGGGCGCGCGCAGGGTGCCCGGCGGCACGAGACCGGACAGGGTTTCGACAAAGGCGGGCGAGCAATCCATCAGCATGGCGGCACCATCTGCCGCCACCGCACGCCGCGCAAGGGGTCAGGGCAGGAAAGTAGGCTGCAGCACAAGAACGGTCGGTCGGTCCGGCAAGGTCTTCAGCGAGACCTCGACCTCGGCACCCTCGGAGCGCACCACGTCGAACTCGCCCGCCATGCCCGCGACAAAGGCATCCAGCGAGGCGCCCGAGAACCAGTGCATCGGGATCACGACCCGCGCGCGCAGGCGTTCCACAACCCCATCNATCGTAAGCAGGGTCATGGTATAGCCGCCGTCCACAGGCACCATCACCACATCCAGCCGACCGATCGCCGCATACTGGGCAGGGCTGGGGATCTGGTGCAGGTGGCCCAGATGGCCGATGCAAAGACCTGCCGCCTCGAAAATGAAGATGGAGTTGCCATCGGCCCGCGCGCCCTCGCCGAAGGGACCACGGGTGTCGGTCGTGACGTTCCTCACCCGCATCTCGCCCAGATCGAGGTCGTGCCAGGTAGCAGCNCCGTCTTGCGGCCAGCCCTTCAGCACATGCGGAATCCGCGGATCGACGGTGTCGGTCCAGTGCGAGGAATGGGCGTTGTTCATGGTCACGACATCGGGCACCGCCTCGGTGACGCCGATGTAGCCGGTGTAGTCTGTCACCGCGAGCAATCCGCCCGGCGCCTCGATGGCAAACTCGGCATGGTCGATATAGCGGATGCGGACGGTGTCTTCGGTCAGCGCATCGCCGAAGGCCGCGGGCAGCACCTGTTCAGGCCCGGCATCGGCCAGCGCGATGCAGTTCGAGGCGATCCGGGCCTCGGTAGGCAGGGCGACAAGGGCAAGCGCGACAGAAAGCGGGCGAAGCATGGGCGGCACCTCCGGGCGGCTGACCTCCCGATCCTGAGGCAAAGGCAGCCTTCCGGCCGATCACGCTTGCGTCACCGGGCCGCCATCTCTGCCAGTTTCGCCACTGTGTTCAGATTGCGTGCCGTGTTCGGCGGCAGAAGGCGCATCAGACGCTCGGCCAGCTTGGACCGCCCGATGCCGCCCGGCAGGAACAGGGTCATGCGTCCCGGCGCCACCGACCAGGCATCGCCCGGCGCGGCGAAGGCTGTCAGCCGGTCCTGGTCGAGGTCGGGCAGGCCGCGCAGGAAGAAGACATGGACCTGTTTTCCCTCGGCCACGGCAAAGGGATGGTCGGTGGCCGCCGCCGCCATCTCTTCGGCCGAGCGCAGGAAGACCTCGGGTGCAAAGCCGTGGGCCGCAGCCACGGCATCACGGATTGCCGTTTCCAGTTCGGGTGCCGAACCCTCGGCCTCGAACACCGCATTGCCGCTCTGGATCAGGGTCTCGACGCGCTGAAAGCCAAGTCCCGCCAGCAGGTCGCGGAAAGCCGCCATCGGCAGCTTCGCAAGCACCGCCGACATTCACCCCCGCAACAAGGCGACCCTGCGCGCCACGGCTACCCCGGAAGCCGGAAATCGCACGATTTCGGGCACGATTTCCGTCCGGAAATCGTCTCCTCACCCACATCGGTGCGCCCGCGTCGGTCGCTGCGCAGGTTGGCGTACAGCACATGGTTGCGCCAGCGGCCGTTGATCTGCAGGTAGCTCTGCGCCACGCCTTCATACTTGAACCCGCATTTTTCCAGCACCCCGCGCGAAGGCTGGTTTTCGGGCAGGCAGGCGGCCTCGATCCGAGACAGGTCCATGACGTTGAAGGCGTGATGCACCACGGCCTGGATCGCCTCGCGCATGAAGCCCTGCCGGGCATGGACCTCGCCCATCCAGTAGCCAAGCGTGTAGGCCTGCGCCGGGCCGCGGCGGATGTTGTCCAGGGTGATCGCGCCCAGAAGCGCCTGATCCTGGCGGCGGATCAAGACCAGCGGCAGAGCCGAGCCCGAAGCCTCGGCGCGGTTGGCCCAGTAGACGCGGTTGGTAAAGGCCTTGCGGCTGAGGTGGTCGGGCGCCCAGGTCGGCTCCCAGGGCGTCAGGAAGGCCGCCGAAGCTTCACGCAGACCCGCCCAAGCCCGCCAGTCGGCATGCTGCGGCAGGCGCAGGGTCATGCGTTCTGTCTCCAGCTTGGGGCGGCGGCGCAATCCCAGCATCAGGCGGCCAGCCTGTCGCGGATCGCCTCCAGCCCGGCGCATCGCCGACCGGACCGTACAGAGCCAGCGCAGAGCGCGCCGCCAGCATCGAGCCCGCCCAGTCGCGCACCGCCCCGGTGCTGACGGCGTCGATCTTGGCCACGGCTTCGGCCACGTCCGGCACGCGACCCCAGATCGACAACAGCCGCGCGTTGCGTTCGGCTCGGTTCGAGGGGCTTTCCAGACCCATCAGCATCCCGGCTTTCAGCTGCGCCCGGGCGCGCGCCACTTCGGCCTCGCCCATGTCCTCGGCCGAGCGTTTCAGCTCGTCCAGCGTCAGCTGGGTCAGTTCGCCGATCTCTTCTTCCGAGGTGCCAGCGTAGATGGTGACCTGGCCCGTGTCCTCATAGGCGCCGGACTGGGCGTAGATCGAATAACACAGGCCCCGTTCCTCACGCACCTTCTGGAACAGGCGCGAGGACATGCCGCCACCCAGGGCCGTGGCATAGACCTGCGCGGTATAGACGGCGTCATCGCGGTAGCCGGGCGATTCGAAGGCCAGGGCGAAATGCACCTGCTCCAGGTCCTTCACCTCGCGCCGCTCGCCCCCGGCGAAACGGGCGGGCGCAAGGCCCAGGTCGCCCACCGGTTTCAGCCCGCCGAAGATGGCCGTCGCCTGCGCCACGATGGCGTCATGGTCCACGCCGCCTGCGGCCGACAGGATCATCTGATCCGGCCCGTAATGCTCACCCACGAAGCGCGTCAGGTCCTCGCGCGAAAAGGCACTGACCCGTTCTTCCGGGCCAAGGATGGTGCGGCCGAAGGGCTGGTCGGGATAGGCCACCTCGTGCAGCCAATCGAAGATGATGTCGTCGGGCGTGTCCAGCGCCTGGCCGATTTCCTGCAGGATCACATGCCGCTCTGTCTCGATGTCGGCGGCGTGGAAGGCCGGGTTCAGCACGATGTCGGCGATCACGTCCAGCGCCAGCGCCACATCGCCCGCCAGCACCCGCGCGTAATAGGCGGTCATCTCGCGCGAGGTATAGGCGTTGATGTAGCCGCCCACATCCTCGATCTCTTCGGCGATCCTCAAGGCGGTGCGCCGGGCTGTACCCTTGAACGCCATGTGTTCCAGGAAATGCGCGATGCCGTTCTGTTCGGCCCGTTCGTGCCCGCCCGCGGTGACCCAAAGCCCGACTGAGGCCGACATCAGCCCCGGCATGGATTCGGTCACGATGCGAAAGCCGTTCGGCAGCGTCGTGGTGCGCAGCATGTCAGGCCCCCTTCCGGTCGCGCACCAGAGCTTGCAGCGCGGTCAGGTCGTTCGGCACCCGTGTCACCCGCTCGGGCCGCTGGAAGAGGTCGGCCATGCGCGGCGGCAGCGCCGGGCGGATGCCGGTGGCGGCTTCCACCGCATCGGGGAACTTGGCGGGATGGGCGGTGGCCAAGGTGATCATCGGCGTGGCCGACAAGTGTTCGGAGGCGACCTTCACCCCCACCGCCGAATGCGGGCACAGAAGCTCGCCCGTCGCGGCCAGCGTGGCGGCGATGGTGGCGCGGGTGTCGTCTTCCGACGCCCGGCCCGAGCCGAACTCGTCGCGCAGTGCCTGCAACGCGCCCTGGCTGATGGCAAAGCGCCCCGCCTTCAACTCGTCCATCAGCTGAGCCACGGCAGCACCGTCGCGGCCATAGGCATCGAACAACGCGCGTTCGAAGTTGGACGAGACCTGGATGTCCATCGACGGGCTGATCGAGGGCGCGACGCCCTTCGTCTCATAGACGCCGGACCGCATCGCCCGGTCCAGGATGTCGTTCTGGTTGGTGGCGATCACCAGCCGCTTGATCGGCAGGCCCATGGCGCGGGCGATGTGGNNTAAATAGATGTCGCCGAAATTGCCGGTGGGGACGGTGAAGCTGACCGCCCGGTGCGGCGCGCCCAATGCCACGGCAGCGGTGAAGTAATAGACCACCTGCGCCAGCACCCGCGCCCAGTTGATGCTGTTCACGCCCGCCAGCCGCACGCCGTCGCGGAAGGCGAAGTCGTTGAACATGTCCTTCAGCCGCGCCTGGCAATCGTCGAAATCGCCGTCCAGCGCGAGGGCATGAACGTTGGCTTCCGCGGGTGTCGTCATCTGNCGGCGCTGCACCTCGGAGACCCGGCCATGCGGGAACAGGATGAAGACATCGACATTGGCCAGGCCCTTGAAGGCCTCGATGGCGGCCGACCCGGTATCGCCACTGGTGGCGCCGACGATGGTGATGCGCTCGCCAGTCTTGGCCAACTGCGCCTGCATCATCTGGCCGATGATCTGCATGGCGAAGTCCTTGAAGGCCAGTGTCGGGCCGTGGAACAGCTCCAGCAAGAAGTGGTTGGCCGCCAGTTCCACCAGCGGCGCGCGGGCGGCATGGCCGAACCCGGAGTAGGCTTTCTCGATCAGGCCGCGGAACTCGTCATCGGTGAAGGCGCCGCCCAGGAAGGGNCGCATGACGCGGAAGGCCACCTCTTCGTAAGGCAGGCCTGCCAGCGCGGCGATCTCGCCCGGCGCCATCTGCGGCACCGTCTCGGGCACATACAACCCGCCGTCCCGCGCGAGCCCCGTCATCATTGCCTCGGCGAAGGTCAGGACAGGGGCCGTGCCGCGGGTGGAAATGTATCGCATCGTCAAACCTTCAGACTGTCCGGCGTCTGATACGCCAGAAGATAGGCTGTCATCCCCAGCCACACGATTGCCATGCCGAACCACTGGATCGCATAGCCGAGATGGTCGTTCGGGATGCCGCGGTATCGACCGGCATGGGTTCGATGCCGTCGCCGGTAGCGGACTTGGCCACCACCAGCACCGGCTCGGTGTTCAGTGCCGCCGCCATGGCGGGCACGTCGCGCGCGAACCACAGGCCCGCCTTGGCGTCGGGTGGCGGGGTGAAGCTGTCCACCTCTGTAAGCCAGTGCAGGTTGCCGGTCACCGTGGCCTCGCCCGCCGCCAGCACCTCATCCTTGCGCGCCTCGGGCGGAATCCGCGGTCCACCATCACACGGCGGCCGTCCGAGGTGTCCAGCACCTCGATAACCCGCACGCCCGCGCCTTCCTGCTTGCGGCTGACCAGCACGCGCAGCACCTCGCCCGTGAAGCGGCCCGCGACGGTCACGGGCAGATAGCGCAGGTCTTCGCTGTCGCTGACCGGGGCGGGCGGCAGCGCCACCGGCGTTGCCGCGATCTTCGCGGTGATCTCGGCCAGGATCGCCTCTTTCCAGGCCAGCCGCTGCATCTGCCAGATGCCCAAGCCCATCAGCACGGCCGCACCAGCCAGGCCGAAGATCAGGGCAACGAAAGCGGCGGCTCATGGTGGTCCTTGAAACGAAAGCACGGGCCGAGAGGCCCGCGCTATGGTCTTTCCGCGAAGGGCGCTCAGCCGCCCCAGATATAGACCGCGGCGAAGAGGAACAGCCAGACCACATCGACGAAGTGCCAGTACCAGGCGGCGGCCTCGAAGCCGATGTGCTTTTCCGGGGTGAAATGGCCCTTGTAGACGCGGATCAGGCAGACGGTCAGGAAGATCGTGCCGATGATCACATGCGCGCCGTGGAAGCCCGTCGCCATGAAGAACGAGGCGCCATAGACGTTGTAAGCAAAGCCGAAGGCGGCGTGGCTGTATTCATAGGCCTGGAAGAAGGTGAACAGCACGCCCAGAAGGATGGCCAGGATCAGGCCGTTCTTCATGTCCTTGCGGTTGTTCTCATGCACCAGCGCGTGGTGCGCCCAGGTGGCGGCAGCGCCCGAACACAGCAGGATCAGCGTGTTGATCAGCGGCAGGTGCCAGGGGTCGAAGGTTTCGATCCCGGCGGGCGGCCAGACGCCGTCGACCATCGGGTATTCCGGACCCATCGGGTACAGCGCGTTCTTGAAGAAGTTCCAGAACCAGGCCGCGAAGAACATCACTTCGGACATGATGAACATGATCACGCCATAGCGCAGGCCGATCTGCACCACCGGCGTGTGGTCGCCCGCCAGGCTTTCCTTGATGACGTCGCCCCACCAAGCGTACATCACATAAAGCACCAGAACGAGGCCGATCAAAAAGACCCAGGGCTGCCGGTTCTCGACCTGCGGCGAGACCCAAAGCACCATGCCGAACAGCATGACGAAAGCGCCCACGGCTCCGAGGAAGGGCCAGATCGACGGTGGCAGGATATGGTAGTCGTGGTTCTTGGCATGCGCCATGTCGGTTCCCTCGTTGCTCTGCTTAGCCTCTTCCGGGCCGGGTCGGTCTCAGTTCACGGCCCCCGCGGCGGGAACGGCCAAGGCGGCCTGATCCCCGGCAGGGGCGTTTCGTGGAAAGTGTAGGACAGGGTCAGTTCCTTGACGAAGCGGCCCTCGGGGTCGGTCACGATGGCCGGATCGACGAAAAAGGTCACCGGCATCTGCACCCGCTCGCCCGGCTGCAGCACCTGTTCCGTAAAGCAGAAGCAGGCGATCTTGTCGAAATAGCCGTAGGCGGCATCGGGCGTGACGTTGAAGGTGGCTGTACCGGCAACCACCCGGTCGGTCGGATTGTACGCCTCGTAGAAGGCCATGCCGGTTTCGCCGATGCGCAGGTCCATGCTGACCTGCACCGGCTTGAACTCCCACGGCATGCCGCGTTCCAGCGAGGCGTCGAAGTTCACGCGGATGGTCTGGTCCAGCACGGTATCGGGCGCGGCCGAAGCCTCGCCCGTGGTACCGGCATAGCCGGTGACCTTGCAGAACCAGGAATAGAACGGCACCGCGGCAAAGGACCCGGCGACCATCACGGCCACCACGCCCGCCAGCAGGATTGCGGTGCGCGACTGCGGCGTCATGGGTTGCTGCCCCCGGCGGTCGTGGCGGCCTGCGCGCCGGTCGCCTGCATCTGACCTTCCTTGGTGACCTTCACCAGCGTCAGCGCGAAGACCAGAACGACGAAGGTGCCCAGAACCAGCCCCAGCCCAAGGTTGCGGCTGAAGCGGCGGCGGTGCATTTCGTGCGTGGGCTTGAACGTCATCTTACCAGCCNCCGAAGCCCTGCGTCTTCAGCGCCGCTTCCACCAGGAAGGCCACGAAGTGCAGGAACATGTAATACAGCGAAAAGCGGAAGAAGGCCTTTTCCACGGCATAGCCATCGGCCTCGGCCATGTCCTCGTCGCGCCGCCAGATGCGGAAGGCGCCCAGGATGAACCAGGCATTCATCGCCAGCGCCGCCGCCAGATAGACCGGCCCGCCGATCGAGGTGAAGCCCGCCCCCACCGCCACCGGCGCCAGCGCCAGCGTGTAGACCAGGATATGCGCCCGCGTCACGCGGCGGCCGTGGGTCACGGTCAGCATCGGCACANNGCCGGCATTGTGGTAGTCCCCNTTCAGGAACAGCGCCAGCGCCCAGAAATGCGGCGGGGTCCACATGAAGATGATCAGGAACATCAGCACGGCCTCGACCGAGACCGAGCCGGTGGCGCAGACCCAGCCGATCATCGGCGGGAAGGCCCCGGCGGCACCGCCGATCACGATGTTCTGCGGCGTCAACCGCTTCAGCCACATCGAATAGACGACAGCATAAAAGAAGATGGTGAAGGCCAGCAGCCCCGCCGCCAGCAGGTTCGCCGACAGCGCCAGCATGACCACCGCGATGCCCGACAGCGCCAGGCCAAGACCAAGCGCCTCGCCCGGTTCGACCTTTAGNGCGGGGATCGGCCGGTTCTGCGTGCGGCGCATCACCCGGTCGATGTCGGCATCCCACCACATGTTCAGCGCCCCCGAGGCATGNGCGCCAAGCGCGATGAACAGGATCGAGGACAGCGCCACCACCGGATGCACATGCACCGGCGCAACCAGCAGGCCGACCAGCGCGGTGAACACCACCAGCGACATCACGCGCGGCTTCAGCAGCGCGACATAGTCGCCGAATTGCGCCTCGCCCGAGCCTTCGAAGGAACGAATGTCAGTCATCTTCTGCCGTCTGGTGGAAGAACTGCGCCCCCGCGGAACGGGAGCGCCAGAAAGCCGGGTTCAGCCTCAGTTCGAGGCGACCTGCACCGCAGTAAGCGCGGTCTTAAGCATCGGCGACGGTGCCGCCCATCTCGGTCACCCACTGCTTGTAGGCCTCTTCGCTGACCGCCTTCACCATGATCGGCATGTAGGCATGATCCTTGCCGCACAGTTCTGAACACTGGCCGAAGTAGTAGCCTTCCTTGTCGACCNNGAACCAGGTCTGCGCCAGGCGGCCGGGCACGCCGTCCTGCATCACGCCAAAGNNTGGCACCTTCCAGGAATGGATCACGTCCGAAGCGGTAACGGTCACGACCACGATCTTGCCCACCGGCACGACCACGGCATTGTCGGTGGCCAGCAGGAACTGCTCTTTCGTGAAANNAGCCGCCTGCAGCTGCGCTTCGACATCCGGGGTCAGCTTGTTTTCGCCGCCGCCGATCATCAGCGCGTCGAAGCTGACGCCTTCCTTCGGGTATTCATAGGACCAGTACCACTGGTTGCCCGTCGCCTTGATGGCGACCTCGGCCACCGGAATTTCTTCCTGCTTGAACAGCACCGGCAGCGAATAGGCGCCGATGAACACCAGGATCAGGATCGGCACCAGCGTCCAGGCGATCTCCAGCGGCGAGTTGTGGGTAAAGCTCGCGGGCTTGGGGTTGGCGCGCTTGTTGTAGCGGATCATCACCCAGACCAATAGGGCGGTGACGAAGATCACGATGGCCGTGATGATCACCAGGATCATGTGTTCCAGCGCGAAGGTGTGCTCGGCGACGATGGTCGAGNNTGGCTGGAAGCCCATGCCCTGCGGCACGGGTTGTCCGATGATGGGCAGGTCCTGTGCCCCGGCGGCACCAGCCAGGGCCAGCACCATCGCGCCAGCGGACGCTCCCAGGGACTTGCTCAGAAGACGCATGTTCGTTTCCCGTTGTGATCGCGGCTTTTACCGCTTGTCTCGTCTATGCCGCCTTTGCAGGCAGAATCCCGTTGTGGGTCCTGTTTTTGAAACCATATTACGGGTGCGACGACAAGCACCTGCGTTGCGGCAAACAGCCGCCAATTGACCTAGATCAGGACTGCCCCATGGCCGAGGCCCCGTTCCGCCCCTTCGACACCCATCTGGACGAGGCTCAGGCGCTGCATCTCCTGCGCGAGGCCACCGCCGGGGCCGAGGATGGCGAGCTGTTCCTGGAACGCCGCCGGTCCGAGGCCATCGTGCTGGACGACGGCCGCATCCGGCAGGCCAGCTATGATGCCTCCGAAGGTTTCGGCCTGCGCGCCGTGAAGGGCGAGGTCGCGGGTTACGCCCATTCCACCGAGATTTCCNAGCGCGCGCTGGCGCGGGCGACCGAAACCGCGCGCCTGGCCGTGGGCGATGGCGGCGGCGTCATGGCCGCGCCGCCCAAGGGCACCAATGTCCGGCTGTACGGCGATGCCGACCCGATGGAAGACGCCAGCTTCGCCGTGAAGATCGACCTCCTGCGCGAGATCGACGCCTATGCCCGCGCCCTTGACCCGCGCGTGGTGCGGGTTTCGGCCACCCTGTCGGCCAGCTTCCAGGAAATCGAGATACTGCGCCCCGAAGGCCTGCGCCTGTCCGACATCCGCCCGATGGCGCGCATGAACGTCTCGGTCATCGTCCATTAGTGGCGCGAGACCGGGGGCATGGGCGGCGGCGGGCGATTCGGCCTGGCCCGCCTGATGGAGGCCAGCCACTGGCAGCCCCTGGTGCGCNGGGCCTTGCGCATCGCGCTGGTGAACCTGGAGGCCGAACCGGCACCGGCGNGGGTGATGGACGTGGTGCTTGGCCCCGGCTGGCCCGGCATCCTGCTGCACGAAGCCATCGGCCACGGGCTGGAAGGCGATTTCAACCGCAAGAAGACCTCGGCCTTTGCCGGGCTTCTGGGGCAACAGATCGCCGCGAAGGGCGTGACTGTGCTGGACGACGGCACCCTGCCCGACCGCCGCGGCTCGATCTCTGTGGATGACGAGGGCACGCCCTCGGGCCGCAACGTGCTGATCGAGGACGGCGTGCTGGTGGGCTACATGCAGGACCGCCAGAATGCCCGGCTGATGGGCGTGGCCCCCACCGGCAACGGTAGGCGCGAAAGCTTCGCCCATATCCCCATGCCGCGCATGACCAACACCTACATGCTGGTAAGCAAGGACGACCCCAAGGACATCCTCGCCGGTTTGAAGGACGGCATCTGGGCCGTGGGCTTCGGCGGCGGGCAGGTCGGCGTCACCAACGGCAAGTTCGTCTTTTCCTGCACCGAGGCCTACCGGGTGAAGGACGGCAAGGTGGGCGCCCCGGTCAAGGGCGCCACGCTGATCGGCGACGGCGCCACGGCGCTGAAACACATCCGCGCCATCGGCAATGACCTGGCGCTGGACCCCGGCATCGGCAATTGCGGCAAGGCGGGGCAATGGGTGCCGGTGGGCGTGGGCCAGCCGACGCTGATGATCGGCGGCCTGACGGTGGGCGGCTCGGCGGCATGAGCCGCCACCTTCGATCCGCCCCGGCGGGCTGGCGATCATCGGGTCGCTTCGCCTTGTCGGCACGGCGGTGGTGCTCTGGATCCTTCCCGGTGTCATCGGGGCAATCCTTCTGGCGCTCATCGACACCGGGACCGGCGACACCGCCTTCCGGGCCTGGGCCTTTGCGTCTGCCCTTGGCCTTTCGCCGATGTTTTCCTGGGTAAGCTGGCTGGTCGCCCTGCCCCTTGTGGCGCTCGCGCTGCACTGGGGGTGGTTCGGCTGGCTGCCCGCCGCGCTGGTCGGCGCCTTTTCCGGCTGGCTGGTCGGGCTCGTCAGCGGCACCGAACTCGCGGCGCCTNTCGGCATGGTCGCCGTTCTGGCAATGCGCGGCCTGCTCGGCTTCACCGTGCCTGCCGCCTTTGACCCCGGCCCCGGACGCTGAAGACCACACGCTGAGACCGGACGCCCCTCCGTCAGGCGAAGATGAAATCCGCCGCCGTCAGGCTGCCGACCCAGGCGAACTCCACGATCATGTCGGTCCGGGCGTCGCCATCCGCATCGATGCGCAGGAACTGGCCGTCATAGAAACACGACCCCTGCCCATCGCGGCGATAGTCCAGGTCTTCCAGCGATTTCACGCCCAGGCTGCTCACATCGAACCGGTCCGTCCCGCTTTCAAACCCTTCGATGCGGTCGATGGTCGCCCGCGTCGTGCCGCTTTCGCCCGCCCGCAGCGCCACCGTGTCCACGACCTGCGTCGTCTCCCAAAGCTGGATCAGATCGCCCCCGGCCCCGCCGATGACAAGGTCGGCCCCCTCTCCGGCATGCAGCGTGTCGTTGCCGCCGCCGCCAAGCAGCCGGTCACCGTCATCACCGCCATACAGACGGTCGGCATTCAGCCCGCCGTCCAGCCGGTCCCGGCCTGCGCCTCCGTGCAGAACGTCAAACCCGTCTTCGCCGATGATCTGGTCGTCGCCATCGTCGCCATAGATCGCGTCATTGCCCAGGCCGCCCTGCAAGGTGTCCAGGCAGCCCCCCGCCGATGACGTCATCCCCATGGCGCCCAGGATCAGGTCGTTGCCGCCCTCGCCATACAGCGTGTCGTGGTAAGCCTCCCCGAACACCCGATCCGCACCCTCGCCCGCGCCCACCCGGTCATTGCCCGCGCCGCCATAGACCCGGTCCGACCCGATCCCGGACCAGACCTGATCGTTGCCGCCGCTTAAGCATAGAACGTCTCGCTGCGCGCCGCGGCGAAATAGNGCGTCATAGTCCGAGGTCCCCAGCGAGTCGGCCTCGTCCGTGCCAAAGACCACGCTTCGCCCGTTCAGGAAGTAGTTCAGCCAGCCCGCAACGTCGCTCAGTGCCGCGTTGGTGTTGCCATCCTCGTTGAAATAGTTGCCGTCCTGCACCTGGAAGCCGAAGTGATAGATGCTGTCGGCAATGGTGTCGGCGAAGTTGCGGCCGCGGAACTCCAACAGCCCNCCGTCGTTCTGCAACAGGTGATAGCCGGTTTCCGCCGTGCCGCTGTCGTTGCCATGGGCCAGCCAGAACTCGCGCCAGGGCTGGGCATTGGTAAACCGCCAGATCGCATCCGAGATCGCCTGCATGTCCTCGGGCGTGATCAGCCCGTCATTGTTCACCCCGGTCTGCGTGATCATCAGCAGCAGGATGCGGTTCAGCTCGGCCGCAGCGGCAAGACCGTCGGCCAGCTGCGCCGCGGCNAGGGCCTGCAGCCCCGGATCGGCGGCAAGTGCGTCATAAAGCGATTTCAGAGACATGGCCATGGCTAGGGTTCCTGCAGAAGGGCGGTGGCTTGGCTTGCCGTTTCGCCTTCCAGCTTACGATGACCGAACCGCGGCACAACCATGGCGGAATCGTGACCTGGCGGTTTCCCGCCGTTCAGCGCCCGAACTTGCCTTTCAGCGCATCGGCAAAGGCGTTGCCACCNCCAGCCTGCCCCTTCGGCGCCGCCTGCATCGGCCCGGGCTTGCCCTTCGGCGGCGGCGCTCCGCGTTCTCTTGCGCTGTCCCGCGCCGGGGCACTGTCCGACCGCATGGTCAGGCCGATGCGCTTGCGCGGCGCATCGACCTCGACCACGCGCACCTTCACCACATCGCCCGCCTTCACCACCTCGTGCGGGTCCTTCACAAAGCGGTCGGCCAGTTGGCTGACATGGACCAGCCCGTCCTGATGCACGCCGATATCCACGAAGGCGCCAAAGGCCGCGACATTTGTCACGGTACCTTCCAGCATCATCCCCGGCTTCAGGTCCGAGATCTCGTGAACCCCCTCCGCAAAGGTCGCGGTGCGGAAGCTTGCNCGCGGGTCGCGGCCCGGCTTTTCCAGCTCTGCCAGGATGTCCCTCACCGTGGGCAGGCCGAAACGGTCATCGACAAAGGCGCGCGGGTCGGCCTTCTTCAAGGCCGCCGCATCGCCCATCAGCGCGCGGATGTCACGGCCGCAGGCCGCCACGATCTTGCGCGCCACGTCATAGGCCTCCGGGTGGACGGACGAGGCATCCAGCGGCTCCTTGCCGCCGGTGATGCGCAGGAAGCCCGCCGCCTGTTCAAAGGCCTTTGGCCCAAGGCGCGCCACTTTCAGCAACTCGCGCCGGGTCTGGAACGGCCCGTTGGCATCGCGGTGGCTGACGATGGCCTCGGCCAGCGAAGGCCCCACGCCGGACACCCGCGCCAGAAGCGGCGCCGAGGCGGTGTTCAGGTCCACGCCCACGGCGTTCACCGCATCCTCGACCACGGCTTCCAGCGACTTGCCCAGGCGGTGCTGGTCCACGTCGTGCTGATACTGGCCGACGCCAATGCTTTTCGGTTCGATCTTCACCAGTTCCGCCAGCGGGTCCTGCAGCCGCCGCGCGATGCTGACTGCGCCGCGCAAGGACACGTCGAGGTCCGGGAACTCCTTCGCCGCCAGCTCGCTCGCCGAATAGACCGAGGCGCCTNNTACCTCGCTGACGATCACCTTCACCGGTTTCTCGGTTCCCGGCAGCACGGCCAGCAGGTCGGCCACCATCTTCTCGGTCTCGCGGCTGGCGGTGCCGTTGCCGATGGCGATGAGCCGCACGCCGTGCCGGGCGATCAGTTGGGCAATCGCCACCTGCGCGCCGCGCAGGTCGTTCTTGGGCTGGAACGGATAGACGGTGTCGGTGGCCACCAGCTTGCCGGTGGCATCGACCACTGCCACCTTCACGCCGGTGCGGATNGCCGGGGTCCAGGCCCATGGTCGCCTTGCCGCCGGCGGGGCCGCCAGCAGCAGGTCCTTCAGGTTCCGCGCGAAGACCCGGATCGCTTCCTCCTCGGCCCGCTCGCGCAGCTCGGCCATCAGGTCCAGGACCAGAGAGGTGCGGATCTTCACCCGCCAGGCCCAGGCCGCCGCCTCGCGCAGCCAGAGGTCACCGNNGCCGCGCCCGCCCGCCTCCAGCGCTGCGGCGCAGCGCTGCGGCGCAGGCGCGCCGGCCGGGCTTTCAGCCCTCGTTTCGGCGGTCGAATCATTCCACGGCGGCCAGCTTGCCTCCGGCCTTGGCGACCTTGGCGACCTAGCCNNCACCTCCTTCATATGCCCGCGCAGTAGGCCCAGAAGCGTGGCGTTTTCGGCCAGGCCTTCGGCCAGGATATCCCGCGCGCCCTCCAGCGCCGCCTTCGCGTCCGGCACTGCCTCGGTCACGAAGCCCGCCGCCAGCTTGGCGGGGTCGGCGCTGCGGTCGGCGAGGATGGCCTCGACCAGCGGACCCAGGCCATTTTCGCGGGCGATCATGGCGCGGGTCCGGCGCTTGGGCTTGTAGGGCAGGTAGATGTCTTCGAGCTCGGCCTTGGTGGACGCCTTGGCCAGCGAGAGGGCCAGGGCGTCGGTCATCTTGCCCTGCTCGGTGATCGAGGCCACGATGGCCGCCCGCCGGGCCTCCATCTCGCGCAGGTAGGCCAGCCTCTCGGCCAGGGTGCGGAGCTGGGTGTCGTCCAGGCCCCCGGTCACCTCCTTGCGGTAGCGGGCCAAGGGGACCGTGGCGCCGCCGTCCAGGAGCTCCACCGCCGCGGTCACCTGGCCCGGGGTGGCGCCGATTTCAGTGGCGATGGCCTGGGCGATGCGGGTCTGGGTCGGGTCTGCCATGGAATCCTCCGGTCGGGAGGCGGGACCATAGCCATCGGCCCGTCCCGCGCAAGCCCGGAAGAGGCGTCCGAGCTCGGACGCTTGGTCGATCATCGCAATATCAATGGGTTACGCGCGCGGATTAACTTGGACTTAAGAATTGGCTCCCGAGAGACTGTCCGGGTTGCGCGTCGGAAAACGAGTCTTCTGCGAAGACTCGAAGGGGCGAAATTTCTGCGAAATTTCGGAATTTTCGCGAGAAAATTCGTGGCCTCGCGTTTTCGCAGAAAACGCGCCCTGCTACCGCGGGCTGAAGCGCAGCGACAGGCAGGACATGCCGCCGTCGAGTTTGGCGCATTCGCTGTTGCCGATCTCGCGCACCTGATAGCCTTCNAGGATCGTGTCGCGGGTGCGGGGAAAGCCTTCGGGCATCAGCACCAGGTCGTTGAAACGGATGGTGTTGGCGGCCGCTTCCTCGCCCGCGGCCACCGGGACCACGCGATAGCAAGCAAAGCAGCCCGAGGCGGCGAGGCGGTCGGTCGCGAGCACGGTTTCGGCATCCAGAAGCGAGCAGTCGGTCTTGAAATGCAGCACGCCGGGNGGCGTGTCCGCAAACGGTTGCCTGCGGCAAGGCCCGACGAGGATTTCGCGGCCGGTCACCAGGATGTCGCCGCCTTCGACATGGCCTTCATCCACCACGCGAACCTCATTGTACAAGGCCTTGAGATGCGGCGCCATTTCCGCGGCCTCGCCCAGGCGCGAGGGCGCACCGGGACGCATGATCACGGCGCCTTCGGGCAGGCAGAGCGCAGTATCCTCGACGAAGACGGGATCGGGGAAGTCTTCCAGCGCCGGCAGTTCGATCACCGTGGCCCCGGTTTCGCGCAGGGTGGCGACATAGGCGGCGTGATGCGCCGTCATCACCGCCAGGTCGGGGTTGCCGGTATCGACGGCGCGCAGGCCGCGGATGATCGAGGCGGCGGGGGCGCGGGTGATGGCATGGGTGAAGCGGAAGCTGAATTCGGGATCGCGGGCGGTCATGGGCAGGCTCCGGTTTTGCGGGAGAGTGGCAGAGCCGGGGGCGGATGGCCAGACGGGAGCCATGGGGCGCTTGCTTCGCCCGAGGCCATCGCCTCGGGCGTGTGGGACGCTGGCCTCAAGACCGCCCGTGCGCCCCAAGCGCACGGGCCGCGCCTGCCTGCCCCTTGGCAGGCGCGAAGAGCGCCCGCCCAGGCAGGCGCGCCCCGTGCTTCATGCGTGTGGGGACAACTGCCACCCCCTTGGCGAAATGCTGGCATTTCGCCAACCGCGCCGGTCGGACGTCCACAGGACGTCCGCCTTGTCGGCGCGGAAACAGGATCCCCGCTCAGAAGAAATACGGGTTCGACCAGGCGCGGCGGCCGGAATGGTCGATCACCGTGACGCGCACGAAGGGCGAGTTGCGGAAGCGGTCGAGCGGGATGGTGGCGCCGTTCAGCGACATGCCATGCACCGCCTTGGCCGCCGTGCCCGACCCCTGCACGATGACCGAACGCACCGAGGAGCATTCGACCTCGACCGCATCTTCCGTGATGCGCACGTCGTGCAGGTCGGGGCCTTGCGACGAGTAGAAATGCCCGTCCTTCAGCGCCTGCAGAAGCGCCGCGGGTTCGTTCGCCTCGGCCTTCACCATGACCCAGCCNCCGAAATGGTCGGGTTCCGAGAAATGCGCGTCGTCGGTGGCGACCAGCGTCAGCTGGCGGCCTTCGCTGAGCAAGAGGTCGGCGATGGCGAAGCCATCGGCGCGGTCGCAGCCTTCGGCACAGCCGTGGTTGTAGATTTCCACCGCATGGGCGGCGGCGATGCTGCGGGCATCGGCCAGCGTCAGCCCCGACCATTGCGGGTGGGCAATGGCGACGAAGGCGCCCGCCGCCACGGCCCGCGCCGCGATCTCGGCGCCGCTTTCCTGATCGGGCACCGGCTTGAAGGTCGGCGTGTTCGAGGGCGCGAAATCCGCGGGCAGACCGACGGCCAGGATGTGCCACAGCTCGCCATTGGCCATGGCACCGGAATGCAGTTCGGCGCCGAGGATGGTGGTGAAGCTGTTGGTGCGGAACGGCACGGTGTCGGCGATCGGGTAGCCGAAGGCCCCGACGAAATGATCGGTCAGGGCGAGGAAATCATAGCCCTCGCGCCGGTAGCGGCGGCAGACCTCTTCGGGGTCCAGCACACCGTCGGACCGGGTGGAATGGGTGTGAAGGTTGCCGCGCCAGAAACGTCCTGGGGCGGTGAAGGCGGGAAGGCTGGTGGTCATGGCATCCTCTTGGGGAAAGTCAGGCAACGCGGGCGTAAACCCAGGTGCCGCGCAGCACGGCGGCGCCGCCGATGCGGGCGACGCGGATCACATCGGCGCGCAGGCCGGGTTCCAGCNNACCGCGGTCGGTCAGGCCCGCCACGCGGGCCGGGGCTTCGGTGACGGTGGCGACGCCGCGGGCCAGGTCGCCCCAGGTCTCGCCGAGGGTCAGGGCGGCGGTCAGCAGCGCGGCGGGGACATAGTCGGAGGACAGGATGTCCAGGCAGTCCTCTTCCGCCAGGTCGCGGGCGGCGACATTGCCGGAATGGCTGCCGCCGCGGATCAGGTTGGGGGCNGCAACCATCACAGCGATGCCCGCCGTCTTGCAGGCCTGCGCGGCGGCCAGCGTGGTGGGAAACTCGGCGAAGGCGACGCCATGGGCGGCTGACTGCGCGACATGGTCCGGCGTCGTATCGTCATGGCTGGCCAGCGTGGCGCCAAGCCGCCGCGCGGCGGCGACGGCGGCCGCTTCGTGCGCGGCGCCCTTGCGGGACCAGATATCCTGGCGGTCGGCGACATGGGCGGTGAAGTCCTGTTCGGTGAAACCGTGCTTGCCCATCAGATAGGCCTGCAACTGCGACAGATCGGTGAACTGGCGTAAGCCGGGNGTGTGGTCCATCAGGCTGACGATGCCCACGCCATCCTCGGGGCCGAAGCTCGCCAGTTCCTCGGCGAGGGTTTCCGAGCAAAGCTCGGCGCGCAGGTGCAAGAGGTGGCTGATGCGCAGGGCGCCCTCGGCGCGGAGCGCGAGGATTTCCGAGGCGAGCGCGCGGGCATATTCAGAGTAGTTGCCCTTCGCCCGGTTCGGAATTGACCCCACGCGCAGCGCGTCGAAGACGGTGGTGATGCCGACGCAAGCCAGTTCGGCATCATGGGCGACGATGGCCTGGGCATGGGGCCATCGCACGCGGGGGCGCGGTTCCATGTGGCGTTCCAGGTTGTCGGTGTGCAGCTCGATCAGGCCGGGCAGCAGCAGGTCGCCGCAGCAGTCCACCGCACCGGCCGGGACGGCGGTGCCGGGGTCCAGCGCCTGGATGCGACCATTGGCCAGGGTCAGTAGGCCCAGAAGCAGGCCGCCGGGCAGGACCATCAGGGCATTCGCCAGGACTGTGACTGTCATGCGCCATGCCTAGCGCGGCGCGGCGGTTCCGGAAAGGGTCGAGACTGTTTCTGCTTTGCGCACAAAGAACGGTGAGTCTGCCACATTCTTAACCAGATTGCGGATTAGTCTGTGGATAACTGGCCGGGATGGAGGAACCGATGGCCGAAGCTGCGCTGCTTTACCCTGCCCTTCTGGTCACGGGATTGGCCTCTGCGCTGATTCTGGCCGTGGCGCTGGTGCGCGTCCTGTCGCACGGCAGCCCTGCCAAAGCGTGACGTGCGCCTCTAGCCATGCACTGGGCGCATGGCGGTCATGCTGCTACTGCGGCATCATGAGCCTTGCGCAGAATCGGCCCGCCACCTAAATCCAGCGGCGAAGGCGTGATTGAGGTTTCTCTCATACCTTCATACCTCCCTGTTGGACTTGGGCCGAGCTTCTGCTCGGCCTTTTTCGTTTTCGGGCGATGTGGCGCGGGATGGCGCGGAAATCATCGCTGCATCGCGGCGTCTGCGCAGGAACAGGGCGTCGGCGGGATGGGGCGCCAGCAATATGGCGCGGTCGAACTCGGCAATCGATTCGGCGACACGGCCCTGGCGCAGGCGCAGGTCGGCGCGGGCGGCGTGGAAGGGCTGGTAGCCGTCAAGCTCGGGGGATAGGGCGTCGATGGCCTGGGCGGCGGTGTCCAGCGCGCCNTGGGCCAGCGCCACGGCGCGGTTCAGGCGGACGACGGGNGTGGGTTCCCAGTCCAGGAGCCGGGTATAAAGCGCGGCGATCTGCGGCCAGTCGGTCGGCGGCGCAGCCACGTTCAGCGCGGCGATGGCGGCCTTGATCTGGAATGGCCCCGGCGCCTGGCGCGTCATGGCCCGGTCAAGGAGCGCCCTGCCCTCTTCGGCCAGCGCGGCGTTCCACAGGCTGCGGTCCTGATCGACGGGGNNAACGGTGGTGCCGTCCGGCCCCACGCGGGCGGGACGGCGGGCTTCGGTCAGCAGCATCAGCGCCAGCGCGCCCTCGGTTTCCGCCTCGCCGGGGCGCAGTGCGTCCAGCATACGGGCAAGGTGGATGGCCTCGGCGCACAGTTCCNNAGCCCGGCCTAAGCCCCGCCGTGTAGAAGCGGTGAAGATGAGATAGACCACCACCAGCACGGCATTCAGCCGTTCGGGCCAAAGCTCTGGCCCCGGCACGGCATAGGGAATGCCCGCGGCGGCGATCTTGGCCTTGGCGCGCGACAGGCGCTGGCCCATCGCCGCNTCGGCATCCAGGAACACGGCGGCGATCTGCGCCGTGGTCAGGCCGCAGATGGTGCGCAGCGTCAGCGCGACGCGCGTCTTCGGCTCCAGCGCCGGGTGGCAGCAGGTGAAGATCAGCCTGAGACGCTCGTCGGGAATGTCCTGCGGGTCAGGATCGGCGGCCTCTTCCGCCGCCAGAAGCGCCAGCGCCGCCTGGTTGCGGCTGGCCGCGCCATCACGCCGCCAGGCGTCGATGGTCTTGCGCCAGGCCGCGCGCACAAGCCAGGCTGCGGGATCGGTCGGCACGCCATTCCGGGTCCAGTGGATCAGGGCCGAAGCGGCGGCCTCTTGCAGCGCGTCTTCCGAGCGCTGGAAATCGCCGGTGCGGGCGATGAGGGCGGCCAGAAGCCGCCCNCGGTCCACACGCAGGACATCGTCCAGCGCCGAGTGCGGCATCAGTATTCCATCACCGGCCGGATCTCGACCGAGCCATAACGGGCCGCCGGATCTCGGCCGCATAGCGCAGCGCGGCATCCAGATCGGGCGCGTCGATCAGGTAGAACCCGCCCAGATGCTCGCGGGTCTCGGCGAAGGGACCGTCGATGGTCTCGACCCTGCCGCCGCGCTTGCGCAAGGTCGTCGCCGTTTCGACCGGCTGCAATCCCTCGCCCGCAATGAAGGTGGCCACGTCCTTCATCCGGTCGCTGTGGGTCATGTATTCGCCCATCATGGCCTCGAACTCGGGGGTGCCATAGGCAGGCTCGGCATCGGGGGCTGCATAAAGGAGAAGCAGGTACTTCATCTTGAATCCTTCCGGTTCGGGGTCGCAGGGCACCATTGCCTGCCATCCTAGACCAAGGACGAAGGCGCGCGCGGCTTTTCGACATCGTCTGCCCGCGGCCTGCGAATTTTCTTCCCGAAATCCTGCGGGGCGCCAAGCAGAGCGGTTTGCCCTTCCGCCCCCTTTCCCGTAAGAGGCGCGCAAGCTGCCGAAGGGATGCCATGCAAGAGCCCGCCATCACGCCGGAACTGGTCGCCGCCCATGGGTTGAAGCCCGACGAATACGAGCGGTTGCTGGAGATCATTGGGCGCGTCCCGACGTTCACCGAACTTGGTATCTTCTCGGCCATGTGGAACGAGCACTGTTCCTACAAGTCGTCGAAGAAATGGCTGCGCACCCTGCCGACCACCGGGCCGCAGGTCATTTGCGGGCCGGGCGAGAATCNNTTAGGCGTGGTCGATATCGGCGATGGCCAGGCCGTCATCTTCAAGATGGAAAGCCACAACCACCCCTCGTACATCGAGCCGCATCAGGGCGCGGCCACCGGCGTGGGCGGCATCCTGCGCGACGTCTTCACCATGGGCGCGCGGCCCATCGCGGCGATGAACGCGCTGTCCTTCGGCGAGCCCTCGCATCCCAAGACCGCGCATCTGGTGAAGGGCGTGGTCGAGGGCATCGGCGCCTATGGCAATGCCTTCGGCGTGCCGACCGTGGGCGGCGAGGTGCGGTTCCATCGCAGCTACAACGGCAACTGCCTGGTGAACGCCTTTGCCGCGGGCCTGGCCGATGCCGACAAGATTTTCTATTCGGTCGCCTCGGGCGTGGGCATGCCCGTGGTCTATCTGGGCGCCAAGACCGGCCGCGACGGCGTGGGCGGCGCCACCATGGCCAGCGCCGAGTTTGACGACACCATCGAAGAAAAGCGCCCGACCGTGCAGGTGGGCGACCCCTTCACCGAAAAGTGCCTGCTGGAAGCCTGCCTGGAGCTGATGAAGACCGGGGCGGTGATCTCGATCCAGGACATGGGCGCCGCAAACNTGACCTGTTCGGCGGTCGAGATGGGCGACAAGGGCAACCTCGGGATCAAGCTGCAGCTCGACGACGTGCCGCAGCGCGAGGCGAACATGACCGCCTATGAGATGATGCTGTCGGAAAGCCAGGAGCGGATGCTCATGGTGCTGCGCCCTGAAAAGGAAGACGAGGCGCGGGCGATCTTCGAGAAATGGGACCTGGATTTCGCCATTGTCGGCGAGACCATCGCCGAAGACCGCTTCCTGATCCTGCATGGCAATCAGGTGAAGGCCGACCTGCCGCTGTCGAAACTGTCCTCCAGCGCGCCGGAATATGACCGGCCCTGGGTGGAAACGCCCGCCGCCGCGCCGCTTGGGGACATCCCGGCCATCGCCCCGCTGGACGGGCTGCGCGCTCTGATCGGGTCGCCCAGCTATGCCCGCAAGTCCTGGGTCTGGGAGCAGTATGACTGCCAGGTGGGCGCCGATACCGTGGTGACGCCGGGCCTGCCCGCGGGCGTGGTGCGGGTGCATGGCACGGGCAAGGCGCTGGCTTTCACCAGCGATGTCACGCCGCGCTATGTGAAGGCCNACCCGTTCGAGGGCGGCAAGCAGGCGGTGGCGGAAGCCTATCGCAACCTCACCGCCGTGGGCGCCCTGCCGCTCGCCACCACCGACAACCTGAATTTCGGAAACCCCGAAAAGCCCGAGATCATGGGCCAGTTCGTCGGCGCGATCAAAGGCATCGGCGCGGCGGTGGCGGCGCTGGACATGCCGATCGTGTCGGGCAACGTCTCGCTCTACAACGAGACCGACGGCAAGGGCATCCTGCCGACGCCGACCATCGGCGCTGTGGGTCTGCTGGCCTCGCTGGACGAGTTGATTGCTTAANGCAAGCCGGTGGCGGGTGATCTGGCGGTGGTGGTGGGCGAGACCGCGGGCCATCTGGGCCAGTCGGCGCTGCTGGCGGAAGCCTTCGGCATTGAGGCGGGCGATGCGCCTGCCGTCGATCTGGCGGCGGAAAAGCGCAATGGCGAATTCGTGCGCGCCTCGCGGCGCCTGATCCGGGCCTGTTCGGACCTGTCGGATGGCGGGCTGGCGCTGGCGGCCTTCGAGATGGCGGAAGAGGCCAGCGTCGGGCTGTGGCTGGAGGATGCGGCGATCCCGGCGCTCTTCGGCGAGGATCAGGCGCGCTATCTGCTGGCCGTGGCGCCCGAGCATCTTGGCGCTCTGAAGGATGCGGCGGAAGCTGCCGGGGTGGTGCTGGCCGTGGCCGGGCAGTTCGGCGGCACCGAGGTTTGCCTTGGCACCGACTCCGCGCCGCTGGCTGAACTGTCGGCGCTGTACCGCGGCGCCTTTGCCGCGGCGGTGGCATGAGCCTTCGCCCGGCTGGTCCGGCGGATTTCGCCTTCATCCGGGCGCTGGCGCAGCGCCCGGAGAATGCGCCCTTTATCTCGGACGAGGACGAGGCGGCACTGGTAAGCTATCTGGCCAGCCCCGAGGACGACCTGCTGATCTGGGAAGAGNGTGGCGCGCCGATGGGGTTTGCCCTCTTCTGCGAGATCGGCGAGCCTTCGGGCCGGGTGGAACTGCGCCGCCTGGCGCTGGACCAGACCGGCGGCGGGCGCGGCCGCGCGCTGATGGCCGCGCTGATCGCCCATGCCTTCGGCCCGCTTGGCGCCCGGCGCATCTGGCTGGATGCCTCGGGCGAGAACCTGCGGGCGCAGCATCTGTACCGGGCCGTGGGCTTCACCGAAGAGGGCCGGTTGCGCGGCCACTGGTATCGGCCCAGCCTGGGGCGGGCGGTGGACCTGATGCTGTACGGCCTCTTGCGCGAGGACCCTGCGGCACAGGCGGCCCTTGCGGCGGCCGGGGCGCGCGCCTAATTTCCAAACCTGACTCATTCGGAAGGAATTGCCCATGGCGATGGAAGCCCACGACATCGAGGCCCTGATCCGCGCCAGCTTTCCGCAGGCGAAGATCACCATCACCGACCTCANNTGCGGCGACGGCAATCACTGGGCGGCCGAGGTCATCGACGAAAGCTTCCGCGGCCTGAACCGGGTGCAGCAGCAGCGGGCGGTCTATGCCTCGCTGAAGGGCAAGATGGATGGCGCGCATGGANGGCTTCATGCGCTGGCGCTGACGACCAAGGCGCCGGAATGAGATGACCCCGGCCACGGCGCATTGGCTTTCGGACCATGCGCGGTGGGCGATCCCTTGATCATGTTGCTGGTGGTGGTGGCTGGATCAGTGGGTATGCACCGAGGGCCGGGGGCTTTGGAAACACGGACCAAGATACTGGCGGGTTCAGCGGAGGCTGAGACGCCGGGAGCACAGAAGGGAAACGCGATGAGTGCAGTGGACGATATCCGCGATACGGTGACGAAGAACGACGTGGTGCTGTACATGAAGGGCACCAAGATGATGCCGCAATGCGGGTTCTCGTCCCGCGTGGCGGGCGTGCTGAACTACATGGGCGTCGACTTTGTTGACGTGAACGTGCTGGCCGACCCGGAAGTGCGGCAGGGGATCAAGGATTTCTCGGACTGGCCGACGATCCCGCAGCTGTATGTGAAGGGCGAATTCGTCGGCGGCTGCGACATCGTCACCGAGATGACGCTGTCGGGCGAGCTGGACGCCTTGTTCGACCAGAAGGGCGTGGCCTACGACAAGGACGCCGCGAACAAGATCCGCGAAGCCAACGCCTGAACGCGGGGGCGGCCCGGAAGGGCCGCGCCCTCAGCCTGCGCGTTCCTCGATCGCCGCCGCCAGCGCCTCGGCCCTTGCCGCGATTTCTGCCAGCGTCTCGCCCACCTGCGGCGGGATCACCGGCACTTCCACACGCTGCGGCGCGGGTTCCGGCCGCGCCTCCAGCTCGGCGATGCGGGCGCGCGCCAGGCGCAATTCGTCCTCGACGCTCGCGGTCTTGTCGGCCAGCATCAGCCCCGCCATCAACAGCATCCGCGCCTCGGGCAGGCGGCCAAGCTGGGCCATCAGCGGCTGCGCCTCGGCATCCAGGATCGCCGCGGCGGCGCGCAGGAAATGTTCTTCGCCCGGCTGGCAGGCCACCTGGAACCCCTTGCCGCCGATGGTGACCGTCACTTCAGGCATCTTCGCCAGTCTCCGGGATCAGGGGCTCCAGCTCGTCAAGGATTTCGTCCAGGAGCGACAGTTCGGTCAGCCGCGTGGCGCGCAGCGCCTCGGTCTCGGCCAGAAGCGCGCGGTTGATCAGCGCGGCGTCCGGCATGCCGCCCGAAACCGCCTCGCGCAGCGCGCGCAGCGTCTCGCGCAGCTGCACCACGGTCTTGCGCATGCGCTGCAGTTCCAGCCCCTGCACGTCCAGCTGCTTGGTCATGCGTTCGACCTTGGCGGCCAGCAGAGCCTGGGTCTGGCCCGTTGCCGCCTTCTCGCGCGCGGCGCGCAGCCGAAAGCTGGGCGTTGACGAAGCGCTCTTCCTCCAGCGCCTCGCGCAGCGCGGCGACCTCGGCCGGATCGGCGGCGGGCGGCGCGGGTTCCGGGTCCGGCACGGCCGCGGCGCCAGCCCTTCGATACCGCGGCCGATCCGGTCCAGCGCGGCCGCGATGCGGCGTTCCAGTTCGACGAGTTCCTGCATCCCCGTACCGTCCCTCGGCTTGTCCGGCGTCCCAGGCCCGAATCGCGGCTTCGTGTTTCAGCCATATTAGCGCATCACGGGGGCCAAGGCCAGCCTTTCCCGCCAAAGCCTTGCGGGCCGCGCTTGATCTCGCGCCCCTGCCCCGGTAAGGCCACCGGAACCAGCCGCTTCCCCGCGCAAAGGATCCCGCCTTGGATATCGCGTCGCTCCGCTCTCGCCACCCCGATCACTGGAAACTTGCCACCGCCATCCGTGCGCTGACGCTGGATGCCGTGGCGGCAGCGAATTCCGGGCATTCCGGCATGCCGATGGGCATGGCCGATGTGGCGACGGTGCTGTTCGGCCGTCACCTGAAATTCGACCCCACCGCGCCGAACTGGCCCGACCGCGACCGGTTCATCCTGTCGGTAAGCCATGGCTCGATGCTGCTGTATTCCCTGCTGCACCTGACCGGCTATGCCGACATGACGCTGGACCAGGTGAAGGCCTTCCGCCAGTGGGGCGCCGTCACCGCGGGCCATCCCGAATACGGCCACGCCCNNGGCATCGAAACCACCACCGGCCCGCTGGGTCAGNGGTTGGCCAATGCCGTAGGCTTTGCCATTGCCGAGGAATCGCTGCGCGCCCGTTACGGCGCCAAGGTGATGAACCATTACACCTATGTCATTNGTGGCGACGGCTGCCTGATGGAAGGCGTCAGCCACGAGGCCATCGGCCTGNGTAACAAGCTGGAACTGTCGCGGCTGATCGTGCTGTGGGACAACAACGGCATCACCATCGACGGCAAGGTGTCGCTGTCGGACATCACCGACCAGAAGGCGCGCTTCCTGGCCGCGGGCTGGGATGTCTTCGAATGCGACGGCCATGATCCCGAAGACATCGACCGCGCCATCGCGAAGGCGAAGAAAAGCGCGCGCCCGGCGATGATCGCCTGCAAGACGCATATCGCCCTGGGCTCTTCGGCGCAGGACACCTCGAAGGGCCATGGCGCGCTGACCGATGCCAAGCTGATCGCCGACACCAAGGCCGCCTATGGCTGGAATTCCGGCCCGTTCGAGTGTGCCGATGTGCGCGCGGGCTGGGCCGCCATCGGCGCCCGCGGCGCGACCGACCGCGCCGAATGGGATGCGCGCTTTGCCGCCCTGCCCGCCGCGCGCCGTGCCGAGATCGAGCGCATCTTTGCGCGCGAGGTGCCGGCGAAACTGGGCTCGACCATCCGTGCGCTGAAGAAGGCCGCGGCGGAAGAGGCGCCGAAACTGGCCACCCGCACCGCCAGCGAANAGGTGCTGGCCGCGGTGAACCCGGTGCTGCCGGAAACCATCGGCGGCTCGGCCGACCTGACGGGGTCGAACAACACCAAGACCGCCGATCTGGGCGTGTTCTCGGCCGAAGACCGCAAGGGCCGCTATGTCTATTACGGCATCCGCGAACACGGCATGGCCGCGGCGATGAACGGCATGGCGCTGCATGGCGGCGTGCGGCCCTATGGCGGCACCTTCATGGCCTTCACCGATTATGCCCGCCCCGCGATGCGGCTGTCGGCGCTGATGGGCATTCCGGTGGTCTATGTCATGACGCATGATTCCATCGGCCTGGGCGAAGACGGCCCGACGCACCAGCCGGTGGAACATCTGGCGATTTCCNGCGCCACGCCGAACACCTGGGTGTTCCGTCCGGCCGACCTGACCGAGGTTGCCGAGGCCTGGGAAATCGCGCTGACCTCACAGNAGACGCCCTCGGTGCTGGCGCTGGCCNGGCAGAACCTGGCCGCGGTGCGCAAGACCTATTCGCCCGCCAACCTGACCGCCCGCGGCGCCTNNGTGCTGGCCGAGGCCGAGGCGCCGCGCAAGGCGATCCTCATCGCCACCGGGTCGGAAGTGGAAATCGCGCTGAAGGCCAAGGCCCTGCTGGAGGCCGAGGGCATCGGCACCCGCGTCGTCTCGATGCCCTGCATGGAGCTGTTCGCCGCGCAGGACGAGGCCTATCGCAAGCGCGTGCTGTAAGCCGGTGCCGTCCGCGTCGGCATCGAGTNNGGCGTACGCATGGGCTGGGACCGCTGGCTTCTGGGCGAGCGGGCCAAGCCCGGCAAGGCGGATTTCGTGGGCATGTCGTCCTTCGGCGCCTCGGCGCCTTATGACCGGCTGTACAAGGAATTCGGCATCACCGCCGAAGCCACGGTCGAAAAGGTCAAGGCGCTGCTCTAAGGCAAATTTCTTCGAAGAAATTTGCAAATTCGCTCGACGAATTTGGCCGCGCCTCAGGGCGCGGCTTTCTTCTTTCCGGTCAGCGCCGCCCACAGCGGCCCGATCACCCGTGTCGCAACCGGAATCAGCACAAGGCCAAGCGCCAGCCCGGCCAGNCCGTCCAGCGCCGCCGTCACCCCNCATTGCACGGCGCCGCCTGCNGGCACGGCATGGGCGGCGGCTTCGGCGATGTGGTGGATGGTCTCGTAAGGTGCGGGCCACAGATGCGTGGCCTCCAGCCCGTGCAGCATGATCGAGCCGCCGACCCACAGCATCGCCGCCGTGCCCACGGCGGACAGCACCGACATGAAGACCGGCATGCCCTTCACCAGCCCGCGGCCAAAGGCGCGCGTCAGGCCGNNCCGGCCGCGCCGCGCCAGGAACAGGCCGACATCATCCATCTTCACGATCAGCCCCACCGCGCCATAGACCCCCACGGTGATGGCAATGCCCACCACCGCCAGCGTCACCGCCTCGGTCACCAGCGTGCTGTCGGGAATGGCGGCCAGTGCGATGGTCATGATCTCGGCCGACAGGATGAAATCGGTCTTGATCGCGCCCGAGATCTTTTCCTCTTCCAGATGCGCCGGGTCCCTGGTGTCGAAATCCTCTTCCACGCCGTGTTCGGCATGGGGCGCCAGGGCATGGAAGACCTTCTCGGCGCCCTCAAAGCACAGATAGGCGCCCCCNAGCATCAGAAGCGGCGTGATCGCCTGCGGCAGGAACTCGTTCAGCAGCATCGCCGTAAAANNCAGGAACACCAGCTTGTTGCGCACCGACCCCACGGCAATTCGCCAGATGATCGGCAATTCGCGTTCGGCCCGGAAGCCGGTGACGTATTTCGGCGTCACCGCCGCATCGTCGATCACCACGTGCGGCCTTGGCGTAAACTTGGCCGCCGCGCCCGCGATATCGTCCACCGAAGCCGCCGCGACCTTNGAAATCGCCGCCACATCGTCCAGAAGCGCCAGTAGCCCGCTCATCGTCACCTCACCATCGCGCCCGCGACCCTAGCCGCCCCACGCCCTGCCGCCAAGGCGCATGCGTCCCCGCGCCGCGCCCTGTTTCAGGGCGAACGCGGGCTTTCCTTGCCGCAGGGGCAAACACCGGTTGCATCTTTCGCCGCCCGGTCCTAAGCGCTGTCTCGGTTGGATCCCGGCCGCGTGCCGTACACATGGGAGAGGACATGACCGTCAAGGTTGCCATCAATGGCTTTGGCCGCATCGGGCGCAACGTCCTGCGCGCCATCATCGAATCCGGTCGCACCGATATCGAGGTCGTCGCCATCAACGACCTCGGCCCGGTCGAGACCAATGCGCATCTTCTGCGCTTCGACTCGGTCCACGGCCGCTTCCCGGCCACCGTCACCACGGGCGAGGACTGGATCGACGTCGGCCGCGGCGCGATGAAGGTCACCGCCATCAAGAACCCGGCCGAACTGCCCTGGGGTGATGTCGATGTCATCATGGAATGCACCGGCATCTTCACCTCGAAGGACAAGGTGCAGGCGCACCTGTCGNGCGCCAAGCGCGTGCTGATCTCGGCCCCCGGCGACAATGCCGACAAGACCATCGTCTATGGCGTGAACCACGCCACGCTGACCAAGGATGATATCGTCGTCTCGAACGCGTCCTGCACCACGAACTGCCTGGCCCCGGTGGCCTCGGTCCTGGATGCCGCCATCGGCATCGAGAAGGGGATGATGACCACCATCCACTCCTACACCGGCGACCAGCCGACGCTGGACACCATGCACAAGGACCTGTACCGCGCCCGCGCGGCGGCCCTGTCCATGATCCCGACCTCGACCGGCGCGGCCAAGGCCGTGGGCCTGGTGCTGCCGGCGCTGAAGGGCAAGCTGGACGGCTTTGCCATCCGCGTGCCCACGCCCAACGTCTCGGTCGTGGACCTGAAGTTCATCGCCAAGCGCGCCACCTCGGTCGAGGAAGTGAACGCCGCGATCAAGGCGGCGGCGGATGGGCCGCTGAAGGGCATCCTCGGCTATACCGTGCTGAAGAACGTCTCGTCCGACTTCAACCATGACCCGCATTCCAGCGTGTTCCACATGGACCAGACCAAGGTCATGGACGGCACCTTCGTGTCGATCCTGTCCTGGTATGACAACGAATGGGGCTTCTCGAACCGCATGAGCGACACCGCCGTCGCCATGGGCAAGCTGATCTGATCGCGCCAGTCGCACAGACGTGAATCGCTGTAACGGGCCGGTCACGAAACGTGACCGGCCCGATGCTTTGCAACCGCAGCAATCGGTTATGGTCAGGCATGGATATCGCCCTGCTTCTTTCCGTCCTGTCCGGCCTGTTCGTCATCATCGGCCTGGCCGAGCCGCTGGCCGCGCGCCTGCGCCTGCCCGTCGCCGTGGTGCTGGCCGCCGTGGGCATCGCCCTTGGCCTGGGTGCGGCCTGGTTCTACTTCACCACCTACACCGACGCCCTGAACGAGGTGGCGCTGGCCATCATGACCTTCCCGGTGGGGTCCGAGGTCTTTCTGTACGTCTTCCTGCCCACGCTGATCTTCCAGGTCGCGCTGACCCTGAACCTGCGTAAGCTGATCGACGACTGGGTGCCGATCCTGGTGCTGGCCGTGGTGGCCGTGGCCGTGGCCACCTGGGTGATCGGCTTCGCGCTTTACCCCGTGTCCGGCCTGCCGCTGATCGCCTGCCTTTTGATCGGCGCCATCGTCTCGACCACCGATCCCTCCGCCGTGGTCTCGATCTTCCGCGCCACGCCCGCGCCGCAGCGGCTGGCGCGCATCGTGGAAGGCGAGAGCCTCTTGAACGACGCTGCCGCCATCGCGCTGTTCGGCGTGTTCCTGTCGGATGTGCTGCTGCGCGAAACCCAGCCCGAGATCGGCACGGCGCTTCTGCGCTTTCCCGGCCTGATCCTGGGCGGCGCCCTGACCGGCTGGGTGGTGGCGCGGCTGGCCATGGCGCTGATCGGGCGCATCGGCGGCTGGCCCTTGGCGCAGATTTCCATTTCCATCGCCCTGCCCTACGCGGCCTTCCTGGTGGCCGACCAATGGCTCGACGCCTCGGGCGTTGTGGCGGTGGTCGCGGCGGGCATGACGCTGAACTACCTTGCCGCGGGCCGCATGGCGCCAGCCGCGGCCGAGCGCATGCACGACACCTGGGATCTGCTGGCCTATTGGGCGGGATCGCTGATCTTTGTCATGGCGGCCCTTCTGATCCCGCGGCTGATGCGCGACGTGCATCTGGCCGACCTGGGGCTGGTGCTGGTCACAGCCGCCGCAGCCTTCGTTGCCCGCGCGCTGGTGCTGTTCGGTCTTCTGCCCCTGCTGACCGCCCTGCGCCTGTCGCCCCGGGTCGAANCGCCCTACCGCATTGCCATCCTCTGGGGCGGCCTGCGCGGCGCGGTGACGCTGGCGCTGGCACTGGCCGTCACCGAAAGCTTCGGCGTGCCGACCGAGGTGAAGCGTCAGGTCGGCATCGTCGCCACCGGCTTCACGCTGTTCACCCTGCTGGTGCAGGGCACGACGCTGCGTTGGGTGATTTCCCGGCTTGGCCTGGACAAGCTGTCGCGGCTGGACCGCGCGCTTGGCGACCAGGTGGTGGCGGTGGCGCTGCAATCCGTGCGCGAAAGCGTGGCCGATACCACGAAAAGCCTGTCGCTGACCCCCGCCATCCAGCGCGACGAGGCGGTGCGCTATGGCGAACGCCTGGCCAAGGCCGTGGAACGCGCGGACGAGGCGCAGGACATCCTGGACCGCGACCGCGTGACCCTGGGCCTGATCGCGCTGGCCGGGCAGGAACGCGAGGTGATCCTTGCCGCCTTCCGCGATGAAATCATGGCCCATCTGGCCGACCGCCTGATCGCCGATGCCGACCGGCTGATCGAGGCGACCCGCCTGGACGGCCGCCACGGCTATCGCACCGCCGCCCGCGCCGCGCTGCGCCCCGACCGGCGCATGCCGCTGGCCGAGATGCTGCACAACCGGCTGCGGTGGGGGCGATTCCTGTCGCGGCTCTGCGGCGACCGGTTCGAGATGCTGATCGCCCGCTTGCAGGTCTTGCGTCAGCTGCATGGCTTTGTCGAAGGCCGCATCGTGCGAATTCATGGCCGACGTGTTGCCGCCCTGCTACACGACCTGATTGACCAGCGCGTCACCGAGACCGGGAAAGAGCTTGAAGCGCTGCGCCTGCAATTCCCCGGCTATGCCGAGGAACTGGAACGCCGCCTGATCCGCCGCATCGCGCTGCAGGAAGAGGTGAAGGAGTATCAGGCGCTGACCGATGACGGGCTGATCGGGCCGGAACTGCGCACCTCGCTTCTGAGCGACCTTGACCGGCGGCGCCGCGCCCTGATCGAACGCCCGCGGCTGGATCTTGCCGTGCAGAAGTCCGACATCGTGGCCGCCTTTCCGCTGTTCGCGGACATGGCGCCCGACGCGCNNGCGCAACTGGCCAAGGCCCTGCGCACCGTCTATGCGNCCCCCGGCAAGGTGTTGTTCCGCAAAGAGGATATCCCGACCGAGGTCTATTTCATCGCCTCGGGCGCGGTCGAGGTTCTGCGCGCGGGGTCCAAGTCCCTGGTGGGCCAGCGCGTGCTTCTGGGCCGGGGCGAGATGTTCGGCCAGCTCAGCATCCTGACACGGACGCCGCGCCGCGCCCGCATCACCACGGTCACCCATTGCAGCTTCCTGACGCTGGACGAAGCCCGCTTCATCGAGCTTCTGGGGCGCCACCCTGCCCTGGCGGAAGCGGTCAACCGCAACGCGGCCAGCCGCGGCGTCAAGCTGGACCTGGGCGACCTGCCTTCGCCGCGGCCCAAGCGGTCCTTTCTGGCAGCCTGGACGAAGCCGCCGCAATAGCCATGCACCAGACGCATAGCGCCTTGGCGCGGACGGGCGTTGTTAGCGGTACCATCTTTCCCCAAGTTCAGGGCACGCGGCGGAACCACGATGGAAACGCCGCCCGGAAGGGTCCGGGCACCGCCGCCAGAACGAAAGGACAGACCATGATGACCGTGATCGAAAAGCTGAAGGCCGCCGCGCGCAACCGGGCTCTTTACGTCCAGACCCGCGACGCGATCGCCCGGCTGCCGCACGACCTGGCGCTGGACATGGGCCTTGACCCCGCCGACGCCAAGCGCATCGCGCGCAAGGCCGTCTACGCCCGGGCCTGAGGCCCGGCACCCTTGATGGCGGGCAACGGCCGCTGCCGACCCGTCCCCGAACCGAAAGACAAGACCATGCTGAACGTGATCCAGAACCTGAAGGACGCCGCCGTGCGTCGCCACCGCTACTGGCAGATCCGCGACGAGATCGCCCACATGACCCGCCGCGAGGCCGCCGACATCGGCCTCTTTCCCGAAGATGCCGAGCGCATTGCCTGGGATGCGGTCTATGGCAAGGCTGCGTAAGCCTTTCCCGATACCAAAGTGACGGGCCGCCCCGAACGGACGGCCCGTTCCTTTTCAGGCCGCGGCATCCGCGATTCCACCATCTTANNGGCATACCAGCTGGCGCCGAAGGGAATCGCATTGTCGTCGAAATTGTAGGCCGGATGGTGGACCATGGCGGTGTCGCCGTTGCCCAGGAAGATATAGGCGCCGGGACGTTCGTTCAGCATGAAGCTGAAATCCTCGGCCCCCATCAAGGGCGCGGTATCGGTATCGACATGGCCGGAAACCGCCTTGGCCACCCTGGCCGCGAAGTCGGTGTTCTCGGGCGTGTTCATCGTCACCGGATAGCCGCGGGAATAGGCCACTTCCCCGCGCGCCCCAAGCGCCATCGAGGTGCCCTGCACGATCTCGCCGATGCGGCGTTCCACGAAGTCCTGCACGGACGGGTCCATGGTCCGCACCGTGCCCTTCATCTTCACCACCTGCGGAATCACATTGTGCGCCGGGCTGTCGGTTTCCACCACGCAGACCGAGACCACGACCTGTTTCAGCGGATCCACATTCCGGCTGGCGATGGTCTGAAGCGCCACGATGACATGCGCCGCGACCACCGTGGTATCCACGCAATCATGCGGCTTGGCGGCATGACCGCCCTTCCCGGTGATCGTGATGTCGAACTGGTCCGCCGCCGCCATCATCGCGCCGGGGCGGATGGCGAAATGGCCGACCGGGATGCCGGGCATGTTGTGCATGCCATAGACTTCCTGGATGCCCCAGCGGTCCAGCATGCCGTCCTTCACCATCTCTCGCCCGCCGCCGCCGCCTTCTTCGGCGGGCTGGAAGATCACCACGGCGGTGCCATCGAAATTGCGCGTCTCGGCCAGGTACTTGGCCGCGCCAAGCAGCATCGAGGTGTGGCCGTCATGACCGCAGGCGTGCATCTTGCCGGGGGTCTTGCTGGCATAGGGCAGGCCGGTCTGTTCGATGATCGGCAGCGCGTCCATGTCGGCGCGCAACCCGATGACCCGGCCCGCCGTATCGGTCCTGCCCTTGATCACCCCGACCACGCCGGTGCGACCGATGCCTTCCACCACCTCGTCGCAGCCAAAGCCGCGCAGAAGCTCGGCCACCTTNGCGGCGGTACGGTGAACCTCGAACAGCAGTTCGGGGTTTTCGTGGAAATCCCGCCGCCAGGCGGTGATTTCCGGCAGCAGTTCGGCGAAACGGTTCTTCACGGGCATGGGCGGGACCTTTCAGGATCGCAGGGGCAGACGCTGTTCGACCAGCGTCACGAAATAGCTGCAGCCGACCGGAATCGCGGCATCGTCGAATTCATAGGCCGGATGGTGGCACTGGGCAGAATCGCCGTTGCCCAGGAAGACATAGGCGCCGGGCCGGGCCTCGAGCATATAGCTGAAATCCTCGGTAAGCATGATCGGCGGCGTGGCGCCGTCCACGCGGTCCGGCCCGACCACGGCCGAAGCCGCCGCAATGGCGTGGGCCGTGTTCTCGGGTGCATTCACCGTGACCGGATAGCCTCGCTCATAGATCACCTCGGCCACCGCGCCGAAGGCCGCGGCGGTCGCTTCCGCCACCGCCTTCACCCGCGCTTCCGCCAGATCGCGCATCCCGGCATCAAGACAGCGCACCGTGCCCGCCATCTCGGCACGGTGCGCGATGATGTTCGAGGCGCCGCTGTCGGTGCGGAAGGTGCCCACCGTGACCACCACCGAATGCAGCGGGTCGATGTTCCGCGCCACGATGGATTGCAGCGACACGACGATCTGACAGGCGGCCAGCGTGGTATCCACCGCGCGGTGCGGCTCGGCCGCATGGCCGCCCCGCCCCGTCACCACGATGCGGAACTCGTCCGCCGAGGCCTGAAGCGGCCCGGGCCGGGTGGCAAAGGACCCGACCGGCAGGCCCGGCGCATTGTGCAGCCCATAGATTTCGTCGATGGCAAACCGGTCCATCAGCCCGTCCTGGATCATCGCCAGCGCCCCCGCCTCGCCCTCTTCGGCAGGCTGGAACACCACCACCACGCTGCCGTCGAAGTTCCGCGTCTCGGCCAGGTACTTGGCCGCCCCNAGAAGCACCGCCGTGTGCCCGTCATGGCCGCAGGCATGCATCTTGCCGGGCACGGTGCTGGCATGGGGCAGCCCGGTGATCTCGGTGATGGGCAGCGCATCCATGTCGGCCCTGAGCCCCACCACCCGGCCCGAGTCCTGCGACCGGCCCCGGATCACGCCCACCACGCCGGTCCGGCCGATGCCCTCGACCACCTCGTCACAGCCGAAGTCGCGCAGCAGACCGGCCACCTTGGCCGCGGTGCGGTGGCAGTCGAACATCAGCTCCGGATGAGCATGGATGTCGCGCCGCCATGCGGTGATCTCGGGCAGCAGTTCGGCGAAGCGATTTCTGATGGGCATGGTGCGGCTCCTGACCCCGGCCGCCGGGGGCCGTCTGCCCCCGGACCCCCGAGTATTTCAGCAAAGAAGAAGACAGAAGATCACAGCGACGGCCCCGGCGCGATCTTCGACCCGTCGCTGAAGCGCGACAGGCGGAAGCGGTGCAGGTCATGCCCCACCGGCCGGTCGGCCACCAGATCGGCCACCACGCGGCCGATGCCCGGCCCGATGCCGAAGCCATGGCCGCTCATCCCCGTGGCAATCACCAGGCCGGGCAAGGCCGCGGCACGGTCGATCACCGGCACCACATCGGGCATGGTGTCGATCATTCCCGCCCAGGCAACCTTCAACCGAGGCCGCCCGATCTGGGGAAAGGCGGCGGCAAAGCTGTCCTGCACCCGGTCCAGCGTGGCGCGGTTGGGCGCGGGGTTCAGCACGCGGATGCGCTCGAACGGGCTGATGCGGTCGGGCGACCAGCGCCGCGGCGTGCGCCAGGCATCGGGATAGCCCGGCGCCGCCGGGTGGAAATGCGTGGACCGGAAATCCTTTTTCAGCACAGGCAGATAGGCGGCGAAGTTGCGAAAGGCATCCGGCCCGATGAAGAAATCATGCTCGGCCCCCGGCGCCAGCGAATAGCCGCCATCGGCGCGGCGGCGGAAGGCGAAGTGGTTGTCGCAGGCCGCCCCGGCAAAGACCTCGGGCAAGGGCTCGCTGGCCGCGACCGAGGCCAGCACCGCCAATTGCGGAATGCGCACGCCATGCGCCGCCAGGAACAGCGAGGACCAGGCNGCCCCCGCCACCACCACCTGTTCGCAGGCAATGCGCCCCTGTTCGGTGATCACCCCGGTGATGCGCCCCGCCGCCACATCCAGCGCCCGCACCGCGCAGTTTTCCACGATCACCGCGCCCCGCGTCACCGCGCCACTCGCCAGCAGGGGCACCGCCACCCAGGGCTCGGCCCGGGCGTCCGAGGCGGTGAAGATCGCCCCCGGCCAGTCGGCGCGGGCCGTGGGGATCATCCGCGCCAGTTCGGCGCGCGAGATCATGCGGCTGTCCACCCCATGCGCGTGGGCATTGGGCAGCCAGGCCTCGAAGCCGGCGAGGTCCGCCTCGCCATTGGCCAGATACAGCACGCCGGTGCGCTGATAGCCGAGGACATCGCCGAATTCCTGCGCCAGGCTCGCCCAGATGCGCTGCGCCTCGACCATGATCGGCAGTTCCGCCGGGTCGCGGCCCTGCTGACGCACCCAACCCCAGTTGCGGCTGGACTGCTCGTAAGCGATGCGGCCCTTCTCGCAGAGCGTGACCTTGATGCCGCGCTCGGCCAGGTGCCAGGCGGTCATCACGCCCACGACCCCGCCGCCCAGCACCACCACCTCGGTCNNTGCCGGCGGCGGTCCGGGGAAGCGGATCGGGGTGGCCTCGGAAATCGGGAATGTCATGCCAGGCTCTCCACCAACCGCGCCATGAAGGCCTGCCCGGCCTGAAACTGCGCCAGCGACAGCCATTCGTCGGGCTGGTGCGCCTGGGCAATATCGCCCGGCCCGCAGACCACCACCGAATACCCCNNCGCCTGAAAATGCCCGGCCTCTGTGCCATAGGGCACGGTTTCCACGGCATTCTCGCCGGTCAGTAGGCAGGCCAGNGCCTCGGCCGCGCCTTGCGCTTCCGGCACCAGGGGCGGCGCCACGAAGAAGCGGTCGACCGCGATGCCCGCGCCCGGCGCCACCCTCTGCATCGCCTGCTCCTGCGCGGCGGCGGCGGCGCGGAAGGCGGTTTCCCAGTCTTCCAGCGTCTCGCCCGGCACCACGCGCATTTCAAAGGCAAAGCGGCAGTCGGCGGCGGTGATGTTATGCGCCGTACCGCCCTCGATCATGCCGGTGTGCAGCGTGGTGAAGGGCGGATCGAACATCGCGGCCAAGGCCGAGGGCACCTTCGCCTGCACCTCGGCATTACGGTCGTTGATCCAGCCGATCAGCCGCGCCGCCTCCATGATGGCGGAAACGCCATAGGGCAGAAGCGAGGAATGCACCTCGTGCCCCTTCACGCGCACCCAATACCCCGCGCCGCCTTTGTGTCCGGTGATGACCTTCATCCCCGACGGCTCGCCCACGATGACCTCACGCGCCTTGGGCAGCGCCCCGGCCATCGCTACGATCAGCGGCGGGGCCCCCAGCAACCCCAGCTCCTCGTCATAGGACAGCGCCAGTTGCAGGGGCCGCGACACGCCTTGCCGCTGCGCCTGAACCACCGCCCAGATCGCCAGCGCNGTCAATCCCTTCATGTCGCAAGTGCCGCGGCCATAGAGCCGCCCGTCGCGTTCGGTCACCGTCCAGGGGTCCGAGGTCCAGGCCTGCCCGTCCACCGGCACCACGTCGGAATGGCCCGACAGCACCACCCCGCCCGGCACCCAGGGCCCGGCATGGGCGAAAAGCCCCGCTTTCGTGCGATCCTCGCTCCACTGGCGCCCGGTCACCAGACCGTGGCTTTTCAGGTAATCTTCCAGCCAGTCCACCAGCGCCAGGTTCGACGACCGGCTGACGGTCGGAAAGGCAACAAGGCGGTCCAGGATCTCGCGCGGAGACAGCGGTTCGGGCAAGGCACTCTCCCTCTGACCGCCCGACCGTGGCCGCGCCGCGCGGCAGGGTCAACCCCCGCCGCCCCGGGACTTGACGTGAGGACACCCCCGCATCCCGCCTTGCGGCATGGCGAAAAAATGCCCCAAGGTCGGCGCAAGCGACCGGCGACACCCCCGGCAAAGGGGCGCGACCGGGAAGAACGCAAAGAAGAAAAGACCGCGGGGAGAACCATATGCCCGATGGGGCAGCGCCCGTCCTGGATGTCCGGGGCCTGAAAACCGTGTTCCACACCCGGGGCGGCGAGGTTCACGCCGTGAACTCGGTCAGCTTCCACCTGAAGCGCGGCGAGCTTCTGGGCGTGGTCGGCGAAAGCGGCTCGGGCAAATCCGTGACGATGATGTCGCTGATCCGGCTGCTGCCGGAGCCGCCCGCCGAAATCCGCGGCGGCGAGGCGCTGTTGAACGGCGTCGGCATGCTGAAGGCCAGCCCGGCGGAATTGCGCAAGCTGCGCGGCGCCAAGGTCGGCTTCGTGTTCCAGGACCCGATGACCTCGCTGAACCCGGTCTTCACCGTGGGCAACCAGCTGATGGAGCCGCTGATCGAGCATATGGGCATGACCAAGGCCCAGGCCGAGACGCGGGCCGCCGAACTGCTGGCGCTGGTGGGCATCCCCGATGCCCGCAAGCGGCTGAAAAGCTACNCCCACCAGTTTTCCGGCGGCATGCGCCAGCGCGTGATGATCGCCATGGCGCTGGCCTGCGACCCCGACGTGCTGATCGCCGACGAACCCACGACCGCGCTGGATGTGACGATCCAGGCGCAGATCCTGGAACTGGTGCGCGACCTGCGCCACAAGCTGGGCATGGCCATCGTCTGGATCACCCATGACCTGGGCGTGATCGCCGGCATCGCCGACCGTGTCATGGTGATGTACGGCGGCCAGGTCGTGGAACAGGCTCCGGTGAAAGAGCTGTTCGCCCATCCGCGCCACCCCTATACCCGCGCCCTGCTGCGCACGATCCCGAAACTCGGCGGTCAACGCGAGGCGCGGTTGCAGGTGATCGAGGGCCAGCCGCCGATCCTGTCGGGCGAGCCCGCCGCCTGCCCGTTCCGCGGCCGCTGCACCCATGCCTTCGACCGCTGCNGAAAGGAAAACCCGGCCCGCCGTGCCGTGGATGGCAAGCCGGTTGGCGAAGGCCATGATGTCGCCTGCCACTGGTCCCCGGAGGGCGCCGATGCCTGACGCCCGCCCCTGGTCCAGGTCCGCGACCTGAAGATGTATTTCCCGATCTACACCGGGCTTTTCCGCAGCCACACCGGCGACGTGAAGGCGGTGGACGGTGTCTCGTTCGATATCATGGAAGGTGAAACCCTTGGCCTTGTGNGGCAATCCGGCTGCGGCAAATCCACCGTGGGCCGCGCGCTGATCCGGCTCTATGATGTCACCGGCGGCTCGGTCACCATCGACGGCGAAGACATCTCGCGCCTGGCACCAGAAGCCCTGCGCAAGAAGCGTCCGACCATGCAGATGGTGTTCCAGGACCCGCAGGCGAGCCTGAACCCGCGCATGACGCTGGCCGACATCATCGGCGAGCCACTGCACGAACACACCGACATGAATGCGCACCAGCGGCTGGAGCGCATCTATGAGCTGATGGATGCCGTGGGCCTGAACCGCCGCTTCGCCAACCGCTATCCGCACGAATTCTCGGGCGGCCAGCGCCAGCGCATCGGCATCGCGCGGGCGCTGGCGCTGAACGAAANNTTCATCGTCTGCGACGAACCCATCGCCGCGCTGGATGTCTCGATCCAGGCCCAGGTGGTGAACCTTCTGGAAGACCTGCAGGACAAGCTGGGCCTGACCTACCTCTTCATCAGCCACGACCTGTCCATGGTCCGCCACATCGCCGACCGCGTGGCGGTGATGTACCTGGGCCAGATCGCCGAACTTTCCNCCCGCGATGCGCTGTACGAGGATCCCCTGCACCCCTATGCGCAGGCGCTGCTGTCGGCGGTCCCCGAACCCGACCCCAACCTGGAATCCACGCGGAGCCGCATCATCCTGAAGGGCGACGTGCCCTCGNTTACCAATCCGCCGCAGGGCTGCAACTTCTGCACCCGCTGCCCGCAGGTCTTCGACCGCTGCCGCAGCGAGGAACCGAAGCTGACCGAGGTGNCGCCCGGCCGCTTTGTCGCCTGCCACCTTGTCACACAAGACCTGACCGCCGGGCCTCAACCGGCGGCGCCGAGGCACAAGAGCACCAACCAACAAGGAGTGACCCCATGAACATGAGAACCGCCCTGATGGGTGCTGCCGCCTTCATGGCGATGGCCCCTGCGGCCTGGGCCGAGCGCGGCGCGGACGGCAATGTCAACGTGCTGTACTGGCAGGCGCCGTCGATCCTGAACCCCTACCTCAGCTCGGGCACCAGGNACGTGGAAGCCTCGTCGCTGATCCTCGAAGGCCTGNGTGGCTTCAACGAAAAGGGCGAAGTGATCCCGCGCCTGGCCGAGTCGATCCCGACCGTCGGCAACGGCGGCATCTCGGCCGACCTGACCACCATCACCTGGAAGCTGAAGCCGGGCCTCGTCTGGTCGGACGGCACGCCGGTGACCTCGGCCGACGCCAAGTTCACCTATGAATACTGCACCCATCCCGAAGGCGGCTGCGCCCAGGCGGCGCGCTATGAAGGCATCAAGTCCATCGACACGCCCGACGCGCAGACCGTGGTCATCACCTTCGAAGCGCCGAAGCCCAATCCCTACCAGGCCTTCGTCGGCGGCACCTCGCCGATCCTGCAGGCGGCGCAATTCGCCAACTGCCTCGGCGCCGCGGCTTCGTCCTGCAACGAGCAGAACTTCAAGCCCATCGGCACCGGCCCGTTCATGGTCACCGATTTCAAGGTGAACGACGTGGTGACGCTGGCCGCCAACCCGAACTACCGCGACCCGGCCAAGCCCGCCTTCGCCACCATGACGCTGAAGGGTGGCGGTGACGCGGCCGCCGCGGCCCGCGCCGTGATGGAAACCGGCGAATTCGACTATGCCTGGAACACCCAGATCAACNCGGAAGAACAGACCCGCCTGGCCGCGNGTAAACAGGGCGTGTTCGTGAACGGCTTCGGCACCCTGGTCGAGCGGATCGAGATGAACATGACCGATCCCTCGCCCTCGCTGCCCGAAGGCGAGCGGTCCACCACCAAGCACCCGCACCCGATCCTGTCGGACATCAAGGTGCGTCAGGCCCTGTCCATGGCCATCGACCGCAACCTGCTGGTTGAAGTCGGCTACGGCCAGGTAAGCCGCGCCACCTGCAACCTGGTCTTAANNGCGCCCGAACTTTATGCCAGCGACAACACCGGCTGCCTGACGCAGGACATGGAAGGCGCCAAGAAGCTTCTGGACNGAGTAGGCTGGACCGTGGGCGCCGACGGCATCCGCGAAAAGGATGGCAAGAAGCTGTCGCTGGTCTACCAGACCTCGACCAACCCGGTGCGTCAGGACTTCCAGGCGCTGGTCAAGGGCTGGTGGAACGAGCTTGGCGTGCAGGTCGAACTGAAGAACATCGACGCTTCGGTCTTCTTCGGCGGTGACGCGGGCTCGCCCGACACCTTCCAGAAGTTCTATGCCGATGTCGAAATGTACGCCAACAACTTCGACGGCACCGATCCGGAACCCTACCTGGCGCAGTATCTCTGCGACAAGATCNCTGGCCCGGACAACCAGTGGCAGGGCGAGAACATCAACCGCTTCTGCGACCCGGCCTATGACGAACTGGTCAAGAAGATGGCCGCCACCGCCGACATGGCCGAACGCGGCGCGCTGGCCAAGCAGATGAACGACATGCTGACCAAGGACACCTTCACCGTGGTTCCGCTGGTGGACCGTGGTCGCCTCTCGGCCGCCTCGACCACGCTTGGCGGCGTCGTTCTGAACACCTGGGACACCGAACTGTGGAACGCCCAGGACTGGTACCGCATGAAGTGATCTGACACCGGGGCGGGGCTCACGACTCTTTCTCACGAAAGGCTCGGGGCCCCGCCCCTTCCCGTTGCTTGCGACCCACACCCGGGGGCCGATGCTCACCTACATTCTCCGACGCTTGCTGCTGGCGATCCCGACGCTCCTCGTCATCAGCTTCGTCATCTTCCTTGTCGTCGATCTGGCGCCCGGCTCGCCCGCCGCGGAAATTCCGCTGACCGTGCCGCCCGAGGTGCGCGCCAAGATCCTCGATTCCATGGGCGTGAACCAACCCCTGTGGGTCCGCTATGTGCTGTGGCTGAAGCAGTTCTTCTGGATCGAGCCGCTTTATGCCATCGACGGCCTCTTCGGCACCGATTTCGCCCAGGGCGCGCAGCGCATCATCAGCTACCAGACCCGCGGCCCGGTCTTCGATGTCATCGGCCAGCGCATTCCCCAGACCCTGACCGTGGTCGGCATGGCCTATCTGGTCGGCATCCTGATCGCGCTGCCCATCGGCATCTATTCCGCCTACCGCCAGTATTCCTGGTTCGACCAGCTGGGCACCTTCGTGTCCATGGTCGGCTATTCCGTCCCCACCTTCTTCACCGGCGTGCTGTTCATCGTGATCTTCTCTGTGAAACTCGGCTGGTTCCCCTCGATCTACGACACCACGCTGAAGGTCACCGACTGGGCCAGCTTCGTGAAGCAGGTCATGCAGATGACCCTGCCCGTCGCCGTCCTCGCGCTGTTCAACGCCGCCGAGATCAGCCGCTACACCCGGTCCTCCATGCTGGAAAACCTCGGGCAGGACTATGTCCGCACCGCCCGCGCCAAGGGTCTGGGCGAGGGCCGCGTCGTCCTGAAACACGTCCTGCGCAACTCGATGATCCCGGTCATCACCATCATCGCGCTTGGCATGCCCTCGGTCTTCGGCGGCGCCATCATCACCGAGAACGTGTTCAAGGTGAACGGCATCGGCGCCGCGCTGATCGGCGCCATCCATGGCAACGACCTGCCCATGGTGCAGACCATCACCTTCATCTTCGCCGTGCTGATCGTGCTCTTCAACCTGATCGCCGACATCCTCTACGGCATCCTGGACCCGAGGATCCGCTATGACTGACGCCACCACAGCGCGCCCGCAAAGCCAGTGGTCCGATGTCTGGGACCAGTTCAAGCACCACCGCGGCGCCATGACCGCGCTGTTCGTGCTGCTGGCTCTGGTGCTGTTCGTCGTGGTCGGCCCGCTGATCTGGCGCATCGACCCGGCCTATGTGAACCCCGACGCCGCCGCGATGATCAAGTCGCGCAACAAGCCGCCCTCCTGGACCAACCCGCTTGGCACCGACCAGCTTGGCCGCGACATGCTGGCCCGCATGATGGCGGGCGGCAAGGTCAGCCTCGCCGTGGGCTTTGTCGCCATGGGCATCTCCATGACCATCGGCTCGACCGTCGGCGTGCTGGCGGGCTATTTCAAGCGGCTCGACAACCCGCTGATGCGGCTGACCGACCTGTTCCTCGCCCTGCCGCTGCTGCCCCTGCTGCTGGTGCTGGTCATGCTGTTCCGCGACAGCTTGGTAGGCATGTTCGGACCCGAGGCCGGAACCTTCCTGCTCATCGTCTTCGCCATCGGCGTGACCTCGTGGATGCACTCTGCCCGCATCGTGCGCGGCCAGGTGCTGACCATCAAGGAGCGCGAATTCGTCCTCGCCTCGCGCTCCATCGGCACGCCGCCCCGCCGCATCATCCTGCGCCATATCCTGCCCAACGTGGTGTCCTCGGTCATGGTCGCGGCCACCCTGGGCGTGGTAAGCGCCATCATCACCGAGAGCGTGCTGTCCTTCCTGGGTCTTGGCTTCCCGCCCGACTTCCCGACCTGGNGTGGCNTTCTCTATGACGGGGTGGACTACCTGCAAAGCTATCCCGAGCGGGTGATCTGGCCCGGCCTCGCCATCTCGCTGACCGTGCTGTCGGTGAACTACATCGGCGACGGCTTGCGCGACGCGCTGGACCCGCGCATCCGGGGGCGCTAAGGCGCCCCCGCGGCGGACCTGATCCGGGGCCTCGCCGATCCTGGCGGACCCTCAGCCCTCAGTGGAACCTCTTCCTGATCCGCCGCACCATGTACCACACCACCCCAAGCACCACCGGCACCAGCACCGCCATCAGCTGCCCGTGCGACAGGTGGAGCTCATGCGCCAACGGCTCCAGCGCATAGNNTACCAGGTTCACGCCGTAATAGCTGATCGCCACAACCGACAGGCCTTCGACCGTGTGCTGCAGCCGCAGCGCCAGGTCGGCCCGCCGGTCCATGCTTTCCAGCAAGGCCTGGTTCTGCGCCGACCGGTCCACATCCACCCGCGTGCGCAACAGTTCCGCCGCGCGTTCCGCCCGCTCCGCCATCGCCTCCAGCCGCCGTTCGGCCGACTTCACCGTGCGCATCGCGGGATCATAGCGCCGCATCATGAACTCGCCGAAACTCTGCCGCCCCTCGATCCTGGTTTCCCGCAGCACCGCCACCCGTTCATGCACCAGCGCCTCATAGGCCGCGGTGGCACCGAAGCGGAAGGAATAGCTCACCGCCAGGCTTTCCAGCTCGGACGAGATCGCCAGCAGATCATGCAGCGCCGCCTCGGCCGGACGTCCCGCCGCATCCAGCTCGGCCACCAGCGCCGACAGCCGCGGGTCCAGCGCGTTCAGCCGTCCCGACAGCGCCCGCGACCGCATCAGACCCAGCATCGAGGCGGCGCGATAGGTCTCGATCTCGCAGACCCGCTGCACGATGCGCCCCACGCGCCGCGCCCCGGTGCCGGGCCGCACAAAGACGGCAAAGCGCATCTGCCCCGCGGCATCAATGCGGAAATCNCCCGCCACCACCGCGGCGCCGTCCACCACCCGGCTGACCGTCAGGCTTTCCGGCACCAGCCAGCCGTCCAGCCGCGCCAGCATCTCGGCATCGGTNGGTGGCATCGGCTCGACCCGGATCATCGCCGCCGCCAGCCGCTTGCCCGGCGCGGCCTCCAGCCAGTCATCGGGGAAGATCGCGGCATCGGCGGGGTCAAANGGCCCCGCCCCCAGCCCCGGCAGGAAGGCGGTATAGGTGACGAACTCGGTATGGCTTTCCCATTTCAGCACCGCTTACCCAAGCGGCGCCGAGTAATGCGTGGCCCCGTCCGGCGGCAGCGCCGCGCCATGGCGGTCCAGCAGGTCCAGAAGATGCGCCCGGTCGCGCCCCCGGTCGCGGTTGGCCGCGTCAACCGGGTCCTTCACCACCACGAACACCGCGCGGCAGGGCACCTCCAGCACCGGGAAGGGGCGCGCATGCAGCTCGTTCACCAGCGCATGCCGCAGGGGATGGTCGGCATCATTCGTCATGGCGGCCTCATCGGGAATGCAGTTCTTCCCCGTTAGGGCGGCGTCTCCCACCTGCCAAGAAAACTGGCGGAATGCCATGGCATGCAGCCCGAGTGTTGCATTTCGCGCTCAGCCGCCGACACCGGCCCCGCCCCAGCCGATTTGACCCGACTCGCCGCCCTGCCTAGCCTGCCGCCAACGTATCAGGGAGGATACCATGACATTCGCAAGACCCGCCGCGGCGCTTGTCGCCAGGCTGACATGGGCGTCTGCCGCCCTTGCCGAGCCCGCGGTGATCGACCCCAAGGCCGCCTTCNCCGAAGGCCCCTGGGTCGAGGGCACGGTGCTTTACTACACCCAGTACGGCGGCAACACCGTCTCGGTCTGGGATGGCACCGCCGTCAGCACGCTCTGGCAGCAGGATGGCTGCGGCCCCTCGGCGGTGGCACCGCTTGGCCCCGACCGCTTTGCCGTCACCTGCTATGACAATGGCACGCTGGCGATCTTCAACCGCGACGGCAGCGGCACCACCGCCATCGCCGCCGACAGCACCGGCGCGGCGCTGATGGGCCCCAACGACCTTGCCCCCGATGGCAAGGGCGGGCTCTATGTCACCGCCTCGGGCCCCTGGGAAAGCGGCCCCATCGTCGGCAAGGTCTATCACCTGTCGCCCGACGGCACGCTCACCCCGCTGGCCGACGACCTGCATTACGCCAATGGCGTGGCGCTTGCCCCGGCGGGCGACCGGCTTTTCGTCAACGAATCCGAAGCTTACCGCGTGATCTCCTTCGCCGTGAATGCCGATGGCACGCTGTCCGACCGGCGGCTTTTCCTGCGCGTGTCGCAGGTGGATGCCGCTNCGCCCGACAGCTATCCCGACGGCATCAAATGGGGGCCGGACGGCAACCTGTGGATCGGCCAGTATTCGCAGGGCCGCATCGTGGTGGTGTCGNCCGCGGGAGAGTTCGTCGCGGCCCACGACCTGCCCTCGCCCGCCACGCCGAACTTCGCCTTCTCGGTGGATGGCAAGCACCTCTATGTCATGGCGGTCGATGACAAATCTGCGGCACCCTACATGGGCAAGGTCTACGACTTGGCCCTGGAGTGATCCTCGGACCTGCGCTTCGGGCGCAGGTCCGCCACCGTGAAGACCACGCCACGCACGGCCAGCCAGGCCGCGAACTGTGTGGTCTTCGCCTCCAGCGAACAGGTGCCGGTCAGGCAGGCCGGATCGCGCGCATAATCCTCGCGCAGTTGCAGTTGCCGGTCTTCCGGCAGCTCCGCCCAGAGTGTCATCGCCCGGCCTCCGTGCTGTCCGCACGCAACAACTCGGCAATCGGCCGCCCGCCCGCAACCCTGCGCGACCGCGCGCCGCAGCCCTCAAAGGCAAAGGGCCCGCCGGGGCCCTTTCTTAAGTCAAGTTAATTCGCGCCCGCAAGTCATTGATATTGCTGGGGCGAGGCAAGCGTCCGAGCTCGGACGCCTCACTCGATCATCGGCAGCAGGCCATCCAGGCTTTTCTTGGCATCGCCATAGAACATCCGGGTGTTCTCCTTGTAGAACAGCGGGTTCTCGATGCCGGAATAGCCGGTGCCCTGGCCCCGCTTGCTGACGAAGACCTGCTTGGCCTTCCAGACCTCCAGCACCGGCATCCCGGCGATGGGGCTGTTGGGGTCTTCCTGGGCAGCCGGGTTCACGATGTCGTTGGACCCGATCACGATGACCACGTCGGTCGAGGGAAANTCCTCGTTGATCTCGTCCATCTCCAGCACGATGTCATAGGGCACCTTGGCCTCGGCCAGCAGCACGTTCATGTGCCCCGGCAGACGCCCNGCCACCGGATGGATGGCAAAGCGCACCGTCTTGCCCTTGGCCCGCAGCTTCCGCGTCAGCTCGGAAACCGACTGCTGCGCCTGCGCCACCGCCATGCCATAGCCCGGCACGATGATGACCGAGTCCGCGTCGTTCAGCGCCGCCGCCACGCCCTCGGCGTCGATGGCCACCTGCTCGCCCGAGATCTCCATCGGCCCCGTGCTGGCCCCGAAGCCGCCCAGGATCACGCTGACAAAGGACCGGTTCATCGCCTTGCACATGATGTAGGACAGGATCGCGCCGGACGAACCGACCAGCGCCCCCACCACGATCAGCATGTTGTTGCCCAGCATGAAGCCCGTCGCCGCCGCCGCCCAGCCCGAATAGCTGTTCAGCATCGACACCACGACCGGCATGTCCGCCCCACCGATGGCCAGCACCAGATGCGCCCCGATGATGAAGGCGATCAGCGTCATCAACAGCACCGTCCACAGCGCGCCATTGCCCATGTAGACGAACAACAGCAGCACGCAGAGCCCGACCAGCACGGCGTTGATGGCATGCCGCCCCGGCAGGGCCAGCGCCTTGCTGTCGATCTTGCCCGCCAGCTTGCCATAGGCCACGACCGAGCCGGTAAAGGTCACCGCGCCGATGAAGGCGCCCAGGAAGATCTCGACCTGGTGGATGATCCGCTCGGCCCCTTCCATATGCGACAGGCTGTCAAGGTGGGTGCCGATCGAGATGAACACCGCCGCCAGACCGACCAGCGAGTGCATCGCGGCCACCAGCTGCGGCATGCCCGTCATCTCGACCCGGCGCGCGACGACAAGGCCGACAAAGCCGCCAAGCGCAAAGATCGGGATGAACAGGATGTTGTTGATCGAGCCAGGCCCGAACAGCGTGGCCAGCACCGCGATCACCATGCCNATGACGCCGTACCAGACCGACCGCTTGGCGCTTTCCTGGTTGGACAGGCCGCCAAGCGACAGGATGAACAGGATCGAGGCGATCACATAGGAGGCCGCCGCGAAGCCGGGGAAATCATGCTATCCATGTCAGTCTCTCCCCGCTCAGCTGCGCTTGAACATCATCAGCATGCGCCGCGTCACCGCGAAGCCGCCCACGATGTTGATGCCGGTCATGAACACGCAGATCGCGGCCAGGATGGTCACGGTCCAGCTGAGCGAGCCGGTCTGAAGGATGGCGCCCACGATCACGATGGACGAGATGGCGTTGGTGATGGCCATCAGCGGCGTGTGCAGCGAATGGCTGACGTTCCAGATCACCGTGAAGCCGATGAACACCGCCAGCACGAAGACGATCATCTGCTGCATGAAGGCGCCCGGCGCCACCCAGCCCAGAAGGCCCAGCACCACGGCGCCCAGAACCAGCAGCATGACCTGCCGCTTGCCCCGCTCGCGCTCCAGCGCCACGGGATCGGCGGCGGCGCCACCTCGGTCTTGGGTTTAGGTTTCTGCGCCGCGATGGCCTGCACCTTGGGCGGCGGTNGGCGGCCAGGTGATGGAGCCGTCCTTCGTCACCGTCGCGCCGCGGATCACGTCATCTTCCATGTTGTGGTTGATGACGCCGTCCTTCTTGGGCGTCAGGTCCGTCAGCATGTGCCGGATGTTGGTCGAATAGAGCGTGGAGGCCTGCGTCGCCATGCGGCTTGGGAAATCGGTATAGCCGACGATGGTCACGCCGTTGTCGGTGACCACCTTCTGGTCGGGCACCGTCAGGTCGCAGTTGCCGCCGCGTTCGGCGGCAAGGTCGATGATGACCGAGCCGCGCTTCATCATCTTCACCATGTCCTCGGTCCACAGCTTCGGCGCGGGCCCCGGGNNGATCAGGGCGGTGGTGATGACGATGCCGACCGAAGGCGCCAGTTCGCGGAACTTCTTCAGCTGCGCTTCGCGGAATTCGGGGCTGGAGGGCGCGGCATAGCCGCCGGTGGCAGCGCCGTCGGTCTGCTGTTCGGCGAAGTCCAGATAGACGAACTCGGCGCCCATCGACTCGATCTGCTCCGCCACTTCCGGGCGCACGTCGAAGGCGAGCGTGATGGCGCCGAGGCTGGTCGAGGTGCCGATGGCCGCCAGACCCGCCACGCCCGCACCCACCACCAGGACCTTGGCCGGNGGCACCTTGCCCGCCGCCGTGACCTGGCCGGTGAAGAAGCGGCCAAAGTTGTTGCTTACNTCGATCACCGCGCGATAGCCCGCGATGTTGGCCATGGACGACAGCGCATCCATCTTCTGCGCCCGGCTGATGCGCGGCACCATGTCCATGGCGACGACGGTCGCGCCCTTTTCCTTGCACAGCTCCAGCAGCTCGGCGTTCTGGGCAGGCCAGAAGAAGCTGATCAGCGTCTGGCCAGAGCGCAGCTGCGCGGCTTCCGCAGGCTCGGGCCCGCGCACCTTCACCAGCACATCGGCCGCAGCATAGACCGCAGCGGCATCGGCCAGAACCTCGACCCCGGCGGCCCGATAGGCCTCGTCGGTGAAGCCACTTTGCGCCCGCCCCGGATCGATCACGCAGGTATGACCCAGCTTCTGCAGCTGCGTCGCCGAATCCGGCGTCATGGCCACCCGGTTCTCGCCCTCGAATATCTCTTGAAGCGCCCCGATCTTCACAACCTGCCCCCATCCTCTGCCCAAGCGTCAGCGTCCAAAGCGCAATAGCATCGCGCAAGAATATTTCAATCGTCGATTTCTGCACTGGCACAATGTTCTACGAAAGCATCAGATCCAGCGGCGCGTCTTCAGCGCCCAGGCCTCCCAGGCGGGGCCGAAGGCGCGGGCCAGGCGGTCCTCTTCGGCGCGGATGAAGCGGCGCGAAATCAAGGACATGAACACCGGCACCAACAGCAGTGCCGGCGCCGCATCCCACCAAAGCGCGGCCCCGGCCAGGATTGTCGCATCTGCAAGATAGATCGGGTTCCGCGACAGCCGGAACGGGCCGCCTGTCACCAGCGCGCTTGGGTTGCGGTGCGGAATCACGGTCGTGCGCGCCCGCATCATCACCACAGCCGCCCAGGCCATCAGGAAAAGCCCCGCGGCCACCAGCGCCGCACCAAGGAACGCGCCCGGGCCGCCGAACAGGCGCACAGGCACCACCTGGCCCACGGCCCAGGTCAGGGCAAGAAACAGCGCCAGCCACACCGGCGGCAGGTCGATCCAGTTTCTCATGGCCACCTCCGGGTGGCAGAGTTCCCCGCGCTTTGCCCGCTGGCAAGGGGTGCGAACATTTCAAACTTGAAATTTCCGCCGTGACGGGTATTCCTCTGCCCGGACGAGGGAGCCTGCCATGACCACCGATTTCGCCGCCACGCGCGNNGCCTTCCACCTGCCCGAAGGCGTCATCTATCTGGACGGCAACTCGCTTGGGCCTCTGCCCATTGCCGCCAAGGCCCGTGTCGCCCAGGCGATCGAGGCGGAATGGGGCGAGATGCTGATCACCGGCTGGAACAAGGCTGGCTGGATGGAGATGCCCGCGCGCGTCGGCAACCGCATCGCCCGGCTGATCGGGGCCGAGGCGGGTCATGTGGTGATGGGCGACACGCTGTCGATCAAGGTCTACCAGGCGTTGGCCTCGGCCTTGGAGATGCGGCCCGAGCGGCGGGTGATCCTGTCGGACACCGGCAATTTTCCGTCCGACCTGTACATGGCCGAGNGGCTGGCGCGCACGCTTGGCCCCGACTACCGGCTGAAGACCGTTGCACCCGAAGAGGTGATGGCGGCGCTGGACGAGACGGTGGCGGTGATGATGGTGACCGAGGTCGACTATCGCACCGGCCGCCGCCATGACATGGCATCGCTGACGGCGCGGGCGCACCAGGTCGGCGCGCTGGCGATCTGGGATCTCGCGCATTCCGCCGGCGCCTTCCCGGTGGGTGTGGCGGCAGGCGGCGCCGATTTCGCCGTGGGCTGCAGCTACAAGTACCTCAATTCCGGCCCCGGCGGCCCGGCCTTCATCTATGTCGCCNCCCGTCATGCCGAGGTCGCGCGCCCTGCCCTGTCGGGCTGGCTGGGCCACGAGGCGCCCTTCGCCTTCGACCTGTCCTACCGGCCCGGCCGCGGCATCGAACGGATGCGCGTCGGCACCCCGCCGATCCTGCAACTGGCGGCACTGGACGCGGCGCTGGATGTCTGGGACGCGGTGGACCTGAACGACCTGCGTGCCCGCTCGCTGGCCCTGACCGACCGTTTCATCGCAGGGGTCGAGGCCGCCTGCCCCATGCTGGTGCTCGCCACCCCGCGCGATCATGCGATGCGCGGCAGCCAGGTGTCGTTCCGCCATGCCGAGGGCTATGCCATCATGCAGGCGCTGATCGCCCGCGGCGTGATCGGCGACTTCCGCGCCCCCGACATCCTGCGTTTCGGCTTCACGCCGCTCTACATCGGCGAGGCCGAGGTGGACGGCGCCGTGGCGATCCTGGCCGAAATCATGAAAACCGGGGCCTGGGACCGCCCCGAATACAAGACCCGCGCCCGCGTCACCTGACATGGCCGAGGTGATCCGCCCCTTTCGGCTGAGCGACGCGCAGCCCACGCGCGATGTCTTCGTGCGAGCGGTGCGCGAAGGCGCCGCAACGCGCTACAGCGCAGAGGAAATCGCGGCATGGCTGCGCGATCCGGCCATGCCCGAGGGCTGGGGCGACTGGCTGGCCGATCACATCACCTTCGTCTCCGAGGACTCCGGTCGCCTCACCGGCTTCATGATGCTGGAACGCGACGGCTACCTGAACATGGCCTTCGTGATCCCCGAGGTCATGGGCAAGGGCACTGCCGACCGGCTCTATGCCGAAATCCTGGGCCAGGCCCGCGCATTGCATCTGTCGCGCCTGACGGTCTTCGCCAGCCGCCACGCCCGCCGCTTCTTTGCCCGCCACGGCTGGCATCCCGCCCCCGGCCTGCCCCTGCGCGACGGCATGGAGGCTGCCCTGACCGCGGGCGAGAACCCGATCACCCTCGGCATGATGCTGGAGATCACGCCATGAGCGGCGCACCGATCCTTCGCAGAAGGATCGCGGCCCTGCCGCCGCTGTGCCGCCCGGCTGCCTGGGCCTGCCTCTGGCGCTTGCTTGGTGGCGCTTCCATCCTCAGCCGGAAGGCCTCTTTCTGCCCCTGACACCCCCATTCCAGGAGACAGAGAGATGACCACCTACGACCCCGCCAATGACGGCGCCCAGATGTCCTTTGACGGCCGCATGTCCTATGGCGATTACCTGCAGATCGACCGCATCCTGTCTGCCCAGGCGCCGCAAAGCACCGCGCATGACGAGATGCTGTTCATCATCCAGCACCAGACCTCCGAACTGTGGATGAAGCTTGCGCTGCATGAACTGGACGCGGCGCGGCGCATGATCGCCGCCGACCGCACGCAGGAAGCCTTCAAGATGCTGGCCCGCGTCGCGCGGATCTTCGAGCAGCTGAACGCGGCCTGGGACGTGCTGCGCACCATGACGCCCTCGGATTACACGACCTTCCGCGAAAGCCTTGGCCAGTCCTCGGGCTTCCAGTCCTGGCAATACCGGCTGGTGGAATATGCCGTCGGCAACCGCAATCTGGCGATGCTGCGCCCCCATGCCCATCGCCCCGACCTGACCGCGAAACTGGAGGCCGAACTGGCCCGCCCCAGCCTCTATGACGAGGCCCTGCGCCATCTTTCGCGCATGGGCCTGCCCGTTCCCGAGAATGTGATCAACCGCGACCTTCGTCAGCCGTGGGAATGGAATCAGTCGGTGCAGGACATCTGGGAACGGGTCTACCGCGATCCGGCCGGGCATTGGCAAGCCTATGAACTGGCAGAGAAACTGGTGGACTTCGAAGATTACTTCCGCCGCTGGCGCTTCAACCATGTCACCACGGTGGAACGGGTCATCGGCGTGAAGCGCGGCACCGGCGGCACCTCGGGCGTGTCCTATCTGCGACGGATGCTGGAGGTCGAGCTTTTCCCCGAGCTTTGGCGCCTGCGCACCGCCCTGTGAGGCTTTGACGCGCCGCCATCGGTCAATTACCCTTTGGCGGTGAAGGATTCTGTCGCAGGGCAGGCGGCAGCAGGAGTGAAGGCATGGTTTCGACACGGCTCAGACTGACGGCGATGGCGGCCGCACTCATGGCGCTTGGCGCCTGTGTGCCGGAAGGCATGATGATGGCAACCTCGGCCGCGCTTACCGCGACGCCCGCGCCGCCGGATACGACGCAATATGCCGCCCGCGCCGACAATGGCTTTGCCGTGCCANCCATCCCCGTCGATCAGGTGCCGCCGCAGTACCTGCGCCAGACCGTGGCCTATACCAGCGATTTTGCCCCTGGCACCATCGTCATCGACCCCAGCCAGAAGGTTCTGTACTACGTCACCGGCCCGAAATCCGCCGTGCGCTATGGCATCGCGGTGGGACGCGAAGGCTTTGGCTGGTCGGGCGAGGCCAATGTCGCCGAAAAGAAGCTGTGGCCGACCTGGACCCCGCCCAAGGAAATGATCGCGCGCAAGCCGGAACTGGCGCAATGGGAAAAGGGCCAGCCCGGCGGCCCGACCAATCCGCTTGGGGCGCGGGCGATCTATCTGAACACCAACGGCGTCGATTACGGCTATCGCATCCATGGCACCCCGGAATGGAAATCGATCGGCACCAATGCCTCGTCGGGCTGCATCCGCATGTTCAACCAGGATGTGATCGACCTTTACGGTCGCGTGCAGGGCGGCGAGCGGGTCATCGTGCTGACCTCGACCGGCGAGATGCCGACCGGGCTGACCCTGCCGCCAAAGCCCAAGGTCGCCGCGCCCAAGCCCGCCGCCCCCGCGGCGGTCGAGCCGACCCCGCCGTCAACCATCGAGGTTCCGCCGCTGCCGCCCCTGCTGCCGCCGCCGGTTTTCACCACCACGACACTTTGAGCGTGAGATCGCCCCGGCCCGAAAGGCCGGGGCTTTCGCTTACCAGCCCGACAGCACGGCAGCGAGGTTGTCGCCCAGTTCCGGGCAAAGATAGCCACCCTCCTGCACGATGACCGTGGGCAGGTTGGCCGAGGCCACCGCCCGGCCGATGCGGGCGAAGCCCGGCGTCGTGACCTTGAGCCCGGCGAAGGGATCGCCCTCGAACGGGTCCAGCCCCAGGGCCAGAACCAGCGCATCGGCCCCNCAGGCGGCAATACGCTCCAACCCCTGCGCAAGCGCCGCCAGGAACCCCTCGTCGCCGGTGCCGCGCTCCAGGCACAGGTTCAGGTTCGCGCCCTCGCCCGCGCCTTCGCCGGTCTCGGCGGGATAGCCCCAGAAGAACGGATAGTAACGCTCGGGATGGGCGTGGATCGAGACGGTCAGCACATCGCCGCGGTCATAGAAAATGCCCTGCGTGCCGTTGCCGTGGTGCAGGTCCACATCCAGAACCGCCACCTTGCGCCCCGCCGCCGTCAGCCGTTGCGCCGCGATGGCCGAGTTGTTCAGATAGCAGAACCCGCCCGCCAGCTCGGCAAAGGCATGGTGCCCCGGCGGGCGGCTGAGGGCATAGACCGACCGCTCGCCCCCNAGCACCAGATCGGCGGCGTGGATGGCCGACTGAGCCGAAAGATAGGCCGCCCCNCAGGTTTCCGCCGAGATCGGGCAAGAGGTGTCGGTCATGTGGAACCCGGCCTGCCCCACTGCCGATTTCGGATATCCGTCCGTGCGGTTGGCCGGGTGGATGTTCGGGATCACCTCGGCGCTGGCGCCTTCGATCCGGCTCCAGCGCGGGTAGATCGTCTGCAGGAAGGTCAGGTAGCGGTCGGGATGCACGGCGCGGATCGGTTCGATTCCGCTGTCCGGCGGCGCCACCACCGGCCCGCCCAGGCGCCGCACGCCCGACAAGAGCGCATCCACCCGCGCAAGCTGTTCCGGGCAGGGATACTGCGCGCCCGAGGACAGGAAGAACTTCGGGTCATGCGCCCGCTGGCCCGCGTCGAACACCGTGATCATGCCGTCTCCACCGCCTTCAGCGCCGCGCCGTCCAGGATCAGGAACTGGTATCCCCGCGCCCGGAACCCCAGTTTCGCATAAACCGCCTGGGCACTCGCATTCCCGGATCGACGCCAAGCGTGACATAGGCCGAGCCCCAGTCCGCCCGCCCGACCGCTTGAGCCGCCGCCAGCAGCCGCTTGCCCAGTCCCAGGCCGCGCGCAGCCTCTTCCACCCAGATGTCCTGCATAAAGCCCCGGCTCGCCGCGGTGCGTGGAATAATCCGGGTAGAACAGCACCATGCCAAGCGCCTCGGCCCCGCGTTCGGCGAGGATCGCCCGGAACAGCGGCCGCGGCCCGAAGCCGTGGCGCAGCAGGGTTTCCGGCGACCCGACCGTGCCGCCGCCGTCATGGTTGGCCAGCGCCTGCAACATCGCGTGCAGGACCGGCACATCGGCCGCAATGGCCGAACGCGTGGTGATCATCGCCCCTTCAGCCCCAGCATGGCCCGCACGTCCTGCGGTGAGGCGACCTCGCGCCCCAGCCCCTCGACAATGCCGCGGATCAGGCGCACCTGCTCGGCATTGCTTTCGGCCAGCTTGCCCTTGGCGATATAGAGGTTGTCCTCCAGCCCCACCCGCACATGCCCGCCCATCGTGGCCGCCATGGTCGCCATCGGCACCTGCGCCCGCCCGGCGGCCAAGACCGAGAACAGGTAATCCGCCCCGAACAGCCGGTCGGCGGTGCGCTTCAGCAGCACCAATGTGTCCGGCTCGGGCGCCATGCCGCCAAGGACACCGAAGACGAACTGGATGTAGAACGGCGCCTTCACCGCGCCGCGGTCCACGAAATGCTTCAGCATGGTCAGGTGGCCGATGTCATAGCATTCGAACTCGAACCTCGCGCCCCGCTCTTCACCCATCACCTTCAGAACATGCGCGATGTCCTTGGGCGTGTTCTTGAAAACCAGATCGTCTGTGCCTTCCAGGAACGGCTTTTCCCAATCGTGCTTCCAGGCCTTGATGCGCTGGATCCATGGGTACAAGGCAAAATTCATCGATCCAGCGTCATGATCGCCGGCTGCACCAGCGTCCCGGCCGGGTCAATCCCGCCAATCTCGGCGCCGCGCATGCAGGTGCATTNNGGCCGCATCCAGCGCCGACTTGGCGATCTCTGCCCCCGTCACCGGCAGGTGCGGCGACATCGAGGGCGTGTGAATCGACCCCGTGATTGCACAGGAAATGATGATCTTCGACATGGCCTCCCCGGCCCTCCCGGCCGGAGGGTCCTATTGTTCCACCACGGTGAAGGGCGCGATGGCCATCACGCGGTAGTGGTCGTCGAACATGAGCCGGGCCTCATACTCCCCGGCACCAGTTCCTCGTAAAGCTCTGCGGCCGGAAAGACCAGATCGCCAGAGATGCGCGCCCGGTATAGGCAAAGCCCAGGTAGTCATAGACCGACGGCGCGCCCTTCCGGTAGATGCCGACCCAGTCCAGCTTGAACCCCGGCGCCCCCGAANNCCGCAGCGCGATGTCGCCGCCCGGCAGCACCTTGTCCTGTGCCAGCGCCAGCACGGCCTTGCCGTCGGCAGGCACGACATGAAACCGCGTCCGCGCCCGTTCCTGCGCCTCGGCCCCNAGCATCACCGCATCCCAGGCGCCGGGGTCNAGGCCCAGGGCCGACAGCCGGATCGTCGGCCGGTCGGCCGGGTCCACCTCGGCAATGCCGGTGACGGCCCCTTCCGCGCCANNTCCGCGCCCGCCAACCACGGCCACCGAATAGACCGCGCCGCCGGGGCTGTTCACCCGGATCAGGAAATCGCCGCCCTCGCGCACCAGCCGCGGCTCCACCGCCACCAGCGTGGCNGCCGCGACCGGCACCAGTTCCAGCGTGGACAGCACCGCCCGATGGTCCGAGGGCCACGGGGCAACCGTGACCCCGGCATCGGCAAAGCCCGGCTCACCGACCACGGTGCTGTCCGAAACCTTGGCGTTGGCCGCCCAGACAAAGTCGATCCGATCATGCGTCTCGCCCTCGGGCAGCACTGGCCAGGGCCGCCCCGCCGTCCAGGTCAGGCCGGGATGCGCTGCCGCATCGGGATGCGCCGCACGGTAGCTGTCGGTGAAGCCCGCCGCCTCCATCGCCTTCGACACAGGCCAGTCCACCGCAAAGGGCGCCCGGCCCGTCCAGTCGCGCCACGAGGGCGCGTTGAAGTCCCCGGTCACGACCACCGGCACGCCCGAGGCGACCACCGGCCCCAGCCCGTCGATCAGCGCCTGCGCCTCGGGCATGCGGGTATCGGTCTCGTTCTGCACAACCTCATCTGGGGTGGCCCCATCGCGCACCAGTTCCGGCCCGTAAGGGTCCGAGGTCAGGTGGGTGTTGGCCACCGCCACCACCCTGCCCGGCGCCACCAGCGCCCAGGCATGCACCGCCTCCGGATCGACCCCGGCGATGGAATAGGGCGGCGCCGCGGTCGATTGCGTCTCGCCCAGGCCACTGTCGAACAGCGGATAGCGCGACAGGATGTGGCGGCGCGTGTCGGCATAGGGATAACCGGCCGCCGCCGCGATCTCCAGCGTCTTGCCGTCGGGCTCTTGCAGGCCCACGATATCGGCGTCAGCCGCCCGGATCGCCTCGATCACCTTGGCAAAGCTGACCTGGTCGCCGCCATACCAGATGTTGAAGCTCATCACCTTCAGCGTGACGGCGTCTTCGGCCCAGGCCGCCCCCGCCAGCACCGTGACCCGATCGCCAGTCCCAACCGCATGACCGTCCTCCCCGCTTGACCCATGGAAGCAGAGGATGCCCTTGGCAAAGGATTTGCGTCAGGCCATCGGCAATCCGCATTCCTTCGCAAAGGCCACCAGCGCCGGTTCCAGCCGGTCGATGATCTCGCCCACCTGCGCCGGCGTGGTGATCATCGGTGGCGCCACCAGCAGGTGGTCGCCGGCATATCCCCCGCGCGAGCGGCGGGGATAGATGATCAGCCCGCGGGAATAGGCTTGCTCGGTCAGCTTGTCGAAGGCCTTCAGCGCCGGGGGCAGCGGCTCCTTGGTCTCGCGGTCGGCGACCAGTTCGAAGGCCAACAGCATGCCCATCCCCCGCACGTCGCCAATGAAGGGGAAGCGGTCCATCAGCTTGGTCAGTTCCGCCTTCAACAAAGCCCCGGTCGAGGCGGCGTTCTGCATCATGCCCTGCCGCTCGATCTCCTCGATCACGGCCAGGCCCGTGGCGCAGGCCAGCGGATTGNNTAGATAGGTGAAGCCATGGGCAAAGCCGCCCTTGGCCAGCACGGCGTCCACCAGATCGCCCCGGGCCACCATGGCGCCAAGCGGCACATAGCCCGCGCCGAACCCCTTGGACACCGCCAGGATGTCGGGTGCGGCGGTCCAGTTCTGGGCGCCGAAGAACTTGCCGGTGCGGCCGCCGCCCGACATCACCTCGTCGTGGATCAGCAGGACGCCATGGCGGTCGCAGACCTCGCGCACGGCTTCCATATAGCCCGCGGGCGGCACCAGCGCGCCGGTCGAGGCGCCGCCGACGGGTTCCAGGATGAAGGCCAGCACCGAATCCGGCCCCTCGGCGCGGATCTTCTGGTCCAGAAGCTCGGCATAGTAGCGGCCGGTGGCGGGGTCGTCGGGGTCAAGGCCATCCAGCCAGGCGCGGGGCGCAAGCACCTTGGGCATGACCTTCATCATCGGCAGGAAGGGGTCGGCCAGGCTGTCATAGCCGGTGATGGCCAGCGCGCCCAGGGTGCAGCCGTGATAGGACGGGAAGCGGGAGATGACCTTCCAGCGGCTGGCCTGGCCGATGGCCAGGGCGTACTGGCGGGCCAGCTTCAGGGCGCTCTCCACCGCCTCGGACCCGCCCGAGACGAAGAACACCCGGTCCATGCCCGGCCAGGCGAGGCTGGCGGTCTTGGCGGCCAGCGCTTCAGAGACCTCGGTCACGAAATGCAGGCGGTAGCCGAAGGTGGATTTCTCCATCTGGCGGCGCATGGCCTCCAGCACNATGGGGTTGGAATGGCCGATGTTGCAGACCATGGCGCCCGAGGAGCCGTCAATGAAACGGTTGCCCTCGGTGTCCCACATGTAGATTCCCTCGGCCCGGTCCAGCACCGGGCGGGGGTGGTCGGTCTGGTAGAACAGGTGCGAGCGGGTGTTGCGGCGGGGATCGGGGCGGTCATGGGATGCCTTCGGATAGGGGCCGGACCCTTCTTGGCACGGCGGCCGGGGGCGGGTCCAGCCCCGCGGGCCGAAGGCCAGGGCGGCGGGCGCCCCAGGCCTCCCGCGCTCTGACGCCTTGCCATCCTCTTTAATATCAACTGGTTATCCGAGCGAAACACCCTGGACTTCATACGACACGACTCCCGCGGTTCTGGCTGGATTTCGAAGCCGTCGCCACTCGATGAACGTGTCGGGGTGGTCTGCCCTCAGGCGGTTGCGCAGGAAGGCAAAGCCGGTGCGGAAGGAAGACCGGGCGAGGTATCCAAGGGCCTTTCGCGGGGGGCGGCATTGCCAAGGGCCGTACGGACGGACCAGATGACGACCGGCGCGGTCAGGCGGGTGTCCTCGAGGTTCAGCCCGCGGGTCTTGCAGTTGGCGGCGAGGCCGCGCGCCACGGGTTCGAGCGGGCGGCCGAGCGCGACTCGATGGCCCACCGCTTGCGGTAGGTCTGCAGCGCGTCATGGCCGGGTAGGCTGGTCGCCACGATGCCCCACTCGCCACCCTTGGGCAGGCGGGCGGAGCGGTGCAGGGGCCGCCCTCCAGCGTGCCGGTGCAGTGGCGGCCCTTGCGCGGCAGGGTGATCTGGCTGGCCAGCTTCACCAGGCGCCCATCGGCCGGGGTGATCAGGCGGTTCACCGCGCCCCGGACGGTGAAATGACTCTTGTTCCTGTCCAACCCGTTAAGCCAGTCATTGCCCGCGAATGCGCGGTCGGCCAGCACGGTCGCTGCCCCGCTCGCTGGCCAGATGGGCGAGATTGACGGTCCGCGTCATCGTCTCCAGCCGCGACTTGCCCGGATCGACAGACCCGCCCGGCGCGTCGGCCAGGGCGGCGATCACGGGACGGTCCATCGGACGCTCCTTGGGCGAGGAAGAGTCCGAAACCTTGCACCAAACCGCCGCCCTCACAAACTCCCGCTGTCGTGAAGTATGAAGTCCAAGTTAATTCGGCGTCGCAACCCATTGAAATCATTCACGACGACCAAGCGTCCGAGCTCGGACGCCCCTCAGCCCTGCCGGGCGATGACCCCCAGCACCCCGGTCAGAAGCTGGGCCGCGACCAGGGCCCCCAGCCCGTCGATGTCCCGGTCGGGCATGAACTCGGTCAGGGCAAAGCCGCCGATCCGGGCCCGCTCCGCCACCCCCNNGATCAGCTCCATCACCTGCCAATAGGACAGCCCNCCNGAGGTCCGCCCGATCACCGTAAGCATGACCGAGGGGTCCAGNGCATCGACGTCCAGGCAGACCACGACCTCGGCCCCNTCGGGCACCAGGTCCACCGCGCGCCAGACCCCGTCGCGCGCGACCTCTCCGCCAAGCACGAAGCTGACCCCCAGTCCNAGCGCCGCCCGGGCATCCTCCATCCGCGCCGAGCCGATGCCCCGCTGCCCGACCTGGACGATCCGCTCCACATGCCCCATCTCGCTGGCCCGCCGCATGGTGGACGACAGCCCNCACCGCTCGCCCCCGACCTCGTCGCGCCAGTCGATATGGGCGTCGATCTGCAGGATGGTCAGGCGGCGGTTGCGGTACCAGGCGGACAGCATCGGGATCGGCAGGGAATCGTCNGCCCCCAGAAGCACCGGCACGCCGCGGCGGTCCAGCACGCGGCCCACCGCCGCCTCGATCCGGCCGCGGTTGCCCACCGGATCGTCCGGCGCCACCGGAATGTCCCCGGCATCCACCGCCGCGATGGCCCCGGGAAACACCGGCCCGCCCAGATCAAAGTTCACATGGGTCAGGTTCGCCGCATAGGCCTGCCCCGCCGCCCGGATCGCCGCNGGCCCGCCNGCGCAGTAGAACCCGACCGAGGGATAGGGCGTGCAGCCATCCGCCCCCATCAGGGCAATCCGCCGATCCAACTGGCGCAGGTCGGCGCAGNNTAGCAGCCCCAGGAACGTCGTCACCTCACCCGCCCCGAACATCGCCTTCAGACTGGCCATGACACCCTCCTGTTCGCCGGATGGATCATGCCAGAGCCTTGGCGGCGGGACAGTGACAATTCGCGGCCCCGGCGGGAAACGCAAAGGGCGCCCCGAGGGCGCCCTGCGATCCGGAATGCCGGATGGATCAGACGGCGGAAGAGATGAACTTCACCGCGTCGCCGAAGGTCTGGATGGTTTCGGCGGCGTCGTCCGGGATCTCGATCGAGAACTCTTCCTCGAACGCCATCACCAGTTCCACGGTGTCCAGCGAGTCGGCGCCGAGGTCGTCGATGAACGAGGCATTCTCGGTCACCTTGTCCTCTTCCACGCCCAGATGCTCGACGACGATCTTCTTCACGCGATCGGCGATGTCGCTCATGTCACTTCCTCTGTTCCCGCGGGCCCTGCCCGCCTAGTTGTCCTTGCCCCGGCTTGTGCCAGAGGGGGCCGGTTGCCCGCCCCACTTCGTTCGCTCCCATAGCAAGCGGGGGCGCATGGCAAACGCTTTCCCGCCGCCGGGCCAGCGTCAGATCATCGCCATGCCGCCGTTCACATGCAGCACCGCGCCGGTGACATAANNGCCAGCCTCGGGGCTGGCCAGATACAGCACCGCCGCGCCGATTTCCTCGGCTGTGCCCATGCGGCCCGCGGGCACCTGCCCCAGGATGCGCGCCTTCTGGTCGTCGGTCAGCTTTTCGGTCATCGGCGTGGTGATGAAGCCCGGCGCCACGCAGTTCACCGTGACGTTGCGGGCGGCCACCTCGGCGGCCAGGCTTTTCGACATGCCGACCATGNNTGCCTTGGACGCGGCATAGTTGCCCTGCCCCGCATTGCCGGTGGCGCCCACGACGGACGAGATGTTCACGATGCGGCCCCACCGCGCCTTCAGCATGCCGCGCAGCACGCCGCGGCACAGGCGGAAGGTCGAGGTCAGGTTAACGTCGATCACCGACTGCCATTCCTCATCCGACATGCGCATGAAGAGGTTGTCGCGGGTGATGCAAGCATTGTTCACCAGCACATCCACCGCCCCCATCGCCTCGACCGCCTGCTTGGGCAGCGCCTCGACCGAGGCGGCGTCGGACAGGTTGCAGGGCAGGACATGCACGCGGCTGCCCAATTCGGCCGCCAGTTCCTCCAGCGGCCCGGTGCGCGTGCCCGACAGGGCGACCGTGGCCCCGGCGCCGTGCAGCGCCTTGGCGATGGCGCCGCCGATGCCGCCCGAAGCGCCGGTGACCAGCGCCGATTTTCCCGTCAGATCGAACATGGGGTTTCCTTTCCTCAGCCCTTCNAGGGCGGCGATGTCTTCGGGCGTGCCGATGGCCTTGGTCGTGGCCTCTTTCGCGATGCGCTTGACCATGCCCGACAGCGCCTTCTTANNAGCGCCGATTTCCCAGAACTCGGTGACGCCCTGCGCCGCCATCCACGCGACCGACTCGCGCCAGCGGACCGAGCCGGTGACCTGTTCCACCAGCAGCTTGCGGATCAGTTCGGGGTCGCTGACCGCCTCGGCGCGGACATTGGCGACCACGGGCACGGCGGGCGCATGGACTGTGACACCGGCCAGCGCCTCGGCCATGCGGTCGGCGGCGGGCTGCATCAAGGCGCAGTGGAAGGGCGCGCTGACCGGCAGAAGGATCGCGCGCTTGGCACCGCGGGATTTGGCGATGTCCAGCGCCCGCTCCACGGCCGCCTTGTGGCCGGAGACCACCACCTGGGCCGGGTCGTTGTCGTTGGCGGCCTGGCAGACCTCGCCCTGCGCCGCTTCGGCCGCGACCTCGGCGGCGGCGGCGAAATCGAGGCCCAGAAGGGCGGCCATCGCCCCNACGCCGACCGGCACCGCCTCTTGCATCGCGGTGCCGCGGATGCGCAGCAGGCGCGCGGTGTCGGCGAGGCCGAGGGCAGTGGCGGCGCATAGGGCCGAGTATTCGCCAAGCGAATGGCCCGCCACATAGGTGGCAAGGTCCAGACCGAAGCCTTCCGCCTGCATGGCGCGCAGGGCGGCGATCGAGGTTGCCATCAGCGCCGGTTGGGCATTGGCGGTCAGCGTCAGTTCCTCGATGGTGCCCGACCAGATCAGGTCCGACAGCTTCTGGCCAAGCGCCTCGTCCACCTCGTCGAAGACGGCCTTGGCGGCCGGATAGCTTTCGGCCAGCGCGCGGCCCATGCCGATGGTCTGCGCGCCCTGTCCCGGAAAGACGAATGCCCTGGTCATCTGGTATCCCCTCGTTTTTCCCGAATAGCCGCTGGCCGCGCCGCACGCAAAGGCCCCTGCCTTGACTTCGCCGCGGCGGCGGGTTCAATCGCTGCCATGTCGCCAGCACTGCGCAAGATCGTCTATGCGGTCAGTTTCGAGCTGATCGGCATCCTGGTCGCCGGGCTGGGGCTGAAGTTCATGTCCGGGGCCGAGACCGACTCGTCGCTGGTCTTTGCGGCCCTGTCAGCCACACTGGCGATGGTCTGGAGCTATCTCTTCAACTCGGTCTTCGAGGCCTGGGAGGCGCGCCAGCCGAGCCGCGAAGCGGACCTTCGCCCGCCGCGCCCTGCATGCCGTGCTGTTCGAGGTGGGCTGACGCTGATCCTTCTGCCGCTGACCGCCTGGTGGTTCCAGGTCGGGCTGCTGACGGCGCTGTGGCTGGAGGCCGGGCTGATCGTGTTGTTCCTGGTCTATACCTGGGTGTTCACCTGGAGCTTCGACCGGCTGTTCGGCCTGCCGCAGGCGCTGCGCTGATTCCGCGCTTGCATCCCCCGTCCCGGCGACTATAAGGCCGCATCCCGCCGCAAGCCCTGCTTGAACCGGCGCAGTATCTCGTGGACGGAGCGGCCGGGATCGCCGTCCTATGAAATGCGCCCGAACATCGGAGTACACATGCCGCTTTACGAGCATGTCTTCATCTCGCGCCAGGACCTGTCCAGCGCCCAGGCCGAAGGCCTTGTCGAACACTTCTCCACCGTCCTCGCGGACAACGGCGGCAAGGTCGTCGAAAGCGAGTACTGGGGCGTCAAGACGATGGCCTACAAGATCAACAAGAACCGCAAGGGCCACTATGCCCTGCTGAAGTCGGACGCCCCGTCGGCCGCCGTGCAGGAAATGGAACGCCTGATGCGCCTGCATGACGACGTCATGCGCGTGCTGACCATCAAGGTCGAAAAGCACGCCGAAGGCCCGTCGATCCAGATGCAGAAGCGCGACGAGCGTGACCGTGGCGACCGTGGTGACCGTCCCGAGGGCGGCTTCGGTGGCGGCGAGCGCCGCGAGCGCAGCTTCGGTGACCGTCCCGACCGTGGTGACCGCCCGTGGCGGCTTCCGTCGTTGATCCAGGGCTTCAGGAAAGGACCATAAACCATGGCCACCAAACCGTTTTTCCGTCGCCGCAAGGTCTGCCCGTTCTCGGGCGACAATGCCCCGGCCATCGACTACAAGGACACCCGTCTGCTGCAGCGCTATATCTCGGAACGCGGCAAGATCGTGCCCTCGCGCATCACCGCCGTTTCGGCCAAGAAGCAGCGTGAGCTGGCCGCCGCGATCAAGCGCGCGCGTTTCCTGGCTCTGCTGCCCTATGCCGTGAAGTGAGGAGATTACCGATATGCAAGTGATCCTTCTCCAGCGCGTGGCCAAACTTGGCCAGATGGGCGAGGTTGTGACCGTCAAGGACGGCTACGCCCGCAACTACCTGCTGCCGCAGNGGAAGGCGCTGCGCGCCAGCGACGCGAACATCAAGTCGCTCGAAGCCCGCAAGGCGCAGCTTGAAGCCGACAACCTGGAAACCAAGAAGGAGGCCGAAGCCGTGGCCGCCAAGCTGGATGGCCAGGTCTTCGTGGTGATCCGCTCGGCGTCCGATCNNAGCGCGCTGTATGGCTCGGTCACCAACCGGGATGCGGCCGATGCCGCGACCGAGGCGGGCTTCACCCTGTCGCGGTCGCAGATCACGCTGGACCGTCCGATCAAGGACCTGGGCATGCACACCGTCTCGGTCGTGCTGCACCCGGAAGTCGTGGTCAAGGTCAAGCTGAACGTCGCCCGTTCGACCGAAGAAGCCGAACTGCAGGCGTCGGGCAAGTCGATCCAGGAACTGGCCGCCGAGGCGGAAGCCGCGGCCGAGTTCGAGATCGCCGAACTGTTCGACGACATCGGCGGCGCTGCTGCCGAAGAGTGATCCCTGCCGCAAGGCGGATCGAGAAGGCGCCCGGTTCAGGGCGCCTTTTTCATTTTGCATGACTTTTCAGCAGTCGTGGTGCCATGCTAGTATAATGAAATTGCCAGGGCCGGACTGTCACAGTGGCTCCCAGCCTTTTCCCAACCAGAGGATTGAGAACAGCATGGCCGTCAAGACCGGAACCGGACTTCCTGAACTTCTCGAAGGTACTGCCGACGCCGACTTGCTGACCGCCTATGGCGGGAATGATACCGTCTACGGCTTCGATGGGGACGACTCCTGTACGGCGGTCAGGGCGACGACATGATCTTTACCGGCAACGGCAACGATCTGGCCTATGGCGGCGACGGCAACGACACGATCATTGGCGGTTGGGGCAGCATCGACACGCTGTACGGCGGCGTAAACGACGATGTGATCTGGCTGATGGAGGTTGTCACCGTTTACACCAGCGTCGCCTATGGCGGCGCGGGCGACGACTATTTCAGCTGCACCGCTGTCGGCAACGCCACGGTGAATGGCGGCGCGGGCATCGACCAGCTGGGTCTGTTCTGGCTGACCGACCTGACCCCGGCCGATATTTCCATCAGCGGCCCCTCGCGCCACGCGCGCACCCTGGGCGGACTGGAAGTCACCTTTACCTCGATCGAGCGGCTGGTGGTGCTGGTCGGCGACCGCGACGATACCATCCGGGGCGGCCAGTATGCCGATATGGTAACGGTCGGCGGTGGCGCCAACCAAGTCTGGATGATGGGCGGTGACGACACGCTGCGCTATACGCCGGTCGAAGCCAACACGCTGTATGGCGGGGCGGGGGTGGATCTTCTGCAGGTGCAGCAGGCCGACAGCCCGATCTATTTCATCGCCGATGGCCTGACCGGCGAGATCGACGATGGCCAGTTGTCGGTGATCCAGGGATTCGAGCGCTATGAGGTCATCGGCTCCAATCACGACGACGTTGTCGCCACATGGAACGGCGACGACATTCTTTGGGGCTGGGCTGGCAACGACACGCTGGATGGGCGCGGCGGCAACGATTCGCTGAACGGCGGGCGCGGCGACGATCTGTTGTTCGGCGGCGTAATGACACGCTGATCGGAAGCCAGGGGGCCGATACGCTGGATGGCGGGTAACCGCGACAGGCTGAGCGCCTCGGGCGACGGCGCGACGCTGACGGGCGGTGCAAGCGGCGACCTGTTCATCTTCAAGTCTCCTGAACTTGGCCCGACGCTGATCACCGATTTCGAATCCGGGCTGGACCGCTTCATCCTTGCCGCCTTCTATGCCGCTGGCTACGAAGTTCCCGGCCAGCTGGCCGACGACCGACTGTCCTTCGGCGCGGCCAGCGGATCGCAGGGGCAGTTCGTGTTGAGCTATGACGCCAAGCACGGATGTTTCGACCCTGGTCTGGGACCGCAACGGTGACGATCCCGCGGGCGGCGTCGATATGATCGCCACCTTCTCTGGTGCCGTGACCCTGCTTGCTTCGGACATCATCCTGATCTGAGTGCCGCTTGCCAACCCATGAGGACGCCGATGACAAGGTATGATACTGTACTCCTTCCCAGTTCGGTCCTGACGGACCTTGGCGTGGCACCGGGCGGCGACACGGTGCCGACCACGGGGGACGACACCCTGACCGGTACCGATGGCAACGACCTGATTACCGGACTGGAAGGCAACGACGAAATCTATGGCGGGTTGGGAAGCGATGTGCTTTCCGGCGGCGTAAGCGACGACCTGATGTATGGCGGCGACGGCAACGACACGTTCCTGCCCGGCACGGGCAACGACACCGGCTATGGCGGCGCGGGCGACGACCATTTCAGCTATCCGTTCTTCCCGACCCGCGCCACGGTCAACTGGTATGGCGGCGAGGGCAACGACATCTTCGTCTTCAACGACCTGCTGGACGGGATCGCCGATGGCGGCACGGGCGAGGACAAGCTGTACCTGCACTGGACGCGCACGACCCTGGACCCGGTGGTTCTTTCGACGTCCGGCGCCAGTTTTGCCGGGCTGACCCTGTCGATTTCCGGGATCGAGAGCTTCGAAATCTACGCTCGGGTTCGGACACCATCACCACTGGCGACGGCAATGATGTGCTGTGGCTGGAATGGGGGCGAACCTGGCCGATGCCGGGGGTGGCGACGACCGGGTTTCCTATGCGGTAAGCATGGTCAACACCCTGGAGGGCGGCGCGGGCTATGACATCCTGACCGTGACCACCATGCCCTTCCTTTGGGCGCTGTCCTTCGAGGTGACGGATTCGGGCGTGAACGACGGATTCGGATCGGTCATCTCGGGCTTTGAAGCCTATGAGGTGATTGGCCGTCTTTATGACGACACCGTGCGTCTGGGTGCGGGCAATGACCGGTTCGCCGGCAGGCGCGGCAACGACAGCGGCGACGGCGGCGGCGGCGACGACACGCTGATCGGCGGCGCCGGGGCCGATACGCTGTCTGGCGGCGCGGGCAACGACGTGCTGGCCGGGCAGGCCGGGCAGGATGTGCTGTATGGCGGCGATGGTGCGGATCGCCTGTTCACCGGCGACGATTCCAACTGGCTGTTCGGCGGCGTAACGCGGATGTGTTCCGCTTCGATCTTGCAGCGTGGCGTCGCGCATCGAGGATTGGGAACATGGGCTTGACCGCCTGCGCATCGACCGCGACCTGATCGGCGGGGCGCTGGCCGATGGTAGGCTTGGCGCCGCAACCTGGCCCAGGGCGCGGCGACGGGGGCGGCGGCGCAGTTCGTCTATCGCGTCGTCGGCCCGGACGGCGTGCTGGTCTGGGATGACAACGGCAGCGGAGCGGGTGGCGAAACCGTCATCGCCTATTTCACCGGGGCGCCGACGCTGTCCGGGGCCTGGATCACGCTGTTCTCCTGACCCGGCGCGGGGCGCGACCGCGCCAGGGCCATGACCAGCCCCGCGCCGACGATGGCGGCGATGCTTAAGNNCCAGCCAAGCGCATCGGGCCATTCGCCCCAGATCGTCCAGCCCCAGACCACACCCCAGATCATGGCGGTGTATTCGAAGGGGGCAACCGTGCTGGCCTCGGCCAAGCGATAGGCCGTGGTCAGAAGCCACAGCCCGATGGCCGCGATGACGCCGGTTGCCGCCATCAGGCCCAGGTCGCGCAGCGGAACCGGCTCCCAGCCCCGCACCAGGAAGGTCAGGCTGGGATGCAGGCCCTCGCCCGGTGACCCGTAAGCAAAGACCAGCGCCATGCCGCCCGCGATGGCCAAGAAGACCGCATTGCCCCAGAAGGCCATGGCGCCTGCGGTTTCCCTTGCCCCCATCCGGCGGGCGGCGACCATCGAGACGCCATAGGTCAGCCCCGACAGCACCGGCAGCAGCGAGGCCCAGTCGAACAGCCCGCTGCCCGGCCGCACCATGACCAGCACCCCGGCAAAGCCCACGATCACCGCGCCCCAGCCAAGCAGGCCCACCCGCTCACCCAATACCAGGACAGACAGCAGCGTGATGAACAGCGGACCCGAGAAGTAGAGCGCCACCGAGGTCGGCAGCGGCAGGGCCGCAAGGGCCAGATAGAAGGCGGCATAGGCCACGAACATCACCACCCCGCGCAGCAGCATGGTAAGCAGGCCGGGAGTGACCAGAAGGTGCAGCCCGCCCTCGGCCCGCACCATCATGAGCAGCAGGGGCAGGCTGACCAGGCCGCGCACCAGCATGATCTCGTACAGCGGGAAGCGCCCGGAGAGCAGCTTGAGGATGAGGTCCTGAACCGAAAACACGGCCAGGCCCAGCAACAGGCACAGGATGCCAGCCAGCGGCGCAGAACGGAAGGTAGGCATGACAGGAGGTCCGGGCGTTTCTGCGGCCACCCTACCCGCCTGCCCGCCCCGCCGACAGGACGGACGCGACATGGGCTGTCGCGGCAAGCCCATCCACTATGCAGAAGGGGCAGCCCGAAGGCTGCCCCTTGCCATGATCCGGGTCAGGCCGGGATCAGAGTTCGTCCAGCGCCTCGACGGCCTTCTGCAGGTCGTCCTTCGAGGTTTCCTTGTCGGAGACCTGGGCCTGGGCCACGATGTGATCCACGACCTTGTCTTCGAAGATCGGCGCGCGCAGCTGCTGCTGCATCTGGGCATTCTTCTGCACGAATTCGAAGAACTGGCGTTCCTGTCCCGGATACTGCCGCGCNCGCGCCAGCACGGCCTGGGTCATCTCGGCATCGGTCACGGTGACTTCGGCCTTGCGGCCAACCTCGGCCAGCAGAAGACCCAGGCGCACCCGGCGTTCGGCCAGCGACTTGTGCTCGTCGGTGGCTTCGATGGTGCCGTGGTGGTGGCCGTGATCCTCGGGGTGTTCCTCGTGCCACAGCTGATGCGCGATCTGCGCCGCTTCAGCCTCGACCAGGGCGGTAAGCAGGTCGAACTTGACCAGCGCGTCCAGCTGGTCCAAGAGCTTGCGCTTCATCACCGCGCGCGAGGCGCCCTTGTATTCGGCCTCCAGACGTTCGGCGATCTGGCCCTTCAGCGCGGCCAGGTCTTCGGCGCCGAACTTCTTGGCCAGTTCGTCGTCAATCTCGGCCGCCTTGGCTTCCTTCACCGCCTTCACGGTGCAGTCGAAGACCGCGGCNCTGCAAACCAGATGCGCCGCGCCATAGTTGTCGGGGAAGGAGACGTTGACCTTCACCTCGTCGCCGACCTTGGCGCCGACCAGCTGATCCTCGAAGCCCGGGATAAACGAACCCGAACCCAGCACCAGCGGATAGTCCTCGGCCGAGCCGCCGTCGAACGGCACGCCGTCGACCGAACCCTTGAAGTCGATCACGACCTGATCGCCGTCNCTGGCCTTGGACCCCTTCTTGCGGTCCTCGTAGGACTTGGCGGTGCTTACCAGGTTGTCCAGCGCCTCGGCCACGGCGGCGTCATCGGCCTTGACCACCAGACGTTCCAGCACGATGCCGGTCGCGTCGAAATCCGGGATCGGCGGCAGGGCTTCGTAGGTCATCTCGACCACGACATCCTGGCCTTCCTTCCAGTCTTCGCCGCCCACCATNCTGACGTCGGGCTGCAGCGCCGGGCGGTCGCCGGTGGCGTCAAGNTGACCCTTCATGGCGCTGTCGATGGCTTCCTGCATCGCATCGCCCAGAACGCGCTGGCCGAACTGCTTTTTCAGGATCGCCAGCGGCACNCTGCCCTTGCGGAAACCCTTGATCTCGACTTCGGGCTGCGCCTCGATGAGCTTTTCCTGCACCTTGGCATCCAGCTCGGCCGCGGTGACCGTGATGGTATAGCTGCGCTTCAGGCCTTCGTTCAGGGTCTCGGTGACCTGCATCCGTCTTCTACCTTTCCGTTCCTATGGTGCGGGTGAAGGGACTTGAACCCCCACGCCTTGCGGCGCCGGAACCTAAATCCGGTGCGTCTGCCAGTTCCGCCACACCCGCAAACGGGGCAGCCCCGACCCCTCCGGCCGGGCACCCCGAAAATCCGCGTCCTTCTAGCAAGAAGGCCACAGGGATGCGAGAGGAAAATCGCGCCGCGAAATGCCCTATCGCGGGCCGCAATCCTGCCGTAATCTGGCGCAAAACATAACGAGCAGCAGTCACAGGACATCCTCGGATGATCATCACCCAACAGGGCCAGTCTGCCCATGTCGTGGCGCCGCGCCAGATTGCGACGCCCACCACCGCCATGGGCCTTGCCTTCGGCTCGACCGTGCTGACCGCCCAGGGTGAGCGCGCCGTCGAAACCCTTGCCCCCGGTGACCGCATCATCACGCGCGATGGCATCCGTCGCCTGACCGCCGCCATCACCGACGAACTGACCGGGACCGTGATCTGCGTTTCGGCCTCGGCTCTTGGCCATGACCGGCCCGATGCGGATGTGCGGCTTGCCCCCGGCCAGTTGCTGCTGTTGCGCGACTGGCGGGCGCAGGCGCTGTACGGCACGCCGACGGCACTGGTGCCGGTGTCGCGGCTGGTGGACGGCGAATACATCCGCACCGAGGACGCCGCGACCATCAGGTCGNTCACGCTGTGCTTTGACAGCCCCTGCGTGATCTATGTCCACGGGCTGGAAATCGCCTGCCCGTAAGCTGAGCCTCAGGCCGGGCGCCGGGCGCCCGACCCCAGCGAACGATCCTCCCACACCGCCACCAGCACCAGAACCGCCGCCGACCCGAGGTTCAGCCACAAAGGTCCAGCNCAGGGGCTTGCGGCAAACAGCGCCGCCAGCAGGCCAAGGCCNGCCAGGTGTGACAGCGGAAACCACTTCGACACCGCCTTGAACCAGCCGTTGTTTACCAGGAACAGCGCCGTGCCGCCGGCGATCGAGGCCGCCTCGCCCCAGGACCCCGCCGCATGCGGATGGGCGATGGCGCGTTCGGCCCCNACGGCGGCCAGCACGATCCCGGCCACGATGGGGATATGGGCATAGGTGAAGGCCAGCCGCGCGATGCGGCCGGGGTCGTCCGACTCCACGATCTGCTGGCTGCCGCGCCGATAGCCGATGTGGAAATAGACCCACCACATGCCGATGCTGGACACTGCCGAAGACAGGAAGGCCAGCAGTCCGGCCATATCCCAGGGCAGGTCGGCGAAGGTCGCACCCGAGACCAGCAGCGTCTCGCCCAGACAGATGATCACGAACAGGCCGCGTTCGGCCATATGCGCGCCCTTCACCGTCCAGTTGGTCGACCGGTCGCGGCCCAGTCCCGGCACCCAATAGGCGGCGATCGGGCTAAGCNNATATTCCACCGCCAGCGCCGCCAGCCAGAACCAGAGCCGCGCCTCCGGCCCGGCCAGCCCGCCACGNATCCACAGAACACCCGAGGGAACGAACCACAGGAAGATGCGCAGATAGGTCCGCTTCAGCACCGGGTTGTCACCCGACACCGCATACATGAACGCCGTGCGCCCCAGTTGCATGGCGGCAAAGGCCAGACCGAAGACCCAGCCCCGGTTGCCGAAGGCCTCGGGGATGGACATCGACAGGAACAGCCCGCCCAGCATCATCGCGAACAGCATGCCGCGCACCGGCGGGGTTTCGGGGTCCAGCCGGTTTAGCACCCAGGTGGTGTAGACCCAGACCCACCAGACGGCCAGCAGGATCAGNCCGGAATGAAGCGCCCCTTCCAGGTCGTAGTGATGCAAGAGCAGATGGCTGACCTGCGTGATCGCAAAGACAAAGACCAGATCATAGAAGAGTTCCGCGAAACCGACCCGGTGGTCGTGCTCGCCGCGAATGAGTTTCCCGGACATCCTGGCCCCTGCTGCGCCGGGCAAGCCTAAGGGCGCTGGACTTCGCTGCCAAGCCGCGGGATGAAGGCGGCCCAACCGGAGCCTCCCGTGACCCCTGCCCCCGCCCGGCCCACAGAGCGGCCCGCCGACCGTCCACTGGTCGCCGCGTTGTGGATGACCGGCTCGATCACCGCCTTCAGCGCCATGGCCATTNCTTACCGCGCCGTCGCGCACCGGCACGACACGTTCGAGATCATGACCTGGCGGTCGCTCGTGGGCTTTGTGCTGGTGGTGGGGGTGGCGACTGGCNTTCGGCGGCTGAAAGAGGTGCGGGCGGACCGCCTGGGCAGCCATCTTGTGCGCAACCTTTTCCACTTCACCGGGCAGAACCTGTGGTTCTGGGCGCTGACCATGATTCCGCTGGCGCAGGTCTTCGCGCTGGAATTCACCTCGCCGATCTGGGTGATCCTTCTGTCGCCCCTGGTTCTGGGCGAACGGTTGACGCCGCTGAAGCTGCTGGCGGCAGCCATGGGGTTTGCCGGAATCCTGATCGCCACCAGACCCGATTTCACCGCGCTTCAGCCGGGCATGGTGGCCGCGGCGGCGTCCGCCGTCTGCTTTGCCGCGACATCGCTGATGACAAAGCGCCTGACGCGCGGCGAAAGCATCGTGTCCATCCTGTTCTGGCTGACGCTGATGCAGTTCTGCTTTGGCCTGATCCTGGCGCTGCGCGACGGTCGCATGAACCTGCCCGATGCCCAGACCCTGCCCTGGCTGGCGCTGATCGGTCTTGCCGGGGTGACGGCGCATACCTGCCTGACCAAGGCGCTGTCCATCGCCGCGGCCGGATTTGTGGTCATGGTGGACTTCCTGCGCCTGCCCGTGATCGCCGTCGTCGGGGCGCTTTGGTACGGGGAACCGCTGGACCCGCTGGTGCTGNTTTACGCGGCCGTGATCCTGGCCGCCAACCTGGTGAACCTGCGCGCCCAGAAGCCACGTCCCGCCAGAATCTGAACGTCACGAAGTCGTGACGTAACGAAACGGATTGACCGGACCGGGCCGCCAATGGACCTTTGCCGCAGGGGACAGCGGCTCATTGCCGCCGGTCGGAGGGAGACAGAATGAAAAGATCGCTCGTGGCGCTTGGCGCCATGTTTGGCGCCGTCGGCGCCGCTCATGCCGGGGGCATCGACCGGGGCACGCAATCGGCGATGCTGTTGTTCGAACAAGGCAACTATGCCGAATTCACCATCGGCACATTGGCGCCCGATGTGTCGGGCGTCGAAGTCAGCCCCTACCTGGGCGACGATTCCTCGGGCAGCATGCTGGACAACTACACGGTGTTCAACGGCGGCGTGAAATTCGGTATCGCCGAGGGCTTTACCGGCGCGGTGATCCTGGACAAGCCCTTCGGCGCGAACGTCACCTACCCCGAAGGCACGGACTATTTCGCGCAAGGCTCCACCGCCACGCTCGACACCGGCTCGATCACCGGCCTTGTCCGCTACACCGCCCCGTCGCAGTTCAGCGTCTTTGGCGGCCTGCGCTACCAGACGCTGTCGGCCGACGCGCTGATCCCCTTCGTGACGGCCGGGGCTNACGTGCCCTATCCCGGCGCGCCCTACGAAGCGAACGGCAGCAAGGACGGCGCCTTCGGCTATGTCGTGGGTATCGGCTGGGAAAAGCCTGAAATCGCCGCCAAGGTGGCGCTGACCTACAACTCGGCCATCGACTACGAGATGGCGACCTCGGAAAGCTCGGCCATCGGCTCGCTGGACAGCACGACGCCCGTGACGACGCCGCAGTCGGTGAACCTGGAATTCCAGACCGGCGTTGCGCCTGACTGGCTGGTGTTCGGCTCGGTGCGGTGGGTGGACTGGGAGCAGTTCGAAATCGCCCCCGAGATGTATGGCATGCTGACCGGCGGCGCGGCCCTGGTGTCCTATAACGGGCCGACCACCACCTCGACCATCGGCGTCGGCCACAAGTTCAACGAGACCTGGTCGGGTGCGCTGACCTACACCTATGACTCGCCGCTGTCGGGCTATCAGTCGAACCTGAACCCGGTGAACGGCTACAATGCGTTGGGCATTTCGGCGACCTATACTTCGGGCGCCTTCAAGGTGACGGCTGCCGCCCGCTACTACGATCTTGGCGACGCCGAAACCGCCGCCGGAGCCATCCAGCCCGCGGCCGCCTTCGACGACAACGATGCCCTCGCCGTGGTGCTGCGCGTCGGCTATTCGTTCTGATCCTGTCGCTTGCGCGGCACAGGGGCCGGTCCTTCGGGACCGGCCCCTTGCGCATGTTCCGGGTCGCCCTGGCCGCCGCACCATGGCAAAAGGCCGTCATGACCCCGCAAAGATCCCTTTCCCCCGCGNCCTGGGCCGAGCTGTTGCTTCTGGCCGCCATCTGGGGCGGCTCGTTCCTGTCGAACAAGCTTGCCCTGTCCTCGGCCTNNAGCGTGCTGACCGCCGTGGCCTTCCGCGTCACGCTGGCAGCACTTCTTCTGTGGCTTTACGTCGCCTGGCGTCGCCTGCCCCTGCCCCGCTTACCTCATGTCTGGGCAGCTTTCCTGGTCATGGGCGCCCTGAACAACGCCATCCCCTTTTCACTGATCACCTGGGCGCAGGGCTCGGTGCCCTCGGGCCTGGCCGCCATCCTGAATGCCTCGACCGCGCTGATGGGCGTGATCGTTGCCGCCCTGGCCTTCCGCGACGAGCGGCTGACCGGTCGCCGCCTGGCCGCGNTGCTGCTTGGCCTGGTTTACGTGACCACCGTCATCGGCCCGCAGGCGCTGACGGCGATTGACCCCACATCGCTTGGCCAGCTCGCCCTGCTGCTGGCCTCGCTTTCCTATGCCTCGGCAGCGGCCTTTGCCCGCAAGGCGCTGACAGGCCTGCCGCCGCAGATCGCTGCCGCGGGCATGCTGACCGGCGCCGCCGTCCTTATCCTGCCTGCTGCCGCGTTCTGGGGCCAGCCGCTTCGCCTGGACTGGCCGATCTCGGCCTGGGGCGCCCTTCTGTACCTGGCCGTGATCGCGGGTGCTTNNAACGCCTATCTGCTGTACTACCGCGTCCTTGGCCTGGCCGGGGCGCNNAACCTCAGCCTCGTCACCCTGCTGGTCGCCCCCTTCGCCGTCCTTCTGGGCGCGCTGGTGCTGGATGAAAGCCTTCCGCCGCGCGATTACTTGGNNGCTTCGGTCTGATCGCGCTTGGCCTTCTGGTGCTGGACGGGCGGCNTTGCCGCCCGCCTGAAGAAACCGCGTGAATCCGCTTGCGGCCCGCGCTAACAGACGCCAAACAGGCGCGAGGCGGGCATGATCTATCCCACGGGTGCAGACTGGCGGAGGGCCAAGGCGAAACGGGTGCTGCTGTTCGGCATGTCCGGGCTGGGCAAGACCTTCCTTGCCACCATGCTGCGCGACCAGGGCCACTGGTTCCACTACTCGGTCGATTACCGCATCGGCACGCGCTACATGGACGAATTCATCGCCGACAACTTCAAGCGCGAGGCGATGAAGGTGCCGCTCTTGCGCGAGCTCTTGATGTCGGACTCGGTCTATATCGCGTCCAACATCACCTTCGACAACCTCGCCNCCCTGTCCACCTATCTGGGCAAGCCGGGCGATGCCGACCGCGGCGGCCTGCCCTTTGCCGAATACTGCAAGCGCCAGGACCAGCACCGCCACGCCGAAATCGCGGCGATGCTGGACACCACCTATTTCATCGACCGCGCCCATGACCTGTACGGCTACGACCATTTCGTCTGCGACAGTTCCGGCTCGATCTGCGAGGTGGTGAATGCCGAAGACCCCGCCGACCCGGTGCTGACCGAACTGTCCTCGCATCTGCTTCTGGTCTGGATCAAGGGCGACGAGGCGCATCGGGACGAACTGGTCCGCCGCTTCGACCGCGCGCCAAAGCCGATCTATTATCAGCCGGACTTCCTGACGGAACTCTGGGATGCCTATCTTGCGCAGGAAGGCCTGCCCGCCGACAAGGTCGATCCCGACGCCTTCCTGCGCTTTGGCTATGCCCGGCTGCTGGATCACCGCCAGCCGCGATACGAAGCCATGGCGCGATGGGGCGTCACCGTCACCGCGGACGAAGTCGCCGCATTGCGCAGCGCCGCAGATTTCGACGACCTGTTGGCGCGCGCCATTGACCGCAGCCGTTGAACCCGAAACCGAGACAGCCTAGATACGGCTCCCCCAAGGAGTAAGTCATGCCGATCACCCTTCCTGCCACCTTGCCCGCCTTCGACGTTCTGCGGAACGAGGGCGTGATGGTGATGTCGCCCGAACGGGCGGCACGGCAGGATATCCGCCCGCTGCGCATCGGGCTGTTGAACCTGATGCCGAAGAAGATCCAGACCGAGAACCAGTTCGCCCGGCTGATCGGCGCCACGCCCCTGCAGATCGACCTCCACCTGATCCGCATGAGCGAGCATCAGACCAAGAACACCGCCGCCGAGCACATGGAAACCTTCTACCGCCCCTTCCAGGAGGTGAAGGCCACCGGCGAGAAGTTTGACGGCCTGATCATCACCGGCGCCCCCATCGAGCACCTGCCCTTCGAGGAGGTCACCTATTGGGACGAGTTGTGCGAGGTCATGGACTGGACGCAATCCCATGTCCAATCCACCTTCGGCGTCTGCTGGGGCGGCATGGCGATGATCTACCATTTCCACCATGTGCAAAAGCACATGCTGGACCACAAGGCCTTTGGCTGCTTCCGCCACCAGAACCTGGCGCCGACCTCGCCCTATCTGCGCGGTTTCTCGGATGAATTCGTGATCCCGGTCAGCCGCTGGACCGAAATGCGCCAGGCCGAGATCGACGCGGCGCCGGGCCTGCGCACGCTTCTGGGCGCGCCCGAGACCGGCCCCTGCCTGGTTGAAGATGCTTACCACCGCGCGCTCTACATCTTCAACCACTTCGAATACGACAGCGAGACGCTGAAGCAGGAATACGACCGCGACGTGGCCAACGGCACGCCGATCAACGTGCCGATGAACTACTATCCCGATGACGATCCGTCGCGGCCCNCCTTGAACCGGTGGCGCAGCCACGCCCATCTTCTGTACGGCAACTGGATCAACGAGATCTATCAGTCCACGCCGTTCGAGTTGGAGAAGATTGGCAACTAGCCTCATCCTTGGCGCCGCTGCCCTTGGCGGCAGCGGCCTCTTGACCGCCCGGCGCGCCCGCGAGCGCGAGTTGGCCGCCGAGGCGGCCTATCCGCCCATCGGTCGTCTGGTGCCGGTGGGCGGCGGCATGGTCCATGCCCATGTCATGGGCAACGGACCGGACCTGGTGCTGCTGCACGGTGCCAGCGGCAATATCCGCGAATTCACCATGGGCTTCGCGCAAACCCTGGCGCAGCGGTACCGCGTGGTTCTCTTTGACCGTCCGGGTTTGGGCTGGAGCTCGGACATCGGCCGGACGACCGGTCGCCCGCGGTGCAGGCGCGCCACCTGATGCAGGCCGCCGAAGCCCTTGGCGTCCGCCGCCCGGTGGTTCTGGGCCACAGCTATGGCGGCGCCATCGCGCTGGCCTGGGCGCTGGAGGCACGCGGGGCCTTGGCCCCTTCGGCGCTTGTCGTTCTGTCCGGGGCGTCGATGCCCTGGACCGGCGGGCTGGACCGCTGGTACACGCTGACCGGTCATCCCGTGGTGGCCCAGGTGGCCGTGCCCGCCATCACCGCCTTCGCCACCCCTACCCAGATCGAGGCCTCGATCACCGGCATCTTCGCGCCCGACCCGGTGCCGCCCGGCTATGCCGCCCATTTCGGTGTACCTGACGCTGCGCCGCTGGTCGCTTCTGGCCAATGCCCGGCAGGTGCGCGGGTTGAAGCCGGAAGTGAAGGCTATGTCCGCCCGCTATCCCGGCCTGACGATTCCGGTGGAAATCCTGCACGGCACCGCCGATGCCGTGGTGCCCGTGCATATCCATGCCAGGCCGCTGGCGGATCGCCTGCCGCAGGCACGTCTGACGCTGCTGCCCGGCACCGGCCACATGCCCCACCACGCAGCCCCCGATGCCGTGCTGGCCGCCATCCACCGCGCCTTCGCCGCGGGGTGATTGCAGCGGCGGCGCCAATCGCCATACTCGGCACAAACCGGGGAGGATGACCATGGATCTGCCGTTCGACGGGGCCATCACGCGCTACTTCAAGGAGGGCGCGCCGAAAGAGGTCCGCAAGGCCATCGAGGAGGCCGACAAGGACGACATCCTCGACAAGGACTATCCCTACCGCGAGGAGATGCCGAAGAAGGACTACGATGACCGCATGGAGGCGCTGCAGCTGCAGCTGGTGCGCATGAACGCCGACATCAAGGCCACCGGCAAGCGGGTGGTGGTGGTCTTCGAGGGCCGCGATGCCGTAAAGGGCGGCTGCATCGACGCAATGCGCGAGAACCTGAACCCCCGCGTGGCCTCAGTGGTGGCGCTGTCCAAGCCGTCCGACCGCGAGGCGACGCAGTGGTATTTCCAGCGCTATGTCGATTGCCTGCCGGCGNGGGGCGAGATGGTGATGTTCGACCGCTCCTGGTACAACCGCGGCATCGTCGAGCATGTCTTCGGCTTCTGCACCNCCGAACAGCGCGTGCGGTTCTTCCAGCAGCTGCCGGGCTTCGAGCGGATGTTCCTGTCCGAGGGCATCACCCTGGTGAAGCTGTGGCTGGAGGTGGGAAGGGCCGAGCAGCTGAAGCGGTTCCTCGACCGCGAGAAGGACCCGCTGAAGCAGTGGAAGCTGTCGCCCATCGACATCGACGGGCTGGACAAGTGGGATGCCTACAGCGAGGCGATCGAGGCGACCTTGGCGATGAGCCATGTGCCCGAGGCGCCCTGGACGGTGATCCTGTCCGATGACAAGAAGCGGGCGCGGATCGCGGCGATCCAGACCGTGCTGAACGCGGTGGACTACAAGGGCAAGGATGCCAAGGCCATCGGCGAGGTGGACCGCCGCATCCTGGGCGGGCCGGAGATGCGGCTGAAGAAGGGTTGACGTGAAGCGGGGCTATCATCACGGCAACCTGCGGCAGGCGCTGGTCGATGCGGCGCTGGCGCTGATCGAGGAGAAGGGGCCGNCAGGGTTCACCCTGTCGGAGGCCGCGAAGGCCGCCGACGTGACCCCGGCCGCGGTCTACCGGCATTTTGCCGGGCGCGACGACCTGTTGGCCGAGGTGGCGCGGCAGGGCTATGACATCTTCGGAGCCCTGATGGAGTTCGCCTATGACGGGGGCAAACCCTCGGCGCTGGCGGCGTTCGAGGCGACAGGGCGGGCCTATCTGGCCTTTGCCCGCAAGTACCCCGGCCACTACAAGGCGATGTTCGAGGCGGGGCTGAGCCTGGCCGACCATCCCGAACTGGCCCAGGTGGCCGGGCGGTCGCGGGAAGTGCTGGAGAAGGCGGCCGAGGGGCTGTGGGCCAACATGNGCGCCGGGCGGCGGCCGNCTACCAGCATGGTTTCGGCCCATGTCCGGGCCATGAGCCACGGGGTGGTCGAGCTTTACATGCGCGGCGGCGGGGGCTCGCCCTTTGCCCCCGAGGATTTGCTGGAGGCCGGGATCGGCATCTATCTGCGCGGGCTGGGGCTGTTGCCGCCCGACCGGTGAGGGCAGGCGTCCGAGCTCGGACGCCTTGACGCTCCAAACAAAATCAATGACTTACGGTTCCATCTTAACTTGGACTTAACACTTACCCACTGGCTCCCACGATTTCCGATCCGGAAATCGTGCACGGAAACCGATCGGGTTTCCGTGCGCCTGTCGTTCAGCGGAACAGCACCAGAGCGTGCGGGCTCCAGGCCAGGCGGGCGCGGGTGCCGATGTCCAGAACCGGGCGACCGGGGACGTTGCGCATCGAGATGCGGATCGGGTCCTTGGTACCGTCGATGAGCAGGTCGTAATAGGTCATGTCGCCGTAATAGACGACTTCCGTCACGGTGGCCGCACTTTCACGTTCGTCGGCCGTCTGACCTTCGTAGAGCATGGTCATCGTTTCGGGGCGGAAGCCCACGCAGATGCCGCTGTCGNNTACCGCGCCGCCGGTGCGTTCGGCGTCGATGAGCACGCGGCCGAAACCTTCGGCCTCGACCTCGACGCTTACCGCGCTTTCGCTGAGCACCCGCGCAAGNAGGAAGTTCATCGTGCCGATGAAATTCGCCACACGGCGGCTGTTCGGGCGACGGTAGAGCGTTTCCGGATCGGCCAATTGCGCGATCTCGCCTTCGAACATCACGGCGATGCGGTCGGACATGACCAGCGCTTCTTCCTGGTCATGGGTGACCAGAACGAAGGTGATGCCGACCTCGCGCTGCAGGCGGATGAGTTCCATCTGCATCTGTTCGCGGATCTTCTTGTCCAGCGCCGAGAGCGGCTCGTCGAGCAGGAGAACCTTGGGCTTCAGGATCAGCGCGCGGGCCAGGGCCACGCGCTGGCGCTGGCCGCCCGAAAGCGCATGGGCCGCGCGGGCGCCATAGCCCTTGAGGCCGACCATGGCGAGCGCCTCTTCCACCGCCTTGTCCTTTTCCGCCTTGGACCGCGGGTCCTTGCGCAGACCGAAGCCCACGTTTTCGGCCACGGTCAGGTGCGGGAAGATGGCGTAGGACTGGAACACCATGTTGGTCGGACGGTGGTTCGGCGGCACCGCCGCCATGTCCTTGCCGTCGATCAGCACGGCGCCCGAGGAGATGCCCTCGAACCCGGCGATGGTGCGCAGGAGCGTGGTCTTGCCGCAGCCCGAGGGGCCAAGCAGCGAGAAGAACTCGCCCGCCTTGATGCTGGCGGTGATGCCGCGCAGCGCGTGGTAATCGCCATAGTATTTATGGACATCCCGGAACTGGATCATGTCGGGCCGGTCTTTGGTCACAGGAAGCCTCCGGTATCCTTGCCGCCGGTTTTGGCGATGCCACGGCGGCGGAAGTATTCGGCGATCGCGAGAAGGGTGATGGAGAGGCAGACGAGGATTGTGCCAAGCGCGAGGATGACCGGCACCGCCTGCGGGAAGCGGAATTGCGAGAAGATGTAGACCGGCAGCACCGGCTCGGTTCCCGCGATGAAGAAGGAGATGATGAATTCGTCCAGCGAGATCGTGAAGGCGATCAGCATGGACGAGATGATGCCCGGCATCACCAGCGGCAGCACGATCAGCCGGAAGGTGGAGGCCGCGGTTTCGCCCAGGTCCATCGCCGCCTCTTCCATCGACTTGTCCAGCGTCTGGAAGGCCGAGGTCAGGATGGCGATGGAAAACGGCGTGCAGACCAGGGTGTGGCCGAGGATGACGGTGAAGATCGACAGCTTCACGCCCAGGCCCAGAAGCACCACCAGCAGCGAGATCGCCAGGATGATTTCCGGCAGCACCAGCGGCAGCATGATCAGGCCGACGATGCCGCCCTTGAGCGGGAAGTTGTAGCGCGTGGTGGCGCGGGCGGTGAAGATGCCAAGCGTGGTGGCGAGGATCGACACCGAGACGGCGATGATCAGGCTGTTCTTCACCGCCTGGTGCAGCGGCGGGTTTTCCCACAGCTTCGAGAACCATTCGGTGGTGAAGCCCGACAGCGGGAAGGCCACCACGGCCGAGTTGTTGAAGGCGAAGATCGGCAGAAGCACGATCGGCGCGTAAAGGAAGATCAGGTAGACGAGCGTATAGCCCCTGAACCAGTAACCTTCATTATTTGGGCCCCCTGAGGTAGCGGCGATTGAGGAAGAGGAAGAGCATCGCCACCGCCCCCACGATCAGCATGGCCGAAACGGCGACGGCGGAGCCCAGGGGATAGTTGTCGAGCTTGAGATATTGCAGCTGGATCACGTTGGCGATCAGGCGCCCTTCCGGGCCGCCCAGAAGCTGCGGCGTGACGAAGTCGCCGATGGTCGGAATGAAGACGATCATCACCGCGCCCACCACGCCGGGCATCGACAGNGGCAGCGTCACGCGCAGGAAGGTGCTGAATGCGCTTTCGCCGAGGTCCTGACCGGCCTCCAAGAGCGAGCGGTCGATCTTTTCCAGCGCCACGAAGATCGGCAGGATGGCGAAGGGCGCATAGGCATGGGCGAGCGCGGTGACGACGGCGCCCATGTTGTAGTTGATGGCGGTGATCGGCTCGTTGATGAGCCCGAGCGACATCAGGCCCGAGTTGATGACACCGTTGTAGCCGAGGATCACCTTCCACAGGAAAATGCGGATCAGGTAGCTGGTCCAGAACGGGATGGTGATGAGGAAAAGCCAGAGCGACTTGCGCGAGGGATCGGCGAAGAAGCTGACGTAATAGGCGACCGGATAGGCCAGGACCACGGTGATGAAGGTCACGCCGATGGAGACGCCAAGCGACTTGGCCATGATCAGCCGGTACAGCGGATCGGTCCAGGCCTTGATGTAGTTGTCGAGCGTGAAGTCCCGGATGATTTCCAGGTAGCCGTCCGTGAGGAAGCTGTAGATCACGATGGTGGCGATGGGCATCGCCAGCAGCAGCAGGGCATAAAGCCCCGGTGGGGCGATCAAGGTAAGCCCCGTCCTTGCTTCCCTGCTGAGGAAGCCTTCCGTTCCCGTCCCCTGCGCCATCGCGCCCCTGTCGTCCGTTTGCGGCCTTCGTGGGCCGTCGGTTTCAACGTTTGATCAAATTATCCGAATGCTACCCGAAAGGCAAGCGGGGATGCGCGAAGGATCGGCGCGGGCGGGGTGTCTGGCAAGGAAAAGGCTTCGGAGGCGGGCGACAAATGAAAAGTGCCCGTCGGACGGGCACTTCAAGGTCGGTCGGGAGGATATTGTTATTGTTGTCAGTTCCCCATGTTCTTCGCCGGTTCCCCTGCCCTGGCCGCGGTCTTTGCCCGTTCCTGTGGCGGAAGGGACCGAGGCCGGGGCGCGGGCGGGGCCGCGAATCGGGGGCTATCTGGCGACGGCCTCGATGGCGATGGAGCGCTTGCGCAGCTCGTCATAGAGGGTGGGCAGGACGCGCAGGGCGCCGACGGCGACCTGCAGCGCATCGGAAAGGCGTTCCTCGTGGCCGGGGCGGATGTCGGCGCGCCAGACCAGGCGGCGGGCCACGCCGTCGTCATAGACGATCTCGGTGGCACCGGTGCGGGTGCGTCTCCAGCCAAGGAAGTCGGCGCCCCCATGGGGGCGTGGAAGGATTGATGTCCCATCTGCGCGGGCCCGATCTTTTTGCTGCTCTGGAGTGAAGGTGAGGCGGATCAGGGTTTGCGTCAACAATCTTGGCGGATGGGGGCGAAATCACGGTCGGGGCGGCACGTTTCGGCAACAGTTGCCGGGGCTTGGGCGGGGACGGCCATCGCGGCGCCTTGAGGCTGCCACAAAGCCGCCACAATCGGACCGAATCGGTCAGACCTCGGCCTCTTGCGGCGGGCGTTGCAGGAGCCGGGCCACGCGGTCGAGGGCGGCGGTGAAATCGGGCCAGGGCGCNGCGGTAACAAGCGCCAGGCGCACGGCATTGGGCGCGCGGATGCCGGGGGCGGTGAATTCGTCGGCGGGGCGGAGGAACACGCCTTCCGCCTCGGCGGCGCGGGCGAAGGCCGAGGCCTGCCAGCCGGGACGCAGACGCAGGTAGAGGAACTGCACGCCGGGCTGCCAGGCGAGGTCCTGGCCGTGCAGCGCCGAGACGACGGCGGCAAGGCGGCGGTCCTGTTCTTCCTGCACCAGNCGNCGCAGGCGGCGGGCCTCGCCGCTGTCCAGCAGATCGAGCGCGAGTTCGGTCAGGGGGCGCGGCAGGGCGAAGAAGCTGTGCTGGGCGGTAAGGCGGCCGGACTGGCCGAGGCCGCGCGGGCAGGCGATGTAGCCAAAGCGCAGCGCGGGCGAGATCGACTTGGACCAGGAGCCGACGTGCCAGCAGCGTTCGGGAGCCAGGGCGCGCAGCGAAGGCAGGTCGGAGACGGAAAGCGCGTAGCAGTCATCGTCGATGATCTGCAGGTCGTAGCGGCGGGCGATGGCGATGATGGCGTCGCGCCTTGCGGGGTGNAGGCGGGCGGTGGTGGGGTTCTGCGCCTCGGCGGTGAGGCAGAGCACCTGGGCACCGTGGCGGCGGCAGGCGGCTTCCAGCGCGGCGGGGACCATGCCCTCGCGGTCGGTCTCGACGCCGATGACTTCGGCGCGGGCAAGGCGGGCGGCGTGGCGGAAGCCGGGATAGGACAGGTCTTCAGTCAGCACCACCGGCCGGTCGCCGCGCAGGCAGCACAGCAGGATCAGGCTGATGGCGTTCTGGCCGCCGAGGGTAAGCGCCACGTCTTCGGGGTCAAGCGGGCCAAGCGCGCGGTCGGAGAGCCAGTCGCAGATGGCGCGGCGAAGGGGCGCCTCGTCGGTCTGGCTGGGATAATCGTGCCAGACGACCGAGATGCCGCGGCCGATCCGGTCGAGTGCGGCGGCGAAGGCGGGGGCCTGGCCGATTTCGGGCAGCGTGGGGGCGCGCATGTTCACCTGGTAAGCCACATCACGCGGGCGCTCGACATGCAGGGGCTGGGTCGGGCCGAGGCGNGGTGTGGCGGCGGCGACGAAGGTGCCGCGTCCCACGGTGGCGGCAAGCAGCCCTTCTTGCGTGGCCTGCTGGTACGCACGGGCCACGGTGCCGGGGGTGACGCCAACGGCCCAGGCGAGTTCGCGCACCGGCGGCAGGCGGGCGCCGGGGTCNAGTTCGCCCAGACGGATCGCCTCGCGCAGGGCGCGCGACAGGCCCAGATACTTGGGCCCTGGGAAAGCAGAGAGGTCCGGCGTCCAATTTGTATCCGTCACAATGTTCCTCTGGCGACTCAATCGCAGCGATTGTATCACTACCCTATCCGAATGATCGGATTGTATCAACACAAAGCAGGACAGCATGACCACCCGCACCCAGACCCCCGCCCTGTTCGCCCCCGGCGCCCCTGCGCTGGTTCGTGCGCGTCAGACCGTGGTCGGGCGTGTGCTTGCCGTCCTGTACCGTCAGCGCACGCGAAATCGTCTTGCCCTGCTGGACGACCGCCTGCTGCGCGACATCGGACTGGACCCGGCCGAGGCCGAGACCGAGATCGCCAAACCCTTCTGGCGCGACTGACGCGCCGCACCGGGACTCATCCCCGACTGGAGCCGGTTCGTCGCAAGACGGTACTCTTTCTTTGGTCCGGTGCGGGCAGGATGGGCAGAATTGCCCATCCTACGGGAGAAAAGACAAAGGGCGCAGCCGAAGCCGCGCCCTTGCCAAAGACGGATAAAGCGGATCAGCGCTTCGAGAACTGGAAGCTGCGGCGGGCCTTGCGCTTGCCGTACTTCTTGCGTTCCACGACGCGGCTGTCACGGGTCAGGAAGCCCGCGGCCTTCAGCGCGCCGCGCAGCGACGGTTCGTAGAGTTGCAGCGCCTTGGACACGCCGTGCTTGACCGCACCGGCCTGGCCCGACAGGCCACCACCGGCGACGGTGGCGTAGACGTCGAACTGGCCTTCCACGTTGGCCACGGTGAAGGGCTGACGCAGGATCATCTGCAGCACCGGACGGGCGAAGTATTCCGCCATCGGCTTGCCGTTGACCACGACCTTGCCCGAGCCCGGCTTGATCCAGACGCGGGCGACGGCATCCTTGCGCTTGCCGGTCGCATAGGAGCGGCCGAGCTTGTCACGGACGGGGGCGCGGGGGCGGCTTCCGGGGCGGCGGCGGCTNTACGCGGCACCGGCGACGGCGGCCTTCAGGTCGTCGAGGGATTTCAGTTCGGCCATGATCACGCGCTCCGGCTGTTCTTCGGGTTCATCGACTTGACGTCGAGGACGGTCGGCTGCTGCGCCTCATGCGGATGGGCGGCACCGGCATAGACGCGCAGGTTCGTCATCTGCTGACGGCCCAGGCGGTTGCGGGTGATCATGCGTTCGACGGCCTTTTCCACCACGCGTTCCGGGTGGGCNGCCTTCGAGATCTGGCGCGCGGTCCGCTGCTTGATGCCGCCCGGATGGCCGGTGTGCCAGTAGTAGACCTTGTCGGTGCGCTTCTTGCCGGTCATCTGCACCTTGTCGGCGTTGATGACGATGACATTGTCGCCCATGTCCATGTGCGGCGTGAAGGTCGGCTTGTTCTTGCCGCGCAGGATGTTGGCGACGATCGTGGCGAGGCGGCCCAGAACGACGCCTTCGGCGTCGATCAGGATCCACTTCTTCTCGATATCCGCCGGGGTAGCGGTGAAGGTTTTCATGTGGTCGATCCCATGAGGTCAGGCGGGGTTGCCCCCGGAATCTCGGATGCGGGCTTTTCGATCTTTTCGGCGCCAAGGTCAAGCGCGGGAAGGCAAATTTATTCGTTCAATATCAAATAATTACAATAACGGTATCATGATACCCCAATGATTTTTGCCGTGCGGGCCTGAAGATGCCCCGAAAACGAACCACGCCGCCCGGCGGGTGCCAACGGCGCGGGAGGGTCATCCGGTGCTTGCGCGGGCCGTCAGACCGGCATGTTGTCGAACCCGTCTTCGACGGCCGCCTCGGCAGCGCGTCGGTCGGCTTCAACCTCGGCCTCGTCCTTGTGCGGATGGGCGAGGCCGGGCATCAGCGCGGTCATCGCCTGCATCTCGGCCTGCAGCAGTTCCAGCCCCGCCTTCTGGGCGGCGGCGGTGGCTTCGGCAAAGCCCGTCGCCATGTCCATCATCAGGTTGGTCGGGTCGGTCTTGGTCATCTCGCCCTCCTCAGGCCGCGCAGTCGCGGCAGAATGGCGTCCAGGGGATCAGGTCCAGGCGGTCCTGACCGATCTCGGCGCCGCATTTCACGCAATAGCCGTATTCGCCCTCTTCGATCCGCTTCAGCGCGGCCTCGATGGCGCGGATTTCCTGCTTAAGCGGTGCCCATGTTTTCCAGCACTTCATCGCCTTCGCGCTCGGTGGCAAGCTCTTCCCAGTCGCGTGCCTGATGCGAATCGAGTTCCTCGCCGATGCCGACCAGCCGGGCCTGAAGGTCGGCAAGCCGGGACAGAAGAGTGGCTTTGCGGGTGGCGATGGGGTCATGGCGGTCTCCGTTCTGGAAGGAGACGTTAGGGCGTGGTCTCCGCTTTCACCTTGATGCAGGTCAACAGGCGGCGGCGTAATATATTCAAAGGTTGATATATGAACCCCCTGCCCCTATATCCGCCCCAGACCATGGAGTAAGCCGATGAACCCTGCCGTGCATGCCTTCTTTGACGAAGCGACCAACACCATCACCTATCTGGTGCGCGAGCCCGAGGGCCGGGCCTGTGCGGTGATCGATTCCGTGCTGGATTTCGACTATGCCTCGGGGCGGACCGACACGCGGTCGGCGGATGCGGTGATCGCGTTCATCCAGGCCGAGGGGTTGAAGCTGGAATGGGTGCTGGAAACCCATGTCCATGCCGACCACCTGTCGGCGGCGCCCTATATCCAGGAACGCCTGGGCGGCCAGATCGGCATCGGCGACCGCATCACCGTGGTGCAGGAGACATTCGGCAAGATATTCAACGAAGGCACGCGGTTCCAGCGCGACGGGTCGCAGTTCGACCGGCTGTTCAAGGAAGGCGACAGCTTCATGATCGGGCAGATGCGCGGCGACGTGCTGCACACGCCGGGGCACACGCCTACTNGCCTGACCTATGTCATCGGCGATGCGGCCTTTGTCGGCGACACGCTGTTCATGCCGGATTTCGGCACGGCACGCTGCGATTTTCCGGGCGGGTCGGCCGAGGTGATGTTCGCCTCGGTGCAGAAGATCCTGGCGCTGCCGGACGAGACGCGGGTTTTTGTCGGCCACGACTACAAGGCGCCGGGGCGCGAGGTCTATGCCTGGGAGACCACGGTTGGGGCGCAGAAGGCACTGAATGTGCATGTGGGCGGCGGGCGGTCGAAGGAGGATTTCGTGGCGATGCGCGAAAAGCGCGATGCCTCGCTGGCGATGCCGCGGCTGATCATCCCGTCGTTGCAGGTGAACATGCGGGCCGGGCAGTTCCCCGAAGCCGAGGACAACGGCCAGGTCTATCTGAAGGTGCCGGTGAACGGGCTTTGACCGCTTGATTTTCCGCGTGGTGCTGGTCATGCAGGGGGCGGTGCGGGTTCGCCGTGCCGCCCCATTCCCGCCTGCCGGAGAGACCCGATGCTGGACATTCGCCCCCTGACCGAGAGCTATGCCGTTGCGCCGCAGATCGACCCCGCGGACATGGGCGCGATTGTTGCGNGTAACTTCAAGGTGCTGATCGACAACCGGCCCGACCGTGAAATCCCGGCCGAGCTGCACACCGAGGCGATGCGGGCAGCGGCAGAGGCGGCGGGGCTGGTCTTCGTGGTGAACCCGATCATCGGCGGGGCGATGACCATGGACAATGTCACGGCGCAGGCGGCGGCGATGGCGGCGGCAACGGGGCCGGTGCTGGCCTATTGCGCCTCGGGCAACCGTTGTTCGCAGGTCTGGGCGCTGGCGATGGCGGGGACGCGGNTAGCGGATGAGCTGATCGGCGTGCTTACGCGGTACGGCTATAACCTGGAACCGCTGCGCGAGTTGATCGGCAACCTGGCGGCCGGGCGCTGAGGGTCAGGCGGCGCTGCCGAGCGGTTGTGCCGCGGGCGCCGGGGCGGGCTGGACATGGCCCGGCTGCGGTGGGGCGTCTTCCACCGGCTCCAGCGTCAGGCGGATGGCGCGCATGCCCTGGGTCTGGCCCAGTTTCGCGGCGGCGAGGCGGCGACCGTCCAGCCCTTCCACCGAGATGCGGTCCAGCGCGGCCTGCGGCAGGGGCAGGATCTGGCCGGGCTGCAGCGCCATGACCTCGGCCAGGGGCAGGGTCAGGCGGGCGATCTGCGCCTCGACCCGGGCGGTGGCGGCAAGCACCTGTTCGCCGAGCGCCAGCGTGAAGGCAGGGCCGGTGTCGACGGGTTCAGCGCGGAGATGGCGGGGATCGGGGCGCTGGCCGCGGCCNTTCGGCGGAAGGGCAAGGATGACCTCGCCCGACTTGGCGCCAAGGGCAAGGCTGACCTCGGCCCGCAGCACGCGGTAACTGGCATCTTCCAGCAGCAGGCCAAGCGGACGGGCGTCCTCCAGGAACGAGGCATAGCGGAAGCCGTAAGCCCAGACGAGATCGGCTTCGTCGCGCAATTCATCCTCAAGCCCGGCAAGGGCGGCGTCGATCAGGGCGGCCACCAGCGCCGCATCGGTGCGGGTGGTAGCGCTGCGCGGGGGAAGCGTGGTGACGCGACCGATGGTCTGCATTTCGATGATGCTTNNGGCCAGCACCGGCGCGGAGAGCACGAGAATGCCCAGGCCTTCGGCCGGGCCTTCCAGCACCGCAATCAACGCCCGGTCGGGCGGCAGTTCCAGAAGCTCGGTCAGCGAGCGCGGTTCCTGTGCAAGCCAGGCCACTTCCAGCGCGAGATGGGCATGGTCGCGCGCGGCGCGTGCCAGCGACAGCCGCCACGACCGGTCGGCGCCCGGCCCGCCTTCGGCGGCGGCCAGCGCACCGGCCGCCAGTTTCCGCCGCATTGCCGGTGATGCCGCCACGTCCGCCTCCACCTTGCCGTCAGGCGCAGGGTGGCGGGCAATCGTGAAGAAAGCGTTGCCGAGAGCCTCAGGCGGCCTGGTCGCGGCGCAACTGCAACGGCAGGGTCAGACGGAAGCCGGTGCCGCCCTGCCCCGGCAGATAGTGGATCGAGCCGCCGAGGTTCGTCATCACCTCGCGGCAGATCGCCAGGCCCAGACCGGCGCCGTTGCGCNNTGATTCGTCGGTCAGGCGGGCGAATTTCTCGAAGATCAGGCTTTGCGCCTGTTCGGGGATGCTNTAAGCGCCGTTGTCGACGAAATCCACCGTCACGCGGCCCCGTTTCTGGCGCACGGTGATGCGCAGTTCCGCCTCTTCGGCGGCGCAGTATTTGCGGGCGTTGGACACCAGATTGATCAGCACCTGCACCAGCCGGTCGGCATCGGTGCGCAGGAACAGATTTTCCGAGGCCAGGTCGCGGATCACCGTGAACTTGCGGTCGGGCCGGGTGTTCGAGGCCGAGGCGATGGCGCGGTCGATCAGCGCCGAGAGGTTGGCCAGGCCAAGGTTCAGCTGCACCGTACCGCTTTCCAGCACGGACAGATCNAGCAGGTCGTCCAGCAGGCGGGTCAGGCGGATCGCCTCTTCATGGATGATGCGGCCGTATTTGGCGACATCGGCGGCGGAAAGGTCGCCAAGCGTCATGATCTCGGAAAAGGCGCGGATCGAGGTCATGGGGGTGCGCAGTTCGTGGCTGATCTGGCCGAGGAAGGCGTCCTTCTGTTCCGACAGGCGCATCAGCTTGTCATTGGCTTCCTGCAACTGGCGGGCGGTGCGGGACAGTTCTTCCGACTTGGCTTCCAGTTGCGCCGAATATTCCATGATCTGCGCGGCTTCNGTAACGACCTTCATCAGGTCCTCGACCGTGACGGCCGCGCGTCCGGCGACCTGCGACAGCATGGCATGGGCGGTGGCGCCGCCCACCGAACCGGCAAGGCGGCGTTCCAGCGTGGCCAGGAAGGCGGGCGTGGGGTCGGGCAGATAGCCCTCTTTGCCCTGGGTACGGGCGCCGTCCTCGAAGAAGGCCAGCGCCTCGTCCTCGCCCAGGATGCGGCGGGCCATCATCAAGAGGTCTTCCGTCGCGCCGCCCGAGCGCGCCCAGCCNTTCGGGGTAACGCCTTCGGCATCGAAGACATTCACGAAGGCCGCGCTTTGCACACGTTCCACCGGGCTGGGAAAGGTGACCAGCGACAGGTAAACGAAGGCGGCGATGTTCAGGAANATCGACCAGAACAGCGCATGCAGAAGCGGGTCCATGCCCTCGATGCCGAACAGCGCCTGCGGGCGCAGCCAGGTCAGGCCAAGCGGGCCGTTGGCAAGGATCGCCTCGGCCATCAGCCCGCCCTGCCCCACCGAAGGCAGAAGCAGCGCATAGGCCCAGACGGCAAAGCCCACCAGCATCNNGCCGACAGCGGCGNNCGCGACGCGGGTGGCGCCGCGCCAGAAGATGCCGCCCAGCATGGTAGGCGGCAGCTGCGCCACCCCGGCAAAGGCGATCAGGCCAATGGCCGCCAGCGCCGCCGAGCCGCCCGAGAGGCGGTAGTAAAGCAGGCCCAGGCCCAGGACGGCGATGATGGAAAAGCGCCGCGACAACAGCACCAGTAAGCGCACGTCGCCCGACAGGGCGCTTTCGGGGCAGCGCAGCCAGAGCGGCATGACCACATGGTTCGACACCATGGTGGCCAGCGCGATGGCCTCGACGATGACCATCGAGGTGGCCGAGGAAAAGCCGCCCAGGAAGGCCAGCATGGCAAGCCAGACCGCGCCTTCCGACAGGGGCAGGGTCAGCACGAACATGTCGGGATTGGCGGTATCGGGCAGGCGTTCCAGCCCCATCACGGCGATGGGCACGATGAACAGGCTCATCGCCAGCAGATAGGCCGGGAAGGCCCAGCCCGCGACGGTGAGATGGCGTTCGTCAACGTTTTCGACCACCAGCACCTGGAACATGCGCGGCAGGGTGATGACGGCGGCGGCCGACATCATCAGAAGCCCGGCCCACCGACCGGGCTGCAACTGCCAGCTGGCGACGGGCGACGAGGCGATATGGTCGATCATGCCGGACACGCCGTAAGCCAGGCCCCAGACCACGAAGATGCCGACCAGGATCAGCGCCAGCAGCTTGACCGCCGCCTCGACCGCGATGGCGGTGACGATGCCGTGGTGCTGTTCCTTGGCGTCCAGGTTGCGGGTGCCGAAGAGGATGGTGAACAGCGCCAGCCCCGCCGCCACCCAAAGNGCCACGCCGCCCTGGCCCGAGAGCATCCAGCCCTGCGGCGTGTCCGAGGCGAAGGCGGAAAAGGACAGCGTGACGGATTGCAGTTGCAGCGCGATATAGGGNGTGGCCGCCACCACGACGATGACCGTGGCGATGACGCCCAGAAGGTTGGACTTGCCGAAGCGCGACGAGATCAGGTCGGCGATCGAGGTGACGCGGTGGCGGCGGCCGATACGCACCAGCTTGCGCAGGACGCCCCACCAGCCGATGAAGACCAGCGTGGGGCCAAGGTAGATGGTCAGGAACTCCAGGCCCGAGCGCGCGGCATAGCCGACGGCGCCGTAGAAGGTCCAGGCGGTGCAGTAGATCGACAGCGACAGCGTGTAGATCAGCGGCGAGCGCAGCCAGCCCGCGGCGCCGCGGGCGGCGCGGCGTTCCACCACGAAGGCCACGGTGAACAGGAAAGCCACATAGACGAGGCAGGCGAGGACAAGCAGGTCGAAGGACATTCAGAAGTCTTCCCGCGACGACAGACCCTTGCCGGGATCGGGGTCGTCGGTAGGCGGATCGGCGCGCAGTCCCGGTGCCATCAGCGCGGCCGCAAGGATCAGCACGCCCCAGGCAACGAAGAGGTAGAGCCCGTCCATCGCCGTATCGCGCGCGGCCCCGCCCACGGGATCAGCGGGCGCCCAGAGTACCGGCAGAAGAAACAGGAAGGCGCAACCAGCGGCAGAAGCCGCGCAAAGTCGATCAGGCGGCGGCGGCGATAGCTGGCGCGGGCCAGGAACAGCGGGCTGGTGGCACGGCCCGGCATCCGGTCAGGCCCGCGCCGCCATGCGGTCAAGGTTACCAGCGCCCGCACTGCGGCCAGCATGTCGGCATTGGCGAAGGGCTTGGTCATGAAATGCGTGACNGCAGCCTCTGCCGCGGCCTGGCGGTCGCGGACCTGGCTNTTGGCGGTCAGCATCATCACCGGCAGGTCGGTGGTTTCGGGATCGGCCCTGAGCGCGGCCACCACTTCAAGCCCGGTCCGGCCGGGCAGCATGTGGTCGGCGATCACCAGATCATAAGCCAGCCTCNNGCGCAGCGCGGCCTCGGCCCGTTCGCCGGTATCCAGCACCGTGACCTGCCAGCCGTCGCGCGACAGGATGAAGCGGATCGCCTCGGCGATGTTGGTTTCATCTTCGATAAGCAGCACCTTCCCTGCCATCCAGACCCTCCCCTGGTCCCCTGGCCGCGCCATTCGGCGATTGTTTGCCGATTGTGGCGCGGTGTCAAAGTCTAGGCAAGCAAAGAACTAGGTCAGCGACAGAATCGAAGGCTCGCGCCGGGCCGGGCAGGCGCTGGCCGGACAGATGCGGCAGGTCGAGCCGACCTCGGGCAAGGGGCCGGTGTCGGGGCCGGTGTCGCGTTCGATCAGCATCGCCGCCTCGCGCAGGTCGGGTCCGGCAAAGCCGCCGGGCCAGGAGGGCTGGCAGAAAGCGCGCAAGCGGAAGCGGCGGAAGCGCTGGTTAGCCGCTTGCAGCCGGGTCTCGACCGGGCGCAGCGGCGAGCCGAGGGCGGTGTAGAGCGGCCAGAGCGGACAGGCCGCGCCGAAGCGGGGCACGGCAAAGCCCTCGGTAGGCTTGCGAAAGGTCAGCGTGCCCGAGGCGTCGCACAGGACAAGCCCGGCCTGCGAGCCGGGCAGAAGCGCGATGCGGCGCAGGACCGCGGTGATCGGCGCGGCAAAGCGCGCGGCCAGCGCCGCCGGGTCCAGGCCGCGCGCCAGGGCGGCGCGGAATTCGGCCTCGGGCATGGCGGCGGCATCGCGGGCCGCGCGCACCACCAGATCGCGCGCCAGCTTGCGCGCGGCGGCAGAGGCCAACTGGTCGATGCCATCGTCACTGGCCTGCCAGTCGCGGGCGGCCAGCCACAGTTCCACCTCTTCCTGCGGCGAGGCGATGGTTTCCTCGCGCGCGGTTTCCGAGCCGTCCAGATAGGCCACCAGCGCCTCGGCGCCGATGGCCAGGCGTTCGCTGTCCTCTGCCAGGCCGCGGTGGAAACGGGCGCGCCAGTCGGGGTCGATATCCTCGGTCTCGGCCAGGATGCCCGCGACCGAGCGCACAGAGGCTGCGGCCGACAGCACCTCGTGCAGCGAGGCCGACAGGTGCGGGTCATGGCTGACGCGGTCGTTCAGCGCCTCGACGGCGCGCGACAGCTGCACCGACCGCCGCGCCAGCGCGGCGGTCAGGCAAACCCACCCGGGAAAGCGGCCGATGAATTCCTCGACCGTAAGCACCTCGGCATCCGTCCCCTCTTCCGCGGCGGCGGCGGCGCGCAGTTCTTCGGCCAGCGCCGCNCCTGCCCCGCCTTCCAGCATGCCCACCGGCACCGACAGGGCCGCGGCCAGCCGCGCCAGCACCGCCGGGCCGATCCGGCGACGGTTGTGTTCGATGAGGTTGAGGTACGAGGGCGAAAGCCCGGCCGCCGCGGCGACCGTCGCCTGTTTCAGCCCAAGCGCCAGTAAGCGTTCGCGCACGCGGCTGCCTGTCAGCGCCGTTCCGGGCATCCCTGCCTCCCCGCGGGTTTACAGGATCAGAAAACTTCACCGGCGCAGAAAGAAAAGCGCCCGGGTTGCCCCGGGCGCCGATCTGTCAGGGCAACAAGGCTTATTGCAGGGCCTTGTCGGTGATCGCCAGCGTGTAGGCGCCTTCCGGGGCCTTCGAGATCACCGGGTCCGAGCCGCCGCCAAGCAGCACCTTCACGGTGCGTTCATAGTCGGCCGGGTCCAGCGCGCCGTTCAGNTAAGCGGTGAGCTTGGCAACCTCGCCCATCATGCGCTTCTGGTGGGTTTCGGTCTGGGCGCCGGTCTCGTCATTTTCCAGCACGATCATCGCGGCTTCGTCGGGGTTCGCTTCCGCATATTTCCAGCCCTTCATCGAGGCGCGGACGAACTTGACCATCTTCTCTTCGAAGGCCGGGTCCTTCAGGCTGTCTTCCATGACATAGAGGCCGTCTTCCAGCGTCGCCACGCCTTCGTCTTCATACTTGAAGGTGATCAGCTGGTCGGCGGCGATGCCGGCGTCGATGACCTGCCAGTATTCGTTGTAGGTCATGGTCGAGATGCAGTCGGCCTGCTTCTGCAGCAGCGGATCGACGTTGAAGCCCTGCTTCAGCACGGTCACGCCGCCGTCGGAGCCGTCGGTCGGGATGCCGAGCGTCGCCATCCAGGACAGGAACGGATATTCGTTGCCGAAGAACCAGACGCCGAGCGTGTGGCCGGGGAAGTCCTTGGGCGTGGCGATGCCCGATTCCTTGAGGCAGGTCAGCATCATGCCCGAGGACTTGAAGGGCTGGGCAATGTTCACCAGCGCCAGGCCCTTTTCACGGGCGGCCAGCGCCGCNGGCATCCAGTCGGCGATGACATCGGCGCCGCCATGCGGCGATCACCTGTTCGGGGCGATGTCGGGGCCGCCGGGCTTGATCGTGACGTTCAGGCCTTCTTCGTCGTAGAAGCCCTTTTCCTTGGCGACATAGTAGTAAGCGAACTGCGCCTGCGTCACCCATTTCAGCTGCAGCGTCACGTCGTCGGCCGCCCAGGCACCGCCTGCGGCAAAGGCCGCGAACATCGCGCCGGTCACCAGTTTCTTCATCGTCAACCTCCGTGTTGTGCCCCGCTTCGGGGCTTTTCGTTACCTGCGTTGCGAGGGGTGCCAGAAGGTCACCCCCTTCTCGGCCAGCGACACCAGCCCATAGAAGACGGAACCGGCGATTGCCGCAACGGCAATCTCGGCCCAGACCATGTCGAGCCCCAGGCGGCCGACCTCGGTCGAGATGCGGAAGCCCATGCCGACGATGGGGCTGCCGAAGAACTCGGCCACGATGGCGCCGATGAGGGCCAGCGTGGTGGCGATCTTCAACCCGTTGAAGAGGAAGGGCATGGCGGCAGGAAGCCGCAGCTTCCACATGGTCTGCCACCACGACGCGCCCCAGGTGGCCATCAGGTCCTTCTGCATGCGGTCGGCGGCCTGAAGCCCGGCCACCACGTTCACCAGCACCGGGAAGAACACCATGACCACCACCACGGCGGCCTTGGACTGCCAGTCGAAGCCGAACCACATCACCAGGATCGGCGCGATGCCGACGATGGGGAGCGCGGCCACGAAGTTGCCGACAGGAAGCAGGCCGCGGGTCAGGAAGGGCGAGCGGTCGATCAGCACGGCCACGACCACCGCGGCAGCGCAGCCCATGAGGTAGCCGGTGAGGGCGCCTTTGACGAAGGTCTGCACGAAGTCGCTCCACAGCACCGGGCCCGAAGCCGCGAACTTGGCGCCGATGGCCGAGGGCGGGGGAAGGATCACCGGCGGCACGTTCAGCCCGCGCACCAGCCCTTCCCACAGCACCAGAAGCGTGACGCCGAAGATCACCGCCACGGCGATGCGCCCGGCCCGGGTCTGGCCGAAGGCCGATCCGGCCAGCCAGACGTTGAAGGCCCAGGCTGCCAGCCAGAAGACGATGGCGAAAGTGATCCAGGCCATTGCGATTCCCCACATGCGTTGCAGCGCATGATGTTCCGCGAGGTGGGACCTCGTCCACGGGTGGACGGGTTATTTTTGATCTTTTGGTCATGATTTGGGCAGAACTTTCGGCGCGGGTCGCAGGCTCCGCCAAAAGAGAAGGGCCGCGGCATCGTTTACGGCCCAGGTATTGCACCTTGAGACGAGGGTTCAGTGCAAGGTCAGAACTTCCAGCGCGCGTAAACCATGAAGGAGGCCGAGTCGTCGTAGTTGGTGGTGTCGCTGTCCAGCGCGTACTTGCGGTAGCCCATGTAGACTTCGGTGTTCCACGGCTTCACCGCCTGCACTGCCATCAAGCCCCAAGACGTGCCCGAGCCGTCGAGGCCGATGTCGTTGGAATTGTAGTATTCCGCAGCGACCGAGGTGGCGCCGATGTCCCAGACCTCGCCGGTCCAGCCGAACTTGGCATAGACATAGTTGCCGTCCTGACCGGCATAGGCGCCGGTGGCCAGCGTGCCGTTGATGCCCGAGGGTTCGTGGATCGCCGAGACCGAGCCCATCCAGGCTTCGGTGTTGATGTCGGAATCGTCCTTGTCTTCCGAGTAGTTGTAGCCGAGGTAGGCGCCGAACTTCACGTCGCCGAACTTGTTTTCATAGCGGATCGCGGCGTCGGCATAGTACTTGTTGTCGCCGGTCAGCACGTTCTCGTAAACAGCGACCGAGAACTTGAAGCCGTTGAAATCGGGCGTGTCATAGCGCAGGCGCATGCGGCGCGTGCCTTCGAGGTTGATGAAGACCTTCTTGACGGTGATCGACGACAGGTCGCCGTCCGACTCGCGGAAGGCAAATCCATAACCACGGCCTGATAGTCCGAATAGNCCGATCACGGAGGTCTTGGAATAGTCGATCTCGGCGATGCCGTCGGTCGGCATGCTGCCCTGACCGGCCCAGATCGTGCCGAAGTTCGAAGCGTAGTTCAGTTCCAACTTGCGGATGTCGCTCTCGCTCCAGCTGTACCACTGCTGGCCTTCGAAGCTGGTGATGTTCAGGTTGTTCGACTGGAAGAAGCCGAGCGAGGTTTCGAAGTTGAAAGTCAGCTTGGTTTCGTCGGCGAAGGGCCAATAGACGAACAGGTAAGCGCGGCTGTTGGAGTTGTTGTTGTCGACCAACGCGCCATTCGTTTCCTGACCGTCGTCATAGGTCAGGTAAGCCGGGTTCAACTGGCCGTACAGCTTGACGCTGGACCCGTTGGGGTTGGTGAACTCCAGCGCGGCGGCGGGCGCAGCGGCGGCGGAGCAGAGCAGGACGAGAAGCAGGCGAGATTTCGGCATGACGGACCTCTTGACCCGAAGCGCGGGCCTCATGCCGTCTTGATGTCCTGCACAGTTTGCCCCCAGTGACAGAGCGACACACTTTCCGTGACGGTGCAGATTTGTCACAGGGCCGCGGCCGCGTCTAGCGCGCCTTGCCCAGGCGGCGGCCCATTGCCCGTTCGACCCCGCCGACCAGCACGATCAGCAGGCCAGCGAGGATTGCCGTGGCAAANAGCGCGGCCCACATGATCATCGGCTCGCCGAACTGGCTGCCCACCAGCATGCGGGCACCCAGGCCCTCGGTCGCGCCCGAGGGCAGCTCGCCCACGATGGTGCCGACCAGGGCGGCGGCGACGGCCACCTTCAGCGAGGCGAAGAAATACGGGAGCGAGGCNGGAAAGCGCAGTTTCAGNAAGACCTGCGCCTGCGAGGCGGAATAGGTCTTCAGGAGGTCCAGCTGCATGGCATCGGGGCTGCGCAGGCCCTTCACCATGGAAACCAGCACCGGGAAATAGGACAGGTAGGCGGCGATGATCGCCTTGGGGATCAGCTTGCCCTCGATACCCACGCGGTCCGACAGCACGATGATCATCGGCGCCAGCGCCACGATCGGGATGGTCTGGCTGATGATCGCCCAGGGCATGACCGACAGCTCCATCACCCGGCTTTGCACGATGGCGATGGCCATGACGGTGCCCAGCACGATGCCAAGCGCAAAGCCCCACATCGTGGTCTTCAGCGTGAGGAACCCGTGCCAGACCAGGCTGCGCTTCGAGGTGACGGACTGGTAAGCGATGCCCTTCCACAGCTCTGCCGCCACCTGGTGCGGTGCGGGCAGCACGGGGCGGTCCAGGCTCATGGTCTGGCGGACAAGGTCACCAAAGGGCACCGGGCCGGTGCCNGCGCGGGCGGCCTGGTCCTGCACCCAGGCGGCGTTCAGCCAGACCACGCCCAGATACCACAGGATCAGGATGATCAGGACGACACTCAGGACCGGCAGCAGGTTTCTCATTCCGTCCCCCGCTGAAGCCATAGGTCGGCATCAGCACCAGGCTTGTTCCCGACACGCGATCACTGACCGTCAGTTCCACGCCGCTGGTGCCGGTGGGATCGGTCGCCTCGGGGATGAAATCGGTGGTCACTTCCAGCAGCACCCATTCGCCCTTGGCCACGGCGCGCGTCCCGTCGAAGCAGGGGCCGGACATCACCGGCTGGCCGCGGTCGCCCCGGGCAGAGACGAAGCGCAGCGTGCAGTCCAGCACCGCGCCGCCCGTCGGCAGATCGGCACCCGGCAGGAAGCCCGCCTCGAAACGCAGGAGGTCGCCGGGGGCCGAGGTCATGGCGCTCTTCCGTCCCGGCCACCACCACCCGCGCCCCGACGCGCAGGCCGTTCTTCATCAGGTTCAGGTCCTCGGGCATCGGGGCCGCCGTCCCCAGCCCCGGTCCCCGCCCAGGATGCCCGCCGCCGCCGCCACCGGGGCAAAGGCTGCCAGCAACAGGGCCAGGATGGAAAGGGACGAAAAACGCAGTCCGGTCATCGCGCCCCTCATTCGTAGGAATGCCCGGCCCGCAGCCCCTCGCGGACGCGGTGGGCGATCTGGATGAACTCGCGCGAGTCGCAGATCTCCAGCGGGCGGTCCAGCGGCAGGGTGCTGTCGATCACATCGGTGATGCGGCCGGGGCGCGGCGACATCACCACGATCTTGGTCGAGAGATAGACCGCCTCGGGGATGGAATGGGTGACGAAGCCGATGGTCTTGCCAGTGGCCTTCCACAGCTTCAGAAGCTCCTCGTTCAACCGGTCGCGGACGATTTCGTCCAGGGCGCCGAAGGGTTCGTCCATCAACAGGATATCGGCGTCGAAGGCCAGGGCGCGGGCAATGCTGGCGCGCTGCTGCATGCCGCCCGACAGCTGCCAGGGGTATTTGTTGCCAAAGCCCTTCAGCTCCACCAGCTCCAGCACCCGTTCCACCCGCGAAGCCTGCTCGTCGGCAGAAAACCCCATGATCTCAAGCGGAAGCGAGATGTTCTTCGCAATCGTCCGCCAGGGGTAAAGCCCCGCCGCCTGGAAGACATAGCCATAGGCGCGCTTGCGCCGGGCCTCGTCCGGGGTCATGCCGTTCACCGTCAGCGTGCCGCCGGTCGGATGTTCCAGCGCCGCCACGCAGCGCAGGAAAGTGGTCTTGCCGCAGCCCGACGGCCCGATGAAGCTGACGAAATCGCCCTTCGACACAGTCAGGTTCACGTCCTTCAAGGCCTGCACCGGGCCATCGCCGGTCTGGAACACCAGGTTCAGAGCCTTGGCCTCGATCACCGGCGCGGCGGCCGACATGGTATCCTTCATTCGCTCGCGCCCCGCGCATGGTCATATTTCCGAGTCCCGGCTTGTCTAAGCTCATGGCGCCACCCCTGCCCCAATCCAACCCCGACAGGAGCCTTCTGCCATGCCGATCCCTGCCTTCGCGTCCACCGCCGCCGATCCGACCACCCTGCTGGCGATCCATGCCCGCCCGGTCGCTGCCTTCCTTGCCGAAACGGAAGAAGACCTCCGGAAACCGATGACGAAGACATCGAGGTCCGAGGACGACGTCGAAGAGTTCGACGAAGACGAAGCCGAGGAAGACGGCGACGAGTCCGAGGACGAGGAACACGACGAAGACGACGAGGACGATGAAGACGGCGAAGACGAGACCGACGAGACTCCGAAGCCGCCTGAACCGTGCCCCTCAGCCGGGCTTGCCCGCCGTCGCGGGCAGGCCCTATCCTTGGCCTCTCTCCAGCCGCGAGGATGCCATGCCGACCTGCCACAAGATCCGCCCCGCCTCCACCTATCNNTTAAGCAAGCAGGGGTTCAGCTATTTCGAAGGCATCGCCCGCGAAACCGCCGGATCGCAGGCGATCTGCATGCACCTGCTGGACATCCCGCCCGGAGGCCGCGCCAAGGCGCACAAGCATGCCACGCATGAGACGGCGATCTATGTGCTGGAAGGCGTCACCGTGATGTACTGGGGCGAGCGGCTGGAAAACCGGATGGAGGTGGTGGCGGGCGATCTTCTGTACATCCCCGCCGACATGCCGCATCTGCCCTTCAACCCCGGCCCCGGCATGGCGCGCGCCGTGATCGCACGCACCGACCCGCACGAACAGGAATCGGTCGTGCTGCTGCCCGAGCTTGAGGCGCTGGTGGCGGAATAGGCTCATACCGACCGCGTCAGCCCNCCGTCCACGCGCAGGTTCTGCCCGGTGATGTAGCCCGCGCCGTCCGAGGCGAGGAAGACCACCGTCTTGGCGATTTCTTCTGCCGTGCCATAGCGTTGCATCGGCACGGATGCCGCCCGCTCGTCGGTCTTGGGCAGGCTGTCGATCCAGCCGGGCAGGATATTGTTCATGCGGATGTTCTTCGCGGCGTAGGTGTCCGCGAAGATCTTGGTGAAGGCCGCCAGCCCTGCCCTTGCGACCGCAGAAGTCGGGAACATCGCCGCGGGTTCAAAGGCCCAGGCGGTGGAGATGTTGACAATGGCGCCGCCGCCCTGCGCTTCCATCAACGGCACGACAAGGCGGGTGGCGCGCACCACGTTCAGGAAATAGACCTCCATCCCCCGGTGCCAGTCGGCATCGGAGATCTCNAGAAGCGGCCCGCGCGGCCCGTGGCCCGCGCTGTTGACAAGCACATCCACCCGGCCCCAGCGGTCCTTGGCGGCCTGCACCAGCCGGGCGATGTCGGCGTCCTCCTGGTTCGACCCGGTCACGCCGATGCCGCCCAGTTCCGCTGCCAGCGCCTCGCCCTTGCCCGAGGAGGACAGGATGCCAACGTGGTACCCCTCCCCCGCCAGCGCGCGGGCGGCCGCACCCCATGCCGGACCNCAAGCGGTGATGAGTGCGACTTTCATGCCCGCATCTCTCCAGATTCTGGGGCGTCAGACATTGCTTGCATCACTCCTCTGGACCCTCTCATTCCTTCCTCCTGGCACCGCAACGCGCTTGGTACGGAAGAGCCACGGAACTGCCACAGACATCACCACGATTCCATAGAGGCCAATCCCTACTGACATTTGGAGAAAGTCCTGCCCGGAGAACCGACCCTCCATCATCTGCTGCGAGGCGGAATAAGCAATCGACACGAAAAGCACTGCCCCCAGGATGCAATCAAGGCTGACAGACTTTCACTGCACTCCGACCCGCGTGCGCCCGGAAAACCAAAGACCAGACTGGGAATCCCGACTACGCCGATCAGGTATGCACCGATGAAGAGCAGAGGCAGGCCTTTCCAACCTGCAATTGGCATGAACGCACTCAGGAGGTAGGGCGGGAACAGGAAAGCAAGCCATACCAACAAATACCGCCCGTCCAACCCCGATTCCGCCAGCCAGGCTTTCATCACACCCCGTCGCCGGTACGCCCGTCCGTACCACAGGCCGCGGCGCGGTCAGGTCCTTCCAGGCGCTCAGCGCCTGGTTCACCGCCGGGCGCGGCTCGCGGGCGACGAACTGGCCGTGGCCTTCGCGGGTGCGCACCTCGCCGTCGTGGATCGCCACATGGCCGCGGGTCAGGGTGAACCGCGGCAGGCCCTTCACCTTNTGCCCCTCAAACACGTTGTAGTCGATCTTCGACTGCTGGCTGGCGGCGCCGATGGTCTTTCCNTTGGCCGGGTCCCAGACCACCAGATCGGCATCGGCGCCCACCAGAACTGCGCCCTTTTTCGGGTAACAATTCAGTATCTTGGCGATGTTTGTTGACGTGACCGCAACAAACTCGTTCGGCGTCAGNCGGCCGGTGTTCACGCCATGGGTCCAGAGCATCGGCATCCGGTCCTCCAGCCCGCCGGTGCCGTTGGGGATTTTCGAGAAGTTGCCCAGGCCGAAGCGCTTCTGCTCGGTGGTAAAGCTGCAATGGTCGGTCGCCACCACCGACAGCGAGCCGGATTGCAGCCCGGCCCAGAGGCTGGCCTGATGCGTCTTGTCGCGGAAGGGCGGCGACATCACGCGGCGGGCGGCGTGGTCCCAGTCGGGGTGGAAGTATTCGCTTTCGTCCAGCGTCAGGTGCTGGATCAGCGGTTCGCCCCAGACGCGCTTGCCCTGCATCCGGGCACGGCGGATCGCCTCGTGCGCCTCCTCGCAGGAGGTATGCACGACGTACAGCGGCACGCCCGCCATGTCGGCGATCATGATGGCGCGGTTGGTCGCCTCGCCCTCGACCTGCGGCGGGCGGGAATAGGCATGCGCCTCCGGCCCGGTATTGCCCTCGGCCAGCAGCTTCGCCGTCAGTTCCGCGACCACGTCGCCGTTCTCGGCATGGACCATGGCGAGGCCGCCGAGTTCCCCGATACGGCGGAACGAGGCGAAGAGCTCGTCGTCGTTCACCATCAGGGCGCCCTTGTAGGCCATGAAATGCTTGAAGCTGGTGACGCTNGCCTTGATCGAGTCCTCGATGCCGCGCCAGACCTCCTCGCCCCACCAGGTGACTGCCATGTGGTAGGAATAGTCCGCCGTCGCCCGGCCCGACTTGTTGTGCCACATCTTCATGGCGTCCATCAGGCCCTGGCCTTGCCCCGGCAGCACGAAATCCACCACCATGGTGGTGCCGCCCGCNAGGCCCCGGGTGCCGGATTCGAAATCGTCGGCGGAATAGGTGCCCATGAAGGGCATCTCCAGATGCGTATGCGGGTCGATGCCGCCGGGCATGACGTAGCAGCCGGTGGCGTCGAGTTCCGTGCCGCCCTTGAGGTTCGGCCCGATCTCGGTGATCACGCCGTTCTCGATGCGCACGTCGGCCTTGTAGGTGAGGTCGGCGGTGACGATGGTGCCGTTACGGATGATGGTCATTGGTATCACCTCATTTGGCGAGATAGCAGGCATCAGTCTGAAAAGCTGGCCGTCCGACCAGAATTCGATCTTGAGGTACGGTCGAAGATGGAGTTGGGCGGTCGGTCCACCGTCAAATGTCGCTGCGGTCACAATGTGCGTTGCATCGTCATTGTTGTCGATCAATACCCGGTATCTGGTCTTATCGCTGTCTGGGTTGAGTGTCAGGAACTCTGTCCCAGGCTCATAGACCACGAGGTATTCCCGCCCTGGGTTTTCACAAATGAGCCGCGTGTCGGCATTTGCAGGAAGCGCGATAGCTGCGAACGCGAAGATCAGATTCCCCGTCGCGGGAATTCGGTTCGAGGTTCTCCAGAAACTCATTCCGTCACCCCTCAACTTCCTCAAGCTGTTGGTCAGGTTCGCCTGCTACAACCCACTCACCCTCGCCCCGGCGCAGGCCGGGGCCTCGCGGCTCAAAGCGCTCCGCCCGGTTGATCGAGGCCCCGGCCTGCGCCGGGGCGAGGCTCAGAACGGAATATCCGCCGTTACATCCCGCCACTCCGGATTGACCGAGACGATCAGCCGGACCTTCCAGGCGCGCTGCCATTCCTTCATCCGCCGCTCGCGCTGGAAAGCCGAGGCGAAGTCGGGGTGTTCCTCGAACCAGACAAGGCGGCGGATGTTGTAGCGGTCGGTATGGGTGCCGGGCAGGCCAGAGCGGTGTTGCTCCACCCGCGCGCGAAGATCGTGCGTCGAGCCGATGTAGATCGCACCGCAGGGACGGGAGGCCATGATGTAGACGAAATGCGCCATGCCGCAGGGTGGGCGCAACAGGGTTAAGGCCGGGTAAATCCTTGCGCGGCAGAGTCCACTCGCCCCGGCGAAGGCCGGGGCCTCGATCAAAGAGGCGCGGCGCGCAATGCACCGAGGCCCCGGCCTTCGCCGGGGCGAGAGAGCCGCAGGCTCACTCCACCACCCCCGCCACCTCAAGCACGGCATGCAGCAGCACGTCCGTCCCCGCCGCCGCCCATTCCGGTGAAATCTCCTCGGCCTCGTTGTGGCTGAGGCCATCCACGCAGGGGCACATGATCATCACGGTGGGGGCCACGCGGCTGACCCAGCAGGCGTCGTGGTAAGCGCCGCTGACGATGTTCATGTGGGAGTAGCCCAACTTCTCGGCCGCGCCGCGCACGACCTTCACCAGCGCGGGATCAAACGCCACCGGGTCGAAATGGCCGACCTCCTCGATTGCACAGCCCAGCCCCAGCTCCGCCGCCACGGCATGGGCGTGGCGGATGACCTCGGCCTTCATGGCATCCAGCTTCGCCTGATGGGGCGAGCGGATATCCACCGTGAAGATCACCTTGCCGGGGATCACGTTGCGCGAGTTCGGGAAGACCTTCACCTGACCCACCGCCCCTACCGCATCGGGCAGGTGGCTCATGGCGATCTGGTGGACCCGCTCGGTGATGCGCGCCATGCCGAGGCCCGCGTTCACCCGCATGTGCATGGGCGTCGAACCGGTATGGGCGTCCTTGCCGGTCAGGGTGATTTCCAGCCACCACAGGCCCTGGCCATGCGTGACGACGCCAATCTCCTTGCCCTCGGCTTCCAGGATCGGGCCCTGTTCGATGTGCAGTTCGAACATCGCATGCATCTTGCGGGCGCCGACCTTCTCGTCGCCGACCCAGCCGATGCGCTTCAGCTCCTCGCCGAAGGTCTTGCCGTCCAGGTCGGTGCGGCCATAGGCGTAGTCCATGGTATGGATGCCCGCGAACACACCGCTTGCCAGCATGGCTTACGCAAAACGCGCGCCCTCCTCGTTGGTCCAGTTCGTCACCACGATCGGGTGTCTGGTGCGGATGCCCATATCGTTCATCGTGCGCACCACTTCCAGCGCGCCCAGGACCCCAAGCACNCCGTCGTACTTGCCGCCCGTCGGCTGGGTGTCGAGGTGGCTGCCCATGTAGACCGGCAGCGCATCCGGGTCGGTGCCGGGGCGCGTGGCGAACATCGTGCCCATCTGGTCCACGCCCAGGGTCATGCCCGCAGCCTCGCACCAGGACTTGAACAGCGCGCGGCCCTCGGCATCGGCATCGGTCAGGGTCTGGCGGTTGCAGCCGCCTGCAACGCCGGGGCCGATCTTGGCCATCTCCATCAGGCTGTCCCACAGGCGCGCGGGATTGATGCGGAGGTTTTCTCCGGGTGCGGACATTTTCATCTCCCTTGGCCGGGCCTCTGGCGGGCCCTTGCGGCGACTCGCTTCCTGACCATATGGTCAAGTCATACGGCACCACAACCTGACCAACCGGTCAACGAAAATCACAGGACCATCCGTCGCGCCCGCATGACCGAAGCTGCCCGATTTTCCCGCACCAAGCAGGCCAGACGCACGGATATCCGGCGCGAGAATGAGCGTCTGATCCTGGAAGCGGCGGAGAAGGTCTTTGCCGAGGCCGGGTTTGGCGGCGCCACCATCCAGCTGATTGCCGACATGGCGGGGCTGCCCAAGGCCAACCTCTTGTATTACTTCCCGACCAAGGAAGACCTGTACCGCCGCGTGGTGGGCAACATCTTCGAGATCTGGTTGCAGGCGGCCGAGGCGATGGACAATGCCNCCGGCCCTGTGGAAGGCATCGGCGCCTATATCGACGCAAAGATGGAGATTTCGCGCCGCCACCCGCACGGGTCCAAGGTCTGGGCGTCCGAGGTGATGCATGGCGCGCCGGTGATCCAGGATTACCTGGAAACGACCTTGCGCGACTGGACCGAGGGCCGGGTGAAGGTGATCCAGCGCTGGATCGACGAGGGCAGANTGGCCCCTGTGGACCCACGGCACCTGTTGTACATGCTGTGGGCCACCACCCAGCATTATGCCGACTTCGGCCACCAGATCGAGACGCTGAATGGCGGCAAGCCGCTGTCGTCGAAGCAATGGGCCGAGGCGAAGGATAGCGTGAAGCGCATCGTCCTGACCGGGATCGGCGCGCTGACGCCATGAGGCGCAAGCGCCGGAGCCCGTGGCTCCGGCGCCTCGCCGGTCAAGGTTACTTGACCTCTTCGATCTCGCCGATGCGCCAGCTCTTGTCGAAGAACGTGGGCAGCGGGCTGTAGAGGCGCAGGATGGTGAACCAGCCCTTCTTGGGGTCGGTCTGGATCCAGTTGCCGCGCGCCACACCGTCCGGCTGTTCGGGCGAGAACCAGATCGTCGTCGTGCCATCCGCCGCCGCTTCGGCGGCNGGCGAGGGATAGGCCTGNGCGTTTACGCGCGGGTACATCTGCGGCGTCTGCAGCATCGAGCGGGTCTGGTTGTCGTACAGCGTCAGCGACCAGAAGGCTTCGGCTNNTAACACCTTGGGCGGCAGCACCACCTTGTAGGTCTTGGCGCCGTCGAACTGCGCGCCCGAGGCATCGGCAAAGCTCATCAGATACTGCGACCCCACGCCGGGGATGCGCATGATCATGCCCGGCGAATCCAGCGTGTAGCCGTAGTAGAAGGCGGTGCGGCTATCCAGCGTGCGGGCGCCGGTCGGGGGCAGCGGCTTGAACATGCCGTCTTCGAACAAGGGCGGCGGCGTCTCGAAATTCGCGCCGCCTTCCCACAGCATCGTGCCCCACTGCGACCCCTCATAGTAAGCCCAGTCGGGGTGCTTCATGGCATAGCGCCAGTTCAGCGCGCGCCCCGTCGCGTTCCCGAAGGCCGCGGCCTCGGTCAGGATCTTCTTCATCCGCTCGTCCGGGGCGAAGGGCTTGCCATGAACGATCCCCACGGCCGCCAACTCGCCCGCCAGTTCCACGTCATAGCTGGTGGCCTACTGCATCTGGACGTTTTCGTTGATCATCTCCCAGAAGCCGAAGTCGCTCGGCGGGACGGTGTTGAACTTCATCCCCGACCCGTCGATGAACTTCATCTCGGGCAGCTTCGGCTCGCCCGCGATCTTCACCGTGCCGTCCAGCGCCTGCGCGATCGAGCTGCCGAAGGACCCCGGCACATAGGGATAGACCTTCATGGTCTTCTTGATGTTTTCGACCGCCGGTTCCGGCTTTCCGTCCACCAGATAGGCCCGCGCCGCATAAAGCGCGAAGTTGGTCTTGGCATGGGCGATGAAATAGCCGCCCTCGGGCAGCGGGCCGTCGTAATCGGGACCCACGATCAGGTACTTGCCGCCCAGGCCCCGGTCCGGCCCCGGCCCGCCGATGTCGATCACCCAGGAAAACCACATGTCGTTGATGGTGCCGACCGCGCCCGGCGGCTGTTCCACGACGATGGGGCCTTTGCTGAGGTCCAGGCCCGTCAGGTAATAGACGGTATCCGCGTTCGCCGTCAGGAACAGCGAATTGGAATCCATGAACTTCTCGAAGATCACCACGTCGCCGGGGTGNGCGCCGATGCTTTCGAACCCCTTCACAAGGGCCAGGGCCGAGGCGCCGCGGAAGCTGTTGTTATAGGCCGACAGCGCCTGGGTGAAATCCAGCATGTCATAGGTCTTCTGCGCCGTCTCGACCGAGGGCACGCCATCGGTGAAGTCCAGCGCGCCGAACCCGGTCTCGATCCTGGACGGCGCGCCAAGCGAGCGNACGACCTGTTGCGACACCTCGGCCCGCGCGATGGCCGAGGTCAGCAAAAGCCCGGCAACCACGCCGACAAGCAGTACGCCTACCGGTCTGGGGAAATCCGTAAAACACGATGCGCTCCTCTGCAGACGCTGCGCCGTAATCTAGCGGGGGCGAAAGGCTTGCAAGGCGGGTTCTGGGGGCAAAGCCGGGCCGGGCTCACACCATGGCGCAGACGGAGTCAGATCGGCCAGTCCCGGGACGTGAGGCAACGGCCTGGCCTGGTACCGGACTGCATCCCGTCTGTGATGGGCTGGCGCACCCGACACGATTCGAACGTGTGGCCTTTGCCTTCGGAGGGCAACGCTCTATCCAGCTGAGCTACGGGTGCGTGCGGCGGTCTATAGCGGGTTGATCGGCCTACCGCAACCGGGGAAACGTCAGAGCGCCGCGTCCAGCGCGCGGGTAAGCCGCGCCAGGGTGCCGGGCACATCCTTCAGCTTGTCCAGCCCGAACAGGCCCAGGCGGAAGGTGCGGAATTCGGCCCCCTCGCCCACCTGCAACGGCACGCCGGCGGCGATCTGCACGCCCTGGGCGCGGAACTTCGCGCCGGTCTGGATGTCGGGGTCGTCGGTGTAGCTGACAACCACGCCCGGCGCCTGGAAACCTTCGGCGGCGACCGAGGCGATGCCCCGGCGGGCAAGTTCGGCCCGCACCGCGCGGCCCAGCTCCCACTGCGCGGCCTTGGCGGCCTCGAAGCCCATGGCCTTCGTCTCCAGCATGGCGTCGCGGAAGCCGAGGATGGCGTCGGTCGGCATGGTGGCGTGATAGGCGTGGCCGCCGCCTTCATAGGCCGCCATGATCGCCCGCCACTTCTTCAGGTCCAGCGCAAAGCTGTTGGAAGCGGTCGCCGCCAGCCGGTCCTCGGCGCGCGGCGACATCACCACGATGCCNGCGGCGGGCGAGGCCGACCAGCCCTTCTGCGGCGCCGAGATCAGCACATCCACACCGGTGGTGCCCATGTCCACCCAGATGCAGCCGCTGGCTATGCAGTCCAGCACCATCAGCGCGCCGACCTCATGCGCAGCCGCAGCCAGCGCGGCGATGTAGTCGTCGGGCAGGATGATGCCGGACGAGGTTTCCACATGCGGGGCGAAGACAGCATCCGGCTTTACCTCGCGGATTTTCGCCACCACCTCGTCGATGGGCGGCGGCGCATAGGGCGCGCGCGGGTGNTTGCTTGCAGGGCGGGCCATCGCCACATGAGTTTCCGCCGCAAAGCCCCCGGCCTCGAAAATCTGCGTCCAGCGATAGCTGAACCAGCCGTTCCGCACGATCAGTGCCGTGCCGCGCCCGAACTGCCGCGCCACGGCCTCCATCGCATAGGTGCCGCCCCCGGGNACCAGCGCCACGGCAGAACCGCCATAGACCTCTTTCAGCGTGGAAGAGACATCCCGCATCACCTGCTGGAACCGCGCTGACATGTGGTTCAGCGAGCGGTCGGTGAAGACGACCGAGAATTCCTCAAGCCCCTCGGGGTCGATATGTTTGTGCAGTCCGGGCATGATGTCCTCCGCTTTTCGTCACGCTAGCCGGGCTGCGGCCCGCCGTCAGCCCCGATCAGCCGCCAAGCTGTTTCGCCAACCTGCCCAGGTATCGCGCCAGCAGCGCCTCGGCGCGGGCGGCGCTGTCGGCCTCGGCATAGCAGCGGAACTCGGGCGCGTTGCCCGAGGGGCGCAGGTGCAGCACCTCTCCGCTGGCAAATGTCACGCGCAGCCCGTCGGTCAGGTCGGTGCCCGCCTCGGCCCCCATGTCGTCGAAGAAGGCGGCGCGGGCGGCGGCATCGGCGATCAGCGCCTTCAGGAACGGCGCGGAGGCCTCGGTCGGGATGCCCACCACCCGGTCGGCGGCGGTAAAGCGCGGCGGCAAAGCGGCCACCAGATCGGCCAGCGGCTTGCCCGCGGCTTTCGCCGCCGCCAGGGGCGCAAGGATCGGCAAGAGGCAGTCGCGCGTCATCAGNGGCGCCAGCGGCCCGGCGGGAAGCTGTGCGGTGAAGCCCAGAAGGAAGCCGCCATTCGCCTCGTACCCCACGACCTTGGCCGCCGGATCGGCGGCAAGGATCGCCTCCATCCCGGCGATGACGAAGGGCGAGCCGATCTTCGTGCGGCTGACGGCGAACCCCATCTGGTCCACCAGCGTATTGGACGACACCGGCGTGACGATCTGCGCCGCCCCCAGATAGCGCGCCGTCAGCGGCCCCAGCACATCGCCCGGCACCACGCGGCCCGCGGCATCGGCCACCAAGGGCCGGTCGGCATCGCCATCGGTCGAGACCACGGCATCCAGCCCATGCGCCCTGGCCCAGACCGGCAGCGCGGCGCGGACTTCGGGTTCCACGGCCTCGGTATCCACCGGGATGAAGGTCTCCGACCGCTCGATGGCCACCGTCTCGGCACCCAGGGCGCGCAGCACCTGGTGCATCACGTCGCGGGCGACGGTGGAATGCTCATAGACCCCGATCTTCAGGCCCTTCAGGGCCGAAGACCCGAAGGCATCGGCATAGCGGCGGGCATAGGCCACCAGCACCGCGGCGTCGGAGCCGGGATCGACGGCCACGCCCTGCCCCGCACCGCGCCCCAGATTGGCCAGGATCGCCGTCTCGTCACTTTTGGCGATCTCGCCCGAGGGCACATAGAATTTCAGCCCGTTGCGATCGGCCGGGATATGGCTGCCGGTGATCATCACCGCGGCATGGCCCGCCGACATGGACGACAGCGCCAGCGCCGGGGTCGGCACCAGCCCCGCCCCAATGGCCTCAAGCCCCGCCGCGCGCACTGCACCGGCCACCACGGCGGCGATATCAGGCGACGAGGGGCGCAGGTCCCAGCCGATGTGGACGGCACCGCCGTTCGGGCAGGCGGCGATGAAGGCTTGCACATGGTCGGCGACCAGATCAGGCGTCAGCTCGGTGACCAGACCACGCAGACCGCTCGTGCCAAATTTGGGTGCCATATGCCGCTCCTTCCAATGCCGGGATGAACCGGGGCGCATATGGGCAAAGAAGTACGGGATGCAACCGGGTGCGGAACGACGGTGATCGCCGGTAGGATGGGCAATACTGCCCATCCTACGCAAAGGCTGCAGCCATCAGGCGGCGGGTGTAGTCCTCGCGCGGGGCGTCCATCACCGCGTCGGGACTGCCCTCTTCCACCAGCTTGCCGTCCTTCATCACCAGGATGTGGTCGGCCATGGCCCGCACCACCGCCAGGTCATGGCTGATGAACAGATAGCTCAGGCCATGCACCCGCTGCAATTCGCGCAGCAATTCCACGATCTGCTTCTGCACCTGCCGGTCCAGCGCCGAGGTCGGCTCGTCCAGCACCACCACCTTGGGTTTCAGGATGATGGCGCGGGCAATGGCGATGCGCTGGCGCTGGCCGCCCGAGAATTCATGCGGATAGCGGTTGCGCAGGGCGGGGTCCAGACCGACCTCCACCATCGCCTGCGCGGCGCGGCGGTCGCGTTCGGCGGTGCTGATGCCGGGTTCATGGACCAGAAGCCCNTCGGTGATGATCTGGCCCACGTTCATCCGCGGGCTGAGCGAACCGAACGGGTCCTGCATCACGATCTGCACCTCGCGGCGCAGGGGNCGCATCTGGCCGACATCGAAGCCGGTGATGTCGCGCCCCTCCAGCCGGATCGGCCCCGACGAAGGCAGAAGCCTGAGGAGGGCGCGCGCCAGCGTCGACTTGCCCGAGCCGCTTTCGCCCACGATGCCGATGGTCTGGCCCTGGTGCAGCGTCACCGAGACCCGGTCGACGGCGCGGAAGGTCCTGGACCCGAAGCCCAGGAACCCGCCGCCCAGGTCGAAATCGACCGAGATGCCGGTGCCCGACAGCACCACCGGCGCGTAAGCAGCGACCGGCGCCTTGCGGCCCTCGGGTTCGGCATGGATCAGCTCGCGCGTATAGTCGGCCCTGGGGTTGGCGAAGATTTCGGCCGTCGCCGCCTCTTCCACCACTTCCCCGTGACGCATCACCGCCACGCGGGTGGCGATGCGGCGCACCACGTTCAGGTCATGGGTGATGAAGATCATCGCCATGCCCAGACGCTTCTGCAGCCCCGCCATCAGTTCCAGAATCTCCGCCTGGATCGTCACATCCAGCGCCGTCGTCGGCTCGTCGGCAATCAGGATGTCCGGCTCGTTGGCCAGCGCCATGGCGATCATCACGCGCTGGCGCTGCCCGCCCGACAATTCATGCGGATAGGCCTTCATGCGGCGTTCGGGTTCCGGCAGCTTCACCAGTTCCAGCATCTCGACCGCGCGCTTGTGCGCCTCGGCTGCCGACAGTAAGCGGTGGCGCATGATCGGCTCGACCAACTGGTTGCCCACGGTGTACAGCGGGTCCAGCGAGGTCATAGGCTCCTGGAAGATCATGGTGATCTTGGCGCCGCGCACCTTGTTCAGTTCGGCCTTGGACAGGGTCAGCAGGTTCTGGCCGCGATAGCTGGCCGTGCCGGTGGCATGGCCGTTGGTGGCCAGCAGCCCCATCACCGCCATCATGGTCTGGCTCTTGCCTGAGCCGCTTTCGCCCACCACCGCCAGCGTCTCGCCGGGGCGGATGTCCAGCGCGATGCCTTTCACCGCCTCGGACGGGCCGTCGATGGTGTCGAAGGTGACGCGCAGGTCGCGGATGGAAAGGATTGGCTCACTCATGTCAGCGGTCCTTCGGATCAAGCGCGTCGCGCAGGCCGTCGCCCAGGAAGTTCAGGGCAAACAGCGTCGAGATCAGGAAGAAGGCGGGGAAGAACAGCAGCCAGTTCGCCGCTGGCATGTTCTTGGCACCCTGGCTGATCAACACCCCNCAGGACGACATCGGCTCCTGCACGCCAAGGCCCAGGTAGGACAGGAAGCTTTCCAGGATGATCACCTGCGGCACCAAGAGCGTCATGTAGATCACCACCGGACCCAGCAGGTTCGGCACGATGTGGCGCATCAGGATGCCCCACTTGCCCACGCCCATCGCCTCGGCCGCCTGCACGAATTCCATCCGTTTCAGCGCCAGCGCCTGGCCGCGCACGATCTGCGCCATGTCCAGCCACATGACCGCGCCCACGGCCAGGAACATCAGGATGAAGTTCCGCCCGAAAAACACCACCAGCATGATCACGAAGAAGATGAAGGGAAGCGAATAAAGGATATCGACCACCCGCATCATCGCCTCGTCGGTCTTGCCGCCGATGAAACCCGCCGCCGCACCGTAGAGCACGCCGATCACCACGGCGACGATGCTAACCAAGAGGCCGATGGTCAGCGACACCCGCCCCGCCACCAGCGTCCGGGTCAGCAGGTCGCGGCCGGTATTGTCGGTGCCGAAGAAGAAGAACTTCTGCTGCACCCCGGTGGTCATGGTGGCCGACAGACCGTCCGGCCCCATCTCGACGACCTGGGTGCCCTCGAACATGTCGGACCGGTCGATATAGCGCACGACACGCTCGTCGATCGCCCGCTTCGAGGTGACGTCCAGCGTGATCACCGCGCCGTCCTGCTCCCAGCTGGCCAGCTCCAGTCCCTTCTTCACCGCATCCTCCAGCGAGGGCTGGATCATGTCGGGCGTGGGATAGGCCGACAGCCGCGGTGGAACGCGGGTGTAATCCTGGTTGATGGTGGTGAAGTCGTTGGGCGTGAACAGCGGCCCGAAGACGCACAGCACGGCCATCAGCACCAGATAGCCGATCATCGCGGCCTTGTTGGCACGCAGCCGCGCCCAGGCATCGGCCCAAAGCGACCGTCCGCTGGCGGCGGCAGGAAGGGTGGTGGTGTCAGTCATCGCGCGCGACGAGCGCCGACGATCAGGTTGAAAAGGATGGTGAAGATGGCGACCACGATCACGGTGCCCATCACGATGGTGTAGTCGCGCGCCAGCGCCGCATCGACGAAGTAGCGGCCGATGCCGGGGATGCCGAACACGGTTTCCACGATGATCGAGCCCGTCAGCAGCGCCGCAGCCGCGGGGCCCGCGTAACTCAGGATCGGCATCAGCGCGCCGCGCATGGCATGGCGCACCACGATGGACCAGTCCGAAAGCCCCATGGCCCGCGCGGTGCGGATATGGTGCGACCGCATCGCCTCGATCATCGAGCCGCGCATCAGTCGGGCCACCACGGCCAGCTGCGGCAGGGTCAGCACCAGGATCGGGCCGACCTTGTTCAGCCAGGCGCCATCGTTCCAGCCGCCCACGGGAAACCAGCCCAGTGACAGCGCGAAGACCAGCTGGAACACCGGCGCCACGACAAAGTTCGGGATGGTGCTTAANGCGGTAGCCAGCGTGATCACGGCATAATCGGTAAACTTGTTCTGGCGCAGGGCCGCCAGAACCCCNAGGGCCGAGCCGATCACCAGCGCCAGCGCCAGCGCGGTGGCGCCCAGCTGGATCGAGATCGGCAGGCCGGTCGAAAACAGCTCGGCCACGGTGAACTCGGGCCGGGTGAAGGACGGGCCGAAATCCAGGCGCAACAGGCCCTTCAGGTAATTCAGGTATTGCTGCCAAAGCGGCAGGTCCAGCTGGTACAGCCGTTCCAGGTTGGCCTTGACCACAGGATTCAGCGGCTTTTCCTGCGCGAACGGGCCACCGGGGGCCACGCGCATCAGGAAGAAACTGATCGTAACGATCAGGAACAGCGTCGGGATCGCGGTCAGGAACCGCTTGAGGACGAAGCGCAGCATGGGCGGGCTCCGGGGCGTTCGGGAAAAGGAAAGGCCGCCCCCTGCCCTGCCGGGCAAGAGGCGGCCGAAGGTCAGACGCGCATCAGTCCTTGGACATGAAGCGGGTCGGGTGAATGTCCATCACGTTCGGCTCCCAGCCCTTGACCTTGTCGGACACGATGGAATGGAAGCTGTAGAACATCAGCGGCACGATGCACTGGTCGCGGGCCACGCCGATGGCTTCGGCCTGCTCCAGCAGCTTGAAGCGCGCGGCCTGGTCGGCNGGTGCCGCGGCCTCGGCCAGAAGCGCGTCATATTCGGCATTCGAATAGACGGCATAGTTGTTGCTNTAAGCACCGGTCTTGCACAGCGCCAGGAAGTTTTCCGGGTCCTTGTAGTCGGCGATCCAGCTTACGCGCGCGATGTCCATGTCGCCGTGCTGTTCCAGATAGGCATAGTGCGTCGAGGCGTCGGTGTTCAGAAGCGTGACCTCGATCCCCAGGGGCTTCAGCTGTTCCTGGATCGCCACGGCGGTGTTGTTGTGGTTTTCCGAGGTGTTGAAGCGGATTTCCATCTTCAGCGGATTGTCCGGGCCATAGCCCAGCTTGGCCAGAACCTCGGCCGCCTTGTCCTCGCGGTCGATCTGCGGCAGCGAAGCCCATTCCGGCGCCTGCGCGGTGAAACCGTCGATGCCCGGCGGCACGAAGGAATAGCCGGGCAGCATGGTGTTCTGCCACACTTCGCTGGCCAGGTAGTCGCGGTCGATCGCCATGGACACGGCGTTGCGCAGTTCCACGTTGTCCCACGGCGCCTTGTCGGTCTTGAAGGCGTAGTAATAGGTGCCCAGATACGGGCCGATCTTCACCTGATCGCCGAACTTGGCCTTCATGTCGGTCAGCTGTTCGGTGGGGAAGTCGTCGTTCATGTCCAGCTCGCCCGCCTCGAAGCGCTTGATGGCGGCGGACCGGTCCTCGGTCGGGATGTAGTTGATCGCATCCAGGCTGACATTGGCCGCATCATGGAACAGCGGGTTCTTCGTCAGCACGATCTTGTCGCTCGGCACGAAGGAGGTCAGCGTGAAGGCGCCGTTGGAAACCAGGTTGCCCGGCTTGGTGAAGTCGGCGCCGAATTTCTCGACATTGGCCTTCGACACCGCATAGGTCGCCTGGTGCGTCAGCATTTCCAGGAAATAGGGCGTCACGGCGTTCAGCGTGACTTCCAGCGTGGTGGCGTCGACGGCCTTCACGCCCAGCTCTTCGGGCTTCTTCTCGCCCGCGGTGATCGCCTCGGCGTTCACGATGGGGGCCAGCATGTAGGCATATTCGGCGGCGGTCTCGGGCGACACCACGCGGCGCAGCGAGAACACGAAGTCTTCCGCCGTCACCGGCGTGCCATCCGACCACTTGCCGTCGGCGCGCAGCTTGAACGTGTAGGTCTTGCCGTCTTCCGACACGGTCCAGCTTTCGGCCGCGCCCGGCATGATGTTGGCATTGGCGTCATGCGCCACCAGGCCTTCGAACAGGTCGCGCAGGATGTTGGCTTCCTGCACGGTCGAGGTCTTGTGCGGGTCCAGCGATTCCGGATCGCCCGTGTTGCCGCGGTTCAGCGTGCCCGCGGCAAAGGCCGCATTGCTTACCAGCACAAGGGCGCTGCACAAAAGCAGCGACTTGAAGCTCATGGTCATCGTCTGTCTACTCCCTTCGTCGGGCACTTCCCGGCAGGCCCTGATCTGGTCACCCCGCCCGAGGCAGCGGGTGCGGCGGGCTCAGGCCCCTTCCGCGTATCGGTCTGTCGTGCGGACCATCGCGTCCTGGATGCCCGGCTCCATTCCCCAGTGCCCGGCATCCGATATGATCAAAAGTTCCGCATCCGGCATGGCCTGCTGCAAAAGATGCGCCGTGTCCAGAGGTGTCACAACGTCATACCGGCCATGAATCATTGTAACAGGCAGGTGACGCAGCTTGCGGGCCTCTTCGATCAGCCAGCCATCCTTCGGGAAGAACCCCGGTTCACGNAAGTAGTGGCACTCGATCTGCGCCATGGCATCGGCGAAGTCATCCTCGCCGAAGGCGTCTTCGCGGTCCGGCACCGGCAGAAGCGACAGCGTCGCGCCCTCCCACACGCTCCAGGCGCGGGCGGCCAGACGGCGGGCTTCGGGATCGTTCCCCGTCAGCCGCCGGTGATAGGCCGCCACCAGATCGCCGCGCTCGGCCTCGGGGATGGGTGCCAGATAGTCCTGCCAGCGGTCAGGATAGATCATGCTGGCGCCGTGCTGGTAGAACCAGTCGATCTCGGCCTTGCGGATGGTGAACAGCCCGCGCAGCACCAGTTCCGTCACCCGGTCGGGATGCGTCACCGCATAGGCCAACGCCAGAGTCGAGCCCCAGGACCCGCCCACCACCTGCCAGCGCTCGATGCCCAGATGCACCCGCAGCCGCTCGATATCGGCCACCAGGTCCCAGGTCGTGTTCTCGGCCAGTTCCGCATGCGGCGTGGACAGGCCGCACCCGCGCTGGTCGAAGGTCACGATGCGATAACGCGCCGGATCATGTCCCTGCCGCAGGAAGGGCGAGGTTCCNCCGCCCGGCCCGCCATGCAGCACCAGCGCCAGCTTGCCGTCAGGGTTGCCGCTTTCCGCCCAAGCGATCTCGTGCAGGGCCGAGACGCGCAGGCGGCCGCTGCGATAGGGCTCGATCGGCGGATACAGGCTGCGGCGGCCGCTCATTCCGGCTGTGCCCCGGCAATCCGGATGCGGCAGAACGGAATCAGGACCATGGACAACCTCCACAACTCTCCCGGTCTTTCTGGCACGCCCGCGCCCGCCTGTCACCCGGTGCCTCACCTTGTGAGGGGGCAACCTCTGCTATAAGCCGCGCAAAGGGGCAGACGGGCGGGAAGGATGGCCAAGCGGGACAAGGCGCTGCAACGCGCGGCCGACTGGCTGTCGGACAGGGCGGTCCGGGCGCTGCTCTGGTGCCTGATGCGCGTGCGCTACGACCGGCGCGTGCCCCTGGCTACTNGGCTGATGGCGCATGTGCTGGCCCCCATCGTAAACTACCGCGGGCGCATCCGCCAGAACCTGGCACTGATCATGCCCGACCTGCCCGAAGCCGATCTGCGCGCCATGCAGCGCCGCGTGCCCGACAATCTGGGCCGCACGTTGATCGAGCTTTACTCCGGCGCCGAATTCGCCACCCGCGCCGCCCGCGCCACCATGACCGGCGACGGGGTCGCCGCGCTGGAGACCGCCCATGAANGCCACCGCCCGGTGCTGCTGGTCACCGGCCATATCGGCAATTACGACGCCGCCCGCGCCGCCCTTCTGGGGCGCGGCTACCGCGTCGGCGGCCTCTACCGGCCGATGAACAACGCCTATTTCAACGACCATTACGTCCAGGCCATCAGCCGCATCGGCAAACCGCTGTTCCCGCGCGGTGGCNAGGGTCTGGGCGACATGGTGCGATTCCTGCGGTCGNGGNGGATGCTGGGCATCGTCATCGACCAGTACATGCGCGCCGGGGTCGAACTGGATTTCATGGGCCACCCGGCCCTGACCGCGCTGTCCGCCGCCGAACTGGCGCTGCGCTATGACGCGCTGGTGGTGCCGACCTACGGCATCCGCCAGGCCAACGGGCTGGATTTCGACCTGATCTTCGAAGCCCCTATCCCCGCCGGTTCGCCTGAAGACATGACCCAGGCTCTGAACGACAGCCTCGCCGCGCAGGTCCGGCTTCACCCCGACCAGTGGCTCTGGACGCACCGGCGCTGGAAGAAACCCAGGCGCAGCAAGGCGCAGGTGGCGCCTAGGCCGGGCTGAGGGCCGTGGCAGCCGGGCGCGGCGCGCGCATCCAGAAGCGCAGCATCAGGCTGATGGACGCGGCGGCAAGACCAGTGACCAACCCCAGCCACAGGCCCACCCCGCCCAATCCCATCGGGAAGGCCAGGATGTAACCGGCGGGAATGCCGATCACCCAATAGCTGATGGCGGCCAGGATCATCGGCACCTTGGTGTCCTGCAGGGCGCGCAGGAAGCCAAGCGCCATGACCTGCATGGCATCGCCCAGCTGGAACAGCGCCGCCATGGCCAGAAGCATCGTGCCATAGGCGATGATCTCGCCGCTTTCGGGTTTCGAGCGGTCGGTGAACAGGCTGATGATTGGCTCGGGCCAGGTGAGGAAGACAAAGATCACCACGGCGGCAATCAGCCCGGACAGCAGAAGCGCCGCCTTGGCGCCGTCGCGCAACCCTTGCGCGTCGCCCGCGCCTTCGGCCTGGCCGAGGCGCACGGTGGCGGCATTNGAGAGCCCGAGGTGCAGCATGAAGGCCAGAGCCGCGGCCTCCATGGCGATGCCGTGGGCGGCGAGTTGCACCGTACCGATCCAGCCCATCATCACCGAAGTGGCCGAGAACAGGCCGCTTTCGGCCAGGCCGGTCACGCCGATAGGCCAGCCAAGGCGGAACACCGCCTTCAGCGCCGCATGGGTCGGCNNGCGCCAGAAGCGGGCGAAGAGGTGCAGGTGACGCAGGTCGCGCTGGACGGCAGCATAGACCGCCAGAACCCCCATGTTCAGCATCTGCACCGAGACCGAGGCAATGGCGGCACCCTGCACGCCCAGTTCTGGCAGGCCGAAGCGGCCGAAGACCAGCGCCCAGCACAGGATGCCGTTGACCAGAACGCCANNAGCAAGCGTGCTCCACAGCACGACCTGGGTGCGCTCCAGCGCGGCGAGGAAGCTCTTCAGCGCCATGATCATCAGGGTANNCACCATGCCAAGGCCCGCGATGCGCAGGAAATCCTGGCCGAGGGCGGCAATTTCCGGCTTCTGGCCAAGGGCCAGCAGCAGGGGACCGGAGAACCAGAAGACCGGATACACCAGCACGCCGTACAGGATCGACAGCCACAGCCCCATGCGGGTGTCGCGGCGGATGCGGGTTTCGTCACCGCTGCCGCGGGCGGCGGCGACCAGCGGCATCACGGCCTGGGCAAAGGCGCCAAGGATGAAGATGACGAAGAACATGGTGGTGCCCAGCACCACGGCGGCCAGCGCGGACACCCCGTACCAGCCCATGATCACCGTGTCGGTGACATGGAGTGCCATCTGCGCCAGATGGCTGCCGATGAAGGGNAGGCCCAGCACGAGCGTCGCGCGCGCGTGGGCGGTCAGTGCCTGCGATTTGATCATGTCTTCGCATAACCGGGCAGATTGGGAACAGCAAGGCCCGTTCCGCGCCGCGCTGCGGCGGTCAGCCGGGCTTGCGGGCGATGAAGTCGATCAGCGCCGAACGTCCGACATGGCGGCTGCCTTCGGCCAGGTCGGCATCGTAATCCGCCTGATGCAGCACTTGCCATCCGGGGAAATCCGCCGCCAGAAGCGGCAGCTCATACATGTTTGCGGCCGAGGGCGGCCCGCCCGTGCCATAGCCCACCTGCCGCGGCGCATAGCCGTGCATCAGAAGCAGCCCGCCGGGGCGCAGGGTGCGGGCGATGCCCTGATGGATCAGCTTGCGCTGCGGGGGCGCGGCAAACTGGATGAAGATGGCCACGACGGCATCAAAGGCCTCCGGTGCCCAGTCCCAGGCGAAGATGTCCCCCTGCTGCCGGTCAACGCTGACGCCGCGGGCAGCCGCCAGATCGGCTGCCTTGGCCAGCGCCACGGGCGAGGATTCCATCGCGGTGACGCGGTGGCCGAGGCCCGCGAGGTAGACGGAATTCCGCCCCTCGCCATCGGCGACGGCCAGTACCCCTGCCCCATCGGGCAGCACGGCGGCGTGGCGTTTCAGGAAATCGGCAGGTTCGGTGCCGAACAGGAAGCCCGGTTCGGCATAGCGCTGGTTCCACATGGGCGGCACCTCCATGGGCAGGCTGGCACCCTGGGGCGCCAGCCGCAAGCCCGCAGATCAGCCGATGCGCGTGGCCGGGTGCATCGCCGTGTCGAGGATATGCCCTGCCCCGGTCAGCACCTGGCTGGCGCGGCCCACGATCAGCGGGTCGGGCTTGCCGATGACCTCCCAGTTCTTGTTGGGATAATCGACCGAGGCCAGGAAATGCTTCATGCAGTTCAGGCGCGCGCGCTTCTTGTCGTTCGACTTGACGATGACCCAGGGGGCGTCGGCGGTGTCGGTGTAGAAGAACATCGCTTCCTTGGCCTCGGTGTAGTCGTCCCACTTGTCGAGGCTGGCCTTGTCGATGGGGGAAAGCTTCCACATCTTCAGCGGATCGGTTTCGCGCGCCAGGAACCGGCGGCGCTGTTCGTCGCGGCTGACCGAGAACCAGTATTTGTAAAGCCGGATGCCAGAGCGGGCGAGCATGCGTTCGAATTCCGGCGCCTGGCGCATGAATTCCAGGTATTCGGCGGGCGAGCAGAAGCCCATCACCCGTTCCACCCCGGCGCGGTTGTACCAGGAGCGGTCGTAGAACACCATTTCGCCCGCGGTGGGCAGATGCGCGATATAGCGCTGGAAGAACCACTGGCCCTTTTCGACGTCGGATGGCTTGGTCAGCGCCACGGTGCGGGCATAGCGCGGGTTCAGATGTTCCATGAAGCGCTTGATGGTGCCGCCCCTTTAAGCGGCATCGCGGCCTTCCATCAGGATGACGAACTTCTGCCCGGTCTCCTGCGCCCAGATCTGCACCTTCAGCAGTTCGGCCTGGAGTTTCAGCTTTTCGGCCTCGTAGGCCTTCGTGCCCATCGGGCGCGCATAGGGATAGCGCCCCGATTCGAAGGCTTCGCGAATCTTGTCTTCGCCCACAGCCGGAAAATGGCGCGGTAGGCGACATCGTCATCGCGCGGCTCGGCAGGGACCGTCGCTTCGGCGACGGCCGCGCCGTTTGCAACCAAAGCGGGTGTGGAGGCGGCATCTGCGACCGCGGCGGGGCTGTCTGTCATCATTCTGTCCCTTTCCTGTCACGCGCCCGTTAACACGCTTCTTCGCCGCAGCATTTGATCCGCATCAAAGCGTGGAATGAGAAGCAGTCGCAAGAAACAAGCACGGCAGGGGGACGCCCTGCCGTGCCTGCCGCTTTGGGGAAAATGGCTTTCGGGAACAGTTAGTTACAAGTCATTCCTGGTAACGCGCTGACCCTACGTCTGCCGATCTGCCGCGCATACCCCAATCAGGGTATGCGCTGCGGATTTCTTGAATCGCGGGTGGTAAAGCGCTGAATTTCGGCCAGAACCAGCCGCCACTGCGAGAAGAACAGGAGCTGCCCGGTGTTGGGCAGGAAGCGCACCCGCAGGTTCGGGTAGTCCGGCACCAGTTCCTCGATGGTCTGGCGCGGGGTCTGCGGATCCTGGTCGCCCTGAAGCAGCATCACCGGCACCCGGCAGTTGCGCAGAACGCCGCTCCAGTCCTTCTCCGAGCTGATCGCCTCGCGGGTGAAGGCTTCGTGGGCCGACCACTTGCGCGCCAGGCAGACCTCTGATCCTTCCAGCATGGCGTCGCGGACGTCGGGGCGGGCGAAGCATTCCATGTCGGCGGCGGACCCGCCATTCACCTGCGTGAAGAACGCCTCTTTCCCCAGGCGGCGGGCCAGGGAAAAGCCACCNTGCACCAGGAAGGGCAGCACCTTGGGCGCATAGCGGGCATTGGCCAGGATGAAGCGCTGCCACTTGTCCATGCGTTCGTATTGCGCGGCGGTCTGCAGGGGCAGTTGCGCGGCGCAGCCGAGGATGCCGGTGACAAGGTCAGGACGCAGGATCGACAGGTTGGCGGCAAAGCGCAGGTCGGCGCCAAGCGCGATGACGGCGGCGTCGCGCAGGCGCAGGTGGTCCAGCACCGCGGCATAATCCAGCGTGACGCCGGTCAGGTGGTCGGTGCCGCGGGCATGCAGGTCGGACCGGCCGAAGCCCGCGCGCACCGGCACCACGATGCGCAGGCCAAGCGCGCGCGCCGCCGTCTCGGCCGGGGCGGGCCAGCGGATCAGGCCGAAGTCGAGGTGCATGTAAAGGACGGGCGCGCCGTCGGGGGCGCCGAATTCGATCCATTCCAGNTGGCGCCCGTCGGCCAGCGTCAGCGCCTGGAACGGCCGCGGCTCCAGCGCGCCGCGCGGCGCGGCACCGGATTCGGGCTGGACGGTCGATACATCCATCAGCCCCAGCACCAGCCGGACCAGTTCAGGCTGGCTGCGCGTCTCGGTCTTGGAATGGACGGCCTTCAGCTGGGTGCGCACGGTTTCGGCTGATCGTTCACGGCTTTCGGCGATCTCGCGCACCTGTTGGCCCAGGGTCAGGCCGCGCACGATGTCGGTTTCGGCGGCGGTCAGGCCGAAGGCCTGCTGCACGACGGATTCAAATCCCTGGGGCCAGACCAGTTCGGTCGAGGTGACCAGGGCCATCGGCCGCCCGCGCGCGCGCCAGGGCNNAGAAACCCGCAGGATCACCGGACTGCCGTTGGCGGCCGAGCGCAGGCGCAAGAGCGCNCTGTCCTCGCGGCCCTGCACGGCGCGCAGGATGGCATCGCGCAGGTCCTGGATTTCATCGGGCGCAAAGGGCAGATCGGCCAGCGAACTGTCCTCGCGCAGGCCGAAGGCGGCAGAGGCGGCCGGGTTGCTGGCGGTGATGAAGGCGCCGCCATCGGTGATGAAGGCGGCGCTGCGCGGATAATCCTCCAGCACCGAGTTCCAGCCCGCCTCGCCCCGCGTCGCCTCGAACCGGTCCAGGAAGACCGAGGCGCGGCGGGCATGGGCCTCGATTTCCGGATCGTCCAGCAGCACGGCGGCATCGACCGGCCCCACACGCATCGGNGCCAGTTGNCCTTCCCAGACTTCGACCAGATCCTCCAGCCGGATCGGGTCCAAGGCCACCTCGTACAGCCGTTCGACGATCTCGGCGCGGTGGTCGGCCGTCACCTGATCGGCCCCCGGCCGGTCGGTGCGGGGGCTTTCGGAGGGCGGAAGCGCGCGGCATGTCGGCGGAAGACTTGTCCATGCCCTTGGTTTAACGCCGCATCGGGCTCTGGCAAGGCTTTCGCGCGGGTCCTGCAACAGCGTCCGGCAAAGGTGCCGCGGGCGCACTGGCCGCATTGATTTTTCGCGTGAGCGCGCCAGTCAGGCGCCGAGGAGAACCATCATGACCACCCCTGGAAGGCATCATCGTCCTTGACCTGACCCATGTTCTGGCCGGGCCGTTCTGTTCCACCATCCTTGGCGACCTGGGCGCCCGCATCATCAAGATCGAACGCCCGGTGCTGGGCGATGACACGCGCGAATTCCCGCCGTTCAAAGAGGGCGAAAGCGCCTATTTCGCGGCGCTGAATGCGGGCAAGCAGTCGATCGCGCTGGACCTGAAGGCGCCGGAAGACCGGGCGATCTTTGAACGGCTGCTGGATCGCGCCGACGTGGTTCTGGAAAACTATCGCCCCGGCGTGATGGAGCGCCTGGGCTATGGTTTCGCCGACCTGCAGAAGAGCCATCCGCGCGTGATTTATGGCGCGGTGTCGGGCTTTGGCCATTCCGGGCCCGAAGCAAGCAAGCCCGCCTATGACATGGTGGTGCAGGCGCGCGGCGGCGTGATGTCGATCACCGGGCCGGAAGGCGGGCCGCCCGTGCGCGTGGGCGCCAGCGTCGGCGACATCGTGGTAAGCATGTACCTGGCGCAGGGCATCCTGGCGGCGCTGGTGCAGCGCGACCGCACCGGGGTGGGCGCCAAGGTCGATATTGCCATGCTGGATTCGCAACTGGCCATTCAGGAGCATTCGCTGGCCACCACCACGGCCACCGGCGTCGCCNCGGGGCCGACCGGGGCGCGCCATCCCTCGATCACGCCCTTCTCGACCTATCGCGCCGCGGACGGCTTCTTCGTCATCGCCGTAAATGACGCGCTGTTTGCCAAGCTGGCGCAGGCAATGAAGGCGCCGGAGTGGATCACCGATCCGCGCTTTGCCACCAATGGCGCGCGCTGCGAGAATGTGCATGTGCTGAAGCGGCTGATCGAGACCATCACCCTGCAACAGCCGCGCGNNCGCTGGATCGCGCTGCTGGAATCGGCGGGCGTGCCCACGGCACGGGTGCAGAACATGGCCGAGGCCATCGAGGACCCGCAAGTGCAGGCGCGCCACATGGTGGTGCCGGTAGAGCCGCGCGACGGCGGGCCGTCCTTCATGGCGGCGGGCAATCCGATCAAGATCTCCACCCTGCCCGAACGCACCGGCCGCNGGCCCGTGCCGCTTCTGGATGGCGACCGCGCGGCCATCCTGGCCTGGCTGGACGCCGCAGGCTGACGACGAGACGGCGCAATCGGCCTTCCGGGCCGTGGCCCCGACGCCGCGGGCTGCTGACGGGATGGTTGCGCCAGGTCTCAATTGAGATACAGTGAGCCTGGCACCCCGCCCCAGGAGAAACGGCCATGCCCGCACAAACCTCGATGTTGCACATCCGGGTTGACGACCAGCTGAAGGCCAAGGCGGCCGATGCCCTGGAAAGCGTCGGCCTAACCCTGTCTGACGCGGTTCGCATCCTGCTGACGCGGGTGGCGGCAGAGGGAGGCCTGCCCGCCGGTTTGACGGCCAACCCCGATGCCTATGACGCATGGTTCCGCGCCAAACTGCGCGAGGCGATGGACGACCCGCGGCCTTCGGTGCCTCATGCCCAGGCCATGCAGGACGTTCAGGCGGCGATTGACCGGAAGCGCCNNGTGATCGCGCTTGAATGGCGGCCTGCGGCCATCGCTGACCTTCTGGCCATTGCGGATTACATCGCCGACGACAACCCCGACGCCGCCCAGGCGTTGAAAGACGAGATCGAGGCCAAGGTCGCGCGGCTTCCGCTGACCCCTCGCGCCTACCGGATGGGGCGCGTGGCGGGCACCCGCGAAATGGTCGTGCGCCCCAATCATCTGGTGATCTATGCCGAGGATGCGCGGGCGGTGACCGTATTGCGGGTGCTGCACGCAGCGCAGCTTTGGCCCTGAAAGCGAAGGCGCCCGGCCCTGGAACGTCTCCGGCTGCCAATCTGGGCAGACCGAACGCCGCAGGCTGACGACGAGACGGCGCAATCGGCCTTCCGGCCGTCGCCTGCCGCCCTAGAACGGAGGGGCGACAGGAGACGACCATGACAGACGACGCGCTGGTGATCTTCACCCTCGGGCAAGCGGGGGCGATTCCCCTGGGCACGCCCGTGCTTCAGGCAGCCCGGCAACTGNGGGTGGACCTCGATTCCGTCTGCGGCGGGCGCGGCATCTGTTCCAAGTGCCAGATCACGCCGGGCTATGGCGAGTTCCCGAAGCACGGGTTGACGGTGGCTGCCGACGCGCTGTCGGAGTGGAACGCGGTCGAGGACCGCTACNAGCGCATCCGCGGGTTGATCGACGGGCGGCGCCTGGGCTGTCAGGCCAAGGTGATGGGCGACGTGGTCATCGACGTGCCGCCGGAAAGCCAGGTCCACAAGCAGGTGATCCGCAAGTCGGCGACCGACCGGGTGATCGAGATGGACCCGGCGACGCGGGCCGTTTACGTCGAGGTGGCCGAGCCCGACATGCACGAACCCTCGGGCGATTTCGAGCGGCTGGCGGCGGCTTTGCGCGACCAGTGGCAGATCGAGNGGGTGGAAGCCGACCTGGCGCTGCTGCGCCGGTTGCAGCCGGTGCTGCGCAAGGGCGAATGGAAGGTGACGGTTGTCCTGAACAAGGGCAACCATGATGCCCGCCACCGGCTTCTGGACATCTTCCCCGGTTTCGACGAGCGCCCGCTTCTGGGGCTGGCCATTGATCTGGGGTCCACCACCATCGCCGCGCATCTGTGTGACCTGCGCGACGGGAAGGTGCTGGCCTCGTCCGGCCTGATGAACCCGCAAATCCGCTTTGGCGAAGACCTGATGAGCCGGGTCAGCTATGCGATGATGAACCCCGGCGGCGATGTCGAGATGACGAAGGCCGTGCGCGAGGCCATGAACACGCTGGCCAAGGCCCTGGCGAGCGAAGCTGATGTGGCGCCGGAACAGATTTACGAGACGGTCTTCGTCTGCAATCCGGTGATGCACCATCTGCTTCTGGGCATTGATCCGGTGGAACTGGGCCAGGCGCCCTTTGCGCTGGCGGTGTCATCCTCGCTGTCCTTCCCGGCGCGGGATCTGGACCTGGTGGCGATCAACCCGGCGGCGCGGACCTATGTGCTGCCCTGCATCGCGGGCCATGTCGGCGCGGATTGCGCGGCGGTGGCACTGTCGGAAGAACCGAACAAGTCGAAGGACATGGTGCTGATCGTGGATGTCGGCACCAATGCCGAGATCCTTCTGGGCAATGAAACCCGGGTGCTCGCCTGTTCCTCGCCCACCGGCCCGGCTTTCGAGNGGGCGCAGATATCCAGCGGCCAGCGCGCGGCGCCGGGGGCGATCGAGCGGGTGGAAATCGACCCGGTGACGAAGGAGCCGCGGTTCCGCGTGATCGGCAGCGAGCTGTGGTCGGATGATCCGGGCTTTGGCCCCGCGACGAAGGGCACGGGTGTCACCGGCATCTGCGGATCGGGCATCATCGAGGTGGTGGCCGAGATGCGGGCGGCGGGGCTGGTGGATGCCGGCGGGCTGATCGGCGGGCCGGACCAGACCGGCAGCGCCCGCTGTCTGCCCGAGGGGCGGACGCATGCCTATCTGCTGCACGATGCCAGCGCCGAGGGCGGACCGCGCATCCTGGTGACGCAGGGCGATATCCGCGCGATCCAGCTGGCGAAGTCGGCGTTGTACGCCTACGCGCGGCTGTTGATGGACGAGATGGGCGTGGACACGGTGGACCGCGTGACGCTGGCTGGTGCCTTCGGCGCGCATATCAGCCCGAAACATGCGATGATCCTGGGGATGATCCCCGATGTGCCGCTGGCAAAGGTGGTCAGCGCGNGCAATGCCGCGGGCACCGGGGCGCGCATTGCCCTGTGCAATGTGGCGGCACGCGACCAGATCGAAGCGGTGGTGCGTCACATCCACAAGGTCGAAACCGCCATCGAGCCGCGGTTCCAGGAGCATTTCGTGAACGCGAGCGCCATCCCGAATGCGGTGGAGCCCTTCCCGAATCTGGCCACGGTGGTGGTGCTGCCCGATGTGTCCTTCAACACCGGCGGCGGGGGCGACGGCGGTCGGCGCAAGCGGAGATGAGGCTTGAACCATGCCGCCGGGGCGGCTATGTGAAGGCGCATGCGGGTGTAGCTCAATGGTAGAGCCGCAGCTTCCCAAGCTGATGACGAGGGTTCGATTCCCTTCACCCGCTCCAGCCCTTCCCCTTGGCACCGCTTCCGGCTAGGCAGCCGCATCTGCAAGCGAAAAGGGTTCATCCATGAACAGCGACATCAAGCGCATCGGCATCGGCGCCCGCATGAGCGAGGCCGTGGCCTATAACGGCATCGTCTGGCTGGCGGGCCAGGTCGGCAATCCGNGGGATTCGGTGGCCGACCAGACCCGGCAGTGCCTGGCGGAAGTGGACCGCATCCTGGCCGAGGTCGGCACCGACAAGACCCGCATCCTGTCGGCGCAGATCTGGCTGGCCGACATTTCGACCTTTGCCGAGATGAACGCGGTCTGGGACGCCTGGGTGCCGCAGGGCCACACCCCCGCGCGGGCCACTGGCGAGGCCAAGCTGGCGGCGCCGGAATACAAGGTGGAAGTGATCGTCACGGCGGCGCTGAAGTAGGCGATTTTCTGCGAAAATCACAGGGGGCTGTCTGCCCCCTGCCCCCGAGTATTTTCACAAAGAAGAAGCTCAGGGTTTCAGGTAATCGACCAGCGCGGCGGTCGAGCCGTCCTTTCCTTCGGTGCCGGTCTTGCCTTCCAGCACCGGCTGCAGCGCCAGCGCCAGTTCCTTGCCAAGCTCCACCCCNCATTGGTCGAAGCTGTTGATGCCGAGGATCACGCCTTCGACGAACACCCGGTGTTCATAGAGCGCGATGATCTGGCCAAGGGTGAAGGGTGTCAGCTTCGGATAGGCGAGCGTGGTCGTCGGGCGGTTGCCCGGNAAGACGCGGTGGCGGGCCTGGCGGTCCAATTCGCCGCCGGTCAGGCCCTTCCTGGCCATGATGGCGCGGGCTTCGTCCAGCGAGCGGCCGCGCAGCAGCGCCTCGGATTGGGCGAGGCAGTTCGACACCAGCAGCAGGTGCTGGTGGGCGAGGTCGGGTTCGTGACCTTCCCTTGCCACCAGGAATTCGCAGGGGATGACGCGCGTGCCCTGGTGGATCAGCTGGTAGAAGGCGTGCTGGCCGTTGGTGCCGGGTTCCCCNCAGACCACGGGACCGGAGTTGATGGCCAGGTCGGCGCCGTCGATGGCGACGCGCTTTCCGTTTGATTCCATCTCCAGCTGCTGAAGATAGGCNGGCAGGCGGGCAAGGCGCTGGTCGTAGGGCAGCACGGCGCGGGTGGCATGGCCGCAGATCTGGTTGTGCCAGATACCGACCAGCGCCAGCATGACGGGCATGTTTTCCTCGAACGGCTCGTGCAGGAATCGTTCGTCCATGTCGCGGCCACCGGCGAGGAAATCGTCAAAGCCGCCCGGCCCGATGGCGATCATCAGGGAAAGGCCGATCGGCCCCCACATCGAATAGCGCCCGCCCACCCAGTCCTCGAACCCGAAGACGCGGGCCGGGTCGATGCCATAGGCGGTGGTCTTGTCCAGCGCGGTGGAGACGGCGGCGAACTGGGCCGCGGGATTGGCGACCTTTGCCGCCATCCAGCGCTTGGCGGTGTCGGCGTTGGTCATCGTCTCGATGGTGGTGAAGGTCTTGGAGGCGACGATGACCAGCGTGGTTTCCGGGTTCAGCCCGCGCAGCACGTCGGCGGCATGGGCGCCGTCGGCGTTCGAGATGTAGTGGACCCGCGGCCCGTCGGCATAGGGCGACAGCGCGATGGAAGCCATGGCGGGGCCAAGGTCGGAGCCGCCGATGCCGATGTTCACCACATCGGTGATTGCCCCGCCCTGCCCCGTGAACCGGCCCTGGCGCACGTCTTCAGCAAAGGCCGCCATTGCGGCCAGCGTGGCGCGCACGCCGGGCATCACGTCGCGGCCATCGACCATCACCTTCACGCCCTCGGGTGCGCGCAGCGCGGTGTGCAGCACGGCACGGCCCTCGGTATCGTTGATCTTTTCGTAAGCGAACATCGCGTCGCGCTTGGCGGCAACGCCGGCGCCATGGGCCAGCGCGATCAGCAGGCGGCGGCCTTCGTCGTCGATGTTGGTCTTGGAATAGTCGAACAGCATCGCCCCGGCGCGGGCCGAGAAGCGGTGCGCGCGGGCCGGATCGGCGGCGAAGAGGTCGAGGATGCGGCGATTGCCGACGGCGTCATGATGCGCCTTCAGCGCGGTCCAGTGATGTCCCATGGCTTACTCCGCCCAGTGAACGGTTGCATTGTCCAGAACCGCGCGAACCGGCGCCTCGAAGGTGCAGGTACCGCCCGGTCCAGCGCCGCGCGCTTTCCGGGCCGGTGATCAGGATATGCGTGTGCATCGCGCCCTTCAGCACCGGCGCGGTCAGGGTGATGCGTGGCTCACCCGCGGCTTCGGCGCGCAGCGCCATCAGGGCGGCGCATCCGGGGCCAGCGCCGCCTCCAGCCGGTCGGCACCGGGGAAGAGCGAGGCGGTATGCATGTCGGCGCCCATGCCAAGCAGCAGGACCGACAGCGGCAGATGCGGTCGCAGGCCCTCGGCAAGCTCCTCCAGCCGGTCCTCGGGCTGGGGTGCGGCGGCGTGAAGCGGCACCAGGGTTGCCGTCGCCGCCTTGCCGGTCAACAGCCGGTGGCGCAAGAGCGCGGTGTTCGACCGCGGGCTATCGTCTGCCACCCAGCGTTCGTCGTTCAGCACCACCGCCACATGCGCCCAGTCCAGATCGACACCGGACAGGATGTCGAAGATCGGCCCCGGCGTGGTACCGCCCGGCACCGACAGGGTCGCCCGCCCCTCGCGGCGCAGGAAATCGGCCAGCTGGTAGGCGATGGTATTGGCCAGCGACAGGAACATCAGGTCGCGGTCCGGGTATTCGCGCAGGTTCATTCGCGGATCTCCCGCCAGCGCTTGNNGCCGTCGCGGTGCATCAGCATCAGCGCGTCTTCCGGCCCCGAGGAGCCTGGGTCATAGCCTTGCGGCTTGTCGCCCCGCGTGTCCCAGCCCTGGATGATCGGGTCGGCCCAGGCCCAGGCAGCCTCGACCTCGTCGCCGCGCATGAACAGCGTCTGGTTGCCGCGGATCACATCCATGATCAGACGCTCGTAAGCATCGGGAATATCGGCACCTTCCTCGCCAAGCGCATCGGCGAAGGACATGTCCAGCGGCACCTGCACCAGGCGCATGCCGCCGGGGCCCGGTTCCTTGATCATCACCATCAGGTTCATGCCTTCGTTGGGCTGCAGGCGGATGACCAGCTGGTTTTCGCGCCAGCCCGAGGCATGGTCGAAGATGGAATGGGGCGGTTCCTTGAACATGATGGCGATCTCGCTGGCGCGCGCGCGCAGCCGCTTGCCGGTGCGCAGGTAGAAGGGCGTGCCCTTCCAGCGCCAGTTCGAGATATGGGCCTTCAGCGCAATGTAGCTTTCGGTGCGGCTGGCCGGGTTTTCGGCATGTTCGACATAGCCGCCCTGCCCGCCGCTACCNAGGTACTGGCCGCGCACGATGTCGCCCGGCGCCACCGGGTCCAGCGCGCGGATCACCTTCAGTTTCTCGTCGCGCACGGCACTGGGGTCGAAGTGATAGGGCGGCTCCATGGCGATCAGGCACAGAAGCTGCATCAGGTGGTTCTGCACCATGTCCCGCATGGCGCCCGACTTGTCGTAATAGGCGCCGCGGCCATCCACGCCCACGGTTTCGGCCACGGTGATCTGGACATGGTCGATGTATTGCGAGTTCCAGATCGGCTCGAACAGGATGTTGGCGAAGCGCACCGCCATCAGGTTCTGCACCGTCTCTTTGCCGAGGTAATGGTCGATGCGATAGATCTGCTGTTCGGCGAAGTGGGCGGCCAGCGTCGCGTTCAGCGCGCGAGCCGAGGCGAGGTCACGGCCGAAGGGTTTNTCCACAACGATGCGGCTGTCGGCATCGGCGATGCCGTTCGCCGACAGGCGTTCGGCGATGGCGCCGAACAGCGACGGCGCGACCGAGAAGTAGAAGGCATGCACCACGCCCGGACGCATCATGCCTTTCAGCCTGTCCCAGCCGCCGGTGCCGGTAGCGTCGATGGCGACATAGGCGATGCGGTCCAGGAACTGGGCGATCATGCCTTCGTCGCGCTTGTCGCGGCTCACGAATTCGTCGATCGCCTCGGCGACCAGCTTGCGAAAGCCCGCATCGTCCAGATCGGCGCGGGCGGCGCCGATGATGCGGCTTTCGGTAAGCACCTGCCCGGCCCAGAACCGGCGGTAAAGACCTGGCAGGATCTTGCGCCGGGCCAGATCGCCCGTGCCACCGAAGATCACAAGGTCGAAGGCATCGACCGGAATGACGCGCGAAACCATGATTCCCCCATCTTTCGGGAGCCTCGGCCCTGGGCGAACCGCGACTGTTAGCGCTAACGCACGCCTTCTACCCCTGTCACGGTTTCAAGTCTAGCATTGCCCGCCGCCGCTTCAAACCGCATTGGCAGGGCCGTGCCCATCCGGGCACACCTTGGGCCGAGGGTCTCAGGCCTCCAGCTCGGCGTCCCAGTAGAGATAGTCCATCCAGCTGTCGTGCAGGTAGTTGGGCGGGAACCTGCGGCCGTGCATCTGCATCTCGTCCGCGGTGGGCGGGCGTGGCGGGCGCTTCAGGCTCATGCCAGCCTGGCGCAGCGTGCGGCTGCCCTTCTTCAGGTTGCAGGGCGAACAGGCCGCCACCACGTTTTCCCAGCTGGTCAGCCCGCCCTTCGACCGCGGCACCACATGGTCAAAGGTCAGATCCCCGCGCGAGCCGCAGTACTGGCAGCAGAATTCGTCCCGCAGGAANAGATTGAAGCGCGTGAAGGCCACGCGCTTCTGGGGTTGGACGAATTCCTTCAGGACCACCACCGAGGGTATCCTGAACTCGGACCTCTGACTGCGCACCACCTGGTCGTATTCGGCGACGATCTGCACCCTGTCCAGAACGGCGGCCTTGATCGCCTCCTGCCAGGGCCAGAGCGACAGGGGATAGTAGCTGAGCGGCCGGTAGTCGGCGTTCAGCACCAGCGCCGGAAAGTGCTTCAGCGCCGCCGGGTCGCGCACGAACTGGGTTCGGAAATCGCCGTCCATGGTCAAAATTGCCTCGTCCGCCTGCTTTCCCCGGGGGATCAGGACGGGCGAGCCCGCCCTTGCGTCAGGGAAACTATATCTGGCGTTTCCCGCCCGCAAGCCCCCGGAGATTGAGTTCCTGCCCCTTCCTAACCGCCCGCAATGACAGTGCCATGACGCCTGTTTTCCGGGCGCCCGCTGGTCTGGCGCTGCCGGGCCGCTATTCTTCGCCGAACCGCAGAAGGATGCCCGCCATGACCGCCACGATCGCCCGCCTCGGCCCGAGGATCGCGCTGCCTGGGTGGCTTTACTTACTACGCCGATTTCTACCGCGTGACCCAGACAGAAGAGATGCGCGACCGCGTGTGGTCCTGGCTGATGTCGGGCAGCCAGGGCGTATCTGGCCGCGTCGCCGAAACGCCCGAAGGGCTGGTGGGGCTGGCACATTTCCGCGCCTTCGCGCGGCCGCTGTCGGCCACGGTAAGCGGGTTCCTTGATGATCTCTTCGTTGACCCTGCCCATCGCGGCTCGGGCGCCGCGGCGGCGCTGATTCAGGCGGTGGCCGACGAAGGCCGGGCGCAGGGCTGGTCGGTGATCCGCTGGATCACCGCCGACGACAACTATCGCGCCCGCACCCTGTACGACCGCCTGGCCGAGCGCACGAAATGGGTGACCTACGATATCCGGCTTTGATCTGCTGGCGCCGTGCCATGTCCGGCTGTAGAGACGCCCCATGACCGCATTTTCCTTCTCTCTGGCTGCCACCGACGGCCGCGCCCGCACGGGCACCATCACCACGCCGCGGGGCGAGATCNGCACGCCCGCCTTCATGCCGGTGGGCACCGCCGCCACGGTAAAGGCGATGCTGCCCGACAGCGTCCGCGCCACGGGTGCCGACATCCTGTTGGGCAACACCTATCACCTGATGCTGCGCCCCACGGCGGAACGCATCGCGCGCCTGGGCGGACTGCACCGCTTCATGAACTGGGAGCGCCCGATCCTGACCGATTCCGGCGGCTTCCAGGTGATGAGCCTCGCTTACCTGCGCAAGCTGACCGAAGAAGGCGTGCGGTTCTCCTCCCACATCGACGGTTCCAAGCATATGCTGACGCCCGAGCGCAGCATGGAAATCCAGCGGCTGCTGGGCTCGGACATCGTGATGTGCTTCGACGAATGCCCGGCGCTGCTTACCGACGAGGCGACGGTGGCGAAGAGCATGCGCCTGTCGATGCGATGGGCGGAACGGTCGAAAGCGGCCTTCGGCGACAGGCCGGGCCATGCCCTGTTCGGCATCCAGCAGGGCGGTGTCACGCCGGAATTGCGCGCGGAAAGCGCCGAGGCGCTGCAACGGATCGGCTTTGACGGCTATGCCGTGGGTGGCCTTGCCGTGGGCGAGGGACAGGAGGCGATGTTCGGCGTGCTGGACTATGCGCCGGACATGCTGCCAGCCGACAAGCCCCGCTATCTGATGGGCGTGGGCAAGCCCGATGACATCGTCGGCGCCGTGGAACGCGGCATCGACATGATGGATTGCGTGCTGCCGTCGCGATCGGGCCGCACCGGCCAGGCCTGGACGCGGCGGGGACAGGTGAACATCAAGAACGCCCGCCACCAGGACGACCCCCGCCCGCTGGACGAGGCCTGCACCTGCCCGGCCTGCCGAAGCTATTCGCGGGCCTATCTGCACCATGTCTTCAAGTCGGGCGAGATCGTCTCGTCCATGCTGATGACCTGGCACAACCTGCACTACTATCAGGAGCTGATGNGTAACCTGCGCGCGGCCATCGCCGCCGGGCGTCTGTCCAGTTTTGTTGCCGAATTCCACGCCTTGCGCGCAGAGGGCGATATCGAGCCGCTCTAGCGTCGACCGAACACGCGCGCCGACTTGTGGCGGGCCGTTTCGTCCAGCGCGTCTTCCTCGGCCTGCGCCTCGCAAGAGGGCATAGGCCGGGGCGTGGAAACGCCGGAATATCCTTGGGCATGATCCCGTCCAGTTCGCTGTGATGCAGCAGGCGAACCCCGTCGGCCTGGGCCATGCTGCGGGCCAGCGGCGTGAAGCCCTCGTTGCTGACCAGCACCGCGATCTGGCGCTGGTACAACTGCCGGGCCGCCAGCACCTCTTGCACCGCCTTGGTGCCGACCGGCTGTTCACTCAGACGGCACTGGACGGCAAGCGTCACCCCGTCCTTCTCGGCCAGGATGGTGGCGGCATGGGCCGCGCCAAGCCGGGGCGATACGCGCGTTCCAGTCGGCCCGCGACAGCGCCCGGCGGCACCAGGTCTCGAACTCGATCGGCCCCATGCCCGGCTCGGGCTGGCCACCGGCGAAATCCTCGGCCGTCCAGTGCAACGGGTCCGAGGTCAGAAACCAGTCGAGAAAGGCCGCCTCGTCCGCGATCCGGACCGCCAGGTCCGGTTGGCTCAGGGTCAGGAAATGCGGCCGCAGTTCCGGCAGCACGGTGGTCTTGTAGAAATGGGACAACTCGCCCAGCCAGCGGGTCAGGACCAGCGTGCCGTTCTCTTCCCGCTTGATCAGGACGCGGCGCTTGCGGGCCAGGCATTCCCGGTGCGGCCGCACGATGGCCGAAAAACTCTCGGCAGACTGGCGTTGATCTGTTCGGTCGCCGCGGCCAGTTCGGCCGCCTTGCGATGTGCGGCGCGCCAGCGCCGCCTGGCGATGTGGTAGATCGCAAACGATGCCGCCAACGCGATCAGAATGCTCGCCAGATCAGCACGGCTCCAGCCTGCATACAGCCATAGGCAGATTATTCCGGCCAATGCAACGAACGGAAATTGTTCGAGTACATACTTTTTCTTGTATCCAGACTTCATCACTTCCGCCACGAATGGTAAGAAAACTTCTGCCTCTTTCCTATGGTGCCAGATTTGGCGAGGGCGTGCATTTCATTTCTTTCAATTTTGAGATAGCAGCGCGCATTTGCCCTAATCCATGGAGAGTCATCCTGATTTCCGTCAATTGTTCACGATCTCATCCGGGCCCTGCGCAGCCGCGTTGGCCGGACCGGCCCCGTGACCCGTCCACGACCACGGCCAGCGACCGCCCTGACGGCCCGGCGGTCGGCCCGTCGGGCGGCCCGTCGGGCGGCCTGCCCAAAGCTCTCGCGGATCGTCACCCATCCGTCACAATGCCACCTTGCCGCCATCGCGCGCCGCGCGCAGAATGTGATCGGCTCCTGTGGTTGACACCCTTCCCCACCACCCCCAGATATGGAGGCCAGCGGGGAGGGCCGCGGTGCTGCCGATGGTCGGGGCACGGCCTTCCGCCCCTTAGGAAACGCGAATGAGCGAACCCAAGAACCCGAGCTTCCCGGTGTTGCCGCTGCGCGACATCGTGGTGTTCNCCCACATGATCGTTCCCCTGTTCGTTGGCCGCGAAAAATCGGTCCGCGCGCTGGAAGACGTGATGGGCGACGACAAGCAGATCCTGCTGTCCAGCCAGATCGACNCCACCCAGGACGACCCGAAGACCGATGGCATCTACCGCGTCGGTGTGCTGGCCAATGTCCTGCAACTGCTGAAACTGCCCGACGGCACCGTGAAGGTGCTGGTCGAGGGCAAGGCGCGCGTGAAGATCACCGAGTTCCTGCCCAATCCGACCTTCTTCGAAGCCTCGGCACAGGTGCTTGAGGATNCCGTCGGCGATCCGGCCACGGTCGAGGCGCTGGTGCGCGCCGTGGCCGAGGAGTTCGAGCGCTACGCCAAGATCAAGAAGAACATCCCCGAAGAGGCGCTGGCCGCCGTTTCGGAAACGCGCGAACCCGCGCGGCTGGCCGACCTTGTCGCACNNCACCTGGGCATCGAGGTCGGCCAGAAGCAGGAAATCCTGGAAACCCTGACCGTCGCCGAGCGCCTGGAANAGGTCTACGGCCACATGCAGGGCGAAATGTCCGTCCTGCAGGTCGAGAAGAAGATCAAGAGCCGCGTCAAGACCCAGATGGAGAAGACGCAGCGCGAATACTACCTGAACGAACAGATGAAGGCGATCCAGCGCGAGCTGGGCGACGGCGACGACGCACAGTCGGAAATCGCTGAACTGGAAGAGCGCGCCAAGAATACCGAGCTGTCGAAAGAGGCCCGGGAAAAGGTCAACGCCGAGATCAAGAAGCTGAAGTCGATGTCGCCCATGTCGGCCGAGGCGACAGTGGTGCGCAACTACCTCGACTGGCTCCTGGGTGTGCCCTGGGGCAAGAAGGCGCGCGTCCGCAAGGACTTGCTCAAGGCGCAGGAAACGCTCGACGCCGATCACTACGGGCTGGAAAAGGTCAAGGAACGCATCGTCGAATATCTGGCGGTGCAGAACCGTTCGGCCAAGCTGAAGGGTCCGATCCTCTGCCTCGTCGGCCCGCCCGGCGTCGGCAAGACCTCGCTTGGCAAGTCCATCGCCAAGGCCACGGGGCGCGAGTTCATCCGCATCTCGCTTGGCGGCGTGCGCGACGAATCCGAAATCCGCGGCCACCGGCGCACCTATATCGGCTCGATGCCCGGCAAGATCATCCAGTCGCTGAAGAAGGCCAAGACCACCAACCCGCTCATCCTTCTGGATGAGATCGACAAGATGGGCCAGGACTTCCGCGGCGACCCGGCTTCGGCACTGCTCGAGGTGCTGGACCCCGAACAGAACAACACCTTCGCCGACCATTACCTGGAGGTCGAATACGACCTGTCCAACGTGATGTTCATCACCACGGCGAACTCCTACAACATGCCGGGCCCGCTGATGGACCGGATGGAGATCATCCCGCTGGTTACTNACACCGAGGATGAAAAGCGCGAGATCGCCAAGCAGCACCTGCTGCCCAAGCAGATCGCCGCGAACGGTCTGAAGAAGGGCGAGTTCAAGGTCACCGACGAGGCCCTGACCCATGTCATCCGCTACTACACCCGCGAAGCGGGCGTGCGGAACCTGGAACGCGAAATCGCCAAGCTTGCGCGCAAGGCGGTGACGGAAATCCTGAAGGGCAAGGTCAAGTCGGTCGAGGTCACGCTTACCAAGGCCGAGGAATACCTTGGCGTGCAGCGCCACCGCTATGGCCTGGCCGAGAAGGAGGATCAGGTGGGTGTCGTCACCGGCCTCGCCTGGACCAGCGTCGGCGGCGACCTGCTGCAGATCGAGGCGCTGAAGCTGCCCGGCAAGGGCCGCATGAAGACCACGGGGAAACTCGGCGACGTGATGAAGGAATCGATCGAGGCGGCGGCCTCCTATGTCCGCTCGATCAGCCCCGAACTTGGCGTGAAGCCGCCCAAGTTCGAGGCCATCGACATCCACGTCCACGTCCCCGAAGGCGCCACGCCCAAGGACGGCNCCTCGGCCTACNTGGCCATGGTGACCTCGATCGTCTCGGTGCTGACCGGCATCCCGGTGCGCAAGGACATCGCCATGACCGGCGAGGTCACGCTGCGCGGCAATGCCCTGGCCATCGGCGGCCTGAAGGAAAAGCTGCTGGCCGCGCTGCGCGGTGGCATCAAGACCGTGCTGATCNCCGAAGAAAACGCCAAGGACCTGGCGGAAATTCCGGAAAACGTGAAGACCGGGCTGACCATCATCCCCGTCACCCATGTTCGCGAAGTGCTGAAACTGGCGCTGGTGCGCCAGCCCGAGCCGGTGGTCTGGGACGAGGCCGCCGAAGAGGCGGCGGCGCTGATGGCAAGGCAGGAACCGGCCTCGACCGTCGCCCACTAAGCCGGGCAAGGGCAGGAACAGGGGGCGGGGAAACCCGCGCCCCTTTTGCCATTCGCCCGATCTTGTTGCGGAAACGTGAAAAATCGTCGGCATCTGCATGCTTTGTATGGGAATCGGCCACATACTGCGGCTATCTTCGTGGCGCGCCTGGGACAGGCGCCAAGACAGGAAGGGTCCGGCCATGGCAGACGACGACGCATCCCCGAAACCGAAAACCGCGCGCAAGCCGCGAAACGCGGCGGCGCTTAAGAAGCCCCTGCCCCGCCCGCCCCTTCGGTCGACGCCACTGCGACGCTGTCGCGCAAGGCGCTGTTCGACCGCGTTCTGCCGCCGTCGGCGGCAAGAAGGGCACGGTCAAGGACATCGTCGAGGCCACGCTGCAGGCCCTGGGCGACGCGCTGCGCGCGGCGAATCCCTGAACCTGCCACCGCTTGGCAAGGCGCGCGTGGCAAAGTTTACGCCATGGCCGCTGACGGCAAGCCCGCCGCGATGACCATCAAGCTGCGCGCCGCCACCGCTGCCCGCGGCACTGCAAAAGTCGCGAAAGAGGGCCTTGCAGAGGCGGCGAGGAAGGCTAATACCCCGCCACCGGGCGATTAGCTCAGCGGTAGAGCGCTTCGTTCACATCGAAGATGTCAGCGGTTCAAATCCGTTATCGCCCACCATGTTTCCCGAAGGCGCGCCCCAACCGGCGCGCCTTTGCACTTTGGGGGTTCTGCCATGACGCTGCCGCCGCTGTGGATCGTGCGCCACGGTCAGACCGAATGGAATGCCNGCTACCGGTTGCAGGGCAGCCGCGATTCGCCGCTGACCGCGCTTGGCCGCGACCAGGCCCGCGCCATGGCGGCACTTCTGGCCGCCGACGGTATCGCCGCCGCCAGCCATGACGCCGTGACCTCGCCCCAGGGCCGCGCCCGCGACACCGCCCATCTGATGCTTGCCCCGCTTGGCCTGACCGCTCGGCCGGATGCGCGCCTCGTCGAATACCGGCTTGGCCCGCACGAAGGCCTGACGCGCGACGACATCGACGCCGCCCACCCGGACATCGCCGACCTGCCCNCCTGGGACTGGTACGATGCCCTGCCCGGTGCCGAGGGGCTGGCCGCCCTGGCCGCCCGCCTGGCACCCGTGCTGGACGATCTGCACCGCNCCACGGTCATCGTCGCCCACGGCGTGGTCAGCCGCGTCCTGCGCTGTCTGGCGCTTGGACTGGACCTGCACCACGGCGCCCGCCTTCCCGGCGGCCAGGGCGTGATCTACCGCATCCAGGAGGGCGCCGTCACCGCGCTTGGCACGCCCGGCGGGGCGCTGGCCTGACAGAAGGCCCGAACAAGGTTGCGCCCTGCCCCCACGCAAGGCTAGAAGCCCCCAGCCCGGGTGGTTAGCTCAGTTGGTAGAGCGCCTCGCTTACACCGAGGATGTCGGGGTTCGAGTCCCTCACCACCCACCAGTCACTCCGGCTTCTCGTCGCCACCGCGCCCGTTCAGGAAGCCCAGGATCAGCGCCGCAAGGATCGCGCCGCCCGCGCCGATGCCGGGGTCGTTGCCAGCGCTGACAGCAGCAGCGTCTGGCGGCTTTTCGCCTCGGCCTCGGCGATGCGCCGTTCGGTCTCGGCGCGCGACCGCACAAAGGCGATCAGCCCCAGCCCGATCACCAGCGACAGCCCCGCCACCGACAACAGCGCCCAGACGGGCCCGATCAGGTGGCTCAACTCCACCCTAAGCGCCGCCAGCGCCGCCAGGACGCCCGCCAGCACAAAGCCGGCATGGCCACCCCCATCGTCACCACGTCGCGCAACTGGTTCTTCACCGCCGTCATCGGCCGCTCGGCCAGCAGCCGCAGGATCGCTTCCATCCCGTCCCCCTAGCGCAGAACCCGCGCCATCAGCATGCCCAGGCCAAAGGCAATGGCGAGCGCGCCAAGCGGATGCGCCTTCACGCGCGCGGCCAGCTCCTCGTCCATGGCCCCCAGTTGCTGCGCCAGCCGCTCGACCGTCGCCTTCTGGTCCTCGGTCAGCATCTCCTCGGCCTTCGCCCGGCCCTGCCCCGCCAGATCCTTCAGCCGCGCCTTCAGCGCCGCGATCTCGTCCTGCAAGGCCGCAAGATCGGCCTCTTTCCCCTGCCGGTTGTCGCCATGACGTCCTCCTGAGGTTCCTGCCCGCACTAGAGCACCCTGCCGCCAGTGCCGCAAGCGGAACACCGGTGGCGCCATGGTGTTCCCAAGGTTCCGCAGGCCAGCGCTTGCCGCAAATTCCTTCGAAGGAATTTGCAAGTTTCTTCGAAGAAACTTGCCCGCGAAAGCGGCCCTCCCGGTTTCCCGGAAGGGCCGCCAAGTCCTTGAACCAGGCGCGTCAGCTGCAGCCCGAGGTCCCGCCACAGGTGTTGCACTTCATGCAGGTGCCGTTCCTCACCAGCGTGTAGTTGCCGCATTCGCCGCAAGGATCGCCCTCATAGCCCTGCATCTTGGCCTTGGTGCGGGCGTCCATGCTGACGGTGCCGGTCGCGATGGCCGTGGTGGCGCTGTAGCTGACCGAGGCTTCCGAGAAGCCACCNGAACCGCCGCCCATGGCCGTGGCCCCGCCGATGCCGCCGTTGAACACCACCAGCTCCTGCGGCAGGCGCTTGCGCAGATAGCCGGTCGAGGAAATCGACTTCAGCAGTTCCACCGACTTCGAGGCGGCATTCTCGCTGACTTCGGCAAAGTTGCGCTTGCCCTCGTTGTCGCCGCGGCCAAGCTCGTCGAAAGCCGCGCCCTTGGGCTGGACATGCGCCAGGTCGGTGCGGTCCAGATAGCTGACCGCCAGTTCGCGGAAGATGTAGTCCAGGATCGAGGTGGCGTTCTTGATCGCTTCGTTGCCCTGCACCATGCCCGCGGGTTCAAAGCGTGTGAAGGTGAAGGCTTCGACGAATTCCTCAAGCGGAACACCGTATTGCAGGCCGACGCTCACGGCGATGGCGAAGTTGTTCATCATCGCCCGGAAGCCCGCGCCTTCCTTGTGCATGTCGATGAAGATCTCGCCCAGGCGACCGTCGCCATATTCGCCGGTGCGCAGATAGACCTTGTGGCCGCCGACGATGGCCTTCTGGGTATAGCCCTTGCGGCGTTCCGGCAGCTTCTCGCGGTTGGTGCGGATCACTTCCTTGACGATGATCTTCTCGACGATCTTCTCGGCCAGGACCACGGCCTTTTCCTGCGCCGAGCCCGAGCTGAGCACCTCTTCGGCCTCTTCGTCATCCTCGACCAGAGCCGAGGCCAGCGGCTGGCTCAGCTTCGACCCGTCGCGGTAGATCGCATTGGCCTTGATGCCAAGCGAGTGCGACAGCTCATAGGCCGCCAGCACGTCCTCGATCGAGGCCGCATTCGGCATGTTGATGGTCTTGGAAATGGCGCCCGAGATGAAGCTCTGCGCCGCCGCCATCATGTGGATGTGGCTGTCCACCGACAGGAACCGCTTGCCGGTCTTGCCGCAGGGATTGGCGCAATCGAAGACCGACAGGTGCTGCGGCTTCAGGAAGGGCGCGCCTTCCAGCGTCATCGTCCCGCAGACATGGTCATTGGCCGCGGCGATCTGCGCCNNGGTGAAGCCCAGGTGCGTCAGCAGGTCAAAGGTCGGATCGGCCAGCTTTTCCGCCGGGATGCCCAGGGTGCCCGAGCAGAAATCCTGCCCCAGTGTCCACTGGTTGAAGACAAAGCGGATGTCAAAGGCGGTGGGCAGCGCGGCCTCCACCTTCTCGATCTCCGCCGGGCCGAAGCCATGGCCGATCAGCGCGGTGTGGTTGATCGCNGGCGCCTGCGCCAGCGAGCCATGGCCCACGGCATAGGCGACGATCTCGGCGATCTGGTGGACCGGATAGCCAAGCGTTTCCAGCGCCGCTNNAACGACCGACTGGTTGATGATCTTGAAATAGCCGCCGNNCGCCAGCTTCTTGAACTTCACCAGCGCGAAGTCGGGCTCGATGCCGGTGGTGTCGCAGTCCATCACCAGCCCGATGGTGCCGGTCGGCGCAATCACCGTGGTCTGCGCGTTGCGGTAGCCGTGTTCTTCACCCAGACGCAGCGCCTCGTCCCAGGCCGAGCGCGCCAGGGCGATCAGGCTGGCATCCGGGCAGTTGGCGGCGTCCAGCGCCACCGGGTTCACGTTCACCCCCTCATAGCCGCTGGTCCGGCCATAGGCCGCCATGCGGTGGTTGGCGATGACGCGCAGCATATGCGCCTCGTTGCGCTTGTAGCCGGGGAAGGCGCCCAGTTCCGCCGCCATCTCGGCCGAGGTCGCATAGGCGATGCCGGTCATGATCGCGGTCAGCGCGCCGCACAGCGCCCGCCCTTCCGCCGAATCGTAGCCGAGCCCCATGTTCATCAGCAGGCCGCCGATATTGGCGTAGCCCAGGCCCAGGGTGCGGAAGTCGTAGCTGAGCTGCGCGATTTCCTTCGACGGGAACTGCGCCATCATCACGCTGATTTCCAGCGTGACCGTCCACAGGCTGGCATGGACATAACCCGCCGCATCGAACTTGCCCGCCTTCTGGAAGGTCAGCAGGTTCATCGAGGCTAGGTTGCAGGCCGTGTCGTCCAGGAACATGTATTCCGAGCACGGGTTCGAACCCCGGATCGCCCCGTCCTCGGGGCAGGTGTGCCAGGCGTTCACCGTGTCATGGAACTGGATGCCGGGGTCGGCGCAGGCCCAGGCGGCATGACCGACCTGATCCCACAGTTCGCGCGCCTTCACGGTCTTCGACACCTTGCCATCGGTGCGCCGCATCAGCGCCCAGTCGGCATCGTCCTTCACCGCCTTCAGGAAGGCGTCGGTGACGCGCACCGAGTTGTTGGAATTCTGGCCCGAGACGGTGACATAGGCCTCNGAATCCCAGTCGGTGTCATAGGTCGGGAACTCGATCGANGTGTAGCCCTGCTTCGCGTATTGCAGCACCCGGTTGGTGTAGGTATCCGGGATCATGGCCTTTTTNGCCGCGCGGATTGCCGACTTGAGCCCTGCGTTCTTCGCCGGGTCCACCGCATCCTCGGCCCGCCCGTCCCAGGCGCCGATGGCCTTGAAGATGTCGTTCAGCCGCGCCTCATGCGCCTTGGATCCCGCCACCAGCGAGGCGACCTTCTGCTCCTCGATGACCTTCCAGTTGATGAAGGCCTCGATATCGGGGTGATCCATGTCGCAGATCACCATCTTGGCCGCGCGCCGCGTGGTGCCGCCCGACTTGATCGCCCCCGCCGCCCGGTCGCCGATCTTCAGGAACCCCATCAGACCCGACGACTTGCCGCCGCCCGACAGCTTTTCGCCCTCGCCGCGCAGGGACNNGAAGTTGGTGCCGGTGCCCGAGCCGTACTTGAACAGCCGCGCCTCGCGGACCCACAGGTCCATGATGCCGCCCTCGTTCACCAGGTCGTCCGAAACCGACTGGATGAAACAGGCATGGGGCTGCGGATGTTCATAGGCCGATTCCGACTTCACCAGACGGCCCGAAGCGTGATCGACGTAGAAGTGCCCCTGGCTCGGGCCGTCGATGCCGTAGGCCCAGTGCAGCCCGGTGTTGAACCACTGCGGAGAGTTCGGCGCCGCCATCTGGCGGGCCAGCATGAAGCGCATCTCGTCCAGATAGGCCTTCGCGTCCGCCTCGGACGAGAAATAGCCGCCCTTCCAGCCCCAATAGGCCCAGGCGCCCGCCAGACGGTCAAACACCTGCCGGGCGCTCGTCTCACCCACGAAACGCTCGCCCTCGGGCAGCGCGGCCAAGGCGGCCTCGTCGGGGACAGACCGCCAAAGGAACTCGGGCACGCCCTTNTCCTTGACCTTCTTCAGACGCGTAAGCACGCCCGCCTTGCGGAAATACTTCTGCGCCAGCACGTCGCTGGCGACCTGGCTCCAGCCCTCNGGAATCTCGACCGACTCGTTGCGGAACACCACCTTCCCGTCGGGGTTGCGGATTTCCGAAGTGGTCACGGCGAAAGCCATCTCGCCATAGGCGCCGGTTTCCGGCTTGGTGAATCTGCGCTCGATCTTCATCTGCCCCTGTCGCTCCTTCGACCCGTCCCCGCGGGTGTTCATCCCCAGACAAAGACAGGCGAATCCACTCCCGGCCCTTGCAGGCAAGGCTCACGCGGGCTTTGCTCTGCCGCGTTCCGCTGGTTCAGATGTCTTCGTCCCGGTCGGCGCGTCACACTAGATATGGTGTCGTCATTACCACTTCGTCAAACTGTCGTAATCGGCCCGGGCCTTCAACGGATTTTTCATCCTTATCCCCAGATTTTTGGCTTGACGGAGTCCCGGCCACAACGGGTGGTGTCCCGGTCCCTGTCGCTTACCGTGGTCGGGCCAATCCCAAGGCCCCCGACAGGCCGCTTCGGCCGGTATCCCGGCCTGTGGAAAACTATCGAAAGCCCATGAATTTGGGGCGCCAAGCTGCACCTCCAGATGAAGCGCCGGGCGAGCCCAGGACAGCGAGCCAAGCCCAGACTCACCGCCACCCGCCGTGGCGGAAATCCACAGCGCCGCTTTTGCGCCTATGCCCGCCGATTGATCAGAGTGATTCCGGCCCCCACCAGCGCCGCGGCGACGATCAGCCCTGCCGCAGGGCGCGTACCAAAGATCGCCCAGTCCAGACCAATGGCCAGAAGCGGCGTCAGGAAGGAAAAGCTCGCCACCACGGCGGCGGGATAGACCGACAGAAGCCACAGCCAGGCGATGAAGCCCCCCGCCACCACGACGCTTGCCTGGAACAGCAGGCCCGCAATGTGGATCGGCTGGAACTCGCGGACCAGCGGCCCGAACAGCGGCGCCACCGACAGCAGAATCGGGCCGGAAACCAGCACCATCCAGAACAGCTGCATCTCCGGCCCTTCCCGCGCCATCACCGGGCGCCGTGCCAGAAAGGCCGTCCCCGCCCAGCCCAGCGCCGCCAGAAGGCCGAAGACATCGCCCGCCAGCGACCCGCCTGCCCCGGCCCCGCGCCCGAGAATCGCCACCGCCGTGCCCGCAAAGGCCAGAAGCAGCCCCAGCCCGCGCAGNCTACGGATGCGCTCGCCCGGCAGGCCGAAATGCGCCATCACCGCAAACCATAGCGGCATGGAATAGAACAGCACGCTGGCCCGGCCCACGGACGTCAGGTCCAACGCCATGAACAGGCTCAGGAACTCACCCGCGAACACCGCCCCGATCAACAGGCCCATGGGCCCCGTCGCCCGGTTCAGCCGCGGCGGCCGTCCGCGCCAGGCCAGCCAGGCCCAGACGAAGACCACGGCAAGGCAAGACCGCAGCCCGGCAAAGAACACCGGCTGCAAGTAGGCATTCACCAGCTTCACCACGATCTGGTTGAAGGCCAGCAGCACCTGCACCGCCAACAGCGCCGCCAGCCCCACGCCATCCAGTGCCGCCTTGCGCTGCATCCCGCTCTCCTGCCCGGTCGCGGCGAGGCTTGCGCCGCGGCCAACGGAAGGTCAACTGAGCGACCTTCAGCCCTTAGGCACCCTGCCGCGGTGGCAGCGTGGCGCCATGACAGAGCATGTTCTTGTGGTAGGCGCCGGACTGATCGGCGCAGGCGTCGCGCGGTCGCTGGCGCGCAGCGGGGCGCGGGTGACGGTGGTCGAGGNNCGGGCCTGCGCGGGGCTGGCCTCGGGCCGCAGCTTCGGCTGGATCAATGCCAGCTTCTATCTGAACGAGGATCATTTCCGTCTGCGCGTGGCAGGGATGGCCGCGCATCACCGGCTCGCCGCAGCCCTGCCCGGCACCGGCCACCGCTGGACCGGCTGCCTGTGGTGGGAAGAACAGGGCAAAGCCATGGACCGCATGGCCGCCGACCTCGCCCGGCTCGGCTATGCGGTCGAAACGCTGACCGGCGCCGAGGTCGCCGCCCGCGAACCGGCGCTGGCGCTGGTGCCCGACCGCGCGCTGTGGTTCCCGCAGGAAGGCGCCGTCGATCCTGCGCATCTGGCGCGGGTCTTGCTGGCAGATGCCGCCGCGGCCGGGGCGACCGTCCTCACCGGCTGTCCGGTCCTGCGGCTGGGCACCACGGGCGGCCGCGTGACCGGGGTGGAAACGGCGCAGGGCCGCATCGCCGCTGACCGGGTGGTGCTGGCCACCGGCGTCGCCACCCAGGCCCTGCTGGCCGCCGAAGGCCTTGCTTTCCCGATGTTGAAACGCCCCGGCGCCATGGTCCGCACGGCACCGGTGGCGCCGGTGCTGTCCTCCATCCTCGCCTCGGAAGGGCCAGAGGTGCGGCAGGAGGCCGATGGCTCGATCCTCTGCCCGACCTCCGCCGCACATCAGGGCGACAGCGCCGAGGCGGTCACGGAAAGCCCCGACCGGCTGGCCGCGGCAACGATGGCCCGCCTGCGCGCGATGTTCCCCAGGCTGGACCTGCACCTGGCCGCGCTGACCATCGCCGACCGCCCGGTGCCCGGCGACGGCCTGCCCTGCGTGGGCCCGGTGCCGGGGCTCAAGGGCCTGTGGATGGCGGTGCTGCATTCCGGCGTTACCCTCGGGCCGCTGGTGGCCGAAGGGCTGGTAAACGAACTGCTGGAGGGCCGCATCCTGCCAGAATTGGCGCCGTTCCGGCCCGAAAGGCTGATCAGCCGGGGATCGTGAAGCCGGGCGCTGCCAGCGTGAAGCCCTCGAAACGAAAGCCGGGCGAGACGGTGCAGCTGACCAGCGTCCAGCCGCCCAGGCTCTGCGCCGCCTGCCAGTGATGCTTGGCACCACGATCTGCGGCGACTGGCCGTCAAAGACCTCCGGTCCAAGAATGCGGTCTTCCGCTGCCCCTGATCACTGGCCGCCAGCGACAGCACCAGCGGCGCCGGCATGCCACAGCCAGATCTCGTCGGCATCCACCCGGTGCCAATGGCTGCGCTCGCCCGCCATCAGCAGGAACAGGATCGCCGTGCCGCTGGCGCGGCCATCGACTTGCGGCCCGACCCAGGTCTGGCGATACCAGCCGCCCTCGGGATGCGGCAGCAGGTCAAGCGCGGCGATAAGGGCGCGGGCGTCGGGCATCGGGGGCTCCGGGAAGAATGATTTCGCGCCATTGGCCGGGGGCGAGACCCTCCAGCGTCCAGTCGCCCACCGACCAGCGGATCAGCCGCAGCGTGGGCAGACCCACCGCAGCGGTCATGCGTCGGACCTGGCGGTTGCGGCCTTCGGTGAGCGTCAGTTCGATCCAGCCATCGGGCACGGACTTGCGCACCCGGATCGGCGGATTTCGCGGCCAAAGGCCGGGCGGCTCAGGGATGGCACGGGCTTGCGCGGGGCGGGTGGGACCGTCGTTCAGCGTGACGCCGCTGCGCAGGGCCTGCAATGCCTCCTCAGAGACCGTCCCCTCGACCTGCACCAGATAAGTCTTCGGCGCCTTGTGGGCGGGGTCGCTGATGCGGGCCTGCAACGGCCCGTCATCGGTCAGCACCACCAGCCCCTCGCTGTCGCGGTCCAGCCGTCCAGCGGCATAGACGCCCTTCACCGGCACGAAATCCGCCAGCGTCTGCCGCCCCTGCCCGTCGGTGAACTGGCACAGCACGTCATAGGGTTTGTTGAGAAGGATCAGCCGGGCCATGGCCCGGCTGTAGCGCGCTCGGGGGCGGGCATCAACGCCCCGCAGCACGAAGGCTCAGGATTTCGCCGCCAGCGCGCCGCCGATCTTCTCGGACACCAGCCCGAAGACATTGCCCACCACCAGCGAGGCCAGCACCACGGCCGCGGCCTTGATCGTGGCCGCCGGGTCAGCGATCGCAACACCGGTCAGCAGGCAGAAGGCGGCGGTCGAGGCATAGCCGTAGACGCCCGCCGGGATGGTGGCAAAGATCGGCAGATGCGCGCCCAGCACCAGCACCACCACCGAAGCGCCGACGATCAGCGAGGTGACCAGCACCGAGCCGCCCACCGTGCCGACGACAATCAGCGTGATCGCGGCGATGGCGGCGCCCCAGGCATGGTTGACGGCGGATTTGGTCAGCCCGTCCACCTTGCCGCCGGTGTGGTAGAAACTGCCCCAGCCGATGAACAGTGCCCAGACTTGCAGGCCCAAGGGCGTGCCAAGGCAAAGATAGGTGGCAACGGCGGCCAGCGCGCCGATGGAGACCGCCAGAGCGGTGATGATGTGCATGGTTCCCCTCGTTTCCGTGTACCGCCTGTTCTCAGCGGCTGGCGCGAGGGTGGGTGCGCGGGGGCCGGGCCGTCCATCGCACCAAGGTCTCTACGACCGTGAACGGAGCGGGGGAATTGCGCGAACATGCACCCCTCCGTGGTCGTAGATGCAGGCGCGGCAAGCGCCTGCATCGGGGTCTTCAGCGCTCCGCCGGGGCCGGGACACGATTTCCGCCACGGAAATCGTGCCGGATTTCGTCACGAAATCCGGCTCCGGGCGCCGTCGTCAGGCCTTCAGGATCGACCGGTAAGCATATTCCGCCGTCTCGCCCAGCATCTCTTCGATGCGGATCAGCTGGTTGTACTTGGCCAGCCGGTCCGAACGCGACAGCGAGCCGGTCTTGATCTGGCCGCAGTTGGTGGCAACCGCCAAATCGGCGATGGTGCTGTCTTCCGTCTCGCCCGACCGGTGGCTCATCACGTTGGTATAGCGGGCGCGGTGCGCCATCTCGACCGCCTGCAGCGTTTCGGTCAGCGAGCCGATCTGGTTGACCTTCACCAGCATCGAGTTCGCGCAGCCCTTGGCGATGCCCTCCGCCAGACGGCGCGGGTTGGTGACGAACAGGTCGTCGCCCACCAGCTGGATCTTGCCCCCNAGAACCTCGGTCAGCATCTTCCAGCCTTCCCAGTCATCCTCGGCGCAGCCATCCTCGATCGAGATGATCGGATAGTCGCCGCAGAGGCTGGCGAGGTATTCGACATTCTCCACCGAGGACAGNGATTTTCCCTTCGTAACAAGGTTGTACTTGCCGTCCTTGAAGTATTCGGTCGAGGCGCAGTCCAAGGCCAGGTAGATGTCTTCGGCAGGCTTGTAGCCNGCCTTTTCGATCGCCTTCAGGATGAAGTCCAGCGCCTCGCGGTCGGCNTGGATCGCCGGGGCAAAGCCGCCCTCGTCGCCGATGCCGGTGTTGTAGCCANNAGCGCCCGACAGCAGCTTCTTCAGCGTGTGGAAGACTTCGGACCCCATGCGCACCGCGTCGCGGATGTTGTCCGCGCCGACCGGCATGATCATGAATTCCTGGATGTCGATGGGGTTGTCGGCATGCGCCCCGCCGTTGATGATGTTCATCATCGGCACCGGCAACACGCGGGCCGAGGTGCCGCCGACATAGCGATACAGCGGCTGGCCAGTGAAGGCGGCGGCGGCCTTGGCCACCGCGAGCGACACGCCGAGGATGGCGTTGGCGCCCAGGCGGCCCTTGTTGGCGGTGCCGTCCATCTCGATCATGGTGCGGTCGATGCCGACCTGTTCCAGCGCGTCATAGCCCACGATCTCTTCGGCGATCTCGCCGTTGACCGCGGCCACGGCCTCCAGCACGCCCTTGCCCATGTAGCGGCTCTTGTCGCCGTCGCGGCGTTCCACCGCCTCGTGCGCGCCGGTCGAGGCGCCCGAGGGCACCGCGGCGCGGCCCTGCGCGCCGCTTTCCAGCGTCACATCCACCTCGACGGTGGGGTTGCCGCGGCTGTCAAGGATCTCGCGGGCGTGGATGTCGATGATCGTGCTCATGGGGTCTCCCGGGGTGGAGGTGCTCTCGCGCGCCTCTTACTCCGCGGAAGGGCTTGAGGAAAGCGCTCGTTTGCGCGCACGCTCGCGGGCAAAGGCGTAAAGGCCCGACCCGATGATGATCGCCGCCCCGATCATCGTCAGCGCGCCGGGGCGTTCGGCAAAGACCAGCATCCCCAACGCCATGGCAAAGACCAGCCGGGTATAGCGGAAGGGCGAAACGACCGAGACCTCGCCCACCCGCATGGCGGCGACCACCGCCCAGTATCCGGCGGTCCCGAACACAACGGCGCCCAGAAGGCTGGCGCCTTCGAGGGCCGTGGGCCAGCGCATGTCACCGGTGACCGCCATCATCACGGCGCCCAGCACCGCCACCGAGCTNGACCCCCAGGCCGAGATCTGATGCGTGGAAATCCGGTCGGGCACGGCACGGGTGGCCAGGTCGCGCAGCGCAATGCCTACCACGGTGATCAGGACGAACAGCGCCTCGGGCCGGAATCCGGCACCGCCGGGCTGGACGACCAGCAACACGCCTAANGCAAAGCCCACCAGGATCGCCGACCAGCGCCGCCAGCCGACCCTTTCGCCCATGAACAGCGCCGCGCCCATGGTCACCGCCAGAGGCGTCGCCTGCAAGACGGCGGAGACGGTGGACAGCGGCACCGCCGCCAAGGCCGCGACATAGCCAAGCGAGCCGATCACCTCGCCGGCATTGCGGGCCAGGATCACCGGGCGCAGCAGGTCGCGGCTGAAGATGGGCAGCCCCTCGCGGCGGGCCAGCGCCCAGAACACCGGAACAGCGAACAGGCCCGAGACGAAGATGATCTCGCCCACCGGCAGGCTGGCGGCGGCGAATTTCAGGAACATGTCCTCGACGGCGAACAGCGCCATCGAGCCGACCATCAGAAGGATGCCGCGCAGGTTGCCCGTGGCATCCTGGGCGCCGGAAAGCGAGGCCATGTCAGGTCTTCTTCTGGCCAAGAAGTTCCAGCCGGTGGCCGATCAGCCGATACCCCAGCCGGGCGGCGATCCTTTCCTGCAGGGCCTCGATTTCAGGATCGACGAACTCGATGACCTCGCCGGTGGCCACGTCGATCAGATGGTCGTGGTGGTCGCGGTCGGCATCCTCGTACCGGGCGCGACCGTCGCCGAATTCCAGCCGCTCCAGAATGCCCGCCTCCTCGAACAGCTTCACCGTGCGGTAGACGGTCGCCAGCGAAATGCGTGGGTCCAGCCGCGCGGCGCGGGCGTACAGTTCCTCGACATCGGGATGATCCTCGGCCTCGCCCACCACGCGGGCCACCACCCGGCGCTGGTCGGTCATGCGCAGGCCCCTGGCCTCGCAGCGGGCGATGATGTCCTGGGTCATGGGCGGGTCCGTCGCGTTTTGTCCCCGTGTACGTCATTCCACCGCCCGGCTCCACCCCGAAGCGGCAGGCCGCGGCAGCGGGCGCGCCGTCCGGGGGCGCCGCACCACCCAGAATCGCGTGGCCTTCCGCCCGCCCTTGGCCTAAGAGCCGCTTCATGACCCACAAGCCCAACGAAGACAGCCCCAAGGGGCTGGCCCTGGCGATCCTCGCCTATGTGCTCTGGGGCTTCCTGCCCCTCTACATGAAGGCGCTGGCACATATCCCGCCGCCCGAGGTCATCGCCCACCGCGTGATCTGGTCGCTGCCCGTGGTAAGCGCCGTGCTGTGGATGACCGGCCGCACCGCCGACCTCGCCCGCGCGCTGAAGACGCCGCGCATGCTGGGCATGGGCGCCGTGACCGCCGCCTTGATCTCGGTGAACTGGGGCATCTATGTCTGGGCCATCGGCTCGGGCCACGCGCTGGACGCCGCCCTGGGCTACTACATCAACCCGCTGTTCTCGGTCGCGCTTGGCGCCATCCTGCTTGGCGAGCGGCTCAGCCGCCTGCAACTGGCCGCCATCGCCCTGGCCGCCTGCGCCGTGGCCATCCTGACCTGGGAGGCCGGGCGCCTGCCCGTCGTGGCCCTGGCGCTGACCGTCACCTGGGGCTTCTACGCCTATTTCAAGAAATCCCTGCCCATCGGCCCCAACCAGGGCTTCCTGCTGGAAGTGCTCCTGCTCACCCCTTCGNCCCTGGCCTGGCTGGCCTGGCTGGGCGCCACAGGCCAGGGCCATTTCACCACCAGCACCGCCAACACCCTGTTGCTCTTCGGCTGCGGCATCGTCACCGCCGGGCCGCTGATGATCTATGCCAACGGCGCGAAACTCCTGCGGCTCTCGACCATCGGCATCCTGCAATACATCGCGCCGACCATGATCTTCCTGACCGCCGTCTTCGTCTTTGGCGAGCCCTTTGGCCGCGCCCAGATGATCGCCTTCCCGATGATCTGGGCCGCGCTGGCGATCTATACCGGCGCGATGGTGGCCCAGGCCCGCGCCGCGAAAGCCTGAGCCTAGTCCCCGGTAAGCTGACCCGGCCCCGCCCACCNGCCGCCGCCACGCCGGTGGTNGCCGGGGCGCTGGTCGGCAGGCCCCGCGCCACCCGCACCGCCAGATAGGCAAAGGCCTGCGCCTCCAACATGTCGCCGTCGAAGCCCGCGGCTTCCACCGGCTGCACCTCGGCGCTCAGCCGCGAGGCCAGCGCCTCCATCATCGCCGCATTCCGCCGCCCGCCGCCCGTCACCAGCACCCGCGCCACCTGCGCCGGAAANTGTTCCGCCCCCGCGCCACGGATGCCGCCGCCGCCGCCACCAAGGTCGCCGCGGCATCGGCANTCGGACAGGCCGGACACCGCCTCAAGGATGCCATGGAAATCGTTCCGGTCCAATGACTTGGGAGGCATCCGGTAGAAATACGGGTGCTCCAGGAACGCCGCCAGCACCGCCTGATCCACCCTGCCAGAAGCCGCCAGCGCACCACCCTCGTCCTGCGCCACGCCAAGCCGTGCCAGCATCAGGTCGTTCACCGGCGCATTGGCTGGCCCGGTGTCAAAGGCCAAAAGCGCCCCCGGCTCCTCCGGCGCGGCATGGCGCGGGTCCACCCAGGTGACATTGCCCACGCCGCCCAGGTTCAGAAAAGCCATCGGCAGCGCCTCGCCCGCCTTGCGCGCCAGCGCGTGGTGATAGAACGGCGCCAAGGGCGCGCCCTGCCCGCCCAGTTCCACATCGGCCGTGCGGAAATCCCACACCACCGGCAGCCCCAGAACCTCGGCCAACAAAGCGCCATTGCCCGCCTGATGCGTCCCNCGCCCGCGCGGCTCATGCGCCAGCGTCTGTCCGTGGAACCCCGCGATCTCCACCCCNGAAAACCGCGCCATCACCTCGGCATGGGCGGTTTCCACCACCTCCGCCGCCTCGGCCACGCCCGGCTCCCCNGGCCAGCGCCCGAAAGCCGCCCGGATCACCGCCCGCTCGGCCTCGGAATAGGGGCGGTAGGCCACCGGACCGAACTCCAGCACCCGCGTGCCGTCCGTCAGCAGCATCGCGGCATCCACCCCGTCCAGCGAGGTGCCCGACATCGTGCCAAGCGCCCAGACCGCGCCGCCCCTCTGCATCTTTCCCTTCCCCGCGCCGCCCTTTATACCCCTGCCCATTCCATGCACGAGCCCCCATGACCTACCACCCCAAATCCGATTTCCTGCGCGTGATGATCGAACGCGGCTTCCTGGCCGATTGCACCGATTATCAGTCGCTTGACGAGGCGCTGGTCAAGGGCGTGGTGCCCGCCTACATCGGCTATGACGCGACCGCGCCCAGCCTGCATGTCGGCCACCTGATGAACATCATGGTGCTGCGCTGGCTGCAAAAGACCGGCCACAAGCCGATCACCCTGATGGGCGGCGGCACCACCAAGGTGGGCGATCCCTCGTTCCGGTCCGAAGAACGCCCGCTGCTGACGCCCGAAAAGATCGACGAGAACATCGCCGGGCTGAAACAGGTCTTCGCCCGCTACCTTTCCTATGGCGACGGCGCGACCGATGCCATCATGCTCAACAATGCCGAATGGCTGGACAACCTGAATTACCTCGATTTCCTGCGCGACATCGGTAGGCATTTCAGCGTCAACCGCATGCTGTCCTTTGAATCGGTGAAGTCGCGGCTGGACCGGGAACAGTCGCTCAGCTTCCTCGAATTCAACTACATGATCCTGCAGGCCTATGATTTCCTGNAAATCCACCGCCGCTACGGCTGCCTGTTGCAGATGGGCGGTTCGGACCAGTGGGGCAACATCGTCAACGGCATCGACCTGACGCGCCGGGTGATCGACAAGGAAATCTTCGGCCTGACCACACCGCTTCTCACCACCTCGGACGGCCGCAAGATGGGCAAGTCGGCCAGCGGAGCCGTCTGGCTGAACGGGGCAATGCTGTCGCCCTACGAATTCTGGCAGTTCTGGCGCAACACCACCGATGCCGATGTGGGCCGGTTCCTGAAAATCTTCACCGAACTGCCGGTTGAAGAATGCGACCGCCTCGGCGCGCTGCAAGGGTCGGACATCAACCAGGCCAAGATCCTGCTTGCCAACATCGCCACCGCGCTGCTGCACGGGGAAGAGGCCGCGCAGGCGGCCGAAGCCACCGCGCGCGAGGTGTTCGAAAAGGGCGGCGTCGGCGACGACCTGCCCACGGTGACCCTGACCGCCGCCGATGTGCTGGACGGCATCTCGCTGGCGCAACTCTTCGTGCGCACGGGCCTTGCCAAATCGGGCAAGGACGCCAAGCGCCTGATCGCCGAGGGCGGCGCGCGCATGAACGATGATCTGGTCAGCGACCCCTCGCTGGTTCTGCGCGCGGGCGAACTGGCCGATCCGGTGAAGCTAACCGCGNGCCGCAAGCGCCACGCGCTGGTGGTGCTGGAGTGACCGTGCGGGAAACGCGTTTTCTGCGAAAACGCGAACCCACGAATTTTCTGCGAAAATTCCCCCGCCGCAGCGGCGCGCCCCGGACCATGCCGGGCGCCGATCCTTCGCAGAAGGATCGTCCCTTCGATCTTTCGCAGAAAGATCGTGACCCCATGGCCAAACCGCCCGCCGCCAGTTTCACCTGCACCGCCTGCGGCGCCGTCCACCGCAAATGGGCAGGCCGCTGCGACGCCTGCGGTGCCTGGAACTCCATCATCGAGGAAGCCNCCNTCGCCGCTAGCCCCAAAGGTCCCACGCTGAAGGGCCGCACCGTCCCGCTGTCCGATCTCGCCACCGCCGAACCGCCGCCACCCCGCATCGCCTCGGGGGTCGAGGAACTCGACCGCGTTCTGGGCGGAGGCCTCGTGCCCGCCTCGGCGGTGCTGGTCGGCGGCGATCCCGGCATCGGCAAGTCCACGCTGCTGCTTCAGGCCACCGCGGCTTACGCCCGGCAGGGCCTGCCCTGCCTTTATGTCTCGGGCGAAGAGGCCTCGGCCCAGGTGCGCATGCGCGCCGCCCGGCTTGGCCTGTCCGACGCGCCGGTGAAACTCGCCACGGAAACCAACCTGCGCGACATCCTCACCACGCTCGATGCCGAGCGTCCCGGCCTCGCCATCATCGATTCGATCCAGACCATGTGGCTCGATTCGGTCGAGGCCGCGCCCGGCTCGGTCTCCCAGGTCCGCGCCGCCGCGCATGAGCTGGTCACCTTCGCCAAGCGCCGCGGCGTCGCCGTCATCCTGGTCGGCCATGTCACCAAGGACGGCCAGATCGTAAGCNCCCGCGTTGTCGAACACATGGTCGGCTGCGTCCTCTATTTCGAAGGCGAGCGCGGCCACCAGTTCCGCATCCTGCGCGCCGTAAAGAACCGCTTCGGCCCCTCGGGCGAAATCGGCGTGTTCGAGATGACGGGCGCAGGCCTTGCCGAAGTCACCAATCCCTCGGCCCTGTTCCTGTCGNAGCGCGGCACTCCCGCCGCGGGCTCTGCCGTCTTCGCGGGAATCGAGGGCACGCGCCCGGTCCTGACCGAGATCCAGGCCCTCGTCGCCCCCTCGCCGCTCGGCACGCCGCGCCGCACCGTGGTCGGCCTCGACTCCGGCCGCCTCTCCACCATCCTTGCCGTGCTGGAAGCGCGCTGTGGCATCNCCTTCGCCGGGCTTGACGTCTTCCTGAACGTCGCCGGGGGCCTGCGCGTCACCGAACCCGCCGCCGATCTGGCCGTGGCGGCCGCCCTCCTGTCGGCGCGCGAGGATGTGGCAATTCCGCCAGACACCGTGCTTTTCGGCGAGATCAGCCTGTCCGGCGCGCTGCGCCCGGTGGGCCAGACGGAAAACCGGTTGAAAGAGGCGTCGAAACTTGGTTTCTCACGGGCCATTGCGCCGTCCCGGTCGAAAACCGGCGAGCATCCGGGCATCTCTGTCACGGAAATGCCCGATCTGACGGCGATGGTCGGACAGATGTTCGGGGCGGGCTGACCCCGGCAGGAGCGCAAGGCATGGACGGTTTCACCCTCATCGACGCGATGGTAGCAGGCATCATCGTGCTCTCTGCCGTGCTCGCCTATTCGCGCGGCCTGGTGCGCGAGGTGCTGGCCATCGCCGCTNGGGTCGGCGCCGCCATCCTTGCCTATGTCTTCGCCNCCGCCGCCGAGCCCCTGGTGCGCGAGGCCCCGGTGATCGGCGACTTCCTGGGCGACAGCTGCGAGCTTTCCGTCATCGCCGCCTTCGCCGCCGTCTTCGCTATCGGACTTGTGATCGCCGCGCTGTTCACGCCGCTTTTCTCCTCGGTCGTGCAGCGCTCGGTCCTCGGCGGGCTTGACCAGGCCATGGGCTTCCTCTTCGGCGTGCTGCGCGGCGTGGTCCTGGTGGCCATCGCCTTCCTCGTCTACGACCGCGCCGTGGCCGCCAACACCGTACCGATGGTCGGCANNAATTCGCGCTCCGCCAAGATCTTCGCCTCGTTCCAGGCCAAGATCGACCAGAACGTGCCCGAAGACGCCCCCGGCTGGATCGTGCGCCAGTACGAAGGCCTCGTCGCCTCCTGCCCGGCCCCAACGGCCCCCGCCGCCCCTGCCGAACCCGCGCCCGCCCCGGCAACTGATCGCCGCCGCGGCGGCACGGGGGTGACTTCCCGCCCCGCGCGCCTAAATGGGGCGCGTCACGTCCCAGGATTCGGGTCCCCATGCGCCCGTTCCTCTCTCACCCCTTCGATGACGACAAGCTCAAGGAAGAGTGCGGCGTCTTCGGCGTGGTGGGTCTTGCCGATGCCTCGAACTTCGTGGCGCTCGGCCTGCACGCCCTGCAACACCGCGGGCAGGAAGCGNGGGGCATCGTCTCCTACGACCCGCAGGACGGTTTCAATTCGGCCCGCCGCTTCGGCTATGTCCGCGACAACTTCACCAAGGCCGATGTCATGGCCACCCTGCCCGGCTCCATCGCCATCGGCCATGTGCGCTATTCCACCANNTGCTCCAAGGGCGCCACCGCCATCCGCGACGTGCAGCCCTTCTTCGGCGAGTTCTCCATGGGCGGCTGCGCCATCGCCCATAACGGCAACCTGACGAACGCCGCCGCACTCCGCCGCGAGCTGATCGAGCGCGGCTCGATCTTCCAGTCCTCGTCGGACAGCGAATGCATCATCCACCTGATGGCGCGCTCGATCCAGAAGACCATCGCCAGGCGCATCAAGGACGCGCTGCGCCGGGTCGAGGGCGCCTTCTCGGTGGTCGCCATGACGCGCACCAAGCTGATCGGCGTGCGCGATCCCCTGGGCGTGCGTCCCTTGGTCCTGGGCCGCATCGGCGACCATGGCTGGGCGCTGTCGTCCGAAACCTGCGCGCTCGACATCGTCGGTGCCGACTTCGTGCGCGAGGTCGAACCCGGCGAGATGGTCATCATCGAGGGCAACAAGGTCGAATCGACCCGCCCCTTCCATCCCTCGCCCTCGCGCTTCTGCATCTTCGAGCAGGTCTATTTCTCGCGCCCCGACAGCATCATCGGCGGCCGCTCGGTCTATGAAACCCGCCGCCAGATCGGCGTGGAACTGGCGCGCGAAGCCCCGGTCGAGGCCGACCTCGTCTGCCCGGTGCCCGATTCTGGCACCCCGGCCGCCATCGGCTTTTCCCAGGAAAGCGGCATCCCCTATGCCATGGGCATCATCCGCAACCAGTACATGGGCCGTACCTTCATCGAGCCCACGGAGAGCATCCGCAACATGGGCGTGCGGCTGAAGCTCAACGTCAACCGCGCGCTGATCAAGGGCAAGCGGGTGATCCTGGTGGACGACTCGGTGGTGCGCGGCACCACCAGCCGCAAGATCAAGGACATGATCCTGGAAGCGNGCGCCGCCGAGGTGCATNTCCGCATCGCCTCGCCCNCCACGGCTTGGCCCTGCTTCTATGGCGTCGNNGCGCCCGAACGCTCGAAACTCCTTGCCGCCACCATGTCCGAGGACGAGATGCGCGACTGGATCGGCGTCGGCGACCTGAAATTCATCTCGCTCGACGGCCTCTACCGCGCCGCGGGCGAAGCCCAGGGCCGCGACCCCAAGGCGCCGCGCTTCTGCGACGCCTGCTTCTCGGGCGATTACCCGGTGGCGCCCTCGGACAAGATCGAGGAAGGCTTCCAGATGAAGGCGGCGGAATAGACGTCAGGGCGACCGCCCCGTAGGATGGGCAATCTGCCCATCCCGAGTCCCCATGTCCGCCGACGTCGGCGCCTACCTAGCCGCCCTTCCCGAAGACCAGCGCGCCGCGCTGGAAAACCTGCGCGCCCGGCTGAAGACCCGCCTGCCCGGCCATCTGGAAGTCATCTCCTACGCCATGCCCGGCTTCCGCCAGCCGGGGCCCAAGGGCAAGATGGTGGCGGGCTATGCGGCCTTTGCCAGACACCTGGGCCTCTACCCGCATTCCGGCTCGGTCATCCCGCAGATCGACTGCACCCCATTCCAGACCTCGAAGAGCGGCGTCCTCTTCACCCCCGCCACCCCCNTGCCTGACGCACTGCTTGACGCCATCCTGGCCGCCCGCCTGGCCGAAATCGCCGCAGGCCCCGCCCGCCGCACCTGAGCGGCCTTGTCCTCGGGCAAACGCTCCCCTATCCCCCTTCATCTTGGCCCAAATACTCCACGGGGTCCGGGGTGTGAAACCCCGGCGCCTGCCACCAGATCCCACGGTTGACCCCATGACCCAACGCCTTGCCCTCGTCACCGGTGCCTCGCGCGGCCTCGGCTTCTCCCTCGCCGAACAGCTGGCCTTCCAGGGCTGGCACGTCGTGGCCGTCGCCCGCACCGTGGGCGGGCTGGAAGAACTGGACGACCGCGTCAAGGCGGTAAGCCTGCCCGGCGCGGGCGATCTGACGCTGGCACCGATGGATGTCACCAACGACGATGCCATGCGCCACCTCTGCCGGTCGATCTATGACCGCTGGGGCGCGCTGCAGCTTTGGGTCCATACGGCGGTGCATGTGGCGCCGCTGGCGCCCATGGGCTCGCTGGACCAGAAGGACTGGGACAAGTCCATCGCCACCAACACCCGCGCCACCGGCATGCTGATCCCCATGGTGGAACCGCTTCTGCGTGCGGGCCAGGGCACGGCGCTGTTCGTCGGCGATCCTCGCGCCGGGCAGAAATTCTTCGGTGCCTATGGCGCCACCAAGGCCGCCCAGATTGCGCTGGCGCGCAGCTGGCAGGCCGAAACCGCGAAGATCGGTCCGCGCGTGCTGATCGAAACCCCGGCGCCCATGCCCACCGCCACCCGCGCCCGCTTCTTCCCCGGCGAGGATCGCAGCGCGCTGGCCGATGTCCGGCAGGAAGCCGCGCGCCTCGTCGGCCTGATCTGACCGATCCGCCAAAGCTCACGGCATATGAGGCTTTTCCACAAGGGGCACGCCATATATGGTGCGGCTTACCGGATCAATCCGCACAATCAAGGATAGTCGAGCATGAAGTACACCGTATCCGCCCTGGTTCTTGCCATCGGCCTCGCAGCCACCGCCGCACATGCCGAGGGCGGCGTGAAGGTCGGCGAGCTGACCTGCAAGATGGATGGCGTCAAGAACGACATCGTCTACACCAAGGAAGAGTTCGCCTGCGTGTTCACGCCGACGTCGGGCGATACGCAGACCTACACCGCCGTGTTGAAGGAAGTCGGCGTCAACCTCTCCATCACCAAGGACAACACGATGGTCTGGGGCGTGCTCGCGCCGACCGACAAGCTCGACTCGCCCGATGTGCTGAAGGGCACCTATGTCGGCGGCTCGGGCGCGGTCGAAGTGGGCGGCGGCGTCTCGGCCAACGTGCTGGTCGGCGGCGGCAACTCGATCACGCTGCAGCCGATCTCGGTTTCGGGCATGGTTGGCGTCGGTGCCTCGGTCGGCATCTCCTCGCTCGAGATCAAGTGACCCGGCCCAGGGTCTGACAGTCAGGCGCCGCCGGATCGCTCCGGCGGCGCCTTCGCATTCGGTGCCGCGCGCCTCTGGGCAATTATGACCGCCGAGTTAATGCGCGCGCGCAACATATTGATTTCATTGATGTGAGCAGGGCGTCCGAGCTCGGACGCCCCGTCCCGTCAACAGGTCGGACGGATCACATCCGGGCGGCAACCGCCTCCCAGTTGACCAGCTTCTCNAGGAAGTTGCTCAGATAAGTNGGCCGCTTGTTGCGGAAGTCGATGTAGTAGGAATGCTCCCACACATCGCAGCCCAGAAGCGCGGTCTGGCCAAAGCACAGCGGATTCACCCCGTTCTCGGTCTTCGTGACCTTCAGGGCGCCATCCTTGTCCTTCACGAGCCAGGCCCAGCCCGACCCGAACTGCCCGGCCCCTGCGGCGGCGAAGTCTTCCTTGAACTTGGCGACCGAGCCAAAGGCTTCGACCAGCGCCTTCTCCAGGCTACCCGGCATCGCCTTGGCCTCGCCCGGCCCCATGATTTCCCAGAACAGGTTGTGGTTCCAGTGCTGCGAGGCATTGTTGAAGATGCCATTCTGCGCCACCGCCCCGGCCTGATAGGTGCCGCGCACGATGTCCTCCAGCGACTTCGTCTCCCACTCGGTCCCGGCAATCAGCTTGTTGCCGTTGTCCACATAGGCCTTGTGGTGAAGGTCGTGGTGATACTCCAGCGTCTCCTTCGACATGCCCAGGGGCGCCAGCGCGTCATGGGCATAGGGAAGGTCGGGAAGAGTGAAAGCCATGGTCCTGTCCTCGCGTTAGGGTGCCCCCGACATAAGGGCATTCCGGCCGGAGAGGTCAAGAGAGCCCCTGCCCGTCACCCCCTGCCCACCGGATGCCCCGCCCCGACAACAGGTAGGCACGCGTCCGGTTCCCGACGACACCGGCCCATGCGAACCCAAAGCAGAAATCATGGCTGTATGGCGGAGACGAAGGGATTCGAACCCTCGAGACGGTTCCCCGTCTGCACCCTTAGCAGGGGTGTGCCTTCGACCACTCGGCCACGTCTCCGCCGACCGATGTATCTGCCAAGCCAGCGGAAAACAAGGCGATTTTTGGCGATGCAGCACCGCGGTCCAAAGTGGTGATTTTCCCGGATTTTCCGTGAACTTCCCGCGAACTTCACGGCTTTCCCGTGCAAAATCCGTGCAGCCGGTTGCCGAGTCGTTCCCGCCCTACTGATCCCGCATCGCGGCGCCTGACCATGTCGAGGGCTCTGTCACCGGCAGGTCTGGAGCTTCGACGCCGTGTTTGATCAGCCAGTCGCGGACCTCGGTCCAGACATCGGCCGCCTCGACGTTGCGGGCGCCCAGGACGTGGTTGATGGCGGATCGCAGGTCGGCGGGCATCATCGTCGGCCAAGGCATCGGCGGGGCTCCTGGGGTTCGGGCGGGACCGAACACTACAGGAACGCAGCCGACGGGTCACCTCTGCATATGGTAGGTCGTAAAAGCCCCTGCACCACGCATTGGGAAAGGAAAAATAGGGGGCCTGCGGTAGACACCCTCGCCCCGAATCGCTAAAGCAAATTCGTGGGCGGTGAGAACGCAACGTGCCTGGAGCGTTCCCACCTAAATCGAAACAGCGCCGCAGCGCTCCTCCCACGTCCGTACGACCCGACTAGCCCGGATATTTGGGCGTGTCAAGCGGTCATGCTGCGGCGCAGAACGCCCGAAAGGGGCTGCAACATGACTGAAGAGACCAATATCTTTCTACTGCGCGGCAAGAGAATTCGTGTCGATGTGGATGGGTTTGTCAGCCTGAACGACATCCATGCGGTCTCAGGCTTGCGCAAGAAGAAGGTACCCTACGAATGGCAACGCCTGCCATCGACCCACGACCTGATGATAGCGCTGCATGAGCGAATTACGGGAAAATCCCGTAATTCAGAGTTCAGGACTTCTCGTGTTTTTCGAGCTGGTGCCGGGGCGAGCGGTGGATCGTGGGCCCACCCCATCCTAGCCGCAGCTTATGCCGGATACCTGAAGCCCGAGCTCGAAATCGAGATGAAGGAGGTCTGGCTCCGCTACCGGGCAGCCGACGCTACCCTTGCAGACGACATCCTTCAACGCGCGAACACCGAACAGAACGAATGGGCGGGCGTGCGCGCACTTAGCCGGTCGACGAGGAACGAGTACACCAAGACTCTCAGCGATCACGGCGTCCAAGGCCTCGGATTCGCTATATGCACGGACGCTATCTACACGATTTTGCTGGACGGTACGGCCCGGCAGCTGAAGGCGCGCAAGGGCGTTCCTCAGAAGGCGAACCTCCGCGACGCCATGAGTAAGGATGAGCTCGTCTTTGTGATGGCGGCAGAGACTATGTCTCGGCGGCGGATTGAGGAGNAGAAGCCGTTCGGCAATGGACCGTGCGAAACCGCCACAAAACGAAGCACGGCTTATCTGAGAGCGGCAATCGACGAAGATCGTCGCGACACCCAAGAACCGCTTATCTGAACGTTTGGCGGGCTCCAGTTACCCGGGACCCGCCATCACCCATCTATGCCCGGCGCCCTGCATGACCTCGCCATAACGGTCGGTCAGCAGGGCGCGCAGGTCGGGGTGGTCAGGCACAGCGTGCTTACCGATGCTGGCGCCGCCAGAGCCGTGAACGCCGCAAGCGCCAGCATCGGCCGCATGTCACTTGCTCCCCCACTTGGCGAAAATCCCGCCCGACACGCCGAGCGCGGTGGTGATGGCGGTCATGGCGCCCTCGATCTGGACGTGGATGTGCAGCCAGCCATCCACGATCTCGGCCGTCAGCCAGCCCGCCCAGGCCGCGGGGATCGCCCCGATCAGCAGCGACAGGGCATAGATCGTCAGGCGGACGTAGACGTTGTTCAACGGGTTCTTCATGTGAGCCTCCTTTCAGGGATACGCGGACCAGGGCAGCTGCCAGTGCGGCCCGTCCTTGAACGATTTCCAGTCGCCGCCCCATTCGATGGGCACGCCGACGGCCTTGGCGGCGGCCTTGATGGCGGGCGCGAGCTGGTGGTACAGCGGCCAGGCGTACATCTCTTCCGCCTCGACCTTGCCGTCCCGGTCGAGATCGACGATGGGCACCAGGTCGACCGCGTGACCGGTCAGGTGNCCACTGCGCATCGTCTTCGACGCGCCGATGGCGACCAGTTGCTTCTGGCGTTCGACAGTCCGCAGGCCTTCGGTGATGCGGAAATCGAACGGGGCGTCCTGCAAGGCGCGGTCCATGACCCGACGCAGATCGGGATGGATGCCGTGCAGGCAGCGCAAACTGGCCGTGGACCACGAACGTGGCATGGCTACTCCTTTCGTAGGTTGATCGAGGGAAGTCAGTCGGTCAGCAGATCGGCGGGCAGCCAGGTCAGGCCGAAGGCGGCCATCACAGCCGTGCCCTCATGCCCCAGCACCACGCTGATGCGGTCGGGGTCCAGCGCGGGCCAGACGCCCCTCTTCGGGTCAACTGCAGTGATGGGCATGGGTTTTTAATCAAGTGGCGTCATTGCTTGGCGTTCCAGGTACTGGCGCAGCAGGCTGTTGGTCTCTCGCTGGTCCTGCCGGACCTGTTCCAAGGTCTCGCGCATCGCGCCGATCTGCGCGGTGATCGTCGCGGCCGCGACCTGCTGCGCCTGTGATGTCGCCTCGACGGTGCGCAGCCGTTCGTCCTGGTCGTCGTTGACCTGCATGGCGCGGTCGGCGCGACTGGTCAGGCCACCGCCCACCAGACGCCAAGGCCGGTTTGCAGCACGATGGTCACGATCAGCGCCAGCGGCACCTTGCGGTCCAGGTGCCAAGGCTCGCGGGAGGGATCGGTCAGCATGTCGTCGCGGCCCGGGGTCATTCCGGTACCTCGATCTCGGGCCGCCGCAGCCCCAGCAACTCAAGGGCCGTCTGGGGATCCTCTTCGATCACCGCAGCAATGACGCCCGGCGCGGCGGCGGCGCCGCGGGCCAGCAGGGCCTGCGCACGGGTGGCGGCGACCAGGTCCACCGGCCAGGCNGGCGCGACGGGCGGCGCCTCCGCCCTTGACAGAAACCCCTCGCTGAACGTGCCGCTGGCCACAGCGAAGAGGTTGCCATCCGCGCGGGGGAAGATGGCCTCGCCGAAGACAGGTCCGTCGTCCGGCCCCTCGCCCAGGCAGCGCGCCCAGGCATTGGCATCGGCGACGTCGGGGGCGTGGACAGCAATGGTGATCCGCATGGTCAGGCTCCTGCGCGGGCGTAAATGTCGTCGACAATCGTCTCGGTCTGGGTCGCGGTCAGCAGGCCCTCGCGGATGATCAGGTCGGTCAGCAGGCCCTGGAACGCCCCGGCACTGCCGTTGCGCGTGCCGACGTTCAGCGTGGCCGCGCCGTAGCCGCCACCACCCTGCGCGGTCGTGGCCGCCGCTTCGGTCCCCTTGTTGACGCGCAGCGCGGCCAGCGAGGCGGCTGTGTCACCGCGCGCCACCGCCACGCAGGTCAGGGGCGCCCCAAGGCCGGTGACGGTGCCACCGCCAGCGTTCGAGGACCCGCGCGAGTAGAACTGGACCGTCGTCGCCCCGCCGGGAGCCGAGATCAGCGCCCAGCTGCCGGGGTCGAGTAGGCCGTGGGTCCAAGTTCGGCCAGGAAGCCGTTGACGTCAGTGGCCTTGCGGAAGCGGCGATGACGGTCACCTGACCCGAGGCCATTAAGCAGCGGGACGACCGAAGCCCAGTTGTCGTCCAGCCCGTCCAGTGTGGCGCCGCCCCTGCCGTCCGATCCCAGCGAGTACAGCGGCCGCCTGGTCGGGGTCGATTGCGCCAGATGCACGCCATTGCCCGACAGATCGGCCACGCAAAGAATCTGGTTGCCCACCCCGGTGATCAGCGCGGTGCGCGCCGTGTCGGTGTACAGCGTCTCCGGGTTCCAGAACTGGTACACGGCCCCCTTCTGCCCGCCCGCGAACAGGTCAGCCCAGCCGCCGACACCGGGCACGTACCAGCGGCCAATGGCGGCGCAGGACACCGCGCAGAAGTTCTTCGCCACCGAAGACACGACCCGGAAGGTGACGGCCGTCTTCGACCGGCTCACGATCTGCGCCCGGCATTGCGGGTCAAGCGCCACGATCTCGGGGACCGGCGGCGCCGCGAACGCTTGCGGGAACGTCCAGGTCACATCCGCGCTGCGGAAAGAACCTCCGTCGGCCGTGGTGATGGCCACCATGAAGTCGTCGCGCGACACCCGCATCGCAAAGTTGGCATCCTTCTGAATGCGCCCATGGCCACTTGCGGCCCGCTCGAACACATCCCCGGTCACCACCCCGCCCGACTGGCTGACCGTGCCGACCAGGTTGCTCTGCGCGATCGACCGGTCCCAGGCGCTCCAGGTCGCGCCGGTGTCGGCCGACCGGCGCGACCAGGTGGTGACCGGCCCGCTGGTGATGGCGATCTGATAGACGCCGGTGGACCCTTGGCCGCGCAAGACCAGCACGGCACCGCCGGTACCGGCCAGCGGCACGCTCGGGTCGCTTACCGCGAAACTCCACAGGCCAGCGGTCACCGCGCTGGCCAGCGTCACCAGCGGGGCATCATCCACCTCGCCCAGCCCGAAATCCCCGACCTTCAACACCCGGCCTGGGGTCGTGTCGTCCTGCGCCGTGGTCAGCACCAGCCCAAGCGTCGCCCGCGCCGTCGCCGCATCGGCATCGTCCAGCAGGGTGCGGGCAAAGGCGGTCAGGTCGGCCAGCGCCGCCGTGGTCGCCGAATCGAAGTATGGCAGCTTGCCCGCCGCCGGCGTCAGCGCGCCCAGCAGGACGGCGGCCGCGGTCGCGGGGATGCGCACGCTGCGCCAGGCCGCGCCATCGCAGATCAGAAGCGCCATCATGCCCGCGGGCAGGCTCTGCGTCGCGGCGCCGTTGATCTGTTCCGAAGCCGCCGGGTCGAGGGTGATGACCCCGCTGCCGGTGTTGACCACGATGGCCGACCAGCCCGCTCCGGCCGAGGCCNNCGCTGGCAGGCCGAGCGTCCAGGTGCCCGAGGCCAGCACCGCCTTGCCGCGGTCGGTGGCGACCAGCGAGGCTGCAGCCCCCAGCACCTGCACNCCGGTACCNAGGGCGCCCAACGCGGCCAACGCGGTCGCCACCGTGCCGTCCTCGCCCAGCAACCCGGCCAGGAAGGCGCGCTCGGCGTCGAAATAGGTCTTGGCACCGCCTTGGGTGACGCCGCTGGCGGTCAGGTTCAAAATCGGTGGCAGGGCGGTCATCAGCTGCTCCACATCGGATCGCCGTCCCACGTCCACATTGGCGTGGTCGGATCGGGGTTCCACATTTCGGGGATGAGGCTGCCGAGCGAGGTGGCGATCCACGGCCCGGCGGCCATGCCCGACCCGCGCACGCGGATCAGGGTCTTGGCGGCATACAGCAGTTCGGCCACGGCCTGCGCGGCCGAGGTATCCACGACGCGCATCCACTCCAGATCGGCGGCGCCGGGATCGTCACCCGCGGCCATCTCGACATGATAGGTGTCGGCACCGGCGGCCGGGCGCCAGCCCAGCACGATCCGCGTAGCAGACCCCAGCACCCGGCGCGCGAAGAGGCCCGAGACCACCGGCAGCACGATGCGCGTCTGCAACTGCGAGATGCGGATCGGCGGCGCCACCACCCCGGTCTCGGCCGTGTGGACAGACGGATCGTCGATCACCGCCTCGATCTCGACGGAATGCAGGTCGCGCGGCCGGACGCTGATCACCTTGGCCTTGGCCGCCCAGGTCGCGACGGTGCCGATCGCCACATGGGTGCGCTCGCGGTCCTGCCCGGTCGCCGGCGTGAAATCAGGCGCGGTGGCCAGGACGACGCGGTTCGCATCGGCGCCCTGCGTGATGGCAATCGGATCGGTCACGCTGCCGTTCGGTACGCAGCGCCACCACCATGCCGGGGTCACCACCACCGGCTCGGTCAGGGCCAGCACCCGGCTGGCGGCATCCCAGGCCGTCACCTCGGCATGGGTGCCCCAGCCCGGCATGTCGTGCTGCACCGCGATCAGGTCGCCATAGGCCGGGATGAAACCCTCCATTTCGGTCGCGAACCGCACCAGCCAGCGGCGGTAGCGGTTGGTGGCCGCCTCATAGACCGCCTCGCGCAGCACATGCGCGCGACCGGTCGCCCCGAACAGCTCGCCGTCGGTCGGATTGACCGGCGTCACACCCGGCAGCGCGCCGGTCACCCGCTGCGGCGCCCAGGTCGTATCGTCGAAATAGCTGAGCCGGATGCCGTCGGCAGTGGCGTCGGTCGGCATCAGGTAGTCGAGCGCGAAGCTGTCCTTGATGATGTTGCGCATGCCGAACAGGGCAACCGGCACCGTGGCCGCGCCATCGCGGACGGGGCGCAGCACGCCGCCCTGCATGACGCAGCGCGCCCGGCCGGTGCGGGCGATGGACTGCATCGCCTCCCACCACGTCACCGACTGGTCGAAGCGGCCGTCGAAATGGTCGCCGCGGGCGGTCCAGACCGCGTCCAGCGCCAGCAGCGCGGCNAGGTCCAGCCGGTCATCGCCAAGGCCCGCGCCATAGGCGCCGTCGCGGGCGGCATCTGCCAGCGCCCAGGCGATGGACCGCGTCGGCTGCGGCGCGCTCCAGGCGCTGCCGGTCCAGACCGGCAGCTTGCGCGTGGCCAGCATCGCCACCCGCCGCGACGAGGCGACGGACAGGTTGTTGGTGGCCCTCATGCGCATGGCGACCAGCGTCACGGGGCCAAAATCCTGCGTCTCGGTCAGATAGGCGCGCAGGTTACCNCACAGGATTTGCTCGGCCGCGTCCGATCCGGTGTGATCGACGTCGCGGCGCCAGACCCGCACGCGGTAGCGGCCGGGCGTGGCCAGGGTGTAGACGCGCGAATGGCGGAGCGTCTGGATCGTCTTGGCGCTGTAGATCCAGTTCTCCAGGACAATCCAGTCGCCGATCTCGACCCCCAGGTCGTCGATCTGCCGCGCCTCGACCATCACATCGATCTGGCGCGAGTGCATGTCGCCGCCCTCGTCGCGGTCGTACAGGCCCTGCGGCAGCACGAAGTCCACGGCCAGGCGGGTCGCCACGGTCTGCGCGGGATTGGCGGTATAGCCCAGCACGCCGCCCAGCACCGGCCGCACGTTGACGTTGCCCGAGCTGCCCGTGTCGCAGGCCACGGTGAAGGTCGATGCCGACGGTACCGAAGCCACGGCATAGCGCCCGGATGGCGCGCCGCCGCTGGTGAACCCCAGATCGACGCAGGCCCCGGTGGTCAGTCCGTGATCGGACCTGGTGACCGTGATCACCGATCCCGTCCGCGACCAGGCGCAGCTTTCCATCATGCCGCGCAGCTCGGCGCCCGACACCTCGACGCTGGTCACCACCTGCGTCGGGAACAGCGTCACCTGGCCGCCGGGCGGCACCACCTGCATCTCGACCTCGGCGAAGGCCGAGATCGGCGTGTCCTCGATGCGGACCTCTTCGATGTCGTATTCGCTTNNAGCGCCAAGGCACAGCAGCTGGTACAGGTACTGCTCCTGCCCCGCGTATTCGGTGTAGGGCATGGCGGCAAAGTCGGGATAGCAAAGCAGCCGCCCATACTGCACCGGGATCGGCTGGTCCAGCCGCGCGGTGTTGCCCTGCGCGGTGATCGAATAGGTCGGCGACGGCGACTTCTGGCGTTCCGGTCCCGCCGCCGGGAACAGCGCATTGATGGCCGCAGCCCCGGCGAAGGTGATCGCTNNGCCTGGGTTCCGGCAAACAGCATCTGCGCCGCGCCACCGGCCGCCGCTGCCGCGGCCGCCGTGGTCCCCAGGAGCATCCCGGCCATCGGCCCGGCCACTGCCATCAACGNNCAATTGCCAGGATGGCGCGCGTCGGGTCGGACCCGCCCCGCCCGCCGCCNNACCGCCCTGCGGCAGGCGCACGAACAACAGCCGGTCACCGTCACGCAGCCGNCGGCGCTGCCAGCCGCGGTGCGCCCGCAGCAGGGGCTGGCCGTTCAGGATCGCGATCACCGGCCCGCGCCGCGGCGCCAGGCGGCTCACCGGCGCCCGCCAGCGCAGCTCGCGCGCGCGCCGCTGGTGGGGCGCGAAGGGTTGTCGGCCCAGGCCACCGTCGCCCTCATGCGCGCCTCCGGTAGCAGCCGAGTTGGCGCAGGTTCAACGTGGCCAGCCGGGTCGGGCTGGTGAAGATCACGCCGGCGCGTTCCATCGAATGCAGGATGCCCCTTCGGGCGGCGTGNATCCAGATGCCAACGTGGCAGGGCCGCTGCGCGCGGCCCATCAGCACGGCATCCCCCTCGGTAAGCTCGGCCACCGGCTGCCAGTCCGGGTGCAGCGGCGCTGCCGCCAGCGCTGTCACGGCATGGCGCAGATCGGCCGGATCGCCACCCCAGGGCGCCACCGTCCAGCCGAATTCGGCCTGCCATACCCGCCGTGCAAAGGACCAGCAGTCGCTCACGCCCGCCAACCAGGGCGTGCCGATATAGGCCTCGCTCCAGTGGCTCATGGCGCCAGCCCCGGAAAGGTCTCCAGCTCGTATTCCAGCTTCGGGAATTTCCGGTCCATCAGCGTGGAAAACCCGCCGTCGCGCGAATGCGCAGCGGCGTCGCGCTGATCTGGATCAGGGTCATGCGCAGCGGGGGCACGGTCTCTGGTCCGTCCAGGGCGGTGTCCGACAGATACTGCCGGTGGATCACCTCGATCGGCTCGCCCGCCAGCACGGCAGCGTCGATCTGGGCCAGGAGCTCGCTGCCGACATTGTCGATCTCGATTGTCACCTGGGGCAGGGCATCAGCCAGCACGTCGGGCGGTACGACCTCGAAAGCATAGGGTAGGAACGTCACCAGCAGGTGGCATCCCGCGCCGCCCCGGCCTCGATCCGCGCATCCAGCGCGGTGACGTCCGCACCACCCGGATCGGGGTCGCAAAGGCCGGGTGCCAGAACTCCAGCGTATCGTGGATCACCAGGCCGACCGGGGCGGAAGCATAGGCCTCGCGCAGCGCCTCGCTCAGATCAGGCATTGCGCACCTCCATCTGTCCCGTGACCTGCCACTTCAGCCCCGCCGCGGCCTGTGCCTCCCACATTGCGGCGAACTTGGCCTCGCCCGTCGTCAGGCCACCGCCGGTTGCCAGCGGCACGCGGAACCACGCCGACCCGCCCGCCGCGCCAAGCGCCATGCCATCCGCATCGCAGGGGCAGAACAGGTCGAAGCCCGTGCGCACGCGCGCCTGCACCTCGCAGACGTCACAGCCCAGACCCGCCGTTCCGGCATAGGACACCTCGCTGGCCGGACCGAGAAGNGCCGATGCGCATCATGGCTGCCCGGCCCCGACGCCCGTGCTGGCCTGAAGGGCCAGCCGGTACCAGCCGTCGCCCCTGTCCTTGATCGACATGGCCAGCGGCGCCCCGTTGGTGCCAAGGATCGTACCCGCCGTCAGATCGGCGTTGACGGCATGCTGCGCCCCGGCCCGGTCCACCAGCATCAGCCGCGCCCGCGACCGGCCCGCCGCCCGCAGGGTGACGGTCAGCGCCAGCGGCAGGTCATTTACCGCCGCATCGGCCAGCACCTTTTCGGCAAAATGCATGCCATCGGCGGCGGTCTCGACCAGACGGTCCGCGGCAACCAGGTCGGGCGCCAGAGACTGCGCCAGCTGGATGGTGGTGTTGGCCACGCCCCAGTAACGNATGCTGTCGCTGGCCCCGCAGATCGACACCTGACGGTCGTCGAACCAGTCCGAAAACAGCGCCATCTGCGCATCGTTCAGGACGAAGCCCATGCCCACGCGGTACAGCCGCGACCGCGTGCGCCGCCGCACGCGCTGCGCCCCGACCTCCATGTCGGTGCGGATCGACTGGTCAACCGGCACCAGCCGGAACCCNTCGCTGGTGGTTTGGGGCAATGTGTCCGGCCAGCGCCGCATTTATCGTGGCCTCCGCTTCAGGCCGAACGCTTCCGCCAGCGCCGCCGTGCTGGCACCGCGCCCGGTCGAGAAGTTCCCGGCCAGCCGCCGGTCCACCGCCTCGACGATCACGTCGACGATCTGCGTCAGGCCGTCGGCGCCGCCGCCAACGCCCTCGCTCACGGTGGCGGTATGCCCCGGCGGCGTCGTGACATTCGTGACAACCTTGGGCGCGAACGTCACCCGCCCGGCTGCCGCCGCAGCCGTGCTTCTGTCCGCGGCCGCCGCAGCGCCCGGTGGCAGCCCCTTTCAGCCAATGCCCGTCGGCGTCGCGGGCGCCATAGGACGCGATCTCGCGCATGATGCCCGACTGCATCGGGTCGAAGGTCCAGCCCGGCGGCGGACTGGGCTTTCCTGGCCCTGCCCGATCAGGGTCCGCAGCCTGTCCGGTACCCCGCCACGGGCAAAGGCCGCAGCGGGTTCAGTGCCACCCGCACCTGAACAGCCAGGGATCCATCCCGCGACCGGGTCAGCGCCACGGCGAGCTCCACGCCATCCGGCCCGATGGCGCGCACCATGTCGGACCCGGTCAGCGGCAGGATCGCCTCGCGCCCGGCCTCGCCCATCAACCCCAGCCCGCGCGCCATCGGAAACAGGGTGGGGNNGCTGACCACGGCATTGCGCCATGCGGACAAGGGCGCGAAGGGCACGCCACCTGCCGCAAACGGCACGATGCGCCCGGCATCAAACACGTCACCCTGCGCCTCGAAGGTCAGCCCCGACCCGCCGGACAGCCCGGAAAACACGCCGCCAAACACCGACCCGACCAAGGGCTGCACCAGCGATGACCACAGCTGATCGCTGGCAATCTCGGCCAGCCGGTCCAGGATGCGGTCGGCCATGCGATCCACCGCACCCTGTGCCTCGCCAGCCCCGCGGATCAAGGCCGCGAAGGGCGACTTGAACGCCTCTTCGGTCAGCTCGGCCAGATCGCCGCCGGTTTTCCGCAACTCGCCCGCCAGCCCTTGCAGCGACATGCGCCAGGCCTCGGCCGCCTTGGCCCCGGCGGCACCCATCGCATCCAGCCGCGGGATGATCTCGGCCAGTTGGTTCGCCGCCGTCTCGCGGCCGCGGGTCATCGCCTCTTGCGCATCGGCCTCGGTCATCAGGCTTACNCGCACCTTTTCGCGGATGGTGGCCAGCTGGCGGTCCAGCGTTGCCAGCACCTCCTGCGCCTCTTTCTGGATGCTGGCCAACGTCTCGCGGGCGCCGCCCCCGCCCCCGCCGCCCTTGGCAGGATCAGCCCAAATGCGACCGGGCCGCGGGTCGAAGCCGGAATCGCGCGAGCCACCACCGGCCTGCCTCGACAAGTCTCCAAACTGAAGTCCGCTGCGCCGCCAATCACCGAATCTTGGGCGGGCTCTAAGCCGAACCCCAGACGCGCGGCGGGCGGCGGTGTCGGACGGCCCGCATTCTCAATGGCGATGGCCTTGTCCAGCGCAATGCCAAGCGCCGAGGCGAGCAGCAGCGCCTGCTGCGTTGNNCGCCATGATCCCGCTCTTCATGTCAACGCCAGCCAGCCCGTTCGCCGCGTCCCAGGCGTCCTTCAGCGCCTGTGCCATTTCTTCCGAAATGCCCTTGGTCGCCTGCCAGCTAACCACCTGTTCGGCAAAGACCGCCCGCGCCATCACGACGCGCTGCCCCTCGGCTTCAAGGCTGTTCTCGCCGAACCGCAGGATCACCGCCCGCAGGTCCGCCTCGCGCTGCAGGTCGGCCAGCGCGGCACCGGCATCGGCCCCCGCCTTCTGTTCGNNGCGTGCAGCGCCTCCAAAGCTTGCCGGTACTTCGCTCTCGACCGCATTCGCGATATAGGCCTGCCGTTCACGCTCCAGATAGGCCAGCACAGTGGGGTCAGCACCTTCGCTGCCCTTTCTTGCCCGGTCAAACTCCACCCCGGCCTTCGCCGCCGCCAGTCCGATGCTGTCGCCATCGTATTGCAGGTTCAGCCGCGCCATGACCAGATCGTCACTGGACTTCGACAGGTCACCCACGCGCTTCAGGGCATCCCCGATCTTGTCCGCCTTCTTGGCGGCGGCCTCGAAGGATGAACCCATCCCATCGGCTTCCGCAGCAACTGCCGCGGCAACGGGGATTGTCGCAACCACCGCCTTGTACAGGTCCCCGGCCTTCTTCGCGGCGCCCTCGGTACCGCCAAGCACGTCCTCCATCACGTCCTTCAGCGCCACGGCATTGACGACGCGATCATCGTTGGTCGCCGAGGTCTGCCAGCGGGCAATGGCAACGGCCAGCTGTTCGGCCTCTTCCCTGGTGCCGCCGACCTTCGCCTGAATGGCAGAAATCTGCGCGTAGAACTCCGAGGCGCCGCGAAGCGCCTGATCCACCCGGATCGTCGGGTTTTCTTGCAGGAAGGTATCAATCGCGATGGCCTCGGCCTCGCCTTCAGTTGCGCCACGCGAAATCGCTTCCGCCGTGCGGCGCTCGATCTCGGCAAAGTAAGGCTGCCAAGCCGCCAGACCGTCGGAGACCGAAATTACATTCTGCGGTTCCATCTGGGTCGTCAGGCCGGAATTGGCGATCACATCCGCCAGCGCCTTGTCTCGGGTGAAGCCCGCCAGCTCCTTTTCAGCCACCAACGAATCCCGGACCGCCGCCGCATGGTCCTTGTACCGGGCGATCAGCTCGGTCATCGGCACGGCCGCCGCACGGGCGGCACCGTCATAGTCCCGCTGCGCTGTTTCCAGATCCTTGATCAAGGTAGCCAGCGTCTTCGTCTTCTCCCGGCCCCAACCGCCTTCATGCCCCACTGCACCAGCGCCCCCGCACCGGCGATCAGCGCGATGGTGGCCAGCGTCGTGGGGGACAGGAAGGCCATGAACCCCGCCCGCAGCGCGGCCAGCTTGCCCGCGGCCCCGGCCGGGCCAAGCGCCTGCGACAGCTGCGTGCCCTGCTGGATCGCCATGATCAGCGGGTTCTGCCCGCTGGCCATCATCACGCCGATGTCGTTGAACTGCGCCGCGATGCTGCTTGTGGCCATGGCATTGCCCGCCACCGCCTGGTTGGCCTTCTGCCCGCTTTCCATCAGCTGCCGGTTCACCGCCGTCACGTTGACGCCGACGCGCTGCAGCTTTTCGACAAAGGCATCCGACCCCACGTGCGCTTGCCATGCTGGCCTTGGCTTCGGCGCCCAACCGGCGCAGGTCAGCCAACAGCCCCTGGATGGCGGTATCCAGTTCGGCCGTCTGGGCGGCCAGCTTCACCCGCAGGCCCATGTCAGCCATGATCTGCCGCCCCGATGCCCAGCACGCGCATGTCTTCCTCCAGATCGCTGTCGTCGAATTCCACCGCCGCGGGCGCCCGCGACGAAGACAGGCGCTGCGACGGCCGCAGCGCGTTCATGTCGGATGTGTCGCCCCAGACCGCCACGCGCACCGCCGTGGCAAAGCCCCAGCGGTCATCCGCGACCCGCCCGGCGGCCGCCCGGACGGTGGCCTTCAGTTGGGCCGGCGTAAGGTCGAAAAGCTCGTCTCGCCGGTATCCCCAGCCGACAAGCCGGTCGAAGACGTCAAGGACGCCGCCTTCAGCCGCGCCACCGATGCCGCCGCCATCGGCATCAGNCGTCTGGACGAAAAATGCAGGTTCAGCTCCAGCACCGCATCGGCCAGCGCCAGCACCTCGTCACCGCGCAACCCGTCCAGGAAGGCACGGTCAACGCCCGTGGCAATGCGCAGGGCCTCGGCCATCTGGTCGGGATAGCTGGTGACCACCGCCAGGTAATCGCCAGCCGCGATCAGCGGCAGGGGCTCGGCCACGGCGCGCAGAAAAGCCGGAATCTGACGCCAGACCAGCACGCGCACCGTGATCTCTCTCCCGCCGACCCGCACAGTCCGGGTCGGCGGCATCAGGTCATCCAGATCGTCCATGTTACCTCGCCACAATCCGCAGATCGTCGTTGCCCGAGGTCGGCAGGAACCGCAGGTCGGCGCCGATCAGCACCCGGCCCTCGTAATCCTCGGCCTGCGGGTTGACGCGCTGCACGGCTGCGCCGAACACGCCGACGCGGGAACCGGCGGTGGTGCCGATCTGGAACCCGACCGAGGTCAGCACCTCGCCGTTGATCGCGGTGCGCCACGCCACTTCTTCGGCGGCGGTCAGTTCCACCTGCATCTTGCCCGACACATCGCGGTCGGTGATCTCGCAGGCCTCACCGCCCAGCAACTTGATGTGCGACAGCTTGTTGCCCAGGTCGATCTGCATCCCCCGCGATTTCAGCGAGGTTCCNCCGGAAATCACCCCGGCCGCATAGGAACCGCCCAGGCTGATATCGCCCGAATTCGCATCGGTGATCACNCGCTGCTTCTTCCAGGCGGCAAGGCTGGGCGAGGTCATGGACACTTCGAACGCCGTCGTGTCGAAGCCCCAGAACTCCCATTCCATCATCGGCCGCTGGTAGGCGGTCATGTCCAGCTTGCAGGTGCCGCGGGCACCGCGCGAGACATAGCGCACCCCGTCGCGGTTGAACGTGAAGGTCAGGCTTTCCATCGCGTCGGTGATCGGGCTGTACTCTGCCCGGTTGCTTAATNNGGTCAGCGTCTCGGCAAAGCCGGAGCCGCGCAGCAGCTTGCCCCAGGCCGGGGCGGTTCCCGCCGCGCCAGAGCTTACCAGCTCGGTCTTGAACTTGATGACCGCGCGGCGCGTGCCGATCAGGTGTTCGGCGCCGCCGAAATAGGGCCGGACCAGGTTCCGCGGCACCACGTCGCGGTCGATCATGAAATCCGGGTCTTCGACCAGCAGCGGCTCGCCCGGATCGACCGGCGTGCCATAGGTGGTTTCCAGGATGGCGGTGATCAGCGTCCGCCGGGTTTTCCGGGTCATTTCGCGGCTTCCTTCTTCTGGGGCCGGTCAACAACGACCGGGGTTTCGGGGAGGGGGTGTCCGGTGCGGGCGCCGCGGGCGGCGGCGCCGGGATCAGGTCGCCCGTGACGTCGTCGTTCACAAACGACCCGCCGCGCGACGGCAGTTTCTGCTCGGTCATGTCGGGTACCTCAGTTCGGTTTCGATGGAAAAATCTTCCCGCCAGACCGCAGGACCGCGGTCGAACGGCGCGAGCTCGCCGCCTAAGATAGGCAAAGGGCTCACCATCATCATCGGGGCACCAGCCGCACAGGTAACCCGCAACTCGGCCACGATGGCGTCAAACTCGCCATCCGCGCCCGGCAAGGCACTGCTGGCCCGCCGCTCCAGGATCACCCACACGCCGAAGGTCATGATGACCGTCTGCCGGTGGACGCCTATCAGGTCCGGTGCCTTGGCCACGGCCCGCGCCGGGGCGACCAGACCGGCCTACTTGGCGAAATCGGACGGGCTGGTCAGGGCATGGTCGACAAGCGCAAAGGTCGGACAGGTTGCGCGCACGCGCGCCACCAGCTCGGCGACGGTAATCACGATGTGACCTCTTCCAGGATGTACAGCAGGAAGGCATCCGCCGCAGGCGAGGATGCCGGAATCACCCGCAGCACCGTGAAGCTGCGCCCGGGCGCTGCGGAGGGCTGCACCAAGTGGCCCCTGGCCAGCAAGGCGACCGTCTTGCGCACCCGCAGCATCGGCACGGCCAGCGTGTCGGGGCGACCGTCGGCGATGGGTTCGTCCAGCACTTCCTCGCGGAACACGCCGGAAATCGTCACTGGCCCGGCGGGTGCCGCCGTCCAGGTGACCGGGGCGCCGAACGCTTCGTCCAGAACCCCGGTCATGCCGTCAAAGACGGACATCAGAGCGTGAAGGCCCCGCTCAGCCGCACCTGGCCAAGCGTCTCACCCGCGCCCGACCCGACCACTGCCATGGCCACGCCGATCAGTTTGTTGCTGCTTNNAGCGGTAGTGGTGCAGTTCTTGGCGCTGTCATCCCAGTAGATGCGCGCACCCACGGTCCAGGCCTGCGATCCGGCCTTGACCAGGTTGTAGACGCCCTCGGTCACGACCTCGACCGGGTCGTTGATCGCCGCCGCATGCACGGCGACGCCGAACAGCGACCCGACCAGCACCCCGGCGCCCGCCGCCACGGCATAGGGCGCGGTCACCGAAACCTGCCGCCCGTTCTGCACAAAGTTCTTCATGTTCCGATCCTCTCGGCTGATGGGTTGAAACGACGAAGGGCAGCCGAAGCTGCCCTTCCGTCAGACCATGTGGGGCGCCCGTCAGGCGCCGCGTTCTTGTAGCCGCCGTTGAAGTCGATGGCGCCACACCCGAAGTCATGTTCCAGCGACATCTTGGTGCCCTGCACGCCGAACGGGTCTTCCATGCGGAAGCGCGGCGCGGTGTACCCTTCCAGCAGGCCCCATTCGAAGCAGGGTGCATCCTCGACGGCGGCGAACATGTACCAGGCATTGCCGGTGATCTTCGGCGTCGCGATCACCTCCATCAGCCGCGCCAGCGGGTTGGCGTTGGAGATCTGCGTCGGAATGATCGGCGAGTTGAAGGCCAGCGCCTCGGTCTCCTTGTCCGGGCCGACCAGCAGGATCGCGGCATCAAGGTCCAGATCGTTGCCATCAAGCGACTTGCGCTTGCGCAGNGCCGCGCGGCCCGCCGAAACCGAGGTCAGGTTGATCGCCGCGGCGGTGCCCGCCTTGCTGCCATCGGTGGTGTTAAACACCTGTNNACCGGTGGTCACCAGCGTCGGACCGTCCGCGTTGGCGCCGCTCAGCGCCATGGCGAAGAACGTCGTCTCCTCGAAGCGCGCCACGGCGCGGCCGCGGTCGGCCAGGACCTGCGCCAGCCCGTCCAGGCTGTCGTTGACCAGCAGCGCCCGGCTCAGCAGCACCTGCACGCCATAGGCCTTGACCGCGGTCTTTTCCTTCGATTCGCCAAAGGTGCTTACCTTGATCTCGCTTACTTCCGGGCTCACCGGCTGCAGGTTCGGGAAGTCGCCCATCCGCACGGTGGTGTGATCGCGGAAATCGACATAGGTCCGCTGCCGCGCCAGNCCACGATAGACCGGGTTGGCCTGCGCATAGCGCGCCGCCAGCGAACGGTTCATCGCGTTTTCCAGCAGGATCGGGAAATCGCTGGTCGAATGGAACGCCATCCGCAGCACTTCCTCGCGCTGGCCGAAATTCGCGGGCACCCGCGTCTGGCCCAGGCGCGTGGCGGCCATCTCGACCAGCGAGAAGTCCATGAACGGCCGGGCGGCCTCGTGCGGATCACGGCGGGCAAGGCGCGCGACCAGGGCTTCTTCCATGCCCAGACGGCGGGTCTCGGTTTCGTCCATGCCGCGGCCCGCCGGGCGCTGCGATCCGGGNGCGGGCTCGCGGCTTGCCATCGTGGTCATGAACCGGCTTCCGGCCGCATCGGTAACNGTGCCGTCGTTGACCAGCGCGGTCACATCTTCTTCGGTCAGACGACCGGCGGCCATGAAGGGACGCGCCATCTCGCGGATCATCGTCACGCGCTGACGTTCCGCCATCACGGCGGCCAGCACGGCCGCGTCATTCGCGGTTGGCGGTGCAGCCGGGGGCGCAACCTGGGTTTGCACCGGCGCGGGGGGCGCGGGGGCTGTNTCGGTATTCTGACGGTTCATGGTCAACTCCATGGTTGTGGCCACCGCGGCCGGGTTGCCGCCAGCGGCGGCGGGGCGGGTCGCGCCGGCATTGGCGCGGCCCGCAGATTTCTGACGCATCAGCGTCTGCCAGGACGTCATNGGCCGCCTCGACATGCGGCCGCGCTCTTCCGGCGACAGCGGCACAGGGGTCGCCGCAAGCTGCACTTCGGCAGCGATTCCATCGGCNCAGGCGGCGGCAATGGCCTCGGCCGGGGCGTAGAAGGTCTCGGCCGCCATGATGGCCAGCATCTCGTCCAGGCTGTGGCCGGACCGCGTGGCATAGACCTGCGCATAGACCCGCGACAGCATGTCCAGCACATCGGCCTGCGTCCGCAACTCGGCGGCATTGCCGTAGACGTAGCCGGAAGGGTCGTGCAGCATGATGAAGCTCNNGCCGGCGGTCATCTCGCGCACCGCACCGCCCATCAGGATCAGCGACGCCGCCGAACAGGCCTCGCCCTCGACAATGATCCGGCATCCGCCCGGATGGTTGGCCAGCGTGGCGCGGATCACCTCNGCGGCAACCGGGTCGCCGCCGCCCGACGACAACCGCACGGTCACCCGCCCGTCGCCCAGGATTTGCAGCGCTTCGCGCACCAGTTGCGGGCAGAAATAGACCTCTTCCTCCCACGTCCAGCCCGCCTGTTCGTCCGACAGGACATAGCCGGACAGCACCAGCTCGCCCCCGATGATCAGATCGCTGCCGCGACGGTTCATGGTGTTGCCTCCTTCTGTGCCTTGGCCGCGCGGCTGGCGCGGGCGGTCGGCAGGNNGTTTGGGGTTCTGCTTAGCGGCAGCGCGCTGTCCGCATCGGCCTTTGCGTCTTCGGCCCGCTCCCGGCGAATGCGGTCGGGGTCCAGTCCAAGCGTGCGCTGCACCGTCTGGCGGCTGTTCACCCCGCCGTCGATCTGCTTCAGCATCGCGTCGATCTCGTCGTTCGGGTCGATCAGCGGGCGCCGTGGTGCGGTGTGGGTCAGCGTCCAGTCTTCCCGGGACAGGTCCTTGTCGGGCAGCAGGCGCCAGGCCTCCCGGCACCAGCGCTCGATGCCCATGCAGAACTGCAGGATCACCATGCGCTGCCAGCGCTCGACGTTCCGGTCCATCTCCATCCGGCCCATGCGACCTGAAGAGAAGTTCACGCCGGACAGGTCGCCTGACAGCGATTCNCGTGTGATGCCCACGCCCATGGCGATGGCCCCGATGGCCTCGCGCATGAAGGCGGGATAGTCGTCCACCTTGGGCGGCGTGGTGAAGGTGACCGACGATCCCTCGGGGGCGCCGACGATGGCGCCGGGCTCCATCTTCTCCAGCCCCTTGAACTTGGCCGCGCCCGCCCCGCTGTCCTTGTCATAGGTGATGATCGCCGCCAGCAGCGCCGCCATCTTCTGCTTCTGGATCTGCGCTTCCTGGTAGTCCGACACCTCGCCCAGGGTCATCATCACCGGTGCCAGCCACGGCACGCCGCGCAGCTGCCCCGGCCGGTCCATGCGCCGCACATGCAGCACGTCGCGCCACGACACGCGCTCGGATTTCAGCCCCTTCGGGCGCAAGCGGGCCGCACCGGGATGCTCGGGATAAAGGTGATAGGCCTCGATATCGCCGATGGGCGAATACTCGATCCCCTCGATCACCTCGTTCTGGCCCCAGCTGGTGATCGTGTCGTCCAGATGGTCGGCTTCCAGCAGCTCGACCTGAAACCCCAGCGGCAGGTCCTTGGCATACTTGCCGCGGCGGATGCGACGGCGGGCCAGCACTTCGCCATCGCTGAACACCGTGCCGATCACGGTTTCCTGCATGGCATACAGGTCCAACTCGCCCCGTGCGTCCAGGGCTGGCGTCAGCAGATGCCTTTCCAGCACCTCNCCAGATCGCGCCTGCATCTCGGCATCGGCATGGGCGACCGAAGGCACGATGCCAGTGCCCACGACATTCGCCACCACCACTTCCTTGGCCCGCGCCGCATAGGGCCGGTTGCGGATCATGTCCCGGCTCAACTGGCGCAGGCGCGGGCGGGCGCCGAAAGCCGCTGCATCGGCATCCGTCGCCACNGCCTTCCAGCCTGACGTGCGCCGCCCCCGGCTGGCCGCATCGAAGTTCATGGTCAGGTTCATCGCCTTCCGGGCAGTGGTGCGCCGGTGCCCGGCCTCGGGCGACAGTTCGGAAATCACCGAATCCAGCGCGCGACCGATCCAGCCCATGTCAAAGCCCCCGCCCGGTCTCGGGATAGAAGACGGCAAAGCCGCCGCCGCTANNAACCGCCGCCGCGATCTGCGCGTCTAGCCCGTTGATGGCCGCGGCCATCTCGGCATCGCTCTTGTACTCGACCCGCTCGCCGTTCATCTGCACGACGCGGATGCCCTTGGCCCGTGCCCGCACCAGGTTGTCGCGCAGCTGTTCCAGCTCTGCCTGTCCGACTGCCATTCCTGCCTCACTGTCTCAGCCATTCGATGGCGGCGGGTGCCGCATCGTCGGGGTCTTCCTTTGGCGCCGCGGCGATCCCCACCCACAGCGCAAAGGGATTGATCTCGCCCAGAACCGCCCAGGCGGGCGGATCGTCCGGGTTCAGCTTGTTCAGGCCCTTGTGCTCAGCGACGGCCTGCGCCTGCACCGAAAGGTCCAGCATCTCGTTGCGCACCACGCCGGGCCGCTTTTCGTAGCCGTCCTTGCCGCGCCGTTCGGCCAGCAGTTCCGCCACCCGCTCGGCCTCGATCGACCGCGCCAGCAGATAGGCGCCCGGCCCCTCTTCCAGCCGCGCCAGCGCNGCCAGGACGCTGTCTTTCAGTCGGTCTACCGCCATGTTCAGAAGCTTGATCGACCGCGCCTTCTTGCCCTGCGATCCGCGCTCGGGCGCCACATGCCAGACCCGTTCCAGCAGCCGGAATCCCGGNTTACCGATGGACAGGAACCACAGATGGCCCAGACCGGCCCGCTTGCGCGCGCGCCAGAACTTCTCGGCATTGTCCGACCAACCTGCGGGACCGTTGAAGTCGATCACCACCGCGCAGGGCTGCAACTCCCAGTCCTCGCCCTGCACGCGGTACCGGCGGTTCGGCAGGTCGGCCAGGACCTCGGCATCCTCGGCATATCGGCCGGGGTCCAGCGCCCGGTACCGCCCTTCGGCATCCTTGGCGCGCGGGGCCGAATCCGGCGGCTGGCGGATGTCGAACCGCTCCAGCGCCATGTGCCGCCCGTCCAGCGCCCAGGCCGTCACCAGCACGGCAAACCAGCTGCCCTGCACGTCCACCGACACGGTGATGAACCGGGTCCAGCCGGGGCACCCCTTGGGCTCCACGTCGCAGGCCGCCTCCCGCAGGCTCGCGACCGTCAGGTCGCCATCCTTGCCCTCGGGCCGCGCATAGGGCACGCCGATGTCGGTGTAATGGACCCTGGCAAAGTCGATATCGTCGCCGCCGGCTTCCATCGCCCGCCGCGCGGTTTCATATCGCTCGACCAGCTCGTCCCACCCCGCAAAGGCCGCCGCCGCGCCGTTGAAGGCATAGCTTACGATGGGCGTCTGCCGGATCTCCGGATCATCCACCCGCACCAGCACGCGCCACTTGTCGTCCAGGTGCCGCGACTCGTGCAGCCACCCACCCCGGCCCGCCAGCGCCGCCGTGTTCAGCCCGACCTTGTGCCGATGCGGGATCAGGGCGCCGCAGTGCGGGCATTGCATCTCGGCCGAGGCGNNTACCGCGCCAGGCTCAAGCTCCCGGTTGTAGTGCAGCCGGTCGAACCTCGGCTCGAACAGCTCGGCGCAATCCGGACAGGTCCAGTACCAGCGGCCGCGCGTGCCTTCGTTGTAGATGCGGACGATCCCGCCCGTGACCGGTGGCAGCATGTGCGGCGAGGCCGGGTCCAGCGTCCAGTCCTGGTCCGGGTCCACCGGGAAGGCCGGCGTGCTTTCCACGACGACACAGCCCCGGCTCATGAACGACCGGATGCGTTGCAGCGCCATCCCGTGCGGCGTGCCTTCCGGCGCATCCTTGGGGCCAAGCCGTTGCGGCATGTGGTCGTAATCCGTCAGCAGCACCAGGCGCTGCGACCGGCTCGACAGCTGGTTCGGCACCGGATAGCCGATGGTCAGCCGCATCCCCTTGAACCGCTTGCGCGCAAATGTGCTGTCGTCTCGGCTGGCGCCAAGCCGGTCCCGCAGGGCCGGGCTGGCCATGATCGCCGGGTCCAGCTTTTCCTCCACCCAGGCATCCGCATCGGTCTTGGTCATGTGGATCACCTGCACCGGGCCGGGGGCGCAGGTAATCGCATGGGCCGATACGGACAGCAGCATCTGGCTCTTGCCGCTCTGCGACGGTCCGACGAAGCAGACCGTCTTGAACCGCCGCGACTGGCTCATGTCCTGCGGCTCGACCGTGTAGGGCGCGATGGTCCGGTCGTAAGCCCGCCAATTGCCCTGCACCGGCACCCGCAGCACGCGCTCGGCCGCTTCGGTCACCGAAATGCGGCTCGGCGGGTCCATCAGCGGCAGCGCATCCGCCAGCAGCTCTTCCGGCGTGATGAACGGCGGCAGCGGCGGGATGTTGTTCAGGCGGCCAAGCCCNCGGTCCAGCATCACGACCATCAGACGGCGAACTCACCCTGCGCAACACCGATCGGCACCACGGACCCCGGTAAGCGCAGCAGGTCTTCCAGCTTGCCCTTGATCTCGCGGCGGATCCCGTCGGTGTGATCCACCACGTCTGCGACCTGCTGCGCCGACAGGCCGAACTTCATTTCCAGATAGTCCGCCAGCGTGTCCAGCGAGGTGCCGACGATGACGATCATCTCTTCCATGACGGCCCGTGTCCGGTCGGCCCGGATCAGGTCGCCGCGCTGTTCGGCCAGCCGGTTGCGGGCATATTCCGCCTCCGACCACTTGCGCACATCCTCGGCGCTCAGCCCGGCCTCGGCCTCTTCCTGGTCGGCATCGAGATTGCGGAACGCCATCGCCGCCTGCGCCGCAAGCTGGTCGCCCCGCGCCTTGGCCGCGCGGGCCTTGTCATCCCGCGCCGCCCGCCACGCCCAGCAATGCGACAGGCGAAACTCATAGGCGACGCCGTTCTGCCCTTCGGCCTGGACAGGCATCCCNTGCCCCATCCATTTGGTGATCGTGTTCTCCGACACGTTGAACGCCCGTGCCAGCTGCGACCGGTTCAGCAGCCCGTCCTCCACCCCCTCGGGCAGCGGCCAGGCGCCGACGTCCAACACCTCCCCATCTGCCAGAGTGATGAAGTCAGACATTGATTTCTCCATTCAGAACAACGACAAGAACCCCAACCTGCACCCAGAACCGCCACCACCCCACCCCAAGTAACAGGGCGCGAATTACCCGCGTGCGGTGGGGGTGGGGAAGGACCCGCTGCGGTGCGGCATGCCGCGGCGGGGTCAGCGGGCGGTGGCGAGGGCGGCGGCCATGCGGCGGGCGAAGTGGTCGGGAAAGACCGAGGCCGCGCGGTCCAGCACGATCCGTTCAAACGGGAAGCGCTCGGCATAGACCGGCACCTTCGCCGTGAAGGCCAGCACGACGCCCAACTGCCCGCTTGCCTTGCGCTCATAGACCGCGGGCGGCAGGCCCGACCTCGGCACGAAGTACTTCGACCGGCCCTTCTTCCGCGCCTGACTGTCAGCCGTCCGGTTCGCCCACCGGTCCGCNTGCGCATTCAGCGCCGACAGCACGTCGTTGCGCTGGCCCTGCGACCAGTTGCCGTACTGGTTCAGCCTGGCGTTGTCGGTAAGCAGGATTGCCTGCAACACGCCGCCGAAGGGCAGCTTCATCGCCAGCAGCTTTTCCAGCGCCGTCTGCGGCCGCGGCCCGCCATGCGCCTCGACCCGCAGGTAATGGCGGCGGCCCGAGGACGCCTTCTGCCGCACCTCGGCGACCAGGTCATCTTTGCGCGCTGGCTTCACCTCGAAGGCGTTCAGCGTGAAGGGCGTGGGCCGGTCGAAGACCCGGCTCATCTCGGCCACCGCAGCCTCGCGCCCGTCCTTGGCCGCATCGGTCAGCGCCTGAGACAGCGCGAAGGGCACCTGACGCTGCACGATGTCCGACAAGGCCCGCTCCAGCGCCTCGCCATCCCACGTCACGGTCAGCACATCCGGCGAGCCCCCGAAATGAAAAGCGCCCGAGGTTTCCCCAGGCGCACTTTCCGATCATGCCAGGACCATGGACTCGACGGACTTAAGCGTCAAGCCCTTTCTGCGCCCATCGGGCGGGACTGCCTGCATGCGATCCAAGGCCTCGCTCACCGCATCCCGCACCATGGCGCGATGCTCCCCNTTGGGCGCCCACCCATGCGCCCGCAGCACCTCGGCCAGGCTCGCCCCTTGCAGCACCACCATGTCCACGGCCACCCGCACCGGAATGGCCCGCCGGGCCGCACCGCCCTTGCGCTGCACCTCCAGCGCCATGCCCGTGCCGATGGCACCCACCAGCGGCTGAGCCGTTCGCCCNTTGGCGATGTAGCCGTCGATGAACAGGCCCGAGGTGCCGCCGCCGTGGCCCGGCTGAAGGCTGCCGCATTTCAGGGGCGAGCCCTCGCGCCATTCGACCAGCGCGCGATACTCCACCGCCGCCGCCACCTGGCCCGAGGTGAAGGGCGCCGCCCGGCGTGCCGCGCGCTCGACCAGCGGCGATGCCGGGCTGGCCCGCCGCCAGCCGCGCCGCCTCGACCTCTTCCAGCCGGTCGCGCGCCTCGGTCACGGCGCGGCGATTGGCAGGTCAAGGCGCGTCGGTTCGACCCAATGCGCCCCCACCCGCTTGCGCGTGCCGCCGGGCTGCACCTCGAAATCCGTGACCAGGTGCATGGTGCCCCGCGCAGGCGCCACGGGGGCGGCCCGCATCTCGGCCGGGGGCGTGGCGGCGGCCAGCATGTAAGCCACCCGCGCCGCCTCGGCATCGGCCCGGCGCAGGTTACCAGACGGCCGATGGCCGCGGTCATCAGCGCCTCGCAGCTGCGCCGCAGGGCACGCTCTGCCATCTCGGCCAGGCGGCGCAGCGCCGTCGCCTCGACCTCGGCAATCATCGCCGCGCCGATCTCGTCGATGGTCATCGCCGTCATGCTGCCTCTCCCGCGTCGCCCGGGGCATCGTCCTGCCCCTGCGCATCCATGATCGCCGCCACGCGCGCCTCGATGCCCTGGTACCAGTCCAGCCAGCGCCGGTCTTCGGGCGCCGCCGAGCCGCCGCGCATCGCCGCCTCGACCCGTTCGCGCCGCCGCAGGGCATTGGCCGCATCGGCCTTCAGCGTGGCCACGACGAAGCGGTTCGGCGGCAGGCCCATCTTCTTCAGCGACAGGTACAGCTCCACCGCCCAGCCTTCCGCCCGCGCCTGCCGCCCGACGCGGCTGCGCAGATAGGTGGTGACCAGCTGGCTGTCGGACGGCGGCGGTTCCTGCAACTGGCGCGCCCAGCCACAGATCACCAGTTCGGATGGCCAGCGGTCGCGGTTCTTGCCCTGCCCGTGGCTTTCGACCACCTCTGCCAGCGCGGCGAGGTTCTGGTCGCTCATGTAGGCCAGCCGCGCCGCCAGCCCCTCCATCGCCGCCTCGTGCTGCGCCAGCGTGGCCGAGCCCGCCCGCTTCATGCCCCGCGCCGTCAGGGGCGCGATCAGGATCTTCTGCACCCGGTCCTTGCTTACCTTCAGCGCGTCGCTGTCCATCGCTGCCCCTTTCCCAAGCCCTTATCCACAGGTTTCCGTCACGGTTCCGTAAGGTCTTTTCTGTTCTGTTCTTTTCTTATCTACGCAGGACAGTCACAGACGAAACTCGACTGTCCGGTGACTGTCCTGCCATGTCACAGAGACAGATCAGGACAGTCTGCGACTGACCCAGCCGAGCTTGCGGGCGGTCGCCACAACCTGGTCGTAGGCGTCCTTGGTGCGGTTCCTCTTCCAGTTCTGGGCCAGCCAGTCCTCCATGCGCTGCAACAGCACGGCGTCGGCCAGCTCGGCATTGCCAAACCCCGCTCGGCCNAGGGCGGCACGCAGCCGTTCCAGCCGCTTGCGCCCGGCGGCGTCTTCGCCGGACACCTCGCGCAGATCGCGTCGGGCCAGCGCATCGCGCACCTGTTCCAGGATGACCGGGTGCATCAGGCGCACTTCGTCGCCGCTGAGGCAGCGCCGCCAGCCGCGGAAGGGGCCGAATTCCACGCGGCGCAGCTCGGCCACGCGGCGCGCGTCGGTCCGCAGCATGACGGCCAGTTCCGCGTCGTCATCCGGCAGCGTGCCGACCGGGCTTTCGTCCCACGACATGTCGAACAGCGCCCGCGCCATGCCCTGAGCCTCCCAGGAGGCGAGCTTGAAGGTGCGCGAGGACTTCCAGCGATGATGCCACCACTTGATGAAGGAATGCGCGTCCAGCCGGTCCTCGCGGCCGATGGGGTATTGTTCGAGGCCGCCGGTCACGTCGACCAGCCTGTGTTGAACCTGATCAGCCATGCGTCAACCTCCACTCCCGCCGGAGCGCCGAGCCCGAAGCACTGCCGCATCAATGGCATCGCTCACCGGCGCAAGGACGCCGCATTTCCGCGCCAGAGAAAGCACCTCGTCCGCGTCAGACTTCCAGCCGTCTTCGCGCATGAGGTGCGGCTCCTTCCATGCCGCCCACATGACCGCATCGAGCTTGTCGCAGAGTCGCAGTCGCGCAGGGTCGCACCACGGCGCGGGCTGCCCCAAATCCGGCACAACGCCGTTGCCTCAAGATCCTCCCACCACTTGCGGAACGGTTCCGGCATGCGGTTCTTGATCGGGTTCGCCACATCGGCGGTCCCGGATTCTCCGTCATCGTGTTCCAGAGCCGCAAGGACCAAGAAGTGGTCGTCGGGAAACAGGGCCTTGGCCAGCCGCGCGACGCGACCGGAATGGGCATCGTTCCGGTCGTCATGTTCGACCATTTCCGGATGGGTGTGCCAGCGCCGAACCCGACCGGCCTTGAAGACGTTCCAGAGGTTCATGCGGCGATCCTCCCTTGCGATGCCGTATCGCCATTGCCAGCCGCTTTGGGGTGATCCGCAAGCGGGCTTCTTTCTGCGCGAACCCGCGCCGCCATGGCGGCGGCAAGCGATCTCGGCATATTCCGCCAGAGTCAGGCCGTTTGGCGCAGCTTCCGCACGGGGAAAGAGGCCACGCCGCCTGGCGATGCGGCCAACCGTCTGCGGCGTCCGACCGAACAGATCGCCGATATCCCGCAGCATCACGCCATAGCGCACCATGTCATCGAACAGCGGCCAATCGGCGACCCCGGCATCCCGCCTCTGCCGCGACCGCGGCGGAAGCCCCAGCTTTGAAATCCGCCGCCACAGCCCGCTGCGCGACGCCGAGCCGTGCGCAGGCCTCGGGAACGCTGATCGAGGGGTCCAGCCACGCCGCGCGCACCTCGTCATCCGAGGCCTTGAACCAGCGCTGCGGCAGGCCGTCGCGCTGAGCCAGTGCCGTGGCCGTCGATTTGTTCACCCCGAATTGCGCAGCGACCTCTTTGCGCGTGATGGTCTTGTCGGCCCAAAGCCGCCGGAACCGCGCCATGGAGAGTTTGATATCGGTCATTCCGCCGCCATCCCGGCCGCGCCCGAGGCTGGCTCTTCCAGAAAGTCGAACAGGCTGGGCGTGGCGACCTGCCGTTCGGCGGCCTCGCAATACTTCACGCCGTCCTGCCAGTAGCCGCGGTTCAGCTCGATGCCGATGCCGCGGCGGCCCAGGCGCACGGCGCGGAAGGGCACGGTCATCAGCCCGCCGAAGGGGTCCAGCACCACCTCGCCCGGTTCGGTGTATTGCTCGATGGCGCGGTCCACGATGTCGAATTGCAGCGGGCACAGGTGCATCTCGCGGCCCGTCCGCGCCTGTTCGGCGTTGATCGTCCGCATGCGGGCGACGTCGGACCAGACATCCGGGTGCCAGGAATGCGGCTGCAACAGCATGAAGGTCGGCGGCAGGCGCCCCTTCATCTCCAGCGCCTCGCCGATGCGGACGTGATGTTCGAAGTCGTAGACCGCCTCCAGGTTGAAGCGCTTCCACACCTTCCAGACCTGATCGGCATCCAGCCCGTCCAGATCTTCCGGCCGCAACAGCCGGTCGCCCGAGGACCGCGCAAAACCATGGGCATCGACCTGCCAGCGCGCGCGGAATAGCTAAGCGGTGTTGGCCCAGGCCTTGGCTTCCGGGTCCCATTCCTTCTTGGCCTTNCGCCGGGGACGGTCGGCATAGCCGTTCGACCGGTCGGTCGGCGGCTTGCGGAAGATCAGCAGGTATTCCGGCACGCCGCAGCCCATGCGGCTGCCGTCCTTGCACTGTTCCGTCCAGCCCAGGCGATAGGTCTGGTTGTTCTCGCGCACCACGTCGGTGGTGATCGTCTTCATGCCCAGATAGGCAAAGCCATGCTCGCAGAAGGCGCGGATGCAGTCGCAGTGCAGCGTCGGCAGGGTCTGGAACCCGAAGCCGTTGATGCCGCCGGGGATGATCCGGTCCTTGACATGGATCGCCGCGATGCGCCCCGGTTCCAGCACGCGCAAGAGGTTCGGCACCAGATAGTCCATCTGCTGCCAGAAGTGATCGTCATCGTCGGTATGCCCGAAATCGGCGTAGTTCGGGCTGTATTCGTACTGCGTCGAGAACGGGATCGAGGTCACCACCAGCTGCACCGAGGCCTCTTCCATGGCCTGCATTTCCACGACGCAGTCGTTGTGGATGGCGCGGTAGCTCTGCCCGGCGGCCTCGACCCGCTCGACCCCNATCGCCCGCGTCAGGCTTTGCATCATCGCGATGTCGGAAAGCCCGTATTCCCGGATGATCCCCACCATCTTCGCCACCATGTCTTCGTGCTGCTGCCATTTCCGTTCCAGCGCGCGGCGGACCTCGCGCTCGGCCTCGGTGTAGATCAGGTCCAGGCGCACCCGCCCGGCCTGCTGGCCGAACCGCCGCAAGCGGTGGACGGCCTGGATGAAGTCGTTGAACTTGAAGCCGATGCCCAGGAAGATCGCCCAGGCGCAGTGCCGCTGCAGGTTGGTGCCGGACCCCAGCATCACCGGCTTGGCGCCGATCTCGGGCAGNTGGCCATCGGCGAAGTCGCCGATGATCGCCTCGCGCTCTTCAAGGTCCTGGTTGCCGAAGACCGTGGCGACGCCCGGCACCGCCTTCTCGATCGCCAGCCGCTCGGCCTCCAGATCGTGCCAGAGGATGCGGTGCGCGTCAGGATCTTCCGCCCGCAGCGCCATCAGCTTGCCGATGCGGTCAGCCAGGCTGTCGCGTTTTTCCCGCGCGGCGCCCGACAGGTCCACCGTCGAATCGCGGAACATCCGCACCTGACCCGACCGTTCGGTCACGGCATGGGCCAGGTGATCGGTCGGCAGCTCGTGCCAGCGCACGTCCAGCGGCGGCAGGTCATAGCCGGTGTCGTCGAAGCCGGGATCAAGGTCGGACGGCCGCGTGACGAACAGCGCCCAACTAGCCACCCACAGCCAGAACTCGCGTTCCTTGTGCTGCATCAGGGTCAGCTGGTCGGCCTTCTCGCTGTTGCGCTTGAAGAACCGGGTCTTCGCCTGCCCGATGTCCATCACGTCCAGGAAGCCGGCATAGGACAGAAGCTCGATATAGTCGTTCGGGCTGGGCGTCGCGGTCGCAACGAACCGGTAGGGCACGTTCATGAAGGTGCGGATGAAGGTGCGGAAGGTCTTGGTGCCACCCATGCCGCGCAGCACCGCGGCCTCGTCCAGCGACACGGCTTCGAGCGGGTCGGGGCCGATCTTGCCGTCGCGCACCGATTCGTAATTGGTCAGATAGACCNNATGCGGCCCCGTCACTTCGGCATCCGAGCGGATGAAGCGCAGGTCCACGGCGAAGTCGCCGGTGAAGCGCTCAACCGCCTCGCGCAGGAACTCGCGGCGCACGCCAAGCGGCGCGACGATCAGTACCGGGCGATTCGTGCGCCGCCAGATCACCCGCATCGCCTCCAGCTGCGTCGCGGTCTTGTGCAGGCCGAAACTGGCGAACCACGCGCGCCGCCCGCCTACCAGCCCCCAGGCCACCATCCGCCGCGTGTGCGGCTTCAGCGCGGGGTTCAGCTCGGCCTCGGCCACCGCCATGCCNCCGAACCGGGGNGCGATGGCGGCCTTGGCGCGCAGGAAGTCGGCGTAGGGCAGGACGGTCACGCCCGCGCCTCCCCGATCCGCAGGCACATCAGGTCATGGGCGGCGTCGGCCAGCGCAGTATGTTTCACCCCTCGCCGCGTNGTTATGGCCTTTGCATCAACTCCCAGCACGTCCAGCGCCGTGCGCACGTCGCGCACCTGCGAATAGCGCCAGGGCGGGTCCTGCCCATCGGCGGCCCTCAGCGCCGCCGCCCAGATCGCGGGGTCGAAATCAGCCCCCTCGCCNCAGACACAGCTATCCGCCGTAAAGCCAAGCCCCTTCCAGAACCCGCGGAACGCTGTCGCCACATGGCGCAGGCGGTCGCCCACGCCGAAGACCGACGCCTGTGCCTCGACCGGTTGCATCCGCCACCAGGCGAGCGTCTCGGGATCGACGGTCAGCCCCCAGCAGGCAGGACCCNNGATGTCCACCGTGCGGTCGAAGGCGCTCAGCATTTCGAACCCCTGCCGCCGGAACGCAATGGCGCCGACCTGCAGCACCACGCAGCCCGGCTTGGTGCCAAGCGTTTCCAGGTCCAGGATCACATCGACCCGGCTAGCTGTCTGTTCGCTCATGCCGCCCTCCCCTTCTGCGCCGCGCGCAGATCATCCAGAAATGCCGCGAGACGGGCCGAGGGCGTGGCGACCAGAACCACCGCCCCGTCTTCCGTCCGCTGCGTCCAGTCCGCGAATTCGCCGCCCACCGCGAAGGCGCGCAGCCGGTCCAGCCCGTCGGGCAGGGCACGCGCCAGCCGCAGCATCTCGCCCACGGCACGGCGATAGGCGGTCAGGTCATGGGCAAAGGTCTTAGGCTGTCATGACGTCCCCCTTGGTAAGCGGCGGCCAGCTTCGCCTCGACCTGGGCCAGCCCGTGCATGACCGAGGTGTGATCCATGCCAAGCGCGGCGCCGATCTGGGCCAGCGACAGCCCGCGGTTGCGGGCGATCCGCATGACCACCCACCGCGCCCGCACCGTCACGGCGTCGCGCCGCGCCGACAGCAGGCGCGCAGGGTCCATCCCGAACTGCGCCGCCACCTGGTCCACGATCTTAAGCCACCGCCGTCTCGGGCCGCAGTGCCATGCGCAGCGCCGCCACCTCGGCCGCGACGGCGCGGGCATCGGCGAGGGCCAGGCCGTCATGCAGCGTCCGCGCGATCTCGCCCAGGCCGACGGCGGCCTGCCCCAGGTGATCCAGCACCGCCCGCAGCTCGGCCCGCAGGTCGGGCGGCGGCAGGTCGGCCAGGGCGGCAAGGGCGGCGGCACCATCGGTCATGACTGCGCACCCCGGCCAGATCGGCGCGCCCGATGGCGGCCAGCGCCTCGGCGCGGCTCTTGCCGCCCCTGCGTGTCAACAGGTCGTAATCCGCCCGCTCGGCCGGGCTCAGCGCCGCCAGCGGGTTGTTGGCCGGGTTCGCCCACCAAGCCGGGTTGGCCGCGCCCGCGCCGCGAGCGGAACCCCCGCGAGCGCCGTTGACCATCGCCCCGCCCACCCGCCGCATCCAGCGCGACGCGGTCTGGCGGCCGCAGTTCATGCGCGCCGCGGCTTCCATCACCGTCAGACCCTCGGCCCGCAGCGCAGCCCAATCAGCTTCGGATGCGATCTGCCTGGTCACCGCCGCACCCCCTTGATCGCCGCGAAAAACTTTTCCGAAACAGCTTCGAAGGCCGCCGCCCGGGCATGTGCCCGCCGGGCGCGCACGGCGTAGAACCGTGCCAGTATCCGCCAGATCGTCTTCATGACGGGCGCTCCGGATCGAGGATCTGAAACACCGCTTCCGCCCCGACCATGGCGATGACATGCAGCACATAGCGGTAGTGCGGCGTGTTCTCGCGGCGCAGCCAGTTGCGCACCGCCCGCGCCGTCACCGGTCGCTTCGCTTTCGTCAGCACCTCGGCCGCCAGGTCGCACAGCTCGTTCTCGGACCGCGCCTCGGGGAAGGCCCGCCACAGGATCGACGCGAACCAGGCGCGTTCGTCATCTTCCGCGCCAAACCCGCGATTTTCGAAAGACATTTCCAACCCCCGTGCGGCATCGTTGCCCTGTGTCGAGGGAACCTTTGCAGCAGCACGGAAAGGGCGAGAGGGCGCGGTCATCAGGCCGCGCCCTTTGGCGTCGGGCCTTCCGCCATGGCGGCGTGCAGCGTGACATCGACCTTGAAGAAGGCGCCCGAGCCGCCAATCTCGCTCAGGCGCAGCGTTTCAATCCCGACCAGGAACGACCCGTCCGTCAGCTCGACATCCAGCTGTCGCGACGCGACCGTGACCCGCTGCACGCGGACCTCGCGCCGCTCGGCCAGGGCCGTCGGGGTCTGTCCACCAACAGCCGGCCGGATGGAGGGATGCGCGAACAGGTCGGGCCGCAAATCGTGCCGCGTCACCCGACCCTCGGTCGCCTGTTCGATCTCGACCGCCAGGTCCGGGCTGACCCTCTCGGCCAGCCGCAACTCCAGCACCTCGGCATTGGTCAGCCCAAGCGCCTCGGCCAGGGCCTGCGTGCTGCCCAGCACGGTGATCGCCTGACAGACAGCGGAATTGACGAATGACATCACGCGGCGTCCTCTTCAGGGGTGGTGGCTTCGGAAACGGCGGAACGCGCCCAGGACTTCACCGTCACAACGCCCCCGGTTTCCCGCTCGATATCGAGCGCGAGGTCGAACCCGGCCGTTTGTTGCCGTTCAGGATGTCGGACAGGTAAGATCGACTGATCCCGAGCCGGTCAGCCCATTGCGACCTCGTTTGGCCAGAAGTGCGGATGAAATCTGCGAACATGGCGTATGTTCTCTCACCGCGAACTTTTGGCGTCAATGTGNATTTTCGCTGCCAGCGAAGTTTCTCTGTCCGCTTATCGACCGCTTGCACCTTGCGGGGCATTGAGNTGGTCATGATGAACGCACTGAAGACCTACCTCGACGCGGAACGAGGGCGCGCCACCAAGCTGGCGGAAACGCTTGAAATATCGCGCGGATACCTGTCAGAGTTGGCTTCCGGCAAGAAGGTCGCCACGTTGCCAGTGTATCGTCGTATCGCCGAAGAGACTGGAATCCCCCTGGGTACCCTTCTGGGCGCGACAGGCTTCGCCGAAGGTGCGGCCATGCCCATCGCTGTGGCAGCGGGCGACAACCGGCTGCTCGATCTGGCGCACCAGATGNGCACCGCATCTGCAAAGCCCTCGTTCCTGCGGCTCGCGACGGATGCGCGCGACTTCGGCCTCTGCTCTGGCGACCTGATCGTGATCGACCTGCTGACGAAGGCCGACCGCCTGCCGACGGGCGCTCTGGTTGTCGCCCAGGTGACAGACGAGCGCGGCGAAGCCTCGACCGTCGTCGGGCGTCTGGCGCCACCTTGGATCATCGGGGCGGGCGGCGTGGTGCGCGGGCGAAACGAAGACACGGCCTCGGTCATGGGCACTGTCGAAGCCGTGCTGCGCGGCGCCGGGATCGACGCGCTGCTGAAGGCCAAGCCACAAGTGTATTAGCGTCATGCCTGACTGAGGTTTTCAGGGCGGCAAGAGTGAGGGTGAGTGACATGGACGACCAAGACGAACTGCAGGCGGACGGGAAGCAGCAGCCTCCCGGACCGAAAACGGAGAGATACGCCAGAAGATCAGACTGCTGTTCGGGCTGGTTTTCTTTGCCGCCATCGCCGCATTGGCCTTTGGCATCATCGGCCTGTTCACCTTCAGCTGGGTCGAACTGCCGGGCGCCTATCGGAAGGTCTTCAACCCGTTGCCGTCCGTAAGCCTGATCGGCGGCGGCTTGGCGATGATGGTGACCAGCGCTCTTGGGCTTCTGCTGTGCGATATGGCAGACGACCTCTCAGCCCTTCGCCGCCAGGGCCGCCCGCTGTGACGATCCGCGATCGCGGCACAGATGATTGCGCGCCGCTCGGTAACTGATTGTTGTGAACTGTCCTGTTGTCTGGCCAGGGTGGTTGACTTACATGTCAACGCGTGATTGCCTGAATACGTTGGTCAGGGAGGGAAGATCGTGCATGTCGAGCCAGCCTTCCCGGATCATCGGCGCGCCGCCACGTCTTTCTGGTGCAAGACCTCTTCGCCGAGATTGCCGCAGCGGCAGCAGGATCTTCTGCCAGAGATCAGCGCCTTGCCGACCTTGCGGCCGACATTGATCGCTTCACCACGGGGGCATCANTCCCGTTTGCCATGGAACCGTTCGACAAGGAGAACGCCGCCTTCATGGCGCGCACCAATCCCGTGCAGGACGGCATCATTTCCCTGCGCAGCCNNGCGACCTCGCCCGGTATCCGGTTGTTGGGCGCCTTCTGCGAACAGGACGTCTTTCTTGGTCTATCCTGGCACTGGCGCAAGCGCCTTCTCGATAAATTGTCTTCAGCCACACATGTCTGGNCGGCGACGGGGATATGGGACCGTCTCTTGCCGGACTGTCGCCGCCTGGTTTCTGACCATCTTGAGGATTACATCAGTGAAGATGTTCACACTGCATAAGCCATCCGCCGACACACCGATCCCCACCGCGCAGCTCGCCTATGTTAGCGGCAAGCTGCGGAACGACCTGCACAACCTGGTCCTGAAAGCCTTCAAGACCAGCGGCCTCTCCAGGCGCAGCTCGCGGCCCGGCTTGGCGCGGACAAGGCCCAGGTGTCGCGGCAACTGAATGCCTCGGGCAACTGGACGATCGACACCGTTGCGAAGCTGCTTTTCGCGATCAACGGCAATCTGGTCGCGGCCAGCGAGATGGATCCCGAAAGGCAGGAAACGGCGAACCACATTCGGCCGGATTGGCTGCACGACGGGCAGCAGCAGGGCGCCACGATTTCGGTGACCGCAGCGCCTTTGACTTCCTACACAGTCACTCGCCACGGCCATATTTCTGTTGGCATGGAAACGAGCGTGCCAACCGGCGGCCGCATTTGGTATGCGCGCGAAGAGCCGTCGGCGCGCACGGCGAACCATTAGGCCCGCCATGCTGACCTTTGATCAGGCGCTCTTTTGCGATGACGTGCGACACGAACAGAACGGCAAACTGATCGTGATCGGCATGTATACCGGCACCATTCAGTTCGATAAGTTTCCGGCCCAGTCCCAGTTCTGGATGCTGGCACATTTTCGCGCGGATTCGGTAGGGGACGAGACCTTTACCATTCGCATCGACGTGAACGGCCAGGAGGCCAGCCGGATTGAGGGTTCGATGACGTTCGAAATGCCCGCATCGGGCTGGGTGCCATTTCCGATAGGCGCGATACTCGTCGGCACACCGGGAACCTTGGCCGCCAGTTTTGAGACAGGCGGCAAGGTCAGGTCTTCGCCGAAATCAGCATGACAACGAAGCTGACCTGATCCCGCCACGCTTTGATCGGTCGCTGTGCGTTTGCCTGTCCCGACGCCCGCCCTGACCGGCGGGCGTTTCCATTGACCTGACGGCCGCCGCGATTCGGCGCATGCCGCACTAATGTTCTCTGTCAGCGAAAATTATCTTGACTGACTTTGTTCGCTGACAGATAACAAACTCCATCGACCTCGCCCGATGGAGCCCGCCATGCGCCTTGTCAGCCTTCCCCACCCGGCCATTGCCGAAGCCCGCCGCGCCGTCGCCAGGCGCCGCTCGGTCAAGCTGGCGAAGAAGCGGGGGCAGGCATGACCACCCCGCTGCGCATCGAACCGCCGCCGCCCGATGACCCGTGGGATCGCGCCCATGTCATCCCCGATTTCGACGGCGGCCCCGGCTGGGCCGCATGGCTCGCGCTGGCGCTGATCGTCGCCGCACTTCTGGCGGTGGGCTTCCTCGCGTGGCTGACCGCGGAAGCCGCCGGGCGGCAGGCCGCGGTGTGCATGGAGGGGTGCGCGTGATGGATGATGTCAGGAACCTGCCGGGCCTCAAGGCGCGCGAGATTTCACGAGCGGTCAACGGCAAGGGTGTCGGCGCCGAAGGCCGGTCTTCTATCGCGTTCGGATCGAAACCTGCTGTCTGAACGCGGACGCGATCCATGGCAGCACGGGCTCGAAATGATGATCGGCAACGCCGCCATCGCCGACGCGATGGGATTGGGCGAGGACATCGCCAAGATCATCGACAGCAAGACGGTGTTCTTCACGGTTGAAGAGGCGTTGACGGTACCCCTGGCCGCCGCGCTGGAGGGCAAGTGATGCCCCCGCCCGCCGTCTACTTCGAAACCTGCAACTCGCGTGGCCATTGGACGCCGAACAAGGCCGCGGATCATCCCCGCATCACCACCCATGTAGGCGTGCAGCGTCTGGGCGATGGCACCGGCCCGCGCATCCGCGCGGTCAGCCTGATCCACCCCGACCATCTGGCCCTGACGCTGGACGAACTGGCCGAAGTCTACGGCCCCGACGGCCGGTTCCAGGCGACCCGCCCCACGATTGAAGACCTTCGCACCGCCTGGAATACCAGGCCGAAGACAGCGGCAACAGCTGAAAGGACAGCCTCATGGCACCCAAGCACGAACTGAACTTCCTTGAACTGCTGCAGCAGTTTCGCCGCGGCGAAATGCTGTCGGCCTGCGACCAGAAGCTGAACGAACTGACGCAGGCCATCGCCGATACCGGCACCGGCGGCGCGCTGACGCTGAGGCTGAGCTTCAAGGTGAACAAGGCGGGCCAGGTCGAACTGAACCCCGACATCACCATCAAGAAGCCGTCCCGCGCGCTTGGCACCGGCATCTACTACCCGGCCGACACCGGCCGCCTGTCCACCGTCACCCCGACCAGCTGGACATCGAGGACGAGATCGAGCGCCGCCGCGCTGGACGCCTGACCCACCAGCCCCGCCACCCCGGCGCAACCGAAAGGACTGCCACATGGCACAGAAGACCCCCGACCCCGCGGCGCAACCGCCGAACCTGCCGCTGCCGCAACGACCGCGACGCCGTGGGTGTTGCCACGCCCCGCAGAGACACTGGAAACCGTGCTGCGCGCCGCGCGCATTGCCGACNCCGTGATCTTTGGCCAGGACAACGCGCGGCACGCCTTCGTTCCGGACGGCTTCACCCTGAAGGAACTGCCCGACGCCACGCGGCTGCCCCACTTCCCGGCCGCCCGGATCGAGGTGGATGACCGCCAGTCGCTGATCGACTACACCAACCGCTTTTCCGCGCCCGGCAGATCGGCGATCATTGCCGACTTCGACGCGGGCGAGATCGCGGCCCGGCTGGACTGGCACCCCGACAACGCCAACGACGACTTCGGCTTTTCCGGCGCCGACCGGCACTCGGTCACGCTGAAGCTGCGGTTCAGCGAAGAGTTCGCGCGGTGGGACGCGCTGGAAGGCAAGATGCTGCCCCAGGCGGAATTCGCCCTGTTCCTGGAAGAGAACGCCGCCGACATCNCTGACCCCGAACCCACGACCATGATCGAGATCAGCCGCGATTTCGAAGCGACGGTGGGCCAGACCTACAAGTCGGTGATCCGGCTCGACAACGGCGACCGGAAGATCAACTTCACGAATGACACGAGCGTCACCAACGGCGTGATCATCCCGCAGAAGTTCACGCTGAACATCCCGATCTACAACGGCGAAGAGCCGGACGAACTGACCGCGCTCTTCCGCTGGCGGCCGAATGGCGCGGGCAGCGTCAACCTCGGCTTCGACTGGCACCGCGTCGAATACCAGCGCCGGGCGCATTTCCAGCAGATCGCCTTCGGCGCCGCGGAAGCCACCGGCCTGCCGGTCTTCATGGGTCGCAAGAAGACCTGACCTGCCTGCGGCGCGCCCCGCCTGATCCGGCGCGCCCCTGCCCCGGCCAGCCCACCCGCCGGGGCGCACTCAGACACCCCGCGCCGCGGCTGCAGTCAAACGGAGAACGCCTTGACGATTTCCTCTCCCACAGGCATCCTACCCCCGCTGTCCGAAGGGATAGCCGGGTTTGGACGCCTGTTTGTGAGGAAGCGCACCAGAAGCCGCGCGTTAAACGCGGCTTTTCCTATGGTCACGCGCGGCGGGAACCCTTCGGGGTTGCCGCCTACGCTTCGCTCAGCGGTCGTCCAACCCCGCCGTCGCGTGGCCACCAGTTTGGACGCCGGTAGCCACGCTCAACCTGAGCGAAGGACACCCGCGATGACGACTGAAGCATCCGGGGCAGATGCCCCTATTTCCCGCCCGAACCTCATATTCTCCAAAGCGGAATTGGAAAAACTTCCGCTGGACCAGCTGCTTGCGACCCGTGATTTTCTCTATCATTCCTGGCGTTGGCCGGAGGCGCTGAACGACCTCTTGACGCCAATGTGGGAAGACATGATCGCCGATGTCGAGGCCGACATTCTCGCCAGGCCTTTGACATCGCTTCACGACTTTTGCCTCGTCATCATTGCGCTCAGCAACCCACGTCACCATGGGAAGACGGACTGCTGGGACTAAGGAGGCATGCTCAACTTGTAATTGCCGATGTAGAGGACGGGCAGGCAAATGGCTGACGATCCGAAGGCGAATTCGCATCGCGCACAGAATGGACGCTTCGCCGTTGGCGTGCGTAATTCTCCGGCGACAGAGTTCAAATCTGGCGAGCGACCAAGCCCAGCAACAGAGTTTACAAAGGCCAGGTAGCCCACAACAAGCTGCCAGTTGGCAGTCTCACCTTTCGAAATCGCAATGGCGGAGTGCGGGCTTTTATCAAAGTTGCTGATCCCAATGTCTGGAGAGAACGGGCCAAGATCGTATGGGAGGAAACACATGGTGAACCGATCCCCCGCGGATTGGTAATTCACCATCGAGACAGAAACATGCTCAATGATGCGCCGGACAATCTTCAGGCTCTGACGCGAGCGCAGCATGCGAAGAGCATGAGTACGATGTCAAAGCATGTGGTTTCGGTGGCCCGGAAGCGCGTTCGCGGGCGCGAGCAGCTCGGGCGAAGCGCAATGTATGATCCGAACCAACTGCCTTTGGTGGTAGATTCTTTCGCGGGCGGTGGCGGCGCCTCGACCGGGATCGAGGCCGCGCTTGGCCGCGGGCCGGACGTGGCCATCAACCACTCGGCCGCCGCGCTGGCGCTGCATGCCGCGAACCACCCCGACACGCTGCACCTGGACAGCAACATCTGGGACGTGGACCCGCGCACGGTGACGCGGGGGCGCAAGGTCGGCCTGCTGTGGGCCAGCCCGGACTGCAAGCACTTTTCCAAGGCCAAGGGCGCCGCCCCGCGCGACCGCAACATCCGCGACCTCGCCTGGGTCGTGGTGAAATGGGCCGAGGACGTGAAGCCCGACGTGATCTGCATGGAGAACGTCGAGGAATTCGTCACCTGGGGGCCGCTCGACAACGACGGCAAGCCCATCCGCGAATTCTCGGGCGTCACCTTCGAGCTTTGGCTGAAGCGCCTGCGCAAGGCGGGCTACCGCGTCCAGTGGCGCGAGCTGCGCGCCTGCGACTATGGCGCGCCGACCATCCGCAAGCGCTGGTTCCTGATCGCCCGCCGCGACGGCAAGCCGATCCGCTGGCCGAAGCCCACCCACGGCGACCCCGCCAGCGAGGCCGTGCGCAGGNGCAAGCTGCTGCCGTGGCGCACCGCCGCCGAGTGCATCGACTGGTCGCTGCCCTGCCCCTCGATCTTCGACAGCGCGGCCGAGATCATGGCCAAGCACCGCCTGCGCGCGGTGCGCCCGCTCGCCCGGCGACGCTGGCCCGCATCGCCCGCGGCATGAAGCGCTACGTCATCGACGCCGACCGGCCGTTCCTGGTGAACCTGACCCACGGCGGCCGCGACGAAGACGCGGGCGAACCCTTCCGNNCACGATCACCGGGGCGCATCGGGGCGAGAGGCGGTCATTGTCCCCAGCATCACCCGCTTCAACGGCGGCGCCACCGGGCAGGATCTTCGCGACCCGCTGGCGACCGTCACGGCCAACAGCTTCATAAAGCGCCCCGGCGGCGCGCCGCCTTGGTATCGTCNNGCGCCCTACCTCGCCAGCATCGCCCACGGCGACAGCGGCGGGCGGCGCGAATATCCGCTTGCCGACCCGCTCGGCACCGTGACCGTGGGCGGCATCCAGCACGCCGTCATCGCGCCCGTCCTGACCTATGCCCAGCAAGGCGGCGGCAACCGCCCACNNGAGGCGCCGCACCACACCATCTGCGCCAGCCGCAAGGACCAGAACAGCCTGATCGCCGTGGCANTAGTCCAGATGGGCTATGGCGAGCGCCCCGGCCAGGCGCCCCGCGCGCTGAACCTCGGCGCCCCTCTCGGCACCGTCGTCGTAAGCGGCGCCAAGCACGCGCCGGTGGCGGCCTTCCTCGCCCAGCAGAACGGCGGGCCACGCATGGACGCCCACGCCNATGACCCGCGCGACCCGATCTCGACCATCGCCGCCAGCGGCAGCCATCAGACGCCGGTCGCGGCCTTCTTCGCCAAATACTACGGCACCGGCGACGGCAGCCGCACCGACCAGCCCTGCCACACCGTCACCGTGAAGGACCGGTTCGCCCATGTGCAGGCCGATCTGGCGGCCCCGCCCTTCGGCCCGGAACACGAAGACCGCGCCCGCGCCGTCGCCGCCTTCCTTCGCGCGCACGGCGCCTGGGATGACCGCGAGTTCGTCACCCTGCACCTCGACGGCGCGTCCTTCGTGGTGGTGGACATCGGCATGCGCATGCTGACCCCGCGCGAACTGTTCACCGCCCAGGGCTTCCCGCCCGACTACGTGATCGAGGGCGTCTGGGAGCAGCAAGGCGGCGACTGGCAGTTCCGCGACTTCNCCAAGGACGTTCAGATCAGCTGCTGCGGCAACTCGGTCTGCCCGCCCCTCGCCGAATCCATCATCCGTGCCAACTGCGGCCATCTCGCCGCGGCGGCGCCCGACACGATCCAGGAGCAACAGGCATGACAGAGCGCACCATGAAGCCTATCCCCATCTCGGCCGCGAAAGACATCGCGGATCGCTATGGCTATGACCAGGTGGTGATCTATGCCCGCCGGGTCGGGGATGACCCCGATCCGTGCGGCGAACACATGACCACCTATGGCGTGGACAAGGCACATTGCGCGGCGGTGGGGCGGATCGGACATGCCCTCAAGAAATGGCTGATGGGCTGGGGCGAGCCGGTTTTTCCGCGCGTCTATGGCACGTCCCGCGTGTCAGACAATGACAAAGCCCTGACGATCATCTTGGCAGAGAGGCCAGATGACGACGCGCTGCGCGACCTCGACCGGTATCTGAAAGGGGAAGCGTGATGGCTGACAAGTCCCCCATCGAATGGACCGCCGCACCTGGGACCAGATGCTTAGGCGGGGTGGAGCCATGCCTGACCGCATCCAACTTTCCCGCGCCCGCGGCTGGCGGATGCCGCCGAACACCGTGAAGGTGGACCGATCCACGATGTGGGGTAACCCATGGCGCGCAACTGAATTCTACCGCCCCGGTCAAAACACCATAGAGGAAGCGACCGCAGCAGCCGTCCGCATTTTCCGTGCTTCCGTGCTTGGGTTCGAGTCCAACGGCTCGTTCTGCTNNAAGCCTGTTGCCTCGATCGACAGCGCCATCGGCCGGATCATTGCCGAGGCGCCGGTCCGTCTGCGCGGCAAGAACCTCGCCTGCTGGTGCTTAGCCGGGCAGCNNCCGTGCCACGCCGAAGTCCTGATGGAGTTGGCCAATGGGTGAGCGGATCGACATGCGCATGCCGGATGGTGGACAATCAGCGATTACCGTCGAAACCCTGAACGATGGTGCCATCGGACTTGGTTTTATCCGCGAAAGGCAGGGCGCACAGGCGGTGAGATTGCCCCGCACCATCGCCAAACGCCTTGCCGAGGCGATCCTGCGCGAATGCCAAGGGGATGCGTGATGCCGACAGTTGACGGAATCCACATCCGCGACCGGCGAAGGGCGTGTCGATATCAGGTAACCGTAAGCAGATCGTGATCAAGCTGGACGAAGAGACCTTCGCGCAGATCCGGGACCGCGCGGCCCGGGAGAACACAAGCGTCTCGCACATGATCCGACTGCTAGTCGAATGGGGTCTGGAGGCTGGCGAAGCATGACCGCGCACTTCCCGCCCCCTCCCGACCAGCTCTTGTCCACTGACGAGGCGCTGGTCTACTTGCGCGGCATCGGCATCCGCACCAGCCGCAGCGGGCTTGACAGGGCGCGCGACGAAGGCAGGCTGGCGGCCACGCGGGTCTCGGGCCGGGTGCGCATCCTTTACCGCGCGGCCGACCTGGTACAGGCCTTCATCATCGAGGACGGGACATGGCCCTCAAGCTCCTCCGCCGCGGCGAAACCTGGTACATCCGCGGCACCGTCGCAGGCGTCAGCGTTTACGAAAGCACTCGAATTGGCGACCGGAAAGCGGCGGACATCTACCGCGCCCGCCGGGAAGCGGAGATCATCGAACGTGCTGCCTTTGGCCGGTCGCCCACCACAACCTTCGCCGAGGCCGCGCTGACCTACATGCAGGTAGGCGGCGAGGGCAAATACCTCGCCCCGATCCTGAAGCACTTCGGGGCCAAGTTCCGGCTGGCCGACATGGACACCGCGGCCGTCAACGCCTGCGCCGCCGCGCTGTACCCGACCGGCGCCCCCGCCACCATCAACCGGCAGGTCATCACGCCGATCTCGGCCGTGGTGAACCTGGCCGCCGACGATGGCCTCTGCGTGCCGCGCCGTTTCCGCNGGCGGAAGGAACCGCCAGTCTCGCTGCGATGGCTGACGCCGGAAGAGGTCGATCTGATGCTGGCCAAGGCCGATGCGCGCGAGGCCGCGCTGATCGCCTTCTTTCTCGGCACCGGCTGCCGCACCGGCGAGNGGCTGGGGCTGCAGGTGGCCGACCTGCACCTGGAGACGCGCGAGGCATGGATCGGTCGCACCAAGAACGGCCACCCGCGCATGGTCCGCTTTCCCGACCGCACGCGCCGCGCTGACGGTACTGCGCCTGCCCGAGGTGGCGCCGTGTTCCGCACCCCGAAGGGCAAGCCTTACCGGCTGGTCACCGGCGACGGCGACCGCATCGGCGGCCAGATCAAGGGGATGTTCGACAGGATCGTTACCGCCGCCGGAATCGCGGGCGAGGTCACGCCCCACACGATGCGCCACACCTGGGCCACCTGGTACTACGCCCAGACCCGAGATTTCGGCGGCCTGATGGACCTTGGCGGCTGGCAGAAGGCCGACATGGCCAACCGCTACCGCAAGCTCGCCCCGGCCGACCTGGGCGCGCGGCTGCTGAAGGCGGGATGGGATTTCTCTGAGAACGGGATGACCCAACAGTTGGCGCTGCTAGGCGGCAGGAAGATGATCAATTCTTCTTGGATACCCGCGGCTCCATGACGGTCACATGTGACGCGCCATCAACCACATGTATTCTTTCTGCAAATCTTCTGGTAGTTTTCCTCGACGGGGATGAAGACATCCACCCCAAGGTTTGAAGTAGTCAGGCGTCCAAGGCCTGATGATCTGATCTCGTGGCGCGATGACAAATCGTGTTGGTTGCTGCAAGCCACAAGCATCGAGGTCAGAGATGTTTTGGATGATCAGATCAATGCTTACCCGTTGAGGGAACTTGGTCTTGGTTGTCCCGTAGGCCACCCTAAGATGCACTGATCCATCCGCTCGGCTGCGCAAGACCTGCGTAACAAGCAAAGTAAGCACGCGGGTGTGCTTACCGTCGGTTTGTTCTCAGGGAAGAAGCCAGTTACAATCGAGAAGGCCTCTGGCCACCTCGCAACCCACTCAGGCACACTTGTCATAGGGGAAGTCGATCCCGTCAATCAGTTCCCATTGGTGCAAAGCAGCCGCCTCAGCCATCTCGTGGCGAAGCGCAGCCATGTCGGCTTCTTTAACTTCGTCGTAGGTGTGTCCCGCTTCTGCGGGAACTTGTTCATGGCCGCGCTCGCCACCCGTCCGGCAGCCTGCCTGGTCGTCGCCATGTTTCACTCCTTCGCCAAGCGACTGCGATTCGTGCGCCTAGCTTTCATAAGATTATGTATTGGTTCGTTTTTCTTAGATTGGGCGCAGCCGGTGCGCCAGTTTTGGACTTTGGCCCTTTGTCGGCGTTCTGTCCATAGTCCATATTAGCGCATGAAATATGGCAACTTAGGCCTAATACTAGATGAAGGAACCGTTTCGTGATCTATCCGCCACCCTGACCTTGCTTGACCAGGAAGCTCATGATCCATCTCCATAACGCACGATAGCCCAGAACGTTCCATTCTGACCTCTAGAGAACGACAGGTGACCGAGAGCGCACATCTGACGTGCGTCAAGGTGCAAGAAGCGTGCAGGTTCGCGGCCGCCTGCGAAAAATAGCTTAACTATCCAAGCCGTAGACGGTCCGATTACACACTTAGCAGGGGTGTGCCTTCGACCACTCGGCCACGTCTCCGCCGCCCCGTTTATCGGCGGCACCGGGCGGCGGCAAGCGGAAACTGGCGATCTTGCGCCCCCGGCGCCGCGGGGCGCCAGCGACCCTTGCCGAGGCCCGTAGGGCCTGATTTACCTGTGGCCATGAGCAAGCCCTCCGACAACCCCGCCGATCCGTTCAAGAAGGCCCTTGCCGACGCCACCCGCGTCATGGCCGACGACCCGGAGATGACCGTCACCTACTCCGTCGACNCCTCGGGGATGACGAAGGACGGCGTGCGCCTGCCGCAGGTCAGCCGCCGGATGAGCCGCGACGAGGTGCTTCTGGCGCGCGGCACGGCCGATGCCTTCGCGCTGCGGCGGCGTTATCACGACGAGGCGGTCTCCACGCGCTATTCGCCCACCGGTCCGCTGGCGCGCGAGATCTACGAGGCGATGGAAACGGCCCGTTGCGAGGCCGTGGGCGCGCGGGCCATGCCGGGCACCGCGCNNAACATCGACGCCAAGATCGCCAACGAGGCCGACCGGCGCGGTTTTGCCCAGATCAGTTCCACCCAGGAGGCGCCGCTGTCCGTCGCCGCTTACTATCTGGTGCGCCACCTGGCCACCGGCCGCGACCTGCCGCGCGGCGCGCAGAACGTGATGGAACTGTGGCGCCCCTTCATCGAGGAGCAGGCGGGCGGCACGCTGGAGAACCTCGATGACGTGCTGGCCGACCAGGCTGCCTTTGCCCGGCTGGCGCGCAAGGTGATTGCCGATCTGGGCTATGGCGACCAGTTGGGCGACGACCCCGACCAGCCCGAAGATCAGGACCAGGGCGACGAGGCCGAGGAAGATCAGGACAGCCCCGAAAGCGCCATGAGGAACAGCAGGACAGCGAAGAGAGCGACGCGAGCCCCGAGCAGAGCCAGGAGGAGCAGCAGGACCAGTCGCAGGCGCAGGTCACCATGGAGGACAGCGCCGACATGGAGCAGGGCGACGAGACAGAGTNTGCCCGAGGGCGAGGCGCCGCTGGAGCCGCCGCCACCGCCGCCCTATTCCGACGCCGACCCCAACTACACCGTCTACACCACGGATTTCGATGAGGAAATCCGCGCCGAAGACCTGGCCGAACCGGCCGAGCTGGAACGCCTGCGCGCCTATCTGGACCAGCAGCTGGAGCCGCTGAAGGGCGCGGTCAGCTGGCTGGCCAACAAGCTGCAGCGGCGCTTGCAGGCCCAGCAGAACCGCAGCTGGGAATTCGACNTTGAAGAAGGCACGCTGGACGCCGGGCGTCTGGCGCGGGTGGTGGCGAACCCGACCACGCCCCTGTCCTTCAAGCGCGAGAAGGATACCGAATTCCGCGACACCTGCGTGACGTTGCTGCTGGACAACTCCGGTTCGATGCGGGGGCCAATTTCCATTGCCGCCATCTGTGCCGACGTGCTGGCGCGCACGCTGGAGCGCTGCGACGTGAAGGTGGAAATCCTTGGCTTCACCACGCGGGCCTGGAAAGGCGGGCAGTCGCGCGAACGCTGGCTGGCGCAGGGCCGACCGCAGGGGCCGGGGCGGCTGAACGACCTGCGCCACATCATCTACAAGGGCGCCGATGCGCCTTGGCGGCGGGTGCGGCCGAACCTCGGCCTGATGATGAAAGAGGGCCTGCTGAAGGAGAACATCGACGGCGAGGCGCTGGAATGGGCGCACCGCCGCATGCTGGCCCGCCCTGAGGCGCGGCGCATCCTGATGGTGATTTCCGACGGCGCGCCGGTGGACGACAGCACCCTGTCGGTCAATGCCGCGAGCTTCCTGGAAAAGCACCTGCGCGACGTGATCGCCATGGTGGAAAAGCGCCAGGTCGAGCTGATTGCCATCGGCATCGGCCATGACGTGACACGCTATTACCAGCGCGCGGTGACGATCACCGATGTCGAACAGCTGGTTACGNCGATGACGGAACAGCTGGCCGGGCTGTTCGAGGTGGACCCGAAGAAGCGCGCGCGGNCGGGGATGCGGCGCGCGGGGTAATCATCGGGCCATCCGGCCCGTTTCGCCCGGCGCAGGCCGGGGCCTCTCCAGGCCCGGCATCGGGCAAAGCAGACCAGAGGGCATGATGTTCCAGACTTTCGATTCCCATGCCTCGCCCGATCAGGGACCTACGCGGCTGGCGGCGCTGCGGCTGCAGTTGGCAGAGGCCTACCTGACCGGCTTTCTGGTGCCGCGCGCCGACGCGCATCAGGGAGAGTATGTCGCGGCACGGGACGAGCGGCTGCAATGGCTGACCGGCTTCACCGGCTCGGCCGGGTTCTGCATCGTGCTGCCGGATGTGGCGGGCGTCTTCATCGACGGGCGCTATCGGACACAGGTCAAGATGCAGGTGGACCTTGGGCATTTCACGCCCGTGCCCTGGCCCGAAGTGAAGCCGGGCGAGTGGCTGCGCGAGCACCTGACCAGCGGCGTGATCGGCTTCGATCCCTGGCTGCATACGGCAGGCGAGATCGAGACGCTTGAGAAATCGCTGGAAGACAGCGGCATAACCCTGCGTCCTGGCGCGAATTTCGTCGATTCGATCTGGCCGGATCAGCCGGGCGCTCCCATGGGCCGGGCCTTCGTCCATCCCGATGCCGTGGCGGGCGAGCCCGCGGCGGACAAACGCGCCCGGCTGGCGGCCGAACTGGCGAAGGCCGGTCAGCGCGCGGCGGTGCTGACGCTGCCGGATTCGATCTGCTGGCTGTTGAACATCCGCGGTGCCGACGTGCCGCGCAATCCCATCGTCCACGCCTTTGCCCTGTTGCACGATGACGGCCGGGTGGACCTGTTCTGCGACGCCGCCAAGCTGGACGATGCCGTGCGCGCCCATCTGGGTGGCGCCGTCACCGTTCACCCCCGCCGCATTCGCCGCGGCGCTGGTACCNTGACCGGCCCGGTGCGGGTGGACAAGGCCACGGCGCCGCTGGCCGTGTCGCAAGTCCTCGATCAGGTAGGCATCGCCACCGCCTGGGGCGACGATCCCTGCCGCCTGCCCAAGGCCCGCAAGAACGCGGGCGAACTGGTAAGCATGCGCGAGGCGCATCTGCGCGACGGCGCGGCCATGGTGGAATTCCTGTGCTGGCTGGACGCGCAGGCGCCGNCAGGGGGCCTGAGCGAGATCGACGTGGTGACGGCGCTGGAGGGCTTTCGCCGCGCCACCAATGCGCTGCACGACATCAGCTTTGACACGATCTGCGGCGCCGGGCCGAACGGCGCGATCATGCACTACCGCGTGACCGGGGAAACCAACCGCCCCGTGCGCCAGAACGAACTGCTGCTGGTCGATTCGGGCGCGCAGTACGAGGACGGCACCACCGACATCACCCGCACCGTGGCCGTGGGCGACCCCGGCGACGAGGCGCGCCAGTGCTATACCCGTGTGCTGCAGGGCATGATCGCCATCAGCCGCGCGCGCTTTCCCAAGGGCCTGGCGGGGCGCGATCTGGACCCCTTCGCGCGACAGGCGCTGTGGATGGCGGGGCAGGATTTCGACCACGGCACCGGCCACGGCGTCGGCGCCTTCCTGTCGGTGCATGAGNGGCCGCAGCGCCTGTCGCGCGTTTCGGACGTGCCGCTGGAACCCGGCATGATCCTGTCGAACGAGCCGGGCTATTACCGCGAGGGCGCCTTTGGCATCCGCTTGGAAAACCTGATCGTGGTGCAGGAGGCGGCGAAGCTGCCGGGCGGCGACGGACACCGGGTGCAGTATGATTTCGAGACCATCACCTTCGTACCGCTGGACCGCANNCTGATCCTGGCCGACTGGCTATCGCCGGGCGAGCGCGCCTGGTTGAACGCCTATCACGCCGAGGTGCTGGCGAGGATCGGCCCGCGCCTGTCACCCGAGGCGCGCGCCTGGGCCGACGCCGCCTGCGCACCGGTCTGAGGGCACCGGCGCCAAAATCCTTCGGACGAAGGATTTTGGCGTTCCTGTCAGACCTCTGTTTCGCCCGCCACCTTGCGGATGCGCGCCACCATGGCGCGCAAGCCGTTCGAGCGTTGCGACGACAAGTGCTCCTCCAACCCCAGCCGTTTCAGCTCGGCCGCCGCGTCCACCGCCGCGACCTCGCCCACCGGCAGGTGNGCATAGAGCGCGTGCAGCACGGCGATCAGGCCGCGCACGATCATCGCGTCGCTGTCGCCCTGGAAATCGAAACGCCCGCCCTCGATCACGGGTCTGATCCAGACCTGGCTGGCGCAGCCGTCCACCTTNGTAGGCACCTTGAAGCTGTCATCCAGGACCGGCATCGCCTTGCCCAGCTCGATGACATGGCGATAGCGGTCTTCCCAGTCGTCAAGGAAGTCGAAGGTTTCCGCGATCTCTTCGAAGGCTTCGGTGGCCATGGTCCGCTCCTGCGCTTTGCCCCGACCTAAGGTGCCGCCCGGCAAAGGTCCAGAACCCGCGCTGCGCCTTTTCAATCCGGGCGGCATCGGCTACCCATGGGGCGCCCATGAAGGAGCCCCGCATGTCCCTGCGCCCGCTTGTCCTGATCGCCCTTCTGCCGCTGGCGGGTTGCGGGCAGAACGTGAATGTCTGGGCGCCGAAGACCTGGTTCGGCTATGGCGAAACGCCCGAGGACACGCAGGTCGAGGTGGATGAGTCTCAGGATCCGCGTCCGCTGGTCGATAGCGTCACATCCGCCAGCATCGAACAGGCCAATGGCGGCGTCATCGTGCGCGCCACCGGCCTGCCGCCGACCCAGGGCTGGTGGATGGCCGAACTGATGCCAAGCCCGATCGAAAACGGCGAGCTGGTGCTGGATTTCCGCATCACCGGCCCGCTTGATCAGGCGGCACAGGGCACACCGCGGTCGCGGCAAGTGACGGTGGCCTATACGATCTCGCGCTTCACGCTCGAGCGTGAGGGCATCAACCGGGTCGTGGTGCGCGGCGAGCGAGACTCGAAGGTCCTGCGCCCCTGACGTCGCTGGCCGGAGCCTCTGGCATCTGGCGGCCATTCGCGGTATTTCGCCTGCATCTTTCCCTCAAGACAGGCCCTCCGATGTCCCCCGCGCTGCTGCGCCCGGCACTCGTGCTGGGTCTTTTGTCCTGTATCGGCCCCTTTGCCATCGACATGTACCTGCCCGCCCTGCCCGGCATCGCCGCCGACCTGGGGGCGACGGTCCAGCAGATGCAGGGCACCATTACCGGCTATTTCATCACCTTTGGTCTGGCCCAGCTGATCTATGGCCCCTGGGCCGACCAGGTTACCNGCAAGCGACCGATCTATGTCGGCGCGGTCATCTTCCTGATCGGCACGATCCTCTGCGCTTTTGCCCAGACGCCGGGCCAGTTGGTCGCAGGCCGAGCCATCCAGGGCTTCGGCGGCGCAGCCGTCATGGTCGTGCCGCGCGCCATCATCCGCGACCTGCACACCGGCCCCGACGCCACGCGCATGATGGCGGCCATCATGCTGGTGATCTCGGTTTCGCCCATGCTGGCGCCGCTTGCGGGATCGGCGGTCATGGCGGTCAGTTCGTGGCGTGGCATCTTCTGGATGCTGGCCGTGGCCACGCTGGTCAGCCTGGCCATGACCCGCTTCCTTCTGACCGAGACCCTGCCGCCCGAGGCACGCCAACCCGCGACCNTGCGCGCCACGCTCGCCGCCGCGNCGCCACTGCTGACCGACCGCGGCTTCTTGGCGCTGACCTTCCTGGGCGGTTTTGGCATGGCCAGCTTCTTCGTCTTCATCGCCTCGGCAAGCTTTGTGTATTCCGGTCAATTCGGCCTTTCGCCCACCGGCTTTTCCCTGGCCTTCGCCGTCAATGCCATCGGTTTCTTCTCGGCCTCTCAGATGGCCGCCAATCTTGGCATGCGCTTTGGCGCGCGCCAGGTGGTGGCGGTGGCGACCACGGGATTCATGGCCGCAACGCTGATCCTCTTCGGCATTGGCCTTGCCGGGCTGGCCAACCTCTATGTAACCATCGCTACCNTCTTCATCGCCAACGCCTTCCTCGGCCTCGTCATCCCCACCACCATGGTGATGGCGCTGGACGAGCATGGCGACATTGCTTACCTTGCCTCCTCGCTTGGCGGCACGTTGCAGATGCTGGCGNGGGGCCTGATGGTCGCGCTGACCGGGCCGTTCTTCGATGGCACGGTGGTGCCGATGCTGGCGGCAATCGCGCTGTGCGGCGTGCTGGCCTTCACGCTGTCGCGGCTGGTGCCGCGGGGTCAGGCGACGGCGGTTCCGGTCGCCTGAACCTCGGCCAACGCGGCGTCCAGCAGGGCAAGGTAAGCACCCGGNCGGCTTGCCCCTTCCGACAGCACGCGGCGCCAGCCACGGGCGCCGGGNCCGGTGAACAGCCCCAGCATGTGGCGGGTGATCTGGTGCAGCCGCCCGCCCGATTCCAGGTGCCGCGCGACATAGGGCTTCATCGCCTCGACCACGTCAAACGGCGCGGGCGCAAAATCCTCGCCCCATAAAGCATCCGCCCCGATCAGCACCGAGGCCGGGTCGTGATAGGCCGCGCGGCCGATCATCACGCCGTCCAGCCCNTGATCCAGCAGCCCTCGCGCCTGATCCAGCGCAGTGATTCCGCCGTTGATGCAGATCGTCAGGCGCGGNAAGGCCCGCTTCATCGCCACCACCAGCGGATAGTCCAAGGGCGGGATTTCGCGGTTTTCCTTGGGCGACAGGCCTTGCAGCCAGGCCTTGCGGGCGTGGATCACGAAATGGCTCACCCCGGCCGCCGAGACGGTCTCGATGAAGGCGGGCAGCACCTCTTCCGGCACCTGGTCGTCCACGCCGATGCGGCATTTCACCGTCACCGGCACGGGGCTTTCGGCGATCATTGCCGCCACGCAGTCTGCCACCAGCGCCGGGCGTTCCATCAGCACCGCGCCGAAGCAGCCCGATTGCACCCGGTCGCTCGGGCAACCGACGTTCAGGTTGATCTCGTCATAGCCCCAGTCGCGCGCGATGCGCACCGCTTGCGCCAGTTCCGACGGATCGGACCCGCCCAGTTGCAGCGCGACGGGATGCTCTGCCGGGCCGAACCCCAGAAGCCGGTCGCGCGGGCCATGGATCACCGCGGGGGCCGTCACCATCTCGGTATACAGCATCGCCCGGCGCGTCATCTGCCGGTGAAAGTACCGGCAATGGCGGTCGGTCCAGTCCATCATCGGCGCAACGGAAAGGCGGTGGGCATCCTGCATCCGCCCCCTGCCCCGAAATCCCGGCAAAGACAAGCGCCGCGGCCTTTCTGCGGTTGCACAGTTCGCTGCGCCGCCGCATCATGACCCTGTCAGACCGGAGGTTGCCCATGACTCACCCCGCCTTCGCCCGTGGCCGCACCGCCGTCATCACCGGCGCCGGATCGGGATCGCGCGCCGCGGCCGAGGCCGCCGCCCGCACCGGCATGACGGTGGCCATGATCGACCTGCCAGGGCCGGGCCTTACCGAAGGCGCCGCCATGCTGTCGGGCGAAGGCTTCAAGGCCCGCGCCTTTACCGCCGATGTTTCGGACCGCGCTGCGCTGGCCGCTGTCGCCGCACGCATTGCCGCCGAACTGCCACCGGTGACGGTGCTGATGAACAACGCGGGCGTCGGCCTGCCGACCAGTGCCCTTGGCCACCCCGAGGCCTGGGCGCGCACGCTGGCGGTGAACCTGTGGGGCGTGATCCATGGCACCCAGGTCGCCCCGGCCATGCTGGCCCATGGCCAGCCTGCGGTGATCGTGAATACGGGCTCGAAACAGGGCATCACCACGCCGCCCGGCAATCCCGCCTACAACACCTCGAAGGCCGGGGTGAAGGCCTATACCGAGGCACTGGCGCATGAGCTGCGCAACCTGCCCGGCTGTCGTGTCAGTGCGCATCTGATGATCCCCGGCTGGGTCCATACCGCCATGACGGCAAAGCCCGGCGCCAGGAAACCCGCCGGCGCCTGGTCGCCGACCGAGGCGGTGGCCTACATGATGGCTCGCCTGTCGCATGGCGATTTCTACATCCTGTGCCCCGACAACGAGACGCCCCGCGCGCTGGATGCCCGGCGCATGGAATGGGCGATGGGAGACATCATCGAANACCGCCCGGCCCTGTCGCGCTGGCACCCGGACTGGGCCGACAAGTTCAAGGCCAGCCTGGCCGAAGACTGACGGTTCCGGCGCTTGCCCGACGCCGGTCGCTTCGCTAAGCAGGACAGGCTTAGGGATGGATCATGCGTATTCTCATTACCAATGACGACGGCATCAATGCGCCGGGGCTGGACGTTCTGCACCGCATCGCCACCGATATCGCCACTCNNTCCGGCGAGGTCTGGACCGTGGCCCCCGCCTTCGAACAATCCGGCGTCGGGCATTGCATCAGCTATACCCACCCGATGATGATCGCCAAACTGGGCGAGCGCCGCTTTGCCGCCGAGGGCAGCCCGGCCGATTGCGTGCTGGCCGCGATCTATGACGTGCTGCAGGGCGCCAAGCCCGACCTCGTGCTGTCCGGCGTGAACCGCGGCAACAACGCGGCCGAGAATGTGCTGTATTCCGGCACCATCGGCGGCGCGCTGGAGGCGGCGCTGCAGGGCGTGCATGCCATCGCCCTGTCGCAATTCATGGGACCCCAGACCGATGACCTGGCCGACCCGTTCGAGGCCGCCGCGCAGCATGGCACCGCCGTGGTGCGGGCGCTTCTGGACCGTGGGCTGTGGACGCAGGACGATTACCGGCTGTTCTACAACGTGAACTTCCCGCCCGTCCCTGCCGCCCGCGTGAAGGGACTCAAGGTCGCGGCACAGGGGTTCCGGCGCGACACCAGTTTCTCGGTCGAGCCGCACCTGTCGCCCTCGGGGCGCAGGTTCCTGTGGATCAAGGGCGGGCCGCAGCATTCGCCCACCCTGCCCGGCACCGATGTCGCGGCCAATCTGGACGGCTATGTCGCCGTCACGCCCATGCGGGCCGACCTGACGGCACATGACCTTCTGTCCGACCTGGAGGCCCGCCTCGCATGAGCACCGGCGCCCCCGCCGACGATCCGCAATCCGTGGCCGAGCGCAAGATGCGCTTTCTCTACGCCCTGCGGTCGCGCGGGGTGACGGACAGCCGGGTCCTGTCGGCGATGGAGCGCATCGACCGCGGCCATTTCGTGAAGGGCCTGTTCGCCGAACGCGCCTACGAGGACATGCCGCTGCCCATCGCCTGCGGCCAGACCATCAGCCAGCCCTCGGTGGTGGGGCTGATGACCCAGGCGCTGGACGNNCAGCCGCGCGACAAGGTGCTGGAGATCGGCACCGGCTCGGGCTACCAGGCCGCGATCCTCAGCCTTCTGGCGCGACGCGTCTATACCGTGGACCGCCACCGGCGGCTGGTGCGCGAGGCGGAAGAGGTCTTCCGTACGCTTGCCCTCAGCAACATCACCGCGCTGGCTTACGACGGCAGTTTCGGCCTGCCCGACCAGGCGCCTTTCGACCGCATCCTGGTGACCGCGGCAGCGGAAGATCCGCCCGGTCCCCTGCTGGCCCAACTGAAGGTGGGCGGCGTCATGGTGCTGCCGGTGGGGCAAAGCGATGCCGTGCAAAGCCTGATCAAGGTCACCCGTGGCGAAACCGGCTACGACTACGAAGAATTGCGCCCCGTCCGCTTCGTTCCGCTGGTCGAAGGCCTGGGGTCAGAGTAATCAGCCCGGAAACAAGCGGGCGACGAAGGGGCAGCCGATGACGCAAGCAAAGACCGGACCGATCCGCAGCCTGCTTTTGGCCGCATGGCCTGCCGATGCTGTTGCTTGCCGGTTGCGCCAACACCGCCAACATGGATTGGGACCTGCGCAACGGCAACGCCGGGCTGGACACCACGGATGCCGCCCGCACCGCCACCGCCGCCCGTCCGACCGCCGACCCGCGCGGCGTGCTGTCCTATCCGAATTACCAGGTCGTCATCGCCCGGCGTGGCGACACCGTGGCGACCGTCGCCGCCCGTGTCGGCCTGACGCCGCAGGAACTTGGCAGCTACAACGCACTGAAGCCCGACGATCCCCTGCGCGAAGGCGAGGTCCTCGCCCTGCCCCGCCGCGTCGCCGCTGCGCCTGCCGCCCCGACTGCGCTTACCACGGGCGGCATCGACGTGGGCACCATCGCCACCACCGCGCTTGATCGCGTGGACGGTTCGGCCCCGCCGCGGCGCCCGCGCCCGCAGCGCACCGCCGGGCCGGAACCCCTGCGCCACAAGGTCCAGCGTGGCGAAACCGCCTATACCATCGCGCGGCTTTACAACGTCTCGCCCAAGGCGCTGGCGGAATGGAACGGCCTGGGCGCCGATCTCGCCGTGCGCGAGGGCCAGTTCCTGATCATCCCGACCGCGGTTCCCGGCGCCGCCGCGCCTTCGGCTGTGGCGGTCACCACCACCCCGGCTCGGGCTCGCCCACACCCGAACCGCCCTCGGCGTCCGCCGCTGCCCGACCAGAAGGTCGCGCCGGCTGTCCCAGACGCCAGAGGGAACGCCACTTCACCCGATCTGGGCAAGGACCGCACCGCCGCCTCGGCGGCCGCAATGGCGATGCCGGTCAATGGCACCATCGTGCGCGCCTATGCCAAGGGTCGCAACGACGGCATCGACATCCAGGCGNCCACTTACACCGCGGTGAAGGCCGCCGCCGCCGGTACGGTGGCCGCGGTCACCAAGGATACCGACGGTACGCCGATCGTGGTGATCCGCCATGCCGACGGGTTGCTGACGGTCTATGCCGGGGTGCAGGGGCTGAAGGTCGCCAAAGGGGCCACGGTGACCCGCGGCCAGACCATCGGCGTCACCGGCAGCAGCGACCTGCATTTCGAGGTGCGCAAGGGCGTGGACAGCGTCGATCCGGGGCCCTACCTGCAATAAGAGTCTGATTTTTCGCAGAAAAATCAATGTTGCGGGCGTCAGCGCCATCAAGACAGGCGGGGTACCATGCGCAACGCCCTGATTTTTCGCAGAAAAATCGTCCCTTCAGATCCGCACGCCTTCGCGCGCCGCCAGGTCGCAGAAGAACTGCCAGGCCACCCGGCCCGACCGTGACCCGCGCGTCGCCTGCCATTCCACTGCTTCGGCGCGCAGGCGATCCTCGGGCACGTTCACGCCATGGGCCGCGCAATAACCCCGGATCATCTCCAGATAGTCGTCCTGCGAGCAGGGATGGAACCCCAGCCACAGCCCGAACCGGTCGGACAACGAGACCTTTTCCTCCACCGCCTCGCCCGGCGTGATCGCGGTGGAACGCTCGTTTTCGATCATGTCGCGCGGCATCAGGTGGCGCCGGTTCGAGGTGGCATACAGCAGCACATTCTCGGGCCGCCCNTCGATGCCGCCATCAAGGACAGCCTTCAGGCTCTTGTAATGCTGGTCGTCATGGGAAAACGACAGGTCGTCGCAGAACAGCAGGAACCGCCGGTCCGACCCGCGCAACAGCGCCAGCAGGCGCTGCACCGAGGGCAGGTCCTCGCGGCTCAGCTCCACGATCTTCAGNGTCATACCCTCTGCCCGCACCTGGGCATGCACCGCCTTCACCAGCGACGACTTGCCCATGCCCCGCGCGCCCCAAAGCAGCGCGTTGTTGGTAAAGAGGTTTGCGGCGAAATGCCGGGTGTTGGCCAGAAGCGTGTCGCGCGACCGGTCCACCCCCACCAGCAGGGATATGTCCACCCGGCTGACCTTGCCCACCGGGTCCAGCCGGTCAGGCGAGGTGTGCCAGGCAAAGGCATCGGCCGCCGCGAAATCCGGCGCCCGCNNAGGGGCGCACGACATCCGTTCCAGCGCCGCCGCGATGCGGGTCAGCGCGGTTTCCTCGGTTCCGGTCATGCCGCCTCGCTGTCCTCGTCAAGCCCCTCTTCCGCCGCGCGCTGGCGTTCAAAGCGGGCGATGAGGAAGATCGAGATTTCGTACAGCGGATAGATTGCCGAGAACAGGATGACCTGGCTCAGCACATCGGGCGGCGTCACGATTGCCGCCACCGTCAGGATCAGCACCACGGCGTATTTGCGCATGTGCTTCAGCGCGGTCGACGAGACCAGTCCCGCGCGCCCCATCAGTGTCAGCAGCACGGGCAGCTGGAAGCACAGGCCGAAGGCCATGACGAAGGTCATGGTCAGGCCCAGATAGCTTTCCATCGACCCCTGGAACACCACGCCCGCGGGCGCACCCGAGGTGGTGGCGCCATCGGTCAACTGGTCCTGGAAGCCCAGGAAGAACGAGAAGGCGAAGGGCAGGATGATGTAATAGGCGAAGGCCGCGCCGATCAGGAACATCGTAACNGAAGCGATCAGGAAGGGCAGGAAAGCGTTCTTTTCCGACCGATACAGACCCGGCGCCACGAAGCGCCACAGCTGGTAGGCGATGATCGGGAAGGCCAGCGCGAAGCCGCCCCACATCGCGATCTTCATCGCGGTGAAGAAGCCTTCCTGCATCTTGATCAGCACCAGCTGGCACTGCTGGCCGCGATCAGTCAGCGCCTGGCACATCGGGTGGGACAGGAAGGCGAAGATCGGCTTCCACAGGATGTAACCCAGTATGAAACAGCCAATGAAGGCACCCATCGAGATCAGGATGCGGGTGCGCAGTTCGGCCAGGTGCTCGATCAGCGGGGCCGAGCTGTCTTCGATCTCGTCGCGGGTCATGTAGTGCTGCTTCCGTCAGTCTCGGCAGGCGCGGCATCGACCGCCCGCATTTTCAGCCGCCTCGCGCGCGATGGCGGCCTTGGCGGCCCGTGCTTCGGCCAAGGCCTTGGTCGCCGGGCCAAGTTCGGCAGCGGCGGGCGCCTCGACCTGCGGTGCGACGGGCGCATCGGCGGGCGTAGCGGCGGGGGCCGCCGCCGCCGCGGCGGCGGCTGTTCCAGTGCCCAGGCTGTTCGTCGGCACCGCGGGCCGCGGCGCGGCCGGGGCCGTGGGCTTGGCCGCGTTCTTCAGCGGATCCCACTTCTCGAATTTCGAGGCGGCATCCTTGACGGCCTGCAACCCCATGTTCTTGGGCGAGGTCACGTCCTTGAGGTCCTTGGCGACATCGGCAACGCCCGCCTCGTTGGCGGCCTGTTCCATCGCGCGCTGGAACTCGCGCGCCATGCTGCGCGCCTTGGCCGTGAAGCGGCCCAGGGTGCGGAACATGTCGGGCAGATCCTTCGGCCCGATGACGATCAGCGCCACGATGCCGATCAGCATCAGTTCGGTCCAGCCGATGTCGAACATCTCAGCTCTCCGGCCTGTCTCAGACCTTGTCTTTCTCGGACGGCGTCACGTCCTTCGCCGCTTCGGCCGATGCCTTCTCGATCTCTTCCTTGCCTTCGGACACGCCCTTCTTGAAGGCGGTGATGCCCTTGCCGAACTCGCCCATCATGCCGGCGACCTTGCCGCGGCCAAAGAGCACCAGCAACACGATTGCAATCAGCAGGATCTGCCAGGGTCCCATCTGCATGTCGTCATCCTCCGTCAGGCCGGGCCCGTGCCCGGCGGTCTGATCGCGTTCTACGGGCGGCGGGCGCGGGATCAAAGGCCGAACCGGGACGGACGGGCCGGTCAGGGTAAGCAAAGGCCCCAGGTAGCTGACAGCTAGTTGTCAGTTGCACTCTGCCACAAGGGGCCATCATCGCCATAGAGGAGACCCCGATGACCGACGCCGTCCTTGAACTCGTCCGCTTCCGCCTGACCCCGGCACCACGTCCGAGGCTTTTCTTGCCGCTGCCGCGGCCAGTGTCGCCCCCTTTCCGCCTGCCCCGGCTTCCGGTCGCGCCGCCTGGTCCATGACGGCGCGGGCACCTGGACCGATGTGGTGGAATGGGCCGACATGGCCAGCGCCAGCCGGGCGGCCCAGACGGTGCTGACCGATCCGGCGCTGGCGCCCTTCCTGGCGCTGATCGACGGGGCCAGCGTCGAGATGGCGCATCCTGCCATCTTGCTGGCGCAGGACGCGCCCCGTTGACGCCATGCGGGCGGCAGGCCACCCTGCCGTCCCATGCGCCGCACCGACCGCCTCTTCGACCTGATCCAGATCCTGCGCGACGGCNGCNTGCACCGCGCCTCGGAAATCGCCGAGCGGCTGGAGGTTTCCACTCGCACCATCTGGCGCGACATGGCCACGCTGATGGCCTCGGGCCTGCCGCTCGAAGGCGAGCGCGGCGTGGGCTACATCCTGCGCGCGCCGATCACCCTGCCGCCGATGATCCTGACGGCCCAGGAACTGGAGGCACTGCGCCTGGGGGTAAAGCTGGTGGCCGAAGGCGCCGATCCGGGCCTGGCCCGTGCCGCCCGCGGCCTTGCCTCGAAGATCACCGCGGCGATGCNNTTGGCAGCAATCGAACCCGACGAGGACGGCCTCTTTGTCTTCTCGGGCGAAGAGGCGGCGCGCGCCTCACCGCACCTGCCGGTGCTGCGGGGTGCCATCCGCGCACGCGAACGGCTGACGATCAGCTATATCGACCTGGACGGCCGCGAAAGCCACCGCGACATCCGCCCGTTGCAACTGGAATTCTGGGGCCGCGTCTGGACGCTGGCCGCCTGGTGCGAGGCGCGGGGCGATTTCCGGTCCTTCCGTGTGGACCGAATCGTGGCGCTGACCCCCACAGGCGAGACCTTCNCCGACGAGCCGGGGCGGGGGCTGGAGGATTACCGCGCCCAGGTCGCGGCACCGGCCGAGGCAATTCCGCCCAGCTGACCGCCCGGTCGCTTGTCACGACGGCGGGGAGGGCCGTCTGCCCTCCCCGAGCCCCACCCGAGGGTATTTGGGCCAAGATGAAGGGGGCCGTCAGTCCGCCGCAGAGACCGCCCGCCCCGCCACCGGAAAGACAAAGCAACGGTCGCGCCGGATCATCAGCCACAGCGCGGCGCCCGGCTTGGGCAGGAACACCCCNGGCACGGCGGCTGTCAGTTTGGACCCGTCGAAATCCATGCGGAACTCGACCAGGCTTTCGCGGCCCAGGAACCGCGCGCGTTGCACAAGGCCGCGCCGCGTGCCGTCCATCGGCGTGGGGTTCGGGCCGCGCCCGCCCCGGTCGAAGTCGATCTTCAGGTGCTGCGGCCGGATGACGATTTCCACCTCGGCGCCATCGGCATGGCCGGGCGTCAGGAAGGCGCCGAAGGGNGTTTCGGTCAGCGCACCGCGGCTGGTGCCACGGATCACGTTGATATCGGAAAAGAACGCCGCCGCCGCCCGGTCCAGCGGCGCATTGTAGACGTTGTAGGGCGCGCCCTTCTGCACGATGCGCCCCCGCCGCATCAGCGCGATCTCGTCGGCCATGCGCATCGCCTCGTCCGGCTCGTGCGTCACCAGCAGGACCGCCGCGCCTTCTTCCTTCAGGATATCCAGCGTGGTGTCGCGGATGCCGTCGCGCAGCCGGTTGTCGAGACCCGAGAAGGGCTCGTCCATCAGCATGACCCGTGGCCGCGGCGCCAGCGCNCGGGCCAGGGCCACGCGCTGCTGCTCGCCCCCNGACAGCTGGTGCGGGTGCTTCGGGCCAAAGCCTGACAGGTTCACCTTCTCCAGCAGCTCTGCCACGCGCCGATCCTTGGCCGCGCGTTCTCCGGTCAGCCCGAAGGCCACGTTCCCCGCCACCGTCAGATGCGGAAACAGCGCGAAATCCTGGAACATCAGCCCGACGCCGCGCGTCTCGGGCGGGCGGTTCACGCCGGGGCCGAACATGAGCTGCCCGTCAATGGCGATGCGGCCGCTATCGGGCCGTTCGACCCCGGCGATCATGCGCAAGGTGGTGGACTTGCCGCAGCCGGACGGCCCCAAAAGGCAGGTCACCTGCCCCGACGCCACGGTCAGTGTCACATCCTCGACCACCCCNCGCCCGCCAAAGGACCGGGACAGCGACGTGACCTCAAGGCGCGGGGCGGCAGGATCGGGCATGGTACCTGAGAAAATGCGTCGGACTTGGCGTTACCAGCCCGCCCTGCCCCGGCAAGGCTCAGAGCGTGGCGTTGGTGGCGCCGCCGTCCAGAAGGATGTTCTGCCCCACGATGAACCCGGCCTGCATCGAACACAGGAAGGCGCACATCGCGCCGAACTCGGGCGTGCCATAGCGCCGCGCCGGGATCGTCGCCATGCGCTCGGCCCGCGCCTGATCCAGCGTGATGCCGCGCGCCTTGACCACACCGCCATCCAGCGCGGCGGCGCGGTCGGTGTCGTGCATGCCCGGCAGCATATTGTTGATGGTCACGCCAAAGGGTGCCACCTGGCGCGCGGTGCCGGCGACATAGCCGGTCAGCCCGGTTCGGGCGGCGTTCGACAGGCCAAGCTGCGGGATCGGCGCTTTCACCGACTGGCTGGTGATGTTCACCACCCGGCCCCATTTCCGCTCGATCATGCCGGGCACCAGCGCCGTCATCAGGGCGATGGGGGTCAGCATGTTGGCATCCAGCGCCTTGATGAAATCCTCGCGGCCCCAGTCCGACCACAGGCCGGGCGGCGGGCCGCCGGCATTGGTCACCAGGATGTCCACCGTCCCGGCCGCCGCCAGCACTTCGGCCCTCCCCGCCTCGCTGACGATATCGGCCGCGACCGTCGTCACCGCCACGCCATGCGCCGCACGGATCGCTGCCGCCGTAGCCTCCAGCGCCTCGGCGCCGCGGGCGTTCAGTACCAGCTCCACCCCGGCCGCCGCCAGTGCTTCGGCGCAGCCGCGCCCCAGGCCCTTCGAGTAAGCACAGACCAGCGCCCGCTTTCCCTTGATCCCAAGATCCATCCCGTCCTCCTGTCCGCTGTGCCCTTGCTGCCAGCCGGACCGGCCCGGCGCAAGCCCTGCGCGGCCTTGCCCGGTTGACGCGGCCTTCCCGGCTTTGCTAGGCCGCTGAAACCCCATGCCCGAAGGACCGGACCCCATGACCCCGCCGATCGACCCGCGTCCGATCCGCTGCTGCCCGGCCATGCGGTCCAGCTGTTCCATGCCGAGGATATCTTCGTCAGCCATGGCGTGAACCAGGGCGACGGGCTGCACGGACCCGAGGCCTTGTGCCCGGGCGATGTCTACGAGCTGGAACGCGGGGCGCGGCCGCTGCGGCTGGTGATCGCGCCGACCGGGGCCGAGGGTGGCCAGCGTGTCGGCAGCGGCAGCCAGGTGGGCCGACCGGGCGAGGCGCTGACGCTGGAGGCCCGGCACACCCTGATGTCGCCGGATGGCGACAGTGTGGAGCTGCTGGCCCTGACCCTGCCCGACGGCACGCGGCTGGCGCTGCCGCTGTCGCCGATGGGGCCGGGGATCGAATATACCCTGCTGCAGAGCGAGACGGCGCCCAGTAAGNCGCCTTTGGCCGATCTGGTCTGCGTGTCCTTTGCCCGCGGCACCATGATCACCCTGGGCACCGGGGCGCAGGTGCCGATCGAGCGGCTGGCGGCGGGCGACCGGGTCTTGACGCGGGACCATGGGCCCCAGCCGATCCGCTGGGTGGGGCGGGCCACGCTGCGCGGTGTGGGGGCCTTTGCGCCGGTGGTGATCTCGNAAGGGGTGCTGGGCAATTCGGGGGACCTGATCGTCAGCCAGCATCACCGGATGTTCCTGTACCAGCGGTCGCGGCGGGGCGCCCTGCCGACGGCCGAGCTGCTGGTCCAGGCCAAGCACCTGGTGGATGGCGAGCGGGTCTTTGTCCGCGAGGGCTNNGTGGTGGAGTACTACAGCCTGGTCTTTGACCGGCATGAGATCATCTATGCCGAGGGGGTGCTTGCCGAGAGCCTGATGGTGAACGAGGCCACGGTGACCCGCCTGCCGCCGGAGTTCGCCGACGGANTCCGGGCGCGCTTTCCCGGCCTGCGCCAGAGCCAGCACTTCGGGACCGAGGCCGGAAGAGAGGCTCTGGAGGTCCTGCGCGGGCCGGGGCGGAAATAGGCGTCCGAGCTCGGACGCTTGCTTCACACGAACAATTTCAATGGGTTGCGCGCGCACATTAACTTGGACTTAAGAATTGTCCGAGCCTGCTGCCGACAAGCAGCGGCTTTACCCCGGCTCAGGAAACGCGCAGTCTGTGCCTGTGCTGAGCGGGAGCGCCGGATGTACATCGCCACGCTGGTCCTGACCATGTTTGTCCTGNAAGCCCTGTCGATCGGCCTGGCCCTTGCCCTTGGAAGCGAGGCCGGATGGGCGGCGCTTCTGGGGCAATGGTTCGTGTTCTGGGCGGTCGGGGTCAGGCTGATGCTGGCCGGGCTGCGCCAGTGGCTGCAACCGGCGTTCACCGCGCGCGAGATCTTCCGTTTCACCGGAACCGAGGCGCAGCAGGTGATCCAGGAACTGGGGTTCGCCAATATCTCGATGGCCACACTTGGCCTGATTGCCGTGGCAGCGCCGGGATTCGTGCTGCCCGCGGCGGTGGCGNGAGGAGTGTTCTATGGCTCTGCCGGGATTCGCCACATTCGGACGCCCGAGAAAACCCGCAACGAAACCATCGCCATGACCACGGACCTTTGGGCCGCGGCCGTTCTGGCAGTGGTGGTGCTGACGCAGCTGTAAGGCGCCTTCGGGTCCGGGCATGCCGACCGAATTCCCTGGGCCCAAGGGGCGCCTGCGTCCATCGGCGGGACTGGAAGTCTTCCCCGCCCCTGTCGCATCCGTTCACCCCGAAGAGGGCGTCCGCGCCTGGACGCCCCCGCGCATGTCCGGATCAGAAGAACAGGAACGACGAGGCCGAGAAGTAAGCCAGCGCGGTCGGGCTGGTGAATTGCAGCGTCGTCACCAGCACGGCCGAACCGGCACCATTGCCATCGGCATCGAAGAACAGCCGACCGATCCCGCCACCGCTGTTGTCGAACAGGAACTGCGCCGAAGCGTTGGCAGCGGGTGCCGCCGTGGCGTTGGCGGAAAAACGGGTCGCGATGTTCGAGCCGTTGATGTCGCCGAAGGCACCGATGGCGAAGGCAAGGTGTTCGTTCTGCGCGAAATCCTGGATCACGGAGTAACTTCCGTGGTCGAGGTGAAGATGAAGGTATCAATGTCGTCGCCGCCGAACAGGGTATCGGCACCGGCGCGCCCCATGACGAAATCGGCCCCGGCGCCGCCGCGGATCAGATTCGCGCCCGATGATCCGGCCAGGAAATCATTGCCGGAGGAGCCGGTGAGAAATTCGATGGCGTTCAGCGTTCCTCGGACGGGCCGAAGCCGAATTCGGCCGCAACCGAGGAAATGCCTCCGGACAGGTCGGCATAGATGCCTTGCAGCGCCGAATTGATCGCGAGGAAGGAGAAATTCGCCGTATCGGTCTGGTTGCCGCCATTCACGTCGGCATCGGCGCTGGTGATGTAGATGACATCGTTGCCGTCGCCGCCAAAGACCAGGTCGTTGCCGGGGCCGGTGATGATGGCATCGTTGCCGGCATCGCCGTAGATCGTGTCGTCGCCCTCGCCGCCGTTCACCACATCGTCGCCGTCGCCGCCCGACATGAAATCGGCCCCGGTGCCGCCGCGGAGGGTATCGTTGCCCGCGTCGCCGAAGATCTGGTCGTCTCCGTCCTGGCCTTGCAGACGGTCGCCGTCGGCGCCGCCGCGCAGCGTGTCGGCGCCGAGGCCGCCCTGCAGCGAATCAAGGCCATTGCCGCCAAGCAGGCTGTCGTCGCCTGCGCGACCGTTCAGGAAATCGTCGTAAGCGCCGCCGTCCAGAATATTGGCCACCGCATTGCCGAAATAGGTATCGCCGGTCGCGGTGCCGACCAGGTTCTCGATGCCGTCAAGCGTCGGCCCCAGGTAAGCGAAGGCGGCCGGATTGGCCAGATCGACGGCGGTGAGCGTCAGGTTGGCCATGACCACGGTATCGGACCCGGCACCGCCCGAGATGCGGTCGCTGGCCGACACGCCGGTGAAGGTGTCGTCGAAGGCGCTGCCGACAAAGATATCGGCCCCCGAGGTCGCCGCAACCGTGACGCCGGCGATGCGCGGATCAAGGATGCGCTGGAAGACATCCAGATCGCTGACCCCCGCGCCCAGGGTATAGCTGACCGCCACCCGCCCGTCGGCCAGCAGGGTCGCCGAGACATCGGCGGCGGCGATTTCGGCCGCGTTGAAGGTCTGGTGCAGGTTGACCGCCGCCCCTTCGGCCGCGCCGGTGGCCATGTTGTAGACCTGGGCCAGCAGGCCATCGGGCGCGGTGCCGAAATCATCGTGGGTGGCCCAGACGATGAGGATGCGGCCGTTGCCAAGCGAGACGACATCGCGCGCGGCGGCGAGTTCGTTCACGCCGGGGTTCCGCTGAGGTTGGTGGCGGCGACCTTGGGGCCGACCGTGTAGGTCGGCAGGTTGTCGTTGGTGCCGGTGAGGGCGACAAGCGAGATCGTCTGGGACGAGACGGTGTGACAGACGGCCAGGAAGAACCCGCTTTCGACGAACATGAGATCGCGCGCCTCGGCCAGATTGGCGTTGGTCAGCGAGGTGCCGTCGGTCGGCAGGATGGTGCCGTTTTCCTGCAGGCTGAACAGGTTCGCCCCGCCGGTCGCCACCGTTTCGATGATCGGCGACGAGGTCGGGGTGGCAAAGCTGCCGGGGTTGATGGTTGCGACGCCAAGCGACGTGGATGTGCCCGAAAGCAGGCTGTTGTTGACCTGGTTCACCACCAGCCCGAGGTTGGCGGCGCCGGTGTTCACCAGTTGCACGCCGGTGATCGCCGAGGCCAGGCTCAGCTGGGACCCGGCGCTTACGGCGCCAGTGGCAGGATCGACCGAACTGACGTTCAGGACATTGTTGAACGAAGTCGCCACGACGATGCGCCCATCGTTGGCGACCGCCACATCCTGCAGGATGCCGGAGAGGAAGAAATTGATCACCGAGCCGATGGCATTGCCAAAGGCATCGTAGCGCTGCATGTGCGTCTGGCCGTTCGGTCCCTCTTGCCAGGCGACGGCAAAGCCGCCCCCGGCGATTGCCACTGTCTTTGCATTGATCTGGGCGCCGCCGAGCCGTCCGGGGTTCACCAGGACTTCGGGCGTTGAAAGCGTGACCGGCATATTTCACCTGCTTCAATGTGAATTGACAAATCCGTGCCGCACGATTGGCGATGCGCGTGATTCGGTCAACGTGGTTCAAGGGGCCTGGGGCCGCCGGGGCGATGGACGGGCGGCCCCGTTTCGGCTAATGGCGCGCCATGCTGATGAACCGCNCCCAACTCCCGCCCGAGATCGCCCGCCGCCGGACCTTTGCGATCATCTCGCACCCCGACGCCGGCAAGACCACGCTGACGGAAAAGTTCCTGCTGTTCGGGNGCGCCATCCAGATGGCGGGCCAGGTGCGCGCCAAGGGCGAGGCGCGGCGCACGCGGTCGGACTTCATGAAGCTGGAGCAGGAGCGCGGGATTTCGGTTTCCGCCTCGGCGATGTCCTTCGATTTCGGGCAGTTCCGGTTCAACCTGGTGGACACGCCCGGCCACAGCGATTTCTCGGAAGACACCTATCGCACGCTGACGGCGGTGGACGCGGCGGTGATGGTGATCGACGGCGCCAAGGGCGTGGAAAGCCAGACGAAGAAGCTGTTCGAGGTCTGCCGCCTGCGAGACCTGCCGATCCTGACCTTCTGCAACAAGATGGACCGCGAAAGCCGGGATACGCTCGAGATCATCGACGAGATTCAGGAAAGCCTGGCCATCGACGTGACGNCTACCTCCTGGCCCATCGGCATGGGGCGGGATTTCGTGGGGGCCTATGACCTGTTGCACGACCGGCTGGAGATCATGGACCGGGCCGACCGCAACCGCGTGGCGGAATCGGTGAAGATTGCGGGGCTTGATGACCCGAAGCTGGCCGATCATGTGCCTACCGACCTGCTGGCCAGGTTCCGCGAGGAAATCGAGATGGCGCGGGAATTGCTGCCCGCCTTCAACCGCCAGTCGATCCTGGAAGGCCACATGACGCCGATCTGGTTCGGCTCTGCCATCAACTCCTTCGGCGTGAAGGAGCTGATGGAGGGCATCGGCGAATACGGGCCCGAGCCGCAGCCGCAGAAGGCGGCGGAGCGCGAGGTGGCGCCCGAGGAGGCCACGGTGGCGGGGTTCGTCTTCAAGGTGCAGGCCAACATGGACCCCAAGCACCGCGACCGCGTGGCCTTTGTCCGCCTGGCCTCGGGGCATTTCGAGCGCGGCATGAAGCTGATGCATGTGCGGTCGAAAAAGCCGATGGCGGTGACCAACCCGGTCCTGTTCCTGGCCGCCGACCGCGAGCTGGCCGAGGAAGCCTGGGTTGGCGATATCATCGGCATTCCGAACCACGGGCAACTGCGCATCGGCGATGCGCTGACCGAGGGCGAAGGCTTGCGCTTTACCGGCATCCTCTTCGCGCCCGAGCTGTTGCAGGTGGTGCGGGCGGGCGATCCGATGAAGGCCAAGCATCTGGAAAAGGCGCTGATGCAGTTTGCCGAGGAAGGCGCGGCCAAAGTGTTCAAGCCGATGATCGGCTCGGGCTTCATTGTGGGTGTGGTGGGCGCGCTGCAGTTCGAGGTGCTGGCCAGCCGGATCGAGCAGGAATATTCGCTGCCGGTGCGGTTTGAATCGCAATTCACCAGCGCCCGGTGGGTGTCGGGCGACAAGGCCGAGGTCGAGAAGTTCGTGAGTGCCAACAAGGGCCATATCGCCACCGACAACGACGGCGACATGGTTTACCTCACGCGGCTGAAATGGGACATCGACCGCGCCGAGCGGGACTATCCCGCGCTGAAGCTGACGGCGACCAAGGAAATGATGGTCTGACGGGGGCCTGTCCGGGGACCGAAGCCCGCCTTGCCGTTTGAAGCCGGGATGTTAGGCTTCACTGGCAGCGGAGGAGACCCTGACATGCCCCTGATCGAAGGCGACCGTGGCGGGCCGAAGGCAGATGTGCTGGGCGGCGGCAATGGCGATGACACCATTCTGGGCTATGACCTGAACGACCTCCTGCGGGGCAACGGCGGCGACGACAGCCTGAATGGCGGCATGGGCGCCGATACGCTGTATGGCGGCGACGGCGACGACAGCTTGGGCAGCAGCGGCGGCGGGGCGGACGAGTTCTATGGCGGCGCAAACGATGTCATCTCGGCGGCGAACGGCGACGATGCCTCGCTGATCGACGGCGGCGACGGCAATGATGTGCTGACCGGCGGTGCGGGTTATGACGACATCGCCAGCGGCACCGGCAACGACGTGCTGGACGGCGGCACCGGATACAACGACCTGTCGGGCGGCGCGGGGCTGGATACGCTGGCCGGGTCCGGCATCCTTTATGGCGGCGACGACAACGACCAGCTTTTCGGCACCGCCTTCCTGCAGGTTGACGACTTCGACACCCGCCTGACCGCGCTGTACGGCGGGCTTGGGGCCGACCTGTTGAGCGGCTATGGCCTGATGTACGGCGGGCTTGGCAACGACACGATCTCGACCGACGACACCGCCTTGTGTTCCGGCGGCGTGGGCGACGATCTGGTGGGGGCGGGCTTTTCCAACGCCCTGCTGCATGGCGATCAGGGCAATGATCCGTGGTGGGCGGCACCGGCGACGACCGGCTGTTCGGCGACGACGGCAATGACGAGATTCAGGGGTTCCTTGGCGACGACAGCCTGTATGGCGGCGACGGCGCCGATTACATGATGGGACAGTTCGATGCCGACCGGCTGGTCGGCGGCGCTTAACGACACGCTGTTCGGCTTCTATTTCCCGGGCCCGTTCACGGCAGTGGACGATCACGCCCGCGACACGCTGGATGGCGGCAGCGGCGCCGACAGCCTGACCGGAGGCGGCGGGGCGGACCTGCTGTATGGCGGCACCGGCAACGACCGGATTCTGGCCTTTACGAGCCCGAGGAAGGCACCGACGACCGCTCGGCCGACCGGCTGTATGGCGGCCTGGGCAACGATACGCTGATCGGCGCCCTGGGCAATGACAGGATGGATGGCGGCGGCGACACGGATACCGTGTCCTATCTTCTGGCGACGCGAGGGGTGGTGGTGGACCTGTCGATCACCGGCGCGCAGGCGACACGGGGCGCCGGGCACGACACGCTGCTGAATGTCGAGAACCTGGTGGGCAGCCGCTTTGGCGACCTGCTGACCGGCGACACTGGCGAGAACGTCCTGAACGGCGCCTATGGCGCCGACACGCTGGTGGGCGGCGGCGGGGCAGATACGCTGATCGGCGGGTTGGGGGCGGATGTGTTCCGTTTCCTGCGGGTGGCCGACAGCCTGGCTTTGGACCCCGACCAGATCACCGGCTTCGTGCGCGGCAGCGACCACATCGACCTGACGGCCTTTGACGGCACGCCGCTGGTGGCTCTACCATACCGCCATGGCCTTTGTGGGCACGGGCGCCTTCCTGGGCGGCGGGCTGGCCTCGGTGCAGGTGGCGGCGGGGGCGGTGCGGGTGGATGCAACCGGCGACGGCGCCATCGACATGCTGGTTTTCCTGACCGGCGGTCTGGTGCTGGATCGCGGCGATTTCCTGTTGTAACGCGGCCCCTGCGGCGGGTGCATTTCGGCGATTGCCCCTGACAAGGCCTTCGAAACCGTCTATCTGACCCGCCGTTACGGCACTTGTACGCGCCCCGGACCCTGTCCGGGCTGGCCGACGGCGCACAGGAGTCTTTGGTGTGAAGCGGATTGTCCTCTTCGATGTGAAACGGTTGCTGGCGCGGTTCGCGGCCAAGACCCCGACCGGGATCGACCGGGTGGACCTTGCCTATCTGGACCATTTCCTGGAGGACCCGCACTGCCTTGTGCTGGGCATCTCTTTGCGCGGCGACAAGATGAAGACCTATCGCCCGGCGATGATGCGCTGGCTGCGCGACGTGCTGACGGCGCGCTGGAACCGGGGCAAGCCGGTGACACGGGCCGAGAGGGCGGTTGCGCGCCTTCAAGATCGCCAACCGCGCGCACGCAGCGATGTCCTGGGCCTTGTCGATCGGGATCGCCGGCAGACGCCGGGGCATCTGGTGCGGGTGGTGCGCCGCCATCCAGAGGCGCTGGTGCTGTACGTCAATTGCTCGCACGGCGGGGCGGGGCGGCGCGGGCAGGACTTGCTGCGGGCGCTGAAGGAAGATGTCGGGGCGAAGCACATCTACTATGTCTACGACACCATTCCGATCGATTTCCCGCAGTTCGCGCTGGAGGGGCACCCGGAACGGCATGTCGAGCGCATGAAGATGACGGCCCGCAACGCCGACATGGTGCTGACCGATCTGCAGTATGCCGGCGACTGCTTCGTGGCCTTTGCCTCGGCGCAGGGGTTTTCGGTGCCGAGGCCGGTGGTTCTGTGGATCGGCGTCGAGCCCTTTCTGCGCGCGGCCTCGGCGGCACGGCCGCGCGATGACGGCGGCCAGCCCTATTTCGTGGTGATCGGCACCATCGAGCCGCGCAAGAACCACCTGTTGCTGCTGGAGACCTGGAAGCGGCTGATCGCCGACGGCGGCCCGGTGCCGCAGTTGCGCATCATCGGCCAGCGCGGCTGGACCACCGCCGAGAACGCGCGCTACGACGACGAGGTGAAGCGCCTGGCGCCGCATGTCGTGGAAACCGGACCCTTGTCCGACACCGAGATGATCGCCGAATTGCTGGGCGCGCGGGCGCTGCTGTTCCCCAGCTTTGTCGAAGGCTGGGGCATGCCGCTGGTCGAGGCGCTGGCGGTCGGCATCCCGGCCATCGTTTCGGACATTCCGGCCTTTGCCGAGGCGNACGCAGGGTTGGCGCCGCGGCTGGACCCGCGCGACCCCGACGCCTGGGCCGCGCTGGTGCGCCGCTATGCCGATGCACAGGACCCGACGCGCAGCGCGGCGATTGCCNGCGCTGGCGGCTTTGTCATCCCGACCTGGGACAAGCAGTTCGCCGATTTCGAGGCCGCGCTGGCGCTGGCCTTTGGCGGCGGTGCGGCGCCGGATCGGTCGGCCTGATCGGCCCCGGGCCGGTCGAGCCGCGGCCCGGTTGCGCCGCCGGAGCGCCTTTGCCACCCGGCGGCGGCAGGGTCAGGCCAGGGTCAGGGTCAGGCTGATCTCGGCTTTCAGGAGTTTGGAGATCGGGCAGTTACCTTGGCCTTTTCGGCGAAGTCGCGGATGGCGGCTGCGTCGGCGGGCGCCTTGACCGTCACATCCAGATGCGCGGCCGTCACCGTGGGGCTGCCTTCGGTGGTGGGGTCCAGCGAGATGGTCGAGGTGGCCTCGATCCGGTCCGGCACGATGCCGCCGGACATCAGCGCCGACAGGAACATGGCATAGCAGTAAGCATGGGCGGCGCCGATCAGTTCTTCGGGGTTCAGGCCCTTCTGACCCTCGAACCGGGTGGCGAAGGTGAAGGGCGCCTCGGCCAGCACGCCGCTTTGCGTGGACAGCGTGCCGCCGCCGTCTTTCAGGCTGCCGGACCAGATGGCGGAGGAATGTTTCTGAATCATGGGTGTCTCCCTGTTGCGCGTGGTGCGATTGCGCGCCAGTTCGGCCGGAAAAGCAACCGGCAGGCGCGGGAAACACCTGCCGGAGCGATCTTGCGGGGTTACTTCGCGGCCAGGAGTTCCGGCACCGACAGGAGGATCGCCTCGTTGTCGGCGGCGACGTCCAGCCTGCGGCCCGAGGAGTAGGGCAGGTTGTTGTCGTTGCCGACAAGGATATGCGTGTCGCCGACGCGGACCACATCCTCGATGGTGAAGAAGGGGAAGGTCAGGATGCCCGACAGGTCGCGGCCTGCCTGGGTTTCCTGCTTGTTCAGGCCCTTGGGGTCGGCCACGGCCATCAGGTCGATATGGCCGATGCGGCGCACGAAGCCTTCGGCATCGAGGCTGGCGGTATCGACCAGCACGATGCGCTTGACCGTGGTAACNAGCGGGAAGCAGTCGGGCGCAGGGTCGCCCGCGCATTTCAGGCTGGGATCGCCCTCGCCGTTGTCGCGTTCGATGATCAGCGCGCGGGTGTTGTCGATGAAGTTGAAATCACCGATCGCCGTGGCGCCTTCGGCCAGCGCGAACTTGAAGCCCTGCCCCGTCCATTCGCCCTTGGCCGGATCAAAGGCCATGGCGCGCAGGAAGCTGCCTTCGGGCTTGCCATCCTCGCCCAACAGCGGCTTTTCCAGCATCGCCCACAACAGGCCCGTGCCGGGTTGCAGCGCCATGCCCTCGTATCCGCCTGATCGCTGCGCCTGCCAGTCCGTGCCAGCGACCGAGACGGCCGAGATGCCGGGNGTGTCGGCGCCCTTCAGCACGGTCTCGCCCATCACGGTCGGATAGACGGCGATCACCTGGCCATCGGTGGTGGCGCGGATCAGGTAGGGGCCGAACTCGTCGCCCAGCCAGACTTCGCCGTTCACGATCTGGATGCTTTCGATGTCGAAATCGGCGCCGGTCAGATAGCGGCTGCCCTCGCCTTCATAGGCGATGCGGAAGGGCACCTTCTGGTCGGGGTCGCGCAGGAAGACGGTTTCCACGATCTTCATCTGACCCGAGGCGAAATCGGGCATCATGCGGTGGAACATCAGCAGCGCGTCGGGGCTGTTGGCCTTGGACCCGAAGCCGTTGTCCGTCAGCATCCAGAAGCTGCCGTCGGGCCCGGGTTCCATGGCATAGCCGGAGAAGCCCTGCAGCGGCTGGCCTTCGAAGGGCACCGCCAGGCCGGTCGGGCGGCGCCCATGCATGGCGCCGGTGTCGCCGGGCACCGTGCCGGGCTGCGCGGTGCGGGTGGCGCCGGTGAACTTGCCCGAGATGCGGGCATCGGCCGGGGCGTCGGCGGGNGCAGCCACGAAGCTGGCGGCGGGCAGGACGACCATGCCGTCCAGCGTGGCCGGGAAGACCGTCTCGTCGGCAAGTGCATGGTGGCGGCAAGGCACAGCGCCGAAACGGCGGGGAACAGGCGAAGCGTCATCGGGGGCTCCTGTGGGTTGATGCGCTTCGGCCTAGCGTGGCATTCCGACACCGGCGCGACGGAACGCCAACGCCGCGATGACGGCCCCGCGACCGGTGCCACCGCCTTGACCCTGCCGCAGTTTTCCGCTAACGGCGCCTTGCGGGTCATCAGGCCCCAGACGCCGGGGCGCCCGGAAGCCGCGTCCCTTCACTTCGTGCGGACCGATCCCGCACCTTACAGGACGCATATGACCAAGTTTTCCGACCTCGCGCTGGATCCGCGCGTGCTCCAGGCCATCGCCGAAGGCTATGAGACCCCGACCCCCATCCAGGCCCAGGCCATCGGGGCGCTGGAAGGCCGCGACGTGCTGGGCATCGCCCAGACCGGCACCGGCAAGACCGCCAGCTTCACGCTGCCGATGATCACCCTGCTTGGCCAGGGCCGGGCGCGGGCGCGCATGCCGCGGTCGCTGGTCCTGGCGCCGACGCGGGAACTGGCGGCACAGGTGGCCGAGAATTTCGACGTCTACGCCAAGCACACCAAGCTGACCAAGGCGCTGTTGATCGGCGGCGTGGCCTTTGGCGAGCAGGACAAGCTGATTGACCGCGGCGTGGATGTGCTGATCGCCACGCCCGGCCGTCTGCTGGACCATTTCGAGCGCGGCAAGCTGTTGCTGACCGGCGTGCAGATCATGGTGGTGGACGAAGCCGACCGCATGCTGGACATGGGCTTCATTCCTGACATCGAGCGCATCTTCAGCCTGACGCCGATGACGCGGCAGACGCTGTTCTACAGCGCCACCATGGCACCGGAAATCGAGCGCATCACCAACACCTTCCTGTCGAACCCGGTGAAGATCGAGGTGGCGCGGCAGGCCACCGCCTCGACCACCATCGAACAGCGGCTGGTCGAGTTCACGCCGACCCGCAAGGACCGCAGCTTTACCGAAAAGCGCGCCGTGCTGCGCGCGCTGATCCGGGGCGAGGGCGAGGCCTGCACCAATGCCATCATCTTCTGCAACCGCAAGATGGATGTGGATGTGGTGGCCAAATCGCTGAAGTCGCATGGCTTTGATGCGGCGCCGATCCATGGCGACCTGGACCAGAGCCAGCGGACCAAGACGCTGGACGCCTTCCGCGACGGCGGGCTGCGGCTTCTGGTGGCGTCGGATGTCGCGGCGCGGGGCCTCGATATTCCGGCGGTCAGCCATGTCTTCAACTTCGACGTGCCCTCGCATCCCGAGGATTACGTCCACCGCATCGGCCGCACCGGCCGGGCCGGGCGGCAGGGCAAGGCCTTCACCATCGCCGTGCCCTCGGATGCCAAGTATCTGGCGGCGATCCAGAGCCTGGTGAAGATGGAGATTCCGCGCGGCGCGCTGCCCGAGGGGCTGGACCTGGCCGCCGCGGGCGAGACCGGTCGGCCGCCGCGGGAAGAGCGGCCCGGGCGGGGCCGCAAGGAACGGGACAGCGGCCGGGGTCGTGGCCGCGGCCGCGAGGAACGGCGCGAGGCGATGCCGATGGAGCCGGTCGAAGTGGCCGAAGTGGCGCCAGTCCGTGAAGAGCGGGTGCGGGAGGAGCGGGTGCGCGAAGAGCGGCCCCGCGAGGATCGGTCCCGTGACGAACGCCCGCGTGAGGAACGCCCGCGCCGCGACCGGCGCGAGGATCGGCGCGACGATCAGCGCGTGGTGGGCATGGGCGACCATGTGCCGGAATTCATCCTGCGCAGCTTCCGGCTGAAGGCCGAGATGCCGCCCGAGGACGAGCATGAAGAGGTCGGCGAGGCGCCCGACGTCGAGGAAATGCCCGAAACCGTAGACGCTTACCAGGACGAGTGACCGGCGCCGGGGCGGGCGGGGGCGGTTCAGCCCTCCATCAGCCACTGACCACCACCGTCACTTCCGGCTTCTTGCCGATTTCCTCCATCGCCACCTGCCGCACCACGCGGCGGGCGGCTTCGTCCAGCTTGTCGTCATCGGCCAGCACCTTNGCGGCCGACGCCGCGAGGAATTCGTTCAGCTCTTCCTCGATCTGGTCCGACAGCGGCTGGCCATGGCGGCCGATGGCGGGCAGGCCCATCAGTTCCACCCAGGCGTCGCCCAACGGCTCGTCAGCTTCGTCCAGCAGCACCGTCACCATGACATGGCCGTTCAGCGCCATGCGGATGCGGTCGCGGATCACCCCGTCCATGGCGCCGATCAGCACCGAGCCGTCCAGATAGATGCGGCCGGTTTCGATGTATTCAGCGACCTGCGGGCCGTCGGGGGCCAGTTCGATCATCATGCCGTTGGTGGCGATTTCGGCGGCAAAGCCGCCCGCCATGGCGACCTTGGCATGTTCGCGCAGGTGGCGGTGTTCGCCGTGCATGGGGATGACCATGCCGGGTTTCAGGATGCGGTGGACGGTTTCCAGGTCAGGCCGGTTGGCATGGCCCGAGACGTGGTAAAGACCGCTTNNAACATCGTCCTGAATATCCACGCCCATTTCCGACAGCGCATTGACGATGCGCAGGACACCGCGTTCGTTGCCGGGGATGGTGCGGGACGAGAAGAGGAACAGATCGCGCTCCTTCATCTCGAAGCCCAGGTACTTGCCGCGCGACAGCGCGGCAGAGGCGGCGCGGCGTTCGCCCTGGCTGCCGGTGACGATCAGCATCAGGTTCTGGCGGGGAATTTCCAGCGCCTCTTCCGGCGTGACGGTCTTTGGAAAATCCTGCAGCACCCCGGTTTCCTGCGCCGCGGCCATCATCTTGCGCATGGCGCGGCCCAGCATGCAGACCGAACGGTCGGCCTTCACCGCCGCCTCGGCCAGGGTTTTCAGCCGCGCCACGTTGCTGGCAAAGGTCGTGGCCACCACCATGCCGCGGGCGTTACCNACCAGTTGGGCGATGGGGTCCTTCAGCGTGGTTTCCGACCGGCCGGGATGGGGCGAGAAGACGTTGGTGGAATCGCACATCAGCGCGATGACCGGCTTTTCGGTGGCCACGGCCTGCAGGGCTGCGGGATCCCAGGCCTCGCCCACCACCGGGTCGGGGTCGAGCTTGAAATCGCCGGAATGGACGACGCGGCCCGCCGCNGTGTCGATCACCAGCATGGCGCATTCGGGGATGGAATGGCTGATCGGCAGGAACTGCACCGCGAAGGTGGCCTGGATGATGGCGGGGCGCGGTTCCACCACGACGATCTCTTCGACCGGCAGNGCTTCCTCGAACTTGGACCGGCCAATGGCGGCGGTGAAGCGGCGGGCGTAGACCTTTTCNTTCAGGCGCGGCCACAGGTGGCCAAGCGCACCGATGTGGTCTTCGTGCGCATGGGTGATGAAGATCGCCTCGATCCGGTCGGCACGCTCGGCCAGCCAGGTGATGTCGGGCATCACCAGATCGACGCCGGGGGCGCTTTCCATGTCGCCGAAGGTTACCCCCAGATCGACGACGATCAGGCGTTCCTTGTCCTCCGGCCCGTAGCCGTAGACGTAACAGTTCATCCCCACTTCGGCACCGCCGAGGGGCAGATAGATCAGGCGGTTGGCGGTCATGCGGCCTCCGGCAGCGAGTTGAAGCGGTGGATGAGGACGAGGCCATGCATGGTGAGATCGTCCTCGATGCGGTCGAACAGAACATCGGTGGCGCCGAACAGGGGCGCAAGCCCNCCGGTGCCGATCACCTTCATCGGGCGGTCGCGTTCGGCCTTTATACGGGCGCAGATTTCCTTGACGAGGCCGACATAGCCGAACCAGATGCCCGACTGCATGCAGGCCACGGTGTTGGTGCCGACCACGCGCTGCGGGCGGCTGACATCGACATGCGGCAGGGCGGCGGCGGCCATGTGCAGCGCCTCGAGCGACAGGTTCACGCCCGGCGCGATGACGCCGCCGACATAGGCGCCGTCGTCATCGACCACGTCGAAGGTGGTGGCGGTGCCGAAATCCACCACGATCAGGTTGCCGCCGTGGCGGTCATAGGCGCCCACGGTGTTCACCAGACGGTCGGGGCCGACGGTCGCGCCCTGATCCACCCGCGGCTGCACCGGCAGCGCGCAATCGGGGCGGCCCACCACCAGCGGTCGGCAGTCGTAATAGCGGTTGCACAGGACGCGCAGGTTGAAGACCACGCGCGGCACGGTGGACGAGATGATGGCCTGGGTGATGCTGGCCTCGGTGCGGGTCATCGTCATCAGCGAGGACAGCCAGACGAAGTATTCATCCGCCGTGCGCTTGTGGTCGGTGGCGATGCGCCAGGTGGCCAGGAAGCGGGTGCCGTCCCAGATGGAAAAGACGGTGTTGGTATTGCCACAGTCGATGGCCAGAAGCATGGCGATCCCTCAGAAGAAGACTTCGGCGGCGGGCACGGCGATGGGGCCGCTGTCGGTGCGCAGCACCAGATTGCCCAGNGCGTCAGCGGTCTCAAAGAGCCCCTCGCGCGTGTCGCGGCCGGTGCGGGCGATGATGCGTTGGCCAAGCCGCGCGGCATGGGCCAGCCATTCAGCGCGGATGGGGGCGAAGCCTTGGGTGGTGAAGACCGCCTCCCACCCTGCATAGGCGGGGGCGAGGTGGTCGAGGAAGGCCTCGGGCGTGAGGCGCAGGCCGGTTTCTGACAGAAGCGACACCGGTTGCAGCGCACCGGGTTCCACCTGGGTGGCATCGGGGGCGGCGATGAGGTTCACGCCGATGCCGATGCAGAGTGAGGAGACCCCTGCCCCGTGGCTGGCGGATTCAAGCAGGATGCCAGCCACCTTGCCGCCATTCAGAAGCACATCGTTCGGCCATTTCAGGCTGAAGGCCTGCGGCAGGCTGGTGACGGCGGTGAAGGCATCGCGCAGCGCGAGGGCGGCGACAAAGCTGCGCAGGGCGACGATGTCGGGNGATTCCGCGGGTTTCAGCACCAGGGTGGCGTGGAAGTTGCCCGGCGGGCTGGCCCAGGCGCGGGCGCGGCGGCCGCGCCCGGCGGTCTGTTCACGCGCCAGCACCCAGGCTTAGCCCGGTCAGGTACCNGCGATGCGCGCGCCTTCGGCATTCGTGCTGTCCAGCCGGTCGTGGACAAGGCGCCCGGTCCTAAGTACCAGTCAGCGGACAAGCGCTTCGGCCGCGATTGCCGTAACNGGCTCGATGCCGAAGAGGTTCACCACGCCCAGGACCATGATGGCGGCCACGCCGACCAGCATCGCCCATTGCACCGGCGACATGCGGCTTTCGACAACCTCGCCCTCGGCGCCGAAGTACATGTAGTAGACGATGCGCAGGTAGTAGAAGGCACCGATAACGCTGGACACCNNGCCGGCAACGGCAACGCCGGTCATCTTGGCATCGACGGCGGCCTTCAGGACGTAGAACTTCCCGAAGAAGCCGACCATCGGCGGAATGCCGGCCAGGCTGAACATCAGGATCAGAAGCGCCAGCGCCTTCAAGGGCTCGGCCTTGGCAAAGCCGTTCAGCATGGTGATGTCGGTGACCGGGCGGCCCCCTTTNTCCATCGACAGGATGAAGGCGAAGGTGCCGACGCTCATGGTGGCATAGATCGCCATGTAGATCAGCATGGCCTGCACGCCCTCGGCGGTGTACNNCGACAGGCCCATCAGCGCAAAGCCCATATGGGCGATCGAGGAATAGGCCATCAGGCGCTTGATGTCGCGCTGGCCGATGGCGGCGATGGCGCCCCAGAACATCGAGACCACGGCCAGCGCGGCCAGCACCTGGGACCAATCCTTCACCACGCCGCCGAAGGCGTCGTGGCTCACGCGGGCGATCAGGGCCATGGCGGCGACCTTGGGGGCCGCGGCGAAGAAGGCGGTCACCGGGGTGGGCGAGCCTTCGTAGACATCCGGCGTCCACATGTGGAAGGGCGCGGCCGAGACCTTGAAGGACAGCGCGGCCAGCATGAACACCAGACCGAAGGTCAGGCCAAGCGGCGCGCCATGTTCCAGCGTGGACAGGATGCCGGCGAACTGGGTGGTGCCATAGCCATAGGTCAGCGAGGCGCCGTACAGCAGCATGCCCGAGGACAGCGCGCCAAGGACGAAGTATTTCAGGCCCGCCTCGGTGGATTTCACGCTGTCGCGGCGGAGCGCGGCGATGACGTANAGNGACAGCGATTGCAGTTCGATGCCGACATAAAGCGACATCAGGTCACCGGCCGAGACCATCACCATCATGCCGGTGACGGCCAGCGCGATCAGCACCGGGTATTCGAACCGCAACAGGCCGCGGCGCGCCATGTAGTCCGCGCTCATCGCCAGGACGGCGGCGGCCGAGACCAGGATCACCACCTTGGCAAAGCGCGAGAACGGGTCGTCGAGGACGAGGCCGCCGAAGGCCGCCCGTTCCCCGCCGCCGCCCAGGCCGATCCACAGCGCCAGGGCCAGGAACAGGCCCACCGTTGCCCACAGGATGGTGGGCGCGGCGCCGTCCTTGCTGGTGTAGACCCCGAACATCAGGGCGGCCATGGCATAGAGCGCCAGGACGATCTCNGGAAGGATGATCGCAAGATCCGTGCTCATGGGTCCGTCCTCAGTTATGCGCGGGCGCGACCGCCGCTTCGGCGGGCACGGCGGCATGGTATTGGGTAAGCAGGGCCGTGACCGAAGGCCCGATACGGTCGGTCACGAGGCTGGGATAGACGCCAAGCAGCAGCGTCATGGCGACGAGCGGCGCGAAGATCGCGCGTTCGCGNCGCTCNATGTCGGTGATCGACTTCAGCGCCTCCTTGATGAGGTCGCCGAAGACCACGCGGCGGTAGAGCCACAGCGCATAGGCCGCCGACAGGATCACGCCCGAGGTCGCCGCCGCGGCCNNCCAGGTGTTGGCCTGGAAGGCGCCCATCAGCGTCAGAAATTCGCCGACGAAGCCCGAGGTGCCGGGCAGGCCNACGTTCGCCATGGTGAAGAACATGAACACCAGCGCATAGGCGGGCATCCGGTTCACCAGCCCGCCGTAGGCGTCGATCTCGCGCGTGTGCATGCGGTCGTAGATCACGCCGACGCAAAGGAACAGCGCGCCCGAGATGAAGCCGTGCGACAGCATCTGGAAGATCGCGCCATCGACGCCCTGCTGGTTCACCGTGAAGATGCCCATGGTGACATAGCCCATGTGCGCGACCGAGGAATAGGCGATCAGCTTCTTCATGTCCTCCTGCGCCAGCGCCACCAGCGAAGTGTAGATGATGGCGATGGCCGACATCCAGAACACCAGCGGCGTCAGGATGTCCGAGGCGACCGGGAACATCGGCAGCGAGAAGCGCAGGAAGCCGTAGCCGCCCATCTTCAGCAGGATCGCCGCCAGGACGACCGAGCCCGCGGTCGGGGCCTGAACGTGGGCATCCGGCAGCCAGGTATGAACCGGCCACATCGGCATCTTCACCGCGAAGGAGGCGAAGAAGGCCAGCCACAGCAGNGTCTGCATGCCGCCGACGATCTGGAAGCCCAGGACNCGAGATGGAGTCAGGCGNAAGGTATGCGTCAGCAGCGTCGGGATGTCGGTGGTNGCGTCCATGTACATGGCGATCATGGCGACCAGCATCAGCACCGAGCCGAGGAAGGTGTAGAGGAAGAACTTGAAGGCCGCATAGATGCGGTCCTTGCCGCCCCAGATGCCGATGATCAGGAACATCGGGATCAGGGCCTCGAAGAACAGGTAGAACAGCACCAGGTCCAGCGCCACGAAGACGCCGATCATCAGCGTTTCCAAGAGCAGGAAGGCGATCATGTACTCCTTCACCCGGGTCTCGACCTCCCAGGTGGAAAGGATGCAGATCGGCATCAGGAAGGTGGTCAGCAGCACGAACAGGATCGAGATGCCGTCCACGCCCAGCTTGTAGTGGAAGCCGAGGATCCATTCGTGATCCTCGACGAACTGGAAGCCGGTGTTCGACGAATCGAACCCGGTCAGCAGGCCAAGCGAGACCAGGAAGGTCGCCGAGGTGGCCAGCAGCGCCAGCCACTTGGCGTTGCGCTGCGCGGCGGCGTCATTGCCGCGCAGGAACAGGGCCAGGATCGCCGCAGCGACCGCCGGGATGAAGGTGACGATGGAGAGCAGGTTGGTCATCAGNTGCGCTCCCGGCGAGCGTCATCCACAGCACGAGGAGCGTGATCCCCAGAACCATGGCAAAGGCGTAGTGGAACAGGTAGCCGGACTGCGCGCCCCGCGAGCCGGGTGAAGAAGGGCACGATGCCCATGGCGATGNCCGTTGATCGTGCCGTCGATGACCGCGCCGTCGCCCTTCTTCCACAGGAAGCCGCCAAGCCACTTGGCGGGCCGGACGAAGACCCAGTCATAAAGCTCGTCGAAGTACCACTTGTTCAACAGGAACAGGTAGAGCGGGCGNCTGCTGGCCAGCTTGCCCGGCAGGTCCGGGCGGCGGATGTAGAACAGCCAGGCCACGGCAAGGCCAAGCAGCATGGCGATGAAGGGCGAGACCTTCACCAGCGCCAGCGCTTCGTGCGCGGCGTGGATCATGTGGTTGTCGGGGCCCATGAAGATGGCGCCTTCCGGCGCGGCGCCGACGACATGGCCCTCGGCACACGGCGGCAGGGCATCGGCCGGGGCGGCCTCGCCCTCCGTCGCCGTGGTGGCGGCGTGGGTGTCGCCTTCCGTCGCCGGTGCGGCAGCTTCGGTGCCCTCNGGTGGCGTGCTCGCCGCCTTCGGCCGCATGTTCGACCATGGCGCCATGCCGAACCAGCTGCGCATCTTGGCCTCGTCGCCGAAGAAGCTGCCGTACCACAGCATCCCGGCGAAGACGGCGCCAAGCGCCAGCACGCCAAGCGGCACCAGCATGACCAGCGGGCTTTCATGCGGGGTGTGGTCGCCGTGGCCGTGGTCATCGTGGCCATGCGCGTCATGCCCGTGGGCATCGTGGCCGTGGCCATGACCATGGGCGCGGCTGGTGCCATAGAAGGTCATGAACATCAGCCGCCAGGAATAGAACGAGGTGAAGCAGGCAGCGACGACCAGAAGGACATAGGCCGGAAGGCCNCCTGCCCAGGCGCTTTCGATGATGGCGTCCTTCGACAGGAAGCCGGCGAAGCCGATGTTGGTCAGCGGGATGCCGACGCCGGTGATGGCCAGCGTGCCGATCATCATCGCNCAGAAGGTCAGCGGGATGTGCTTCCGAAGACCACCATAGTTGCGCATGTCCTGCTCGTGGTGCGTGGCATGGATCACCGAGCCGGCACCCAGGAACAGCATGGCCTTGAAGAAGGCGTGGGTGAAGAGGTGGAACATTGCCACCGAATAGGCGCCCACCCCGGCGGCCACGAACATGTAGCCAAGCTGCGAGCAGGTGGAATAGGCGATGACGCGCTTGATGTCGTTCTGCACCAGGCCCACGGTCGCGGCGAAGAAGGCGGTCATGCCGCCGACCACCACGATCATGGTCTTGGCATCGGGCGCGAATTCGTAAAGCGGCGACATGCGGCAGACGAGGAAGACCCCGGCCGTCACCATGGTCGCGGCGTGGATCAGCGCGGAAACCGGCGTCGGGCCTTCCATGGCGTCGGGCAGCCAGGTGTGCAGGAACAGCTGCGCCGACTTGCCCATGGCGCCGATGAACAGCAGCACGCCGATCAGGTTGGCGGCGTTCCAGCTGGTCCAGAGGAAGGTGATTTCCGTCTCGGCCAGCACGGGCGCCGCGGCGAACACATCGTCGAAGCGGATCGAGTCGACCAGGAAGAACAGGGCAAAGATGCCAAGGGCAAAGCCGAAGTCGCCGACGCGGTTCACCACGAAGGCCTTGATCGCGGCGGCATTGGCACTGGGCTTGCGGTAGAAGCCGATCAGCAGGTAGGAGGCCACGCCCACGCCTTCCCAGCCGAAGAACATCTGCACCAGGTTGTCGGACGTCACCAGCATCAGCATGGCGAAGGTGAAGAAGGACAGGTAGGCGAAGAAGCGGGCCTTGTAATGCTCGCCTTCATGCCAGTTGTCGTCATGCNNCATGTAGCCGAAGGAATAGAGGTGAACCAGCGCCGAGACGGTGTTGACCACCACCAGCATGATCAGCGTCAGCCGGTCCAGCCGGATGCCCCAGGAGGTGGAGAGCGAACCGGACTCGATCCAGCGCAGGATTTCGTGGTGTTCGGTCGGGCCGGTGGGCGACAGGAACAGGATCCAGCTGAGAAGCGCGCCAAGGAACACCAGGCCGGTCGTGATGACCTGGCCCGTGCGCTCGCCGATCAGCTTCCAGCCGAAGCCGCAGATGAGGGCGCCGACCAGGGGCGCGAAGAGGATGATCGTGGGCATCTGGTCAGCCTTTCATCACGTTGGCGTCTTCGACCTCGATCGTGCCGCGGTTGCGGAAGAACACGACGAGGATGGCAAGGCCGATGGCAGCCTCGGCGGCGGCGACGGTCAGCACGAACAGCGCGAAGACCTGCCCCACCAGATCGCCCAGGAAGGACGAGAAGGCGACGAAGTTGATGTTGACCGCCAGCAGCATCAGCTCGATCGACATCAGGATCACGATGACATTCTTCCGGTTCAGGAAGATGCCGAAGATCCCGATCACGAACAAAGCCGCCGCGACCGTCAGGTAATGTTCAAGTCCCACCATCTCGTTCCCTCCGGGTCTGGTGCCCGTATTTCTCGTCGCTTCCGCGCCTCGGCGCGTCGTAGTCTTTCCGGCCTTGTCAGCCATGGCCCCGGGCGAGCCGGGGTAGAACAGTTTGCAGCCACAGCGGAAGTCGTACCGGTCGCGTTTCTTAGCCGCGCCGAAGAACGACTTCACATCAAGATCATAGTTGATGCCGTTTGCCTTTGCCTTGGCGACAAGATCGGACACGGTGGCATCTTTCGTGATGCTTATGGGGCCGTGCGGTGGCTGGATGGCCTTTGCCGTCTCTTGTATGAAGCCGCCAATTTCAACATCCCCTGGCGCCGGAGGCATCGACCTACCTTCGAAAAGCACCGCTTCACCACTGGTGCAGTCCACGAAAGCAGCCGTTCGGTCGTCGAACACACTCCCGAACTGCCTATAACCTGTCCGATGCGGCCATTGCCCCGGTCGCGCGCAGGACCGCCGTCCGCCGAATGAGTTAGGTACTGGCCGACATCAAACCTATAGCTCGAGACGTCACTGAAGCTGCAGTCCGGAAGCACGCCGATCGGCCCGTCGAGTTTTCGCGCCTCGCTCTCGCTATAGAACCCAAAATCACAAGCACCCGCCTGCGTCGCAGCAAGCAACGCGAACAGGGCGGCGACCTGCGCTGCCTCCGTCCATCTGTTGCTTGCTCGCCTCATTGCGCTGGTTCCTTGCCGGGCATCGCCCGCTTCGTCGGTGGTGCAGGGCCTTTTGCGGCCCGACGGGTGTCATCAGTTGCTGTAGAACAGGTCCGGGTAGAAGGTCTGGCAGCCGCAGTCCGAGCGGCCGGTCTTNTCCGAATAGGGCGGCAGGGGCTGNCCGTGCCGGGCTTGTAGTACGCGCTTGGCCAGCTTGATGAAGGCCTGGTCGTTGGACAGCACGCCCTGCTTGCGCAGGCCTTCGATGAAGGTCATCAGGTCCTTGCCCGACTTGGCAGTCTGGGCGGCGTCCTGCAGCTTGTACTGGCCTTGNACCTGCACCATGCCGCGCGTGGCACAGTTCACCAGCGAATAGCGCTGCTTGGTGCCCGAGGCATCTTCGTCCACCGTGAAGAAGCCGACATAGCCCGAGCCTTCCTTCACGGCCGGGTATTCGGTGTGCGAGCCGAATTCGTTCTTCGCCTCGACACCGCAGTTCTTCAGCTTCTTGACCACCTGGCTGTCGGCCGAGGCCATGCCCGCCGTCAGCGCCAGCGCCAGCAGTCCCGTCACGAGCGTCTTCATCCTCGTCACTCCCTCACGCGCCTCAGAGCCCCTGCCCCGGCTTCACGTCCTTCAGCTCCATCGCCTTGGCCGGATCGCGCCACATCTGCGCCAGCACGTTCTGGCGCTTGACGTTGGTGCGGTGGCGCAGGGTCAGCAGAATGGCGCCGATCATCGCCACCAGCAGGATCAGGCCCGCCATCTGGAAGACGAAGAAGTAGCGGTCATAGATCAGCAGACCGAGCGCGCGGGTGTTCTCGACCTCGGTTGCCGCGGGCGTCACCGCCTGGCGCAGGCCAAGCGCGCCGTCAGCCTCGATCCAGGCGCCGACGCCCATGACCAGCATCATGATCAGGATCAGCCCGATCAGCAGGCCAAGCGGCATGTACTTCACCATCTCGCCCTTCAGCTGCGCGAAATCCACGTCCAGCATCATGACGACGAACAGGAACAGCACCGCGACGGCGCCGACATAGACGATCATCAAGAGCATCGCCACGAACTCGGCCCCNAGAAGCACGAAGAGCCCGGCCGAGGACAGGAAGGTCAGGATCAGCCACAGCACGGAATGCACCGGGTTGCGGCTGACGGTGACCAGGAAGCCCGAACCGACCGTGACCACCGCGAAGCAGTAGAAGGCGTAATCCGCGACGCTCATGCGTTTTTCTCCTCGTTCTCGGCGAAGACCGCCTGCGCCGTCTCCAGCGCCTTCTGCATGGCGGGCAAGCCGCCGAACATCGACATCTGCCAGATCACTTCCGCAATCTCGCGCTCGGTGGCGCTTACTTCCAGCGCGTGCCGGATCGTCAGCTTCAGCTGCGCTCGGCATGGGCGCCCAGAACCGTCAGCGCCGCAATGGTGACAAGAAGCCGCGTCTTCGCGTCCAGACCTTCGCGGTTGAAGGTGCGGCCGAACCACATCTCCATCATGTCTTTCGTCATGGTGGGGAACATCTTGTCGAAGCCCTTCACCTGCATGGTCTCCAGCGCAGGGGTTGAAGGCGCGCAGCATTTCCTGCCCGCTGTCCATCATCGCCTTGACCATCTTGGTGAAATCTTCGGTCACTTGCGGCCCTCTTCCAACTGTTCCACCCGTTCTTCGACGTGATGCACATGGCCCGCCAGCAGCGCCAGCATCACGGTCAGACCGCCGACCTTCTGATCCACCTGGGACATGTCGGTCTTCATCGCCGCCATGTCGCTGCGCATCGCGGCGATGTCGCCGCGGATTTCGCGCAACTGCGTCAGGATCAGGTTCTCGACGTTCTCGGTCATGCCGTCCTCAGCGGTAGGGCGCGTCGAGCGCGAGGTTGCGGGCGATTTCGGCTTCCCACCGCGCGCCGTTATCGAGGAGCTTTTCCTTGGTGTAGAACAGCTCTTCGCGCGTTTCGGTGGCGAATTCGAAGTTCGGGCCTTCCACGATGGCATCGACCGGACAGGCTTCCTGGCAGAAGCCGCAGTAGATGCACTTGGTCATGTCGATGTCATAGCGCGTGGTGCGGCGGCTGCCGTCCTCGCGGGGTTCGGCGTCGATGGTGATGGCCTGGGCCGGGCAGATCGCCTCGCACAGCTTGCAGGCGATGCAGCGTTCCTCGCCATTCGGATAGCGGCGCAGCGCATGTTCGCCGCGGAAGCGGGGGCTGAGCGGCCCTTTNTCATGCGGATAGTTCAGCGTGGGCTTGNNCGCCACGAAGTACTTCATGCCAAGGAGGAAGCCCTTGATGAAGTCCTGCATCAGGAAATAGCGCGTGGCGCGGTTCCAGTCGATGTTTGCCATGGTTCAGCCCCCAATCGCCCAACGCGCCCAGAAGCCGCCGAGCACTTCGAATTTCGCCAGGAACGCGATCAGCACCACCCAGCCGAGCGACAGGGGCAGGAAGACCTTCCAGCCGATGCGCATCAGCTGGTCATAGCGGTAGCGCGGCACGATGGCCTTCACCATGGCGAACATGAAGAAGAAGAAGGACATCTTGGCCACCATCCACAGCGCGCCATCGGGCAGGCCGGGAATGGGCGACAGCCAGCCGCCGAAGAACAGCAAGCTGATCAGCGCGCACATCAGGAAGATGGCGATGTATTCGCTTACCATGAACAAGAGGTAGGGCGTCGAGGAATATTCGACCATGAAGCTTAAGNNAACCAGTTCCGATCCCGCCTCGACCAGGTCGAAGGGCGGGCGGTTGGTTTCGGCCAGGGCCGAGACGAAGAACAGCACCACCATCGGCAGGTGCGGCAGCCAGTACCAGTTGAACAGGCCGAAGGCCCCATCCTGCGCGCGCACGATGTCGCCGAAGTTCATGCTTCCGGTCGAGATGATGATGCCGACGATGATCAGGCCGAGCGACACCTCGTAGGACACCATCTGCGCGGCAGACCGCAGCGAGCCGAGGAAGGCGTACTTGGAGTTCGAGGCCCAGCCCCCNATGATTACGCCATAGACCTCGAGCGACGAGACCGCGAAGATGAACAGGATCGCCACGTTGATGTCGGCCATCACCCAGCCGTCGGCGAAGGGNATCACCGCCCAGGCGACGATGGCCAGCACCAGCGACAGCATCGGCGCCAGGAAATAGACCGGGCGGTCCACCCCGGCGGGGATGACGATTTCCTTCAGGACGTATTTCAGCGCGTCGGCCACCGATTGCAGGATGCCCCAGGGCCCCACCACGTTCGGCCCGCGGCGCATCTGCACGGCGGCCCAGACCTTGCGGTCGCCCCAGACGAGGAACAGGAGGCTGATCATCACGAACGCGACGATCAGCACGCCTTGCAGCGCCATGATCAGCGCCATCCCCAACCCNGATGCCAGAAACTCAGCCATTCTTTCCGTCCCTCATCTCAGACCGTCGGGATTCCTGTGCGCCGCAATCGCGCACCGTCACCTCGGCGTCAATCGTCCGCACGCCGCGCGGCAGCGAAGCCGAGATCGTGTAGACCGCATCGCCACGCCAGGTGCCGTTCTTCTGGGCGACGCTCGTGCGCACATGGCGCGCGAAACCGTAGCCGCGGATCAGCGCATATTGGGCCGCCGCGCAGCGCGCATAGACCTCGACATCGCTGTTGTCGCGCGCGCCCGTCATGGCCACGCGGAAATTCACCAGATCGCCGTCCAGAAGGATCGTCTCGATCCCCAGATAGTCCGGCGCGAAGTCGCTCTGCGACAATTGCGCGCTGCCCCCGCCGCGCAGCCGCCCAGCACCGCCAGGGCGGTGATCAGGACAGCAAGGGCGCGGGGGTGGCCATGGGTTACTCGGCCGCCAGAGGTGCGCGGGCGCGTTCGGCCGCCATGGCGGAAAGCTCTGCCATGACCGCACTGGCGCGGGCGATCGGGTTGGTCAGGTAGAAGTCGCGGATCGCGGGGCGGAAGGTCGCCTTGCCCGGCGCCCGCAGCTCCAGCGGCTGCCAGTCGTTCGCGGGCACCGTGTCGATGCGCCCCAGATGCGGATGGGCGGCCACCAGCGCGTGGCGCAGCTGCGCCAGACTGTCCCAGGGCAGAGCCTTGCCCAACTCGCCCGACAGTGCCCGCAGGATCGCCCAGGTCTCTTTCGCCTCACCCGGCGCGAAGCCCGCGCGCAGCGCCAGTTGCGGNCGGCCCTCGGTGTTGACGAACAGGCCGTTTTCNTCGGTCCAGGCCGCGGCGGGCAGGATCACGTCGGCGCGGTTGGCACCGCGGTCGCCATGGCTGCCCAGGTAGATCACGAAGGGGTGGCGNGCGATCTCCACTTCATCGGCGCCCAGGTTGAAGATCACCTCCGCGCCCTCGGTCGCCGCCGCAAGGCCGCCGTCCGTCACCGCGCCCACGTCCATCGCGCCGACGCGGCTTACCGCGGTGTGCAGCACCAGCAGCTTGCAGTTGCCCAGTTCGGCGATGCGCATGGCATGGGCCAGCACGGCCTCGCCATCCGCCTCGTTCACCGCGCCCTGCCCCAGGATCACCAGACCNCGGCGTTTCGGTGCCGGTCGAGATTTCCGGTTGTTCATCAGCGCGACCAGCGCGTCGCGGTCGGTGCCAAGGTGGTGGTAGTCAAAGGTCAGGTCCACCGCTTCGCCCAGAAGGGCAACCTCGGCGCCAAGCGACCAGGCCTTGCGGATGCGGGCGTTCAGCACCGGCGCCTCGACGCGCGGGTTGGTGCCGATCAAGAGGATGCGGCGGGCCGCGTCGATGTCCTCGATCTTCGCCGTGCCGACATAGGCCGACCGGTTGCCCGCGGGCAGTCGCGCGCCATCGGTACGGCATTCGACATGGCCACCCAGCCCNTCGACCAGCGCCTTCAGGCTGAAGGCGGCTTCGACCGAGGCCAGATCGCCCACCAGGTAGGCCACCTTCTTGCCCTTCATCGCCGTGGCGGCGGCGGCCAGCGCCTCGGCCCAGGTGGCGGGCTTCAGCTTGCCGTTCACGCGGACGTAAGGCTTGTCCAGCCGCTGGCGACGCAGCCCGTCCCAGATGAAGCGGGTCTTGTCGCTGATCCACTCTTCGTTCACGCCGTCGTTGTTGCGCGGCAGGATGCGCATCACTTCGCGGCCCTTGGTGTCGATGCGGATGTTCGAGCCAAGCGCATCCATCACGTCGATGGATTCGGTCTTGGTCAACTCNCACGGACGGGCGGTGAAGGCATAGGGTTTGGACGTCAGCGCGCCCACCGGGCAGAGGTCGATGATGTTGCCTTGCAGGTTCGANTCCAGCGTGGCGTTCAGATAGCTGGTGATCTCGGCATCCTCGCCGCGGCCAGTCTGGCCCATCTGGTGGATGCCNACGACTTCGGTGGTAAAGCGGACGCAGCGCGTGCAAGAGATGCAGCGCGTCATCTCGGTCTTGACCAGCGGGCCAAGGTTCAGGTTTTCCGACGCCCGCTTCGGCTCGCGGTAGCGGCTGAAATCCACGCCATAGGCCATGGCCTGATCCTGCAGATCGCATTCGCCGCCCTGGTCGCAGATCGGGCAGTCCAGCGGGTGGTTGATGAGCAGGAACTCCATCACCCCNTCGCGGGCCTTCTTCACCATGGGCGAGTTGGTCTTCACCACCGGCGGCTCGCCGTTCGGGCCGGGACGCAGGTCGCGCACCTGCATGGCGCAGCTGGCGGCGGGCTTGGGCGGGCCGCCCATCACCTCGACCAGGCACATCCGGCAGTTGCCNGCGATCGACAGCCGCTCGTGATAGCAGAAGCGCGGCACCTCGATCCCCGCGACCTCGGCCGCCTGCAGGATCGTCATCGCGCCATCGACTTCGACCACCTGGCCGTCGATGCTGATCTTCTTGAGGTTGCTGCTCATCAGCCTACTCCGCTGCCACCCTTGCGCACTGGCGGTCCCGCCAGAGCGTCGCGTCCTTCAGATACGACCAGCCGAAAGCCCGGTCGCTGTCGCCATTCGCCTCACGCCAGGCCAGACGCTCCAGCGCCTCGTCCAGCGTGGGCCTATGCCCGGCAGGTATCCACCACATCACGAAATGCTGCTTACCNAGCACTTCGAACCATTCCGCGCGCCGCTCATAGAACGCCCGGTGCACGGTGTTCCAGACAAATTGCTCAAGCGAGGCAACATCTTCCCAGACCGTGAGGTTCGAGACAAATTGCGCATCGCCGCCGATCTTGGTTTCGGTGTTGCCGGTGCCCGGCTCGCCCGAGCCTTCCATCATCCAGACAAAGCCCTGGACNCGCTTGCCGATACCGTTCACCCGGTCCAGCGCCGCCATGAACTCGGCCACGCGCGGGTCGTCGGTCGGCGCCAGAAGGCGGCCCACGTTCAGCTCGGCAAGGTGCATCTGTCCGGTCATCAGCACATGTCCGCAATCCACCACGTCCCCGTCGCGGGGTCGCGGTAATGGTAGTCTTCGGCCCAGTAGGACAGGTCCGGTCCCTTGCCGCAGAAGGCGGCGGCGGCGCGCAGCGCCGTGGCGCCATCGGGCGCGCCGTCCACCATCACCGTCGGCGCCACGCGGTCCATCTGCACCGGCACTGTCGCGCCCGACTGCGGGTCGGTCGCCAGCGTCCAGACCGGCGCGGGATAGGCCCGCACCACATAGCTGCGGCTACCAAGCGTCACTTCGGCCACGCGCGACACCACAACCGTCTCGGTCACCGGCACGCAGGCCGACAGGGCCGAGACCACGGCGCAACCGAAGGCGGGGAAGCGACCGCCCTCATGCGCAGGCCCCCGCGAATTGCCAGACCCCTGCCCCGGCATAGGCGCCGAAGGCCGCCCGTCGAAGCGCCCTTTCGCGGCGGCACAGCCCGCCGCGGCGGCGTCCTTGGCCAGCTTGCCCTCGTCCAGCCCAAGCGCCGCGCCCTCGCGCCGGACGGACACCGTCATCCCCGCCACCGGCACGCCGCCATCGGCCGTGGGCCGCAGGCCCGCCGCGCCGGGCGCCACCGTGGCGGCAAAGGCCATGCCGTCCACCGTCACCGGGAAGCCGCCCGTGGCCGTGCCCACCGCCCCGGCGCAGCCGCGCAGGCCGCCAGCAGCGCCGCCCCGCCCAGGGGCGCAAAGGACCGCAGGGGCGCGCAAAGGCTCACCGGCACCTCCACTGGTTGAACCACCAGTCGCCGGTCGCCGGGTCCTTGAAGACGTACTGGGTATCGAAGCCCATCGGGTCGATCTCTTCGCCGCAGAACTGCGCCAGCGCCGCGATGGCCCGGTCGCGGTCGTCGGGCGAGCCCGAGACGATCACCGTGTCCTCGGTCCCCGACTGCACGATCACCGTCTCGCCGGTCTCGGCCGAAACCGGCGCGATCATCGAGGGCCAGCCGTACTCCTGCCGGAGTGTCATGGTCACGCCGTCGATCACCACGGTCTCGCCCGCCGCGCGCGTGACCGCTACTCGGCCTCCACACAGGCCGAGAGCAGCAGACAAAGGGCAAGCGCGCGGCGCATCAGATCACTCCGCCGCCACGGCCGAGATACGGCCGGTCTTCTTGGCCTTGATGCGGTCCTCGATCTCGTTGCGATAGGCGCGGATCAGGCCCTGGATCGGCCAGGCGGCGGCGTCGCCCAGGGCGCAGATGGTATGGCCCTCGACCTGCTTCGTGACCGACAGCAGCATCTCGATCTCTTCGACCTCGGCATCGCCCGTCACCAGACGGTCCATCACGCGCATCATCCAGCCCGTGCCTTCGCGGCAGGGNGTGCATTGGCCGCAAGACTCGTGCTTGTAGAACTTCGACAGCCGCCAGATCGCCTTGATGACATCGGTGGACTGGTCCATCACGATCACCGCCGCGGTGCCCAGGCCCGAGCGCTGCTCGCGCAGCCAGTCGAAATCCATGATCGCGTCTTCGCACTGCGCCGCGGTCAGCAGGGGCACGGACGAGCCGCCGGGGATCACCGCCTTCAGGTTCTTCCAGCCGCCGCGTACGCCGCCGCAGTGGCGGTCCAGAAGTTCACGCAGCGGGATCGACATCGCCTCTTCCACCACGCAGGGGTTGGCGACATGGCCCGAGATGCCGAACAGCTTGGTCCCGGTGTTGTTCGGNCCGAAGCCCGCGAACCACTCGGCGCCGCGGCGCAGGATGGTCGGCACCACCGCGATGGATTCCACGTTGTTCACCGTGGTCGGGCAGCCGTACAGGCCCGAGCCCGCCGGGAACGGCGGCTTCATCCGCGGCATGCCCTTCTTGCCTTCCAGGCTTTCCAGAAGTGCGGTTTCCTCGCCGCAGATATAGGCNCAAACGCCGTGGTGCAGGTACAGGTCGAAGTCAAAGCCCGATTTGCAGGCATTCGGCCCCAGAAGCCCCGCGTCATAGCATTCGTCGATGGCGTTCTGCAGCACCTCGCGTTCGCGGATATACTCGCCGCGGATGTAGATGTAGCAGGCATTGGCCCCCATCGCGAGCGAGGCGATCAGCGCGCCCTCGATCAGCGTGTGCGGGTCGTGCCGCATGATCTCGCGGTCCTTGCAGGTGCCCGGTTCCGACTCGTCGGCGTTGATCACCAGATAGGACGGGCGGCCATCCGTCTGCTTCGGCATGAACGACCACTTCAGCCCGGTCGGGAAACCGGCGCCGCCGCGCCCGCGCAGGCCNGAGGCCTTGATGATCTCGACGATCTTGTCGCGGCCAAGCGCCAGCAGGTTCGCGGTGCCGTCCCAGTGGCCGCGCGCCATTGCCCCTTTCAGGGAGCGGTCGTGCATCCCGTAGAGGTTGGTGAAGATGCGGTCCTGATCCTTGAGCATGCCTTGCCCCTTCTAATCCCGGCGCTTCCGCCAGATCCGGTATGTGACGGCCAGCGCCCAGATGAACGCCGCCCCCGCCGCCAGGTCGAACAGGAAGGCATATCGCGCATCCCATCCGTATTGGTGGCCAATCTCTTGCGCCAGAAGCCACACGGCCATGGTCCCCACCAGCACGATGCCGACCAGGCGCGCCTGCCGCGCCAAGGCCTGATCCTGCGGGCGGGGGACCGCGCCATGTCAGTAGTCGTTCGTCTTGGCGCGGACGAGGAAGGCCTCGATGCCGATCTCGCCGATCAGCTTGGCCTGCGCCACCCAGCGGTCGCGGCTGGCGCGGCCCTTGAAGCCCGGCAGGTTCTCGTCGATCAGNGCCGTTTCCTCGGGCGTCCAGCTGGCGATCTGGTCGAAGTGGAAATAGCCCATGCCGTTCAGCGCTTCTTCCAGCTTGGGCCCGATCCCCTCGATCACCTTCAGGTCGTCGGGCTGGAACCGCCGCGCGCGGCCCAGGGCCTTGGGCTTGGTGCCGACCATGTTGGCGGGCGCCGCCGGTTTGGCCTTGGCCGGGGCCTCGGCCGGGACATCAGCCNNAGCTTCGCTACGCTTCGGCAACCGGGGCGGCCGGAGCCGCAACGGGCGCCACCGGCGCAGCCTTGGCGCCGCGGCCTTCTTCAGCCAGGGTGTCAGGATCGGCACTTCCGTGCCGTCGATGCGCTTCACCGTGTCGCCCACCGCCACGGCCAGCGCCACGGTCGCGTTATGCGCCGACTTGCCCGCCTCGTGGTCCTTCAGCGAGGTCAGGCCCGAGGCGGGTTCCGCCGCATAGCGGCCGATCTGCGAGCCCGGCACCGGCACCTCGCCCTTGCCAAAGCGCGCGATCAACTCGCGCAGCTTTTCCGCCGACAGGTCCTCGTAATAATCCTTGCCGATCTGGGCCATCGGCGCATTGGCGCAGGCGCCCATGCATTCGACCTCTTCCCAGCTGAACTTGCCATCGGCGCTGATGGTGTGGGGNGTCTTGGCGATCAGCTCCTTGCAGACGGCGATCAGCTCTTCCGCGCCGCAGATCATGCAGCCGGTGGTGCCGCAGATCTGGATATGCGCCACCGAGCCCACGGGTTGCAGCTGGAACATGAAGTAGAAGGTCGCCACTTCCAGCGCCCGGATATAGGCCATGCCCAGCATGTCGGCGACATGTTCGATGGCCGGACGGCTGAGCCAGCCCTCCGGGATCACTGGCTGGATACTGGAGATCTGGCCCTTGGCCCATTCCAGGTTCCGCAGCGTAAAGGCGAAGGACGCGGGCTGCGTGTGATGAAGACGGCGAAGCATCAGGACCCTTTCTCGACAGCCAGGGCTGCCAGCGACACGCCAAGCGCGACCGCCGACAGGACGCCCGAGAGCGTGTGTTTCATGTGCGGATGCCCGGCACGGGCATAGATCAGGCCGTCGGCAAAGCCCATGAAGGCGCAGACGGCGAAGAAGGTGGCATAAAGGCGAAGATCGCCGAACAGGATCACGGCCAGCGCCAGCGCGGCAAAGGCGGTGTACCGGTCAGCCAGCACCAGCGGCAGCTGCTCGACCCGGTGCGTGGTCTGGACCAGCCCGCGCGCGGGATTGGTCCAGAAGGCCAGCGCCAGCGCGGCAAGGATCGCCAGCGTGATCACGCCGCAGACCGTGGTCAGAAGGGCAAGCGTCATCGCGCCCTCCCCAGGCCAGGCACCGCGCGACCGTCGTGGCGAAGGCCCTGGCTCACCGGTCCACCTCGCCGAACACAATGTCCATCGAGCCGATGATGGCGGACACGTCAGCCAGCAGATGGCCGGTGGCGACGTGGTCCATGCTTTGCAGGTGCAGATAACCCGGTGCGCGGATCTTGGCGCGGTAGGGCTTGTTGGTGCCATCGGCCACCAGATAGACGCCGAACTCGCCCTTGGGCGCCTCGACCGCGGCATAGACCTCGTGNGCGGGAACGTGGAAGCCCTCGGTGTACAGCTTGAAGTGATGGATCAGCGCTTCCATCGAGGTCTTCATCTCGCCGCGCTTGGGCGGCGTGATCTTGCCGCGCGCCAGCACGTCGCCCTGGCCTTCCGGTGCGCGCAGCTTGGCAATCGCCTGGCGGATGATCGAGGTCGATTCACGCATCTCGGCCATGCGGCACAGATAGCGGTCATAGCAGTCGCCGTTCTTGCCGACCGGGATCTTGAAGTCGAACTCGTCATAGCATTCGTAGGGCTGGGCGCGGCGCAGGTCCCAGGCCAGGCCCGAGCCGCGCACCATCACGCCCGAATAGCCCCATTGCTGGATCTCTTCTTCCGAGACGATGCCGATATCGGCGTTGCGCTGCTTGAAGATGCGGTTTTCCGTCAAGAGCCCGTCGATGTCGTCCACCATCTGCGGGAAGGCTTCGGCCCAGGCCTCGATATCGTCCAACAGATCGGGCGGCAGGTCCTGGTGAACGCCGCCAGGGCGGAAATAGGCGGCGTGAAGCCGGGCCCCGCAGGCGCGTTCGTAGAAGATCATCAGCTTCTCGCGCTCTTCAAAGCCCCACAGCGGCGGGGTCAGCGCGCCCACGTCCATCGCCTGGGTGGTGACGTTCAGAAGATGGTTCAGCACGCGACCGATTTCCGAATACAGCACCCGGATCAGGCTGCCGCGGCGCGGCACCACGGTGCCGGTCAGCCGCTCGATCGCCAGGCACCAGGCATGTTCCTGGTTCATCGGCGCCACATAGTCCAGCCGGTCGAAATAGGGCAGGTTCTGCAGGTAGGTGCGGCTTTCCATCAGCTTCTCGGTGCCGCGGTGCAACAGCCCGATATGCGGGTCGGCGCGCTGCACCAGCTCGCCGTCCAGCTCCAGCACCATGCGCAGCACGCCGTGCGCCGCCGGGTGCTGCGGGCCGAAGTTGATGTTGAAGTTGCGGATCTTCTGTTCGCCCGTCACGGCATCGACCGACCCGTCGTCATAGGTGCTCTGACGAATATCGCCGTCCATCATGGCCGGTCCTCCTGTCTGGTGCCGTCATTCCGTTCCATCGCCCGGGCGGCCACAACCGCCCCGGCACCCTGCCTGCCCGCCCCTGCCCGGCCATCCGGCCAGCCCTGCGCGCGACGCTGAGCATGATCATTGCCATCCGCCCCTCACGCCGCAATCTGGCCAAGGCTGCGCTGCCAGGCCGCCGGAAGCGCCGGGAAGATGCGGGCCACGAAGTCGTACTGGTCGTGCAGCAGGTCCACCGCGGCGGCGCGCCGCCGCGCGTCCAGGACCATCGGCGTGCCCTCATGCACCCGGCGCTCGTACTGGCCGGGGTGGTGGGCGATACCCAGGAAATCGCACAGGGCGTTCACGCCTTCGGGGGCGATCAGGTCTTCCATGAAGCACACGAACAGCTGCGACGGCGCCACGACCGATGACAGCCGCAGCAAAGCACCCGCATAGTCACCGCGCGACAGCACGCCGTAAGCCTCGTCGCTGTCGGGATTGGCCAGGATCCGGTCCATCAGCGCCTTGGCGCGGTCTTCCAGCGGGCCGTCGCCCCCGACCGCGCCGCATTCATGCGCACATGGCTCCACATGCGCGACGCCGGATCGCGGAGCAGATAGACAAAGCGCACATCGCTCGCCAGAGCGGCCATGCTGGCCAGCGTCTCGGTAAGCGGCAGGGAATAGGCGGGGGTGATGTCGCCAACCAGCCGCCGCCGCGGGCGGTCAGATAATTCATGTACAAGGCATCGTCCCGCCGCCGCGCCTTCAGGACCTCCAGCCAGTCGGCATGGTCGGCCAGGCGCCGGGCGAACCAGTCGGCCCGCTTGTTCGAAAACTCGGGCAGGCGGGCGTTCAGGCGCGACAGCTCACCTTCCAGCCGCTTGATCTGGCCACCCCATTTGCCGCTTTCGGCCGCATCGAAGTAATGCAGCTCCTTGACGCGACGGAAGGAACAGTCCGGGTGCCCAAGCAGATAGTCGTGCAGCCACGAGGTGGCGGCCTTCGCCGCCCCGACCCCGAACAGGACTGTGGGTTCCCCGCTCACGCCGTGCTGCCCCGTCAGACCTTCTTCTCGTCGCCGGGAAGGATGTAATGCGCGCCTTCCCAGGGCGACATGAAGTCGAACTGGCGGTATTCCTGCACCAGGCTCACCGGTTCGTAGACCACGCGCTTTTCGGCCTCGTCATAGCGGACCTCGACATAGCCGGTGGTCGGGAAATCCTTGCGCAGCGGGTGGCCGCGGAAGCCATAGTCCGTCAGCAGCCGCCGCAGGTCCGGGTGGCCNGAGAACAGGATGCCGAACATGTCGAACACCTCGCGCTCGAACCAGTAGGCCGAGGGGTGGATGGCGATGATCGACGGGCACATCTCGTCTTCGCGCAGCGCCACTTTCAGGCGGATGCGGTGGTTCTGGTACATCGACAGGAAATGATAGACCACGTCGAAGCGTGCCGGGCGTTCCGGGTAGACCGCGGTGATGTCCACCAGCGACGAAAACCGGCAAGCCCCGTCGGTGCGCAGGAACTCGACCAGCGCTTCCAGATGCGCCAGCGGAACCGACAGCGTCAGCTCGCCATGGGCCAGGGTGCTGTCCAGCACCGCCTCGGGATGCTTCAGCGCAATATGGGCGGCAAGTTCGGCCAAGGCTTCGGATTTGGCGTCGGACATCGGTCCCCCTCAGCGCTCGATGGTGCCGGTGCGGCGGATCTTCCGCTGCAGCTGCATGATCCCGTACAGCAGCGCCTCGGCCGTGGGCGGGCAGCCCGGCACATAGACATCGACCGGCACGATGCGGTCGCAACCGCGCACCACCGAATAGCTGTAGTGATAATAGCCGCCGCCATTGGCGCAGCTGCCCATGCTGATCACATAACGCGGCTCGGGCATCTGGTCGTAGACCTTGCGCAGCGCCGGGGCCATCTTGTTGGTCAGCGTGNNAACCACGATCATCAGGTCCGATTGGCGGGGCGATGCGCGCGGCGCGGTGCCAAAGCGTTCCAGGTCATAGCGCGGCATCGAGGTGTGCATCATCTCGACGGCGCAGCAGGCCAGGCCGAAGGTCATCCAGTGCAGCGAGCCGTTGCGCGCCCAGTTGATGATGTCTTCGGTCGAGGTCAGCAGGAACCCCTTGTCCGACAGTTCGCGGTTCAGCGCCTGAACGGCGACTTCGGTATCGCCGCCNACGGTGTTGGCTCCGGTCATCACTCCCATTCCAGGGCCCCCTTCTTCCATTCATAGGCAAAGCCGATGGTCAGCACGCCCAGGAAGACCATCATCGACCAGAAGGCCACCATGGACAGTTCGCCAAAGGCGACCGACCAGGGGAAAAGGAAGGCCACTTCCAGGTCGAAGATGATGAACAGGATCGACACCAGATAGAAGCGCACGTCGATCTCATGCGCGCATCGTCGAAGGCGTTGAAGCCGCATTCATAGGCCGACACCTTTTCCGGGTCGGGGTTGCGCACGGCGATGATCGCCGCGGCCAGGATCAGCACAAGGCCAAGGGCCACGGCGATCGCCAGAAGCATCAGGATGGGGGTGTATTCCCGGAGAAGTGCGTCCAAGAGGTGCTCCTACGGCTGGCGGCTTGCGGGCCCCGGCCGCGTTGGGGCCGGTTCGTTCCTCGCGTTCCGTTTACCCCGCGCCCCTGCCGCGGTCAACCGAAGGCGGGGGCGAAAAGCTGCACTGCGGCACGGGGATGCACCGGGAAAGCCCCGGCCTGCGTGCAATTGCCGCGGGGCCCTGGAAAGCGGCACTCAACCGTCCGACAGCATCAGCCGGAACTGGAAGGACCGGCCCGCACTCAGTCCTTCAGGGCCTCGATCTCGCGGCCCAGGAAATAGCTGATGGCCGAGCGGATGACGACCAGCAGCCCCAGGAACACCAGGTCCGCCAGCTGCATCGACACCGCCGTGTGGATGATGTCCGACACGATCAGCACCTCCAGCCCGGCCAGAATATAGCGCCCGAGGTCGCGCCGCGCGCCGTCGATCCGGCTGCCGCGCGCGCTGCCCGACGCCTCGGCGCCCAGGAACGCCGCCGCAAAGCGCAGCACCCCCACCGCCATCACCACCACCGCCATCACCTCGATGACCGAGGCCATCAGCCCCAGCCCCTCGGCGAACCGGGGAAACTCGGTGGCCAGCATGCTGGCACGGCCTTCCAGGGACGTCAGGTCCATCAATCCGCCAGTGGCGCTTCCGCCACCGCCTCCACCTCGCCCTGCCCCACCCGCAGCGCCTCATCCCGGATGATCGCCGCGATCAGTAAACAGTCACCCTCGCTGAAGGTCAGGGGCAACCGCATGTCGATCAGCCCCGCCAGCACCCGGTCGGTCTGCGGCAAGGGCACCGGATCGGCATAGTGCCAGTGATCATAGCGCGAGGTGAAGGCCACGGGGTCAGGCGCGCCGAACCATTTCAGCTCTACCCCNCGCGCGGCACAGCGCGCGATCAGGCTGGTGATCCGCGCTTGCTCCCAGCCCGGCAGCAGGAACTGGAAGGACGAGCCCACATAATCCTCGACCTCCGGCCGCGGGATCAGCCGCAGCCCCGGCACGCCCGCCAGCCCGCCCTCCACCGCCCGGTACAGCCCCCGCCAGCGCGCCCGCCGCTCATCCAGCAGCTTCAACTGGGGCCGCAGGATCGCGGCGCGCAGATTGTCCATCCGGCCCGAGATGTTGGGCACCTCCAGCCGCAACCCCTCGAAATGCTCGGGCCCCGGCGCCGCGCGGTGCCGACCATACAGCATGTAGGACCCCGACAGCAGCACCGCCCGCGCCGCAATGGCCGGATCGTCGGTGATGACAAAGCCGCCCTCACCCGAATTCACATGCTTGTAGGTCTGCATCGAGAAACAGCCCACCGCCCCATGCCGCCCCGAAGGCACGCCGCGCCACAGGGCCCCCATGGTATGCGCGCAATCCTCGACCACGGTCAGCCCCAGCCGGTCGCACAGGGCCATCAGGCCGTCCATGTCGCAGACATGGCCGCGCATGTGGCTCAAGAGCAGCACCTTCGCCCCGCTCGCCTTCGCCTGCGCCTCCAGATGCGCGAAATCCAGCACCAGGTCGTCCGTGACCTCGACAAACACCGGCCGCCCGCCGACCGAGGCAATCGCCCCNGGCACCGGCGCCAGCGTGAAGGCATTGGACAGCACCGCATCGCCCGGCCCCACCCCCACGGCCCGCAGCGCCGTGGCCATGGCATAGCCGCCCGACGACACGGCCAAGGCATAGCGCGCCCCGGTCAACGCCGCGAATTCCTCTTCCAGCAGCGCCGTCTCCGCCACCTCGCCCGGCGCGGTGTTATAGCGGTGCAGCCGCCCGTGCCGCAGCACCTCCAGCGCCGCGGCGATGCCCTCCTCGGGGATCGGCTCCTGCTGGGTGAAACTGCCCGTAAACCGTTCTGCCGTCATGCCGCCTTCAGCGCCTTCCGCTCGACCCACCAGTATCCCGCCATCGTCGCCGCCAGACCCGCGGCGGCGNNATGGAAGCCCACATCCGGCGATTGCCAGGCGCGGCCCTCGGCCATGAAATGCCCGAAGACCTGGGTAAAGAACAGGGTTCCCGCCAGCATGGTCAGCGTGGTGATGGCCGACAGCCCGCCCTGCAACTCGCCCTGCGCATCGTCCGGCACCGCCTTGGTCATCTCGGCCGTCACCATGGGCGAGATGAATCCTTCCGGCCCATGTATGACCAAGAGCACCGCCACCATCACCATGCCGCTGGCAAAGCCATAACCCGCCGCCGCCACAACGGCCGACAACAGGCCGAACAGCACCACCCGCGTCTCGCCAAAGCGCTTCGCCGCCGGTCCGGTCAACAGGCCCTGGAACAGCGCCATCACCACGCCGAAGACCGCCAGCGTCGCCCCCACCATCGCCTCGGACCAGCCGAACTTGGCAATGCCCCAGAAGGGCCAGATCGCCGGATAGATCGCGCCAAAGAAGAAATANGCCCCCATCACGCCGCAAAGCGGCAGCACCTTGGGATAGGTGGCAAAGACCTTGAACACGCCCAACGGGTTGGACCGCCGCCACTCGAACCGCCGCCGCTTTTCCGGCGCCAGCGTCTCGGGCAGCACGAACAGGCCATAGACCAGGTTCAGCCCCGAAATCGCCGCCGCCACCCAGAACGGCACGCGCGGGCCAAAGCTGCCCAGAAGCCCGCCGATGGTAAGCCCCACGACAAACCCCACGCCGAAGGCCGCGCCCATGATGCCGAAATACTTGGCCCGCTCCTCGGGCGCCGTGATGTCGGCGATATAGGCGTTGGCAATCACCCAACTCGCGCCGCAGACCCCGGCAATCGCCCGACCGACATAAAGCCAGCCGACATTCGGCGCCATGGCCTGCAAGACATAGTCCACCCCCAGCCCCCCNACCGCCAGCAACAGCAGCGGACGCCGCCCANNGCGATCGCTGAGGTTGCCCATCAGCGGGCCAAAGGCAAACTGCGCCAGCGAAAAGGCCAGATACATCCAGCCGCCGATGATGCTGGCCCGGGCAATGTCGGCATGGCCGACATCGCCGATCAGCGCGGGCAGCACGGGAATGATCAGGCCGATGCCCACCATGTCCAGGAACACGGTGATCAGCACGAAGGTCACCGCATGGCGCGAGACCGCGGGGGCGAGTGGACGATGGACATGGTAAGCGGACCCTAGGCCCGGCCCCCGGCAGTGTCAAACCGCCGCATCTGCCGGGCGCCTCCCCGCCCCTTGCGGGGGCGGGGCCGGGGGTGGGGGGCGGCCAGATGACAGGCTTTGTCACTGGAACCACCCGCCCCTTCTTAAGCATCTTCTGCGCAAGGAAGCCCGGCCCTCCCCAAGTGCCCCTTCCTCCCCGAACCGGATTTCCCTCGTCCGGCACCGTGTTCGAGCAGACGGTGAGCGGGGTTTCCCAGACCCCGGCGTCCGTCCCGGCGCCGGGGTCAGCCAGAAGCCGCGCCGCGATGGCCGAAAGGTCGGCGTAGCTGTCCATCAGCGCCTCGGGCGCAAATTTCNNGACCGCGCGCCCCTCGGGCCCGAAGGTCACCAGAACGACGGGAACGCCCGCGGCGTGCCCCGTCTGGCGGTCGGTGTCAGTGTCCCCTACCAGCATCGACCGCCCCACATCCCCGCCCACGCGCTCCACCGCCAGCCGGTAGGGCGCGGCATCGGGCTTCCGGACCGGCAGCGTGTCGGCCCCGATCAGCGCGCCGAACAAATGGGCAATCCCCAGCCGACGCACCAGTTCCACCGCCAGCCCCTCGGGCTTGTTGGTGCAGATGGCCGTGCGATAGCCCGCCGCCCGCAGCGCCTCCACCGCCTCCACGACACCGGGATAGAGGAAAGTCTCGCAGTCCAGCGCCGCGCCATAGGCCGCCAGCAACCGCGGATACCACGCATCGACCGCCGCCTCGTCGCCCCCGCCCACCCGCGACAGCCCCAGCCGCAGCATGGCCCGGGCGCCATGAAATGCCGTCCCGGCATCCCCGGCCCCNAGCTGGTCGCCATGCCCCATCTCGCGGAAACAGACATTCGCCGCCGCCAGCAGATCGCCCGAGGTATCCGCCAGCGTCCCATCCAGATCGAAGACCACCGTGCGCATCTTGTAACCTTGCGTGATGGGCCGCCCCTTGCGCCCCGGTGCCCACCCCGTAAAACGGCAGACGATCCAAGAAAGAGAGCAGATGTCCGTCTCCTCCTCATCCTCGCCGTAAGCCAGGGCACGCGCATGAATTCCGACCTGCCCAAGGTCCTGCACAAGGTCGCCGCCGCACCGCTCTTGCATCACGCCATGGCCGCCGGTCGCGCTTTGGACCCCGCGGCGCTGGTCGTGGTCGTGGGCCATGGCGGGGAAGCGGTGGCGAAATCCGCCCAGGCCTTTGACGAGACGGCCCGGATCGTCGTGCAGGAAGAACAACGCGGCACCGGCCACGCCGTGGCCCAGGCCGCCCCCTTCTGGCCGACGCCGAAGGCGGGTAATCGTGCTCTACGGCGACACCCCTTCATCCGCCCGGAAACCCTGCAAGCCATGCTCGACGCCCGCGCGCATCACGCCGTGGTGGTGCTTGGCTTCACCCGCGCGACCCCGGCCGCTATGGCCGCCTGATGATGGAAGGCGCGGAACTCACCCGCATCGTCGAATGGAAGGACGCGACGGAAAGCGAGCGTTCGGTCACATTGTGCAACTCCGGCGTGATCTGCGCTTCGGCGAAGACACTGTTCTCGCTGGTCGCCGAGATCGGCACCGCCAACGCCGCGGGCGAATACTACCTCACCGACATCGTGGAAATCGCAAGGCAGCGCGGCCTCTCCGCAGCACCGTCACCTGCCCCGAGGACGAAACCCTCGGCGTCAACACCCGCCAGCAACTGGCGGATGCCGAAGCGCAATTCCAGACCCGCGCCCGCGCCGAAGCCCTCGACAATGGCGTCACCCTCACCGCCCCGAAACCGTGTTCTTCGCGCTGGACACCGTCATCGGCCGCGATGCCATCATCGGCCCGCATGTCCATTTCGGCCCCGGCGTCACCATCGAATCCGGCGCCGAGGTCAAGGCCTTCTGCCACCTCGAAGGCTGCCACATCTCGCGCGGCGCCGATGTCGGCCCCTTCGCCCGCCTCCGCCCCGGCGCGGAACTGGCCGAATTCGTCCATGTCGGCAATTTCGTGGAAATCAAGAACGCCATCCTCGACGAAGGCGTGAAGGTCGGCCACCTGACCTACCTTGGCGACGCCCATGTGGGCGAGCACACCAACATCGGCGCCACCGTGACCTGCAACTACGATGGCGTGATGAAGCACCGCACGGAAATCGGCGCCCATGCCTTCATCGGGTCCGACACCATGCTGGTCGCCCCGGTGACGGTGGGCGCCCGCGCCATGACCGCCTCGGGCTCGGTCATCACCCAGGACGTGCCCGCCGAAGCCCTGGCGCTCGCCCGCGCCCGGCAGGACAACAAACCCGGTCTGGCCGTTCGCCTGATGGATCGGCTTCGCGCCATAAAGGCCGGAAAACAAGGGAAAAACTGAAATGTGTGGTATTGTCGGTGTCTTGGGTAACCACGAAGTCTCGCCCCTCATCCTCGAGGCGCTGAAGCGCCTCGAATACCGCGGCTACGACTCTGCTTAANGCATCGCCACGGTCAACGCTAACCAGCTTGACCGCCGCCGCGCCGTGGGCAAGCTGATCAACCTCTCGGACCTTTTGGTCCACGAGCCCCTGCCCGGCAAATCCGGCATCGGCCACACCCGGTGGGCCACCCATGGCGCCGCCACCGTCACCAACGCCCACCCGCACAAGNTAGGCCCCGTCGCCGTCGTCCACAACGGCATCATCGAGAACTTCCGCGAGCTGCGCGAAGACCTCGCCGCCTCGGGCTACATCCAGGAATCCCAGACCGACACCGAAACCGTCGCGCTCCTCCTGCAACGCGAGATCGCGCAGGGCGCCAGCCCCATCGAGGCCGCCCGCGCCACCTTGAGGCGCCTGCACGGCGCCTTCGCGCTGCTGTTCCTGTTCGACGGCCAGGACGACCTGATGATCGCCGCCCGCCGCGGCTCACCCCTCGCCATCGGCTGGNGGCGAGGCGAGATGTTCGTGGGCTCGGACGCCATCGCGCTGGCGCCGATGACCGACCGCATCACCTATCTCGACGAAGGCGACTGGGCCGTGGTCACCCGCGTAAGCGCCACGATCTACGATGCCGAAGACCGCCTGGCCAACCGGCCCGAGGCACGCATCCAGCTGGACGCCACCCGCATCGAANAAGGCTTCAAGCACTTCATGGCCAAGGAAATCGCCGAACAGCCGGTGGTCATCGCCGACGCCCTGCGCCACTACACCACGCGAGAAGGCGCGCTCAACCTGCCGGAATCCNTCGACTTCTCGAAAGTCGACCGCCTGACCCTGGTCGCCTGCGGCACGGCGCATTACGCCTGCCACGTCGCGAAATACTGGTTCGAACAGATCGCGGGCCTCCCCGCCGACATCGACATCGCGTCCGAGTTCCGCTACCGCGAGCCGCCCCTGTCGCCCGCCGCCATCGCCCTTTTCGTCAGCCAGTCCGGCGAAACCGCCGACACGCTGGCGGCGCTGCGCTACGCGAAAGACAAGGTGGGCCGCGTGCTCTCCGTGATCAACGTCCCCACCTCCTCGATCGCCCGCGAAAGCGACCTCGCCCTGCCGATCCTGGCGGGGGTCGAGGTTGGCGTCGCCTCGACCAAGGCCTTCACCTGCCAGCTGACCGTGCTGGCCCTCCTGGCCCTGNAAGGCCTCGACCGCGGCCGCCTCGACCCCACCACCCTCGCCGCCCGCCTCGAAGACCTGCGCGCGCTGCCCGGCCTGATGAACCACGCGCTCGGCCTGTCCAGAGACATCGCCCAGATCGCCGAAGACCTCTCGCGCGCCGAGGATGTCCTGTTCCTTGGCCGCGGCGCGATGTTCCTGCTGGCGCTTGAAGGCGCGCTGAAGCTGAAGGAAATCAGCTACATCCACGCCGAAGGTTACGCATCGGGCGAACTGAAGCACGGCCCCATCGCGCTCATTGACGACAAGGTGCCGGTCATCGTCCTTGCCCCGCGCGACGGGCTCTTCGACAAGACCGTGTCCAACATGCAGGAAGTCATGGCCCGCCACGGCCGCGTCCTCCTCCTGTCCGATGCCAGGNGCCTGGCCGAGGTAAGCACCGGCATCTGGCGCGGCCTCGCCCTGCCCGAATGCCCGGCGCTCTTTGCGCCGATCCTTTACGCCGTGCCCGCCCAGCTTCTGGCCTATCATACCGCCATCGCCAAGGGCACCGATGTGGACCAGCCGCGCAACCTGGCAAAATCGGTCACGGTCGAATGACCGGCTGATCCGGGCCGCCTCCGCCCCCGTATTGTCGGGAAGGAGGCCCCCATGCACCGCCGCGCCCTCGTTCTCGGCCTCGCCGCCCTTGCTNGCGCCGCCAGTCCCCGCCTGCCCGCAGAAACCGCAGGCCCGCTGACCCTTGTCTCGGCCTTCGAAGGCCGCACGACGGGCCGCGGCGTCTTCCGCATCCGCCTGACCGGCGAGGAACGCCGCTTCACCGCAGACCTCCACGGTCGCGTCACCGGCACCGCCCCGGCCCGCACCCTGACCGTGGCCGAGGATTTCGTCTTCGACGACGGCCAGACCGACCGCCTGACCTGGGTCTTCCGCGAAACCGCCCCCGGCCGCTGGACCGGCAAGCGCGAGGATACCGTGGGCGAGGCCGAGGTGATCGAGCAAGACGGCCTGATCCGCCTGACCTACACCGCCGATTTCCGCTCGCTCGACGGCACGACGCGGCTCGGCTTCCGCGACCTGATCTACGCCGCCCCCGACGGCACCATCATCAACGACGGCGTGGTCAGCCGGTGGGGCCTGCCGGTGGCCGATATCCGCTTCGTGATCCGCCGCAGCTGACCTTGCGCCCGCCCGCCGCCCCGGCCATCCTGCCGCGATCAGGAGGATGCCATGGGCAAACGCTTCGACAGTCTCGGCGAGGACCATATCGCCTTCATCGCCCAGCAACCGGTGTTCTTCGTGGCCACCGTGCCGCTGCCGGGGGCCTGTGAACCTGTCGCCCAAGGGCATGGACAGCCTCCGCGTGCTGTCCCCGACCCGCATCCTCTGGCTGAATGTCACCGGCTCGGGCAATGAAACCGCGCCGCAACTCGCCGCCGATCCGCGCATCACGCTGATGTGGATGTCCACGACCCTGAAGCCGATGATCCTGCGCGCCTATGGCACAGGCCGCGCGGTCCACCGCGGCGATGCCGAGTGGCCCGCATTGGCGGCGCACCTTCCCGACCTGCCCGGCGCGCGCCAGATCATTGATGTCTCGGTCACGCTGGTGCAAAGCTCCTGCGGCTATGCGGTGCCCTTCCTCGACTTCCGCGCCGAACGCCCGACGCTGAAATCCTGGGCCGAGGGCAAGGGCGACGAGGGCCTGCGCAGCTATTGGGCCGAACGCAACGCCACCACATTGGACGGCCAGCCCACCGGCATCGAAGACCTGTCATGACCCCCGAAGACGCCCTCGCCCAACTCGAAGCCCAGGCCGACCCGCAGCGCGCCGCCGAAAGCGCCGCCTATCACAAGGTGCCGCGCCGCTACCTGGGCCTGCGCGTGCCGCAGGTCGAAGAGCTGACCGATGCCTGGCGCGCCGAGCTGACCCTCGACGCCCGCCTCGACCTCGCCGCCGCCCTGTGGGACACCAACATCCACGAGGCCCGCATCGCCGCCGCCAAGCTGCTGACCCAGGCCCGCATTCGCCCCGACGACCGCGCCTGGGCGCTGATCCAGTCCTGGGTGCCCGATTTCGACGCCTGGGCCATCGCCGACCACGTCTGCATCGCTTNNAGCCAGAAGCGCCTTGTCGCCGACCCCACGCGCATCGACACCGTCGAGACCTGGACCACCTCGCCCCACATGTGGACCCGCCGCGCCGCGCTGGTGATAACCCTGCCCTGGACCAAGATGAACTTCCCCAAACCCGCCGACCTCGCCATCCGCGACCGCATCCTGACCTGGTGCGCCGCCTATGCGCCGGACAGCGACTGGTTCATCCAGAAGGCCGTGGCCTGGTGGATCCGCGACCTCTCCAAACACGGCGCCACGCGCGCCCGCGCCTTCCTCGACGCCCATGGCGCCACCCTGAAACCCTTCGCCCGCAAGGAAGCGGCCAAGTTCCTCGCTTGAGCTTCTTCTTTGCGAAAATACTCTCAGGGGAGCCGCCTTGCGCGGCGACGGGGCGGAACGCCCCCGCATCCCCGGCACGGGCCCTGCCCGTGACGGGAGAAAGGCTTGCGGGGGCTTGCCCCGCTCCGCATCCTTACTCGGCGAAAACCGTCACCTCAGGCAGCGCCGTCAGGTCCAGCCCAAGCGCCCGATAGGCCGCCAGCGACAACAGCGCCCCACCCGTGCCCGGCAACAGGTCCACCGCCACCGCGGCGCCCGACCCGGTCACCACCCGCCCCTTTCCCGGCGCCGTCACCAGCGCCGATTTCAGCCAGAACCCTGCTCAGCGGCGGCCCAAGCGCCACCGAGACCTTGCCCAGTTCCGCCCGGCCGCGGTGCACCGCCACCGCGGCCGCCCGCTCCTCCGCTGTCGTGGTGTCCAGCGCCTCGGCCGTCCGCCCCGCCCCGCCGATGGTAAGCGCAGGCGAAGCCATGGCACGGGCGCGCTCGGGTTCAACCGGCTTGGGCGCCAGCTGGGCACAACCGGCAAGGGAAACAACCAAGGCAAGGGCCACGCGAGTCTTCATGCCCCCACCTTAGTCCCGTCCCCCGCCCCGTCCATGCGCCCGGCTTGCCCCCGCCGTCACAGGCATAAACTTCCCCAATGGACACCGCGCCCCTCATCGACCCCTTCGCCCGCGCCATCACCTATCTGCGCGTCTCGGTCACCGACCGCTGCGATTTCCGCTGCACCTATTGCATGACGGAACACATGACCTTCCTGCCCAAGGCCGAGCTCCTGACGCTGGAAGAACTCGACCGCCTGTCCTCGGCCTTCATCCGCCTCGGCGTCCGCAAGCTCCGCATCACTGGCGGCGAGCCCCTGGTGCGCAAGGGCATCCTCACCTACTTCGAAGCCATGTCGCGCCACCTCGCCACCGGCGCGCTGTCCGAACTCACCCTCACCACCAACGGCTCGCAGCTTACCCGCTTCGCTCCCGACCTCGCCGCCCTCGGCGTCCGCCGCATCAACGTCTCGCTCGACACGCTGGACCCGAAGAAATTCGCCGAAATCACCCGCTGGGGCCGCCTGCCCCAGGTGCTGGACGGCATCGAGGCCGCCNGCGCCGCGGGCCTGCGCGTCAAGATCAATGCCGTGGCGCTGAAGGGCGTGAACGACGACGAGCTGTTCCCCATGGTCGATTGGTGCGCCCGCGAGGGCCATGACCTGACCTTCATCGAGGTCATGCCGATGGGTGACATGGGCGAGGCTGACCGGCTGGACCAGTACTGGTCGCTGAAGGACCTGCGCGNNCGCCTTGCCACGCGCTTCACCCTCACCGACCTGACCGAACGCACCGGCGGCCCGGCCCGCTATGTCCGGCTGGAGGAAACCGGCCAGAAGATCGGCTTCATCACGCCGCTCACCCACAATTTCTGCGAAAGCTGCAACCGCGTCCGCCTCACCTGCACGGGCGAGCTTTACATGTGCCTCGGCCAGGAAGACCGCGCCGACCTGCGCGCCCCCNTGCGCGCCAGCACCGATGACGCGGTGCTCACCCAGGCCATCCGCGCCGCCATCGCGCACAAACCCAAGGGCCACGATTTCGACTATTCGCGCCACCGCGTCGCGNGCCAGGTCAGCCGCCACATGAGCCACACCGGCGGCTGATCCACCGCGGTTGACGCCCGCCCCGGATCGCGTCCGATGGCCGCACAAGACCCGGAGATGCCATGCGCCCTCATCCTCGCCCTGCCGCTTGTCCTTTGCGCCACCGCCGCCGCCGCCAACACCGTGGCGATCAACGCCTGCATCGCGGCGGTGCAAGAGCAGACCGGCCGCAGCCTGTCGGAATTCGACGCCACCTACCGCCAGAAGTTCCTGCAGCCCGATATCGTGCGCTGGCCCGGCGTGGAATGCACGGTGATGGACGGCAAGGTCCGCGACCTGAAGGTGGACGGCCAGGCCGTCGTCGTCGCTGGCCCACGCCGGAAGCCAAGCGCAGCTTCCAGGAGCTGGCCGCCGAGACGCAAGAGGCGATCCAGCTGCTGCAAACCCGCCAGGGCCTGTTGCAGCAACGCCTGATCGAGGCCGAAGCGGCGCTGCGCCAGCCCGGCACCGACACCGCCGCCGTCGAAGCCCGCGTGCGCGAGGGCATCGCCGAAGCGACGGGCCGCTGAACCGGGGCCCGCCATGGACCCGCTGATCCTTTCGCGCATCCAGTTCGCCGCCAACATCTCGTTCCACATCCTCTTCCCCTCGATCTCGCTGTCGATGGGCTGGATTCTGCTGTTCTTCCGCCTGCGCTTCGCCACCACCGGCCAGGCGAAATGGATGCAGGCCTATCATTTCTGGGTGAAGGTCTTCGCCCTGACCTTTGGCCTGGGCGTCGTCTCCGGCGTCACCATGTCCTTCCAGTTCGGCACCAACTGGCCGGGTTTCATGACCCATGTCGGCAACATCGCCGGGCCGCTACTGGCCTATGAGGTGCTGACCGCCTTCTTCCTGGAGGCCGTGTTCCTGGGCATCATGCTGTTCGGCTCTGGCCGCGTGCCACCCTGGGCGCATGTCACCGCAACCNTCTTGGTCGCGCTCGGCACCACCGCCTCGGCCTTCTGGATCCTCGCGCTGAACTCCTGGATGCAGACCCCGGCGGGGTTCGAGATGCGGGACGGCGTGGCCCATGCCACCGACTGGGCCGCCGTCCTCTTCACCCCCTCGCTGCCCTACCGACTGACGCATATGCTGCTGGCCTCGGCGCTGACCTCGGCCTTCCTTGTCGCCGGCGTCTCGGCCTACCGGCTGTTGATCGGCGACCGCGGCGAGGCGGTGACATCTGCCCTGCGCACCGGCCTGATCCTCGCCGCCATCGCCATCCCGATACAGATGAAGGTCGGTGACAGCCACGGCCTGAACACCCTGCACCACCAGCCCCAGAAGATCGCGGCGATCGAGGCGAACTGGCAGACCGGCCCCGACAGGCCGCTGATCCTGTTCGCCTGGCCCGACGAAGCCCTGCGCCGCAACCTGTGGGAAATCTCCATTCCCCACGGCGCCTCGCTGATCCTCACCCACAGCTGGAACGGTGTGGTGCCGGGCCTCGACGAGTTCGTGACGGCCGAAGGCGAGGTTCTGCACCCGCCCGTCGCCGTTCCCTTCTTCGGCTTCCGCGTGATGGTCGGCATGGGCGTGCTGATGCTGCTGACAGCCTGGGCGGGGGCCTGGCTCCTGTGGCGCCGCGGTGGGCGCGNNCTGCCCCGGCGCTATCTTCAGGCCCTGGCCGCCATGACCTTTTCCGGCTGGGTCGCCACGCTCGTGNGCTGGTACGTCACCGAGGTCGGCCGCCAGCCCTGGCTGGTCTCGGGCGTGCTCAAGACCGCCGATGCCGTGGTAGCCATGGCANGCGGCATGATGCTGGGCAGTCTGATCGCCTATCTTGCCGTCTATGCGCTGCTGCTTGCCGCCTATGTCCAGGTCGTCTTCCATCTGGCCCGGTCGGGCGCGCAGGCCTCGCGCCCAGCCGAGCCACCCCTGCCCGTGGAACAGCCATGACCGCCGATGCCGCCTGGGCCCTGCCCGTGATCTTTGCCGTCCTTCTGGGCGTGGCGATCCTGCTTTATGCCATGCTCGACGGCTTCGACCTTGGCGTGGGCCTTCTCTTCCCCTTTGCCGATCCCGAGGAACGCGACCGCATGATCGGCGCCATCGGCCCGTTCTGGGACGGCAACGAAACCTGGCTTGTGCTGGCCGTCGGCCTGTTGCTGGTGGCCTTTCCAGAGGCCAATGCCGCGATCCTGACCGCGCTTTATCCGCTGGTCGTGGCCATGCTGATCGGGCTGATCCTGCGCGGGGTCGCCTTCGAATTCCGCGCCAAGGCGCCTGCCGGAAACAAGCCCCTGTGGGACCGCGCCTTCTTCCTGGGCAGCCTGCTGGCCAGCAGCAGGGGGCGATGCTGGGCCTTTATGTACTTGGCCTTGACTTCGCACCTGCCGGGCTGGCCTTCGCCCTGCTCACCGCCATCTGCCTGCCCGTCGCCTTCAGCTTTTCGGGTGCCGCCTGGCTCATCCACAAGACCGAAGGGCTGTTGCAGTTGAAGGCGGTGCATTGGGCGCGTCGCGCCCTCTGGGGCGTGGTGGCGGGGCTGGCGGCGGTTTCGGTGGCCACGCCCCTGGCCAGCCCGCGGCTCTGGCACAAATGGCTGGACCTTCCTGCCGCCCTGCTGCTTGCGCCGCTGCCGATCCTCGCCATTGCCCTGATCTTCTGGCTGAAGCGCCTGCTCGACCGCCTGCCCCTGCCCCGCGATCACCTCGCCTGGGCGCCCTTCGTAAGCGCTGGCGCTTCTGGCCCTTGGCTTCGGCGGCATGGCCTACAGCTTCTGGCCCTATGTGCTGCCAGACAGCCTGACCGTCTGGCAGGCCGCCGCCGCCCCGGAGAGTCTGCGCATCATCCTGTGGGGCGCGCTGGCCGTGGTGCCGGTGATCCTGGGCTACACCCTGCTTGCCTACCGCATCTTCCGCGGCAAGGCGACCGCGCTCGACTACGACTGAACCTCAGCCGAACCGTTCACGCAGCGCCGCATTGACCATGNNCGGCGTCACGAACTTGGACACGTCCCCGCCCAGGCGGGCGATTTCCTTCACCAGCTTCGAGGCAATGGCCTGCCGCCGCGCATCGGCCATCAGGAACACCGTCTCGATGCTGGCATCCAGCGCCCGGTTCATGCCGACCATCTGGAATTCATATTCGAAATCCGCCACGGCGCGCAGACCGCGGATGATGACGCCTGCGCCCACGTCGCGGGCGCAGTCGATCAGCAGGTTCTCGAACGGATGAACCACGATCTCGCCGCCGATGCGGTCGGTGATCGGGCGGCATTCCGCCTCGACCATCGCCACCCGCTCCTCCAGCGTGAACAACGGCCCCTTGTCCCGGTTGATCGCCACCCCGATCACCAGCCGATCCACCAGCGCCAGCGCCCGCTGGATGATGTCGATATGGCCCAGAGTGACGGGATCGAAGGTCCCCGGATACAATCCGATGCGCATGGTCTCTCCTGCCGCCGCATTACCGCTGTCACGCAACATTATTGCGCACCGCGATGCAAGTGCGGAAATCGCCGCAGCGCAGCGCGTCAGAAACCCTTGATCATGCCCTCCAGAGCGTCCTTTTCCGCTGCCAGTTCCATCAGCCGCGCCTTCACCACGTCGCCGATGGAAATCAGCCCGACCATCTCGCCCGCCTCGATCACCGGCATGTGGCGGAACCGCCCGTCCGTCATCTTCTGCAGCACGCTGTCAGTCTGGTCCGACCGCCCGCAGGACACGATCTTCGCGGTCATGATCGCATCCACCCGGTCGTTCAGNCACGGTGGCCCNCGCCGCCCCAGCTCGCGCACCACGTCGCGCTCCGACAGGATGCCCGCCACCGCCTTGCCATCGGGCGAAATCACCACCGCCCCGATGCGCCGCGTGGACAGAAGCTCCACCGCCTGTCCCACGGTGCTGCCCGGCGGCAGCGTCACCACCCCGTCGTCGGCCTTCGATTTCAGAATCTGTTGCACCAGCATGGCGGACCTCCCTCTTTCCCTCAAAGTCTTCGCATCGCGCAACTTTCTGTCAAGTCAAAGCCTCCAGCCTTTGCACTTCTTTCCTCACTCCCGCCGCCAGCACCTCGGCAAACCGCGACAACCGCTCGGCCCGCCCGTCGCCCTCATGCCGGATCAGCCAGAACGCCCGCACCAGGCTCACCTCCTCGGGGATCACCTTCACCAGCTCGGGCGCCGAGGGCAGCGCGAAGTCATGCACGATCCCCACCCCCGCCCCCGCCCGCAGCCAGTTCAGCTGCACCGACACCGAATTCGACGCCAGCGCGACACTGCCGAATCCCAGCCCCGACAGGTAATCCAGCTCCTTGTCGAAGATCATGTCGGGGATATACCCCACGATCCGCTGCCGCCGCAGCTCGGCCAGCGAGCCCACCGGCCCATGCGCCGCCAGCCAGTCGCGCGAGGCCGCGAAATGCAGCCGGTAATCCGTCAGCTTCTGCACCCGCAGCCGCCCCGCCTCNGGTAGGCTGACGCCGATCGCCATGTCCGCCTCGCGCCGCGACAGGTTGAAGACGCGCGGCAGCGCCACGATCTGCACCTCCAGCCCCGGATTGGCATCGCAGATCGCCGCCAGCACCTGCGGCAGCAGGTAGTTCGCGCAGCCATCCGGCGCCCCCAGCCGGATTTGCCCGGTCAAACCGCTGCCGCCCGTCACCGCCTCCGCCGCCCCTCCNATCGCCGCCTCGGCGCGCTCGGCATGGGCCAAGAGCCGCAGCCCCTCTTCCGTCAGCGCATAGCCCTGCGGCCCCTTGGCAAACAGCCGTGCCCCCACCGCCTCTTCCAGCCGCGCCNNACGCCGCCCCACCGTGGCCGGGTCGATCTTCAACACCCGCCCGGCGCCGCTGAGCGATTCCGCGCGCGCCACCGCCAGAAACACCCGCATGTCGTCCCAGTCCATCGCCAACCTTTGCGGGAATGCAAAACCCTTTGAAATCTTGCCTCTTCTTCCGGCAATTCCGCAAGCCTATCCTGCCGCCAACCATCGGGAGGATTCCATGCAAACCATCGGTCACTGGCTCAACGGCAAGCTCGTCCCCGGCACTTCGGGCCGGTTCACGGATGTCATGAACCCCGCCACCGGCGAGGTTCAGGCCCGCCTGGCGCTGGCCACCGCCGCCGAACTGGATGCCGCGGTGGAAGATGCCGCCAAGGCCCAGGTCGCCTGGGCCGCCACCAACCCGCAGCGCCGCGCCCGCGTGATGATGGCCTTCGGCGCGCTGATCAACCAGAACATGGACAAGCTCGCGGAACTCGTCAGCCGCGAACATGGCAAGACCCTGCCCGACGCCCGCGGCGACGTGCAGCGCGGCCTAGAAGTGATCGAGGTCTGCATGGGCGCCCCGGCGCTTCTGAAGGGCGAGATGACCGACAATGCCGGTCCCGGCATCGACATCTATTCCATGCGCCAGCCGCTTGGCGTGGTGNGTGGCATCGCCCCCTTCAACTTCCCGGCGATGATCCCCTTGTGGAAGATGGGCCCGGCGTTGGCCTCGGGCAATGCGATGATCCTGAAGCCCTCGGAACGCACGCCCTCGACCTCGCTCCTGCTGGCGCAACTGCTGCAAGAGGCCTACCTTCCCGATGGCGTGCTGCAGGTGGTGAACGGCGACAAGGAGGTGGTGGATGCCATCCTCGACAACCCGGTGATCCAGGGCGTGGGCTTCGTCGGCTCCACCCCCATCGCGCAGTACATCTATGGCCGCGCGGCCAGCAACGGCAAGCGCGCCCAGTGCTTCGGCGGCGCCAAGAACCACATGATCATCATGCCCGACGCCGACATGGACAAGGCGGCGGATGCGCTGGTCGGCGCGNGCTATGGCGCGGCGGGCGAACGCTGCATGGCGATCTCGGTCGCAGTGCCGGTCGGCGACAAGACCGCCGATGCGCTGATCGAACGCCTGATCCCGCGCATCGAAAAGCTGAAGGTCGGCCCCTATACCGCCGGCGAGGATGTGGACTTCGGCCCGGTCGTCACCGCCCAGGCGCGTGACCGCATCAACGGGCTGATCGGCTCGNGGGTCGAGCAGGGCGCCAAGCTGGTCGTCGATGGCCGCGGCATCAAGATTCAGGGCTACGAGAACGGCTTCTTCGTCGGCCCGACGCTCTTTGACCACGTCACCACCGACATGGACATCTACAAGCAGGAAATCTTCGGCCCGGTGCTCTCGACCGTGCGCATGAAATCCTACGACGCCGCGCTGAAGCTGGTGATGGACAACGAATACGGCAACGGCACCGCGATCTTCACCGCCGACGGTGACACCGCGCGCGACTTCGCCAGCCGGGTGAACGTCGGCATGGTCGGCATCAACTTCCCGATCCCGGTGCCGCTGTCCTACTACAGCTTCGGCGGCTGGAAGAAGTCGGCCTTCGGCGATCTCAACCAGTATGGCCCCGACGCCTTCCGCTTCTACACCAAGACCAAGACCGTCACCGCGCGGTGGTTCTCGGGCATCAAGGAGGGCGCCAGCCTGAACTTCAAGGCGCTGGACTGACCGACTCGGATCAACGCCAGTCTTGCCCGCGGCCATCGCCGCGGGCACCGCGTTCAGGTTCAACAAAACCGCCCGTGCGCCCGGCGCACGGGCCGCGCCTGCTGCCCCTTGGCAGGCGCGTGAGACGCGCCCGCCCAGGCAGGCGCGCCCCGTGCTTCAGACGTGCAGGACAAGCTGACAGCCCCTTGGCGATTTGCTGGCAAATCGCCAACGCGCCGGTCGGCTGTCCACTGGACAGCCGCCTTGTCGGCGCGGAAACAGAAGAAGAGCCCCTCCCGACCAAAGCCCCTCCCCTTGCCAAGCCCCGCCCGGCCCCGCATCCTCTGCCCATGCAGTGGAACGACACCATCACCGGCCTTTCCNCCGCCGCCCGCCGCGCCCTTGCCGCCCTGCCGGTGCAGGACCTCGCCACCGGCACCGTGCTGTTCCGTCCCGGCGACCATGCCGCGGGCTTCCTCGTCGTGCTCTCCGGCCGGGTCGAGGTCTTCCTGACTGGCCCCACCGGCCGCGAAATCCTGCTCTATGCCGTCGCCCCCGGCCAAAGCTGCATCCAGACCACTCTCGGCCTTCTGGGCGGCGAGGACTATCNNTTAAGCGAGGCCATCGTCGCCACACCGGCCCGCGCCGTGCTGATCCCGCGCGGCCAGTTCGACCGGCTGATGGCCGAAGAACCCGGCTTCCGCGCCTTCGTGCTCACCTCCTTTGCCCGCCGCATGGCCGATGTGACACGGCTCCTGGAACGGGTGGCCTTCGCCCGGGTCGAGGCGCGTCTGGCCGCAACCCTGCTCGACCTGGCCGAAGACGGGCGGATCACCGCCACCCAGGCCGACCTCGCCGCCCGCATCGGCTCGGCGCGCGAGGTGGTGTCGCGCCGCCTGGAAGCCTTCCAGCGCGCAGGCTGGGTCGAAACCGGCNGCGGCACGGTGCGGCTGACCGATCCCGCCGCGCTTCGTAAACTTTCCACCGCGGATATGTGACCAGATCACAGACCGACTCACCGCAAAGGCCTAGGGTCTGGTCATCGGGGGCCAACACGGCCCTCCAGCCAAAGGAGAAAGCCATGTTCAAGACCAATGTCGGCGGCATCGACCGCGTGCTGCGCATCGTCCTCGGCCTCGCCCTGCTCGTCTGGTTCTTCATGGACCAGGGCACCGGCGCGGCGCATTACCTCAAGCTCATCGGCATCGTGCCGCTCTTCACCGGCCTTTTCGGCACCTGCCCGCTCTATTCGGTGCTCGGCTTCTCGACCTGCCCGATGAAGTCCTGACCTCAGCCGCCGGGCGCGACGGACTCCCTCCCCTCTGGGGGAGGGTCGGGGTGAGGGCAATTCTTAAGTCCAAGTTAATTCGGACGCGCAAGCCATTGATATTGCAAGGCTCGACCAAGCGTCCGAGCTCGGACGCTACTCCCCCCCAGGCCTGCCGGATCGCCGCCGAATAGGCGGCGCCATCATGCAGCGGCCCGAACACCGGCAGCCGCGCNCTTTCCTGGATCTCCGCCGGGCTCATCCCCGGCGCCAGCACCCGGTCATGCAGGTATTCCCACAGCCGCCCCGAGGCCAGGATGCGCCAGTCCAGCGGCACCCTGTCGCCCAGATGCCGGACAATCCGGAAGGGCACCGTGGTACAGTTCTCGGTCAGGGTATTGTACCACCGCGGGCTCTCCGCCAGCCCGTTGCCAAAGTCCACGAACCCNCGGAACAGCGCCTCCCTCTGCCCCGCCGTCAGGGTCAGCGGGTACAGCGACACAGTCTCCCGCCGCTGGTCCGTCCGCAGGTGGATCACATCCCGCTCGTCCGCCGCGATGAGGATCAGCGGAAACTCCCGGACAAAGCCGCCAAGCGTGGAATAGACCTGCCCCTCCCGCCGCCGGATCTCCGAGGAGAACACCACGTGCTGCCCGTCCTCGAAGCCGAAGGACAGCATGGTATGGGCGATAAGCGGGTTGCCCCAGACCGAGGTGAACACATCGACCGACTTCACCCGCTTGGGGTCCACCGTCCGGCTTTCCCAGTGCGGCACAAAGGTCTCCACCGAGGTCCAGTCGAAGTTCCGCACATTCTCCAGCGTCACCGTCCCGTCGGCATTCCAGACAGCCGTCACCCCATGCGCCAGTTCCGGCGCCCAGTCNCGCCTCGTGCGGCACCGGCACGAAGCCCACCATAGCTGCCCCAACAGGATGCCCGCGATCGCCAGCGCAAAGAGCCGCTGCCAATGGAACCCGGCCACAAACGCCAGCGCCGCAAAGCCCGCCGCGCCGATGGCCAGCTGCGCCACCCGCAGCGTCCAGCCGTTCAGGTGGACCCCGACCGCCAGCCAGAACCAGAACAGCGTCACCCCCGCCGCCACCGCGCCGGTCAGCACCATGAACAGCCGGAAGGTCGCAGCGATCATTCCGCCGCCACCCGCCGCGCCTTCAGCATGTCCTTCAGATAGCGCCCGGTATGGCTGCGCTCGTTCGCGGCCACCTCTTCCGGCGTGCCCGTCGCCACGATCTCGCCCCCGCCGTCCCCGCCTTCGGGCCCGATGTCGATGATCCAGTCGGCAGTCTTGATGACATCCAGGTTGTGTTCGATCACCACCACCGTATTCCCCTGCTCGACCAGCTCGTGCAGCACTTCCAGCAGCTTGCGCACGTCTTCGAAATGCAGGCCCGTCGTCGGCTCGTCCAGGATATACAGCGTCCGCCCCGTCGCCCGCCGCGACAACTCCTTCGACAGCTTCACCCGCTGCGCCTCGCCGCCCGACAGCGTCGTCGCCTGCTGGCCCACCTTGATGTAGCCCAGCCCCACTTGGCAGAGCGCATCCATCTTCTCGCGGATCGCCGGCACGGCGGCGAAGAGTCCNTGCGCATCTTCACAGGTCATCTCAAGAACATCCGCTATGCTCTTGCCCTTGAACTTGATTTCCAGCGTCTCGCGGTTGTAGCGGTGTCCCTTGCAGGTCTCGCAGGTGACATAGACATCGGGCAGGAAGTGCATCTCGATCTTGATGACGCCGTCGCCCTGGCAAGCCTCGCAGCGGCCCCCNTTCACGTTGAAACTGAAGCGGCCGGGCTGGTAGCCGCGGGCCTTGGCTTCGGGCAGGCCGGCGAACCAGTCGCGGATCGGCGTGAAGGCCCCGGTATAGGTGGCCGGATTGGACCGCGGCGTCCGGCCGATGGGCCGCTGGTCGATGTCGATGACCTTGTCGAGATGTTCGAAGCCCTTGATCGTCTCGCAGGGCGCNGGCGTCTCGTGCGCGCCGTTCAGGCGCATAGCGGCGGTCTTGAACAGGGTCTCGATGGTCAGCGTCGACTTGCCACCGCCCGACACGCCGGTCACGCAAACGAACTTGCCCAGGGGAAANTCGGCGGTCACGTTCTTCAGGTTGTTGCCGGAAGCCTTTACCACCGAAAGCTTTTTCCCGTTCCCCTTCCGCCTCTCGCGCGGCACCGCGATCTCGCGCGCGCCGGAAAGATACTGGCCGGTCAGGCTGGCGGGATCGGCGGCGATCTCGGCCGGCGTGCCCTTGGCCACGACCTGCCCGCCATGCACCCCGGCGCCCGGCCCCATGTCGAAGACATAATCCGCCTCGCGGATCGCATCCTCGTCATGCTCCACCACCAGCACCGAATTGCCCTGGTCGCGCAGGCCCTTCAGCGTGGTCAGAAGCCGGTCGTTGTCGCGTTGGTGCAGGCCGATGGAGGGTTCGTCCAGCACATACAGCACCCCGGTCAGGCCCGAGCCGATCTGGCTGGCCAGCCGGATGCGCTGGCTTTCGCCGCCCGACAGCGTACCGGCATTGCGGCTCATCGTCAGGTAGTCGAGGCCGACATTCACAAGGATNCCAAGGCGTTCGCGGATTTCCTTCAGGATGGCACGGGCGATCTCGTTCTTCTGGTTGGTCAGGCTGTCCGGCACCGTGCCGACCCAGGCGAAGGCCTCCTTGATCGACATCTGCACCACCTGGCCGATGTGCAGGCAAGCGATCTTCACCGCCAGCGCCTCGGGCTTCAGCCGGTAGCCGTGGCAGGTGCCGCAGGCGCGGTTGTTCTGATAGCGCTCCATCTCCTCGCGCGACCAGGCGGANTCCGTTTCGCGGTAGCGGCGCTCCATGTTGGGGATGACGCCTTCGAACACCCGCGAAACCTGATAGATGCGCCCGCCCTCGTCATAGCGGAACTCGATCTCCTGCCCCTTGGAGCCATAAAGGAACAGCTGCTGCACCTGTTCGGGCAGGTCCTTCCACTTCTTCTTCTTGTCAAAGCCATAGTGCTTGGCCAGCGCTTCGACCGTCTGGGTGAAATAGGGGCTCTTCGATTTCGACCAGGGCGCGACGGCGCCCTGCAGCAGCGTCAGGTTCTGGTCGGGAACGATCAGCCGTTCGTCGAAGAACAGTTCCACCCCCAACCCGTCGCAGGCCGGGCAGGCGCCGAAGGGGGCGTTGAACGAGAACAACCGCGGTTCGATTTCCGGGATGGTGAAGCCCGAAACCGGGCAGGCGAAGTTCTCGGAATAGGTGATGCGCTCGCCTTCGCCTTCCGATGGCGCGGTTTCGATTATCGCGATGCCATCGGCCAGGTTCAGCGCCGTGCGGAAGCTGTCGGCCAGCCGCGTTTCCAGCCCCTCGCGCACCACGATGCGGTCCACCACCACGTCGATGTTGTGGCGGAACTTCTTGTCCAGCGTGGGCGGGTCGTCCAGATCGTGGAAGGCGCCGTTCACCTTGACGCGCTGGAAACCCTGCTTGCGCAGTTCCAGGAACTCTTTCTTGTACTCGCCCTTCCGGTCGCGGACGATGGGCGCCAGCAGGTAGGCGCGCGTGCCCTCGGCCATGCGCATCACCGCATCCACCATGTCCTGCACCTGCATCGCCTCGATGGGCAGGCCGGTGGTAACNGAATAGGGCGTGCCAACGCGGGCGAACAACAGGCGCAGGTAGTCGTAAATCTCGGTCACGGTGCCGACGGTCGAGCGCGGGTTCTTCGAGGTGGTCTTCTGTTCGATGGAAATTGCCGGGCTGAGGCCCGAGATGTGGTCGACATCCGGCTTGCCCATCATGTCGAGGAACTGCCGGGCATAGGCCGACAGCGATTCGACATAGCGGCGCTGGCCTTCCGCATAGATCGTGTCGAAGGCCAGCGACGACTTGCCCGAGCCGCTGAGCCCGGTGATCACCACGAACTGATCGCGCGGGATGTCGAGGTCCACGCCCTTCAGATTGTGTTCGCGCGCGCCGCGCACTTCGATGAACTTCTGTTCCGCCATGTCGCGCCCCCGGTCAGCGCACCACAGATAGGTCATCCGGGGTGAGTCTCCAACTGGAAATAGTGAACAAGTCATGAACATTCGCAGGGAACCGCCCGACGATCCCCTGCGGAGGCAGAGTGCCGCCTCTGGTGCCTCGACATGACGCCGCGTCGGAGGGCTCTTTACATATTCCTATTGCTGCATATATAATCGACGCAATCCAGCCCTCCCAGGAAACACGCCATGTTCAATTTCCTTCGCCCCTCTGCCCCCGCTGCCCGCCTGACCGTCAAGGAGGCCGCCGACCGCCTGTCCCGTGGTGAGCTGGTTCTGGTCGATGTCCGCGAAACCGGCGAGGTCCGCGCTTCGGGCATGGCCAAGGGCGCCATCAACATTCCGGTCTCGCTGCTGGCCATGCGCGCCGACCCCAAACACCCGGACCACGACAAGCGGCTGGATCCGTCGAAGGCGGTGGCGTTGTACTGTGCCTCGGGCGCGCGGTCGGGCATGGGCTCGCAACTGCTGCAACGCCTGGGCTATGGCGAGGTCTACAACCTCGGCGGCCTGGGCGACTGGGTCCACGGCGGCGGCGCGGTCAGCCGCTAAGCGCCCTGCGCCGGGCCTGCACCGCGTGGATGGCGATGCCAAGCGCGGAAAAGCCCAATATGAACAGCGCGAGGCCGGTCAGACCGGCCTGAACCAGCAACAGCGCCAGCAGCGGCGTGCCGGTGGTGGTGCCCAGATTGCCCAGTTGGGCGATGGCGCCCAGGCGCCCGGTCGGCGGCGCTGGCGTTCAGCTGCGGGATGGCGGCAAAGCTCGCGCCCTGAACCAGGCCAAGCGCGCCTGACAGCATCAGCGCGCCGGTCAGTTCGACTGGCCCCTGCCCCCAACCCAGCACCAACACGACCCCGCCCACCAGCGCTGCGGCAAAGCCCGCCTGCACCACGCGCACGGCTGGCACCCGGCCCAGAAGCCAGACGCCCAGGCTGAGCGACACAGCAATGGACACCAGCGGCATCGCCACGCCAACCGCCTGCCCCCAACCGGGGACAACCGCCCCCGGCAGAAGCGTCAGCAGCGCGACATAGGTTACCGTGTAGCAGACGAATCCTGTCGCCGGTGCGGCGATGCGGGGCGAGGCATAGATCTCCAGATGCCGCCGCAGCCAGCCGCCCGGCACCGATGGTGCCTGCGCCGGATCGCGCGGCATCAGCACGAACAGAACCGCCGCCATGACCAGCATCCAGTGGCATGCGCCAGAAACAGCGCCGACGGCCCGGCCACCGCCACCAGCGGGGGCGCCACGGCAAACAGCACGGCATAGGTCAGGCCAAAGAAGGTCGACCACAAGGACAGCGCCAGCCCCTGCCGCGCCGGTGACGCCACGGCGGCAATCGCCGTCGGCCCCACCACGACAATCGCCAGATGCGAGGCGCCTTCAGAACGCGGCTGGCCATCATCACGCCAAAGGGCGGGAACAGAGACTGCACCGCGCTGACCGCTGCCCCGAGCACCAGCGCCGCCAGCATCGCCCGGCGCGGCCCGATCCGTGTCACCAGGATGCGGCGGTGGTGCCGAACACCAGCCCCACCAGCCCCACGACCGACACCATCAGCGCGATGCCCACCCCGTCATGGCCGGGATAGGCCGCCGCAAGCACGTCATACAGCACGGAAATCTTGCCGAACTGCGCCGCCGCGCCCAAGCCTGCGGCCCAGATCGCCAGAACGGTCAAAGCCGCGCGCATGAAACCCCTTCATCTTGGCCCAAATACCCCAGGGGTGAGCGCCAAAGGCGCGAGGGGGCAGCGCCCCTGATCTTTCGCAGAAAGATCGTTCTGCGTTCAGATATGCAGCGCCCGGCCGTAGGCGTCCAGCACTGCCTCATGCATCATTTCGGACATGGTCGGATGCGGGAAGACCGTTTCCATCAGCTCGGCCTCGGTCGTCTCCAGCGTGCGACCGACGACATAGCCCTGGATCATCTCGGTCACTTCCGCCCCGATCATGTGTGCGCCCAGCAATTCGCCAGTCTTGGCGTCGAACACGGTCTTCACCATGCCCTCGGCCTCGCCCATGGCAATCGCCTTGCCGTTGCCGATGAAGGGNAAGCGCCCGACCTTCACCGCATAGTGNGCCTCCTTGGCCTTGGCTTCGGTCAGGCCCACGCTCGCCACCTGCGGGTGGCAATAGGTGCATCCGGCGATGGAATTCGGCTTGATCGCATGCGGATGCCCGCCTACGATCAGTTCGGCCACCATCACGCCTTCATGGCTGGCCTTGTGCGCCAGCCACGGCGCCCCGGCGATGTCGCCGATGGCATAAAGCCCCTCCACCCCGGTACGGCAGTATTCGTCCGTCACCACATGGGTGCGGTCGATCTTCACGCCCAGGGCTTCCAGCCCCAGGTTCTCGACATTGCCGACGATGCCCACGGCGGAGATCACCGTGTCGAACTCCATCGTCTCGACCTTGCCGCCCGTCTCGACATGCGCGGTCACGCCGACTCCGGGCTTGCGGTCCAGCTTCTTCACGGCCGCCTTTTCCAGGATCTTCATGCCCTGCTTCACGAAGCTCTTCTTCGCAAAGGCGGAAATCTCGGCGTCTTCCACCGGCAGGATGCGGTCCATCACCTCGACCACCGTCACATCGGCGCCGAGCGTGTTGAAGAAGCTGGCGAATTCGATGCCGATGGCACCCGAGCCAATGACCAGCAGTTTCTTGGGCATCCGCTTGGCCACCAGCGCGTGCTTGTAGGACCAGACGAGGTCGCCATCCGCCTCCAGCCCCGGCAGTTCGCGGGCCCGCGCGCCGGTGGCCAGGATGATCGCCTTCGCGGTCAGCTCTTCGGTGCCCTTGTCGGTCTTCACGCTGACACGGCCCTTGGCGGGCAGCGTGGCCTCGCCCATCACCACGGTGATCTTGTTCTTCTTCATCAGGTGGCCGATGCCCGAGGACAGCTGCTTGGCCACCGCCCGCGACCGCGCCACCACGGCCAGCAGGTCATAGCCGATGCCCGTGGCCGTCAGGCCGAATTCCTTGGCGCGGTGCATCAGGTGGAACACCTCGGCCGACCGCAGCAGCGCCTTGGTCGGGATGCAGCCCCAGTTCAGGCAGATGCCGCCCAGATGCTCGCGCTCGACAATCGCGACGTTCTTGCCCAGTTGCGCGGCCCGGATCGCGGCAACATAGCCGCCCGGCCCCGCCCCGATCACCACGACGTCGAATTCCCTGGCAGCCATGCTTTCCTCCTCACCGAAAGTGGTTTACCCTTAAACTACCGCCCAACCCCAAGCAACACGGGACACGCCGCAGGCCCATGCATCAGGCGCATGGCTCAGGATGTTAGCGCTCTCACAATCGCGCCGTAACCCCCTTCCGCAAGGAAGGTCACCTCCTCGGCGGTGCTCTCCCGGCCAAGCGCCTCATTGCGAAAGGGAAAGCGGCCAAACCGGCGGATGATCTCGCGGTGGGCGCGGGCATGCAGCAGGTTCAGCGGCTCGGTTGGCAGGCGCTCTTCCATCAGCCGGACGCAAAGGTCCTGATCCTTGATGTCTTCGGAATGTTCGAAGGGCAGATAGAAGAACTGCCGTTCCGGCTCTGGCACCTTCTGGTCCCATCCCTCGTCCAGCGCGCGGCGGGCGGCGGCGCGGGCACGGATGTCGGTGGCAAAGGCCAGGGCCGAGCCGCGGTGGATGTTGCGGGGAAACTGGTCTGTCACCACCAGATAGGCCAGCGCGCCCGCCTACCGTCGATCCAGTGATCCAGATGGCCCTCGTTCGCCGCCTGCCAGACCTCCAGGAACTGGTCGCGGCACAGGCCGTCGATCTCGTCCCCCGGCATACCAACCTCGGGGCCGATCTCGCCCAGCCAGAAATCCAGTACCTCGATCGGTCCCGCCACGGTCGTCCTCCCGGCTGCACCGGCCTACCGTGGCAGGAAAACCCGCGGGGCAACGGTTACGCGGCTTTGTCCTCCCGATTGGCGGGATGGGCGGGCAGATGCAGGACCGCCTCCACCGCCACGGTCTGGGCCAGCGGCGCCAGCCCGGCATATCCCCCGGTCTCGACCGCCGCCACGCGCTTGCGCATGCGCCAGAAGGTATAGCTAACCAGTGCGGCGAAGAGCAGACCGATGAACAGGAAGTAGCCGGGCGAGCCGACCAGGTGCATGACNCCGCCNGCGACCAGCGGGCCGAAGACCGCGCCGAAGCCGTTCAGGAACAGCATGCCCGACGAGGCGGCGGCCATTTCCTCGCGACCGAGGAAGTCATTGGTATGGGCGATCAGCAGGGAGTAAAGCGGNTTGATCATGCCGCCCAGCACCGCCGCTACGCCGAGGAGCGCGGGATAGGGCAGCTTGATGGCGAAGGCCAACGCCATGACGCAAGCACCCAGGGCCGAGACCGCCAGGATCAGGCGGCGGCGGTCGATGCGGTCGGAGAGCCAGCCGACCGGATACTGGAACACCAGCCCGCCGACATAGAGCGCGGCCACGAAGCCCGCGATCTGGCCCACAGTCAGCGCCCGCATGGCGCCCCAGACCGAGGCCATGCCGAACATGGCCGAGAAGATGCCGCCGGTCAGCAGCATGTTAGCGCAGCCGAGNGGCGAGATGCGGAAGAGGCGGCGGAAGGGCATGGGGCGGGTATCTTCGAAGGCCGGGGTAAGCAGGTCGGCCAGCAAGAGCGGCATGAAGGCCAGCGAGACGAGGACCGAGGGGATGATGAACAGGGCAAAGCCCTCGGGGTCGCCCAGGCCGAACAGGGCCTGGCTCGCGATGATGCCCAGCATCTGGACGATCATGTAGGCCGACAGGGCCTGGCCGCGGGTTTCGTTCGTGGCCATGGCGTTCAGCCAGCTTTCGGTGGTCACATAGATAGCGAAGCAGAAGCCGATCACGACCCGGAGGAACGACCAGGAGATCCAGTCCACCGCCAGGGGGTAAAGGACCAGGATGGCCGAGATCATCGAGCCCAGGGCCGCGAAGACCCGGACGTGGCCGACGCGGCGGATCAGGCGGGGNGCGAGGCGGGAGCCGCCAAGGAAGCCGCCGAAATAGGCCGACATGACCACCGAGAGCTGGAAGGTGGTGAAGCCCTCCAGCGCGCCCCGGATGCCGAGGAGCGAGCCCTGCACGCCGTTGCCGACCATCAGGAGCATGAGGCCCAGAAGCAGGGGCCAGGTGGCGGCGAGGGTGCGAAGCATCGGGGTCTCCTTGGCTGGGGCGATCCTAACCGGGACGGCGGATTCGGACAGCCGGAATCCGACGGGCCGTGGCCCGCGCCCGGCGGGGGCGTCCGAGCTCGGACGCCGTTATGGTTTGAATGATTACAATGCGTTACGCGCGCAGATTAACTTGGACTTAACGATTGCCCGACGTCGGCGGGCGAAGCGGCCCGAGGCGGGCGGGGGTGGCGGCCCTCACCCCGGCCCCTCCCCCGAGGGGAGAGGGAGGGTCGCGCGGGGGATGGGGAGGCCGGTCGGGCGCCGGGGAGCAGGCCGTCTGCGCCGACAGTCAGTTGCGGAGGGCGGCGCGCGAAGCCGAGACGCGCCGATGCGGCTCTGGGGCTGTCAGCGCGGGGGCATCAAACGGGGTGTGGAGTTCAGTCTGCGCAGGTCAGGCCACCGAAGCATCTGGCGGCGAGGTCAATCCGATTGTCGTGGCGCCCCCGCGCGTCTTGGCATTCTTCAGGGCGGGCTCAGGGCAAGACGCAGACCGCGCCCTGCTGGATCGTCTTAAGCAGGACAGGCGCCGGTCTGGTTCCACGGCTGACCCGGATCATTCTGCACCGATCCAACTGATAGGCGGCGATCTTGTTCAACGTATAGGAGACGTTTGTCTTATCCTCCCTGTCCAGGCAAGACGTGCCGTAAAGAAGGCGCTGCCCAATTCCTGCAGCCGCGCTGCGGCGTTCCAGCAGGCGGAGTTGTCTCCCTGCTGACAGGCGGAATTCATACGATCAACCGCCTTGTTATAACCCGAGACCAGCCCACCACAGTCTTCCGAATGAACCACGATCGGGAAAGCTGGAACAAGACCGAAGAGGGCCGGAAAAACCAATAGAAGCGACCTACGCATCCAATGCCTCCCGCTTCGAAATCCGAAACCTTGATTTGCTTCGACGCTAGGCCGCTTCAGTTTGCCAAGTCAACAGTCTCCAAATTCCCGAAATGCCGAGCGCGCCGAGGCGGCTCGGGCTGTGGACACGGGAGGGGCATGTCAGGCCGTCTGCACCGACAGCCAGTCGCGGAAGGCGGCGAGCGGCGGGCGGGTGGGGCGTCCCTCGGGCCAGACCAGCCAATAGCTGCCCTGCCCCGGCACCAGGCCGCCCCANGTAGGCAGAAGGCGGCCGGAGGCGAGTTCGGCTTCGATCAGGAAGCTGGGCAGGAGGGCGATGCCAAGGCCGTGGACCGCGGCTTCCTTCATCGTGGCGAACTGGTCGAAGACCATGCCGGTGACGCGCTGTCCGGGCAGGCCATGCGCCTGGAACCAGCGGCTCCAGGCGCCGAGGCGGCTTTCGATCTGGAGAAGCGGGCGGGCGAGCAGGTCTGCCGGGGCCTGCGGCAGGGGGTCAAGAAGCGAGGGCGCCGCCACGGCCTGCACATCCTCGGCCAGAAGGTGCAGNGTGATCGGCCCCGGCCAGTCGGCGCGGCCGAAATGGATGGCGGCATCGAAATCCTCCTCCGCGAAATCGAAGGGGCGCAGGCGGGTGGAGAGGGTGAGCGTCACCTGCGGCTGGCGCGCGGCGAAATCGGCGAGACGCGGGGCAAGCCAGTGGACACCGAAGGCGGGCAGGATGGCGAGCGCGAGGCGCCCTCCGTCCGGGTTCTGCGTCAGCCGCTGGCTGGCGCGGGCGATCTGGGTCAACGCGGCGCGGATTTCGGCTGCGTAATCCTGCGCAGCGGGGGTCAGGATCAGGCGCTGCTTCTCGCGCCGGGCAAGGGANATGCCCAACTGGCCTTCAAGCGCCTGCAACTGGCGCGAGATCGCGCCCTGGGTCAGGTTCAGCTCGGCTGCGGCGGCAGAGGCGGTGCCGAGGCGATCCAGCGCCTCCAGCGCCAGAAGCGCGGGGGTGGAGGGCAAGAGGCGGCGCGGCGAGATCATGAGGAAAGCTCATCAACCCCTGGAGAAGAAGTCGATAGCGCCTTCAGCTGTTCCGTGCAACATGCGCGGCAATGGCGACCCGTTGCGGAGTGAGAGACATGACCAAGCTGAAGCCCAAGGATGCCNCCGATCTGGGTCGCTTCGACTGGGAAGACCCGTTCCGGCTGAACGACCAACTGACCGAGGAAGAGCGCATGCTGCGCGATGCGGCCCGCGCCTATGCGCAGGAAAAGCTGCAACCGCGGGTGATCGCGGCCTATCGCGAGNGAAAGACCGATCCGGCGATCTTTGCCGAGATGGGCGAGATGGGTCTTCTGGGCGCCACCATCCCCGAGGAATACGGCGGGCTGGGGTCGTCCTATGTGGCCTATGGCCTGATTGCCCGGNAAGTGGAGCGGGTGGACAGCGGCTATCGCAGCATGATGTCGGTGCAATCCAGCCTGGTGATGTATCCGATCTATGCCTATGGCACCGAGGAGCAGCGCAAGAAGTACCTGCCGAAGCTGGCCACCGGCGAATGGATCGGCTGCTTTGGCCTGACCGAGCCGGATGCGGGGTCGGACCCCATGNGCATGAAGACCACGGCGAAGAAGACCGCGGGCGGCTATGTGCTGAACGGCGCGAAGATGTGGATTTCCAACGCGCCCATCGCGGATGTCTTTGTTGTCTGGGCGAAGTCGGAAGCGCATGGCGGCAAGATCAAGGGCTTCGTGCTGGAGAAGGGCACCAAGGGGCTCTCGGCGCCGAAGGTCGGGGGCAAGCTGTCGCTTCGCGCCTCGATCACCGGCGAGATCGTGCTGGACAATGTGGAAGTGGGCGAAGACGCCCTGCTGCCCAATGTCGAGGGGCTGAAGNGGCCGTTCGGCTGTTTGAACCGGGCGCGCTATGGCATCGCCTGGGGCGTGATGGGCGCGGCCGAGTTCTGCATGCATGCCGCGCGGGGCTATGGGCTGGACCGCAAGCAGTTTGGTAGGCCCTTGGCGCAGACGCAGCTGTATCAGCTGAAGCTGGCCAACATGCTGACCGAGATTTCACTGGGGTTGCAGGCTGCGCTGCGGGTGNGTAAGCTGATGGACGAAGCCAATGCGGCGCCCGAAATGATTTCGGTGATCAAGCGCAACAACTGCGGCAAGGCGCTGGAGATCGCGCGGTGGGCGCGCGACATGCATGGCGGCAACGGCATCCAGGAGGATTTCCAGGTGATGCGCCACATGGTGAACCTGGAGACGGTGAACACCTATGAGGGCACGCATGACGTGCATGCGCTGATCCTGGGCCGGGCGGTGACGGGGTTGCAGGCGTTCTTCTGAGGCGCTCGGCAAGCCTTGCGGCTTTTCTCGCGAGGAAAGCCGCAAGGCTGATGAGCGCGGCAATTTCATCAAACGCCTTGCGGGGCGGTGCGGCCTGACCTGGCCTGACCGACGGTGTTCCGCCGGCTTTGTCACGACCGACCGGGCGGAAGTCTCGCTGCCCGCTGAACTGCACGCCGGATGCGTTGGGGGCCTGCCGGGATATGACCGGCATCGGGTTTTCGGATGGAGATCCGGATGCGACGTGCGGCCCGGTGCCCCGGGTGGCGGAGACGGCGCGGGGCTGATTGCCCCGCCTTGCCCGATGACGAGGCGGGCTGGCGGTTCGATCCGCGGGCGATCCTGGCGGGGGTGGCGACGGCGGGACATGGCGGGGCGCAGTCCGAGGGGCGCTGATTTCGGCCGAACTGGCCGTGGAGGCACTGCACGGCCATCTGGACGCGCTGGCGCGGGACTGGCGGGCTTGTCCCGGCGGAAACAGGCATTACCTGCGCAGGGGGCCCGGGGTCCGGCGGGCTGACCGCCGGTCGGGCCAGGAAGACCTGGCGGAGGCGATGTGCGGGAACCTGTTTGCGTGCTGGCCAATGCCGGATCGGGCAAGAAGGCGGCGCGGCGGATCGAGGATCTGGTGGCGCCGCTCNGGGCGGCCGGGTTGCGCCCCGAGGTGCGGCTGATCCGCCACGGCGCGCAGATCTTAAACGGCGGCGCAAGGGCGCGGGCCGAGGGGTTTGCCACGATCATCGCGGCGGGCGGCGATGGCACGATCTGCACCGTGGCGACCGAGATCGCCGGCAGCGGCATTGCCCTTGGCATCCTGCCGCTTGGCACGTTCAATTTCTTCGCGCGCAGCCTGGGCCTGCCGCAGACGGCATCCGAGGCCGCCGAAGCGCTGATCACGGCCGAAGAACGCGCGGTTTCGGTAGGCGAGGTGAATGGCAAGCTGTTCCTGAACAACGCGAGCCTCGGGCTTTATCCCGCGCTGCTGGAACAGCGCGAGGCGGCCTATGCGCGATGGGGCCGGTCACGGCTGGCGGCCTATTGGTCGGCGCTGCGCACGCTGGCCACCTATGACCGGCCAAGCCAGCTGCGCGTGACCATCGACGGGCGGACGGACCATCTGCGCAGCCCGGTGGTCTTTGTGGCGCACAATGCCTTTCAGCTGGAGCAATACGGGCTGACCGACGGGGTGGAGCTGATCCGCCAGGGGCAGTTCGCGGTCTACATGGCGCCGGAGCTGCGGCGCTGGCAGCTTCTGGGCTTTGCCGTGAAGATGGCGCTGCGCACCGCCCGGCCCTACCGCGATTTCACGCTGGAGGGCGGGCGGGACATCGAGATCGCTACCCGGGCGCCGCGCCGCACCATCGCGCGCGACGGCGAGCGCGAGAAGATGACGGCGCCGTTCCGGTTCCGCTATCTGGAGGGCGCGCTGTCCGTGCTGGTGTAACGGGCGAAAGCTGAGGGTATGGCGCGGCTTCTGCATCTGTCGGACCTGCATTTCGGCCGCGTGCGGCCGGGGTTAACCGCGGCATTGGTGCAGATCGCGCAGGAGTTGCGGGCGGATGTGACGGTGATCTCGGGCGATCTGACGCAGCGCGCGGGGAGAGCGNAGTTTGCCGAGGCGGCGGCGCTGATCGCGGCCCTGCCGGGGCCGGTGCTGTGCGTGCCGGGCAACCATGACCTGCCGCTGCACNACCCCCTGGCGCGGCTGTTCCGGCCGCTGGCGTGCTGGTGGCGGTTCATCAGCCGCGAGACGGAGCCGCGCGCCACTTTGGCGGGGCTATGCGTGATCGGCATGGATACCGCCGATCCTTTCGCCTGGCAGCGCGGGCGGGTGCGGCGCGCATCGCTGGCGCGGGCCTGCGCCGACCTGCGCGCCGCCCGCNCGGGGGCCCTGCGCGTGGTGGCGATGCACCATCCGCTGGACACGCCTGCGGCCTCGGGCAAGGCGCCGATGCGGNGGGCGCGCCGGGCCAGCGAGGCTCTGGCAGCCGCCGGGGCGGATGTGATCCTGTGCGGCCATCTGCACGCCTGGGCCGCGGCGCCCCATGCACTGCGCGAGGGCGGGCGGCGGATGTTGTGCGTGCAGGCGGGCACCACGCTGTCGGCGCGGCTGCGGGGCGAGGAAAACGACTTCAACCTGATCGAGCACGAGGCCGGGCTGGTGCGGGTGACGCGCTTTGCCAGCGGCGGCGACAGCACACGGTTCCGCGCGGTAGGCGTGACGCTGTTCCGCCAGGACGACCTGGCGGCGGGCTGGAACCACGGCGAGACGGCAGGCGCGTCATGACCCCAGGCTGGAGATCGCATCGCCGATCAGCAGCGCGGCGATGAAGGCCAGCACCAGCCCCATGACGATGCCGCGATGCGCCACGAGCGCATCGCGCAAGGGGACAAGCCGCTGGCGCATGGCCGGGCCGCCGATCAGGGCGGCCAGTACCGGCAGCGCGACGCCCGAGCCTGCCATGAGCGCAAAGGCCAGGGCCAGCGCGGCGAGGGCGGCAGGCCGGGCATCTGGGCGCCGATGGCAAGGTAAGCGGCCAGGAGGAAGGCCAGTTCCTTCGGGTTGGCAAGGGTGACAAGCGCCAAGGCGCAGGGCGGCGGCAGGCGTGGCGGTTTCCAGCGCGACCAGCCAGCCGGGCAGCGGCGCATCGGCCGGTGCGGGGCGGAGCAGGCTGCGCAGCGCCAGCACGGCAAGCGCGAGGCCCAGGCCAAGGCGCAGCCAGACGCGCGGCACATCGGCTCCGGCGCGGTCGTGCAGGGTTTCGGCAAGTCCCGTCGCCAGCGCCGTGGCAAGGCCAAGCGCCAGAAGCCGCCCGGCGAGGAAGGCCAGTCCGCCGCGCGGGCCGGGCTGTGACAGCACCAGCATCAGCGCGGCGATGACCGGCAGGGTGACAGCGCCACGGGCAGCGCATAGGGCAGGAGATGGCCGAGGGTCTGGATCATGGGGGCACCTTCCTGCCCAGCATAGGGACAAGGCCGCCCATGCGCGACGGGTTTGCGGCATGGATGGCGCGGGCAGGCTTGCGCCTTGCCGGTGGGGCTGGTTTCTGGTGCCGGTAAGACAAAAGGTGACACGATGAGCGAGCCCATGCGCGTTGGGGATGTATCCTTCTGGTATGCCGACATCGGCCTGCCCGCGACCCGCCGCCCGCCGCTGGACGGCGATACGAGCGCCGATGTGGCGATCATCGGGGCGGGCTATTCGGGGCTTTGGACGGCCTACTACCTGAAGAAGGCCGATCCTTCGCTGAACGTGATCGTGCTGGAGAAGGAATTCGCTTNNAGCTTCGGCGCCTCGGGGCGCAATGGCGGCTGGCTGACCGGGNGCTTTGCCTGGAACCACGAGCGGTACATGGCGACTTCGTCGCGCGAGGCGGTGCGGGGGATGGTGCGGGCGATGAACGGCACGGTGGACGAGGTGATCCGCGTGGCCGAGGCGGAGGGCATCGACGCCGACATCCTGCGCACCGACGAAATGATGGTGGCGGTGAACCCCGCGCAGTTGCAGCGGCTTTCGGCGGAAGTGAAGCACCGGCAGGGCTGGGGCGAAGAGGACCGCGTCTTCGAGATCGGCGCGGCCGAGGCCGTGGCGCGGGTGGCGATCCCCGGCACCCTGGGCGGCATGATCGTGACCAATGTGGCGCGGGTGCAGCTTACCAAGCTGGTGCGGGGACTGGCGCGGGTGGTCGAAGGCCTGGGCGTGCGCATCTGCGAGGGCACGGCGGTGACCGACTTCGAAAAGGGGCGCGTGACCACGGCCAAGGGCGTGGTGAAGGCGCCGGTGATCCTGCGCTGCACCGAAGGCTTCACGGCGNGGCTTCCCGAGTTGAAGCGGGAATGGCTGCCGCTCAATTCCGCGCAGATCGCCACCGAGCCGCTGCCCGACGAGGTCTGGGCGAAGATCGGCTGGAAGGGCCATGAAATCCTGGGCGATTTCGCCAATGCCTATTGCTATTGCCAGCGCACGCGCGAGGGGCGGATCACCGTGGGGGCGCGGNGGGTGCCCTATCTCTATGGCTCGAACCTGGACACCAACGGCGCGCCGGATGGCGAGACGATCCGGCGGCTGGTCGGCATCCTGCATACGCATTTCCCGGAAACGCGGCGGTTCCGCGTGGACCATGCCTGGTGCGGCGTGCTGGGCGTGCCGCGCGACTGGTGTGCGACGGTGGGGCTGGACGCGGCCACCGGCATCGGCTGGGCGNGGGGATATGTCGGGGTGGGCGTTTCCACCTCGAACCTGTCGGGGCGGACGCTGGCCGACCTGGCGCTTGGCAAGCGGACGGAGCTGACCGCCCTGCCCTGGGTGAACCGCCGCGTGAAGGGCTGGGAGCCCGAGCCGTTCCGCTGGCTGGGGGTGCATGGCATGTATGCGCTGTTGAACGCGGCCGACCGCAGCGAGGCGCGCCACCGCGGACCGCCGTCGAAGCTGGGGCGCCTGGGCAACTGGCTGACCGGGCGCTGAGGTGGCCGGGCGCACGCCGATCCTGGACCCGATCAGCCACNTGAGCGAGATCATGTTCGGGTTGCTGATGGCGCTGACCTTCACCGGCACCATGTCGGTGGCGGTGGCCAGCGGCGCCTCGGTGCGGTCAGTGCTGTTTGCTGCGCTTGGCTGCAACATCGCCTGGGGGCTGGTGGACGGGGTGATGTCGGTGCTGACCGGCATCACCGAACGCAACCGGGNNCGCGGGCGCTTGGCATCGAACTGCGCCGCGCCGCGCCAGACCGCGCACGAGATTCTGCGCGATGCCTTGCCGGGGGCGACCGGGGCGGCGCTGTCGGACACAGAGTTGGACCGGCTGGTGACACTGGCTCACGAGACGGCCGTGCCGCCGTTCAGCGGCGTGTCGGCGGCCGACCTTCAGGCCGCGGTGGCGATCTTTGCGCTGGTGGTGGCGGCGACCTTTCCGCCGGTGCTGCCCTTCCTGATCTTCGACCAGCTTCACGTCGCGATGCGCTGGTCGAATGCCATCGCGGTGGCCAGCCTCTTCGCCATAGGGCTGGCTCTGGACCGCGAGATGGGCGGCGGCTGGCGCATGAGCCTGGCGGTGCCGCTGGTCGGATCGGCGCTGGTGGCGACCACCATCGCGCTTGGCGGCTGAGCGCGCGGGGGCCTTCAGCCCCCTTGGCCTGCGGCCAATTCCCCGAGAGTATTTCCGCAAAGAAGAAGCCGGTTTCTTCTTTGCCCAAATACTCCCGCGCGGAGCGCAAACCGGAGCCTTCGCGGGCCCTTCGCCCGCGAAGGCGACACAAAGCGTGCCGCCGCTCTTGCGGCGGCTCCATATGACAAGGGTCAGGCCGGGCGGCGGACGCCGGTTTCGGTGAAATGCTGCGGGAAGAAGGCGGCGGCGGCGGTCATCACGGTGGCCTGCGCCTCGGCCTGGGAATAGGGTGTGACCATCGTCATCAGGTCCAGCCAGCAGCCTTCGGTCGCCAGACGCAGGATGCGCGCGGCGCGGACCGGGTTGCAGGCGTAGCCGCCTTCGGCGCAGATCTCGGTGCAAAGCGCGACCAGATGCGCGTCATAGTCCAGGTCCTTGGCGCCGCAGGTTTCCTGGTACATCGGTTGGCTCTGCGCCTCGCCCCAGAAGCTGCACCAGGCGGCAAGACGGGCCGGGGTGCAGATCGCCGGGGCGAAGTCGGAGGCCAGGATGGCGTGCAGCTTTTCAGTAGCCCCTGCNCCTGCTGCCGCCAGCGCGGCCATCCAGTTNTCGCGGTATTCGTCCGAAAGATAGCGCAGCGTTTCCGCCAGCAGCTTTTCCTTGGTCTCGAAGTGGAAGTTCACCAGGCCGTGGCTGAGGCCCGCGAGCTTCGCCACGTCGGTCAGCGTCATGCAGGAATAGCCCTTGGAGGCCAGGACCTCGATCGTCGCCTCGATCAGCTGGGTGCGGCGGGCCTCGCGGCTGGCCTTGCGGGGCGGGGCGTCGGTCTTTTCGGTGGTCTCGGCAATGGCCATGGCGGTCCTGTCCCTGCAATCGCCCCTTCATGTAGCGTAATCGGTGACGTTGGGAAGGGCCAGCGAAAACCTGATTGACAGGCCAGTCAAAATCCTGCGACCCTGTGTCCAGGAGGACCTGACATGGCAATGCCCATCCCGCACCGCGACCTTTCGAAGTCCAACGCCCAGTTCCAGCGCGCCGTGAAGCGGCTGCCGCTCGGGGTGTCATCGACCTTCCGCTACTGGGGCGACGACCGGACGATCTATGTGCATCACGGCAAGGGCGGGCGGACCTGGGATATCGACGGCAACAATTATGTCGATTACCGGCTGGGCTATGGCCCGGCGATCCTGGGCTATGCCGATGACCGCGTGGACGAGGCGGCGCGCAAGGGCATGGAGGTGGGCGGGGTCTTTGCCCTGTCGACCGAACGCGAGCTGATCGTGGCGGACCGCATTTCCAAGATGGTGCCGCGGCGGAGACTGGTGCGGTTTTCCAACTCGGGCACCGAAGCGGTGATGGCCGCGCTGCGGCTGGCGCGGGCTTATACCGGGCGCGAATCCTACCTGCTGGTCGAGGGCGGCTATCACGGGCTGTTCGATGCCGCGATGTGGATGTCGAACATGGAGGAATGGGATCTGGGGTCGAACACCGACCCGGAACTGGTGCCCTATGGCAAGGGCATTCCCCAGACGGTGAAGAAGCTGGCGCACATCACGCCGATGAACGATTTCCAGCGGCTGGAAGACATGTTCGCCCGCCATGGCGACACATTCGCCGCCATGCTGATCGAGCCGATCCAGGGCAATTGCTGTTCGATCATGGCGCAGGCGGCCTATGTGCAGCTGGCGCGGGAGCTCTGCACCAAGCACGGCGTGATGCTGATCATCGACGAGGTGAAGTCGGGCTTCCGCGTGGGCAAGGGCGGTATCCAGGGCATCATGGGCGTGACGCCGGATATCACCACCTTCGCCAAGGCGGTGGCGAGCGGCTATCCGATCTCGGTCGTGGCGGGGCGGGAAGAGGTGATGCGGACCTTCCGCTATGGCGGGGCCTCGCATGGCGGGACATATACCGCCCATTCGGTTTCGCTGGCGGCGGCCGAGGAATGCCTGCGGATTCTGGATGAGACAGCGGCGCTGGAAACCCTGGCCAATTACGGCGAGCGGCTGAAGGCGGGGATTTCCGAAATCCTGAACGCGCGCAAGATCGTGCATTCCTACACCGGGCATCCCTCGATGTTCGGCCTGTTCTTTGCCGAGACGCCGCCGGACAACTACCGCGCCTGGAAGACTTCGGATTATTCGTTCTACGACCAGATGGCCTATTACCTGCACGATCTGGGCGTGATCTGCGAACCCGACAGCCGCGAGCCCTGGTTCATGTGCGAGGCGCATGGGCTGGACGAGACCTGCCTGACCGACACGCTGAAGGCGGTGGAAACGGCAGTGGACCTGACCTTGCAGCATTTCGAGGATACGGCAGCGGAATGACCTATGATGCGGTGATCCTGGGCGCGGGGCACAATGGCCTTGTTGCGGCCTGCTATCTGGCACGGGCGGGGCTGAAGGTCTGCGTGGTGGAANAGAACGACTGGATCGGCGGCGCGGCGGTATCGCGCGAGCTGTATCCGGGCTTCACCTATTCCAACTGTTCCTATGTCTCGTCCCTGTTCCGGCCCGAGATCATGCGCGATCTGGAACTGCCGAAATACGGGTTGCAGGTGCTGCCCTATGAGGGCGGCGCGGTGTTCATGGAGGGCGGCGATTATCTGGGCATGTTCCGCGACCATGACGCGAACCGCCGGGAATTCGCCCGCCATTCGAAGCGCGATGCCGAAGCCTATGACCGCTATTCGCGCGATGTGCTGCGGCATTGCCGGTTCATCCGCCCCACCCTGCTGCGCACGTAAGCCGATCCATCCAGCTTTCGCCCGCGCGACATTTCGGAACTGGCCTGGCTGGGCAAGCAGTTGTTCGGCATGTCGNAGCGGCAGATGGAGGACACCATCCGTTTCTGGACCATGTCGATCAGCGATTTCCTGGACGGCTATTTCGAGCATCCGGTGATCAAGGCCTACCTTGCGGTTTCGGCCATCATCGGCACCGCGCTTGGGCCGATGTCGCCGGGGTCGGCCTATGTGCTGTTGCATCACTACATGGGCGACGTGGATGGCAACGTCGGCGCCTGGGGCTTTGCCCGGGGCGGCATGGGGTCGATCACCAGGGCGCTGGCCGCCAGCCTGAAGGACAAGGGCGGCGAGATCCGCACCGGGTCGGGCGTGGAGCAGATCCTGGTGAAGGACGGCCGCGCCGTGGGCGTGGCGCTGGCCAATGGCGACGAGATCAGGGGCAAGCGCATCGTGTCCAACATGGATGTGAAGCGGACCTTCCTGAAACATGTGGATGAAAGGGAATTGCCCTCGTCCTTCGTCAAGCGGGTGAAGGCGTTCAAGATCCGGGGCTCCTCGGGCAAGCTGAACATCGCGCTGGACCGGGCGCCGCATTTCCCGGCCCTGCCGGAGGGCGCGCCGAACATCCGGGGCGACCTGCATTTCACCGATTCCATCGAGAAGATGGAACGCGCCTATGACGACTGGAAGGCCGGGCATTTCAGCGCCGATCCGTTCCAGGACATGATGATCCCGACGATGATCGACCCGACGATGACCCCGCCGGGCAAGCATTTCATGTCATGCTTCGTGCAATATGCGCCGCCCAAGATCGAGGGCGGTGAGTGGACGGATGCGGACCGCGATGCGTTCGGCAAGACCTGCATCGACCAGATCGAGCGCTATGCGCCGGGGTTCAGGNACTCGATCCTGCATGTCGAGGTGCGCACCCCGCGCGAGCTGGAGGCCGAGGTCGGGCTGACCGAGGGCAACATCTTCCAGGGCGAGCTGACCTTTGACCAGCTTCTGTTCAACCGGCCGGTGCCGGGCTATGCGCAATACCGAAGCCCGATCAAGGACTTGTGGATCTGTGGGTCGTCCACCCACCCCGGTGGCGGGNTGATGGGCGCGCCGGGGCGCAATGCGGCGGCGGAAATCCTGCGCGACATGCACGCGCCCCAGAAAGACATGAGTGAAGCCTATGCCGTCCTCTGATGTGATCGTGATTGGCGGGGGCACGAGCGGCCTTGCCTGCGCCTTCCGGCTGGCCGGATCGGGGCGCAAGGTGACCGTGCTGGAGGCCTCGGGCGCCCTGGGTGGCGGCGCGGCGGGGTGGGAGTTCGCGCCGGGCTACCCGCGCCGGGGCTGGCGCATCTGGTGAACCTGCTGGATGCGCGGGTGTCGAAGGGCATGGACCTGTCGGCGCAGGGTTGAGCCTGTTGCCCATCGCCACAACGGCGGTGTCGGGCACGGGCGACCATCTGGTGATGGAAGGTGCCTATGGCGCGCGGTTGACCGGGGATGTCAGCGCCGAGGACCGGCTGGCCTGGGAGGCGCTGCGGGCGCAGCTGATGGCCTTTGCCGGTGTGCTGGAGCCGTTCAAGGCCCTGCCCCGCCGCGGCTGTCGGCGAAGGGCGGCAACGACTGGGCCAAGCTGGCGAAGCTGGGCCTGGGGGTGCGGATGCTGGGAAAGACCAGTTCCGCGAATTCCTGCGCATGATCCTGATCAACATCTGGGACGTGGCGCAGGACGAGTTGACCGACGACCGGCTGAAAGCGGTGCTGGGGTTTGACGCGACACTTGGTGCCTGGATGGGGCCGCGCTCGCCCAACTCGCTGATCCTGCTGCTGAACCGGCTGGCGGGCGAGGTGAACGGGCAGAAGGCGGCGCTGGCCTGGGCGCGCGGCGGCATGGGTTCGGCTGCCGAGGCGATGGCGAAGGCGGTGGCGGCCAGGGGCGTGACGGTGCTGCGCGACGCGCGGGTGGAAGGCCTGGTGTTCGAGGCCGAGCAGGTGGCGGGCGTGCGGTTGTCAGGCGGCGAGGTGATGCACGCCGGGGTGGTCGTTTCGGCGATCAGCCCCAAGACCACGCTCTTGCAGCTGGCCGGGCCGCGGCATCTGGATACCGGGCTGATCAACGATGTGCGCCACCAGAAATCGCGGGGGCTGCGGCCAAGCTGCATCTGGCGCTGACGGCCGCGCCCGATTTCCGCGGTGCCGACCTGCGCACGCGGCTGGTGCTGGCGCCCACGCTGAACGCGGTGGAACTGGCGTTCAACCCGGTGAAATACGGGGCTGTGCCTGACAAGCCGGTGATGGAGGTCGTCATCCCCTCGGCCTTCGAGGCGGGTCATGCGCCCGAAGGCGGGCATGTGCTGTCGGCGGTGGTGCAGTTTGCGCCGCATGATCCGAAGGACCGGGCGGCGGCGAGGCCTCGATGCTGGAGAACACGCTGGCGGTGCTGGAAGACCACGCGCCCGGCCTGCGGGACAGCATCGCCCATGTGGAGTTCCTGATGCCCTGGGAAATCGAGGAGCGCTTTGGCATGGTAGGCGGCAACTGGCACCATGGCGAGCTGGCGGTGGAACAGATGCTGTTCCTGCGGCCGGTGCCGGGCATCGCGCAGTATCAGACGCCCCTGCCCGGCCTGTGGCTTGCCTCGGTAAGCAGCCATCCGGGCGGCGGCATTTCCGGCGCGGCGGGCTGGAATGCCGCCGAGCGCATCATCCGCGAGGTGCGGGCATGAAACCCCTGGCCAAGACGCATTTCCGCACGCCGCTGTTGCAGACGCCGTTCCACCCGCGGACGGCCGCGGCGAACAAGCTGAACGACTGGGGGCATTGGGCGGGCTATACCACCGCGCTGGTCTATGACGACGAGGCGATGGAATACACCGCCATCCGCAACGCGGCCTCGGTCTATGACCTGTGTCCGATGGTGAAGTACCGCATCACCGGGCCGGAGGCGGCGNGATATCTGAACCGGCTGACGGTGCGCAATGCCGCCAAGCTGTCGGTGGGCGGGGTGCATTACACCGTCTGGTGCGACGATGCGGGCAAGCTGGTGGATGACGGCACGCTGTTCCGCCTTGGCCCGCAGGATTACCGCATCTGCTGTCAGGAACGGCACCTGCCCTGGCTGGAAGATTCCGCCTTTGGCTTCGATGTGACGATCACCGAGGAAACCGAGGATATCGCGGCGCTGTCCCTGCAGGGCCCCTGCACCGCCGCCGTGCTGGAGGCGGCGGGCTTTCCGGTCTGGAACCTCAAGCCCTTCCGCATGGCGTCCTTCGACTTCGAGGGCGGTACGCTGACGGTCTCGCGCACCGGGTTCACCGGCGATCTTGGCTATGAGCTGTGGATCGCGCCGGGCTGGNCGTTGAAGCTGTGGGACCGGCTGTTTCAGGCCAAGCGCCTCNAAGGCATCCGGCCCATCGGCACCAATGCGCTGAACCTGGCGCGGATCGAGGCCGGGTTCATCATCACCAACATGGATTTCGTGCCCGCCCATCAGGCGGTGCGCGAGNACCGCGTGCGGTCTCCCTGGNAAATGGGGCTGGACTGGATGATCGACTGGACCAAGGGGCATTTCACCGGCAAGCGCGCTGTTGGCCGAGAGGGACTCGGGTCGTCGAAATGGGCGCTGGTCGGGCTGGACATCGAGGGCAATGTCAGCGCCGAGGGCTCGCTTCTGTACCACNAACAAGAATACCGTGGCTTCATCACCGCCGCCGCCTGGTCGCCCACCACCAAGCGCAACCTGGCGCTGGCCCATGTGGAGCGGAAATTCGTCGAGGGCGGCAACCTGTGGGTGGAAATCTACGCCCTGCGCGAGCTGCAATATGTCAAGCTGATGCTGCCGGTGACGATGGTCGAGCGGCCGTTCTTCANNACTGACCGCAAGCGCGCCACCCCGCCGGGGAGGTTCTGATGAGCGAACACCGCCCGCCTGAAAGCCCGCTTCTGGACCATTGCCCGGAAACACTGCCGCGCAATGCCTATGTGACGCAAAGCTGGTACGCGCAGGAACAGGCGACGATCTGGTCGCGGAACTGGGTGTGCATGGGGCGGCTGGCCGATCTGGCGCCGGGGACCATGCGCCCGGTGCAGGTGGGGTGGCGCCGGTGATTTTGTGCCGGGATGCCTCGGGTACCGTGACGGCCTTTCACAACACCTGTCGCCACCGGGGGCGGAACTCTGTGCGCAGGAGCGGGAGATGGGGAAACTTATCACCTGCCCGTACCACGCCTGGGCCTATGCGGCGAAGGACGGGCGGCTGGTCTCGGTCGCCCATGCCACGCCGACCGCGGATTTCCGCAAGGAAGACAACGGGCTGCGTCCGGTGTCGGTGACGGTCTGGGCGGGGTTCGTGTTCCTGAACCTTGACGCCAATCCGCGCCCGCTGCTGCCCGACATGGGGCTGGACTTTCTGAAGAACTGGCCGATGGACAGTCTTGTCACCGGCCATCGCCATGTGCGCGATCTGGCGTGCAACTGGAAGGTGTTCTGGGAAAACTACAACGAATGCCTGCACTGCCCCGGCATCCACCCGGAACTGTGCGACATGGTTCCGCTCTATGCCAAGGGTATCATGTCGGCATCGGAGGCACCGGGCTGGACGCCGGACCAGCCGCAGCGGCCGAACCTGAAACCGGGGGCGGAAAGCTGGACCATGACCGGCGCGCCCTGCGGGCCGGTCTTCCCCGGCCTGACGCCCGAGGAACGCCAGAACGGCTATAACTTCGTCACCGTCTATCCGACGATGTTCGTGGTGGCGCATGTGGATTATGTCCGCTCGGTGCGGCTGGAACCCACGGGGCCGGAGACGACGCGGCTGATCGCGGAATGGCATTTTGCCCCCGAGACTCTGGCGCAGCCGGGGTTTGATGCGGCTGAGGTCGCGGCCTTTGCCAAGATCGTGCTGGAACAGGACGGCGACGCCGCCGAGATGAACCAGCGCGGATTGCGCTCGCCCGCGCATGACCGCGGTAAGCTGATGCCGCAGGAGTTCGACATCGCGCGGTTCCACCAATGGGTGCTGGCCGAGATGGAGGGGGCGCCATGAACGACTATCCGATGACATCGCTGCCGATCCCCAATGACTGGGACAGAAGCGGCCTGTAAGCCTGGACCTATCACTCCCCTGCCCTGTTCGAGCTGGAAAAGCACAACCTGTTCCTGACGCATTGGCAGGTGGCGGGGCATGTGAACGACATTCCGGCGCCCGGCGACTGGCTGGGGTTCGAATTGCTGGGCGACNGCGCCATCGTGATGCGGGGGCAGGATGGCGTGGTGCGGGCCTTCCACAACCTGTGCCGCCATCGCGGCGCGCGGGTGGTCGAGGGGCGCAGGNGCCATTGCCGCGGCGCGCTGGTCTGCCCGTTCCATGGCTGGGTCTACAACACCGACGGCTCGCTGCGCGGCGTGTCGCAGCCGGGCACCTTCCCGAACCTGGACAAGGCGCAGTTCGGGCTGAAGCCGGTGGAGCTGGAGATTTTCCACGGCTTCCTGTTCCTGCGCTTTCACCCCGGCCCGCAGCCGAAGGTGGCCGAGCTGCTGGCGCCCTATGACGCGGATTTCGCGGCCTATCGTGGCGCGGGGCTGCTGCCGGTGAACGTGCCGGACTGGACGACCGAGTTGCCGGTGAACTGGAAATCCATCCGCGACGTGGACAACGAGGGCTATCACGTCCCCCTTGCCCATCCGTCGTTGCAGGACCTGTATGGCCGCGATTACCGCGACATCTATCTGCCGNGGNGGCTGCATGTCTCGGTCGGGCAGTTCAGCGACCGGTAGGCGCGGCGCTGGTCGGTGAAGAAGTATACCGAGTTGCGGCCTGAACAGGACTGGCTGCCGCCGCATCTGCGCCGGGCCTGGACCTATTACGGGGTGTTCCCCAACACCGTCTTCGCCTTCACGCCCGAAGGCGCGCAGTTCTATCAGGACATTCCCCTGACGGCCCGCAGCACCCGGTTGACCGGGCGCACCTATCGCCAGCCCGGCGAGGACCGAGCCACCCGCGTTGCGCGCTATCTGGCGGCGCGGATCGACCGCGACACCTCGGCCGAGGATCAGCAGCTGTCGATCTGGTCCGACGAATCCATGCTGTCGCAGGCCTTCGAGGGCTTTCACCTGTCGGACCTGGAATGGGGGCTTCGGCGCCATCACGACGGCCTGCGCNCGCTGATCCCGGTGATGACCCTGCCCGAGCCGCCCGCGGAAGCGGACGTAGCGGCAAGGAATGCGGAATTGATTGGACAGTCAGAACCTGCCCGCTAACGTGACAGGAAAACGACAACAGGAGCACGACATGAAACTGAGCCGTCGCACGGCACTTGTCACCATGGGCAGCGCGCTTGCCATGCCCTGGGTTCGCCCGTCCTGGGCGCAGTCGGGCAGCGTGAACGTCTATAACTGGGCCGACTACATCGGCGAGACGACGCTGGCCGATTTCACCGCCGCCACCGGTATCGAGGTCAACTACGACCTTTATGGCAGCGCCGAGGAAATGCAGGCCAAGATGCTGGCCGGGTCCACCGGATACGATGTGGTGGTGATGGTAAGCGCCTCGATGCCGCAGTTCAACAAGGCGGGCATCTACCAGACCCTGGACCGCGCCAAGCTGCCGAACTGGAAGAACCTGGACCCGGAAATCCTGAAGATCGTCGGCGGCTATGATCCGGGCAGCCTGCATTCGGTGCCCTACATGTGGGGCTCGGTCGGGTTCACCTTCAACCTGGACATGGTGAAGGAACGCCTGCCCGATGCCGATCTGTCGGACCTGGGCACGATCTTCGTGCCANATGCCGAGAAGCTGGCGGATTGCGGCATCTCGATCCTGGACAGCCCGACCGACATCGGCTTTGCGGTGATGAGCTGGCTGGGGCTGGACCCCAACACCGGGGGGCCTGCGGAATATGCCAAGCTGGTCGAGGCGTTCAAGCCGATCCGCCCCTTCATCACCACCTTCGACAACGGCAACTACCTGAACACCCTCCCGAACGGCGAATTGTGCGTCGCCAACACCTGGTCGGGCGACTATGCCGTGGCCAAGGCGCGGGCGGCCGAGGCGGGGATCGAGATGAACCTGGCCTATTTCGTGCCCAAGACCGGCGCGNAAGCCTGGTTCGACCTGCTGGCCATTCCGGCGGATGCGCCGAACAGCGAGAACGCCCACAAGTTCATCGACTTCATGATGCAGCCCGAGGTCATTGCCGCGGCCACCAACTACACCGGCTATGCCAATGCCAATGCGGCCTCGAAAGCCTTCATCGACCCGGCGATCCTGAGCGATCCGGCGATCTATCCCGATGAGGAGACGCTGAAGCGGATGTACACGCCGACGCCGCAGACCGAGGATCAGGAACGCGAGCTGATGCGTGCCTGGACCNGACATCAGTAGAGCTGAGCGGTGGCGGTGGCAGCACAGGCGGCCCCGCAGGCCGCCGAACCCTTCCTGCGGATCGAGGGCGTCTCGAAGCGCTTCGGCAGCTTCGAGGCGGTGAAGAAGGTCAGCCTGGATATCCGCAAGGGCGAGATTTTCGGCCTTCTGGGCGGGTCGGGCTGCGGCAAGACCACGCTGCTGCGGATGTTGGCGGGGTTCGAGGAACCGACCGAGGGCCGCATCTTCCTGGACGGGCAGGACCTGGGGAAGGTTCCGCCCTGGGACCGGCCGGTCCACATGATGTTTCAAAGCTATGCTCTGTTCCCGCACATGACGGTGGCGAAGAACGTGGGCTATGGCTTGAAGCACGAGAAGATGAGCGAGGGCGAGCGCCGCGACCGCGTGCGCGAGATGCTGGATCTGGTGAAGCTGGGCGAGTTCGCCGAGCGCAAGCCGCACCAGATTTCCGGCGGCCAGCGCCAGCGGGTTGCGCTGGCGCGCGCGCTGGCGCGGCAGCCGAAGCTTCTGCTGCTGGACGAGCCCTTGGCGGCGCTGGACAAGAAGCTGCGCGAACATACCCAGTTCGAGCTGATGTCGATCCAGGACCGGACGGGCGTGACCTTCATCGTGGTCACGCATGACCAGGAAGAGGCGATGACCCTGTCGAACCGCATCGCGGTGATGGACCGCGGCGTGGTGAAACAGGTGGGCAGCCCCACCGAGATTTACGAATACCCGACCAGCCGGTTCGTGGCGGGGTTCATCGGGTCGATCACCACATTCGCCGGGCGCATCGCCGGATTCACGGCCAGACCAGCAAGGTGGAGATCGCCGNACCTGCACATGGTCATCGACGCGCGGTCGGTGCCGGGGCTGGCGGTGGGCCAGGCGGTGACGGTGGCGCTGCGGCCGGAAAGATCCGGCTTGCCCGGCNACGAACATCAGGGGCCGAATGTCATTGCCGGGCAGGTGCATGACATCGCCTATTTCGGCAAGGACAGCCTGTATCGCATCACCTTGCCCTCCGGCGCGATGATCTCGGTCCACGCCGTGAATGCGCACCGCACCGGCGAATGGGCGGCAAACTGGGATGACCGGGTCTGGCTGTCCTTCAGTAGCCTCGGCGATCCTGTTGACGGAGTAGGCCGATGTCCGCGCCGTCGCATGAAAGCCGCCTGGCCCACTGGTTTCACCGGCGCGGCTGGTCGGACCTGACCATCGCCGTGCCCTATGGCTGGCTGATCCTGNTTTTCCTGGTGCCGTTCCTGATCGTGCTGGCGATGAGCGTGGCGACGCGCACGCCCACGGCGCCGCCCTTCGGCTTTGGCGGCGAGAACCCGCTGGTGAACCTGACCGGCTATCGGCGGCTGTTCACCGACGACCTGTATATCCGGGCCTTCCTGACCTCGCTGACCAATGCCGCGGGAGCAACGGTCTTCTGCCTGCTGATCGGCTATCCGATGGCGCTTGGCCTAACGCGGGTGTCGCGCGGCTGGCGCAACATCCTCTTGATGCTGGTGATCCTGCCGTTCTGGACCTCGTTCCTGCTGCGCGTCTATGCCTGGATGGGGCTGATGGGATCGTCCAGCTGGTTCAACAAGCTGGTGACGGCGGCCTGGAACGGGCTGGTGCCGGTGGACTGGGCGGTGAAGTCGCTGCCGATGATGCATTCGAACTTCGCCGTCGTGCTGGTGATGGTCTATACCTACCTGCCCTTCATGATCCTGCCGCTTTACGCCAACCTGGAACGGCTGGACCCCACGCTGGACGAGGCGGCGATGGACCTGGGCACGCATCCCTTCGGCGTGTTCTGGGACATCACCCTGCCGCAGTCCATTCCCGGCATCATTGCCGGGNGGATGCTGGTCTTCATCCCGGCGGCGGGCGAGCTGGTGATCCCCTCGCTGGTGGGCGACGCTANNAGCAGCCCGATGATCGGGCGGGTGATCCAGGACGAGTTTTCCTCGGCGCGCGACTGGCCCATGGCCTCGACCGTGGCGGTGGCCTTGCTGGTGCTGATGGTGGGGCCGACAATGATCTATTCCCACTTCCAGGCCCGTGCCGAGGCACGGCTTACCGACAATGAAGGCGCGCGGGTCACGGATGAGGCAACGCCATGAAGCGGCGCCCGATCTTCCTGATTTCGGCTTTGTGCTTTGGCTTTGCCTTCTTCTACATCCCGATCCTGTCGATGATGGTCTTCAGCTTCAACGAAAGTAGGCTGGCGACGGTCTGGGGCGGGTTTTCCACGAAGTGGTATGTCGCCCTGTGGAAGAACAAGCAGGTGATGGCGGCGCTGGTGCTGTCGGTGCAGATCGCGCTGTTGTCGGCGACCTTTGCCACCATCTTCGGTACCATGGTAGGCGTGGCGCTGGCGCGGTTCCGCAAGTTCCGGGGCCGGACGCTGTTTTCCGGCATGGTGAATGCACCGCTGATCATGCCCGAGGTGATCACCGGCATCTCGATGCTGATGCTGTTCATCCTGATGGCGCAGTACATCGGCTGGCCCGGCGCGCGTGGCTTCACCACCATCACGCTGGCCCACATCACCTTTGCCATGGTCTATGTGACGACCATCGTGCATTCGCGCATGCTGTCGGCCGACCGCGCCATCGAGGAAGCGGCGATGGATCTGGGTAGCCGCCCCTGGCAGGTGATGCGCGACATCACCCTGCCGGTGATCTTTCCGGCGATCCTGTCGGGCTGGCTTCTGGCCTTTACCATCTCGCTGGACGATGTGGTGATTTCCTCCTTCGTCACCGGGCCGGGCTATACCACGCTGCCGCTGGTGATCTGGTCGAAGGTCAAGCTGGGCGTGACGCCCGACATCAACGCGCTGGCGACGATCATCGTGGTGGTGGTGGCGGTGGTTGTGGCGGTGGTAAGCACGGTGATGAACCGCGCCGAACGGCGGCGGGCGGTCGAAGAGCGGCTGGCCTATCAGGACAATGGGTGAGGCGATGAGCGATCCGGTGTTGACCCAGCTTGCCACGCCGGTCGGCCTGCCCGGATCGGGTAAGCTGCGCTATGGCGCGGCGATGGCGCTGTACCGGCGGGGCGAGATTTCGGCGGCGGTGCTGGAGGCCTATCGCGTGGCCTCGGCGCTGGACGGGCAGGACCCGGCGGCGATCCTGGCGGCCGAAGGGCTGCCGCCCCTACCGGCGCCTGCCCCTGCCGACGCCCTGATGCGGCTGCTGGATGAGGCCGACATCTACCTGGCCACCCTGCCCGGCCCCGGTGTGGCCGAGGTGCGTGCGGGCATCGCGCAGGCGCGGGNNATGTCCCGATCCGCCCCTGGTGNNCCCACGGCCAATGCCGTCGTTTCGGACCATCTGGCCGCCGCGCTGGCGCCCCTGTCGCTGACGCATCCCGCCCTGGCCCATGCCATTGCCGCGGCGACGCCGCATCTGGAATGGATCACCTACGATGCCTACCCGCGCGACCAGATCGGCACGGCTTTTGCCAAAGGCCATGCCTTTGCCTCGCTGATCGGCGATGGCGCCCCGCTTGATGCCAAGGACTTCGACTTCGGCATCTTCCTGATCGCGCCCCATGTGCTTTACCGCGACCACAACCACCCGGCGCCCGAGCTTTACACGCCGCTGACCGGCCCGCATGGCTGGCGCTTCGGACCGGGTGAGCCACTGGTAATCAAGCCCGCGCACCAGCCGGTCTGGAACGACCCGTTGCGCCCGCATTGCACGAAAGTTGGGGCGGTCCCCTTCCTTTGCTTCTTCGGCTGGACACGGGACGCGAACGAACCCGCCCACGTGCTGCCTGCCCCCGATTGGCCCGAACTGGAGGCTTTGCGCCTTGACTGACACCGTTCTTCACAACGCCCGCATCCGCACCATGGACCCGACGCGGCCAGCCGCGGACTGGATGCTGATGCGCGACGGGCGCATCCTGGCGCTTGGCCAGGGCGAGGCGCCCACGGCGGCGCGGCGCATCAATGCCGGAGGGCGGCTGGTGCTGCCGGGATTCCAGGACGCCCATATCCACCTGCTGTCCGGCGGGCTGGACCTAGCCACCGCGGCCTATCTGTACGACATCGCCAGCGAAGAGGCGCTGGTCGCCTGCCTGCGCGCCCATGCGGCGGCCAAGGCGGGCATGCCCATCGTGCTGGGATCGGGCTGGCAGGCCGGGGTGTTCGGCGACCACAACCTGACCGCCGCGGTGCTGGACCGCGCCGTCAGCGACCGGCCGGTGCTGATCTATGACAGCTCGTTCCACAACGCCTGCCTGAACAGCCGGGCGATCGAGATGGCGGGTGTGCAGGACATGCCCGACCCGCCCAACGGCCATATCGTCCGCGACGCGACGGGCCGCGCCACGNGGATGCTGCATGAAGAGGTGATCGGCCGGGTGGTGGACCGCCTGCCCCAGCTGACCGACGACGACTGGATGGAAGGCCTGCGCGCTGGCCAGGCCCATGCCAACCGGCATGGAATTACCGGCGTTCTGGACGCCCGCATCACCGAACAGGAAGAGCGCATCTATGGCCGGGGCGCCCGCGAGGGCCGANCGCTGCGCGTGGCCGGTACGGCCTGGGTAACCGAAGCCGACACGCCGGAATCCGCCGTAGCCCGTCTTTCTGCCTGGCGCGAGGCACATCCGGGGCCGGATTTCCATGTCCATTCCGCCAAGTTCTTCATGGACGGCGTCTACGAGAACCGCACCGCCGCGAACCTGTCGCCTTACGCCGATGCCCAGGGCGGCAACGCGCCCTGCATGTTCGGGGCCGACCAGACGCGCGCCCTGATGACGGCTCTGGATGCGGCGCGCTTTGCCATCCATGTTCATGTCATCGGCGACGCCGCCGCGCGCCGCCNNATCGAGGGGCTGGAAGCCGCCCGCGCCGCCAACGGCCCCTGGTAAGCGCAGCACCAGCTGGCGCATCTGCAGCTGCTGGACCCGGCTGATCACGCCAGGCTGGCGGGGCTGGCGACGGCGAACATCCAGCCGCTGTGGGCGCGCGTCGAGCCGCCCTATTCCGACCCGTCGCTGGCGATGATCGGGCAGGATCGCTGGCCCGACGTCTATGCCTTCCGCAAGATGCTGGACANNGCAAGCGCCGACTGGTGCCTGTCCTCGGACTGGGCGGTCTCGACGCTGAACCCGTTCGAGATCATCGAGACCGCGATCACCCGGCAGAAGCGCCAGGACGACGATCCTCTGGAGCCCTTCTTCGCCGACCAGGCGCTGACCATCGAGGAATGCGTGCAGGGCTATACGGTGAACGCGGCCCGCGCCTGCTGGCGCGAGGGGTTCACGGGGATGCTGCGGCCGGGGTTCTCGGCTGATGCCATCGTGGTGGACCGCGACATCTTCGCCTGCCCGGCGGCCGAGATATCACAGACCCAGGTCGAGCTGACGCTGTTCAAGGGGCGCGAGGTGCATCGGTCGGAAGGGTTTGCGGGGTGATGCCGGAGGCACGAGTTTTCCGCGAAAACTCGAAGAAACAAATTTTCTGCGAAAATTCGGATCCTTCGCAGAAGGATCGCAGAGAAGAGTTTTCGCAGAAAACTCTTCTTTCTTGGTCAGTAGGGCTTGTCCACTGGCCCCAGCCGGAACTCGCGGAACGCCACCTTCAGTCCTGCCCGCGAGGGCGAGCAGGTCATCGGTCCCACCCGCGTAAGCGGGTCGGCGGGGTAATGCGCCAGCCGCACCATCTTCCACTCGGCCCCGTCGCGGTACTGCACCCAGACCGCATCCGCCGACCGCGTCAGGCGCAGGGTGACCGGCCCTTTGTGGCCGGGCAGTGCCACCTGGCTCCAGTCCGACCGGCCAAGCGTCACCACCACCGCCAGATGCGCCATGCCGTTCACATGCTCGATCTTANNAGCCTTGATCCACTGGCTTTCATCGGTGCGCAGCATCAGCCCGGCCTGGTCGTATTGCGCCTGCCAGTCGGCCTCGAAGGTGACTTCGGCAGTGAAGGCGCCCTCGGTTGCGGCCAGCAGCGCGTGGCCATCGTCGTGGACGAAGCCGTAGAAGGTGCGGCGCCAGAAATCATGGGCGTCCCCCGTCACCACCCGCAGCACATCGCCCGCCTCTTCGGCCAGCGGCGGCGGGTTCATCCAGTCCATGCCTTCGGTCCAGCCCATGCGGCGATCCTCCCTTTGCCCCAGCATGGTCGGCACCCGGCCGCGCTAGCCCCGGAGTCTGACGATGAGCGACGACCATTATCCCGCCCGCATGATCGCCATGCTGGAAGCCATCTGGGGCGAGGGCTTCCTTTCCNCCGGCGGGCGGGACGAGGTGGCGCGGGTGATCGGCGACCATGACATTGCGGGCAGCTCGGTGCTGGACATCGGCTGCGGCGCGGGCGGCATCGACGTGGCGCTGGTGGCGGCGCATGGCGCGGGGTTCGTGACGGGGATCGACGTGGAAGACCCGGTGTTGACCCATGCCCGCGCCCTGGTGAACCGTGCCGGGCTGTCCCCGCGCATCGGGCTGGTGAAGGTCGCGCCCGGCCCCCTGCCCTTTCCGCCCGGCACATTCGACGTGGTGTTTTCANAGGATTCCATCGTCCACATCCCAGACAAGCACGCCCTGATGGCCGAGGTCTTCCGGGTACTGAAGCCCGGCGGGCGATTCNTGGCCTCGGACTGGCTGATCGGCCATGATGATGCGCCCTCGCCGTTGATGGCCGATTACATCGCCTCCGAGNGGCTGGACTTCGGCATGGCCTCGCCCGGCCGCTACCGCGACGCGATGGCGGCGGCGGGGTTCACCGATGTCGAGGTGATCAGCCGCAATGCCTGGTACCGCCAGACGGCGCGGGCGGAACTGGAGCGGTTGCGCGGGCCGGTCGGCGTGGCGGCGGCGCGGGTCGTCGGGCAGGATTTCGTCGATCAGAACATCGGCATCTGGGAAAGGATGATCCCGGTGCTGGACCTGGGCGAGCATTGCCCGACCCATCTGCGCGCGGTGAAGCCGCGGCATTGACCCGGGGCGGCGAGGCGGCGATGGTCGGGGAAAACCGGAGCCCCCGATGACCCGCCTTGCGACAGCCCTGTCCCTGATCGACGCCGCCAATGCCGCCGACCCGACGCTGGAAGAGGGCCGCCCCGCCGCCCTGCTCTATGGCGAGCGGATGACGGCGGAACTGGCGCGGCTGGTCCCCGAGGCCTCGGAAGTGCTGCAGATCGCGGCGCGGGGCAGCNATGTGGAACGCTGGCTCCTGCCCCGCGCGGCCTATCNNGAGGGCAAAGTAGGCTATCTGGAGTGGCGGCGGGAACAGGGGCGGCGGCATGGCGCGCGGGTGGCGGGGATCATGGCCGAGNTAAGCTATCCCGAGGCGGACCAGAACCGCGTGGGGGTTCTGCTGCGCAAGGAGGGCCTGAAGCGCGACGCCGAGGTGCAGGCGCTGGAAGATGTGATCTGCTTCACCTTCATCCGCTGGTACCTGGCGCCCTTTGCCGCGACCCGAAGCCCCGAGGAGATGGCCGACATCGTGGCCAAGACCGCCCGCAAGATGTCGTCCCAGGGCCGGGCACGGGCGCTGGAAGACTTCCCGATGCCGACGGACTGGGCAGCCGCCTTTCGCGACACCTGAAAGCACACCGGCCCTTGTCCCTGCTGCGCTTCTTCTTTGCGGCAAATACTCCGCAGGGGGCCCCGGCCCTGGCCGGGGCGGGGGCTGCGCAAGCCCCTGCACCGCCTCACCCGGCACGACGCCCGGTGAGGGCACCCGATTTCCTGAAGAGATCGTGCCGGAAACCGCTCCGGTTTCCGGCGCCCCTACGGCGGGCCGCTTGGGCGGGTCAGGATGAAGACCGCGACCGCCGCCACGATCAACACATGCACGCCCACCAGCACGGACGTCAGCCCCATCGCCCAGCCGATCCCGACCGAGGCCGCCATCATGCTGACCGACAGCGCCTTGGCCCAGGGCGCGATGGCGCCATAGTCCTGCCAGTTCAGGATGATCGGCCCGAATTGCGGATGCGCCAGCAGCCAGGCGTGCAGCCGCTCTGACGAGCGCGAAAAACAGAGCGCGGCGAGGATGATGAAGGGCGCCGTCGGCATGATCGGCAGGAAGACCCCGATCACGCCAAGCGCCAGTGCAAGGCAGCCGAAAAGAAACCAGAGAGTGCGCAAAGCCTTGCTCCTGACCAACGGGGCATCGAATGACAGGACATATCGTCCCGGAGCCCCCGTCCAGCGCCGCGTGACCCGCAACCCGCCGGGCGCCACGATTTCCGTCACGGAAATCGTGCCCGGAAACCGTGACGGTTTCCGGCCTCAGAACTCCACGCCCGCCTGGGCCTTGATGCCGGACCGGAACGGGTGCTTGACCAGGGTCATTTCCGTCACCAGGTCCGCCGCCTCGACCAGCGCCTCGGGCGCGCCGCGNCCAGTCAGCACGACATGGGTGAGCGGCGGCTTTTCCGCGGCCAGGAAGGCCAGAACCTCGGTCGCATCCAGATAGCCATAGCGCAGCGCGATGTTGATCTCGTCCAGCAGCACAAAGCGAATCCCGGGNTCGCGGATCAGCTCCTTGGCCTTCTCCCAGCCCCGGGCGGCGGCGGCGATGTCGCGGGTCTTGTCCTGGGTTTCCCAGGTGAAGCCCTCACCCATGGCGTGGAACTGGCAAAGGTCGCCGAAATTCCCGGTCAGAAGGCGCCGCTCGCCGGTGTCCCAGGCGCCCTTGATGAACTGCACCACGGCGCAGGGCATGCCATGCGCGATGCAGCGCAGGATCATGCCGAAGCCCGACGAGGACTTGCCCTTGCCGGTGCCGGTATGGACGATGACCAGGCCCTTCTCGCCCGACTTCGTCGCCATGATGCGGTCGCGCGCGGCCTTCTTCTTGGCCATCTTGGCGGCATGGCGGGCAAGCTCGGCCTCGGTCGCCTCGGGGCCGGGGGCGGCTTCGGTGTCGGGCTCTTCACTCATAGCGGCGTTCCTTGTCCTTGACTCCGGCGTCCCCCGTGGCAAGAGGGGCGGTGCTGGTTCCTGTCCTAGGGCAGGCGAAGAGGGAATGCGACAGGGAAGCGANCGCTTCCTGAAGCGCAGCCGCCCCCGCGACCGTGACCGGAGAGGCCCNCGTTGCCACTGGCAGGATTGCCGGGAAGGTGGGGGCCGGGGGTGCTGCCCCGCTCCGCAAGCCGGGAGACCTGCCAGCGCNGAGGTTTCAACCGGCGGACGGGGTGTTCCGCGGCGGGTCTGCGGGTCGTGCCGCGCTGCCCTTGCCCGTTCGTGAAGGAGGCATCGTGGCGGTCCTGTCCGTCTGCATCACCTGCAAGGCTGGCAAGCCGGTGCCCGAGGGCGAGCCCTGCCCCGGCGCGCGGCTGCATGCGGCGCTTGGCGCGGGGGTGCCTGGCGTGCGCGTGGTGCCGGTCGAATGCCTGTCGGCCTGCGACCATGGCTGTTCCGTCGCTTTGTCCAGCCCCGGCCGCTGGTCCTATGTCTATGGCCGCATGAGCGCGGCGGATGCGCCTGCCATTCTGGAGGGCGCGGCGCGTTATGCCGCCTCGGCTGACGGGCTGGTGCCCTGGCGCGAGCGGCCNGAGATCTTTCGCAAGCGGGTGATTGCCCGCGTTCCNCCCTTGCCGCAGGAGGCCGCCGAATGAGCGATCTGTCCAAGACCNCCGTCACCGTGATCACCGGCTTCCTGGGCAGTGGCAAGACCACGCTGATCCGCCACCTGATGCAGAACCCGCAGGGCAAGCGGCTGGCCGTGCTGGTGAACGAGTTCGGCACGGTGGGCGTGGATGGCGACATCCTGAAATCCTGCGCCGACGAGAATTGCCCGGAAGAGAACATCGTGGAACTGGCCAACGGCTGCATCTGCTGCACCGTGGCCGAGGACTTCATCCCGACGATGGAGGCGCTGCTGGCGCGCGACCTGAAGCCCGATCACATCCTGATCGAGACTTCGGGGCTGGCGCTGCCGAAGCCGCTCCTGAAGGCCTTCGACTGGTAAGCGATCCGGTCGCGCATCACCGTGGACGGCGTGGTGACGCTGGCCGATGCCGAGGCGGTGGCGGCGGGGCGGTTCGCGCCGGACGTGGATGCAGTGGCGGCGCAGGCCGCGGCCGACCCCGGCGTGGACCATGAGACGCCGCTGAGCGAAGTGTTCGAGGATCAGCTGGCCTGCGCCGACCTGGTTCTGCTGACCAAGGCCGATCTGGTAAGCGAGGCGGGGCTCGCCGCGGCGCGGGCGGTGATCGAGGCCGAGGCGCCGCGCAAGCTGCCGATCCTGCACGTCACCGACGGCGCGGTGGACCCGCGCGTGCTTCTGGGCCTGAACGCGGCGGCCGAGGACGATCTGGCGGCGCGGCCCTCGCATCACGACGGCATGGACGACCACGAACACGACGATTTCAACTCGGTGGTGGTGGACCTGCCCGAGCAGGCCGACCCCGAGGCGCTGGCCGAAGCCGTGCGGCGGCTGGCACGCGAGTTGAACATCCTGCGGGTGAAGGGCCATGTCGCGGTGGCGGGCAAGCCGATGCGCCTGCTGGTTCAGGCGGTGGGCGAGCGGGTGCGCCACCAGTATGACCGGCCCTGGGGCGCCAGCCCCCGTGTCTCGCAGCTGGTGGTGATCGCGGAANGTGGCGACATCGACGAAGCCGCGATCCGGGCGGTGCTGGGGGCCTGATGCACGTCGTCTTCCGGGAAAGCCACGGGCTGGAAGGGACGGAGACGCCCTTCGATCTGGGTCAGGATCCCGCTGACCTGGTGGCCTTGAGCTTTTCCGACAGCGACCTGGGCGCGCTGGCCGCGGGCTGGCACCGGGCGAAGGCTGCGGCGCCGCTGCCCTCGCTGCGGCTGGCGAACCTGGTCGCCCTGAAGCATCCGCTGTCGGTCGATACCTGGGCCGAGCGCACGCTGCCGGGCGTGAAGGGCGTGCTGGTGCGGGTGATCGGGGGCGAGCCCTATTGGGCCTATGGCCTTGCCACGCTGGCCGAGCTCGCGCGGAAGCAGGGCTTTGCCCTGGCGGTGCTGCCCGCCGATGGTAGCNCCGATGCGCGGCTGGACGAATTGTCCACCCTGCCGGTTTCCACCCTGCGGCGGCTTTCCGCGCTGATGGAGGCGNGGGGCGCGGTGGCGGCCCAGGCGGCGCTTGCCCAGCTGGCGCTGGCGGCGGGGCTTTATGCCGGGCCGGTGATGGGGGCGAAATCGGTGCCCGAGTTCGGGCTTTACGACCCGGCGGCAGGGGTGGTGACCACGGTTCCCGACGGCCCGCTCGCGCTGGTGACCTTCTACCGCAGCTACCTGACCGCCGCCGATACTGCGCCCGTGGATGCCTTGATCGACGGCCTGCGCGACCGCGGCTTTGCCGCGCTTGGCGCCTTCGCGCCCTCGCTGAAAAGCCCCGGTTTCCGCGACTGGCTGGCCGCGGCCCTGCCCCGCGCGCCCGAGCTTATCGTCAACGCCACCGCCTTTTCGGCCAAGGGCGAGGATGGCGCCACGCCCTTCGACGGGTGGGACTGCCCGGTGTTCCAGGTGGCGCTGTCCACCGCGCGCCGCCGCGACTGGATGGAGTCAGACCGCGGCCTGTCGCCTGCCGACCTGGCCATGCATGTGGTGCTGCCCGAGGTGGACGGGCGCCTCTTCGCCGGGCTGATCAGCCACAAGTCGCCCGGCAAACGCGACCCCGACCTGCAGTTCAGCCGCTTTGCCCACCGTCCCGATGCCGAGCGCCTGGCCGCCGCGCTGGACCGCATCGCGGCGCATCGCAGGCTGGCCACGCGGGCACCTCAGGACAAGCGGCTGGCGGTGATCCTGTCCACCTATCCCGGCCGGGCGCATAACCTCGCTCATGCCGTGGGTCTGGACGCGCTGGCCTCGACCGAGGCGCTGCTGGCCGACCTCGCGGCGACGGGGCACGACTGCGCGCCGATCGACGATCTCGCCAAACAACTCTCGCTGCTTCTTCTTTGCGAAAATACTCCACAGGGCCGTTCATCGGTTTCGCCATCGGTTCAAGAAACCGATGGACGGGGGTGTGAAACCCCGGCGTCGATGCCGCAGGGCGCCCTTTGGCCGGTCGAGCACTACAAGCAGGCCCTCGCCACCCTTCCCGAAGCCCTGCAAATGCAACTCCAGACCGCCTGGGGCGCCCGAGGACGACCCTCCGTCACCGACGGCGCCTTCCGTTTTGCGGCGATCCGCTCGGGCAAGGTGCTTGTGGCGCTGCAACCGGAACGGGGCGACACGGCCGGGCGGGAGGCGGAGTATCACGACCTGAGCCGCGTGCCCCGGCACGCCTATGTCGCCTTCTACCTCTGGCTGCGCCAGCGAGGANTCGACGCCCTCATCCACATGGGCGCGCATGGCACGCTGGAATGGCTGCCGGGCAAGTCGGTGGCGCTTGGGCCCGCCTGCTGGCCCGAGGCGCTGATCGGGGCTACGCCGGTGATCTACCCGTTCATCGTCAACGACCCTGGCGAGGCGGCACAGGCCAAGCGGCGCATCGGCGCCGTCACGATAGGCCATTTGCCGCCGCCGATGGCGCAGGCCAGCCTGCCCCAAGGGTTGGCGGGGCTGGAGCGGCTTCTGGACGAATATTCCACCGCCGACGGGCTGGACCCGGCCCGGCGTGACCGGCTGATCGCCGATATCCGGGCCGAGGCGCGGGCCTCCGGTGTCGAGGAAGACCTGGGCCTGCCAGCGGGCGCCTCGACCGCCGAGGCGATCACCCGCATCGACCGCTTTGTCTGTGACCTGAAGGAAAGCCAGTACGGCGAGGGGCTGCATGTCTTTGGCCGGGGGCAATGCGCGACCGAGGAACGTGCCGGGCTGATGGCCGCGCTGGCGGGCCGCAGGGTCACGCCCGGCCCGGCGGGGTCGCCGCACCGCGGGCGGAACGACGTGCTGCCCACCGGGCGCAACCTCTTTGCCGTCGATCCGCGCGCCGTGCCGACCAGGGGCGCCCATGCCCAGGGCGTGAAGATGGCCGAGGAACTGTTGCGCCGGCATCTGCAGGACCAGGGCGACTGGCCGAAGGGGTTGATCGTCGATCTTTGGGGCTCGGCCACGATGCGCACCGCGGGCGAGGATTTCGCCATGGCGCTGCATCTGGCGGGGCTTTGCCCGCAGTGGGACGAGGGCTCGGGTCGGGTCTCGGGCTTCACCGTGATCCCGCCCGCCGAGCTGGGCCGCCCACGCATCGACGTGACCCTGCGCGTCTCGGGCCTCTTCCGCGACATCTTCCCTGGCCTCGCGCAACTGTTCGAGGCGGGGGCCGAGGCGCTGGCCGCACGCGACTGGGAGGGCAGCGAAAACNCCTATACCGCCCGCGAAGCGCGGGTGTTCGGGCCGCGCCCCGGTTCCTATGGGCTGGGCATGGGCAGCGCTCTGGACGAATTCACCGACGAAGCGCGGGCGGCGGCGGGTGAGGCCTGGCTCGCGGCCTCGTCCTTCGCCATAGGCGCGGATGGCGCCGCGCGCCCGGATCGCAAGGGCATCGAGGCGCGGGTGAAGGCCGCCGATGCCTTTGTCCATGCGCAGGACCTGGGCGAAAGCGACCTGCTGTTGGCCGCCGACTATGCCGCGCACGAGGCGGGCGTGGCAGCGGCAGCGCGGGTGCTGACGGGCAAGGCGGCGCTTTATCATCTGGACATCACCAGGGCCGACAGCCCCCGCGCGCGGACGCTGACCGAGGAAATCGCCCGCGTGGTGCGCGCCCGCGCCGCCAATCCGGGCTGGGTTAGCGGCATGATGGCCCATGGCTTCCGCGGCGGCGCCGAGATCGCGGCGACGCTGGAACATCTGGCGGCCTTTGCCCATCTGGCGGGCGTCGTGCCCTCGCATCTGTTCGACCTCTACCACGAGGCGACGCTCGGCCGCGACGAGGTGCGGGCGTTCCTGTCGCGCGAGAATCCGGGCGCGCTGGCGGCGATGGAGGACCTGTTCCGACGGCTGGCCGAGGCGGGGCTGTGGGTGACACGGCGGAACTCCATCGCCATGGCATTGGAGGCGGGGCGATGAGCTTTGAGGTGAAAGGCTGGTGCNCCGGCGCGCTGCGGCCGATGGAATCGGGCGATGGCTGGGTGGTGCGGGTGCGCGTGCCGGGCGGGCGGATGACGGCGGCCCAGGCGCGGGGCATCGCGGCCACGGCGGCGCGCCACGGCAACGGTCTGATCGACCTGTCAGCCCGCGCCAATGTCCAGTTGCGCGGCGTGACGATGGAAAGCCACGGGGCGCTGATCAGCGAGCTGCGGGCGCTTGGCCTGATTGACCGCGACGAAAGCGTGGAGGCGCGGCGCAACATCGTGGTGCAGCCGTTCTGGACGGCGGGCGATGGCACGCAGGAAATGGCCGCCGCGCTAGCCGAGGCGCTGGCCGCGACCGACCTGCCCCTGCCCGGCAAGTTCGGCTTCGCGCTGGATACGGGCGCGGAGCCGGTGCTGCGCGCGGTGTCCTGCGATACCCGGGTGGAGCGGATGGGCGACGGTTTCCTCGTCCGCGCCGATGGCGCCGAGACGGGCACAGTGGTGCCGGGCGACGCCGTGCCGCAAACTGCGCTGGCGCTTGCCCGCTGGTTTGTCGGCACCGGCGGCATCACTGTTTACCGCGGCCGGATGCGGCCGCATCTTGCGCGGGCGGCGCTGCCGGACGCATTCCGCGAAGCGCGAATGGGTCCGGTGACGGATTTTGTAGCGAAATCCGGCCCCAGCCCCGCGNGCGTGCTCGTCGCCCTGGCCTTCGGCCAGATGCAGGCCGACACGCTGGCCGACCTCGCCGATCACGGCGCGCTGCGCGTGACGCCCTGGCGGATGCTGCTGGTGGAAGGCGCCGACCGCCTGCCCCCGGTTCAGGACGTCCTTGCCGACCCCGAGGATCCCNTGACCCGCGTCGTCGCCTGCACTGGCGCGCCGGGCTGTCCGCAAGCCCTGCAAGCCACGCGCGCCCTGGCGGCGCGGCTGGCCGTGGCCGTGCCCGAAGGTTACTCCNTGCATGTCTCGGGCTGCGCCAAGGGCTGCGNNCACCCCTTTCCCGCCGACCTCACGCTGACCGCCACGGCGGAAGGCTTCGACCTTGTCCGGGGAGGCCGGGCCAGCGATGCGGCCCTGGCCACCCTGCCCCTGCCGATCCAGCCTGAAAGCNCTGACCTTCTGATGCCCCATAGTTACGAAACCGACGGCGCCGCGATCTACCTGCAGAGCTTCGCCACCATCCGGGCCGAGGCCGACCTGGCCCGCTTCACCNCCGAGGAAGAGGTGGTGGTGGTGCGCATGATCCATGCCGCGGGCATGGTGGGGCTGGAACGTTTCGTCCGCTTCACCCCCGGCATGGCGATTGCCGCGCGGGCGGCGCTGGAGNGTGGCGCGCCGATCCTGTGCGATGCACGCATGGTCAGCGAGNGGATCACGCGGCCGCGGCTGCCCGCCNGCAACCAGGTGATCTGCACGCTGCACGATGCGGGCGTGGCGGACCTTGCGCGCGAGATGGGCACGACGCGCTCTGCCGCGGCGCTGGAGCTGTGGCGGCCGCATCTGGCGGGCGCGGTGGTGGCGATCGGCAATGCGCCGACCGCGCTGTTCCACCTCTTGAACATGCTGGAAGACCCCGCCTGCCCGCGCCCCGCGGCGATCATCGGCTGCCCGGTGGGCTTTGTCGGCGCCGCAGAATCANAGGCCGCGCTGATGGACGCGCCGCCCNTGCCCGCGGTGATCGTCGAGGGGCGGCTCGGCGGCTCGGCCATCACCGTGGCGGCGGTGAACGCGCTGGCCAGCCGGAAGGAATGACCATGGGACGGGTTCTCTGCTGCGGACTGGGGCCGGGCGATCCGGGGCTGATCTCGGTCAAGGCCGACCGGGCGATCCGGGGCGGCGCATGTCGCCTATTTCCGCAAGAGGGGCAGGGCCAGGCGCGCACCATTGTTGCGGGCATGCTGGCGGAGGGCGTCACCGAATATCCGATGGAATATCCGGTGACGACGGAACTGCCCTTCGACAGCCCCGAATATGTCGCGGCGCTGGCGGGGTTCTATGATGCCTGGGCCGACCGGCTGGCCGCGCTGGCCGAAGGCACCGAGGTGGTGGTGCTGTGCGAGGGCGATCCGTTCCTCTACGGGTCATTCATGCACTTGTGGAGCCGCTTGAAGGACCGCGTGCAAGTGGATGTGATTCCGGGATTCCCGGCATGGCGGGGTGCTGGAACGCCGCCGGGGTGCCGATCACCTGGGGCGACGACGTGCTCAGCGTGGTGATGGGCACGCTGCCCGAGGACGATCTGGTGCGCCACATGGGTAGCGCCGATGCGCTGGTGGTGATGAAGACCGGGCGCAACCTGCCCAAGGTGCGCCGCGCGCTGGCCGCGACGGGGCGGCTGGACGAGGCGCTGCTGGTCGAGCGCGGCACCATGGCGGGCGAGCGGGTGGTGCGGCTGGCCGAGGCGGCCGAGGCGGATTGCCCGTATTTCGCCATCGTGCTGGTGCCCGGACAGGGGCGGCGACCGGAGGCGGCAGAATGACAGGGGGCACGATCTTTCTGCGAAAAATCGGGGCGTTGCGCTTCGCGGTCGGCGGGGAACGAATTTTCGCAGAAAATTCGCGGGGCCGCCTGCCCCCGGCCCCCGTGAGTATTTCCGCAAAGAAGAAGGGGAAGGTCGTGACCGGCTGGCTGGCGGTGGCGGGCTTGGCCCGGGCGACGAGGCGCTGGTGACGCCCGAGGTCTCGGCCGCGCTCGCCGAGGCGACCCATGTGCTGGGCTATTTTCCTATGTCGCCCGCGTCGCCCCGCGCGAGGGGCTTCAGCTTCTGCCCTCGGACAACCGCGAGGAACTGATGCGGGCGCGCGAGGGGCTGCGGCTGGCGGCGGAAGGCGGGCGCGTGGTCATCGTGTCGTCAGGCGATCCCGGCGTCTTGCCATGGCCTCGGCGGTGTTCGAGGCCATGGAGGACGGATCGCAGGCCGATGTGCGCGTGTTGCCCGGCATCACCGCCATGCTGGCGGCGGCGGCGCGGCTTGGCGCGCCCTTGGGCCATGATTTCTGCGCCATCAACCTGTCCGACAACCTGAAGCCCTGGGAAGTGATCGAAACCCGCCTGCGGCTGGCGGTGCGGGCCGATTTCGCGCTGGCCTTCTACAACCCGCGCTCGGCCTCGCGGCCGCATGGCTTTGCGCGGGTGCTGGAGGTGCTGCGCGAGGAAGGCGGCACCGACCGGCTGATCTCTTTCGCGCGCGCGGCGCCGACGCCTGACGAGCGCCTGCTCACGGTCACGCTGGGCGAGGCCAGGCCCGAGATGGCCGATATGCGGACCATGGTCATCGTCGGGTCCTCCGCCACGCGGCGGGTCGGGACTTATGTCTATACGCCGAGGTCGGTGCGATGACACCAGTCCAGCGCCTGATCGGGNGTGGCGGCGGTGTCGGTCTGCGGGCGCGGCGGGCGGTCGATCAGGATCACCGGGATGCGCAGGGCGCGCGGCGGCGAGTTTCGCCTCGGCNNGCCCTGCCCGCCAGCGTTCTTGGCGACGACGAGTTGCACGCCGTTGTCCTGCATCAGGGCGCGGTCGGCGGCCTCGGTAAAGGGGCCGCGGGCGATGATCGCCTGCGCATCCGGCAGGGGCAAAGGCGCCTCGGGCGGATCGACCAGGCGCAGGATGTAGCGGTGCTGCGGCTGNGTGGCGAAGGCGTCAAGGCGCTGGCGGCCGATGGCGAGGAAGACCACGGCACGCTGCGCGGGCAGCGCGGCGGCAGCGGATTCCACGTCGGGGACATGGGTCCAGGCATCGCCGGGGCTTACCGCCCAGGCCGGGCGTTCCAGCCGCAGAAGCGGCCTGCCGGTCGTGGCGCAGGCCGCGGCGGCGCTCGCCCCATCTGCGCCGCGAAAGGANTGTGTCGCGTCGATGACATGGGTGATGGCTTCCGCCGTCAGGTAATCCGCCAGCCCCTCGATGCCGCCGAAACCGCCCGTGCGCGTGGGGATCGGCTGTTCCGGCGGCCTGGCGGTGCGCCCGGCATAGGAATAGACCGCGTCGATGCTTACTGCGGCCAGGGCGCGGGCCATGGCGTTGGCCTCGGTCGTGCCGCCCAGAAGAAGGACTCGCAAGATGTCTGACCCTGGCTGACCATCATCGGCATCGGGGAAGATGGCCTGAGCGGGCTGTCCGAGGCAAGCCGGTTGGCGCTTTCGCAAGCCGAGGTGGTGTTTGGCGGGCCGCGTCATCTGGCGCTGGCCGGGGCCGCGNCGCGGGGCCGCGACTGGCCGGTGCCGTTTTCGGTGGCGCCGGTGCTGGCGATGCGCGGGCGGCGCGTGGTGGTGCTGGCTTCGGGCGATCCGTTCTGGTTCGGCGCGGGCGGGTCGCTGATGGGCCACCTTTCCCCCGGCGACTGGGTGGCGCATCCGGTGGCGGGGACGTTTTCGCTGATGGCATCGCGCCTTGGCTGGCGGCTGGAAGATTGTTCCTGCCTTGGCCTGCATGCCGCGCCCGTTGAGCGGCTGGTGCCGGTCTTGGCGCGCGGCGGGCAGGTGCTGGTCCTCGTGCGCGACGGCGCTGCCGGGACGGCGCTGGCGGGTTGGCTGGCGGCGCAGGGCTGGGGCGGCTCGCGGCTGTGGGTGATGGAAGCGCTTGGCGGGCCGTCCGAACGCATCCGCGAAACCCTGGCCGAAGGGTTCGCGCTGGAGGGTATCGCCGCGCCGGTGGCGGTGGCGATTGCCGCCGATGGCNGAGGGCTGTCGCGGGCGAGCGGTCTGCCGGACGATCTGTTCTTCAGCGACGGGCAGATGACCAAGCGGCCCATCCGGGCGCTGGCGCTGTCGTCGCTTGGCNCCCGTCCGNGGGAACTTCTGTGGGACATCGGCGCGGGCTCGGGCTCGATCTCGGTGGAATGGACACTGGCCGGGNGCCGCGCCATGGCCATCGAGCAGAAGGCCGAGCGGGCGGCAAACATCCGCGCCAATGCCGCGGCCTTTGGCCTGTCGCACCGGTTGACCGTGGTCGAAGGCGAGGTTTNNACGGCGCTGGACGGGCTGGAGCCGCCGCAGGCGGTGTTCGTGGGCGGCGGTGGCGACGAGGCATTGTTCGCGCATCTCTGGCAACGGCTCGCCCCCGGCACGCGGCTTGTCGCCCATGGCGTGACGCTGGAAACCGAGGCGCTTTTCGCGCGCTGGCATGGCCTGCACGGCGGGGAACTGATGCGGGTAGAGATCGCCCGCGCCGCCNCCCTGGGCCGCATGACGGGCTGGCGCNCCGCGCGCCCCGTGGTGCAGTGGAGCGTGGTGCGATGAGGGTGGCGGGGATCGGCTGCCGCGACGGCGTGTCGCTTGCCGCGCTGGAAGAGGTGCTGGACGCGCTGCCCGGCCCGGTGGATTGCCTTGCGACCATTGCCGAGCGCGGGCGTCAGGTCCTGTGGCTGGCCGATGCCCGGCGGATGGACCTGCGGATGGTCGCCTCGGCCCATCTGGCGGGTGTAAGGACGGAAACGGTGTCGGACCGGGTGATGGCGCTGTTCGGCACCGGCTCGGTGGCCGAGGCGGTGGCACTGGTAGCCTGCGGGCCGGGGGCGCGGCTGGTGGGGTACGGGTGGTGTCGGCCGATGGCAGTGCCACGGCCGCGCTGGCGGAGGATGACGAATGACGGTGCATTTCATCGGCGCGGGACCGNGGGCGGCGGATCTGATCACGCTGCGCGGGCGCGACCTGATCGCGGCCTCGCCGGTCTGCCTGTACGCCGGAAGCCTGATCCCCGAGGGCGTGCTGGCGCATTGCCCGCCCGGCGCGCGGATCGTCAACACCGCGCCCCTGTCGCTGGATGCGATCATCGCCGAGATTCAGGCGGCCCATGCCGCCGGGCTGGACGTGGCGCGGCTGCATTCGGGCGACCTGTCGGTCTGGTCGGCGATGGGCGAGCAGGTCAGGCGGCTGAAGGCGCTGGATATTCCTTACGACGTGACGCCGGGCGTGCCCTCCTTCGCCGCCGCGGCCGCGACGCTTGGCGCCGAGCTGACGCTGCCGGGACTGGTGCAATCGGTGGTGCTGACGCGCACCACGGGCCGCGCCTCGCCGATGCCCGAGGGCGAGAACCTTGCCGCCTTTGCCGCCACCGGGGCGGTGCTGGCCATCCACCTGTCGGTGCATGTGCTGGCTCAGGTGGTGGCAGACCTGACCCCGCACTACGGGGCCGATTGCCCGGTGGCGGTGGTCTGGCGGGCGTCCTGGCCGGATGAGCGGGTGGTGCGGGCGACGCTGGCGACGCTGGACGCCGCGATTTCCGGCGAGATGGAGCGGACGGCGCTGATCCTGGTCGGCCGGTCTCTGGGCGAGGCCGAGTTCGGGGAAAGCCGGCTTTATGCCGCCGATTACGACCGGCGCTATCGCCCGGTCGGCACAGAGCCGCGGTTTCCCGGCACATGAGGGGCTGATGATCTCTGCCCCGGCCTCGGGCACGGGCAAGACCACGGTCACGCTTGGCCTGATCGCGGCGCTGCGCGCGCAGGGCAGGACGGTGCAGCCCTTCAAGTCGGGGCCGGATTATATCGACCCGGCATTTCACACAGCGGCAGCGGGGCGGCCTTCGGTGAACCTTGATGGCTGGGCCATGCCGCAGCCCATGGTGNCGGGGCTGGCCGCAGCCGGAAACGACGCGGATATCGTGGTGGCCGAGGGGTCCATGGGCCTGTTCGACGGCGTGGCACTGCCCGGCGCCTGGGGCACCGGGGCCAGCGCCGACATTGCCGCGCTGATGGGCTGGCCGGTGGTTCTGGTGCTGGATGTCAGCGGACAGGCGCAGACCGCGGCGGCGGTGGCGCGCGGGCTTTCCACCTTTCGCCCGGATGTGCGCCTGGTAGGCGTGGTGCTGAACCGCGTGGCCTCGCCCCGACACGAGGCGCTGGTGCGCGCGGGGATGGAGGCGGCGGGCCTGCGCGTGTTCGGCGCCCTGCCGCGCGAGCCGTCGGTGACGCTGCCGGAGCGGCATCTGGGGTTGGTGCAGGCCGAGGAACAGGGCGATCTGGCCGGGTTCCTGGAGCAGGTCGGGGCGTTTGTGGCGCGTCATCTCGATCTGGCGGCGCTGGTGGCGGCGGCGGNNAAGCGGGGGGCACCCCCGCGCCCCCTCACAACGCCCGTGGCGCATTCGGGCCAGGATGAAGGGCGGATCGCACCGCCCGGCCAAAGGATCGCGCTGGCGCGGGATGCGGCGTTTTCCTTTGTCTATCCGCACCTTCTGGCCTCCTGGCGCGCGGCGGGGGCCGAGGTTCTGCCCTTCTCGCCGCTGGCCGACGAGGCGCCCGATCCTGCCGCCGATGCCTGCTGGCTGCCGGGCGGCTATCCCGAACTGCACGCCGGCAGGCTGGCGGCGGCGGATCGCTTCCGCGCCGGTCTTGCGGCCTTTGCCGAGACGCGGCCGGTGCATGGCGAATGCGGCGGCTACATGGCGCTTGGGGCGGGGCTGGTGGACAAGGACGGGGTCCGGCACCGCATGGCCGGGCTTCTGGGGCTGGAAACCAGCTTTGCGAAACGCCGGATGCACCTGGGCTATCGGCTGGCCGAGCTTCTGGCGCCGATCCCCGGCGCCGAACAGGGCGCGCGGCTGCGGNGGCATGAGTTCCATTACGCCACCATCCTGTCCCAGCCTGATGCCCCGCTGGCCCGCGTCACCGATGCCACCGGCACGGAAATTCCTGAAACCGGGGCGCGGCGCGGCCGCGTCACCGGCACCTTCTTCCACATGATCGCGAGGGCCGCATGAGCGGGTTCGTCTCTTTCGTCTCGTCCGGTCCGGGCGACCCCGAGCTTCTGACCGTGAAGGCGGTGAAGCGGCTGGAGGCCGCCGATGCCGTGCTGTACGACGACCTCTCGGCCGGGCCGATCCTGGCCCTGGCGCGGCCCGAGGCCGACCTGGTGGGTGTGGGCAAGCGCGCCGGGCGGCCCTCGCCCAAGCAGGACCACGTCAGCCGCCTGCTGGTCGATTATGCCAGGACCGGCGCGAAAGTGGTGCGGCTGAAATCCGGCGATGCCGCATGTTCGGGCGGCTGGAAGAAGAGATTGACGCTCTCCGGGCCGAGGGCATCGGCTTCGAGATCGTGCCCGGCGTATCCTCGCCCTTTGCCGCCGCGGCGGCGGCCGGCATCCGCTGACGCGGCGGCTGATGGCGCGGCGGGTGCAGTTCGTCACCGGCGCCGATGTGTCAGGCGGGCTGCCGGGCGATCTGAACTGGGCGGCGCTGGCCGATCCCTGGCCACGACCGTGGTCTTCATGGGCAAGCGCACCCTGCCGGCGCTGGTGGACGGGCTGGCCGCACATGGCCTGCCGTCCGAGACGCCGGCGCTGCTGGCAGAATCGGTTGGTCACGGCGACGAAAGCCTGACGCGCGGCACGCTGGCTTCGCTCGTGGCGCTGCTGGCGGCGCGCGGCGAAGACGCGGGCAAGGCGCCAGGGCTGATCCTTTACGGCCCGCTGGCCGAATAGGTCGCGCCTGCAACCTGGGCTGCCGCAATCGGCCTTGACCGGGTCCGGCCTTGCCGTCACAGATGATCGGGCATGGTGCCCCGACGATGCACAGCATCAGGGGCTGAAACGGGAACGGGAAGGGGCGGACCCAAGCGGCGCCCCCGCCCCGGCCGCCCCCGCGACTGTCAGCGGCGAGCGGGCATCCGACAAGCCACTGGTCCCAAGGGGCCGGGAAGGCGGATGCCAGCCAGGACCCGCGAGCCAGGAGACCGGCCAGGCACAGAAGCAACAACCGCCGTCGGGTGTGACGGTCAGGAGAGACGAACATGCATATCGAACCGGGCATCGTTGACGGTGCCAAGATGGCGCTTGGCGCCGTGACCGCCGCCGCGGCGGGAACCTACACGCTGAAGCTGGCCGCCACGGCTGTGCGCGAAACCGGGTTGGCCTCGGTCGCCACCCGCAGCGCCATCGCCTCGGCGCTGGTGTTTTCCTTCTTCGAGGTGCTGCCGCATGCCCCGGTCGGCGTGTCGGAAGTCCACCTCATCCTCGGCTCGACCCTGTTCCTGATCCTTGGCGCCGCGCCGNCCATCGGGCTGGCGCTTGGGCTTCTGATCCAGGGCCTGTTCTTCGCGCCCTTCGACCTGCCGCAATATGGCATGAACGTCACCACGCTCTTGGTGCCGCTGTTCGGCATCGCGGCGCTGGCCAAGCGGGTGATCCCGGCTGGCACCGCTTACGCCGACCTTGGCTACACCGATGTGCTGAAGCTTTCCTTCGCCTATCAGGGCGGCGTCGTCGCCTGGGTGGCGTTCTGGGTGCTTTGGGGTCAGGGCGTCTCGGCCGCGACCTTCTCCGGCATCGCCTCGTTCGGTGCGGCCTACATGCTGGTCGTGGCGGTCGAGCCGCTGGTGGACGTGGCCGTGCTTGCCGTGGCCAAGCGGCTGCACGCTCTGAAGGGCTCGGCCCTTGTCACGCCGCGGCTTTACGCGGCGGCCTGATCCGCCGTACCGGATGGTATGACCTGGGGGCTTCGGCCCCCATTTCCTTGAAAGACCCCATGACCACGCTTTCGCTTATCGGCATCGGCACCGGCAACCCTGATCACCTGACCCTCCAGGCGATCCGCGAGATCAATACGGCCGATCTTGTGCTGATCCCGCGCAAAGGCGAGGGCAAGGCGGACCTGGCCGAACTGCGCCGCGCCATCCTGCGCGAGGTGCTGACCAATCCGGCGACGCGGGTGGCAGAGTTCGACCTGCCGGTGCGGGATGAAGCCGTCAGCGACTATCGCGAGCGGGTGGACGGCTGGCACGACGCCATCGCCGCGGTGTGGGAGGCCGCGATGGGCTCGCCCCGCCCGGCCCGCGTGGCGCTGCTGGTCTGGGGCGACCCGTCGCTTTACGACAGCACCCTGCGCATCGCGGCGCGGCTGGACCCGGCGCCGAACCTGCGCGTGATCCCCGGCATCACTTCGCTTCAGGCGCTGACCGCGGCCCATGCCATTCCGCTGAATACCATCGGCGGGCCTGTGACCATCACCACCGGGCGGCAATTGCGCGACCATGGCTGGCCGGAAGGCGCCGAGACCCTGGCCGTGATGCTGGACGCCGCGGCGNCCTTCACCGCCATCCCGGCCGAGGGCGTGACGATCTGGTGGNGCGCCTATGTCGGCATGGCCGAAGAGATCGTCATCGCCGGGCCGCTGGCCGAAGTCTCGAGCNGCATCCTCGCCACCCGCGCCGAGGCGCGGGCGCGGCATGGCTGGATCATGGATATCTATCTGTTGCGGCGCGTATGACCGCGTTCGTCAAGCCGATCCGGCTTTCCTCACGCGAGGAAGGCCGGAACGGTCTGACGAGCGGAAATCACACCGCGCGCAGCGGTTCCGGCAGCAGCGCCTCGGGCATGTTCTGCCAGGCCACGGGCCTGAGCCAGCGGCGGATCGACAGCGTGCCGACCGAGGTGGCGCCGAAGTTGGTCGAGGCCGGATANGGCCCGCCATGGACCTGCGAATCCACCACTTCCACGCCGGTCGGAAAGCCGTTGGCCAGCACGCGGCCCGCCTTGCGCGACAGGACCGGCACCAGCGGCTGCGCCATGGCATAGTCNCCGGGATCGACATGCAGGGTGCAGGTCAGCTGGCCCTCCAGGCTGTTTGCCATCTGCATCATCTGGGCGAAGTCCCGCACCCGGACAATCAGGCCCAACGGCCCGAACACCTCTTCGCCAAGCGCATGGTTCGCCAGCCAGTCGTCGCCCGAAACCTCGAAGAGATAGGGTGTGGCCTGGCGCAGGTCGCACATCGTGGTCAGCACTGCACGCACGCCGGTGCCNGCCGCGATGCGGTCGCGGCCGGCACGATAGGCCTCGGCAATGCCGTCGGTCAGCATGGTCTGGGCACCCACCTGCCCCACCGCCTCTTTCGCGGCGGCGATGAAGGCCTCGGCCTCCGGCCCGTCGATCACCACGGCGATGCCGGGGTTGGTGCAGAACTGGCTTACGCCCTGGGTCAGCGACCCGGCCCAGCCCCTGGCGATTTCNGCCCCGCGCGCGGCCAGCGCATGGGGCATCAGGAACATCGGGTTGACCGACCCCAGCTCGCCAAAGAACGGGATCGGGTTCTTCCGCCGCGCGCACAGGTCGAACAGCGCCCGCCCGCCGCCAAGCGAGCCGGTGAAGCCCACCGCCTGAATGGCCGGGTGCTGCACCAGCGCCTCGCCCACGTCACGCTTGCCGCCCTGGACAAGCGAGAACACGCCCTTGGGCATGCCGGTCGCCTCGATGGCGGTCTCGATGGCCTGGGCCACGATCTCGCCGGTGCCGGGATGTGCGGAATGGCCCTTCACCACCACCGGGCAGCTTACCGCCAGCGCCGAGGCGGTGTCGCCGCCCGCCACCGAAAAGGCCAGCGGGAAATTCGACGCGCCGAAGACGGCCACCGGGCCGATAGGCTGCTGCATCATGCGCAGGTCGGGGCGCGGCAGCGGCTTGCGGTCGGGCTGGGCGGCGTCATGGCGCAGGTCCAGCCAGCCGTCCTGCAGGATATGGGCCGCGAACAGCCGCAACTGCCCGGTGGTGCGCCCGCGCTCGCCTTCCAGCCGCGCCACCGGCAGGCCGGTTTCCTGCGTGCCGATCTCGGTGATCTCGGGCCCCCGCGCCTCGATGGCATCGGCGATGGCATTCAAGAACGCTGCCCGCGCCTCGCGCGAGGTGGCGGCATAGGCCGGGAAGGCCGCTTCGGCGGCCTGACAGGCCCGGTCCACCAGCGCAGGCGTGCCCACGGCAAAGTCATGCGCTTCGCCATGGGCGGGCGAAGAACGGAACGTGGTCGGACCGTCGAGCCATTCGCCCGCGATCAGGTGCTTGCCGGTCAGCATGGCGCTGCCCTTTCCCGTTTGATCAAAATTCGAAAGGATCGGTAATGAGNTTACGCCCAAGCGTCAAGGCGTCGGCCACATGGACCATGGGTGCAAGATCGACCTCGGACGCCCCCGTTTCAACCAGCTCTGTCATGCGCCGGTAGAGTTTCGGGTATTCGCCCATGATCGTGTTCTCACCGGCCACCTCGCGCCCGCCGATCTCCAGCCGGTTGCCGCCCAGGCGCAGGGCCATCGGCCCGGCGTCGGTCTGAACCTCGATGTCCCAGGTCTGCGGCCCTTCCTGCCGCCAGTCGAAATCCGCCGTCACCCCGCCCGANAAGGTCAGGTCGGCGGCAATCGGCGTCTGGCGATTGGCGGGGAAGGTCAGCGTGGCGGCGGTCAGGTGTACCGCCATCGGCAGGATCTCGGTCAAGACCGACAGGGCGTTGATGCCGGGGTCGAAGACCCCCATGCCGCCGGGCTCGAAGACCCAGTCCTGGCCCGGATGCCACTTCCGCACATCCTCGCGCCAGGTGATATGCGCGCGGCGCACCGCCTTGTCGGCCAGCCAGGACTTGGTANNCGCGACCGCCTCGGCCATGCGGCTGTGCCAGGTGGCATAAAGCGTCACCCCTGCNGCCGCCGCGAGCCGCTCCAGCGCGTGAACTTCCGCCAGCGTCTGCCCCGGCGGCTTTTCCAGCATCAGATGCCGCCCCGCCTTCAGTGCCGCCTCGGCGTAGGGATAGCGCGGCTGCGGCGGCAGACACAGCGAGACCACCCCNACATCAGGCCGCGCCGACAGGAAACTGGCGAAGTCGGTGAAGGCTTCCACCCTCGACGTGCCCGCNCGGCTGACCGTGGCGGCAAGCTCCCAATCCGGGTCGGCGGCAAGCGCCAGNACATGCTGGTCCAGGGCGATCTTGCCGATGCCCACCAGCGCGATCTTGCGCGGCATCAGTGGCTCTCCCGCGCCACGGCATTGCCACGGCAGCCCTTCAGAAAGTCCATGTCCGCCCCGACATGCGCCTGCTCCACATGGTCGTGGTACAGCTTCGCATAGCCACCGCCCGGCGGTTCCACCGCCGGTTTCCAGGCTGCCAGCCGCGCCGCCAGTTCTTCGTCGGAAATGTCCAGGTGCAGGCGACGGTTCGGCACGTCCAGCTCGATCATGTCGCCCGACCGCACCACCGCCAGCGGCCCGCCCGCCGCCGCCTCTGGACTGGTGTGCAGGACAACAGTGCCATAGGCCGTGCCCGACATGCGCGCATCGGAAATCCGCACCATGTCGGTGATGCCCTTGCGCAGCACCTTGGGCGGCAGGCCCATGTTGCCCACCTCGGCCATGCCGGGATAGCCCTTGGGACCACAGTTCTTCAGCACCATCACGCAGGTTTCGTCGATATCCAGCGCTTCGTCCTCGATCCGCGCCTTGTAATCGTCGATGTCCTCGAACACGACCGCCCGCCCGCGATGGGTCATCAGCGACGGTGTGGCGGCCGAAGGCTTCAGCACCGCGCCGTTGGGGGCAAGATTGCCCTTCACCACCACCACGCCGCCCGATTGCGTCAGCGCCTTTTCCGCCGCNAGGATCACGTCCTCGTTGTGGTTCTGCACGTCCTTGACCTGCTCCCACATCGTCTGGCCGGAGACCGTCAGCGCGTCCTTGTTCAACAAGCCAGCCTCGCCCAGGCGCTTGATGACCACGGGCAACCCNGCGTAGAAGAACTCTTCCATCAGGTATTTGCCGGACGGCATCAGGTTCACGATGGTCGGCACGTCGCGGCCCCATTCGTCCCAGTCGTTCAGCGTGAGATCAATGCCCACACGGCCCGCCAGCGCCAGAAGGTGGATCACCGCATTGGTGGACCCGCCAATCGCCGCATTGGTGCGGATGGCGTTCTGGAACGCCTCGCGCGTCAGCACGTCCGACGGCTTCAGGTCATCCTTCACCATCTGCACGATGCGCCTACCCGTAAGCTGCGCCATCACCCGGCGNCGGCTGTCCACCGCCGGGATTGCCGCATTGCCCGACAAAGCCATGCCAAGCGCCTCGGCCATGCTGGCCATCGTCGAAGCCGTGCCCATGGTGTTGCACGACCCAGGGCTGCGGCTCATCGAGGCCTCGGCCTCGACGAACTCGGCCGCCGTCATCTCGCCCGCCTTCACCGCCTCGCTGAACTTCCACAGATGCGTGCCCGACCCCACCCGCTCGCCGCGGAAATAGCCGTTCAGCATCGGCCCGCCAGTGACGCAGATCGTAGGCAGGTCGCAGGACGCCGCGCCCATCAGAAGCGAAGGCGTGGTCTTGTCGCAGCCGACCAGCAGCACCACCCCGTCCATCTGCTGGCCGCGGATGGTTTCCTCCACTGCCATGGCGGCCAGGTTGCGGAACATCATCGCCGTGGGGCGGAAGCCGGATTCAGACACCGAAAACACCGGCACGATCACCGGGAAGCCGCCCGCCTCATAGACCCCGTGCTTCACGCGCTCGGCCAGGTCGTTCAGATGGGCATTGCAGGGNTTCAGCTCGCTGAAGGTGTTCAGGATGCCGATCACCGGGCGACCGTCGAACAGGTCGGGCGGCAGGCCCTGGTTCTTCATCCAGGACCGGTGATAGATCGCGTCCTTCGAGGTTCCGGCAAACCATTCCCGGCTGCGCAGCTTGCGGGGCCAGGGGGCGGGCTTGAAGGTCATCTTGTCCTCACAGGGCTTGCACGGCCACGGCCCCGGCTTCCGACGGGGCAACGGCCAGCGGGTTGCACAGCGGCAGCCCGAACGGCGCCGCTTCGATCTCGAACACGTCGCCCGGCTCGGCCCGGATGCCGTCGGCAAAGGACAGCGTCGCCGTGCCGAACATGTGGACATGCAGGTCGCCGGGCTGGCGGAACAGGTCGTACTTGAAGTGATGGTGTTCCAGGTTGGCCAGGCTATGCGACATGTTCGCCTCGCCCGACAGGAACGGCTTTTCCCAGATCACCCGTTCGCCGCGCCGGATGCGGCTTGTGCCGCGCACATCCGCGGGCAGGTCGCCCACAAGAAGTTCCGGGCCGAAACTGGTTTCGCGCAGCTTGGAATGGGCCAGGAACAGATAGTTGATCCGTTCCGTCACATGGTCGGAAAATTCGTTGCCCAGGGCCCAGCCCAGCCGGAACGGCGTGCCGTCCGGCCCGATCAGGTACACACCCGCAATCTCGGGCTCTTCGCCGCCATCCCCGGCAAAGGTNGGCGAGGTCAACGCCGCACCCGGCGCCACCGCGATATGGCCGTTGCCCTTGTAGAACCATTCCGGCTGCACGCCCACGGCGCCTTTCGCCGGACGCCCGCCTTCCAGACCCATGCGGAACATCTTCATGCTGTCTGTCAGGGTCTCGGTNCCTTCCAGTTTCGCATGCATGGCATCGCGCGTGGCGGCGCTGCCCAGATGGGTCAGGCCGGTGCCCGTCATGTGCATGTGTGCCGGATCGGGNTGGGTGACNGGCAGCATCAGCCGCCCCTCCTCGGCCATGCGCGCCAGATCCACCGGCTCGCCCAGCCCATGCTCGGCCACCACGGCGGCCAGGCTGCGCCCCGAGGCGATGGCCTCCTCTGCCAGCGCATAGGTCGAGGCCGCCCCNTTCACCACGGCGGCTTCCGACCCGTCGCGCACCACCACCGCAATGCCGCCATCGGGCCGGACAATCTGGGAAATCAGCATGATACCGCCCTTACTTGCTCTTGTTGTAGACGTCGAAGATCACGGCCACCAGAAGCACCAGCCCNTTGATCACCTGCTGGTAGTCGATGCCGATGCCCAGGATCGACATGCCCATGTTCATGACACCCATGATCAGCGCGCCGATCACCACGCCCACGATCTTGCCCGACCCGCCGGTCATCGACGCCCCGCCGATGAAGACCGAGGCGATGGCATCCAGCTCGAATCCCACCCCCGCCTTGGGCGTGGCGCTGTTAAGCCGCGCCGTCACGATCATGCCAGCNGCCGCCAGCACGCCCATGTTGACGAAGCAGAAGAACACCAGCCGGTCGGTGCGGATGCCCGACAGTTTCGCCGCCTTCTCGTTGCCGCCCAGGGCATAGATGCGTNNACCCATCACGGTGTTCTCCGTGAAAAAGGCATACAGCACCGTCAGCACCACCAGGATCACCATAACGTCGGGCAGGCCGCGAAAGCTGGCCAGTTGCCAGCCGACAAAGCCGATGGCGGCGGCCAGCACCACGGTGCGGCCAACGAACAGGCCCGCCGGTTCGGGCTCGACCCCGAACTCGGCATCGCGCGCCCAGGCCCGCACCCCGATCCAGATCACCGCCAGGATCGCCAGCGCCACCACGATCAGCGTCAGCCCGTGCGGTAAGCCAACACCCGTCAGATCGGGGATGAAGCCGTTCGCCATGGCCTGGAACCCCTTGGGGAACGGCCCGATGTTCTGCCCGCCCAGAAGCCACATCGTGGCGCCACGGAACACCATCATGTAAGCCAGAGTCACGATGAACGAAGGGATGCGCCAAAAGGCCACCCAATAGCCCTGGATCGCGCCGATCACGCCGCCCACCGCCAGCGTGATCGGAATGACCAGCCAGAAGGGCAATCCCGCCTTCACCGTCAGCCAGGCTGCCACCGCGCCAGTGAAGGCCGCCACCGAGCCCACCGACAGGTCGATATGGCCCGAGACGATGACCAGAAGCATGCCAAGCGCCAGGATGATGACATGGCCGTTCTGCAGGAACAGGTTCGTGATGTTCTGCGGCGTCAGGAAGTTGATCGGCTTGTCCTGCATCTGCAGGATGACGCTGAAGAACACCACGATGGCGACCAGCGCCACCAGCATGCCGTTGTCGCGCAGATGCCCGCCAAGATGTGCCCGGAGGCCCTTTTCGCCCGCCATCACGCCACCNTTCCCTTCCGATTTCTTCTTCATGTTGTCGCGGATGATCGCCGCCATGATGCGTTCCTGGCTGGCTTCGGCGCGGGTCAGTTCGTCCACGATCCGGCCCTCGTTCATCACATAGATGCGGTCGCACATGCCCAGGAGTTCGGGCATTTCGGACGAGATCATCACCACNGCCCTGCCCTGCGCCGCCAGCTCGTTCATGATCGTGTAGATCTCGAACTTCGCGCCCACGTCGATGCCGCGCGTGGGTTCGTCCAGGATCAGCACCTGCGGATCGGTGAACAGCCATTTCGACAGCACCACCTTCTGCTGGTTGCCGCCCGACAGGTTCACCACCTTCTGCTGCACCCCGGCNGTGCGGATGCCCAGAGACTTGCGATAGCCCTCGGCCACCTGCGTCTCGCGCCGCTTGTCCAGCACGCCGCGGCTGGACACGCCCACCAGGTTTGCCAGGGTCACGTTGCGCACGATGGGCTCTTCCAGCACCAGGCCCAGAACCTTGCGGTCCTCGGTCACATAGGACAGCCCGGCCGCGATGGCCTTGGAAACGGTCGAGGTATCAACGGTTTTCCCGCCAATCTTCACCTCACCGCTGATGGCGCGCCCATAGCTGCGGCCAAAGACCGACATCGCCAGTTCCGTGCGGCCCGTGCCCATCAGCCCGGCAATGCCCACGATCTCGCCCTTGCGCACCGTGAAATTCACGTCGCGGATCATCTGGCGGTCCTGCTGNGTCGGGTGCCAGACGTTCCAGCCCGTCACCTCCATCAGCACCTCGCCCGGGTTCGGCACCCGTTCGGGATAGCGGTGCGCCATGTCGCGGCCCACCATGTCGCGGATGATGCGATCCTCGGTGATCTCGTCGCGGTTCAGCGTGGAAACGGTGGACCCGTCGCGGATGATGGTGATGCGGTCGGCCACCCGCCCGATCTCGTTCAACTTGTGGCTGATCAGGATCGAGGTGATGCCCTGCGATTTCAGTTCCAGCAGCAAATCCAGCAGATGCTGGCTGTCGTTTTCCTGCAAGGCCGCCGTCGGCTCATCCAGGATCAGAAGCCGCACATCCTTGGCCAGCGCCTTGGCGATCTCCAGCAGTTGCTGCTTGCCGACGCCCAGCTTTTCCACGCGAGTCGAGGGCACCTCGTTCAGACCGACCTTCTTCAACAGATCGCCCGTGCGCCGGAACGCCTCGCGCCAGTCGATCACGCCGTTCGCCGCCACCTCGTTGCCCAGGAACAGGTTCTCGGCAATCGACAGAAGCGGCACCAGCGCCAGTTCCTGGTGGATGATGATGATGCCCTTGGCCTCGCTGTCCGCGATGCCGCGGTTTTCCAGCACCGCGCCGTCGAAATGGATCTCGCCCTCATAGCTGCCATGCGGATAGATGCCGGACAGCACCTTCATCAGCGTGGACTTGCCCGCGCCGTTTTCGCCGCAGATGGCATGGATCTCGCCCTTTTCGACCGTCAGGTCGACGCGGTCGAGCGCGCGCACGCCGGGGAAGGTCTTGCCGATCCCCGCATTTCAGAAGTGCCGCCATGGTCCCCCTCGAAGAAGGGCGCCCGCCGCAGGGAGCTTGCGGCAGGCGCCCGGAAGCCCAAGCTTACTTCAGCTGGTCTTCGGTGTAGTAGCCCGAGCCGATCAGGATATCCTTGTAGTTGGTGATATCCACCGCCAGCGGCTCCAGCAGATAGGACGGCACGACCTTCACGCCGTTGTCATAGGTGGTGGTGTCGTTGATCTCGGGCGTGCCGCCCGACAGGATCGCGTCCACCATCTTCACCGTCACGCCCGCCAGCGTGCGGGTGTCCTTGAACACGGTCGAGTTCTGCTCGCCCGCGATCATCGACTTCACCGAGGGNATTTCGGCGTCCTGGCCGGTGACGCAGGGCATCTTCAGGTCGCCCGAGCCATAGCCCACGCCCTTGACCGAGGACAGGATGCCGATCGACAGCCCGTCATAGGGCGACAGCGCGCCCTGCAGCTGCTTGTCGCCGTAGTTGGCCGACAGCAGGTTGTCCATGCGGGCCTGCGCCACGGCGCCATCCCAACGCAGCGTGCCGACCACTTCCATGCCCATCTGGCCCGACGGAATGGCGATCTCGCCCGCGTCGATCATCGGCTGCAGCACCGACATCGCGCCGTTGTAGAAGAAGAAGGCGTTGTTGTCGTCGGGCGAGCCGCCGAACAGTTCCACGTTCCACGGCTTGGTGTCGGGGAAGTTCGCCTTCAGGCAGGACACCAGGCTGTTGGCCTGCAGCACGCCGACCTTGAAGTTGTCGAAGGTGGTGTAATAGTCCACGTCGCCCGAGTCACGGATCAGCCGGTCATAGGCGATGACCTTGATGCTTAANGCGGCCTGGGCATTGGCCAGCGCGTTCGACAGCGTGGTGCCGTCGATCGCCGCGATCACCAGCACGTTCACGCCCTTGGAAATCATGTTCTCGACCTGGGCCAGCTGGGTCGGGATGTCGTCCTCGGCATATTGCAGGTCGGCGGCATAGCCCGCGGCCTGGAACTGCTCGACCATGGAATTGCCGTCCGAGATCCAGCGCGACGAGGATTTCGTGGGCATCGAGATGCCGATGGTGCCCTTGTCCTGTGCAAAGACCGGCGCACCCAGCAGGGTCGCAGCCGCGGTCAGCGCCAGGAAGGCGCGCTTGGTGATTTGCATTCCGTTTCCTCCCTCGTGCCGCCCTCCGGCGGCTGGTTGTTAACCATGGCGTCCCCCGGACTGCCCGACCGCGGGCGGAACTTGCAACCTTGAGGCATATCCGTCAAATACGCAGTTGCGATGAATACATACCATTCCTGATATGCCAAAATCCCCTGATGACGATGCCCTGCAGCGACGCGGCCTGAAACTGGCGCATCTGCGCCTGATGGCGGCGCTGGCCGATACCGGCCAGATCGGCCTTGCCGCGGCGGCCCTTGGCACCACCCAGCCCGCCGCCTCGCGGCTTCTGTCGGAACTGGAACGCATCCTCGGCCACCCCGTCCACCAGCGCAGCGGCCGCGGCATCGCGCTGACGCCCGCGGGCCAGGCGCTGGCCCGCCGCGCCCTGGTGCAGATCGAACTCGCCGAAACGNCGCGCGAGATCGAGGAACTGGCGCAGGGCGGCGCTTACCATGTGCGCATCGGCGCCGTCACCGCGTAAGCGCTGGAACTGGTGCTCNTTACCCTGCGTACGGCCCGCCTGTCGCATCCCGGCGTGACTGCCGAGGTGACGGTCGGCCCTTCGGACGCGCTCTGCCGCCAGCTTCTGAACGGCGACCTCGATTTCGTGCTGGGTCGCCTGCCCGCCACCGACCGCGGGCTCTTCGACATCCGCCTGATCCGCGACGAGCCGGTGGCGCTGGTTGTGCGCCGCGGCCACAGGCTCCTGTCCTCCGCCCCCGTGGCGCCGCGCGATCTTCTGGCCTTCGACTGGGTGCTGCCCGGCGCCGACAGCCCGCTCGCCGCCGCGGTGCGCGCGCGTCTCGCCGCCCTTGGCCTGCCCGACCCGCCGCAGCGGCTGTCCACCGCCTCGTTCCTGCTGACGCTGGCACTGGTGCAGCAGACCAATGCCATCGCGCCCCTGGCCCAGGCGGTGGCCGACCGCTTTGCCGCGGCGCCGGACGCGCCCTATGGCACGGTGCCGCTGGATCTGGGCATCGTGGTGCCGCCTTACGGCCTTGTCACCCGCGCGGGCACCGAACTCACCCCGCCGCGGCCCTGCTGGCCCGGCTGATGCACGACCGCGCCGCCTGACCCGCGCGCGCCTCCCTCTCCCCTTGGGGAGAGGGCCGGGGTGAGGTGCCCCCGCCTCACTTCACCTGCAGCGTCTTCAGGTACTCGGCCACGTTCACCAGCCGCACCGGTGTGGGCGTCGCGATGCCGTCGCCGCCGTCGTACAGCACCATCTGCGAGCCTTCCAGCAACGGCGCGAAACTGGGCATCACCGCCCCGTTCTGGCCGCCGCCCGAATAGCCCCAGATCTGCGCCATCACGGCCGTGGTCGGGAAGGTGCCGCCGTTGTTCCTGGCCAGCAGCGTCAGGTTGGTAAGCTTCTTGGCCAGCCCGCCNGCCGACGGCCCGTCACCCAGCCCGCCCGGCCCGTGGCAGGTGGCGCAGACGGCATTGTAATCTTCCTGACCGGTCGGCATCGGCGGTTCGGGCGCCTTGAACGGGTTGCAGCCCGCCAGCGCCAGCACGGCGCACAGGGGTGCCAGAATGGCAACAGGACGGACAGACAGCATGAAGGGCCCCAGGTCAGCTTTCGGGCCATTCCATCACGCGCCGCGCCAAGGCGCAATCGCCGACCGCCCGCAAAGATGGGCGTAAGCCCGGCCAGGCCTCAGGTCAGGATGGCGAAATCGTGCCAGGTCAGGGTTGCCTGCCCCGCCAGCACCGCCACCACTTCCGCCGCCTGCGCGCCGCTGCCATCCGGGTCATAGCGCAGGATTCCCGTCGCCGTGTCATAAAGCAGCCGCTGCACCAGCGTCACCGCGGCATCGACACCGTCGCCCGCCAGGAAATGCCGCGCGTTGATCCCCGTCGTAAGCAGACTGCGCCAGCCCGTGGCCAGCCACAACCTGTCCTCGCCCGAGACGAAGTCCTGCACCACATCGGCATCCGCGGTACCCCGGCTGCGGAACACCAGGAATCCGCGCCCTCGCCGCCGGTCAGCACATCCTGCCCCGCGCCGCCCTCGATCCAGTCGCGCCCCAGACCGCCCTCGATCGTGTCGGCCCCGCCGTCGCCGCGCAGCACGTCGTCGCCCGCGCCACCCTCCAGGCTGTCGGCCCCCTGGTCGGCCGAGACATCGTCGTCGTAGTCACCCCCGGAACCGGTCATCCAGCGCCGACAGCGCGAAGGCCTCGATCGAGACCACTGTCTCGGCATTGCCGAACCCGTCGTCCAACACCTGCGGCCCCTGCACCGTCGTGTCGATATGCACGCCATGGCCGCCCAGGCGGGCGACTGACCAGAAGCCCAGCCGGTCGTGCCCGTCACCCCCGTCGATCGGTCCAGCCCCTGACGCCCGTCAAAGCTGTTGTCGCCGCTGTCGCCACGCATCACATCGTCGCGCGCCGTGCCGCCCAGGCCTTCGATGCCGGAGACCTGGTCGATCTGGCCGAGCGGATCACGCACCTGCCCGGCCGCCAGGTCGGCGACGATGCCGCGCCGCCCGCCCAGGCTCAGCGCCTCGCCATAGTCCAGCCAGTCGGTGCCGCCACCCGCCGCCAGCACGTCCCGTCCGCGCCCAGCGACCAGGTCTCATCCGCCATCGACCCGGTCAGCGTATCGTCAAAGGCCGAATCGCCATAGCTTTCGAACATCGCAAAGTGGTCAAGCTGTCCCCAGCAATCCACCGCCGTCCCCGCCCCGACATCCAGCGCAATGCCGCGAAAGGCGGTGGCATCGCCATAGCTGGTCAGGTAGTCCAGCCTGTCGATTCCCGTGCCGCCGTTCAGATCGTCCGCCCCGGCATCGCCATGGATCAGGTCAGCCCCCGCCCCGCCGCGCAGGGTGTCGTTGCCCAGTCCGGCGCCCTGGCTGCCCCACAGCGTATCGCCAAAGGCCGACCCGTTCACCACATCGGCCCCGCGCAGCAGATGCGCCAGAACCGCCGCACCGTCGCCCGCAACCGGGGCGCCGCCGTCCGGCTGCACCCCCGCCGCCAGCCGCAACAGCACCGGCAGCGCCGCGCGAACCGAGTCGATGCGCAGCATCTCGGACCCGTCCGGCGCCAGCACCGTCACCTTGGTGACCGCGCCCCGCAGCGGCTGCCCCACGGCATCAAACACGAAACCGGTCCCGATCAGTTCCACGACCGCCCCAGAGGCCGAGACATAGCGCACCGCGCCAGTGTCGGTCACGACCGGGGCGCCGACCGCCCGGAACAGATCTGTAGGCCAGATGCCCCCGGCTTGCTGAGTGAAACTGATGCGCGCCATATCTTCCTCCGGTTGTCCGAGGAATGGCGAGACATGCTTAAGAAGAGGTTAACCCGAAACCACCCGCCCCTGATCCAACCGCAGCACCCGGTCCATCCGTGCCGCCAGCTCCAGGTTATGCGTGGCGATCAGCGCCGAAAGCCCGGTCTCGCGCACCAGGTCCATCAGCACCCGGAACACCTGGTCCGAGGTCGCGGGGTCCAGGTTCCCCGTCGGCTCGTCGGCCAGCAGAAGCTTCGGCGCATTGGCCAGCGCCCGGCAGAAGGCCACGCGCTGCTGCTCGCCCCCGACAGCGCCGTACCGGTGGTCGGCCCGCGGCTCGACCCCCACCCGCGCCAGCAGATCGCGCGCCCGCGCCTCGGCCGCGGCCCGGCCCACGCCATTGGCCAGTTGCGGCAGCACCACGTTTTCCAGCGCCGAGAACTCTGGCAGCAGGTGGTGGAACTGGTAGACAAACCCCACCTCGCCCCGCCGCGCCTCGGTGCGCGCCCGGTCCGACAGCCCGCCCATCTCGCGTCCCGACAGCCGCACCGTNGCGGCATCCGGCGTGTCCAGCAGCCCGGCGATATGCAGAAGCGTGGACTTCCCCGCCCCCGAGGGTGCCACCAGCGCCACCACCTCGCCCCGCGCGATCGTCAGCGCGGCGCCGCGCAGCACCGCCACCTCGCCGGGCTTGCCGCGCTTGAACACCTTTTCCACGCCCGACAGCGCCAGTACCGGATCACTCATAGCGCAGCGCCTCCACCGGGTTCATCCGCGCCGCCCGCCGCGCCGGAAAGATCGTCACCACGAAGGACAGGCCCAGCGACAGCACCACCGCCGACATCACGTCGCCCGCCTGCAGCTTGGTAAGCAGCGCATAGATGCCGCGGATCGAGGGNTCCCAGACCCCGCCGCCCGAGACATAGTTCACGAAGGAAAAGATCGGATCGACATAGATGGCGAACAGGCAGCCCAAGGCCACCCCCATCGCCGTGCCGATGATCCCGGTGAACGCCCCGCAAATGAAGAACACCCGCAGCACTGAACCTTCCGTCAGCCCCATGGTGCGCAGGATGCCGATGTCGCGGCCCTTGTTCTTCACCAGCATGATCAGGCCGGACACGATGTTCATCGTGGCAATCAGCACCAGCACCGACAGGATGACGAACATCACGTTGTCTTCGATGGTCAGCGCCTTGAGGAACGACCCTGAACTGTCGCGCCAGGTCCACAGAAGCGCGCCCTCGCCCGCTGCCCCCAGAAGCGCCTCCTGATAGGTCTCGATCCGGTCGGGATCGGTCACCATCACCTCGATCTCGTCCGCCAGCCCCTCGCGATTGAAATAGCTCTGCGCCTCGGCCAGCGGCAGATAGACCCGCGTCTGGTCGATGTCGTAGCGCCCGGCGGTGAAGATCCAGACCACCTCATAGGCATTTACCCGCGGCGAGGTGCCGAAGGCCGTCTTCATCCCATCGGGCGAGATCAGCCGCAGCTTGTCGCCCACCGTCACGCCCAGATCACGCGCCAGGCCCGATCCGATGGCGATGCCCTCGGGAAACCGGTCCAGCTCGCCATAGGCATCGGCCCCTCGCCCNACCCGGCGGATGCCGCGCAACCCCTCGGGCGAGATGCCATAGACATCTGCCCCCGCGCCNACGCCGTTGGCCGAGGCCATGACCTGCCCGCGCACCAGCGGCTCGGCCGCCGTCACGCCCGCCACCTGCCGGATGCGGTCGGCCCGCTCGGCATAGTCGGTGAAGCCCTTCACCGGGCGCCCCTCTTCGTCCACGCTTTGCGCCGGATAAACGGTGACATGCGCGTTGGACCCCAGGATGGTATCCACGAACTCGGCCCGGAACCCCGCCCGCACCGACAGCGTGGCGATCAGCGCAAAGACCGCCAGCGTGATGCCGACCAGGCTGATCCAGGTCATCACCGAAACCCCGCCCTCGGCCCGCCGCGCGCGCAGATAGCGCCAGGCGATCATCCATTCGAAGGCAGCAAACGGGGCGGTGCGATTGGCCAAGGCAGGCTCCTCAGAAGGCGCGCGGACCATGGGGCCGACCCGTCAGAAGGTCAAGCGCGGGCCCCCACCAACCGGCGGATTGCCTCCTCAGCCTGCTCCAGCGGCGCCCCGGTGCCGAACATGCGCGCGGTTGCCCAGACGCCCTCCAGCAACAGAAACACCCGTTCCGCCGCCGCCCGCGGCTCGGCCAGCCCCTCGTTCCCCGCCCGCCGCTCCAGCGCCGCCAGCACCCGCTGCTTGGTCGCCAAAGCCGCGGCATGGGCCGGGTGGTCCAGGTCATGGAATTCCGCCGCCGTGCCCTGCCATGTGCAGCCCAGGCAGTGCCCCCGCGCCAGCCTGACCATCGCCAGCGCATAATCGGTCAGCGGCTGCGGCCCGTCCTCGGGCGGGGCAAAGCCCGCGCTCATCTTCTCGGCGCGGTCCAGCCAGGCTAGGATCAGGTCATCCTTCGCCGGAAAATGCTTGTAAAACGTAGCCTTGGCCACGCCCGCATCGGCAATCACCCGGTCCACGCCCACGGCGCGATAGCCCTCGCGCCAGAACAGCGGCCCCGCCACGTCCAGGATGCGGTCCCGTCTTAGGCACGGGTTTCGCCTCTTCCTTCACCGACTCGCTTGACATGTAGACAGACCTGTCTGTATGCAGTTTCAGGGTAGACAGACCTGTCTGTATCATGGAGAGGCGACAATGAGAATAGCAGTCATCGGCGGCGGCATGGTGGGCCAGACCCTGGGCGCCGCTNTTGCCAAGGCGGGCCACCGGGTCACCCTCGGCATCCGCAGCCCATCGCCAGAGGAGTTGGCGCGCGACCGCAACGGCGCCAAGCCGCTGGCGCACTGGCAGGCCGATACCGGCGTCACCGTCACCAACCTTGCCACCGCCGCCGCCGCGGGCGAGGTCGTGGTGAACGCCACGCAAGGCCAGGCCAGCCTTGCCGCCCTCACCACCGTGNGCGCCGCCAACCTGGCGGGCAAGGTGCTGGTCGATGTCGCCAACNCGCTCGATTTCTCGNGTGGCATGCCGCCCTTCCTTGCCGCCCCCTATGCCGGGCCGTCCAGCCTGGGCGAGGCGATCCAGCAAGCCTTTCCCGAGGCGCGGGTGGTCAAGGCCTTCAACACCGTGACCCATTCGGTGATGGTGAACCCCGCCCTCATCCCCGGCGACCACGACCTCTTTCTGGTAAGCAACGATCCCGACGCCAAGGCCACCGTCCGCGCCCTTGCCGAAGGTTTCGGCTGGCGCCACTTCAATGACATGGGCGACATCACCGGCGCCCGCGCCACCGAGGCCATCCTGCCGCTCTGGATCCGCCTCTACATGACCGGCGGCAGCCCGCTGGTGAACATCCATGTGCTCAGGGCCTAAGGCGCCCTGACCCCGGCGCCCCTACCCGCGCTTCCAGGGCGGCGGCAGCATGTGGCCGCGCCGGATGGCGATGATCAGCAGGACTACGCCCATCGAGGTACACAGGACCAGCGCGATGATCGAGGATTCNAGGCCGAAGCTGCCCCCGGTCAGCAGGTCCGGCCCCTCGATCCGGGCCTGGATCAGCCCGGGGTCGGTGACCCCGCCCGAGACCACGCCCGAAAAGACGGCGGACTGGGTGTAGTTCCAGGCCATGTGAAAGCCCATCGCCAGCCACAGCCGCCGCGTCACCAGATAGGCCGCCGCCAGCAGCAGGCCCGCCTCGATGCTGATGTAGATCGCGCCCTCGATGGTGTAGGCGGGATTCAGCAGATGGGTGAACCCGAACACCAGCGACGAGATCACCAGCGCGATCCAGCTTCCCGCCATGTCCTCGATGGACTTGAACAGGACGCCCCGGAAGAACAGCTCCTCGAAGGCCCCCGAACTCAGCACGAAGGCAAGCGCCGGGATCAGATAGGTCCAGGGNTTCAGCCCCTCGATGTGGTACATGCCCAGCCCCATCAGCACGACCGCGCTGGCCGCATAAAGCCCCGCGCCGATCAGCGCGCCCACCGCCCATTCCCGTCCGCTGTAANNAGCAAGCGCCAGCTCCGTCACCGCGCGCCGCTCGATGAACCGGCCCCAGGCAAGGTAGACGGCCATGCCGAACAGGATCATGCCCAGGGTCACGGCGATGGAAAGGGCAGGAGTCGGCTTCAACCTCTCCATGAAGCCATTGTTCGTGGTCATGGTGAANAAGATGAGGGCGCCCAGCACCACAAGCCGCGTCAGCGGAAACTGCAGGATGCGCAGCCAGATCGGCTTCGGTGTCTGAACCTGAAAATCCATGGGGCTTGGTCCTGTCCTTGCCTATCTCACCGGGCCAGCGCCCTGCCCCTTTGCCGGGCAAGGCTCCACCTGTCTTTGGCCACCACCCTAGGCCAGCCCGACCCCGCCCGGCTACCCGTCTTGCGAAGGGCCACAGGGCACTCCGTCGCCGCCGCTGGCCAATCCCCGCGGCCCCCGCTAGGGTTAGCGCAAACAGCAGCAGGAGGCTGGCATGGAATACCGTCGTCTGGGCAAGTCGGGGCTGAAGGTCAGCGCATTTTCCTTCGGGTCCTGGGTGACCTTCGCGCGTCAGGTGGATGTGCAGCCTGCCAAGGAAATCATGGCAGCAGCCTATGATGCCGGGGTGAACTTCTTCGACAACGCCGAAGGCTACGAACGCGGCGGCTCGGAANAGGTGATGGGCCAGGCCCTTCAGGAACTGNGCTGGTCGCGCGACAGCTACGTCGTCTCGTCCAAGGTGTTCTGGGGCGGCGACAAGCCCACGCAGCGCGGGCTTTCGGCCAAGCACGTCACCGACGCCTGCCACGCCGCCCTGAAACGCCTGCGCGACTACCTGGACCTGTTCTTCTGCCACCGTCCCGACATCGACACGCCCATCGTCGAAACCGTGCGCGCGATGGACAACCTGATCCGCCAGGGCAAGGTGATCTACTGGGGCACCTCGGAATGGTCGGCCCAGCAGATCACCGAGGCGCATTGGGCCGCCGCTGCCCATGGTCTGACCCCGCCGGTGATGGAACAGCCGCAATACAACATCTTCGAACGGCAANAGGTCGAAGGCGACTATNGCCCCCTTTATGACAGCTTCGGCCTGGGCACGACGATCTGGTCGCCGCTCGCGTCGGGCCTGTTGACCGGCAAGTATAACGACGGCGTGCCGCAGGACACCCGCGCCGCCCTGCCCGGCTATGAATGGCTGCGCGACATCATCACCGGCGAAGCGGGCCGTGCGCGGGTGGAAAAGGTGAAGAAACTGGCCAGCGTCGCCGCCGAGGCCGGGCTGCCCCTGCACCACATGGCGCTTCTGTGGTGCCTGGAAAACCCGCGCGTCTCGACGGTGATCCTCGGCGCCTCGCGGCTTGGCCAGCTGACCGACAACCTGTCGGCGCTGGAGGCCCGGTCAAAGATGACACCGGACGTCATGGCGGCGATCGAAGCCATCGCGCAGCAAGCTTACCGAGCCGCAACGGTTCTGAGGGGGATGACATGCGCGCATTGATAACCTGGGGCGGATGGGACGGGCACGAGCCCGACAAGGTCGCCGCGCTCTTCGCAGGCTGGCTGCGCGCCGAAGGGGCCGAGGTCACGCTGACCGACAGCCTCGCCTGCTTCGACGACGCCGCCGAACTGGCCACCCAGGACCTGATCGTCCCGGTCTGGACCATGTCAAAGATCGGCAAGGACCAGGCGCTGAACGTCTGCGCGGCCNGTGGCGGTCGGCACCGGCATCGCCACTGCCACGGCGGCATGTGCGACGCCTTCCGCGAAAACGTCGACTGGCAGTTCCTCACCGGCAGCCAATGGNTCGCCCATCCCGGCAACGACGGCGTGGCCTACCGGGTGCGCATGGTGTCCGACGACCCGCTGGTCGCCGGCATCGGCGATTTCGACGTCACCTCGGAACAATACTACCTGCACGTCGATCCCGCGGTGAAGGTGCTGGCCGTAACCGATTTCCCGGTGGCCCCCGGCCCCCATGCCGTGAACGGCCCGGTCGCCATGCCGGTGGCCTATGTCAAACGCTATGGCCAGGGCCGGGTCTATTACAACTCCCTCGGCCACAAGGCGCAGGTCATCGACCAGGGCGCCCCGGCCGAGATGCTGGNNCGCGGCCTGCATTGGGCTGCGCGCAGATGACGCGGGTGATTTCCGATTGATCTTGTCGGAAATCCGGGTCTTTGTCGGCGCGTCATGAAACCGGGATGAACTCCCCGGTGGAGGTTGCCATGAAACCCACAGCCCTTGCCGTCGTCCTGTCCCTGCTGGCCCCGCCCCTGGCCGCATCAGACACCGCCTACCCCACGCCCCAGGCCTGGGGCGAGGCGCTGTTCTTCGACCCCAACCTGTCGCTGAACCGCACCCAGTCCTGCGCCACCTGCCACCAGCCCGAAGTTGGCTTCNGTCGCCATCGCGACACGGCGGCGGGCCAGGCGGTCTCGCTCGGCGATGACGGCACCAGCCTTGGCGACCGCAACGCCNCCTCCGCCGCCTACGCTGCCCGGACCCCGGCCTTCGGCAAGACGGCGGATGGCAAATGGCGGGGCGGGCTCTTCCTCGACGGCCGCGCCGCCAGCCTGGCCGACCAGGTAGGCGGCCCGCCACTGAACCCGATCGAGATGGGCATGCCCGACCAGGCCGCCGTCGCGGCCCGGCTCTGGCAGGACCCGCGCTATGCCTNNGGCCTGCGGGCGGCCGGGATCAGCGAAACCGATGTCGCCTCCGCCTATGGCGCGATGACGGCGGCGCTTGCGGCCTTCAGATCCACCCCGGCCTTTTCCACCTTCGATTCCAAATACGACCGCTGGCTGAAGGGCGAGGCGCAGCTGACCGACCAGGAAGACCTGGGCCGCGTCCTGTTCTTCTCGAACCAGTTCACCAACTGCCGCCAGTGCCACCAGCTGCGCGCCGACCCGCTGGCACCGGACGAAACCTTCAGCAACTACCAGTACCACAACATCGGCGTGCCGGTGAACCCGGTCGCCCGCGCGGCGAACGGCGTGACGGCGCCCGACCTCGGCCTGGCGCAGAACCCCGCCGTGGTAAACGATCCCGCCCAGGTAAGCAAGTTCAAGGTGCCCAGCCTGCGCAATGTCGCGGTGACCGGCCCCTACATGCACAACGGCGTCTTCAAGGACCTGCGCACGGTGATCCTGTTCTACGACAAGTACAATTCCCAGTCTCCGGCCCGGCAGATCAATCCCGAAACCGGCCAGCCCTGGNGGCCGCCCGAAGTCGGCGGCACCCTGTCCCTGACGGAGCTGGAATCCGGCCCGGCGCTGAAAGAGGCGCGCATCGACGCCCTGGTCGCCTTCCTGAAGACCCTGACCGACGCCCGCTACGAACCCCTGCTGGACCAGGCGCAATAGCCGCCAGGGGTGGCGGGGCCAGTTCCACCGGCTATCGGACGCCTGCCCGCAGCGACCGGCAAGGTCCGCCGCAACGGCGCCCGACCCGACGCCCCGATCCTGCCGCGCAGGGCGCCGGTCGCGGTCGGGGCGCCGTGTTCGCGGGCGCTTCGCCCGACCGCTGCAACCGGCCCGGCCACCAGGGCCAGCCTCCCGCCACGATCCTGCACCCCGGTCCCGCGCCGGGGCTTTCCTGCTCGGGTGCGCCCCCTTGCGGGCACCCGCCGCCCCGACACCCATGCGGCCGCCCCCGCGGCCCGGCTGCGGCGGCCCGGCTGCGGCGGCCTCTCGTCCCGCCGGTCGATCTGTCACGGCCGCCCAACCGCACCGGCATGCCGCCCTCGCCCGCCCCTCGCGCAAGCCCGGCAACCGCGGCCGCCCCGCCCGGAGTCCCGGCCGCTCCGTCCCCGGCACCCGCCTATCCCCGTCCCCGACCCCATCCCCGGCCAGACACGTCGCCAGCAACCGCGCCAGCCCGGAAGAAGATCGCTCCCGCAAAGGGCAGATCACCCGCCCGCACCCGCCGCCCCGCCAAGGCACGGTAAGCTCGCAGGGCACGCCAACCCCATCAGCGGCGCCACCGCAACCACCTGCCGCCTGCCGTCAGGCCCGTCACCAGCCCACCCGTCACCGGCCCGTCACCGTCCCGTCACCGGCCCACCGGCCCGCCCCTCACGCTTCCGGGTCAGCCCCTGGCGACCAGACCCGCCATCCACGCCGGACCCAGCCGGATCACCGGTCGCCGCCCCGCCATGCTCGCGGGACGCAGCCTCAGCCAGGCGCCATCCGCCCGCCAATCATGCCGCTCAGGCCACCGCGACCGCCACCGCCGCGAAATGCAGGCCCGCCGCAACTGCCACGAACAGATGCCAGATCGCGTTCTGATAGTGCAGCCGGTGCCACAGATGAAAGCCGACGCCCGCGACATAGGTGATGCCACCCGCCGCCAGCAGCCACAAAGACAGCGCNGCCAAGGCGGCCGAAACCGGCCCGATGGCAATCACCCCCACCCAGCCCAGCAGGATATAGGCCAGGATCGACAGCCGGTCATAGCGCCCCGGCAGGACGATCTTCACCAGAATGCCCAGGGCCGCCCCGGTCCAGACCACCAGGCCCAGTGTCCAGGCCCAGCCCGGACTGTGCAGGAACGGGATCACGGCGGTATAGGTNGCGGCGATCATCACATAGATCATCGAATGGTCGAACCGCCGCAGCAGCCATTTCAGCATCGAGGGCGGCGTCATGTTGTAAGCCAGNGAAAAGCCCCACATCAGGAAGAACCCGGCGGCATAGACCACCAGCGCCGCGAAGGTGCCGATGCCCGCCGTCTGCAGCGTGTGAAACAGCAGGATCGGAAAGGCGACGACCCCGGCCAGCAGCGCCAGCGCATGCACGATGCCATCGGCCAGAAGCTCGTGCAGCGTCAGGTTGCGCTTGGTCATCCGGTAATGATCGGCGGGCAGGGTCATGGTCTCAGCCTGTCGGAAACACGTCACCAAATCATGAACTGCACCGCCCCCGGTCAAGGGGATCGTGTCCCTCGTGACGTGGCGTCGCGCCCGGCCCGGCGTCCCCTGCCGTTTCTTCTTTGCGCAAATACTCTGGGGGAGTCGCGGCCCCGGCCGCGACCGGGGCTGGCCCCCGCGAGCTCCACCGCGTCCCCGGCCCTTGCCGGGGACGCGGTGGAGAAGCAATGCGCGGGCCCCGGCCCGCGCACATCTTAACAAATCGTGAAGTCCGAAGCGCAACCCATTGAAATCATTGTGCCGCACCAGGCGTCCGAGCTCGGACGCCTAGACCCCTCATAGATCGAGGCAATCCGGGCCACCGCCGCCTCGGGCGACATCTCCTCGCTCTCCCCGGTCCGGCGCGAGGTCAGCTCGACCTTGCCCGCCGCCAGCCCGCGCGGCCCGACCGTGATCCGCCAGGGCAGGCCGATCAGGTCCATCGTGGCGAACTTCGCCCCGGCCCGCTCGTCCCGGTCATCGTACAAGGCTTCCAGCCCCTTGGCCTTCAGCGCCTTGTAAAGCCCCTCGCAGGCCGCATCCGCCGCCCCGTCGCCCTGCTTCAGGTTCACGATCCCCACCGGGAAAGGCGGCGTCACCCCNTCGGGCCAGACGATCCCCTTGTCATCATGGCTCGCCTCGATGATCGCCCCNAGAAGACGGCTGACCCCGATCCCGTGCGACCCCATCTCGACCGGCACCTTGGTGCCCTCGGCCGTGGTCACCTCTGCCCCCATCGAGGCCGAGTACTTGGTCCCGAAGTAGAAGATCTGCCCCACCTCGATGCCCCGGCCCACCTTGCGATGCGCCTCCGGCACCGCCTCGAACACCGCCGGATCATGGGTCTCGTCGGTGCGGGCGTAAAGGGTGGTGAACTCCTCGCAGACCTTGGCCACCTGGTCGCGGTCGTCGTAGTCGATCTCGCGGGCGCCCAGCTTCAGCCCGGTCACCCGGTCGTCGTAGAACACCTCGCTCTCGCCGGTCGAGGCCAGCACCAGGAACTCGTGGGTGTTGTCCCCACCAATCGGCCCCGAGGCCGCGCGCATCGGGATGGCGGTCAGCCCCATCCGTTCATAGGTCCGCAGGTAGCTGACCATGTGGCGGTTGTAGGCGTGGAGGGCGGAGGCCCGGTCCACGTCGAAGTTGTAGCCGTCCTTCATCAGGAACTCGCGGCCGCGCATGACCCCGAACCGGGGGCGCATCTCGTCGCGGAACTTCCACTGGATGTGGTAGAGCGTCAGGGGCAGGTCCTTGTAGCTGGACACATGGCTCCGGAAGATGTCGGTGATCATCTCCTCGTTGGTGGGGCCGTAGAGCATCTCGCGGCCCTGCCGGTCCTTGATGCGCAGCATTTCCTGGCCGTAGTCGTCGTAGCGGCCCGACTCCCGCCAGAGGTCCGCCGGTTGCAGGGTGGGCATCAAGAGGGGGATGTGGTGNGCCCGGATCTGCTCCTGGTTCACGATCTCCTCGATCCGGCGCAGGACCCGAAGGCCGAGGGGCAGCCAGGAATAGATGCCCGCCGCCTGCTGCTTGATCATGTAGGCCCGCAGCATGTAGCGGTGGCTGACGATCTGGGCCTCGGCGGGGTTTTCCTTGAGGACGGGCAGGAAGTAGCGGGACAGGCGCATGGGGGCTTCACCCTTCGGGGATCACTGGTCCCGAGGGGTTTAGGCCAGAGGCCCCCGTCCCGCAAGTCCGGCCTTGGGCCGGGGCCGCAAGGGCGTCCGAGCTCGGACGCTTGCTCGGGTCTTGGGATTTCAAGGGGTTACGCGGGCGGATTAACTTGGACTTAAGAATTGTCCGAGGGGAAAGACTTTCTGGACGAGTGGTTTCGCTCAGAACTCCATAAGTCCAGCGGACGTGAACTGCCGACATCTGAGGGACCGTCGCCTCGGGCATGGTTGATACGTTAGTACTCGCGCATCCGTGGTTCAGCACTCAAGTGACGGAGCGAAAGATGTCTGCCCTCAACGGCCGGGCGACTGCCCTCCCGTTGAACAACATGCGTCACAGAAGCCGATCTGAACCGTCGCCGCAATGCTAACCGACTCGGAGCTCAAACTGAAGGTCGAATGCGCGCAAGAAAAGCCGCCACGACATCAAATTCAAGAGGCAAAGTCTCCATTCCCAATTCTTGACTATGGTCTTTGTCGCATTTAGCCTAGCAGACATCTTGAACACGGAAACGGGATTGGTTCACGATTACACTCTGTTCGTTGATGAGGTAAGCGACGACAAAGTTGACCGACTGCGGCCAGGCTTTGCGGACGGCAACTCAGAGTGGCTATGCCTTGGCGGCTACTTGGTTCGTGCCGATGTAGAAGCCGAACTTGATGGTCGCAGAGACGCAATTTTGGCTTCCTTCGGCGGTCAAGCGGGAGGGGTGCTGCACTTCAAGAAACTCAAGCCAAAGAATCGTGTTCTGGCAGTGAGAATGCTCGCAACTCCAGCCTTCAGCGCGCGGGGGTTCGTGATATGCTCTTATAAGCAGACAATGCTCAATCACAAGAATGCCCGCGCTGCAGCCGCCGCTTAANGCAACCATGGGGACTATCTTTATAATTTTGTTGCTCGCCTTCTTCTAGAACGAGTTACGCGCTACGTTGTGAACGTGGCGCCAAGCCACAACATCACGGAGCCGAAGATGCAGATCGTGTTGGCGAGCCGACGCGGTCATCATTTCGGCCATTTCAAGGCTTACGTCCAACAGCTTATCAATCAGGCAAATGCTGGCACGACCTTTCTTGACACGCGAGAAATTCGCGCCGACGTCTTGAGTTGGCACATGATTGATCGCGCTCCTGCTTTCCAGAACGCAGGGCTGCAACTCGCTGATGTCTTGGTCAGCGCTTTCTTTCAATCCATAGAGCAGTCATCGCCGCACTATGCTGACAAGGTTGCCCTGCACCTGCGGCCCNTGATGGCGGGAAAGACGGGGGCAAGCGGACAACCAGCGAACAAATCCAACGAGGGCGTCACGTTCTTTCCAGCGTCGAAAGCAGTGCATCTTCTAACCCCAGAGCAGGCCGTTNTTNTTGAGAATTTTGGCTACAACACAGTTCGGCTGAAGTCTCGCACAGATCAGAAGCGACAACAGCGCTTCACTCAGGCCGAGCGGCTTTGGTCTGGTTCGATGCCCGATCCCAGCAACTGACGGTGCGGCCTTGAAGTGGAGCGAACGAAACCCTCAGGTGGGCTCAGGTATTGTCGATTGGTTCGCCTGATGCCGCTTGATTTCATTCCTTGGAAGAGACGTGGAGCGGCATCATATCACCCTATGGAGGTGTTAACCCCTCATCTTGACTGCACAGGGTTGGCACATGTGCCCGGCTTTCGCCAAAATCGGAGGATTTGTGGGTGTGCGGGTGAACCACGGCCTATCAGACCTTTCGGCTCCTATGGTTTGTCGGGGGTGCATACATTGCGCGCCGTGACCGGAGGCAAGCTTGCGGAGGGAAAGTACGGGATGGACGGGACCGTGCGCAATGAATGCGCACGCTACCGCGCGCGGCGGATTGGGGGCCTGTCTCGATTGGTCCGGCCGCGCGCCCGGCCGACACCGAGGCCCCGGCTCGAGGCCGGGGCGGGGTACGCGGGGTTGGGCGGCGCGCCCGGCTGCGCCGGGGGAACCCCGGCCTAGCCTTTCCAGATCAGNCCGCCGCCGAGCACCCTCGTCCCTTCCGGGGCGTAGAAGACGCAGGCCTGGCCGGGGCTGACGCCGTCTTCGGGGCGNAGGAGTTCCACTTCGGCCTCGGTGGGCGAGAGCGGGCGGATCACCGCTTCGCGCGGCGCGCGGGTGGAGCGGACGCGGGCCATCACCGGCCATTCGGGGCGGGCGGTGAGGGGCTCGTCGCCCAGCCAGTTGATCTCGCGCACCGGGATGGTGCGGGTGGAGAGGGCGGATTTGGGGCCGACGACGACGCGGCGGGTGTCCGGGTCGAGCTTCACCACATAGATCGGATCGCCGAGGCCGCCGATCCCCAGGCCCTTGCGCTGGCCGATGGTGTAGTGGATCACGCCGCGGTGCGTGCCCAGGACGCGGCCCGAGAGGTCCACGATCTCGCCCGGCTGNGTGGCGCCGGGGCGCAGCTTCTCGATCACCGCAGCATAGTCGCCGTTCGGCACGAAGCAGATGTCCTGGCTGTCGGGCTTGTCGGCGACGGGCAGGCCGTAGCGGGCGGCGAGCGCGCGGGTCTCGGCCTTGCTGGCGAGGTGGCCAAGCGGGAAGCGCAGAAAGCCGAGCTGTTCCGCCGTAGTGGAGAACAGGAAATAGCTTTGGTCGCGGGCGGGGTCGGCGGCCATGTGCAGTTCGGGGCCAAAGGCGCCGATCTTGCGCTGGATGTAGTGGCCGGTGGCCATGCAGTCGGCATCCAGATCGCGGGCGGTGGCGAGCAGGTCCTTGAACTTCACCCGTTCGTTGCAGCGGATGCAGGGCACCGGGGTGGCGCCNGCCAGGTAGGCATCGGCGAATTCGTCGATCACCGCCTCGCGGAAGGTGTTTTCGTAGTCCAGGACATAGTGCGGGAAGCCCATGGTTTCGGCCACGCGGCGGGCATCGTGGATGTCGCGCCCGGCGCAGCAGGCGCCCTTCTTCGCGAGCGCGGCGCCGTGGTCGTAAAGCTGCAGCGTGACGCCGACCACGTCATAGCCCTGGTCCTTCAGCACCGCGGCCACGACCGAGGAATCGACGCCGCCCGACATGGCGACGACGACGCGGGTTTGCGCCGGGGGGNNCTTGGGCAGGCCAAGCGAGTTGAGNGGTGCGTCGAGCATCGGGGCCTCTGGGGAACCGCAGCAATATAGGAAAATGCCCCGCATCCTCAACCCCCGGCTTCACGCTTGCTTAAGGCTGCGGCGCGAGGCTCTGGCCCGGACAAGGAGGCTGCCTCATGTTTCTGAAGCGAGTCGATGGCCCGCGCCAGGTGACGCTGCCCGATGGCAGCATCCTCACGCGCGCCGACCTGCCCCCGCCGGACATCCGCCGCTGGGTTGCCAGCCGCAAGGCGGTGGTGGTGAAGGCGGTGATCTACGGGCTGATCCCGGAATCGGAGGCGCTGGAGCGCTATGCCATCTCGGCCGAGGAATTCGCGCTGTGGCGGTCGGCGGTGGAACGGCATGGCGATGGCGCGTTGAAGGTAACGGCGATCCGCAAGTATCGACAACTTTAAGTTGTCTTTTCCCGCTCTCGTGGCACAGTAACCTCGCGTTAACCTTCGGGTTGCAGAACAGGTGAAGAACAAGGCCGATGTGGAGTTAAGGAAGATGCGGATCCTGCTCGTCGAAGACGACCCGACCACCTCGCGCAGCATCGAACTGATGCTCACGCATGCCAATCTGAACGTCTATTGCACCGACCTGGGCGAGGACGGCATCGACCTGGCGAAGCTGTACGACTACGACCTGATCCTCTTGGACCTGAACCTGCCGGACATGAGCGGGCATGACGTGTTGCGGCATCTGCGGCTGGCGCGGGTGGAGACGCCGATCCTGATCCTGTCGGGGGCGGATGACACGGAAAGCAAGCTCAAGGGTTTCGGCTTCGGCGCGGACGACTACATGACCAAGCCCTTCAACCGGGAAGAGCTGGTGGCGCGCATCCATGCGATCATCCGGCGGTCGAAAGGGCATTCGCAGTCGATGATCCGCACCGGGCGGGTGACGGTGAATCTGGATGCGAAGACGGTGGATGTGGATGGCAAGGCGGTGCATCTGACGGGCAAGGAGTACCAGATGCTGGAGCTTCTGAGCCTGCGCAAGGGCACGACGCTGACGAAGGAGATGTTCCTGAACCACCTCTATGGCGGCATGGACGAGCCGGAGCTGAAGATCATCGACGTCTTCATCTGCAAGCTGAGGAAGAAGCTGGCCGAGGCGACGNGGNGGCAGAACTACATCGATACGGTCTGGGGCCGCGGCTATGTGCTGCGCGATCCGGGGCCGGGCGATGCGGCGCGACTGGCGGTTGCGGGTTGACGCAGGTCCGGACGCTCGCGATCCGGGGCCGGGAGATGCGGCGCAGTGGGCGGCTACGCGCGGAAGCGGGACGCAGGGCTCGCGAACCGGACCGGGCGACGCCGCTCAGTTGTACCACCGGCGGCAGGGACACATCGCTCGCAATCCATGACCGGGGCGGTCAGGCTCCAGTCGGTCGGGTAAATGTCAGGAACACCGCCCGGGCTTGACCCGGGGCCCCTTGGTCCCAAGTCGGCCCGGGTGGACGAGCAGCCCCGGATCAGGTCGGGCAATCCGGCTATTGTCGGTCGGGCAGGCGCCAGGAACACCCGCCCCGGGCTTGACCCGGGGCCCCTTGGTCCCAAGTCGGCCCGGGTGGACAGAGCAGCCCCGGATCAGGGCGGGCAATCCGGCTCCAGTCGGTCGGGCAGGCGCCAGGAACACCCGCCCCGGGCTTGACCCGGGGCCCTTGGTCCCAAGTCGGCCCGGGTGGACAGAGCAGCCCCGGATCAGGGCGGGCAATCCGGCTCTTGTCGGTCGGGCAGGCGCCAGGAACACCCGCCCCGGGCTTGACCCGTGGCCCCTTGGTCCCAAGTCGGCCCGGGTGGACAGAGCAGCCACGGATCAGGTCGGGCAATCCGGCTCTTGTCGGTCGGGCAGGCGCCAGGAACTCCCGCCCCGGGCTTGACCCGGGGCCTCTTGGTCCCAAAGCGGCGCGGGAGAGTGCGGCCCCGGATCAGGTCAGGGGCGGGTCTTCCAGGGCAAGACCGGGCGGAAGCGGGACGCAGGGTTCGCGATCCCGGACTGGACGATGTGGCGCGGCTGGCGGCGACGGCCAGCGGCAGCGGCAGCGGAGGATTTGGTGGACTTGCTGCTGTGACGGAGCCCTGCCCTGACGTATCGTCCGCAGGGCCGGTCGTCACCGGTCTGGCCCGAGGGCTGTGTCGCGGCGGCGGTGGCGAGCCGCAGGATTCGTGGCTGCGCCACCGGGAGCGGCGGGGCTGGGTAGAGGCCCATCACCGCGGGACGGCAGCCTGACAGGCGTGCCGTCGCCTGGTGGCGACGGCGAAGGCCATCGACGCGGCAGCCAGGTTTCCTCAGGCTGGTTACCGTCTTGCAGACAAGGCTGCCTTTCTTGCAAGGTCGTCTGCCCCGCAAGACCGTCTGCACCGCAAGGTCGTCCGCCCTGCCAGCTCGCCCATCCTGCGCATTGCCCGACATCGACCCCAGCCGTTGCCCCCGTCAAAGCCTTGCCCGACTTGGATGCGCCGCCTACACCGGGGGCAGGAACCGGGGAGGGCGCGATGGCCGGAGAGAAGCCTGTCAGCAGCTTGAGCGAGGCCGAGGCGGCGGCGGAACTGGCGCGGCTGGCCNGGGGATCGGCGCGGNCGAACCGGGCCTATCACACGCTGGATGCGCCCGAGATTTCGGATGCCGACTATGATGCCATGAGGCGGCGCAATGCCGAGATCGAGGCGCGGTTTCCGNGGCTGAAGCGGGCTGACAGCCCCTCGGACCGGANNGTGGGCGGCGAGGTGGCGGAGGGCTTTGGCAAGGTCCGCCATGCGGTGCCGATGCTGAGCCTGGAGAATGCCTTCGAGGACCGGGACATCTTCGACTTTGACGAAAGGGTGCGGCGCTATCTGAACCATGAGGGGACGATTGCCTATACCGCTGAGCCGAAGATCGACGGGCTGTCGCTGTCCTTGCGCTATGAGGCCGGGCGGCTGGTGCAGGCGGCGACGCGGGGCGATGGCGAGCTGGGTGAANATGTCACGGCCAATGCCCTGACCATCAAGGATATTCCGCAAGAGCTGACCGGAGCGGCGCCCGAGGTTCTTGAGGTGCGGGGTGAGGTTTACATGAGCCACGCCGACTTTGCCGCGCTGAACGCGCGGCAGGTCGCGGCGGGCGAGCGGTTGTTCGCCAATCCGCGCAATGCGGCAGCGGGCAGCTTGCGGCAGCTGGACCCGGCGATCACGGCGGCCCGACCGCTGCGGTTCTTTGCCTATGCCTGGGGGGCCCTGTCGGAACCCCTGGCCGCCACGCAATTGGTCGCCGTCGGGCGCCTGCGCGATCTGGGCTTTCAGACCAACCCCGAGACCGTGCTGTGCCAGGGGCCGGGGACANTGCTGGCGCATTACCGGGCCATCGAGGCCCGGCGGGCGACGCTGGGTTATGACATCGACGGCGTGGTCTACAAGGTGAACGAGCTGGGGTTGCAGGCGCGGCTTGGCTTCCGGTCGTCCACCCCGCGGTGGGCGATTGCGCACAAGTTCCCGGCGGAACTGGCCTGGACGCGGCTTCTGGGCATCGACATCCAGGTGGGGCGCACCGGGGCGCTGTCGCCGGTGGCTCGGCTGATGCCGGTGACGGTGGGCGGCGTGGTGGTGTCGAACGCGACGCTGCACAACGAGGATTACATTGCGGGGCGCGATGCGAAGGGCGAGGAGATCCGCTGCGGTAAGGACATTCGCGTGGGCGACTGGGTTCAGGTCTATCGCGCGNGGGATGTGATCCCGAAGGTCGCCGATGTGGACCTGGGCAAGCGGCCCGAGGGTGCCCTGCCCTATCGGTTCCCCGAGACCTGCCCGGTCTGCGGCTCTCCGGCTGTCCGTGAACCGGGCGATGCGGTGCGGCGCTGCACCGGGNGGCTGATCTGCGCGGCGCAGGCCATCGAGAAGCTGAAGCATTTCGTCAGCCGCGCCGCCTTTGACATCGAGGGGCTGGGGGCGAAGCAGGTGGAATTGTTCCACCGGCTGAACTGGATCGCGGAGTAAGCCGATATCTTCACGCTGGCGGCGCGGGATGGGGCGAAGATGCTGACGGCGGACGCCCGGGCTTTCCTGGCCGGGCAGTTGCGGCTGAGCGATGCCGAGGATGAGCAGGAGGCAAGCGGGCTGTCGGCCTGGCGCGATTTGCTGGCGCCGATGGGGTTTGAAGTCGGGGCCGAGCTTGGCGCCGTGGCGGGGGCGCTGGAGGCGCTGTCGGTGACGCCGCTGGCCGAGATCAAGGGCTGGGGCGAGGCTTCGGTCGCCAACCTGTTCGGCGCCATTGCCGAACGGCGGCGGATCGGCCTGGCGCGGCTGATCTTTGCGCTTGGCATCCGCCATGTCGGTGAGGTGGCGGCGGCGGACCTGGCGCGGCATTACGGCAGTTGGGACGCGCTGGTGGCCGCGATTGACTTGGCGCGGNTGGCGGCTCTGGCGCATCGCGCGGCGGATGCGGCCGAGGAGGCAGAGCGGCGGGCGGCGGCGGGCGAGGGGAGACGGCCGAAGGTGAGCGAGGCGCGCAAGGCGGCGCTGGCCGGGGCGGATACGGCGGCGGCGGCGGCCTGGACCGATCTGGTGACGACCGATGGCATCGGGCCGGTGCTGGCGCTGTCCCTGTCCGATGCCATGGCGAACGCCCATGAACGGGCGGCGATTGACCGGCTGGCGGCGATGCTGACCGTGCTGCCGCCGGAGGCGCGCGCCACGGCCTCGCCCGTGGCCGGGATGACCGTGGTCTTCACTGGGACGCTCGAANAGATGACGCGGGCCGAGGCCNAAGGCGCGGGCCGAGGCTTTGGGCGCCAGGTCTCGGGCTCGGTCAGCGNNAAGACCGATCTGGTGGTGGCCGGGCCGGGCGCGGGGTCGAAGGCCAAGGATGCCGAACGGTTGGGGGTGATGATCGACGAAGATCAATGGCTTGAGCTGATCGCGGGCGCATCTAAGATCCTTTTCCCGCTGTTTGCGGAGCTGGAGACGCTGGAGNGTGTCGGGCCGCGCTCGGCCAAGGCCTTCGAGGCGCTGGCGGTGACGCGGCCGCGCGATCTGGTGTTCCTGCTGCCGCATTCGGGTCTGGACCGGTCGCGCGTGCCTTCGGTGCGCGCGGTGGTGGCGCCCGCGGTGGTGACGGTGGAAATCGAGGTGGGCGCGCATTTCCCGCCGCGGCGCAAGGGCGGGCCCTATCGGGTGATGGCGCGGGACGCGCAGATGGAATTCGCGCTGGTTTATTTCCATGCGCGGGGCGACCAGTTGCAGAAGCTGTTGCCGACCGGGCAGCGGCGGNTGGTGTCGGGCAAGCTGGAGCTGTTCGACGGGGTGGCGCAGATCGTGCATCCCGACCATGTGCTGCGGCTGGAAGAGGCGAAGGACCTGCCGGTGTTCGAGCCGGTCTATCCGCTTGCCGCGGGGCTGACGCAGCGGGTGGTGGCCAAGGCGGTGGCGGCGACGCTGGCGCGCTGCNCGGAATTGCCGGAATGGATCGACGGGCCGCTTCTGGCGCGCGAGCGCTGGCCCGCGTGGCGGGCGGCGGTGGTGGCGGCGCATGGGCCGNGAGAGTAAGCGGCGCTGGCCGCCGAGGCAGCGGCGCGGCAGCGGCTGGCCTATGACGAGCTGTTCGCGCATCAGGTGACGCTGGCCTTGGCGCGGGCGTCGTTGCGCAAGGCCAAGGGGATTTCGACGAAGGGAACGNGGGCGTTGCAGGCCAGGGTGCTGGCGGGGCTGCCCTATCGGCCGACCGGGGCGCAGACCCGCGCCATGGCCGAGATTGCCGGGGATATGGAAGCGCCCCTGCGCATGAACCGGCTTTTGCAGGGCGATGTCGGATCGGGCAAGACGCTGGTGGCCTTCATGGCGCTTCTGGTGGCGGTGGAGGCCGGGNGTCAGGGCGTGATGATGGCGCCGACGGAAATCCTGGCGCGGCAGCACCTGGAAAGCCTGGCGCCGCTGGCCGAAGCGGCGGGGGTGCGGCTGGAGCTGTTGACCGGGCGCGACAAGGGGGCGAGCNGGGCGGCGAAGCTGGCCGATCTGGCCNGCGGGCGCATTCAGGTGCTGGTGGGCACCCATGCGGTGTTCCAGAAGGACGTGGTGTTCCACGACCTGCGTCTGGCGGTGGTGGACGAGCAGCACCGGTTCGGCGTGGAACAGCGCATGGAACTGGGCGCCAAGGGGGCGGCGGTGGATGTGCTGGTGATGACGGCGACGCCGATCCCGCGGAGCCTGGCCNTTGCCACGCACGGCGACATGGATGTCTCGGTGCTGGATGAAAAGCCGNCGGGGCGGAAGCCCATCCGCACGGCGCTGGTGTCGGACGGGCGGATGGACGAGGTGCTGGCGCATCTGTCGCGCGCTGTGGCCGAGGGGCGGCAGGCCTATTGGGTCTGCCCGCTGGTCGAGGAAAGCGAGATCGTGGACTACGCCAGCGCCGAGACGCGCTTTGCCCATCTGCGCGCGGTCCTGGGCGAAGGCGTGGTGGGGCTGGTGCATGGCCAGATGCCGCCCTCGGACAAGGACGCGGCGATGGCGCGGTTTGTCGCGGGCGAGACCAAGGTGCTGGTCGCAACCACGGTGATCGAAGTTGGGGTGAATGTGCCCAATGCCTCGATCATGGTGGTGGAGCGGGCCGAGACCTTCGGCCTGGCGCAGCTGCACCAGCTGCGCGGGCGGGTCGGGCGGGGCACGGCGGTCGGCNCTGCCCTGATGTTCCAGGCGCCTTTGGCCGAGGCCGGGCGGCGGCGGCTGACCATCCTGCGCGACACCGAGGACGGGTTCCGCATCGCCGAGGAAGACCTGGCGATGCGCGGCGCGGGCGACCTGATCGGCACGGCGCAATCGGGACTGCCGCGGTTCCGCATCGCCGACATGGAGCGGCAGGCCGGGCTGATGGCGATTGCGCAGGCGGATGCACGCAGGTTGCTGGGGATGNATCCGACGCTGGTGACGACGCGGGGCAAGGCGGTGCGGGTGTTGTTGTGGCTGCTGGATCAGGACCGGGCGATCCGGCTCTTGTCGGTCGGGTAGATGCCAGGAACACCCGCCCCGGGCTTGACCCGGGGCCTCGTGGTCTGAAGGCGGGGCGGGGTGAAGAGGCCCGGATCAGGTCCGGGGCGGGTCTTCCCGGGTAAGAACGGGCGCCAGGTGGGCCAGCACCGAGCGGGCGGCGCGCAGGCCGGGCGGCTCGCCGCCGCGGCCGAGGCGGTCCATCGTCAGCGCCATGGCGGCAGCTTGTGCCTGCGGGCTGGCCAGTGTGGCCCGCAGGGATTGGGCCAGCGCTTCGGGCGTGCAGTCGGCGCCCAGAAGTTCGGGGACGGCACGGGTTCCGCTGACGAGGTTCACCAGCGTGACGGTGCCGGATTTCACCAGNTGGCGGGCGAGCCACATGGAAATCGGGTTCATGTCATAGCCGATGACCATGGGCACGCCATTGGCCGCCAGTTGCAGCGAGACGGTGCCCGAGGCGGCCAGCGCCACATCGGCGGCGGCGAANGCGCCGCGGCGGGCGGCAGGGTCGGTGATGATCTCGGGGCGGATTGGCCAGGCACGGGTGAGGTCGCGCACCAGCGGCGCGACGCTGGCGAGNGTGGGCAGGGCCACGCGCAGGCCGGGGTGGTCTTGTGCCAGCAGGCCAAGCGCCGCGCCGAANGCGGGGGCGAGGCGGGTGATCTCGCCCCGGCGCGAGCCGGGAAGGGCCAGGACCAGCGGGCGGGGGCCGTCCCAGGCAGCGCGCTCGGTTGGGCTGGCGAGGGGTTCGGAAACCACAGGGTGGCCGACGAAATCGCAGGTCATCTTANNAGCGGCGGTCATGTAGGGCGGCTCGAAGGGCAGAAGGGCCAGCACATGGTCGATGACCTTGGCCATCTTCGCGGCGCGGCCGGGGCGCCATGCCCAGACCGAGGGGGCGACGTAGTGGATGGTGCGCAGGTCTGGCCGCGCGGCCTTCACCCTGCCCGCCACGCGCAGGCAGAAATCCGGGCTGTCGATGGTGATGAGCGCGGCGGGGTTGGCGGCCAGCGCGGCCTCGGCGGTTTCNCTGACGCGGCGCAGAAGGGGNATGGCTTTCGGCAGCACCTCGGCCACGCCCATGAGGGAGAGTTCCTGCATGGGGAAGAGGCTCGTCAGGCCTTCGGCCTGCATCAGCGGGCCGCCGACGCCACGGAAGCTCACGTCCGGGTGCAGGGTCTTCAGCCCGGCCATCAGCGCGGCGCCGAGGCTGTCGCCCGANGGCTCGCCAGCGATCAGGAAGAAGGTCAGCGCGCCCACAGGAAGAGGCCAAGCCGCGCGGCGGCGGCCTGCATGGCGGGCAGGTCGAGGCAGATCACGCCATGGCTTCCCAGGCGATGCCGCCGGTAAGCCTTGGCGGCTTCCACCGTGGCGGGGCCAAGGGCGGGCAGGTCGATGCGGCGGTCCTGGTCGGGCTTGGGCGCCTTGTAGAGGAGGCCTGCCCCGTGCCGGATCGGGGCGCAGATGGGCCGGAAGGGCCGCAACGGCGGCCAGCATGGCATCGGTGCCGGGCAGCGCCTCGGCAGCAAGGCAGAGGCCCTGGACGACGACCGCGCCCTGCCCCACGTCCACGGCGCCAAGTGCGGCCACGATGGCGGCGGCGCGTTCGGCATCGGCCTTGTCGCGCGCCGTGGGTTCCCCGGCATGGATGCCGCGGCGGGCACCAGCGACGGGGCGACCTGGGCCACGCCTTCGACGGCGAAGCCAAGCCTCAGAAAAGATGTCGATGACGACGCGCAGGGTGGCGTCGTCGCCGCCCTGCATGGCCGACAGGAAGCGCGGCACCATCTGGGCGGTGTCAGGGTCGAACATCGCCGGGTCAAGGCGAGGCCGGTGGGCGGCAGCCGGCGAAGGTGACGGTAGTGACGCCCTGATCTTCCAGATGACGCAGGAAGGGCACCAGCCGTTCGATGCGGAAGGTGATGTCGGGGTGACACCGTCCGGCGTGAAGCCGTCAAGGCAGGCGATGAGCGGCTTTCCACCTGCGCCGCGGCCACCAGTGCAGAGCGCCGCGGTGGCGAGGATGGCAAGGCGGCTCACTTCGGCACCAGGAACTGGCGGTCGGAGTAAGCGAGGATGAAGTCCAGCATCTCGATCACCTGCGGCGCGGTGGCGGCCTCGCGCAGGGCACGCGCGCGGTCGGCGAAACTGCCCTCGCCTTCGGCCAGCGCCTTGTAGGTGGCGCGCATGGCGGAAATCTCGGCGCGGTCGAGGTTGCGGCGTTTCAGGCCGATCAGGTTCAGCCCTTCCAGCGTGGCGTCCTGCCCGGCGACAAGGCCATAGGGCAGCACGTCATGCGTGACGCGGGACATGCCGCCGATCATCGCGCCGCGGCCGATGCGCACCCATTGGTGGACGNNCGCGAGGCCGCCGATGATCACCTCGTCCTCGATGCGGACATGGTAGACGATGCCGGTGCAGTTGCCAAGGATGACGCCGTTGCCGATCTGGCAATCGTGGCCGATGTGGACGGTGCCCATCAAAAGGCAGTTGTCGCCGACCTTGGTCAGCCCGCCGCCATGGGCGGTGCTTCGNTTCACCGTCACGCCTTCGCGGATGCGGCAGCGGGCGCCGATCTCGGTGCGGGTGCGCTCGCCGGCGTATTTCAGGTCCTGCGGCACCTCGCCAAGCGAGGCGAATTGCCAGACCGTGGTGCCCGCGCCGATTTCCGTCCAGCCGGTGACGACGACATGGGATTTCAGCGTGACGCCTTCGTGCAGCGTGACCTCGGGGCCGACGATGCAGAACGGCCCGACGGTGCAGCGCGGCGATGCTGGCGCCGTCTTCGACCAGCGCCGTGGGGTGAATGCGGGCGTCGGGCGAGACGGCCATGGGATTAGCCCTTTTTCGGCGTGTCGAACATCGCCATGAAGGTGGCCTCGCAGGCCAGTTCGTAAACGACGATGCCGCGGCCTTCGAACTTCCAGACACGGCCGCCGCCGCGCAGCGCCTTGACGTGCAGTTCCAGCACGTCGCCGGGCACGACCTTGCGGCGGAACTTCACGCCGTCGCCCATGAAGAAGACATTGGCGTTCTTGTCCACCAGGTCGGCGGTCAGGCCCACAAGGATGCCCGAGGTCTGCGCCATGGCCTCGATGATCATCACGCCCGGGAAGATCGGCATGCCGGGAAAGTGGCCCTGGAACTGCGGTTCGTTGAAGGTGATGTTCTTGATGCCCACCGCGCTTTCGCCGATCACCACGTCGCGCACCTTGTCCACCAGAAGGAACGGATAGCGGTGCGGGATGATCCGCTGGATCAGGGAAAGATCGACCTCTTTCACGATCTGGGCGTCAGACATGTCCACTCCTTCGGTCGGCCAGGCTTTGGCGGCACGACTAGCAACAGGCGCGCCACGAAACAAGGGCTGCGGGCGCGTCAGGGCTTGGGTGCCTCCGCCGGGGCGGGTTCTGTAGCTGCGGGCGCTGCCGGGGCTTCGGGCGGCTTGGGAAGTTGCGAGCCGTCGCCCAGCACCTCGTCGATGCGGGCGATGGCCTCGTCGGTGATGTCGAAGCGTTCGAAGGAAATGATCAGCGCCCCGCGGTCGATGATCGCCACCGCGCCGAGGTCGGACATGAGCTTGCCCAAGACCGGCAGGGCGGTGTCATAGAACTGCTGGCGCGCCTCGTCGCGCTGGCGGGCCAGATCGCGCGACTTGGTGTCCTGGGCCGCGCGGGCTTTNTCGACCTTTGCATCGAATTCGGCGGCAAGGGCGCGGAATTCTTCCGCTGCGGTCGTGGCGCGGCGGTCGGTCAAGGCGCGTTCTTCGGTTTCCAGCGCCGAGTCGATGCGGCGGTTTTCGGCTTGCAGCGCCTTGGCCTCGGCATCGAAGCGGGCGATCACCGCCTGGCCGAAGCGCGTGCCCGAGAACAGCCGCTCGCGGTCCAGCGTGAGAACCGGCAGGGCTTCGGCCTTGGTGGCCGGAGCCTCGGCCGGGGCGCGGCGCTGTCCTGGCCCGCGACCGGCGCCGCGCCAGGGCCAGCGCCAGAAGCACCGGGCAGGACAGTCTGGCAGGCAGGGCCACGGGCATGGCCAGATCAGAAGGACGTGGCGATGGAGAAGTCGAACGGCTGGGTCTTGTCGTAGTCTTCGTCCTGCAGCGCCTTCGAGAAGGTGAATTTCAGCGGGCCAAGCGGCGTGGTCCAGTAGACGATCACGCCGNNCATGGTCACGCGCAGGTGCATGCTGTCGTCCACCGGGACGCCGTTGGTGCCGATGTCGTTGTCCAGTCCCCAGACCGAGCCCACATCCATGAACACGCCACCGCCGATGCCATATTCCTCGGGCAGGCCGACCGGGAAATCGGCTTCCAGGCTGACCACACCCCAGTAATTGCCGCCAAGCGCGTCCTGGTTCACGGCTTCCAGGTCGCGCGGGCCGATGCCGTTGCGTTCGAAGCCGCGGATCTTGCCGTTGCCGAAATAGCGGTCGGTCACGCGCGAGCTGTAATCGCCGAGCGCCGTGAAGACGCCGGTCTGGCCGATCAGGCGCAGCGTGACGTCGTCCTGGAAGACCTTGGTCTGCACCGCGGCATAAAGGTTGCTGTCCNNGACCGCGGTCACATCGCCGCCGACGGCATAGTCCTGATCCCACCGCAGCACATAGGTCGTGACCGGGTCCAGGCCTTCGCGGCGGGTGTCGAGGTTCAGCGCGTAGCCGACGGCCGATTCCGTCATCATCCCCATGTCCTCTTCCTCTTGCAGGATGACGGACGAGTCGGGCGAGACGTCGGTGATCTCGCTTTGCGACAGGGTATAGTTGAAGTTCAGCCGGGTGATGGTGCTGATCGGAAAGCCGATGGCAAAGCGGACGCAAGCGTCCGAGGTGTTGTAGTCGGCATCATACTGGTCGGTCGTGTTGGACCAGGCATCGAAGCCAAAGCGCAGGTCGCGGGCCAGGAAGGCGGGCTCGCTGAAGCTGAAGTTCACGTTGGTGTTGTTGGCACCGGCTTCGATGTCGAACGACAACGACTGGCCGCGGCCAAGGAAGTTGTCTTCCGAGAAGCCGACCTTCACGCCGAAGCCCGAGTTCGTGGAGTAGCTGGCACCGAAGGACAGCGAGCCGGTAGGCTTTTCGATCACGTCCACATTCACGATCACCTGGTCGGGCGTGCTGCCGGGGCGGGTATCGACCTTGGCATCCTCGAAATAGCCAAGCGCGCGGATGCGGGCCGAGGCCTGCTTGATTTCGCGCGGCGAGAAGGGGTCGCCTTCGGCGGTGCGGAACTGGCGGCGCACCACTTCGTCCAGCGTGGTGGTGTTGCCCTCGATGTCGATGCGTTCGACGAAGATGCGGTCACCCTTCACCAGGGCGAAGGTGACGTCCAGCGTCTGGGTCGCCGGATTGCGGGTGATGCGCGGATCGACGCGCACGAAGTTCAGCCCCTTGCGCACGGCCAGGGTTTCCAGCCGGGTCACATTGTTGTCGATCAGCGCCATNGAATAGACCGCGCCCGAGCGCAGCTTCAGCATGCGCTCGAATTCGGCGGCATCGACGCCGTCCACCTCGGACACCGTCCCGACCGTGCCGATGCGGTATTGCTGGCCTTCGCTGATGGTGAAGGCCACGAAGACGCCATCACGTTCGCGCAGGACGTCGGCGCTGGCGTCCAGCACCTGGAAGTCGATGTAGCCGCGCGAGTTGTAGAAGTCGGTCAGCAGCTGCTTGTCCAGATCCAGCCGCTCGGCAATGTAGGTGTCGCGCTGGATGAACTGGCGCAGAAGGCCCGCCTGTTTGGTTTCCAGCACCTGGCGCAGGGCGCGGTCGGAAAAGGCGCGGTTGCCGGTGAAGGTCAGCCGCTCGACCTCGGTGACCTTGCCTTCGGTGATCTCGAAGACCAGGTCGACGNNACGGTTGTCGCTTTTCGGGATGATCTTCGGCGTCACGGTGGCGGCAAAGCGACCGCGCTGGCGATAGGTATCGGCGATGGCCTGGGCATCGGCCTGGGCCAGGCTTNNAGCCGAATAGACCGTGCGCTGGCGCGACTTGATGATGGCCGACAGGTCTTCGTCCTTGATGCGCTTGTTGCCCTCGAAGTTGATGACGTCGATCATCGCGTTTTCGGTGACTTTGATGACCAGCGTGTCACCTTCGGGCACCAGTTCGACGGTCGAGAACAGGCCGGATTCGACAATGCGCTGAGTCGCGTCGTTCAGCGCGCCGGGGGAAAGCTCTTGCCCGGACTTGATTCCGGCATAGGACAGCACGGTCGGCACGTCGGCGCGCGAGCTGCCTTCGATGCGGACCGAGGTGAAGACGAAGGTCTGGGCCAGGCCGGGCGGACAGGCAGGGCGATCAGCAGCGCAAGCAGCACAATCGCCAGCAGTCGCAACCCCGGGAAAACCGGCAGGAACGCCCCGCGCGATGGAAAAGACTTATCCGCTGCGCGCATCCTACCGCCTCGTTCCTAGCAACCCGTTTGTCTGGTTAGCCGGGATGGCGGGCCTTGTCAAAAGGGCAGCGGTTCCGGCGGCGGCCTGCCGCCCTGCACCGGGACGGCCTAGTTCAGCGTGCCAAGGAACGAGGCACCCAGCGTACCGCCGACAAGCCCGACGGCGATGACGGCGAGAAAGACCAGACGGTCCGAGTTGAGGCTGACCACCAGCTGAAGCCCGCGGTAGCCGTCACCGATTGCATGCATGTCCGCCTCCTGTGTCTGCGCGCGGTATGCGCGGCGAATGCGGCGGAATTCGGGCCGAAGCGGTCGGTCAGCGGCAGAACAGCAGGTCGTTGCCAAGCGCGAAGAGCATCAGCGTCAGCAGGACCGACAGGCCCATCGCCATCAGCCCGCGCAGGGCGCGTTCGGTGGGCGGATGGCCGGTCACCGCCTCCCAGGCGTGGAACACGAGGTGGCCGCCATCCAGCACGGGAATCGGGAAGAGGTTCATCAGCCCCACCGCGGTGGACAGCATGGCGATGAACCACACGAAACTGGCGCCGCCCTGGCTGGCCGCATCGGCCGAGGTTTCGGCAATGCCGATCGGGCCTTGCAGGTTGCAGGTGGAAATCGCGCCGGTGACCATATGCCACAGCCCGGACAAAGTGGTGGTGATCAGGGCCCAGGTCTGGCTGACGCCAAGCGTCAGAGCCTCCCAGGGGCCGGGNGTGCGGGTTTCGGGGTCGAAGACCAGCCCGCCGGTCAGGCCGATCATGTAACGCGTCTCGAATCCGCCGTCGTCCAGCGGCTGGTCGCGCAGCCGCGGGGTTAGGGCCATGTTCTGCAGGCTGCCGTCGCGCCAGACCGCCAGCGTGACGGTCTCGCCGCTCGACGCGCCAATGGCGGTGCGCAGCTGCTCGAAGCTGTAGATCGGCATGCTGTCCACGGCGACGATCACATCGCCCACCTGGATTCCGGCCTCCATGGCCGCCGACTGCGGCTGAACGCCACTTACGACAGGCGGGAAGGGATAGGGGCCGTCCACCGTCAGCGCGGTGCCGTCGCGATCCAGCGTGTAGCTGGCCGAAGCCGCGGGCGGCAGGGCCTGGGCCGCGGCGATGAAGGCGGCGAGGTCGGGGGTTTCGGTGCTTACCAAGGCGGTGATGCGGTCGCCGGGGCGCAGGGTTTCGGCAAAGCCCGGCATCGGTTTCACCGTGCCCACCACCGGCGCCGAGGTCGGCACGCCCCAGGCCAGGGCGAAGATGACGAAGACCAGCGTGGAGAACAGGAAGTTGGCCACAGGCCCCGCCGCCACTGTCGCCGCCCGCGCCCAAAGCGGCGCGCCGTGCATGGTGTGGCGCTGCTCTTCCGGCGCCAGACGGGCGATGGCCTCGGCATCCTTGCCCGAGGCGGCATTGGCATCGCCGAGGAATTTCACATAGCCGCCGAAGGGCAGCGCCGCGAGTTGCCAGCGCGTGCCGCGCTTGTCCAGCCGCGACCACAGCACCGGGCCGAAGCCCAGGGAAAAGACCTCGGCATGGATGCCCGACCAGCGGCCGACGATGTAGTGTCCGTATTCATGGATGAAGACGATCACCGACAGGGCGACAACAAAGGCGATCAGCGTGAGGGCCGCGGAACCGAAACTCGGGATCAGGGATAGCACGGCGCGGTCCTTCTCATCTTCCCCCATTCATCTTGGCTCAAATACTCCGCGGGGTCCGGGGCGCGAAGCCCCGGCGGGTCAGGCCAGGCTCAGGCGGCATTCAGCCGGGCAGCGGTCTCATCCGCCCGGATACGGGCCAGATCGTCCATTTGCATGACATCTTCAAGGCTTTGCGGATCACGGTTCAGCGTGCATTCGCCCGAGACCCGGTCCAGCGTCGCCTCGACGACGCGGGCCATGTCCATGAATCCGATGCGGCCCGCCAGGAACAGGTCCAGCGCGCGTTCCTTGGCGGCGTTGAACGCCGCCCCGGCCAGGCCGCGTACCGCCATGACCTCGCGCGCCAGGCGCAGCGCGGGCCAGCGCGCCTCGTCCGGGGCGCGGAAGGTCAGGCGGCCCAGGCGCACAAGGTCCAGCGGTTCCACCGGCAGGGGCGCGCGGGCGGGCCAGTTCAGCGCATGGCCGATGGGGTGGCGCATGTCGGGCGTGCCCAGATGCGCCAGCACCGCGCCGTCGCGGAAGGCCACCAGCGAATGCACGATGCTTTCGGGATGGACGATGGCCTCGATCCGGTCGGGCGCGATGCCGAAGAATTCGCGGGTCTCGATCAGTTCCAGCGCCTTGTTGAACATCGAGGCACTGTCGATGGTGATGCGCTGACCCATCGCCCAGTTGGGATGCGCCAGCGCGTCCTGCACCGTGGCGCGTTCCAGCCGGTCCAGCGGCCAGTCGCGCAAGGCGCCGCCCGAGGCGGTGACCGTGATCTTCTCGACGCAGGCGATATCCTCGCCCTTCAGCGCCTGGAAGATCGCGGAATGCTCGCTGTCCACGGGCAGCAGGGTCGCGCCATGGGCGGCGGCGGTGGACAGGACCAGCGCGTAAGCAGTGACCAGGCTTTCCTTGTTGGCCAGCGCCAGCGTGCTGCCCTGTTCCAGCGCCTTCAGACCCGGCGCCAGGCCCACGGCGCCAACGATGGCGCTCATCACCCAGTCGGCGGGGCGGGCGGCGGCCTCGACCAGCGCCGCCGTGGCGGCGGCTTCGGTGCGCGTNGCGGCAAGCGCCTCGCGCAGGGCGGGCAGGCAGGTGTCATCGGCGCAGACGGCCAGATCGGCGTCCAGCGCGCGGGCCATTTCGGCCAGGCGCGCGATATTGCGGCCGCCGGTCAGGGCCACGGTGTCAAAGGCGGCCGGGCCGCCCGCGCGCATCAGAAGGTCGAAGGTGCTTTCGCCGATCGAGCCGGTGGCGCCAAAGACCGAGACCCGCCGCATCTCAGCCGCCTCCGACCGGAATGTCGAAGGCCCAGGCGAGGATCATCGTCACCACCATGGCGCCGGTCAGGGCATCGAAGCGGTCCATCACGCCGCCATGGCCGGGAATGAGGTTCGACGAATCCTTCACCCCCGCCCGGCGCTTGATCCAGCTTTCGGCGATGTCGCCCATCTGGTAAGCGAAGGCCACGAAGGGCGACAGGATGACCAGCGCCCAGCCCCCTGCCCCGCCAGCTTGAACGCCAGACCCAGAAGCGCCGCGCCGATCCAGCCCGCGATGGTGCCCGACCAGGTCTTCTTGGGGCTGATCGTTACCAGAACTTCGGCCCGCCGAGCGTGCGACCGACGAAATAGCCGCGACGTCCGAGACGATGACCACGCCCAGAAGCCAGACCACCGCCGCCCGCCCCTCTTCGTCGCGCAGCACGAAGAGGCCGTGGCCCGAGGTCAGGATGGCCAGCGCCATCAGCGCACTGACGACGGGATGGAGGCGCGCCTTCATCAGGAAGATCAGCGCCACCGGCGGCATGACCCACCAGGTACACGACCGGGGCGCAGGAGGCCGGGGCTCCGTCCCGGCCCGCCAGAAGGCCGCAGACCTCGGGCAACCCTCGTCGATCAAGAGGGACAGGGCGGCGACCACCGCCACCAGCCCCGCCCAGGGGCCGGGCGGCAGGGTCATGCGGCCCAGTTCCCAGATCATCAGCGCCGAAACCAGCGTGACCAGTAGCAGGAAGGAGGGCCGCCCAGCCAGATTTCGATGGCGCCCAGAAGCAGCAGCGCCGCGGCCGAGACGACGCGCCGCGACAGATCGCCGAAACGTCCTGCCGAGGGTCCGGGGTCCCCGCCGTCATGCGCTGGCCACCCCGCCGAAACGGCGCTCGCGGTTGCCGAAGCGCGACACGATCTGCGCCAGTTCCGCCACNGTGAAATCGGGCCAGAGCGTGGGCGTGAATTCGTATTCGGCATAGGCCGCCTGCCAGAGCAGGAAGTTCGAGGTCCGCGTCTCGCCGCTGGTGCGGATCACCAGGTCGGGGTCGGGCAGATCGGCGGTATCCAGCCGCTGACCGATCAGCGCATCGGTGACATCCTGGGGCTTCAGACGCCCGGCAGCGACATCGGCGGCGATGGCGCGGGTGGCGCGCAGGATTTCATCGCGGCCGCCATAGTTGATGGCGATGGTCAGGTTCAGCCGCGAATAGGGCGCGGTGCGCGCCTCGATGCCTACCATCAGCTTCTGCAGCTTGGGGTCCAGCCGCGAGCGGTCGCCGATGAAACGCATCCGCACCGATTCGGCCGCCAGCCGGTCGGCCTCGCGCTCGATATAGCGGGCGAAGATCGACATCAGGCCGATGACCTCTTCGGTGGACCGCTTCCAGTTCTCGGTCGAGAAGGCATAAAGCGTCAGCCAGCGGATGCCGATGTCGGGGGCGCAGCGCACGATTTCCTTCACCCGCTCGGCGCCCTTGCGGTGGCCGACCAGCCGCGGCCAGCCGCGGTTGGTCGCCCATCGGCCATTGCCGTCCATGATGATGGCGACATGCTCCGCCAGGCGCGGGGCTTGGCCACAGGCGTATCAGTGGACAATCGCCCCTCCCGCGGTCGGTCAGACCTGCATGATTTCCTGGCTTTTCGAATCCAGCGTCTGATCGACCAGCTTGATATAGCGGTCGGTCATTTCCTGCACCTCGTCTTCCCAGAACTTGGCGTCGTCCTCGGACAGGTGCTTGGCCTTGGCCTTCTTGATCTGGTCCATGCCGTCGCGGCGCAGGTTGCGGATGGCGACGCGGGCATGTTCGGCATATTGCGCGGCGACCTTGGTCAGTTCCTTGCGGCGCTGTTCGTTCAGTTCCGGGATCGGCAGCATGATGATGGTGCCGTTGGTCTGGGGNTTGATGCCCAGGCCGGAATCGCGAATCGCCTTTTCCACCTTGCTCACCATGCCCTTGTCCCAGACGTTGATGGTGACCATGCGCGGTTCGGGCACGTTCACCGTGCCCAGCTGGTTGATCGGCGTCATCTGGCCATAGGCCTCGACCTGAACGGGTTCCAGCATGGCACCNGAGGCGCGGCCGGTGCGGAGCGAGGCGAATTCGGTGCGCAGGGCAGCGAGGGCGCCCTCCATGCGGCGGGCCAGGTCGTCGGTGTCGAGTTCGAATTCTTCGGACATGGGTCGTGCTTCCTTGGTCGGTGCCGACCCTTCTAGACCGGGTGGCGCGGAAAATCAAAGCGGTAAGCGGGCAGGCGATTTCTTTGAAGAAATCGCACCGGAGCCCTCAAAGGCTCCGGGCCGGAGTTTTCGAAGACTCCGGCGTACTCAGTCCTGCACGCGGGTATAGGTGCCCTTGCTTACGAGGATGCCGCGGAAGCCGCCGGGTTCGTCCAGAGAGAAGACGATGATCGGCAGGTCGTTGTCGCGGGCCAGCGCGATGGCGGTGGCGTCCATTACGCCAAGGTTCTTTTCCAGCACCTCGTCATAGGTGACGCGGTCGTAGCGTTTGGCATCGGCGTGCTTCTTCGGGTCCTTGTCGTAGACACCGCCGACCTTGGTGCCCTTGAACACCGCCTCGCAGCCCATTTCGTTGGCGCGCAATGTGGCGGCGGTGTCGGTGGTGAAATAGGGGTTGCCGGTGCTTNNAACGGCGAAGATCACCACGCGCTTCTTTTCCAGGTGCCGCACGGCGCGGCGGCGGATGTAGGGCTCGCAGACCTGGTCCATCGGGATGGCGCTGATCACGCGGGTGAAGACGTTCAGCGATTCGAGCGCCGCTTGCATGGCCAGCGCGTTCATCACCGTGGCGAGCATGCCCATGTAATCGGCCGTGGCGCGTTCCATCCCCTGGGCGCTGCCTTGCAAGCCCCGGAAGATGTTGCCGCCGCCGATGACCATGCAGATTTCCACGCCAAGGTCGTGGACCGACTTCACCTCTTGCGCGATGCGGGCGACGGTGGGCGGGTGCAGGCCATAGCCCTGGTCGCCCATCAGCGCCTCGCCCGAGATTTTCAGCATGACGCGGCGATGGGTGACGCCGGTTGAGGTGGCATCGGGCATGGGCGGACCCCGCAATTCGTGTTGGCAATTGACTGCGGCGCAAGATGTCGGAAAACGAAGGCAGGTTCAACCGGGGTTCCGATGCCCCGGCGGATCGCTGTCGCTGGCCGGGCAGCGGGGTTTCACACCCCCGCACCCCCGTGGAGTATTTTCGCCAAGATGAAGGGGCAAGGGCTTTCCGGCATATCGCGCGAGGCGCCCGTGCTGGTCGCGGGGCCGACGGCCAGCGGCAAGTCGGCCCTGGCGATGGAGCTGGCGGCGCGCGACGGGCGGGTGGTGGTGAATGCCGATGCGCTGCAGGTTTATGGCTGCTGGCGCATCCTGACGGCGCGGCCTTCGGTGGCGGACGAGGCCGCCCTGCCCCATGCGCTGTATGGTCATCTCGGGCGCGACGAGGCCTGGTCGGTTGGGCATTGGCTGCGCGCCGTGGCACCCTTGCTGGACCGGCCGGTGGTGATCGTGGGCGGCACCGGGCTGTATTTCAGCGCCCTGACCGAAGGACTGGCCGAGGTGCCGGACATTCCGGCCGAGGTGCGGGCCGAAGCGGATGCGCGGCGGGCGGCCGAGGGGTTTGCGGGCATGCTGGCTGAACTGGACGCGGCCACCGCGGCGCGCATCGACCAGGCCAACGGTGCGCGGGTCCAGCGCGCCTGGGAGGTGCTGCGCGCCACCGGGCGGNGGCTGGCGGATTGGCAGCGGCGGACCGGGGCGCCGATTCTGCCGCTGGCCGCGGCCGAGGCGCTGGTGATCCGGCCCGATGTCGCCTGGCTGGACGNNCGCATCGAGCGGCGGTTTGACATGATGATGGCCGACGGCGCGCTGGAGGAAGTGCGCGCGGAACTGCCGTACTGGCAGCCCGCGCGCNCCTCGGCCCGCGCCATCGGGGCGCCGGAGCTGGTGGCGCATCTGCGCGGCGAGATCGGCCTGGATGCCGCCGTGGCGGCGGCGAAGCTGGCCAGTGGCNGCTATGCCAAGCGGCAGCGCACCTGGTTCCGCAACCGCATGAAGCTGTGGCGGGAATTTGCCGTTTCCTGAACGGAAACAAGCGGCAAGCCGCTGTTCTTCACCTGTTCCCTGATGCAGTCCGGCGACACAATCGCGCCTTCGTGATCTTTCCGCTTGGGGTTTGGCGGCGGGCCTGCTTAAGTGGCCGCGAAGCTGCCATCGGATCCTGTCCTGACATGACCATTCCCGCTGCGCCCTCGCCCCTGCGCATCGTTGCGCTGCCGCGTCTTGCTGCTGCCGGTCGCTGGCGGGTCGAGGCAATGCGGTCGATTTCCGAGCCTTGCCTGTTGTGGTTCACCAAGGGCCAGGGCCGCATCACGCTGGCTACANCCACCAAGGGCTATACGGCGCACAACGCCATCTACATCCCGGCGGGCGTCATGCATGGCTTCGAGGTCGGGGCCTCGGTCTTTGGCCAGGCAGTGTTCTTCGGCCGCGACGGCGCGAAGGAGGCCGAGAAGGTCCTGCCCGCCGCGCCGCTGCACCTGCGCATCCGCGAGGTTCATGCCCAACAGGAAATGAACCAGATCCTGGAGGCGATCCAGAAGGAACTGGACACCAACGCCCCTGGGGCCGAACGCGCGGCGCGTCACCATCTGNGGCTTCTGGTGGTCTGGCTGGAACGTCAGGCCGCCAAGGCCGCGTCCGAAGCGGTGGCGCCCGATGCCGCGCGTTGGCTTGTGGCGCGCTATGCCGCCCTTCTGGAGCGCGACTTCCGCACCGGCATGGGCGTGGGCGATTTTGCCGCCGCCCTGGGGGTGACACCCACCCATCTGTCGCGCTGCTGCCGCATCGCCAACGGCCACCCGGCCTCGGTGCTGCTGCAGGACCGCAAGCTGTTCGAGGCGCGCAAGATGCTGGCCGAAACCCGGCTGCCGGTAAAGCAGGTGGGCGAGAGCCTGGGCTTTTCGTCCCCCGCCTATTTCACGCGCGCCTTCCAGACCTATACCGGCAAGTCGCCCACGGCCTTCCGCCGCACGCCCTGAACCAGCCGCCGCTTCCTTCCCCGGACACCCGGCCGCGCCGGGCCTGGGCGGTTGCCTGCCATCTGCGACCGGGCTTCGCCCGTTTCGGACAGATCATGTCGCAAACGGATCACGACCCGGCGAAAGCGGGCGTTGACGCAGGGACAAAAGCAGGGCGTTATGATCGCCAGAGGTTGCCGGTGAAACCGGTTTGACTGCGCATAGTCCGGCCTTATTAAGCAGGCGGCAGACCGGGCATCGGAAAGTCACAAAACCAAAGACGACCTTCCAGGGAGAATACGATGACCAAGATGACCAGGGTGGATCAGGGCCTTCATCCCGCCGCCCACATGTATGCCGAAGAGGTCGCCCGTGGCGAACTCAGCCGCCGCGAATTCCTTGCGCGCACGACCGGGCTGGGCGTCAGCGCCGCTGCGGCCTATGCGCTGATCGGCGTGCCGATGCCCGCCGCCGCGCAGGAAACGCCCAAGGCGGGCGGCACGCTGCGCATGTCGATGGAACTGAAGGCGCTGAAGGACCCGCGCACCGCCGACTGGAGCCAGATCGCCAACTTCACCCGCGGCTGGCTGGAATATCTGGTCGAATACAACAATGACGGCTCGGTCCGCGGCATGCTGGTGGAAAGCTGGGAAGCCAATGCCGATGCCACCGAATATACGCTGAAGGTGCGCCAGGGCGTGAAGTGGTCGAACGGCGACGACTTCACCGCCGATGACGTGGCCCACAATATCCTGCGCTGGTGCGACGGGTCGGTGGAAGGCAACTCGATGGCTTACCGCGTGGCCGCGCTCTGCGACGAGATCACCGAGACCAAGCCCGATCCGGCAGATGCCAGCAAGACCGTCGAAGTGAAGACGCTGAAGCCGCGCGACGGTGCGGTGACGGTGGTCGATGCGACCGTGAAGCTGAAGCTGAGCGCGCCCGACATCTCGATCATCGTCGGCATGGCCGACTATCCGGCCGCGGTGGTCCACAAGTCCTATGACAACGGCGACCCGATGGCCAATCCCATCGGCACCGGCCCGTTCAAGCCCGAAAGCTTTGAGGTTGGCGTCAAGGGCGTGCTGGTGAAGGCCGACACTCCTNGGTGGGGCACCGCGGTCTATGGCGGCCCCTATCTGGACCGGGTGGAATACATCGACCTTGGCACCGACNCCTCGGCCGAAGTGGCCGCGGCCGGTTCGGGCGAGATCGACGCCGTCTATCAGTCGGTCGGCGACTTCATTCCCCAACTGGAAGCCCTGGGCTGGCCGACCACCGAAGCCGTCACCTCGGCGACGCTGGCGGTGCGCTTCAACCAGCTGGCCGAAGAGTACAAGGACGTGAACGTCGCGCGCCTGGTGAAATGCGCCGACAACAAGGTCGTGCTGGAACTGGGCTACAACAACCTGGGCACGGTGGCGGAAAACCACCACGTCGCGCCGATCCACCCGGAATACTTCCCGCTGCCGCCGCTGGTCACCGATCCGGCCGCCGGTGCCAAGATGGTGCAGGATGCCGCANAGGGCGATTTCGAGTTCGAGCTGATCTCGCTGGACGACGCCTGGCAGGCGGCGACCTGCGATGCGGTGGCCGCGCAGATCCGCGACGCCNACCTGAAGATCAAGCGCACGGTTCTGCCGGGCTCGACCTTCTGGAACGACTGGTTGAAGTATCCGTTCTCGGCGACCGAATGGAACATGCGGCCCNTGGGCGTGCAGGTTCTGTCGCTGGCCTACAAGTCGGGCGTCGCGTGGAACGAAAGCGCCTTCTCGAACGCCGAGTTCGACGAACTGCTGACCAAGGCGATGTCGATCGCCGATGCAAGCGAACGGTCGAAGCTGATGGAGCGGATCGAGCAGATCATGCAGGAACAGGGCGTGATGGTTCAGTCCTACTGGCGCTCGCTCTATCGCAACGCCGATCCGAAGGTGAAGGGTGCCGAAATGCACGCGACCTTCGAACACCACCAGTACAAGTGGTGGATCGACGCCTGATCGCGGCTTGACCGACAGGAACGGGGCGCGCCATGCAAGCGCCCTGCCCATCCCCAGCTTTCCGGCGTGACGCCGCCCGCGGCCTTCCGGGAAAGGACGAGGCATGCTGAGTTTCGTGATCCGGCGCCTGGGCGTCATGATCTTGACAGCGCTGGTGCTGACCTTTGTCGTCTTCAGCCTGACCAACCTGCCACCCAATCTGGAAAAGCTCGCCAAGTCCGAGGGCTCGGTGCGCATGTCCGACGATGCCGTGGCCAGCTGGCTGGAANAGAACGGCCATACCGGGCCGATGATCGGCCGCTATGGCCAATGGCTGGGCGTGCTGCCGGGCTGGGTGCATGACGAGGGCGGGGTGATCACGGGACGCTGCATCGCCAAGGGCATGCCGCCGGAAGAGGCCCCGACGCGCTGCGGCGTGCTGCAGGGCTATTGGGGCATGTCCACCGTGTTCAAGCAGCCCGTCCAGAATGTGCTGGCCCGCAGCCTTGCCCAGACCGGCTGGCTGATGCTGTGGGTCATGCTGGTGATGGTGCCGACCTCGCTGATCATCGGTGTGCTGTCGGGCATGCGCGAGGGCTCGCGACTGGACCGCACCCTGTCCACCTTTGCCATCGCCACCACGGCCACGCCCGAATATGTGTCGGGCGTGATCTTCGTGGCGGTCTTTGCCTCGGCCACCACCGGCATCTCGCCCTGGCTGGCCGAGCATGGCTGGATTTCCGGCAAGACCCTGTTCCAGGGCACCGCCACCAGCGCCATGGACAAGATCACCTTCTGGAACTTCGGCCTGCCGGTGATGACCATCGCGCTGTACGGCATCGGCTATATCGCGCGCATGACCCGCGCCTCGATGACCGAGGTGATGACGCAGCAATACATCCGCACCGCCCGGCTGAAGGGCGCAAGCTTTGGCCATGTCGTGCTGAAACACGCGCTGCGCAACGCGCTGATCGCGCCGTTCACGGTGATCATGCTGCAGTTCCCCTGGCTTCTGAACGGCGTGGTGATTGTCGAGACCCTGTTCAACTACAAGGGCTTCGGCTGGACGCTGGTGCAGGCCGTAAGCAACAACGACATCGACCTGCTTCTGGGCTGTTCGGTTGTCGCCGTCTTCGTCGTTCTGGTGACGCAGCTGATTTCCGACATCGGCTATGTCTTCCTGAACCCCCGTATCCGGCTGGCGTGAGGTAGACATGGACGCTCTCGGCTGGGGCTCGATCCTTTCCATGATGGCCGTGCGGTTCTGGCCGGTCTGGATCGCGCTTGTCGTCACCTATGCTCTGTCCATCGCCTTCAAGCGGCGGCTTGGGCTTTACGGCAAGCTCTTCGACAGCCCCATCGGCATGGTGGGCTTTGCGCTGGTGATGTTCTGGACCTTCACGGCGGTCTTTGCCGACCAGATCATCACCTTCGACNCCCTGACCCAGTACCGCGGGTTGAAGAACGCGCTGCCCGGCACGGCGGTGCCCGACAGCGACTATGGCTGGTTCCTTCTGGGCGGCGACAACCTGGCGCGCGACGTGTTCAGCCGCATGGTGATGGGCGCGCGCGAGGTCTTGAAGATCGCCCCCGCCGCCACAGTCTTCGCCTTCATGGTGGGCATCACGCATTCGCTTACGGGGTACTATGGCGGGCGGCTGGACACGCTTCTGTCCTTCCTGTCGAACCTCGTGCTGGCGTTCCCGGTGATCCTGCTGTTCTACCTGCTGGTCACGCCGGAAATGGTCCAGACCGGCATCCCGATGTACATGGCGGCGGTGCTGTTCCTGTTCCCGGTCATCTTCCTGTGTACCCTGTGGAACAGCCGCTATTTCACCACGCCGGGGCGGCGGAACCTGTATGTCGGCCTGTCGCTGGTCATCGGTCTGTGGGCCTATTCGGGGCTTGCCTTCAACGCCGACCCGACGGGCCTGTGGGCGATGGACCCGAACCTTCTGAACGTCTTCGTCTCGGTGGTCTTCGTGAACTCGCCCACCGTCTTCCGCATCGTGCGTGGCCTGACGCTGGACCTGAAAGCGCGCGACTATGTCTCGGCGGCGCAGACCCGGGGCGAAAAGCCCAGCTACATCATGCTGTGGNAAATCCTGCCCAATGCCCGCGGTCCCCTGATCGTCGATTTCTGCCTGCGCATCGGCTACACCACCATCCTTCTGGGCACGCTTGGCTTCTTTGGCCTGGGCGTCACGCCGGAAAGCCCGGACTGGGGCTCGACGATCAACGCTTACCGCAAGCTCCTGTCGGTCGTGCCGCACCCGGCCGTGGTGCCCGCTNTGNCCCTGATGAGCCTGGTCCTGGGCCTGAACCTCCTGGCCGACGGCCTGCGCGAAGAAAGCCTGAAAGACTGATGCGCCCCGCCCGCCCCTTCATCTTGGCATCAATACCCTGGGGTGCGACCGTCGGTTGCGCCACCGGTTCAAGCAACCGGCGGTCGCGGGGCGCTAGCCCCGGTCCGCCGCCAGCAACCCGCGGAAAGGCCCGACATGTCAAACTGGGACNCCTCGCAACCGATCCTGCAGATCGAGAATCTCTCGATCTCGTTCTTCACGCGCATGCGGGAAATCCCGGCGGTGATGGATTTCTCCTGTACCGTCATGNCTTACGAGGCGATGGGGCTGGTCGGCGAAAGCGGCTGCGGCAAGTCCACCGTGGCGCTGGCGGTGATGCGCGACCTGGGCAAGAACGGCCGCATCACCGGTGGCCGCATCCTGTTCAAGGGCCGCGACCTGACCACGATGGGCGACGAGGACCTGCGCCAGATCTGCGGCAGCGAAATCGCCATGATCTACCAGGAGCCGATGGCCAGCCTGAACCCGGCGATGAAGATCGGCGCGCAGCTGGCCGAAGTGCCGATGATCCACCAGGGCATGGGCCGCGACGAGGCCTGGGCTCTTGCCCGCCAGATCGTCGCCGACGTGCGCTTGCCCGACCCCGACCGCATCATCAACGCCTATCCGCACCAGTTGTCGGGCGGCCAGCAGCAGCGCATCGTCATCGCCATGGCGCTGATGTCGAAGCCTGCGCTGCTGATCCTGGACGAACCCACCACCGCGCTGGACGTGACGGTGGAAGCTGGCATCGTCGATCTGGTGAAGGCGCTCGGCGAGAAATACGGCACCTCGATGCTGTTCATCAGCCACAACCTGGGCCTGGTGCTGGATGTCTGCGACCGCATCTGCGTGATGTATTCCGGCGAGGCGGTGGAAACCGGCCGCATCGAGGATGTCTTCGACCACATGCGCCACCCCTATACCCAGGCGCTGTTCCGCTCGATCNCGCTGCCCGGCGCCGACAAGAACGCGCGGCCGCTGATCTCGATCCCCGGCAACTTCNCCCTGCCCCACGAACGCCCGCCGGGCTGCAACTTCGGCCCGCGCTGCGACTATTTCGTGAAGGGCCGCTGCGACGCCGCCGATGTGCCGATGTTCCCGGTGCCCGAAGGCATTCGCCACGAAAGCCGCTGCGTGAAGTGGGACGAGATCGACTGGCAGGCCNCCGCTGCAAAGAAGGTGGAAAAGCAGCGTGTGCCGCCGGGCAAGGTCGTGCTGAAGATGGACGACCTGAAGAAATACTACTCGGTCGCTTNNAAGAACGCCTTCGGCCGCGGGCTGAAGAAGGTGGTCAAGGCCAACGAGACGCTGTCCTTCGAGGCGCGCGAGGGCGAGACCCTGGCCATCGTCGGGGAATCCGGTTGCGGCAAGTCCACCTTTGCCAAGGTGCTGATGGGGCTGGAAACCGCCACCAGCGGCTCGATCATGCTGTTTGACGAAAACGTGCAGTCCACGCCGATCCAGAAGCGCAACACCGACACCGTCAGCCGCGTGCAGATGGTGTTCCAGAACCCGTTCGACACGCTGAACCCCTCGATGACCGTGGGCCGCCAGATCATCCGCGCGCTGGAAATCTTCCGCTGGGGCAACTCTGACGGCGAACGCGAACAGCGCATGCTGGAGCTTCTGGACCTGGTGAAACTGCCGCGCGCCTTTGCCGAGCGCATGCCGCGGCAATTGTCCGGCGGGCAGAAGCAGCGCGTCGGCATCGCCCGCGCCTTTGCTTNNAACGGCGCCAAGGTGGTGGTGGCCGACGAGCCGGTTTCGGCGTTGGACGTGTCCGTGCAGGCCGCTGTCACTGACCTGTTGATGGACATCCAGCGCGAGAACCGCACCACGCTTCTGTTCATCAGCCACGACCTGTCGATCGTGCGCTATCTGAGCGACCGGGTGATGGTGATGTATCTGGGCCATGTGGTCGAGATGGGCACCACCGACCAGGTCTTCTCGCCGCCCTACCACCCCTATACCGAGGCGCTTCTGTCGGCGGTGCCCATCGCCGATACCCATGTGGAGAAAAAGCGCATCGTGCTGGAAGGCGACATCCCCTCGGCGATGAACCCGCCGCCGGGCTGCCCGTTCCAGACCCGCTGCCGCTGGAAATCCCAGGTGCCGGGCGGGCTGTGCGAGACCACGATGCCCGAGGTGCAGGTGCTGGAGGGCGGGCACCACATCAAATGCCACCTGTCGCGCGACATTCTTTCCAGAATGGAACCGGTCATCAAGATCGCGGCGGAATAGCGCGATTATGGCAACGCCGGTCGCCGGGGCGCGCAAATGCCCCGCAGGGCCGGCATTGTATCGAAGTTGAGCCAAAATCGACCGTCATACCCGATCCATCAGGCCTGATGGGCGATTCCGCCCCGGCCAAGCTGGAACCGGGTGGACTGACGATGACCGTAACCACGACCGATACGAGCGCGCTTCTTGCCTCTTCCGGGCTGGGCGCGACCCTTGGCCAAGCCATCGCCTTCGCCATGCTGCGGGTGGGCGGCCTGCCCTTCAGCTCGGCGCAAATCCTGAACGGGCAATGGGACGGCACCAGCCTTGCCGGTTCGCTGGCGCTTCTGGACGAGGCGGTGGACAGCGGCGCCTGGGGCGCCACCGAGATGCGCGCCTTCCTTGACACGCTGGATCTGAACGACTTCATCCGCAACAGCGGCACCACCCTGGCCGCCCTGAGCGACGGTCTGGCGCATGACCCGCTGCTGTCGGCCCTTGCCCAGTCGGGGCTGACCACCAGTTTCTTTTCCGGCACGCGCATCGCCCCCGAAGCGCTGACCGCCGCCGCCGAGGCGCTGACCGCCTGGCTGAGCCTGCCCGAAAACCACGCCCCCAGCCGACCGGCCTGGCCCCGACCGCGGTCACGCTGGCCGAAGGCGCCACTGACGCTGCATCTGGCCGACTATTTCACCGACATCGACGATGATGCGCTGACCTTCACCGTGACCTCGGCCCTTGGCACCCTGCCCTTCCAGGTGACACCGGCGGGTGATCTTCTGCTTGCCCCCGGCTTTGCCTCGGCGGGCTTCCACGGGCTGATGCTGACCGCCAGCGACGGCGAGACGACGGCCACGCTGGCGCTGGATGTCAACGTGACCGAGGCGGGGGCCGCCACGCGCCTGACGACACTGGATTTTCCAGGGTCCTTGGCCAGGCCGAAACCTTTGCCGAGGCGCTGAGCCTTACCGCCAAGTCGCGCGGCATCGACATTCTTGACCAGACCGCGCTTGGCGATGGCAACCACACCATCGCCGTGGACAACCTGGCCCTGCGCGCCGGGGTAAGATCCATGGCAGCTTCACCCTGGCCGAACCGGCCCGCGTGCTGACCCTGCGCGGATGGGCGATTTCAGCGTGACCGGAAATGCTTACGCCAATGTCGTCTATGGCGGCGGCGGAGATGAAACCATGTTCGGCGGCAGCGCCAACGACCAGCTGTATGGCGAAGCGGGCGATGACGCGCTGTATGGCGGCACCGATGCCGACAAGCTTTGGGGCGGCACCGGCGCCGACAGCCTGTACGGCGGCACCGGCGACGACCAGCTGATGGGCGGCGACGGCGACGATTACCTGCGCGCCACGGCGGCCGTGACCAGGCCTATGGCGGCGCCGGGGCCGATGTCTTCGACTTCCGCGTTAACGACGGCCAGCTGCAAATCCGCGACCTGCAGACCGGCATGGACCTGATCCACATCGAGGGGCTGGCCGGGGTCACGGACCTGACCTCGTTCCTTGCCGCAGCCACCGTCACCACGGTCGGCGACCAGTTGCGCCTGACGGTCGGCAGCGACCAGCTGGTGCTGGTGGGCATGACGCTTGCCGGGCTGTCGGCCGACCTCTTCGACTTCGCCTGACCGGCAATCGCCCGAAACTGCCAATCCACGCCCCGGATCGGGCACGAACATTCCCAACTCATGCCGCGATCCGCGATCAGAAGGGCGGCACCCTGTTGAGACAAGGAGTTTGCCATCATGCTCGTCATTACCCCCGCCCCGACCAGCCCGCTGCTGGTTGAAACCGGGCTTTACGAAGGGCTGGTCAAGGTCTTCGGTTCTGCCCTGCTCGACATGGGGCTTCTGGGCGGCGACGCGAACTTCATGAAGGCGCTGTGGGACGGGGACAGCTTCCAGCCGATGGAAGATCTGCTGGCCAAGGCCCTGCAATCGGGCGACTGGGCCCCGGATCATGTCACCAAATTCCTGTGGATCGTCTCGGAACACTCGCTGGAAGGCTGGGGCGACAAGGGGCTGATGGCGCTGGAAGAGGCCTTCAAGACCGATCCCATGCTGTCGGGCTTTGCCGCCATCGGCCTGTCGCCCAAGTTCTTCTATGGCGGCGGCTTCAGCGGCGATCCGCAGGACATGGGCGCCGGGCTGACGAAATGGCTTCTGTCGCAAGTGACGGACAATACCCCGCCCGAAGTGTCGCCGGATGCGCCAGCCGACCTGGGGCTTGCCGAAGGCGGCGCGGTCGATCTGCATCTGGCCAAGCTGTTCTCGGATGCCGATGGCGACAGCCTGACCTTCCACATCGAGGGCGCCGATTCCGCCTGACGGTAACGCTCTCCGAGGATGGCCAGCTGCATATCGGCACCGGCCTCGCCTCGGCGGGCATTCATCACCTGACGCTGGTGGCCAGCGACGGCATCGGCGAAGCCCGCCACGAGCTGACCCTGACGGTCGAGGATGCCGGCGCTTGCGCGCAGATCCTGACCCGCGACTTCAAGCGCCTGCTCGCCCAGGCCGAAACGCTGGACGATGCGCTGGCGACGACCGGCGCCTCGCGCGGGATCGACATCCTTGACCAGTCCGCGGTCGGCGACGGTCCGCATCTGGTTGGCGCGCGCAACCTGACCATCCGCGGGGCCGAGGGCGTCCAGGCCGAATTCACGCTGGCAAGCGGGGTGCAGACCATCACCTTTCAGGGTGGCGGCAGTTTCACCCTGACCGGAAATGCCATGAACAATGTGGTTCGCGGCGCCGAGGGCGGCGACGTCATGCGCGGCGATGCGCATCGACCAGCTGTTCGGCAACGGCGGCGACGACGAGCTGCACGGCGGCAGCCAGCTGGACAAGTTGTATGGCGGGGCGGGCGACGACCGGCTGTACGGCGATGCCGGCGACGACCAGCTGTTTGGCGGCGACGGCAATGACATCCTGCGCGGCGGCGCGGGGCGCGATCAGGCCACCGGCGGGGCCGGGGCCGACCAGTTCGACTTCGTCCACGGCGACGGGGTCTTCATCCTGCGCGATGCCGTTCTCGGCGAAGACCACCTGCGGCTGGAAGGTTTCAGCCAGATCACCGACCTTGCTTCGTTCCAGGCCAATGCCCGCATACAGGACATGTCCAATGGCGTGCGCGTGACCATCGGCGCCGAGCAGATCATCGTCTACGGCCTGCATGCCGCCGATCTGACCGACGACTTCCTGATCTTCGCCTGACGCCTCAGCGCGCCAACGCCAGCAGGCCGTCCACGTCGGCGTGGGCGGCCAGATGGTCCGCCAGATCGTCCAGCGCCGCCTCGACCCCCGCTTCGAAGACGGCATTNGCCCCGGCGATGTCGAGGCTGGCCAGATAGGCCGCGCGGAAGGCATCGGCGGCGAACAGCCCATGCAGATAGCTTCCCGTCACCCGTCCGTCGCGCGAAACCGCGCCTTCGGGCTGATCCACCACATGGGCGAAGGGCCGCGCGCGGTCCGGCCCTTCTGTCCGGCCGATGTGGATCTCGTAGCCCGCCACCGCCAGCCCGCTGGCGGCATGCGTCGCCTGCACCCGCGCCAGCCGCTTGTCGGGGCTCATCACCGTCTCCACGTCCAGAAGGCCCAGCCCCGGCGTGCTGCCCGCCNNACCCTCGATCCCCTCGGGGTCGTCGATCACCCGCCCGAGCATCTGATAGCCGCCGCACAGGCCCAGCACATGCCCACCCCGGCGCAGATGGGCGGCAAGGTCAATGTCCCAGCCCGCCGCGCGCAGCGCCGCCAGATCGGCGCGGGTGGATTTCGACCCCGGCAGGATCACCAGCCGCGCATCGCCGGGGATCGGTTCCCCNGACCGAAGCATCACCAGATCCACCCCNGGCTCGGCCGCCAGCGGATCAAGGTCGTCAAAATTGGCGATGCGCGGAAAGGCCAGGCACACCACCTTCGCCGCCCCTTCGCGCCGGCGCGAGGCGAGGTCCAGCCCATCCTCCGCCGGCAGGCGTGACGCCCCGCCAAACCACGGCAACACGCCGTAACCCGGCCAGCCGGTGCGGTCGGCAATCAGGCGATAGCCTTCATCAAANAGACGAGGATCGCCGCGGAACTTGTTGATCAGGAACCCTTTCACCAGCGCAGCATCGGCGGGGTCCAGCACGGCCTGCGTCCCCACGATTTGCGCGATCACGCCGCCGCGGTCGATGTCGCCCACCAGAACCACCGGCACCGCCGCCGCCCGCGCAAAGCCCATGTTGGCAATGTCGTGNGCGCGCAGGTTCACCTCGGCCGGACTGCCCGCGCCCTCCACGATCACCAGGTCATGCGCCGCCGCAAGNCGAAAGCTGTCCAGCACCGGCCCCATCAGGCTGGGCTTCAACGCGGCGTAGTCNCGCGCCTTCACCGTCGTCAGCCGCTTGCCCTGCACGATCACCTGGCTGCCGACCTCGGATTCCGGCTTCAGCAACACCGGGTTCATGTCCGTCACCGGCTCCAGCCCCGCCGCCCGCGCCTGCAAGGCTTGCGCCCGGCCGATCTCGCCGCCATCCACCGTCACGGCGGCGTTGTTCGACATGTTCTGCGGCTTGAACGGCGCCACCGACAGGCCGCGCCGACGCGCCNNACGGCACAGCCCCGCCACGATCAGCGACTTGCCGACATTCGAGCCCCTGGATCATCAGCGCGGGCATGGTCCTCCGGTGCTTTGGTGCCGGTTGTCGCGGGCACCGCGCGAAAGCGCAAGCCCGCTTACGGCAGGCGCAGGCAATAGGGAAAACCATAGCCCCAGCGCCAGGACAGGCCGGAACAGGGCGCCCCGCCCAGCCGCACCGCCGCAAAGATCGCCTGGGCAATGGCGGCATAGGCGGCGCCGACGCGATCTTCGCCGACGCCATAGCTGGCCGCCAGGGCCGCGCGGCGGCCGCGCCGGTCTGCAGCACGCAGGCGCGCAGGGCTTCGTCGGCGGCCAGCCGTGCGTCCCAGCTCGCCTCGGCCGTCCGTGCCCCGCCCGCCAGATGATAGGCGCGGTCGTGGGTCACGCAGCAGGCCTCCCAGGGGCTGCGCCTCGTGGCGGGCCGCGAATTCGGGAAAGCTGCTTACCACCAGGTCCCAGGTCGCCGACAATCCGCCGGAACAGCCATCGGTGACAAAGGGGGCCGGAACCGGGTGCGACACAATCACGCTCATCAGCAATCGGTGCGCTTAACAGTTCGGCCTCGCGCGCCAGGTCGGGCACTTGCGCAAGGGAGGGGCCTGCGCACAGCACCATGGCGCCCACCGCCATCAGCGCGGCGACAGGCGGCGCCACACGGCCATCGGCCAGGGAATCGGGTTTTCTGCGAAAACCCTGAGGAGCGATCCTTCTGCGAAGGATCCGAATTTTCGCAGAAAATTCGTCGCCTCGCGTTTTCGCAGAAAGCGCGGCCCCCGCCGCGTTCCGCGCCGTCAGTCCAGGATCGCGGCAACGTAGGTGATGGTTTCTTCGTAGTCCGGCACGCCGCCCGCATTCTCCACCGCCTGCGGCCCGGCGTTATAGGCGGCCAGCGCCAGCTTCCAGTCGCCGAACTTGGCGTGCATCATGCTCAGATAGCGCGCGCCGCCTTCCAGGTTCTGCTTCGGGTCGTTGATATCGACGCCCAGCAGATCGGCGGTGCCCGGCATCAGTTGCGCCAGCCCCGTGGCGCCCTTCACCGACACCGCACCGGGATTCCAGCCGCTTTCCTGCTGCACCAGCCGCAGGAACAGGTCTTCCGGCACGCCATGCTTGCGCGCCGCTGCCTTGGCAACCTCCAGGTACTCGCCCTTGTAGTTGCCGCGGTACTTCGGAATGGTGGTGTTCGACGACGCCTCGGTCACCGGCTTCAGCCGCACCGAGCCTTCGTATTGCACGGCCAGNCTACCATCCAGCAGTTTGGCCTGGCTTTTGAACAGTGCCGCCCGCGACGAGGACGATCCCGACAGCGTGATGCCCTCGGCCATGGCCGCACCCGGCCCAAGGACCGCGACTGCCAAAGCGCAGACCACACCCGATGCCTTCCGCATTATCTGCCCGACCCGTTCCTGCCTACGGCGCGCAGTATAGGCAAGAAACCGCAATGTTCCAGCCTTGCCGACACCGGCCGTCGCCCGTTGCGCCCGGCCATGGGCAGAACCCCGCCGATGCCGCGCGGTTGCGGCCACCGGACCACGCGGGTATAGCCTTTCTTAACCATGGCCTGCCAAACATCACCGGCAAGCCGCAAGAACAGGGGGAAGACATGGCGGGTTCGGTCAACAAGGTCATTCTGATCGGCAATCTCGGCCGCGATCCCGAGGTGCGCAGTTTCCAGAACGGCGGCAAGGTGGTGAACCTGCGCATCGCCACCTCGGAAACCTGGCGCGACCGCAACTCGGGCGAACGCAAGGAACGCACCGAATGGCACTCCGTGGCGATCTTCAACGAACCCCTGGGCAAGATCGCCGAGCAGTACCTGAAGAAGGGCTCGACCGTCTATATCGAGGGCCAGCTTGAAACCCGCAAGTGGCAGGACCAGTCCGGCCAGGACCGCTATACCACCGAAATCGTGCTGCGGCCCTATTCCGGCGCGCTGACCCTGTTGGGCGGCCGCGGCGAAGGCGGCGGCGGTGCCGACGACCGCGGCGGCTATGACGACCGCGACAGCGGCGGCGGCTATGGCGGCGGTGCGTCCGGCGGCGGCTATGGCGGCGGCCGGTCGGGCGGCGGCGGTGGCGGCAGCCAGGGCGGCTTTGGCGGCGGCGCCACGGCGGCAGCCGCAGCGATCTGGACGACGACATCCCGTTCTGACCGGAACACCGTTCCGGCACTGGACCCGGCCCGGTGCATTCCCTATATAATCGGTCAACAAACGCTGCGAGCATGCCATGACCGAGGCCCAGGACCAGGTGGAGGGTGCCNCCCTCATCCGTCCCTCTTCCACCGACCATCCCCTGTTCGATCAGGTCGTCGAGGCCTGCCGAACCGTCTATGACCCGGAAATCCCGGTGAACATCTACGATCTGGGGCTGGTCTACACCATTGACATCACGCCCGAAAACGCGGTCGGCATCACCATGACACTGACCGCCCCCGGTTGCCCCGTCGCTTACGAAATGCCCGGCTGGGTGGCCAGCGCCGTGGAACTCTTGCCCGGCGTGAAGGATGTCGATGTCCAGATGACCTTCGATCCGCCCTGGGGCATGGACATGATGTCCGACGAAGCCCGGCTGGAACTGGGATTCATGTAGGGCAAGCCTGGGGGCTTGCAGTCTCGCAAGGCAAGTCAACAGGCTTGCCCAGCCTGCGGCTGGCCCCATGACGGGCGGCTCTGCCCCGGCCGGATATCATTGCCCAAAGCCGCAGCCAGCGCGCCCGCCGCCGGTGGCGCCGGATCGACCGGTCCACCGCCGCCGCGCGATCAAGATTCTGCCCCAAAGAGCGCGGTGCCAGTGCGGCAAGGATCATCAGGGGCGCCACGATTCCATCGGAAACATGGTTCAATCCTTTCACCTTTGTACCTCTTGCCGTAAGATACCCCTCGTAACGCAGGAAATTCATCCAACCATCCCGCAACCACCGTTTCAGAAATGAAAGACGCCAGTCTCGACGACCTTGCCCTGTTCCTCGCCGTGGCCCAGGTAGGCGGGCTGNCAGGTGCCGCCGCCGCCACCGGCGTATCGGCCCCCACGCTGTCGCGCCGCATGGCGGAACTGGAACGCGCCCTCGCCAGCTTACTGTTCGAGCGGGGCCGCACCGGCTTTGCCCTGACGGCACGGGGCCGCAGCCTGCTGGCGGAAACCGGCCCGCTGCGGCAGATGCAGGCCCGCCTCGCCGCCTGGTCGGGCAGCGCCACCACCGCGCCCCGCGTCCGCATCACCGCCGGGGTCTGGACCGCCCAGTTGATCGCCCGCCGCATCGGCGAAGTCTGGCGCCCCGGCGATCCCTGGGTGCCCGAATTCCTGTCGGCCAATGCGGCGCTGGATCTTGCCCGGCGCGAGGCCGACATCGGCATCCGCGCCCGCCGCCCCGATCAATCCTGGCTGGCCGGGCGCAAGGTGCAGGACGTGACCTATGCCGTCTACGGCCGCCCCGAGGCGCCCGAAGGCTTCATCGCCCTGGCCGAGGACCTGCCGTCCACCCCCGCCGAACGCTGGCTGCGCGCCACCCACCCCGACGCAATCCTGACCACCGTCAATTCCGAACGCCTGGCGCTGGACCTTGCCCAGGCCGGGCTTGGCCGCATCGTGCTCCCTGCTNTTGCCGGCGACGCCGCGGCGGGCCTGGCCCGCCTGTCGCCCCTGATCCCGGAAGCCGCGCACGAAGCCTGGCTTGTCGCCCATCACGACGCCCGCCACGACCCGCCGGTGCGCCGCGCGCTGGCGGCTTTGTCGCGGCTTCTGCGCAGGGCTTGAAGCCAAGTCCCGCCGGGCCTACCTTGACACCAAAGGAGCATCCCATGTTCGGCATTCCCGGCAAGCAGGCTGTCACGATCACTCCCGCGGCGGCGAAGCAGATCGCCCGGCTGATGGCGCGCGACGGGCGGCAGGGCCTGCGCATCGGCGTCAAGAAAGGCGGTTGCGCCGGCATGGAATACACCATGGACTATGTGTCCGAGGTGAACCCGCTGGACGAAGTCGTGGAACAGGACGGCGCGCGCGTGCTGATCGCCCCCATGGCGCAGATGTTCCTCATCGGCACCGAGATCGACTACGAAACCACGCTGCTGGAATCGAAGTTCACCTTCCGCAACCCCAACGTGGCCGAGGCCTGCGGTTGCGGCGAGTCGATCAAGTTCAAGGACCAGCCCGCCGCCTGATCCGGCACCCGCCCGTGAAACCGGCAAGCCAGCCACTTGGAACGGTTTGACGGCGGTTGCGGCGGCCTGCCCCCTTTCGCGCGCGTGCCCGGTCTAGTCGTGACCCGTCGCAGATGATGGGAGGACACCATGCGCAAGCTCGCCGCTTNNAAGAACTGGAAGATGAACGGGCTCGCCCTGTCCCTGCCCGAGGCGCGCGAACTCGCCCGGATGTTCCCCACCCCCGCTTGCGACATCATGCTGTGCCCGCTTACCACGCTGATCTCGCAGATGGTCTGGTCGGTGCAGGGCACCGCCATCAAGGTCGGTGGCCAGGATTGCCACGCCAAGGTCTCGGGCGCCCATACCGGCGACATTTCGGCCGCCATGCTGAAGGACGCCNACGCCTGCGCCGTGATCCTGGGCCATTCCGAACGCCGCGCCGACCATGGCGAGACCGATGCCGTGGTGAAAGCCAAGGCCGAGGCCGCGCTGGCCGCCTACCTGAAGGCCATCGTCTGCGTCGGCGAAACGGAAGCGCAGCGCAACGCCGGANCGACGCTGGATGTTGTGGGCACCCAGATCGACGGCTCGCTGCCACGGCNNGCCACGGCTGCCAACCTGGTCATCGCCTATGAACCGGTCTGGGCCATCGGCACCGGCCGCACCNCCACGCTGGAGGAAATTGCCGAGGTCCACGCCTTCCTGCGCGCCCGGCTGGCGCAGCACATGGGGGCCGAGGCCAACGGCGTGCGGCTTCTCTACGGCGGCTCGGTCAAGCCCTCGAACGCCACCGAGATTTTTGCGGTGCCCAATGTCGATGGCGCGCTGGTGGGTGGCGCCAGCCTGAAGGCCGCCGATTTCAGCCAGATCGTCTCGGCGCTGGCCGCCGCCTGACGGCGCGCGCCGACTGCGGCCTGTCGCGGGCGGAACAGATGCCGCCCGCGCCACTGCGATGGTCGCACCATGACCGCGAACATCACCCCGCGCTTACCAACGGGCTTTTTGGCGGCGAACCTGATCTGCATGGGCTCCATGCTGATCTGGGCCGCCNACCTGCCTGCCGCCGACCTGATCATCCCGCTTCTGCCCGGCGACCAGCTGACCGCGCTGCGCATGGCGCTGGCTGCCGCCGCTCTGCTTCCCCTCTGGGCGCTTCTGGACGGCCCTTCCGCGCTGTTGCGCGTGAACTGGGTCAAGGGCATCGCCGTGGGCGCGTTGATCGGCTTCGGCGCCTGGCTTCTGATCCTGGGGCAAGCCCGCGGCGGGGCGGTCACCGCTGCCGTTATCTCCTCGACGCTGCCGGTGGTCGGCATCGCGCTGGAAGTGGCGCTGGACGGACGGCGCATCACCGCCGGGCTGGTGATCGGCCTTGTCCTGTCGCTGATCGGCGGCATGATGGCACTGGATTTCAAGNGGGGCATGTCCATGGGCCTGGGCGCGCTTCTGTGCTTCGGCTCGGTCGTGTCTTTCGCCGTGGGTTCGCGCCTGACCGTCACCGCCTTTCCGGCCCTTTCCNCCACCGGGCGTACCGCACTGACCATCACCGGCGCGGCGCTGGCCACCTGCACGGCGGCGCTGATCGGAATCGTGCTGGGCACCCCGGCCCCCGATTTCACCNCCTGGGGCCTGCCTGAGGTCGGCGCACTGCTGCTGTTCTCGGTGGGCGCCCTCGGCATAAGCCAGCTGATGTGGATCATGTCGGTGGAACGGCTGGGCATCGGCCTGTCGGCCCTGCACATCAACGCCGCGCCCTTCTATGTGATGATCATCCTCTTCGCCTTCGGCGCGCCCTGGAACTGGCCGCAGGCCGGTGCCGCCGCGCTGGTCGGACTGGGTGTGCTGCTGGCGCAAGGCATCATTCCTCTTGGACCCCGCCGATGAAGACCCTGTCGCAATCGCCCACCGATCCCGTCTTCGTCCAGAACCCCTATCCGTTCTACGAGACCGCCCGCGCCGCCTACCCGCTGTTCCACTGGGCCGACTACAACCTCACCTGCACCGGCAACTGGGCCGCGGTGAACGCCATCCTGCGCGACCGCCGCTTTGGCCGCGAGGCGCCGCCGGAAAAGGCCCCGGCGATCCCCGATCACCTCAAGCCCTTCTACGCCGTCGAGGCCCATTCCATGCTGGAGCTGGAGCCGCCGCGCCACACCCGCCTGCGCTCCCTGGTGCTGCGCGCCTTCACCTCGCGCCGCATCGCCGCCCTGCAACCGGATATCAGGACGCTCAGCCACCAGTTGATCGACGACCTGCCGGACGGCGACTTCGATTTCCTCCAGCATTTCGGCCAGAAACTGCCGGTGATCATCATCGCCCGGCTGCTTGGCGTGCCCGAAGCGATGGCGCCCGACCTGCTGGCCTGGTCCAATGCCATGGTCGGCATGTACATGNGTAGCCGCACCCGCGCGACGGAAGACCGCGCCGTTGCTGCGACCGAGGCTTTCGTGGCCTTCATGCGGGCCTACGTTGACGAACGCCGCGCCCGACCCGCCGATGACCTGATCACCCATCTGATCGCCGCCGAGGAGGCGGGCGAGCGGCTGACGACCGACGAGCTGATCACCACCTGCATCCTGCTTCTGAACGCCGGGCACGAGGCCACCGTCCACACCTTCGGCAACGGCGTGAAGACGCTTCTGGAAACCGGCACCCCGCCCGATTGCCTGACCCCCGACACCATCGAGACCACGCTGGAAGAGATCCTGCGCTTTGACCCGGCGCTGCACCTTTTCACCCGGTGGGCCTATGAGGAGGTCGAGGTCATGGGCCACCGCTTCGCCCGTGGCGACCAGGTCGGGCTTCTCTTGGCCGCCGCCAACCGCGACCCCGGCCCCTGGGACGAGCCCGGGCGGTTCAACCCCCGCCGCCCGGTGAAGCCCAACGCCACCTTTGGCGCGGGCCTCCACTTCTGCGTCGGCGCCCCGCTTGCCCGGCTGGAATTGCAGGTGGCCCTGCCCATCCTGTTCCAGCGCCTGCCCGGCCTGACCCTGGCCGAGCCGCCGCAATATGCCGATGTCTACCATTTTCATGGGCTGAAACAGCTGATGCTGCGCGCGGGCTGACCCGTGATTCCATTGCGCCGCCGCAAGCGGCGGCAAGCCTTTCTGTCGCTGTCGTGGCGAAGAGCCACGACAGCTCCGGTTTGCCTCCGGCGGGAGTATTTGGGCAAAGAAGAAACCGGATCAGACCCGCCGCGCCAGACAGCAGCCCCAGGTAAGCAGCGCCGCCTTGCCCGCCATGGGCGCGACCGAGCCCAGATCGGCGCCCACCTGCACCCAGTCGCCNCGGGGCAGCGCCACCTCGGCAGCCGCCTCGCCCAGGTTGAAGGCGCAGAACAACGCCTCATCGACCGTCGCGCGCAGGAAGCTGATGACATCGCCCGCCACCGTCATGCCGGTCTGTGCCCCGTCGCGCAGCGCNGCGTGCGCGCGCCGGAATGCCAGCGCGCGGCGGTAATGGTGCAGGATCGCCGTGGGGTCGGCCTCTTCCGCCGCCACCGCCCGCGCCCGGTGCGGCGCCGTTACCGGCAGCCAGGCCTTTTCGCCCGACGAGAAACCGGCCAGCGCATTGTCCGATGCCCAGGGCATCGGCGTGCGCGCCCCGTCGCGGCCCTTGAACTCGGGCCAGAACTCGATGCCATAGGGGTCTTGCAGCTCTTCGAAGGCAATCTCGGCCTCGGGCAGCCCCAGTTCCTCGCCCTGATAGAGGCAGACCGAGCCGCGCAGGCACATCAGCAGCGTGGTGTAGGCCCTTGCCGCGGCATCGGAAAGCCCCCAGCGCGTGACATGGCGCACCGTGTCGTGGTTCGAGTATGACCAGCAGGGCCAGGCATCCGGCGCGGTCTTTTCCAGCCGCGCGAAGGTCTCGCCCAGCACCGCGGCTGTCACCCGCTTCGGCTGCAACAGCTCGAACGGATAGCACATCTGCACCTTGTCCCCGCCGCTGGTATACTCGGCCATGATCTCAAGGCCCCGCTGCGCATCGCCCACCTCGCCCACGGCGGCGGCGTTGGTCGGGTTCAGCACGGCGCGGAAGCGCTTGAGGAACTCCAGGTTCTCGGGCTGGTTCTTGGAAAACAGGTGGATCTGGTGGTTGTAGGGGTTCACCTTCGGCGCGATGGAATCGTTGCGCAGGGGTTCCGGCAGCGAAGGATTGTCGCGCAGGTACTTGTCGGCAAAGTAGAAATTGATGGTGTCCAGCCGGAACCCGTCCACCCCGCGCTTGAGCCAGAACCGCGCCACGTCCAGAAGCGCATCCTGCACCGGCATATGATGCAGGTTCAGGTCGGGCTGCGAGGTCAGGAAGTTGTGCAGGTAATACTGTTCACGCCGCGCGTCCCAGGCCCAGGCCGACCCGCCAAACACCGACAGCCAGTTGTTGGGCGGCGTGCCATCGGGCTTGGCATCGGCCCAGACATACCAATCGGCCTTCGGTCCCGTCCGGCTACGACGCGATTCGGCGAACCACGGGTGCTTGTCGGACGTATGCGACAGCACCAGGTCGATCATCACCATCAGGCCCAGCTCATGCGCCCGCGCCACCAGCCGGTCGAAATCGGCCAGCGAGCCGAACAGCGGATCGACGTCGCAATAGTCGCTGACGTCATAGCCGAAGTCCTTCATCGGCGAGGTGAAGAACGGGCTGATCCAGATCGCATCGGCCCCCAGCCCGGCGATATGGTCCAGCCGCTCGGCGATGCCACCNAGGTCGCCCACGCCGTCGCCGTTCGAATCCATGAAGCTGCGCGGATAGATCTGATAGATCACCGCGCCCCGCCACCAGTCGGCGGGTTTCTGCATCACCTCGGCCATGACGTCGCTCCTCCCGAAGCGCGGTCTTCCAAACCGCTTTGGCCCAAAGTCGCAGATCGGGGCCGCCGGATCAACCTCTTGCCGTCCATTCCGCCGATTCTCTGATTGCCAGACCTCACTATAACGTTTACGCCAGACTCCGGGAGCAGGAGGAGCCCCCAAACTCCGTTTGACTCGTGGATCCGCCCGCCAAGGGCGCTGGCATGCCAAATCGGTTTGAACCGTGACGATGAACCTGAAGGAACTTGCCAGCCGTCTGGGGCTGTCGCCCACCACGGTCAGCCGTGCCCTGAACGGCTATCCCGAGGTGAACGAAACCACGCGCGAACGCGTGCTGGCCGCCGCGCGGCGCTACAACTACCAGCCCAACACCCGGGCCATCCGCCTGGCCACCGGCCGGGCGCTGGCCATCGGCCATGTCATCCCGCTGGCCACGCGGCACGAGATCGTCAACCCGATCTTCGCCGATTTCATCGTTTACGCGGGCGAGGTCTATTCGAAGAACGGCTATGACATGGTGCTGTCGGTGGTGGCCGACGCGCAGGAGGCCGAGGCCTATCGCGCGCTGAAGACCCGCGGCACGGTCGATGGCGTCATCGTCCACGGGCCCCACCTGAACGACCCGCGCATTCCGCTCTTGCACGACATCGGCCTGCCCTTCGTGGTGCATGGCCGCGCCACCGGCACCACGCTGCCCTATTCCTGGGTCGATGTGAACAACCGCCGCGCCTTCCACCGCGCCACCGATTTCCTTTTGGACCTGGGCCACACCCGCATCGGCCTGATCAACGGGCTGGAGTTCATGGATTTCGCCATCCGGCGCCGCAGCGGCTATCTGGATGCGCTGTCGGCCCGCGGCGTCGCCGCCGACCCGCAACTGATGTTCCAGGACGCGATGACGGAATATGCCGGCTTCGCCGCGGCCCGCGCCATGCTGGCCCTTCCCGCGCCGCCCACCGCCTTCCTGGTCGCCTCGATGATTTCCGGCATGGGCGTGCGGCGCGCGCTGGATTCCTCGGGCCTCGTCATCGGTCGCGACATCTCGGTCATCATCCATGACGACGAACTCAGCTACCTGCCGAACGGCGGCCCCGATGGCGGCGAGGTGCCGCTGTTCACCGCCACACGGTCATCGGTGCGCGAGGCCGGGCGGTTGTCGGCCGGAATGCTGCTGTCGCAGATCGCGCGACCCGACCAGGGGCCGCAAGAGCACCTGCTGGAAGCCGAACTCATCATCGGCCAGTCCACCGGACCGGCCCCCGCAAGGATTGACCCTTTGACCCTGTCGCGTTTCGATTTCCCCGAAGGCTTCCTCTTTGGCGCCGCCACCGCCGCCTACCAGATCGAGGGTGCGGGTTTTGGTGGCTGCGGTCCCTGCCACTGGGACACTTTCGCCGCCACCCCAGGCAATGTCGTGCGCGCCGAAGACGGCGCCGTGGCCTGCGACCATTACCACCGCTGGCCCCAGGATCTGGACCTGCTGAGCCAGGGCCATTTCGACGCCTACCGCTTCTCCACCTCCTGGGCGCGGGTCATGCCCGATGGCGTGACGGTGAACCCCGAGGGCGTGGCCTTCTATGACCGGCTGGTCGATGGCATGCTGGAACGCGGGCTGAAGCCGTTCCAGACGCTCTACCACTGGGAACTGCCCTCGGCGCTGGCCGACAAGGGCGGATGGGCCAACCGCGACACCGCCCTGCGCTTCGCCGATTTCGCCCAGACGATCACCAAGACGCTTGGCGACCGCGTGCAGGCCATCGCCACCATCAACGAACCCTGGTGCGTGGCCTGGCTCAGCCATTTCCTGGGCATCCACGCGCCGGGCCTGCGCGACATCCGCGCCGCCGCCCGCGCCATGCACCATATCCTTCTGGCGCACGGGCTGNGGGTGCAAGCGCTGCGCGGGATGGGCCAGCCGAACCTGGGCATTGTCCTGAACTTCGACCACACCGCGCCCGCCTCACCGGCCCCGGCCGACATCGCCGCCGCCGCCCGGCGCGACGCCATCTTCAACCGCTGGTTCATCGAGGCCATCGCCCGCCAGACCTATCCGGCCGAGGCGCTGGAGNGGCTGGCGCCGCATATGCTTACCAACTGGCAGGACGACATGGCGATCATCGGCCAGCCGCTCGACTGGCTGGGGGTGAACTACTATTCCCGCCACCTTACCGCCGCCGCCNCCGGCACGCCCTGGCCCTCGGTCGTCGATCTGGCTTACGACCTGCCCAAGACCCAGATGGGCTGGGAAATCTACCCCCAGGGCCTGCACCATTTCCTCACCTGGCTGGCACGCGATCAGGTGGGCAACCTGCCGATCTATGTCACCGAAAACGGCATGGCCAATGCCGACACGGTGCAGGACGGCGCGGTGGCCGATGCCATCCGCGAAGATTACCTCTTCGCCCACCTCGCGGCCACCAAGCAGGCCATCGCTGAAGGCGCGAACGTGAAGGGCTTCTTCTACTGGTCGCTACTGGACAACTACGAATGGGCCGAAGGCTATGAAAAGCGCTTCGGCCTGGTCCATGTCGATTTCGACACGCTGGAACGCACGCCCAAATCCTCTTATCACGCCCTCGCCCGTGCCATCGCCCGCAACGACTGACCTGAAGGAGGCCGCCATGTCCCTCGCCATCCTCGCCGATATCGGCGGCACCAACACCCGCGTGGCGCTGGCCGATGGCACGAAGGTGCGCGCTGACAGTGTGGCCCGCTATTCCAACGCCGAATACAAGGCGCGCGGCCAGGACATCGCTCAGATCCTGAGCGACTACCTCGCGCGCACCGGCGCCACGGTGGACGGCGTCTGCGTCGCTGCCGCCNCGGTGCAGGACGGCGTCGCCACCATGACCAACCTCGACTGGGTGATGGATGGCGCGAAGCTCACCGCCGCCACCGGGNCGACCCGTGTCGCGCTGCTGAACGACCTTCAGGCGCAGGGTCACGCCCTGGGCCATATCGCTCCGGAAAACCTGCGCAGCGTCGTCGACGGCCCGGCCGTGCCTGGCGCTTCGATGCTGGTGGTGGGCCTTGGCACCGGTGTGAACGCCGCACCCAACCATCCCTCGCCCGCCGGACGCCTGGTGCCGCCCTCGGAATGCGGTCACGTCAACCTGCCGGTGCGCAGCGAAGAGGACTTCCGCCTCCTGCGCTTCATCGAGGCGCTGCTCGCCAGCCGCGGCGAGGTTCCCCATGCCGGCGCCGAAGAGGTCCTCGTACNNCGCGGCCTCGCCAACCTTTACGCCTTCGCCGCCGCCGAGGTTACCNAGCCCACANGCAAGACCTCGGCCGAGGTTCTGGCCGCGCTGGACCAGGGCGATGCCATCGCCACCCATGCCGCCCAGCTTTACACCCGCATCCTGGGCCAGATGCTGGCCGACCAGGCGCTGATCCACCTGCCCTATGGCGGCATCTTCCTGATCGGCGGCATGTCCCGCGCCATGACCCCGCATTTCGCCCGCTTCGGCCTGGCCGCGACCTTCCGCGAACCGCGCCGCGTCGACCTGCTGGAAAAGGACTTCTCCATCACCGTCGTGGAAGACGATTTCGCGGCGCTGACCGGCTGCGCCGCCTTCCTGGCCGAAAGCGCCTGAACGCAGGTGGCAGCCCCAGGCAAATTCCTTCGAAGGAATTTGCAATTTTCTTCGAAGAAAATTGCCGCACCCCTGCCAGCGGCCTGCCCCCTCGCCTTCCCCTGACCGCAATTTCCTGCAACGCTGCCCCCATGCCGGACCAGCCCTTCAACATCCTCGCCGTCGTCCAGGGCGGCCGCCTCGAAGCCGAGGCGGTGCTGCTCGCCGCCTCGCTCGCCGCCTCGAACCCCGGCTTCCCCGGCAAGCTCATCCTCGCCGAACCCCAGCCCGGCCCGCTCTGGCCCGAAGACCCGCGCATCCGAAGCCAGGCGGTCCGTGACCTGCTCGTCAGCCTCGGCGCCGAAATCCGCCCCTTCGAATCCAAAGCCTTCGGCGCCCGCTATCCCTATGGCAACAAGATCGAAGCGATCACGGTCCTGCCCGAAGAGCCCTTCCTCTTCCTCGACACCGACACGATCATCCACGGCCCGCTGGACAGCCTGCAGATCGACTTCACCCGCCCCTCCGCCTCGATGAAACGCGAAGGCACCTGGCCGCAGATCGAACTCTACGGCCCCGGCTACACGCAAATCTGGAAATCGCTTTACACCCGCTTCGGCCTCGATTTCGCCAGTTCGCTCGACCTGGACTGGCCCGACGAATACTGGCGCCGCTACCTTTACTTCAACGTGNGCTGGTTCTTTCACGACAGCNCCCGCGCCTTCGGCCAGCGCTTCCTTGACTGGGCTGTCAGCATCCGCGACGACCCGCCGCCGGACCTGGTGCTGCAATCGCTGGACCCCTGGCTCGACCAGGTGGTGCTGCCCCTCGTGATCCATTCCTTCGGCGGTGGTAAGCCCGGCCCCGGCCTGGACGGGCTGGACGGCGATGTGACCTGCCACTGGCGCAGCCTGTCCCTGCTTTACGCCCGCGAAAGCGACGAGGTGGTGGACTTCCTCGAACGCGTTACCGCCCCGAACCCGGTGAAGAAGGTGCTGAAGGACCACGAGCCCTTCAAGCGATTGGTCTACCAGAACCGCGGCCGCAAGGCGCGCGGGCTGTTCGACCGCACCAACCTGCCCCGGCAGGAACAGGCGATCCGCAACACCCTGAAACGCGAAGAGCTCTGGTTCCGCTGATCACATCCGCAGCACCGGCCACAGGCTGGCCACCAGTCCCGCCGCCATTACCCGGTTGAACCACACCAGCCGCACCGGATCGGCCAGCCAGTGCCGCAAGCCCTGCCCCGCCGCCGCCCACAGAAGGATCGAAGGCAGGTTCACCGCAGCAAAGACCCCCGCCACCGCCAGCACCGCCGCCGCCCCGCCGCCCGCGGCATAGACCGCCAGCGCCGTCAGCGCCATCGCCCAGGCCTTGGGGTTCACCCATTGGAAGGCCGCCGCCTGCCAGAAGGTCAGCGGCTTGCCCGCCACCCGCCCCTCGCCCGGCGCCGCGGCATGGGCGATCTTCCAGGCCAGCCACAGCATGTAGCCGGTGCTCGCCAGCTTCAGCCCCAGCATCGCANNTGGCCAGGCGGCAAAGGCCGCCGCCAGCCCCAGCCCCAGCACCGCCACCATGCCCGAATGGCCCAACGAGACCCCCAGCATATGCGGCACCGTCCGCCGCAGACCGAAATTCGCCCCCGAGGCCATCAGCATCAGGTTGTTCGGCCCCGGCGTGACCGAGGTCACGAAGGCATAGGCGACAAGCGCCAGCAACAGGTCGGGATGGGTCAGCACATCGGTCATGGCGCAACAATCGCTCAACTTCCGCGCCGAAGGATTGCAAAATGACCGTCCTTCATGAGAATTCTGCAATCCATGACGACGCTGGACGAGAAAGACCACCGGATATTGCGCGAACTGTCGCGCCGCGGTCACNTGCCGAACCTGGAACTGGCCGACCGGGTCGGCCTCTCGCCCTCGGCCTGCCTGCGCCGCGTGCAGGACCTCGAACGCAGCGGCGTCATCACCGGCTACCGCGCCGTACTGAACCCGGAAAAGCTGGGCATCGGCTTTGTCGCCTATGTCACCGTCGGCCTGAACGCCCATACCAAGGCCGCGCAAGAAGCCTTTGAACGCGGCGTGTCCCGCGCGCCCGAGGTCCGCGAATGCCACAACGTCACCGGCACCGTGGAGTATCTGCTGCGCGTCGAAACCGCCGATCTGGCGGCCTACAAGCACTGGCATACCGATGTGCTGGGTCAGCTGCCTCAGGTGCAGTCGATCACCACCTTCGTGGTGATGGGCAGCNCCAAGGACGACCGCGCCTGAGCCCTTGGCCGCGCCCGGTCACTCGGTTTCGGTGACCATCGCCAGTTCCAGCCGCTCCCAGGTCTGGCTCATGGGCCAGCCTTCCGAAACGAAGGGCAGCGCGACATGGCCAAAGAAAATCGACAACTGCCCTTCGGCCGACTCGGGGTCGATGCCCTTCACCGCCGCCAGATACAGCGCCGAGGCCAGTCCCGTGCGGTCCGCCCCCNNGCTTAAGCAATGCACCAGCAGCGGTTTCGGCATCCGCTCCATCAGCGCAATCAGCCATTCCGCCTCGTCGTCCGACAGCGGCTCGTTGGCCCGCATCCTGAAATCGGCATGCTCCAGCCCCAGTTCGGCGGCGGCGGCAACCTCTTCCTGATACCAGGCCCGGTCCGCATGCGCGCCGCGCAGGTTCAGAACCGACCGGATGCCATAGCGCTCCTTGAATGCAACGAGGTCCTCGCGCCCGATCTGGGCCGAGCGATAGAACTCGCCGGGAATGACTTCGGTCAGGTTTCGTGCCGACAGTCGATAAGAGGCAAAGCCCGCGGTCAGACACAGGGTCAGCGACAGTGCGGCAAGCCCGCAGAGCGCGCTCCGCCGCTTGAAACGACACCAACTCCCCACCCGGTGGTCCCCTCGAATCCCGTTCTGCCCGTTCTATGGGCAGCAAGACCAGCAAAGGGACAACGTGACGTGACGTCCAGGTGAATGTCGTATTGCGTTGCGTCCCGGCCACAGGGCCCGCGACTCACAGCGCCCGGGCCCCCAGCACCTGCTGCCAGTGCGCGGCGCGCGCCTTCAGCGTGTCAGCCACCAGCAGCGCGGCGTCTCCGGGTCCAGCCGTTCCAGCACCTCGTAGCGGAAGCCGTCGCCTTCGGCCGCCGCCCAGGCGACCTTCAGCGCGTCGGGCAGAAAGCCGCCGCCCTGGCGCAGGGTGAACCGCAACCGGTTCTCGGCGCTGGCCAGAGTCGGGCTGCGACCCACCCAGATTTCGCCTGCCGGGGCGTGAAAGGCAAAGAGGTGGCATCCAGCTTCGCCTCCTGGCCGCCGCGCGCGCCGCGCGCCGTTTCGTCTTGTCCATGGCACCCTCCGGTTCCGCCGGGAGTTGACTTATTTTTACCCGGATGTAAATAGCCCATATGACCGAACCCGCCCGCTTCACGCTGTTTCACGGTGCCCGCCTCGCCGCCCGCGGCACCCTTGCCGATGTCACGGCTGCCGCCCGCGCGCTGGACGACACCGCGCCCGTGCTTGCCTTTGCCGATGCCACCGGACGTGTCGCCGATCTGGACCTGCGACCCGGCACACCGGCGCGGCGCNCGCGCGGGCGCGGCCGTCCCCGCCTGGGCGTCGCCCCGCGCGAGGTAACGCTTCTGCCCCGCCACTGGGACTGGCTGGTAAGCCAGCCCGGCGGCGCCTCGGCCACGCTGCGCCGTCTGGTCGATGCCGCCATCGCTGCCCCGCCCGGCCCCGAGGCGGCGCGCGAGCGGGCCTATCACTTCCTCCAGGCCATCGCTGGCGACCTGCCGGGCTATGAACCGGCGCTGCGGGCGCTGTTTCGCGGCGACGGCGCGGGCTTCGCCCAGGCCTTGCAGGCCATGCCGCCCGACATCCGCGCCCACGCGCTGACCCTCGCCGCGCCGGGGCTTTCCGCCTGACGCCGCGATGTTCACGCTTGGACAGATTGACGCACCCGCGCGCGCCCGGCTCCGCCATCACGTCGCGTCCGGGACAATCTCCTGCGGCAAGGCCTGGACAGAGATGAACGTTTCGCTAACACGCGCTTCTAACATATTGAATTTCCTTGCAACGACCCGCCGTCCAAGCTCGGACACCCCTCGGATGCCTCCGCTCTGCCCGGTTGCCCGCCCATCCTCCCCTAACCTCCCCGGGCAATCCCAGGGAGGACCAGAGCAATGACCGACCGCCAGCCCGGCTTCGACACCCTCGCCATCCACGCCTACACCGCGCCCGACCCGGCCACCGGCGCCCGTCAGGTGCCGATCTACCAGACCACCGCCTATGTCTTCCGCGACGCCGACCACGCGGCCAAGCTCTTCAACCTTCAGGAAGTCGGCTACATCTATTCCCGCCTGACCAACCCCACCGTCTCGGCGCTGGCGGCCCGCGTCGCCGCCCTGGAAGGCGGCGTCGGCGCGGTCTGCTGCTCCTCGGGCCACGCCGCCCAGATCATGGCCCTCTTCCCGCTGATGGGGCCGGGCCTGAACATCGTGGCCTCCACCCGCCTCTACGGCGGCNAGTTCACCAACACCATCCGCAAATTCGGCTGGTCGGCCAAGTTCGTCGATACCGACGACCTGGCGGCGGTCGAGGCCGCCATCGACGACAACACCCGGGCGGTCTTCTGCGAATCCATCGCCAACCCCGGCGGCTACATCACCGACATCCAGGCGCTGGCCAATATCGCCAACCTCAAGGGCGTGCCGCTGATCGTGGACAACACCACCGCCAGCCCCTATCTCTGCCGCCCCATCGAGTTCGGCGCCACCCTCGTCGTCCATTCGGCCACCAAGTACCTTACCGGCAACGGCACCGTGACCGGCGGCATCGTGGTGGATTCGGGCAAGTTCGACTGGTCCGCCTCGGGCAAGTTCNCCTCGCTTTCCGAACCCGAACCCGCCTACCACGGCCTCGCCTTCCACCCCGCCCTTGGCGGCATGGCCTTCACCTTCCACTCCATCGCCATCGGCCTGCGCGACCTGGGCATGACGATGAACCCGCAAGGCGCCCATTACACGCTGATGGGCATCGAGACCCTGGCCCTGCGGATGCAGAAGCATGTGAAGAACGCCGTGACCGTGGCGGAATGGCTGGAACAGGACCCGCGGGTGGAATTCGTCACCTACGCGGGCCTGAAATCCTCGCCCTACTACCACCGCGCCCAGATGATCTGCCCCGAAGGCGCCGGTGCCCTGTTCACCTTCGCGCTGAAGGGCGGCTACGAGGCCTGCGTGAAGCTGATCGACAACGTGAAGCTCTTCAGCCACGTCGCCAACCTGGGCGACACGCGCAGCCTGATCATCCACTCGGCCTCGACCACCCACCGCCAGCTGACGCCGGAACAGCAGGTCAAGGTAGGCGCCGCGCCGAACGTGGTCCGCGTCTCCATCGGCATCGAGGATCCGGCCGACATCATCGCCGATCTTGATCAGGCGATGACGGCCGCCCTGGCCTGATGCGACCCCCCGCGCCATGGGCGCGGGGGTTTTCATCTTACTCGGCGATTTCCAGCACCACCGAAACCTGGGCTGTCACGCCAACCTCGCCGCTGGCCACCGGCACCGGTGCGCCCATCGCGGCATCGGCGCGGAACATCGGCATCGGCGGGGAAAAGCCCGGCTGCTCGGTGATCGACACCACCGGCCCGACCTTGCCGCCCGCCGCCTCGACCAGCAGCTTTGCCCGCGCGATGGCATCGGCCACCGCCGCCTGGCGCGCCTGATCCTGCAACGGCTTGGGATCGGCCAGCCCGAAGGTCAGCCCGTTCAGCGTGTTGGCCCCATCCGCCACCGCCGCGTCCAGCACCGCCCCCAGCATCGGCAGCGCCCGCACCCGCACCGTCAGCTGGTTCGAGGCCAGATAGCCCGAGATGCGCGAATTGCCCGATTCGTCGCTGGTCCAGTTGGGATTCAGCGACAGGCCCGTGGTCTGCAGGTCGCGATCCTCGATGCCGGCGGCGCGCAGGCGGTCCATCACCTTGGCCAGCGCGGCCGAGTTCGACCCAAGCGCCGAGGCCGCTGTATCGCCCTGGGTGGTGACGCCGATCGACAGCGTGGCCAGGTCCGGGCTGGCCTGGACCGTGCCCTCGCCGGTGACCGAGATCACCCGATAGGGCGCCTCGGCCAGCGCCGTCGCCAGCAGGGCCGAAAGCAGCAAAATGGAAAGGATGCGCATCGAAAACTTCCTCTTCTGAGCGTGTTCTGTCCGATCTGACGCAGGTAAGTACGAATCTTGGGGCGACCGCAAGAAAAATCCCGAACCTGCCTGCGCGGGCCGTTCCGGCCCCGTCGATTGCCTTCAGATACCGCAGAAACCGCCGCAGAACCGCCGGATTTCCGCGGCTTTCCTTCCCTTGGGCAAAAGCTGCTGTAGGAAGGCGGCACCTGCTGGCGGGCCTCCCGCCTACCCAATGCGACATGCTATTGGCAGCCCATGAAACCTAGCTTTGCCCTGACCCTCAGCAACGAACGTGTCGGCCTTCTGCACCGCACGCCCAAAGGCTGGATGCCGGTGGGCGACTGTGCCTTCGGCAGCGCCGATTTCGACGCCGCGCTGGAATACCTGCGGTCCTCCGCGCTTGGGCTGTCGCCCAAGGGCATCACCACCAAGCTGGTGATCCCGAACTCGGAAATCCTGTATCTGGAGATCGAGGCGCCGGGACCCGACGCGAACACCCGTCGCCGCCAGATCCGCACCGCGCTGNAAGGACAAGACCCCTATCCGGTGGAAGAGCTGGTCTTCGACAGCTGGGGCAAGGGGCCGGTGGTGCAGGTTGCCGTGGTCTGGAAGGGCACGCTGGACGAAGCCGAAGGCTTTGCCGACGCGCATCGTTTCAACCCGGTGTCCTTCGTGGCCAATCCCGAAGATGGCCAGTTCAAGGGCGAACCCTGGTTCGGCATGACCAAGGTCGTGGCANCCATCCTGTCGGTAGGCGAANAGGTCGAACGCGATCAGGATCCCATCCTTCTGGCTGCCCGTGAACTGGCGCGGGTCGAGCCGGTCGCCGCCCCCGGCGGCACCCGCCGCGCCCGTGGCCGCGCCGCTGCCGCCGCGCCAGAGCCCGCGCCGCAGCCGGTGTCCCCACAGCCCGGAAACGCCCGAACCCGCGCCGGTGGAACTGTTACCGAACCGGCCGAGGCCCCGCCGCCCCGCCCGCCGAAACGCCGCCGCCCGAGCCGGACCTGCCCGAACCCGCGCCACTGGAACTGCCCGACGCGGCGCCGGGCTTCGAGACCGCCGCGCGTCCGATCCCGGAATTCCACGTCCGCCAGTAGGCGACGCCCGCCGTCCCGGCGGCCCCCACCCCGGCAGCCGTGGCCCCGGCAGCGCCCCTGCCCGCCGCCGCCCCGGACCCCGCCCCGGCGGACGAGGCGCCCATGGCCATCGACGTGTAAGCCGAACCCAGTAAGCAAGGCCCCGGCCCGGCCCGTGGCCGACGACGACATTCCGCCCCTGCCCGCGGGTCTGGGCGGTCGCCGTGCCGTCCCGGCCCCGCGTCCTGCCGCCTCTGACCCCGCGGCCCGTCGCGCCGCCGAACCGGCCGTGCCCTCGGGCCTTGCCGCGCGCCGCCCGGCCAGCAGCGAAGACGAAGACCTGCCGCCCGAACCCTCGCCCGCGGCGCTGGCAGCCTTTGCCAGTGGCGCGCCGCGGATGCGCCGGCGCCACGCCCGGCNNACCGCCCGGCGCGGGGCGTNNGCTGTCGGATGGCCCGAACAGCTTCCGCCCGCCGGTCGACCGCGCGCCTGCCGCCCGCCCGGCGGCAGCCCGACCGGTGGCGGATGCCGGCCAGCCCGCGCCGCCGCGCCCGGCGGCCCGCAACNNGACACCGCGGTGAAGGGCCTTGGCGCGCCCGTCACCTCGCCCACCATCCCCGGCGCCGGCAAGCCGCGCCGGGTGGACATTCCGCCACCCGCCGAAGGCTCGCCACCGCCGCCCCGCCCGTCCAAGGCGTCAAAGACCGGCCTCGGCTCGCGCCCGGCACCGGTGCGCGGCAAGCCGAAATACCTGGGCCTCATCCTGACCGGCGCGCTGCTGCTGCTGATCGTCCTGGTCGGGGCCTGGTCCAAGCTGGTCTTCTCGCAGAACGACGCCGCCGATCAGCCGGTCGTCGCCGCCGAGGCCACGACAGACCAGACCGAAGCGCCGCTCAGCGACGAGGAACTGGCCGCGATGAACGCGGCCGAGGCCGAGGCCGACGGGCAAGTGCTGGAACCCGACGCGGCGCTGCTTACCGAGGACACCGCCGCCGCCGAACCGGCGGCAGAGNACGCCCCCGCCCCGGCCGAAGCCGCGCTTCCGCCCGCCCCGGACAGCGCAACGCTGTCCACCGCCGAGGCGACGGCCCCAGCCGCCGAACCCGCGCCCGCCACGCCCATCGGCGATGCCGCCGCTGCCGCCCCCGCGCCCTCGACCGAGCCGCAGGATGAAATCTTCCTGGCCGCCATGGACCAGCCGCCGGAAACACCCGATCCGGTGGCGCTTCCCGGCCCCGCCGCGCTGGCCGATGCCGCGCCCGGCTTCCAGATGCCGCCGCCCGCCTTCGGCACCGTCTACCAGTTCGACGCCAACGGCTTCCTGATCCCGACCAAGGACGGCATCCTGACCCCTGATGGCGTGCTGCTGATCGTTACCNAGCCATCGAAACTGCCGCCCGACCGCCCGGCCGCCGTGGCCGAGGCCGCCGCGGCCGCCGCCGCCGCCCTGGCCGCCGAAGCCGCGNGCAACCGCCGCGGCCGCCACCCCAGGCGCCATCGCCGCCGGAACCGCGGCCGTTCCGGCCCCGACCCGTTTGCCGCCGACCCGGGCCTGGCCGAGTTCAAGCCCAGGACCCGCCCCGACAATCTGACACNNCGTACTGCCGCCGCCGGGGACGACGCCTCGCTCGCCCCCGCCGCCGACAGCCGGTNNTCGCCAGCCTGCGCCCGCGGGCGCGGTCGGTTCGGCCATCGCCGCCGCCGTTGCCGCCAGTGCCAGCACGGCGGCCGATGCCTCGCTGGTCGTGGCACCTCCAGCCCGCTGGCGGTGCAGGTGTCCATGAAACCCGCGGCCCGTCAAGGACATGAGCCGCGCCGTCGAAGCCGCGGTGGCCGCCGCCGTCAGCCAGCCCGCGCCTCAGCCCGGACCCGAACCCGAAGCGGTGCCGGAAACCCAGCTGGCCTCTGCCGCACCGGCACCCGCCAAGCCCGCCAAACCCGAAAAGTAAGCCAAGCCCGCCAAGGCCGCACCCGCCCCGAAGCCGACGAAGAACCCGAGGTCGGACAACTCCCGCGACCGCTCGCCCCAGCTGAAGGGCGTGNNGTGGCCAAGAAGGCCACCTTCGTGAACGCGCTGAACCTGTCGAAGACCAGCCTGATCGGCGTCTACGGCACGCCGTCCAAACGCTATGCGCTGGTCCGCCTGTCCACCGGCCGCTACAAGAAGGTCAAGGTCGGCGATTCCGTCGATGGCGGCCGGGTCGCGGCGATTTCGCAAAGCGAACTGACCTACCAGAAGGGCAGCCGGACCTACACCCTGTCCATGCCGAAGGGCTAGGCCCAAGGCGCGCCAGCCGGGACGCCGATGGAAAGCACGCTGTTTCTGGTCTCGCTCTATCTGGGGCTGGCCGTGGTCGTGGTGCCGCTGGCGGTGCGGCTTGGCCTTGGCTCGGTGCTGGGCTATCTGGCCGCGGGCATCCTGCTTGGCCCGGTTCTGGGCCTTGCAAGCGCCGAAACCGCCGCACTCCAGCATGTCGCCGAATTCGGCGTGGTGATGATGCTGTTCCTCATCGGGCTGGAGCTTGACCCGCGCGGCCTCTGGGCCATGCGCCGGGCCATCCTCGGCCTTGGCGCGGCACAGGTGGTGCTCAGCGCCGCGGCGCTTGGCGGCATCCTGTTCATGCTTGGCTCCGAACTCCGCGGCGCCATCGCCATGGGGCTGATCCTCGCCCTGTCCTCCACCGCCATCGTGCTGCAGACCCTGACCGAGAAACGGCTGCTGCGCACGCCCGGCGGCAAATCCAGCTTCGCCGTCCTCTTGACCCAGGACATGGCGGTGGTGCCGATCCTGGCCGCCCTGCCGCTTCTGGCGCGCAGCCTGCCAGGCACCGCCGAGGCCGACCATGCCGCCACCGAAACCGCGGCCGAGCCGCTGCTGACGCTGGTGCAATCCCTGCCGCCCTGGGGCGCCGCGGCCCTGACGCTGGCCATCGTCGCGGCCATCGTGCTGGGCGGGCATTTCCTGTCGCGCCCGGTCTTCCGCTTCGTCCACGCCTCGCGCCTGCCCGAGATGTCCACCTTCGTCTCGCTGGCCCTGGTCACCGGCATCGCCTTCCTCATGCTGCTGGTGGGCCTGTCGCCGGCGCTTGGCACCTTCCTGGCCGGGGTGGTTCTGGCCAACTCGGAATTCCGCCACCAGATCGAGGCCGATATCCGCCCGTTCAAGGGCCTGCTCCTGGGCGTGTTCTTCATGACCGTGGGCATCGGCATCGACCTCGGGCAACTGGTGGACGAACCGCTGCGCATCCTGTCACTGGTGGCCCTGCTTCTGGTGGCCAAGTCGGCGGTCTTGTTCGCCATCGCCACCGTGGCGCGCCTGAAGCGTCCCGACCGCTGGCTCTTCACCCTTGGCCTCGCCCAGGGCGGCGAATTCGGATTTGTCCTGGCCTCGACAGCGCTGGCCGAACAGGCGCTGTCGGCTTCCGAGGCGCGCACGGTAACGCTGGTCATCAGCCTGTCGATGCTGGTGACGCCGCTTCTGTTCCTTGCCGCCGATGCCCTGTCGCGCCGCCGCGCGCGCCCGAACNCCGCGCGCGACCCCGACCGGGTGGACGAACGCGGCCGCGTGCTGATCGGCATCGGCCGCTTCGGCCAGGTGGTGAACCGGCTGGTGCGCTCGGCCGGGCTGTCCACCGTCGTGCTGGACGCCGACATGTCCACCATCGAAACCATGCGCCGCTTCGGCGTGAAGGGCTTTNTCGGCGACCCCTCGCGCCCCGAACTGCTGGAGGCCGCGGGTCTGGACGAGGCCGACGTGCTGGTGGTCGCCGTGGATGACCGCGAGAACGCCAACCAGATCGTGCGTTTCGCCCGCCACCGTTNNACCGACCTGCACATCGTCGCCCGCGCCCGCGACCGTGTGCATGTCTATGAACTCTACCAGGTAAGCGCCAATGACATCGTGCGCGAAACCTTCGACAGCTCGGTGCGCGCTTACCGCTATGTTCTGGAAAACACGGGGTTCTCGGACTACGAGGCCGCGGTGATCAGCCAGACCTACTACAAGGTCGACCGTGCCGCGATGCGCGATCTGGCCGAGGTTTGGGTGCCCGGCCAGCCCGTGCATCTGAACGAGGCCTATGTCGCCCGCGCCCGCAAGCTGGACCGCGACATCGAAACCGCCCTGATCGAGGCGCTGGACAATGGCGCGGCGGCCAAGGCCGCCGAATAGCGCCGCCCCGATTCACCCAGCCAGGGTCTCATCAGCCCTTGCGGGCTTTCCTCGACCGTCGCGAAGAAAGCCCGCAAGGGCTTGATGAGCGCCCTCAGCCCTCCGACACGCCCGCCTCGGCAAAGGTCGCCATGCCGGAATGGCAGGCGACCGCCCCTTCNAGCACACCGATCGCCAGCGCCGCACCGGACCCCTCGCCCAGACGCAGGCCAAGCGACAAAAGCGGCTCCTTGCCAAGCGCCGCCAGCAGCCGCCCATGCGCGCCCTCGGCGCTTTGATGGCCCGCCACCGCATGGTCCAGCGCGCCGGGCGCCGCCCGGTGCAGCACCGCCGCCGCGGCGCAGGCGATGAAGCCGTCCAGGATCACCGGAATCCGCTCCACCCGCGCCCGCGCCATGGCCCCGGCCATGGCCGCGATCTCGCGCCCACCCAGGCAGCGCAGCACCTCCAGCGGATCGGCCAGAACCGCGCCATGCAGCGCCAGCCCCTCGGACACCACCTGCGCCTTGCGCTTCAGCCCGTGATTGTCCACCCCGGTGCCGCGGCCCACCCAATCCTCGGCCGCCCCGCCGAACAGCGCCGCCGCGATGGCCGCCGCCGAGGTGGTGTTGGCAATGCCCATCTCGCCCGCCACCATCAGGTCCGCCGCCGGATCGACAGCCATCCAGCCGGTCGCCAGCGCCGCCACCACCTCGGCCTCGCTCATCGCCGGGGCCTGGGTGAAATCCGCCGTCGGCCGGTCCAGCTCCAGCGCATGCACCGCCATCGTCGCGCCAAAGCACTTGGCCAGTTGGTTGATCGCCGCGCCGCCAGCTTCGAAGTTCGCCACCATCTGCACCGTCACCTCGGCCGGAAAGGCCGAAACGCCCCGTGCCGCGATGCCGTGGTTGTTTACGAAGATCAGAACCTGCGGCCGCTCCAGCACCGGCTTTTCCCGCCCCTGCCAGCCCGCCAGCCAGATCGCCAACTCTTCCAGCTCCAAGCGCCCCGGCGGCTTGGTCAGCATGCCGTTGCGCGCCGAGGCCGCCTTCAGCGCCGCGGCATCCGGGCCGGGCAGGTTGCCCAGGCGGGCGCGAAAGGCGGAAAGGCTGTCGAAGGGCGCGTGGGTCATCATGGTCCTCGTTGAATGCCGGTCCCGGCTTGGCTACCCAGAAGGGCGACCATGCGCCAGCCCGGAAAGGACCCCTTCATGCCCCTGCGCGACACCAATGCGCCCCGGCTGCCGGACGTGCTTGCCGCCCTGGCCCTGCTGACCCGCCTGCCCCTGCCGGACCACACCCNNCGCGGGGCCGAGGCCGCCTGGGCCTGGCCCNTCGCCGGTGCCGTGGTCGGGATGATCGGCGCGCTGGCCGCCTGGGTGGCGCTGGCGCTTGGCGCCCCCGGCCCCGCCGCCGCCGTGGCGCTGGTGGCCCAGGCGCTGACCACCGGCGGGCTGCACGAGGACGGCCTCTCCGACACCGCCGACGGCCTGCTTGGCGGTCGCAGCCGCGAGAGGCGGCTGGAGATCATGAAGGACAGCCGCATCGGCAGCTTCGGCGCCTTGGCGCTGGTGCTGGTCACGCTGCTGCGCTGGTCGGCGCTGGCCGCTTTGTGCGCAGGCGGCCCCTATGCCGCCGTTCTCGTCGCCGCTGGCGCCCTGTCCCGCGTACCGATGGCGGCGATCCAAAGCGCCCTGCCCAATGCCCGCGGCACCGGCCTGTCACAACTGACCGGCCGCNCCGCCCGCGCCACCGTGGCGCTTGGCGCCGCGATTGCCCTGGCGCTGGCGCTGGTGCTGACCGGCTGGCAGGCCCTGTCCGCCGCCCTGGTCGCCGCCCTGCTGTGCCTTGGTCTGGCCCGCGCCGCGAAATCCCGCATCGGCGGCCAGACCGGCGACATCCTCGGCGCCAGCCAGCAGATCGCCGAGGCCACGCTTCTGGCCCTGATCAAATGAAAACGGCGCCCCGAAGGGCGCCGCTTCCACGAGGTAATCCGAAAACTCAGGCCGCGCGGCTCAGCAGCACGTCATCGACCTTCTTCTGCGCGCCCTCGTCCACGCCCGACACCGCCGCCACTTCGCGCGTCAGCCGCTCCAGCGCCGCTTCGTACAGCTGACGCTCGGAATAGGACTGCTCGCGCTGGTCGTCGGTGCGGTACAGGTCGCGCACCACCTCGGCAATCGCCATCAGGTCGCCCGAGTTGATCTTCTGTTCATATTCCTGCGCACGGCGCGACCACATCGCCCGCTTCACCCGTGCCTTGCCCTTCAGCGTGTCCAGCGCCCGCGACACCACATCCGGCGCCGACAGCGAGCGCATGCCCACCTCAACCGCCTTGTGCGTCGGCACACGCAGGGTCATCTTGTCTTTNTCGAACGAGATGACGAACAGCTCCAGCTTGAACCCGGCGATCTCCTGATCCTCGATCGACACGATCCGACCGACGCCATGCGCCGGATAGACGATGAACTCATTCGGACGGAACTCGGGCTTCTTGGTCTTGGTCATTCAGAGGCTTCCCACACGACATCGCCCGTTTCAGCCGACAAGACCACCGGCCGAGGATGACCCTCCCCGGCGATGCGATGTCCCTGGCGTCATGAAAACCGTCCCGAGCGAGCAGCTCCGGGGCGGATACAGGCTTTTCTATGACGAGTGTATAACATGGAATCGCCCCGATTCCAACTGGCGCACACAGGCGTGCCGCGGCAATGCAGCCCGCAATTGCGTCAGATCGCCAATCGGCGCCCCTCGCACACGCGAATGTGCGATCGCTCAGCCGCCGGGGCCGGCTTCCGAGAAATACTTGGCCCGCTTGCCGGTCTCGCCGTCGCGTTCCTCGGCCTCGGGCAGCGGGTCCTTCTTGGTCACGATCACCGGCCATTCCACCGCATACTTGCGGTTGAAGGCGACCCATTCCTCCATGTCCGGCTCGGTGTCCGGACGGATGGCATCGGCCGGGCATTCAGGTTCGCAGACCCCGCAGTCGATGCACTCGTCGGGGTGGATCACCAGCATGTTCTCGCCTTCGTAGAAGCAGTCCACCGGGCAGACTTCCACGCAGTCGGTGTACTTGCAGGCGATGCAGTTGTCCGTCACGACATAGGTCATCGGGCTGGTCCTTTCCGTATCGCGGTTCAGGTAGCCCAGCCCGCGTCAATCTTCAAGGCGCTGCGCGTCGCCTTTGGGCGCATCCAGGTCCAGATACAGGCCCTGCGCCTCGGTTGTAACCCACGCCGCGTGCCGATCTCCAGCACCCTCACCACCCGCACCCGGCCGCCTTGGGTGAAGGTCAGCACGTCGCCTGCACCGACCGAATGGCCGGGCTTCATCACCGCCTGGCCGTTCAGCCGCACGCCGCTTACCTGCACGGCATCTGCCGCATCGCCCCGCGCCTTGAAGAACCGCGCCTGCCACAGCCATTTGTCCAGCCGCAGCACGGGCCGGACAGCGGCAACCGGGCGTCCCGAGGGACCGGCCAAGCCTCAGACCTTGCCCTTCAGAGCCGCCAGCACCGCGAAGGGGTTGTCCGGGTCGATGGGCTTTTCCGCCCGCGGCGGACGCGCCTCGAAGGACTTCGCGCCCTGCGGCTTTCGGTCGCCCCGATCCTTGCGGTCCCCATCCTTGCGCTCGCCGTCCTTGCGGTCCTGCGGCCGCCCCTTGCGCTCGCCCTGCGAACGCNNTCGCCGTGGGGACGATCCCCCTGAGGACGCTCGCCCTGAGGACGCTCCCCTGCGGCCGTTCCGCCTGGCCGCCTTCGGCCGGTTTGGCCTCGCCGCGCGGACGGTCGCCGCGACGCTCGCCCTGCGGCTTCGCCTCGCCCTCGGCGCGCGGCCCCCGGTCACCCCGGCGCTCGCCGCGCGGCCTGGCCTCGCCTTCAGCGCGCGCCGCTCGAATCGCGGCTTGCGCTCGTGCCGGGGCTTCGGCGCCCAGGTGAAGCTGTAGAAGACTTCCATCTCCACCGGCGCAGCCTCGGCAGCCGCNGCATCGGCATCCACCTCGGCAACCGGCTCTTCCGGGACATCCGCCACCGGCTCGGTCACCGCTTCGGCCGCGACCTCGGGCGCCGGTTCCACCACAGGTGCCACCGCAACCTCGGCCTTCGCCTTCGGCCGCTCGCCCTTTTCGCCCTTGTAACCCAGGCCCGCCATCAGGTCGGCAAACTGTTCCAACGTCATGCCGGTGATCGACAGCATCTCGGGCGTGGCTTCAAAGCCCACCCGGCTGTCCTTGGCGCGGATCAGGTCGGCCAGCCGTTCCAGCATGTCGATGCGGATCGCCCGCGCGCCCGCGGGGTGATAGCTAAACNNCAGCGTGTAATGCCCGCGCGGCACCTCAGCCAGGTTCGGGATCGTCACCAGCCCCGGCGGCGGGCTTTCGGGAAACTCGGCCAGGTCGTTGTGCAGCGACCACAGCACCAGCCGCAGACGAGTCGCCGCGGGCTTCAGCAGGATCGGCAAGAACACCGTGTACTGCCCGAACCGCACGCCATGCTTGCGCAGGGCCGAGCGCGCCTCTTGCTCCAGCGCCTTCACATCCTCGGCCGCCCCGCCTTCGCGCGGCATCACGCCAAGCGCCTCGACCAGCCGGAACGCCACACCGCGCGCCAGCCCGGTCAGCGCCTCATCGCGCCCCATGGCCAAGAGCGGCTCGAACAGCGCCGCCGCCTTGCGGTCGATGAAATGCTGCAGCCGCCGGCGCACCTTCTCGGCCACGTCGAACCCGGCCTCTTCATCGACAAAAGGCTCGACCTGCGGCTTCAGGACATCGGCACCCTTCACCAGCTTGCCCACCGCCAGCGTGCCCCACATCAGGCCGCCCTGTTCGGTGAAATCCATCTCGGTGTCGGGCGCGTTGTAGAACCGGTCGGCACGCAGGCTGAACTCGGGCTTCAGCGCGGCCATCGCCGCCTGGCGCAGGGTGCGCGCCTCGTCGGTGGACCCGCTCGCATCCTGCTGGAAGCGGAACCCCTCCAGCCGNCCGACGAATTCGCCCTCGACCGTCACTTCACCCTTGTCGTTCACCTCGGCCACGAGGTCCTCCTTCTGCTTCAACCGGCGAAGCAGAACGGATGTCCGCCGGTCAACAAATCTCTGGGTCAGCCGCTGATGCAGCGCATCCGACAGGCGGTCTTCTACAGCGCGCGTCTCCGCCCGCCAATGGCTTTCGTCTTCAACCCAATTCTTGCGTTGAGCGACATAGGTCCAGGTGCGGATATAGGCCAGCCTGCGGGAAATCGCGTCGATATCGCCATCGCTGCGGTCGATCCGCTCGATCGCCTTGGCCAGCCAGTCCGAGGGCACCCGCCCNCCGCCGATCCCGCGGCCCACCAGGAAATCGAAAATCCGCGCCAGAAGCGTCGCATGTTCCGTCTCGCTGGCCGACCGGAAATCGGGAATGCGGCAGACATCCCACAACAATTGCACCCGCTTCGGCCCGGTCAGCTTGTCATGCACCTCGGGCATGGCCGACAGCGTCTTCAGCGCCACCACGTCGTCGGCATCCCGCGCCCGGCTCAGCCAGTCGTTCGAGGTCGGCGCCTCCAGCGACCGGATCAGCCGCTCGGCACTGGCGAAATCCAGGTCCGCATTGCGCCACATCAGCTTTTTCACCGGCTGGAAGCGGTGGTTCTCGATCTGCTCGACCACCTCCTCGTCGAANGGCCGCGCCTCGCCCGTCACGCCAAAGGTGCCGTCCTCGGTATGCCGCCCCGCCCGCCCGGCAATCTGCGCCAGCTCCTGCGGCCAAAGCTGGCGCATCCGCCGCCCGTCGAATTTGGCGGTCGAGGAAAAGGCGACATGCTTGATGTCCAGGTTCAGCCCCATGCCGATGGCATCGGTGGCCACCAGGTAATCCACGTCGCCGTTCTGGTACAAAGCCACCTGCGCGTTGCGCGTGCGGGGCGAGAGCGCCCCCATCACCACCGCGCAGCCACCCTTCTGCTTANNGCGGATCAGCTCGGCAATCGCATAGACGTTCTCAACCGAAAACCCGACGATGGCGCTGCGCTCGGGCATCCGGCTGATCTTCTTCGACCCGGTATAGGTCAGCTGCGAAAACCGCTCGCGCCGCGTGGAAATCGACCCCGGCGCCAACGCCGCGATGGCGCCACGCATGGTCTCGGCGCCCAGGAACATCGTCTCCAACAGGCCCCGCATATGCAGCAGCCGGTCGGTGAACACATGGCCCCGCTCGGGGTCGGCGCACAGCTGGATTTCATCCACCGCCACGAAATCAGCGCCGATGCCGTCCGGCATCGCCTCGACCGTGCAGACCCAGTATTGCGTGCGCTCCGGTACGATGCGTTCCTCGCCGGTGACCAGCGCCACAACCGACGGCCCGACCTTCGCGACCACCCGGTCATAGACCTCGCGCGCCAGAAGGCGCAGCGGCAGGCCGATCACCCCCGTGCGGTGCGTCAGCATCCGCTCGATGGCGAAATGGGTCTTTCCGGTGTTGGTCGGCCCAAGCACGGCTGTGACGCGCCCGGTCCCGTTCATGGCGTTCATCGCCTGCCTTCAGAGATCCTGCCCCGCGGTCTCTGCCTCGATCCGCTTCACGGCCTCACTTACGCCCTGCATGTGCGGATGTATAGCCAGCGCCGCCTTGTAGACCTCCAGCGCCTTCTCCGGCTCGCCGATCTCTTCGAAGATCATGCCCAGCCCCGCCAGCGCCCCGAAATGCCGCGGGTTCAGCGTCAGCGTCCGGGCGATATCCTCGACCGAAGGCCCGAACTCGCCCTCGGTATACCAGGCCGTCGCCAGCGCATTCCAGCCCTCGGCAAAATCGGGCGCATGGTCGGTCAGCGCCGTCAGATGCTCGATGGCCGCCTCGGTATCGCCATTGTCCAGCGCCTCGCGCCCGCGCTGCAACAGCAGGTCCATCGCCGCNGAGCCCGACTTCGACCATTCGATGACGATCAGCCGCTCGATCCGCGCCGCCTCGGCCGCATCGGCCTTNTGCAGCCGCGCGAAGAGGTCGTCCATGTCGGCGTCCTGCGCGGCCATCGCGCCGGCGCCCAGAAACAGCGCAGCCACCGCCGCAAGAAGGCGGGACGCAACGGCAAAGTTGTATCGGCGAAGGTGCAGGCCCATAACGCGACTGTAGCGCAGGCGGGAAGGAATGGAACGCCCCGCCCATCAACATTTGCGGAGGATTGCATGAGCGACGTGATCACAAAGGCGGTCGAGCGCCTGTCGGCCCCCGGCCGCTTTGACGGCGGCATCGCCAAGTTCGTCATCACCGGCGAAGGCTCGATCATGATGGATGCCACCGGCGTCCGCGAAGGCGATGAAGAGGCCGATGTCAGCCTGATCGCCTCGGCCGAGGTGTTCCAGGCCATCCTCGAAGGCACGATGAACCCGACCATGGCCTTCATGACCGGCAAGCTGAAGATCGACGGCTCCATGGGCAAGGCCATGCAGCTGGCCTCGGTCCTGTCCTGACCTCTCGACAACACCGGCGCGCGGCCCCACCTTGACGGGGCCACCAGGCCACACCAGGACATGACCCAGGCCCCGTTCCACCGCGACCTTACCCCCGACGCGCCCGAAGAAGGCCGCGCCGCCTGGCTGACCACGGCCGACGGCTTCCGCCTGCGCGCCATGGTCTGGCCGGTGGACGGCGCCCGCGGCACCGTCTTCATCCTGCATGGCCGGTCGGAATATATCGAGAAATACGCCCCCTCGCCGCCGAACTCGGGCGCTTACTTTGCCTCGCTGACCATCGACTGGCGGGGCCAGGGCCTGTCGGACCGCCACCCGCGCAAGCCGATGATGGGCCATGTCACGGGCTTCGCCGATTACCAGCACGACCTGAAGGCACTGGCCGACCACGCCGAAAGCCTGGGCCTGCCGAAGCCCTGGTATCTCTTCTCGCATTCCATGGGCGGCGCCATCGCGCTGCGCGCCTTGCTTGGCGGTTTCCCGGTGCAATCCGCCGTCTTCTCGGCACCGATGTGGGGCATCGCCTTCGCCCCCGGCCTGAAGCCCGTGGCCTGGGCGCTGTCGCACGCGGCAGCACCGCTGCGCGCCGATCACCGCTTCGTGCCCACCACCGGCGCCACCACCTATATCGCCACCGCGANNCCTTTGCTTAACAACAGCCTGACCCGGCACGAGCCCAGCTTCGAACTGATGCGCCAGCAGGTGCAAAGCCGCCCTGAACTGGCGCTTGGCGGCCCCTCGATGGCCTGGCTGCGCGCCGCGCTGCGCGAATGCCGCGCCCTCACCCGCACGCCGNCCCCCGACCTTCCCGCGCTCACCGCCCTTGGCCATGCCGAGCGTGTGGTGGACCCGCGCCCCGTCCATGCCGTGATGCGGCGCTGGCAGAAGGGCCAGCTGATGATGGTGCCCGAGGCGCAGCACGAACTGGTGATGGAACGCGACCACATCCGCCGCGCCTTCCTGGACGCCATGCTGGACCGCTTCACGCGCTGATCGAAGATCGCCGCGCAACGCCAAGATTTTTCGCCGAAAATCTTGGCGCCCGGGCGCTAGATCGCGATCTGGGTGAACCTGTCGCGCAAGGCCCGGCTCCAGGCCTCGCTCATGGCGCGGAACTGCTCGTCCCCCGCCTCGATCCGCCGCTTCTGCGTCACGCGGCAGGCGTCCTTTTCCATCACGCACAGGTCCAAGGGCATGCCCACCGACAGGTTCGACCGCAAGGTCGAATCCATCGACAACAGCACCGCCTTCTGCGCATCGGCCAGCGAGGTGCCCCGCCGCACCACCCGGTCCAGGATCGGCTTGCCGTATTTGTGCTCGCCGATCTGCAGGAAGGGCGTGTCCTCGGTCGCTTCGATGAAATTGCCTTCCGGATAGATCAGGAACAGCCGCATCGCCCGCGCGCGCTGGCCCGCCACGATCATGCTGGCCGTGGCACCCTGGTTCATGGCGTTCAGCTTTTCATCGACCTCGCGGCGCACCTGCGCCAGCATGGCGCCCACGATGTCCGCGACCTTCAGCATGGTCGGCGCCTTCATGATGCTGGTTTCGGGGCTGGCGTCTTCATCCTCGACCGCCTCGCGCAGCCGCGCGATGGTGGTCTGCGTCACCGACAGGCTGCCCGCCGTCATGATGGTGATGACACGCTCGCCCGGTTCCTCGAAATGGAACATCTTGCGATAGGTCGCAATGTTGTCCAGCCCGGCATTGGTGCGGGTATCCGACAGGCAGACCATGCCCGCATCCAGAAGCAGTCCCACGCAGTAAGTCATTGATCCCCCGCAGCGCGCCCAGGCTATTGCTGCGCGTTGGCAACCGCAACGGTCACTTCCAGATGTTCCTCGCCCGACCCGCGCGCCGTGCCCTTGATCGGCGCCGCGTCGCGGGCATCCAGGCCCGAGCCAAGGCGGATATAGCGGTCGTCCGGACAGCACCGGTTCGCGGCGTCAAAGCCCACCCAGCCCAGCCCCGCCACATGAATCTCGGCCCAGGCGTGGGCCGCCTCGGCCGCGTCCTCGCCGCTCATCAGATAGCCGGCGACATAGCGCGCNAGCCCCGCCACCCGCGCCGCGGCAATCACCGCATGGGCATGGTCCTGGCAGACGCCTTCGCCCTGAGCCATGGCCTCGGCGGCCGTGGTATGGGCATGGGTGGCGCCGGGCTTGTAGGCAATGGCCTCGGCCACCGCAGCCGCAATCGCATGCGCGGCGCTCAANGGCGTCTCCGCCCCCGCGACCGATTTGCCCAGGGCCGACAGCGCCGCATCCGCCCGCGTTGGCCCGGTTTCGCGCAGCCAGGCCTCGGGCGGCACCAGCTCGCGGTGGCCACGCAGCACGCCNGCGAGGTCCGACGTGTCCACCACGCCCGCCACGCGCACCTCGATCTCGCTGACCGGGCCGCGCACCGTCCAGCCCTGCACCCAGTCGCCGGCGCCGTCGCGGAACCCGCCACCCTTCAACCCGCCGCTGACCTGAACTTCCCAGGACAGCACCTTCTGCCCGTCAAAGACCGAAGGCGTCAGCCGGTGGCTTTGCACCACGCCGCGCACCGGGCGCTCATAGCGATACAGCGTCACATGATCGACCGCGATCCGCATCAGTGCAGACCCCCGCTCAGATAGGCCTCGTGAATCAGCACCGACAGGTCCGCCGCCGCGCGGATGGTCCGGCTCAGGAACTCGTGCAGCCCCTCGTCAAAGACCTGCTCCACCGTCAGCCCCTCCAGCGCCGCCCGCATCGCCCGCGCGCGTTCCTGCGCCGCCGTCTCGACCCCGTAATCCGCCGCCAGCCGGTCCAGATGCGACTGCACGCCGCGCATGCAGGTCATCAGGGACCGCGGGCATTGCGGGTTCAGGATCAGGAAGTCGGCGATCTTCGCCGCCGTCACCTCGCCGCCATAGGCCCAGTGAAACGCCCGATGCGCCGACATCGACCGCAACAGCGTCGTCCACTGGTAATTGTCCAGGCCCGAGCCCACGAAATCCGCCCGCGGCAACAGGACGTAATACTTCACGTCCATCAGCCGCGCCGTGTTGTCGGCGCGTTCCAGGTAATAGCCGATGTTCAGAAAATCCCAGCCACCGTTGCGCAGCAGTGTCGCGTCGATCGCGCCCCGCACCAGCGCCGCATTGCGCATCGTCCATTCCGTCAGCTGCCCCAGCTCCAGCGACGACCGCGGCTCGCGCTCCAGCTGCCGCAGCTCCTGAAAGGCCGAGTTCAGCGCATCCCAGACCTGCGTCGTCAGCGCCGTGCGCACGATCCGCCCGTTCTCGCGCGCGGCAGTGATGCAGCTCGCCACCGACGAGGGGTTGTCGCGGTCGAAGAACAGATAGCTTTCGATGTTGCGCTGCACCGACTCGCCGTATTTCTTCGAAAACCCGTCCGCCGTGCCAGAGGCGCGCAACAGCGAATCCCATTCGTTCCTGTAGCCATGCGCCGAAGGCAGCATGGCAATGCGCGAGCCCACTTCCAGAAGCCGCGCCATGGTCTCGGCCCGCTCCATGGAACGGGCGATCCAGAACAGGTTGTCTGCCGTCCGGCTCAGCATGGTCTCACTCCGCCAGAACCCAGGTGTCCTTGACCCCGCCGCCCTGCGACGAGTTCACCACCAGGCTTCCCTCCTTCAGCGCCACGCGGGTCAGCCCGCCCGGCACCAGCTCGATGCGCTCGCCCACCAGGCAATAGGGCCGCAGGTCCACATGCCGCGGCGCCACACCCTCGGCCACAAAGGTCGGCGTGGTNGACAGGGCCAGCGTCGGCTGCGCGATGTAATTGCCCGGATCGTCCAGAATCTGCGCGCGGAACCGCTCCACCTCCTCGGTCGAGGCCTTGGGACCCACCAGCATGCCATAGCCGCCCGAGCCGTGGACCTCTTTCACCACCAGCTCCGGCAGATGGGCGAGGACATATTTCAGGTCTTCGGCGGCGCCGCATTTCCAGGTCGGCACGTTCTTCAGGATCGGCTCTTCGCCCAGATAGAACCGCACCATCTCCGGCACATAGGTATAGACCGCCTTGTCGTCCGCCACCCCCGCCCCCGGCGCCGAGCATATGCTGACCCCACCCGAGCGGTAGACATCCATCAACCCAGGCACGCCCAGCATCGATTCGGGGCGGAAGCACAAAGGGTCCAGGAAGGCATCGTCGATCCGGCGATAGATCACATCCACCCGCTTCGGACCCTCGGTCGTTCGCATCCAGACGAACTCGCCTTCCACGAACAGGTCCTGCCCNTCGACCAGTTCCACGCCCATCAGGTCGGCCAGGAAGGAATGCTCGTAATAGGCGCTGTTGAAATGCCCCGGCGTCAGGATCACCACCGTGGGTTCCCGGTCGCATTTCGCCGGGGCCACGCTGGCCAGCGTGCGGCGCAGCAGCTCCGGATACTGGTCCACCGGCTCGATGCGGTTCTCGCGGAACAGTTCCGGAAACATCCGCATCATGATCTCGCGGTTTTCCAGCATGTAGCTGACGCCACTGGGCGTGCGGCAATTGTCCTCCAGCACGAAGAACTCGTCCGGCCCGGTGCGCACCAGGTCGATGCCGACGATATGCGAATAGACGCCCTTCGGCGGCACGAACCCGGCCACCGCCTTTTCGTAAGCCTCGTTGCGATAGACCAGATGTGCCGGAATCCGTCCCGCCCGCACGATCTCGCCGCGGCCATAGACATCCACCAGAAAGGCGTTCAGCGCCCGCGCCCGCTGCTTGATGCCGCGCTCCAGCCGCGCCCATTCGGCGCCGGAGAACACCCGCGGGAACATGTCGAAGGGGATCAGCCGGTCCGGGTCGCCGCCCTCGCCATAGACGGCAAAGGTGATGCCGATGCGCCGGAACAGCGCCTCGGCCTCGGCCTGCTTCATCTGGCGCAACTCGGTAACNATCGCCGCCACCCAGTCGCCCAACCGGGCATAGGGCGAACGGATGGTCTCACCCTCGAACATCTCGTTGAAATAGGTCGTCACCGGGCCTGCTCCCTTGCGGCGGGATGAGATCAGTTAAGAGCCCGCCGCCGCGGATGAAAAGACTCCGCGGCAATTCCTTGCTGCGGCATGTGCAACCGCCGCTTTTGGGCATCACCGGCGCAGCGCCGCAATCACCCCGGCCATCGCTTCGATCAGCGCCCCGCGCTCGGCCTCACTCAGGCCAGCCAGCGCGCGGCCATTCACCCCTGCCGCCGCCGCCTTGGTAAGCGCCTCCAGCGCCCACGCCCGCTCGGACGGCATCACGCGCCGCGCCCGCCGGTCCCCTCATGCGCCTCGCGCGTCACCAGCCCGTCGCGCTCCATCCGCGCCAGCGTTGCCGCCATGGTCGGCTGCTCCACGTCCAGCCGCTGACCCAGTTCGGCCTGGGTCAGGCCGGGCTCCCACAGCTCCAGCAGAGTCATGAACTGCGCCGGCGCCAGCCCAAGCGGCGCCAGAGCCTCGGCCAGATGCGCGGCAAACAGCCGGGCCATGTGGTTGGCCAGATAGTAAGCGGATTTTTCGCGCTGGAACTCCATGACCAAGCTCTCCCCGATGCCCCGGCCCAACACAAGCCCGATACAACCCCGGCACTTGCATAGCACACTATCTTTCACTAAATACATAGTAAGCTATGTTTATGGAGACTCCCATGCCCCGCCCCGCCCTGCTGCGCCTCCATGCCGCCACCGGCGCCCTTTCCCTGGTGATGATCCTCGCCTTCCAGGCAGCCACCCTTTCGGTCGAAGCCATCGGCAGTCCCCCGCCATTGCCGCCGTGAAACAGGCCATCGCCTGGTCCCTGCTGATCCTGATCCCCGCGCTTGCCACCACGGGCATCACCGGGCGCAGCCTCGGTCGCGGTTGGCGCCTGCCGGTGGTGGCGCGCAAGCAAGACGCATGGCCTTCGCTGCCATGAACGGGCTTCTCGTCCTGGCACCCGCCGCGCTCGCCCTTGCCCGACTGTCTGCCCAGGGCAGTTTCGGCCCGCTCTTCACCGCGATCCAGGGCACCGAACTTGCCGCGGGCCTGGTCAACGTGGCCCTCCTTGGCCTGAACATGAAGGACGGCCTCGCCCTGCGCGCCCGCAGCTCTTCCCCCGCCGCCGTCAGCCGCTAGACTGGCGGCATGGCGCCGCTTTCATCCACACCACCCGCGGCCTCTACTGCCCGGCGGGCGATTTCCACATCGACCCCGACCGGCGCGTGCCCCGTGCCCTGGTGACGCACGGCCATTCCGACCACGCCCGCCCCGGCATGGGCGCCTATCTCTGCGCCCAGGCCGCCCTGCCGGTGATCCGCCACCGCCTGGGCCGCATCCAGGCCGAAGGCCTGGCCTGGGGCGAGCAGCGCGAGATCAACGGCGTCACCGTCTCGTTCCACCCCGCCTACCATGTCCCCGGCTCGGCGCAGATCCGCGTCGAACATCGGGGCGAGGTCTGGGTGGTCTCGGGCGACTACAAGACCGAACCGGACGGCCTGGCCGAGCCCTGGCAGCCCATCGCCTGCCACGGCTTCATCAGCGAATGCACCTTCGGCCTGCCCATCTTCCGCTGGCAACCGCAAGCCACGGCCATGGCCGAGGTCGCCGCCTGGTGGTCCGCCAACGCCGCCGCAGGCATCACCTCGGTGCTGACCGCCTACAGCTTCGGCAAGGCACAANGGCTGATGGCGGGCCTCGTACNNCGCGGCCCCATCCTTACCCACCCCGCGGTCGAGGACGTCACCGCCATCCTGCGCGCCCAGGGCTATGCCCTGCCCNCCACCACCCGCATCACGGAAGGCACCAGCCGCCAGACCCACCCCGGCGCCCTGATCATCGCACCACCCTCGGGACAATCCGACTGGCTCAACCGCTTCGCCCCGCACCAGACCGCCTTCGCCTCGGGCTGGATGGCGGTCAAGCGCCTGCGCNGGCACGCGCGGCCGGGCCGCGGCTTCGTCATCTCCGACCACGCCGACTGGCCCGGCCTGAACGCCGCCATCCGCGCCACCGGTGCCACCCGCGTTCTGGCCACCCACGGCTTCACCGCGCCCTTCAGCCGCTGGTTGGGGAACNAGGGCTACGAGGCTTGCGTCCTTGGCACCGACCGCCTTGGCCACGAAGACGAGGCCCCCGCCATGAGCGCCCCCGCCCCCAAGCCGGAATTCGCACGAATTCGGGCACGATTTCCGTCCGAAATCGTGGGCTCCACGGCCGAGCCGTTCCGCATCCCCCCGCCGCCCGGCCGCGACATCGACACGGCGCCTACCATTCTCACCGTCTGGCGCCCCCTCCGAGCCCGACCTCAACGCGCCATCCGCGCCGCCGGAACCACACCGGGACCAGCCACCCACGGCTTCATCGCGCCCTTCAGCCGCTGGAGTTTGGGACAGCGCTACGAAGCCCGGCGTCCTCGGCACCACCGCCTCGAGCGCCGAAGACGAGGAACGACGCCATCACCGCCCCGCGCCCCCAAGCCGGAATTCGCACGAATTCCGGGCACGATTTCCGTCCGGAAATCGTGGGCGCGCGCCTGTCTCCCTGCTCCTGCACCCGATGCCTTCCCCCGGCGCCAGCCGCCCTGCCGAGCTCAGACCCCGGCCCAGCGAGGCCGCCGACCGGTCCACCCGCGGCGCCAAGAACCTGGCCCCCGTGACCAAGCCGGACCCGCCCCACCGACTCCCGCCACAACGCCCGCACCGCTCGATCACCTGCTCCCCCAAGCCTCCGGCATCTGGTCATCGGCCCCCAATGCCCCTTTGCCATCCTCTTCACCACCTCGCCTCCACCCGGCCCGCCGCGTCGATTGAGCCCCCACCCCGCGCCCCGTCCAAAGCCGCCCTGATCCGACCGCCGCACCACCGCCCCCACCCACCACCCCAGCCGTTCTCCCGCTCCCACCCCAAATCCCCGCCATCCGGCCACAGGCCCCGCATGACCCCTTCGCCACCTCCTGAGCCACCTTGACGCCGACACCGCCCCGGCCGCCCGCGCCACCGCGCTCGCCGCCTGGCTGCCCACTGTCCCCGAACCCGACCGCATCGCTGCCCTCGCGCTCTTCTCCGGCCGCCGCCCCCGCCGCATCGCGACCCCGGCCGAACTGCGCCTCTGGTCGACCGAGGCCGCAGGCCTGCCCGACTGGCTCTTCGCCGAAAGCCTGAGCCTCACCCGCGACCCGGCCGAAACCGCTGCGCTGATCCTGCCTGCAGCCTCGGGCCCCGGCCCCGGCCTCTCTGACACCCTCGCCCGCCTGGGCGCGTTTTCCGGCCAGCCCCTGNCCGCAAGACGCGCCGCCCTTGCCTGGCTCTGGTCCGACCTGCCGCCCGAAGCCCGCATCCCCCTGAACCGCCTCGCCACCGGCAGCTTCCGCCTGACCCTGCCCCGCCCGCTGCTTGCCGCCGCCCTGTCGCAGGCCACCGCCCAACCGGCCGCCGCCCTGGCCGAGGCGCTGGCCCGCCTGATCCAGCCCGATCTCCCCTGCCCGCCTGGTCCGACCTTCTGACCCCCACGCCCGCAGAAGGCCCGCCCGCACACCNCCGCCCTTGCCGCCCCGCCCGCGACCCTTGGCCCGGCGCAGGACTGGCTGGCCGACTGGGCCTGGCCCGGCCTGCCCCTGCGCCTGGACCTTGGCCCTGCCGGCCTGACCCTGCGCAGCCCCGACGACACCCTCACCGACCGCTTCCCCGCCCTCGCCCCGCTGGCCGCCCATCTCCCCCNNGGCACCACGATCGACGCCACCCTCGTGATCTGGCCCGAAGGCGCCAACCGCCCCGCTTCGCCCGCGGCGCTCGACCGCCCCACCCGCAAGACCCCCTGCNGCCTGATCGCCCATGACCTGCGCCGCGCCGCCGGCNAGGACCTCGGCCACCTTCCCCTCCCCGCCCGCCGCGCCGCACTCGAAAGCCTGCTCGCCCCCGACTGACCCNTTCCCCTCACCCCGGCGCAACCGATCCCCTTCCCCGATTGGCCCGCCCTCGCCACCGCCCATNGCCCAGTCCGCGCCGCCGGCGCCCTCGGCCTCACCCTCCGCCACCACCACCGCGCCGAGACCTGGCACTGGCCCGCCNGCCCCCTCACCGCCCGCGCCGTGCTGCTTTACGTCCAGACCGGCCCGGCGCCCGAGATCACCCTCGCGCTCCGCGACGGCGCCACCCTCGCCNCCCGTCGCCCGCCTGCCCCTGCCCCCGACGGCGGCGACCTCCTGCGCTGGACCGCCACCCATACCACCGACCGTTTCGGCCCGGTGCGCCAGGTCGCCCCCGAACGGGTCTACGAGATCGAATTCGACGGCGTGACCCCCAGCCCGCGCCGCCGCGCGCNNCTCACCCTCACCGCCCCGCGCCTGATCGGCCCCCGCCCCGACCTCTCGCCTGCCGAGATCGACAGCCTCGACGACCTGCGCGCCCTCGCCTGACGCCTGCGTGACCCGCGGTTCCCTTTCCCGCGCGCCTGCCCTACATCAGACCAAACGCCCGGAGACACGCATGGCCCCGAACTTCCCCGCCCCGCCTACGATTCCNGCATCGGCGGCAATTCCNTCGGCAACCTGCCGGAATGGGATCTGACCGACCTCTACGACAGCCCCGACTGCAAGTCCTTCCAGATCGACATGGATTATGTCGAAGCCTCGGCGNCCAATTTCGAGAACATCTACAAGGGCGACCTCGCCAACCTGGACGCCGCGGGCATGCTCGCCTGCATCCGCACTTATGAGATGATCGAGTCCACCGCCNACCGCATCATGTCCTACGCGGGCCTCCGCTATTACCAGAACACCATGGACAGCGAACGCGCCAAGTTCATGGCCGACTGCCAGGACAAGATCACCACCTGGACCACGCCGATGGTGTTCTTCAGCCTGGAATTCAACCGGCTGGACGATGACCACCTCGCCCGCCTCTATACTGAGAACGCCGATCTCGCCCGCTACAAGCCGGTCTTCGACCGCATGCGCGCCATGCGCCCGCACCAGCTGTCGGACGAGATGGAAACCTACCTGCACGACGCCTCTGTCGTGGGCGCCAGCGCCTGGAACAAGCTCTTCGACGAAACCATCGCCGGCCTGATGTTCAAGGTCGAGGGCGAGGAAGACGAGCTCAACCTCGAATCCACCCTCAACCTCCTCACCGACACCGACCGCGCCAAGCGCGAGGCCGCCGCCCATGCTCTGGCCACGGTCTTCGACAAGAACATCNAGCTCTTCGCCCGCGTCCACAACACGCTGGCCAAGGAAAAGGAAATCGACGACCGCTGGCGCAAGATGCCCTCGGCGCAATATGCCCGGCACCTGTCGAACCATGTCGAGCCGGAGGTGGTCGAGGCGCTGAGGAACGCCGTCGTTGCCGCCTATCCCAAGCTTTCCNACCGCTACTACCGGCTGAAGGCCAAGTGGATGGGCCTTGAAAAGCTGCAGGTCTGGGACCGCAACGCCNCCTTGCCCATCGAAACCCCGCGGCTGGTCAACTGGGATCAGGCCGAACAGACGGTGATGCAGGCCTATGCCGCCTTCGATCCCCGCATGGCCGAAATCGCCAAACCCTTCTTCCGTCAGGGCTGGATCGACGCCGGCGTGAAACCCGGCAAGGCGCCGGGCGCCTTCGCCCACCCGACCGTCACCACCGTCCATCCTTACGTCATGCTCAACTACCTCGGCAAACCGCGCGACGTGATGACCCTGGCGCATGAACTGGGCCACGGCGTCCACCAGGTCCTTGCCGCTTACCAGGGTGAGCTTCTGTCCTCCACCNCCCTGACGCTCGCCGAAACCGCTTCTGTCTTCGGCGAGATGCTGACCTTCCGCAAACTCCTCGACGAGGCGAAGACCCCGGCCGAAAAGAAGACCCTCCTCGCCAGCAGGNTCGAGGACATGATCAACACGGTGGTCCGGCAGATCGCCTTCTACGATTTCGAATGCAAGCTGCATGCTGCGCGGGCCGAGGGCGAGCTGACCNCCGACGACATCAACGCGCTGTGGATGAGCGTTCAGGCGCAAAGCCTGGGCGACGCCTTCGAGTTCATGGACGGCTACGAAACCTTCTGGTCCTATATCCCCCACTTCGTCCACTCGCCCTTCTACGTCTATGCCTATGCCTTCGGCGACGGTCTGGTGAACGCGCTCTATGCCGCTTACGCGGCGGGCATGCCGGGCTTCGAGGACATGTATTTCGACATGCTCAAGGCCGGCGGGTCCAAGCACCACAAGGAGCTTCTCGCCCCCTTCGGCCTCGACCTCGCCGACCCCGCCTTCTGGGACCGCGGCCTGAACATGATCGCCGCCTTCATCGACGAGTTGGAGGCGATGGAGGCATAAGCCGCCTCACCCCTCGCCCCGGCGAAAGCCGGGGCCCCGGTCCTCCCGCGCCACCCCAAGACCCCGCCCCGGCGAAAGCCTCTGCCCGCTCTCCCGCCCTGCCGCCCGCGGTCCCGCGCATCGGTCGGCGCCCGTAGGGTGCGCATTCATTGCGCACCTTCAAGCGCCCGCATACAGCCTCAGCCCCCTTTCCCGCGCCGACAAGGCGGGTGTCCAGTGGACACCCGACCGGCGCGGTTGGCGAAATGCCAGCATTTCGCCAAGGGACCATCAGTTATCCCCGGACGCCTGAAGCACGGGCGGTCTTGGCATCAGCGTTGCACTGCGCCCGAGGCGATGGCCTCGGGCGAGGCAGGCGGCTCGGGCACGCCCCGATCACGCGCTCCCCCGCCCCGGCGCAGGCCGGGGCCTCTCCCCGCCCCCGCGCCGACGCACTCCCCTCTTCCCCGACACCGCTAAGCCATGGGTAGGGTGCGTGCTCGCACGCACCATGTGCCAGCCAAAGCCCCGGCGCGGGCAAGTGTTAAGTCCAAGTTAAAACCCGCGATCAACCCATTGAAATCATTGACACCTGAAAGCGTCCGAGCTCGGACGCCCCTCAGATCTCCACCGCCACCTCAAAGACCCGGTCCATCATCGCCTGGGTGCCCCGGACGAATTCCAGCGGGCAGGGATAGGCCACGCCCTCGCGCACCGACCGGCTGAAGGCCTCGACCTGAAGCTTGTAGTGGTTGGCCGCCGGGAAGCGGTCCACGATGACCCGATTGCCGTCCCGGTGCAGCTCCACCTCGGCCAGGTCGTTCACATTGGCATTGAACGGCCCGCCCTCCAGCCGGATCATCCCCTTGTCGCCCTGGAAGGTCACGACCTGCCGGTTGTAGAGCCGCATCGACGTCATCGAGCCATAGGTGAACCTGCCCCCNGGCCCCTCCATCACCGCTGCCACCTGGGCAAAGACATCCACCCCGTTCTCGCGGTGGATGCGGGCCGAGATGTCCACCGGCTCGGCCTCGGTGACGAAGCGGGTCGATCCAAAGGTATAGACCCCGATGTCCCGCAGCGACCCGCCNCCGGCATCCGGCCGGTTGCGGATGTTGCCCAGGTCCGTCAGGTGAAAGCTGAAGGCCGCATCGGCATGGCGCAGCTGACCGATCTCGCCCGCCTCCAGCCATTCCCTGGCCCGCTGCCACTGCGGGTGGTGGACGATCATGTAGGCCTCGGCCGCCAGGAGCCCGCTCTGATCCCGCGCCGCGATGATCCGGTCGATCTCCTCGGCCCGCATCGCCACCGGCTTCTCGGTCAGCACATGCTTGCCCGCCGCCAGCGCCTTCAGCGTCCATTCCACATGCAGGTGGTTGGGCAGCGGGATATAGACCGCGTCGATCTCGGGATCGGCCAACAGGGCGTCATAGCTGGCATGGACGCGCAGCGCGGGGCAGAAGGCGCGGAACCCCGCGGCCTTGGCCGGATCGGACGTGGCCAAAGCCGCCAGTTCCGCCCCCTCGGCCATGTGGATGGTAAGCGCCATGTGGTTCTTCGCAAAATTCGCGGCGCCCAGAACGCCCCAACGGACCGGTCTCATGTCAGCCCCTGTCGCTGTATCAGGCTAGGCCCGCCACGCCACAGGTTCAAGGCTCAGCGCTTCAGCGCGCCGCGCCACCACAGCCAGAGGATGCCGCCCAGGTACAGAATGGCCAGCGACAACAGCGTGACCCAGGGGTAGGTCAGCATGGCGGCCACCAGTGCCACCCCGGCGACCAGCACGAAGCGGGCATGGTCGGCCGCCACCGTCACCCGCTTCAGCGAGGGCGTGCGGATGCGGCTGATCATCAGCGCGCCGATGCTTACCATCCACAGGGCGACCAGAGCCGCGGCNAGGGTGATCTCGCGGTCCAGCATGAAGGTCAGGTACATGGGCGCCAGCACCAGCATGGCGCCGGCCGGTGAAGGCACGCCGACGAAGGTGGTCTTCTCGGCCGCATCATCCGCCCGCTTGATGCCGACGTTGAAGCGGGCCAGGCGCAGCATGCAGCAGACGACATAGACCAGCACGGCGATCCAGCCGAGGCTGGTTTCCGGGCGCAGGCCCCAAAGGTACAGCACCAGCCCCGGCACCACGCCGAAGTTCACGAAATCGCCCAGACTGTCGATCTCGGCCCCCATGGCGCTTTCGGATTTCAACATCCGCGCCAGACGCCCGTCCAGCCCGTCGAAGACCGCAGCGGTGCCGATCAAGAGGATCGCCAGTTCGAACCAGCCGATCAGGGCGAAGCGCACGGCGGTCAACCCGGCGCAAAGGCCAAGGATCGAGACCATGTTGGGCAAAAGCTTCAGCAGCAGAAGCTCGCGCGGGCGTTTCGAGGAGGTCGGCGGGGCGGGGTCGTCCATGGCTTACTCCACCCGCGCCAGACGGCGCGGCAGGGTGGTGCCCAGGACCGCGATCACCGTCTCGCCNGCGATCATGGTCTGGCCAAGTGCCACCTGCGGCTCCACTCCTTCGGGCAGGTAGACGTCGAGGCGCGAGCCGAAGCGGATCAGGCCGAAGCGTTCGCCGGTGCGCAGGCCCTGGCCTTCCGAGACAAAGCACAGGATGCGGCGGGCGACGAGACCGGCGATCTGGACCACGCCGATGCGGCGGCCATCGGGCAGGTCGATGACCAGGCCATTGTGTTCGTTGTCCTCGCTGGCCTTGTCGAGCGAGGCGTTGAGGAACTTGCCGGGGCGGTAGGCGACGCGGGACACCGTGCCGCCGATGGGGGCGCGGTTCACATGGCAGTTGAAGACCGACATGAAGACCGAAACTCGGGTCAGGGCNTGGGGGCCGAGGCCCAGCTCGGCCGGGGGCACGGCGGGCTCGATCAGGGAGACCACGCCGTCGGCGGGCGAGACGATCAGGCCCTCGCCGGCGGGAACCGCGCGGCGCGGGTCGCGGAAGAAGTAATACACCCAGACGGTCAGGCCGGTGCCAAGCCAGCCGAGCGGTTCCCAGATCAGGAACAGGACCAGGGTCAGGGCGGCGGCCAGGCCGACGAACTTGCGGCCCTCGGGGTGCATGGGCTTGACGAAGGTTCCGAGCATCGAAACGCCGGGGGTATCGGGGCCGGGTCGGGTCATGGGTGTCTCCGTGGTCTGGCTACTGAGTATCCCTTTGCCAGCGCCGGGGCAACGAGGACGGGGCGTCCGAGCTCGGACGCCACCGCCAACCCAACGATATCAATGCGTTACGCAAGCAGCTTAACGATTTGTTCAGATTCGTCCGAACCGGGCGCGGCGCATCGGCGGAGTGCAGGGCAATTTTCTTCGAAGAAAATTGCAAATTCCTTCGAAGGAATTTGCCCGGAGTTTTCGAAGACTCCGGGCGCCTTGCCCTCAGGCCGGGGTCAGCATGCCCTTGCCGCGCGCCAGGTCGCGCATCTTCTGCTGCAGCTTCTCGAACGCGCGCACCTCGATCTGGCGGATGCGCTCGCGGCTGACGCCATAGCTTTCCGACAGGTCTTCCAGCGTCACCGGGTCTTCCGACAGGCGGCGCTGCACCAGGATGTCACGCTCGCGCTCGTTCAGGACCGCCATCGCCTGGGCCAGAAGCTCGCGCCGGGCGTCCAGCTCGTCGCGTTCGGCATAGGCTTCGGCCTGGTTGCTGTCTTCATCCTCCAGCCAGTCCTGCCATTGGGTCGAACCGTCGCCATCCGAGCCCACCGTCGCGTTCAGCGAGGCGTCGGACCCCGCCAGCCGGCGGTTCATGGCGATGACCTCGTCTTCGGACACCGACAGATCNCTGGCGATCTGCGCGACATTCTCGGGGCGCAGGTCGCCCTCTTCCAGCGCGCCGACCTTGGCCTTGGCTTTCCGCAGGTTGAAGAACAGCTTCTTCTGCGCCGAGGTGGTGCCCAGTTTCACCAGGCTCCACGACCGCAGGATGTATTCCTGGATCGAGGCGCGAATCCACCACATGGCATAGGTCGCGAGGCGGAAGCCCTTTTCGGGATCAAAGCGCTTGACCGCCTGCATCAGGCCCACGTTGGCCTCGGAAATCACTTCGGCCTGCGGCAGGCCATAGCCGCGATAGCCCATGGCGATCTTGGCGGCCAGGCGCAGGTGGCTGGTGACCAGCTTGTGCGCCGCGTCCGGATCCTGATGGTCAGCCCACCTTTTGGCGAGCATGTATTCTTCTTCCGGCTCCAGCAGCGGGAACTTGCGGATTTCCTGCATGTAGCGGTTCAGCCCCTGTTCCGGGCTGGGCGCGGGAAGATTTGCGTAGGTGCTCATTCATTGCCCCCTGTTGCTCCGGGTCCGGCTGCGGCCCCGGAAGCCCCTTGACGTAGGAACCCCTGTGCGGGGATCAAGACCGTCGATCCGAAAACCGCTCTCAGGTCGTGCCATGAACGGTTGAACGAAGGATGAACCCGGTTCCGTCGCTGGGGAAGGGGAATGTCCCTTCGCTCACGCAGACGTCAACCTGCGCCAATGCGGAAGGTTGGGCCGGACGGGGGCCAGGCTGCGCACGCGGCGTCCATATTGCACTTGCAGCAAGCCGAGGGTAACTTTGCGGGCGCCGCAGGGACGGCGTGTGTTGGAGCACCGGGACCCTCTGCCAGGGGTAACCTTCCGATGACAGGCCCGGCCCCGCCGGTCCATCGTCGCCAATCATCATGAAAAACCAGAACGCATCACCGGGGCTTGACCCCGACCCGAAGCAGTTGAGTCTCTTCGACGAAGACGAACTCGACATCGCCGATTACCTGCGCCAGGAGGCCGAGCCGCCGCCCGAACATGGCCCGCGGCAAGGCTTCGCCGCGCTGGCGCTTGGCGCCGTGGGGGTGGTCTATGGCGATATCGGCACCAGCCCGATCTATGCCTTCCGCGAGGCGCTGCGCCCGGTGATGGACGAAGACGGCGTGAACCGGGCCGAGGTTCTGGGCCTTCTGTCGCTGCTGATCTGGACGCTGATCCTGATCGTGACAGTGAAATACGTGATCTTCCTGTTGCGCGCCGACAACCGCGGCGAGNGGGGCGTGCTGGCGCTGTACACGCTGGTACGTCTGGCCATCGGGCGGCGGTCGATCCCGGTGCTGATGCTGGCACTGATGGGCTCGGCGCTGTTCTTCGGCGACGCGATCCTGACCCCGGCGATTTCCGTTCTGTCGGCGGTCGAGGGCGTGGAACTGGTCCTGCCCTCGCTGGAGCGTTTTGTCGTGCTTACCACCATCGGCATCCTTCTGGTGCTGTTCCTGGTGCAGCGGGGCGGCACGGCACGCATCGCCGTGCTGTTCGGGCCGATCACGCTGATCTGGTTCGGCGTGCTGNGCGGGGCTGGGGTCTGGCACATCGGGGAAATCNCCGAGGTGCTGGCGGCCTTCAATCCGCTGTGGGGCCTGCGATTCCTGGTCAGCCATGAAATCGTCGCCTTCACCGTGCTGGGCGCGGTGTTCCTGGCGGTGACGGGGGCCGAGGCGCTGTATGCCGACCTTGGCCATTTCGGCTTACCGCCGATCATTGCGGCCTGGCTGGCGGTGGTGTTTCCCGCGCTGGTGCTGAACTATCTGGGCCAGGGTGCGCTGGTGCTGGCCGATCCGGCCGCCGGGGCGGACCCGTTCTTCGAGATGGCGCCAAAGGCCGCCCTGCCCTTCCTGGTGGCGATGGCGACGGCGGCCACGGTGATCGCCGCGCAGGCGGTGATCTCGGGCGCCTATTCCATGGCGCGCGGCGCCATGCAGTTGGGCCTTCTGCCGCGCATGTCGATCCGCCACACCGCGCAGGATCAAAGCGGGCAGATCTACATTCCCGCCGTGAACTGGTGGCTTCTGTTCGGCGTGGTCTGGCTGGTGCTGGCCTTCGGCTCGTCCTCGGCCTTGGCCTCGGCCTATGGCATCGCGGTGACGGGGACCATGGTCATCACCACGGTGTTGGCCGTGCTGTNNATGTCTGGCAATGCCGCTGGTGGCGCCATCCTTGTGGCCTCGCCCATTGCGGTGCTGGAACTGGCCTTCCTGGCCTCGAACCTGGCGAAGCTGCACGAGGGCGGCTATGTGCCGCTGGCCGTCGGCACCGCAATGGCGGTGGTGATGTGGGCCTGGTGGCGCGGCACCCAGGCGCTGCTGGCCAAGGCCCACAAGCAAAGCGTGGCGCTGGACAACTTTGTCCGGTCAATGTCGGGCAGTTCGGCCAAGATCGTGCCGGGCACCGCCTTCTTCCTGTCGCCCGACCCCGAGGTCGTGCCGACTGCGCTCTTGCACAACCTGAAGCACAACCGGGTGCTGCATGACCAGGTGGTGTTCCTGACGGTGGAGACCCTGCGCGTGCCCTATGCCGAACCGGGCGAGCGGGCGAGCTATGCCCGGCTGTCCGACCGTTTCGGCCAGGTGATCCTGCGCTTCGGCTTCATGGAGACGCCGAATGTCAGCCGGGCCATGGGCGCGGCGCGGCGGGCGGGGCTGAGGTTCGACGTGATGACCTCGACCTTCTTCCTGGGCCGCCGCCGCGCCGTGGCCTCGGGGACCGGTATCGGCCGGGCCNTTGACCGGCTCTATGCGCTGCTGGCGCGGTTTGCCGCCGATCCGTCGGAATACTACCACATCCCGCGCGACCGCATCGTGGAACTGGGCGAGCGGGTGGCGATCAGCCCCGCCCGACGCGCAGGACCACCGAGCCGCGCTTGTGGCCGCTGTCCACCAGGGCATGGGCCTGCGGCAGCTGCGACCAGTCCAGAACGGCGCCCACCACCGGGCGGTAGGCCGCGGATTCGGCCAGGTGGCCCAGGGCCACCAGATCCTCGGGCCGCTCTTCGGCCAGGCTGGCGATGCTGCTCCGCCCCTGCCGCCGGTGCGGCACAAGGTCGATCAGCCCGCCCGCGATGGGCAGGAAGCGGCCCGTCGGCGCGAGGCAGGGCAGGACGCCGGTGAACGAGTCCGCCCCCACGGTATCGGCGATCACGTCCCATTGCCGCCCGAGGCTGCGGAAATCCTGCTGGCCGTAGTCGATGACCTCGGCGCCCAGGCCGCGCAGGAGGTCCAGATTGCGGGCGCTGGTCACGCCGGTGACCGTCGCCCCCGCCGCCCGCGCCAGCTGCACCATCGCCGAGCCGACCGCCCCCGAGGCGCCGATCACCAGAAGCCGCGTTCCCGGCCCGACCGCGGCCCGCCGTAGGAAGTGGCGGGCCGTCATGCCGCCGAAGCTCAGGGCGGCGGCCGCGTCCAGGCTCAGCCCCCGCGGCCAGGGGATCAGCGGCCGCGTCACCGGCATCGCCCGGTATTCGGCATGGCATCCCTGCCGGGCGCCGGGAAAGCCCACGACCGCATCGCCCTCGCGCCAGCCGGTGACGCCGGTGCCGAGGGCAGCGATATGGCCGGCGAATTCCGTCCCCAGAACCTTCTGGCGCGGGCCGCGGAAGCCCAGCATCAGACGGCCGAGCGGCCCGAAGCCCGGCGGCAGGCGCAGCGCCCGCACCCTTGCATCGCCGGACGAGACGGTGGTGGCCGCGATCCTGACCAGCACCTCGCCGGGTCGTGGGACGGGAATGGGGCGCTCGGCCAGTACCAGCTCTTCCGGCCCGCCATAGCGCCGNCACTCCCAGACCTGCATGCTGCCTGTCATCGCGGCGACCCCATACCTTACATTGTAAGTTGCATTGGCGTGCATAAGCCTTACACTGTATGCCTGTCAACCGGAATTCCGCCCATGGCCGAAGATGCTCCTGCCCCCGCAAGCCCCTGACCCGCGACCGGGTGCTGGAGGCCGCGCTGGCCCTGGCCGATGCCGAGGGCCTGGCGAAGCTGTCGATGCGCTTACTGGCCGACCGACTGNGGGTCGAGGCGATGTCGCTGTACCACCACGTCGAGGGCAAGGACGGCCTGCTGTCGGGCCTGACAGACCGGGTGATCGGCGAGATCGACTGGACCGACGATCCGGGCGACTGGCGCGCGTCCATGCGGGCGCGCGCCTTTGCGGCCCATCGCGTGCTGATGCGGCATGGCTGGGCGCCCCTGCTGATCGTCTCGGGGGTGAACACCGGGCCGAACATGCTGCGCTACATCGACCGGACGCTCGGATGCCTGCTTGGGGCCGGGTTCGACCTGCCCACGGCAGACCATGCCTGGAACACGCTGGATGCCCATATCCTGGGCTTCACCCTGCAGCGGCTGCACTTCCCGCTGGAGCCCGAAGCCTATGCCGGGGCGGCGGCGGAGTTCCTGCCGATGCTGCCGCCCGAGACCCATCCCCACATGCACCGCCTGACCGCCCTGGTGGCGGGCGGCGGCCATGACGGGCTGCAGGACCTCGGTTTCGGGCTGGACCTGCTCCTGGACGGGCTGGAACGCCTGCGATTGCGGGGCTGAGGCGGCTCAGACCGGGCGATCGCCGCGCAGCGCCGCGATCAGGGTGGCCATGTCGGGCGGCAGGGGCGAGGAAAACTCCAGCGCCTCGCCGGTGACCGGGTGGGTGAACCCCAGCGTGGCGGCATGCAGGGCCTGGCGGGGGAAGACGTTGGCCATGTCCGCGGCGGCGCCCAGCAGTTTCGCTGGCACCTTGCGGCGGCCGCCATAGGTCTGGTCGCCGATCAGGCCGTGCCCAGCATGGGCCATGTGGACGCGGATCTGGTGGGTGCGGCCGGTTTCCAGCCAGCAGTCCATCAGGCTGACCGCCTCGCCGCCGAAGGACTCCACCACGCGGGCGCGGGTCACGGCATGCCGTCCNCCGTCCCAGGTGACGGCCTGGCGCTGGCGGTCGGTCTTGTGGCGGGCGAGGCCCGTGGCGATCTTCACGATGCCNGCGGCTTCGAAACTGACGCCCTTGATGCCGCGCAGGCGGGGNTCAGCGGCAGAGGGCAGGCCGTGGACCAGCGCCAGGTAGTGGCGGGTCACCGTATGGGCCTCGAACTGGGCGGCAAGGCCGTGGTGGGCGCGGTCGGACTTGGCCACCACCAGCAGGCCCGTAGTGTCCTTGTCGATGCGGTGGACGATGCCGGGCCGCCGTTCGCCGCCGATGCCCGACAGGCTGTCGCCGCAATGGGCCAGCAGGGCGTTGACCAGCGTGCCCGAAGGCGAGCCGGGGGCGGGGTGGACCACAAGGCCCGCGGGCTTGTCGATGACGATCAGGTCGGCATCCTCCCAGACCACGGCCAGGGGGATGTCTTCGGCCTGGGTGTCCACCTCGGCGGCGGGGTCCAGACGCAGGGCATAGGTCTCGCCCGACTGCGGGCGGTGCTTGGGGTCGGTGACGGGGCGGCTGTCCAGGGTGACGGCGCCCTCGGCGATCATCCGCATCAGGCGCGACCGGGACAGGGCGGCCTCGGGCGGCACGTCGCGGGCAAGCGCCTTGTCAAGCCGGTCGGGNGGCTCTAGGCCCAGGGTGACGGCGAGGATGCCGGTTTCGGAGGAAAGGTCGGTCATGGACGAGGCTCCGCAAGCGCTGCTTACCAGCCTGGTCTGGCTGAAGGGTCTGGTGATCGTGCTGATGGTCACGATGATCCTTGGCGTCATAGCGGTGGTCTGGGTGATTGTCACCCGGATGCCCGATGCCAATGCCCTGCCCCTGCCCGAGTCCATCGCGCTGCCCGAGGGCAACGGCCCAGGCGGTGACGGTGGGGCCGGACTGGTTTGCCGTGGTCACGACCGGGGGCGGATCCTGGTCTATGACCGGGTGACCGGGGCGCTGCGGCAGGAGGTCCAGGTCGCGCCCTGAGGGGCGTCCGAGCTCGGACGCTTGGTCCGAGTGAGGGAAATCAAGGGGTTGCGCGGGCGTCTTAACTTGGACTTAACGATTGTCCGTAGGGTGCGTGCTTGCACGCACCATTTCGGCGGCGCAAGCGGTGCGTGCGAGCACGCACCCTACCGCAGGATTGGCAGGCCGCGGGAGCGCGGTTAACGTGGGCGTAACCGTGCCGGGGTGATCGTGCGCGGAGGCGGGCAGAGGCCCCGGCTCCAGGCCGGGGCGGGGTTTCTTGGGCGAGTGGGCGGGATGGGCAATCACCTTTACTACGGCGACAACCTCGCGGTGCTGCGCAAGCATATCGCCGACGAAAGCGTGGACCTGATCTACCTGGACCCGCCGTTCAATTCCAACGCCAGCTACAACGTGTTGTTCAAATCGCCCACCGGCGAAGGCTCGGCGGCGCAGATCGAGGCGTTTGACGATACCTGGCACTGGGGCGACGAGGCCGAGACAGCGTTTCAGGAGGTGCGCCGGTCGGGCCACACCGATGCCGCGACCATGCTGGAGGCGATGCGGTCGTTCCTGGGCACCAACGACATGATGGCTTACCTTGCCATGATGGCGGTGCGGCTGATCGAATTGCACCGGGTGCTGAAGCCGACCGGGAGCCTGTATCTTCATTGCGACCCGACAGCGAGCCATTATCTGAAGATTTTGCTGGATGCGGTGTTTGGGGCGAGAAACTATCGGAACGAAATCATTTGGAAACGTACCGACTCGCATAATGACGCAAAGCAGGGAGCGAAGCACTACGGGCGTGTGCATGATGTACTGTTGTTCTATGCGAAGGGAGAGCCGCGGGTCTTCAACGCGCTCTACAAGCCGCTACCGGAGTCGACCGTGGAGAAGTGGTATCGGCACGTCGAGCCTGAGACGGGACGACGCTACAATAAGGCTGATGTGACTGGACCCGGAGGTGCGGGAAGGNGTAATCCGTACTACGAATGGAATGGGCTAGCGCGCTACTGGCGATACAACAAGGAGCGCATGCAGGCACTTCATGACGAAGGCCGACTTGTTTACACAAACTCGGGCATGACATACCAGAAACGGTATCTCGATGAATCCAAGGGTGTCCCAATTTCCACCATTTGGGACGATGTTTCTATGCTTCGTGGCCTTTCTGACCGCCAGAAGGAATCGGAACGCCTCGGCTACCCCACCCAGAAACCCGTGGCGCTGCTCGAACGCATCCTGAACGCCTCGTCCAATCCCGGCGATGTGGTGCTGGACCCGTTCTGCGGCTGCGGCACCACCGTCCATGCGGCGGAGAAGCTCGGGCGGCAGTGGATCGGCATCGACGTGACGCATCTGGCCATTGGCCTGATCGAGAAGCGGCTGAAGGATGCCTTTCCGGCGGTCGCCTACAAGATTCACGGCGTGCCCGAGGATATCGAGGGTGCGCGGCAGATGTTCCGCGACGACGACCCGACGAAGAAGGAATTCGAGAAATGGGCCGTCAGCCTGATCGGTGCGCAGCCGTGGCGGGCGGGGAAGAAGGGCGCCGATGGCGGCATCGACGGCATCCTGCCCTTTGGCACCACGGAAAAGGCGGTGGTCAGCGTGAAGGGCGGCAAGGACCGGCAGCGCAACCACATCGACCAGTTGCGCGCGGTGGTGGAGCGGGAGAAGGCCCAGATCGGCGTGTTCCTGACGCTGGAAGAGCCGACCAAGCCAATGGTCGCCGAGGCGGCGGGCGCCGGGCATTACACCGGCAAGGATGACGACCGTCCGGTGCCGAAAATCCAGATCGTCACCATCGAAGAGGCGATGCGCCTGCGCGAGCGGGCGGTGCAGGTGCCCTTGCGCCGGGCCGACACCTTCAAGCGCGCGGCGCGGGAAGAGGATGGCGGGCGGCAGGGGGCGCTGGATTTGTAAGCTCGGCCGTGCCAGCGGATCGGGCCCCGGCCTGCGCCGGGGCGAGGGTGCTCGGGCAAGTCCTGGTCGTGCCCGAAAGTCGGACGATATTGGCCCGGCCCCCTTTGCGATGGTCCGCGAAACCGGGGTGGTAGGGTGCGTGCTTGCACGCACCTTGGCCGGAACGCGGGCGGTGCGTGCAAGCACGCACCCTACGGCGGGATTGCAGGGCGGCAGGGAGCGGTCACTGTTTCCGCGCGGATCAGGGCGGCCTCCTGTGGAGGCCGACCCGCGCCTTGGCGAAATGCCAGCATTTCGCCAAGGGGCTGTCAGGTATCTCCGGACGGTTGGGCACGGGGCGCGACCGCCCGGCGGGCGCCCTATCGCGCCCGCCCCCGCAGGGCGGGCGCGGCCCGTGCGCTTGGGGCGCACGGGCGGTCCTGGGGCTGGCGGTCCGCTGTGCCCGAGGCAATGGCCTCGGGCATGGCAAACGCGGAGGGAAATTCGGGGCCGTGCCATGGGAAAGGCCGGGCGCATCCGCCCGGCCCCCGTCGCGATCTTCGCGAAATCAGTTGGTCAGCAGGTAATAGCTGTTCCGCACATTGCCGACATTCTGCACGGTGACGTAGAAATAGCCGTTCCAGGCCGGGGTGAATTCGCAATAGACCTTGTCCGAGCCGCTGACGTCATAGCAGATCGTATTGCCGTTCTCGTCGGTCACCAGCACATCAAGATCGGCATCGCCATCGCCCAGCACGCCGATTTCGGCATAGCTTTCGCCGTAGAANGGNATCTCCCAGACATCGGTCTTGCCTTTCGGCAGGCGCGACAGGGTCGAGGAGGCGCCGCCGATGCGCCCGCGCGAGCCTTCGGCCTGGGCATCCTCGATCAGGCCGACCAGGGTTTCATCCTCGNNTACCAGTTCGGTGGCCTTGGCCAGCATGGCGGCGGCATCGACCGGGGCTTCGGCGCCCTCGGTATCCTCGGCCGGATCGTCGCCCTTGGTTTCCTTCTTGCGCTCGGTGTCCTTCAGTTCCACGCCCGCCGCCAGCTTGGCCGCGGTCAGCACGGTCAGCGCGTCGGACTGGGCGACGCCAAGCGCGTAAAGGTTCTGCGCCAGGTCCATCTGCGCCACGGCGCCGNNGGTTTAAGCGGCGCCGGGGATGACGTTCTGCTTCTTGTCCTCGGCGGCGGCGGGCAGCGCGAGGCCAAGGCAAAGCGCGGCAAGGGAAACGGATTTCAGCATCAGGGTTCCTCCACAAGACCGGGGACCATCCGGTCGGCAGGGTAAATCTGGCAGCGGAATCTGCGCTTGGGAAGCCCGCAATCCGTGACAAATGCCGTCACGGGCGGTCTTTTCCGGCGCGGCAATCCGCGCTAGGCCAAGGGCATGGCAGAGGTTCCTTCCCCCGCGACATCCTGCAATCGCTGATTGCCTTCGACACCGTGTCGGCGCGCCCCAACCGGGCGCTGATCGACCATGTGCAGGGGCTGCTGGCCGCGGCCGGGGTGGAAAGCCGGCTGGTGCCGACGGCGGATGGCGGCAAGGCCAACCTGTACGCGACCATCGGGCCTTCGGGGCATGGCGGCGTCATGCTGTCGGGCCATACCGATGTGGTGCCGGTCGAGGGCCAGGCCTGGACGCATCCGCCGTTCCGGCTGACCGAGGTAAGCGGGCGGCTTTATGGCCGCGGCACCGCCGACATGAAGGGCTTTGTCGCCTGTGCCCTGGCGGCGGCGCTGAAGGCGGCGGGTCGGCGGCTGAGGACGCCGCTGCATCTGGCGCTGTCCTATGACGAGGAGATCGGCTGCATGGGCGTGCGCTCGCTGATCGAGGTGCTGGAGGGCGCGCCGGTGAAGCCCGCCTTCTGCATCGTGGGCGAGCCGACGGACATGCAGGTGGCGACCGGGCACAAGGGCAAGGTGGCGCTGCGGGCGACCTGCACCGGGCGCGAGGGGCATTCGGCGCTGGCGCCCTTGGCGCTGAACGCGCTGCATCTGGCGGCGGATTGCATCGGCGCGATCCGGGGGCTGCAGGCCGAGATCGCGGCGACGGGGGCACGGGATGGCGATTATGACGTGCCCTATACCACCGTCCATCNNTTAAGCAAGATGCAGGGCGGCGTGCAGGTGAACATCGTGCCGAACCACGCCACGGTGGATTTCGAAATCCGCTCGCTGGCCGAGGACGACCCGGCGGCGCTGATCGCCCGGCTGCAGGCGGCTTGCGACGGGATCGTGGCGCCCTTGCGCGCCGATTTCCCCGAGGCGGCCATTACCATCGAGCGGCTGTGGGATTACCCCGGCCTTGGCACCGCGCCCGATGCGGCGGTGGTGCGCTTCGTGCAGGGGCTGACCGGAGCCAACGGCACGATCAAGGTGGCCTTCGGCACGGAAGGCGGGCTCTTCGACCGTCGGCTGGGCATTCCCACGGTGATCTGCGGGCCGGGCAGCATGAACCAGGGCCACAAGCCCGACGAATATGTCACGGTGGAACAGCTGGCGCGCTGCGAGACCATGCTGGACCGCCTGCTGGACCGGCTGGAGGCCGGGCTCTGATGGCGGTAGCGCTGAGCCGCATCGCCGAGCTTGCGGCCCTGGGCTTCGACACCATCATCGACGTGCGCGCGCCGTCGGAATATGCCGACGACCACCTGCCCGGCGCGATCTCGCTGCCGGTGCTGTCGGACGAGGAACGCGCCCGGGTCGGCACGATCTATACGCAGCAAAGCCCGTTCCTGGCGCGCAAGATCGGCGCGGCGCTGGTGTCGCGCAATGCCGCCGCGCATATCGAGGGACCCCTGGCCGACAAGCCGGGCGGCTGGCGGCCCCTGGTCTATTGCTGGCGGGGCGGCCAGCGGTCGGGCAGCTTTGCGCTGATCCTGGGCCAGATCGGCTGGCGGGTGGAAACGCTGGCGNGGGGCTACAAGTCCTGGCGCGGGCTGGTGGTGCGGGCGCTCTACGAAGACCCCGTCCCTGCCCCGGTCATCGTGCTGGACGGCAATACCGGCACCGCCAAGACCGAGGTCCTGAACCTGCTGCCCGGCCTGGGCGTGCAGGTGCTGGACCTGGAAGGCATGGCGCGGCACCGCGGCTCGCTCTTCGGCGCCATGGCCGGTGGCCAGCCCACGCAGCGCGGCTTTGAAACCGCGCTGGCGGTGGCGATGGCGCGGCTGGACCCGACGCGGCCGGTGGTGGTCGAGGCGGAGAGCTCCAAGGTCGGCGACCTGCGGCTGCCGCCCAAGCTGTGGGCGGCGATGNGGGCGGCGCCGCGCATCGTGATGGCGGCCCCGGTGGCAGAGCGCGCGGCCTATCTGACCCGCGCCTATGCCGACGTGACCGGGAACCGCGACCGGCTGGCCGGGGTGATCGGCCTGTTGCGCCCCGCCCAACCGCGCGAGGTCATCGACGACTGGCTGGCGCTGGCCGCCGCAGGGGATTTCGCGCCGCTGGCCGAGGGGCTGATGGCGCGGCACTACGACCCGCGCTATGCCCGCCACCGCGCCCGGATGCCGGTGCCCGCCGCGGTGATCGAGGCCGCCTCGCTGGACCCGCGGNCGCTGCCGGGGCTGGCGGCGCAGGTGGCGGAAGCGGTGGCGCGGATTGGTCCGGTGGCCTCCTCTCCCCCGGGGAGAGGGGTCGGGTGAGGGCGGCGCGGTCAGGCCGCCTGCGGCAGGCCGGTCTCCGGCGCCTTGGGGAAGGGCCGGAAGGTCATGGCAATGCCGAAGGCGCCCAGGCCCAGCACCATGCAGGTCACATACATCGCGCCATAGCCGCCGGTGGCATCGAAGATCCAGCCGCCCAGCACCGGCCCGGTGGCCATGCCCAGNGCCGCAGCCAGCCCGGTGCCGCCCATGATGGTGCCCATCATGCGCTGCGGGAAGTTCTCGCGGATCAGCACGGCGTAAAGCGGCATGATGCTNTAGGCATAGATGAAGCCGAAGACGGCGGCGACGGCATAGAAGCTCATGAGCCCCCGNGCCAAGGCATAGGCCCCTGCCCCAAGCGCCTGGGCGAACAGCCCCGCCACCAGCACGCGCTTGGCGCCGAAGCGGTCGCCCATCACGCCAAAGCCCACGCGGCCGAACATNGCGGCGATACCCTCCACCGAATAGATCGACACAGCGGCCATGGCGGTCAGCCCGCAAAGCTCGGCATAGCTGACGGTGTGGAAGATCGGGCCGGAATGGGTGGCGCAGCAGAAGAAGTTGGTGAAAACCAGAATCAGGAAGGGCGCCGACATCACCGCCTCGCGCACCGACATGGTTTCGGACGGCGCATCGACACCGGGAGCGGGCGCCAGCTGCGCGGGCGGCGGGCGCAGCAGCAGTGCCGCGGGCACGGTCAGCACCGCCACGATGACCGACAGGATCACCAGCACGCCGCGCCAGTCGTGGCTTTCGGCCAGCCGCGCCGCCAGGGGCGACATGGTGACAGGCGCCAGCCCCATGTAAGCCGAGACCAGCGACACCGCCAGCCCGCGCTGCATGGTGAACCAGCCGGTGACGGTGGCCATCATCGGCGCGAAGAAGGCCGAGACGGTGGCGCCCAGCATCACGCCGAAGGTCAGCTGGAACATGAAAAGCGAGGTCGCATGTGCCGCAAGCCACAGGCTGACCGCGTAAAGCGCCGCCCCGGCCATGACGACCGGGCGCGCGCCGAAGCGGTCGGACAGCGCGCCCCAGATCATCGAGGAAAAGGCCATGGCAAGGAACGCCACGGTCATTGCCGCGGAAATGCCGGTGCGCGACCAGCCGGTTTCCGCCTCCATGCCGTTCAACAGCACCGGAAGCGCGAACATCGCCCCCATGGCGACGCAGCCCATCAGGCCCCCNGCCGCGACCACAACCCAGCGATAACCCTGATCGGCCATGAAACCTCCTGCGGCGGCGGGCCGCAGTTCCGCCACCTTGTCCTGTTCGCACTACTTTGATATCAACATAACATGAGCGAGAAAAGCCTCCCCTGACAGCCATTCACGAGGTTCGCGACACCTGCCTTTGCCTGGCCACACAGCGCGCGGCGCGGCGGCTGGCGCGGCGGTTCGACAAGCTGTTCGCGCCCTTGGGGCTGACCAATGGCCAGTTCTCGCTGATGATGGCGCTGTCGGGCCAATGGAAGCCGCGCCTGGGGGAACTGGCCGAGTTCCTGGCGATGGACCATGCCACCATGACCGCCGCCGTGCGCACGCTCGAGCGCCGGGGGCTGGTGGTCCTTGCCCCGGACGAGACGGACGCCCGGGTGCGCCGCCCCTCGCTGACGCCCGATGGCCGGACGCTGGTCGCGCAGGCGCTGCCGCTGTGGCGCGCCGAGCATGGCCGTCTGGCGGCCGAACTGCCCGCGGGCGAGGCCGCCCGGCTGGCGGGGCTGTTGCGCAACCTCGGCTGACCGGGCACCGGAAATCGTCACGATTTCCGGCCCGATTTCCGTGTCGGAAATCGGCGCCTCAGCCGCGGCGGAGCGCCAGGCGCATCTGCTTTTCCACCTCGATCAGCGCGAAGAACAGCACGCCCATGCCGACGATCAACAGACCCTCGCGCAAGGGCACCGCCACCGTGCCGAGCACCGCCTGCAAGGGCGGCACATAGGTGACGGCAAACTGCGCCGCCGTCACCGCCCCGACACAGGCCCAGACCACCGGCGTGCCCTTCACGCCCGCCCAGGTCAGCGAGGTGCCGTGCAGGTTGCGGATGAAGAACAGGTGGAAGATTTCCAGCACCACCAGCATGTTGACCGCCATGGTCCGCGCAAGATCAATGCCCAGGCCGCGATCCATGGCATAGGCGAAGATGCCGAAGACCGCCGCCACGAACAGCGTGGACACCAGCAGGATGTGCCAGACCAGCCCGCCGGTCATCAGCCGCTCGTCGCGCGACCGCGGCGGGCGGCGCATCGCCCCGGCCTCGCCCGGCTCGAAGGCCAGGGCCAGCCCAAGCGTCACCGCGGTGATCAGGTTCACCCACAGGATCTGCACCGCCGTCACCGGCAGCGCCATGTAAGCCAAGAGCGCCACGACGATGGTCATCGCCTCGCCGGTGCTGGTGGGCAGGGTCAGNGAAATCACCTTGCGCAGGTTGTCATAGACCGTGCGCCCCTCGCGCACCGCGGCGGCGATCGAGGCGAAGTTGTCATCGGCCAGCACCAGCACCGCCGCCTCTTTCGCCGCCTCGCTGCCCTTCTGGCCCATGGCAATGCTNTAGGCATCGGCGCGCTTCAGCGCCGGGGCGTCGTTCACGCCATCGCCGGTCATCGCCACGACCAGCCCGCGCGATTGCAGCGCCGTCACCAGCCGCAGCTTGTGGCGCGGCGAGGTGCGGGCGAAGATGTCGGTGGCCAGCACCCTTTCGGCCAGCGCGGCTTCGTCCATCGTCTCGATCTCGGCACCGGTCAGCACGTCCGCGCTGTTGCGCAGCCCCACCATGGCCGCGATGGCGCGGGCGGTGGCGGCATGGTCGCCGGTGATCATCTTCACGGCGATGCCCGCGGCCCGGCAGTCGGCCACCGCCGCCACCGCCTCGGGACGCGGCGGATCCATCAGCCCGACCAGCCCCACCAGCACCAGCCGCCCCGCCAGCGCCTCGGGCTCCAGACCGCCGTCTTCACCCGAGGCCAGCGCCAGCACGCGCATCCCCGCGCCCGCCATGTCCTCGACGCTGCGGTGCCAGGCGTGCAGGTCCAGCGGGGTCTCCTCTCCACCCGGCCCNCTGACCGCGCGGCACAGCGCCAGCACCGCCTCGGGCGCACCCTTCACCGCCAGATGCTCTGCCCCGTCGGGCGCCTGCACCCGCACCGCCATGAAGCGGTGCGCCGCGTCGAAGGGCAGCGCGTCCAGCCACGCCAGTAGAAAGGGCGCGGCGCCCCGCCCGGTGATGCGGTAAGCCAGCGCCAGCAGCGCCCCNTCCATCGGGTCGCCGTGAACGCGCCAGTAACGCCCACCTGCACCNAGCAGCGCATCGTTGCACAGGTAGGCCACCGCGCCCACCGCGTCCAGCCCCGGCGGCACCGCGCCTTCGGGCGCATAGCCCGTGGCCGCAATTCCAAAGCGCCCCGCCGCCGTCGCCACCATCGCCACCGTCATCTCGTTCTGCGTCAGCGTGCCGGTCTTGTCGGTGCAGATCACCGAGACCGCGCCGATTGTCTCGATGGTAAGCAGGCGCCGCACGATGGCGTGGCGGCGGGCCATTTCCTGCACGCCCACGGCCAGCGTGATGGTCAGCACCGCGGGCAGGCCCTCGGGGATGGCGGCGACGGACAGACCGACCACCGCCATGAAGAACTCTTCGAAGGGCAGCCGCGCGACCGTCACGCCCCAGGCCAGCAGCAAACCGGCGGCCAGAAGGATGACCAGCGTCAACNNGCGCGCGAAGACATCCATCTGGCGGACGAGCGGCGTCGGCAGCCCNTCGACCGAGTCCAGAAGCACGCCGATCCGCCCGATCTCGCTGGCCGCCCCGGTGGCCACCACAACGCCCCGCCCGGTGTAAGCCGCGACGAAGGTGTGNGCGAACAGCATCGGCGAGCGGTCGCCAAGCGCCGCCCCGACCGCCACCGGCGCCAGCGACTTGGGCACCGGCACCGATTCCCCGGTAAGGATCGCTTCTTCGGCGGTCAGCGCATGGGCCTCGATCAGCCGCAGGTCGGCGGCGACACGGTCGGCCTCGACCAGCACGATGTCGCCGGGCACCAGTGCCGCCGCATCCACCCCTTGCCGCACGCCGTCGCGCAGCACGGTGGCCCGCGGCGCCAGAAGGTCGCGGATCGCCGCCATCGCCTGTTCGGCGCGGCCCTCCTGCACGAAGCCCACCACGGCATTCACCAGAACCACAGCCAGGATCACGCCGGTGTCCAGCATGTGCCCCAGCCCCGCCGTCACCGCGGCCGAGGCCACCAGCACATAGATCAGCACGTTGTTGAACTGCGCCAGGAATCGCCGCAGAGGCCCCTTTCCCGGCGCCGCTGCCAGCCGGTTCGCGCCAAAGCGCGCCAGCCGCCGGGCGGCCTCGTCCGAGGACAGCCCCTCGGGGCAAGCCTCGACCGCCTGCAGCGCCTGCGGCGCCGTTATCGCATGGAAGGCCGTCGTCTCTGTCATCGCCCCCTCCCCACTCCCGATATGGGGCGGCAGCGCGACGATGCGATGACCCGGACGCGAAAATCCACCGCCCCGATCCGCCGGGCGCCGGAAATCGTCACGATTTCCGGCACGATTTCCGTTACGGAAATCGTCTCCCCCGGTCGGCGCGGCTCAGATCAGTGGCGCCGTGGAACATCGCCTTCACGTCATGCTCGGGCCGGGCGCCGAAATGGCTGATCACCTCGGCCGCGGCGATGCAGCCCATGCGNGCAACCGCAAGGCTCTGCCCCGTCGCCATCCCGTACAGGAACCCGGCGGCGAACTGGTCGCCCGCGCCGGTGGCATCCACCGGCACCACCCGATGCACCGGCACTTCCACNCGCTCCTCGCCGCGCAGGATCACCACATCGGCGCCCGAGCGCGTGCAGACCACCAGCCCGCAATCCCGCCTGGCATGGGCCAGCGCTTCCTCCAGATCCGTGGTCTGATAGAGCGATTCCCATTCATGCTGGTTGCCGATGACGTAATCCATCTCGTCCTTCACCAGTAAGCGGAAGTCATGGCGGTGGCGGTCCACGCAGAACGGGTCGGACAGCGCGATCGCCTTGCCGCCGCCGCGGTGGCAGTCGCGCGCCGCCTTCTGGAACGCCGCCTTGCCCTTGTCCTTGTCGAAGAGATAGCCCTCCAGGAACAACCAGTCCGTGCTGCCCGCGACCTCTTCCGCCACATCCTCGGGCGAAATCTCGGCGGAAATGCCCAGATAGGTGTTCATCGACCGCTCGCCGTCCGGCGTGACGAAGATCATCGAGCGCGAGGTCGGCAGCTCCGCCCCCTTCACCGGCGCATTGGGAAANTCCGTGCCTTCCAGCACCAACGACTTGGCATAGAACCGGCCAAGCGCGTCGTCGCGGACGCGGCCGATGAAGGCGGTCTTGAGTCCCAGGTTGCCGAGGCCCGCCACCGTGTTGCCGACCGACCCGCCCGGCGCCTCGGTCCGTTCACGCATCGCGCCATACAGCGTCTCGGCACGCTCGCGTTCCACCAGTTGCATGATGCCCTTGGTGATGCCCATGAGGTCAAGGAAGGTTTCCTCGGTCTGGGACAGCACGTCCACGATGGCATTGCCGATGCCGACAACCTGATAACGGGTCATGCCTCTTCCTTCTGATCGAACAGGCACCAGTCCCGGATCGGGCAGATGCCGCATTTGGGTTTGCGCGCCACGCAGATATACCGGCCGTGCAGGATCAGCCAGTGATGCGCGTGGGCCTGGAATTCGGTAAGCACATTGTCCTCGATGGCGCGTTCCACCGCGGATTCGTCCTTGCCCGGTGCAATGCCGGTTCGGTTGCCGACGCGGAAGATATGCGTGTCCACCGCCTGCGCAAGCTGGTGGAACCACATGTTCAGGACCACATTGGCGGTCTTGCGCCCCACGCCGGGCAGCGACATCAGCGCCGCGCGGGACGAGGGCACCTCGCCGCCGTAATCGTCGATCAGCATGCGGCACAGCTTGATGACGTTCTTCGCCTTGTTCCGGTACAGGCCGATGGTCTTGATGCGTTCGGTCAAGCCTTCCTCGCCAAGCGCCAGCATCTTTTCCGGCGTGTCGGCGATGGGGAAAAGGCCGCGCGTGGCCTTGTTCACGCCCGCATCGGTCGCCTGCGCCGACAGCGCCACGGCCACCAGCAGGGTGAAGGCGTTCAGATGCTCCAGTTCGCCCTTCGGCTCGGGCTCGATTTCCCGCAAGCGGGTGAAGATCGCCTTCATCTGGGCATAGGGCAACTGGCGCGTCATGGGCCCTTCCTGCCAGCCGGATGACGGGCCTTCAAGCAAGTTCCGGGTCGCGGGGGCCGCGCCGCCGCCTATCTTCGCGGTCAAGGAGAGCCTGACCATGATCCAAAGCCCCCGCATCGCCAGTTTGCCCGAGGCCATCGCCTCGGGCGCAGCGCACCGGATGCGAAACAGACCGCCCGTGCGCCCGGCGCCCGTCTTACGTGAAGGCTTGCCGCGCCCGCCCTGCGGGGGCGGGCGCAGTGCGCCCGCCGGGCAGGCGCGCCCGTGCCCCATCGTTCGGGGATATCGGACAGCCCCTTGGCGATTTGTGGCAAATCGCCAACGCGCCGGGCGGACGTCCACAGGACGTCCACCTTGTCGGCGCGAAGCAAGTGCCCCTTCCCGCCCTCGTCCGCGATCTGCGAGCCTCTTCCACATGACCGATCCCCTCCCCTACCACTATGCCGTCATCGGCCGCGCGCTGAAGATCATCGACNGAGGCCCCGGCCTGTCGCTGGACGGGCTGGCACAACGGCTGAACATGAGCCCCGCGCATTTCCAGCGCACCTTCTCGGCCTGGGTGGGCGTCAGCCCGAAACGCTATCAGCAATACCTGACGCTCGACCTTGCCAAACGCCTGCTGGCAGAGCGCTTCACCATGCTGGACACCGCCCTGAATACCGGCCTCTCCGGCCCCGGTANNCTGCACGACCTCTTCGTGACCTGGGAGGCGATGTCGCCCGGCGACTATGCCCGCGGCGGCGAGGGTCTGACGATCTATTGGGGCTGGTTCGACAGCCCCTTCGGCCCGGCGCTGGTGATGGGCACCGGGCGCGGCATCTGCGGCATCGGCTTTGCTGCCGAGACCGGGNAAGAAGCCGCGCTGGAGGACCTGGTGGGCCGCTGGCCAAAGGCCACCTTCGTAGAAGACCCGATGATGCTGCGGCCCTGGGCGCTGGCGGCCTTCGGCGCGGGGCCGGGCCAGAACGCCGACACGCCGCTCTACCTCATCGGCGCACCCTTCCAGATCAAGGTCTGGNAGGCGCTTCTGGCCATCCCCTCGGGGCACGTCACCACCTATTCGGAAATCGCTTGCGCCATCGGCCACCCAAGGGCCGCGCGCCGTGGCACCGCCGTGGGCCGCAACCCGATCAGCCTGTTGATCCCCTGCCACCGCGCCATCCGCCGCGACGGGGCGCTTGGCGGCTATCACTGGGGCCTGCCGGTCAAGCGCGCCATCCTGGCCTGGGAGACGGCGCGCGAGGATGCGCGCACCGGAACGTGACAATGACGTGATGCGCAGAAACCTGCCAGAAGCCGGGCCACTCTGGCCCGGGCTTGGCGGAACCTGCTATAAGGGCGCGGACCCGGAACACCGGGCTGTAACTGCAGGCTGTCCCATGACCTATCGTCTCCCGCTCGCGCTGTCTTTCTGTTCCATCCTGGCCCTGACCGCCTGCGTCAGCCCCGATACGCCGCCCGGCCAGAACGCCCGGTCCGGCGCCATCTCCGGCGCGATCCTCGGCGCCGGCGTCGGTGCCGTCACCGCCAAGAACTCCAGCCAGCGCGCCGTGGCTGCGGCCACCGGTGCCATCATCGGCGCGGGCCTCGGCGGCGCCATCGGCGCCAATCTGGACCGCCAGGCGGCGGAACTGCGCGCCTCGGTCGCCAACCCGAATGTCTCGGTCACCAACATGGGCGACCACCTTGTGGTGAACATGCCGCAGGACCTGTTGTTTGCCACCGACAGCGCCGCGCTGAACGCCACGCTGGTGCGCGACATCCAGGCCGTGGGCGCCAATCTGGTGAACTATCCCAACCAGCGGATCGAGGTCATCGGCCACACCGACAACACCGGCCCCGCCGCCTGGAACGCCGACCTGTCGCTGCGCCGCGCCACCGCGGTGGCCCAGGTGCTGATCGGCGCCGTGCTTACCAGCCGCGTCACCACCCGCGGCATGGGCGAAGACCGCCCCGTGGCCTCGAACCTGACGCCGGAAGGCCGCGCGCAGAACCGTCGCGTGGAAATCCTGATCTGGCCGAACGGCTGACCCGCGGGCGCCCCGGCGCCCGCCCCGAATTTTCGCAGAAAATTCGCCTGCCCTAATGCAAAGACCCGACCGCAAGGCCGGGTCTTTCCACATTCCGGATGCGCAAGCCTCAGTGCAGCTTGGCCGCCACCTGGTCGATGGCCGCGTCGATCGAGGCCGCGGCCCTCGGCGGTCATCTGCTTGCCCAGAACCTCGCCCGCCGCAGCCACGGCCACCGCGATGGCGCGCTCGCGCACTTCGCGGATCGCCGAGGCCTCGGCCGCCGCAATCTGGTCCTCGGCCGCCGCAAGGCGCCGGGCGATGGCGACCTTCAGGTCGGCCTTTGCCTGGGTGGCCGCCGCCTGCGCCTCTTCCCGGGCCGAAGCCACGATGCGGGCAGACTGCTCGGCCACTTCCTTCTGCTTCTTCTCATAGGAAGACAGCAGGGCACGGGCCTCTTCGCGCAGCGCCTTGGCCTCGTCCAGCTCGGCCTTGATCTGCACCGCGCGGGCATCCAGCATGCCGCCGACCTTCGCCGGGGCCTTGGCCCACAGGATGATGCCGACAAACACCAGGAAGGCCAGCAGCACCACGAAGTTGGTGTTCCACAGCGAGAAGAACGGCCCCCTGCCGCCATGGTAACGTCGCCGCCAGCGTGGCCAGAACGATCAGCCGGATCATCATGCCTTCCCCTCAGACGCTGGTTCACCGCGCTTAAGNNAATGGCCCGGGCATCGACCTGACCGCCAAGCGCCACCACCAGTTCGCGCGCGGTGTCGCGGGCGACAGCGGTCACGGCATCGGCTGCACCGGCNCTGATCTCGGCGATCCGCGCTTCCGATCCTTGGCCTTGGCGGCAATCTCGGCATCGGCCACGGCGGTTGCCGCGGCCAGATCGGCCTGAATCTCGGCCTTGGCCTGGGCCACGATCTTGCCCGCCTCGACCNCGCGCCTTGGCCAGCGCATCGTTATAGGCGCGCTCGGCCTCCACCGCCTTCTGCTTCAGCTCTTCGGCTGCCGCCAGATCGTTGGTGATCACGCCCTTGCGCTCGGCCAGGATCGCCCCGATGCGCGGCAGCGCCACGCGCGTCAGCACCAGATAGATCACGACCAGCGTCACCACCAGCCAGAAGATCTGGTTGGGGAAGGTCGCGAAGTCAAGCTGGGGCATGCCCCTCGACCGCATGGGCCACATCTTCTGCGCCCTGAACGACCTCTGGATTTGTCGTAGACATCGTCGTCCTCCGTCGGACCCTTCAAGACATCCGGGAATGCCGCGCCATGGCGACATTCCCGGCCGTAAGGAGCTTCCGCAGGGATCAGACCGCGAACATCAGCAGCAGGGCGACGAGGAACGCGAAGATGCCCAGGGCTTCGGCGAAGGCCAGGCCGATGAACAGGGTCGCGGTCTGCGAGCCGCGGCCGAGGGGTTGCGCAGGGCGCTTACCAGGAAGTTGCTTACCACGTTGCCAACACCGATGGCGGCAGCGCCCGAGCCGATGGCGGCCAGACCAGCACCGATGAACTTGCCGAGAGCGGCAGCGGCGACGATTTCCATGAGAGTTCTCCTTGCGATGGAAGCGTTCGTTGTAAGGGAAAGACCGGTGTCAGTGACCCGGATGCAGCGCATCCTTCAGGTAGACGCAGGTCAGGATGGTGAAGACATAGGCCTGGATACCGGCGACCAGGAATTCCAGCCCGTAGATCGCGGCAATGGCCAGGATCGAAACCGGGGTGACCACGATGCCGATGCCCGACAGCAGGACCATGGGGGCGAAGGCGGCGAAGACCTTCATCACCGCGTGGCCCGCCATGATGTTGCTNTAAGCAAGACGGATCGAGTGGCTGACCGGGCGCACGAAGTACGAGATGACTTCGATCACCGCGATCACCGGGCGCAGGATCAGGGGCGAGTCCTTCATCCAGAACAGGCCCAGGAAATGCGCGCCGTGCTTGTAGAAACCCAAGAGGGTGACGGCGATGAACACGCCGAAGCCCAGCACCGCGGTCACGGCGATATGGGTGGTGGGGGTGAACGAGCCGGGGATGAGCCCGAGGTAGTTCACGAACAGGATGAACAGGAACAGCGTGAAGATGTAGGGNAAGTATTTCACGCCGTCATGGCTTACGACATCCTCGACCATCTTGTAGATGAAGCCATAGATCAGTTCGGCGACCGACTGGATGCGGCTTGGCACGATGGCCCGGCCGCGCGTGCCCACGACGAACAGAAGAACGATGCAGATCGCGGCCAGCGCCATCCACAGCGTCGCGTTGGTCGGCGTGTACCAGTTGATCGTCTCGCCCCCGAACAGGGGATGGATCTTGAACTGGTCCAGCGGGTGGAACATCAGTCCGCCGCCTTCGTGAGCCTCACCCGCCATGCTTCGTCTCTCCGTTCTCGCTACCTCCTGGGCCAGCCGTCGTTCCTGCACTTCCTTCGCCGACCGGAGCATCGTCTTCACGCCCGCGGCGAAGCCCGCCAAAATGAACAGCACCAGGAATATGGGCATGGTGCCGAACAGCACATCCAGCCCGTATCCGATGCCGAAACCGATCACGATCCCCGCGACCAGCTCGATCACCATGCGCCAGGCAAGATTGGCCTGGCTGTAGTCGTTGTCCTGGTGGGCCTTCTCAGGCTCCACACCCTTTGCCGCCGCGATCCGCTTTTCCAGCGCTTCAAGCCGCGCCCGGGTAGCGTCTTCGTCCATGGCGAAGGGTTCCCTTGAACTTCGCTAACAACCTAAGTGTCACACAGTCGTGAGTCAACCGCGCATTTGCCCCGGAAACGCCTGCTTATCTGCATGATAATGCTTGGTTTTCCGATTTGCCGCAGGCAGGCTTAAGCAGCGGCGGCCGGGCGATCTGCGGCGTTGCAGCATATTCAACCATCCGGTTGACGATCCGGGGAAGCCCGCATCCTTGGGCGATGTCCGATGCGCTTGATGCCGTGTTTTCCGCCCTGGCCGACCCGACGCGGCGGCGCATCCTGACGCTGCTTCTGGAAGACGACATGGCGGTGACCGATGTGGCCGAGCCGTTCCAGATGTCGCTGGCGGCGGTGTCCAAGCACCTTCAGGTGCTGGCCGAGGCCGGTCTGATCACCCAGGAACGCCGCGGCCGGGTGAAATGGTGCAAGCTGGAGCCGGACGCGCTGCGCGCCGCTTCGGTCTGGATGCAGGGCTTCGGCCAGTTCGACCCGGTGGACCTGGACGCCTTCGAGCGGTTCCTGGAGGGGGAATTGCACGAGGACGGCGGCGAAGTGGCCTCGGCTGACCTAGCGTGACTTGGCTGCCATGACGGGATGCTTACCTGGGCGGTCCCCGGAGAGAGCAGGTTATGAAGCCAATCGGGGTCGCGTGCGGCAAGCAGCTCTCCCGCAAATTCCTTCGAAGGAATTTGCAATTTCGTTCGAACGAAATTGCCCGGCTTCTTCGAAGAAGCCGGGACCGGGGCTGCGGGCAATTCTTAAGTCCAAGTTAAGACGAGTCCGCAACCCATTGGAATCATTGACGCGGCCAAAGCGTCCGAGCTCGGACGCCTAAGCCCCGGCCACCACCCCGGCCGCCGCCCGAAGGCCGCCCGCGCCATGGGGGATGTCCAGCGCGATCATCCCCGCCTCCATCACCGCCAGCGCCCCGAGCGTCATGTGGGCATTGACATGGCCCATGTGGGCCACCCTCAGGAAGCCGTCGGCGCAGGGGTCCTCGGGCGTGCCCATGCCCAGCCCGATACCCAGGGTCACCCCCGCCTTGCCTTCCGTCCATTCCCTGAGGCGGGTCGCATGGGGCGCNCCGAAGCGGACCGAGGTCACCGCCCTGCCCCGCTGGCCCGGATCGGCCACGTTCAGCCGCAGCGCGGGTTGCCCTNNCACCCCACCCTCCACCGCCGCCCAGACCGCCCGCGCCAGCCGGTCGTGCCGCGCCCAGACCGCCAGCCCCTCTTCCCGCAGGATCATGGTCAGCGCCTCGCGCAGGCCATAAAGGTGGTGGGTGGGGGCGGTGCCGTGGAACAGCTGCCAGAACTCCTCGGCCTCGGCCCGCGGCCCCCAGGCCCAATGCGGCGTCCGCAGGTCGGCCGCCCTGCCCCGGTCGGCGGCCTTGTCGTTGAACCACAGGAAGGCCAGGCCCGGCGGTGTCATCAGCCCCTTCTGGCTGGCCGCCACCGTGACATCCGCCCCNCAGGCATCCATCCGGTATTCATCGCAGCCAAGCGAGGCGATNGCGCCGACCGCCAGCAGCGCCGGGTGCCCCGCCGCATCCAGCGCCGCCCGGATCGCCGCCACATCGGCCCGCACTGTCGAGGCGGTATCGACATGGCAGACCAGCACCGCCTTGATNCTCGTGCCCCGGTCCTGCCGCAGCCGCGCCTCGACCCGTGCCGGGTCGGCGGCTTCGGAGCGGCCGAAATCCATCACCTCGACCTCGACCCCAAGCCCCCGCGCCGCATTGGCCCAGGACAGGCCGAACTGCCCCGAGGCCAGCACCAGCGCCTTGTCGCCCCGGCTGAACAGGTTGCAGATCGCCGCCTCCCACCCGGCATGGCCGTTGCCGATGTAGATCGCCACATGGCCGGACGTCCCCGCCACCTCGCACAGGTCCGGCCGGATCGTTTCCACCATGTCGGGCAGCGCCCCGGCATAGATGTTGGGCGCGGGCCGGTGCATGGCGGCCAGCACGCGGTCGGGCATCACCGAGGGGCCGGGAATGGCAAGGTAGGGGCGGCCGCGGTCGAGGCTCATCAAGGTTCTCCTGTCCATAGCGTCTTGGCTACGTCCCGCCCGCCGCGGGGTCAACGCCCTGCACGCGGCTTGCCCTTGCCCCGGCCTCTGCTTAGATCAGCCGATCCTTCCTGCGCAGGTTCCCCCGTGCCAAGACCCCTACCCGCGACCGTTCCCAGCTTTGCCGAAAGCCGCAGGCTGCTGCGCCGGATGTGGGGCGACTACCTGCGCCCGCATCTGTGGATGATGCTGCTGGCCCTGGCCCTGATGGCCATCGACGGATCGACGCTGGGTTTCATGTCCTGGCAGGTGCGGCCGCTGTTCGACGNNATGTTCGCCTCTGGCAGCCAGGGCGACCTGTGGCGCGCCGGGCTGATCATCGTCGGGCTTTTCACGCTGCGCGCGGTGACCTCGGTCGCGTCGAAAGCCACGTTGACCGTGGTGTCGCAGAAGGTGGCAGCGACGATGCAGACCGACCTTCTGTCCCATGCGCTGACCTTGGACGGGCATTTCTACCAGGTGAACTCGCCCGGCATGCTGATGGAGAAGGTGCGCGGCGACACGCTGGCGGTGCAGGATATCTGGACGCTTCTGGTGATGAACATCGGCCGCGAGGCGGTGTCGCTGGTGGTTCTGCTGTTCGTGGCGATCCGCATCGACCCGGTCTGGACCCTGGCGACACTGGTGGGCGTGCCGTTGTTGATCCTGCCGACGGTGGTGATCCAGCGCTATGTCCGGCGCAAGGCGCGCCAGATCCGCGAGCAGGCGGGCCACCGGTCCACCCGGCTGGACGAGATCTTCCACGGCATCCAGGCGGTCAAGCTGAACCGGATGGAGGATTACCAGGTCGGCCGGTTCCGCGCGATCCTGACGCGCATCAACCGGGCCGAGCTGAAATCTTCGGTCAGCCGCGCCGGGCTGTTTACGATGATCGACATTGTCACCGGCTTCGGCTTTCTGGCGGTCCTGCTGATCGCCGCANGCGATGTCGCCTCGGGACAGCGCACCACGGGCGAGTTCATGGCCTTCTTCACCGCCATGGGCCTGACCTTCCAGCCGATCCGCCGGTTGGGCGATCTGTCGGGCAAGTGGCAGGTGGCGGCGGCCAGCCTGGAGCGCATCTATGAGTTGAAGGACACCAAGCCCGCGCAGGTTCGTCCTGCCGTGGCCAAGGCCCTGCCCGCGCCCGGCGCCCCAGCCATCGACTTTCAGGAGGTGTGCTTTGCCTATGGCGAGGCGCCGGTGCTGGCGGGCCTGAGCTTTACCGCCGAGGCAGGCAAGACCACCGCGCTGGTCGGCGCTTCGGGCGCAGGCAAGACCACGGTGTTTCACCTGCTGACCGGGCTGATGGACCCCGACGCAGGCACGATCCGCATCGGCGGGGTGGCGACGGCCGACCTACCGTTGGACGTGCAGCGCAGCCTGTTCGCGGCGGTGTCGCAGGAAAGCGCGTTGTTTGACGAGACGCTGCGCGAAAACGTGGTGTTGGGACGCACCGACCTGCCCGCGGGGCGGCTGGAGGCGGCGCTGAAGGCCGCGCATGTGGCGGATTTCGCAGCCGCCCTGNCCGCAGGGGTGGACACGCCGGTGGGGCCGCGCGGTTCGGGCCTGTCGGGCGGGCAGCGCCAGCGCGTGGCCATCGCGCGGGCGCTGGTGCGCGATGCGCCGGTGCTGCTGCTGGACGAGCCGACCTCGGCGCTGGATGCCGAAAGCGAGGCGATCATCTCGCAGGCGCTGGCGGCGCTGAGCGCCGGGCGCACCACGCTGGTGATCGCGCACCGGCTGGCGACGGTACGCGATGCCGACAAGATCGTGGTGCTGGACCGCGGCCGGGTGGCCGAAGAGGGCACGCATGACGAATTGCTGTTGCGCGGCGGACTTTATGCGCGGCTGCATGCGCTGCAGTTCCGCGACTGAGGAGGAGCCATGACGGGCGAAGCAGTGGAGGGCCGGGCGGTTGTGCAGCTGACCGGCAAGGACGTGCTGCCGTTCCTGCAGGGCCTGGTCAGCAATGACGTTCTGCCGCTGGCGCGCGGGCCGGGGCTGGTCTGGGCGGCGCTGCTGACGCCGCAGGGCAAGTATCTGGCGGATTTCTTCGTGGGCCACCTGCCCGACGGCCGCATGATCCTGGACCTGCTTACCGCGCTGGCCGAGGCCACGCTGAAGCGGCTGGCGATGTACCGGCTGCGCGCCGATGTGCAGATGGCGCCGGTTGACCTGGCGGTCAGCCGCGGCCTGGGGGGCTGCNCGGAGGGCGCCCTGCCCGACCCGCGGCATCCGGCGCTTGGCTGGCGGCTGTATGGCGTTGCGGGCGGGCCGGTCGTGACCGATTGGGACGGGATCCGGGTGGAACATGTCATTCCCGAAAGCGGGGTCGAACTGGTGCCGGACGACAGCTATATCCTGGAAGCGGGGTTCGAGCGGCTGCACGGCGTGGATTTCCGCAAGGGCTGCTATGTCGGCCAGGAGGTCACGGCGCGGATGAAGCACAAGACCGAGCTGCGCAAGGGGCTGGTCCGGGTGCTGGTGGCAGGTGAAGCGGCGCCCGGCACGCCGATCCTGTCAGGCGAGCGCGAGGTCGGGCGGCTGTTCACGCGGGTGGGCGACCGGGGGCTGGCGCATCTGCGGCTGGACCGGGCCGATGGCCCGCTGCGGGCAGGTGCGGCCGAGGTGCGGATCGACCCCGGCGCCCCCGGCCCGGCGGCGGCGTGACAACGCGAAGTTTCGCCGAAGGTCAAGGCCATGACGCGGCGTCAGGGCATTTGCGACCAAGAAATGCTTGATTAGTTCGGGTGCCGTCCCATATATGGGCGGTTCGCTGTCGCCGGGCCGACAAGATACGGTGGTCTTTACCCGCCACTCATGCAGTCGCCGCATAGCAGCCATGACAAAGAAGACACCCCGAATCGCTGCCAAGCAGATAGGTTCGGCAGACGCCGGAAAAGACAAGACTGATACGACAAGGACGACGAGATGGCTGATTTCGTTGACAGCACTGCTTTCAACTACGAACAGGGGCAGCGCGNNCGCAAGCTGTTTGCCGCGGTTGTGCTGGCTGCACTGGACGACGCGATTGCGGACGACAAGAAATATGGCAACGGCCCCGAGCAGATCGCCCGGTGGGCGCGGTCGCGCGATGGCCGTGAAGTGCTGTCCTGCGCTTAANGCATCGACCCGAACGAACGGGTGGTGAAGGGCCTGATGGAATTCGTGTCCAAGGGCGTGCGCACCTCGGTCGCGCTGTCGCGCGAGGAAAGCGAACGCCGCCACGCGCTGGAACAGGCCGAAGCGGCCTGAGCCTTGACACCGTGGAAATGCGGAACGCGCCCCGTTTTCGGGGCGCGTTTCGTTTTGCCGGGCGCCATGGTCAGTCCAGGTTGCGAACGGCCAGAGCGCGGGCGATTTCCTGGTGGACCAGCTTGCGGATGTTGCGCGTGATGCGCTCGCCCAGGGGGCTTACCAGTTCCTCGCGCAGCACGGCGCGGACGATGTCGCGCAGCATGGCTTCGTCCAGCGGCGACGGCTCGGCATCTTCGAAATCGTCGTAGTCGTGGTCCTGCATCGGCGCGGGGCCGGACATGCCGTCCAGCTCGGCCCGGGCCGCGGCCTCGGCGGCATCCGACCAGGCGCTGTCGCGCGCCGCGCAGGCTTGTCTGCCGGTTCGGTGGTGGGCGGCAGGTCGCCGGGCGCGGGTTCCGGGGCGGGCGGTTCGACCNTGCGCCCAGGCGGGGGCCGTGGCGGCCGCGTCATGCCGGAAAGCGGCGACATCATCGTCGTCCAGAAAGGCCGACGGATCAGCCGCGGTTCCGGTTCGGCAAGCTGTTCCGGTTACGCGCGGAAAGCGGATGCGCCCGGCGTGATGCGGCGCAGCCGGGCGGGCGGCCGGCAGGACCGGGGTCTCCAGCCGCAGCGGCGAGGGATCGCCGGTTTCGGATTCNCAGTCCGGCGCCCGGTCCTTCACCGCCCGGCCAAGGGCGGCCAGCACCAGATCGACGCGCGGCTCGGCGGGCGGCGGGACGGCGGCCAGCACCGGCCTTGCCCCGGCCGGTTCGGGGATCACCCGGTGGGCCGGGGTCAGCAGCAGCTTGCCGGATTCGGCCATATCGGTGTCACGCGGTGCGGGACGCAGATCTTCGGTGACAAGCCGGATCGACACCAGCACATCCTCGATATCGCGCGATGTCATCTGCTCCGACATGGTGTTTCCGTTCATCCTGCCCCCACAAAGGATAGCGCCTTGACGCCCATGGCACAAGAATGGGGCACAAGAATGGGGCGCGGGGCGGGCCGGTTCAGGGCTGCTGTATGGTCTTCAGGATGCGGTCGAGCTTCTTGCCCTGGGGCGAACTGGTCGGCGCGCGGCGCACGGCGTTGTAATAGGCCGCCGGATCGTAGACCGGCACGTCCAGTTTCAGATGGTCCACGGTCAGAAGACCCATTGCCGCCAGCAGGTTATAGGCCGCGACATAGCGCTCTGCCTCGGCCTGAAGCCGGGCGAAGCGGGCGTCGAGCAGGTCCTGTTCGGCATCCAGCACGTCGATGGTGGTGCGGGCCCCCAGATTGGCTTCTTCGCGCATGCCTTCAAAGGCGATCTGCGCCGCATCGACCTGCTTCTTCGTCGCCTCGATGTTCGCGCCCGAGACCGAAAGCTGCGACCAGGCATCGCCGACGTCCTGCTTCACCTCGACCCCGACCTGCAGGAGGTTGGAATTNGACGCATCCATCTGCGCCAGCGCGGCGCGATAGGCGGCCGACAGACCGCCGCCGGCATAAAGCGTCTGGCTGAACTCCAGATCAAACGTGGCGCTGCCGGAANNTCCAGGGTCAGATCGCTGTCGCCGTCGGAGAAGAAGGTCGAGGGCGTGTCGAATTCCGTCGCCCCCAGGCGCAGGGTGCCGGTGAGTTCGGGGCCGCTCGGCGCGCGCGCCTTCGACCGACAGCCGGGCCACCGTGACTTCGCGCTGTGCCTGGCGCACGGCTGGATGGGTGCGCAGCGCCACGTCCTCTGCCGCCTGTTGCGAGTCGGCGGTCTGCGGCATGGGCGGGTTGCGATCCAGTTCACCGGGATAGTGGCCGACAGCGGCCTTGTAAGCCTCGCGCGCCACCAGAAGGTCGCCGTCGGCCGACGACAGCCCGGCCTGGGCCGACGCCAGCTGAGCCTCGGCCAGGGCAACGTCGGTACGGGTGACCTCGCCCACATCGAAACGGTCCTGGGTGGCTTTCAGTTCCTCGGACAGGAGCCGCACGTTGTTCTGGCGGATCGACACGACTTCCTGGTTGACGCGCACCTGGATGTAGGCGCGCACCGCCCCAAGCAGCACCTGCTGTTCGATCTGCAACAGCGCCTCGCGCGTGGCCAGCACGGTTTCCTTGGCGGATTCCACGCCGATGGCGTTGCGCCCGAAATCGTACAGCGTGACCTGCGCAACCAGCGCATAGGTGGCGGACAGGTCGCTCCAGTTGTTGTCGAAACTTTGGCCGTTGTCATAAAGCGTGCGGTCGGTGGTGGCATTGGCCACGAACTGCACGATGGGGCGAAGCTGCGCCACGGCGGCGGCCACGCCTTCATCGGCGGCGCGCAGCAGCGCCTCGTTCTGGTCGAGAAGGTTGGAGTTCTTGTAGGCCGAGATCAGAGCATCGCCGAGAGATTCGGCCCAGGCCGCCGGGGCCTGCATCCCCGCGGCCAGCGCCATGGTCGCCACGACCCGTTTCACGATGTTCATTCTGCCTGCCCTTTGTTGTTTCCTTCCCCGCCGGCGCGGCAGGTGCCTTACAGTGCGAAGACGCGGCGATGCGCGAAGCCCGGCAGAACAGGCGCCGTGGCGTTGAAGGCAAAGCGCCAGGTCACCACGCCGTCGATCTTGTAGCCGATGCGAACCTCGCCAAGCGCGCCCGTCATGAAGATCGCGGCGATGCGGCCGCCTTCCTTCAGCTGGGCCAGAAGCGAGGCCGGGATCTCCTCGACGCCGCCTTCGATGGCGATGGCGTCGAAGGGGCCGTGCTTGGCCGACCCTGCCGCCAGGGGCGCGCGGATGACGGCGGCATTGTCCACCGACTCGGCCGCCAGCCGGGCCTGCGCTTCGGCAGCCAGCGCTTCGTCTTCCTCGACGGCCACCACCGCCTCGGCCAGGCGGGCGATGACGGCGGTCGAATAGCCCAGGCCGCAGCCCACATCCAGCACCAGTTCCACCGGCTGCACGTCCAGCGCGTCCAGCATCTTGGCCAGGGTACGCGGGTCCAGCACGACGCGGCCCTGCGCGACGCCGACATGCTCGCCGACATAGGCGGTTTCGCGCCGCGCGTCGGGCACGAAGACCTCGCGCGGGATCGACAGCATCGCTTCGATGATGGGGAACTTGGTCACGTCCGAGGGGCGCACCTGCGTATCGACCATGGTGACGCGGCGATGGCGGAAGTCGGTCATGTCTGAACTCGTCAGTCTAGTTCCTGTCAGGATCGTCTTGCCACAACAATTCCGGACGGGCAACCGGCGGGTGCGCCGCACCGTTGCGGATCGCAAGATTTCCTGGCGCCGTGGCCGCGGCGCGCAGGAACCTGCTCATGGGACGGCCAGCCCCGAGCCAAAGATAGTGTCCTGATGGTCGGCCAGATAGATGCGCAACCAGGGNGTGTAGTCGGCCGGCTTGCGCCGGACCTCGGCGGCGAGCTGGCAAAGGTCGATCCACCGCACCTCGGCCACCTCCTCGGGGTTCGGGCTGACCGCCAGATCGGGCCGNGCAGCCACGAAGATATCGACCAATTCATGTTCCACCATGCCGCCGCCGACATCGGCGCGGTATTCCACGCGGTCGGCAAAGGCGGGAGACAGGCCGGTGATGCCCAGTTCCTCGCGCAGGCGGCGGATGGCGCAGGCGGCGGGGTCCTCGTCCCACAGGTGGGTGCAGCAGGTGTTCGCCCACAGAAGCGGCGTGTGATACTTNGCCGCGGCGCGGCGCTGGATCAGAACGCGCGACCCGTCCAGCACGAAGACCGACACCGCCTTGTGACGCAGGCCGCGGCGGTGGACGTCCAGCTTGGGCAGCGCCGCCAACTGGCCCTCTGCATCCCAGGCGGGGATCAGGTCCTGGTCATGTGCGGACATCTGCGCCTGACCTTTGCGGGTGCCGGACACCGGCGCCCGGGAGCCTGGCCCCGCCGTTGTCCGCGCCGATTGTCGCGCCGCATCATGTTACCGCAGCGCCAGACCGCCCTCGCGTTCCAGAAAGCGCACCACCGCATCGACCCTGCCCCGGCGCAGCCGCGCCAGGACATANGGNCGGGCGCCGCGGGCGCGTCGGGTGTCGTCTTCCAGAAGCGCCAGGTCCACGCCGACGTAAGGCGCCAGGTCGGTCTTGTTCACCACCAGAAGGTCCGACCGCGCCACGCCAGGCCCCGCNTTGCGCGGGATATCCTGCCCGGCGGCTGTGTCGATGACATAGATCGTGATGTCCGCCAGTTCCGGCGAGAAGGTGGCGGCCAGATTGTCGCCGCCGCTTTCGATCAGGATCAGGTCCAGGTCGGGATGGGCCCGGTTCAGCTCGGCCACGGCAGCCAGGTTGATCGAGGCATCCTCGCGGATCGCGGTATGCGGGCAGCCGCCGGTTTCCACGCCGCGGATGCGGTCGGCGGGCAGAACCTGGGCGCGCAGCAGATAGTCGGCATCCTCACGCGTGTAGATGTCGTTGGTGATGACCGCCATGGAACAGCGCGCCGCCAGTGCGCGCGACAACTGTTCGGTCAGCGTGGTCTGTTTAGCGCCGACGGGACCGCCGATGCCGACGCGCAGGGGGCCGTTGCCCTTCATGTGCGGAAAATCCTTACGTCCATGNGTTTCATGGGCCATCGCCGCCAGATCGGCGCCAAGTGCCGCGCTGCCAAGGTCGTCCTCGCTGGCCTCGGCGGTTTCGGCGGCGATCGCCTCGATGACCGGGTGAAGGGCCGACAGCACCGCCTGCCCTCGNGTCTGGCCAAGCGGCAGGAAGCGGATGCCGACCGAGACGAGGTTGGCGGTGAAGGCATGCAGGTAAAGCGCGATGACCTGTTCGCGCGGCAGGCCAAGGGGGCCGCCGCCTCGCCCACCGCCACCGGCAAGGCGCGGGGGCAGGTCGCGGCCGGTGATGCTTACCACGGTGCGGGCGAAGGCAGTGCCCTGCTCCAGCGTCTCGCCCAATCGCTCCGCCGAAGGGCAAAGCGCGCGGGCCAGCGCGTCCAGCGCGGCGGATCGGCGNCCGGGGCGCAGCGCCAGCGACAGAAGGATGGCGTCCTGCCGCCCGGCGCCAAAGCGCAGCACATCGGCCAGCCAGTCACGCAGGGCGCCACCCGGCCAGACCGCCCTCGCCNNGATCATCCATTCCAGCCCGTGCGAATAGGCGAAGCCGCCGGTCGGGAAGGCNGGCGACAGCCATTGCATCAGGGTCAACAGGCCGGGGTGGGCGTCATGCTCGGGCTCGTCCGCCTCGTCGTCGTCGTCATGATGGTGGTGGGCCGAGTGGTGGTGCAGCCACCATGGCCGTGGCCATGGTCGTGGCCCATGGTGCGGCCATGGCCGTAGGCGCCGCCCTCCGGGGTGAAGGGCTCGCTGGAGCGCGTCACCGTGGCGCCCAATTGCACCAGCATCGCCTCCAGCACATGGTCCTGGCGGATCAGCAGGCGATGGGGCTCGATCTGGCAGGGNGTGTGGCGGTTGCCGATGTGCCAGGCCAGCCGGGGCAGATCGCCCGTCACCACCAGGATCGGCTCTTCGGCGGCAATCACCTCGATTAGGCGGCCGTCTTCCAGTTGCAGGGCATCGCCATGGTCCAGACTGGTCGTTTCCGCCAGGTCCACCAGGAAGCCCTCGCCATGCACGGTTTCCAGCCGCTTGCGGCGCAGGAAGCGGGCGTCATAGCCCAGAACCACCAGGTCATAGGCGCCGGACCAGTCACCCTGCCGCTTCAGCACGCGGGCCGCNGGCAGGTCGTGGGAATGCGGGTGGTCATGGTGATCGTGGGGCATGTCGTCTCACTTGCGCGCGCAGCGCCGTCAGGTCCAGCCGGGTGTCGATCCCGCTGCGGTGGTCGGTATAGCGGGTTTCCAGCCCCAGGCCGAGTTCGGGGAAGAAATCCCACCGCCGGGTGAAATGCGCGGTGTCGCCGACGAAGGTCGCCTCGACCGGGATCATGCGATAGGGGCAGCCCGACAGCGTGACGGTCTGTTCGGCCTGATAGGAATAGGTCACCTGATAGTCGGACCGTTCCTTGGTGGGCCGGGCGGGCGGCGCCGCCTCGGTCTCGGCGGTGATGGACAGGCGGGTCTTCCAAGCCTCTCCGGCGACCGGCGCCTTCTGGCGGCTGGCGCGGCGGAAGGTGGTCTCGGTCGCGGGGGTGCCGGGGGCCAAGCCGNNGTCCAGCGCCTTCTGGGTGAAGATGCCATATTTGGCCGCGACCCGGTCGATGCGGTTCGGATCACCCAACGCATAGTCGATGCGCAGCACGTCGCGCGGTCCGCGCACCGCGCTGCCGGTGCGGCCATCGGCGCGGGTGAACATCACGCCAGTGTCCAGCGAGGCCGCGGTCAGGCAATCGGCCAGGGTAACGAGGCCGCCATCAGGGCAAGGCAGAGAGACAGGCGCAGCATGGGACTCACCGTTCGGGGACGTGCCGACATTGGGCGAAAGCCGGGCGCTGCGCAATCGCCGCGCGCCCGGCCGGGGCATTACGTCTGCGCAGGCCGCCAGCCGAAGACATCGCGGAACAGCCAGCGCGGCAGGTCGGCGCGGGCCAGCCCCATGGCGCGCAAGGCGGCATCCGGCAGGGCATAGAGCCGCGCAAATTCCTTTTCCCGGCGCAGCCTTTGGCGCGAGATGTTGAAGCCCGGCACCTCGGTGCAGAGATAGAGGTCAAGCGCCGCCGCCGCATCCGGCGACAAGGGCGAGTTGGCGGGGATCATTGACAGGTCAAACTGGGGAGCGGTGGGCATTGCGGCCTCCGGATTGCGATCCTCCCCTGGTGCGATGCTGGCGCGAATCCCCGGCCTGTCAGAATTACGCCGCGTTGCAGCGTAAAATCTGCAATGCAGATGCAGCATTGCCGTGCCGAGGCGCAGACAGGTCAGTCCTTTGGCAGGGCGATGGCCTTCAGGCCGCTTTCATAGGTCGTGCCCGCGAAGTGGTCCCGTTCACGCGTCATCACTGCAAAGTCGAAATCCGGGAAGTACAGCCAGCGGCGCGAGACCTGGGACTTGCCGGTGAACACCGCCTCGACCGGCCACAGGTCATAGGTGCAGCCGCCGATCTTGCCCTTGATCGGCGCCAGCACCTTGAAGCGCACGCTCAGCTTGCTGCGCTCCTTCCGGATCTGCGTGGCGGCATCGGTGTCGATCTCGCGCTTTTGTACCACGGAGCCAGACCATTCCAGACCGGGTTTCGGCGCGGGCGGCGTCTCGGAAAAGGTCCAGAGGTCGGATTGCCGGATGGTCCCCACCCCGTCCACCCCGGCGCTGACCTTGAAACCCGTGGTTTCGTAGATGCCCCAGGGACCGGCACGCCAGAAGCCGCGGCTGCCATGGGGGCGATAGTCGTGCATCGCCAGCCGCTCGTTGCCGCTGCGATAGACGATCTCGGTCTGGGTACCGTCGGCATGGGTGAAGACGGCGCCGCCCGCCTCGCGCACCATATCCGGCGAAGGGCAGACACCCGCGGCCGCAGGCGGGGCGGAAACGGCAAGGAGACTGGCAAGCAAAGCCGCGCGCATGGCGAAATCCCGTTTGATCAGGGCGTTGGGCGGCAACTCCGCCTGCACAGAAACATGCCGTTGCCAGGGCCGCCCCGCAACGGGGGCGGCTGTGACAAATGCCGTCATCCGGGTGTCAGAACAGGAAATAGCGCTGCGCCAGCGGCAGTTCCTTCGCCGGTTCGCAGGTCAGAAGCACGCCGTCGGCGCGGACCTCATAGGTTTCCGGGTCCACCTCGATGGCCGGGGTCGCGTCGTTCAGCTTCATGTCGCGCTTGCCGATATTGCGGCAGTTCTCCACCGCCAGCAGGTCTTTCGCCAGGCCGTAGCGGCCCCGGATATCCGCCTCCATCGCCGCCGCCGAAGTGAACACCACAGCGTTGCGCTCGACCGACCGGCCGAAGGCGCCGAACATCGGGCGGGTATGCACCGGCTGCGGCGTGGGGATGCTCGCATTGGGGTCGCCCATCTGCGCCACCACGATGCAGCCGCCGATCAGCACCATTTCGGGCTTGGCGCCAAAGAACGCGGGCGACCACAGCACCAGATCGGCGCGCTTGCCCTCTTCGACGCTGCCGATGTGGCGGCTCAGGCCATGCGCAATGGCCGGGTTGATGGTGTATTTGGCGACATAGCGCTTCACCCGCACATTGTCGTTGTCGCCCTGCTCCTCGGCCAGCCGCCCGCGCTGCAGCTTCATCTTGTGCGCCGTCTGCCAGGTGCGGGTGATCACCTCGCCCACCCGGCCCATCGCCTGGCTGTCGGACGAGATCACCGAAAACGCGCCCATGTCGTGCAGGATGTCCTCGGCCGCGATGGTCTCGCGCCGGATGCGGCTTTCGGCAAAGGCCACGTCCTCGGGCACCTTGCGGTCCAGGTGGTGGCAGACCATCAGCATGTCGAGGTGTTCCTCGATCGTGTTGACGGTGTAGGGCATGGTCGGGTTGGTCGAGGACGGCAGCACGTTCTGGCTGGCCACCACCTTGATGATGTCGGGCGCGTGCCCGCCNCCGGCGCCTTCGGTGTGGAAGGCGTGGATGGTGCGGCCCTTGATCGCCGCCAGCGTGTTCTCCACGAAACCCGACTCGTTCAGCGTGTCGGTGTGGATCATTACCTGCACGTCCATGGCATCGGCCACCGTCAGGCAGCAGTCGATGGCGGCGGGGGTCGTGCCCCAATCCTCGTGCAGCTTCAGGCAGCTTGCCCCGGCGCGCACCTGTTCCTCCAGCGCCGCGGGCAGCGAGGCGTTGCCCTTGCCTACGAAGGCCAGGTTCATCGGGAAGGCATCCGCCGCCTGCATCATCCGCATCAGGTGCCACGGCCCCGGCGTGCAGGTGGTGGCCAGCGTGCCATGCGCCGGGCCGGTGCCGCCGCCCAGCATGGTGGTCAGCCCCGAATGCAGCGCGTCGTCGATCTGCTGCGGCGCGATGAAATGGATATGCGCGTCCATGCCGCCCGCGGTCAGGATGCGTCCCTCGCCCGCGATGATCTCGGTCCCCGGCCCGACGATCACATTCACACCGGGCTGGGTATCGGGGTTGTTTNNAGCCTTGCCGATCACCGCGATGCGCCCATCGCGCAGGCCCACGTCGGCCTTCACGATGCCGGTCCAGTCCAGGATCAGCGCATTGGTGATGACGGTGTCCATCGCGCCCTCGGCACGGGTCAGCTGGCTTTGGCCCATGCCGTCGCGGATCACCTTGCCGCCGCCGAACTTCACCTCTTCGCCATAGCGCGGCGCGTTTGCGCCCCCGGCCGAACGTTCGGCGATCAGGTCGCGTTCGACCTGGATGATCAGGTCGGTATCGCCCAGGCGCAGGCGGTCGCCCGTGGTCGGGCCATACATGTCGGCATAGGCGGCGCGAGAGATGCGGGCGGGCATGGTCAGGGTCCGTTCAGGATGCGGTCAGGGAAAAGTTGACTTGAAGATGCAGCGTTCTAGGCTGGCGCGGCCGGGGACTCTGTCGCCCCGGCGCCAGCACGGCGGCGAACACCGCGCCAGCCTGTTTCGGGAGGAAACACGCGATGACAAGGGCGATCGTCCTGGCCCTGGCGGCACTTGGTGCCGCGGGATGGGCCGGGTCTGCGCTGGCCGAGGCCAGCCTGGAGCGCGGCGAATATCTGGTTCAAGGGCCCATGGGCTGCGGCAACTGCCACACGCCCATCGGCCCGCAGGGATTTGTGATGGATCAGGACCTGACCGGCCGCGTGGTCGAGGACAGCCCGGCCTTCCGCGCCGTGGCGCCGAACATCACCCCATGCGCCGCATCGTAACTGGAGCGATGCCGAACTGGCGAAGGCGATCCGCGAGGGCCTGCGCCCGGACGGCAGCCTGATCGGCCCGCCCATGCCCATCGGCATGTACCGCGGCCTGTCCGACGACGACCTGGCCTCCGTGGTGATGTACCTGCGCAGCCTGTACCACGCCCACCGCGGGCGAATTGCTTACCAGCGAGTATCACATCCCCTGCCCCCGGCCTATGGTCCGCCGGTTGAAACGGTCAGCGCCCCGCCCCGCGGTGCCACCGCCGAATATGGTGCCTACCTGGCCGGACCGGTTGCCCATTGCCTGGAATGCCACACGCCCATGGGGCCGCAGGGCATCGACGCCAGCCGCCTTGGCGCCAAGCGGGTTCGAGTTCCACGGCCCCTGGGGCACCTCGGTCGCGGCCAACCTGACCTCCAGCGAGGATGGGCTGGCCGGGTACACCGACGAGCAGATCGCCGCGATGATCACCGAAGGCAAGCGCCCCGACGGCAGCCCGATGATGCCGCCCATGCCCTATGGCTATCTGGCCAAGATGACGCCCGAGGATTTGCAGGCGGTGATCCTGTTCCTGCGCAGCCTGCCGCCGCAGCCCGACCCCAAGGGTGAACCCGGCCCGCGGTCCCCGGGTGTCATGCCTGGGGACCGGAAGGGCCGCGCCTGGTCAGCCGGGCCGCGTTGGATTTGGTGCGTGCCCGGACCGGCTTGATCGCGGCCAGCGCGACATCGGCCGGGGGCTTGCCCTGGGCCGCGGCACGCCCGGCGGCGCGGGCCGAGGCGATGGCGGCCGAGCGCTTTTCCACCACCATGCGCGTCATCTCGGTCGGTGTGGTGTTCCACAGCCCGGCCATGTCCACAGGCGCATCGCCATCACCGCCTGCGCCTCGGCCAGCATCAGGCCGGACTGCAACCAAAGCTGGTACAGATCCAGCGGAGCGAAGAGCGGGTTCAGCGCGGCCAGTCGTTTCATCCCGGTTCTCCCGATCCTAAAGGTCGCCCATCACGGCCCCGTTGAAGCCGAAGACGCGCCGCGCGCCGGACAGGGCACCAGCCGCACCTCGCGGCTTTGGCCCGGTTCGAACCGCACCGCGGTTCCGGCCGGGATGTCCAGCCGCTGGCCCTGCGCCGCGGCGCGGTCGAAGGACAGGCCTGGGTTGGTTTCGGCAAAGTGATAGTGGCTGCCCACCTGCACCGGCCTGTCGCCGGTATTGGCCACCATCAACACCGTCACCGGCGCGCTGGCGTTCAGTTCCAGCTCGCCCTCTGCGGGAAGATTTCGCCAGGATCATCGCTGCCTCATCGGATCGGGTGGTGGACGGTCACAAGCTTCGTGCCGTCAGGAAAGGTCGCCTCGACCTGCACGGAATGGATCATCTCGGCGATGCCCTCCATGCACTGGTCGGCCGTGATCACATGCGCGTAAGCCTCCATCAGGTCGGCGACCGAAGCGCCGTCGCGGGCGCCTTCCACCACGAAATCGGTGATCAGCGCCACCGCCTCGGGGTGGTTCAGCTTCACGCCCCTGGCCAGTGGCCCCGCGCCACCATGGCGGCGAGGCTGACCAGAAGCTTGTCCTTTTCACGCGGAGTCAGGTTCATTGCAGTCCTTCACATCTGCCAGACACGCGGCAGCGCGCCGGGGCGCAGCACCGCAAGCAACCGCAGGATCTCTNNTAAGCGCAAGGGCCAGCCGTCCCGGGCCAGAAGCCGCACCACCAGTAAGCCATCCCAGCCCGAGGCCGCNGCCTCGGTGCCGGGTTCGTCCAGCACGCGCCGCACCGGTTCCACCGCGTCCTCGGCGCCCCGCGCCACCAGTGCCAGCGTGGCGAAGGCGCGGGCGCCGTCCAGCACGGCGGAACCCGCCGCCAGCGCGGCCGTCTCCAGCCGCAGCGGTTCCACCAGTATCGGCACGCCATCGCGCCGGATCGACCGGCGGTCATCCAGATGCACCCGCGCCACCGTCTCGCCCATGGCGGCGCGGCCCAGGACCACCGCTTCCAGCATCAGGCAGGCGGCATCGCGATCCAGCGCGATGTCGGTGCGGCGGTGCAGGCAGGCGCCGTCGAACAGGATGGTTTCCTGCGGCAGCCAGTCCAGCCGTCCGCCCGCCCCCACGCGATGACTGACCGCCAGCCGCGCCGGGCCATCGGGNGCGCGATAGGCGCGCTCGGCGGTCTGGGTGGTGGCGGTGGCGGCAATGCCGGGGCCGACATCCAGCGCATAGCTCAGCCGGTCGCCCGAGGTCAGCCCGCCCGAGGTGTTCAGGAACACGATCTCGCTGCCCCCCGGCGACAGCAGCNNGGATCGCTTGGCAGAGCCCTGCTGGCGCAGCCGGTCCAGCCGCGTCCGGCCGCCGTCGCGGGCGACCAGCGAGACGCGCGCCTCGCCGTCGGCCCGTTGCAGTCAGCCGTCGGGGCGGATGGGAAGATCGACACGCGCGTTCATCTGGCCTCCGTTCCCGCCAGTTGGCGGGAACGGGAAGCACACTCAACACAGCGGCCTGACGGCTGCGCCGTCAAGGCAGGGGCGGAACAGCCAACGCCCTTGTCAGGGCGGGACTGCCCGCAAAATGGGCGGCCCGCGAACCGACCGGATCAGGCCAGCGTCACCGTCACGCGGCGGTTGATGCGGCCCTTCTTCTCGATCTTGCCGATCTCGACCCGGCCGATCTCGCCGGTGCGCGCGACATGGGTGCCGCCGCAGGGCTGCAAATCCACCTGCTTGTCCGGCGTGCCGATGCGCACCAGCCGCACCCGGCCCTGGCCCGTGGGCGGCATCACCGACATGGTCTTCACCAGCCCCGGATTGGCCGCCAGCTCGGCATCGCTGATCCAGCTTTCCGTCACCGGCAGGTCCAGGTCGGCCAGCGCGTTCAGCCGCGCCTCCAGCACCGCCACATCCTCGGGCGGCTCGGGCATGTCGAAATCCAGTGCCCGCCCGGCGCCGATCTGCCCGCCCGTCACCGGCAGGGGNATCACCACCGACAGAAGATGCAGCGCCGTATGCACGCGCATGTGGGCATGGCGCCGCTCCCAGTCCAGCACCTGCCGCAGTTCCGTGCCAACCGGCGGCAGCTCGGGTACNTCGGCCGGAACCAGCGCCACCCTGCCCTCGTCGGCCTTCACCGCGGTTGCGATGGCCAGCTTGCCGCCGCCCCAGAACACCCAGCCGGAATCGCCGGGCTGGCCGCCGCCGGTGGCATAGAACAGGCTGCGGTCCACCAGGATGCCACCCTCGCCGGTGTGCCCCACCACCCGACCGGAAGCCTCGCGCAGATAGGCGTCGTCACGGAACAACAGGTCGGTCGGCATCAGCGGCTGTCCTCTGCATCGGGGTCCGGGTCCAGCGCCGAATCCAGGTCACGCTCGGCGATCTGCATCGGCGCGGGGCTGCCGCCGCCTGCTTCGCGCTCAGCCCGATGACGGCCGCGACATGCAGCCCGTCGCGCAGCACGGTGCCGACCTCGGAGGCATTGACCAGCGTCACGTCGCGCTGCGCCGAGGGGATGACGATGCCTTCCGCCGCAAAGCGTTCGACGATCTGGTGGTTGATTTCGCTGCGCACCGACAGCGAGAAGTTCACGTCGCGCAGGATCACCCGGATCTCGAAATTGATCGCGTCCGAGGTAAAGCCCATGAACGCGATCAGCGGCGGCGGGTTCAGCAGCGCCATTGGCTGCGCCTCGGCGATCTCGCGCAGGATGCGCTCGACCTTGCAGGTGTCGCTGCCATGCGCCACGCCGATGGGGACGATCAGCCGTCCCGACAGGCTGAACCGCGTCCAGTTCGTCACGCGTTGGGCGATCAGGTCCTGGTTCGGCACGATCACGTCACTGCGGTCGAAGGTCTGGATGCGGGTAGACCGCACCGAGATGGATTTCACCGTGCCCTGCACGCCGCCGACCTCGATCCAGTCGCCTTCCGACACCGGGCGCTCGATCAGAAGGATGATGCCCGAGACGAAGTTGCCGACGATGGTCTGCAAGCCGAAACCGATGCCGACCGACAGCGCGCCGGCGACGATGGCCAGGCCCGACAGGTCGATGCCCGCGGTGTCGATGGCGATCAGCGCCGAGATGAAGATGCCCAGATAGCCCACGCCCGAGACCACGGCGGTCTGGCCGCCGGGGTCCAGCGCCGTGCGCGGCAGCACGGTGNNCCGCGCAGCGCCCTGCAACAGCCGGGTGACCAGATAGCCGAAGGCGAAGATGACGACGAAATAGACGAAATCCCGCGCGAGACGCGCCTCGCCCAGTTGGAACCCTTCCTGGAAGCGGTTCCACAACTCGGTGATGTCGGCCACCCGCGCGCCCCAGACCAGCGCCAGCACCGGCAGCGACAACAGCACCAGCACAAAGCCCAACAGCACCGGGATCAGTGCTTCCTGCGCGCCCTTCTCGTCGCGGATCAGCACGGCATAGACCTCGACGGCGATGCGCTGCATCAGCACGACCAGCGCCACCAGGGCCAGCGTCTGGATCGCCGGAAAGACCAGTGCCGATGCCGCCGCGACATAGCCGAACCCGCCCAGAAGCGGGGCGGCGATGCCGATGGCCGAGATGCCGCGCGTCAGCACCGACAGCACGCTGTCAAGGTGTTGCCGNCCGTCATCGCCCTCGGCACGCCGGAACTGCACGTTCAGAAGCTCGCCCATGCGGAACAGCAGAAAGTGNGCCGCCAGGATGGCCGGGTATTGCAGCACCGCCATCGCCGCTTCCGAGGTCGCCACCTCGTTGATGGCTTCTTCCACGATGTTCGAGAAGCCCAGGACAGCGCCCAGGGCCAGCGACAGTAAGCGCCCCTGCGCGCGCTGCGCATCGGTCATCGTCGGCGTGCGCGCCCCGAGGGTGACCTTGGGGAACACCCAGGATCCCAGCCAGGCTGCCGAATAGACCAGAATCGCCGCGGCGGTCACCTGGGTCAGCACCGTCTCGCCCAGAACCCCCAGCAGGCCGGACCGGCGCGCCGCAAACAGCAGCGCGACGAAGCCCGCAGTAAGCAGGATGATCTGGCCCAGCGACAGCACGAAGGCCACCAGCCGCCGGAACCCGCCGGAACTGCGCTGCAGCCGCAATGTCCAGCTTTCGACCAGACGGCGCCCGCGCAGGATCAGGAACAGCCCCACGGCCATCGAGATCAGCAGTNNCTTAAGCAGGTTGTCCAGCACCTGGCTGCGCGTCTCGGGCTTGCGCATCACCACGGCCGTTTCGGCCATCACCGTCGAAGCGCTTTCCGACAGCGCCTTCGCCCCCGTAAACCAGTTGGCCGGGTTCAAGGGCGTAACNCACAGCTGCATCAGCTTGCTTTTCTGGCGTTCGCGCAGGGTGCGGTCGATCTGCCGGATCAGGCCGTCGGCGCGGCGATAGGCCTCGACGGCGGCAATGCCGGGNGCCTGAAACGCGGCCAGCTGGTCGTTCAGCTCGGTGCGCCGCTTGGCGATTTCGGCCGCTTCGATCTCGCCCTCGGCGGGGNNGCCAAGGGCCGCGATCTGGTCACGCAGGGTGGCGATGCGGTCGGCATTGGCGGTCTGGCTTACCAGCAGCGATCGNCGCCAGTCGGTCAGCTGCGCCCGCAGAAGGTTCAGCGAAACCTCGGTGGTCTCATCGCTGCTCAGCGCCTGTTCGGCGCGGGTGGCCATGGCATCCCAGGCGGCCAGGTCCAGTGCCTTGCTCGCCGCGCCGCCCTGGCTTTCGCCGGGCGTGACCGGAGCGGATTGCGTCGCACTGGCCGTGCCGGGGGCGGTATTGGCCGGACCCTTGGCATCGGGCTTGACCAGCGGGGGCGGAATGTCGTCGCGCTGTTCCGGCTTGGGCGCCGTATCCTGCGCTTAAGCACCGGCGCCAGGCCCGCCAGGTAANGCTGCGATCAGAAGCGCGGCAAGGGAACGGACCAGACGCCCGGTCATGCGTCTTCGTAGACCGTGGGCAGGGCGCGCGGGCCGCGATCCATCCAGGTAAGCACCGGCAGGCCCTTTTCCTTCAGGAAGGTCGGGTTGAACAGCTTGGACTGATAGCGGTTGCCATAATCGCACAGGATGGTGACGATGGTGTGCCCCGGCCCCAGGTCCCGCGCCAGCCGGATTGCCCCGGCGATGTTGATGCCGGACGACCCGCCGACGCACAGGCCCTCGTCCTCCAGCAGGTCAAAGACCAGCGGCAGCGCCTCGGCATCGGGGATGCGATAGCTGAAATCGGGCGTGAAGCCCTCCAGGTTCGCGGTGATGCGGCCCTGGCCAATGCCCTCGGTGATCGAACTGCCGGGCGCGTCCAGCTTGCCCGTTGTATAGAAGGCATGCAGCGCCGCGCCCTCGGGATCGGCCAGCGCGACCTTCACGCCCTTGGGTTGCAGCGCCATGGCCACGCCCGCCAGCGTGCCGCCCGAACCAACCGCGCAGACAAAGCCATCGACCTTGCCGCCCGTCTGTTCCCAGATTTCCGGCCCCGTGCCCTCGACATGCGCCTGGCGGTTCGCCACGTTGTCGAACTGGTTGGCCCAGATCGCGCCGTTGGGCTCGGTCCGCGCCAGCGCCTCGGCCAGGCGGCCAGAGTAACGGACATAGTTGTTGGGGTTCTTGTAGGGCGCCGTCNNCTGAACCAGTTCGGCCCCGGCCAGCCGCAGCATGTCCTTCTTTTCCTGGCTCTGCGTTTCGGGGATCACGATGACCGTCCGGAACCCCATGCTGGCGCCAACCAGCGCGAGGCCAATGCCGGTGTTGCCNGTGCCTTCCACGATGGTGCCGCCGGGCTTCAACAGCCCCTTCGCCACCGCGTCGCGGATGATGAACAGAGCGGCGCGGTCCTTCACCGACTGGCCGGGGTTCATGAACTCGGCCTTGCCCAGGATGGTGCAGCCGGTGATCTCGCTGGCCTTGTGCAGCTTGATCAGAGGCGTGTTGCCGATGGTCTCGGCGAGGTCGCTGTTGATCCGCATGGCCAGTCTCCCCGTGTCCTTGTCCCTGAAACCTCTAGGGTCGGACGCAGGAAATCTCAAGCCGCGCCATGCCCGAACCGCGACCGTTGCCCGAAAGTTCCGGCGCCGAACAGTCTCAAGCCGGGGTCAGCGACACCAGACCGTTCGACACCCCGTCCCGCCGCGTCTCCAGACCCAGACCAAGGGCGGGAAATAGACCCATCGCTGGCTGCGCCCGCCCCGCTCGCCGCTGAAGGCCGCCTCGACGGTCAGCACCTGCCAGGTGCAGCCCGACAGCGTCACCTCGCGCGGCTCGAAGCAGCGGTAGATCGCGTCCCAGCGGGTCCGCCGCCGTTCCACCGTGGCGTTCTCGTCGCTGATGGTGACCTCGACGGTCTCCTTCACCCGGCCCGACCAGGTGGCGCCGTCGGTCGGCACGATGATCTTCGGGCTGTAGCTCCAGCTGTAGGTCGGCGCGGACGAGCCGACCACCGGCCTCGCTCTCCTCGACCGTGCGGCTGACCTCGAAGACGCCGTTCTTCACCGTGCGAATGTCGGTCCAGTAGCCCCGGTTGGTGACATAGTCGATGCGCACCGCATCGCCCTGCACCTTCGCCACGCCCTTCGACCCGTCCTTGCGGGTGAAGGCGATCCCCTTTGTGAGATCGACCGGTAAGCAGGCGGCCATCGCGGGGCGGATCAGCGCGGGGTGGCCAGCGCGGCCAGGGTCAGGCTCAGCGCGGCGCGGCGGGTCATGGTCATGATCTTGGTCCTTGGTGGCAGGTCTGGCGGCACCCTATAGCCCGCCTGCGCGCAAGTCAGATGAAATCCGCCGTCATCTTCCGCCGCAACGCAACCGACGGCCGCGGACCGCGCCACCACCCTGCGGCAATGGCAAAGGCCGCACGCGGCTGCGTGCGGCCTTCCCGATCTTTCCCGTGAACCGGCCTCAGCCCGCGACGAACAGCCCCTCGTCCTTCACGATCTTGTAGGCCTCGTCCAGGCTCTTGCGGGCCCGCGTGACCAGCACGTCGATCTCTTCGGGCGTGATGACCAGCGGCGGGGCGATGATCATGCGGTCACCGACATGGCGCATGATCAGGTTGTTGGCAAAGCAGCGCTCGCGGGTCTTGTAGCCCACGGTGTGNGCTTCCGCGGCGAACTTGGCGCGGGTCGCCTTGTTCGGCGTCAGCGCGATGGAGCCCATCAGCCCCACCAGCTTGGCCTCGCCCACCATCGGATGGTCGGTCAGCGCGTCCCAGCGTTCCTTCAGGTAGGGATGCGCCACGTTGCGGACGTGGTCGATGATGCCCTCTTCCTGGATGATGCGCAGGTTTTCCAGCGCCACCGCCGCCGCCACCGGGTGACCCGAATAGGTGTAGCCGTGATACAGCTCGCCACCTTCCGCCACCACGTTGAACACCTCGTCCGAGATGATCGAGCCGCCGATGGGCTGGTAGCCCGAGGACAGGCCCTTGGCGATGGTCATGATATGCGGACGGATGCCGAAGGTCTGGCTGCCGAACCAGTTGCCGGTGCGGCCAAAGCCGGTGATCACTTCGTCGGCGATCAACAGGATGCCGTACTTGTCGACGATGCGCTGGATTTCCGGCCAGTAGGTCGAGGGCGGCACGATGACGCCGNNCGCACCCTGGATCGGCTCGCCGATGAAGGCCGCAACCTTGTCGACGCCCAGTTCCAGGATCTTCTCTTCCAGCTCGCGCGCCCGCATCAGGCCGAATTCCTCGGGCGTCATGTCGCCGCCCTCGCTCCACCAGTCGGGCTGGCCGATGTGGACGATGCCGTCGATCATGCCGCCATGGGCATGGATCGGCGACATGCCGCCCAGCGAGCCGCCGCCCATGGTGGACCCGTGGTAGCCGTTCTTGCGCGCGATGATCACGCGCTTCTCCGGCATGTCCTTGACCTGCCAGTAGCGGCGGACCAGGCGGATGTTGGTGTCATTGGCTTCCGACCCCGACCCGGCAAAGAACGTGTGGTTCATGCCTTCCGGCGCGATCTCGGCCAGCTTCGTCGCCAGCGCGATGGCGGGCACATGGCTGGTCTGGAAGAAGGTGTTGTAATAGGCCAGTTCGTTCATCTGGCGCGCGGCCACCTCGGCCAGCTCGGGCTTANNGCCATAGCCGATGTTCACGCACCACAGGCCCGCCATGCCGTCGATGATCTTCTCGCCGCGCGAGTCGGTCAGCCAGACGCCCTTGCCCTGGGTGATGATCCGCGCGCCCTTCTTGGCCAGACCGTTCGCATCGGTGAACGGGTGCATGTGATGCGCCGCGTCCAGAGCCTGCAGCTCTTCGGTCGGCATGTGGTTGGTGATCATGTTCATGGCGAACCTCGGCTGGATTGGGGGAGACCGCCCTTTGGGGCGACTCGCTGAGCCGAAGATATGATCAAACGATCCGAGGTTCAAGAAATTTGATCAAATGTCGCGAGCGGCGGCGGCATCCGCGTGCAGGCGAATCCGCATGCCCAAGGAAGGAACGAGTTTTCTGCGAAAACTCGAGGCAACGATCCTTCTGCGAAGGATCAGAATTTTCGCAGAAAATTCGTCTTTGCGAGTTTTCGCAGAAAACTCGTTTGCGGCCAGGAGTTCGCCACGCGGCCCGCCACGCCGAACAAGGCCGCCACCCGCTCGCCACACCCGGCCTCACACAGGCCAAATCCCTGAAAGTGCAGGCTTCTGTTGCCAGGTGCCTGCGAACCCCGCCCTACGCGGCTAAGCGCAGGGACTTAGTTTTCGGTACTCGAACTGCTTACGCAGCCAGAGCCACCGGAGCACGGTTGTCGTTGGCAACTGTACTTTTGCACCGATAACGGTGGTAGCTCACCGAGCGAAAGCTGGCCTCTTTGAACGTCCGTCGATCCTGTTTCGGCCCCATGACCGCGCAACGCCGCGGGGTTTGGTGGAGCCGCCGGGTACCGCCCCGGGTCCGAGCCGTCTATTGCAGGTGCGTTTATCGCCATAGTCCGGGTTGCCCCGGACAGGCGCAATATAGGGGCGGCGGTCAGACCTGCAACGCCTCGCGCAAGCGTGGGCGTTCGCGCTGCAGCCACAGCGCGGTGATGATCAGCGGCGCGTTGGAAATCTCGCCCGAGGCCACCAGCTCCATCAGCCGGTCAAAGGCGATGACATGGGTGCGGATGTCCTCGCCCTCTTCCTCGATGCCATGCGTCCCGGCCAGCCCGTCCGGCAGGTCGCAGGGCGCGACATAGGAATAGATGTATTCCGACACCGCCCCGATCGAGGTGTAATACTGCGACACCGGCAGAAGCTCGCCCAGTTCCAGCCCCGCCTCCTCCACCGCCTCGCGCCGCGCCGTGTCCTCTGGCGGCTCGCCCGCATCGACGCGGCTTACCACCGCCTCCAGTTGCCAGCATTGCACGTCGCCCCGCGCCAGCGCTCCGGCGCGGAACTGTTCCACCAACAGCACCCGGTCGCGCCGGGGATCATAGGGCAGCACCGTCACCGCATCGCAGGCGATGAAGGCGGCGCGCAGGATCGGCGCGCATTGGCCGCCGTCAAAACGACGGTGAGTCAGTTCGTATTCCTCGACCGCGAAGAACCGCGCATAGGGCGTGCGGCGTTCCAGCACCTGCACGTCGCCCGGCGCCTCGTCATGGCGCAGCGTCACCGGCGTGGCCGCCCGCGCCCGCAGCCGCGAGGCCCCGCGCACCAGCATCTGCGGATAGCGCGCCAGCACTGCCTCGGCAGGCACGGTGCCATGCAGCGCCATCACGTCACGCGCCGTCTCGGTGACAACATCGGCCCAGTGCGCCTCCCAGTCCGCCAGCACCCAGGGCGGCCCCGCCGTCCACAGCCCCGGTCGCGGCACGCAGACCCGCGCCGTCACCGGCCCGTCGGCGCTGTCCACCACCCGGTCGACGATGTCGCAACCGAAGCCGCCCTCGTAGTGGTTCAGCCGCGCGATGTCTTCCAGCCCGATGCCGCGCACCAGGATGCCCTCGGCCCCGGCGTCCGGCGCGACCACCAGCACCGGGAACGCCCCGTCCATCGCCTGCCGCACCGCATGCCCCGCCAACCGCGCCTACTGCCCGTCNGCCGCATGTCCCAGAACCACGCTCAACAGCGGCGGGTGCCGCAGCGTGCCGTAGAAGAAATAGTCCGCCATGCTATCTCCAGCGCCGCCCGGCCCATTCCGCCAGAACCCCGGCCAGCGCGCCGCCGATCCCCAGAACCCCCAGGATCTCGACCGTCAGGATGCGCCGCCCGTTCACCATCATGATGTTGAACACGTCCAGCACCGCCTCCATCGGCCCGTGATAGCGCATCTTCATCGACTGCAGCACCATGTCATAGATGGCAAAGCCCAGAAGCGCCCAGAACAGGATGGTCACCGACACGCGCAGCCCCGAGGCCACCGCCTCGGGGTAGCCCTGCCGACCAGCCCGCCCATCACGATCCAGCCGCACAGAAACCCGATCCCGGCACTGATCTCGGAAAACCAGCCGAACTGCGTGCCCTCCGGCATCACCCCGGCGCCTTCACCCCTGCGCGGCGAAATAGGCGACCAAGGCGAAGGCCAGGCTTACCATGGCTTTGGCTGCGGTGGGCATCGGGCTCCTTTCGGGCCCTCAGCCGGGCCGGGTCACGGTGATCTGCGTCACGTCGCAGATTTCACCCCGGAAGGCGCCAGCGCAAGAGGTCAGGTANAAGTTCCACATCCGCCGGAAGCGTTCGTCGAACCCCATCCCCGCCACCTCGTCCCACCGCGCGTTGAAGCTCTGGTGCCAGCGCCGCAGCGTGTCGGAATAGCTTTGCCCGAACTCGAAACTGTCGCGCAGCGCCAGCCCCGCCTGGTCGATCTCGCGCTTCAGCGCGGTGGGCGAGGGCAACATGCCGCCCGGGAAGATGTGCTTCTGGATGAAGTCCACGCCCTTGCGATAGGTCTCGAACCGCCGGTCGGGAACGGTGATGATCTGCAAGGTGGCATGCCGCCCCGGCTTCAACCGCTCGCGCAGCGTCTCGAAATAGACCGGCCAGTATTTCTCGCCCACCGCCTCGAACATCTCGATCGAGGCGATGCCGTCATAACTGCCGGTCTCGTCCCGGTAATCCTGCAGCTTGAACTCCACCCGGTCCGACAACCCGGCCCGCGCGATCCGCTCCACCGCAAAATCATATTGCGCCTGGCTGATGGTCAGCCCGGTCACCTTCAGCCCCCGTTCCCCCGCCGCATATTCCGCGAATCCGCCCCAGCCGCAGCCGATCTCCAGCACATGATCGCCGGGCTGCGCGCCGATGCGGTCCACCATGCTGGCGTATTTCTGCATCTGCGCCCGTTCCAGGCTTTCCTGCCCACTGTGAAACAGCGCCGAGGAATAGGTCATCGTCTCGTCCAGCCACAGCCGGTAGAAATCGTTCCCCAGGTCATAGTGATAGGCGATGTTCTTCTTCGCCTGCCGTTTCGAATTGGATTGCAGCCAGAACCGCATCTTCTCGTAGGCACGCACCAGACTCATGCCGGGAAACCCGTCATAGACGCTTTCGTTGCCGCCCTGCACCAGGTCCATGAAGGCCTGCAGGTCCGGCGTCGACCACCAGCCTTCCAGATAGGCGTCGCAGAACCCCAGGTCGCCTTCGCGGATCAGCCGGGCAAAGCAATCCGGGTTGTGGATGTCCAGTTCCGCCACCGGGCCGGGCGCGCGCCCNTCGACCCGGAACCTTCGGCCATCGGGCAGCACGAAATCCAGCCGCCCCCGCTCCAACCGTTTCGTCACCTCCAGCACCGCCGGAAAATAGCGCGGCAGGCCGGATTGCCCCTTCGCCGTCGTCAAGACGTCCATTGGTTCCCCCTGGTTACGCATTCTTTTTTGGCGGCGAGCGTTCCAGAAAACCGGCACCCGCTCAAGTCCCCCGCGCTGCAAGTGCAGCAAGCGCGCGCGCGCGGCCATCGGCCAGGTCGATCAGCGCGCGGCGGCGGCCGCGCGGGGTCCAGAGCCCAGCTTTTCGGCACCGCGTCGAAATAGGCCAGAGCCTGCGGCGCGGGCCGCGCCCGCCCTCGGCCAGCCACGTCGCGCGATAGCGGCCGTCGGGATCGAACTTCTCGGCCTGCGTCGCCGGGTTGAAGATGCGGAAATAGGGCGCCGCATCCGGCCCCGACCCCGCCACCCACTGCCAGCCCATGGCGTTCGAGGCCGGGTCCCAGTCGGTCAGGCACTCGGCGAACCAGTCCAGCCCGATCTTCCAGTGCGTCAGCAGATGCTTGGTCAGGTAGCTGGCCACGATCATCCGCGCCCGGTTGTGCATGGTGCCAGTCACATACATCTGGCGCATCGCCGCATCGACCACCGGCTCGCCGGTCATGCCCCGCCGCCAGCGCTCTGCCGCGTCGCTGTCGCCTTCCCAGGCAAAGCCATCCCACTCTGCCCGCCAGTTGCGCGAGGCGATCTCGGGCGTGTGGTACATCAGATGCCAGGCAAAGTCGCGCCAGGCCAGTTCCTTCTGGAAATGCTCGGCGCCCTGCGCCCCCATGCGCCCGGCCTCTGCCGCCGCATGCCAGATTTCCCGCGGCCCGATCTCGCCCCAGGCCAGGTTCTCCGACAGGCCCGAGGTCGCGGGCAGGTCCAGCCGGTCCCGGTCCTCGCGATAGCGCTCGATGCCGCGATCCAGAAACGCCGCCAGCCGCGCCCGCGCCGCTTCCTCGCCCACCACGGCATAAGGGGCCACCACCGCCGCCCCCGCCGCATCGCCGCCCCAGATGCCAGTCCTCCAGCCGGTCCGACCGTGGCCAGACCTCCGGCGCCAGCCGCACCAAAGGCGCCGGCGCCTTGACGCCCCGCGCCGACAGCGCCTTCCAGAACGGCGTATAGACCTTGAAGAACCCGCCCGTGCCGGTCTTCACCTCCCAGGGTTCGGCCAACAGCGCGCCGGGATGGCTGTCCGCCACCAGCCCCCGCGCCCGGAACGCCGCCTTCACCGCCCTGTCGCGCGATGGACGCCGGATCATAGCCGCGCGTCCACATCACGCCCGCGGCACCCGTCTCGGCCACCAAAGCGTCCAGCACCGGCAAAGCCCCGCCGCAGGATCAGCCTTTCCTCGGAGGCCAGCCGCGCACAAAAGACCGCCAGCCCCTGCCCCAGCCGCCATCTCGCCGCCGCGCCGATGGCTTCGGTCTCCGGGTCCAGCACAAATACCGGCACCAGCGGCCGCCCCGTCGCCAGAGCGGCGACCAGCATCGGCAGGTCGGACAGCCGCAAATCGCGGCGGAACCACAGAAGCAGCGGCGCAGTCACAAAGCCCTCGCGTTTCACGGGGATACGCCCAAACGCCTGCCCCGGATCACTCTTCTTCTTTGCGACAAATACTCCGGGGAGGCCCCGGCCCTGCCGGGGCCGTGGGGCAGCGCCCCCTGCGACGTCAAAGCTCCTCGTCCAGCGCCCGGATCAGCCGCGCCACATCCTCCGGCCCGGTGTAATGCACCAGGCTCATGCGCAGCACGCCGCGGTCCAGGTCCACACCCATCGCCTCCAGCGGCCGCACCGCATAGAAATCGCCGCCCCAGCAGTTCACGCCATGCCGCGCCAGCCGTTCGGCCACCGGCTCGGCGGCGCCCGGCAGCGCCACCGCCACGGTCGGCGCCCGGTCCTCTGCCCGGCGCGGCCCGATCAGCCGCACATCATTGCGCGCCGCCAGATAGTCCAGAAGCGGCTGCACCGTTGCCACTTCCTGCGCCCGCATCAGATCATGCACCGCGCGGTTGCGCGCCGCCGCATCCACCGTGCCGCCGACATGGCGGGCAAACAGCGCATCGACGTAATCCGCCATGCCCGCACAGGCCGCGATCTGCGCATGATCCGGCCCGGCGGGCGTGAAGCGCTTGTAGAGCGTCCCTGCGTTGAACCAGTGCCCCTGCGCTNNTAAGAGCAGCTCGCCGAAACCGCGGCGGATCACCATGATGCCCTGATGCGGCCCATAGGTCTTGTAAGCCGAGAAGAGGTAGACATCCGCCCCAAGTGCGGGAATGTCCGGGAACCCGTGCGGCGCATAGCTGACGCCATCCACCACCGTGAAGGCCCCCGCCGCCTTGGCCATGGCGCAGATCGCCGCCACCGGGTTGATCTCGGCCACCACGTTGGAACAATGCGGGAAGGCCACCAGCTTCACCTGCCCGTCCGCCAGAAGACGCGCCAGATCGGCCGGGTCCAGATGCCCGGTCGCCGGGTCGATCTTCCACTCCCGCACCCGNATGCCTACNTCGGCCAGTCGCCGCCAGACGCCGGAATTGGCCTCGTGGTCCTGGTTGGTGACGACGACCGCGCCCTTGCCCTGCATCCAGCCGCGCACCGCCTGCGCCAGCACATAGGTATTGGCACTGGTCGAGGGGCCAAAGCTCACCTCATCCCGCGCCACGCCCATCATCGCCGCCAGCCGGTCGCGCGCCTCGTCCATCTCGGCCCCGCCCAACCGGGCAGCGGCATAGGGCGCATAGGGCTGCACCTTGCGGTCGGTGTAGAACCGCGTCAGCCGCTCCACCACCTGCCAGGGATAGGATCCCCCGGCATTCTCAAAGAAACTCTGCCCCGCCGTCACCGGCGAGGAAAACGCCGGAAACTGCGCACGCACGAAAGTCAGGTCCAACTGGGTCACGTCCTTCAGCCTTTCTCTTCCTCGGGAAGGCTTCGGCAGCCCCGGTCAGGCCGGGAACTCCCGAAACCTGACAGGTCTTCCTGCTGCCGGAGGCACCCTCCGGCAGACCGCGCAAGGCCAGCCCGCACTGTCGCCCCGGTTCTAGCCGCGCCAGGCCCCGCATCAAGGGCCGCGCGCCCGCCCAAGGCGCAGGCAATCCAGCTTAAGACCGCCGCAAGACCGGGCAGATGCCTGCCGCTGCGGCATGCTCCCTCACAAGGATATTATTCCTTGAGCGCGTCCAAGAGCTATTCTAGCGTCACCTGGTCAAGAGCGGCGGGGCCACCAGGCCCCAAGCCGCCCGACCCACAACAGCCGAGGAGCATCATGACCCGTCTTTCCCGCCTTCTGACCGGCGCCACGCTGGCCACCGCCCTGGCCCTGCCCGCCCTCGCCGCCGATTCCGACCTGATCGTCTTCGACTGGGGCTTCGAAAACCAGGCGCTGATCGAGGATTACGTCGCCAAGAACGGCCAGATGCCGACCTACGCCTTCTTCGGCGATGACGACGAAGCCTTCCAGAAGGTCTCCTCCGGCTTCAAGGCCGACGTGGCCCACCCCTGCTCGCAGATGGTGCAGAAATACCGCGACGCCTACCTGATCGAACCCTGGGACGTCAGCCGCATCCCGGAATTCGTGAACATCTCGCCGCGCTTCCTGAACTCGTCGATCTTCAAGGACGACACCGGCGTCTGGTACATCCCGACCGACTACGCCTACACCGCCATCGCCTACAACACCAATGAGGTCCCGGCCGAGGATGTCGCCTCGCTGAACGTCTTCATCGACCCGAAATACGCCGGCCGCATCTCGCTGCCCGACAACACCGACGACACCTGGTCGCTGGCGCTTCTGGCCACCGGCGTCACCGACTGGACCAACGTCACCGACGAACAGTTCGCTGCCGCCGCCGCCGGCNTGCGCCAGGCCCATGCCAATGTGCGCACCTACTGGGCCGACCCCTCGGAACTGTCGCAGCTGATGAAGACCGGCGAAGTGCTCATCGCCNTGACCTGGAACGACGGCGTCGCCGCGATGAAACGCGAAGGCGTGGCCGTGGCCTTCCAGCGCACGCCCAAGGAAGGCGTGGCCTCGTGGTTCTGCGGCTATGTCAATTTCAAGGACCAGCCCGGCAACGAAGACAAGGCCTATGACTTCATCAACGCCTGGCTCNGCCCCGGCTCGGCCAAGGGCCTGCTGGAAAACTTCGGCTATGCCCATTCCAACGACAAGGCCATGGCCACGATCTCGCTGGAAGAACTGCAGGCTTGCAACGCCGACCTGATCGACGGCATCGTGCTCAGCCAGACGCCCATCGACCCGGCCATGCGCGACCGCATGACGCAAGAGTTCGAGACGATCAAGGCCTACTTCTGATCGCCTGACCGGAAAGGAACCGCCCGGAAGTCACCTTCCGGGCGGTTTTTCATTTCGAACCCGCCGGTTACAGGTTCAGGCTCACCCAAGCCGCATCGCGCTTCGACGACCGCACGCAGGCATCGACGAAGGCCACGCCCTCCAGGCCCTCCTTCNNGCCGGGGAAGGTCACCGCCGGGTCGAGTGCCGCGCCGTCCCGCCGCGCCAGGATCGCCCGTGCCGCCTCGGCATAGATGTTGGCAAAGCCCTCCAGATAGCCCTCGGGGTGGCCCGAAGGCACCCGCGTCACCCGCGCCGCCGCGGCGCCGTGCCCGGCNCCGCCCCGCGTCAGCCGGTAACGCGGCGCGCCAAGCGGCGTGACCCACAGGTAATTCGGGTTCTCCTGCTCCCACTCGATCCCGGCCTTCGTGCCATAGACGCGCAGGCGCAGCCCGTTCTCGCAGCCCGAGGCCACCTGCGAACACCACAGCATGCCCCGCGCGCCGCCCTTGTAGCGCATCAGCACATGGCCGTTGTCATCCACCCGNCCGGGGACAAAGCTTTGCAGGTCGGCCGACAGCGCCTCCAGCTCCAGGCCGGTCACAAAATTCGCCAGGTTGAAGGCATGGGTGCCGATGTCGCCCGTGGCACCCCCNGCCCCCGACCGCGCCGGATCGGTGCGCCAGTCGGCCTGCTTCTGGCCCGAGGCCTCCAGCGGCTCGGCCAGCCAGTCCTGCGCATATTCCACCTGCACGAGGCGNATCTCGCCCAGCTCGCCCGCCGCCACCATGGCTTGTGCCTGCCGGATCATCGGATAGCCGGTGTAGTTGTGCGTCAGCGCAAAGACCACGCCCGAGGCCTCGGCCGCCTTGGCCAGCTTCTTCGCCTCGGCCAGCGTCGCCGTCAGCGGCTTGTCGCAGATCACATGGATGCCGCGCTTCAGGAACTGCATCGCCACCGGCGCGTGCATGTGGTTCGGCGTGACGATCGCCACCGCCTCGATGCCGTCCTTCTTGCGCGCCTCGCGGATCGCCATCTCGGCAAAGCTCNNGTAGGTGCGGCCTGGGTCGATGCCCAGATCGGCGCCCGAGGCCTTCGACTTCTCGGCATTCGCCGAAAAGCACCCGGCGACCAGTTCGTACTGGTCGTCGATGCGCGACGCGATGCGGTGGACGGCGCCGATGAAGGCATCGCGCCCGCCCCCCACCATGCCCAGCCGGATGCGCGGGCTGCGCGCCACATGAGCTGCCGTAATCGCCATGTCCTCTCCCTTCCCTCTCGCGGGGGCGCGGGCAGCCGTGCCCTCCCCTCATCCCGGTGCAAGTCGCGCGGGTGGGGTGCGGGGGCCCGCCCCCGCGCCCCCGGGCGCCCGTTTCAGCCGATTCCAGCATCTTCCGGTTCGCGGCCATGTCCGTCCCCGAATCGGCGAAATCGTCAAAGGCCTTCTCGGTGACGCGGATGATGTGGTGCTTCACGAATTCCGCGCCCTCGCGCGCCCCGTCCTCGGGGTGCTTCAGGCAGCATTCCCATTCCACCACGGCCCAGCCGTCAAAGCCGTATTGCGTCAGCTTGGAAAACACCGACCCGAAATCCACCTGCCCGTCGCCCAGGCTGCGGAACCGCCCCGCGCGGTTCACCCAGGATTGGTAGCCGCCATAGACGCCCTGCCGCCCGGTCGGGTTCAGCTCGGCATCCTTCACATGGAACATGCGGATGCGGTCATGGTAGAAGTCGATGTTCTGAAGATAATCAAGATGTTGCAGGACATAGTGGCTGGGGTCGTACAACATGCAGGCCCGCGCATGGTTGCCCGTGCGTTCCAGGAACATCTCGTAGCTGATGCCGTCGTGCAGGTCCTCGCCGGGGTGGATCTCATAGCAGACATCCACACCGCAGTCCTCGGCATGGTCCAGGATCGGCTTCCAGCGCGCCGCCAGCTCGTCAAAGGCCGTCTCCACCAGCCCCGCAGGCCGCTGCGGCCAGGGATAGACATAGGGCCAGGCCAGCGCGCCCGAGAACGTGGCATGCGCCGTCAGCCCCAGGTTGCGGCTGGCGGTCAGCGCCTTCTTCACCTGGTCCACCGCCCATTCCTGCCGGGCCTTCGGATTGCCCCGCACCGCTGGCGCGGCAAAGCCGTCGAAGGCCGTGTCATAGGCGGGATGCACCGCCACCAGCTGGCCCTGCAGATGGGTCGACAGCTCGGTGATCGCGATGCCGCTTTCACCGGCCACACCTTTCAGCTCGTCGCAGTAGTCCTTCGACGCCGCCGCCTTGTCCAGATCGAACAACCGCCCGTCCCAGGACGGNATCTGCACCCCNACATAGCCGCAATCCGCCGCCCATTCCGTGATCGCCCGCCACGAATTGAACGGCGCCGCGTCGCCCGCGAACTGCGCCAGAAACAACGCNTTACCCTTCATCGTCTTCATGTCATCCTCCCTTCGGGCACCGCGCCCCGGTCGCTATCGTCCCTGTCCGCCTCGGCTTACACTTCCAGTTCCTGGTTGTGCTCGGGCGCGCGGCCCTCGATTGCCGCCATCACGGCCCGCGCCAGGAAATCCCCGGCGCGGCCCACGTCTTCCTGCACCACGATCATCTCGCGGCGAAACCGTTTCAGGAAGCGGATCGCCTCCTTCGCCACCACGTCGATGTCGCGTCCCAGCTTCAGCCCGGACAGTTCCGCCGCGCTCACCGCGCCCATCGCCGCCGTGGTCGAGCCCAGGATCATCCCGTCCGGCACGGGCGGTCTGGCAAAGCGGCGCATGAGCGCCGCCTCGGTCGCACCCGCTCCCGAATCCGAGGTCACCTCCGCCATCACCTCGCCCGCAAGCCCCAGCCGCGCCGCCTCGTCGCGGAACCCGGTCATCATATGCTGCGCATAGTTGTGGGCCAAGGGCGGCGCCACCAGCAANAGGCGCCGGCGTCCCTGCTGCGCCAGCGCCCGCACGCCCACCCGCGCATAGGCCTCGTTGTCGAAGTCGAAGAACGGGTGCTCCAGCCCCATGTCGGTGCGGCCATGGGTGGCAAAGGGAAANTGCCGCTCGGCCATGTAGCGCACCCGCGGGTCGTCGGCGCGCGTCTGGTTCAGGATCACCCCGTCGGCACTGCCGGTCTCGACGATATAGCGGATGGGCTCCATCGGATCCTGGTCGGGAAAGAACGGCATCACCACCAGATGATAGGCCGTGCCGCGCATCCCGTTGGCAATGGAATAGATCAGCCGCGAGGTGTGGTTCATCATGTCGGCCTTTACNGACAGCACCAGCGCGATCACGTTGGTCTTGCCGGTGCGCAGGCGCACCCCNGCGCGATTCGGCCGGTAGCCCAGCCGCTCGGCCATCTCGCGCACCCGCCGCTTCGTCTCCTCGCCGATGTCGGGCGCATCCTTCAGCGCGCGACTCACCGTGGCCACCGCCAGCCCGGTCGCCGCGGCGATGGTCTTCAGCGTCGGGCGTTCCAGCCCGTCGTCGCCAGACCGAATCGGCTCCCCGCTGGTCATGCCCGCCTTCCGCCTTCCTCGCCAGTGCCTGGCGATCCACCCCACCCCACCTGTCCCCTGCGAGGGCCTTTGAACTCAAGGCGTTGCCGCAGCCGCAAAACGCGATCTCGCAGAGGCAGCACCATGGCGGAACGGCCCTCCCAAGCCGAGGATCCGGCTCATTCAAAACCGCCCAAAAGCCCGGCATCAAGCGAAAAGATTGCTTGCCTCACGAAACTACAACGTTATAGAAGTCGCCTATAACGATTTAGAAACCGGGAGGACTGCATGAAACTCACGAAACTCGCCGCTGCGCTCTGCGCGACGGCAGCCTNNCTGCCCATGGTCGCCCATGCGACCGATCTGGAAGTGACGCACTGGTGGACCTCGGGCGGCGAAGCCGCTGCCGTGGCCGAGCTTGCCAAGGCCTTCAACGCCTCGGGCGATGTCTGGGTTGACGGCGCCATCGCCGCATNNGGCGGCGACACCGCCCGCCCCGTCATGATCAGCCGCATCACCGGCGGCGACCCGATGGGTGCCACCCAGTTCAACCACGGCCAGCAGGCCCTGGAACTGGTGGAAGCTTACCTGATGCTGGACCTGACCGACGTGGCCGAGGCGAACAACTGGAAAGAGATCGTCTATCCGCCGTCGCTGCTGGACGCCTGCACCGCCGACGGCAAGATCTACTGCGCCCCGGTGAACATCCACTCGCCCGAATGGCTGTGGCTGTCCAACAAGGTCTATGAAGACCTGGGCCTGCCGGTCCCGACCAACTGGACCGAGTTCGTGGCCTCGGCGCCGCAGGTCGAAGCAGTTTACAAGATCCCGCTCGCGCTTGGCAACCAGAACTGGCAGTCGAACCTGGCTTTCGGTGCCATCACCATCGGCGTCGGCGGTCTTGACCTGTGGAAGCAGGTGAACGCCGACAAGAACATGGATGCCGCCGCGGGCCCGGAAATGCTCGCCGTGTTCCAGGCCGCAGCCGATGCGCGCAAGCTTGCCGCCAAGTCCACCGTGCAGGACTGGAACCAGGCAACCAACCTCGTCATCACCGACCAGGCCGCTTACCAGATCATGGGTGACTGGGCGCAGGGCGAATTCCAGGTCGCGGGCGAAGTGGCTTAANGCAAGGACTATACCTGCCTTCCGGGCCTTGGCCTGAACGAGTACATCTCGACCGGCGGCGACGCCTTCTACTTCCCGAAGAACAGCGATCCGGAAATCGAGGCCGCGCAGAAGCGCCTCGCCGCCCTGCTCGTCTCGCCGGAAGTCCAGGTCGCCTTCAACCTCAAGAAGGGCTCGCTGCCGATCCGCGGCGACGCCGACCTTGCCGCCGCCAACGACTGCATGAAGAAGGGCCTCGAAATCCTCGCTTACGGCAACATCGTTCCGGCCGGTGACATGATCTGGTCGCCCGACGTCCAGACCCAGCTGGGCGACCTGCAGGCCGAATTCTGGAAAGGTCAGGAAATGACCNCCGAAGAAGCCCAGGCCCGCTATGTCGAGATCCTGAAGTCCGGTCTCTGAGACCTCATCACCCAGCCGAGCCGCCCTCACAGGGCGGCTCGCGTCACTCTGGAAGACTTGGGAGGATGCTCCGTGGCCGACCGAAAGGCACTTCCGTTCCGCAACCTGAACGCCAAGATCGCCGCCATTCCGATGGTGGCCACCACGCTTGTGGTGTTCGTGGGCGGCACGCTGTGGACCGTGCTTTATTCCTTCACCAGTTCGAAGCTTCTGCCCAAACTGGATTTCGTGGGCTTTGACCAGTACGAACGTCTCTGGTCTTCCAGCCGCTGGCTGACCTCGATCCAGAACCTGATGATCTACGGCGTGCTCGCGCTGGTCTTCACCATCGCGATCGGCTTCCTGCTGGCCGTGCTGATGGACCAGAAGATCCGGTTCGAGGACACGTTCCGCACCATCATGCTTTACCCATTCGCCCTGTCCTTCATCGTGACGGGCCTGGTCTGGCAATGGATCCTCAACCCCGAACTGGGCATCCAGCACATCGTCCGCTCGATGGGATGGGAAAGCTTTGCCTTCGACCCGCTGAACAACCCCGATGTCGTGTTGTATGGCCTTCTCATCGCCGGGCTATGGCAGGGCACAGGCTTCGTGATGTGCCTGATGCTGGCCACCTGCGCGGCATCGACGAAGACATCTGGAAAGCCGCCCGCGTGGACGGCATCCCGCGCTGGAAGACCTACCTGTTCGTCGTCATCCCGATGATGCGGCCGGTCTTCATCACCACGCTTGTCATCGTCGCCTCGGGCATCATCAAGCTGTACGACCTTGTCGTCGCCCAGACATCGGGTGGTCCCGGCACCGCGAGCCAGGTCCCTGCGATGTATGTCTATGCCTACATGTTCCAGGCGCAGAACCTGGGCCAGGGCTTCGCCGCCTCGACGATGATGCTTCTGTCCGTGCTCATCGTCCTCATTCCTTGGGCCTATCTCGAATTCGGGGGCAAGAAGCATGGCTGACGCCACAACCGATTTCCGGCAAACGACGCAGGCCATGACCGGCCCGCGCGGCACGCGCCCCGGCGCACGCTCGCCCGGGAACATCATGCTCTACGGCACGCTGATCGTCGTGTGCCTGTATTACATCCTTCCGCTCTGGGTCATGGTGATGACCTCGCTGAAGGGGATGCCCGAAATCCGCATGGGCAACATCTTCTCGCCCCCGGTCGAAGTGACCTTCCAGCCCTGGGTCAAGGCCTGGGCCGAGGCCTGCACCGGGCTCAACTGCGATGGGCTTTCGCGCGGCTTCNTGAACTCGGTGCGCATCCTGGTGCCCTCGGTGATCCTGTCGATCGCGGTGGCCAGCGTGAACGGCTATGCGCTGGTGAACTGGCGCTTCCGCGGGTCGGACGTGTTCTTCACCATCCTGATCTTCGGGTCATTCATCCCCTATCAGGTCATGCTGTACCCCATCGTGATCCTTCTGCGCGAAATCGGACTGTACGGCTCGCTCTGGGGCCTGATCATCGTGCACACCATCTTCGGTATGCCGATCCTGACGCTTCTCTTCCGCAACTATTTCTCTTCCATACCGGAAGAGCTGTTCAAGGCGGCGCGGGTCGATGGCGCCGGGTTCTGGGGCATCTACTTCCGCATCATGCTGCCCATGTCGCTGCCGATCTTCGTGGTGGCCATCATCCTGCAGGTGACGGGCATCTGGAACGACTTCCTCTTCGGTGTCGTCTACACCAAGCCAGAGGTCTATCCGATGACCGTCCAGCTGAACAACATCGTCAACTCCGTGCAGGGGGTGAAGGAATACAACGTCAACATGGCGGCAACGCTGCTCACCGGCCTCGTTCCGCTGATCGTGTATTTCGTCTCCGGCAAGCTCTTCGTCCGCGGCATCGCCGCCGGTGCCGTGAAAGGCTGACTTCAGAATGGCTCACTCGATTTCCGTCAAAGACCTCAAGCTGAACTTCGGCGCCACCTCGGTGCTGAAGGACCTGAACCTCGACGTGGACGAAGGCGAGTTCATCGTGCTGCTCGGCNCCTCGGGCTGCGGCAAGTCCACGCTTCTCAACTGCCTTGCCGGGCTTCTGGACATCACCGATGGCCAGATCTTCATCAAGGGCAAGAACGTCACCTGGGCCGAGCCGTCCGAACGCGGCATCGGCATGGTGTTCCAGTCCTATGCGCTGTACCCGCAGATGACGGTGCGCGGAAACCTGTCCTTCGGCCTGAAGAATGCCCGCGTGCCAAAGGAGGAAATCGACAAGCGCGTGGCCCGCGCCGCCGAAATCCTGCAGATCGGTCCGCTTCTGGACCGCAAGCCCGCGGCCCTGTCGGGCGGCCAGCGCCAGCGCGTCGCCATCGGCCGGGCGCTGGTGCGCGATGTGGATGTGTTCCTCTTCGACGAGCCGCTGTCGAACCTGGATGCCAAGCTGCGCTCGGAACTGCGGGTCGAGATCAAGCGCCTGCACTCACGGCTGCACAACACCATGGTCTATGTCACCCACGACCAGATCGAAGCGCTGACGCTGGCCGACCGCATCGCGGTGATGAAGGGCGGCGTCATCCAGCAGCTGGATGCGCCCCAGACCATCTACAACCGCCCGTCGAACCTGTTCGTCGCGGGCTTCATCGGCAGCCCTTCGATGAACTTCCTGCCCGGCAAGACGGTGGAGGGCGGCAAGGCGTTCGACTTCGCGNGCACGAAGATTTCGCTCGACGGCTATGACGGCGGCGCCGTGCTGGACCGGCCCGAGGCGATCCTGGGCCTGCGCCCCGAACATCTGGTGATCGGGGATCAGGCCGACCCCGGGCGCACCATCCCCGCCGTGGTCGAGATCGACGAACCGATGGGCGCCGACAGCCTGGTCTGGCTGAAGGNNTGCCCCTCCACCCTGTCGGTCCGCGTCCCGGTCGAGAAACGCCCGGCCCACGGCGCGCAGGTCCACCTGAAGGTCGGCGTCCGCCACGCCTCGCTTTTCGACGCGAAAAGCGAATTGCGCATCTGACCCACCCGGCCGCCCGCGACCGGGGTGAGGGGCGCCTGCGCCCCCTCGGCGCACGGGGCGCCTCACCCCCGAGGATAACTGAGGACAGAAAATGGCAAGGCGCCTGCCCTGCCAGCGAGGAAGCCATGGCCCTTGACCTGACCGGACGCTGGACACTGACTGACGAAACCGGCGCACACGCAGTCCCCTTCGACCTTCCCGGCGACGCCATCTCCGCCCTGCACCGGTNNGGCGTCCTCCCCGACCCCTACTGGGGACGCAACGAATACGACTGCCGTTGGGTATCAGAACGCGACTGGACCGCCACCCGTACCTTCACCTGGNGTGGCGGCCCGGCCGAGCTGGTGATCGAGGAACTCGACTGCGTCGCCGAGATCGCCCTGAACGGCCAGCCCGTCCTGCACACCGCCAACGCCTTCCGCCGCTGGCGCACCGATGTCACCCCGTCCTGCGTGNACGGCGAGAACACCATTACCATCACCTTCCGCTCCTCCGTCCGCGAAGGCGCCGCCCGCCAGGCCGCCCAGCCCTTCTTCGTCCCCTACGCCGCGCAGAACTGCCCCATCCCCCACGGCAACATGCTGCGCAAACCCGCCTGCGACTTCGGCTGGGACTGGAACATCGCGCTGNGCCCCTTCGGCCTTTACGGCGCGATCCGGCTGGAAGCCCCCGCCNCCCGCATCCACGACATCGTCGTCAGCCAGACCCACGAACCCGGCCGCGCCCATGTGACGCTCGCCATCCACGCCGACGGCACCGAGGCCAGCGCCACCCTCTGCGGCATCACCGCCACCGCCCCCATCCGCCATGGCGTGGCCCGCCTCACGCTGACCATCGACAGCCCCGATCTCTGGTGGCCCGTAAGCCTCGGCCCGCAGACGCTGCACGAACTCACCGTCACCATGCNNCCCGCCACCGCCACCCGCCGCATCGGCCTGCGCGAGATGACCCTGCGCTCCGAACCCGACNCAAGTAGCCGCTCCTTCGGCATTGAGGTCAACGGCCACCCCACCTTCGCCCGCGGCGCCAACTGGATCCCCGCCGACGCGCTTGACCGCATCACCCGCGAGGCGACCCGCGACCTCCTGCAATCCGCCGTCGACGCGAACATGAACATGATCCGCGTCTGGGGCGGCGGCCGTTACGAGCCCACCTGGTTCTACGACCTCTGCGACGAGCTGGGCCTGATGGTCTGGCAGGACTTCATGTTCGCCTGCAACCTCTACTCCTGCACCCCCGACTTTCTGACCGAAGTCGCCGAAGAGGTGCGCGACGTCACCCGCCGCCTCAACCACCACGCCTGCATCGCCGTCTGGTGCGGCGACAACGAGTTGATCGGCGCGCTCACCTGGTTCCCCGAAAGCCGCAAGGACCGCGACCGCTACCTCGTCGCCTACGACCGCCTGAACCGCACCATCAGATCCGCCCTGGCCGAGGTCTTCCCCGGCGCCAACTGGTGGCCCTCTTCCCCCAGCCCCGGCNCCNTCGCCTTCGGCGACGCCTGGCACGATGACTCGTCGGGCGACATGCACTTCTGGTCCGTCTGGCACGAGNGGAAAGACTTCGACCACTACCGCGACGTCAAACCCCGCTTCTGTTCCGAATTCGGCTTCCAGTCCTACNCCTCGATGGAGGTCATCCGCCGCTTTGCCGACGCGGAGGATTTCAACATCGCCGCCCCGGTGATGGAAAGCCACCAGAAGAACGCAAGCGGCAACGCCCGCATCGCGGAAACCATGTTCCGCTACTTCCGCTTCCCCAACAGCTTTGAAAACTTCGTCTACCTCAGCCAGATCCAGCAGGGCCTCGCCATCAAGACCGCCGTCACCCAGTGGCGGTCACTGAAGCCCCATTGCCAGGGCACGCTCTACTGGCAGCTGAACGACACCTGGCCGGTCTGCTCCTGGTCCTCGCTCGACCACGGCGGCGGCTGGAAGCTGATGCACCACATGGCGAAGCACTTCTTCCAGCCGCTGCATGTCTCGGCCGTGCCGGTGAACGGCGCCATCGAACTGCGCGCCAACAACGACACGCGCGATGCCGTCACCCTGACCGTCGGCGCCGCCGCCGTGAAAATGGACGGCAGCACCCCCCTCGCCCGCGCCCAGGTCACCGCAAGCCCCGATGCCGCGGCCCTTGCCCTCACCCTGCCGCAAGACGCGCTCGCCGAAGACGAAATCCTCGCTTTCGTCTGGACGCATGAAGACGGCACCCGCATCTCGGGCGACATCTTCGCGCCAAGACCCTGGAAGGCCTACGCCCTGCAAGACGCGGACCTCACCCACACCGCCACCCGCAAGGGCGACCACTGGGAAATCTCCATCTCGGCAAAGGCCCTCGCCCTTTTCGTCGCCGTCGATNCCGACCAGCCCGGCCGCTTCTCGCACAATGCCATGGCGCTCTTCNCCGGCCATGACGCGACGCTCACCTTCACCCCCGCCGATCCCTCGGCANCCCCCACATTCACAATCCGCGACCTCGCCTCGGCGACCGCAGCCTGAAAGGAGCCCGCATGTTCAGCTATCAGCTCTATTCCTCCCGCAATTTCCCGCCTTTGTCCGAGACGCTGAAAATGGTCGCCGCCATGCTACACCGGCACNCGAAGGCTATGGCGCTCTACGCCGACGATGCCGCCGTGGCCCAGCTGACCGCCGCGCTGAAAGACACCGGCCTCAACATGAAGACCGGCCATTTCAGCCTGCAGATGCTGGAAAACGAACCGGAAAAGGTGCTGGCCATCGCCCGCGCCGTGGGCATCGAAGACATCTATTGCCCCTACCTCATGCCCGATGACCGCCCCAAGGATGCCGTAGGCTGGCNNGCCTTCGGCGCCCGGCTGGAAAAGGCCAGCAAGCCCTACCGTGATGCAGGCTACGGCTTCGGCTGGCACAATCACGATTTCGAATTCAAGGCCCTGCCCGATGGCTCGATCNCGCAGGCCGCGATCTTCGAAGGCGGCCCGGGCCTGCAATGGGAAATGGATGTGGCCTGGGTCATCCGCGGCGGTGCCGACCCGCTGCCCTGGATCGAAAAGCACAAGGGCCGCATCACCGCTGCCCATGTGAAGGACATCGCCCCGGCAGGCGAGAACAAGGCCGAGGATGGCTGGGCCGATGTCGGCCACGGCACCGTCAACTGGCCGCAGCTTTACGCCGCGCTGAAAGCGGCGGGCTGCAAGCATTTCGTCATGGAACACGACAATCCGGCCGATCACGCGCGCTTCGCGCAGCGCTCGATCGCGGCCGCCAAATCCTGGTNNAAGCACATGGAAAAGCTCGGTCTCGGCATCATCGGATGCGGCAATATCTCGACCTCCTACCTGCGCCTTGCGCCGCTCTTCAAGGGGCTGGAAGTGCGCGCGGTGGCCGATATCAACATGGACTCGGCCAAGGCCCGCGCCGAGGAATTCAACACCAAGGCGCAGTCGGTCGATGACCTGCTCGCCAATCCCGAAGTGGACGTGGTCATCAACCTGACCATTCCCGAAGCCCACTTCCCCATCACCAAACAGATCCTCCAGGTAAGCAAGCACGCCTATTCCGAAAAGCCCTTCGTGCTGACGCTCGACCAGGGCGTGGAACTGCGCGAGCTGGCGAAATCANACGGCCTGGCCGTGGGTTCGGCGCCCGATACCTTCCTCGGCGGCGCGCACCAGGCGCGCGCGCTCATCGACGAAGGCAAGATCGGCACCATCACCGCCGGCGGCGCCGCCGTGCTGAACCACGGCATGGAACACTGGCACCCGAATCCCGATTTCTTCTTCCTGCCGGGCGCCGGGCCGATGCTGGACCTCGGCCCCTATTACGTCACCAACCTGATCCACCTGATCGGCCCGGTGCGCCGCGTCGCGGCGCTCACCTCCTCGGCCGAGGCCGAACGCACCATCTCGAACGGCCCGCGCAACGGCCAGAAGGTGCCGGTCAAGACGCCGACCAACATCCACGCGCTCCTGGAATTCGTGAACGGCGCCACGGTGACGCTCTCGACCTCCTGGGATGTCTGGCACCACAAGCGCAACCATTTCGAGCTCTACGGCACCGAGGGCACGCTCTACGTCCCCGACCCCAACTTCTTCGGCGGCGCGCTGGAAGTGGTANACCGCGACGGCGTGCTGACCGAAGTCGCGCCCTGGGATCACNCCTTCGGCCGCCCGAACCAGGAACATCCGCAACGCGGCCCGCTCGCCAACTACCGCACCGCGGGCCTCGCCGACATGGTGGCGTCCTTGCGCGAAGGCCGCGACGCGCGCTGCTCGCTCGACCGGGCGCTGCACGCGGTCGAGGTGATGCAGGCCTGCCTGACCTCCGGCGAGACCGGCCAGTTCGTGACCCTCACCACGACCTGCACCCAGCCCGCCGCCCTGCCGCCCGCAGCCGCCGCGGCGCTTCTGGCCTGACGGGACCAAGGCCCCGGCCTTCGCCGGGGCAGCGCCCCGCCGGACAAACAGCCCCCGCTCCGGGCTTCTTCTTTGCGAAAATACTCATTCCACGGGCGGAGGCTGCGCTGCCGGTTCAAGACGTGGCACCAGGCAAGCAACCGCCCCGCATCACAGGGGGCGCGGGGGGCGGGGGCAAGCCCCCGCACCCCGCCCGCCCCCGGCCGACCCAAAGATGAAGTCCAAGTTAAGACGCCCGCATAACCCCTTGATTTCCAACACCCCAACCAAGCGTCCGAGCTCGGACGCCCCGGACAGGCGCGCATGATCCGCAACCCCATCCTCAAGGGCTTCAACCCCGACNCCTCGATCTGCCGGGTGGGGGCCGACTACTACATCGCCACCTCCACCTTCGAATGGTACCCCGGCGTCCAGATCCACCACTCCACCGACCTGGTGACCTGGCGGCTGGTTTCCCGCNCCCTGAACCGCAAGGCCCTCCTCGACATGCGGGGCAACCCCGACAGCTGCGGCATCTGGGCCCCCTGCCTTTCCCACGCCGAGGGCCGGTTCTGGCTGGTCTACACCGACGTCAAACGCTTCGACGGCGCCTTCAAGGACGCCCCCAACTACATCACCACCTGCGAGACCATCGACGGGCACTGGACCGACCCCTGGTACATCAACTCCTCCGGCTTCGACCCTTCCCTCTTCCATGACGAGGACGGCCGGAAATGGTTCCTGAACATGAGGTGGAACCACCGCGGCCCCGGCACCGGCCTGAACCCCGCCAACGACCGCTTCGACGGGATCGAGCTGCAGGAATGGTCGCCAAAGACCGGCCTCACCGGCCCGGTCCACACCATCTACACCGGCTCGCCCCTGGGCCTCACCGAAGCCNCCCATCTCTTCAAGCGAAACGGCTGGTACTACCTGACCGTCGCCGAAGGCGGCACCGGCTATAACCATGCCGTGACCATGGCCCGCTCCNGCCAGATCACCGGCCCCTACGAGACCCACCCCAACCAGCACCTGATGACCGCCCGCTTCTCGCCCGACNAGCCCCTGCAACGGGTCGGCCACGGCCAGTACGTCGAGGCCNCCGACGGCNACCCCTGGCACACCTTCCTTTGCGGTCGCNCCCTGCCCGGCCAGCGCGCCTGCCCGCTCGGCCGCGAGACCGGCATTGCCCGCTGCGAATGGCGGGACGATGGCTGGCTTTACCTGACCGGCAACACCCTCGCCCCGTCGNAGACCCAGTAAGCGGATGCCGAGCCGGAGCCGGAGACCCCCACCGAAACCCGCTTCGACGGCCCCTCCCTGCCGCCCGAATTCCAGTGGCTGCGCACCNCCCAGCCCGACCGCCTGTTCCGCCTGACCGGCACCGCCCTGCGGATGACGGGCCGCGAAAGCCTCGGCGCCTGGTTCGAGCAAAGCCTTGTCGCCCGCCGCCAGGAACACCACGCCTACCGCGCCGAGGCTCATTTCACTGCCGACCCGCCCGGCTGGCAGCAGGCCATCGGCCTGACCACCTACTACAACCGCCACAAGTTCCACGCCGCCTTGATCACCCGTGAAAACGGCCAGCGCTGCCTGACCCTCGTCTCTTGCCTCGGCGACTGGCCGGGCGAGCGGCTGACCTTCCACACTGCCCCGATCCCCCTGCCCGAAGGCGAGGTCCGGCTGGCCGTCGAGGTCACCGGCGCCACGCAGCGCTTCCTCCTGCGCACCCCCGAGGGCTGGCACCCGGTCGGACCCGAACTTGACGCCGCGATCATCTCGGACGAGGGCGGGCGCGGCGAACATGCCAGCTTTACCGGCGCCTTCGTCGGCATGGTGGCCCATGACCTGACCGGCAAGGGCTGGGCCGCGGATGTGACCTTCTTCCGCTATGAACCGCAAGGCTGAGGCCTTATGATCAAATCGTCTTGACACCGGGACAGAAGCGACGATCTAAGCGCCAGTTCCGGTGGTAGACGCAGGCCCGAGTCATGGACGACCTGACGCGCAAGATCCCGACCCACGAGGTCACCTATGCGCAGCTGCGCGACATGATCCTGTTCGGGGTGCTCGAACCGGGTCAGCCGGTCACGATCCAGGGGCTGATCCAGGACCTAGGCGCCGGCATGACCCCGGTACGCGAGGCGATCCGGCGGCTGACGGCGGAAGGCGCGCTGCTGCCGCAGGGCAACCGCCGTGTCGCGGTGCCGAAGCTGACGGCGGGCACGCTGGACGAGCTGGCCTTCGTGCGCCTGGCGATCGAGCCGCGCATGGCGGGTCTGGCCTGCGCCCAGGCCACGCCCGAATTCATCGCCCGGCTGGAGTCGCTGGATGATGCGGTGACCGAGGCGATCCGCGAGGGCGACATCCCGGCCTATCTGCAAAGCAACCACGAATTCCACTTCGCGCTGTACGAGGCTTCGGGCGCGCCGATCCTGCTGGATATCGCGCGCGGGCTGTGGCTGCGTTTCGGCCCCTCGCTGCGGGCGGTTTGCGCGCGGGTGGGGTCGGCCGAACTGCCCGACCGGCATCTGGAGGCGCTGGCGGCACTGCGCGCCACGATGCTGCCGGGGTGGCCAGTGCCATCGAGCGCGACATCGCGCAGGGCGTGGACCAGATCCGCGCGGCGCTGGCGGCTGGCGAGATCTGATCGCGGCGGCCAAACGGGCTTGACCGGTCGCGCCACCTTCCTAATCCTCGGGCATGGGGGCCGCGATCCCCCGTGAGGCGTAAGCCCAAGCATCGCATCCATTGACCCACGCCAAAGGATGCCGCCATGCCCGGTTTCGGCCAGATTGCCCCTGCACAGCTTGCCCGCCTGATCGGAATGCCCGATTGCCCTGTCCTGATCGACGTGCGCGTCGCCGAAAACCGGGACGCCCTGCCCCGTCTGGTGCCAACCGCCCGCCTCGTGCCGCACGATNACTGCCGAGGCGCTGGCGCGGCAGAAGGCCGCGCCGTGGTGATCTGTGCGCGTGGCCGAAAACTGTCGGAAGGCGTGGCCGCCCTGTTGCGCACCAAGGGCATCGCGGCCGAAGTGCTGGAGGGCGGCATGGCCGCCTGGGCCGAAGCCTACCTGCCGATGGTGCCGATGACTGCGCTGCCCGCCAGCCGCCTTTGGGTCACGCGCCACCGCCCGAAGATCGACCGCATCGCCTGCCCCTGGCTGATCCGCCGCTTTGTCGATCCCGCGGCGCAGTTCCTGTTCGTCGCCCCTTCCGAAGTGCAGGCCGTGGCCGACCGCTTCAACGCCACGCCCTTCGACATCGAGGGCGTGTTCTTCAGCCACCGCGGCGAGCGCTGCAGCTTTGACACCATGGTGCAGGAGTTCGGCCTGTCCACCCCGGCGATGGACCGGCTGGCCACGCTGGTGCGCGCCGCCGATACCGACCGGCATGACCTTGCCCCGCAGGCAGCGGGGCTTCTGGCCGTGTCGGTCGGGCTGTCGCGGATGTTCCGCGACGACCTGGCACAACTGGAGGCGGGGATGCTGCTCTACGACGCCCTCTACCGTTGGGCGCGCGATGGCTTCGAGGAGGGCCATGACTGGCCCGCGGGGCGCNCCGGCATGAGCGCGGCAGTTTCCCTGTCCGAGATCACCAAGGTGTTCTTCCGCATCGGCTGCCTGTCCTTTGGCGGCCCGGCGGCGCAGATCGCGCTGATGCACCGCGAGTTGGTGGACGAGCGCAAATGGGTGGACGAGAAGGAGTATCTCTCGGCCCTGTCGTTCTGCATGCTCTTGCCGGGGCCAGAGGCGATGCAGCTGGCCACCTGGATGGGCTGGCGCCAGCACAGCGTGGCGGGCGGGCTGATCGCGGGCGGGCTGTTCGTGCTGCCCGGCGCCGTGGTGGTGCTGGCGCTGTCGGCGATCTATGCCGCCTTCGGCACCTTGCCGCTGGTCGGCGCCGCCTTTGCCGGGGTGCAGGCGGCGGTGGTGGCCATCGTCATCGAGGCGCTGCTGCGCGTGTCGAAACGGGCGCTGAAGGGCAGGACGCAGTGGATCGTGGCGGGGCTGGCTTTCCTGGGCCTGTTCCTCTTGAACCTGCCCTTCCCGGTGATCATCCTTGCGGCAGCGCTGNTGGGGTGGTTCAGGGTGCCGACCCGCGCGACCGGCCCGCTGCCGCCCGCGCCGCCCCATGCCCACACGCTGGTGACCGTGCTGGTCTGGGGCGCGGTCTGGCTGGCGCCGCTTGGCCTTCTGATGCTGTTCGAGGGCGGGCTTCTGGCCGAGATCGGGCTGTTCTTTNCCAAGCTGGCGCTGCTGACCTTCGGCGGGGCCTATGCCGTGCTGGCCTGGATGGCACAGGAGGTGGTGGCGGCAAAGCAGTGGCTGACCCTGCCGCAGATGATGACCGGCCTTGGCCTTGCCGAGACCACGCCCGGCCCGCTGATCCTGGTGACCCAGTTCGTGGGCTTCATGGCGGGCTGGCAAGCGGGCGGCTGGCCCCTGGCGCTGGCGGGGGCGCTGGTGGCGCTGTGGATGACCTTTGCGCCCTGTTTCCTGTGGATCTTCGCCGGCGCACCCTGGATCGCCCGGCTGACCGCCCTGCCCCGGCTGTCGGCGNGCGCTGTCCGCGATCACCGCAGCCGTGGTGGGGTCATCGCCAACCTGTCCTTGTGGTTCGCTGCGCATGTGCTGTTTGCGCGGCTCGACACGCTTTCCCTTGGCCCGCTGCGCCTGATCTGGCCCGACGTGACCTCGCTGAACCCGCTGGCGCTGGCCATCGGCCTGTTCGCCGCCTGGGCGCTCTTGCGCNACTGGGGCATGATCCCGGTGCTTGCGATTTCAGCCCTGGTAAGCCTGGCCGGATCGGTTCTTGCTGCATCCGCATTTTGAGGCCGCCCGCCCCTTCCTTTCAGAGACGAATCCCCTATGCTGCCCGGGAAGAGAGGAAGGCGCGCATGGCTCGGTCGATCGACTATGGCAACCTGATGCACCGCGCGATGCGGGGCCTGATCCAGACCGTGCTGCGCGATGTCGCAGAAAACGGCCTGCCGGGGCGCATCACTTCTTCATCACCTTCGACACCACGCATCCCGACGTGGCCATCGCCGACTGGCTGCGTGCGCGCTATCCGACCGAGATGACCGTGGTCATCCAGCACTGGTACGAGAATCTGGAAGTTGGCGAGGACGCCTTCTCGATCACGCTGAACTTCGGCAACCAGCCGGAACCCCTGGTGATTCCTTCGACGCGGTGCGCACCTTCGTCGATCCTTCCGTCGAATTCGGCCTGCGCTTCGAGCAGCACGAAGACGATGGCGAGGATGAGGACGACGACGATGGCGGCGACGACGACCCCGAACCGCCGCGCGAGGCCGAGGTCGTGCGGCTGGACAAGTTCCGCAAGTAAGCCCGTGTCACCCCAGCTCGCCCTTTTCTTCCGCCAGTTGCTGCGCGGCCCCCAGGCGATTTCGGCGGTCGCGCCGTCGTCGGCGGCGCTGGCCCGCGCCATGGCCGCGCCCCTGGTGCCCGGCATGAAGGTGGCCGAGTTCGGGCCGGGCACCGGCGCTCTGACCGGCGCCGTGCTGGACCGGATCGCACCGCAGGACCTGACGCTGTTCGAGATGAACCCGGATTTCGCCGCGCATCTGACGGCAGCGCTGCCGGGCGTGACGGTCCACAACGCCCCGGCGCAGGAGATCGGGCGCCTTGGCGGGCATGACTTCGATGCCGTGGTGTCTGGCCTGCCGCTGCTGTCCATGCCGGAAGCGCTGCGTGAAGACATCTATGCCGCCGCCTTCGCCGCGCTGAAGCCCGGTGGTTTCGTGGTGCAGTTCACCTATGGGCCGCGCCCGCCGCTGTCGCCGGACATCTGCGCCCGGCTCGGCCTGACGGTGGCCACCGGCCCGCGCGTGTGGCGGAACCTGCCGCCGGCGCGGGTCTATATCTATTTGCGTGCGGCAGACGGTATGCGACGGTATGCCAATTGATTTCGCTGCGGCTGCACCGTAGGACGGGCGCGCCCGCATCAGGACGCATCAAGGAGGCCCACCATGACCGCGACCCGCACCGAGACCGACAGCTTCGGCCCGCTGGAAGTGCCCGCCGACAAGTACTGGGGCGCGCAGACGCAGCGCTCGATCATCAATTTCCCGATTGGCTGGGAACGCCAGCCGAAGCCGATCATCCGCGCGCTTGGCGTCATCAAGAAGGCCTGCGCCCTGGTCAACATCGCCCAGGGCGACATCTCGGCTGAACTGGGCCAAGCCATCGCCGCCGCTGCGACCGAGGTGATCGAGGGCAAGTTCGACGACAACTTCCCGCTGGTGGTCTGGCAGACCGGTTCGGGTACGCAGTCGAACATGAATGCCAACGAAGTGATCTCGAACCGCGCCATCGAGATGCTGGGCGGCGTGATGGGTTCGAAGAAGCCCGTCCACCCCAACGACCATGTGAACATGGGCCAGTCCTCGAACGACACCTTCCCGACCGCGATGCATGTCGCCATCGGCATGCAGGCGCGCGACGTGCTGATCCCCGGCCTGGAAAAGCTGTCCGCGGCGCTGTGGGCCAAGTCGGCCGAGTTCAAGGACATCATCAAGATCGGCCGCACCCATACCCAGGATGCCACGCCCCTGACCTTGGGCCAGGAATTTTCCGGCTATGCCACCCAGGTGGACAAGGGCATTGCCCGCGTGAAGGCCTGCCTGCCCGACATCTATGAACTGGCGCAGGGCGGCACCGCCGTCGGCACCGGGCTGAACACCAAGGTGGGCTTCGACAAGCGCGTGGCTGCGGCGATTGCAGAAATCACCGGCCTGCCCTTCGTCACCGCGCCCAACAAGTTCGAGGCCCTGGCGGCGCATGACGCCATGGTGATGTTCTCGGGCGCGCTGAAGACGGTGGCGGCAAGCCTGTTCAAGATCGCCAACGACCTGCGTCTTCTGGGCTCGGGTCCGCGCTCGGGTCTGGGCGAGCTGATCCTGCCGGAAAACGAGCCGGGCTCGTCGATCATGCCGGGCAAGGTGAACCCGACCCAGGCCGAGGCGCTGACCATGGTCTGTGCGCATGTCATGGGCAACGACGCCGCCGTGGGCTTCGTGNGCAGCCAGGGCCATTTCGAGCTGAACGTCTACAACCCGATGATGTCCTACAACGTGCTGCAATCCATGCAGCTTCTGGGCGACGCGGCGGGGTCGTTCACCGACAACATGGTGGTGGGCACACAGGCGAACACCGCGCGTATCGACAAGCTGATGAAGGAAAGCCTGATGCTGGTGACGGCGCTGGCGCCCACCATCGGCTATGATGCCGCCACCAAGGTCGCCAAGACCGCGCACAAGAACGGCACCACCTTGCGCGAGGAAGCCGTCGCCCTTGGCTATGTCGACGGCGAAACCTTCGACCGCATCGTGCGCCCCGAGGACATGATCGGACCGAAGGGCTGATGGCCGAGATCGTCAACCTTCGCCAGGCGAAAGCAGGCGGCCCGCAAGGCCGCCCGCGCGAAGGTGACGAGAACGCCGCGAAGTTCGGCCGGACCAGGGCCGAACGGGAGCTGCAGCAGGCGCGGGCGGAGAAGGCCGCCCGCGATCTGGAGGGCATCGGCGCGAGGGAGATTAGCCGTTCGTTAACCCTGACGGGCGAGACTGCGGGCATGAATGGATTGCCCGCCCCCATCACGCCCGACCGCTGGCTCGTCCAGCTCTTTTCGGCCCGGACGGTAGCCGAAGGCGGGATCGTCCGGCGGCAGGTGAAAGACGTGGAGCGGTTGGTGGGACGCGACAGGTTCCTGCGCGAGGTCCATCGCCGCGGCTTCCGGGTGGTTGAAAACGCTACCNATTTCGTGATTTTCTGCAACACCGAACCGGTCCTGCTGCTGCGCTGATCACCCCGAGGCAAATTTCTTCGAAGAAATTTGCAAATTCCTTCGAAGGAGTTTGCCTTCATGACCACCCGCCCCGAAAAGCACTCGCTCACGCTCTCTGGCCACCGCACCTCGGTGTCGTTGGAACCCGAATTCTGGGAGGCGCTCGTCGCGCTGGCCGCCGCGCGGNGGATGACCGTCAACGCGCTTGCCGCGCGGATCGACGCCGCCCGCCGCGGCGATGAGGGCCTCGCCTCGGCCATCCGCGTCCACCTTCTGGCCGAGGCGCGGGTAGGCCGGTTGTAGGGGCTTCGCAGCCCCGGCCCGGCCGGGGCCGGGCCTCCCCTGCGGAGTATTTGCTCAAAGAAGAAGGATCAGCCCGGCAGCCGGTCCTTCAGGAAGCTCAGCGCCACCGACAGCCCGTCCGGCGCGATGCCGTGGCCGGTGCCCTTCATGACATGGCCATAGGTCTCGAAGCCCGCCGCCACCAGGGCGTTGCTTAGGCACGGNCCCATGTCTTCGAAGGGCACCACCGGGTCGGCATCGCCGTGAACCAGCAGAACCGGCGGCTTGACCACGGCCTCTTGCGCCAGAAGTTCGGGCCGCAGCAACCGGCCCGAGATCGCCACGATCCCCGCCACCGCTTCCGGGCGCCGGGGCGCCACATGCAGGCTCATCATCGCGCCTTGCGAAAACCCCACCAGCGCCAGCGCACGCGGCGACAGCCCCTCTTCCTCCAGCCTTGCGTCCAGGAAGGCGTTCAGGTCGGCCGCCGAAGCCTCCAGCCCCGCCGCGGCCGCGGCCTCGCTGGAGCCGTCCAGCCAGGGGATCGGGAACCACTGGCGGCCGAAGGGATTGCCGACACAGGGTTCGGGCGCGTCCGGCGCCAGGAACATCGTGTCGGGCAGGTGCGGCGCCAGCGGGTCGGCCAGGCCCAGAAGATCGGCGCCATCGGCGCCATAGCCATGCAGGAAGACCACCAGGCTTTTCGTCACGCCCGAAGCCGGGCCCTTCCGTCCGAAGTCCAGTGCGCGCGTCATGATATCCCTTCCCGGCCCTTGGCCACGCGGTAATAGGCCCACAGCCCCNCGCGCCGCAACCGCGCGCCAGGGTGACCAGGCCTCGGCCAACTGCCGCAGCGCGCGTTCGGTGGGCCGGGCGTCCAGGGCGAACAACAGCCGCGCCCCTTCTTGCAGCGCCAGATCGCCTGCGGCCATCACATCGGCGCGGCCAAGCGCAAACATCGCGTAGATTTCCGCTGTCCACCGCCCGATGCCCGGCAGGGCCACCAGGATTTCCACCACCTCGTCGTCCGGCCTGTCGCGCAGCCCTTCGAAATCCACCCCNGACCGCGCCAGCGCCAGCGCATAGCGCACCTTNCGGTAACTCAGCCCCACGGCGCGCAGATCATCTTCGGACGCCGCCGCCACNCCGCTACCCAGGAATCCCGCCGCCGCCACCCGGTCGCGGATCGCCCGCGCCGAGGCGACCGAAACCTGCTGGCCGATGATCGCCTCCATCAGCGCCGCGAATCCGTCCGGCTGGCGGCGCAGCGGCCAGGGGCCGGTCGCCTCCAGCGCACGGGCAAAGGTNGGCTCGCGGGCGGCAAGCCAGGCCGCGCCTTCGGCCACGCAGTCCTGCCCTTCGATGATGCGCCCGATGGTCACGCGGCTCTCCCCTTGCCCCTGCCCCTGCCCTCGCCTAACGCTGCTAAGATGGCCCATGCAATCCCCGATCCCGCGCAACCCGATGATCGTCTTGCCCGCCGCAACGTGGCGGTGCTGGTTGCCGCCCAGGCGGTGATGGGCGCGCAGATGTCGATGATCTTCACCATCGCCGGTCTGGCCGGGCAAAGCCTGGCCCCCAATGCCTGCTGGGCCACGCTGCCGATTTCCTGCACCGTGCTGGGGTCGATGACCGCAGCGACGCCCTTGTCGGCGCTGATGCAGCGCTTTGGTAGGCGCACGGGCTTTGTGGTCGGCGCCATGGGTGGCGCGCTTGGCGCGGCCCTCGGCGCGCTTGGGCTGATGAACGGGTCGTTCCTGCTTCTGTGCCTTGGCGGCTTTGCCACCGGATTCTACCAAAGCGCGCAGGGCTTCTACCGCTTTGCCGCCGCCGACAGCGCGTCCGAGGCCTTCCGTCCAAAGGCCATCAGCTGGGTGACGGCAGGCGGCCTTTTCGCCGCGGTCATCGCCAACATCCTGGTGAAGACCACGGCCGAAGCCATGGTGATCCCGTTCCTCGCCACCTATCTGGCCGTCATCGCGCTGAACCTGGGCGGGGTCTGGCTGTTCGCCTTCCTCGACATCNCCCGCCCCCGACCGCCCGCCGCAGGACNNCCGACCGGGCGCAGCCGGTTGGAGCTGTTGCGCAGCCCGCGCATCGCCGTGGCGATGATCTGCGCCACCGTGGCCTATGCGCTGATGAACCTGGTGATGACCTCCTCGCCTCTGGCCGTGGTGGGCTGCGGCTTTCAGAAATCCGATGCCGCCGATGTCGTCAGCGCGCATGTGCTGGCGATGTTCGCCNCCTCGTTCTTCACCGGCAGCATCATCGCCCGCATCGGGATCGAGCGCACGGTGACCATCGGCCTGGTGATCCTGGTAAGCGCCGGGGCGGTGGCGATGGTAAGCGTGGACCTGGCAAACTTCTTCGTCGCGCTGGTCCTCTTGGGCATCGGCTGGAACTTCGCCTTCATCGGCGCCACCACCATGCTGACGGGCGAGCAGACCCCGGCCGAACGTGGCCGGTTGCAGGGCCTGAACGACATGGTGCTGTTCGGCGGCGTCACCGTCGCCTCCTTCGCCTCGGGCGGGCTGATGAACTGCTCGGGCGGCTCGGTGCAGGCTTACTGGCAGGCGGTGAACCTGGCCATGCTTCCCTTCCTGGTGCTGGTAGGCGCGCTGATCTGGCTGGCGATGCGGTAAGCGGAAGACGGACGCTGACCTTCGGCACCGGGGGATTGCGCGCTTAAGCACGGGTCGCCCTAGCGTCCGGGGAAATCCGCTGCCGGAGACATCATGCGCCTGGGTCTGATCGAGCTTGCCCTGTGGAACATCTGGGCCCTCACCGGCCTTCTCTTCGCCGTTGCCGTCGGCCTGTACCTCTTCGGTTATGCAAGCGGCCGCCGCCGTGTCCGCAATGGCAACGAGCCGACCGAGGGCGCCAAGCTGGTTTCCGGCGCGATCCTCGCCCTGACGGCTTTCGTCCTGGCCCTGACCCTGTCCTTCGCCTCGACCCGGATGCAGGAACGCCGCGACGAGGGCAAGGAAGAGGCCAATGCCATCGGCACAGCCTGGCTTCAGGCAAAGGCCGTCGGCGGAGCCGAGGGTGAGGCCATTGCCGCATTGTTCGAAACCTACATCGGACTGCGCCGCGATTCCCTGCTTCTGGATGCGATGGATCCCCGGATCGAAGAGGTTGCCTCCCAGATCGGCGGCTTGCAGACCACGATCTGGTCCGAAGTGACCTCGCTGGTCCGTGCCCGGCCCGATCCGGTGGCGAGCTCGCTGATGAACGCGGTCAATCATGCCTTCGACATGACCACGTCGGAACGGCTGGCGGTCAGCAACCAGATGCCCATTCAACTGACCTATCTGCTGTTGAGCCTGGTCTTCGTCGGCATTTTCGTCGTGGGCTTCCAACTCGGTTTTGTCGGGCGGCCCCATGTCCTTCTGTCGGTCGTGCTGATCGGGCTTTGGACCTATGTCGTGGTCCTGATCCTCGATTTCGGGAATTCCCGTNGTGGGGTGTTCCGCACCTCGACCGCCGCCTATGACATGACGATTGCCGGGTTCGGGCCGCCCTCGAACTGACCGAACGCCCTTGACCGCTGCCCCGCTTCGTGGCACGCAACGCGCCATGATCCGCATGACCACCCTGGCTTCGGCCGCCCGCTGGTACTTTACCGCCTATCCCTGACAGGCGGCCTTGGATCATGTGACCCGAAAAGCCGCCGCGAGGCGGCTTTTCGTTCGGCTCCCTCGCGGCACAAGACCCCCGAAAGGACAACCGAATGACCCGCCCCACCATCCGAACCGCCCGGCCCGAGGATCTTCCGGCCCTTTTGTCCATGGTGCGCGCCCTGGCGTTGCATCACGGCGACAGCCCGGCCGTCACCGAGGCCGACCTGAAACGCGATGTCTTCTCGTCCACGCCCTGGCTGACCGTGCTGGTGGCCGATGGCCCGCAGGGCCTGATGGGCTATGCCGCGCTGATGCCCTTGGCGCAATTGCAGAACGGGCTGCGCGGCATGGACCTGCATCATCTTTATGTCCGCGACGACGACCGCAACCTAGGCACCGGCNAGCTTACCATCGAGGCCGCCGTCGCCCATGCCCGGCGCCAGGGCTGCGCCTGGGTCACCGTCGGCACCGCCGAGGGGAACGAGGCCGCCCGCGCCTTCTATGAACGCCGCGGCTTCCTGGTGCGCCCGGCAACCGGCCCGCGCCTGTCGCGTAGGCTGGCGGCCTGATCCTGCCTGCCCGCCGGGTCCCTTGGGGGACCCGGACGGCCACCGCTCAATCACCCTGGCCGAACAGCACCGAGGGATCGCCGGTCACCGGCGCGGCATAGAAGGTCAGCCGGATCGCCTCGGCGATCAGCTGCGGCGGCGCCATCTGGGTGGCCAGGTCGATGATGCGGGCCTGCAGGCGCTTCACCACATCGGGGTTCTGCATGGCCTGGTCCGTGGTCTCGAACGGATCGGCCAGCAGGTCGAACAGCTCGACCTTGGGCGGCAGCGCCGCCTTCCAGACCAGCTTCCAGTTGCCGTCGCGCAGGGCACCCGCCAGCGGATCGACGTTGTAGACGATCTCGCTGCGCGGCGAGGCCTCGCCGTTGGCGATGGTGCCCCAGACGTTGCGCCCATCCAGCGGCTGGCCCGCGGGCTTGGCCCCGGCCAGACCGGCCAGCGTCGGCAGCATGTCCACGACATGGATCAGCCCGTCCACCGGCTCGGCCTTCACATGGCCCGGCCAGTTGACCACCGCCGCCACCTTGGTGCCGCCCTCGTACAGCGTGCCCTTGCCGTCGCGCAGCGCGCGTTCGACGAGCAGCCCACCCTCGACCTTGGTGTCGCCCGCGAACATCGCATCGGCCACGCCGCCATTGTCGGAATGGAAGATGATCAGCGTGTTGTCGCGCAGGCCCTTGTCCTCCAGCGCCTTCACCACGCGGCCCACGCCATCGTCCATGATCGACACCATGGCGGCATAAGCCTTGGCATTGGGATCGGCGATGCCGGGGTATTTCGCCAGCCAGTCCTCGGGCGCCTGATAGGGCGTGTGCGGCGCGGTGAAGGCCAGGTACAGGAACAGGGGCTTCGCCGGATCATGCGCCTCGATCACCTTCACCGCCTCGTCGGCGAACAGGATATTGTCATAGCCTTCGTCGGTGGCGGGCTCGTTGCCGCGATACCAGTCGGGCACACCATGCGAGGCATGGTCGAAATGGTCGATCTCGCCCACCAGCGCGCCATAGAAGCTGTCAAAGCCGCGCTGCATCGGCCAGTACTCGGCCGAGCCATGGCCAAGGTGCCATTGNCCGACCATGGCCGTCTGATAGCCCGCCTGTTGCAGAACCTGCGGCAGCAGCTGTTCTTCCAGCGGTATGCCGTACAGCCCGGCGCCGGGGATCACCCCGGTTTGCAGGCCATAGCGCAGCGGATAGCGCCCGGTCATCAGCGCGGCGCGCGTGGGCGTACACATCGGCTGGACATAGAAATCCGTCAGCCGGGCGCCCGTGGCTGCCAGCGCATCCAGCGCCGGGGTCGAGATGGTGCGCGAGCCCTGATAGCCGGTATCGGCATAGCCCAGGTCGTCGGCGACGATATAGACGATGTTCGGCGGCGTTTCGGCCAGGGCGGCACCGGCAAGGCCGATGGCGGCGGCAAAGGCGACAAGGTGGATGGCAAGGCGGGAACGGGGGTCATCTGGAATCCGGTTCTGCTCTGGGAACTGACCCGATCTCGTGCCGGGGTCGCCCCTGAATACCGCCTTCCGCGCCAAGGCGGAAGAGCGACCACGGGGTCGCGAACCCGACAGTCGCTTCAGCCCGGCACCGAGAAGTCGCGGTACAGCGCTTCCAGCAGCGCACCGGGCGCCAGCCCATACGGCCCCTGCCCCGGCTTCAGCAGCCAGAACCCCTTGCAGGCCTTCTTTCCCTCGGCCTGCGCGGGGCTGGGGTCAAAGACCCTGCAACTGTTGTCGAACAGCTCCCACAGGTCGATGACCACACCCCCAGTCCAGCGTCGCGCGCAGCGTGGCCAGGAAAGCGTCCAGATCGTCGTGGTTTTCCTTGAAGCCGATCTCGCCGATGAAGATGTCCCTGTGACCCTTGGCCTTGCCCTTGGGCGGATGGGCCGCGATGCGTTCCAGCCCCTCCAGCATCAGGTCCTCGGGATGCGGCGCAAAGCGCGGATCGCTGGCGGCCTTCCCGGCCCGCTGCAGCTTTGCATTCAACGCGGCCTGCGCGTCGATCTCGCGAAACGCCTCATGCGCCGACCAGGCCACCAGGTCGCAAGAGGTGTTGGGGATCACTTCCGTCAACCCGGTCTTCTGGCCCGGCGCGGTGCGGATGACGAAGTTCACTTCGCAGGCCTGCAACAGGCTGACGCCCTCCGGCGTGCCAACGGCGGCCACGCCCTCGGCAATGGCGTCATGGATGGCGTTCAGATAGGCGATGGTATTGCGCACCGCCTGCGGGTTCGCATCCAGCGTGGCACAGGTCGCCTCGCCCCGGTCACAGCCGCCGCGGTGGCCCCGGTGGCTGTCAGGTGCCAGTCCATCTCGGACGGTGCCGACAACACGAAGGTCTTGCCGGTGCCGGAATAGGTCCGGGCCAGATATGCGGCCAGGCCCCGCACCTCGGCCTTCAGCCGTTCCAGCTGATCGGGCGCCCAATCGGCGTCCAGTTTCGAGATCTGCGACTGGTTCGCCGCCCGCGGGTCCAGCGGATCGAAGGTCAGCACGATGCGGCGAAAGGCCGGATCGGCGAAGACCGCGGCAAAATCCGGCTGTGCCGCCAGCGTTTGCAGGTCGCGCGCCGCCATGCGCGCGGCGCATCCGGGCGGCAGTATTTCCCGGTCTGGTACAGGCTGCCCGGCATCGTCCTGTCGTTCGCCCCGGCAGATGCGCGGGTCCAGGAAAACCTCGATGGTCGAGAACCCAAGCGCGGCGGCCGCTTCAGCGCCGTACACCAGCATGTCACCCTGTGCGCGACGGTCGGGATACTGCGCGCCGACATGGACGATGCCCAGACGCGGGTCCAGCCGCAGGCCATCGGGGTTGAACGCCGCGCCATCGAAGGCGTCGCCGGGAACCGGCAGCAGGGCCAGCACTGCCGCCACTGGCAGGAACCACAGGAAAGGAAGAACGCGCGATCTGATCATGCACCATCCTAGCCAGCCCGGCGCGTCCTGCAATGTCCTGCGCAGGGCGGCAACCGGCTTGGCGGCAGGGCGCCCAACCGCTATGGGGGGCATGCTTTCCTATCAGCACGCCTTCCACGCCGGAAACCTCGCCGATGTCCAGAAGCACGCCCTTCTGGCGGTGGCGCTGGACTACATGACCGCCAAGGACAAGCCGATGTCCTATATCGAGACCCATGCCGGGCGGGGTCTCTATGACTTGGGCGGCACCGAGGCGCTGAAGACCGGCGAGGCCGCGGCTGGCGTCTTCCGCATCGAAGACCGCTTTCCGGTCGGCCATCCTTACCGCCGCCGCCTGGCCGAGGAGCGCGCGCTCTTCGGGCCGAATGCCTATCCCGGCTCGCCCCTGATCGCCGCCCCCGCCCTGCGCGACGGGGACGTGATGCACCTGTGCGAATTGCACCCGCAGGAGCATGCCGCGCTGGTCAAGGTGATGGCGCCCTGGGGCGCGCATGTCCGCCGCGAGGACGGGCTGAAGGCCGCGCTGGCGCTGACCCCGCCCACGCCGCGGCGCGGGCTGATGCTGATCGACCCCTCGTGGGAGGTGAAGACCGATTACGAGACGGTGCCCAAGGTCATCGGCCAGGTGGCGCGCAAGTGGAACGTGGGCGTGATCATGCTGTGGTATCCGCTGCTGACCGGGTCGCCCCACGCCCGGATGCTTCGGGCACTGGAAGAGGCCCATCCCGGCAGCCTGCGCCACGAGGTCCGCTTTCCGCCCGCCCGTGAAGGCCATGGCATGACCGGCTCGGGCATGTTCGTCATCAACCCGCCCTGGGGGCTGGAGGACGAGGCGAAGCGGCTGACGGCGATCTTCAACGCGCTCTGAATAGGCCCCGCGATGCTGCCCTTCCACACGCTTGATGTCTTCACCGACCGCCCCTTCGTAAACNACCCGCTGGCCGTGGTGCTGGAGGCGGGCGGCCTGACGCCCGCGCAGATGCAGACCATCGCGCGTGAATTCAACTTGTCCGAGACGATCTTCGTGCAGCCGCCGCGCCCCGCGCATCGCGCGCGGGTCCGCATCTTCTTTCCCACCGCCGAAATTCCTNTCGTAAGCCACCCCACCATCGGCTGCGCCATCCTGCTGGCGGAAACCGACCACGGTCCCGGCGATTTCGAAACCACGCTGGTGCTGGAGGAAGAGGCAGGCCTCGTCCCCGTGCGCATCCGACGCGCCATGGGCTGCATCACCGCGGAATTCACCGCCCCGGTCCTGCCCCATGCCGCACCCGGCAGCGCCGATCCGGCCCTGATCGCCCGCGCATTGGACCTTGCCCCCGCCGACCTCGGCTTCGCCGCGCACCGCCCCGCCATCTGGCAGGGCGGCCCGCGCTTTCTGTATGTGCCCCTGGCCAGCCTCGCCGCCCTGGGCCGCGCGCGCCCGATCGAGCCGCACTGGTCGGCGCTGATGCAGGCGGCGGGCGTGGACAGCGCCTATCTTTACACGCCCGGCGAGGATGTGGACTTCCGCGCCCGCATGTTCTCGCCCACCGCCGGCATCCCCGAAGACCCCGCCACCGGCTCGGCCAGTGCCATCCTTGCGGCGCAGCTTCTGGCCGCCGGGGCCATCGCACCCGGCGAAACCCGGCTGTCCCTGCGCCAGGGCGTCGAAATGGGGCGCCGCTCCGACATCGGCCTGACCATCTGCGCCGATGCCAAGGGCCTCACCGAAGTGCGCGTTGCCGGAACGGCGGTGCGCATCGCCGAAGGCCGCATCACCGTTCCGGCTGCCTGAAACGCTCACATCGGCATCAACAGTCCGCAGCGCGCATTGGCAGCGCCGGACCGCGCGCTTATGGTCCCCCATGATCGACCATATCCTGCGCCGCCTTCTGGCCCCCGCCCCCGACCGCCTGCCCGAACCCGACGCGCGCCTGGCGCTGGCGGCGCTTCTGGTCCGCGCCGCCCGCACCGATGGCACTTATGCCGCCGAAGAGATGGAGCGCATCGACCGCATCCTGGCCGAACGCCACCATCTCTCGCCCTTCCAGGCCGCGGGCCTGCGCGCCGAGGCCGAGGATCTGGAGGCCCAGGCCCCCGACACCGTGCGTTTCACCCGCGCCCTGAAGGCCGCCACCGCCCCCGAAGACCGCGGCGCACTGATGGAGGCCCTGTGGTCGGTCACGCTGGCCGATGGCGGCCGCGATGCCGAGGAAGACCGCCTGATGCGGCTGGTCGCCAACCTTCTGGGCCTGACGGATGTCAGATCCGCCCTGGCCCGCCAGCGGGCGGAAAGGCATGATCGCCGCCCTCGGCATGTACGACCGTGCCGAGACGGCGGCGGCCAACGACCGGCTCTGGTCGCTCATCCGCGACGGGCTGCGCGCCCGCGGCATCGCCGCGCCCGACGCGCTGACCCGCGGCGACCTGGCCTACATGGTAAGCTGGACCTCGCCCGACCTGGTGCTGTCGCAGACCTGCGGGCTGCCGTTCCGCGCGCGCCTGCACGACCGCGTCACCCTGATCGGCACGCCGGATTACGGGGTCGAGGGCTGCCCGCCCGGCCATTACCGATCCGTCTTCGTCGCCCGCCGCGACCGCGAGGCCCCGGCCTTCGCCGGGGCGCGGCTCGCCTACAACGACGGCCTGTCGCAATCGGGCTGGGCCGCGCCGCTGGCCCATGCCGCTGCCCTTGGCTTCCGCTTCGGCGAAGTGCTGGAAACCGGCGGCCACCGCCTGTCGCTTCTGGCCGTGGCCGAGGGCCGCGCCGACCTTGCCGCGCTGGATGCCGTGACATGGCGCCTGCTGGAACGGTGGGAGCCTGCCGCCGCCGAGGTCCGCGTGGTGGGCCTGACCGCCCCCACCCCCGGCTTGCCCCTGATCTCGCGCGCCGGGGCCGACGCGCCCGCGCTCTTCGCCGCCGTGGCCGCAGCCATCGCCGCCCTGNCCCCCAAAGACCGTGACACGCTGTGCCTGAAGGGGCTGGTGGCGATTCCGGTCGCCGCCTACCTGGACCTGCCGCTTCCGCCCTCGCCTGCGCAATATGCGCAAGGTCATTGAGCATTCCGCGCAGCCATCCGGCCTTTTCCGCTGAAAGAGCGTTGCAAAGCGGCGGGACTTGCAGAGTATGAGGCGACCGACAGGGACAACAGGCGGAACGCCGTGAACGCATCAACACCGACCGACGGCGGGGACACCCCCGTCATCCAGATCNGCAACCTGCACAAAAGCTATGGCCAGCTTGAAGTGCTGAAGGGCGTGGACATGGTGGCCCCCAGGNGTCACGTCGTCTCGCTGATCGGCTCGTCCGGTTCGGGCAAGTCCACGCTTCTGCGCTGCTGCAACCTTCTGGAAGACAGCCAGGACGGCGAAATCCTGTTCGAGGGCGAGGCGGTCCACTGGCGCGGCACCGGCCTTGGTAAGCATCCGGCCGACAAGGCCCAGGTCACGCGCATCCGCACCAACCTATCCATGGTGTTCCAGCAGTTCAACCTGTGGTCCCACCTGACCATCCTGCAAAACGTGATGGAAGCGCCGGTGACGGTGCTGAAGCGCGACCCGGCCGAGGTGGAAAAGACCGCGCGCGGCTATCTGGAAAAGGTCGGCATCGGCGACAAGGCCGATGCCTGGTAAGCGCAATTGTCGGGCGGCCAGCAGCAGCGCGCCGCCATCGCCCGCGCCCTGTGCATGGAACCCCGCGCGCTTCTGTTCGACGAACCCACCTCGGCGCTGGACCCGGAACTGGAACAGGAAGTGGTCAAGGTCATCAAGGCGCTGGCCGAAGAGGGGCGCACGATGATCCTTGTCACCCATGACATGCGGCTGGCGGCGGATGTCTCCGACCACGTCGTCTTCCTGCACAAGGGCAAGATCGAAGAGGAAGGCCCGCCCGAACGGCTGTTCGGCAACNCCCAGACCGAGCGCCTGCGCGGCTTCCTTTCCGCCACGGCCTGACATTAGACTGACAAACACAATAACCAACCGGGAGCTACCCATGAAGAAACTGCTTCTTGCCACCGCGCTGGCCAGCCTGTCGGCCGGTGCCGCCTTCGCCCAGGATGTCGTCCGTCTGGGCACCGAAGGCGCCTACCCTCCCTACAACTTCATCAACGACGCCGGTGAAGTGGCGGGTTTCGAACGCGAATTCGGCGACGAGCTGTGCAAGCGCGCCACCTGAACTGCACCTGGACCACGAACGAGTGGGATTCGATCATCCCGAACCTGCAGTCGGGCAACTACGACGTCATCATCGCCGGCATGTCGATCACGCCGGAACGCGCCGAGATCGTCGATTTCAGCCAGGGCTACCTGCAGCCCACGCCGTCGGCCTATCTGGCCCTGGCCAAGGATACCGACCTGAAATCCGGCCCGGTCGCGGCCCAGACCTCGACCATCCAGGCCGCCTTCGTGGCCGAAAACGGCATGACGCTGGTCGAATACGCGACGCCGGAAGAAACCGTCGCCGCCGTGAAGAACGGCGAAGCGGTCGCGGTGCTGGCCGACAGCGACTACCTGAAGCCCATCGCCGACGAATCGGGCGGCACGCTGGTGCTGCTTGACCAGACCGAGATGATCGGCGGCGGCGTCGGCATGGCGTTCCGCAAGTCGGATGCCGAGCTGCGTGCCAAGTTCGACGCGGCGATCAAGTCGATGAAATGCGACGGCTCGCTGGATGCGATGATCACCAAGCCGGAGTATTTCGGCCCGGATTCGCCGCTCGTCTGGGGTGAAAAGGGCAAGGAAGGCTGCTGATCCTTCCGGGGCGGGGCTGGACTGGCCCCGCCCTTCCTCTATCCGCTGACCGCCCTCCGGGATTTTGCCGATGTTTTCCTCCTGCGCCGAGCCGAAGACGCTTGAAGGCCTGCAATGGCTTTTCTGCTACCTGACCTCCGGCAAGCATGTTGCCTTCTACTGGTCCTTCGGCACCGTGCTGGTGCTTCTGGCCGTCACCGCGCCCATCGCCATCGCCTTCGGCTTCGTCGGCGCCACCGCGGCGCGCTCGCACAATCCGGTGCTGCACTGGGCCGGGCGCATCTACATCGCCATGGTGCGCGGCATCCCGGACATCGTCTATTTCATGTTCTTCGTGATCGTGCTGGATCAGGTCGTCGAATACCTGAAATTCCTCGCGGTCTGCCCCTCGGGCACGCCCTGGCCCTGGCAGGGGCTGGAATTCCGCGTCTGCCCCGCGGCCAAGGTGCCCGCCGCCACCGCCTCGCCCTTCATCCACCAGGCCTATGGCTTCACCCTGGCCGTCGTCACCTTTGCCATCGTCTTCGGCGCCTTCACCGCCAACGTCCTTTACGGCGCGATGAACTCGGTGCCGCGCGCCCAGCNNGAAACCGCCGAGGCCTATGGCATGTCGCATCGCCAGGTCTTCCGCCGCATCCTGGTGCCGCAGATGNTGGGTCTATGCCCTGCCCGGCCTGTCGAACCTGTGGATGATCCTCATCAAGGCCACGCCGCTTCTGTTCCTGCTGGGGGTCAAGGACATCGTCTATTTCGCCAAGGAACTGGGCGGGTCCAAGACCCAGGCCTATGAATACCCGCATGGCGACTGGCGGCTTTACTACTTCCTCGTGCTCCTGGTCTTCTACCTGCTCATGACCCGGCTCAGCGAAATCGCGCTTGGTCGGCTGTCGGCCAGGCTGTCCAAGGGCCAGGCCACCGCCGTAAGCGAAGCCATGCGGAGGGCCGCGGCATGACCATGACCTGCTGGGAAACCGTCCAGGCCTATGGCCTGCGCTCCATCGGCATCGGCGAACAGCTGCTGCCCAAGACCGATTTCACGCTGTGCCAGCAATTCACGCTGATCGGCTCGGGCCTGATCTGGAACTTCTATTTCGGCGTGCTGGCACTGTTCTTCGGCTTCTTCCTGTCCAATGCGCTGGCGCTCGCCAAGGCCTCGCCCAGTGCGCTGCTGCGCAAGGCGGAATGGTATGTCTTCGTCTTCCGCGGCTCGCCGCTCTTCATCCAGTTCTTCATCGCCTATGAAACCCTGGTGCTTCTGCCCAAGACCGGTATCAACGTCTTCGGCATCACCGTCGCCACCGCCTGGACAACCAAGGCCTGGGCCGGTGCGCTGTTCGTGATGTTCCTCAACACCGGCGCCTATGCCGCCGAAATCTTCTACGGCGCCCTGCGCTCCATCCCCAAGGGCGACCTCGAGGCCGCCGAGGCCTATGGCATCACCGGCTGGAAGAAGTTCATCCGCATCCAGTGGCCCACCATGCTGCGCCTGGGCTGGCCCGCCTATACCAACGAGGCGATCTTCATGTTCCACGCCACGACGCTGGCCTTCTTTGCCAGCTTCCCGGCGTTCCGGCAGATGGGCGACGCGCTCTATTACGCCAACTACTTCGCCGACAAGACCTTCAACCCCTTCATCCCCTACCCGATCATCGGCCTTTATTTCGTGTTGATCACGCTGTTCATCACCTGGGTCTTCGGCCGCGTGAACAAGTATCTGAACCGTTACCTGCCCTCGAACCAGCAAAGCAGAATCCGCTTGCGTCCAAGGGCCCTCCGGTAGTAGGCTACTTTTGATCAAATTATCCGGGCACCCGCCCGGACCCGTCGGAAGACACCTCGTGCAACAGGGGCGCGGCGGGAGGGAGATCAACAAGGGGAATGGACCAAGGGCATGGTCCGCCTGGCCTTCGGGCCGTGCTACCCGTGCCCCGGCCTGATTTGACATGATGAAGGACTGGTTGAGAAAGCACCCCGACGTGCGCACGATCCGTGTGGCGGCGGCGGACCTCAATGGACAGGCGCGCGGCAAGCGCATCCCGGCACGATTTGCCGACAAGGTGGTGAAGGATGGAACCCGTTTCCCCTTCTCTGTCCTGAACCTCGACATCTGGGGCGAGGATATCGACGACAGCCCGCTGGTCTTTGAACAGGGCGATGCCGACGGCATCCTGAAGCCCACCGAACGCGGCTTCATGCCGATGCCCTGGCTGGAAGCGCCGACCGCGCTGCTGCCGATCTGGATGTTCCGCGAAAACGGCCAGCCCTATGAAGGCGACCCGCGCCACGCGCTGCGCGCCGTGGTCGACCGCTTCAAGGCCCGCGGCCTGACGCCGGTCTGCGCGATGGAACTGGAATTCTTCCTGATCGACGATTCGGGCAAGACGCTGCAGGTTCCGCCCTCGCCGCGCTCGGGCAAGCGCCGCAAGGCGGCCGAGACGCTGTCGATCCGCGCGCTGGACGCCTTCGACACCTTCTTCACCGACCTCTACGACGCCTGCGAGGCGATGGACATCCCGGCCGACACCTCGACCTCGGAAACCGGCCTCGGCCAGTTCGAGGTGAACCTGATGCATTGCGACGACGCCCTGCGCGCCGCTGACGATGCCTGGCTGTTCAAGATGCTGGTGAAGGGCCTCGCCCGCCGCCACGGCTTTGCCGCCAGCTTCATGGCCAAGCCCTACCCGGAATATTCCGGCTCGGGCCTGCACACCCATTTCAGCCTGATCGACAGCGACGGCCGCAACGTGTTCGATTCGGGCGGCCCGAAGGGCACCGCGATCATGCGCAACGCCGTGGGCTGCCTGAACGCGATGTCCGATTCANCGCTGATCTTCGCGCCGCACCAGAACAGCTATGAACGCCTGGTGCCCGGCAAGCATGCGCCGACCGCCATCGCCTGGGGCTATGAAAACCGCACCACCGCAATCCGCATCCCGGTAAACAACNCCTCGGCCCGGCGCATCGAACACCGCGTGGTAAGCGGCGACGTGAACNCCTACCTCATGCTCGCCACCATCCTGGGTGCCGCGCTGGACGGCATCGAGCGCGAGCTGGACCCGCCGNCCCCGATCGCGNGCAACGCCTATGCCTTTCCCGATCTGGCGCAGATTCCGGATAGCTGGGAACATGCCATCGACGCCTTCGAGAATTCCGAAGTGCTGCCGAACTTCCTGCACCCGGAACTGATCCGCAACCTGGTGCAGACCAAGCGCCAGGAACACCACTACATCGGCGAATTGTCCGAAAGCGAGCGCGTCGAGCTGTACCTCGACACCGTCTGACCGGGCGTGAAGTGCAAGATTTTTCGCCGAAAAATCTTGCACGCCCCCGGTTTGATCAAATGCCGCCGCGTCCCTCTTGCCCGAAGCGGGGCGCGGCATTACCTTGGGCGAAACGCGAAAAGACATCATGCTGATCGGCATTCTCCAGACCGGCCTTGCCCCCGACGCCCTTCAGGACGCGAGCGGCGATTATCCCGACATGTTCGCCCGCCTGCTGGACGGCCACGGCTTCACCTTCCGCACCTGGAAGGTGGTCGAAGGCGAGTTTCCGGCCTCGGTTCACGATGCCGACGGCTGGCTGATCACCGGTTCGCGCCACGGCGTCTACGAAGACCATGCCTGGATCNCGCCGCTGGAAGATTTCATCCGCCAGTCCTTTGCCGAGCATGTGCCGGTGGTCGGCATCTGTTTCGGCCACCAGATCGTGGCCCAGGCCATGGGCGGCAAGGTCGAGCGCTTTGCCGACGGTTGGGCCGTGGGCGCCACCGACTACGATTTCCAGGGCGAGAAGCTGACGCTGAACGCCTGGCACCGGGACCAGGTCACAGAAGTGCCGCCCGGCGCGAAAGTCATTGCCACCAACGAATTCTGCGCCAATGCCGCGCTTCTTTACGACACCCGCGCGCTGACGGTGCAGGCGCATCCCGAATTCCGCTCCGAATTCGTGGATGGGCTGATGAAGACCAGGNGCAAAGGTCTGGTCCCCGAAGCTGTCATGGCGGCCGCCTCAGAGAGGCTGGCCGAACCCATCCAGGACCGGACCATGGCGGCCAAGATCGCCGCCTTCTTCAAGGAACCCCGGGCGTGAGGTCCGGGGCAACTACAAACCATAGTGTGACACATGTCCAAATGGACTGAACAGCTGCCCGAGGCGGCGCGTGACTACATTGGCAACCGCCGTGTGGACGAAGTGGAATGCATCATCGGCGACATCANNTGCGGCGTGGCGCGCGGCAAGGCGATGCCAGCCGCGAAATTCGCCAAGCAGACCAACTACTTCCTGCCCAACTCGATCTTCCTTCAGACGATCACCGGCGAATGGGCCGACAAGCCCTTCGACGCCTTCACCGAACCGGACATGATCCTGGAACCGGACTGGACCACCGCCACCGCCGCGCCCTGGACGGCTGACGTGACCTTGCAGGTGATCCACGACGCCAAGGACCAGGAGGGCAATCCGGTGCCCTACGCGCCGCGCAACGTGCTGCGCCGCATCGTGAAACTCTACAATGACCAGGGCTGGACCCCGGTCGTGGCGCCCGAAATGGAATTCTTCCTGACCGCGCGCAACATCGACCCCAACCTGCCTGTCATCCCGCCGATGGGCCGCACCGGCCGCCGCGCCGTAAACAAGCAGGCCTATTCGCTGTCGGCGGTGGATGAATACGGCAAGGTCATCGACGACATCTACGATTTCGCCGAAGCGCAGGGCCTGGAAATCGACGGCATCCTGCAGGAAGGCGGCCTTACCNAGGTCGAGCTGAACCTCGCCCACGGCGACCCGGTCCGTCTGGCAGACGACGTGTTCTTCTTCAAGCGCCTCATCCGCGAGGCCGCGCTGCGCCACGACTGCTTTGCCACCTTCATGGCCAAGCCCATCGCGGGCGAGCCCGGCTCGGCCATGCACATCCACACCTCGGTGGTCGATACCAAGACCGGCAAGAACATCTTCTCCGGTCCCAAGGGCGTGGAAACCNCCGCCTTCTTCGACTTCATCGGCGGGTTGCAGAACCACCTGTCGGTAGGCATCGCGCTGCTGGCACCCTATGTGAACAGCTACCGCCGCTATGTCCCGGACTTCGCCGCCCCCATCAACCTGGAATGGGGCCGCGACAACCGCACCACGGGCCTGCGCGTGCCGATCTCCGGCCCCTCGGCGCGGCGCGTGGAAAACCGCCTGCCCGGCATGGACTGCAACCCCTATCTCGGCATCGCCGCCACGCTGGCCTGCGGCTATCTCGGGCTGATGGAANAGAAGGGCGCGCGGCCGGAATTCTCGGGCTCAGCCTATATCGACAGCGACGAGATCCCGGTGAACCTGGGCGATGCGCTGGACCTTCTGGAAGAGGACCAGGCGCTGATCGAGGTGCTGGGGCCCGAGTTCATCAAGGTCTACGACTCGGTGAAGCGCAACGAATACAAGGAGTTCCTCCAGGTCATCAGCCCCTGGGAGCGCGAGCACCTTCTTCTGAACGTGTGAGGCGGCGATGAACCTCCTGCATGTGAACGACCCGGCCGGGNGTTACCCCGGCTCGTACTACGCTGCCACCCGCGCCGACCTCGCCNCCTTCCCCGCGCTGAAAGGCGCGGAAAAGGCCGATGTCTGCATCGTCGGCGCCGGTTACACCGGCCTGTCGGCGGCACTGCACTTGGCGCAGCGCGGCTTTGACGTGGTGGTGCTGGAAGCCCACCGCATCGGCTTCGGCGCCTCGGGCCGCAACGGCGGCCAGGTGGGTTCTGGCCAGCGCCAGGACCAGGTCTGGCTGGAGAAAGTGGTTACCGCGNAAGCCGCCCATGCGCTGTGGCGCCTGTCGGAAGAGGCGAAGGACCTGGTCCGCAACCTGATCCGCGACCACGCCATGCCCTGCACCTTCCACCCCGGCGTGGCCCATGCCTGCTGGTCCGAGGCGGAGGTCCGCGACACCCATGCCTATGCCGAGAAACTCCACCGCGACTATGGCTATGACCAGCTGGAGCCGCTGGACCGCGACGGCATCCAGAAACTGATCGGCTCGCCCGTCTACAAGGGCGGCGAGATCGACTGGGGCGCTTACCATGTCCATCCGCTGAACTACGCCATCGGCCTGGCCGCCGCGGCAGCCAAGNGCGCGCGCATCCACGAGACCTCGGAAGTCCTGAACATCCGCCACGGCACCCACCCGGTGGTGGAAACCGCCCACGGCGCCGTGACTTGCAGCCATGTCATCCTCGCCGCCAACGGCTATCTCGGCCACCTGGAAGAAGAGGTGGCGGCACGGGTCATGCCGATCAACAACTTCATCCTGGCGACCGAGCCGCTTGGCGACCGGGCGAAGGACATCCTGTCCAAGCCCGTGGCGGTGGCCGACACGAAATTCGTGGTGAACTACTGGCGGCTCTCCGAAGACAACCGCCTCCTGTTCGGCGGCGGCGAAAGCTATGGCTGGCATTTCCCCGACATCCTGAAAACGGTGTCCAAGCCGATGCTCGAAGTCTATCCCCAGATGAAGGGCGTGAAGATCGACTACGCCTGGGGCGGCACCCTCGCCATCACCCTGAACCGCATGCCCTGCTTCATCCGGCCCCACCGCAACGTGCTGTCGGCCTCGGGCTATTCCGGCCACGGCGTCGCCATGGCCACGCTCGTAAACAAGGTCCTGGCAGAAGCCGTGGTAAGCCAGGCCGAACGCTTCGACCTCATGGCCTCGCTCCCCCGCCCCCGCTTCCCCGGCGGCGTGGCCTTGCGCTGGCCGCTGCTGGTGCTGGCCATGACCTGGTTCTCGATGCGCGACCGCCTGGGTCTCTGACCCTCGCCCCTGACGCCCCGGCTTCTTCTTTGCCCAAATACTCTCTGGGGTCCGGGGCGAAGCGCCCCGGCGCTGTCCGCAAGGCGCCACCCCTTGCCCTTCCGCGCGCCGCGGCCTAAGCCGCATGTGACAGTTTCATGACAGGCACCCCAAGTGAGCCTCGGCGTCCTCCTCGCGGTCCTCGCCGCGGCCTTCCTGCATGCGCTGTGGAACGCGCTGATCAAGACCGGCACCTCANAGCTCGGCGCCATGGTCATCCTCTCGGTGGCCGAGGTGCCCATTGGCCTGGCCGTGGCCCTGACGCGTCCCTGGCCCGAGGCGCAGGTCTGGCTGTGGATCGCCGCCTCTGCCACCACGCATTTCTTCTACAAGACCTTCCTGACGCTGGCCTATGACCGCGGCGACCTCAGCCGCGTCTACCCCATCGCCCGCGGCACCGNNCCGCTCGCCGTCACGCTGGTCGGCCTTCTGACCCTGCCCGACAGCATCACGGCGGCGCAATATGCTANNAGCATCGTCGTCCTTGGCCTCGGCATCCTGATGATGGCCCGCGGCGTCTTCACCCGCGGTGAAAACCGCTTACTCCTGCCCTTCGCGCTCGGCTCGGCCGCCGCCACCGCCTGCTACACCATGATCGACGGCATGGGCGCCCGCGTCTCGGGCGATGCCGTGGCCTATGTCGCCTGGGTCTTCGTCGCCGACGGCTCGGCCTTCGCCATCGGCTCGATCCTCATCCGCGGCATCGACGTGCTGCCCCGAGACCGCCGCTCCTGGCGGAACGGCTTCATCGCCGCGNCCGCCAGCTACGGCGCCTATGCGGTCTCGGTCTGGGCCATGACCATCGCCCCCATCGCGCTGGTCGCCGCCTTGCGCGAAACCTCGATCCTCTTCGCCGTGCTCATCGGCTGGCTGGCCTTCGGCGAGCGCATGACGCGCGACAAGGCCCTGGCCGCCGCCACCATCGTCGCGNGCGTCATGCTCACCCGGCTGTAAGCGATCACGAAACCCGGTTCACACGGGCCTCGGGCACGATCTGCTGCGCAATCCCCGCCAGCGCGAGGTAGACCGAGGTCGCCACCAGCCCNCAATGCGCCCAGGTCGCCGGGTCGAAATCCACCAGCGCCGCCCAACCGGCAAAGAACACCCAGGCCGCCGCCACCGGCAGCGATACCTCGCGCCAGCGCTTGGTACGCACCGGATGGATGAACTTCAGGTTGGTGAACATCGCCACCGTCAGCAGGATGACGATGGCCAGGATCACCCCGGTCGAGGGCTTCAGCGCGAACATCACCAGGATCACCATGTTCCAACAGGCCGGAAAGCCTGCGAAGCTCTTGTCCTTGGTCTTCATCCGCGTATCCGCGAAATAGATGACCGAGCCATAGACGATGACGATGATGGCGATCCACCCCGTCCAGCCCGGCAACAGCCCCGACTTGAACAGCGCATAGGCCGGGATGAACACATAGGTCAGGTAATCCACGATCAGGTCCATCAGGACCCCGTCATAGGTCGGCCAGTTCGCCGTCACGTCATAGCGCCGCGCCAGCGGGCCATCGAGGCCATCCACCAGAAAGGCGCAGACCAGCCACAGGAACATCAGGCTCCACTGCCCCTCGACGGCGGCCAGCATCGCCAGCATGGACAGAACCGCGCCGGTCGCGGTCAACAGATGGACCCCAAGGGCCTTGTATCGAAGCTTCATCCTGTACTCCGCCCCGGTCAGGCCCGGGGATGCGCCCGCTCATAGACTTCCATCAGTAAACTTGCGTCAACCGCCGTATAGCCTTGCGTGGTGGAAAGCGAGGCATGACCCAGCAATTCCTGAATCGCGCGCAGATCGCCCCCGCCGCCNAGCAGATGCGTGGCAAAGCTGTGGCGCAGCGCGTGGGGCGTCGCACTGGTAAGCAGGCCAAGCCGCGCCCGCGCCTTCTCCATCGCCAGCGCGATCAGCCGCGGGTTCAGCGCCCCGCCCCGCACGCCGCGAAACAAGGGCTCCCGCGGCGTCAGCTCATGCGGGCAGACGGCCACATAGCCCGCCACCGCCGCCCGCGCCGTAAGCGCNACCGGCACCAGCCGCTCCTTGCCGCCCTTGCCGCGGATGCGCAGCACTTGCGGAAGCGGATGGTCGGCACCGGTCAGCGCCAGCGCCTCGGAAATCCGCAGGCCCGAGCCATAGAGCAGCGTCACCACCGCCGTATCGCGCGCCGCCACCCAGGGCAGGCGCGCGCCCTCGCCCACGTCGTCCAGCATGGCGCTTGCACCGTCCACCGACAGGGGCCGCGGCAACCGCCGCTTCAGCTTCGGCCCGCGCGCCGACAGGACCGCCGTGGCATCGGCGCCCACCCGATCCGCCGCCCAGGCCGTGAATTTCTTCACCGCCGACAAGGCCCGCGCCAGCGACCGCGCCCCCAGGTCGCGGTCACGCTCATGCGCCATCCAGGCCCGCAGGTCGGACGATGGCAGCGCCGCCAGCGCCTTCACCCCNTCGGTGCCGCCGCGATGCCGCGCCTGGAAGGACAGATAGCGCGCCACATCCGCGCCATAGGCGCGGATCGTGTTCTCCGACGCGCCCTCCAGCGCGCGCAGATGGGTCAGCCACTCCGCCAGCGCCGCCGAAACCTCGGGCGACACCAAGGTGGGAGCGGTCAGCCCAGCCACCGCCGCATCATCCGCTCGAAGACCCCGCCGAANAAGGCCAGCAGGTCCGATCCCTGCGTCGGCCGGAACAGATGCGGGTCTTCCGCCCCCAGCACCAGCATCCCCGGCAGCCTCCCCTTGCCAAGGTCCAGCCGCAACAGCGCCTCCGACCGCACCCAGGCCGCGCGCTCGCCGTAAAGCCCGTCGCCCTCGGGCAGGGTCTGGCGCAGCGTCACCGCCCGGAACGGCGTGTTGCGCCCGGCCGCGATATAGCCCTCGATGAATCCCGGCTCGACGATCCGCAGTGCCGGTCCCAGCCGATCCAGCGCGGCATCGCCACCTTGCGCCGATTCCAGCACCAGCCGCACGCAGTCGATTCGCAGGATGCCCGCCACCTCGGCGCCAAGCGCGGTCAGGAAGCCCTCGAAACTGGTCTGGTCCAGAAGCGTCAGCACCGCGCGATGGATCTGGTTGGTGCTTNNAGCCAGGTTCTCATAGGCCGCCGCGATGACAGAGCGGTGTGTGTCCTCCAGCCGGTCCAGCCGCGCGCCCATCCGCTCCATGGCGATGCCGCGCAGGTCAATGACATTGGCCCCCATCGCGCGTTCGTTGGCGGCGATCAGCGCCTCCATCACGTCGCGGTCGTCCAGCAATACCTCGGGTTCCGCGATGATGCGGTCGCGCATGTCCTGGTCGATCATTGCGTCCTGCTCGTTGCCTTCGGGGCCTCTTGCCGGGCCCACTCCGGGTGATTTGCCGGTAACACTAACAGGGACGCGCCGCGGATTCCGCATTTTTCTGCGCATTCCGTTGGGCTTGGCGACCGTTGTTGCAGTAAAGCCAAAGCCGCGCGCCGGGCGGGACCAAATCCGTTCGAACGGATCTGCAAATTTCTTCGAAGAAATTTGCCCCGGCCAACGCGAGGTCTCAGACGATCTTCTGCCCGGTCTTGGCCCAGTCCTTCAGGAACTGGTCCAGCCCCTTGTCGGTCAGCGGGTGGCTCGCCAGCGCCTTGATCACCGCGGGCGGCGCCGTGATCACGTCGGCACCGATCAGCGCGCATTGCGTGACATGGTTCACCGTGCGGATCGAGGCCGCCAGGATCTCGGTCTTGAAGTCGTAGTTGTCATAGACGGTGCGGATGTCGCCGATCAGCTCCATCCCGTCCATGTTGATGTCGTCCAGCCGCCCCACGAAGGGCGAGATGAAGGTGGCCCCCGCCTTGGCGGCGATCAGCGCCTGGTTCACGCTGAAGCACAGCGTGACATTCACCATGAAACCTTCGCCCGACAGCACCTTGCAGGTCTTCAGCCCGTCCCAGGTCAGCGGCACCTTCACGGCGATGTTCGACGCGATGGCCGCCAGCTTGCGGCCCTCGGCAATCATGTCCTCGGCCTTGGTCGCCACCACTTCGGCCGAGACCGGGCCGGGAACGATGGAACAGATTTCCTTGGTGACTTCCAGGATGTCGCGGCCCGATTTCAGGATCAGCGAGGGGTTGGTGGTGACACCATCCACCATGCCCAGGGCGTGAAGCTCGGCAATGGCCTCGACTTCGGCGGTATCGACAAAGAATTTCATGAGTGCTGTTCCTCTGGGCAGTTGCGGCCGGACGCCCCCGCGTTTACCCCAAAGGCTCCCCGAACGAAAGGCGGATGCGAGCGCTATCATGGCCGACCGGACCTATGCCACGGGCGATCTGGTCGGCGTGCTGACCACCGAGCCGCTAGGCCGGGTGCTGGACTACCGCGCCCCCGAAGGTGGCTGCGGCGACGGCGACTTCGTCGAGGTGCCGCTTGGGCCCCGCCGCGTGCTGGGCGTCGTCTGGGGGCCGGGCCGCGGCGATTTCGACCCGGCCAAGGTCCGCGCCATCTCGCGCCTGCTCGATGCCCGCCCGATGCGCGCCGAACTCCGCGCCTTCCTGACCCGCGCCGCCGACTACACGCTGACCNCCCTGCCCGCCATGCTGCGCCTCGCCACCCGCGCCCCCGGCCTCTTCGACCCGCCCGCCATGCGCCGCGTCCTGCGCCCGGGCCCCGGTGACCCTTCCCGCATGACCGAGGCCCGCGCCCGCGTGCTGGATGCCCTCTCCGCCTTCGGCGGCGCCCCGGTCACGCAAGCCGAGCTTTGCGCCGAGGCGGGCGTGACGGCGCNNGTCATCAAGGGCCTCATCGCCCAGGGCGCCATCCGCGAGGAAGAGGCCNCCCGCGACCTGCCCTATCCGCCGCTCGACNCCCGCGGCCGCCTCGTCGGCGAACAGATCGCCGCCGCCGACCACCTTGTCGCCGCCGTGGCGCAGGGCGGCTTTTCCGCCACGCTGCTGAAAGGCGTCACCGGCTCGGGCAAGACCGAGGTCTATCTGGAAGCCGTCGCCGAAGCCCTCCGCGCCGGGCGCCAAGCCCTCGTTCTGCTTCCAGAAATCGCGCTCACCGCCGATTTCCTCACCCGCGTCCAGGCCCGCTTCGGCGCCCGTCCCGGCGAATGGCATTCCGGCGTCACCTCGACCGAACGCCGCTGGCTGTGGAGGATGACCGGCGAAGGCGGCGTGCAGCTGGTCGTCGGCGCCCGTTCGGCGCTGTTCCTGCCCTTCCGCGACCTCGCCCTGATCGTGGTCGATGAAGAACACGATACCTCCTACAAGCAGGAGGAGGGCGTCCTCTACAACGCCCGCGACATGGCCGTCCTGCGCGCCTCCATCACCGGCTGCNCCGTGGTCCTCGCCTCGGCCACGCCCTCGCTGGAAACCTGGGTCAACGCCGACCAGGGCCGCTACCACCGCCTCGACCTGCCCGCCCGCTTCGGCGAAGCCACCCTGCCCGACCTGCGCACCATCGACATGCGGGCGGAAAAGCTGGAGGCCAACCGCTGGATCTCCGCCNCCCTTGCCCAGGCCATCCGCGACCGCATGGCCAAGGGCGAACAGTCGCTGCTCTTCCTCAACCGCCGCGGCTACGCCNCCGTCACGCTCTGCCGCGCCTGCGGGAGCCAAGTCGGCTGCGACCATTGCGATGCCCGCATGGTCGAACACCGCTTCCTGAAACGCCTCGTCTGCCACCAGTGCGGTGCCACCAAGCCCATCCCCCAGACCTGCCCCTCCTGCGGCGTCGAGGGCCGCATGGCCGCCGTCGGCCCCGGCGTCGAACGCCTGGCCGAAGAAGTGACGGCCCGCTTCCCCGAAGCGCGCACCGCCATCCTGTCGTCAGACCTCTTCGGCTCGGCCCGCGCCCTGAAGGACCAGATCGAAACCATCGCCCAAGGCGGTGCCGACATCGTCATCGGCACCCAGATCGTCGCCAAGGGCCACAACTTCCCCCTGCTCACCCTCGTCGGCGTCATCGACGCCGACCTCGGCCTGCAAGGCTCGGACCTGCGCGCCGCCGAACGCACCTTCCAGCTGATGCGCCAGGTCTCGGGCCGCGCAAACNGCGCCGAGCCCGGCCTCGCACTGCTGCAAACCCACCAGCCCGAACACCCGGTGATCCGCGCCATCCTTGGCGGCGCCGAAGAGGCCTTCTGGCGGGCCGAGGCCGACAGCCGCCGCGCCANNTGCGGCACCCCGCCCTTCGGCCGCCTCGNNGGCATCATCCTGTCCTCGCCCGACCTCGCCCAGGTCTTCGACACGGCAAACGAGCTCGCCCGCCGAGCCGAGCCGCTGACCCGCATCGGCGCCCAGGTCTTCGGCCCCGCCNCCGCCCCCATCGCCCGCGTCCGCGGCCGCCACCGCGTGCGCCTTCTGGTCAAGGCCCCGCGCGGCGTCACCCTGCAACCGGCGCTTCTGGACTGGGTGAACCAGATCCGCCNNTGCTTAACCAACCTGCGGCTGGCCATCGACATCGACCCGCAGAGCTTCCTGTAAGGCCAGGGCAATTTTCTTCGAAGAAAATTGCAAATTCCTTCGAAGGAATTTGCCCCACCCAACCACCCACCACCCTGCTTAGGAAATGCCTAATCCGCGCTGCCGCATTCCCTGCTTTATCCTCAGGCCCGCGCCCGGCAGGATGGGTACGAACAGAATGCCCCGGTGCGCCGGGCGGCGCAGCAACGCCGCCTTGGCCGCCATGCCCCGGCCAGAGGGACCCATGACCCAACACGACCCCGCCCTGACCCCCGTGGACGAACTGCGCGCCAATGTCGCCCTGCCCTTCGATCGCGCCATGGCCATGCCGAAATCGGTCTATGTCTCGCCCGACTTCCACGCCGCCGAACAGCGCCACATCTTCGGCCGCGAATGGCTCTGCACCGGGNCCGAAGCCCTGCCCGAACCCGGCGACTACCTGACGATGCAGATCGCCGGGGAACCCGTCATCATCCTGCGCGACCGCGAGGGCAACCTGCGCGGCCTCTCCAACGTCTGCCGCCACCGCATGTCCACCCTCGTCGAGGGCCGCGGCCGCCTGCGCGCGCTGACCTGCNCCTATCACGGCTGGACCTACAACCTCGACGGCACCCTGCGCGGCGCGCCGGCANTGGGGCTCAACACCGGCTTCTGCAAGGAAAACGTCGCCCTCCCTGCCATCCGGGTGCAGGACTGGCAGGGCTGGATCCTCGTCACCCTGAACCCCGACGCCCCGCCGCCCTCGGAAACGCTCGCCGGGGTGGACCGTCTTGTCGGCCACCTCGACATGGCCCGCTACACCGAGGTCTTCCGCGAAGAATTCGACTGGGACACCAACTGGAAGGTGCTGGCCGAGAATTTCATGGAAAGCTACCACCTGCCGGTCTGCCACATCGGCACCATCGGCGGCGCCTCGAAGCTGGAGGAAATGGTCTGCCCGGAAGGCGAGCCCGCCTTCAACTTCCACTGGATCCTGAAGAACGACACGGTACCGCTGGCGCTGGCCCATGAGACCAACACCACGCTCACCGGCGAAGACCGCCGCAAGACCTGGCTGCTGGCGATCTATCCCGCACTCCTCATCACCCTCACGCCCGGCTATTTCTGGTATCTCNTCCTCACACCCCGCGCCCCCGGCCGCGTGCATGTGCTGTTCGGCGGCGGCATGAGCCCGGACTGGATGGCCGACCCCTCTGCCCCCGACCATCTGGCCAGCGTGAAGGCGCTTCTCGACCGGGTGAATATCGAGGACAAGGGCTGCGTCGAACGCGTCTGGCGCGGGTTGACCGTGNGCCTCTCGGCGCCCGGCGCGCTCAGCCACCTGGAACGCCCGAACTACGATTTCGCCCGCTGGATCGCCAGCCGGATGCCCTGACCCCAGCCACCCGAAGGACAACATGGCCCATACCCGCCACCGCAAGTTCAACACCCGCGACACCTACCCCGAACAGAAGCTCGACAACGACCTGTGCCAGGCCGTCGTGGCGCGCGGCACCACGATCTTCCTGCGCGGCCAGTGCCCGCAGGATCTGGACACCGCCAAGAACATCGGCAGCCACGACCCGGTGGAACAGACCCACAAGGTGATGCAGAACATCCGCCAGCTGATCGAGGAATGCGGCGGCAAGATGGAACACCTCTGCAAGGTGGTGGTCTACCTCACGGATGTGCGCCACCGCGAGGCGGTCTATCGCACCATGGGCGAATACATCAAAGGCGTGCATCCGGTCTCGACCGGTGTCGTCGTCACCGCGCTCGCCCGCCCCGACTGGCTGGTGGAAATCGACGCCACCGCTGTCATTCCGGACTGATCCGCCCTGCATCGGCCGCCGGGGTTTCACACCCCGGACCCCCGTGGAGTACTTGTCCAAAGAAGAAGCCACTGGTCCGCGCTACTTCTTTGCCCAAGTACTCTCTGGGATCCGGGGGAAGCGCCCCGGCGGCACCCCAAAGGACCGCCATGACCTTTTCGCTTCTCGCCCGCTGCCCCGAGACCCGCCGCTTCGGCATGGTGATCTCGTCCTCCTCGCCCGCGGTCACCGCGCGCTGCGCCCATGCGCGGGCCGGGGTGGGCGTGGCGGCCAGCNAGAACATCACCGACCCGGCGCTTGGACCGGCGCTGCTGGACGCACTGGCGCGCGGGCTGACCGCCCCGGAGGCCATGGCAGAAATTACCGCGGCGGCGCCCCATATCCAGTATCGCCAGCTTCTCTGCGTCGATGCCGAAGGCCGCACCGCGACCTGGTCGGGCGACAGGGTGCTGGGCACCTGGGGCGTGGCCCAGGGCGACGGCGTGGTGGTAAGCGGCAACCTCCTCGCCCATGACGGCGTGCCTGCCGCGATGGTGGCAGGTTTCGCCGCCACGCGCGGCGATCTGGGCGACCGGCTGGTGGCCGCTGCGCGCGGCCGCGAGGCCGGGGGCGAGGCCGGGCCAGTGCATTCCGCGNGCCTCCTGATGGTCGATGCCGCCAGCTGGCCGGTGGCCTCGCTGCGCTGCGACTGGACCGACGACGGCNTGCCGATCGAATCCGTCGCCCGTGCCTGGCAGGTCTATGCACCGCAGATGGCCGCTTATGTCCAGCGCGCGACCGACCCGCGCGAGGCACCGTCCTACGGCGTGCCCGGCGACGAATAGCGGCGGCTTTTCTCGGCTGCTCGCGCAGGATAGCCTGTGCCGATGCCGCTACGCTTCACGCTTCGCCAGCTCGAATACCTCATCGCCGTCGCCGACACCGGCTCGGTCACGCTGGCGGCTGAACGGGTGAATGTCTCGGCCCCCTCGGTTTCCGCCGCCATCGCGCAGCTGGAAGACGGCTTCGGCCTGCAGCTTTTCGTGCGCCGCCACGCCCAGGGCCTGTCGCCGACCGAGNGTAACCGCCAGTTCGTCGCCGCCGCGCGCNCCGTGCTGGCCGCCGCCGCGGCCNTGACCGACCGTGCCGCCGACATCGTGNGCCGCGTGGCGGGACCGCTTGGCGTGGGCTGCCTCGTCACCTTCGCCCAGGTCATCCTGCCCCGCCTGCGCGCCGACTTCCACGACCGCTTCNCCGAGGTCGAATTCCGCCAGGCCGAACACGACCAGGCCGCGCTGTTCGAGGAACTGCGCAGCGGTAAACTCGACCTGGCGCTGACCTACGACCTTGGCCTGCCGCCCGACCTCACCTTCCTGCCGCTCCTGTCGCTGCCGCCGCATGCGCTGGTGCCACCCGGCCACCCGCTCGCCGCCCGGGCCACCGTGACCATGGCCGAGCTCCAGCCGGAACCGATGGTGCTTCTGGACCTGCCGTTTTCCACCGACTATTTCCTCGGCCTCTTCACCGCCCGCCACCTGCGCCCCCGCGTGACCGAGCGCACCACCGACATGGGGGTGATGCGGTCGATGGTGGCGCGCGGCTTCGGCTATTCCATCGCCAACATCCGCCTTGCCACCGATCTGGCGCCCGATGGCGGCCGCGTGACCTGCCTGCCCATCGCCGATGCCGCGCCCATCCGCCTGGGCCTTCTGGTGGTAAACGGCGCGGGCGCGNCCGCANCCGTGCGCGCCTTCATCGACCATTGCCGCGCCACCGTCACCGCGGCCCTGCTGCCGACATGACTGCGCTGCTCGTCGCCCATGGCCAGCCTNCGGACCCCAACCCCGCCGCCCGCGCGCTGGACGCGCTGGCGACCGAGGTCGCCCGCCACCTGCCCGGCCGCGACATCCGCGCCGCCACCCTGGCCGAACCCGGCGCACTGGCCCGCGCCCTGCAAGGCCGCNCCGGCACCGTCCTGCCGCTGTTCATGGCCTGCGGCTGGTTCTCGGAAACCCACCTGCCGCGCCGCCTGGACGAAGTAGGCGGCGGCGCCTGGCGCGTCCTGCCGCCGCTTGGCTGCGCGCCCGCGGTGCAGGACCTCGCCCTTACCCTCGCGCGCGAGGCCGCCGCCCTTGCGCCACCGCGCNTGATCCTGGCGTCGCATGGCTCGGGCCGCAGCCCGATGCCCGCCGCCGTCGCCCGCCACCTTGTCACCCGCATCGCGCGCGAAACCCCGCTGTCGCGCGCCGAGCCCGCCTATCTGGACCACCCGCCGCGCCTGGCCGACATCGCAGGCTCCTTCCCCGCAACCACCGTCTGCCTGCCCTGGTTCGCCGCCGAAGGCGGCTGTATCTCCGAAGACCTGCCCGGCCTTCTGGCCGCCGTAAACTACCGCGGCCGCCTTCTGCCGCCCATCGGCCGCGATCCGCGCCTGTAGCGCTCATCGTAAACCTGCTGGCCGATCCGCCCCTCAGGGCAAGGCTGCCTTCAGCGCTGACAGCCCCTGCCGCCACAGATCGGGCAACCGCGCCGCCAGCGCCGCCGCCGTCTCGTCCCGGTAGGCGCGCAGCGCCGTCTCGATCCGCCGCAGCCGGTCCGACAGCCGCAACAGGCCAAAGCTCGCCGTGCTGCCCGCCAGCCGGTGGCAGGCCGCCAGTAACNNCTCCTGCCCGGCCGCCAGCAGCGCCAGCGCCTCGGTGCCCTCGGCCTCCAGCACCGCCACCAGATCGGCCAGCCGCGCGGCCCCCAGCTGGCGCGACAGCGTCGCCACCGTCGCCGGATCGACCAGCGCANNAGGGGCCGCCGCCGCCCGCTGCAACACCCGGTCCAGCATGGTTTCCGTCACCGGCTTGATCAGGCAGTCCTCGATGCCTGCNAGGAACCGCGCGCGGTCCTCGGGCAGGGCATGGGCGGTCAGCGCCACGATGCGCGCCCCGGCCGACGGCCCGCCCCCNGCCCGGATGCGCCGCGCGACCTCGACCCCGTCGATGCCCGGCATGGAAATGTCGGTCAGGATCACGTCGAAGGCCTGCGCCGCGGCCAGCGCCAGCCCCGCCGTCCCGTCCGGCGCCTCGGTAAGCACATGGCCCGCGCCCTCGACCAGCCGCACCGCCAGCACCCGGTTGATGCGGTTGTCCTCGATCACCAGCACCGACAGGGGCTCCACCGCCGCCAGCGGCGCTCGGCCGCCNGCCACCGCGCTGTCCCCTGCCCGCGGCAGCGGCAGGCGCAGCCAGAACAGGCTGCCCTCGCCCGGCTCGCTTTCCACGCCGATGCTGCCCCCATCGCCGCCGCCAGCCGCGAGATCGCCAGCCCCAGCNCCGCTGCCGCCGAACCGGCGGCCATAGCTGGTGTCCAGCATCACGAAATCGTCGAAGACCCGCTCCAGATCGGCCTCGGCAATGCCCTCGCCGGTGTCGATGACGCGAAACTCCACCTGCCCCTCGGCCTCGCCCGCCTCGGGCGGATGGCGCTCGGCCTCCAGCGTGATCCGGCCGCCCTCGGTGAACTTCACCGCATTGCCCAGGAAATTCAGCAGCACCTGGCGCAGCCGCGGCGCATCGCCCAGAACCCGGCCCAACGGCCCCGCCGGGCGGTCCAGCGCCACGACATTGCCCGAAGCCGCCGCCAGCGCCGCCTGGCTGCGCAGACAGTCCTCGATCAGCAGGTCCGCGTCGAAAGGTTGCGCCACCGCCGCCACCGGCATCGCCTCGGCCCGCGACAGATCCAGCACCGAATTCACATGCTCCAGCAGGATCTGCCCNGAAATCCGCATCATCGCCACCAGCTCGCGCTGGTCGCGCGGCAGCGCCGCATCGTCCAGCAGCGCCAGCGAGCCCAGAAGCCCGTTCAACGGCGTGCGCATCTCGTGGCTCATCACCGCAATGAAATCGGCCTTTGCGCGCTCGCCTGCCAGCGCGCGGTCGCGCGCGTCGCGCAGCGCATCCTCGGCCTGCCGCCGGGCCGAGATGTCGCGCACGAAGGCCACCGCCACCGATCCCGACACCAGCCCGGTCGCCGCCAGCGCCACTTCCACCGGCAGCCGCGTGCCGTCCTGGCGCGTCACGTCCAGCTCGATGCGGAACGGCTCGATCTGGCCATCCGCCGTCTCGATGGCGCGCCGTGCCAGCGCCAGCCGCTGCGTCACGTCCAGTTCGGGCGGAAAGAACATCGACATCGCGTTGCGGCCGATCACCTCGTCGCGGCCATAGCCGAAAACCCGTTCGGCCGCCGGGTTGAACTCCACGATCCAGCCGCCGCGGTTCGTCACCACGATGGCATCGGCCGAGGTCTTGACGATGGTCTCCAGCCGCAGATGCGCCGCCTGCACTTCCTGCGCCTGATCCTCGCCGCGCCGGTACTGTTAGCGCAACCAGACCACCAGCGTGGCCAGCACCAGAATCAACAACCCGGTCAGCAGCGCCAGGTTCAGAAGCGTGCGCTGGATGCCGGTGCGGCGCTCTTCCGACAGCGCGGCGAACTCGGCCAGCGCCGCCAGCGTCATGCGGCGTGTCGCCTCGCGCACGGCGGGCAGCTGCGCGTCCAGGTCAGGCAGCGCCGCCCCCAGGTTGCCCTCCGGCCCGTCGATCCGTGCCGCCGTCCGGTTCAGGAACTGCTCGATGCGCCGATAGGGATCGGCGAAATCCGGCAGGTTCAACAGGGCTTCATAATCCCGGCTCGACCGGATCAGCGCGATGCGGCTGTACAGGATGTCGAACCATTGCCGCACCGGCGTCAGATCCGCCGCGGCCCCCTCCTGCCGGGCCGCGGTGACGGCCAGCATCAGCTTCAGCGTCTCGACCTCGCTTTGCAGCACCACCCATTGCGCATTGTCCGAAGCCGAATCCTGCAAGGCCCGCAGCCGGTCGCGCACCTCCAGCCCCAGCAGCGCCATGCCCGCCAGCAGCGCCGGGAACAGGATGCCCGCCGCCAGCAGTCTCAGCCCCCGTCGGCCGCGCCTTGCGCCTGTCGCCATCCGCCGTCTCCCGCCGCGCCCCGCGCAGGTTACGCATCCCGCGTAAGCGCCGCCACTCCCCGGCTTACCTCTGCCGGAAATGATGCTAGGCTCGCGGCCCGAACAACCCGTACAGGCCGCAATGAAGCTGCTGATCGCCGACGACCACGACCTCGTGCGCGAAACGCTCGCCGCCTTCCTGGTGGCCGAAGGCTTTGCCCTCGTCGATACCGTCGCCTCGCTGGAACAGGCGCTGGAAGCCATGGCCAAGGCGACCTACGACCTCGTGCTTCTCGATTACGCCATGCCCGGCATGCGCGGCCTGGTTACCTGACCGATGCGGTGGGCCGCGCCGCGACCGCCCGGTGGCCCTGATTTCCGGCACCACCTCGCGCGATCTGGCCGAGGCGGCGCTGAAATCCGGCGCCGCCGGTTTCGTGCCCAAGACGCTCGGCTCGCGCGCCATCGCCGCCGCGATCCGCCACATGGCCGCGGGCGAGGTCTTTGCGCCTATCGGGCTTCTGTCCGAAGACGCGCCCGTCACGGGCGATCTGTCCGCCCTGACCCGGCGCGAGATCGACGTGCTGCGCGGGCTGTGCCGCGGCTTCTCGAACAAGGAAATCGCCCGCGACCTCGATCTTCAGGAGGTCACGGTAAAGCTGCATGTCAAGACGCTCAGCCGCAAGCTGGACGCGCGCAACCGCACCCATGCCGCGATGATCGCGCGCAGCGCCGGTCTCAGCTGACCGGGGCGCGTGGTCCGAGGTTTCGCAAGACAAACCCGGTCCCCTCGCGGTCGTCGCGTCACTCCGGCCTCAGCGCCGCGACATGGGAAACCGCGTCGCGGCCCGCGTCATATCCGGTCATCGGTTCCGCCATCAGCATCGCGTTGAGGATCGCCTCCTCGGTCGCCTCGATCACCGCCTCGAACAGCCGCGACAGCGCCGCGCCGTCCATCGCCGTCCCCTCATCCGCCGTGGAAAAGGCCAGCGCATAATCGCCCGACCCATGCGACAACGCCGCCCCNGTCCGCGCCAGCCCGCCAAAGCTGCGCGTCGCCAGCCGCTCCAGCCCGCGCGCGTCCAGCCCGGCATCGGTCGCCAGCACGATGACAATGGAGCCATCCGCATCATGCCCCGACAGCGCCACCCGCCGCCCGTCCACCCGCAGGTCGCCGCCGAAATTCGCCTGCACCAGCACGCCCAGCACCTGCCCGTCCACCAGGCGCGAGGCCGTGCCGATGCCGCCCTTCAGCCCGAAGGCCACGCAGCCGGTGCCCGCCCCCACCGCGCCCTCGGCCACCGGCCCGCCAGAGGCCGCGGCCAGCGCCAAACGCATCTCGGCCACCGAGGGCCGGGCGGCGCGGATATCGTTCAGNTGGCTGTCATTGGTCTCGCCCACCACGGCATTCACCGAAACCACGCGCTCGTTGCCGGGCTGGGCTAGCGTGTGGTCCACCAGCGCCTGCATCGCCCGCCCCACGGCCAGCGTGTTGGTCAACAGGATCGGCGTTTCCAGCTCGCCCAGCTCCATCAACTGGGTCGCGCCCGCGAACTTGCCAAAGCCGTTCAGCACCGCCAGCCCGGCCCGGCACTTCTGCGCAAAGACATTGCCGCCATGCGGCAGGATCGCCGTCGCCCCGGTGCGCGTGCGCTCCCCTTCGACCAGCGTGACATGGCCGACCGCCACGCCCGCCACATCGGTGATCGCGTTCAGGGGACCGGGCGGATACCGCCCGATCGCCAGCCCCAGGTCACGCGCCCGCGGCACCGCTTCAGCCAAGCGCCGCGTTGCAGCGCNNGCAGGTGCCGGGGTGCTTGTGCGTGCCGACATCGGGCAGGATCTGCCAGCAGCGCTGGCACTTCTCGCCCTCGGCCTTTTCAAAGACCACCGCCACGCCCGGCACTTCCGGCAGGCGGAACGCCTCTGCNGGCTCGGGGTCCTGCGTCACCGCGATGGCCGAGGTGATGGTCAGCTCGGCCAGGTCCACGCCATGCAGCGCCTCGTACAGCGCCGGGTCGGTGACATGCACCACCGGCGCCGCCTCCAGCGAGGCGCCGATGACCTTGGCGGTGCGCTGCACCTCCAGCGCCGCCGTCACCACGCGCCGCACCTGCCGCACCTTGGCCCATTTCGCGCCAAGCGCCTCGTCGCGCCAGGCCGCCGGGGTTTCCGGCATGTCGATCAGGTGAACCGAGGACTCCTCGCCCGGATAGCGGCAAAGCCAGACCTCTTCCGTGGTGAACACCAGGATCGGCGCCAGCCAGGTGACAAGGCGGTGGAACAGAAGGTCCATCACCGTGCGCGCCGACCGCCGCCGCAGCGACGAGGGCGGGTCGCAATAAAGCGTATCCTTGCAGACATCGAACCAGATCGAGGACAGGTCCGTGGTGCAGAAGGTGAACAGCTTCTGGAACACACCCTGGAAGTCATAGGCGGCGTAGTAAGCGCGCACCTCGGCATCCAGTTCCGCCAAGCGGTGCAGCACCCAGCGTTCCATCTCGGGCATGTCGCGCGGGTCCACCCGCTCGGCCTCGGTGAAGCCCGCCAGCGCCCCCAGCATGTAGCGCAAGGTGTTGCGCAACCGGCGATAGCTGTCGGCCACGCCCTTCAGGATTTCTTTCCCGATGCGCAGGTCGATGGTGTAATCCGACTGCGCCACCCACAACCGCAGGATATCGGCGCCGTATTCCCCGATCACCTGCTGCGGCGCCACGGTGTTGCCCAACGACTTGGACATCTTCATGCCCTTCTCGTCCAGCGTGAAGCCGTGGGTCAGCACGCCGCGATAGGGCGCGCGGCCCTTGGTGCCGCAGGCCTGCAGCATGCTGGAATGGAACCAGCCGCGGTGCTGGTCGGTGCCTTCCAGATACAGGTCCGCTAGCCCCNNGTCGGCCGAACCGTCGGGCCGGTCGCGCAGCACGAAGGCATGGGTCGAGCCAGAATCGAACCACACGTCCAGCACGTCGAAGACCTGTTCATATTCGGACGGATCGACGATGCCTTGCAGCACGCGCTCCTTGAATCCTTGCACATACCAGACATCGGCGCCCTCGGCCTCGAAAGCCTCGGCGATGCGCAGATTCACGTCGGCGTTCTTCAGAAGGAAGCCCGGATCGGTCGGCTTGGCCCCNTTCTTCACGAAGCAGGTCAGCGGCACGCCCCAGGCGCGCTGGCGCGACAGCACCCAGTCGGGCCGCGCCTCGATCATCGAATGCAGGCGATTGCGCCCCGTGGCCGGGGTCCAGTCCACCAGCTGGTTGATCGAGTTCAGCGCCCGCTTGCGGATCGTGTCGCCATAGGTGGTCATGCCGTCGTCCAAGGGCTTGTCGATGGCGACGAACCACTGCGGCGTGTTGCGATAGATCAGCGGCGCCTTCGACCGCCAGCTATGCGGATAGCTGTGCTTCAGCTTGCCCTTGGCCAGCAGAGCGCCTGAATAAGCCATCTGCTTGATGACGCTGACGTTTGCCGGGCCTTCCTTGCCATCCGGCTGGATGATCGCCTGCCCGCCGAACAGCGGCAGGTCAGCGCGATAGCTGCCGTCCGGCTCGACGTTGTAGGTCATCGGCAGGCCGAAGCGGATGCCCAGCTGATAGTCGTCGTCGCCATGGCTCGGCGCGGTATGCACAAAGCCCGTGCCCGCATCCTCGGTCACATGGTCGCCCGGCAACATGGGCACGTCATAATCCCACTCGCCGTTTCCGCCCTCGACGCCACGGAAGGGGTGGGCGAGAGTAAATGTTTGCAGTGACTGAGCGGGAATGTCGCAAACGTGCCTGAAGCCCGAAACCTTGGCGGCCTGCATAACACCGGCCGCCAAATTGGCGTTCAGGATCAGACAATCACCGACTTTGGCCGTGGCACCCTCTTGGGCATCAAGGACTTCATAGAGCGCGTAAGTGAGTTCTGGGTTGAATGCGACCGCCCTGTTCTGAGGNATTGTCCAAGGAGTGGTCGTCCAGATGACCACCGAACTCCGATCCATCATTTCGAAGAACTTGGAAGCATCTTCGGTTCCGTTTGGCGTCACAATGAATTGCTTGTCGCCGACCGCGACAACCTTGAACCGCACCCACACCTGATGCGAGGTATGGTCGTGATACTCCACCTCCGCCTCGGCCAGCGCGGTCTTCTCCACCGGCGACCACATCACCGGCTTCGACCCNTGGTAGAGCGAGCCGTTCATCAGGAACTTCATGAACTCCTGCGCGATCACCGCCTCGGCGTGGTAATCCATCGTCAGATAGGGATCGGCCCAGTTGCCGGTCACGCCCAGGCGCTTGAACTCCTCGCGCTGGATGTCGATCCAGCCTTCCGCAAAGCGCCGNCATTCCTGGCGGAAGGCCACCACGTCCACGTCATCCTTGTTCAGCCCCTTGGCGCGGTATTGCTCTTCGATCTTCCACTCGATCGGCAGCCCGTGGCAGTCCCAGCCCGGCACATAGCGGGCGTCCTTGCCCATCATCTGCTGGCTGCGCACCACCATGTCCTTCAGCACCTTGTTCAGCGCATGGCCGATGTGCAGGTGCCCGTTGGCATAGGGAGGGCCGTCGTGCAGCGTGAAGGGCGCGCGCCCCTGCTTCTCGCGCAGGCGGTCATAGACGCCGATGCGCTCCCACCGCGCCAGCCACTCAGGCTCGCGCTGCGGCAGGCCCGCGCGCATGGGGAAATCGGTTTCGGGCAGGAAGACGGTCGAGCGGTAGTCGGGCGTATCGGCGCACATAGGGGCCAGTCCTTCGGAAAAGGGGATCGGATCGGGCCGCGTGGTTAGGCGCAGGCCAAGGCTCCCGGCGTCCGGGTCAGGACGCCGGGCCGATAATTCGGAAGCTGATCGCGGAAATGCGTCGCATGGTAGCCTTATAGGCAAGCCCGCGCAGGCGGTAAAGACCGCCTCACGCGCCCGTTTGCCGCCCCGCCCACCGGCTGAGCCAGGCCAGCCCCGCCAGCGCCAGCCCCAGCCCCAGGAAACTCGCCACCCGCGTCAGGCCCGACAGGCCCGAGGCATCGACCAGGAACACCTTGGCAATCGCCAGCGCGATCACCCCNGTCGCCACCCGCCGCATCACCGCCGACCGCGCCGCGACCGACTGGTACAGCAAGGCGGCCCCCAGCAGGATCAGCGCCACCGAATAGCTGTAAAGCCCTGCCCCNGTGGCGCGTTCCAGGCTGATGCCCGGCCCCTGCCACAGATGCCGGATCTCNAGCCCCACCCACAGCGCCAGCAGCCCCGCNCCCGGCGCCCCCAGCCCGATCCGCACCGGCGCCGCCAGCTGCGGCATCTTCCAGGCCGCACCGGCCAGCACCAGCCCCGGCAGGCCATAGCCCACCAGCAGGCTGGAAACCACCGGCCAGCCCAGCACCCGCTCCATCTCGGACCCCGCGAAACCATAGAGCGGGTTGCCCAAGGTCACCCCCACGCCCAAGAGCAACGCGGCCCAGGCCCCCACCACCCCGGCCAGCGCCCGATGGAACATCGCCATCCAGCCGCCGACNCGACCCCGGTGCAACAGCCCCAACGCAATCGCGATCCACGGCAAGGCCGCCAGCGAGAACCGCCAATGCGAGGTCGAAGCGGTATCGCCCCAGACCGACAGAAGCCACCGCTCCACCAGCACGTTGACCAAAAGACCCGCCAGCACCAGCCCCACAGCCTCCAGCGCCGCCTGCGGCACGCGCCGGTCCAGCGGCCCGATCTGCCACAAAGCCACCGACACCGCCGCCAGCACGCCGCCAAAGGTCACCAGCACCTGCAAAAGCGGCCCGTCGATCAGCCAGCCGTCCGACACCGGCCCCCAGAACCGCCAGCCCACCAGCGCCAGGCCCACCAGAATGGCNCACCCCATCTCGGGCAGCCGGAACCGCCGGTCCAGCGCCGCCGCCACCGCCACCATCGCCGCCAGCGCCAGCGTCAAGGGCGTGTCGGCCAGCATCAGTACCAAAGACAGCGCGATCATCGCCATCGCCGCCAGCACGGCCCAGGCCATGCGCCGATGGTCCTCGCCATCCCGGCGCGCAAAGGCCAGCGCCAGCGCCACGGCCCAACCCGCCACCGCCATGACATGCAGCGCCCAAAGACCATCGCCCAGCACCGCCCCCGGCGCCCAGCCCAGATGCAGCGCAAAGACCGCCAGCGCGGGCAGTGCCACCGCCGCGCCACTGTGGCCCAGCACCGCCCAGGGCCGGTCNCTCAACAGTAACCGCAGCGCCCGCCAGGCACTCGCCGCCGCCATCACCACCGCCATCGCCAGAAGCACCGTCGCCGTCAGCGACGGCGCCGTCTCCGGCGGGCGCAGGACAATCGCGGCCGCCCCATAGGCCGAGGCCAAAGGCACCCGCCCCAGCCCGCCGAACAGCAGCACCGCNCAGCCAGGCCAGCGCCGCACCGCCGCCAGCCCGGTCAGCCCCGGCGCCCGATCGGCCCACAGCATCAGCGCCACCGCCAGACCGGCCAACACCGCGAAGGCCAGCATCGCCTCACCCGGCGTNGCCCCGGCCTGCACCGCCACCGCCAGGGTCGAGGCCACCAGCGCCCCGCCCGCCAGCCGCACCGGAAACACCGGCCAGCCCTTGCCCGCGTCAAACAGCGGCGGCCCCTCGTGCCGCGGCACCAGCGACAGGACCGGCACGCAGATCGCCAGCCCCAGAAGCGCAACCATCAGCGCGATGTATCCCCGNGTCCCGCCACCGGCCAGCAGCACCGCCCAGCCGCCGCCATAGCCGATGACCAGCGCCAGCACCGAAATCCAGGCCCAGCGCCGCCCGGCATCCACCGCCAGCCCGGTCGCGGCGATCACCGCGAAATAGCCGTACAGCCAATCCCCGGCAGCCCCCNNGCCCGACACGATGAAGGGCGCCGCGCCCACACCCAGCAGCCCCATCGCCGCCATCAGCGGCCCGTGGCGCCAGCCAAGGCCAATGGCCAACGCCGAAACCGCCACCAGCCCGGCCAGCGCGACCTCGGGCCCGACCAGCCCGTACAACTGCCGCGCCGCCAGCACGGCGGCAAACAGCGTCACCACCCCGGCGGCGGAAAACACCGAAGGCAGATAGGCGGTCGAACTCTCTGCCGTATCGCCCCAGCGCAANCGGATGTACTCNGCCCCCGCCACCAGCGCCGCCCCCAGGCCCAGCGCCGCCAGCACCCGCAGTCCAGGCGGCACCAGCCCGCGCTCGATGCCGTATTGCACCAGAAAGATGCCCGCCAGCGCCAGCGAGGTGGCTGAGACGGCATAGAACCAGTTCACCCGCAGCCAGTCAAGCGCCGAAACCCGNGTCGGCGCGGAACACGATGGGGCGGTCCTGGTCCGATGGGGCGGCGGCGCCTCCTCGGCGGGCGGCGGCCGCATCCCGGCCCATGGCCCGGCCACCACGGCGGCATCCGCCCTCGTCTCCGCCGCCTTCNNACCTCCGCCGCCTTCACCGCAACCGGCGCCGGTTCCGGCACCGGCACCGGCAGCGGGGCGCAGCGGGCAAAGGCAGCCGCTCTTCCCGCGCGCCGCCTCCATGCGCGCCACCGCCATCTCCAGCACCGTCACACGCCGCTTCAGCCGCGACTGGCCGACCAGCAGCACGATGACCGAGATCGGCAGCCCCAGAACCGCCACCAGCGCCAGGATCACGCCCAGGACTTCCAGCATGACCGCTCCTTCCGCGACCGGGATTGCGCGGCATTGGACGCCGTCTCCGCCACCCGCGTCAAGCGCTGCGGTGGGGACCAGGCCCCCCGGACAACAGTTCGCCCGAGGCCATCGCCTCGGGCACAGCGGAACGCCGATGACAAGACCGCCCGTGCGCCCCAAGCGCACGGGCCGCGCCTGCCTGCCCCTTGGCAGGCGCGAAGACGCGCCCGCCCAGGCAGGCGCGCCCCGTGCTTCAAGCGTGCGGGACAAGCGACAACCCTTGGCGAAATGCTGGCATTTCGCCAACGCGCCGGTCGGACGTCCACTGGACGTCCGCCTTGTCGGCGCGAAGACAAGGACGGTCAAACCTGCAACCGCCCACACCTCTCCCCCTTGCCCCGTCCCCCGCGCTCGCCCAAACTGCCCCCGAACCCGGAGACCCGACATGGACCCTTCGATCAACGTTCTCGGCGGCCCGCTGGAACCCTGTTCCACCGCGCCGATGACCGGTTTCTACCGCAATGGCTGCTGCGATACCGGGCCGCAGGATCACGGCCGCCACACCGTCTGCGCGCTGATGACCGCGGAATTCCTCGCCCTGTCGAAATACCTTGGCAACGACCTCTCGACACCGCGCCCCGAATACGGCTTCGCCGGGCTGAAACCCGGCGACCGCTGGTGCCTCTGCGCCGCCCGCTTCCTGCAGGCTGCCGAGGAAGGCGCGGCCNCGCATGTCCGCCTGAAGGCCACCCACCGCCGCACGCTCGACATCGTGCCGCTGTCGCTGCTCATGGACCATGCCGTCGATCTCTGACCCTGCGACACCGCCGGGGCTTTCCCGTGCCACCCGAACCGGCGACAAGGCGTGCATGACCGCCACCCCGTCCCGCCCCGCTTCGACATCACGCCCGACCGGATCCTGGCCGTGGTCACGGAATTCTACGCCGTGGTGCGCACCCATCCCGGCCTCGGTCCGGTCTTCGCCGCTCATGTCACCGACTGGCCCGCGCACGAGGCCAAGATCGCCCGCTTCTGGCGCAACGCCATCCTGTTCGAGCGCAGCTATGACGGCAATCCGATGGTCGTCCACCGCGCCGCGGGCAATGTCCGCGGCCCGATGTTCGACGTCTGGCTCGGTCTCTTCGATTCGGTCCTGCGGCGCGAGCTTCCGCCCGACACCGCCGCCGCCTGGTCGGCGCTGGCCCACCGCATCGGCCGCGGGTTGCGCATGGGGTCGAGGACCGCGATACCCCGTGCCCGGCCTGCGATGACCGGGCAGAAGTTAAGTCCAAGTTAATACGCCCGCGCAACCCATTGATATTGCAAGGGTCAGGCAAGCGTCCGAGCTCGGACGCCTAGTCCTGCACGCAGACCTGCCGCTGGCTGCCCAGCCCCTCGATCCCCAGCTCCACCACATCCCCCGCCTTCAGGTAGCGCGGCGGCTTCATCCCCATGCCCACGCCGGGCGGCGTCCCGGTCGAGATGATGTCGCCGGGGTGCAGGGTGAAGAACTGGCTGAGGTAGGACACCAGGAAGGCCACGCCATAGACCATGGTCTTCGTGGACCCGTCCTGCACGGTCTGCCCGTTCACCGTCAGCCACATGCCCAGGTCCTGCGGATCGGCGACCTCATCCGGCGTCACCAGCCAGGGCCCGGTCTGGCCGAAATTGTCGCAGCTTTTCCCCTTGGTCCACTGCCCCGCCCGTTCCGTCTGGAACCCNCGCTCCGAGACGTCATTGATGACGCAATAGCCCGCCACATGGCCCAGCGCCTCGGCCTCGGTCACATATTTGGCCGCCTTGCCGATCACCACGCCCAGTTCCACCTCCCAGTCGGTCTTCACCGACCCGCGCGGGATCAGGATGGGATCCTGCGGCCCGCAGATGGCGCTGGTCGCCTTCATGAAGATGATCGGCTCGGGCGGCACCGTGGCCCCGGTTTCGGCGGCATGGTCCGAATAGTTCAGCCCGATGCAGATGAACTTGCCGGTCCCGCCCACACAGGCGCCAAGGCGCGGGCTGCCCTCGACCAGCGGCAACCCCGCCACATCCAGATGCGCCAGATCGCCCAGACGGGTCAGCACCTCGCCCGAGATGTCGCCCACCACGCCGGACAGGTCGCGCAGATTGCCCGCGGCATCCAGCACCCCGGCTTCTCGGCCCCGCGGCCCATAACGCAAGAACTTCATCGGCTTCCTCCTGTCGCGATTCGTGCCAGCCTAGCGGTCATTCCAGCGTAACAGCCCCCGCCGAGGCCCGCAGGCCCGGCTCGCGCACATCCAGCTCCTGCCCCGCCAGCCCCGCCGCCTGGGGTCCGCACAGCCAGGCGATGGCCCGCGCCGGCTGATCCGCAAGCGCCAGCGCCGCCCGCGGAATCTGCGACACCTCGTTCATACCCGAGGCGCGGATTTCCCCCTGCATCCCCGTATCCACCACGCCCGGTGCGAAGCCGTAGACCTGGACGCCCGCCGCGCCATATTCCAGATGCACCGACCGCGTCAGCATGGCCAGCCCCGCCTTGCCAGCGCAGTAGGCGCTCCACCCCTCCAGCGGCCGCCGCGCTGCGCCGAGGACAGGTTGACGATCACCCCGCCGCCCCGCGGTTCCATCATCCGCACGGCGGCCCGCACCACGGCATAGGCGCCGACCAGGTTCACCGCGATATTTACCAGTCAGCCACCGAGACATCGGCGATGCGCCCGATGGGGCCGATCACCCCGGCATTGTTCACGACGATGTCGAAGCCCTCGGCCACCAGCGCCTCGATGCCGGCGGTATCGGTGGCATCGCAGACCACGCCGCGCGCCAACGACCCTGCCGCGGAAACCCCGGCTTCAGCCCGGCAGGTGAAGGTCACCTCGGCCCCGCGCGCCGCCAGCTCCTGCACCACCGCCAGCCCGATGCCGCGGTTGCCGCCCGTCACCAGCGCGCGCTTGCCTGCCAGATCGCCCATCCCCGCCTCCGGTCCCGTTGCGGGCGCCACCAGCCGCGCCGCCGGGGCTGTCAACCGCGCGGCCCCGCCGCCGGGTGGCCCCGCCCCAGATGCCGGCCGCATCGCGCCGCAGCATCGCCGCCTCGACCCCGTCCAGCCGCGCCAGCGCCGCCGCGACCGAGCCGCGCTCTGCCAGCGCCCGCCGCCAGATGCGCAGCGCCGACTGCGGGCTCCAGGGCAGAGCCGCCCCGGCCAGCCAGCGCCGCAGGTCCGGCGGCAAGCCGTCGAAACTGCGCATCGCATCCGGGCGCGACCGGCCCTTCAGCCTGGTCCGCAGGTTGCGCCGCATCGCGTCACGCCACCGCCCGCCCCAGGCCGGGAAGGGATCGTCCAGCCGCGACCAGCGTTCGGGCCGCATCCGTTCGTCCTCGACCAGCGCGCCGTCCAGCGCCACCGTGATCGCCGCAGGGTCCAGCCCCGCGCCGATGAAGACCAGCTCCTGCCGCCGGTCGCCCCAGGGCTCCTGCCAGTTCCGCGCAATCTCTGCCAGCGCCTCCGGGTGGTTCGGCCGCCGCGCCTCGGGCACCGCCGCCCACCAGCGGCCAAGCGGCGAGACGGAAGACATCGCCCCGGCCAGCGAGAACTCGGCCGCCCAGTCCGGCCGCGTGGCGATCCAGAAATGCCCCTTGGCGCGGATCACCCCNGGCAGCGGCCCGTTCAGCACCCGGTGCAGCCGGGCCGGATCGAAGGGTACGCGCCCGGTACACGAAAACGAGATGCCGTATTCCTCGGTCTCGGGAACATGGTCGCCAAAGCCGTACAGTTCCTTCGCCCACATCGGGTGCAGATGCGCCCGGTCAAAGTCGAAGAGCCCGGTGCCCAGCACCGCCCCCGGCGCAACCTTGCCGAAATCGGTCTCGATCACCCGCGCCTCGGGATTCAGCNNGCGCAGAATCGTCCGCGCCGCCGCCGTGCGCTCGGGTCCCGCCGCGCCCACCTTGTTCAGCACGATCACATCGGCGAACTCGATCTGGTCGGTCAGCAGGTTCACAAGGCTGCGTTCGTCGCCCGCGCCTGCCACCTCGCCCCGGTCGGCCAGGAAATCGTGGCTGGAATAATCCGACAGCAGGTTCACCGCATCCACCACCGTCACCATCGTGTCCAGCCGCGCCACATCCGCCAGGCTTCTGCCTTCGGCATCGCGGAAGTCGAAGGTCGCGGCCACCGGCAAGGGCTCGGCGATGCCGGTCGATTCGATCAGCAGGTGTTCGAACCGCCCCGCCTCGGCCAGCCGCCGCACCTCGACCAGAAGGTCGTCGCGCAGCGTGCAGCAGATGCAGCCGTTGGTCATTTCCACCAGCTTCTCCTCGGTGCGGCTCAGCCCCGCCCCCTCGCGCACCAGGTCGGCGTCGATGTTCACCTCGGACATGTCGTTCACGATCACCGCCACGCGCAGGCCGTCGCGGTTGTTCAGCACATGGTTCAGAAGCGTGGTCTTTCCGGCCCCNAGAAAGCCGGACAGCACGGTGACNGGAAGGCGTTGGTCGGTCATGGCGCACCTGTAATGTTATAGCGTAACATTACTATGCCCAACGGCAGGGCAAGCCCCGGCCTGACCGGTTCAGCCGATGATCTCGAACCGGTCCACGTCCACCAGCCCGCGGTCGGTGATCTTCAGATGCGGGATCACCGGCAGGGCCAGGAAGGCCAGTTGCAGGAAGGGTTCTTCCAGCACCACGCCCAGGGACTTGGCCGCCGCGCGCAGATCGACCAGCCGGTCATGCACTTCCTCGAAGGGCTCCAGGCTCATCAGCCCGGCTACGGGCAGCGCCAGTTCGGCCAGCACCTGACCGTCCAGCGTGACGACGAAGCCGCCCTCGATCTCGCGCAGCCGGTTTGCGGCAAGCGCCATGTCGGCATAATCCACCCCNACCACCGCGATGTTGTGATGGTCGTGGCACACGGTCGAGGCAATCGCCCCNCGCTTCAGCCCGAAGCCCTTCACAAAGCCGGTCGCGCGGTTGCCATTGACCCCATGCCGCTCGATCACCGCGATCTTCACCAGGTCGCGCGCCACGTCGGGCCGCTTGTCGCCATCCACCGGCGCGATCTCGAAACTCAGATGCTCGGTGATGATCTTGCCGGGCAGGATGCCGATGACCGAGGTCTCGGCCCGGTTGCCGCCGGTGCGGAAATTCTGCGTCACCACCGCTNNTAGCGCCTTCACCGAATGCCGCGCCACCGGCTCCACCCACCCGCGCGCCGCGAAGGCCGCGGCATCGGCCACCACGCCGCCCGCCAGAACCAGGCTGGCATGGCACCCCTCCAGCGAGTCGATCACGGCAATATCCGCCCGCTTGCCCGGCGCGATCAGCCCGCGATCCTTCAACCCGAAGGCCTCGGCCGCCGACAGCGAAGCCGCGCGATAGACCGCCAGGGCGGGCTGGCCCATGGCAATGGCCGTGCGGATCATGTGGTCCAGATGCCCATGCTCGGCAATGTCCAGCGGATTGCGGTCATCGGTGCAGAGGCACAGGTAGGGCGCGAAGCGCTCGGTCAACAAAGGCGCCAGCGCGTGCAGGTCCTTCGACACCGAGCCTTCGCGGATCAGCACCTGCATGCCCTTGCGCAGCTTCTCCAGCCCNTCTTCGTAGCTCGTCGCCTCGTGCTCGGTGCGGATGCCCGCCGCCAGATAGCCGTTCAGATCATTGCCCCGCAGAAGCGGCGCATGGCCGTCGATGTGCTTACCCNNGAACGCCTCCAGCTTGGCCAGGCAGCCCTCGTCCTTCATCAGCACGCCAGGGAAATTCATGAACTCTGCCAGGCCAATGACCTTGGGGTGATCCATCAGCCCCACCAGGTCAGCCGCCTCCAGCCGCGCGCCCGCGGTTTCCATATGGGTCGAGGGCACGCAGGACGACAACTGCACCCGCAGGTCCATCACCAGATGCGCCGAAGACTCCAGGAAATAGCGGATACCGGCCAGCCCGCAGACATTGGCGATCTCGTGCGGGTCGCAGATGGCGGTGGTGATACCGCGCGGGCAGACGCAGCGGTCGAACTCGAAGGGCGTCACGGCCGAGCTTTCGACATGCAGATGCGTGTCGATGAAGCCGGGCACCAGCACGCGGCCGCTCACGTCGATCTCGCGCGTACCGGAATAGCGGCCGAAGACGCCCACGATGGTGTCGCCGCAGATGGCGACATCGGTGTCCACCAGATCGCCGGTGATCAGGTCAAAGACCCGGCCCCCNTTCAGCACAAGATCGGCTTACGCAACACCGCGCCCNTGGTCGATGAGGTCGGCAAGCGCGGGTCGGGTCATGGCGGGCCCTTTTTCCGGCAGCAAACCCCAAGCCCCGCCCGCCGTCCAGCCCTTGGCGAGCCGTCGCCCCGGCGAAGGCCGGGGCCCGCTTCCCCGCCCGATCCCCTGGTGCCGCGTCCCGCACGAAACCCGAGGCCCCGGCCTGCGCCGGGGCGGGGACACCGCCCGTCAGGTCGCGCACCGCGTCCCGCCCCTTGCATCCCCCGCGCCGGATGAAAGACCTTGCCCCAAGGAACCCCCATGCACTCCCTGCGCGGCATCGCCTTCAAACTGGCCTCGGTCCTGGTCTTCATCGTGATGTCCGCGATGATCAAGGCCACCTCGGCGCATGTGCCGNGGGGCGAGGCGGTGTTCTTCCGGTCAGCCTTCGCCATTCCGGTGATCGTGGCCTGGCTGGCCCTGCGCCGCGAACTGAGCACCGGCTTTTCCACCGTCAACCTGATGGGTCATGTCTGGCGCGGCGTGGCGGGCACGGTGGCGATGGGCCTGGGCTTTTCCTCGCTGGCTTTCCTGCCGCTGCCCGAGGTGACGGCCATCGGCTATGCCGCGCCCCTCTTGACCGTGGTCTTTGCCGCGATGTTCCTGGGCGAGGATGTGCGGCTGTTCCGCATGGCCTCGGTCGCGCTTGGGCTGATCGGCGTGATGATCGTGCTGTCCCCGCGCCTCAGCGTGCTGGAGGGCGACGCGGCTTACCACCGCGAGGCTTTCGGCGCCATGCTGGTACTGGGCAGCGCGGTCTTCGCCGCGCTGGCGCAGGTCTTCGTGCGCAAGCTGGTACAGACCGAAAGANCCCCGGCCATCGTCTTCTGGTTCTCGCTGACCGCCACGCTGTTGTCGCTGGTCACCCTGCCCTTCGGCTGGGTGGTGCCGANNCCCTGGGAAGCCGCGCTGCTGGTCGGCGCGGGCCTGTTGGGCGGCGTCGGGCAAATCCTGCTGACCTCCAGCTACCGCTTTGCCGATGCCTCGCTGGTGGCACCGTTCGATTATGCGTCCATGCTGTTCGCCCTGGCCTTCGGCTATTTCATCTTCGACGAGATGCCCACCTGGACCATGCTCGGCGGCGCCGCGCTGATCGTCACGGCTTNNAACATCCTGATCATCTGGCGCGAACGCCGCCTGGGCCTGGAACGGGCGCGGCAGCGCAAGTCGATGACGCCGCACGGGTAAGGCGGTTACCGCACCAGATCGTCCAGCGCGATGCCCAAGGCATCCGCCAGGCGGCGCAGGGTGGCGACCGAGCCCTGCTTGCGCCCGGTCTCGATCTCGGCAACCGTCACCCGGTTCACGCCCGCACTGGCAGCCAGTTCACCNTGGGTCAGGCCGCGCAGGTCGCGGTAGACGCGCAGCGGGCTTTCGCCGTCCAGCAGACGCACGGCGAAAGCGGACGGGATCAACTCGTCCTCACCCGCCGCCAACGCGGCCGTCGCCCGGTCATAGGCCTGCAGATCGGCCAGATCGGCCGCGGCGGCACAGAGCCGGTCGAATTCCTCGCGCGGGATCGTCACCATTTCGGTCATGCTTCTCCCNTCAATCGTAGATGCGCCGCGCGGGCCGATCTCCAGCACCGCCAGAACCGTCCCGCGGTCGTCCATGATCACCCGCCAGTCGCCCGCCCGCAGCCTGATCCCCNNGCGCCCCTTCAGCGCCCGGACATTGTTCGCCTGCGACGCCGGATCACGGGCATAGGCCTCGATCTTCTGGCGGATCAACGCGGCCGTGTTCGCTNNTAAGATCCGCATCAGCACCCGCAGCGCGGCCCTGGTATAGCTGATCTCCCGCATGATGTAGCTATGGGCGACATGCGGACACAAGTCAAGCCGGTTGTAGCCGCTAGCTACATCGCAGGCCTACCGCTCCGCCCGCGACCGCAGCCGCGTCTCGATGCGGCGCAGGATCAGGCTCAGCGTGATGGTGATGGTCAGGTAGATCAGCGCCACCACGTTGTAGGTCTCGAAATAGCGGAAGTTCCCCGCCGCCGTGACCTTGCCCAACTGGGTCACATCGGTGACGCCCAGTACCGAGACCAGCGAGGAATCCTTCACCATGGCCACGAAATCGTTGCCGAGCGGCGGCATCACCATGCGGAAGGCCTGGGGAAAGACGATGAAGCGAAAGCGCTGCCAGCCGTTCAGGCCAAGCGCCTCGGCGGCCTCGATCTGGCCCTTGTCCACGGCTTGCAGCCCGGCGCGGAAGATTTCGGCCAGGAAGGCCGAATAGGCCAAGGCCAGCGCCGCCACCGCCCGCCACAGAAGCGGCACGTCGCGCGCCCGCGCAAGNGGCAGACCGAACCAGTTCCACAGCGCCACCAGCGTTAAGACCGCGACGAAGGCGACATAGAGCAGAAGCACGATGATCGGCACGCCGCGCATCACCTCGATGTACAACCGGCAGGCCTGCCGCAGCACGATCCAGCGCGACAGCCCGCCAAGCGCCAGAAGCAAGCCCAGCACGCAGGCGGTCAGATAGGCCACCAGCGTCACCAGAACCGTGATCTTCACGCCCTTCGACAAGAGCACCAGCGCCTGGGCATAGACCTCGTCGGACAAGACTTCCCAGAACAGGTAAAGGCCCGTCACCACAACGATGACGAGCCACCAGGGNAAGTCCTTGTCCGGTTGGGGATTGGGCGTCATGGGCAGAGGCCCCGGCGCAAGGCCGGGGCGGGGTCTTATTCGCCCATCTTGTAGTCAAGGAACCATTTCTTGTTCAGCGCCTCGAAGGTGCCGTCGGCCTTCAGCTCGGCAATCGCGGCATTCATCGGCGCCACCAGGTCCGACCCCTTCGGGAAGATGAACCCGAAATCTTCCGAGGCCAGCGGCTCGCCGATGATCTTCAGCCCGCCGTTCGAGGCCGCGACATAGCCGTTGGCCGCGGTCGAATCCGACAGCGTCAGGTCCACGTCGCCGGTCTTCAACGCCTCAAGCCCGGCGCCGAAGGTTTCGAACTTCACGATGCGCGCATTTTCCTCGTTGCCGTCCAGGATGTTGTAGACCGCGGCATAGAAGGGCGAGGTGCCGGGCTGGGCCGAGATCAGCAGGTCGGGGATCGCCGCAAAGGTGGCCGCGTCGGTGAAGCGCGTCTCGTCGCCACGCACGATCATCAGCATTTCCGACCGCATGTAGGGCTCGGANAAGCCGACCTTCTCCTTGCGGTCATCCTTGATGGTGATGCCGGTCATGCCCATGTCGTACTGGCCTTCCGACACCGCCGGAATCATCGCGTCCCACGAGGTGTTCTCGTATTTCACGGTGATGTTCAGCTTCTTGGCGATGGCCTCCATGGCGTCGTATTCCCAGCCGACGGCCTTGCCGTCCTTGTCCAGGAACTGCAGCGGCGGATAGGCGTTCTCGGTCACCACCACGACCTCGCGGCCGCCCAGGTCGGGCACCTCGGCAAAGGCAGCGGTGGAAAGGGCCAGCGTCAGGCTAACAAGTGCGGCAGCAATCTTCATCGGGGACTCCTGCGGTTTCGTGCTTTTCTGGGGCCGGACTATGGCAGCAGGCCGGGGAAAGGGCAAGGCACCAGCCGACCTGCCGCGCCGGAAGGACTGTCCTTCCCGCGCCGCAGGTTGTGCAGGCCCGCCGCAGGGCGCATCTTGCCCCAGCACGGCGGAGGACGATGCCATGACCCGGATGCCCACCTATTTCATCTCGCACGGCGGCGGCCCCTGGCCCTGGCTGCCCGACATGCGCGNNCGCCTCGCCTCGCTGGAGGTCTCGCTGGCCCGGATGCCGGAAGAGATCGGCACCACGCCGGCGGCCGTCCTGATGATCTCGGGCCATTGGGAGACCGAGGATTTCGCGGTGATGACCTCTCCGGCACCGGGGATGGTCTACGACTATTACGGCTTCCCGCCCGAGACCTACCAGATCACCTACNCCGCGCCGGGCGCGCCGCATATCGCCGCCCGCGTGCTGGACCTCCTGCGCGCGGCTGGCCTGCCCACCCATGCCGACCCCGACCAGGGCTTCGACCACGGCACCTTCGCGCCGATGCGGGTGATCTATCCCGATGCGACGGTGCCCTGCTTCCAGGTCTCGATGCAGCACGGCTACGACCCGGCCGCGCATTTCGCCCTGGGCCGCGCGCTGGCGCCCTTGCGCGACGAAGGCGTGGTGATCGTGGGCTCGGGCCTTTCCTACCACAACCTCCGGCTCTTCGGCCCCGGCGCCCGCGTCCCCTCGGCGGCCTTCGATGCCTGGCTGTCCGAGACGCTGGACATGGAGNGCCCCGCCCGCACCGCCCGCCTGCTGGACTGGGAAAGCGCGCCTTACGCCCGCACCTGCCACGCCCGCGAAGATCACCTCGTACCGCTCTTCGCCGCCCTGGGCGCCGCCGAGGGCGGCAAGGCCACCNGCACCTACCATGACGAGAACGTCTTCGGTGGCGTCACCGCCTCCAGCTGGCGCTTCGACTGAGATCAGCCGTGCAGATGCCCGCAGACCGGGCAGGCCGGGTTGCGGGCGGTGCGGATCACCCGCGTCTCGGCATAAAGCGCGTCGAAGATCAGCATCCTNCCCGCCAGCGTCTCGCCGGCGCCGGTGATGTGCTTCACCGCCTCCATCGCCATCATCGCCCCCAGGATCCCCGGCAAGGGCGCAGCCACCCCCACCTCGGCGCAAGTCGGCACCATGCCGGGNGCGGGCCGGTCGGGGAAGACGCAGGCATAACAGGGCGTGCCCCGCGCCGGATCATACAGCGCCAGCTGCCCCTCCCACTGGGTGATCGCCGCCGCCACCAGCGGCTTGCCCGCCACCACCGCCGCCGCATTCACCAGATAGCGCGTGTCGAAATTGTCCGACCCGTCCAGCACCAGATCATAGCCCGGCAGCAGCCGGGCCGCCCTNTCCGCCGTCAGTCGCTCGGGCACCGGCACCACCGTCACATGCGGGTTCAAGGCCCGCATCGCCGTGGCGGCCGACTCCACCTTCAGCACCCCCACGCGGTCCTCGGCATGGATCACCTGCCGCTGCAGGTTCGACGCATCCACGCGGTCGTCATCGACCACGCCGATCACNCCCCACCCCGCCGCCGCCAAGTACAGAAGCGACGGCGAGCCCAGGCCGCCCGCCCCCACCACCAGCACCCGCGCGTCCTTCAGCCGCCGCTGCCCCGGCCCGCCGATCTCGCGCAGCAGGATATGGCGGGCATAACGATCCAGCTCCGCCGGGGTGAAAGGCTCCGCCCCCATCACCCGCGCCCCGTCGAGCCGAAACCGCCCGCCCCGCGCTCCGTGTCGCTCAATTGATCCACCACACGGAACCCCACCTGCACCACCGGCGCCACGATCATCTGTGCGATGCGGTCGCCATGGTGGATGGTATAGGCCTCGGCGCCAAGGTTGATCAGCGCCACGCCCAAAGGCCCGCGATAATCGCTGTCGATGGTGCCAGGCGTATTGGGCAGCGTGATGCCATGCTTTGTCGCCAGACCGGACCGAGGCCGGATCTGCATCTCATAGCCCGCCGGGATCTCCACGCGCAGCCCGGTCGCCACGATCACCCGCGCCATCGGCGCGAGCGTGATGCCCGCCGCGCGCTGGTCGGGGGCCAGGTTCGCGCGCAGGTCGGCGCCCGCCGCACCCGGCGTCTCATAAGCAGCGGCAGGGACCGATCCGCCCAGTCCTCGAACAGGATCAGCACATCCGGTGCCATGACTGCCCTTCCCGCTTCTTCTTTGCCCAAATACTCATGCGACCTCGGCCCCACGCGCTCCGCCCGCCCCGCCGGGAGCCAAGATTTTTCGAAAATCTTGGCAAAATTCTTCGAAGAATTTTGCGTCCCCAGAAGCACTCACACCAGCGCCCCGGCAATCCGCGAAGCCAGCCGCCGCGCCACCTCGTCCTTGCCCATCCGCGGCCAGCTTTCCGCCCCNGCCGCATCAATCACCGTTACCGCGTTTTCGCTGCCGCCCATCACCCCGCTCTCGGGCGAGACGTCGTTGGCCACGATCCAGTCGCAGCCCTTGCGCAGCCGCTTGGCGGTCGCGTGCTCGACCACGCTCTCGGTCTCGGCGGCAAACCCNACCACCAGCCGCGGCCGTCCNTCGCCCATCTTCGACACCGTCGCCAGGATGTCCGGGTTCTCGGCAAATTCCAGCGCCGGCGCCCGGCCCGAGCCGTCCTTCTTCATCTTCTGCCCGGCCGCATTGGCCACGCGCCAATCCGCCACCGCCGCCGCCATCACCGCGGCATCGGCGGGCAGCGCCGCCTGCACCGCCGCCAGCATCTCGCGCGCGGTTTCCACCTTCACCACCGTCACGCCCTCAGGCGGCGGCACAGAGGCCGGGCCGGTGACGAAAGTCACCTGCGCNCCCAGGTCGCGCAGNGCCGCCGCCAGCGCCGTCCCCTGCGCCCCCGAAGAGCGGTTGGCGATATAGCGCACCGGATCAATCGGTTCATGCGTGGGACCAGAGGTCACCAGCACATGCCGGCTCGTCAGCGGNCCCTCCGCCAGCGCCGCCTCGACCGCCGCGACGATCTCCAGCGGTTCCGCCATGCGCCCCGGCCCGTACTCGCCGCAGGCCATCTCGCCCGCGTTCGGCCCGACGCGCAGAACGCCATCGGCCGCCAGTTGCGCCAGGTTGCGCTGCGTGGCGGGATGGTCCCACATCCGCACATTCATCGCCGCNGCCACCAGCACCCGCGTGTCGGTCGCCAGCAGCAGGGTCGAGGCCAGGTCGTCCGCCCGCCCCNNCGCCATCTTCGCCATCAGGTCGGCGGTCGCTTGCGCCACCACGATCAGGTCGGCCACGCGCGACAGCTGGATATGCCCCATCTCGGCTTCGGCGGTCAGGTCGAACAGCTCGGAATGCACCTTCTCGCCCGCCAGCGCCGCCACCGACAGGGGCGTCACGAACTCGGCCCCCGCCTTGGTCAGCACCGGCGTCACCGCCGCACCGCGCTCTTTCAGCCGCCGGATCAGGTCCAGCGCCTTGTAGGCGGCGATGCCGCCGCCGATCACCAGAAGGATGCGCTTTCCCGAAAGCATGGCGGTTCTCCCTGTCCCCCAATGGTCTAGGGGCGGGACCGCGCAAACTCAACCGCCCAAGAGCAGCCGCGCCTCGCCCGATTGCGCCTCCAGGCTGCGGCGCAGCCGCGCAAAGGCCGCGGCCTCCAGCTGGCGCACCCGTTCCTTNGAAAGCCCCAGCTCGTCCCCAAGCGATTCCAGTGTCCGCCCCTCGTCCTTCAGCCGCCGCTCGGTGACGATATAGCGCTCGCGCGGGTTCAACCCCGCCAGGGCGCGCGCCAGCCAGCCGCGCAGCCGCCCGGTGTCCTGCGCCGCCTCGACCCGCTCGGCGGTCTGGGGCGCGTCGTCCTCCAGCGCATCCACCCAGGCCCGCCCCTCCGGGTCACCGCCCTGCGGCGCATCCAGCGACAGGTCGCTGCCCGTCAGCCTACTCTCCATCATCTCGACCTCGGCCTCGCTCACCCCCAGGTCCGCCGCCACCCGCTGGCGCAGCCTGCCCGCATCCAGCACCTCGCCCGCCTCGCGCGCCTCGCGCTCCAGCCGCGCCTGCACCCGGCGCAGGTTGAAGAACAGCGCCTTCTGCCCCGAGGTGGACCCGGTGCGCACCAGCGACCAGTTGCGCATCACATGGTCCTGGATCGCCGCCCGGATCCACCAGGCGGCATAGGTCGAAAACCGCACCCCGCGGTCGGGGTCAAAGCGTTCTGCCGCGCGCATCAGGCCAAGCGAGGCCTCCTGGATCAGATCGTCCATCGGCGCGCCATAACGGCGGAACTTCGCCGCCATCGAGATCGCCATCCGCATATGCGCCGTCACCAGCCGGTGCATCGCCCGCTGATCGCCACGGTCCCGCCAGTCCCTGGCAAGACGCGCCTCGGTGTCGGCATCCAGAAGCTCGGCCCGCGCGGCTTGGCGCGACACAGACCGCCCGCTATATCCGTCAAACGCCATGTCCATTCCCCTGTCCCGGGCGCGCATGGGCCGTCGCGCATCTGACCCTTCTACGGACGCCCCGCTTGACCGGATCAATCCTTCCCNCGCTTTCACTGGTCATCGGCGGCGCCCGGTCGGGCAAGTCGGCCCTGGCGGAACGGCTGGTGACCGCCACCGGCCGCCCCCGCCGCTACATCGCCACCGCCGAGGCCTGGGATGACGAGATGCGCGCCCGCATCGCCCAGCACCGCGCCGACCGCGGCACCGGCTGGACCACCGCCGAGGCACCGCTCGATCTCTGCGCCGCCCTCGCCGCGGCAGCACCGGACGAGGTGGTTCTGATCGACTGCGCCACGCTCTGGCTCACCAACCACCTGCTGGCCGAGCACGACCTCGACGCGGAAGCCGCATCGCTGCTCGCCGCCCTCGCCGCCTGCCCCGCCCCGGTGGTCATGGTCTCGAACGAGGTCGGCTGGTCCATTGTGCCCGAAAACGCCCTCGCCCGCCGCTTCCGCGATGCCCAGGGCCGCCTGAACCAGCGCCTTGCCACCCAGGCCGGGCTGGTCGTTGCGGTGATGGTACNNCTGCCCATGGTCCTGAAAGGCCAGTTGCCATGACCCGCTTCTTCTGGGTCCGCCATGGCCCCACCCATTCGAAGGCGCTGATCGGCCGCACCGACCTGCCCGCCGACCTGTCCGACCGCGCCGCGCTCGACCGGCTCTCCGCCTTCCTGCCCACAGACGCGCTGGTCGTCTCCTCCGACCTGATCCGCGCCGTGGCCACCGCCGACGCGCTGCAATCCGACCGTCCCCGTCTGCCGCACGACCCGCACCTCCGCGAATTCGATTTCGGCGCCTGGGAAGGCCTGCCCGCCGCCGAGGTCGCCACCCGCTGGCCCGAGGCCTCCCGCGCCTACTGGGAACGCCCCGGCGACACCGCCCCCCGGCGGCGAAAGCTGGAACGCCGCTGCCGCCCGCGTCACCGCCGCCGCCACCCGGCTGGCCCAGGCCCACCCCGGCCGCGACATCGTGGCCGTCGCCCATTTCGGCGTGATCCTGACGCAACTGCAACGCGCCCGCGGCTGCTCGCCCTACGAGGTGCTGGCGCAGCGCATCGAGCCCCTGTCGGTCACCTGCCTGTCCCTTTCCACCGATGGCTGGACCGTGTCCGAAATCAATCACCGTCCGTGATGGACCCCGCCACAATTCATCGCTTTTCCCATGGCCCCGCCGCCCCTAGCCTCGCGCGAAACAAGGGAAGACCCCATGACCTATGACCTCGTGATCGGCGACCGCGGCTATTCCTCCTGGAGCCTGCGCGGCTGGCTCCTGTTCGACGCCTTCGGCATTCCGGTGAAAACCCACCTCGCCCGGCTCTACACCGACGAACTGCCGAAAATGCTGGCCAACGGCTTCTTCCCCGGCCGCACCGCCCCCACGATGCGCACGCCCGACGGCGTGGTGGTGCCAGAAACCATCGCCATCGCCGAGGAACTGGCCTCGCGCCACCCCGATGCTTACCATTGGCCCGCCGACCCCAAGGCCCGCGCCGTGGCCCGCGTGCTGGCCGCCGAAATGCACGCGGGCTTCACCGCCCTGCGCTCGCATTGCCCGATGAACCTGCGCGTCAGCTACACCACCTGCGAGCCGCCCGAAGCCGTACTGGCCGACCTCGCCCGTCTGGAAACCCTCTGGACCTGGGCGCGCGACCAGACCGGCTCGACAGGCCCCTGGCTCTGCGGCGCCTATTCCGCGGCGGATGCCTTCTTCGCCCCGGTCGCCACCCGCATCGCCACCTACAACCTGCCGGTTGGAACCGAGGCCATGGCCTATGTCCAGGCCCACCTCGCCCACNCCTCCTTCCGCAAATGGCGCGCCATGGGCCTGGTCGACGGCGCGGACCAGGACTTCTACCGCCGCGACTGGCCGCGCCGCGACTGGCCCGGCCCGAAACCCCTGCCCGCCCGCGCCGTGGAAGGCACCGAGTCAGAAAACCCCGCCTGCCCCTATTCCGGCAAGCCGGTCACCCATGTGCTGGAACTGGACGGCCGCCGCTTCGGCTTCTGCAACGCCTTCTGCCGCGACAAGACCGTGGCCGACCCCGAAGCCTGGCCCGCCTTCATGGCCCTTACACCTCGTAAACCATTTCGCGCGTATTCCTGTCATTGGGTTAACCAAGGTAAACAGGAATGGTGGCACGGGCCTTCACAGTGGCCTTCGAAGGCGTCGAGGCCCGCCCGGTCGAGGTGCAATGCGCCGTCGCCCCCGGCCTGNCTTACTTTGCCATCGTGGGCCTGCCCGACAAGGCCGTCAGCGAGGCGCGCGAACGGGTGCGCGCCGCACTGTCGGCCATGTCCATCGCATTGCCCTCCAAACGCATCACGGTGAACCTCTCTCCCGCCGACCTGCCCAAGGAGGGCTCGCATTTCGACCTGCCCATCGCGCTGTCGCTGCTCGCCGCGCTGGACATCCTGCCGCATGACGAGATCGAGGCGACGGTGGCCCTTGGCGAACTGTCGCTCGACGGGCGCCTGATGCCGGTGGTCGGCGCCCTGCCCGCCGCCATGGCCGCCGCCGAACAGGACCGCGCCCTCCTCTGCCCCCGCGCCTGCGGCGCCGAGGCCGCCTGGGTCGGCGGGNCACAGGTGCTGGCCGCCGGCTCGCTGGACGAGGTGGTGCGCCACTACACCGGCCAGGCCGCGCTGACCCCGGCCGAGGCCGATGAGGTCATGCCCCATGCCACCACCCGCGACCTGCGCGAGGTCAAGGGCCAGGAACGCGCCAAACGCGCGCTGGAAATCGCCGCCGCCGGGCGGCACCACCTGTTCATGGTCGGCTCGCCCGGCTCGGGCAAATCCATGCTGGCCGCCCGCCTGCCCGGCATCCTGCCCNCCNTGACCGCCATCGAGGCGCTGGAAACCTCGATGATCCACTCGCTGGCGGGGCTGCTCGACGAAGGCGGCATCAGCCGCGCCCGCCCCTTCCGCGAACCGCACCACACCGCCTCGATGGCCGCCATCGTCGGCGGCGGCANNGGCGCGAAACCGGGCGAGGTCAGCCTCGCCCACAACGGCGTGCTCTTCCTCGACGAGCTGCCGGAATTCCCCCGCCCGGTGCTGGAAACCCTGCGCCAGCCGATCGAGACGGGCGAGATCATGGTCGCCCGCGCCAACGCCCATGTGCGCTATCCCTGCAAGTTCCTGCTGGTCGCANGCCGCCAACCCTGCCGCTGCGGCCACCTGACCGACCCCGCCCGTGCCTGCGGCAAGGCGCCCCTCTGCGGCGACGACTACCTCGGCCGCATCTCGGGGCCGCTGATGGACCGCTTCGACCTGCGCATCGAAGTGCCGCCCGTTGCCTATTCCGACCTCGACCTCCCCGCCTCGGGCGATACGTCAGCCGAGGTCGCCGCCCGCGTCCGCGCCGCCCGCGACACCCAGGCCGCCCGCTTCGCCACCCGCCCCGACCTGCGCGTGAATGCCGACCTGGAGGGCGCCCTGCTGGAAGAGGTCGCAAGCCCCGACGCCGAGGGCCGCAGCTTCCTGACCCGCGCCGCCGACCGCTTCGGCCTCTCGGCGCGCGGCTACCACCGCATCCTGCGCGTGGCGCGCACCATCGCCGACCTCGACGCCAGCGCCGATGTCCGCCAGCCCCATGTCGCCGAGGCGCTCAGCTACCGCATCGCCATCGGCGCCGCGCGGTAACCGCCGGGGACACGATTTCCGTCACGGAAATCGTGCCGGAAACCGTTACGGTTTCCGGGTCCCGGCCCTACCTGCGCCGCTTCGCCTCGATCGCTTCCCAGATTGCCGCCGCCGCGTTGGTCCCGTCGAACCGCTCCAGCTCCTGGATGCCGGTGGGCGAGGTCACGTTGATCTCGGTCAGCCAGTCGCCGATCACGTCGATGCCGACGAAGACCTGACCCTTCTCGCGCAGCACCGGCCCGATGCGGCGGCAGATTTCCAGGTCGCGTTCGGTCAGCCCGATCTTCTCCGGCCGCCCGCCCACATGCATGTTCGACCGCGTCTCGCCNGCTTGCGGCACCCGGTTGATCGCCCCCACCGGTTCGCCATCGACCAGGATCACCCGCTTGTCGCCCTTGGCGACATCGGGCAGGAACTTCTGCACGATCATCGGCTCGCGGCTCATCGACGTGAACAGCTCGTGCAGCGAGGCCAGATTGCGGTCGTTCGGGTCCAACCGGAACACCCCNGCGCCGCCATTGCCGTACAAGGGTTTCAGGATGATGTCGCCATGCCGCGCCTTGAAGGCGCGGATGGTCGCCAGATCACGCGCGATGGCTGTGGGCGGCGTCAGGTCGGCAAAGCTCAAGACCAGCAGCTTCTCGGGCGAATTGCGCACCCAGAACGGATCGTTCACCACCAGCGTCTTCGGATGGATCATCTCCAGAAGATGCGTCGTGGTGATATAACCCATGTCGAAGGGCGGATCCTGGCGCAGCCAGACCACGTCGAACTCGGACAGGTCCACCTCGGTCTCGGCACCAAAGGTCACATGGTTGCCAAGCTCGCGCCGCAGCTCGATGGGCCAGCCNCGGGCAATCACCCGGCCCTCGACAAAGGCCAGCCGGTCCGGCGTGTAGTAGAACAGCGAATGCCCCCGCGCCTGCGCCTCCAGCCCGATGCGGAACGTGCTGTCCCCGTTGATGTTCACCGACCCGATCGGGTCCATCTGCAGGGCCACCTTCAGCGCCATCGCCGCCTCCATCGTTGAGGCTCCTGCATGCCGCAAGGCGCGGGCGGGTGCAATCCGCCCTCAGGCGCCGAAAGCGTTCTCGATCACCTCGATGCGGCCCTGGCCATCCACCAAGGCCACGTCGAAGCGCGCGGGCGATCCNTGTCCGGCCGGTTCCCCGGCAAGGAATTCCGATGCCGCCGACCAGATCTGCAGCATCTGCCGGTCGCCCAGATGCAGGGCCGCCTCGGCATGGCTTCGGCTTTGCTTCACCTCGACAAAGACGATGTTGCCGTCCCGGTCGCGCACCACCAGGTCGATTTCGCCCGCCTGCCCGCGCCAGCGCCGGGCGGCAAGGCGTCCGCCTTCGCCTGCATAATGCCGCGCGACGGCCTCTTCCGCCGCCAATCCTGCCCGATAGGAAACCGCGCCGCCCATGCCGACCTCACTCCTTGCCTTCGCCGAGTCGTAAGGCCATCTGGTAAAGATTCCGCTTATTCAGCCCGGTCTTCGCCGCAACTTCGGCCGCCGCGTCCTTGACCGACAGGCTCTGCAAGGCCAGCCGCAATGCCGCCTCGGCATCCTCGGCTCTCGCCTCCGCCGCTTCGGGCTTGCCAAGCAGCACCACGACCTCGCCCTTCACCTCTCGTCCGGCAAAGACCTCGGCCACCTCTTCCAGACTGCCGCGGACGACCTCCTCGAACCGCTTGGTCAGTTCCCGGCACACCACCGCGGCGCGCGACGGGCCGAACAGGGCGGCCATCTCGGCCAGCAACCGGCCGATGCGACGAGGCGATTCGTACAGCACCAGCGTCGCTTGGNNCACGGCGCCGACCTCCTGCAGGAAGCGGCGGCGCGCGCCCTCGGCGGTCGGCGGGAAGCCTGCAAAGAAGAACCGGTCGGTCGGCAGGCCCGAAACCGTCAAGGCGCACAGCACTGCCGAGGCGCCGGGCGCGGCATGGACCGGCAGCCCCGCCTCGATCACCGCGCGCCCCAGCTGGAAGCCCGGGTCGGCGACCAGCGGCGCGCTACCNTCCGAGGCATAGGCGACCGACTTGCCCTCTTGCAGCGCGCGGATCAGCCGGGGCCGCGCCGCCTCGCCGTTGTGGTCGTGATAGGCCACCAGCGGCCGGTCGCCAAGCCTCAGGCCATGGATTTCCATCAGGTGGCGCAGCGTCCGCGTGTCTTCGGCCGCCAGCATGTCGGCGCTTACCAGGATGTCCAGCGCCCGCAGCGTGATGTCGCGCGCCGCACCGATGGGCGTGGAGACGAAATGCAGGCCCGGTGGCACTTTTGCTTTACCAGGCGTTCCTCTTCCGCGCCCTGTCCGCCCGTCACGCCTGCCTCCTGCAATTTACTTCCCGGCGGAACCGCATAGGCTGCCGGGCAACTTTGCCCCTTCGTCCCTGCTTCGAGGAACATCCCATGTTGTCGGTTCTGGCCCGTGCCCGCAAGTCGCTCGGACACGCTGCCCTGGCGCTTGCCGCCCTGGCCCTCGCGGCCTGCCAGCCCACCGCCGGGGCGGNNCCCTCGGTCAGCCGCGGCCAGGCCGTGCCTGTTGCTCTGCTGGTGCCCGGCGGGTCGGGGCAAAGCTCGGACGAGGTGCTGGCGCAAAGCCTGCAGAACGCCGCCCGTCTGGCCGCGGCCGATCTGGGCGGCGTGCAGATCGACCTGCGCGTCTACAACACCAAGGGCAGCCCGGCCGAGGCTCAGGCCATGGCGACCCAGGCCGTCGCCGACGGTGCCGTCATCATCCTGNGCCCGGTCTATGCGCAGNAGGCCAATGCCGTCGGTGCCGTCGCCGCGCNNAGTGGCATCAACGTCTTGTCGTTTTCGAACAATACGGCCGTGGTAAGCGGCAATGTCTTCGTGCTGGGCAATACATTTTCCAACTCGGCCGAACGCCTTGCCAGTTACGCCGTGCGCAATGGCATGCCGCGCATCATGGTCGTGTCCGACCAGAACGGCGCGGGCGAGCCAAGGNCCGCCATCCAGGCCGCCATCGCCCAGGTCGGTGGCACGGTGGCCGGTTCGGCCTCGTATGAATTCTCGCAGAACGGCATCGTGCAGGCCGCGCCCACCATCGCCGCCACCGCGCAATCGGCTGGCGCCAATGCCATCTTCCTGACCGCGGAAACCGCTTNNGGCGCCCTGCCCTTGCTGACGCAACTCCTGCGCGAGAACGGGCTGGCCGCCGATCAGGTGCGCTTCCTGNGCCTTACCCGCTGGGACATCCCGGCCGAGGCGGTGGCGCTGCCGGGCCTGCAGGGCGGCTATTTCGCCCTGCCCGACCCCGGCCTTTATGGCCAGTTCCAGACCCGCTACCAGGCGGCCTATGGCACCGCCGCCCATCCCATCGCCAGCCTCGGCTATGACGGCATCGCCGCCATCGGCGCGCTGGCCAAGCGCGGCAACGGCTTCTCGGCTTCGGCGCTGACACAAGCCTCGGGCTTTGCTTGCGTCACCGGCATCTTCCGCTTCCTGCCCAACGGCACCAACCAGCGCGGCCTGGCCGTGGCGCAGATCCAGAACCGCCAGGTCGTGGTGGTGACGCCGCACCGCGCAGCTTCGGCGGCTTCGCTCTGACCCCGGCCATGCTGTCCACCGCCCCGCTTCGCCACCGCCTCGGCGGCCGGTGTCCCCGCAGCGACGGGCGGGCCCGATCCCCAGGCGCTTTCGCCGCCATCGCCGCCGACATCGCCGCCCCCGGCACCGCCTCGCCCCGCGCCATCGCCGTGCGCCACCTGGCAGCCGCCCGGGCCGAGGCCAATGCCGCGCTGGAAGCCGCCTTCGCCCGCACCCCGCGTACCGCCTGCGCCCTGATCCATGGCCAGGCCGCCCTGACCGATGCCCTGGTCACCACCGCTTTCCAGGTCGCCACCCGGCTGATCCACGCCCTGCCCAACCCGACCCAGGCCGAGCGGCTGACGGTCCTGGCGGTCGGCGGCTATGGCCGCGCCGAAATGGCGCCCTTCTCGGACGTGGACCTTCTCTTCCTCACGCCCTGGAAGGTCACGCCCTGGGCCGAAAGCGTGATCGAGACCATGCTTTACATCCTGTGGGATATGAAGCTGAAGGTCGGCCATTCCAGCCGCACAGTGCGCGACTGCATCCGGCTGGCCAAGGAAGACATCACCATCCGCACCGCGCTTCTGGAACACCGCTTCGTTGCTTACCACGAACCGCTGGCCGCCGAACTGGGCGAAAAGCTCTGGCAGGACCTGTTCCGCACCACCGGCGTCGAATTCCTGGAAGCCAAACTCGCCGAACGCGCCGACCGCCACAAACGCCAGGGCGGCCAGCGCTACGTGCTGGAACCCAATGTCAAGGAAGGCAAGGGCGGGCTGCGCGACCTGCAGACGCTGTACTGGATCGGCAAATACCTCAACCGCGTGGCCAGCCCCGAAGGACTGGTCACCGTACNNCTCTTCACCGCCGAGGAATATGCCGCCTTCGCCGCCGCCGAGGATTTTCTCTGGGCCGTGCGCTGCCACCTGCACTACATCGTANACCGCGCCNTCGACACGCTGACCTTCGACGCCCAGGTCGAGGTCGCCCGCCGCATGGGCTATGCCGATATCGGTAAGCGCGGGGTGGAACTCTTCATGCAGGCCTATTTCCGCCAGGCCACCCGCGTGGGCGAGCTGACCCGCATCTTCCTGACCGAGCTTGAAGCCCGCCACATCAAGCCGGAATCCAAACTCGGCAGCTTCTTCCGCCACCGCCGCAAGGCCGGGTCCGGCTACAAGCTGGTGCAGGGCCGCATCGACGTGACCGATGCCGCCCTCTTCCTGAAGGACCCGCTGAACCTCTTGCGCGTCTTCGAAGAGGCGCTGCGCACCGGCTATCTTCTGCACCCCAACATAATGCGGCTGGTGGCGGCGAACCTGCACCGCTTTGACGAAGACCTGCGCGACAACCCGGAAGCGGCGCGCATCTTCCTCAGCCTGCTCCTGGACCACGGCAACCCGGAACGCGCGCTGCGCCGCATGAACGAACTGGGGGTGCTCGGCGCCTATATCCCGGAATTCGAACGCATCGTCGCCATGATGCAGTTCAACGTCTACCACCACTATACGGTGGACGAGCATATCATCCAGTGCATCTCGGTTCTTGCCCAGATCGAGAGGGGCGAGCTGGTCGAAGACCTGCCGCTGTCCTCCTCGATCCTGAAAGCCGGGNTGAACCGCCGCGTGCTCTATGTCGCGCTCCTCTTGCACGACATCGGCAAGNGGCCCGAAGACCATTCGATCATCGGCGCGCAACTCGCCCGCCGCATCGCGCCGCGCCTCGGCCTTGACCCCGAGGAATGCGAGACGGTGGAATGGCTGGTGCGCTCTCACCTCCTGATGTCCGACACCGCGCAGAAACGCGATATCGGCGATCCCCGCACGGTGCGCGACTTCGCCAAGGCGGTGAAGACGAAGAAGCGGCTGGACCTGCTGACCGTGCTTACCGTCTGCGACATCCGCGGCGTCGGGCCGGGGACGTGGAACAACTGGAAGGCCATGCTGCTGCGCTCGCTTTACAGCGAAACCGCGCGGGCGCTGGAAGGCGGGCTGGAAGTCCTGAACCGCGAGAACCGCGAGGATGACGCCAAGCGCGCCCTGCGCGCCCGGCTGACCGGCTGGACGGAACCCGCCATCGAGGCCGAACTCGCGCGACACTACGCCNCCTACTGGCAGGGCCTGCCCACCGCCACGCATGAGGTCTTCGCCCGCCTGCTGGTGGATCTGCCCGACAACGAGATTCGCATCGACCTGCACCCCGATCCCGACCGCGACGCCACCCGCGCCTGTTTCGCGCTGGTGGACCATCCCGGCATCTTCTCGCGCCTGGTAAGCGCGCTGGCGCTGGTGGGGGCGAGCGTGGTGGACGCGCGCTCCTACACCTCGAAAGACGGCTATGTGACCGACGTGTTCTGGATCCAGGACGCCGAGGGCAAGCCCTACGAAGTCTCGCGCCTGCCCCGCCTGCGCAAGACCATCGACCGCACGCTGAAGGGCGAGGTGGTGGCGCGCGAGGCGCTGAAGGACCGCGACAAGGTGAAAAAGCGCGAACGTGAGTTCCGCTTCCCCACCCATGTCACCTTCGACAACGAGGGGTCGGAAATCTACACCATCATCGAGGTCGNNGCCCGCGACCGGCCGGGCCTGCTGTTCGACCTGACGCGGACGCTGGCCAACAACAACATCTACATCGCCTCCGCCGTGATCGCGACCTATGGCGCACAGGTGGTGGACAGCTTCTACGTCAAGGACATGTTCGGCCTGAAACTCCACGCCAAGACCAAGCGCGACGCGCTGGAAAAGAAACTGCGCCAGGCGATCGCCGAAGGCGCGGAACGGGCGCAGGGCTGATGCAACCGATCCGTCTTGTGCGCGGCTTCCTCACCGTCGGTGGCTGGACACTGATGTCGCGCGGCGCCGGTTTCGTGCGCGACGTGATGATGGCCGCCTTCCTCGGCGCCTACCCGGTGGCCGAGGCGTTCCTGGTGGCCTTCTCGCTGCCCAACATGTTCCGCCGCTTTTTCGCCGAGGGCGCCTTCAACTTCGCCTTCGTGCCCTTGTATTCCAAGAAGCTGGAAGCGGGCGAGGATGCCAACGCCTTCGCCAACGACGCCTTCAACGGGCTGGGCGGCGTGCTGGTGCTGGTGACCCTGATCGGCACGCTGGCCATGCCCTGGCTGGTCTGGGCCATGGCCTCGGGCTTTCTGGGCGACGCCCGTTTCGACCTTGCCGTGCTCTACGGCCGCATCGGGTTTTCCTACCTCCTTTTCATCTCGCTGGTGGCTCTGCTCTCCGGCGTGCTGAACGCCTGGGGCCATTTCACCGAAGCCAGCTTCGTGCCGGTGCTGATGAACCTGATGTTCATCGCAGCCATGCTTCTGGGCGACCGTTTGGGCTGGGACATGGGCCTGACGCTGGCCTGGACCGTCCCCGTCACCGGCATCGCGCAGCTGGCCTTCACCTGGTTTTCCGCCGCCCGCGCCGCTNTCTCCCCCGCCNTGCGCAAGCCGCGCTGGACGCCTGAACTCAAGCGCCTGCTCATCATCGTTAGCCCCGCCGTCCTGTCGGGCGGGGTCGTCCAGATCAACCTGCTGGTCGGCCGCCAGGTCGCCTCCTTCACCGAGGGCGCCGTCGCCTGGCTCTCCTATGCCGACCGCCTCTACCAGCTTCCCCTCGGCGTCGTCGGCATCGCCATCGGCACCGTCCTTCTTCCCGACCTCTCGCGCCGCCTGCGCGCCGGCGATGCCGAGGGCGGCCGCGCCTCCTTCAACCGCGGCGCCGAATTCGCGCTCGCCCTGACCTTCCCCGCCGCCGTCGCGCTCGTCGTCATCGCCCTGCCGCTCTGCGAGGTGCTCTTCCAGCGCGGCGCCTTCGGCCCCGACGACACCGCCGCCACCGCCCTGGCACTCGCCGCCTACGGCATCGGCCTGCCCGCCTTCGTGCTGCACAAGGTCCTGCAACCCCTGTTCTACGCCCGCGAGGACAGCCGCTCGCCCTTCCGCTATGCCGTCATCTCGATGGTGGTGAACGCCGGTTTCGCCGTGGGCTTCCTGCCCGTCATGGGCTTCATGGCCGCGGCACTCGCCACCACGGTTTCCGGCTGGGTCATGGTCGCCCAGCTCTGGTGGGGCTCGCGCCGCATGGGACCCGAGGCGCAGCTGGACGACCGCTTCCGCGCCCGCGCCNCCCGCATCGTCCTCGCCTCGCTCCTCATGGGCGTGGCGCTCTGGGGCGGCTCGCTCCTCCTTGGCCCCCTGCTCGGCACACCCGGCTGGCGCTACCTCGCGCTCGCCCTTCTCGTCACCCTCGGCGCGCTGGCGTACTTCGCCCTGGGCACCCTCACCGGCGCCTTCCGCCTGGCCGAATGGCGCGCCGCCCTGACCCGCCGCCGCCCATGATCAAACCCGAACCCGTCACACTCCTGTCCAAGGGCTGGCTCTCCGAACAGCCCGAACCGTTCCGCGACCGCCTCCTAAGCGCCGCCCGCTGGAAAACCCTGGCCCGCGGCGAGACCCTCTATTCCGTCGGCGACGACCCCAATGCCATGTTCGGCCTGGAAGAGGGCTTCCTCGACCTCGCCATCCCCATCGCCGCCGACGAGGAAGTGGCCATCCACCGCGCCCCGCCCGGCTTCTGGATCGGCGATTCGGCGATCCTCGCCGACAGCCCCCGCACCCTCTCGCTCACCGCCGCCACCCCGGCCCGCGTCCTCGCCCTGCCCGCCGCCGCGATCCGCCGCCTGCTGGCCGACCACCCGCAGGACTGGCCCAGCTTCGCCGCCCTCGCCCACCGCAACGGCACCATGGCGATCCGGGCCCTGGGCGAAGTGCTGGCCTTGCCCNCCCGCACCCGTTTCGCCCGCCTTCTGTTGCGCATCGCCGATGCCGAAGGCCGCGTCCGCGCCACCCAGGAAGAGCTTGGCCGCCTGGTAGGCATGAGCCGCGCCGCCTTCCGCCGCGCTTTCGCCGACCTCATCGCCGCGGCGTCGTCGAAATGGAATATCGGCCTCGTCATCCTCGACCGCACCGCCCTGCAGGCCGAGGCGGATCGTCGCTGATCACCGGTAATTCACCCGGACACTGCGACATCCGTGGCAGACTGCGGCGGCGATCCGGTGTTTGGTGCCGCCAAGTCCCGGCCTGCGCGCCGGTGCCCGAATTTGCATGTCCCGTTTCGAAGGAGCCTCGCCCATGACCACCCGCCGCCAGTTCCTTGGCGCCCTGCCCGCCACCGGCGCCGCCTTCGCCATTGCCCCATGGNTGTTCGACGAAGGTCAGGCCCGCGCCGAAACAACCGCCCCCGCGCCCGACCATTTCCATCCCAAGGGCAAGGCGCCCTCCGAATACACGCTGAAGATCCTCGAACAGGCCAAGGCCACCCTGCCCTTCGCCGACACCCGCGATTTCGACGAGCTGAAAAAGGGCTTCATCGCCCCCATGCCCGACCTGAAGATCATGGCCGATGCTTACCATGTCGCCTGGGACATGCAGCGCTTCCAGTTCCTGAATGAAGACCGCGAGTTCCCGTCGATCCACCCCTCGCTGCACCGCATCTCGAAGCTGAACAACAACTACGGCCTCTACGAGGTCATCCCCGGCATCTACCAGGTGCGCGGCGTGGACCTGTCGGACATCACCTTCATCCGCGGCCAGACCGGCTGGATCGTCTTCGACCCGCTGGTATCCGCCGAACCCGTGCGCGCCGCGGTGAAGCTTTTCCGCGAAAAGGTCGGCGGCGACCTGCCCATCACCGCCGTGATCTATTCCCACACCCATGGCGACCATTTCGGCGGCGTGCGCGGCCTTGACCTGAAAGAGGAAGACATCGCCTCGGGCAAGGTGCAGATCATCGCGCCCGTGGATTTCATGGACTTCACGGTGGCCGAGAACGTCTATGCTTAANGCAACGCCATGAACCATCGCNTCTTCTACCAATACGGCCTTCTCCTGCCCGCCTCGCCCTACGGCTATGTCGGCCAGGGCCTGGGCCAGGGCGTTTCCGGCGCCACCGGCCTCATCGCGCCCACCGTCTCGGTCACCCAGCCGATCGAGACGCTGGTGGTCGGCGGTCTGGAAATGATCTTCCAGAACACCCCCAACACCGAAGCCCCGCGCGAGATGAACACCTACATCCCGTCGATGAAGGCGCTGTGGATGGCGGAAAACGTCACCGCCACGCTGCACAACATCTACACCCTGCGCGGCGCCCAGGTGCGCGACCCGCTGCGCTGGTCCAAATACATCGCCGAGGCGCTCTATCTCTTCGGGCAAGAGGCCGAGGTGATGTTCGCCTCGCACCACTGGCCACGGTGGGGCAATGATCGCATCCAGGAAATCCTGCGCGACCAGCGCGACCTTTACGCCCATTTCAACAACCAGGTGCTGAACCTCGCCAACCAGGGCGTGACGATCAACCAGATCCACAACGTCTATACCCAGCCCGAATCCATCCTGCAGAAATGGCACTGCCGCGGCTATCACGGCTCGGCCCAGCACAATTCCCGCGGCGTGGTGCAGCGCTTCCTCGGCTACTGGGACGGCAACCCGGCCACGCTGGTGCCGCTCTCGCCCGAGGATTCGGCGCCGCTCTATGTCGAGATGATGGGCGGCTCCGACAAGATCATGGCGCGCGGGCAAGAGCTTCACAACGAAGGCAGCTACCTCCTGGCGATGGAGATCGTGAACAAGCTGGTCCAGGCCCAGCCCGACAACCAGCCCGCCAAGGACCTGCTGGCGGACATCTTCGAACAGTTGGGCTACCAGAACGAGAACCCCGGCCTGCGCAACTCCTATCTCGCTGCCGCGTACGAGCTGCGCACCGGCATCCCCGAAGGCGCCATCGCCGACAGCTCCTCGCCCGACATCATCCGGGCGATGACGACCGAGCTGTTCCTGAACTTCCTCGGCATCCGCATGGACAGCCGCAAGGCCGAAGGCATGGCCTTCACCATGAACCTGGTCACGCCGGACAATGGCGAGAAATTCCTGGTGGAACTGTCCAACGCCACGCTGACCAACATCCAGGGCTTCCAGTCCGACAAGCCCGATCTGACGCTGACCATCAACCGCGCCGATCTGGAACAGGTGATGATGGGCGCGCGCCAGCTGGAAGAGGTCCTGGCCGACGGCACCGCGACCTTCACGGGCGATGTGACGATCCTCGGCAAGCTGGCCGCCACCATGGTCACCTTCGACCCGCGCTTCCAGATCATGCCCGGCACCAAGACCCCGGCCGTCGCCGAGCAACCGGCCTTCGAGGCCACCGTGGGCCTCGTCTCGCCCGAGTGAGCCGGGACCACGCAACGGACACCGCGCTTCCCCTCCCCTCGTGGGGGACGCGGCATTGCCGCGTCGGCGGGGCGGGGGCGCTTGCCGCAGTCACTGACGGCAAAGGTTAAGTCAAGTTAACTCGGACTTACAACCCATTGATTTCATTGAATCGGGCAGGGCGTCCGAGCTCGGACGCCTAGCGCGCCCGGATCTTCTCCATCACCCGTGCCCAGCCCCCNGGCACCAGCACGAAGGACAGGATGAACCCGGTCACGAACCCGCCCAGGTCCGACACCCAGTACCAGCCCCCGAACAACAGCCCGAACAGAAGCTGCACCCCCAGAAGCATCCCGATCAGCGTGAAGGCCCGCGCCGCATTGGCCCCGACGGCCGTCAGCCGGACCCACAGAAGAAAGGTGAAGGCCCCGATCAGCCCGTAATCCGGCGGATAGGCCCCGAACAGCGGCTGCTCCAGCCCCACCGCCACCTGCAGCAAGGCCGCTCCGATGGCCGAGCCGAAGAACAGCACCAGCACCGCCCAGGGGCGGAACACCTCGGCCACCATCTTGCCGAGCGCCAGCAGGAAGACCACGGCAAAGACGGCATGGGTCAGGCTGCCGTGGACGAAGGGGTAGGTCACGAACCTTGCCACCCCNTCCAGCGGGAACTGCCGGTTCTCCACCATCCAGCGGAACAACTCGGGCGAGAAGGCAAAGCGGTTCACCGCCTCCAGCCGCCAGCCGATCCCGCCCTGCCCGCCCACCAGCCCNCGAAGCGTAAGCGAGACCACCACCTCCATGGCGATCATCGGCAGCGCCAGCAGCCAGATCACCCAGGGGATCGGGTTCAGGAATGGCGCCTTGTGGTCCGTCTGCATCCGTCTCTCCCTGCCCGATTGACGCCTTCCGGCCCATGGCTTACGCGGTTGCCCCAGCCTTTTCCAGATGGAGCATCCATGGCCGAGCCGGTCCAAACGCCTCAGGCTTCCTTCGCCNCCCGCATCTTCTCGGGCATCCAGCCTTCGGGCGGCCTCACCCTCGGCAACTACCTCGGCGCCCTGAAGCGCTTTGTCGAGAAGCAGGACGAGGGCATCGAGACCATCTACTGCCTGGTGGACATGCATGCCATCACCGTCTGGCAAGACCCCGCCAAGCTGCGCCACGCCACGCGCGAGGCGGCGGCGGGCTTCATCGCCGCCAGCATCGACCCAGGCCGCTCGATCCTCTTCAACCAGAGCCAGGTCTCGGCCCATGCCGAACTGGGCTGGATTTTCAACTGCGTCGCCCGCATGGGCTGGATGAGCCGCATGACGCAGTTCAAGGACAAGNTAAGCAAGAACAGCGAGAACGTCTCGCTGGGTCTCTTCGCCTATCCCTCGCTGATGGCGGCCGACATCCTGGTCTACAAGGCCACGATGGTGCCGGTGGGCGAGGACCAGAAGCAGCACCTGGAACTGACCCGCGACATCGCCATCAAGTTCAACAACGACTACGGCGTGAACTTCTTCCCGGTGGTTGAACCGATCATCGAGGGCGCGGCCACGCGGGTCATGTCGCTGCGCGACGGGACCAAGAAGATGTCCAAGTCCGACCCCTCGGACCAGAGCCGGATCAACCTGACAGATACCGCCGACGTGATCGCCCAGAAGATCCGCAAGGCCAAGACCGACCCCGAGCCCCTGCCCGATCACCTGGACGGGCTGAAGGACCGGCCCGAGGCGAAGAACCTCGTGAACATCTATGCCGCCCTGTCCGGCCACAGCGCGGCCAAGGTGATCCACGATTTCAGCGGCGCCCAGTTCGGCACCTTCAAGCCAANNGCCTTGGCCGATCTGGCGGTGGCCAAGCNNGAACCCATCACCACCGAGATGAACCGGCTGATGCAGGACCCGGCCGAGATTGACCGCATCCTGGGTGCAGGTGCCGAGCGCGCCGATGCCATCGCCCGGCCGATCCTGGAAGAGGTCTATGACATCACCGGCATGATCCGGTCGCGCTGGCGTTAAGATGCAGCCGGCTGGCGCGGGCGATCCTTCTGGCCTTCGCGCTTGGGTCGCTGGCGCTGACGCTGTGGTCCGGCTGGCAGGTCTGGCAATCGCCTGGCCTGACGCCCCTGCGCGAGCGGACCGCGCAAGAGATCGTCGCCGTCACCGACCGCATGATGGCGCGCGAGGCGACAGCCGGGCGCATGGGCGACCTGATTGCCGAGCGCCTGGCGGAAGACCCGCGCAACTGGGTCACGCTGGCGGCGCTGCGAGACGTGGTGACGGCCCGCGGGCTGGCGGTCGATCCGGCGGTGCTGGCAGCCTATGACGCGGCCTGGGAGGAAGATCGCGTCTGGGCCACAGCCGCGGCCTGTGGCGCCTGTTTCCTGGATGTCTCGACCTGCTCGCTGAACACGGCGCTTCTGTGCAAGCTGCCGCTGGCGATCACCCCCATCGACGATGTGCGCGGCGTGGGTCAGGCGGCCTGGGACTTTGCCACGGATCAGGAGATCGACTATTTCGATGCCGGTGTCTCGATGGTCGGGCTGGCGGCCACCGGGCTGATCCTGGCCTCGGGCGGCGGCAGTGGGGCGGTGAAGCTCGGCACGGCCACCGCCAAGACCGCGCGGGGCATGAAGCTGGTCAGCGAGCCGATGGAAGCGATGGTCGTGCGCGCCGCGAAAGAGGGCGTGGATTGGGGCGGCATCTCGCTGGCGCGGCTGGTGGACGACCCGGCAAGTCTGGTGGGCGGCGATTNNAAGCCGATCCTGCAAGTGACCGGCGATCTGGGGGTGATGTACCGGTCCACCGATGCCGTCACCACGCTGCACCTGATGCGCTACATCGACGATGCTNTAAGCGAAGCCAGGGCGATGGCGCGGGCCTCCGAGGCGCTTGGCGTGCGCACCGTGGCGCGGGCCGAGGTTCTGGGACCCTCGCGGCTGATGCGGGCGACGCTGCGGGTGGGGGAGCTGGGCTGGCAGCTGACCGCGGGGCTGGTCGGGCTGATCTGGGCCGTCGCCTCGATGCTGGCGGGGGCCGTGCAGNGGGCGGGGCTGCGGGGACTGCGGCGGTTGCTGCGATAGCGGGGCGTCACCCGGCTGTCACGGCGCCGATTCAATGGGACGCCACCCTGCCTCAAGCGGCCAACGCGCCGATCGGGGCGGCCCTTTCCCCAGATCCCTTGCGGTTCCCCTCCGCAATCCCGCCCCTACTGCCCCCGGACCTCCCCGGTCCGGGGGCGCCTTCACGCCGCGGGGCGCGGCACGGCCTGGGCCAAGCGCGGCATGGACAGGCGGCGGGGCTTCGGACAATATCCCGAGCGCGGAGGTCGATTATGCGCAAGTTTCTGGTCATCCTGGACGACACGAGGGAATGCCTCAATGCCATGCGGTTCGCGGCGATGCGGGCGGCCCATACCGGCGGGNGGNTGACGATCCTGTCGATCATCCCGCCCGAGGAGTTCCAGCAGTGGTTCGGCGTGGCCGATGTCATGCGGGCCGAGGCGCGGGAAAGGATCGAGGCGCATTTCGAGGTCTTTGCCAAATGGATGCGGGACCGGCAGNGGGTGGACCCCGAGCTGATCATCCGCGAGGGCGACCCGGTGGCCGAGATCCTGAGCCTGATCAAGGAAAGCCCCGAGATCGGGGTGCTGGTGCTGGGGGCCGGGACGGAAAAGGCCGGGCCGGGGCCTCTGGTCACGGCAATGAGCCGGGCCTCGGGCAGCCTGCCGGTGCCCATCACCATCGTCCCCGGCGACATGTCCAAGGAACGGCTGGAGAGCATCACCTGAGCGTCCGAGCTCGGACACCCTGGCGACATCAATGATTTCAATGGCTTGGCCGCGCAGATTCATGAGCCGTTTACCTTGCCGCCGATCCGGGACCCGGCTGGCGGTCGGGTTGTTGGCGCTGGCCCTGGCGCTGGCGCCCGGTCTGGCGCAGGTGGGCAGCGGGCGGGCCGGGGGCAGCGGCGGCATTGTCGGCGGGTCGGGCGGCAGTTCGGGCGGCGGCATCGTCGGGGGTTCGACGCCCGGCGTCTGGCGCCGCAGGAACGTCTGGTGCTGCAAGGCGCGCTGGCGCTGACGGGCGACTATGTGGGCGTGCTGGACGGCGACTGGGGCAAGGGCAGCCAGCGGGCGCTGGCGGACTGGTCGCAGCGCGAGACCGGCCGCAGCCGTCCGCGGCTGGAGGATCTGGCGCCGCTGGTGACGGCGCTGCAACGCGAGATGCAGGCGAATGGCTGGGAGGTGGTGCGGTCGGCCGCGCGCGACACCTCGTATCTGTTCCCCTCGGCCCTGCTGCGGCCCGACCCTTCGACCGAGGATGAGAACTGGGCCTCGGCCGACGGCGAATTCGGGCTGATGATCACGACGGGCAGCGCCGAAGACGCCGACCTGCTGCATCAGATGCTGCTGGACGAGGCGCGGGGCGATCCCGACCCCTATCACGCCGGCGAGGACGACTGGCTGGCGACCGCGGTCGATCTGGACGACGGCACCCATGTCATGGCGCGCAGCGAGCAGGCGCGGTGGGGATTCGAGACGCTGGTGGTTCTGGCCACGGACGCCTATGTGCCGCAAATGCAGCTTCTGATGGCCAGCTATCGCCGCGGCCCGCAGGAGATGCTGGCGGTGCCGCCGGACGGCGTGCTGGCGGGCCTGGCCGAGACAACTGCGGAACCGGAGGGCGGGGAGGCCGTGCAGCCGCAACTGGTGCCCGACGACGACAGCGCGCCGCCGCCGGAGGGCGAGGCCAGCGGATCGGGCACGGCCTTTTATGTGGCGCCGGATGTGCTGGTGACGGCGGCGCATGTGGTGCGTGGCTGCGACTCGATGCGGCGCATCGACGGGCTGCCGCTGGAGGTGGTGGCCGCGGATGACGATCTGGACCTGGCGGTGCTGAAGGCGCCCGAAGCTTCGGCCGATTGGCTGGACATGGGCGCGGCCGGGCTGCCGCGCCTGGGCGAGCCGGTGACGGCGCTTGGCTATCCCTATCTGGGCAATCTGGGCCAGGGGCTGACGGTGACGNGGGGCAATGTCTCGGCCCTGAAGGGCATCGACGGCGGCACGGGCGAGATCATGATCTCGGCCCCGGTGCAGCCGGGCAATTCGGGCGGGCCGCTGCTGAATGCGTCGGGCGCGGTGATCGGCGTGGTGGTGGCGCGGGTGGACGACTTGGCGATCCTGGAAGAAACCGGGACACTGCCGCAGAACATGAATTTCGCGGTGCCGAGCCCGGTGCTTTCGGACTATCTGGCGGCAACGGGCGTCAGCCTGCCCGAAGGGCGCGGCGAGCCGCNNGATCTGCGCAGCGGCATCCCGGACCGCATCGCGCAATCGGTCGTCGCCGTGCTGTGCTATGGGGGTGAGGTTGCGCGTGATCGGCATTCTGGGCGGCATGTCGGCCGCCTCGACCCAGACCTATTACCGGCTGCTGTGCGAGATGACGCGCGTGAGGCTGGGGCCGATGCATTCGCCCGAACTGCTGATCCGCTCGCTGGACTTTGCCCCCATCGCCGCGGCACAGGCGGCGGGTGACTGGGCGGGGCTGGGGCACCGGCTGAACCGCGAGGCGAAGGCGCTGGAGGCGGGTGGTGCCGGGCTGATCGTGCTGGCGACCAACACCATGCACAAGCTGGCGGACGAGATGATGGCGGGCGTCGGCGTGCCGCTGGTGCATATCGCCGATGCCACGGCGGCGGCGATCCGCGCGGCGGGGCTGGNNGCTAAGCCGGGGCTGATGGCCACCGCCTTCACCATGGAGCAGGAGTTCTACACCGGGCGGTTGCGCGCGGCGGGGCTGACGCCCCTGGTGCCGGGAGCGGAAGACCGGGCCGAAACGCACCACATCATCTATGAGGAGCTGGTGCGGGATGTGGTGACCGAGCCTTCGCGCCTTGCCTATGAGGGCATCGCGGCGCGGCTGGTCGGTGCCGGGGCGGATTGTCTGATTCTGGGCTGTACCGAGGTGGGGATGCTGTTGAATCAGGGCAATGTTGCGGTGCCGGTGTTCGATACGGTCAAGGTTCACTGTGCGGCGGCCCTGGACGCGGCGCTGATCTGACGCAGCGTAATTGCCGTGGGAGCCATGCGCCGGGCGCAATCCGGCGATGCCGGGCCGGTGCTGGCGCTGCGCCGCAGCGAGGCCTATCTGATGCGGCGAGGAGCGACAACGGAGACTTCAGATGTCCGCCCTGCGTGCCTATCCCCAACAGCCCGAACCCGTGGCCCCGGTTGCCGCCGAAGTTCCGGGCGAAGTTCCGGGCCTTGCCTATTACATCCCCGCCCCGGCCAACCGCCCTGCCCCGCCGTCGCATCCGCTGACCGCGCTGGAACAGATGTACGGCTATTGGTCGCCGGAATAAGGTGATCGGGCGGGGATGGGCAGATTGCCCATGCCTCGGGCATTGACGCTGCGCCGGGGGCAAGAGACAGTCTGGCCGACCCCGCGCGGAGCCGACTGACATGCCCGTCCTGCCCGATCCCTCCGCCGGAGCCGCTGCTTGAGCGGCGTACTGCGCCGGATGGCCGCCTGGGGCGGGCATCGCCTGCGTGAGGCGGCGGTCCTGCCGCGGGCGCTGGCGCGGGGCGACGGACCGCGCATCGCCGTCTTTCCCAGTTCGACGCGCGAAGGCGCGAGCCTGTTGCGCGCCTGGAACATGGCCGAGGCGCTGCGGCCGCTTGGCTGGCAGGCGCTGGTGGTGCCGATGCAGCTGGAAGCGGGGCAGCGGCGGCGGCTGATGCGGCTGTTTGCGCCCGATCTCATCCTGTTTCAGCAATGCCGCCATCCTTTGAACGACGCGGCCCATGCCATGGGTTTGCCCTGGGTTCTGGATTGCGACGACGCGGATTTCCTGGACCCGGCCATGGCGCCACGGCTGGAAGCAACAGCGCAGGGCGCCCTGGGCGTGGTCTGCGGCAGCCGGTTCATCCGCGACTGGGCCTTGCGGTGGAACCCCAATGCAGCGGTGATCTGGACCGGCACGCCGGTCAGCGCCACGCCGCCGCCGGACCAGCGGTCTCGCGGGCCGGTGGTCGCCTGGGCGCAGGCCTCGCCTGCGGGCTATCCGATGGAGCTGGCCTTCGTGCAGGCGCTGTGCGCGCGGCTGTGGGCGCGGGGGCTGCGGTTCCGGCTGCGGCTTTACGGTGTGGGTCCGGCGGAGGAAGCGGCGATCCGTGCGGGATTCGGGCCGGGGGCGGAGCTGGAGCTCATGCCGCTGATGGACTACGGGGCCTTTCTGGCCTCGCTGCGCGATGTGGCGGTGGGGCTGTCGCCGATCATCGCGGCCTCGCCTTTCAGCCAGGGCAAGAGCTTTGGCAAGATCCTGGGCTATCTGGATGCCGGGGTGCCGGTGATTGCCAGCGACGAGGCGGACCATGCGCTGTTCTTCACCGCCGACAGCGGGGTGGTCAGCAACGATCCCGCGGTGTGGGAGGCGGCGGTGGCGCGGCTGCTAAGCGACGGCGCGGCACGGGCGGCGATGGCCGGGGCGGCGCGGGACGACATGGAACGGCGGCTGTCGGTGGCGGCGGCGGCGGAGCGGCTGGACGGGTGCTGCGGCGCTGGCTGGCGGAAATGGAACGGTTCCAAGGTTGACGCCGCGCCGGGCGAAGCGCATATCCGAGTGGAACAGTCGGAGACTCATATGTTCATCCAGACCGAATCCACGCCGAACCCGGCGACGCTGAAGTTCCTGCCTGGCCAGACCGTGCTGGAGATGGGGACGGCGGATTTCCCGAATGCCGAGGCCGGGGCGGCCTCGCCCNTGGCGCGGCGCATCTTTGCCGCGGGCGGCGTGACGGGTGTGTTCTTCGGCACCGATTTCGTGACGGTGACCAAGGCCGACGAAGTGCGGTGGGAACATGTGAAGCCCGCGATCCTGGGCGCCATCATGGAGCACTACCAGTCGGGTGCCCCGGTGATGGAGGGCGCGCAGGCCGGGGGCCATGCGGCGCATGACGGGCCGGACGAGGATATCGTGCGCCAGATCAAGGAGTTGCTGGATACGCGCGTGCGGNTGGCGGTGGCGCAGGATGGCGGGGACATCACGTTCCACGGCTTTGACCGGGGCGTGGTCTACCTGCACATGCAGGGCGCCTGTGCGGGCTGCCCGTCCTCGACCCTGACGCTGAAGATGGGGATCGAGAACCTGCTGCGCCATTATATTCCGGAAGTGGTGGAGGTGCGGCCCGTTGCCGCCTGACGCGACGGCGGGCGGCCTTCGTCAAGCCCGTCCGGGCTTTCCTCAGGAACGGCGCGAGGAAAGCCCGCAAGGGCTTCATGAGCGCGAGGGTGGTGCTGGCCTTCGACACATCGGCCGCGCATTGCGCGGCCGCTTTGCTGTGGGCGACCGCCTGGTCGCGGCGCGGGACGAGGCGATGGCGACGGGCCAGGCGGACCGGTTGGTGGCGATGCTGGAGGATCTGCTCGCCGGGGCGGGGCTGGGCTGGCGCGACGTGACTCGGATCGGCGTGGGCACGGGGCCGGGGAATTTTACCGGCGTGCGCATCGCGGTGGCGGCGGCGCGCGGGCTGGCCTTGGGGCTGGGCATCCCGGCCGTTGGCGTGACGCGGCTGGATGCGCTGGCCTATGGGCTGCCGGGGCCGCTGGCGGTGGTGGAGGATGCGCGGCGGGGCGAGATCTATCTGCTGGAGGGGATGGCCCGGCGCGGCTGACGACGGTTCAGGACTGCGGGCTGGGGCCGGTGGCCCTGGTCGGATCGGCGGCAGAGGCGGTGGCGGCGGCGACGGGCGGCCGGGTGCTGCAACCGGCGATGCCGCTCTGCGAGGCCATCGCGCGGATCGCGGCGGGGCGGGAGCCAGGCGCGCGCCCTGCCCCGTTCTACCTGCGCGGCGCCGATGCGGCACCGCCCGCAGACCCGCCGCCGGTGATCCTGCCGTGACGCCCGAGGCGCTGGCGCAGCTGCATGGCGCATGTTTCACCGTGCCGCGGCCGTGGACGGCGGCCGAATTTGCCGGTCTGCTGGACGGGCCGNGGGTGTTTCTGCTGACGGAAGGCGCGGAAGGCTTCCTGATGGGGCGGGCGCTGGCGGGCGAGGCCGAGTTGCTGACGCTTGCGGTGGCCCCTGCCGCGCGGCGACAGGGACTGGGCGCGCGGCTGGTGGCGCGATTCCTGGCCGAAGCGCGGGCGCGGGGCGCCGAGAGCGCCTTTCTGGAAGTGGCGGCGGGCAATGCCGCGGCTTTGGCGCTGTACCTGGCGGCGGGATTCGCCCAGGCCGGGCGCCGGCGGGGCTATTACCGCGGCCCGGATGGCCACATCGAGGATGCGCTGGTGCTGGCACAGCCGCTGGCCTGAGCGGCAGGCCGCAGTTTTGATCGGAAAGTAAAAACCTGCCGGGGTCGGCCGCAAATCGCTCTTGACCGGCCCGCGCGGCTGCGCGCTAATCCCTTCCGATCCTCCGCGAGCGGCGCCTTCGGGGCCGGGGACAGGGGTAAAGGTCCGAAAGACCGGAATTACAACGGGAGAGATTCCATGACCCTGATGAAGACGCTTGCGNGCGCGACGGCAGCGCTGGCCCTGATGTCCGGCATCGCCGCGGCTGACCCCGCGATCATCTTCGACCTGGGCGGCAAGTTCGACAAATCCTTCAACGAAGCCGCCTTCAATGGCGCCGAGCGTTGGGCCAAGGAAACCGGCGGCACCTTCAAGGAACTGGAGATGCAGTCCGAGGCGCAGCGCGAACAGGCGCTTCGCCGCCTGGCCGAGNGCGCCAACCCGGTTGTCATGACCGGCTTTGCCTTCGGCGACGTGCTGAACAAGGTGGCCCCCGACTTCCCGGACACCAAGTTCGCCATCGTCGGCATGGTGGTGGAACAGCCGNACGTGAAGTCGGTGGTGTTCAACGAACATGAGGGCAGCTATCTGGTCGGCATGCTGGCCGCCATGGCCTCGAAGACCGGCACGGTGGGCTTCATCGGCGGCATGGACATTCCGCTGATCCGCAAATTCGGCTGCGGCTATGCCGAGGGCGTGAAGGCGGTGAACCCCGATGCCAAGATCGTGGTGAACTTCACCGGCACCACCCCGGCAGCCTGGAACGACCCGGTGAAGGGTGCGGAACTGGCGAAGGGCCAGAAGGCGCAGGGCGCCGACGTGATCTATGCCGCCGCGGGCGGCACCGGCGTGGGCGTGCTGCAGGCGGCGGCGGATGAAGGCATCCTGTCCATCGGCGTCGGCGGCAACCAGAACTACCTGCATCCCGGCCAGGTGCTGACCTCGATGCTGAAGCGCGTGGACAACGCGGTCTACGAGGCCTTCAAGGAAGGCACCGATCTGAAGACCGGCATCAATGTCATGGGTCTGGCCAATGACGGCGTGGGCTATGCGCTGGACGACAACAACCGTCCGCTGATCACCGCCGAGATGGAAGAGACGGTGAACGCCGCCATGGCANAGATCAAGNGGGGCGAACTGACCGTCCACGATTACATGACCGACAACGCCTGCCCGGCCGTCTCGTTCTGATGTCCGGCAGACAAAATGGTGCAGAGGGCGGCCGGAAACGGCCGCCCCCTTTGCGATCGAGTTGAAGGGCATTTCCAAGGCCTTCGGCCCGGTTCAGGCGAACAAGGACATCCAGATCGCCGTGCCCAAGGGCACGATCCACGGCATCATCGGTGAAAACGGCGCGGGCAAGTCCACGCTGATGTCCATTCTTTACGGGTTCTATCGCGCCGATTCCGGGTCGATCTGGATCGACGGGCGCGAGACCGCCATCCCCGACAGCCAGAGCGCCATCCGCGCTANNAGCATCGGCATGGTGTTCCAGCATTTCAAGCTGGTGCAGAATTTCACGGTGCTGGAGAACGTGGTTCTTGGCGCCGAGGACGGCCCGCTGCTGGCCGGATCGCTGGCCAAGGCGCGCAAGGTGCTGAAAACGCTGGCCGAGGAATATGAACTGGACGTGGACCCCGACGCCTTGGTCGAAGACCTGAGCGTGGGCCACCAGCAGCGCGTGGAAATCCTGAAGGCGCTGTACCGGCAGGCGGAAATCCTGATCCTGGACGAGCCGACGGGGGTGCTGACGCCCGCCGAGGCCGATCACCTGTTCCGCATCCTGAAGGGGCTGAAGGCGCAGGGCAAGACGGTGATCCTGATCACCCACAAGCTGCGCGAGATCATGGAGGCGACGGACAACGTGTCTGTCATGCGGCGCGGCACGATGGTGGGCACGGTGAAGACGGCCCAGACCAGCCCGGAAGAGCTGGCCGAGCTGATGGTGGGGCGCAAGGTCCTGCTGGAGGTGGAGAAGAAGCCCGCGGTGCCGGGCAAGGTGGTGCTGGCGGTCGAAAACCTGCGGGTGAAGGACGAACACGGGGTGGAGCGCCTGAAGGGCGTGAGCTTCGAAATCCGGGCGGGCGAGATCCTGGGCATCGCCGGGGTGGTAAACAACGGCCAGTCGGAATTGCTGGAGGCGCTTGGCGGCATCGCCGCGGCCACGGGGCGCATCGCGCTGAACGGCGCCGACCTGGCGCTGGCAGGCCACGGCGCGGACGGGCAAAGCNGGCGCGCGGCGGGGATTTCTCATGTGCCCGAGGACCGGCAGCACCTGGGGCTGATCATGGATTTCTCGGCCTGGGAGAATATCGCCTTCGGCTATCACAACGCGCCGGAGTACCAGAAGAATGCGGTCCTGATGGACAACGCCGCGCTGCGGGCCGATTGCGCGAAGAAGATGGAAACCTTCGACGTGCGCCCGCCGATCCCGGCGCTGGCGGCCAAGTCCTTTTCGGGCGGCAACCAGCAANAGATCGTGGTGGCGCGCGAGATCGAGCGCAACNCGGACCTGCTTCTGGTGGGCCAGCCGACGCGGGGCGTGGACATCGGCGCCATCGAGTTCATCCACAAGCAGATCGTGGCCCTGCGCGATGCAGGCAAGGCGATCCTGCTGGTTTCGGTGGAGCTTGACGAGATCATGAGCCTGTCCGACCGCATCGCGGTGATGTTCGACGGCCGCCTGATGGGCTTCCGCGACCCGGAANGANCCGATGAACGGGAACTGGGCCTGTTGATGGCCGGGATGTCCGGGAGGCCGCGTGATGGACCGTCTGCCACGTTGGGCCGATGTCGTGCTGGTGCCTCTGGTCAGCCTTCTGCTGGCCGCGATCCTGTCGGCGCTGGTGATCCTGGCCATCGGGCAGGACCCGATGGAGGCCTTGAAGGTCATGGTCGATGGCGCGCTGCTGTCGGCCTATGGCTGGGGCTATACGCTGTACTATACGACCAGCTTCATCTTCACCGCGCTGGCGGTGGTGGTGGCCTTCCATGCCGGGCTGTTCAACATCGGCGGCGAGGGCCAGGCGCAACTGGGCGGCCTGGGCGTGGCGCTGGTCTGCCTGGCGCTGCCCTGGCCGCACTGGACGATCGCGCTTCTGGCGGCGACGGCGGGGGCGGCGCTGTTTGGTGCGGCCTGGGCTGCCATTCCGGCCTGGCTGCAGGCGAAACGCGGCAGCCATATCGTGATCACCACGATCATGTTCAACTATATCGCCTCGGCGCTGATCGTCTATCTGCTGGTCGATGTGTTGCGGCCCGTGGGCCAGATGGACCCGGCGACAGCGCGCTTCNCTGAAACCACGCATCTGCCGACGCTGAACGAGATTCCGGTGCTGAACCTGTTCTTTGAAAAGAAGGTCNTTACCAATGTCTCGCTGTTCGTGGCGCTGGCGGCCTGCTGGCTGGTGTGGCTGCTGTTGTGGCGCACGCCGCTTGGCTATCAGATCCGCGCCTTTGGCAAATCGCAGGCGGCGGCGCGCTATGCAAGCATCAATCCGGTGAAGATCACCATGGTGGCGATGCTGATTTCGGGCGGGCTGGTAAGCATGATGGCGATCAACAACGTGATGGGCGAAGCCGGGCGGCTGGTGCAGAACTCGTCCGAGGGCGCGGGCTTCATCGGCATCGCGGTGGCGCTGATGGGGCGCAACCATCCGGTGNGGGTGCTGCTGGCGGCGGTGCTGTTCGGGTTCCTGTATCAGNGGGGCGCGGAGCTTGGCCTGTGGACCTCGATCCCGATCGAGCTGCGCATCGTGGTGCAGGGTCTGGTGATCCTGTTCACCGGGGCCCTGGATATCATGGTGCGGATGATGCTGGCCTGGGTGTTCGGTCTGGTCCGGCCGCGCAAGCTGGGGGTGGCGTGATGGATTACGCGACCCTTCTGCAACTTCTGGACTCCACGCTGCGCCTGGGCACGCCCCTGATCTTTGCCTGCATCGCCGGGCTTTATTCGGAACGTTCGGGCGTGTTCGACATCGGCCTTGAAGGCAAGATGCTGGTGGCGGCCATGTGTTCGGGAACCTTCGCCTTCTACACCGGATCGGCCTGGATCGGGCTTCTGNGTAAGATCGCCGGGTCGATGATCTTTGCGCTGATCCACGGCGTGACCTCGATCACCTTCCGCGGCAACCAGCTGATATCCGGTGTGGCGCTGAACTTCGTGGCCTCGGGCATTACCGTGCTGGCGGCGCAGACGCTGTTCGGCCAGGGCGGGCGCACGCCGCCGCTGACCGGCGCGGCGCGGTTCAATGAGGTAAGGCTTCAAGCCAAGAGGATCGCATCCTGGGCTGAAAACTCATGGGTCGGCTTCCTCGCCCCGTTGGTCAAGGCAGTCGTCTGGGTGCTTTCCGGGATTGATGCCGGAATCAAGGCTATCCCGGTGCTCGGCAGCTTCTATGCCGAGGTTGTCCTCGGCCATTCGATCTTGGTCTATGCCGCTTTCGCCGTGGTGGCGCTGACATGGTGGGTGCTATTCCGCACGCGCTATGGCCTGCGCCTGCGCGCGGTGGGCGAGAACCCGGCGGCGGTGGACACGGTAGGCGTCTCGGTGAAGGGGCTGCGCTTTTCGGCGGTGCTGGTCACCGGGGTGCTGTGCGGTTNNTCAAGCGCCTATATGGCCACCGCTCTGCAGGCGGGCTTTGGCAAGGAGATGACGGCGGGGCGCGGCTATATCGCGCTGGCGGCGCTGATCTTCGCCAAGTGGCGGCCCTGGCCTGCGCTGTGGGCCTGCCTGTTGTTCGGCTTCTTCCAGGCGCTGGCGCTGCGGCCCGACATCGTGGAAGCGGTGGTTCGGGTGAAGGTGCCGGTCTTGGCGCTGGACGCCCTTCCTTATGTGCTGACCGTGCTGGTGCTGGCGGGCTTTGTCGGCAAGGCCATTCCGCCGCGCGCGGGGGAGCCCTATGTGAAAGAGCGCTGATGCGCGCCTTCGCCGCCGCCCTGGCCCTGGTTCTGGCTGGTCCTGCCGCGGCGCAGGATCAGGCGGAATGGGTCGCCCTGCACGACAAGGTCGAAGGCTGGCTGGGCACCAACCCGCGCAACCGCGACGGGTTGATGATCGAGGTCAGCTTCGACATCGGCGGCACACATCGGTTCCCGGTGATCTGGGAGGCCGACAATGCCGGGGCCGAGGTGTTGACGGGCTGCGACTTCCGGCTGGAAACCCGCGGCAGCGCCTGCCATGCGCAGGTGGTGGCCAGCGTCGCCAAGGCCCGGGACATCGTGGTGATCGTCGAACACCTGATCGCGCTGGAGAAGTGAGGTAAAGTCATGAAGGCCGAAGACCTGGCGACCCTTGTCCGTTCCCGCGCCGGAGACGCTCCGGTGACGCTTGGCCTGATCCTGGGCTCGGGCCTGGGCCATCTGGCGCAGGCGGTGGACGGCGTGGCGGTGCCCTATGGCGAGTTGCCGGGCTTTCCCCATGCCGGGGTCTCGGGGCACAACCCCAACCTGGTGGTGGGCGATCTGGAAGGCGTGCGCGTCGCGGTCTTCGGCGGGCGGGCGCATTACTATGAAGCGGCAATCCGGCGGCGATGCGGCTGCCGCTGGAGGTGCTGAAGGCGCTTGGGGCAAAGGCGCTGATCGCCACCAATGCCGTAAACGCTTGCGCGCCGACATCCGGCCGGGCGACCTGATGCTGCTGTCGGACCACATCAATTTCTCGGGCCTGAACCCGCTGATCGGCGAAAAGACCGATGCGCGGTTCGTGCCGATGGGCGATGCCCACGATCCCGGCCTGCGCGCGGCGCTGCGCCGGGCGGCCGAGGCCGAGGGCGTGGCGCTGCCCGAGGGCGTCTATGCCTGGTATTCCGGCCCCTCCTTCGAGACCCCGGCCGAGATTCGCGCCATCCGCACGCTTGGCGCCGATGCGGTCGGCATGTCCACCGTGCCAGAGGTCATCCTGGCGCGGTTCCTGGGGCTGAAGGTGGCGGCGGCGTCGACCATCACCAACATGGCGGCCTACCTGTCCGACGAGAAGATCAGCCACGAGCATACCAAGGCCATGGCGCCGCTTGGTGCGGCAAAATTGGATCGGGTGCTGCGATCCTGCCTGCGTTCCGTCGCCGCAGGCAGCGCTATCATTTGACCGCGGCAAGGGCGCGGGCCTAAGACTTGTGTGAGAGAGGCCTTCATACCCGGCGAACAATGCAGCTGTACCTCNCCGTGGCCGAGGTATCTGTCGATGCCTTCCTTCTTCTGGGCATCGGCGGTGTCGTGGGCTTTCTGTCCGGCCTGTTCGGCGTGGGCGGCGGTNTTCTGATCACGCCGCTGTTGTTCTTCATCGGCGTGCCGCCGCCCGTGGCGGTGGCGACCGGCGCCAACCAGGTGGTGGCCTCGTCGATCTCTGGCGTGCTGACGCAGCTTCGGCGCAAGGCGGTGGACATCCGCATGGGCACGGTGCTGACCTTGGCGGGCTTTGTCGGATCGACCGCCGGGGTCTGGGTCTTCAAGAAGATGACGGCCCTTGGCCAGATCGACCTGTTCGTGCAGCTGAGCTATGTGCTGTTGCTGGGCGGCGTCGGCGGCATGATGCTGCAGGAAAGCTTGCGCGCCCGCGCCCGGGCCAAGCGCGGCGGCGGCCCGGTGCGGCGGGGGCAGACGCACAACCTGCTGCACAAGCTGCCGATCAAGATGAAGTTCCGCGCCAGCGGGCTTTACATCTCGATCATCCCGCCGGTGCTGATCGGCATGGGCGTGGGGTTCCTGGCGGCGATCATGGGGGTGGGCGGCGGCTTCGTGATGGTGCCGGCGATGATCTATCTGCTGGGCATGCCCGGCAAGGTGGTGGTGGGCACCTCGCTGTTCCAGATCATCTTCGTGTCGGCCTATACCACGCTGGCCCATGCGCTGCAGTTCCAGACCGTGGACATGATGCTGGCGCTGGTCCTGATCGTCGGCGGGGTGATCGGCGCACAGATCGGCACGCGGATGCAGACCGGGCTGAAGCCCGAGGACATGCGCATCATGCTGTCGCTGCTGGTGCTGGCCGTGGCGGTGAAGATCGCGCTGGACCTGCTGTTGACGCCGACCGAGCTGTTCTCGATCTCGGTGCTGCNNGGTCATGAGGGGGATGGTGATTGCCCTGCTGGCAGCCCTGTCCCGGCGGCGCGCGGGCCGAAGAGGCGCNCGCGCGAGACCATCGTGGCTTACCTGAGCCAAAGCGGCATCGCCATCACCGCGAATTTCGACGGCTCGCAGATCATCGTCTATGGCGCGGTGAAGCGCGAGGCGCCAGTGCCGCCTGGCCCCCTGGGCGTGATCGTCACGGTCGAGGGGCCAAGCGGCCCGCTGGTGGTGCGGCGCAAGGACCGCGTGGGCGGCATCTGGATCAACGATGCCGCGATCACCGTCGATGCGGCGCCGAGCTTCTACGAAGTCGCCACGAACGCGCCGATCAATGACATCCTGTCCGGTATCGAGGACCTGCGCCACCGCATCACCCTGCCGCGGGCGATCAGTGCCGTGGGGGCGACGCAGGAATCCGAAGATGCGGCCGAATTCACCGACGCGCTGTTGCGCATCCGCAAGGCGGACGGCACCTATCGGCTGGCCGATGGCGCGGTCGGCGTGGCGGAAGAGACGCTGTTCCGGGTCGATGTCGACCTGCCCGCCAGCCTGAGTGAGGGCGACTACCGCGTGCGCATGTTCCTGACGCGCGAGGGCAAGGTCGTGGACTGGCAGGAACAGGTGATCGACGTGCGCAAGGCGGGGCTGGAGCGGTTCCTGTTCAACCTGTCGCAGGACCAGCCGCTGATCTATGGCATCCTGGCGCTGGCGCTGGCGGCCTTCGCCGGATGGGCGGCGGCAGAAGGGTTCCGGCGGCTGCGGGCCTGAAGTCAGGCCGCTTTCGCCTCGGCCGCCTTGTAGCGCAGCGCCATGGTCACGCCGCGGGCGGTGTTCAGCACCATGAGCGCGGCCCAGAGGCCGTGGTTGCCGAAGGCGGGAACCAGGGTGAGGACCGCGCCCACATAGATCGCCACCGAGATGACCATGGCGCGCAGCATCTCGCGCGTCAGGGTGGCGCCGATGAAGATGCCGTCGAACATCCAGCTGGCGATGCCGATCAGCGGCGCGGCGGCGGCCCAGGGCAGGTAGCTGCGGGCGGCGGCGCGCACCTCGGGCGCGGTGGTCATCACGTCGATGAGTGCAGGCCCGGCCAGGGCGAAGGTCAGCGACAAGACGGCAGCGCCGCCGACGCCCCAGTGCGAGGCAACCAGGCTGGCACGGCGCACCGCCCATCGGTCGCGGGCGCCGACGGCCTGGCCCACCAGCGTCTCGGCGGCGAAGGCGAAGCCGTCCAGCGCATAGGCGGTGATTTCCAGGAATTGCAGCAGGACCTGGTTCGCGGCCAGCGTCACGTCTCCGCGATGCGCGCCCAGGAAGATGAAGGCGGTGAAAGAAAGCTGCAGCATCACCGAGCGCAGCATGATGTCACGGTTGACCGAAACCATGCGGCGCAGCGCGGCGCCGTCCATCAGCCGGGCGCGGGCGGCGGCGAAGGCGGGGCCGAAGGCCGCCCGGCAAAGCCAAAGGCCGAGGGCAAGGCCGGTCCATTCGGCCACCAGCGTGGCCAGCGCCACGCCGGGCACGCCCCAGCCAAGGCCAAGGACGAACCACAGGTCCAGCGCGATGTTCAGCCCGTTCATCCACAGCTGCAGCACCAGCACGCCGCGCGTGCGTTCCAGCGCGATCAGCCAGCCGGTGACGGCGTAGAGCGCGATGGTGGCGGGCGCGCCCCAGATGCGGATGGACAGGTACTGGCGGGCCAGGCCCTCTACCTCGGGGCTGGCCGGGGCGATGGCGAAGGCCGCGCCGAACAGCAGCCATTGCAGCACCACCAGCGCCGCCCCGGCCGCCAGCCCGACCAGCAGGGCACGCAGGAAGACCGCGGTGCGCTCTGGCACGTCGCCTGCGCCGTGGGCTTGCGCGGCAAGGCCGGTGGTGCCCATGCGCAGGAATCCAAATATCCAGTAGAGCGAGGCGAGGATGACGGCGCCGATGCCCACGGCGCCAATGGGCGCGGCCTCGCCCAGGCGGCCGACCACGGCGGTATCCACCGCGCCAAGCAGCGGCACGGTGGCATTCGACAGCACGATGGGCGCCGCGATGCGGAAGACGCGGGCATGGGTAAGGGCGGGCAGCAGGCGGGTGGGCGTGCTCACGATCCGGCNNCAGCAGGAAATGGCCGGTGGCCTGCGCGAAGGGGCGGTCGCGGTTGTCCTGCCAGGCCTCGACATGAACACTGGCATAGCGGCGGCCCGACCGGTTCACCCGCGCCCGCGCATAGGCATCGCGCGGCAGGCCCGAGCGCAGGTAATCCACCGTGAAGTCGATGGTCTTGGGCAGGTTGCAGNNCGCCGTCATCGTGGCGGGGTCCAGNCCACCCTGCTCCATCTCTTCCCAGATCAGCGACCAGCTGAGGCCGATGATCGCGGTGATTTCCAGGAAGNNTTTAGCGGTGACGCCGCCATGCAGCGCCGGCAGCGCCGGGTTGCCGATCAACTCGTCGCGGAAGGGCAGCGTCGCCGTCAGCTCGTCGCCCAGGCGGGCGAATTCGACGCCCAGAAAGCGGATGTAGGGCACGCCCTCCACCAGACGCCCCAGCACGCCGTCGCGGCGGTGCTTGATGACCTGCACGGGTTCGGGGCGGGCGCGGCTCATGCCGCGTCTCCGGTCACGAAGGTGAAGGCGCCCGTGGCGGTGGCGACCGGACGGTCGCGGTCATCGTCGCAGGCGGTGACGCGCACGAAGGCAACCGAGCGCGTGACATGATAGCAGTCGGCGTGGGCGACGATGCGCTGGCCCGGCGTCGCGGGGCGCATGTAATCCACCCGCAGGTCCAGCGTGGCGGTAGACCGCGGCCTACCGGGATGGCACATCACCGCCGTGCCCGAGGCGGTATCCATCAGCGCGAAGACCACGCCGCCATGCAGCACGCCGGTGGCCGGGTCGCCGACCAGCCGCGCATCCCAAGGCATCGACAGTTCGGCCTGGCCCGCGCCCACGGCATCGACCGACATCGACGTGGCCACGAAGAAGGGCAGCTTTTCGGTGAAGCTGCGGGCGGCCTGGGTCAGGGCTTCGTCGGCGTGCATCTTGGTCCTGTCGGGCGGGGGCACTGCCGGGCGGCAGTGGGCTGACTATTCTCTGTCGTCCCGACCGCTGCAACCCCACGTCGGCAGCGCTGCGGACAGTTGAGATCGCTGTGACGCGGCGTTAGCCTGCCCCCAGGAACGGAGGGGCGAATGGCCGAGGACCTGCTCAGCTTCAAGGAGATGTGCGCGCGGTTCGACGTGACCGCCCGCACGCTGCGCTATTACGAGTATATCGAGCTGCTCGCCCCGCTGAAGGAGGGCCGCGCCCGGTTCTATGGCCCGCGCGAGGTGGCGCGCATGACGCTGATCCTGCGTGGCTTACGATTCTNNGGCTTCAGCCTGGAAGAGATCCGGCAGTGGCTGCTGATCTATGAGGAACAGGGCACGCGGCCGCAGTTGCAGACCTTCCTGACCCTGGCCGGGCGCCAGTTGGGCGAGCTGACGCGCCAGCGCGACGAGCTGGATGCCACCATTGCCGACCTGCGCGCGCTGAGCGCCACGGCCGAGGGCGAGCTGTCGCGCCTGCCGCCCGAAGGCTGAACCCCACCCTTCCGCCGCGGCATTCCGTAACGGAAGGGGCGATGACGGGGCGTCACGAAAGCCTGACGCCACGTCATGATGACGTGCGCGTCAACTGGTCTGGTATTCAGGTTTCAACCTTCACATCTGCGCCTCGCCTGAAAACGAGAGTGTGGAAAGAAGAGATGACCGACAACCTGATGACGATCCGAGCCATGTGCGATGCCTTCGACGTGACCCCGCGGACGCTGCGCTTCTATGAAGCGAAGGAACTGCTGTTCCCGGTCCGCGACGGCACGAAGCGGCTGTTCACCCGGCGCGACCGCGCCCGCCTGACGCTGATCCTGCGCGGCAAGCGGTTCGGCTTCAGCCTGGAAGACATCCGCCAGATTCTGGACCTGTACGACCGCGACGGCAACGACCTGGCCCAGAAGCGCGCCGCCTATGACCTGGCGATGAAGCGGCTGGCCGAGATGGAAGCCGAGCGCACCGCCCTGGACGGCATGATTGCCGAGCTGAAGGCCGAACTGGCCGACGCCGCGCCCGCGCCGACGCGCAACGCGGCCTGACCCAAGACAAGCAGACGAGGAAGAGGAGTCCCGGATGACCTACAGCGCCNCCCTGACCGACATGCAGTTCCTGCTGCACGATGTGCTGAAGGTGAGCGAGGCCGGGATCNCTGGTTATGCCGATCTGGACCGCGAGTTTACTGCAGCGGTTCTTGACGGCGCCGGGCGGCTGGCCAGCGAAGTGCTGGCGCCCTTGAACGCGGTCGGTGACCGCGAGGGCTGCTTACTGGAGAACGGGGTGGTGCGCACGCCCACCGGGTTCAAGGCGGGCTATGACGCGATCCGCGAAGGCGGGTGGGCGAGCCTTGACTGCGACGTGGATCACGGCGGGCAGGGCCTGCCCTATCTGGTGAACACCGCCGTGGGCGAGATGTTCGTCTCCGCCAACATGGCCTTGCAGATGTACTATGGCCTGACCCACGGCGCCTATTCGGCAATCCGCGCCCATGGCACGGACGACCAGAAGGCCACCTGGCTGCCGAAAATGGTGTCGGGCGACTGGACCGGCACCATGAACCTGACCGAGCCGCATTGCGGCACCGACCTCGGCCAGATGCGCACCCGCGCCGAGCCGCAGGCGGATGGCAGCTACAAGATCACCGGCACCAAGATTTTCATCTCGGTAAGCGAACATGACATGGCCGACAACATCGTCCATCTGGTGCTGGCCAAGGCACCGGGCGGCGGCGAGGGCACGAAGGGCGTCAGCCTGTTCATCGTGCCGAAATTCCTGGTGAATGCGGATGGCTCTCTGTNNGCCCGCAATTCCCTGTCGGTAAGCAAGGTCGAAGAANAGATGGGCATCCACGGCAATGCCACCTGCGTGATGAACTACGACGGTGCCACCGGCTGGCTGCTTGGCGATCTGCACAGGNGCATGCGCGCCATGTTCACCATGATGAACGAGGCGCGGCTTGGCGTGGGCCTGCAAGGCTATGCCGTGGCGGTGGCGGCCTATCAGGAGGCGGTCACCTATGCGAAAGAGCGGCTGCAGGGCCGCGCCATCACCGGGGCGGCCAATCCGGCCGGGNCTACCGATCCCCTGATCGTGCATCCCGACATCCGCCGCGCGCTGATGGACCAGAAGAGTTTCATCGAGGGCGCACGGGCGCTGGCCTTCTGGNGGGCCACGATGATCGACCGGGCGCATCGCACGGGCGATGCCGATGCCGACGGTCTGGTCAGCCTGCTGACGCCGGTGATCAAGGGCTTCCTGACCGACAAGGGTTTTGAAAGCGCGGTGCAGGCGCAGCAGGTCTGGGGCGGCCACGGCTATATCGAAGACAATGCGATGAGCCAGTTCGCCCGCGACGCCCGCATCACCATGATCTACGAGGGCGCCAACGGCGTGCAGGCGCTGGACCTGGTGGGCCGCAAGCTCGCCTCGGACGGCGGCAAGCATGTCATGGCCTTCTTCGAGATGGTGAAGGCCGAGTGCAAGGCCCATGACGCCGACCCGCGCATGGCCGGTTTCACCGGGCCGTTGAAGGCGGCGTCGAAGCAGCTGCAAGCAGCGGCGATGTTCTTTATGGAAAAGGGCATGAAGGACCCGAACGCGGCGCTGGTACNNTCGACCGACTTCCTGCACCTGACCGGGCATGTCTGCCTGGGCCTGATGTGGACGAAGATGGCCGCGGCGGCGCTGGCGGCGCTGGATGCGGGCGAAGGCGACCGGGACTTCCTGGAAACCAAGCTCGCCACCGGGCGCTATTACATGTCGCGTCAGCTGCCTACCTGTGCGATGCACCTGGCGCGGATCGAAAGCGGGGCGGAACCGGTGATGGCCTTGGCGGCGGATGCGTTCTAGGCTGGGGTGAAGATTTTTCTGCGAAAATCTGCGCCCAGTCTCGCCGGAGGATGCCATGCCCAAACGTTTCCGCCTGACCCGCCGCTTCCCAGTCGCCATGACGGAAGACGGCTACCGGCGCCTGCGCCGTTTCGCGCAGGAGGCGGGCTGGACGAGGGCGAGGCGCTGTCCTTCCTGTTCGAGCATTTCGATAGCGTCACGGACAAGGACAATCTCACCCACCGGCTGCGGCTGTTCAATTCCGAGCTGGAGGCGCGGAAATCGTGACGGCAGTGCGGAGGGCAGGCGTCGCATGAGTATTTGGGCCAAGATGAAGCCGAAGGGATCACTCCGCCCGGACCGGAGGCCAGGCCAAGCGGCCGGGGCGGAGCTTCACCTTGGGCGGTCATCGGCTCTCCAGCCTGTACCGCGCGACCAGTCTGGTACGGCAATGGTAAACAAATCCTTCTTCATCTTGGGGAAAATACTCCACGGGGGTGCGGGGGTGTGAAACCCCGCTTCCGACGACAGGTCTGGGAGGGCCACCGGGAATGATGCACCTTCACTGCTTCGGCGAAAGCGGCAATGCCTACAAGGCGGCGCTGGCTCTGACCCTGACCGGCCAGGACTGGCGGCCGGTCTTTGTCGATTTCTTCAACGGCGCCACGCGCAGCCCCGAATTCCGCAAGCTGAACGAGATGGGCGAGGTGCCGGTGCTGGTCGACGGAGATGAGGTGCTGACCCAGTCGGGCAACATCCTTTATCACCTGGTCGGCAAGACCGGGCAGTTGGGTGGCACTACCCCGGCGGAGCAANAAGAGGTCTGGCGGTGGGTGCTGTGGGACAACCACAAGCTTTCCGGCCAGGTGNGCACCTGCCGGTTCCTGATGAACTTCCTGCCCNCCGAAAAACGGCCGGAAGGGGTGATCCCCTTCCTGCAAGNNGCCTAGCTGAAGGCCGCCTACAAGGTGCTGGACCAGCACCTGGACGGTCGCGACTGGATCGTGGGCTCCGGCCCCACGGTCGCGGACCTGTCGTGCTGCGCATACCTGTATTATCCCGAACCCTTCGGCTTTTCCCGCGCCGACTGGCCCCACATCGACGCCTGGTTGAGCCGCATCGCGGCCCTGCCCGGCTGGAAACATCCCTATGACCTGATGCCCGGCAATCCTTCGGACCGGGCCTGAGGAGGCACAATGCAAGACGCTTTCATCTATGACGCCATCCGCAGCCCGCGGGGCAAGGGCCGCCCGGACGGGTCGCTGCACGAGGTGACCTCGGTCGCGCTGTCGGCGCAGATGCTGGACCGCATCGCGGCGAGGAACGGCCTTGAAGGCCACGCGGTCGAGGATGTGATCTGGGGCAATGTCACCCAGGTCGGCGAGCAGGGCGCCTGTCTTGCGCGCTCGGCCGTGCTGATGTCGGGGCTGGACCAGCGCATTCCGGGGCTGGCGATCAACCGCTTCTGCGCCAGCGGCATGGAGGCGGTGAACCTGGCCGCCAACCAGGTGAAGGGCGGTGCGGGCGAGGCCTATATCGTAAACGGCGTCGAGATGATGAGCCGGGTCGCCATGGGCTCGGACGGGGCGGCGATTGCCGTCGATCCGCGTCTGGCCATGGGCACGCATTTCGTTCCGCAGGGCATTGCCGCCGACCTGATCGCCACGGTCTATGGTTTTTCGCGTGCGGACGCCGATGCGCTGGCGGTGGAAAGCCAGCGCCGCGCGGCACTGGCGCAGGCCGAGNGGCGGTTCGCGAAATCGGTGGTGCCGGTGACGGACCGCAACGGCGTGACGATCCTCGACCGCGACGAATACCTGCGGCCGGGCACCGATCTGGCGGCACTGTCGGCTCTGAAGCCCGCCTTCAAGGACATGGGCGAGACCATGCCGGGCTTCGACAAGGTGGCGCTGCAGCAGTATCCGCAACTGGAGCGCATCGAGCATATCCACCATGCCTAAAACTCCAGCGGCATCGTGGACGGGGCCGCCGCCATGCTGATCGGCTCGGCCGAGTTCGGCCGTGCGCATGGCCTGAAACCCCGCGCCCGCATCCGCGCCACGGCGAAGATCGGCACCGAACCCACGATCATGCTGACCGGCCCGGTGCCGGTGACCGAGCGCGTGCTGGCGCAGNGTGGCATGTCGATTTCGGACATCGACCTGTTCGAGGTGAACGAGGCCTTCGCCGCGGTCGTCCTGCTGTTCATGCAGCATTTCAACGTCGATCCGGGCGTGGTCAACGTCAACGGCGGCGCCATCGCGCTTGGCCACNCCCTGGGCGCCACGGGCGCCATGATCATCGGCACGCTGCTGGACGAGCTGGAGCGCACCGGCAAGTCCACGGGCCTCGCCACCTTGTGCGTCGCCTCCGGCATGGGCGCGGCGACCATCATCGAAAGGGTCTGAGAATGCCGAAGCTCGATCTCTCCAAGGTGCCGGTGAAGACCGGCTCGATCTATCGAACCCTATGCCTCGATGGTGAAGGGACGCTCGTCGCTGCGGCTTGGCGATGCCGGGGGCTGACACAGTTCGGCGTGAACCTCGTGTCGCTTGACCCCGGCGCCATGTCCTCGCTCCGTCACTGGCACATGGCCGAGGACGAGTTCGTCATGGTCACCGAAGGTGAATGCGTGATGGTGCAGGACGCGGGCGAGACGGTGATGCGCCCCGGCGACTGCGCGGCCTTTCCGGCCGGGTCCACCGATGGCCACCATTTCATCAACCGCACCGACAAGGTGGCCAAGTTCCTCGTCATCGGCTCGAAAGCCAAGCGCGAGGTGGCGACCTATTCCGATGTCGACCTGAAGGTGGAAATCGAGGGCGGCAAGGCGCGCTTCACCTACAAGGATGGCACCGACTGGGTGGGTCCGAAGTGATCGTCGATCCGGCCCGCGCCATCACCCACCCCGAGGGCNGAGGGGTGACGACCTGCCACCTCTCCGATGCGGGCGGGCTGGTGCAGTTCGGCGCCTATCTGCAGGTGCTGGCGCCGGGTGGCGTGACCAGCCACCGGCACTGGCACACGGCGGAGGACGAGTTCCTTTATGTGCTGGACGGCGCCGTGGTGGCGGTGGACGATGACGGCGAACACCCGCTGCATCCCGGCGATGCCGCCTGCTGGCGGCATGGCGAGCCGAACGGGCACCATGTGAAGAACCTCTCCGATGCCCCGGCGCGGTTTCTGATCGTCGGCTCGCGGGCGGCACGGGATACCTGCCACTACCCGGACGGAAATTGGCGCCAGGTGAACCACGACACCACCTGGGAGCTTCTGGACGACACCGGCACCCGGCGCGATGGCGGCGACCTGCCGCCCGAGCTTCTGGGCCTCCGCCCCGCCTGGGGCAAGCCCTGGGACGGAGTGAAGAAACCGCGCTACTTTGCCAGGGTACGGTGCCCGGCGAGACCGGATCGGCGGGCGGGGAACATGGCCTGCCGGCGCTTGGCAGCTATGTTGCCCATCCGATCTCGGATCTTAAGCGGCCTGACCCAGTTCGGCGCCTTCACCGAGGTGCTGATGCCGGGGTCGCAGTCCAGCCACCGGCACTGGCACGCAGCCGAGGACGAGTTCCTCTATGTGCTGGAAGGCGAGGTGACGGTCGTCGAAAACGACGGCCCGCACCGCCTGCACCCCGGCGACTGCGCCTGCTGGCCCGCTGGTGAGCCGAACGCGCATTGCCTGCGCAACGACACCGATACTCCGGTTACCTATTTCGTCGCGGGCAGCCGCCTGNCCGAGGACGAGGTGACCTATCCCGACATCGACCTGCATTACCGCCGCGCCGGCTGGCGCCATGTCACCCGGAAGGATGGCACCCCCTGCCCGGCTGGCCCAAGGAGACGAACCGATGAAAGACTTCACCCTTTCCAAGGACGCCGACGGCGTCGCCGTGATCACCTGGGACGTGCCGGGCCGGTCCATGAACGTCATGTCGCGCGAAGGCTTTGCCGAGCTGGACCGGCTGGTCGCCGGGGCGCTGGCCGATGCCGAGGTGAGGNGCATCGTCCTCACCTCGGGCAAGGCCGATTTCGCGGGCGGCATGGACCTGAACACCATCGCCCAGATGAAGGCCGAGGGCGGCGAGAATCCCGCGTAAGCAGTGTTCCAGGGCATCATGGATGTCCACACCATCCTGCGCCGGATCGAGCGGGCGGGGATGGACCCCAAGACGCTGAAGGGCGGCAAGCCCATCATCGCCGCCCTGCCCGGCACCGCGCTTGGCATCGGCTTCGAACTGCCGCTGTCCTGCCACCGCATCATTGCCGCCGACAATCCCAAGGCCAAGATCGGCCTGCCCGAGATCATGGTCGGCATCTTCCCCGGCGCCANNAACGGCACGACGCGGCTGGTGCGCAAGCTGGGCGCGATGATGGCAGCGCCGTTCCTTCTGGAAGGCAAGCTGTCCTCGCCCAAGGCCGCGCTGGCCGCCGGGCTGATCGACGAGGTGGTGGCGCCCGAGGACCTGCTGGCGCGGGCGAAAGCCTGGGTGCTGGAGGCCAAGCCCGACGACATCGTGAAGCCCTGGGACAAGAAGGGCTTCAAGCTGCCGGGTGGCGCGCCCTACAGCGCGCAGGGCTTCGAGATCTTCGTCGGCGCCTCGGCCATGGTGTCGGGCAAGACCATGGGCGCCTTCCCGGCGGCGCAGGCGCTTCTGGCGGCGGTCTATGAAGGCACGCTGGTGCCCTTCGACACCGCACTGAAGATCGAGGCGCGGCACTTCACCTCGGTGCTGTTGAACCCCTCGTCCACGGCGATGATCCGGTCGCTGTTCATCAGCAAGGAAGCACTGGAAAAGGGCGCGAACCGGCCCAAGGTCGAGGATCAGCGCGTCACCAAGCTGGGCGTCATCGGCGCCGGCATGATGGGCGCGGGCATCGCCCATGTGGCGGCCNAAAGTGGCATCCAGGTGGTGCTGCTGGATGCCAGCGCCGAGGCGGCCGAACNNGCGGCAGTAGGCATCGCCGCCGGCATCGACAAGGACATCGCCCGCGGCAAGGGTTCGGCGGCGCAGCGCGACGAGCTTCTGGCCCGCATCGCGGCGGGCGCGGATTACGCGGCGCTGGCGGGCTGCGACCTGGTAGTGGAAGCGGTGTTCGAGGACCCGAAGATCAAGGCCGAGGTGACGGCGAAGATCGAGGCGGTGGTGGGGCCGGACTGCATCATCGCCACCAACACCTCGACCCTGCCGATTTCCGGGCTGGCCAAGGCCTCGACCCGCCCCGACGCCTATATCGGCATCCATTTCTTCTCGCCGGTCGAAAAGATGGCGCTGGTCGAGATCATCAAGGGCAAGGCCACGAGTGCCCGCGCCGTGGCCAAGGCGCTGGATTTCGTGCGANAGCTGAAGAAGACGCCCATCGTCGTCAACGACGCGCGGTTCTTCTACGCCAACCGCTGCATCATCNCCTATATCAACGAGGGCATCCGCATGGTGGCCGAGGGCGTGGCCCCGGCGCTGGTGGAGAATGCGGCGAGACTTCTGGGCATGCCGGTCGGGCCGCTGCAACTGGTGGACGAAACCTCGATCGACCTCGGGGTCAAGATCGCCAAGGCCACGAAGGCCGCCATGGGCGACGCCTATCCCGACGGGGCGGTGGACCAGGTGCTGTTCCGCATGGCCGACCTGGGCCGCATGGGCCGCAAGGCCAAGGCGGGCTTCTATGCCTATGACGATAAGGGCAAGCGCCTTGGGCTGTGGGACGGCATCGGTGCCGAATGGCCGGTCAAGGCCGTGCAGCCCGACGTCGAAGAGGTGAAGAACCGCCTGATCCTGGTGCAGGTGCTGGAAGCGGTGCGCGCGCTGGACGAGGGTGTCCTGACCGACATCCGCGAAGGCGATGTCGGCGCCATCCTCGGCTGGGGCTTCGCGCCCTGGTCCGGCGGGCCCTTCGGCTGGCTGGACATCACCGGCGCGGCGCATGCCGTGGCGCTCTGCGACCGGCTGGAGGCGGCGCATGGCCCGCGCTTCCAGGCGACGCAAAGCCTGCGCGACATGGCGACCCAGGGTTCCAGCTACTACGACGGCATCACCCCGGCCGCCGCCTGGGGCGGTCGCAGCGCGGCCCCGACCTCTTCGGCGATCAGGCACAGCGCCAGATGCCGCGCCTGANNTCGGGCGGAAACACCACCGGGGCCANNGCGCGCCCGGCGACCCGGCCCCGGACAGGCCACCATCAGCTCGCGCGCCGCATAGATCACCTGCGGCGCGCGGAACCGCGGCAACACCATCGGCACCGTCCCGTGCGGCAGCGCGGCAATGCCGCGCCAGCCGACCAGCGCCGCCGCAGGCAGCACGGCGAAGGGATCGTCATACAACTCTTCCGCCAGGGGCTCGTGGATCAACACCCCCTGCCCCGGCGCCAGGCAGACGCCGCGCCGGTTGCCAAGCGCCCATGGCGGCACCCGCACCGCGCGGTCGCGCGGCGCCAGGTCCATGCGGGCCAGCTCCACCACCGCAGCCGGCCCGCCATCCACCGTCAGCAGCTGGTCACCCGGCGCGATCTCGCCCGCCGGGCGCCAGCCCTCGGGCGTGGCGACGGGCGTGGTCAGACCCAGCCCGACCGGCTGCGCCCCGCCCTGTCCCGCTGTGTCCCTGTCGCGTGCCATGGGCCCGGCTTGCCACCCACGCCCGCCCCCGCCTTGCCGACAGCAAGGCAGCACGCGGGCATTTCCTGCGCATTCGAGGCAATCAGCTTCTTCTTTGCGGAAATACTCTCGGGGGTGTGCCCCGGCCCTGCCGGGGCGAGGGGGCAGAAGGCCCCCTCACGATTTCCGTCACGGAAATCGTGCCCTCAGACCGCGTTCGGCAGCGGTAAGCCTTCCAGATGGGCCACCAGATTGTCCACCGCCATCATGCCCATCGCCTCGCGCACTTCCAGCGCCGCGGTCCCGATATGCGGCAGCAGCGTGACATTCTCCATGGCCACCAGTTCGGTNGGCACCTTCGGCTCGAACTCATAGACATCCAGCCCCGCGCCCTTGATGCGACCGCTGCGCAGCGCCTCGATCAGCGCCGCCTCGTCCACCACATCGCCGCGGCTGATGTTCACGAAGATGCCCTCGGGCCTCATCGCGGCAAAGGCCTCGGCCCCGATCAGATGGTGCGTGGCCGGGCTGCCCGGCACGGCGACCACCACGAAATCCGCCGCCATCGCCTCGACCAGCGGCACCTGCCGCGCCGGCAGGCCGGGATCGGCCACCGTCGAGCGGTTGGCAAAGACCACCTCCATGCCAAATCCGTAGTGGCAGCGCCGCGCAATGGCCTTGCCGATGCGCCCCAGCCCCACGATGCCCACGCGCTTGCCCGTCACATGGGTGCCCAGCATCTGCACCGGCCCCCAGCCTTCCCACTTGGCCCCGCGCAGGATGCGCTCGGCCTCGCCAACCCGGCGCGCCGTCATCAGAATCAGCATCACCGCAATATCGGCCGTGGCATCCGTCACCGCGCCCGGCGTATTCGTCACCGCCACGCCAGCCGCCTTGGCCGCCACCGCGTCGATATGGTTATAGCCCACCCCGAAGTTCGCCAGGATGCCGCAGCGCGGCTTGCCCACCTCGGCAAACAGCGCGGCATCGAAACGGTCGCCAAGCGTCGGCAGCACGGCATCGAATTCGGTCAGCGCCGCGCGCAGCTCACGCAGGGTCAGCGGCTTGGTTTCGTCGCGCAGCGTCACATCGAAACGCGCGGCGGCAGCCAGCACCTTGTCGGGCAGGCGGCGGGTGATCAGCAGCGACAGGGTCAAAACAGGCGCCCTCCATCCGGCACGTCGAAATCGGGGCGGATCAGCACGACCTCGCCCGCCTCGTCGGGAACTCCCAGCACCAGCACCTCGGACATCACCTTGCCGATCTGGCGCGGCGGAAAGTTCACCACGGCCAGAACCTTGCGTCCCACCAGCGCCTCCGGCACATAGTGCCGGGTGATCTGCGCCGACGACCGCTTCACCCCNAGATCGCCGCCGAAATCCACCCAAAGCTTGATCGCCGGTTTGCGCGCCTCGGGGAAGGGCTCGGCGCGGGTGATGGTGCCGACGCGGATGTCNGCGCGCAGAAAATCATCGAAGCTGATGGTCACTTGCCCAGTTCCGCCCGCGTTCCGCCGCCGCATGGACCGCCCTGCGCAACAGCGCCGGAAAGCCGGTCTCGGGTTCCATCAGCACCGCCAGCGCCGCCGCCGTGGTGCCGCCCGGAGAGGTGACATTGATGCGCAGCTGTGCCGCGGTTTCCGGCGAGCGCGCCGCCAGTTCCCCCGCGCCACAGACCGTGGCGCGCGCCAGCTGCATGGCCAGATCGGTAAGCAGCCCCTCGGCCTCGCCCGCCGCCGCCAGCGCCTCGATCAGGTGGAAGACATAGGCCGGGCCAGAGCCGGAGACGGCTGTCACCGCATCCATCTGGTGCTCGCCCTCCAGCCGCACCACTTGGCCCACGGCGGACAACAGCGCCTCGGCCAGGTCCATATCCTCGGCCGTAGCCTGGGCATTGCCGGCGATCGCCGTGATGCCCCGCCCCACCGCCGCCGGGGTGTTGGGCATGGCGCGCACGATGCGCGTGCCCGCGCCCAGCACCGCCTCATAGGTGGCAATCGTGGTGCCCGCCGCCACCGTCATCACCAGCGTGTCGCCGCCGCCATAGGCCTGCAGCGTAAGCGGGGCCTCGCCCATCATCTGCGGCTTCACCGCGATCAGCGCCACCGCCGGACTTTCCGGCAGCTCGGCATTCAGCCTGAGCCCGCGGCTCGCCAGCCCCTTCAGCCAGGCCGAGGGGTTGGGATCGTTCACNCAGGTCGCATTCAGCGCCAGACCGCGGGCCAGCCAGCCCTCCAGCATGGCCGAGCCCATCTTGCCGCAGCCCAGAAGCACCAGGCCGCGGCGGTTGATCTGTTCCAGTTGCATGGGGTCCCCCGCTTTGCGGCGGAGGTTATGCGCGCCCGTAAGCCTCGGCAATGGCTACCTGCATCGCGGCTTCGGGNGACTTGTCGCCCCATGCCACCAGCTGGAACGCCGGATAGAAGCGTTCCGCCGCCAGAACCGCCGANGAAATCATGCGGTCGATCTGTTCCGGCATCGCCATCTGCCCGCCGTTCAACGCCAGGCCATAGCGCCAGACCATCAGCTTCTGCTCTTCCCACCAGGTGAAGGCGCCGGTCCAGGCCATGTCGTTGCAGCGGTTCAGCACCTCGTACAGCGCGGCGCGGCGTTCGGTAAGCGGCTCCATCTCGAAGGTGCAGATCAGCCGCAGCGTCTCGTCCTGGCCCGACCAGGCGAGCGTCAGGGAATAGGTGCGCCACTGGCCTTCGACCGCCATGGCGATCTGGTCCTCGGTGACGCGGTCGAACTCCCAGGCATGGGTTTCGGCCAGCGTCTCGACGATGTCGATCGGGTGCAGGTCACCCGTCGTGAGGAAATCTTCGGAAAGCGACATTGCCCGGCCTCATCATGATGCCCACAGGCAAGTCTTGCTCGCCTACCTGTTGGGTGTCTGGCAAGGGTCTGCGTTTGCCCGACGCGGCCCTTACTAGATATGGTGTGACCAAAGCGAAAGTGTGTAAAGCAGTTTCTTGCTGATTTCGCTGTGGATAACATGTTGCCATTTTGTTCCAGGCAGTCATTGCCCGGATACAGCAACCTGATGGGCGCGGCAACAGTCCAGACGCCACGGCGCCTGCCATTGTCCGTTATGAATGTCGGTGCTTTGGGAAACGGGCTCCGCACGCCGCTGGCGCGGTACGGCCCTAAGCCACAAGCGGCTGCCAGCGGACGGCCCCCGGCGTCGGGCCGGGGCTGATTGCCCCGGCCAACGTCGTTACTGCTGGCCCGCAGCCTCGGCCACGGTCATTTCCGGGTTGGTCGGGCAGGTGTTTTCCAGCTTGCGCACGATATCGGCGTTCACCTCGTTCGGCCCGCCGCCGTTGATGCTCACCTGACGGCTCACCTGCGCCATGCCCTCGGCGCTCAGCGCCATGAACTCGACGCACTTCATGGTGTTGGGGTCCCCTTCCTGGGCGAAGGTGGCAGTACCGGCCAGCGCAACAAGCGAAGCAGCGGCAAGAATGCGGATCATGATTCCTCCATGGGATTGTTTCCCCGAACACGGTGGCACGCTGCGCCCAAGCCGTCTTGCCGGATTGCGCCACCTCGCGGGAATGTGCAGGCGCACCCGCCCAAGGGGCCGCTTCAGCCGAACAACCGCTCGCCCTGTTCGTCGATCATCTGCCGCGCCTTGGCCAGCGACAGCACCATGGCCTCCTCCAGCGAGGCCATGGTGTCCGCCCGGATCAACTCGTGGCGCCCGTCCTTCTCGATCAGCGCCGAAACACGGAACTGCCCGCCCTCGCGGATGGGTTTGGGTGTGATGCGAAAGCCCTTGTGGTCTTCGGACGATGGCGTGGCCTCGGGCTTCTCGGACTTCGAACCGAAGAGGCGGGAAAGAAGGGACATGGGGGGCCTCAGCTATAGTGGTAGCGGCANGAGATGATTTCGAGAGCCTCGCCCTGCACACGATAGACCAGCCGGTGTTCGCGGTCGATTCGCCGCGACCAGTAGCCTGCCAACTCGCCCTTCAAGGGTTCGGGCTTTCCGGTCCCCTCGAAGGGATGGCGCAGGCATTCCTTGATCAGGCCGTTGATCCGCTTCAACATCGCACGGTCGGTTGCCTGCCAGTGCTGCAGATGCTCCCAGGCGCGCGGACGGAACAGGACGTTCACTCGCCCGCCATCGCCTCAAGTTCGTCGATGGTCTTGACGACCCCTAGCCCCGCAGCGGCCTCGTCCAGCGCAGCGCGGGCTGTTCGNCGGTTGGCGGGCGAGGACAGAAGATACGTCGTCTCGTCCATAGCCTGCCAATCTTCCAGGCTGACCATGACCACAGGCTTGCCCTTGGCCCGATGCACGATGACCGGCTCGTGGTCGTCGTTCACGCGGTCCATGACGGCAGAGAGGTTGGCGCGAAGCTCGGTGGAGGAGAGGGTTTTCATGGGGCGAATGTACGCGATTGCGTACATGATGTCAAGGTTGGGGCAGGCAACGCGACACTAACCATCGCTCGCCTAGCCTTGTCCGATGCCAGAAAGGGAGGCGAGGATTCCCGTCATCAAGATCAGGGTCGTCTTGCGAATGCTCGCCGACGATGGCTGGTACCTCGTCGCGACACGCGGTAGCCACCGTCAGTTTGCTCATCCCACCAAGCCCGGCCGCGTCACCGTGGCAGGCAAGGACAGCGACGACTTGGCGCCGGGCACGTTCAACTCTATCTTGAAGCAAGCGGGGCTGANNAGGGGCACTGACATGCGCTACGCGGTGGTGATTGAACAGGCAAGCAAGGGCTATTCCGCCTATGTCCCCGACCTGCCCGGCTGCGTGGCGGCCGGGCCTTCCGTGGCCAAGGTCAAGGCCGCCTTGGCTGAAGCAATCCCGTTCCACCTGGAAGGGTTGCGCGCGGGAGGTGCAGCCGTGCCCGGAGCGGAAAGCGTGGTGGAGTGGGTGGAGGTGTAGGCCGGAATTCGCGCTGGATCGCCCAAAGTGATCAGTCGCCAGCGCCTTTTGCGTGTGCTTGGGTTATGAATATTCCGGCTGAGGATCCCCATCCTTCCACAACAATGCCCTTGCCAGGCCAGAGTGTGGTGTTGATCTCTCTTGGCAGGTTGCAGATCACGTCCAGCAATGGAGGCATCCGTCGGATCGCTATCTCATTCCGACAATACCTGGAGTTCTCGCCAAGAGCGCGATCCACCGTATAAACCTGTTTGCTCGGCCCACCTAGTACAAGGGCATGCGCCATTGGGATGGTGCCATGGACAAAGCCGATGGCAAGAACTGCCGCGAACAATGGCCCAAGAACCACCAATATAATTGTCATAAGGGGGCTCAAACGTTTGTCGGCGGGCTTCTTCTCTTCACTCAGAAGAATTAACGGGAACGAAAGCGCTAACATCACAAATGCGGTGATCGCGGATACGGCACCTGCCTTTGCAACCCAATGAGGACTGGGAAGGAACTGAAAACCGATAATTCTTGGGAGCAAGGAAAGACCACCGAGTATCAGGACACCCCGAAGGAACCACGCACGAGCCGCGCCAACGTGGTTTCCGGTTCCTTCGGAGGCAAAGATTCCGGTGCCCGGTCCCTCACTGATCCAGGAAACTCCGCAACTTCCTGCTCCTACTCGGATGCTTCAGCTTCCGCAGCGCCTTCGCCTCGATCTGCCGGATGCGCTCCCGCGTGACCGAGAACTGCTGGCCCACCTCTTCCAGCGTGTGATCCGTGTTCATGCCGATGCCAAACCGCATCCGCAGCACTCGTTCCTCGCGCGGCGTCAGCGAGGCCAGGACCCGCGTCGTGGTTTCCTTCAGGTTCTCCTGAATGGCGGAATCCAGCGGCAGGATGGCGTTCTTGTCCTCGATGAAATCGCCAAGCTGGCTGTCTTCCTCGTCGCCAATCGGCGTTTCCAGCGAGATCGGTTCCTTGGCGATCTTCATCACCTTGCGAACCTTCTCCAGCGGCATCTGCAGCTTTTCGGCCAATTCCTCGGGCGTCGGTTCCCGGCCGATTTCATGCAGCATCTGGCGCCCGGTGCGCACCAGCTTGTTGATCGTCTCGATCATATGCACCGGAATGCGGATGGTCCGCGCCTGGTCGGCAATCGACCGGGTGATCGCCTGGCGGATCCACCAGGTTGCATAGGTACTGAACTTGTAGCCGCGGCGGTATTCGAACTTGTCCACCGCCTTCATCAGACCGATGTTGCCTTCCTGGATCAGGTCCAGGAATTGCAGCCCGCGGTTCGTGTATTTCTTGGCGATGGAGATCACGAGGCGCAGGTTGGCCTCGACCATTTCCTTCTTGGCCTGGCGGGCTTCCTTCTCGCCCTTCTGGACCTGGTTCACGATGCGGCGGAATTCGCTGATGTCCACGCCGACATACTGGCCGACCTGGGCCATCTCGTGGCGCAGGTCCTCCACCTTGTCGCGGCTTTTCTCCATCAGCGTCTGCCAGCCGCAGTAAGCCTTGGCGGCCATGCGCTCGCACCAGGTCGGGTCAAGTTCATAGCCCTGGTATTCGGCGATGAATTCCTGGCGGTTGATGCGGGCGGCATCAGCCAGCTTCACCATGCCGGAATTGATCGACATGATGCGCTTGTTGATGCCGTACAGCTGGTCGATCAGCGCTTCGATNCGGTTGTTGTGCAGGTGCAATTCGTTCACCAGCACCACGATTTCCGACCGCAGCTTTTGATAGGCGGCTTCCTCGGCGGCCGAGAACCGGGTCTTCTCGGACAGGGTCGCCGACATCCGCGCTTCCTGCATCTCGGCCAGGTTGCCGTAATCCCCGGCGATCTTGTCCAGCGTCTCCAGCACCTTGGGCTTCAGCGCCGCTTCCATCGCCGCCAGCGACATCGCCGAGCCTCGNTCATCCTCGTCATCGTCGTCCGAGGCGCCAAGGATCGGGTTGCCGTCGGCATCCAGTTCCGGCTCGCTGCTGGCCGACCGGCGCGGCGCGGCCGCGGGCATGTCGGCGCCTTCCAGATCCGGCCCNACCAGATCCTCGTCGCCATCCAGACTGCGGCCAAAGGTGGCCTCAAGGTCGATGACGTCGCGCAGCAGGATGTCTTCCGACAGAAGTTCGTCGCGCCAGATCGTGATCGCCTGGAAGGTCAGGGGNCTTTCGCACAGGCCCGCGATCATGGTGTTGCGCCCGGCCTCGATGCGCTTGGCGATGGCGATCTCGCCCTCGCGGCTCAAGNNCTCGACCGAGCCCATCTCGCGCAGGTACATGCGCACCGGGTCGTCGGTGCGGTCCATCGTCTCGGACTGCGGGCCGACCACGGCCACCTCGCGCGAGGTCGAGGTCTCGACCAGTTCGGTCGCCGCGGCCTCGCCCTCCTCGGGCTCTTCTTCCTCGATGACGTTGATGCCCATCTCCGACAGCATCGACATCACGTCCTCGATCTGCTCCGAGGACACGGTTTCCGGCGGCATCACCTGGTTCAGCTGGTCATAGGTGATGTAGCCGCGCTCGCGCNNGTCGGCGATCATCTTCTTGACGGCAGCCTGGCTCATGTCCAGCGACACATCGGGTTCGTCGGTGTCGGGCTTGGCGTCGTCGGTGTCTTTCAGGGCCATGCGGGTTCCAGGTCTGTCAGGGTGCCGAAGTTAAGGTGCCGAATCGGCGGGGTCGAAAACAGATCAATACTGCGAATCAATGCCGGGGAAGGCCATCATCGGTTTTTCTTGCGCCAGATCTCTCCGTCGATCAGCGATTGCAGGTGGCGCGACAGCGCTGCCCGGTCTTCGCCCATTTCGCCCTCGTCCAGCCGGGACCGTTCGGCGCGGTTGCGCGCCTCGGCCGCCTGGCTCAGCCGCCAGGTCAAACCCTCGTCGGCCAGCCCTTCCACATCCTCCACCGCCTCGGCAATCTCGGCCTCTGCCCCNCGTCGCGCCTCGATCTTGGCAAGACCCTCGGCCACGCACAGAAGTGCCAGTTCGCTGTCCTCGGGCTTGCGCACCGGCGGTGCCGAGCGGACATGGGGATCGGCGCGCAGGGTTTCAAGCGCCGCGCCCAGCCGGGTTTCCAGGTCGGACAGCAGGCCATCGGGATCATGGGCATGGCGCAGCAGCGCCACGCACAGCGCCGCAGGTCGGCATCGGGCNAGGTCCAGCCCTTCCAGGTCGCTCTCGAACCGGGCGATCAGTGCGGGATGGGCGATCAGCGTGGCGATCAGCACCCGTGCCAGGGTCAGGTGATCCACCTCGGGACTGTCCGCCGCCAAAGCCGAAGCACGCGAGCTTGGCAGCGGCGCCACCGCCACCGGCGGACCCTTCTGGAACCGCGGGCGGAATGGCCGCACCGGCCCCATCGGGGCGAACAGCTCGGCGCGCAGCNNGCGGATTTCCTCAGCGTAATGGCTGCGGATCGAAGGGTCGGCGATGCGGGCCAGCACCGCGCGCAGCGTCTTGTCCAGCCCGGCGCGGCGTTCGGGGCTGTCGAAAACGCGACCCTCGGTCTCGCGCTGCCACAGCAGGCTGACCATGGGCTTGGCCTCGTCCAGCACCTTCTGCATCGCCGCCGGACCCTTGGCCTTGATCAGGTCGTCCGGGTCCATGCCGCCGGGCAACAGGGCAAAGCGCAGNCCTTGCCCNGCCTCCAGGAATGGCAGCGCCAGGTCCACCACGCGCAGCCCGGCACGGATGTGNGCCGCATCGCCATCCAGCGCGATGATGGGCTCATCCGCCACGCGCCACATCAGGCGCAGCTGGTCCTCGGTGACAGCAGTACCAAGCGGCGCCACGGCCGCGCGGAAGGCCTCGCTGAGGGCGATGACGTCCATGTAGCCCTCGGCCACGACCAGCGGCAGCCCCTTGCCCGCCGCCTCGCGCGCGGGGCCAAGGTTGAACAGGTTGCGGCCCTTGTCGAACAGCACCGTCTCCGGCCCGTTCAGGTATTTCGCCCGCACCTCCGACGACAGCGCCCGCCCGCCCAGGCTGATCGCCCGCCCCCGCCCGTCGCGGATGGGAAAGATGATGCGGCCGCGGAAGCGGTCGTAGGGTTGCCCGCCGTCATCCGGTTTCGCGCAAAGCCCCGCCTCGACGATCAGCTCGGCCGCGATGCCCTTGCCCGTCAGCGCATGGAACAGCCCCTGCCGCTGGTCCGGCGCAAAACCGATCTCCCACCGGTCCTGCGCCGCGGGTGTCAGCTTCCGCCGCACCAGATAATCCCGCGCCTCGGCCGCGGCAGATGTCTTCAGCTGCAGCCGGAACCACTTCACCGCCTCTTCCATCACCGCCGCCAGCTGCGTGCGCCGGTCGGCGACCTGCGCCTGGCGCGGGTCGCGCGCGGGCATCGCCATGCCCGCTTCGCGTGCCAGCACCTCGACCGCCTCGATGAACGACAGGTTCTCGGTCTCCTTCACGAAGGTGACGAGGTCGCCCTTCGCATGGCAGCCAAAGCAGTAGTAGAACCCCTTCCGGTCATCGACATGGAAGGATGCCGACTTNTCCTGATGGAACGGACAGGGCGCCCAGAAGTCGCCCTTGGCCAGGTTCGACTTGCGCATATCCCAGGTGACCTTGCGGCCCACCACCTGCGACAGAGTCAGGCGGGTCCGCAGCTCGTCAAGGAATCCGGGNGGCAGCGACATGCACTCTATATCGGCGCTTCCCGCCCCGCCGTAAAGCGGGTGGCAAGAACCTGATACCAGCCCCCGCGCCGTCAGGCGAGCGACGCCCGCGCCTCCAGCACCGCCATCACCTCGTCGATCTCGTGCCAGGCGGTGCGCGCCATCGAGCGGAAGACGAAGACCTCGAACCCCGCCTCGGTGCGCGTCAGGATCATGTTCATATGATTCAGCGGCGCGCGGATGCAGTGGCCCACCGGAAAGGCCGCGGGCCGCAGGTCCACAGGCACCAGCCGCATCAACGCCTGATCCGCGCCCGCGCCGGTCAGTGACAGGCAGGCCCAACCGTCGCTCTGGTCGGTCAGCGCCGCATGGGCGTCCAACCCCCCGGCACCTCGGCCCCCAAGAGGAAGGCCTGCTCGCGCCCGGTCCACAGGATGCGGGTCGCGTAAACAGACAGGCTCTCGTTCGGGCCGGGAAACCGCAGTCCCAGGGACGCCAGCACGTCAGAGACCGCCGCCCTGCCCCGGATAGGGCGCAATCGAGGTGATGCGGCCCGGCTCCACCTCGGCCAGGGTCATTCCGGCGCGGCTCAGGGGCGCGCGGCCAAGGGCGGGTTTGGCGATGAGGTCAGGCACGCAGCTTCCTCCCCTCGGGGTCGTGGAACACGGGGTCGCAGACCATGCACAGCACGTCCACGCCCCGCAGGTGGTCAACCAGCCGCACCGTCTGGCCATGCCGGGCGCGGCCGTCCTTCAGGAAGGCCAGCGCCAGCCAGCTGTCCAGCGTCACCGAATAGCCGACCGAGGTGACATAGCCCTGGTCGTTCACCCGCTTCACCTCGTCGCCCGGCGCGAAGAGATGCGCGTACGGTCAAGGGCCGATCCGGCGTNNCAGCGGCTTCAGCCCCACCAGCTGCTCGCGCTCCGGCCCCGACATGCCGGGGCGCTGGCTGGCGGCCTTGCCGATGCAGTCCTTCTTCGGGCTGACCATCTTTTCCAGCCCAATGTCGAAGGCCGTGGTGCGGCCGTGNATTTCGGCATGGGTGATGAAGCCCTTCTCGATGCGCAGGACGTTTAGCGCCTCCATCCCGTAAGGCCCGCCGCCCAGGGTCTCGGCCTTGGCGACCAGATCGCGGAACAGGCTTTCGCCATAGCGGGTGGGCACGGCGATCTCATAGCCCTCTTCGCCGCTGAACGAGATGCGGAACAGCCGGGCGTCCACACCGCCCNNCCGCACCGGCCCGCAGGCCATGAACGGGAACTCGCCAAGCGGCTGATCCAGCACGGAATTCAGCAACACCCGCGCCTTCGGCCCCGCCACCGCAAACTGCGCCCAGCTTTCGGTGACGCTGATGAACCGCACATCCCATCCTGCACAGAAGGCCTGATGCACGAAATCCAGATGCCGCATCACCTGCCCCGCCGCGGCGGTGGTGGTCGTCATCAGGTAATGGTTCTCGCCAAGCCGCGCCGTGGTGCCGTCATCCATCACCAGCCCGTCTTCGCGCAGCATCAGGCCATAGCGGACCCGGCCCACCGGCAGCGTCGAGAAGGTGTTGGTATAGACCAGGTCCAGGAACCGCGCCGCGTCCTTGCCCTGAATGTCGATCTTGCCCAACGTGGACACATCGGCCACGCCCACGCTTTCGCGCACCTTGCGCACCTCGCGGTCGCAGGCCTCTTTCCAGGTCGTCTCACCCGGCTTCGGGAAATAGCTGGGGCGATACCACAGCCCCGCCTCGATCATCGGCGCGCCCCGGTCCCGGCTGGCCTGATCAGAGGTCAGGAACCGCTGCGGTGCAAAGCCGGCGGCCCGTCCGCCCGCCCCCATGGCAGCAATCGACACCGGCACGAAGGGCGGGCGGTAGGTCGTCGTCCCGGTCTCGGGGATGCCCCGCCCGGTGGCATCAGCCAGCACCGCCAGCGCCGCAACGTTGGAATTCTTGCCCTGGTCCGGCGCCATGCCCTGCGTGGTATAGCGCTTCATATGCTCGACGCTGGCGTAGTTTTCCTTCGCCGCCAGCTTCACATCCTTGGTCGTCACGTCGTTGGCAAAGTCCAGCCAGGCCCGCCCNCGCCCCGGCACCGCCCACAGCGCCTTGACGGAATAGGACATATCCTCGGCCTCGGGCAGCGGAATCTCTGCGCCTGTCTTGTCCAAATCGGACAAAGCCCGCATCGCCGCAGCCCTTCCTTCGCGCAGCGCGCCCGCCGTCGAGAAGCTGCCGTTGCAGGCGCCCGCCGCTACCAGACCCGGCACCGCTCCCTCGCGCGGGACAAAAGCCGCGATGTCGCCGCGCCAGTCGGGCCGACCATTCATGTGGCAAGTCAGGTGGACCGTCGGGTTCCACCCGCCCGAAATCCCCAGGCAATCGGTCTGGATGCGGAACTCGCTCGCGCCCTTCTTCACCGTGATCTCGCGCAGGCCNCTGCCGCGCGTCCCGGTCACCACCGCCCCCGCGTGAACCGGGAAATCCTCGACCACCGAGGCATCCTCGCGCGGGTCGATCACCGCCGCGATCTGCACCCCCGCTGCCGCCAGTTCCCGCGCCACCGCCCGCGCGCCATCGGTATTGGCGAACAGCGTCACGCGCTTGCCGGGGCTGACGCCATAGCGGTTCAGATAGGTCCGCATCGCCGAGGCCAGCATGATCCCCGGCCGGTCGTTGTCGGCAAAGGCAATCGGGCGTTCCAAGGCGCCCGCCGCCAGCACCGCGCGCTTGGCCACGATGCGCCAGAAACATTCCCGCGGCACGCCCGGCTTCGGCGCGACATGCAGCCCCACCCGCTCCAGCGCGCCATAGGTGCCCTGGTCATAGGCGCCCGTCACCGTAGTGCGCGGCATCAGCCGGACATTGGACATCGCGCCCAACTCCTCCAGAACGCCCGAAACCCAATCCGCCGCCGCCCCGCCGCCAATCTGCTGCGGGTCGGACAAGAGCCGCCCGCCCATCTGCGCGTCTTCCTCGGCCAGGATCACATCCGCCCCGGCCCGCGCCGCGGTCAGCGCCGCCATCAGGTAAGCAGGTCCCGAGCCGATCACCAGCACATCGCAGAAGGCATAGGCCTTCTCATAGACCGCCTCGTCATGCTTGCCCGACAGGCTGCCCAGCCCCGCCGCGCGCCGGATCGCNGGCTCGTACAGCCGCTCCCAGAACGACCGCGGCCACATGAAGGTCTTGTAATAGAACCCCGCGCTGAAGAACGGCGCCGCCAGGTCGTTCACCGCCAGCAGGTCATGCTGCAACGAGGGCCAGCGGTTCTGGCTTTTCACCGTCAGCCCGTCATAGACCTCCTGCACCGTCGCCCGCACATTGGGTGTCTGCTGCCCGTCCTCCAGTACCTCGACCAGCGCCGAGGGCTCTTCCGAGCCCGCCGTCAGGATGCCGCGCGGGCGGTGATACTTGAAGCTGCGCCCGACCAGCCGCACGTCGTTGGCCAGCAAGGCCGAGGCCAGGGTGTCCCCNCGATAGGCCGGGTAATCCCGCCCGTCGAAGCGGAAACGCAGCGGGGAAGTGCGGTCGACCAGACCCTTGCCGTCGATCCTCATTTTGCCCGCTCCGCCACCAGTTCGGCGCCCAGCACCTCATGCGTCACCGTATTGCGTGTCACCACCAGCCACGATCCGCAGCCGGTCTCGTGATACCAGAGATCCCGCGTCACCCCGGCCGGATTGTCGCGCAGGTGCAAGTAGTTATCCCAAGCCTCCGGCGCCGCCCCGGCCTCGGGCCGGTTCAGGTAGTCGTCGGAGCCGTAGTAAGTGAACTCGCGCCGGTCGCGCGCGCCACACAGGGGACAGGTCAGGCGCATCTCAGAACTCCGGGCAGGTGGTGACGGTGCCGATGTCGCGGGTGCCGACCATGAATCGCAGCGAGCCGCCCGCGGCGACCAGCCGCTTGATCTCGTCCAGCGAACAGATCATCGGCACGATGTCATCCATGCTCACCGCCCGGTCGGCGGCAGGCGTCAGGATCAGGTCCAGCCGCGCACCCTCGATGGCGCTGTCTGTCAGCATGATCCCCGGCGCCAGTTCCTGCGGCAGCGTCGGCACCAGCGCCTCGCCCGCCATGCGCGCCATGTCGCAGATGTTGGCGCCGCCCGAGCCGGTGCAGGACGCCGCGGCGACGGTCGGCGCCAGGATGAGGGCAAGGGACAGAAGGATGCGCATGATGCCCCTCAATGCAAATTATGCTGCGAGCCGGTGCCTTCTTCATCCAGAAGATGGCCGGTGGCGAAACGGTTCAGCTTGAACCGGCGGGCGACCTCGTGGGATTCCCCGGTGGCCATCAGATGCGCCATGCACCAGCCCGANGGCACGGCCTTGAACCCGCCGTAGTTCCAGCCGGTGTCGACGAACAGCCCCTCGATATGGGTCTTGTCGATGATGGGGCTGCCGTCGGGCGACATGTCCATGATGCCGCCCCAGGACCGCAGCACCTTGGCCCGGCCGATCATCGGCATCAGCGTCATGGCTTCCATCACATGTTCCACCATCGGCAGGTTCCCNCGCGCGGCATAGCTCGCGTAGAAATCCAGGTCGCCGCCGAACACCAGCCCGCCCTTGTCGGACTGCGAGATATAGAAATGCCCCATGCCAAAGCTGATGACATGGTCGATCACCGGCTTCAGCCCCTCGGTCACGAAGGCCTGCAGGATATGGCTCTCGATCGGCAGGCGCATCCCGGCCATCGCCGCCACCTGCCCCGACCGGTTNACCACCACCATGCCCACCTTCTTGGCCCTGATCGCGCCGCGCGTGGTCTGCACCCCGGTCACCCGACCGTTTTCCACGTCGATCCCGGTCACTTCGCAGTTCTGGATCAGATCCACCCCGCGCCGGTCAGCGCCGCGGGCATAGCCCCAGGCCACCGCATCATGCCGCGCCGTGCCGCCGCGCGGNTGCAGCAGCCCGCCATAGATCGGGAACCGCGTCTGTTCGAAATCCAGATAGGGCAGCAGCTCGCGCACGCCCTCGCGGTCCAAGAGAACCGCGTCGTCGCCCTGGTTGATCATGGAATTGCCGCGCCGGGCAAAGGCATCGCGCTGGCCGTCCGAGTGGAACAGGTTGATCAGCCCCCGCTGCGAATGCATCACGTTGTAGTTCAGCTCGGCCTCCAGCCCCTCCCACAGCTTCAGCGAGTGCGAGTAGAACTCGGAATTGCCCGGCAGGATGTAGTTGGCCCGCACGATGGTGGTGTTGCGGCCGACGTTGCCGCCGCCCAGATAGCCCTTCTCCAGCACGGCGATGTTGGTAAGCCCGTGGTTCTTGGCCAGGTAATAGGCGGTTGAAAGACCATGCCCNCCGCCGCCGATGATCACGGCGTCATACTCGGCCTTGGGCGCGGGGTCGCGCCAAGCGGGCTTCCAGCCGCGGTTGCCGAACAGCCCCTCGGTGATGACCCTGAACCCGGAATAGCGCATGGCAGACCCTTTCGCGTCCCGACCCACTGAACCGGGACGGGGCGGAGTTTTCAACCATCCCACGCGATTTCCTGCGCCATCCGCGACAAAAGGCGTCGCAGACGGCGCAGGATCGCTGACGTCAGAACAACACGATGTCGTCAGCCAGATCGGCGATGGTGATGCCGTGTACGGTCACCGCCGTCGCCCCGCTTAAGAAACTCAGCACCACACCGCCCGGGAACGCGACCGCGTGGGCGTTCAGCACCTCGGCCACCGTCAGGCCGCCGCCCCACAGCGCCTCGTCCAGCCACAACTCATCGACATCGTTCTCGAAAGTTGCCACCAGATCGCGGCCCGGCGCCGTGTCGATGACAAAGCTGTCCGCCCCGCCACCGCCCCGCAGCGTGTCGTTGCCCGCCTGACCGGCCAGAATGTCGGCCCCGGCGCTACCCCAGATCAGGTCATCGCCCTCGCCCCCTCCAGCCGGTCGTCACCGTCACCGCCGTTCAGCGTGTCGTTGCCTTGCGCGGCGAAGAGCGTGTCATTCCCGGCCCGCCCCAGCAGGCGGTCGGCCCCCGCGCCGCCGTTCATCCAGTCGGCATCGCCGCCGCCATCCATCCAGTCAGCACCGTCGCCGCCCTGCAGCGTGTCGCTGCCGACACCGCCGAACAGGCTGTCGTCCCCGCCGTCGCCCCGCAGCGATCTGCACCCTCCTCGCCCAGGATGCGGTCGGCGCCGTCTTCGCCGCGGCCGCTGTCGTTGCTTAGCGCCCAGCCAGATCGAATCGTCACCCAGCCCGCCCACAACGCTGTCGTCGCCGGTGCCACCCGACAGGGTATCGTTGCCGTCCAGCCCCAGGACCGTGTCGTTGCCCGCCACCCCGTCGATCCAGCCGGTTCCCGTCACGTCGCTCAGCCGGTCATCGCCGCTGGTGCCATAAGTCTCGGCCGGGAACTGGCGGCTGTAGATGCCCCAGCCGTCGCCATCGCGGTCCAGCGCCTGCCAGGTCACCACAAAGCCGCCGTCCGGCGTGGCCGCGACCTGCGGCGCCTGCTGGTCGCCCGCGGCATCCGCCGTCACCAGCCGCGCGGCACCCAGCGAGGTGCCATCGGCCAGGAATCGCCGCATCAGGATGTCGCCGCCATCGGTGCCGGGTTGCGACCAGACCACCACGAAACTGCCATCCGCCAGCGCCGAAATGCCCGGATAGTAGCCAAGGCGGGCGCGGACACGCTGAAGACATGCGTTTGTGCCGCTCCCGCCGCATCGAAGATGCGCGCCTGAATTCCCGGCGGCCAGCCGTCATAGGCCGTCAGCCAGGTCACGACAAAGCCCCCGCCCGGCAAGACAGCAGCAGCGGGGGCAACCTGGTTCCCGCTCATGCCACCGGGAAAATCGTTGTTCACATGGATCGTTCCCGAAACGGACGATCCGTCAGCCGCGAAAATCTGCCCGAATATCCCGGCCCCCGGATCCCAGTCGCCGGACCAAAGCACAAGATGGCCACCATCCGGCAGGGCCAAGATGGACTGCGAATGGATATTGGGCGATGCCAAGGTCCGTTCGCCCCCGACGGCGTTCCCGCCGGATCGAAGACCTGAAGCCCCGAGGTGTCGTGCCGGGTATCGCGCCAGCCGACCAGCAGACTGCCGTCCGCACGCCTGGTTATCGTGGCCCAACTCTGAGTGCCGTCCGTCGTCGTATTCACAAGCTGCTCGCCGCCGCGCGCTGCGCCATCAGCGTCGAATGTGCGGAAAAAGACGTCCCAAGGCTCTAGCGGAGTGCCGTCATCCGGGTTGGTGCCACCGCTCTGCCAGACCACGGCAAAGCCGCCATCCTCCAGCGCGGCGATCTGCGCCCGGGTCTGGTTGCTTACTCGGCCTCGGCAATCTGGAACTCGCCCGAGATCGCCTCGCCCGCCGCACTGAAATGCTTACCAAAGATCCCGGCACCCGACCCGTCCTGACCATTGCTTTCCCAGACCACCACATAGCTGCCATCGGCCAGCACGGTCACGGCCGCATGGTCCTGATCGGAAACGGTGGTCCTGTTGATCCGGATTTCACGCCCGGCACGAAGATGGGGAGCAGACATTGCGAACCCTTTCCCAATCCAAATACCCGCCATGCATTTTCGCTAGCGCAAGGCCGCCCGCCGCGCCATGAGCCAGATCAAGAGGCGCCAGGCATCCGGCGCAACCTATTGATACACTGTAAGACTCCTGAAACGCCCGCGTCGGCCTATTGCTGCACCAGGGCCGCGCGGTCGTGGTCGGCCCGGCAATGCGCGTGTTCGGCCAGGCTTTCGATCACCGCACATTGCCCGGCCGTGCCGCCCTCGCAGGCCGCCACCATGCGCTCCAATTCGCCCTCCAGCGCGCGCAGCGCCGCAATGCGCCGGCGCACCTCGTCCAGCCGCGCCCGCGCCAGCCGGTCGGCATCGACGCAGGGCGCCTCGGGATGCGCCGCCAGGTCCAGAAGCTCGCCGATGGCCGCCATGTCAAAGCCCAGGTCGCGGGCATGGCGGATAAAGCGCAGCCGCGCCACATCCCGGTCGGAATACAGCCGCTGGTTGCCCTCCGACCGCGGCGGCGCCTTCAACAGCCCACGGTCTTCATAGAAGCGGATCGTCGTCACCTTCACCCCGCTTTGCCGTGCCGCCTCGCCGATTGTCACATCCCGCGCCATGACCGGATTTCCTCTTGCCTCTACAGCGACTGTAGGTGCTATCGCCCGAGTCGCACGTCAAGGAAAGGGCAGGCCATGAGCGCACATCACGATCACGATCACGCGGTTTTCGACGGCCAGGACGCGGGTTATCGCCGTGTGCTCTGGCTGGTGATCGCCGCCAATGCCACGATGTTCGCCGTCGAAATCTCTGTAAGCGCGCTGGCCGGTTCGCAGGCGCTGAAGGCCGACGCGCTGGATTTCCTGGGCGATGCCCTGACCTATGGCCTGTCGCTGGCCGCCATCGGCTGGCCGCTGGCGCTGCGCGCGCGTGNNGCGCTGGTGAAGGGCGCCTCGCTTCTGGCGATGGGGCTCTGGGTCTTCGGCTCGACGCTCTGGATGCTCTTCGGCCCCGGCCTGCCGCGGGCCGAGGTGATGGGCCTGGTCGGCCTTCTGGCACTGGCCACCAACCTCGGCTCGGTGCTGCTTCTGATGCGCTACCGTGATGGCGATGCCAATGTGCGCTCGGTCTGGCTGTGCAGCCGCAACGATGCCATCGGAAATGTCGCGGTCATCCTGGCGTNNGGCGCCGTGGCGCTGACCGCCACGCCCTGGCCCGACCTCTTGGTCGCGGCGCTGATGTCGGGCCTGTTCCTGTCGTCAGCCGTGCAGATCTTCCGCCGCGCCTTCGCCGAACTGCGCGGCAAGGCGCCCGAAGGGTCCGACTGCCTGAACGAGGCCTGCGGCTGCCACGAAGGCCACCATCCCGCCTGACCGGCCTCAGCGCGGTGCGCCGCAGCGTGACCATCGGCTCCACCCGGCCCTGCGGTCCCTGCGGCTTGCGCGGCGCCGCCGCGCGCGCAACGCCGGCTCTTCCACCCGCGGCGTCGCCGCCCGCCCGCGCAGCGCCGGCTCTTCCACCACCTCCACCATGCGCGCGGGCGGACCGCCCTGCCCTTCCACCGCCGCGGCGATGCGCGTCAGAAGTTCGGTGTTCTCGATCTGCAAGGCGACAAAGCCGAACAGCGCCACCAGAAACGCCAGCCCCAGCAACGCAAAGACCACGGCCAGCAGCGCATTGCCCCCGGCCATGAAATACCCCACCGCCCCGGCCAGCACGGCCAGGGCGAACGCAATGACAATCGCCTTGAAGCTGGCGCGGAAGGCGCCAAGAAGTGTGGAGGTCATGTCCTGCCCCTCATCCGATCTGCTCTGCCCCGGATGAATCAGCCTTCCGCGCGCTTGTCAACGAAACCCGGCGTGAGCCGGGTCCCGGATTACAGACCCTTGCTCACATAGGTCTTGGCCACCCGGTCGATGGCCACGATATAGGCAGCCACCCGCAGGTCCTGCACGTCGTTGCGCCCGTGCCAGACCGCGCGCATCGACTGGTAGGCGGTGCGCATCGTGTCATCCAGCCCCGACCGCACCAGCGCCAGCTCATCCGACCCGGTCAGGAACTTCTCCTTGAAATCCGGCGTCAGCGTCCAGCCCAGCCCCTGGTCGGCCGACAGCCGCTCCAGCTCTTCGACCAGGATGCGCGACCGCGACTCCTCGGCCCGGCGCTGCATCCGGCCGAACCGGATGTGGGACAGGTTCTTCACCCATTCGAAATAGCTGACCGTCACGCCNCCGGCATTGGCATACATGTCGGGAATGATCACCGTGCCCTTCTGGCGCAGGATTTCATCCGCGCCAAAGGTCACCGGCCCGTTCGCCGCCTCGATGATCAGCGGCGCCTTGATCCGTGCGGCATTGCCCTTGTGGATCACCCCTTCCATCGCCGCCGGGATCAGTATGTCGCAGTCCAGCTCCATCAGCGACGCACCGTCCTCGGTGAACCCCGCATCCGGAAAGCCTTTCAGTCCGCCGTGCTTGGCGATCCACTGCTTCACCGCCTCGACATCCAGCCCGCGCTCGTCGTGGATGGCGCCGTCGCGCTCGATGATCGCGGTAATCTTGCAGCCGTCTTCTTCCGACAGGAACTTGGCCGCGTGATAGCCCACGTTGCCCAGGCCCTGCACGACCACCCGCTTGCCGTCCAAGCCCCCNGACAGCCGTGCCAGCGCCACATCCTCGGGATGCCGGAAGAACTCGCGCAGCGCGAACTGCACGCCGCGGCCCGTCGCCTCGACCCGGCCCTGGATGCCCCCGGCATGNGGCGGCTTGCCGGTGACGCAGGCCTTGGCATTGATGTCGGTGGTGTTCATCCGCGCATACTGGTCGGCGATCCAGGCCATCTCGCGCTCGCCCGTGCCCATGTCCGGCGCCTGNACGTTCTGCGCCGGGTTGATCAGGTCGCGCTTGATCAGCTCATAGGCAAAGCGCCGGGTGATCTGTTCCAGCTCATGCGCCTCCCAGGCGCGGGGGTCGATGCACAACCCCTTCGACCCGCCGAAGGGCGTCTCCACCAGCGCGCATTTATAGGTCATCAGCGCCGCCAGCGCCTCGACCTCGTCCTGGTTCACCCCCAGCGAATAACGGATGCCGCCCTTGACCGGCTCCATATGTTCCGAATGCACCGACCGATAGCCGGTGAAGGTCTCGATCTTGCCGCGCAGCCGCACNCCGAACCGCACCGTATAGGTCGAGTTGCAGACCCGGATCTTCTGTTCCAGCCCCGGCGGCAGGTCCATCAGCGCCACCGCGCGGTTGAACATCAGATCGACCGAGTCGCGAAAGCTCGGCTCACCCGCGTGCATCATGCCATTCCTCCCTGTCCGGCACAGGCGCGCAGCACGCGCCCTGGCGCGACCCTAGCGGCAAATGATGACAGGGGCACCGCACGAAATGCGTGATGCGCCGACGGAAACGATCGTTCCGCCGCCACAAGGTGGCAATCTGCCCGATCCCCGCCCCTCGCCCCGCCGGAGGCCGCCGCTGTCGGCTGCGCATGCACAGTCCCCGGCGGCGGCCCAAGATCGTTCGCACACCATCGTCATTCCACCGCAAACCCGTGATTTTGCCACAATTCCGGCCCATGTCCTGATGCAACTGACCTGTGGAGAAGTCCGACCGCAGGCATGGCAAGTGCCCCGTCCTGCGTGCGCTGGAGAGTTTGATGCGTGTTCCTGGTCTGCGTTCGCCGTCACGCCGCCTTGCGGCTGCCGTCACCCGGTTCCGCCGGGACGAAGACGGATCGCTGGTCTATTTCACCCTTATCCTCTTCCTTCTGATGATCATGATGGGCGGCATCGCCGTGGATGCGATGCGCTTCGAACAGCGCCGCACCGCGCTGCAAAGCACGCTCGACCGCTCGACCCTCGCCGCTGCCTCGATGACCCAGGACCTGGACCCCGAATCCGTGGTGCGGGATTACTTCGAAAAGGGCCTCACGCCCTATCTGACCAAGGTCACCGTGACCGAGNGGCTGAACTACCGCAACGTCAAGGCCCAGGCCAAGGCCGACGCCGACCCGATGTTCCTGGGCATGCTGGGCATCAAGGACTTCCAGGCCAAGGCCGTCTCGGCCGCCGAACAGCGCATCAACAACGTTGAAATCGTGCTGGTGCTGGACGTTTCCGGCTCGATGGGCAATGCCATTTCCTCGGGCGTCTCCAAGATCGCGGCGCTGCGCTCGGCCGCCAAGGAATTCGTGGCGACCGTCCGCGCCAACGACGTGGAAAACCGCATCTCCATCGCCATCGTGCCCTACAACGCCCAGGTCAACCTTGGCCCCGACCTGATCGCCAAGTACACCGCCGCCAACCAGCACGGCGTCGCCAACTCGAACTGTCTGGAAATTCCCGCCAGCGCCTATTCCAGCACCACCCTGTCGCGCATCACGCCGATCCCGATGCACCCCTATGCCGACGTCTACAACTCGACGAGCACGAGCACGTCCTATGTCTCCTCGACCGACTCAAGCAACGCGACAGCCAAGAACTTCTGGTGCCCCGTCTCGACCAAGAACGTGGTGCGCCTGCTTGCCTCGAACGTCGCCACCCTGCAGGGCTACATCGACCAGCTCACCGATGACGGCAACACCTCGATCATGCTCGGCATGAAATGGGGCCTGACCCTGCTGGACCCCGGTGCCCGGCCGATGTTCCAGGAACTGGTGAACGACGGCAAGATTCCGGCCAACNTTCGTTACCGCCCCTTCGACTGGGATGATGACGAGGCAATGAAGGTCATCGTTCTGATGACCGACGGCGAACACGTCGCCCACGACACGGTGAAGGATGCCTACAAGACCGGCCCCTCGCCCATCTACCTGTCAACCAGCGGCTCGACCCGCTATTACTCGATCTATCTGCCGGACGCCCCCTCGGCCAACGAATACTGGGTACCGCATCTGTGTACCTCCACCGACTGCAAGAACGGCACCAACACGGCCGAAGCCTGGCGATCCACGCCCTACAACGCAGGTTCCGGCGTGACCCAGCAAAGCTGGCAAGAAGTCTGGGCAAAACTGCGCGTAAGCTGGGTCGCCTGGCAACTTTACGCCCGCGCCCTTGGCACCTCGTCGGCCACGCGCACCTCTGCCTACAACGCGGCCTTGGCCAATTTCGACACGCAGTTCGCCTCGGTCTCCCAGATGAACAGCCAGTTGCAGCAATCCTGCACGCTGGCCAAGCAGAATGGCGTCATCATCTACGGCATCGCCTTCGCCGCGCCCACCAATGGCCAGACCCAGATCCAGACCTGCGCAAGCTCGGTCGACTCGCACTACTTCAACGCCACCGACAACACCAAGATGCTGACCGCCTTCCGCGCCATCGCCAACAACATCAGTCAGTTGAGGCTGATGCAATGAAGCGTCTGCTCGCACGGGTCCTGTCGCGCTTTCTTGGCGACGAACGCGCCACCGCCTCGGTCGAATTCGTGCTGACCGTGCCCGTGCTCCTCGTGATCTTCATGTCCTCCTTCGAAAGCGGCCTGTTGATGACGCGCCAGATCCTGCTGGAACAGGCGCTGGATGAAGTCATGCGCGAACTGCGCCTGGGCAAGATCGCCAGCCCGACCGCGGCANTCATCAAGAACCGCATCTGCGCCAAGTCGATCATCTTCACCGATTGCGCCCATTCGACCTCGGTCGAACTGACGCCGATCAACGCCTCGACCTGGGCGCTGCCCAGTGCCAACGCCGCCTGCTCCGAACGAGACNAGAACGTACAACCCGTGCTGAAATTCGTGCCCGGCGCCGAAAACGAAATGATGCTGGTCCGTGTCTGCGTGGTGCAGGACGCCATGTTCCCGACCACCGGCCTCGGCGCCGACCTGCCGCTGGACGGCCGCGGCGGCTATGGCCTGATCGCCGTCTCTGCCTTCGTGAACGAACCGCAATGAGGACCGCGATGATCCGGCTGAGACAGGCGCTTCAACGCTTCCGCAGCGAAGATCACGGCTCGGTCGTGGCCGAGGCGGTCATCGCGCTGCCGCTGATGATCTGGGCCTATATGGGCCTCTACGTCTATTGGGACGCCTTCCGCGCCGTGAACCTGGCGCAGAAGGCCAGCTACACCGTGTCCGACTACATCTCGCGCGAGCGGGCCAGCCTCACCTCGGCCGAAATCGCCGGTATGGCCAAGGTCTTCCAGTACATGATGGACAGCGACCAGACCACGCGCATGCGCATCACCAGCCTGTACTGGAACCCCGACAAGAACCGGTTCGAGGTCGCCTGGTCGCGCTCGCCCGGCAACACCATGACGCCGCTGACCACGACCACGCTGCAATCGGTGAAAGAGCGCATCCCGGCGATGCCCGACGGCGACTCGGCGATCCTGCTGGAAACCGAAACCACCTATTCCGCGGCCTTCAACGTCGGCATCGAGGATCAGGTCTTCACCAATTTCATCGTCACGCGGCCCCGCTTCCTGACCCGCGTCTGCCTGGAAGGCATCGCCTGCTCCTGATCCCCGCGCCCCGGCACAGATTCTGTGCGTGAACCCGCAGTTGGTGAAATCCCGCACAGGCCCTACCTTCCGGTCAACCGCAACACCCGGAGGTACCCCATGTCCATCCGCCCCGTCGCCGCCGATCCGCGCCCAGCCCCATGTCGAGGGCGTAGCGTCCACCTGCACCGCGCCTTCGGCTTCGGCGACACCGAACTGACCGACCCGTTCCTGCTGTTCGACGATTTCCGCGGCGACCGCCCCGACGACTATCGCCGCGGCTTCNCCTGGCATCCCCACCGCGGCATCGAGACGATCACCTATGTCCTGGCCGGTTCCGTCGAACACGGCGACTCCTTGGGCAACCGCGGCACGCTGAAAGGCGGCGACGTGCAGTGGATGACCATGNGCTCCGGCATCCTCCACCAGGAAATGCCGCTCGGCAACGCCAGGGGCCAGATGCACGGCTTCCAGCTCTGGGCCAACCTGCCCTCGTCGCTGAAGATGACCGCGCCGCGCTATCAGGACGTGAAGTCGAAGGACATCCCCGAGATCACGGATGACGACGGCACGACCGTGAAGGTCATCGTCGGCAACTTCTGGGGCAAGACCGGCCCGGTCGGCGGCATCGCCGCCGATCCGCAGTACCTCGACATCTACGTCCCGCCGGGCCGCCGCAAAGCTTGGTCGACGCNNTACCGCCGCGCCTTCGCCTATATCTTCGACGGCGCTTNNGGCACCTTCCGCGACGCCAGCCGCCCGGAGGGCGTGCTGCTGGAANAAGAAGTCCGGGGGCAAGAGGTCAACATCCGCGATCTGTCCGGCAACCGCACCCTGGTGCGCTTTGACAGCGGTGACGAGGTCACGGTGCAGGCTACCGACGGCATCCGCTTCCTGCTGATCTCGGGCGCACCGCTGCAGGAACCGGTCGCCTGGCACGGCCCCATCGTGATGAACACACAGGCCGAAATCCGCCAGGCGCTGACGGAACTGCGCAACGGCACCTTCATCCGCCCGGCGCACTGAACTGCATGGGGGCAGGGTTTGCCTTGCCCCCGGCTTCGTCCATCCTGCGCGCAGCCCGCAGGAGCCCCGTTGCGCTACGTCCTCCCCTTCTCCTGACCCTCATGCGGCTGTGGCGACTGGAAAGACCTGCCCCCGCCGCCGCCCGACAGCGGCCCGCCGCCCAAACTCCTGCCGGTGGAACAGCTTCCCGCCGCGCCGCAGACCCCGCCCGACACCGGCGCCGACCTCCAGGCCCGCGCCCAGGCGCTGCAAGCCCGCGCCGACACCATCCGCAACCAATAGCCGCGCCCTCGTTGCACAGCAGCCCGCCCCGCGCTAACAGGGCGCGTCCGTCCAGCGATGAGGTGTTCCCATGTCTGCCGCCCCCTGCGTCTTGGCCTTGCAGGTCTCGGCACCGTCGGCACCGGCGTGGTCAAGATCGTGCAAACCCATGCCGACCTCATCGCCGCCCGCACCGGCTGCCCGNTCACCATCACCGCCGTCTCGGCCCGCTCGCGCGGCAAGAACCGCGGCGTGGACCTGTCGGATTACGCCTGGGAAGACGATCCCGTGGCGCTGGCCACCCGCCCCGATGTCGATGTCTTCGTCGAGGTCATGGGCGGCCATGACGGCGCCGCCAAGGACGCCACCGAAGCCGCCCTTGCCGCTTNNAAAGACGTCGTCACCGCCAACAAGGCGCTGCTCGCCCATCACGGCCAGGCGCTTGCCCTTGCCGCCGAAGCCGCTGGCCGCACCATCCGCTTCGAGGCCGCCGTCGCCGCATNNGGCATCCCCGTCATCAAGGCGCTCACCGAAGGCCTGGTTAACAACCGCATGAAGCGGGTGATGGGCGTGATGAACGGCACCTGCAACTACATCCTCACCCGCATGCAGTCCGCGGGCCTGCCCTATGACACGGTGTTCGAGGAAGCCCGCCAGCTCGGCTACCTCGAAGCCGATCCGAACCTCGACGTCGGCGGCATCGACGCTTACCACAAGCTCAGCCTCTTGGCCGCCATCGCCTTCGGCACGAAAGTGTCCTTCGACGCGGTGGAACTGGAAGGCATCGGCAACGTCTCGATCGACGACATCCACCTTGCCCAGGACATGGGCTATCGCATCAAGCTTCTCGGCGTGGCGCAGATGACCGGCCGGGGCCTGGAACAGCGCATGACCCCCTGCCTCGTCCCCGCCGACAGCCCCTTGGGCCAATTGCAGGGCGGCACCAACATGGTGGTGCTGGAAGGCGACTCGGTCGGCCAGATCGTGCTGCGCGGCCCCGGCGCTTNNGGCGAAGGCCCGACCGCCAGCGCCGTGATGGGCGACGTGATCGACCTTGCCCGCGGATTCCGCCTGCCCTGCTTCGGCCAGCCGGCGGCGACGCTCGCCACCCCGTCGNCCGCCGCCACCGCCGCGCCANCCTCGTGGTATCTGCGCATGACGCTGGTCGACAAGCCCGGCGCGCTGGCCAAGATCGCCACCTGCCTGGGCGAGNTAAGCGTCTCCATCGACCAGATGCGCCAGTATGGCCACCAGGGCGTCCACGCCCCGGTGCTGATCGTCACCCACAAGGCCACGCGCGACGATCTCGACCACGCCATCGCCCGCTTCAGTGCCACCGGCGTGCTGGTCGGCGCCNCCGTGGCGCTGCGCATCGAAGAGGTCTGACCGTAGGATGGGCAATATTGCCCATCCTACGGTCCGCCACGGAATTCGCGCGAATTCCGTGGACGAATTCCGCGCGGAATTCGTCTTCCCCGCCGAACCCTGCGACAGTCCCGAACCGTTAGCGCGACCATCCTTGCCGGTGTCCTGACCCCGCGTTAAGGCGGCGACAGCATCATCTCCACAAGGATCCGCTCCCATGGCCGACGTCGCCGAATTCCACGACCGCATGCTCTCGCTCGGGCTTGCCCGGGTCTCCNAAGCCGCGGCGCTGGCCTCCGCCAGCCTGATCGGCCACGGCGACGAAAAGGCCGCCGACCAGGCCGCCGTCAACGCCATGCGCGACCAGCTGAACGCGCTCGACATCGCGNGCGTCGTCGTCATCGGCGAGGGCGAGCGCGACGAGGCGCCGATGCTCTACATCGGCGAACAGGTCGGCACCGGCCACGGCCCGGCGGTGGACATCGCGCTCGACCCGCTGGAAGGCACCACGCTCACCGCCAAGGACATGCCCAACGCGATGACCGTCATCGCCATGGCGCCGCGCGGCACCATGCTGCACGCCCCCGACGTCTACATGGACAAGCTCGCCATCGGCCCCGGCTTCAAGACCGGCACCGTCACCATGACCATGACCCCGTCCGAGCGCGTCTCGGCGCTGGCCGCCGCCAAGGGCGTCTCGACCGAAGACATCACCGTCTGCGTGCTGGAACGTCCCCGCCACGAAGACCTCATCAAGGAAATCCGCTCCACCGGCGCCGCAATCCGCCTCATCACCGATGGCGACGTGNGTGGCGTCATGCACTGCGCCGAACCGCACCTGACCGGCATCGACATGTACATGGGCTCCGGCGGCGCCCCGGAAGGTGTGCTGGCGGCCGCCGCGCTGAAATGCATGGGCGGCCAGTTCTTCGGCAAGCTCCTGTTCCGCAACGAGGATGAAAAGGCCCGGGNNCGAAAAGGTGGCATCACCAATTTCGACCGCGTCTATACCCGCGACGATCTGGTGAAGGGCGACGTGATCTTCGCCGCCACCGGCGTCACCAACGGCTCGCTGGTCAAGGGCATCCGCCGCGAACCCGGCTGGGTGACGATGGAAACCATCCTGATGCGCTCCAAGACCGGCTCGGTCCGCCGCATCGAATACCGCACCCCGGTGCGGTGAGACCCGCGGACAGGTGTTAACGTCCGGCAAATCCGGCCGCGCGACCCCTTGATATCGCTCATGCCAGTAGGGCGTCCGAGCTCGGACGCCCTCAGGGCGCCCGGCCGTTCAGGTCCGGCTCGCCCCGGGCCTTGCGGGCCAGAAAGTCCACGAAGGCCCTGACCCTCTGGGCGATCAGCCGGTTGTCAGGATAGACCGCATGCAGCGGCACCGCCCCGGCGTTCCAACCCGTCAGCATCGCCACCAGCCGCCCCTGCCGCAAGTCCTCGCCCACCACAAAGGCCGGAAGCTGGCAGATCCCCGTCCCCTCCAGCGCCGCCAGCCGCAGCGCCCAGCCATCGTTCAGCTCCAGCCGCGGCGCGATCGGCACCTCGATCACCGTGGCCCCCTTGGTCATGGTCCAGACCCGCCCCTTCCGCAGCCCGGCGAAGTGCAAGAGGTCATGGCCGACCAGGCCCATCGGCTCTTCTGGCACCCCNCGCCGCGCCAGATAATCCGGCCGGGCACAGGTCACCAGCGGCGACTGCCCCAGTTGCCGGGTCACCAGGTTGTCCTCGACCGCCAGCACCCCGCGGATCGCCAGGTCGAACCTTTCCTCGATCAACCGCCGCGCCGCATTGGACAGCTCCAGCTCGATGGTGATGCCAGGGTGCCCGGCCAGAAACTCCGCCACCCAGGGCACCAGGAACCGCTGCGCCAGGTCCGGCGGCGCCGTCACCTGCAGCCGCCCTTCCGGCGCCGTCTGCTCCGCCCGCGCCGACCGTTCCGCCGCATTCACCCGGTCCGGCAGATCGGCCAGACGCTCGCGGTACGCCTGCCCCGCCGCCGTCAGCCGCACCGCCCGGGTCGAGCGGTGCAGAAGCCGCACGCCCAGCCTCTTCTCCAGCTCGGCGACCTGCGCGCTGACGGTCGCCCGTGTCAGCCCCAGGGCCGCCGCCCCGCCCGTGAAGCTTTCGTGGTCCGCCACCGCCAGAAACGCGGCAACGCCGTGCAGNGGATCAACCGTCTTCATTCGTCAAATCATCCAGACAATCCATCCAGGTCCGCCCGGATTATCGCGGCCCGCCACCTGGATATACCACCCTCACTTCAGAACCAAGAAATGGAAGAGAAAACAGATGACACCTTTCTCCACGGCTGCATTTTCCGTCCCCGGCGCTAAGCACTCTCGCCGAAGCCTTCGGCCGCCACATCATCCGCATTACCGCGGATCAGACCGGCGGGAGCCTTGGCCTGTTCGAGGCCGAGGTTCCCGCAGGCGAAGGCCCGCCCTTCCACGTCCACGGCGCCGAGGAGGAGTTCTTCCGCGTCCTGTCGGGCCGGTTCGGCTTCTGGTGCGGCAACGATCACATCGAGCTTGCCGAGGGCGGCACCATCGTCATCCCGCGCGGGGCCGTACACCGGTTCCAGAACATCGGCACCGATACGGGCCGTCTCATGGTGGTGATGACCCCGGCGGCTTCGAGGGCTTCTTCCCCGCTGTCGCCGCGGAAAAGCTTACCACGGACATGGCGCTGGCCGCGCTGGCCGCGCGTTTCCACCTGCGCTTTGTCCCGGCGCCGGACGCTCAGGCCGCATGATGCCCGCAGGGCCGGGTCCGCGGACCCGGCCCTTGCCAAAGGCGCCCCAAGCCGCCAGAAGCAGCCCATGGCCGCCTTCCTGAACGTCGAACACTCCCTGACCGGCCGCCGCTGGACCGGCCCGACCGAGGCCGAGCTGCGCCTGGCCGAGGCCATGACCCAGTCCACCCGCCTGCCCCTCGCCCTCTGCCAGACCCTGGTCCGCCGCGGTGTAACGCCGGAAGAGGCCGCGGCCTACCTCGCCCCCGCGCTCCGCGACCTCCTTCCCGATCCCCTGTCGCTGAAGGACATGGGGGCCGCCGACCGCTTCCTGGCCGCCCTCCGCCGCCGCGAACGGATCGCGGTCTTTGCCGACTACGACGTGGACGGCGGCGCCTCGGCGGCACTCCTCCTCACCTGGCTGCGCGCCATGGGCCACGGCGCCACCCTCTACATCCCCGACCGCATCGACGAAGGCTATGGCCCGAACGAGCCCGCCATGGCCGATCTCGCCGCCCGCCACACCCTCATCCTCTGTGTGGACTGCGGCACCNTCTCGCACGGCCCCATCGCCGCCGCCAAGGGCGCCGACGTGGTCGTCCTCGACCACCACCTCGGCGGCGAAACCCTGCCCNCCGCGCTGGCCGTGGTGAACCCCAACCGCCAGGACGAAGACGGCAGCCTCGCCCACCTCTGCGCCGCCTCGGTGGTCTTCCTGATGCTGGTCGAAGCCAACCGCCGCCTGCGCGCCGAAGGCGTGCAGGGCCCCGACCTCATGGCCCTCCTCGACCTCGTGGCGCTGGCCACCGTCGCCGACGTCGCCNCCCTGACCGGCGTCAACCGCGCCCTGGTGCGGCAGGGGCTGAAGGTCATGGCCCGGCGCGACCGCCCCGGCCTTGCCGCCCTGGCCGACATCGCCCGCATGACCGAGGCGCCCACGCCCTATTCCCTGGGCTTCCTGCTGGGACCAAGGATCAACGCCGGCGGCCGCATCGGTCAGGCCGACCTTGGCGCGCGCCTGCTGGCCACCGCCGACCCGCGCGAAGCCGCCTGCNTGGCGCAACGCCTGGACCAGTTGAACAGCGAACGGCGCGACATCGAACTGAAGGTCCGCGACGAAGCCCTCGCTCAGGCAGAAGCGCGGGGGACCGACGGCCCGCTGGTCTGGGCCGCTGCCGAAGGCTGGCACCCCGGCGTGGTCGGCATCGTCGCCTCGCGGCTGAAAGAGGCGACGAACCGCCCCGCCGTGGTGATCGGCTTCGACGGAACCACGGGCAAGGGCTCGGGCCGTTCCGTCAGCGGCGTGGACCTCGGCGCCGCTGTCCACCGCGTCGCGGCCGAGGGCCTCTTGGTCAAGGGCGGCGGCCACCGCATGGCTGCTGGCCTGACGGTCGACCGCGCGCAACTGGAACCGGCCATGGAACGGCTGGCCGAACTTCTGGCCCGCCAGGGCGCAGGCCAGGGCGGCGCGGGCGAGTTGAAACTGGAAAGCCTGCTCATGCCCTCGGCCGCCACACCCGCCCTTGTGGAANCAGATCGAACAGGCCCCTTCGGCGCCGCCGCGCCCGCCCCGCNNTTTGCCTTTTCCGACATGGCGGTGAACCCGCGCCGCATCGGCGACAACCACCTGCGCCTTCTCGCCTCGGATGGCCAGGGCGGCCAGATCGAGGCCGTGGCCTGGGGTGCCTTCGAAGGCCCGCTTGGCCCCGCGCTGAACCAGCCGGGGCATCGGCGGTTCCACCTTGCCGGAAGGCTGGAGCTGAATACCTGGGGCGGCCGTACCAAGGTGCAATTGCGCCTGGAAGATGCGGCGCTTGCCTGAAATCCCGCAAGAATCCTCTTGCGCCCGCCGCGCCCAAGCCTTACTCAGCCCGCCACGACCGAAGCATGGCCCGCCTGTCTATCGGTTAGGACACCAGGTTTTCAACCTGGGAAGAGGGGTTCGACCCCTACGGGCTGCCACTTCCCTACACCGCCACCAGATGATTGTCCCAGGCCAGGTCCGACTTGGCCAGCGGCTGAAGACCGTCCCCGGCGACAAGACTGATGCCGCCATTGCCGTCGGTCAGCACGAATCCGCCCTCGGCCAGCGCCACGCCGCTGGCATCGGCCCGCGCCAGCGCCGCCAGCGGCGCGGCGTCCAGGCCGTACAACTGCACAACCCCGCCCGGCGCCGAGGTCAGCGCCACACGGCCCGCCGCCGCATCCAGCGCGATGGAGNNCGCATAGCCCTTCATGCGGAAGAACGCCGTCTCCGGCTCCGCTGCCAGCACGGGCGCAGCGCCACGCCGGTGCAGGCCCAGCAAGGGCACCGCCTCGGCCGGGTCGCCCTCCCATTGCATGGCAAAGGCCACCGTCCCATCCGGCGCCAGCGCCAGATGGCGGATCGAGGCCTGGTGCAGGTCGGGCTCCAGCGCCACCACCTCGTCCAACGCCCCTTCCGCCGACAGATAGGCAAGGTTCGGCGCCATGGTCTCGACATTCAGCTTGGTGCGGTCGCCCGGATCGGTCTGGATGCCGCCATTGGCCACCACCAGCCCGCCGCCCGCCAGCCGCTTCAGGTCATGCGGGCCGATGCCGCCCGTCGCCACCTCGCCGATGCGGCGCCAGCCGACGGTGTCCCACAGGCCCAGCCGCCCNTCGGACCCCTCGGCCACCACCTCGGATGTATAAAGCACCGCCCCATCGGCGGAAAACACGCCATGGCCGTTGAACTGCCGCCCNTCGGGCGGGGTCAGCCGGGCGGCCACCGTCCCGCGGGCGCAGTCGATCACCAGCGCATAGGTGCCGGGCCGCCGCGCAAAGGCCACCGCCTCGGGTCGCACCGGATGGGCCGCCGCCGCATGGCCGCGCGCTACNAGGTCCAGGCGGAACCGCTCGCCGCCGCTTGCATCCAGCCCGCACAGCACATAGCCCTCGTCCCGCCTTGCCGCCGCCAGAAAGGCGGGNCTGCCCGCATCGGCCCAGCTCAGCCGCGGCACGGCCACCGCGGCCAGACCGGCCAGAAATCCCCGCCGCGTCGCCATCTCANNGTCCCCGTCATCGGCGTTGAAGCCCAGTTCCACGCCAAGCGACGGCCCCACTTCGGAGACCGCCGCATCCACCACCGACCCCACGCGCTGCGACAGGATTTCCACCTTCAGCCTACCGTCAGGCTCGGCCACGCTTAAGAAAGACCGGGTCGTCNNCAGCTCTGCCGCCACCGCCAGCGCATCGGCAAAGGCCGCGGCGGTTTCCGGCGTGTCGGGGGCCAGCGCGGCGGTGAAATCGCGCATCGCCTCCAGCGACAGCACCACGTTGCGCAAGGACCGGCCTGAGGCCAGCGCCTCGGCCCGATCCGCNCGCGGCGCGTCAAAGGTGCCAAGCGGGCGGCCCAACCGGCTGTCCTTCACGAATTCCAGCCCCACCACCAACTGCGTATACAGCGCCTGCGACGCCTCGGCCCCGGTCAGGAAGGTCTCGTTGCCCGGCTCGCCCGCCGACAGCAGCACCGCGGCATAGCCGTCCTGCCAGTCCGACCGGATGCCATTGGCCATGCGCGCCAGGTCGGCCGCCGTGGCCCGCGTCAGGGCACAGACATANATCGCCCCCGCCGCCGCCGGGCTGTCCGGCGCGGGATAAAGCAGCCTNTCCAGGGCAAAAAGCCCGCGCACCGCCACCGATTGCAGCGCAAAGGCCGAAGGTTCCAGCACCGCCGGATCGGCGGTGCGGATCAGCCCCGCCTGCTGCTTGGTGCCAATGCCCTTGGGGTCGGGCCAGAAGGCGATGGCCAGCGTCCGCCCCGACTCCTCGCCCGGCCCCAGATGCAGGAAGCCCACGCGCAGCCAGGCGTCAAAAGCGGCGTTCCAGGCCGGGCGCAGCGCCTCGGGCGCGCAATCCGCCTCGGCCGCGGCCGACAGGGCTCCGGCTGCCTCGGCAAAGGCGGCAAAGCCCGGCAGGATCTGGGTTTCCACCGCCTCGCGGGTGCCGCCAAGCGCCGCAGCGGCAGAAGGGCCAGAAGGCAAAGGGCAAGATGGCGCATGTCACAGGCTCTCCAGAAAGGCGATCAGGGCGTCCCGGTCGGGGGCAGGCAGGGCGGCAAAGGCATCGCGGGCCGCAGCCGCCTCGCCGCCATGCCACAGGATTGCTTCAACCAGATCACGGGCGCGGCCATCGTGCAAATAGGTNCGCACCCCGGCCACCATCGCCGTGGCCCCCAGCCCCCACAGCGGCGGCGTCTTCCATTCCTGCCCGGTGGCGCGGCCCTCGGGCCGGTTGTCGGCCAGTCCCGGCCCCATGTCATGCAGCAACAGGTCGCTGTAGGGCCAGATCAGCTGGAAACTCTGCTCGGGCCANCCTTCCAGCCGGGCGGTGACGAATTTCGGCACATGGCAGGCCGGGCACCCCGCGCCATAGAACGCCGCCTTGCCCGCCAGCACCTGCGGGTCGCCCGCATCGGCGCGGCGCGGCACCGCCAGGTTGCGGGTGTAGAAGGCCACCAGGTCCAGACTGTCGCCGTCCACCTCCAGCCCGTCGCGGATGCCCGGTTCCTGCCCATGCGGCGCGGCGCGGCAGGCCGCCTCTGCCGCCGTGCAATCGCCCCAGGGCGCCGGGTGCAGATCGGTGGACAGCCCCATGTCCAGCGCAAAGGCCGCTGCCGACTGGTCGCGCAAGCTGGCCGCGCCGCCCTTCAGGCCAAAGCGGCCCAGCATCGGCACCCCGGTTTCGGGCGACACCACCACGGCNTTACGGCCNGAGATGCCGTCGCCGTCGCGGTCCTCCGGGTCGGCATGGGCCAGAATATCGGCGGCAGGGATCGCCTCCAGCAACCCCAGCCCGATCATCGGCGGCGCCACGCGCGCCGACAGCATCGCCCCNGGCGCCAGCGGCCCGAAGGCCAGCCCCGACACCGCATAGGCGGGCGCGCGCAGCACCACCTCGGTGCCATCACCCAACACGACCGGCAGGTCGCTGTAGCTTACCTCCAGCCGCCCCTCGGCCGCCTGCCCCGGCGCAGCGAAATCCTGCAACTGCCCGCCATAGACCGGGTCATCCTGCGTCGCCAGCCAGTCGGCAATCGCCGCTTACCCGCTGCCGCCCGGCACCGACAGGCGCAGCGCCATCGACACCCGGCTGTCCTCNGGACCCGTGGGCGGATGGCCGCGGCCATCCTTCACATGGCAGTTCTCGCAACTGCGCGCATTGTACAGCGGCCCCAGCCCGTCCGAGCCGCGTGTCGAGGCCGGTGACGCCACCCACAGCTTGCGGAACAGCGCATTGCCAAGCTGGAAGTCCATCTTGCCCTCGGCGTCCAGCCCCGCCGAGGGATGCGANAAGGCATCGGCGCCTGACGCCACCGGCCCGGTCGCCGCCCTGCCCGGCATCGCCTCGAAGGGCTCGGCTGTCTGGAAATCCGTGGCCGGTGCCGTCACCTCGGCCACCCGCGCCGCCTCCGCGGCGGTGCGCGGCAGGGCGGGCAGATGCCGGTCGTCCAGCCCCGATGCCGGGTCGGCGGCCCAGGCCAGCACCAGCACCGCCGAAGCCAACAGGATCATGCGCCGCATCGGCTGCTTCCATTCCATCGCCCTGCCCCCGCTTGCGCGAGGGCATCGCGTTATTCGGCCTGATCCGCGGGCTTCGCGTTCAACAGGCCATATTTCTCTTCGCCCAGGCGGTCGAACAGGCCAAGCTGGGTTTCCAGAAAGTCGATGTGGCCTTCCTCATCCGCCGTCAGCTCGTCAAACAGCGCGCGTGACNNGAAATCGCCCACCGCATCGCAGTGCCGCCGCGCCTCGATGTACAGCGTCCGCGCCTCGTGTTCGGCTGCCAGATCGCATTCCAGCGTCTCGCGCAGCGTCTGGCCGATGCGCAGGGGGTCCAGCTTCTGCAGGTTCGGATGGCCTTCCAGGAAGATGATGCGCGCGATCAGCTTGTCGGCGTGCTGCATCTCCTCGATCGATTCGGCGCGCGACTTGTCGGCAAGTNNACCAAAGCCCCAGTCTTCCTGCAGCCGGTAATGCAGCCAGTACTGGCTGACCGCCGTCAGTTCAGACCGCAGCGCCGCGTTCAGGTATTCGATGACCTTGGTGTCGCCCTTCATGGCTTTCCCTGGTATTGGCGCGTCTCGCCGCGCAGGTTGAGCGGAACTTCGAAACTGTCACAGTCCCGCATCGTGTCAAGGAACAGCGGCAGGCATCCGCCGCAATCCGCGCGCTTTCCAAGCGCGCGATAGACCTTGCCCGGCGTGATGATCGTCGCCGGGTCCGCCGCGCGCATCCAGTCCACCGCGGCCCGGATGTCGCGGTCGGAAATCGCCATGCAATGGCAGACGATCACCGCCGCCTCCCGGTCACTGGAAAACGGCGTTGGGGTTGTCCAGGCTGTCCGAGCCCTCGACCGCCAGCTCGCCCAGGTTCAGCGCCTTGGCCGCCCGCTCGATCTCGCGCGTCTGCGCCACCAGCCCGTCCACCACCGCCGTGATCAGCGCATCGCCCTCGGCATTGCCCGGCGCCAGCATCTGGTCATAGGCCATGCCGCTTTCCGCCTTGGCCTTCAGCGCCGTCATCGCCGCCACCGTGGCGTCCAGCTTCTGCTTGACCGCCGCATCCACCGCCGGATCGGCCGCCGCCACCAGTTCCGACAGCGAGGGNCCGGAGACCACGCTGCCATCCGGCCGGGCATAGCTGCCCAGATAGACGTTCCGGATGCCGATGCCGTCGTAATAGTGGCTGTTGTAGGTGTTGTCCGAGAAACAGTCGTGCTCTTCCTCGGGGTCGTTCAGCAAGAGGCCCAGCTTGATGCGCTCGCTTACCAGCTCGCCATAGGACAGGCTGCCCATGCCGGTGATCATCGCCTTCACCCCGGCCGCCGGGTCCGCCGTCACCGCCGCCCGCGCCGCCCCGCCCGGCGCCCAGTTCGCCGCCATCTCGGCCAGATCCGCCACCAGCAGGTCGGTCGCCGCCTTCAGATAGGCCGCCCGCCGGTCGCAATTGCCGCCGGTGCAGCCCGCGCCCTGAACGTAATCGGTGTAAGGCCGCGCACCCGCCCCCGGCCCGGTGCCGTTCAGGTCTTGCCCCCACAGCAGGAACTCGATGGCATGATAGCCCGCCGCCACATTCGCATCGATCCCGTCCGCACCGTGCAGCGTGCCGCCGATCAGCTCGGGCGTGATCGTGGTCACATCCACATCCTTGCCGCCGATCTTCACCACCGTCGAGCCGATCACATTGGCCGAGGCCAGCGGATTCTCGTCGCTCGGCCCGATGTAGTCGCCGCCGGTATAGTCGATCAGCCCCTCGTCCAGCGGCCAGGAATTCACCCGGCCCTCCCAGTCATCCACGATCNNGTTGCCAAAGCGGAAGGCTTCCGACTGCTGATAGGGCACCCGCGCCGCTGCCCATGCCGTTTTCGCCGCCACCAGCGTCTCGTCGGACGGCGCGGCCAGGAAGGCGTCCACCGCCGCCTGCAGCGCCTCTGCCGTGGTCAGGCTGTCGCCATAGACCGCCGCGCCGATCTCGGCATAGGTGGCCACCACGGCGGCAGGGTCGGCGGCAAGGGCGGGCTGGCCCAGAAGGACAACAAGGGCGGTGCTGGCAAGCAGACGGGTCATGGCGTTTCCAGTTACTTGGTAAGGATCAGCTTGTTTACGCGCGTGATGCGCAGACAGTAAAGCTGGCCGTTCAGGTGGATATGGGCGGTCTGGCCGCCCTCGGTCAGGCGGTTCGCGTCATGCACGGGCACGGCATTGGCCGCGCTCAGCGCCGAGGCTTCGGTCATGGCATTCATCGGGCTCTCCCTGCCGGTCTCTGGAGTGTCTGGGTCGGGCACATGCGTGGTCCGGTCCGTGGGGTTTCAAGGCGTCTTCCGGGCTGCCCGGCAGGGCTGGCTGGGGTGAGGGCATAGTTGAGCGAAACAGTCAGAGTTGTAAAGGCGATTCTTCTTGTAAGGAATTATCGTCGCTGCATGACGTGACGATGAACCCTGGCCGCGTCCTCCGCAGGCCGCCTTCCCCTTGACTTGACCCCGCTTGCGCGCATTCACCCGCTTTTGCGCACCGGCCCTTCTGGCCCGTGCGAGCCGCAGGACACCCCCGATGACCGCCTTCACCGACCTTGGCCTTTCCCCCGCCNTCCTGAAGGCGCTGGAACTGGCTTACCTTGACCGGCCCACGCCGATCCAGGCGCAGTCGATCNCCCATGTCATGGCGGGCCGCGACCTGATGGGCCTTGCCCAGACCGGCACCGGCAAGACCNTGGCCTTCGGCCTGCCGCTCCTGCACCGCATCCTTGACCTTGGCCACCCGCCGGGGCCGCGCCATGTGCGCGCCNTGATCCTCGCGCCGACGCGCGAACTGGTGCTGCAGATCTCGGACACGCTGACCGCCTTCACCAAGGGCACCGCGGTCAAGGTCACCACCGTGGTCGGCGGCGCCTCGATCAACAAGCAGGCCGAACGGCTGGCCCGCGGTACTGATGTGCTGGTCGCCACGCCGGGCCGCCTGATCGACCTGATCGAACGCGGCGACGTGAACCTGGAANAATGCGCCTACCTGGTTCTGGACGAAGCCGACCACATGCTGGACATGGGCTTCATCCATTCCCTGCGGAAGATCGCCAAGTTCATCCCGCTGAAGCGCCAGACACTGATGTTCTCGGCCACCATGCCGAACGACATCGAAGAGGTGTCCGAAACCTATCTGCGCGACCCGGTCCGCGTGCAGGTGGCGCCGCCCGGCAAGCCGGTCGAACGCATCAACCAGGGCATCCATTTCATCCCGAACGGCGACAAGGCGAAGCTTCTGNAAAGTTACCTCCAGAAACATCCCGACGAACAGGCGCTGGTCTTCGGCCGCACCAAGCACGGCGCCGACAAGCTGGCCAAGCTGCTGGCGACCTGGGGCTTCAAGGTTGGCGCCATCCACGGCAACCGCAGCCAGAACCAGCGCGAGGCGATGCTCTCGGCCTTCCGCGCGGGCGAGGTCATGGTGCTGGTCGCCACCGACGTGGCGGCGCGCGGGCTCGACATCCCGACCGTGCGCCATGTCTACAACTACGACCTGCCGAACGTGCCGGAAAACTATGTCCACCGCATCGGCCGCACCGCCCGCGCAGGCGCCGAAGGCACGGCCGTCGCCTTCTGCGCCCCGGCCGAAATGGCCGATCTGGCGGCTATCGAGAAAGTGCTGAAGAAGCCGATCCCGGTGATCGGCGGCGCGCCCTGGGCCAATGTCGCCGCCCTGCCGCCCAAACCCGCACAGCGCAAGGGCCCGCCGCGTCCGGCGCGGCCCGGCAAGCCGGGCGGTCCCGCCCCGCAAGGGCAAACCGGCAGCCGCGCCGCAGGGCGCCAAACCCTACAAGCCCCGCCCCGCCGCCGCGCCGAAACCGCAGGGCGGCCAGGCCGCGCCGCAGCGCGCCCGGTGGCGGCAAGCCGGGGTGGCCGCCCGCGCGGCGCTAGCCGCTCTCCCGTTGACCTCGGCCTCCAGGTTCATCTTGATCTCGATCAGGATCTGCTGAAGCGCCAGCGTCTCGCGCAGCATCCGCTTGGCCTCGATCACGGTGATGCGGCCATCGCCAATGGACTCGTGGTATTCCGCCATCAGCTGCGCGAAGCGCTGCGCCAGCACCACCACCTCCTGGTTCATGCCCCGTGGTCCGGCGTTGCGCCGTTCCCTGTCGCCGCTCAGGGTGATGCCGCGCAGATCGGCCAGCGCCGCGGTCACATGCGGAAACCGCGCCGCCGCCTCCAGCCGCGCCACCACGTCCACCGGCATGAACCGGTCGGCATGCTCTTCATCCTCCGAATAGTACCGCCCCAAGGTGGCCTTGGACCGACCGGTCACGGCGCAGGCCGCCTCGATGCCCACATCCTTCACCAGCGCCTCGCAGTGCTTCTTAAGATAGCTCTCGACGGTCATCGCCCCTCCGCTCCGGGGAACTTTCCCGGTTTTTCCCCTGAACCCCGCCCGGCCCACAGGCTAGGAAAGACATGTGCCCGATGTTCGGGTCGTTAACGAGTTGCCGGGACCGAGAATGGCCCCGGACGTATCGCCCGCCGCCCCGCCCCCTTTCGCAAGTCCCCGCGCGAAGGAAAGGGGTGGCGGGCGCCCGCCCATTGCACCGCCCCGCCGCCCGGCTAGGGGACGGCCATGGCAAAGCTCTACTTCCATTACTCCACGATGAACGCGGGCAAGCCGACTGCACTGCTTCAGGCCGCCCACAACTATCGCGAAGGCGGCATGATCCCCTATCTCATTACCGCGCGCCTCGACGACCGTGTCGGCCAGGGCCGGATCGCCAGCCGCATCGGCATCGGCGAAGAGGCGGACACCTTCGCGCCGGGCGAGGACCTATTCGCCAAGCTGAAGACCCGCTTCGCGCAAGGCCCCGTTGCCTGCGTCTTCATCGACGAGGCCCAGTTCCTCTCGCGCGATCAGGTCTGGCAACTGGCCCGCGCCGTGGACGATCTCGGCGTGCCGGTCATGTGCTACGGCTTGCGCGTGGATTTCCAGGGCAACCTCTTTCCCGGCTCGGCCGCACTTCTGGCCTGGGCCGACGAGATGCGCGAGGTCCGCACCATCTGCGCCTGCGGCAAGAAGGCCACCATGGTCATCCGCCGCGGCCCCGACGGCAAGGCGCTGAAGGACGGCGAGCAAGTGCAGATCGGCGGCAACGAAACCTACGTCAGCCTCTGCCGCCGCCACTGGCGCGAAGCCGTGGGGGATTGAGGGGCAATTTTCTTCGAAGAAAATTGCAAATTCCTTCGAAGGAATTTGCTTGGTCCGGACTTCCTCAGGACCACTGAAATTCTTAAGTCCAAGTTAATTCGCGCCCGCAACTCATTGATTTTCCTCACTATGACCAAGCGTCCGAGCTCGGACGCCTAGAACAGGCTCAGCTGGTCCCCGGCCCTGGGCGGGGCCCGGAACAGGTCGCAGCGCAGGGGCGGCAGCTCCACCGCCAGCCCCAGCCGGGCCACCGCCGCCCGGAACCGCCGCTCGGTCAGCGCGGCCCAAAGCCCCTCCCCNCGCATCCTCTTGCCCCAGGCCGGGTCATAGTCNCTGCCCCCGTGCAGCTCCCTCACCCGGGCCATCACCTTCCCCGCCCGCCCCGGTTCCGCCCGCTCCAGCCAGTCCCGCCAAAGCCCCGCCACCTCCAGCGGCAGCCGCAGCATGATCCAGCTCGCCCCCACCGCGCCCGCCTCTTTCGCCGCCGCCAGGATCGCCTCCAGCTCGTGGTCCGTCAGCCCCGGCACCACCGGCGCCACCATGACCCGCACCGCCACCCCCGCCGCCGTCAACCGCCGGATCACCTCCAGCCGCCGCTGAGGGCTGGCGGCCCGCGGCTCCATCCGCCGCGCCAACCCCCGGTCCAGCGTGGTGACCGACACCCCCACCCGCACCAGCCCCTCGGCCGCCATCGGCGCCAGCAGGTCCAGGTCCCGCTCGACCAGCGCCCCCTTGGCGGTGATCGCCATCGGATGCCGGAAGGCCGCCAGCACCTCCAGCACCTCNCGCATCACCCGGTACTGGGCCTCGCAGGGCTGATAGGGGTCGGTGTTCGTCNNGATCGCCACCGGCGCCACCCTGTATCCCTTCGCCCGCAGCTCCCGCTCCAGCACCGCCCCGATCCCCGGCCGGGCAATCAGCCGCGTCTCGAAATCCAGCCCCGGCGAGAGGTTGAGGTAGGCATGGGTCGGCCGGGCGAAACAGTAGACACAGCCATGCTCGCAGCCCCGATAGGGGTTCACCGACCGATCAAACGGCAGGTCCGGCGAGCGGTTGAAGGTCAGCGCCGACCGCGGCACCTCGACCCGCACCTCGGTCTGAACCAGGCGCTCTTCCGGCGGCTCCCACCCGTCTTGGATCGCCACCCTCTGCGTCGCCTCATACCGCCCGGCCGCATTGCTGGCCACGCCGCGGGCGCGCAGGCGGGTGCCGGGAAGGAGGGTTTCGTCGGGATCGCGCATGGCGCGACAATAGAACAAACAGGAAACACATCCAAGTGCTCAGGAGACTTCGGGCACGCAGAGGTCGTCTTCGGACGACCCTTCCACCACGATGCGATAGGTGAAAAGGAATTTTCCTGCCTGCAAGACGGAGAAGTAATAGGACCCCTTGGTCAAGGCGCGACCCGGCAGCGGCAAAGTGCCGAACTCGACCTGACCGGTTCCACCGACCACCACATCCCACTCGCTGACATGGCCATCCGGATACCGAATCCGCTCGACAATCGAATCCCCGGTCCCCACCCCTGCCATCCAGACTCGCAGCCCGACGCCCAACCTCTCTGAGCCTGAATCCGGTCGCCGTGCACGACATAGACATTGCCATGAAAGCCATGGTCGATCTTGCCACCGCTGGCCATGGGTGCATCCACCCACTCGTCAACCGGCCGGTCACAGAACCCGCCAACTTCAACAACGGCCAAACCGATCGACTTCTCGAAAATCTCGGCTGACGCGCCATGTGTCATCAGCATTGTGCAGAGAACGGCGGTCAGTCCCAAGGGTAGCTTCAATGCCCGAGGTCGCACTCAGCGAGACTCCTCATTCGTGTTGCGCTTGGATACTCCCTCGGCTTTCCGCATCCGAAAACCCCTCCTGTCGGCTTTCTCCCCAAATGTCGGAAACGTCGCTGTGGACGGGGCGGGTTTCCCGCACTACGCATCTAGCCAGACCCTTCAGGAGCCCGCCCCATGGCCGACGACGACGAGATCATCCTCTCCGAGCTTTCCGACGACGAGCTTGTCCTGCAGATGCACGACGACCTGTACGACGGCCTGAAGGAAGAGATCGAGGAAGGCGTGCGCATCCTCCTGGAGCGCGGCTGGACCNCCTACGACGTTCTGACCAAGGCGCTGGTCGCCGGCATGACCATCGTCGGCGCCGACTTCCGCGACGGCATCCTCTTCGTGCCCGAGGTTCTGCTGGCCGCCAACGCGATGAAGGCGGGCATGGCGATCCTGAAGCCGCTGCTGGCCGAAACCGGCGCGCCGCGCATGGGCAAGATGGTGATCGGCACCGTGAAGGGCGACATCCACGACATCGGCAAGAACCTGGTTGCGATGATGATGGAAGGCGGCTTCGAGGTGCTGGACCTGNGTATCAACAACTCGGTCGAGAAGTACCTGGAAGCGCTGGAAGCCGAACAGCCCGACATCCTGGGCATGTCGGCGCTGCTGACCACGACCATGCCCTACATGAAGGTCGTGATCGACACGATGAAGGAAAAGGGCATGCGCGAGGATTACATCGTCCTCGTGGGCGGTGCGCCGCTGAACGAAGAATTCGGGCGTGCGATCGGCGCCGATGCCTATTGCCGCGATGCCGCCGTGGCGGTGGAAACCGCCAAGCAGTTCATCGCGCGCAAGCACAACCGCATGACGGCCTGACCGGCCAGCCGGGCGGCGCGGGCCGCCCGGCAATTTGCCGCCATGTCGGGCGCGGCGTGCAGGAATGCAAAGCACCCCTTCACATTCGCCCGGCTTCGATCCACATTCGAAGGGATCGGAGAACCGTCATGCCCGTGACCCATTTCCTGTTCCTTCTGGTCTCGGTGATCGCCGCCGCCGGAGTGACCATCGCGCTGTTCGCGGTGGCAAAGCTGCCCTTCATCGCGCTTGCCTTCGCCGCCCTGTCTGGCAGCCTGCTGCTTGGCATCCGCCGGTGGGGTGATCCCGGACGACGGTGCCCTGACCGAAGACGGTCTTCAGGTCGAGGCGCAGGGGCGAATCCTGTTGTTGGCCTGTGGGGCCCTGGCGCATGAAATCCTGGCGCTGCGCAAGGCGAATGGCTGGGATCATCTGGACCTGCGCTGCCTGGNNGCGAACCTGCATCTGTGGCCCGACCGCATTCCTGCGGCGGTCGAGGCGGCGGTGGCGGCGCACCGGGCCGATTACGACAGCATCTTCGTGGTTTATGCCGATTGCGGCACCGGCGGACTTCTGCAGGAAAAGTGCAAGGAACTGNGGGTGGAGATGGTCGAAGGCCCCCACTGCTATTCGTTCTTTGAAGGCAATGCCGCCTTTGCCAGCCATGCCGAGACCGAGTTCACCGCCTTCTACCTGACCGACTTTCTGGTGCGGCAGTTCGATGCCTTTGTCTGGAAGCCGATGGGGTTGGACCGCCACCCGGACCTGCGCGACATGTATTTCGGCAATTACACCAAGCTGGTCTATCAGGCGCAGACCGACGACCCGGCGCTTGATGCGCGGGCAAAGGATTGCGCGAACCGGCTTGGCCTGGCTTACGAGCGGCGGTTTACCGGCTATGGCGATCTGGCGACCACGCTGGAGCGGGTAGCGGGCGCATGATTCCCGAAGACCTGAGTCCCCTTGCCGCGGCGGAGTTCGCCCGCAGGTTCGCCGCGCTGTGGGGCGCGACCGATGCCGCAGCCCTGGCCGGGCTGTTCTTGCCGGACGGCGAATGCCTTACCGTCACCGGCCGCGAGGCGCTTGGCCGCGACGCGGTGGCCGAGGCTCTGGTAAGCGATCTGACAGGCCTGTTGCGCGGATCGCGCCTGGTTACGGGCAAGACCCGTGTGCGCAACCTGCAAGGCGGGCTGCTTCTGTCGCAGCGCTATGTGATGACCGGGCTGGTGGATGCGCAGGGGCAGGATNCTGGTAAGCACGGGCTGATGATGTCGGCGGTGCTGGCGNCCCTCGCTGGAGGGTTGCGGGCGTTGTCGGTGGTTCTGGTGCCGCTGGAGCAGGGCTAGGCGTCCAGCAGCGCCCGCGCCGCCTCGCGCGCGGCGGGAGTGATGGTGTCGGCCAGCATGCGCGCCAGTTCCTCGACGCGCTGGTCGGCGGACAGAGGGACGACGCGGGACAGCGTCATGTCGCCGGTCACGCTTTTCTCGACCCGCCAGTGATGCGCGCCGCGGGCCGCGACCTGCGGCGAATGGGTGACGACAAGGATTTGCCCGCCCTCGGCCAGCCGTTGCAGGCGGCGGCCAACGGCATCGGCGGTGGCGCCGCCGACGCCGCGGTCGATTTCATCGAAGATCAGCGTCAGGCCGTTGGCGGCGCGGGTCAGGCAGACCTTCAGCGCCAANAGGAACCGCGACAGCTCGCCGCCCGAGGCGATGCGGTTCAGCGCCCCCGCCGGGGCACCGGGATTGGTGGCGACGGTGAAGGTGACGGTATCCGTGCCCTCGGGGNNCGCCTCCGCGGCATCAAGCCGGGTTTCGAACCGGGCGCGGTCCATCTTCAGCGGCGCCAGCTCGCCAGCCATGGCGGCATCCAGCGCCTTGGCGGCCTTGGCCCGAAGGTCGGAAATGCGCCGGGCTTCGGCGGCATAGGCGGCCTCGGCAGCATCCACCGCCCGGCGCAGGGCGACAATGCCCGTACCGCCGTTGTCCAGCGCCTCCAGCTCGGCGCGTTTCTCGGCGGCGAAGCGGCCCAGGTCGTCGGGCAGCACGCGGTGCTTCTTGGCCAGGCCGCGGATGGCGAAAAGCCGTTCTTCGGCGGTTTCAAGTTCGCCCGGTGAGATGTCCATGGCGCGCAAGGCGGTCTCGATCTCGGCGCCGGCTTCGCCCAGTTCCACCAGGGCGCGCGTCAGGGCGCCGATGGCGGCGTCCAGNCGGCTTTCGGCAGCGTCCGACACCCCTTCCAGCCAGCGCAGCGCGTCGGCCACCTGGCGTTCCGCCCCGGCCTCGGTCACGGCGGCATGGGCGCGGTGGACATCAGCGCGGATGCGTTCGGCCGCCTGCATGGCGCGGCGGCGGGCGTCCAGCTCGGCCTCTTCGCCCGGTTGCGGGTCCAGCCGGTCAAGTTCCTTGACCGCGGCGCGCAGCCAATCCTCGTCGGACTTGGCGCGGGCCAGCGCGGTTTCAGCCTCGGCCAGTTCGGCGGCGGCGCGCGCCCGGTCGCGCCACAGCGCACGCAGGGGGTGNGTGTCGATGGCGCCAAAGGCGTCCAGCAGGGCGCGGTGGCCGCGCGGGTTCATCAGTCCGCCGTCATCCTGCTGGCCCTGCAGTTCCACCAGCGTGGCACCCAGGTTGCGCAGCACCTCGGCACTGACGCGGCGGTCATTGGCCCAGGCGGTGCGGCGGCCATCGGCGCTGGTCACGCGGCGCAGGATCAGCTCGTCCTCGGCCTCGATCCCCGCCTCGGCCAGCACGGCGCGCGCGGGATGGTCGGCGGCCAAGTCGAAGACCGCCGTCACTTCGCCCTGCGCGGCGCCGGTGCGCACCAGATCGGCGCGGCCCTTCCAGCCAAGCGCCAGGCCAAGCGCATCCAGAAGGATCGACTTGCTTNNGGCGCCGGTTTCGCCGGTCAGCACGTTCAGGCCCGGCCGGAAGGCCAGGTCCAGCCGGTCGATCAGAAGGATGTCGCGGATTTCCAGCGCTGTCAGCATGGGGCCCGCCGCCCTAGAGCCATTCGCCCCTGACCATCTGGCGATAGACCGAGGTCAGCCATCCGGTGCCCTTTACCGCGGGCTTCAGCCCGCCTTGGTCAACAGCGCATAGGCGTCGTCGTAGAAGGGGCTGGACTGGTAGTTGTAGCCCAGCACAGCCCCCGCGGTCTGCGCATCGTCGGTGAAGCCAAGTGCCAGATAGGCCTCGACCAGACGCATCAGCGCTTCGGGTGTGTGGGTGGTGGTCTGGTAGTCGGCCACCACGACGCGGAATCGGTTGATCGCGGCGGTGTAGTTGCCGCGCTTCAGGTAGTAGCGGCCGATCTCCATCTCTTTCCCGGCGAGATGGTCGAAGGCCAGGTCGAACTTCATCATCGCCGAGGCGGCATAGTCGCTGTCGGGATATTGCTCGATCACCGTGCGCAGCGATTGCAGCGCCTGATAGGTCAGGCCCTGGTCGCGTCCGACCTCGTCGATCTGGTCGTAATAGGACAGCGCCAGCGATACTGGGCATAGGCCGCGTCTTCGTCGGCCGGGTAGAAATCCAGATAGCGCTGCGCCGCGATGCGCGATTCCTCATAAGCCTTGGATTTGTGCAGCGCATAGGCCTGCATCACCAGCGCGCGCTTGGCCCATTCGGTATAGGGATACAGCCGCTCGACTTCCTGGAACAGCAAGATCGCCTGCTTGTCGTCGCCATCCACTTCCAGCGTCTGTTCGGCCAGGTCGTACAGATCCTTGGGCGAATAGGTGGAATAGTCGGCTTCCGGCGTGCTTTAGCGAAGAACTTGCCCACACCGCCCCAGAAACCGGTCGGCTCTTCCGGGTCCGTGCCGGGCGGTGCCGCATTGCGGTTTCCGCAGCCTGCAAGGGCGCCCGCGACAAGGATCACCCCGATCAGCCGCACCCCGTACCGAACGCCCGCCATGCCTTGCCTATCCCTGTCCCGCGGGTTTCTTGGCCCGTCAGGTGACTGCTTCGGCTGCCGTCCTAGCACAGAAGATTCCCGGGCGCAAAACGCCTTCGGCCGTCCTTTGCCGAGAGTTCACGCCGCGTGGCTTGCCGGCAGATCGGCCGCCACGACGCCCACCCCNGGCAGCTTGCAGGTGGTCGTGTCACCGCAATCCAGCCAGACATAGGCGTCGGGCCGGGCGAACAGCGCCCGCAGCAGGCGATTGGTCAGCGCATGGTAAGCACGGTCGCCGACATAGCGACCGATCATCGGGCCGTAAGCCAGCGACAGGTCGCCAAGCGCGTCCAGCATCTTGTGGCGCACGGGTTCGTTCGCGCGGCGCAGGCCGCCCGGCGTGACCACACGGTCGCGGTCGAAGACCACGGCGTTTTCCAGCGTGCCACCCAGGGCCAGGCCGTTGGCGCGCATGGCTTCCACATCCGACCAGCGGCAGAAGGTGCGGCTGTCGGACAGTTCGCGCACAAAGGCGCCGTTCGCCAGGTTCAGCGACAGCTCCTGCTCGCCGATGGCGGGCTCTTCGAACTCGATGCGGAAGTCGATCTCCATGGTGTCGGTAGCNTCAAGCCGCGCCATGGCCAGGCCATCGCGCACCTCGACCGGCTTCAGCACCTTCAGCGCCCGCACCGGGGCCGACAGTTCCACGATGCCTGCCGCCAGGAAAGCCTCGACGAAGGGCGCCGACGAACCGTCAAGGATCGGGACCTCCGGGCCGTCGATCTCGATCAGTGCATTGTGGATGGCACAGTTAGCCAGGGCCGCCATCAGATGTTCAATGGTCGCNGCGGTGCTGCCCGCCGGATTGGCCACCAGCGTACACAGCCGCGAGGGAACGACGTGATCCCAGGTGGCGGAAATCCGCCCGACAGCCGCGGGAAGATCGGTGCGCAGGAACACCACGCCGTGATCGGCAGGGGCCGGACGCACGACCAACCGAGCGGGAACGCCGGAATGAAGGCCGGTCCCGGAAAGAAGGACGTCTCTGGCAAGGGTCTGTTGCACGGTCAACCTCGAAGTCTCTGGCGCCCTGCCGGAAGCGTGGCGGCGCCTGGCGCAGACCACTCCCTTTGCGGGCATACCCTGACCTAGTCGCCGTGGGCCTTTGCCTCAACTCACGCTTTGTGACCGATTGTGACACACTGCCGCCCATCCACCAGATGTTGACGTTACGGCAGCAAAGGCCCGACAAGGGGTCGGGCCTGCGGGATGCGATGGTCCCGGATCAGTTCGCCTGACGGCGCAGGAAGGCCGGGATTTCGATCCGTTCCTGATCGGCGCCCATGTCCTGTTCGTCGTCATAGCCCTGCGCCTGCGGCTGCGACCGCACCGCCGGGTCGCGNCGTTCGGGCATTTCGGCATGACCATGCGCCATGCGGTTGATCAGCGACCCGATACCGAAGCGGGTTTTCGGCTCGGCAGCGCGGGGCCGCCGGCGCAGCGGCGGCGGCACGCGGGGCTGCAGCCACGGCGGCCGGGCGCGTGGCGACNNCGGGGACTTCTGCACCGCCGCCTGCAGGCGCGCGATGGCTTCGGGCGACGGCTGGCCGGGCGCGCGCGGACGCGGGGCGACGAAGGCNGCGGCATCTTCGGGAACCTGGGTCTGGCCGATGGCCCGCGGTTGCGGCGCGGGCTGNCGCAGCGGCCACTTGTAGACCGGCGGCGGCAGGTCGTCCTCGATCTCAGGCTCGTAGGTCTGTTCCGCGGTCACGTCATAGGCGCTGGCCAGATCGTCGCGATCAAACAGCGAGGGCACCTCTTCGACCTCTTCCATCACCGGCGCGGGGGCCGGTGCGACCGGCTTCTGCATCACCGGCGGAGCGGGCGGCACGGCGCGGGTCTGCATGACCAGCGGCTCGCGGCGCGGCTCGGCCATGACGGGATGGCGCGACTGCACGCCAAGCGGCTGCGCCATCGGGCGGCGCGGCACCGGCATGTCGGCTTCCTTGCGGTTGGCCTCGATGCCCGTGGCCACGACCGACACGCGGATCGCGCCTTCCATCGAAGTGTCCAGCGTCGAGCCGACGATGATGTTCGCGTCGGGGTCGGCCTTTTCGCGGATGATGTTCGCGGCTTCGTCCAGTTCGAACAGGGTCAGGTCATAGCCGCCGGTGATGTTGATCAGCACGCCCTTGGCGCCATGCAGGCTGATCTCGTCCAGCAGCGGGTTGGCGATGGCCTTTTCGGCCGCCTGCACCGCGCGGTCGTCGCCGGTGGCTTCGCCCGTGCCCATCATGGCCTTGCCCATCTCGTCCATCACCGCGCGCACGTCGGCGAAGTCGAGGTTGATGAGGCCCGGCCGCACCATCAGGTCGGTCACGCCCTTCACGCCCTGGTACAGCACGTCATCGGCCATGGCGAAGGCTTCGGTGAAGGTGGTGCGTTCGTTCGCCAGCCGGAACAGGTTCTGGTTCGGGATGATGATCAGCGTATCCACGACCTTNTGCAGGGCCTCGATGCCCTCTTCGGCCTGACGCATGCGCTTGGCACCTTCGAACTGGAAGGGCTTGGTCACCACGCCCACCGTCAGCACACCCAGTTCCCGGGCGGCCTGCGCGATGATCGGCGCCGCGCCCGTGCCGGTGCCGCCGCCCATGCCGGCGGTGATGAAGCACATATGCGCCCCGGCCAGGTGATCGACGATCTCTTCGATGGTTTCCTCGGCCGCGGCGGCGCCGACGGTCGGGCGCGCGCCCGCCCCNAGCCCCTCGGTCGCCTTCACGCCCATCTGGATGCGCGAAGTCGCCCGCGACTGCTGCAGCGCCTGGGCGTCGGTGTTCGCCACCACGAACTCCACGCCCTCCAGCTCTTTGTCGATCATGTTGTTGACGGCGTTGCCGCCCGCACCGCCCACACCGAACACGGTGATGCGCGGCTTCAGCTCTTCCCGCTGCGTGGTCATCGAAAGGTTCAGTGCCATGTCCCTACCGCCTGCTTCCTGAGTGCCGCCGGTTGCACCCCGGCTTTGCGCTTCGCTCTGGTTCCGCCTGCCCCGGCGCCCGTTACGGGCCGGTTCTCCACAAAATTTCCCCGATTCTATCCACAACGACCGGATGCGTCACGAAAAAAACAGCGCACTGCCACGAAATCGGGCCGACCCGTGGCGAAAAAGCGCTGCCTATCGGTGAAGACGCAGGATATTGGGGTCACCAGTTGTCCTTCAGCCATTTGAACGCCCGCTTCAGAGACCGGGCGGGATAGCGTTCGGCGGGAATGTCGAAATCCCACCATTCGTCCTGGGGATGCGCGGCAAAGAGGCAAAGCCCCACGGCCGANGAAAAGGCCGGGCCGGTCGCCGCCTGCGGCAGGCCCAGCACGCGCAGCAGCTGGCCGAGGCGTACGCGCTGGCCCAGGATGCGCGTCGCCAGCCCGTCCAGTCCNGGAATCTGGCTGGCGCCGCCGGTCAGCACGATCTGCTGGCTGGGCAGATGGTCGAAGCCGGCGGCGTCCAGCCGGGCGCGGGCTTCTTCCAGGATCTCTTCGACGCGCGGCCGCATGATGCCGATCAGCTCGGTGCGGCTGACCTGGCGGCGATCCTTTTCCCAGTCGCCGCTGTCGCCGCCCAGTTCGATCATCTCGCGGTCGTCCATGCCGGTGGCAACCACGCCGCCATGCTTGGTCTTGATGCGCTCGGCCACCTGCACCGGCACCATCAGGCCCTTCGAGATGTCCGACGTCACATGGTCGCCGCCCATGCGCACGGAATCGGCATAGATCATGTGCTTCTTCATGAAGATCGACAGGCCGGTCGAGCCGCCGCCCATGTCGATGCAGGCCGCACCCAGTTCCTGTTCGTCCTCGACCAGGCTGGAAATCCCCGAGACATAGGCCGACGACGCCAGCCCCGCCAGTTCCAGGTCGCAGCGCTTGATGCAGTAGAGAAGGTTCTGCACCACGCCGCCGTCGATCGACAGAAGGTGCATGTCGCAGGCCAGCCGGTTGCCGATCTGGCCGCGCGGATCGCCAAGGCCCGTCCGGTGATCCAGCGCAAAGTTCACGGGCTGGGCATGCAGCACCTCGCGCGAAGGGCCGATGTCGGGCACGTCGCAGGCGGCCAGCACGCGGGCCACGTCCTGTTCCGTCACCACGGGATCCTGCAACTCCCATTCGCCCGCCAGGCCATAGCTGCGCGGCTCGGCGCCCGAGAAGCAGGCGATGACGTGATCGACGCGCACGTTGGCCATCTTCTGCGCCGCCTGAACGGCGGTGCGGATGGCGCGCTCGGTCTCGGCCATTTCCGAAATTTCGCCGAAACGGATGCCGCGCGACCGGGTGGTGGCGGCGCCAATGACCTTGAAGCTGGACTGCCCCGCCATCGGGCCCACGCCCTCGGTCTCGCGCAGCTTGTCGGGGCCCTCGAACTTCAGCACCAGGCAGGCAATCTTCGAGGTTCCGACGTCCAGGATGGCGATGACGCCGCGCTGCATCGCGGCCTTGCGCATGTTCCGCATCGCCCGCTGGGATTTGTAGAGATCGGTCATAGCTCGTCCTCGCTGACGNTCGATGCCCTGGGCGCGGCGCATTTCCCTCAACGCNATAGGGGTCAGGCGCAGCACGGGCCGCTGTTGGTTGCGCAGGTCCACCGCCAGGATGTCCCGCGCCAGAAGGTCTTCGGCCTGATCCAGTGCGATCATGCGCTCCAGCGCCGGCACCGGATTGGCGGCGGGCAGCATGATGCGCTGGTTGCGGTCCAGCACGATATCCCACCGCCGGTCGCTTTGGCGAACCAGACCGCGCATGCGCGGCACCAGCAGGGCGGCGGCGATCAGTTGCAGCGCCTCGGCGGCGGCCTCATCGGCACCTTCNGCGGCAATCAGCGGCAGGTCGGGCCGGTCGCCGCGCGCGTCCAGACCCGCCACGCGATGCCCGGTGGAATCCAGCATGGTCAGTGTGTCGCCCAGACGCCAGACCAGCACCGGCACGCGCTCGGTCACGTCGATCTGCAGGACGCCGCCCGAGGCCAGGCGCACATCGGCCTCGGCCACCGCGTCGAAATCGGCCACCTTGTCATGAACCGCCTGCATGTCGATGTCGAAGGACGACAGGGGCAGCTTCATATCCAGACGCGCGCGGATGGCATCGGCCAGTTCCGGCGCGCAACCCTCTACGGCCACCAGGCTGACCATGAACTCGGGGCGTTCCTGAAAACTGTCGCGCACCGAGGTTACGGTCGAGGTCATCGCCTCGCGGCGGTCGGCGTCGGACAGGTAGATGCCGGCGGCAAGNGTGATCAGAAAGGCGGGCAGGCCGACGCGGAAGGCCACGCGGAACAAGGGCGTCAGCCACAGCCGCTGCATCCGGTACTGCCAGCGCGTCGGCGCCGGGTCGCGGCGCGGAACAGGGGACGCGGCTACCGGTTGCATGAGGCGTCCTCCACCATCCAGCGGCAGAGTTCGGGGAAAGACACCCCCAGATGCGCCGCCTGTTCGGGNGCCAGCGAGGTGGGCGTCATGCCGGGCTGGGTGTTGGTCTCCAGAAGGAACAGCCCGGCCAGCCCGCGTGTTTCGTCCCAGCGGAAATCGGTGCGGCTGACACCGCGGCAGCCAAGCGCCTGATGCGCGCGCAGCGCATAGTCCAGGCAGGCCGAAGTGATCTCGTCCGGCAGACGTGTAGGCAGTTCATGCCGCGACCCGCCCGGCGCGTATTTCGCGTCGTAGTCGTACCAGCCATTGGTAATGATGTCGGTCACGCAAAGCGCCCTGTCGCCCATCACCGTGACGGTCAGCTCGCGCCCCGGCACATAGGTTTCCACCATCACCTCGGTGCGGNNCATGGTCGCCGCCAGCCGCGGCGCATTGGCGCCCTCGCGCACGATATAGACACCGACGGACGAGCCTTCGTTGTTGGGCTTCACCACATAGGGTGGCGGCAGCACATGGTAAGCCTCCACTGCCTCGCGGCTGGCGATGACGCTGTCCACCACCGGCAGGTGNGCCGCGCGATAGGCGTCCTTCGCCCGCGCCTTGTCCATCGCCAGCGCCGAGGCCAGCACGCCGGAATGGGTATAGGGAATGCGCAGCCATTCCAGCATACCCTGGACGCAGCCATCCTCGCCCCACCGGCCATGCAGCGCGTTGAAGCAGACATCAGGTTTCAACTCGGCCAGACGGGTAAGCAGATCGGGGCCGCAATCGACCTCGGTCACCTCGATCCCGCCTCGCGCAGCGCCAGCACATTCGCGCCCCGACGACAGCGACACTTCCCGCTCGGCGGAAAGGCCACCCAATAGCACTGCCACGCGCGGGGATGTTCTGCCCGAACTGCCCGCCATATCCGCCTCTGGTCGGGCCTGTTGCGGCCCGTTATTCTTGTTGTTCTGNCCGCCGGTTCGCCGACGCGCATGATTTCCCACTCTAGCGTGAGGCCCGCGGTCTGGTAAACCNCTTTTCCGCACAAGCTCGCCCAGTCCCTCCAGATCTGCGGCAGTGGCGCCACCGGCGTTGATCAGGAAATTGGCGTGCTTCTCGCTCATCTGCGCGCCGCCAAGCCGCGCGCCGCGCATGCCGGCGTCCTCGATCAGCTTCCAGGCCTTCAGGTCATGCACGTCATCGNNGCGCGCCCCGTCGAGGAAACCCGGCGGGATTGCGAAGGTGGACCCGGCCGAGCGGTCCTTCACGGGCTGGCTGGCATCGCGTTTGGCGATCTGGTCGGCCATCCGCGCCTCCAGCGCCGCGGGGTCNGCCGGGGTAGCGCGGAAGGTGGCAGAGACGATTACCCAGCCCTCGGGAAGTTGAGACTGGCGATAGGCCAGGCGCAGGTCGGCGGCGGGGATNCGTGACCGCTTCCCCGCGCGGGTCACGGCGCGCACCTCGACGAGGTGATCGGCGACATAGGACCCATAACACCCCGCATTCATCCGCACCGCCCCGCCGATGGAGCCGGGGATTGTGCGCAGGAAGGTCAGGTCCAGCCCGGCCTCGGCCGCCTTGCGCGCCACATGGGCGTCCAGCGCGGCGGCCCCCGCCGTCACAAGCTCGCCCACCACCTCGATGCCGTTGAACCCGCGCCCCAGCCGGATCACCAGCGCCCGGATACCGCCGTCGCGCACGATGAGGTTGGACCCGACGCCCATCGGAAAGACCGGCACCGCCGGGTCCAGATCGCGCAGAAGGGCGCAAAGGTCGGCCTCGNNTCCGGGCTGGAACAGCCAGTCTCTTAAGCCCNNGCCGACGCGCAGCCAGGTCAGATCGGCCAAAGGCCGGTGCGGGGTCAGGGTGCCGCGGACAGAGGGAAGGGTCTGGGTCATGGCGTATTGCGGGTTTTCTCTGCCACCGGCAAGTGGGATGGGCAATCTGCCCATTCGCGCTCACAGGGGCAGGTTGCCCATCCTGCGACGCAGCCACCGCCACAGATACAAGAGTGGCCAGCGCAGCACCGACCCCGCCGCCACCAGAAACGCCAGCCCCCACCACGGCCCGTTCTGCCAGACCAGCCACAGCCACAGCGGCCCGCCCACCGCGATCAGGCGATAGGCATTGGTCCAGTGATGGTCCTTCGACGGAAACATCCCGATCACATTGGCCGCAACCAGCCAGACCAGCCCCAAGGCAAAAGATAGGCTCATGCCGACAGCCGCGGGTCAGCCGCCTCCCAGCCCATCGCGCGGCGGGCAAGGTAGATCAGCGGGCGGCGGAACATCGACAGGAAGGCGAACAGGCCGAAGGCCACCCACATCCAGCCATGCGCCCGCCCGATCCAGACCAGCAGCACCGGCGCGGCGATCAACAGCGGAACGCCGGGATAGCGCTGCAACCGCATCGGCAGCAGCGCCGTCACCGTCCCGGCCACCACCCAGAGACATCCGGAAATCAGGGAAGCATCCATCGCGCGACTCTCCTTCAGACCGCGAAGCCATGCACGACAATTCTGACGAAATTCGGGACAAGACCCGGCTCGCACGGACCAACACCGCCTGGGGCCGTAAGCACGGCAAGGAACCCCGCCCGGACTTGATCCGGGGCCTCCCTTGCGGACGCGACTTTGGCAAGCGGCTGTGACGCGCGTCCCCGTCGCCCCGGCGTAAGGCAGGCCGGGGCCATGGACTGCGGGCTGCAGCGGCGGAAGTCTGCCTGCCGGTGCATCGCGGCTATGGCAAATGGACCGTTTGGTCGCCGCTGCACTGCAACCGGAGATCAACGAGGGGAAGATCGCTCATGTGCCGCTTCCCGCCGGACCTCGGCTCAGGACAAGCCCGTGCGACGGCGGGCGGCACGGCCAAGCAGGCCGCCCAGCAAGGCCGACCCCGCGGCCGGAAACAGCACGAAGGCCGCCAGCAGGATGCGGTTGATCGCCTGGGCATCGTCATGCGCGGCGCCGCTGACCTGAGACAGCAGCCAGACGCCATAGCCCGCCGGAAGCACCGCGGCGATCCAGGGCAACAGCTGCCGAAGCGGCGGTTGACCAGATACAGCGCCAGACCGGGCAGGATCAGCGCCAACAGCGGCAGCGCGTAAACCATCGCCAGCGCTTATTCCGGCTGCCCGGCCACCTGCCCGCGCAACCAGCGGAACAGGAACAACACCGGCCAGCGCAGCACCGACACCCGGCGGCCAGCACGATCAGGCCCAGGATGGGGCCGTTCTGATAGGTGACATAGCCCAGGATCGGGATGCCCACCGCAATCAGCGCATAGGCCGTACCAGTGGATGCGGGTGGGCAGCATGGCGATGACCGAGGCCGCCACCGCCCACAGACAGGCAAGCACAAGCGAGATCGTCATGCTGGTCCTCCTGCGGCCACGCTACTGCATACAACCCGTGCTTGTCCCGCCTCTTCGCGGCGAATTCGTATAGTCTGCCACGAAAGTCGGGGGCCGGTCATGCCGCCTGCCCCATCAACCGCGACGGCAGACCGTTCGCCCAGGCGCTGATCGTGCCGGCGCCGAGGCAGACCACCATGTCGCCCGGCCGGGCCTGTTCCTTCACCAGCCGCGCGAGGTCTGCCTCGTCCATCACCGCGCGGGCGTGGCGGTGGCCGTGGGCGATCAGCCCCGCAACCAGATCGTCACGGCTGGCGCCGGGGATCGGGTCTTCACCGGCGGCATAGACCTCGGCAATGCCCACGACATCGGCTTCGTTGAAGCAGGTGCAGAATTCGTTGAAGAGGTTGGACAGCCGCGTGTAGCGGTGCGGCTGGTGAACCGCGATCACCCGCGCACCGGGCCGGTCCGCCACCGCCTGCCGCGCCGCCTTCAGCACCGCGGCGATTTCCACGGGGTGGTGGCCGTAATCGTCGATGATGGTGACGCCATTCACCTCGCCCACACGGGTGAAACGGCGGTTCACNGCGGCAAACCCGGCCAGCGCCTCGCGGATTTCGTCCTTCTTCATGCCCAGGTGCCGCGCCACGGCAATCGCCGCCAGCGCATTAGACACGTTGTGATCGCCCGGCATCGGCAGGGTGCAGTTTTCGATTTTCGAACCTTCGCCCTCGTTCTGCAGCAGCACATCGAAGCGCGCCTTGCCATTTTCGAACTTCAGGTTCACCGCCCGCACATCGGCTTGCGCGTTGAAGCCGAAGGTCACCACCCGCCGGTCGGTGACGCGGCCCACCAGCGCCTGCACCTCGGGATGGTCGGTGCAGCAGACCGCGATGCCGTAGAACGGGATGTTGGACACGAAGTCCAGGAAGCCCTTGCGCAGCGCCTCGATGGTGCCCCAATGCTCCATATGCTCGGGGTCGATGTTGGTGACAATGGCGATGGTCGCGGGCAGCCGGTTGAAGCTGCCGTCGCTTTCATCCGCCTCGACCACCATCCATTCACCGGCGCCGGCGCGGGCGTTCGAGCCATAGGCGTGGATCACCCCGCCGTTGATCACGGTGGGGTCGAAGCCGCCCTTGTCCAGAAGGGTCGCCACCATCGTCGTGGTCGTTGTCTTGCCGTGCGTGCCACANATGGCGATGTTCGACCGCATCCGCATCAGCTCGGCCAGCATCTCGGCGCGGCGCACCACCGGCAGCTTGCGCCGCCGCGCCTCTTCCAGCTCGGGGTTGCCCTTCTTGATGGCGGACGAGATCACGACCACCGCCGCCTCGCCGATGTTCTCGGCCCGCTGGCCCTCGAAGAACGTGGCCCCCAGCTTCACCAGCCGGTCGGTGATCTTCGACGCCTTGGCGTCCGACCCCTGGACCCGGTAGCCAAGCGTGATCAGCACCTCGGCGATGCCCGACATGCCGATGCCGCCGATGCCGACGAAATGAATGGGGCCCAATTCCAGCGGCAGTTTGGTGGCGGCGTTCATGGCATCTTCCTGGCAAGTGACTCGACCAGCCCGGCAAGGCGGTCCGTGGCATCCGGGCGCCCCTGGGCCAGTGCGGCCCGCGCCATGACCTCGGCGCGCAGGGGGTCGGAAAGGATCGCGGCGATGTCCCGTGAAAGCGTGCCGACGTCAAGCGCGGATTCCGGCAGCATCACCGCCGCCCCCGCCTCGACCAGCCCGCGGGCATTGGCGGTCTGGTGGTCGCCCGTCGCCGCAGCGAAGGGGATCAGGATCGAGGGCCGCCCGATCACCGAAATGTCGGCCACCGACGAAGCGCCCGAGCGCGAGATCACCAGCTGCGCCTCGCTCAGCGCGGGAATGTCGGTGAAGAACGGCTGCACCTCGGCGCGCACCCCGGCGGCGGCATAGGTCTCGACCACCCGCGCCGCATCCTCGGCCCGCGCCTGGTGCGCCACACGCAACAGGTCGCGCAGGCCCGGCGGCAAGGCCGCGATGGCCGAGGGCACCACATCGGACAACACCCGCGCGCCCTGGCTGCCGCCGATCACCAGAAGGCTCATCGGATAGTCGCCGGGCGGGATATAGGCCGCGCCACCNCGGTCCAGCACCGCTGCGCGCACCGGATTGCCGACGGGTTCGCCCGACACGCCTTCCGGCAGCGCCGTGGGCCATGTGCCGCAGGCCAGCCGGTCCACGCGGGTCGCAAAGGCTGCGTTCACCCGCCCCAGCACACCGTTCTGTTCATGGATCATCCGCGGCAAACGCAGCATCACCGCCGCCGACAATGCCGGAATCGTCGGATAGCCGCCAAAGCCCACCACCACCGCTTACCGGTCGCGCATCATCTTGACGACCGCGCCCATCACGCCNGCAGCGATGACGAAAGGCGCGCCCAGTTTGGCCGCCGCCCCGCCGCGCGCAAGGGTCGCCGAGGCCACCTGCTCGACCGCCACCGCCGCCGGAAATCCNCCGGCATAGCGCGCGCCGCGCGCATCGGTCGACAGCTTCACCCGCCAGCCGCGCGCGATCATTGTCTCGGCCAGCGCCTGCGCGGGGAACATGTGCCCNCCGGTCCCGCCCGCCGCGATCAGAAGCAGCGGCGCGGCCATCAGCGCCGCCGCCGGAAGATGTCGCCCATCGCGCCCTGCGGCCGCGCCCGCGTCATGGCCAAGAGCGCGCCCGCGGTGATGCCCGCGGCAATCACCGACGACCCGCCGTAGCTGACGAAGGGCAGCGTCATGCCCTTGGTAGCNAACAGCCGCACCGCCACGCCCATGTTCACCATGGCCTGCACGCCGAAGATGCAGGCCAGGCCCGTGCTTACCAGCCGCATGAAGGGATCGCGCTCGCGCGTCAGGCGGTGCAGGGACCGCACCACCACCACCGCGTACAGCGCGATGATCGCCAGCACCAGGATCAGCCCGTATTCCTCGGCCGCCACCGCGATGATGAAGTCGGTATGCGCATCGGGCAGCGACCATTTCACCTGGCCCTCGCCCACGCCCACGCCGAAGAAGCCGCCCTCCTGGATGGCGTTTGTGGCATAGCCGATCTGGGTACGCGGATCGACATCGGGNGTCAGGAAACCGTCGATCCGACGGGCGAAGTGTTCCGACGAGGTATAGGCAAGGAACCCGCCCGCCCCCACCACGCCGATCACCACGATGATCAGCAGCATCGGCGCGCCCGCCACGAAGTACACGACGCCCCAGCCGAACAGCACCAGCGCAGTCTGGCCGAAATCCGGTTGCGCCGCCAGAAGCCCCACGATCACCAGGGTCAGCACCAGCGACAGCGTCTTGCCGGGCGGACCGTTCAGATCCTGCGCCGCCGCCATCAGCCAGGCGATCACCACGATATAGAACGGCTTCAGGAATTCGGACGGCTGGAACGAGGCGAAACCAAGCGAGATCCAGCGCACCGCCCCCTTGCCGAAATCCGACCCGATGAAGGGCAGCGCCACCAGCGCCACAAAGCTGGCGGCAAAGCCGACCACGGCCACGCGGCGCACCAGAACCGGCGGCGCCATCGACATCGCCACCATGGCGCCCATCGCCATCAGCCCGAACACCGCCTGGCGCTGCACATAATAGAAGCTGTCCAGCCCGTTGCGCTGCGCCAGCGGCACCGAGGCCGCCAGCCCCAGCAAAAGCCCGATGCCGAACAACAGCACGATCGCCGACATCGACCATTTGTCGATCGTCCGCCACCAACGGGAAAGTACCGGCTCCGCCGCCCGTGAGGGCATGGAACCAAAGACCATCTCAGTCATGGTTGCCGCCTGTCCGCCTGCTCTGCCATCGCCCGGTGATCCGGGTCTCTGACGACAGACTAGCCAAGAACCGGCCCTGAGGCCAGCAAAAATGCCGCCCCGAAAGCCCCTGCGACCCGGCCACTTGTGTCCGGGACCCGATCACGGCAGGCTTCGGGCTTGTGAGGGATGGTCTGCTTCATTATTATACAACCGTATAATCATTTGCTCGGGATCAAGCAGTGACAACCGAAAGACGACAGTTCCGGCGCGAAGGCGAGGATCGGCGGCGCGAAGACCTCGTCGCCGCCACCCTGTCGCTGGTCGCCGAGGGCGGGGCCGAGGCCGCGACTTTGCGCGCCATCGCCGCTCGCGCTTGGCGTCACCGCTGCCTGATCCGCCACTACTTCGGCTCCAAGGAAGAACTGCTGCGCGCGGCTTTCCACGACATGATGACCCGCATGACGGCAGAAAGCGGCGCTTACCTCGACGCCGCCCCCCTCCCCGAGGCGCGTCTGTCCATCTTCGTCGCCGACTCGCTGCGCCCGCCCGTGGTGGACGGTCGCCGCGTCGTCCTCTGGGCCGGGTTCCTGCATCTGGTGCGGCGCGACAGTGCCATGCACGATGTCCACGAGATGACCTATCACGCCTATCGCAGCCGCCTGGAGGCGCTGATCGCCGCTTTGCCCCGGCCAGCCGACCCTGCCCGGAACCGGTCCGATGCCATCGCCTGCAATGCCGTGATCGACGGCCTCTGGATGGAAGGTTCGATCCTGCCGGAAACCTTCGCCCGGGGCGAGATCGTCTCCATCGGCCTCAAGGCCTGCGGCGCCATTGTCGGCGCCGACCTGCTGTCCGCCCTGCCCNCCTTTCGCGCCCAAGGTGTCCTCATGAAATACGCTGCCATCACCGACCGCCTTGCCCATCTCGGCAGCGCCAAGTGGGAAGTCCATGTCCGTGCCCGCGCAATGAAAGCCGCTGGCCACCCGGTGCTGGAACTGACCATCGGCGAGCCTGACGTGGACACACCGCAGATGCTGATCGAGGCGGCGACCCGCGCCATGCAGACGGGCCGCACGGGCTATTCCAACGGACGGGGCGAACCGGCGCTGCTGAAGGCGTTGGAAGATCGCTATTCGCGCCGCACCGGCCGCCCCATCGGCACCGACCAGTTCATCTGCCTGCCCGGCACGCAGACCGTGCTGTTCGCGGTGATGATGGCCCTGGCCGAGNCCGGGGACGAGGTTCTGGTGGGCGATCCCCTCTATGCCACCTACGAAGGCATCATCGCCGCGTCAGGGGCCACGCTGGTGCCCGTGCCGCTGCGCCCGGAACATGGCTTCCGCATGCAGGCCGCCGATGTCGCCGCCCGCATCACGCCGCGGACCCGGGTGCTGCTTCTGAACTCGCCGCACAACCCCACCGGCGCCGTGCTGCGCAAGGACGAGATTGCCGCGATCGGTGAGGTCGCCCGCGCCCATGACCTGTGGATCGTCTCGGACGAGGTCTATGAGGAGCTGGTCTTCGACGGCGTGCCCTTCGCCTCGCCCTTTGACGATCCGGCGCTGGCTGACCGCACCGTGGTGGCGGCGTCCATCTCGAAGTCCCACGCCGCGCCGGGCTTCCGCTCGGGCTGGTGCGCCGGTCCGCGCGAGTTCACCGCGCGGCTCCTGCCGCTCTCCGAGACCATGCTGTTCGGCAGCCAGCCCTTCATCGCCGACATGACAGCCGAGGCCATCGCCGCGCCGTCCTCCATTGCCCGCGGCATGGCGCAGCGCTTCGCCGCCCGCGCCGAGATCCTGCACCGCTGGCTGGACGGCACCGCTCNNCTGCGCCTGCACCGGCCAGAAGCCGCANTGTTCGCCCTTCTGGACGTGCGCGCCACCGGTCTTTCTGGGCGCGATTTCGCCCTGTCCCTGCTGGAAGACCAGGGCGTGGCGGCCATGCCGGGCGAAAGCTTCGGCGCCTCACTGGCTTACTGGCTGCGGCTCAGCCTGACCCAACCCGACGAGCTGATCGCCGAGGCCGCCGACCGCATCGCCGCCCATGCCGCCAGCCGGCTGAAGGGTGCAGCATGAGGACCGTCGGCGAGCGTCTGGTCGAGGGGCTGGTCGCCCGTGGCGTCGAGGTCGTCTTCGGCATCCCCGGCGTCCATACCGTGCAGCTGTACCGGGGCCTGTCCAACGCCCCCATCCGCCATGTCACCGGTAGCNATGAACAGGGCTGCGTCTTCATGGCCGACGGCTACGCGCGGGTCTCGGGCAAGCCGGGCGTGGCCTTCCTGATCACCGGGCCGGGACTGACCAACGGGTTGACGGCCATGGGCCAGGCCAAGGCGGATTCCATTCCGCTCCTGGTCATCACCGGGGTGAACCGGCGGGGAAGCCTGGGCCTGGGCTACGGCCTCNTGCACGAACTGCCCGACCAGCAGGCGATGGTGCGCCCGCTGTGCCCCAGCTTCCGGGTGAACGGGCCCGAGGAGCTTGCCCCGGTGCTGGATGCCGCCTGGGCGGCGATGACGGGCGAAAGGCCGGGGCCGGTGCATATCGAGGTGCCGACCGACGTGATGCCGCTGGTCTGCCCGGCGCTGCCTGCGCCCGCGGCGGTGTTACCGNGGCTGGCCGCGGCCGAGCTGGACCGCGCGGCGGAGCGGTTGAACGCGGCGGGCAAGGTCGTGATCCTGGTAGGCGGCGGGTCGAAGGCAGCCGATGTCGCGGCGCTGGCCGAACGGCTGGATGCGCCGGTGGTCCAGACCATCAACGCCCGTGGCCAGATGCCGGGGCATGCGCTGGCGGTGCNNTTAACCTCGCCCAGCCTGGACGCCNCCCGCGCGCTGATCGCGGCGGCGGACCAGGTGCTGGCCATCGGCACCGAACTGGGGCCGACCGACTATGACATGTATGTCCGGGGTGGGGTGCCGGACCTTTCCGGCATGATCCGCATCGACGTCTCGGCCGACCAGCTGGCCCGCCATCCCGCAGCGCTGGCGCTGCGGGGCGAGGCGGCGGCGACGGTGGCGGCGCTGTTGCCGCGGCTGGCGCAGAAGGCAGGCGACGGGGCGGCGCGGGCGGCGGCCACGCTGGCGGCGGCGCGGGCGGAACTGGGGCGGCTGGACCCGAAGATGCCGGGGCGGCTGGCCATGGTCGAGGCGATCCGCGATGCCCTGCCGGGCGCGATCATCGTGGGCGACAGCACCCAGCCGGTCTATGCCGCGAACCTGGTCTATGGGCATGACCGGCCGGGCGGCTGGTTCAACGCGGCCACGGGCTATGGCACCCTGGGCTTTGCGCCGGGGGCGGCGATCGGGNCTGCCATCGCGGCGCCGNGGGTGCCGGTGGTCTGCCTGATCGGCGACGGGGGCNTGCAGTTCACGGCGGCCGAGCTGAGGTCGGCAGTGGATGCGGGGGCGGCGGTCAGCTTCGTGGTCTGGAACAACGCGGCCTTCAACGAGATCGCCGATGCCATGACCGAGGCGGGGACGCAGGTCATCGGCTGCCATCCCTCGCCGCTGAAGCTGGAACCCTTTGCGGCGGCCTGCGACCTGGGCTTCCAGAGCGTCCCGGCCGAGTAAGCCGCCCTGGCCGCCGCTCTGCGGGCGCCGCAGGCGGGGCCGCGGCTGATCGAGGTCTGGGCCGAGGGACGTGAGGCGTCCGAGCTCGGACGCCTGGTCGGATCAAGCAAAATCAATGGGTTGCGAAGCCGAATTTACTTGGACTTAACAATTCTCCAAGTGAAGGACGATCCTTCTGCGAAGGATCGAAGAAACGATCTTTCTGCGAAAGATCAGGTTGGCCCCGAACTTTCGCAGAAAGTTCGTTCTCCAGGATTTTCGCAGAAAATCCGTTACCTACAGCACCCGCAGCGCGCCACCNAGCCAGGGCAGGTCAGCGACCATCGGCGCCACGACCTGATCGCCGATCAGCCCGCGCAACCGGTAAACGATGCGTTCGGGCATGTCGCGCAGCACGGCCTTGCGCGCCGAAAGCGACACGGTCCGTTCCAGCGGCGCGAAGGGCAAGGGCTGCACCTCGACGGCATCGCGGAAGCGCGGTGCCGAGCGGATGGCAAGCGGCGTGAGGATGGTCCAGCCGATGGCAGCCACCATGGCGAGGATCGCGGAATAGCTGTCCAGTTCGAACCGCGACGGGATCGGGCGGCCCTGCCGCACCAGATGCGCGGCGATCTGCTTACCNATCAGATGGCGCGCGGTGTACTGGATCAGGGGCAGGCCGTCCGGATCNGAAGACCACCCCTTCGGCACCACCGCGACGAAGGGTTCGGCCATCAGCGGGTGAACCTCGCGCCAGGCATCGTCCTCGCCCGTGTCCCCGCCATCCGCCGTCACCGCGATGTCCAGTGCCCGCGTTTCCAGCCCGTCCAGCAGGCGGTGGCTGGCCCCGGTTTCCAGCAGGAACCGGCAGTGCCGCAGATCCTCGGCCAGGGCGGTCAGCAACAGGGGCGTCACGCGNGCATCGAAATCCTCGATCATGCCCAGGCGCAGCGTGGTCAGCGCCGACAGGTCGGCCATGGCCAGTTCGGCGCGCGCCTCGGCCTCGGCATCCAGAATGGTGCGGGCGTGGCGGCGGAACATCGTGCCCGCGGGCGTCATGCGCAGGGGNCGCGCGGCGCGGTCCAGAAGCGGCACGCCAAGTGCCGCCTCCAGCCCCGACAGTTGCTGGCTGACCGCCGAGGGACTGACCCCNAGGCGCCGCGCCGCGGCAGAAACCGCGCCCTCTTCGGCCGCAGCCAGGAAGACCTCGATCCCCCAGAGCGTGACGCGGCCCTGCCCCTCGGCCATGATGGCCTAAAGCTTGGACAGCTTCTTCTGAAGCTCGGCCAGCTGCTTCTTGATATCCGCGATCTCGTCGCCGTGGCCTTGNCCATCATCCTCGGCGCCCGGCGCAGTGGTTCCCCAGGCGGGCAATCCGCCCATCATCGTCTTCATGAAGGCTTCCTGCTGCTTGCGCATGGCCTCGAACCCCGGCATCGCGGCCATGGGGTTGGGAAAGCCGGTCAGGTTTTCCATCAGCTTGGACTGGCCCTCGCGCAGCATTTCGAAGCTGGCGGCCAGGAACTGCGGCACCACGGACTGCACGTTGGTGGTATAGCTGCGCACCAGATCGGTCAGCACATTGATCGGCAGGACGTTTTCGCCCTTCGATTCATGTTCGGCCACGATCTGCAGCAGGTATTGACGGGTCAGGTCATCGCCGGATTTCAGATCGACGATCTGCACCTCGCGCCCGGCCCGGATGAAGCCTGCGACATCTTCCAGCGTGACGTAATCGGAGGTTTCGGTGTTGTAGAGTCGNTTACTTGCATACCGCTTGATGAGCAACGGCTTTTCGGTTTCGGCCATTGGCCCCCTCCCCTTCGTATTGCGGTGCAGAGAAGCTTAGGCGAGGCGCAGCAAAGGAAAGGGCGGGCTCTTTCGAGCCCGCCCCGCGCACCAGTCCGACAGGGAGGAGGATGGGAGCGGTGCGCTAAGCCTTGCGGCTTACTTCGCGGCCGAGGAAACCTTCTTGGCCACGGTGGTGACTTCGGCGGTCGCCTTCTTGACGGCGGCGGTCGCGTCTTCCGAGATGTCCCTTAGNGCGGCGAGCATCAGCTCGACGGTTTCCATCTGGACCTTCTTGGCCACTTCGGCGAAGGCGGCCAGGTTTTCGGCAGCCATTTCAGCCGCGGCCGAAGCGAAGTCCGAGGCGGCCTTGCCGTATTCGGCGGCTTCATGCTTGGCCTTGGTCACGTCGCCCAGCTTGGCGATGGTGTCCTTGGCCCACTTCGAGGTGATCTCGGTCGACTTTTCGGCGGCTTCCAGGGCAACCTTGGACAGCTTTTCGCCGAAGGCGGCCTGGGTCTTGAACGCATTCTGCACGGCCGAGGCATCGACCGGGAAGGAAGCCATCATGTCCTGCATGACTTTGGTGAAGTCGGGNGTCTTGGTCATTTTCATCGCTCCTCATGTCGGGCCGTGCCCGTTTTCCATGGCCAAGATATAGATGCTGCAGTGCAGCATTGCAAGTGAATTTTCTGCAATGCAGCATCTGCCCCATATGTTCCCGCTGCCGGAAGAGAAATCAGAGGCTTGGGGTGGCACTGACATAGGCGCCCGGCGCCGGGGCGAGGATTTCNTGCCCCGATCACCCGGAACGCGAGTACACCATGGGTCCGGAATGCCCGGCCAGCCAGTCGCGCCAGCGCGGCCACCAGGATCCGGGGTGGAAGGTGGCACCCTCTTTCCACTCTTCCGGCGTCGTCATCGGGCCATCGTTGGTGTAATGGCCGTACTTGCCCTTGGACGGCGGATTGACGATGCCNACGATATGGCCGCTTTCCGACAGGATGAAGGTCTTGTCCTTCGATCCCATCTGGCGCACGCCGTTGAAGCTGCCGCGCCAGTGCGCGATGTGGTCGGTCTCGCAGGCGATGGCACAAAGCGGCACCTGCACATCGGCCAGCGAGACCTTGCCGCCCAGCACGGGGAAGCCCGAGGTCGCCAGTTCGTTGCGCTGGCAGAGCCCGCGCAGGTATTCCACCGCCATCTTCGCGNNCAGGTTGGTGCCGTCGCCGTTCCAGTAAAGCAGGTCGAAGGCGGGNGGTGCCTCGCCCATCATGTAGCTCTTGATCGCGGGCTGGTAGATCAGGTCGTTCGAGCGCAGAAAGCTGAAGGTGCGGCCCATGAACATCTTGGACAGCATGCCGTCGTCTTCCATCTGGCGTTCGATGCCGCTGAGGAAGTCTTCGTTCAGGAAGACGCCGACCTCGCCGGGGTCGGAGAAATCGGTGAGCGTGGTGAAGAAGGTCGCCGATTTCACCGTCTTGTCGCCTACCTTGTGCAGGTGGCCAAGCGTCAGGGACAGCGTGGTGCCGGCGATGCAATAGCCGACCGCGTTGATCTGCTTTTCGCCGGTGATGCGGCGCACCTCGGCCATGGCGCGCATGAAGCCGTCGCGGATGTAGTCGTCCATGCCGGTGTCGCGATAGCTGGGGTCGGGGTTCACCCAGCTGACCACGAACAGCGTGAAGCCCTGGTCCACCACCCATTTGATCAGGCTGTTCTGCGCCTTCAGGTCGAGGATGTAGAACTTGTTGATCCAGGGCGGGAAGATCAGCAGCGGCGTCTTGTGGACGGTTTCTGTGGTGGGGCGGTACTGGATCAGCTCGAACAGGCGGTTGCGGTAGACCACGTCGCCGGGGGTGGTGGCGATGTTCTGGCCGACGTGGAAGGCCTCGCGGTCGGCCAGGGTGACCAGAAGATCGCCCTGGTTCACCTCGATGTCGCGCACCAGGTTTTCCAGGCCCTTCACCAGGCTTTCGCCATCGGTGGCGATGGCCTTTTCCAGCGCGTCGGGGTTGGTGCCCAGAAAGTTGGTGGGCGACAGCATGTCGACCAGTTGCCGGGTGAAATAGTCCACGCGGCGGCGGTCTTCGGGTTCCAGCTTTTCCAGCGAGCCCACGGCACCGGTCAGCGCCTCGGCGTTCAGGAGGTACTGCTGTTTGAGATAGTTGAAGAAGGGATGCGTTTCCCAAAGCGGATTGGCGAATCGCCTGTCCTTGGGCGTGGGATCGGGCGGCGCCTTGAATTCGCCCTTCACCAGGGCCTGCTGCGCCTCGACATAATGTTTCAGGGTCTTGCCCCAGTAGCTGATCTGATGCTCCAAAATCTTGGATGGGTTTTGCATCATTTCTGCCACATAGGCTGCCGCGGCCTTCACATAGACGTCCTGCGACGGCCCGTGCAGCGCCGGATCGTGCTGGCGGCGGTTTGATAGCGCTATCACAAGACGTTGCGACAGCTCTTCGACGCGGGCGAGGTTGGCGTTCAGCCGCTCCAACCTTGGTCCTGCGTCCTTCTCGTCCGTTGTCATGCTAATGTTTCCCCCTAACCTGCCGCTGGAACAGCATACCGTCGCCGGTCTTGGGAGGAAAGCGACGAATTGGCAGGCCCCGGCCGGGTGAAGGAGACGCGATGCGTTACATGTTGACCTATGACCTGATGGAAAGTGCGCGCAATACCAACGAGTGGTTGGGAGCGACGGCACGGGCGATGGCGTCCTACCCCGCCTTTGCCCTGACGATGAACCCGATGCTCACGCTTGCCGCCGCCTGGGGCGAGGTCACCGAGCGCACCTTCAGCCGCATGGTCGCCAAGCCCGACTGGGGCATCCGGTCCATCGTCGGGCCGGACGGGCAGGATCACCTGGTCGGCGTGCAGACCGTGGTGGAGCGGCCCTTCGGCAGCCTTGTGCAGTTCTTCGTGCGCCGCCGCCCGCCCATGGCGCGGAAGGTGCTGATGGTGGCGCCGATGTCGGGGCACTATGCCACGCTCTTGCGTTCGACCGTCCACAGTCTGCTGCCTGATTGTGACGTCTACATCACCGACTGGCACAATGCCCGTGACATTCCGGTCAGCGCAAGCAAGTTCGATGTCGAGGATTACACGCTCTACCTCGCCGATTTCCTGCGCCACCTTGGCCCCGACACCCATGTCATCGCCGTTTGCCAGCCGGTGCCGCTGACCCTGGCCGCCGTGGCCTATCTGGTAGGCGAGGACCCCGAGGCGCAGCCGCGGTCGATGACGCTGATCGGCGGGCCGGTGGACCCCGATGCCGCCGCAACCGAGGTGACCGACTTCGGCCGCCGCGTCACCATGGGCCAGCTGGAGCAGCTGGCGATCCAGCGCGTCGGCTTCAAGTACAAGGGCGCCGGACGGCTGGTCTATCCGGGCCTGATGCAGCTGCACAGCTTCATGGCGATGAACGCCGACCGCCATTCCAAGGCCTTCAGCGAACAGATCATGCGCGTCGCCCGCGGCGAAGCCAGCGACCACGACGCCCACAACCGGTTCTACGACGAATACCTGGCGGTCATGGACATGACCGCCGAGTTCTATCTGTCCACCGTCGAGCGCATCTTCAAGAACCGCGAGATCGCGCGCAACGCCTTCACGGTGAACGGCAAGCCGGTGGACATGGGCAAGATCACCCAGGTTGCCGTGAAGGTGGTCGAAGGCGCGAGCGACGACATTTCGGCCCCCGGCCAGTGCCTGGCCGCGCTGGACCTGCTGACGAACCTGCTTGCCTCGAAGAAGGCCGCCCATCTGGAGCCGGGCGTAAGCCATTACGGCATCTTCGTTANNAGCAAGTCCTGGCGGCTGAACATCCGCCCGCTGGTGCTGAACTTCATCGACGCCAATTCCGCGCCGCCCGCGCCCGCAGCTGCGGTCGAGCCTCCGTGAAGGGCAAGGCCAAGATCAGCCTCGCCGCGTCGAACTGATCTGATCCGGCCCGCGCCTCAGGTGCGGTAAGCACTTCCGTGACGGCATCGGTCATCAGCGCCAGGCAGTCCGGTGTCGAAAAACGGTGATCGGCTCCCTTCACCAGTGTCAGCCGCAGGTCCGGCCCGGTGGCATGGTCCAGCAGCCGCAGCGCCACGGCGGGCGGCACATCGGTATCGGCGGTGCCTTGCAGGAAGCGCACCGGGAAGGGCAGGTCCAGGGGCGTGCGCAGCACCAGCCGCTGGCGCCCGTCTTCGATCAGGCGCTTTGTGATCACATAGGGTTGGTCGGCATAGTCCGAGGGCAATTCCACCCGTCCGTCGCGCAGAAGCGCCGCACGCTGTGCTTCCGAGAAGCCCGACCACATCGAATCCTCGGTGAAATCCGGCGCCGCGGCGATGGTGACCAGCCCGGCGATGCGGTCCGGCATCTCCCGCGCCAAGAGTAGCGTCAGCCAGCCGCCCATGGAGGAGCCGACCAGCACCTGCGGCCCTCTNGTCAGCGCGGCGATGGCGGCCTGCGCATCCTGAAACCAGTCGCCGATGGCGCCGTCTTCGAAGCGGCCAGAGGACTGGCCGTGGCCGGAACAGTCGAAGCGCAGGAAGGCGCGGCCCGTGTCCCGCGCCCAATCCCTCAGGAAAACCGCCTTGGTGCCCTCCATGTCGGATTTCAGCCCGTGCAGGAACACCACACCCGGCCCCGTGCCGGGCAAGCGGTCGAAAGCGATCTGCCGCCCCTGCGGCGTGGTCAGAAATTCGGGCATTGCGGCCTCCCTTTGCGTTTAGCCCTAGCGTGGCGGGAACCGGAAAGGAACCGTCGGCTTGGGGCCGCGAGGCCCCGGCCTTCGCCGGGGCGGGGTCGCCTGTCAGCCGATGCTTTGCGCCAGCACCCGGCTGATCGTGGTCAGGCCCTGCCCGCTTTCGGCCCGCCAGCGGTCGAACGCCGCCTGCACCGCCGCCATCGCCTTGCGCGAGGTTGGCGGGCCGTCGATGACGCCTTCCTCCACCAGCCGCTTCACCACGTCGTCCGACAGGATCCAGCTGTCCTTGCCCATGGCGCGCAGCATGTAGGGACCGGTCGAGCCGCCCAGGCGGCTGCCCTTCTTGGCCAGCCAGTCGATAAGGCCCGCGTAATCCGGTAGGCCAGTCGCCGATCTTGCGGCCGAAACTGCTACCTCGGCCGCGACCTCGCGGATGAAGGCGGCGTTGTCGCGGATCGCCAGGATTTTCGGCCCCGAGCGGATCACCCGCGTGTCGGACAGAAGCGCGTCGATGGCATCCTCGTCCAGCATCGAGACGCGGCCCACGTCAAAGCCCTGGAAGGCCTCTTCGATGCCGGGCCATTTGGTGCCGACCACCTTCCAGCTGATGCCCGCCTGGAAGATGCCGCGCGCCATGGCGGCCAGCCAGTCGCGGTCGGGGATGGCGGCCAGTTCGTCGGCGGTTTTCGGCACCGGCGCGGCGGCCAGCACCTTCGGCGCGCCCTTGCGGGCGGCGGCGAGGTCGAGGATTTCGGCGAATGTGCGCATGGCGGGCCTCCTGACGGGGGTCAGGGTGCCAGAGGGGGATGCGACAGCAAGTTGCGCCTTTGCCTTCCTTCTTTCGCGCCGATCAGGGCGGCGTCCAGTGGACGCCGACCCGGCGCGTTGGCGATTTGCCAGCAAATCGCCAAGGGGGTGGCAGATATCCCCGGACGCTTGAAGCACGGGGCGCGCCTGCCTGGGCGGGCGCGTCTTCGCGCCTGCCAAGGGGCAGGCAGGCGCGGCCCGTGCGCTTGGGGCGCACGGGCGGTCACTTCATCGGCGTTCCGCTGTGCCCGCGGCAATGGCCGCGGTCATGGCAGCGTCGCAGCAGCGTCGCCGCCCCCGTTGACTTTCCCCACCCCTTGCCAAGAAGCGCCACCATACCCGCAACCGGGCGTTCCGTGGGCGCCAAACCGACGAGGAGCCCATGAGCCAGATTTCCNTGACATTTCCCGATGGAGCCATCCGCGATTACGCTTNNGGCGTGACCGCTGCCGAGGTCGCGGCCTCGATCTCGCCCGGCCTTGCCAAGAAGGCGATCTCGGCCACGGTGAACGGCGCGCATTGGGATCTGCAATGGCCGATCACCGGCAATGCCAGCATCTCGATCCACACCATGCAGGACGCGCCCCAGGCGCTGGAACTGATCCGGCACGACCTCGCCCATATCATGGCGCGGGCGGTGCAGGAGATCTGGCGGGACGTGAAGGTCACCATCGGCCCGGTGCGCGACTATGGCTGGTTCTACGATTTCGACCGCGCCGAGCCCTTCACGCCGGAAGACCTCGGGCTCATCGAGGCGCGGATGAAGCAGATCATCAACGCCCGCGACCCGGTGAAGACCGAGGTCTGGAGCCGTGCCGACGCCATCCGCTTCTATGAAGAGAAGAACGAGCCCTTCAAGGTCGAGCTGATCCACCGCATCCCCGAGGATCAGGACATCCGCATGTACTGGCACGGGCATTGGCAGGACCTGTGCCGCGGCCCGCATTTCCAGCATACCGGCCAGGTGCCANCCGATGCCTTCAAGCTGACCCATGTGGCCGGGGCCTACTGGCTGGGCGATGCCAGCCGCCCCATGCTGCAGCGCATCTACGGCCTGGCCTTCAAGACGCGCGACGACCTGAAGGCGCACATGACCATGCTGGAAGAGGCCGCCAAGCGCGACCACCGCAAGATCGGCCGCGAGATGGAGCTGTTCCACCTGCAGGACGAAGCGCCGGGCATGGTGTTCTGGCACCCGAACGGCTGGCAGATCTGGCGGTCGCTGGAAGACTACATGCGCGGACGGCTGCGCAATGCCNACTACAAGGAAATCCGCACGCCGCAGGTGGTGGACCGCATCCTGTGGGAAAAGTCGGGCCACTGGGAGGCCTACCGCGAGAACATGTTCATCGTGGAGGTCGATGAAGAGGGCGCCAAGGAAAAGCGCATCAACGCGCTGAAGCCGATGAACTGCCCCTGCCATGTGCAGGTGTTCAACCAGGGGCTGAAATCCTACCGCGACCTGCCGCTGCGGCTGGCCGAATTCGGGTCGTGCCACCGTTATGAGTCGAGCGGCTCGATGCACGGGCTGATGCGGGTGCGCGGCTTCACGCAGGATGACGCGCATATCTTCTGCACCGACGACCAGATCGAAAGCGAATGCGCGAATTTCATCGCGCTTCTGTCCTCGGTCTACCGCGACCTCGGCTTCGACAAGTTCGACATCAAGCTGTCCACCCGCCCCGATGTCCGCATCGGTACGGATGAGCAGTGGGACAAGGTGGAAGGCGCGCTGACGGCGGCCATCCAGCACCTTGGCCTGCCGTATGAGATCAACCCCGGCGACGGGGCGTTCTACGGGCCGAAGCTGGATTTCAAGCTGACCGATGCCATCGGGCGCGAATGGCAGTGCGGCACCTTCCAGGTGGACCCGAACCTGCCCACCCGGCTTGGCGCGGAATATGTGGCCGAGGACGGCGCCAAGCACCGGCCCTACATGCTGCACCGCGCCATCCTGGGCTCGTTCGAGCGCTTCATCGGCATCCTGATCGAGAACTATGCCGCANAGCTGCCGTTCTGGCTGGCGCCGCGGCAGGTGGTGGTGGCCTCGATTGTCTCGGACGCCGACGCCTATGTGCATGAAGTGGTCGCCGAGCTGCGCAAGGCGGGGGTCCNNGCCGAGGCCGATGTGCGCAACGAGAAGATCAACTACAAGGTGCGCGAGCATTCGGTGGGCAAGGTGCCGGTGATCCTGGCCATCGGGTTGAAGGAGGTCGAGGACAAGACTGTCTCGATCCGCCGTCTGGGCGAGACCCGCACCGAGACGAAGACCCTGGCTGAGGCGATTGCCGAATTCGGCCTGGCTGCCCTGCCGCCATCCGGGCACTGACGCCCGCCACAGCGCCGTCCACAGGCCGCGGGGCCGCCCCTGGGGCGGCTCCCGCGACATGGTGCCGCAATCGCCCTTGATTTTCGGCAACGATTCGGCATGCTTCCGAGCAGTGACGACAGACCTTTCGACCGCCTCCCGACCCGCAAGGCAGCCGGACCGCTCGAAGACCTGGTTGCACGGCCTGCGGCAATGGTGCTGCGGGAAGGTTGACATAGGAGACGACGGAATGCCGACCGGCACCGTGAAATGGTTCAACTCCACCAAGGGCTACGGCTTCATTGCCCCCGACGATGGCGGCAAGGACGTGTTCGTGCATATCTCGGCGGTGGAACGCGCCGGGCTGAAGGGCCTGAACGACAACCAGAAGATCGGCTACGAACTGCAGTCCGGCCGCGATGGCCGCTCGTCGGCCAGCGACCTGCGCCTGCTTTGACGGCCCGATGACCTGACCGGCGCGATCCGCCCCGGCGCGGACCGCGTGGTTGCGATTGTTTCCCCGCATTCACTGTTTCCATGCGGGCAACTGTCGCGGGCAACTGTCGGGGATTGTTTCCCGCGGCATGCTGCCGTTGCACCGGTAGGATGGGCAATATTGCCCATCCTACGGTGTCACACCCCAAGTTCCGCCTGCACGGCCGCATCCCAGCCCAGATGCCAGGCATTGCCATCCCGGATCACCGGGCGTTTCATCACCGTCGGCTGCGCCGCGATCTGCGCCTCGGCCTCGGCCTCGCGCAGGAAGGGGCTGAAGCTGCGGTAGGTCGTGGACTGCTTGTTCACCACGCCGCTGCCCAGGTGGCTGACGATCTCGGCAATCTCGGCCTCGCTCAGCGGTTCGGCGCGGATGTCGCGGAAGGTGACGTCCCGACCGTCGCGCTGCAGCGCCTTGATCGCCGCCTTGGTGGTGTCGCAGGTGGAAATGCCATAGACGATCATGCTGCCCTCCGGTCCTGCCCTTCCCATGGCCCAAGCCCGCGGCGCTGACAAGCGGCTATCCCCACCGCCGTGCCGCCGCCACGCCCCAGGCCGATACCGCCGTCAGCACCGTGCCCCAGGCCATGTCTGCCACCACCATCGACAGGTGCCAGTCGCGCAGGATCGCATAATTGGTCAGCTCGAACGTGCCATAGGCCATCGCGCCCACCACCGCCGCCGGGGCCACCACCGCCCGACCCTCGCGCAGCGCGGGACGGCTGACCAGCCAGACCAGCCCGGCAGCATAGGCCGGATAGAACAGAACNGTTGGCGCGGCCCGCATGGGATCGGCCATGATCGGGCCGATATGCGCCATGAACAGTGGCGCCAGAGCCAGACCCAGCATGGCCGCATCCAGGGCGACCAGAACGGCGAGTGTCACGACAAAGGGCAGGATCAGGGTCATTTTTCGGCCTCCTTCCGCCAAACTCGCCCGAAATGCCGCGACGTCCAGCCACAGCGATTGCGGCAGGGCAGGCCGGAGGCTAGGGTCCGCGCATCGGAACGGGAGCATGAGATTGGCCGTCGAACCTGGCAGCATCGACCACCTGTCGCAGATCATCTCGCAGGTCGTCGCGCCATCCTTCCTTTTGGGGGCGGTGGCGGGTTTCCTGTCGATGCTGCACACCCGGCAAGCCGGTGTCATCGACCGCATCCGGTCCTTGAACGCCATTCCCNCGGACGATCCGGACCGCGCCTTCCTGAAACCGGATATCGACCGGTTGCGGCGCCGGACCCGTCTTCTGTCGCGCTCGATCTTCTTCGGCATCGCCGCCGGTATCACCACCACCCTGCTGATCGTCATGGCCTTCGCCATGGCCATCCTTCGGCTGGAACATGTCTGGGCCACCGCGATGATGTTCATCCTGTCGCTGGCGCTGTTCTGTGCCGCGCTGGTCTATCTGGTGCTGGACAGCTTTGTTGCTGTGACCGAGTACGATCACTTCTAGCCCTGCCGTGGGAGACCCGCCATGTCCCGTTTCTCGCGCGCCGACCTTGTGGTGCTGGCCTTCACGCTGGCCTATTCGGCGATCTTCGCCGCGCTGATCTGGTGGCGCGGCAACACCGAATTCCTGGTCTATCNNTTAAGCACGATGGCCGTGCTGATCGTGCTGGTGGGCGTCACGCGGGTGACGGCGGCCTATCCGGTGTCGATGCTGTGGGCGCTGACGCTGTGGGGGCTGGCCCACATGGCGGGCGGCAACCTGATCGTCGGCGGCGACGTGCTGTACAACCTGACGCTCTGGCACATTTCCGGCACCGGCGAATGGACGATCCTGAAATACGACCAGGCCGTGCATGCCTGGGGCTTCGGCGTCACCGCCTGGCTGTTGTGGCACCTGCTGGTCACAGCCCACCCCGCCACCCGCGGCAGCCGCATCGCCACGGTCTATCCGGTGATCGGCGCCATGGGCCTGGGCGCGCTGAACGAGATGATCGAGTTCACCGCGGTGGCGCTGACGCCCGACACCAACGTCGGCGGCTATGTGAACAACGCGCTGGACCTGGTGTTCAACGCCGCCGGTGCCGTCATAGCCATGGTGCTGATCCGGGTGTTTTCGGCCCGTGTCAGCGCGCGCTGACGCCGGGAAGCCTTTCCTTTTCGCGGGGAAAGGACCATCTAGGATGCATCAACCAGCGAGGCAACCATGCGCACCCTTCTGCTATCCGCCCTGCTTGCCACCGCCGCCTTTGTCGCCCCGGCCCAGGCCTGGGTTGCGTCCAACGGCTTTGTCGTGGAACGCATCGACGACCTGCACTTCCAGGTGAATTCGCGCGGGCGGCTTGGCCCGTCCAATGCCTGGTGCGCCGCCNACGACTATGTGATCAGAATCNTGGGCCTGCCCTTCGCCACCCCGATCTGGCGGGCCTCGCCCAAACCGCAGCGCGGCGGCGATCCGATTCTGTTCACGCTCGTGCCGTCGGATCGGCACTATGAAACGGGTCTGGCCCAGATCGGCAATGAAACCGGAGCGGTCAGCGCATCCCTGGCCCAGCAACTGTGCTGGGTGTCCGGCTCGCGCGGCTGGAGCCTCGACTGACAAGGAACCCATGACATGACACACCCCTTCCGCCTGCTGGTGCTTGCGCTTGCCGCAGCCCTGGCGGCCGCCTCGCTGGCCGCGGCCTTTGTCGCCACCAACGGGTTCGTGGTCCAGGATGTCGGCGGCGGCCGGTTCGAGGTGCGGCCGCGCGGCCAGTTGTCCGATGCCAATGCCTGGTGCGCCGTACGACTATGCCGGGCGGGTGCTTGGCCGCAACACCGGCACCATCTGGCGCATCTCGCCGCCGCCGCGGCGGTCGGGCCAGGGCATCACCTTCTCGATGTCGCCGCAGGGGGCCGCCAGTTCCACCGGCCTTGCCACCATCGGCGGCAGCGGCGGATCAAAGTCGGTGTCCTCGGCGCAATCGCTGTGCCTGACGGTGCGCAACGACCGCCGCATGCGCTGATCTGAGTCCGCCCGGCCACAGTCACCGGCCCCTGCATCATGGGGCTGGTACTTCGCGCTGGCCTAGTGCTGCCCCCTGCCCCTATAGTTTGCGTCATGACGGGAAACCCCGCGACCAAGGCAGGCGGAACTCAGGCAAGACGGGGGACAGGCGCATGCGCTGCCCATTCTGCGGCAATATCGACACCCAGGTGAAGGACTCGCGTCCGGCAGAGGATCACGTCTCGATCCGCCGCCGCCGCTTCTGCCCGGCCTGCGGCGGGCGCTTCACCACCTATGAACGGGTGCAGCTGCGCGACCTGGTGGTGATCAAATCCTCGGGCAAGCGCGAGGATTTCGACCGGACCAAGCTGGAGCGGTCCATCCGCATCGCCATGCAGAAGCGCCCGATCGACCCCGAACGCATCGACCAGATGATTTCCGGCATCGTGCGGCGGTTGGAAAGCCTGGGCGAGACCGATATCCCGTCGAAAGAGATCGGCAACATCGTGATGGAAAGCCTGGCCCGGATCGACACCGTGGCCTATGTGCGCTTTGCCAGCGTCTACAAGAACTTCCAGGCCGCCGACGACTTTGACCGCTTCGTGTCGGAACTCCGCCCCGGCGGCGCCGCGGACGAGTGAGCGACACCGCCCACATGGACCACGCGCTGGCCCTGGCCGCGCGCGGTCTGGGCAATACCTGGCCCAACCCGGCGGTCGGCTGCGTGATCGTGAAGGCGGGCCGCGTGCTTGGCCGCGGCTGGACGCAACCGGGTGGCCGACCCCATGCCGAGACCATGGCGCTGGCGCAGGCCGGCGACGCCGCCCGCGGCGCCACGGCCTATGTCACGCTGGAACCCTGCGCGCACCATGGGCGCACGCCGCCCTGCGCCGAGGCGCTGGTGGCGGCCGGTGTCGCCCGCGTGGTGACGGCGCTGACCGATCCCGACCCCCGCGTCGCCTACCGCGGCCATGCCATCCTGCGCACCGCGGGCATCGAGGTGACCGAAGGGGTCCGCGCGNCGGAAGCCGCAGCGCTCAACGAGGGCTTCCTGAAGCGCGTCACCCGCGGCCTGCCCTTCGTCACCGTGAAGCTTGCCGCCACGCTGGACGGCCGCATCGCCACCGCCAGCGGCGAAAGCCGCTGGATCACCGGACCTTTGGCCCGCCGGTCGGTTCATGCGCTGCGGATGCGCCACGATGCGGTGATGGTGGGGTCGGCCACCGCGCTGGCCGACGACCCCGACCTGACGGTGCGCGACCTGGGCGCGGCCCGGCAGCCGGTGCGCGTGGTGCTGGATCGCCTCTTGCGCCATTCCCCCGCCAGCCGCCTGGGCCGCACCGCCCGCGAGGTTCCGGTCTGGATGATCCACGGCCCCGAAGCGCCGCAAGACGCCTGCGCGGCCTGGGCCGCCACCGGCGCCGAGCTGATCGAGGTCGCCACCACGCCGCAAGGACTCGACCTGACCGCCGCCCTGCAGGCGCTGGCAGCCCGCGGCCTGACGCGCATCCTGTCGGAAACCGGCGGCACCCTCGCCGCCGCGCTGATCCGCGCCGGGCTGGCCGATGAGCTGATGCTCTATCAGGGCGCTGCGCTGATTGGCGCCGAAGGCAAGCCGATGCTCGGCCCGCTTGGCCTGACAGCATTGGCCGAGGCCCCGCGCCCGCGCCTGATGGCGCAAGACCGCCTCGGCCCCGACACCGTCAGCCGCTGGCGCCTCGCGCCGGAATAGCCGCCAGCAAATTCCTTCGAAGGAATTTGCATGTTTCTTCGAAGAAACTTGCCCTTAGCGGAACCGGTCCACCAGGCGCTGCAACGGCGATCTCGCCTCCTCTGTCGGGGCCGTTGGGGCCGTTGGGGCCTCAGGTGCCGCCACCGGCTTCGCCTCGCCCGCCCCACCGGACGACCGCGGCGGTGCCACGCGCAGCGACACCGCGTTCATGAACCGGGTTGCATCGCCCTCGGCCAGCGCCACTGCCCCGTCCGACACGCCGCGCAGCACGTCGTCCAGCCAGTCCTGATCGGCCTTGGCGAAATCATGCAGCACATAGGCGGCCACCGCATCCTTGTGGCCCGGATGGCCGATGCCCATGCGCACCCGGCCATAGGCCTCGCCGACATGGCCGTGGATCGAGCGCAATCCGTTGTGCCCGGCATGGCCGCCGCCCTGTTTCACCCGCAGCTTGCCCGGCGCCAGATCCAGTTCGTCATGGAACACCACCACATCGGTAAGCGCCAGCTTGTAGAAGGCCATCGCCGCCTGCACCGCCTCGCCCGACAGGTTCATGAAGGTCTCGGGCTTCAGAAGCACCACCTTCTCGGCCCCCAACCGGCCCTCGCTGACCAGCCCCTTGAAGGCGCGTTTCCACGGGCCGAAGCCATGGTCGGCCGCGATCCGCCGNACCGCCATGAAGCCGATGTTGTGCCGGCTGTAAGANTATTTCGCGCCCGGATTGCCCAGGCCGACAAAGAGCTTCATCGCATCGGGCCTCCTGCCGCACCGAGGCTTCCTTGACGCGCGCCGCGCCGCGGTCAAGCATCCCGGGACCAGCGGGAGACGCCATGCGCAGCACTGTCATCGCCTCGATGCGCAACGAAGGCCCCTTCCTGGTGGAATGGGTCACCTGGTATCGCCTGCTTGGCTTCACCGACATCCTTGTCGTCACCAACGACTGCACCGACCACTCGCCTGACCTGCTGGCCGCGTTTCAGGCCGCGGGCTGGCTGAGCCACCTCGACGTGACCGTTCCACCCGGTCGCCGCATCACGCCGACCAAGCTTGCCGCCGCCAAACGGCACCCAAGCGTGCGGCGGGCCGACTGGGTCTTCACCTGCGATGTGGACGAATTCCTGGTGGTCCACACCGGTGCGGGCAAGCTTGACGACCTGCTGGCGGTTCCCGGCCGCCCGGTCCTTGGCATTTCGGTCAACTGGCGCCAGTTCGGCGCCGATGGCCAGACGGGCTGGCAGGATGGCCTTGTCCACCGCCTGCACCGCCGGGCCGCGCCGGAAGGCTATGCGTTGAACCGCTGGGTCAAGTCGCTGGTGCATAAGCTTACCCGCTATCGCGCGCTTGGCGAACACGGCCCCGTCGGAATTGCCGACCCCGAGACCCCCGACCTGCCCTGGGTCAATGCCGATGGGCGCGAGGTTCCCGACTGGCTGCCCCAGCCTGACCGCATCCGCACCCTGCCCGCCGCGCTGACCAGCTATGCCACCGCCCAGGTCAACCACTACATGGTCCGCAACCCCGAGAGTTTCCTTCTGAAGAAGGGCACGCTGTCGCCGGTGGCGGGGCGTGATCGCTATACCGACGATTACTATGCCCGCGGCGACCGCAACGAGGTGCTGGACNGATCGGCGCTGCGCCATGCCGCCGCCTTCGACGCGCTTCATGCGCAGGCCATGGCCCTGCCGGGCGTCGCGCGGCTGCACCACCTGTGCTGCATGGATTACGTCGCCCGCCTGGCCCAGGCCCAGGGCCGCGACCCGAGGGAAGATCCGCGCTGGCAGGCCCACCGCGCCGCGGCCGAGGCATGAAAGGGCGCGGTCCGTCCGGACCGCGCCCCCGTTGCCCGATGGGGCAGGATCAGCCTTCGGCTTCCGAGGACACCAGGCCCGACGGCGCCGCGATGTTGGCCACCACGAAGTTCCGCTCGATGGTCGGGCGGGCGCCTTCCGGCAGGGCGATGTCGCGGATGTGGATGACGTCGCCGATGACCTTGCCGGTCAGGTCCACGGTGATGTGGTCCGGGATGTCGCCCGCCATCACTTCCAGTTCCACTTCGTGACGCACCACGGTCAGCGTGCCGCCGCGCTTCAGGCCGGGGCTGGCGTCGTGGTTCACGAATTCGACGTGGATGAACAGGTTGATCCGGCTTTCGTCATGGATGCGCATGAAATCGACATGGACCGGCAGGTCCTTGACGACATCGCGCTGCACGCCGCGGCAGATCACATGGGTGTCGGGCTGGCCCTCGACCTTCAGGTTGAACAGCGACTGCAGGAAGCGGCCCTGCTTCAGGCGCTTCAGGAGGTAGTTGTAGTTCATCTGGATCGGCTGGGGCTCCTGCCCGTCGCCGTAGATGATGCCAGGTACGTTGCCCTCTCTGCGGGCTTGACGGGCGGCCCCNCTGCCTGTCCCCGTCCGTACCTCGGCCAGAAGATCAGTGATCTCGCGTGCCATAGGTCTCTCCAATATGGTTTGTCCGCCATCCTCCAAGGGTGCATGGCGCGACCGGGGCCTATAGCCGCGCTTGGCCGCGAAGGAAAGACCCAAATCACTGCCCCCGGTCGCAAAGCGGCCGAGCCCTGCCGGGGACAGGCTTGCCGCGCCCCGCCTGCCGGGCTAGCTCCCCAGACAAGCCGAGAGCCCGATGCCCGCCCTTCCCACCCTTGCCGCCGCCCGTCCCGCCGCCGTGGTCTTCGCCGCCATGGGCGTGCTGTGGNGTGGCTATGCCGCGGCGCTGCCCGACATCAAGACCATGCTGGGGGTCAGCGAAACCCAGTTGGGCCTTGTCCTGTTCATGACGCCGATCTCGGCCGTCATCGCCATGCTTCTGGCCCCCGGCATCGGCGCCGCGCTTGGCCGCGTCGCCCTGCCGGTGTCTGCCGCGGCCATGGCGCTGGCCTTCGCCCTGCCCGGCCAGACCGCCAGCCTTGTGCTGTTCCCGCTGGCCATGNCCACCTGCGGCGCCACCACGGGCCTGACCGATGTGCTGATGAACGCCCGCGTCGCCACGCTGGAGACCGAGCGCAACCTGCACCTGATGAACCTCTGCCATGCCGCCTATTCCTTCGGCTATGTTTACGGCGCTGTGGCCACCGGGGCCATGCGCGCGGCGGGCTGGCCGCCCTCGGCCGTCATGGCCTGCCTTGCCGCCGCGGCGCTGGTGATGGCGCTCATGTCACTGGAGCGCGACGGCACGATCCACGGCTTGCGCAAACCCGGCGGCACCCGGGGCGGCGGGCTTGGGCCGGTGCCCTTCATCGGCGGCGTCATCGTGCTGATCGCCTTCATGACCGAGAATGCGGCCGAGAACTGGTCGGCGCTGCATATCGAGACCAGCCTCGGCGCCGCCNCCGGCGCGGGCGCGCTTGGCCCGGCGGCATTGGCGCTGACCATGGGCCTTGCCCGGCTTGCCGGTCAGGGCCTGTCGGGCCGCATCTCGGGCGCCGCCCTTCTGAGCGGTGGGGTAAGCGTGTCGGCGGTCGGCCTGGTGATCGCCGCCGCCGCCACCAGCCCGGCCATGGCCTATGCCGGGTTCGTGGTCATGGGCATCGGCTCATCGGTGATCGCGCCCACGGCCTTCTCGCTGGTCGGACGCGCCGCCCCTGACAGCGCCCGCGCCCGCGCCGTGGCCCGCGCCACGCTGTACGGCTATTTCGGCTATTTCTTTGGCCCGCCGCTTTTCGGCTTCATCGCCGGCAGCGCCGGGCTGCGCATGGCCTTCGTGCTGGCCGCCTGCCTGCTGCTGGCGGTGCCGTTCCTGGCGCGCGGCCTGGCTGCTTACTGGGACGAGGCTGAGGCCGCAAGCCTCGGCGCCCGGACCCTGCCGCGATCTATTCGGCGACCGGGATCATCCAGGTCATGCCCCGGCGGTCGGTCAGCATGCCAAAAGCCGCGACCAGAACGTGGCCTGCATCGGCATGAAGACATTGCCCCCTTCGACAGCGCCGCAAAGATCGCCTCGGCCCGCTCTTTCGTGGGGCGGCAGGGAAGACCGACCCGGTGCTGGTCCGCCCGTTCATGCCCTCCCCGGGCGAGTCGGCCCCGTCAAGGACGCCCCGGCCCGGCCGAGAACCGGGTGTGCCTCACATGATCCGCCGCCCCCGGCGGCCGCTGGTCCGGCGGCACCTCCGCCCCGGTCATGATCTGCAGGTCGGTGGCCCCGAGGATCGCCGCGTTGGCCGTCATCGACTCGCGCGCGGGGCCGGGAAAGCCCAGACAGGGGGAAAGCTCATGGTCTGCCTCCGCTGGTCGGGATCATCGTTGCAGCCTGGCCGCAGGCCCCGAGCCGGGCCAACCATGGCGGGCCAGCCTTGATCCTTGCCGCCCCGCCCCTTATGAGCGGCCCGTCAGCCACAGGAGGGCAAGCGCCATGGGCTTCAAGATGGGTATCGTCGGGCTGCCGAACGTGGGCAAGTCCACCCTGTTCAACGCCCTGACGCGCACCGCCGCCGCGCAGGCCGCGAACTTCNCCTTCTGCACCATCGAACCCAACGTGGGCGAGGTCGCCGTGCCCGACGCCCGGCTGGACAAGCTGGCCGCCATCGCCGGGTCCAAGCAGATCATCCCCACCCGCATGACCTTCGCCGACATCGCTTACNTCGTCCGCGGCGCCAGCAAGGGCGAGGGCCTGGGCAACCAGTTCCTGGCCAACATCCGCGAATGCGACGCCATCGCCCATGTCCTGCGCTGCTTTGAAGACGGGGACATCACCCATGTCGAGGGCCGCATCGACCCGGTGGCCGATGCCGAGACCATCGAGACCGAGCTGATGCTGGCCGACCTGNAGTCGATCGAGCGGCGGCGGGCGAACCTGGCGCGCAAGCTGAAGGGCAGTGACAAGGAGGCGGCGGACCAGGACCGCCTGCTCGCCCTGGCCCAGGCCGCGCTGGAGGCGGGCGTTTACCGCACCGTCAAGGTCGCCGAGGACGACGCCCGCACCTGGCGGCTTCTCCAGCTTCTGACCGTTGNNCCGGTCCTCTACGTCTGCAACGTCGAGGAGGCCTCGGCCGCCTCGGGCAATAGCCAGTCGGCCCGGGTGGCCGCGATGGCCAAGGCCCAGGGGGCGGCGGCCGTGGTGATCTCGGCCCGCATCGAGGAGGAGCTGGCCCAGTTGCCCGCCGAGGAGGCCGCGATGTTCCTGGAGGAAATGGGCCTGCACGAGGCCGGGCTCGACCGGCTGATCCGGGCGGGGCATGACCTTCTGGGGCTGCAGACCTATTTCACCGTGGGGCCGAAAGAGGCTCGGGCCNTGACGATCCAGAAGGGCACGCTGGCCCCGCAGGCGGCCGGGGTGATCCATGGGGATTTCGAGAAGGGCTTCATCCGGGCCGAGACCGTGGCCTATGACGACTATATCGCTTAANGCAATGGCGAAGCCGGGGCCAAGGAGGCGGGCAAGTTCCGCGTCGAGGGCAAGACCTATGAGGTCAAGGACGGCGACGTCCTGCACTTCCTGTTCAACGGCTGAGGGGCGTCCGAGCTCGGACGCTTTTCTGATCCAGTGATTTCAATGGGTTGGCGGCGAGAATTAACTTGACTTAAGGATTGTCCGGGGAAGCCCTCCCCTACCCCTCCCCACCAGGGAGGGGGCGCCAATTTCCTATCGGCCCGCAGGCCTTTGCCTGGGGCTTTCCCGGTGGGGCGGCTTACTCTGCAAACCCGACGCGGCGGAATTGGACATTTGTGCGATAATCGTCGCCGCGCGCCGAATGAATCCAGAGCGGCAAAAGAATCTTTACTCGGATCGGACAGACTGCCAGCGTGGCACCGGGCTTTCATCTAGGGTGAGTAGATGGCGACTCTTACGGCGGCGATACAGACAACGATACGATCTTCGGCAACGACGATGAGGATGACCTGATTTTGGGCTTGGCGGAGACGACGCCCTTTACGGCGGCACGCTCGTTACTGGCGGCTCTGACACGATCTATGGCGGCGATGGCAACGACTACATTAGTTCGAACCAAGATGCCGACGAATTGTACGGTGGCAACGGGAACGACTACCTCGTTCTTGATCGGTCCAGCCTGACGGTCGGGCTTACCCTGCAAATCACATACGGAGGGCGTTTACCCTGTCAGATGGTACCTTTGGCAGCGGGTTCGAGGCGGTCTGGTTCCATTCAGGCAGCGGCGACGACAGCGCGAATTTCGCGCCGTCCTTTGCGGGCAACTGGTTTCTGGCGGGCGCGGGGAACGACACCGCAACGGTCGATTATTCTGCTATGAGCAGTCGAGTCCGTAGCCGGGTCGCCGGTGGGGAGTGGATCGTGGACAGTGGCTCGCTGGCCGATGATGCCAATTCCACCCATCTTCGAGATGTCGAGAATCTGGTCTTTCTGGGTGGCTCCGGAAACGATGAGATCTACGGGAGCGGTTTTGTCACCGCTCAGATTCACGGCAATGCGGGTGCCGATTTCCTTCAGGGAGGCAATGACGCGGGTGGGTCCGACACGATCTACGGGGGAAGGCGACGACACCGTAATGTCGAATCGCGGATCGGACGCGCTTTTTGGTGGAGCCACAGCGATTTCTTGAACCTCTATAGAGGCGATGTACTTGCCACTGGACTGACACTTCAGTTTACCTATGGAGGGACCTTCACGCTGTCTGATGGCACATCGGGGGACGGCTTCGAACGTTTCCAGTTCACATCCGGTTACGGCCGCGACAGCGCTGTTATCGATTTCTCGGCAATAAATCTCGATCTCCGTTCCACGTCCGTCAGCAGCCAAGAATGGTCGGTCATCACCAGCGTTGGAGGTAGTCCCCTCCTAGTCCACATCAGTTACGTTGAGAATCTGACATTCTTCTCCGGCTCCGGCAACGACCTTATCTATGCACTCAGCTTTTCGTCAGCTCAACTCTTCGGGAACGCGGGCAACGACACCCTTACGGGCTCCGGGTTTGGCGACGAACTGTACGGAGGCCTGGGCGCGGACAGTCTGGTCGGGCTCGCGGGACACGACACCATATCGGGCGGCAGCGGTACGGATTCCCTTTACGGGGCCGGTGGCAAGGATTTGTTGATAGGGGAAGCGGCGACGATTATCTGGCCGCGGTCTGGGCAGCGATACCTATGTCGTGGACAGCATTTCCGACGTAGTGGACGAAGCGGTGGATGCGGGGACCGATCTGGTGTTTTCGTATGTGTCGCTGATCCTTTCCTCGAACGTGGAGATGCTGACACTGCGTGAAGCGGCATATGCAATCGCGGGGACCGGCAACGATCTTGGTAACCGGATCACTGGCAACAGCAATGCCAATGCCCTGCTGGGGCTTGACAACGATACGCTGTTCGGCGAAGCGGGGACGACAACATCGTGGCGGCACCGAGAACGACCGGCTACTTGGCGGGGCGGGCGGCGATCATCTTTGGGGCGACGACGGTAACGACAACCTGTATGGCGGGAGGACCGCGACTATCTGTACGGCGGCGCTTAAGAACGACCGGCTGGCGGCGAGCGATGGTGGCTCGCGGCTGGAGGGCGGCACAGGTGGCGACCGGGTGATCGGCGGTGCGGGGGATGACCTGTTCGTCTTTGCCGCGGGTCAGGCGTGGACCGGGTGGAGAATTTCACCGTTGGGACCGACCATATCTACCTGTCCGGGGTGGCGACCGGGGATGTGTCGATGGCGGTGATCGGCTCTCGGCTGGTGCTGTCCTGGGGGACGGATCGGGTGACGATCTATGGGCTGGCCGATCCGGCCTCGGTCACGCTGGCCGACCTGATCGTGACGACGGACGACTGGGTGTAAGCGGCGGGGAGGGGATGGGCAGGATTGCCCATCCTACGGCGGCCGGATGAGCTGGCCGGGTGTTTTGGCGTCAAGCCACTTCCTCTGCCCTCTTCTCCCGTGAGGGTGAGGGCGCGTTTGATCGGTGGGCCCGCGGTGGCGGGCGAGGCCCCGGCCTTCGCCGGGGCGAGGGGAGGCATTCCCCTACCCCGGCAAGTCCTGGGAGCGGGCCTCAGCCACCTGATCCGTCAGCTCGCGGATCAGCTTCCTGCGGATCGCTGCCGGGAAGTCGGATTGCCGGGGTGCCAGTTCGACGAAGGCGCCGGGGCCGTGCAGGACTTCGCGGGCGAAGTATTGCGGCAGCTGGCTTTCGTGTTCGCCGATGGCGAGGCCGTTGACCGTGATGCCGCTCCAGTCCTCGCGGGCGTAGGAGCGGGCGGGCGATGGACCTTCGTTGTTCTGGCCGTCGCCCGCGACATCCAGCACAAGGCGGCGGCAGTCCGGCGCGCGGCGCATCAGGTCCAGCCCGTAGTCGAGCGCGGCGCCGAGGGCGGTGAGGTGGCGGTCGTCCGGGCGGGCCAGCGCGCGGATGCGGGCGGCCAGCGCGTCGAGGCTGGCTTCGTCGCGGACCATCGCCCAGTCTTCGATGGTGGATTGTCGGCGACGNCCGCTCCATTCATACAGTGCAAAGGCCACCGGCGCGTCGCCCGACAGGAAGGCGCGGCGCACGGCGGGGTCCATCAGGGCATCGGCGAGGCCACCTGTCTGGATGCGGTAGTCGCGGCCGCCGACCGAGCGCGAGACATCCATCGCCAGGGCCAGGGCGATGCGGCAGGTCTCGCCGCCACCGGGGCGGGCAGGCACAGCGCCAGGCAAAGGGCGGGCAGGCAGCGCATCGGCACCTCCTGCCCGGCAGGCTACACGGACGGGGGCTTGCGTCAGCCCCGCGCCAGTTCGGCGGCGAAGAAGGGTTCGGGGCCGCTGACCTCGGTCAGTTTCTTGCCCTCGATCAGCCAGAAGCGGTTGGCGATGGCGCGCACGAAGCCGCGGTCGTGGCTGACCACCAGGCAGGTGGCCTGGGGCGCGGTCAGTTCGGCCTCCAGCGCCTCTTGGCCCTCGATGTCGAGGTGGTTGGTGGGTTCGTCCAGCAGGTGGAAGTTGGGGCGCATCAGCCGCAGCATCAGCATGGCAAGCCGGGCCTTCTGGCCGCCGGACAGGGGGCCGAGCGGTTTGCCCTGGCGGTCGGCGCGGATGCCTACGTTTACGAGCAGGCTGCGGGTGGGGGCGTCGGCCTGGCCGAAGGCGGAGATCAGGTCGAAGGGGTGGCCCTGGGGGAGCAGGGACAGCGCCTGGTCGGCATGGCCGAGCACCAGCGAGGGCGCGGCGCGGATGGCGCCGGGCGCGCCCTTGCAGGCGGCCAGCACCGCCTCAACCAGCCGGGTCTTGCCGCCGTTGGCGCCCAAGAGGACGATGCGATCACCCGGCTCGATCCATTTCGCGCCGGTGCGGTAAAGGAGCCTACCGTCGGGGGCGGTGATGGCGGCATCGGCCAGCGTGACCAGCGCCTTGGCGTGGCTNGCGGCATGGCTCAGCCGGATCGCCCCGCTGGAGCCTTCGCGGTGGACGGCGCGGGCCGCGGCCTCGATCTTCTCGGCGCGTTCGGTCAGCTGCTTGGTCTTGACCACCAGCAGGTCGGACCCCGAGTTGATGCCGATGTTCTTCAGCTTCGCCGCCTGCTTGCGCAGCTGCTCGGCGCGGGCCAGGTCGTTGGCCTGGGCGCGGGCATCGGCGGCGTCGGCTTCGTCCAGTGCGGCGCGGGCGCGGGAATAGGGCAGCGCGAAGCTGCGGCTGGCCGACGGGCGCAGGAACAGGGTGGACGTGGTGGCTTCGTCCAGGAAGGCGCGGTCGTGGCTGGCGACGATCACCGCGGTGTCGCGCGGCAGGGCCGCCAGCCAGCGCGTCAGCACGCCGATGCGGGCGAGGTCCAGGTGGTTGGTGGGCTCGTCCAGGAGGTAAAGGTCCGGCTCATGCACCGCCGCCGCCGCCAGCAGGGCCGTGCGCTGCCAGCCGCCGGACAGGGCGCCGAAGGCCACGTCGCGCAGCTCCCACGGCACAGACAGGTCGTCCAGCACCACGTCCACCCGCCAGTCCATCGAACCATCGCCGGGCAGGCCGCGCCCGACCGCATCGCGGAAGGACAGCGCGGCCAGCGCAGGGTCGGGGTCCTGCGTCACCAGCGCGACGGTCAGGCCGCGGGCGCGGGTGATCTGGCCGGACGAGGGCTCGATCTGGTTACCNATGAGCCGCAACAGGGACGACTTGCCGCGACCATTCGCGGCGACCAACCCCAGGCGGGCACCGGGGACGAGAGACAAGGACAGGTCGGAAAACAGCGGCTCGGCAAGGATCAGGCCGACAGAGCGGAGCGACAGGACAGACATGGGACAGCTTTCAGATGACAAGGGATCGCGCCACGGGCGCGGGTCATGGGCTGTCCGACAATGTGACCGGCCAGCCCTGCTTCAGCGAAGCAGGGCAGAGACAGGGCCAGGCGGCGTTCGCGCGTAAAGGCGTGTTTCATGGCACCATCCTGCCACCCTCCCCTGCGCCCGCAACTCCCGAGCTTCTTCTTTGCCGAAATACTCCCAGGGGAGTCGCCGCCCTTCGCGGCGACGGGGGCGGGACGCCCCCTGCCCTGGCGCCTGCCCTTCGCAGGCGCCAGGGCGCAAGGGCTTGCGCGGCCCTGGCCGCGCGCCGTTTGACAAACCCGAAACCGGCGGCACAAGCGTCTGATTTTGCTGATGCCTCCTCCCCGACCGGTCGGCGAGCGCGGAGGCCCCCTTTCCTTCCGGCCCTGCCTCGGCTATGGGGGCGGCTTCACCGAGATGCGGAGCCCGCCATGGTCGCCAGCGCCAACCTGAACCTGATGATCAAGGCCGCCCGCAAGGCCTACCGCTCGCTTGTCAAGGACTTCCGCGAGGTCGAGAACCTGCAGGTCTCGTCCAAGGGGCCCGGCGACTTTGTCTCGAAGGCCGACCGCGAGGCCGAGCGGATCATCAAGGAGGAACTCCTTGGCGCGCGGCCGACCTATGGCTGGCTGGGCGAGGAAACCGGCGAAGGCCAAGGGGCCGACCCGACGCGGCGCTGGATCGTCGATCCCCTGGATGGCACCACCAACTTCCTGCATGGCATGCCGCACTGGGCGGTGTCGATCGCGCTGGAGCACAAGGGCGAGATCGTCGCCTNNGTGATCTTCGACGCGGCGAAGGATGAACTCTTCTGGGCGGAAAAGGGCCAGGGTGCCTGGATGAACGACCGGCGCCTGCGTGTCTCGNGGCGCNGCCAGCTGCACGAGGCGGTCTTTGCCACCGGCATCCCCTTCGGCGCCAAGTCCACCCTGCCCGCCATGATGCAGGACCTGGCCCGGCTGATGCCANCCTGCGCCGGGGTGCGCCGGTGGNGTGCCGCGGCGCTGGACCTCGCCTGGGTCGCCGCCTACCGCTACGAAGGCTTCTGGGAACGGGAACTTCACGCCTGGGACATCGCCGCCGGGCTGATCCTGGTCAAAGAGGCGGGCGGCTTCGTCTCGGGCCTGCGCGAAGGGCAGGATCCGCTGGAATCGGGCTCGGTGCTGGCCTGCAACGACGCGCTGTTCGCCACCGTCCAGAAGACCCTGCGCGGCGAGTGACCCCGCGGCTTGCCCTGCGCCGCGCGCCCGCCCTATAAGGCGCCGTCAGCGACAGGAGCCGCCATGCGCCAAGCCAGCGTCACCCGCACCACCGCCGAGACCTCGGTCGAGGTGGCCGTCAACCTGGACGGCACCGGACGCTACGACTGCCAGACCGGCGTGGGCTTCTTCGACCACATGCTGGACCAGCTGGCGCGGCATTCGCTGATCGACCTGACGGTGCGCGCCAAGGGCGATACCCATATCGACGACCACCACACGGTCGAGGATGTGGGCATCACCCTGGGCCAGGCACTGGCGAAGGCATTGGGCGACAAGAAGGGCATCCGCCGCTATGGCGCCTTCCGGCTGGCAATGGACGACGCGCAGGTGGCCTGCGCGCTGGACTTGTCGGCGCGGCCTTACCTCGTGTGGAACCTCCCCTTCCCCACCGCGAAGATCGGCAGTTTCGACACCGAACTGGTGCGCGAGTTCTTCCAGGCGCTGGCCACTCACGGCGGCATCACTTGCCATGTGGACCTGATCCACGGGCTGAACAGCCACCACATTGCCGAGGCCGCTTTCAAGGCGGTGGCGCGGTCCTTGCGTGAGGCGGTGGAGCCCGATCCCCGCATGGCGGGCGTGCTGCCCAGCACCAAGGGCGCGCTGTGAGCACCGGGGCAAATTTCTTCGAAGAAATTTGCAAGGATTTTCGAAAATCCTTGCATCGAAGGGCGGCATTCCGATGAGCCTGACCGTTCTAGCCGACTATGACAGCGGCAACCTGCATTCCGCCGAAAAGGCCTTTCAGCGCATGGCGCTGGAGGTGGGCGCGGGCGAGGTGCTGGTCAGCTCGCGCCCCGAGGATGTGGCGCGGGCGACCCGCGTGGTCCTGCCGGGCGACGGCGCCTTCNCGGCCTGCCGCCGGGCGCTTGGCTCCTATGGCGGCCTGGCCGAGGCCATCGAAGAGGCGGTGACGGTGCGCGCCGTGCCGTTCCTGGGCATCTGCGTCGGCATGCAGATGCTGGCCAGCTGGGGCCGCGAATACGAGGATACCGCCGGTTTCGGCTGGATCGGCGGCGAGGTGGTGCGCATCGCGCCCGCTGACCCGCGGCTCAAGGTGCCGCACATGGGCTGGAACGACCTGGTCATCGACCAGGCCCATCCGGTGCTGGCGGGCATCGAAACCGGCGACCATGCCTATTTCGTGCATTCCTACCAGTTCCGCGTCGACGACCCGGCGCATCTTCTGGCCCATGTCGATTACAGCGGGCCGGTCACCGCCATCGTGGGCCGCGGCACCATCGTCGGCACCCAGTTCCACCCGGAGAAAAGCCAGGCCACCGGCCTGCGGCTGATCGCCAACTTCCTGCGCTGGCGGCCCTGAGCGCGGGCTTGTCGCCGCGGCGAAGCGGCGCCTGGCGCCTCAGCCTAGGATTGCGGCGGGGGCGGGTTCGCCTGAAGCCCCACGCAATCAAGGAGACAAACATGAAGCGCACTCTTCTTCCGCTGGTCCTGGCGACGGTTGCCGCACCGGCCTTGGCGCTGGACCTGACCGAATGGGGCACGGAAGGCGATTGGGTGATCCTGATCGACCCGAACCACGACAACAATTGCCTGGCGCAGGTGGCCTACAGCGACGGCAGCCTGCTGCGGGTCGGCTTCCGCGAGAAGGGCAAGGAAGGTGTTCTGGCTGTCGTGAATCCGGCGTGGAGCCAATTCGAGAAGGACAAGAAGTACGTCCTGAACTACTCGGTGGACGGCGGCGCGGGGATCGACGCCGAATCGAAGGGCGCCGACGTGGGCGAGATGAAGGGCATCGAGGTGCCGTTCAAGGATCCGGCGGTGCTGTATGCGCTGGTGAAGGGCAACAGCCTGACGCTGACCCAGGACGGCACCAAGCTGGTCGAGATGTCGCTGGTAAGCAGTGCCGCGGCGCTGGACAAGGCCGCGATCTGCGAACTGGAACAGCATCCGGGCTGAGGCAGCAGCCCTGACGGAACGGGGGCGCCTTCGGGCGCCCCTTGCGTCACGGCTCCCGCGTCACTGCACCCGCGTCCAGGTGCCGCCGTCGCGGCAGATCATCAGAACGCAGCCCGACACCGACAGCTTGTTGCCGTTCAGCTGCATCTTGGCGTCATAGGTCTTGTCGCGGTCCGGGCTCCAGACCTTGCCGTCGCCATAGGCGCCGTCGCCTTCGGGCTTCATGTCCCAGACGATCTTCTTGCCGACATTGGGCGAGGCCCATTCCTTACGCTGTCGAAGGCCTTCACCAGCTTGCCGCAGAAGGCATCGCCGCAGGGCGTGATCTGGATCAGGCCGCTGTTGCCGTTGTCATCGGCCTTGGTGCGCCACATGCCTTCGACCGGGTCCGCAAGGGCGGCACCGGCCGAAAGCACGAGAATCACCGCCGACTTGAGAATTTGCATCGCTTTCCTCCCTCGTTGCGGAAAAAGCATCCATCCTGTTACCGCTAGCAGGCAAGTGTGACGCCGGGTCACGACTCGGGTGACCTCGCGTCTTGGCAAGTGTTCCGCGCCGTGGCAAGGGAAGGCAAACCAGCCAGGGAGGGCGAGATGATCCTGTATCCGGCCATTGATCTGAAAGACGGCAAATGCGTGCGCCTCTTGCGCGGCGACATGGCGGCCGCCACGGTGTTCGGCGAGGATCCGGCGGCGCAGGCGGCAGCCTTTGCCGAAGCGGGCTGCCAGTGGCTGCATCTGGTGGACCTGGACGGCGCCTTTGCTTACCATCCGGTGAACGGCGCGGCGGTCGAGGCGATCCTTGCCCGCGTGAAAGTGCCCTGCCAGCTGGGCGGCGGTATCCGCAGCATGGCGACCATCGGCATGTGGCTGGAAAAGGGCCTGTCGCGGATCATCCTGGGCTCGGTCGCGGTGGACAAGCCGGAGCTGGTGCGCGAGGCGGCGAAGACCTTCCCCGGCCAGATCGCCGTGGGCATCGACGCGCGCAACGGCCGCGTCGCCACCCATGGCTGGGCGGACGAGACCGAGGAACGGGCGGTGGACCTGGCGCGCAGCTTCCAGGACGACGGGGTGGCGGCGATCATCTACACCGACATCGACCGCGACGGCGCCATGCAGGGTCCGAACATCGAGGCGACGGTGGCGCTGGCGAATGCCGTGTCGATCCCGGTCATCGCCTCGGGCGGCGTGTCGCGGCTGTCCGACCTGATCGCGCTGCGCGATACCGGTGTGATCGCCGGGGCGATCTCTGGCCGGGCGCTTTATGACGGCGCGCTGGATCTGGGCGAGGCGCTGGTGGCGCTGCGGTAGGCGCGTCCCAGCAAGGTCGCCCACAGCACCAGCGCCACCAGCCCCGAGCCCAGGGCAATCGGCAGGTTGCTGGGCAGGGGTCCGGCCAGATGCCAGAGCCCGGCGGCAACCATCGTGGTGGTGACCGGCAGCACAAGCACCAGCGCGTGGCGCCAGACCGGGGCCGGGGCAAGGCGCAGCGGCCTGGCCGGGCGGCGGCCAAGCCGCCACATCACCCAGAAGGTCAGGCTTACCATGACGGGACCGGCGAGACGCAGCGGTGATGGCGCAAGCACGCTGCCAATGCCCCAGAGCAGCGCCACCGCGACCGGGAAGCCAGAAGCACCGCCCGGCGCGGGCGGGTCAGGGGCCGATGCGGTCCAGCCCCGCCTGTCCGATCAGCGCCAGAAGCCCGGTGCCGCACAGGTAGCCGCCGGTCGAGTAAGATCGTCAAGGACCAGGCCGGTGCGCTCGGTCGGCCAGTAGCCGCCCCAAAGCCCGAAGGCCAGGCCAAGGACGAGCAGGGCGCCGATCTGCCGCCACACCGGTCCGCCTGCCAGTCGCCGCGCCAGGCCGAAGACCGCTCCGGCCGTGAGCAGCGCGTGCCAGGCGAGCGGCGTCCAGACCAGTTGCAGCGGAAAGGCGTCGTACATGGTCGAGACCACGGCACCCTCGACGGACATGCCCATCAGCGCCCCGCCCAGAAACAGGCCGGGCCAACCGCTGCAGCCGGTCACCAGCACCGCCGACAGCCCGACCGAGCCTGCCAGCGCATAGATGGCAATGGTGGCCACCAGGGTGGGCAACGACAGATCGTCCGGCGGCGCCGTCCAGAACAGCGCCTCCGATCCGAAATAGCCAATCGCCCCCAGGCAAAGACAGGCCAGAAGATACCGCATTGCCGTCCCTCGACTCCTGCCGCGCGCCTGCCCAGCATGACTGGAATCGCCACCAGAAACAGTCTATCGGTGCAGCCGAAAGGATGCCCGATGCTGAAGACCCGCATCATCCCCTGCCTGGACGTGGCCGATGGCCGCGTGGTGAAGGGCGTGAATTTCGTGAACCTGATCGACGCCGGCGACCCAGTCGAGGCCGCGCGCGCCTATGATGCGGCGGGGGCGGACGAGCTGTGCTTCCTGGACATCCACGCCACGCATGAAAACCGCGGCACGATGTTCGACCTGGTGACGCGCACGGCCGAGCAGTGCTTCATGCCGCTGACGGTGGGCGGCGGGGTGCGGACCTCGCAGGACGTGCGGGCGCTGCTGTTGGCGNGGGCGGACAAGGTCAGCTTCAACTCGGCGGCAGTGGCCGACCCGGATGTGGTGGCCGAGGCGGCAGACCGGTTCGGCAGCCAGTGCATCGTGGTGGCGATCGACGCCAAGACGGTGGAACCGGGACGGTGGGAAATCTTCACCCATGGCGGGCGCAAGCCCACCGGGATCGACGCCGTGGAGTTTGCCCGCACCGTGGCGGCCAAGNGGGCGGGCGAGATCCTGCTGACCTCGATGGACCGCGACGGCACCAAGCAGGGGTTCAACATTCCGCTGACGCGGGCCATCGCCGATGCGGTGGCGATCCCGGTCATCGCCTCGGGCGGGGTGGGCACGCTGGATCACCTGGTCGAAGGCGTGCTGGAGGGCCATGCCTCGGCGGTGCTGGCGGCCTCGATCTTCCACTTCGGCACCTACACCATTGCCGAGGCCAAGGCGCGCATGGCAGAGGCGGGCATTCCGGTGCGGCTGTCATGAGTGCCCTGGAGCGGTTGGCCGCAACCATCGCGGCGCGGCGCGGGGCGGACCCGGAGACGAGCTGGACCGCAAAGCTCTTCGCCAAGGGGCCGGAGAAATGCGCCGAGAAGTTCGGTGAGGAGGCCGTTGAGGCCATCATCGAGGCGGTGAAGGGCGACAAGGCCCGGCTGACCGCCGAGGCGGCGGATGTGCTCTATCACCTGCTGGTGATGCTGGCGGCGCGGGGGTGAGCCTGGGCGATGTCGAGGCGGAACTCGCCCGGCGCGAGGGCACTTCGGGGATCGAGGAAAGGCGTCACGCTGAGGCGGCCTGCCCGGACCCGGCTTCTTCGAAGAAGCCGGGCAATTCGCTCGAACGAAATTGCAAATTCCTTCGAAGGAATTTGCGGGTCACGCCGCACCGCATCTGTCGCGTCACGCAGCGTCACGGCGCGCATGGGCTGTTCAGCCACGCCGGGCGGCGTATCAAGGCAGCAGGGCATCCGAAGGGGAGCGGGTGGCATGGACAGCGAGGGCATCGCGGCGCTGGTCGCGGCGCAGCGCGCGGGCAGTGACGCGCGGCGGGTGAGTTTCGGGCAGGCCGAGCGGCGGGCGGCGCTGGACCGGCTGGCGGCGGCGGTGAAGGCCGAGGAAGGGTCGATCATCGCGGCCTTGCAGGCGGATTTCGGCAAGTTTAGCGCCCGAGACGGTGCTGACCGAAATCCTGCCGGTGCTGCAGGAAATCCGTCATGCGCGCCACACCTGCGGCGCTGGATGAAGCCGCGGCGCGTGGCCGACGCTGGTGGCGCTTGGCACCAGCGCCCGGATCGCGCCGCAGGCCAAGGGCACCTGCCTGATCATCGCGCCGTGGAATTATCCCTTTCTGCTGGCGCTTGGCCCGCTGGTCTCGGCCCTGGCCGCCGGCAATGCGGCGGTGATCAAGCCGTCGGAGATGACGCCCGCGACCTCGGCCCTGATCGCGCGGCTGGTGGCGGCCTGCTTCCCGCCCGATCTGGTGGCGGTGGTGGAAGGCGGCGCGAAGTGGCCGAACGCCTGCTGGACCAGCCCTTCGACCATGTCTTCTTCACCGGCAGCCCGGCGGTCGGGCGGATCGTCATGGCGGCGGCGGCGAAGCACCTGGCCTCGGTCACGCTGGAGCTGGGCGGCAAGTCGCCCTGCATCGTCGGGCCGGGCGCGGACCTGGACCGGGCGGCGGCCTGGATCGCCTTTGGCAAGTTCGCCAATGCCGGGCAGACCTGCATCGCGCCGGATCATCTGTTCGTGCATGAGACGGTGAAGGAGGCGTTCCTTCAGAAGCTGCGCGCGGATCGCGCGGGCCTATGGCGCCGGCGCGGCCAGCCCGCATCTGGCGCGGATCGTGAACGACGCCCATGCCGCGCGGCTGGCGGGGCTGGTGCGGGACGCCCTGGCCAAGGGGGCGCGGCTGGCGCTGGACGGCGGGCAGGACGGCCGTGCGATGGGGCCCACGCTTCTGGAAGCGGTGACGCCGGAAATGGAGATCGACCGCGAAGAGATCTTCGGCCCGGTGCTGCCGGTGATGACCTACCGTGACGCGGCCGAGGTGATCGCCCGGATCAACGCCCGGCCGAAGCCGCTGGCGCTGTATGTTCGACCGCGACCGCGCGCGGGCGGATCAGGTGGTGGGGGCCACGACCTCGGGCAGTGTGGGGGTGAACCTGACGGTGGTGCAGTTCAGCCATGCCAACCTGCCCTTCGGCGGCGTGGGCAACTCGGGCCTGGGGGCGGCGCATGGCAAACATGGTTTCCGTGCCTTCAGCCATGAGCGGGCGGTGCTGACCAACCGCTTTTCGGCGCTGCCGATGGTGTTTCCGCCCCATACCGCCGGGGTGAGGCGGCTGATCGGGCTGGCGCGGCGGGTGCTGGGGTAGGTCATGGAATATGACATCATCATCGTCGGCGCGGGTTCGGCGGGCTCAGTGCTGGCCAACCGGCTGTCAGCCGATCCGGCGCGGCGGGTCTGCCTGATCGAGGCGGGTCCGGCGGACCGCAACNCCCTGATCCACATCCCGCTTGGGCTGGCGCTGCTGGCGCGGACCAAGGGCGTGAACTGGNGGTATGAGACCGAGCCGGAACCGGCGCTGGCCGGGCGTCGGCTGTACTGGCCGCGGNGGAAGACGCTGGGCGGGTCAAGCTCCATCAACGCCATGATCTACATGCGCGGCCACCCCGAGGATTACCGGGGCTGGGGCCGGGTGGCGGGGCCGNATNGGGACTGGCCGCGGATGCGCGAGGTGTTCCTGCGGCTGGAGGACAATGGCGCGATTGTGGACGGGCATCATGGGCAGGGCGGGCCTTTGTCGGTGCAGGATTTGCGGGCGCCCAATCCGTTGAGCCTTGCCTTCGTTCAGGCGGCGGGGGCGGTTGGTTTGCCGTCGCTGCGCGAGTTCAATGGCGATGTGCAGGAAGGAGCGGCGCTCTATCAGGTGACGCAGAAGAATGGCCAGCGCTTCAGCGCGGCGCGAGCGTTTCTGGAGCCGGTGCGCGGGCGGCGGAACCTGGAGGTGCTGACCGGGGCACAGGTGGAGCGGGTCTTGTTCGACGGGCGCCGGGCGGTGGGGGTGCGGCTCGCGGGGCGCGATCTGCGGCTGAAGGCCGGGGGCGAGGTGGTGCTGTCGNGGNGTGCCGTGAACTCGCCGCAGCTTCTGATGCTGTCGGGGATCGGGCCGGGGGCGGAGTTGCAGCGTCAGGGCATCGCAGTGCTGGCGGATCGGGCCGAGGTCGGGGCGAACCTGGCCGACCATCTGGACGTGACGGTGATGGCGCAGGACCGCGGTCGCGTGGCCATCGGCGTGGCGNTTACCTTCCTGCCGCGGCTGGTGCGGGCGGGCTGGGACTATNGGGCGGCGGCGTCAGGGGAACTCACCTCGAACGTGGCCGAGGCCGGGGCCTTTGCCCGGTCGGATGCCGGGCGGGACCGGCCGAACCTGCAGTTCCACTTCCTGCCACCTATCNTGCGCGACCATGGCCGCAAGACGAGCTTTGGCTTTGGCGTGACGCTGCATGTCTGCGACCTGTTGCCGAAGAGCCGGGGACGGATCGGGCTGTCGTCGCCCGACCCGAAGGCGGCGGCGCGGATCGCGGCGGGCTATCTTTCGGCGCCGGAGGATGAAGGCGTCTTGCTGGCGGGGCTGAAGATGGCGCGGCGGATTCTGGCGGCGGAACCGCTGGCGGGGATGCTGGCGGGCGAAGTGTCGCCGGGGGCGGCAGCATCATCGGATGCGGCGCTGATGGAGCATATCCGGCGGCAGGCCGAGACGATCTATCATCCGGTGGGGACGTGCCGGATGGGGCTGGACGACGGGTCGGTGGTGGACGAAGCGGCGCGGGTGCGCGGGGTCGAGGGGCTGCGGGTGGTCGATGCCTCGATCATGCCGGCGATCATTGCGGGCAACACCAATGCGCCGGTGATGGCGATGGCGGAGAATGTCGCGNGGATGATGACGGGGCGCGGCTGACCGTCCGGGACCACGATTTCCGTGACGGAAATCGTGCCCGGAATTCGTCACGAATTCCGGCGCCCGGCCCGCAGGTCAGGCGCCGATCAGCCGCGGGTATTCGATGGCGGGGCAGCGGTTTTCCACGACGCGCACGCCGCGGGCGCGGGCCTTGGCCGCGGCCTCGGCGTGGAAGAGGCCCAGTTGCATCCAGACCGTCTTCAGTTCCGGGAAGCGGTCCAGCGCCTCGTCCACGATGGGGCCGATGGCCTCGGGCGCGCGGAAGATGTCGATCACGCTGACGGGTTCGGTGATCTCGGACAGCGAGCCGCGGATGCGCTCGCCAAGCGCCATNGCCGCCTGGCCGGGGTTCACCGGNATGACGCGGTAGCCATGCGCCGCCAGGAAGCGGGCGACGCCATGGCTGGGGCGCGCCGGGTTGGGCGACCAGCCGACCAGGGCAATGACGCGGGTTTCGGTGAGGATGTCGCGGATGTCGTCGTCGGTCACGGACATGGGTGGACCTGGCTTTGGGGAAAGAAAAGGCGCCCGGACTTGAGAGGCCAGGCGCCAGTCGCGGAACGAGGGACAGTGAAGGGAGTTACGGGGTTCCAGGCCCGTGCCTCTGCACTGTGACTTAGAAACCCTACCGGGAAATTAAAGCCCCGGTCGCGGAGTCGTGAACGGAAAGTCATCTTGACGAGGCGGCGTAAAGCGCGACCGCCGTGGCGTTGGACACGTTCAGCGAGCCGAATTCGCCGGTGAAGGGNATGCGGGCCAGCACGTCGCAGGTCTCGCGCGTTTTCTCGCGCAGGCCGGGGCCNTCGGCGCCCATCACCAGGCCGATGGGGCGGGTGCGGCGNGCGGTGACGGCCTCGGCCAGCGGCATCGGGGCCTCGCCATCCAGACCGATGAGGAAATAGCCCATGTCGCGCAGCTGTTCCATCGCCTCGGACAGGTTGGTGACGCGCAGGTAGGGCTGGCGTTCCAGCNNCGCGCCGCTGGCAGTCTTGGCCAGGGCGCCGGTTTCCGGGGCGGAGTGGTGGCGCGGCGCAATGACGGCGCGGGCGCCAAAGACCTCGGCCGAGCGCAGGACGGCGCCCACGTTGTGCGGGTCGGTCACGCGGTCCAGAAGCACGACCAGCGGGCCGCCGCGGCCCGAGATGGCGACATCGTCCAGCTTGCCCCAGTTGAGCGGCTTCACCTCCAGCGCGGCGCCCTGGTGGACCGAGCCTTCGTCGATGGGCACGTCGAAGCGGCGGGGCTCCACGATCTCGGGCTCCAGCCCGCCTTGGGCCACGGCATCCCCCAGGCGGTCGGCGGCGTTCTTGGTCAGCACCAGGCGCAGCTTCTGGCGCGCGGGGTTCAGAAGCGCGTCGCGCACGGCGTGGATGCCGAACAGCCAGACGGTTTCNCGCGCCTCGTCACGCTTGGCGCGTTCCTTGTCGATCACCCANGTCGGGTTTTTCGTGGGGGTCTTCATGGGGCTTCCTTTTCGGCCCCAAGATGGGCGACGGGCGGGACGGGTGCAAGGCGAAACGGGGCACCTTGCCCCTGCGATCCGCCCTTGACGCCCCCGGTGCGCGCGGGTATTCCCCCGGCCAGTGGGCGACGTGCTGCAAGGTGCGGCAGCGGACTGTAACTCCGCCGAGGCGACTCGTGCCTGGTTCGATTCCAGGGTCGCCCACCATCTCAATGACCATATCAAGGCCTTGGTGCTGGTGAAGCGACCGCTCCCCGGTGATTGCGCGGTTTCGTGACCGTTCGGGGCGGACGGCCTCCGCTCCCGGAAATCATCGCTCCGACGAGAACGGGCCACTTGCCGCTTCTCCTTCAGTTCCCCACACTCAAGCAAGAAGCGTGCCACTTGTTTCGATAGAGATGCTCATCGACAGGATCGCGCTATGAAACCTGCCACAACCAGAAAGACGTCGCGGTGCCTGTGTGTCTCAACTGTAGAACCGAAAGCTACGTTCTTGATCCTTCCACGGGTCTTTGTGGAACTTGTGAGCTGTTGATCCGTGAAGTCGAGGCACAAGACGACGCCGAGATCGCGAGGATCATCCTGACGACGGAGAGTTCCCACGATCTGCCCGTTGACCAGCGCCTTGAGATTGTTGCCGCCGAATGCGTCATCGGCATGCATCTGTTCAAGGACATTGCGGTGGCTCTTCGGGACACCTTCGGCGGGCGGAGCAATGCAATGCAGGAAGGGCTCCGCGAGGCCCGTGTCATCGCCTTGGCCGAGCTTCGCCGCGAAGCATACGAGCTTGGCGCTGATGCGGTTGTGGGGATCTCACTGCATTACAATGAGATTTCCGGTAGCGGAAAAAGCATGTTGCTCTTGGTGGCGACCGGAACGGCGGTGACACTCAAGCGGCAGGATTGAAATGGCGCCAGCCAGTGGGCGACGTGCTGCGGCGGACTGTAACTCCGCCGAGGCGTCTCGTGCCTGGTGCGAGTCCAAGGTCGCCCACCATCGTTCCCTGAGAACTCAAGGGTCAGTCTGTCGCGAGCGGCAGCCTTGTGGTGAACTTCACCTGCTCCATGGCGAAGGTGGAACTCACGTCCTTCAGCTTGGCCGCGCCGATCAGCTTCTTGTAGAAGCGGTCATAGGCGTCGATGTCGGCCACGGCGACGCGCAGAAGGTAATCGACCGCGCCGCTCATGCGGTAGAACTCCATCACCTCGGGAAGNCCTTCCAGCGCCCGGTGGAAGCTGGCGATCCAGTCCGGGCTGTGTTCGGGCACCACCACGGCCACGAAGACGGTGACGCCGACGCCNACCTTCTTCGGGTCCAGAAGGGTGACGCGNGACTGGATGGTGCCGTCGGCCTCGGCCCTTGCGATGCGGGTGGCGACATCCTCCGCATCCAGGCCAAGGCGCGCGGCGATCTCGGCTTCGGTCAGGCGCGCGTCGGCTTGCAGCGCGTCCAGAATGCGGGCATCTGTCTGATCCATTTCCTTCATCCGGCAAGGACGGGCTGGCGCCCGTGGGGCATCGGGGCAAAGACTAGCGGTCGCCGAGGGGATGTGGAACAGGTAAGGGCGCCGCAGCGGAAAAGGCCGCGCGGAAGCGGGGGAGCCGGAGCGGCGTGGTCACATTCACGAACGTCACGCCGGATTTCGCCATCGGGCCGCAGGTTTCCGCCGATGATTTTCCGGCGTTGAAGGCGGCGGGGTTCGCCGCGGTGCTGAATGCGCGTCCGGACGACGAGGCGGGCAGCTACCTGGTGTCGGGCGAGGCCGAACCGCTGGCCCGTGCGGCGGGGCTGGATTATGCGACCAGCCCCACCGACAATCATGCGATCTTTGAACCCGAGGTGATCGACCGGTTCGCCGCGGCGCTGGCGGCCTTGCCGAAGCCGGTCTTCGCGCATTGCAAGTCAGGCACCCGCGCCGCGATCCTGTGGGCGCTGGTTGCGGCGCGGTCCCGCCCGGTCGAGGAAGTGATCGCGCTCTGCGCGCCGCCGGGCAGGACCTGGAATTCCTGGAAGACGAGTTGCGTGAACAGGCTTCGGCGCGGCGCTCGCCCTTCCAGCTGAAGGACGATGCGATGACGGGGCTGGCCAAGGCGGGGATGCACGGGGGAGGTAGGATCGGGACGCACCACGTTGCGGTCTTCCCTCTTCTTCCGCGCCGACAAGGCGGCTGTCCAGTGGACAGCCGACCGGCGCGGTTGGCGAAATGCCAGCATTTCGCCAAGGGGCTGTCAGTTATCCCCGGACGCCTGATGCACGGGGCGCGCCTGCCTGGGCGGGCGCGTCTTCGCGCCTGCCCACGGGCAGGCAGGCGCGGCCCGTGCGCTTGGGGCGCACGGGCGGTCTTGCCATCAACGTTCCCTGCGCCCGAGGCGATGGCCTCGGGCGAGGCCTCGACAGTCCCTCCCAATCGCCCGGTCTTGCCTGCCGCCCCGCTTCGCGCGAAGGTGCGTCCGGCATGTCGGGACCGCCGCTTGCGATGACGCGGGCGGACAGGCCCGGCGGGGCTTTGGCTGCTAGCCCGACAACCAGCGACAGCGCGGCACCCGATGGGCGGCCGCGGCCAGACAGGAGATATTCGGGATGCGTTACGCAAGACCGACAAGCGCGGCAGAGGCTTCGGCACTGCTGGCGGGCGAGACCGGGGTGACCNGCGTCCTCGCCGGGGGCACCGACGTGCTGGTGCAGATGAAGGCGGGCATGGTCGAGCCCGACCTGGTGGTGGACATCAAGGCGATCCCCGGCATCCGCGAGATCGTGGCAGAGGTTGGCGGGTTCCGCATCGGCGCCGCGGTGGCGGGGGCCGAGCTGAAGGCCCATGCCGGCGTGCGCGCTGNNTGGCCGGGCGTGGTCGAGGCCGCGAACCTGATCGGCTCGACCCAGGTGCAGGGCCGCTGCACCATGGCGGGCAACCTGTGCAACGCCTCGCTTACCGCCGATTCGGTGCCATGCNTGGTGGCCGCCGCTGCCGTCGCCCGCATCGAAGGGGGTAAGACGCGCGACGTGGCGGTGNCTGACATCCCCGCCGGACCGGGCCGCACCAAATTGGCCAAGGGCGAGATCATCACCTCGATCTTCCTGCCCGCGCGGCCCGACCGCTCGGGCGACGCCTACCTGCGCTTCATCCCCCGCACCGAGATGGACATTGCCGTGGCCTCGGCGGCGNTCAGCCTGACACTGGATGCCNGCCAGAAGGTCGCCTCGGCCCGCGTGGCGCTTGGCGCAGTGGCGCCGACGGTACGGCTGGTCGAAGCCGCGGGTGCGGCGCTGGTCGGCACTGCGCTGGACGAGNGCGGCGCTGACCGCGCTGGCCGCGGCGGCAAGTGCCGCCTGTTCCCCATCGACGACAAGCGCGGAACCGTTCAGTTCCGCACCCATGTGGCAGGCGTGCTGGCACGCCGGGCCGCGATCATCGCCTTCAACCGGGCGGGAGGCACCAAGTGAAAAGCATTGCCGTTTCCACCACGATCAACGGCGATGCCGTCGAGTTTGTCTGCACCCCGGACGAGTCGCTTCTGGACGTGCTGCGCAACCGTCTGGGCCTGACCGGCACCAAGGAAGGCTGCGGCACCGGCGACTGCGGCGCCTGTTCCGTCACGCTGAACGGCCGTCTGGTCTGTTCCTGCCTGGTGCTGGGCGCCGAGGCGGAGGGGGCCGAGATCGGCACCGTCGAGGGCATGGCCAAGGGCGGCGCCTTGACCATCCTGCAGCAGGCCTTCATCGACCATGCCGCCCTGCAATGCGGCATCTGCACGCCGGGCATCCTGGTCGCGGCCAAGGCCCTGCTGGACCAGAACCCCGATCCGACCGACGAAGAACTCCGGTTCTGGCTGGCGGGCAACCTCTGCCGCTGCACCGGCTATGACAAGATCATCCGCGCGGTGCAGGACGCCGCGGCCCAGATGAGGAGCGCGTGACATGGCATTGGACACCCAGCCCAAGCGTCAGTTCAAGGTTGTGGGCACAAGGCCCCCGCGCCCCGATGGCGTGGACAAGGTCACCGGACGCGCCCAGTACGGCGCCGATGTCTCGGCCNCCGGCATGCTGGTGNGCAAGATCCTGCGCAGCCCCCATGCCCATGCCGAAATCGTCAGCATCGACACCTCGGCGGCCGAGGCGCTGCCGGGCGTGAAGGCGGTGGTGACCGCGCGCGATTTCACCGCGCCGGTCGGCGACACGATCATCGACATCGGCGAGGATCCTCGCCCCTCACCGATATCCGCGACANACTGCCTGGCGCGGGGCAAGGTGCTGTATGACGGCCACGCGGTCGCCGCGGTGGCCGCGGTCAATGCCCAGGTCGCGAAGGCCGCGCTGAAGCTGATCCGCGTCGAGTACCGCGTGCTGCCGCATGTCACCGACGTGGACGCGGCGATGAAACCCGATGCGCCGGTGGTCTTTCCGGGCCGGGTCGAGGAAACCGTGCAGCACGGCATGTCCGAGAACGTGACGCATTACTGCGAGTTCGGCCACGGCGATCTGGAATCGGGTTTCGAAGCCGCCGATCTGGTGCTGGAACGCAGCTTCACCACGGCGGCCACCCACCAGGGCTATATCGAACCCCACGCCTGCCTCGCCTCGATGACGGCAGACGGCAAGGCGGACCTCTGGTGCTGCACGCAAGGGCAGTACAACGTGCGCGCCGTCTGTGCCGAAATCCTGGGGATGGAGGCGAGCCAGCGCGTGACCGCCTCTGAAATCGGCGGCGGCTTCGGCGGCAAGACCTCGATCTTCATCGAGCCGGTGGCGCTGGCGCTGTCGCGCAAGGCGGGGCGTCCGGTGAAGCTGGTGATGACGCGGGACGAGGTGTTCAAGGCGACCGGGCCCACGGTTTCCACCTCGATGGACGTCAAGATCGGCATGACGAAGGACGGCCGCATCACCGCGGCTTCCGCCCATCTGCGCTATTCCGGCGGCGCCTTCCCGAACGCCACGGTGGACATGGGCGCGCAGGCGGCTNTTGCCGCTTATGACCTGAAGGCCGTGCGCACCTTTGGCTGGAACGCCCTGACCAACCGCCCCAAGGAATCGGCCTATCGCGCGCCGGGCGCGCCGCAGGCGATCTATGCGGTGGAAAGCGTCATCGACGAGTTGTGCCAGAAGCTGGGCCTCGATCCGCTGGATGTCCGGCTAAAGAACGCGGCGAAGAAGGGGACGCTGTCCTCCTATGGCCCGACCNTTGACGACATCGGCCTGGTCGCCACGCTGGAGGCCGCGAAGGCGCACCCGCATCTGCAGGCACCGCTTGGCCCGAACCAGGGCCGCGGCATCTCGGCCGGGTTCTGGTTCAACTTCGGCGGCAACACCTGCGTGACGCTGAACGTGAACACCGACGGCACGGTCAGCGTGACGGAAGGCAACCCCGATATCGGCGGCTCGCGCGCCTCCATCGGCATGATGGCGGCGGAAGAACTGGGCGTGACCTTTGACAAGGTACGCACCATCGTGGCCGACACCGCCTCGCTGGGTCATAACGACATCACCGACGGCAGCCGCGTGACCTTTGCGGTGGGCCTGGCCACCATCAAGGCGGCGCGCGATGCGATCCAGAAGATGTGCCGCCGCGCCGCCGCAATCTGGGGCATCGACGAGGATGCGGTGGAATGGGTGGACGGCGCGGCGCGGCCTTCGGGTCCGAATGCCGGGCAGTTCNCGCCCCTGTCGCTGGCTGAAATCGCCGCGGTGTCGTTCCAGACCGGCGGGCCGATTGCTTACCACCACGAGTTCAACGCCGATGGCGCCAGCGTCAGCTTCGGCGTGCATATCGCCGATGTCGAGGTGGACCCGGACACCGGCGCGACCAAGGTGCTGCGCTATACCGTGTTCCAGGATGCGGGCAAAGCGGTGCACCCCGCTTACGTCGAGGGCCAGATGCAGGGCGGCGCCGCCCAGGGCATCGGCTGGGCGCTGAACGAGGAGTACATCTACGGCGCCGACGGGCTGCAGAACGCGGGCTTCCTGGACTACCGCATTCCGGTGGCCAGCGACCTGCCGATGATCGAGGCGGTGATCCTGGAGATCCCCAACCCCGGCCACCCCTACGGCGTGCGCGGCGTGGGCGAAACCGGCATCGTGCCGCCGCTGGCGGCGCTGTCGAACGCGGTTTCCCGAGCGGCCGGGGTGCGTCTGCACGCCCTGCCGATGTCGCCGCCGCGGGTGCTGGACGCGATCCTGTCCAAGGGTGATGCCCTTGGCGGGCGTCGGCGCGGGGGTTCACACCCCCGCGCCCCCGTGGAGTATTTCTCCAAAGAAGAAGCCGGGAGACTGGTATGGTCGCCGTGAAGCTCTGGGGCTCCNTGCGCGGCTTCGCCGACGGGCAGTCGGTGGTCGAGGTCGAGGCGCGGAATTTCCGCGAACTCCTGGACCGTCTGGGCGAGACCTATCCTGGGCTGAAACCACAGATCGCGCGCGGTGTGTCGGTGGCAGTGGACGGGCGGGTCTACCGCGAGGCCTGGTTCACCCCGATCAACCTCGACAGCGAAGTGGTGCTGATGCCCTACATGCAGGGCGGCTGAAGTCTTTTCGGGAGCTTTGATACGAGGCGGCACATGGTACAAGGGAATAAAGCAATCGTATTCAGCCGTGCGCCTGAGTTCATTGCGCTACTCCTCCTATTTGCAGCCTGCGTGCTTGGCGGAGAATGAACCTCAAACGCAAACAGGATCTGACGGGAGAGCCGTGGAAGCCACGACGAAGGACTACCAAACTGCGAATCGCATTTGCGCCGGTTTGGAAGAGAAGCGCGGATGACACTGTTACGAGCCTCGATTTCGTCACTTTGTACACGAGTTCAGCCAATTGCGAAGTGGTGCTAGGCTCAGAGGTCTGCGACACTTGGCTCATTGGCGGGCCGAGTCATGATATTTGCTTTGGGCCATATGGCCTTTCGAGCCAGCCCATATTTGACGAGTGGGGGTTTTGCGGAGGGTCGAAGTGAAGATCGGCGGCCAACAAGTTAACTCGGCATGGGTCCTGAGGGGACGCTTGGGGGAGGTTGCGCTCTTCGAGAATAGACAGGGTGTGAGCATATACCATTATCTGTCGCCGGATGACATATTCGAGGGAACTGCGCGTCTATCCGGGAGGATCGCGGAACTGACTTGGTGAGGAATGTGATGACCAATAGCGAGAAGCCGAGAGTGAAGCGCTTTTTGACTATCGAGCACTTTCTGAATTGAGAGGCATATCTCGACAACTGACGCTTCAGATCGAGCGGTCTCAGAGAACAACCGCTGTCACTGCGCCAGCCGATGCGCCGCCTTGACGACCCGCTCGCAATGCGCGGCCAGTGCCTTGCGGTCGGGGAAGTCCGAGACCTTCACCGGCTCGTGGAACACCACCNNTTCCACCCGGCCCTGCGGGCGGGCGGCCAGGGTCATCAGAAGATGCGGGCCGAACTCCATGCCGCCCCACCAGCCGTAGAAGNNCGGATCGGCGCCTTCAGGCGCGTGGTAGATGACCGTCACCGGCTGGATGTGCATCTCGGCTTCCAGCCCGTGGGTATAGAAGGCGGCGAAGAGCGTGGACTTGAAGGGCAGCACGCGCAGGCTGTCGGTCGAGGTGCCCTCGGGGAAGAACATCAGCNNCAGGTTTGCGCGCAGGCGGTCTTCGAAGACCTGCTGCTGCACCTTGGCCTCGGTGCCCTTGCGGGTGATGAAGACGGTGCCGGTGGCGCGGGCCAGCCAGCCGATGCCGGGCCAGCCCGCCACCTCGGATTTCGAGACGAAATAGACGTTCTGGCAGGCGTTCAGCGTGAAGATGTCCAGCCAAGAGGCATGGTTGGCCACCACCGCCCCCTTTTCCGCCATGGGCTGCCCGGTGACCGAGTACCCGATGCCCAGGATGCGGAAGGCCAGGCGGCAGACGCCTTGGGTGATCCAGGGCGTCAGCGGTTTGGCGCGGNNCGCGAACAGGGGCGCCTCGACCAGGCGCAGCAGCAAGAGCAGCACCAGCCCGCCATAGGTGACCAGCCCCAGCACCCCGCCGCGCAGCACCACGCGCAGCCAGCCCGCCCCGCCCGGCCGGGGCAGCGGCAGNTTCGTCCTCTTCCAGCCGGTCATTCCGCCCGGCCCGCCTTGCGGATGTAGAAGGACCGGTGCCGCGCCGACATCGCCGCCGTGTCCATCACCAGGCAGACGTCCACGGTGTTGAAATCGTGGTCCACCCAGGCGCCATCGCCGACATAACCGCCAAGCCGCAGATAGGCCTTGATCAGCGCNGTCCCCGCCATCGCCGCCTTGCGGTCCAGCGCCTCGGGCGGGATCAGGTCCATGCGCGCGGCATGGGGCGGGCGGGCGGTGACGCGCAGCGCAGGTGGCGCCAGGTGGTTGTGGTACAGATAGGACAGCGGCTGCGCCAGCGCCGGCACATCGGTGCCATGGAAGCTGGCGGCGCCGAACATCACTTCCAGATCGCGTTCCAGCACATAATCCGCCAGCGCGTTCCACAACAGGAACATCGCCGCGCCGCCGCGGTAATCGGGATGCACGCAGGATCGGCCAAGCTCCAGCAGCCGNCTACCCGAGGCTTTCAGCGCCGACAGGTCGAACTCGCCTTCGGAATAGAAGCGGCCGATCTCCTGCGCGCGGTCGCCCGGCAGCAACCGGTAGACGCCCACCACATCGTCCAGCGCGGCGGCATCGCGGCGGGTATCGACCAGGATCAGGTGGTCGAACCAGGGGTCGAACTCATCCTTTTCCAGCCGGTTCTCGTGGTCCACCAGGGGCCCNGAGCCGCCCAGTTCCTCGATAAAGACGGAATAGCGCAGCCTTTGCGCGGCGGCGATGTCGCGGTCATCCCGCGCCAGCCGCAGGGTAAGGGCGGCATCCTCGGTGATCATGGCGTCCTCGCTTGGCCCGACCGGCGGCGCGCGCCGGCGAGACGGGTTTAGGCGGTGCCGGGCCTCTTGGCAACCTTGGCGGCGCGGCATGCCCTCCTGTCGGGATCAGAACAGTTTATGCGCAATTCACGGTTGATTAACCCTTAAGCGCAGAACTTGGGTCAGGGCAGGAAGACCGGCTCCAGCGTCACCTGGCGGCTGTCGATCACGACCTTCCGGCGNTGTTCGAAATTCACGGTGATGCGGGCGCCGGTGTTCGACTGCACCTGGCCCAGCCCCCAGTCGGGGCGGTCCGGGTGCCGCACGAACATGCCCGGTTCGAGTGTCGCGTTCATGTCCGTCCCCGCCTGNCAGGAAGCCCGATGTCCGAAAAGCCCGATCTCGCCGCCCTTCTGGGCTCTCGCATCTGCCACGATCTTATCAGCCCGATCGGCGCCATCGGCAACGGGGTCGAACTTCTGTCGCTGCAGGGGCGCGACGGGCCGGAAATGGCGCTGATCGCCGAAAGCGTGGCCCATGCCAGCGCGCGCATCCGCTTCTTCCGGCTCGCCTATGGCGCCTCGGGCGCCGACCAGCGGGTGGCGAAGGGCGAAGTGGCGTCGATTCTGGCCGACATGAGCCGCGGCGGGCGCCTGGCCTTCGGCTGGACCAGCGCGGGCGACCTGGCCCGGCGCGACGTGAAGCTGGCCTTCCTCTTGATCCAGTGCCTGGAAACCGTGCTGNCCCGCGGCGGCCGCATCGCCGCGGTGCAGGACGGCGAGCGCTGGACCATCACCGCCGAAGGCCCGCGGCTGAAGGTCGATCCGGCGCTGTGGGCGGTTCTGGTCGATCCCGCGGCAGGGCCGGAACTCGGCGCGGCCGAGGTGCAGTTCCTGCTGGCGGCAGAGGAACTGCGCCGCTCGCGCCGCNGGCTGACCACCGATCTGGGCACGGCGCGGGTGCAGCTGTCGTTTTGACCGTTACTCCCGGATCGTGCCGTCGCCCGTCACCAGATACTTGAAGCTGGTCAGCTGTTCCGCCCCCACCGGGCCGCGGGCGTGCAGCTTGCCGGTGGCGATGCCGATTTCCGCGCCCATGCCGAACTCGCCGCCATCGGCGAACTGGGTCGAGGCGTTGCGCAGGAGGATCGCCGAATCGAGCTGCTGGAAGAAGCGCTCGGCGGTGGCGTCGTTCTGGGTCAGGATCGCCTCGGTGTGCTGGCTGCCATAGCGACGGATATGGGCGATGGCCTCGTCCACCCCGTCCACCAGCTTCGCGGCGATGATCTTGTCCAGGAACTCGCGGCCAAAGTCATCGGGCGCGGCCTTCACCGTGCCGGGAATCTTCAGCAACTCGCCCTCGGTGCGCACCTCGACCCCCGCCTTCAGCAGGTCCTCGATCAGCACCCCCNNGTGCTGGGTGTAGAAGCGCCAGTCGATCAGCAGGCATTCGGCGGCGCCGCAGATGCCGGTGCGACGGGTCTTGGCGTTCAGCACCACGCGGCGCGCCTTCTCCAGGTCGGCGTCGCGGTCGGCATAGACATGGCAGATGCCTTCCAGATGCGCAAAGACCGGCACGCGGGCTTCCTTCTGCACCAGTCCCACCAGCCCCTTGCCGCCCCGCGGCACGATGACGTCGATCCACTGGGTGGCGCGCAGCATCTCGGCCACCATCTCGCGGTCGCGCGTGGGGATCAGCTGGATGGCGGCTNNTGGCAACCCGGCCTCGCGCAGGCCCTGCACCATGCAGTCGTGGATGGCGGTCGAGGAATGGAAACTCTCCGACCCGCCGCGCAGGATCACGGCATTGCTTACCTTCAGGCACAGGGCGCCNTAAGCATCGGCGGTCACGTTGGGGCGGCTTTCATAGATCACCCCGATCACCCCCAGAGGCGTCGCCACACGCTGGATGTGCAGCCCGTTCGGCCGGTCCCATTCCGCCAGCACCCGGCCAACCGGGTCCTTCTGTTCGGCAATCGACCGCAGCCCGCCNGCGATGCCGCGCACCCGGCCCTCGTCCAGCCTCAAGCGGTCCATCATCGCGGGGCTCAGGCCCTTTTCCGCGCCATAGTCCAGGTCCAGGCAGTTGGCGTCNCAGATCTCTTCCCGCCGGTCCCAGACCGCCGCCGAGGCGCTGACCAGCGCCGCCGCCTTGCGTTCCGACGAGGCGCAGGCCAGGTCCGCCGCCGCCGCACGGGCCGCGGCGCCGATCGTGGCCATCATGTCGGTCATCTGTCCGTCCATCGCCGCCTCCGCTGGCCTGTTGGCGCGCTTCTACACGCCAAGGGCGCAAGAGAAAAGCACGAGGCCACGATGCGCGCGGGCGCCGCAGTTGCAAATCCCGTGCTGCAAATGCAATGAACCCCTCACGCGAGGAGGGTGACTTGAACGCCGGGCCGGATGGGTCCGGGCGGCGGGGCTTCGGTCCCGCGGAAAGGACGGGCGATGAGACTGGTGAACCGCACCCATGACGAGATCACCGTCGGCGAGACAGCCGAGCTGCGGCGGCTGCTGACCGCCGACGACCTGTTCGGCTTTGCCACCGTCTCGGGCAATTTCAATCCGATGCACCTGCCGGGCGACGACACCGACGGCAAGGGCGGCGTGGCGCCGGGGATGTTCTCGGCCTCGCTGATCTCGGCGGTGCTGGGCACCATGTTGCCGGGCGCGGGCACGCTGTACCTGCACCAGTCGCTGGACTTCCACCCCCTGCGCGCCCATGCCANNGGCGACGAACTGCTGTGCCGCGTCACCGTCCGCGCCAAGGAACCCGACCGCGTGGTGATCCTCGACACCGAGGTGCGCCGCGTCGCCGACGACGCCGTGATGGTTTCGGGCGTGGCGCGGGTCCGCGCGCCGCTGGTCAAGCTGGAACGCGACGATGTCGAGGTGCCGGGCCTGATCGTGCAGCGCCACCGCCACTTCGCGGCCCTGCTGGACCGGACCCGCCCCCTGCCCGCCATCGCCACCGCCGTTGTCGCGCCGGACGAACCCAATTCGCTTGGCGGCGCAATCCGGGCCGCGCGCGAGACCATCATCACCCCCATCCTGATCGGCGATGCCCAGGCGATCCGTGCCGCCGCCGCAACAATGGGCGAGGATATCTCGGGCTTCGAACTGATCGACGTGGTAAGCCACCAGGCGGCGGCGGCCATGGCCTGCCGTCTGGTGCATGAGGGCCGGGCGGCGGCGGTGATGAAGGGCCACCTGCACACCGACGACCTGCTGAGGCCGATGCTGGACAAGACAACCGGCCTGCGCATCGGCCGCCGCTTCACCCATGTCTTCGTCATGGACGTGCCCGGCCTTCCCGAGCCGGTGATGGTGACCGATGCCGCCATCAACATCGCCCCCGACCTGGCGACCAAGGTGGATATCGTGCAGAATGCCATCGACCTGGCGCGGTCCATCGGCATGGAGCCGCGGGTGGGCGTGCTGTCGGCGGTGGAAACGGTGAACCCGGCCATCCAGTCCTCGATCGACGCGGCGCTTCTGTCCAAGATGGCGGAACGTGGCCAGATCACCGGCGGGCTGGTCGGCGGGCCGCTGGCCATGGACAATGCGGTGGACATGNGGGCGGCGCGGGTGAAGGGGCTGAAGNGGGGCGTGGCGGGTCATGCCAATATCCTGGTGGTGCCGGGCATCGATTCGGGCAACATGCTGGCCAAACAGCTGGCCTTCGTCAGCCATGCCGAAGAGGCGGGGCTGATGCTGGGGGCACGGGTGCCGGTGATCCTGAACTCGCGGTCAGACAGCACGATGTCGCGGCTGGCCTCTTGCGCCGTCGCGGCCCTGTACCAGTCATCCAAGGGCGCGCTGGCATGAGCCTGGCAGCCCGCGCGATCCTGACGCTGAACGCGGGCTCTTCCTCGCTGAAGGTGGCGCTTTACNCCCGAGTAGGCGACACGCCCCTGGCCACGGGCCTGGCCGACCGTATCGGCCCCTCGGGCACGCTGGCCCTGAAGGATGCCGCGGGCGCGGCGATCCCGCAGGCCGCGGGCGACCTGACCAGCCATGCCGCCGCCCTGGCCACCGTGCTGGCCAGCCTGCGCCGCCGCTTCCCCGACCTGGCGCTGGCCGCCGCTTACCACCGCGTCGTGCATGGCGGGCCGGACCGCGCCGCGCCGNCGGTGGTGACGCCCGCGCTGCTGGACGAATTGCACCGATACGAACCCTTCGCCNCCCTGCACCAGCCGCACAACCTTGGCATCCGCGCCGCCATGACGGCCTTTCCCGGCGTGCCGCAAGTGGCCTGTTTCGACACCGCCTTCCACCGCAGCCACCCTTGGGTGAACGACACCTACGCCCTGCCCCGCGCCTTCTATGACCGCGGCGTGCGGCGCTATGGCTNNCACGGCCTCAGCTACGATTACATCGCGGGCGAACTGGCCCGCACCTCGCCGCAGCTTGCCGCGGGCCGCGTGGTGGTGGCCCATCTTGGCAACGGCGCCTCGCTCTGCGGTCTGGCGGGCGGGCGCTCCATTGCCTCGACCATGGGCTTCTCGCCGCTGGACGGGCTGGCCATGGGCACGCGGCCCGGCCAGATCGACCCCGGCGTGATCCTGTACCTGATGGATCAGGAAGGCATGACGGCGGCCGAAATCTCCGATCTCCTTTACCGGAAATCCGGGCTTCTGGGTCTGTCGGGACTGTCCAACGACATGCGCCAGCTGGAAGCCGCGGGCACGCAACAGGCCGCCGAGGCCATCGCCTATTTCGTGGCCCGCATCCGGCGCGAACTGGGGTCGATGGCGGCGGCGCTGGACAGCATCGACGCGCTGGTGTTCTGCGGCGGCATTGGCGAGAACTCGCGCCTGACCCGCGCCAGAATCTGCGAAGGCATGGGCTGGATGGGCATTGCCCTGGACGCCGGACGCAACGGCGCGAATGCCCGCGTGATCTCGCCCGAAGGCGCGGCGGTGACGGTGATGGTCATTCCCACCAACGAGGAACTGGTGATCGCCCGCGCGGCGCAGGCCGTCGCCTGATCACCAGCGCGTCAGCGCCGCTTCGTCCTCGTCCTTGGCAGCCACCCAGGCCTCGCCCGCGGGCCCGATTTCCTTCTTCCAGAACGGCGCGCGGGATTTCAGGTAGTCCATCAGGAACTCGGCCGCGGCAAAGGCATCGCCCCGGTGCGGCGCGGCGGTGGCCACCATCATGATCGGCTCGCCCACGGCCAGCCGCCCATACCGGTGGATGACCAGCGCGTCCGCCAAAGACCAACGCGCAACCGCTTCCTCGGCAATGGCGCGGATCGCGCGTTCGGTCATGCCGGGGTAATGCTCGATCTCCATCGCGGACAGCCCGCCGTCGCCGCGCACGATGCCGGTAAAGGTGACCACCGCCCCNGCCCCGCTGACGCCCGCCGCAAACCCGCGNCTCTCCGCGCCCAGGTCGAACGGCGCTTCCTGCACCGACAGGCGCATCTCAGCCCCCGGTCATCGGCGGGAAGAACGCCACTTCGCGCACACCCGCCAGCGGCGCATCAAAGCCCGCCATGTCCTGATCCAGCGCCACGCGCAGCGATGTCAGGTCGGCAAAGGCCAGCGCATGGCCCCGCTGCGCGCCGACAGTTCGGCCACCAGATCGGCCACGGTGGCGGCGGGTCTCCACCCGTTCGGCCCGTTCGCCGATGCGTTCGCGCAGCCAGGCGAAATAGCGCACTTCGATCATTCGGCATCCCTCAGGAACGGCAGCGCCTTCGCGAAATATTCCCAGCCCGTCATCGCCGTCAGGATCGCCGCGACCCAGATCAGCGCAAGCCCCGCCATGGTGGCATAGGACGAACAGCCGCGCAGCCCGCAGGACCGGATCGGGTCGGCCAGGCCCTGGCTGACCAGCCCGGCATATTGTTCCGGCGTCATGCCGCGCATCCAGATGCCTTCCAGATGTTCCAGCCCGGTGCCCAGGAACAGCACGGCAATGGCAATCATCTGCGCCGTCGTCTTCCACTTCGCCAGCTTGGTGACCTTCAACAGGTGCGCCTTGTCCCCNAGGAACTCACGCAGGCCCGACACGAAGACTTCGCGGAACAGGATCACCGTGACCGGCAGGATCAGCCAGGGATTCATGCCGGAATAGCCGGTCAGGATCATCAGCGCGATCACCACCATGGCCTTGTCAGCGATGGGGTCCATCATCGCCCCGAACTTCGANTCCTGCTTCCACAGCCGGGCAAGATAGCCGTCGAACCAGTCGGTTGCGGCCGCCACGACGAACAGCGTCAGCGCGAACCAGTCAGCCCAGGGACGGTGGAAATACAGGAACATCAGCGCAACGCCGGGAGCGGCGATCAGCCGCAGAAGCGTCAGGATGTTCGGAAGCGTCCATGTCATGTGCAAGCGATAGCCCAGCACGGCCACAGGGAAAAGGGGCGACGATGCGGCCCGCACCCGCGGTTCCGACCGGGGTCCCGCCACCGCCCCCTGCGGCCCTCGCGTCTCCCGGTCAACAACGCCACGCACCCTGCACAACGGCCGGTTCCGGCGCCCTCCCTCCCCTCGTGGGGAGGGTCGGGGAGGGGACTTTGGCCCGCCGGTGACCGGGCGCCGCACGCGGGCGACGCGAGGCCCCGGCCTGCGCCGGGGCGGGGTCTCTGCCGGGGGCGGCGCCCGGTCACCGCCACCGCCCCTGCGGTCCCCGCGTCTCCCGGTCAACAGTGCCGCGCGCGCCCTGCACAACGGCCGGTTCCAGTGCCCTCCCTCCCCCTCGTGGGGAGGGTCGGGGAGGGGGCTTTGGCCCGCCAGTGACCGGGCGCCGCGCGGGGTGACGCGAGGCCCCGGCCTGCGCCGGGGCGGGGTCCCTGCCGGGGCGGCGCCCGGTCTCCGCCACCGCCCCCTGCGGCCCTCGCGTCTCCCGGTCAACAACGCCGCGCGACCCGCACAACGGCCGGTTCCGGCGCCCTCCCTCCCCTCGTGGGGAGGGTCGGGGAGGGGGCCTTGGCCCGCCGGTGACCGGGCGCCGCGCGCGGGTGACGCGAGGCCCGGCCTGCGCCGGGGCGGGTCTCTGCCGGGGGCGGCGCACGGTCACCGCCACCGCCCCCTGCGGCCCTCGCGTCTCCCGGTCAACAGTGCCGCGCGCGCTGCACAACGGCCGGTCCTGCGCCCTCCCTCCCCTTGGGGAGGGTCGGGGAGGGGGCTGGCCCGCCAGTGACCGGGCGCCGCGCGCGGGTGACGCGAGGCCCGGCCCCGGGGCGGGGCGTCTCCCTCGGGAGACGCCCCGGTTTGCATTCCGTCCCCTTGCCTGCTAACTCGCCAGCGGAACCTGCCGGGGCACCTGCCATGACCAGCCATGATGACCTGAAGTCGAAATACCTTGCCGCCATCGGCGCCGCCGACGGCGAGGCCCGGCTGGAAGAGGTGCGCCTGGCCGCGCTCGGCAAGAAGGGCGAAATCTCGGCCCTGATGGCCACGCTCGGCAAGATGGACCCCGAGGAACGGAAAGCGACGGGCGCCCGCCTGAACCTCCTGCGCGACGAGATCGACAGCGCCCTTCGCGCCAAGAAGGCCGCGCTGGCCGACGCCGCGCTGGACGCCCGCCTGCGCGAGGAATGGCTGGACGTCACGCTCCCCGGCCGTCCCCGCCGCATGGGCACCATCCACCCGGTCTCCCAGGTGATGGACGAACTGACTGCCATCTTCGCCGACATGGGCTTTTCCGTCGCCGAAGGCCCCCAGGTCGAAAGCGACTGGTACAACTTCGACGCCCTGAACATCCCGCCGGAACACCCCGCCCGGCAGGAACACGACACGTTCTTCATGGCCCGCGGCCCCGGCGACAACCGCCCGCCCCACGTCCTGCGCACCCACACCTCTCCGGTGCAGATCCGCGCCATGGCGGCGCAAGGCGCGCCCATCCGCGTCATCGCGCCGGGCCGCGTCTACCGCATGGACATGGACCAGACCCACGCACCGATGTTCCACCAGGTCGAGGGCCTGGCCATCGACCGCGACATCAGCATGGCCAACCTGAAATGGGTGCTGGAGGAATTCTGCCGCGCCTTCTTCGAGGTGCCGTCCGTCGAACTCCGCTTCCGCGCCAGCCACTTCNCCTTCACCGAACCCTCGGCCGAAGTCGACATCCGCTGTTCCTGGNAAGGCGGCCAGCTCAAGATCGGCCAGGGCGACGGCTGGCTGGAAATCCTCGGCTCCGGCATGGTGCATCCCAGGNTTCTGGCCGCGGCCGGGGTCGACNCGGATCAATGGCAGGGCTTCGCCTTCGGCATGGGCATCGACCGCATCGCCATGCTGAAATACGGCATCCCCGACCTGCGCGCCTTCTTCGACAGCGACCTGCGCTGGCTGCGCCACTATGGCTTCGCAAGCCTGGACCTGCCGGACCTCCCCGGCGGCCTCAGCCGCTAACCCCTGAAAAGAAAAAGGACGGAGAGCAGCCCCGGCAGCCCGTCCCTTTCAATCCGCACCTTGTGACCCGAACCGCCGGGCCGTCACTCGTCTCGTCTCAACACACCGTCACTCGTCACCCACAGACCCGCACACTCGTCACCGACCCAACGCACTCATCACCACCAGCACCGTCAACCCCATCAGCAGAACCAGTCGCCCCACCCTGGGCGTCTCACGATCTCTTAAGCACCACCAACCACTCGTCCATTGCACCCACTCGTCATTGCGGCACCTTTATGGCGATGATGTAGCACAAAACGGCCCACCCCGAAGCGCTAAGCCACATTTGCCAAGGAACAGGCCGTTTCCTGACCGGAAACCGCCGCAATGCTGACATAGTTGAAGCGCCACCCCACGCGACAACCCAGGGAGAGCGCCTGCTGCACCTTCTTCCCCTTGCCCCGCAAACCGGCTAATGCGCTCGGCAACTGAAGGGGGCCGAAGATGAAGTTCACGCTGTCCTGGCTGAAAGACCACCTCGACACCGAAGCGCCGCTGGACACCCTGCTGGCCGCGCTCACCGACCTTGGCCTGGAAGTCGAAGGGGTCGAAGACCCCGCGGCAAAGCTGGGCGCCTTCCGCATCTGCCGCGTGATCGAGGCGGTGCAGCACCCCAACGCCGACCGCCTGCGCGTCTGCCGCGTGGAAACCTATCCCGAAGGCCCCGGCACCAAGCCGCAGGAAATCCAGGTGGTCTGCGGCGCGCCANATGCCCGCACCGGCCTGATCGGCGTCTTCGCCCCGCCCGGCACCCATGTGCCCGGCACCGGCGTCTNNGACCTGAAGCCTGGCGTGATCCGCGGCGTCGAATCGAACGGCATGCTCTGCTCTGAACGCGAAATGATGTTGTCCGACAACCACGACGGCATCATCGAACTGCCCGAGGATGCCNCCCTCGGCATGCGCTTCATCGACTACCGCGGCCTCAACGACCCGATGATCGAGGTCAAGATCACCNCCAACCGCCCCGACGCGCTTGGCATCCGCGGCATCGCCCGCGATCTGGCCGCGCGCGGCCTGGGCGTGCTGAAACCGCAAGAGATTGCCCCGGTCGCGGGCAGCTTCGCCTCGCCCATCGCCGTCACCATCGCCCCCGACGCCGCCAAGGGCTGCCCGCTCTTCGCTTACCGCCTGATCCGCGGCGTCAAGAACGGCCCCTCCCCGCCTNGGCTGCAAGCGCGGCTCAAGGCAATCGGCCTGCGTCCGATTTCGGCGCTGGTCGATATCACCAACTTCTTCACCTATGACCTGAACCGCCCGCTGCACGTCTTCGACGCCGCCAAGGTGAAGGGCAACCTCACCATCCGCATGGCGAAAGAGGGCGAGGAACTCCTGGCGCTGGACGGCAAGACCTATGCGCTGCGCCCCGGCCAGATGGTCATCGCCGATGACAACGGCCCGGATNCCTTCTTAGGCATCATGGGCGGCGAACATTCCGGCTGCACCGAAGACACCACCGATGTCTTCCTCGAAAGCGCCTATTGGGACCCGATCACCATCGCCGCCACCGGCCGCGCGCTGAAGATCAATTCCGACGCCCGCTATCGCTTCGAACGCGGCGTGGACCCGGCCTTCACCCTGCCGGGGCTGGAACTGGCCACGCAGATGGTGCTGGACCTCTGCGGCGGCACGCCCTCGCAGATCGTGGCCGATGGCGCCGTGCCCGACACCACCCGCGCCTACCAGCTGAACCCCGACCGCGTGGTCAGCCTGGTCGGCATGGGCATCNCGGAAGCAGACCAGCGCCGCACGCTGGAAGCGCTCGGCTTCACCATGCAGGGCGACATGGCGGTGCCGCCTNCGTGGCGGCCCGACGTGCAGGGCGAAGCCGACCTCGTGGAAGAGGTGGCCCGCATCGCCAGCCTGGAAAAGCTGCAGNGCCAGCCGCTGCGCCGCGCCGTGCCGGGCGTGCCGCGCCCGATCCTGACGCCGCTGCAACAGCGCGAAAGGNCCGCCCGCCGCATGATCGCGGGCTTGGGCTACAACGAATGCGTCACCTACAGCTTCATTGATGAAGCCGCGGCCAAGCTCTTCGGCGGCGGCACCGAAGCTGTGCGGATCGAGAACCCGATTTCCTCGGAAATGACCCACCTTCGCCCCGACCTCCTGCCCGGCCTCTTGCGTGCCGCCGCCCGCAATCAGGCGCGCGGCTTCATGGATCTGGCGCTGGCCGAGATCGGCCCGGTCTTCTCTGGCGGCGAGCCCGGCGAACAGGCGCTGCACGCGACCGGCCTTCTGGTCGGCGCCGCGGCGCCCNGCGACCCGCATGGCTCGCGCCGCCCGGTCGATGTCTTCGACGCCAAGGCCGATGCCGAGGCGGTGCTGGCCGCGCTTGCCGCCCCCGCCCGCCCGCAGATCAGCCGCAAGGTGCCGGGCTGGTGGCATCCCGGCCGGTCCGGTGCCATCGGCCTCGGGCCGAACACCATGGCGGTCTTTGGCGAGGTCCACCCCCGCGTGCTGGCCGCGCTGGATGTGAAAGGCCCCGCCGTGGCCTTCACCGTGATGGTCGCCGCCGTGCCGCAGCCCAAGGCCAAGACGCCGACCCGCCCCGCGCTCGTCGCCCCCGACTTCCAGGCGGTGGAACGCGATTTCGCCTTCGTGGTGGACAAGGGCGTGGAAACACTGGTGGCGGTGAACGCCGCCCTCGGCGCCGACAAGGCGCTGATCGAGACGGTGCGCGTCTTCGACCAGTTCACCGGCGACAAGGCCGAGGCGCAGATGGGCGCGGGCAAGAAGTCCATCGCCCTGACCGTGCGCCTGCAACCCGCCGACCGCACCCTGACCGAGGCCGAGATCGAAGCGGTCTCTGCCAAGGTCGTGGAAAAGGTCACCAAGGCCACCGGCGGCACGCTGCGCTCCTGAAACCCCGCCCCGGCGAAAGCCGGGGCCTCGGCGTCGCCTGGGCGCGCCAGCTGACGGGCATCCGGGCACAGGCGTCGGACAATTCTTAAGTCCAAGTTAATTCGCCCTCGCAACTCATTGATATTGCAGGACCTGACCAAGCGTCCGAGCTCGGACGCCTGCCCCTTCCCTTGGCCCGCTCCAGCCCCTACCTTGCAGGCAAAGGAGACGCCCATGACCAATCCCCTGCTGTCCCCCTGGGAGGGCGCCTTCGCCCTGCCCNCCTTCGCCCTGATCCAGGACGACCACTTCGCCCCCGCCTTCGAGGCCGCCCTGGCCGAGGCCCGCGCCAACATCGCGGCCATCGTAAGCAACCCCGAAGCCCCGACCTTCGCCAACACCATCGCCGCCCTGGAACAGGCCGAGGCCACCCTCGACCGCGTCGGCGGCGTCTTCTGGAACCTCGGCGCCGAGTCCACCGACGCCCGCGAAGCCCTCCAGCGCGACCTCGCCCCCAAACTCTCGGCCTTCGCCTCCGAGGTCACCAACAACAAACCCCTCGTCGCCCGGATCGAAACCCTGTGGCAGGGCCGCGACGCCCTTGACCTTACCNCCGAAGAACTCCGCGTCCTGACCCTCTACCGCCGCATGTTCGTCCGCTCCGGCGCCCTGCTGGAAGGCGCCGAAGCCGACCGCCTGACCGCCGTCAAATCCCGCCTCGCCGTGCTGGGCACCGAGTTCAGCCAGAACGTCCTGGCCGAAGAACGCGACTGGGTGCTGGACCTGTCCGAAGACGACCTGACGGGCCTGCCCGATTTCGTCGTGGCCTCGGCCCGCGCCGCCGGCGCCGAGCGCGGCCGCCCCGGCCCGGTCCTGACCCTCGGCCGCTCGCTGATCGTGCCCTTCCTCCAGTTCTCCNCCNGCCGCGACCTGCGCCAGAAGGCCTATGAAGCCTGGACCGCCCGCGGCGCCAACGGCAACAGCTTCGACAACCGCGCCGTGGCGGCGGAAATCCTGAAGCTCCGCGAGGAACGCGCCCGGCTCCTGGGCTATGAAAGCTTCGCCGCCTACAAGCTGGAACCCGAAATGGCCAAGACACCCGACGCGGTGCGCGACCTGCTGATGCGGGTCTGGCAACCGGCCCGCGCCAAGGCCGAGGCGGATGCCAAGGTGCTGGAAGACATGCTCCACGCCGACGGCATCNCCGGCCCGCTGGAACCCTGGGACTGGCGCTACTACGCCGAGAAACGCCGCAAGGCCCTGCACGACCTCGACGAGGCCACGCTGAAACCCTACCTCTCGCTCGACGCCATGCTGGCCGCGATGTTCGGCTGCGCCACCCGACTTTTCGGGCTGGAGTTCCGCGAGATCGACGGCNCCTTCTACCACCCCGACGTGCGGGGCTGGGAGGTGACGCGGGGCGGGAACCACATCGCCGTCTTCCTGGGCGACTATTTCGCCCGGCCCTCCAAACGCTCCGGCGCCTGGTGTTCGGCCATGCGCAGCCAGAAGAAACTGGGCGGCGACCAGCGCCCGGTGGTGGTGAATGTCTGCAACTTCGCCAAAGGCGACCCCTGCCTTCTGTCCTGGGACGACGCCCGCACGCTGTTCCACGAATTCGGCCATGCCCTGCACCAGATGCTGTCCGACGTGACCTTCGGCTTCATCTCGGGCACCTCGGTCGCCCGCGACTTCGTGGAACTGCCCTCGCAGCTGTACGAACACTGGCTGGAGGTGCCGCAAGTGCTGGACGCCCATGCCCGGCACTTCCAGACCGGCGAGCCGATGCCCGCGAGCCTCCGCGACCGGCTTCTGGCGGCGGGCACCTATGACCAGGGCTTTGCCACGGTGGAATTCCTCGCCTCGGCACTGGTGGACCTTGCCTTCCACGAAGGCGCCGCGCCCGCCGATCCGATGCAGAAACAGGCCGAAGTGCTGGAACAGATCGGCATGCCCCGCGCCATCCGCATGCGCCACGCCACCCCGCATTTCGCCCATGTGTTCAGCGGCGACGGCTATTCCGCAGGTTACTACAGCTACATGTGGTCCGAGGTGATGGACGCCGACGCCTTCGCCGCCTTCGAAGAGGCGGGCGATCCCTTCGACCCGGAGACGGCGCGCAAGCTGGAACAGCATATCCTGTCGGCGGGCGGCAGCGAGGAGGCGGAGGCACTGTACACCCGCTTCCGGGGCAAGATGCCGNGGGTGGAGCCGCTACTCCGTGGCCGGGGTCTTCTGGAGCCCGTCTGAGAACGGGTCAACCGGATAGCGCACCCCGTCAGGTACAGCCCCTGCGGCGGGCAGACCGGGCCGCAGGCGGCCCGGTTTCGCGCTTCCAGCGCCTCGGCCACCCGTCCGGGCGGCCAGGCACCGGCGCCCACCCGCTCCAGCGTGCCGGCGATCGACCGGACCTGGTTGTGCAGGAAGGACCGCGCGCGCAGGTGGAAGCGGATTTCCGCGCCACCGGGGCAGGAATGTTCGGAAATGGCAATTTCATCCAGCGTCTTCACCGGACTGGCGGCCTGGCAGATGGAAGAACGGAAAGTCGTAAAGTCGTGCCGCCCCACCAGATGCGCCGCCGCTTCGCGCATCGCGGGCACATCCAGCGAGTTCAGGACCTGCCAGACCCGGCCCCGGTCATGCGTCACCGGCGCGCGGCGGCAGACCAGACGGAAGGTATAGCGCCGCTCCAGCGCCGAGAACCGGCCATGGAAGTCATCCGCAACCTTTGCCACCGCCAGCACGGCCACCGGCGCGGGCTTCAGGTGCCAGTTCAGCGCCTCGGACAGCCGGAACGGGTCCCAGTCGCGGGCCAGGTCGGCATGGGCCACCTGCCCCGTCGCATGCACGCCGGTATCCGTGCGCCCTGCCCCGGTGACGGTTGGCGCCGTGGCATCCAGCCGGGCCAGCGCCGCCTCCAGTGCCGCCTGCACCGAGGGCTGGCCTGCGGCCTGCCGCTGCCAGCCGTGGAACGGCAGGCCGTCGTAATCGATGAGAAAGGCGAAACGGGGCATGGGCGACGGCGCGAGGAAGCCCGCAAGGGCTGATGAGCGGCCCTAGCGCGCCCCGGGGCGGAAGTCCACCGCACCCCTACCCATCTTCGCCGCGACTGCCTATCTTCGCCCCTGATCGGAGACTTGCTNTGACCTTCACCAGCCTTACCGACGGTCTGACACGCGGCATCGGCGACCTGCTTTCGCCGCTGACGAACCTTGTCTCGGAACCGGTGATCCGCCTCGGCGTCACCGGCCTCTCGCGCGCTTAANGCAAGACCGTGTTCATCACCGGCCTTGTCGCCAACCTGCTGGACCGGGGCCGCATGCCGCAGCTGACCGCCGAAGCGCAGCGCCGGATCGAGGCGGTCTGGCTGCAACCCCAGCCCGACATGACGCTGGCGCGCTTTGACTACGAGGGCCACCTCGCGGCCATGACCGGCGACGATCCGCGCTGGCCCGACAGTACCCGCGCCGTCAGCGAGCTGCGACTGTCCTTCCGCCTGCGCCCCGCCGGGTTCTTCGGGCTGGGGCCGACCACGCTGCACCTCGACATCGTGGATTATCCCGGTGAATGGCTGCTGGACCTCGGGCTCTTGGAAAAGACCTACGAGGACTGGTCGGAAACCACCNTCGCCCGCATCGCCGCGCGGCCCCAGGCCCGCGACTTCATGGCCACCGCCCGTGCCGAGGATGGCGCGCTGCGGCTGGACGAGACGCGCGCCCGGGCGCTGGCCGAGAGTTTCACCGCCTATCTGACCGCGGCCCGCGCCGCCGCTNGGTCCGATTGCACGCCCGGTCGGTTCCTCTTGCCCGGCGACCTGGTACTCGCCGGTGCTGACCTTGCGCCCTTGCCGAAACCCGCCAGCACGCCGCGCGCCAGCCTGTGGCGCGAGATGGAGCGGCGGTTCGAGGCCTATAAATCCGAGGTCGTCCGCCCCTTCTTCCGCCGCCACTTCGCCCGCATCGACCGGCAAGTGGTGCTGGTGGATGCGCTTGGTGCGATCCATGCCGGGCCGCAAGCGGTGGAGGACCTGCGGCGCACCATGACCGACGTGCTGTCCGCCTTCCGCCCCGGCGCGAATGGCTGGCTGGCGGCTCTGCTAGGGGGCAAGCGGGTGGAGCGCATCCTGTTCGCCGCCACCAAGGCCGACCACCTGCACCACGAACAGCATCCCCGCCTGACCGCCATCATGGAGGCGCTGGTGCGCGAGGCCAAGGACCGGGCCGATTTTGCCGGGGCCGAGACGGCAGCGATGTCGCTGGCGGGCCTGCGCGTCACGGTCGAGGAAACCGTCGAGCGTGGCGGGCAAAGCCTGCCGGCGGTGAAGGGGCGGCTGGCCAGCACGGGCAAAGCGGCGGTGATGTATCCCGGCACGCTGCCCGACGATCCCGCGCGGCTGCTGTCGCCCGCCCGCGCGGGGGCGGAGCGCTGGCTGGATGCCGACTATCAGGTGATGAGCTTCCTGCCCGCGCGCATCACCCGCCGCCCCGGCGAGGGTCCGCCGCACATAAGGCTGGACCGCGCCGCCGAATTCCTGATCGGAGACCGGCTGTGACCGACGACCGCCCCGCCGCGCCCCTTGTCCTGCATCTGGACGGCGAGGCCCCGATGCCGCGCCGCGCCTGCGGTGCCCGAACCGCTGCCCCAAGGCCATGCCATGCAAGCCGCGGCGCGGCTGGCCACGGCCCGGCGCCCTGCCTCGGTGCGCTTTGCGCTGTGGGCCTTCGGGGCGCTGTTCTCCTTTGTCCTGTCCGTCGCGGCGTGGAACTTCGTGACCGGGCTTTTCACCGCCAACGGGTTGCTGGGCTGGGTCGCGCTGCTGCTGCTGGCGCTGGCGGTTCTGTCGCTTCTGATCCTGGCGCTGCAGGAATGGGCGGCCTTCGCGCGGCTGGCGCGCATCGACCACCTGCGGGACCGGGTGGAGAAGGCGGCAACGGGGCATGACCTGGCGGCGGCGCGCAAGGCGGCGGCGGCGGTCACGTCGCTGTATGCCGGGCGGGAAGACCTGGCCTGGGCGCGGGCGCGGCTGGAGGAGCGGGCGGGCGAGGTTCTGGATGCCGATGCCCTGCTGGGGCTGACCGAGACCGAGCTTCTGGCGCCGCTGGATGAGCGGGTCCGGCGCGAGATCGAGGGGTCGGCGCGGCAGGTGGCGATGGTCACGGCCTTTGTGCCGCTGGCGCTGGCCGATGTGGCCATGGCGCTGTGGGCCAATCTGCGGATGATCCGGCGGGTGGCCGAGATCTATGGCGGCAAGTCGGGCAGCTTCGGGTCGTGGCGGCTGCTGCGCCGGGTCTTCGGGCATCTGGCCGCCACCGGGGCCATCGCGCTGACCGACGACCTGATCCATTCGGTGGTAAGCGGCGGGCTTTTGTCCAAGGTCTCGCGCCGGTTCGGCGAGGGGTGGTGAATGCCGCCCTGACCGCCCGCGTGGGGGTGGCGGCGATGGAGGTCTGCCTAGCCCATGCCCTTTGCCAGCCTGCCGCGGCCGAAGATTCCCAACCTGGTCAGCCGGGGCTGGCGGGCCTGTTCGGATCGGACAAGGAGCCGGGCTGACCAAGTTAGATCGAGCGGGGCGCGGGAAGGGGTCTTCTTCGGGCCGCGCGTGGATTTCCCGTTTGTCTTCCGGGCCGGGGTGGGGTTTGACACGAGTGACCTTCGCCCGGAGCCCGAGATGCCGTCGCGCCTGACCTATCTGCCGGCGATCCTGTGGGCCTTGGCCTCGACGGCGATCTGGACGCTGATCTTTGCCGCGGTGAAGTTTGCGGATGGGGCGGTGGGGGCGTTCCAGCTGACCTTCCTGCGCGGGATCGGCTCGCTGGCGGTGCTGGTGCCGCTGGCGCTGGCGACCGGGGCTNTCGGGCAGTACCGGAGCCGCCAGCCCTGGGCGCATCNNTGGCGGACCTTGTGCGGAACCGGCGCGGCGGTGACGATCACCTGGGCCTCGGCGCGAATGCCGCTGGTCGATGCCACGGCGATTGCCATGCTGTACGGGCCGCTGGCCGTGGTGCTGGGCGTGGCGGTGCTGTCCGAGCGCGTGGGGCCGCTGCACGGGCTGGCGGTGGCGGTGAGCCTGGCGGGCGCGCTGGTGGTGGCGCTGGCGCAGGGCGCCTTTACGGCGNTGGCGGCGCTGCCCGCGGCGGTGGCGCTGTCGGGCGCGCTGATGATGGCGGTGGAGGGCGTGCTGATCCGGGTGCTGGGCCAGCGTGACCGGGCGCTGACGGTGATGCTGTATGTCACGGTCTTCGGGCTGGTGCTGCTGGCGGGGTAAGCGGCGCTGGACTGGCAGCCGCTGTCCCCGGGGCTGGCGGTCTGCGTTGGCCTTGGGCCCTTTGCGGTGCTGGGGCAATACTGCACGATCCGCGGCTATCGCGCGGCGCCCCTGTCGGTGGTGGCGCCGGTGGACAATGCCTGGCTGGTCTTTGCCGCGATCCTTGGATTTGTCGCCTTTGGCGAGGTGCCGGGGCCGATGACGGTGCTGGGCGCAGCGCTGATCATCGCGGGCGGCGTGGCTCTGACGCGGGTGAAGGCGCGGTAAGAGGCCGATTTTTCTGCGAAAAATCGAAGTCACGTTTCTTCTGCGAAGAAACGGCGCGGCAAGCGCGCGTGATCCTTCGCAGAAGGATCGGTCTTCAGAGTGTTCGCAGAACAATCCTGCCCGGTCAGACCGCGGCGACAACGCCTTGCAGCATCTGGCGCACTTCGGCAGCGACCTGTTTCAGCGTATCGTTCGGGATNGCCACCATCGAGGCGACCGGATCGACGGCGGACACCTCGGTGCCGCCTTCAACCTCGCGCAGGATGAGGTTGCAGGGCAGCATGGCGCCGACGCGCGGCTCCATCGCGATGGCTTCCCAGGCCATGGTCGGATTGCAGGCGCCAAGGATGCGGTAGCCGGGCATGTCGCGGTCGAGCTTCTTCTTCATCGTGGCGGCGACGTCGATTTCGGTCAGCACGCCGAANGCATCGGCCAGGGCCTTGCGGGTGCGGGCCTCGGCTTCGGCCATGGCGATGCCGGGCAGGTGGCGGGTGATGGTGTAGGACATGGGCAGCCCTCATATTCAACAATCAATATATGTCGTAGCTGCCCTGTTCCAAGGGCTCAGAGGTTGAGGACGGCCATATCCTCGTCGGTGAGCCGCAGGGCGGCGGCGCGGGCGAAGGTTTCCACATGCGCGGGCTTCGTCGCCGAGGCGATGGGCGCGGTGATGCCGGGTTGCGCCATCACCCAGGCCAGCGCCACTTCGGCAGGGGTGGCGTTGTGGGCCTTGGCCACGCGATCAAGCGCGTCCAGAAGCGCAAAGCCGCGGGGNGTGAAGTAGTCGCCGATATCCTCGCCGCGGACCGACTGGCCCAGGTCCTGCGGGCCGCGGTACTTGCCGGTGAGGAAGCCCGAGGCGAGGGCGAAATAGCTGACGACGCCCAGGCCGCGGGCGATGCAGAGATCGCGAAGCGGGCCTTCGAAGCTGTCGCGGGCATAGAGGTTGTATTCGGGTTGCAGCACCTGATAGGCGGGCAGGCCGTTGTCGGACAGGGCAAGGGCCTGCCCCAACTGCTCGGCATTCAGGTTCGAGGCGCCGATGGCGCGGATCTTGCCAGCATCACGCAAGGCACCGAAGGCGGCCAGGGTTTCTTCCTGCGGGGTGTCGGCATCGGGCCAATGGGCGAAATAGAGGTCGATCACATCGGTGCCGAGGCGGCGGAGCGAGGCTTCGACGGCCTTGGCCATCCAGCGGGCGGAGAGGCCTTTCTCGCCCGGCCCACCCATATCGGAGCCGACCTTGGTGAAGATCGTCACGCGGTCGCGCATCCCCGGCCGGGCCTTGAGCCAGCGGCCAAGGATCGTTTCCGATTCTCCGCCGACATGGCCGGGCGCCCACCGGGAATAGACATCGGCGGTGTCGATGGCGGTGAAGCCGNNGTCGACGAAGGCGTCGAGCACGCGGAAGCTTTGCGCTTCGTCCACGGTCCAGCCAAGGACATTGCCGCCGAAGACGAGGGGCGCGGTGACAAGGCCGGTCTGGCCAAGGGGGCGAAGCTGCATGGGCATCCTTTCCGGGCGGCCCCGCCGGTCGCCTGTCAGCGGACCTTCAGCGTGGCGAGGCCGATCATGGCGAGGATCAGCGAGATGATCCAGAAGCGGATGACGATCTGCGGCTCGGCCCAGCCCTTCTTNTCGAAATGGTGGTGGATCGGCGCCATGAGGAAGACGCGCTTGCCGGTGCGTTTGTAGTAGGCGACCTGGATGATGACGCTGAGCGCCTCGACCACGAAGAGACCGCCGACGATGGCCAGCACGATTTCGTGCTTGGTGCAGACGGCGATGGCGCCTGCGCCGCCCAGGGCGAGCGAGCCGGTGTCGCCCATGAAGACGGCGGCGGGNGGCGCGTTGTACCACAGGAAGCCCAGGCCGCCGCCGATGAGGGCGGCGGTGAAGACCATGATCTCGGTCGTGCCGGGCACGAAATGGACGCCGAGGTAATTGGCGAAGGTCGAGGTGCCGACGACATAGGAGATCACGCCGAAGGTNGCGGCGGCGATCATCACCGGCATGATGGCCAGGCCGTCGAGGCCGTCGGTCAGGTTCACCGCATTGGCGGCGCCGACGATGACGATCATGCCGAAGGGCACGAAGAACCAGCCGAGGTTCAGAAGCGCGTCCTTGAGGAAGGGGAAGGCGAGCTGGTTCGTCAGGTCGGTCGGCTGGAAGGCGGCGGCGGCATAGGCAGCCAGCGCGGCGATGGCGAGGCCGGACAGGAACCGCACGCGGGAGGAGACGCCCTTGGTGTTCTGCTTGGTGACCTTGGCATAGTCGTCGGCAAAGCCGATCAGGCCGAAGGCCAGCGTCACCAGCATCACGATCCAGATATAGGGATTGTCGAGCCGCGCCCAGAGGAGCGTGGAGACCATCAGCGCCGACAGGATCAGGAGGCCGCCCATGGTTGGGGTGCCANNCTTGGCGAAATGGCTTTGCGGCCCGTCGTCACGGATCGGCTGGCCCTTGCCCTGCTTGCGGCGCAACAGGTTGATGAGCGGGCGGCCGAAGAGGAAGCCGAAGACCAGCGCGGTCAGGAAGGCCCCGCTTACGCGGAAGGTGGTGTAGCGGAAGAGGTTGAAGATGTCCCCGCCGGTGGAGAACTGGGTGAGTAGGTAAAGCATTATTCTATCCCCGGTGGTCTTGCGCCACCTGATGGCCGAGCCATGGAATGCCTCCACGACAAGGCTGACTTTCGATCCCTTGGAGCCCTTGACCAGCACGATGTCGCCCGGATCGAAGAGCGTTCGGGCCAGGGCGGCGAGTTCGGGTGCGGTCTCGACCCATTGGCCGCGCTGGTGGCGCGGCAGGGCCAGCCAGAGCGCTTTCATGCGCGGGCCGACGCAGTGGATTTGCGCCACGGCCTCCAGCCCCGGATGGCGGGCGACAGCTTGATGCAGCGCGATTTCCTCTGGGCCAAGCTCCAGCATGTCGCCCAGGACGGCGATGCGGCGGCCCTGGTGGCGGGCGCCCTGCCCGTCGGCGGGTCTGGCGGCGATGAGGATGTCCAGCGCCACGGCCAGCGAGGCCGGGTTGGCGTTGAAGGCGTCGTCGATCAGGTCGAAATGGGTTTCCTCGACGCGGTCCAGAAGGATGCGCTGCGCGTGCCGCGGCCGCGGGGGCTGCCAGCGGGCGATGTCCAGCGCGGCCATGACCGGATCGGCACCAAGCGCATCGGCCAGCGCAAGGGCGCCAAGTGCGTTGGCGGCGAAGTGGCGGCCGGGGGACATGACCTTGAAGAGCAGGGGCTGGTTACGCGGTGGNGCCTGCACGACGGTCGCCTCGTCGGAGACGGTGGCGCGGTCGAGGTGCCAGTCGGCGGTAGCGGCCTCGCCGAAGGTGACGATGCGGGCGCTTACCTTGGCGGCCACGTCGTGCAGGACGGCGAAGGAGGGGGCGTCGGCGGGCAGGATGGCGGCGCCGCCGGGGAGGAGGCCTTCGACGATGGAGGCCTTCTCGGCGGCGATGGCGTCGAGACTGCCGAGGGCTTCGAGATGCGCGGGGCGNATGGTGGTGACCATCACCGCATGGGGCTGGGCCAGGCGGGCGAGGGGCGCGATTTCGCCCGCGTGGTTCATGCCGAGTTCAAGGATGGCGAAATCGGTGTCGGGCGCCATGCGGGCCAGCGTCAGCGGCACACCCCAGTGGTTGTTGTAGCTGGCCTCGGCGGCATGGGTCTTGCCCTGGCCGGAGAGGATCGCCCGGAGCATTTCCTTGGTGGAGGTTTTGCCGACCGAGCCGGTGACAGCGGCCACTTTGGCGCGGGTGCGGGCGCGGGCGGCGCGGCCGAGGGCCTCCAGCGCGGGCAGGACGTCTGGCACGACCAGCAGGGGAGCGTCAGGGGACATGCCATCCGGGATGCGCGAGACCAGCGCAGCGGCGGCGCCCTTCGCCAGCGCCTGGGTCACGAAGTCGTGGCCGTCGCGCGCGTCCTTCAGCGCGACGAACAGGTCGCCGGGTTGCAGCGTGCGGGTGTCGATGGAGACGCCGGTGGCGTTCCAAGGTGTCGTCACNGCGCCGCCGGTGGCGGCGGCGGCGTCATTGGAGGTCCAGAGCGGCGTCATNGCGGGGCGGCCCTCCAGCGCGGCGACCGAGACCGAGGCCTGTTCGACGTCGTCGAAGGGATAGACATCGCGGCCGATGATCTGGCCGGTCTCGTGGCCCTTGCCAATCAGCAGCGCGTCGCCGGGTTGCAGTTGATCGACGGCGCGCAGGATGGCTTCGGCGCGGTCTCCGACCTCGTTCGCGTCGGGGCAGGCTTGCATTATTTCTGCACGGATGGCCGATGGTACCTCGGTTCGGGGNTTGTCGTCTGTCACATACAGAACATCGGCGTGGTCGTGGGCGGCCTTGCCCATCAGCGGGCGCTTGGTGCGGTCGCGGTCGCCTACGCCGAAGACGATGAGGATGCGGCCCATCACATGCGGGCGCAGCGCCTTGAGCGCGGTTTCCACGGCGTCGGGCGTGTGGGCGTAATCGACGAAGACCGGGGCGCCGTTGGCGCGGGTGGCGGCCAGTTGCATGCGGCCGCGCACGCCCTTCAGCTGCGGCAGGACCGACAGCACGCGGTCGGGGTCTTCGCCGCAGGCGATGGCAAGGCCGGCCACGGCAACGTTTTCGGCCTGGAACGAGCCGATGAGGTCAAGTTCCACCTGCACGGGCTTTCCGTGCCACGAAAAGCGCACCTCTTGCCCGGTGGCATGGGGGCGGGTGGCGATCAGGCGCAGGTCGGCATTGGCAGCCTTGCCCACGGTCAGGACAGTCAGGCCGCGGTCGGCGGCGCGGTTGGCCATTTCGGGCCCCATGGCGCCGGTGGTGTTGATGACGGCCACACCTTCCGGCGGCAGGAGACGGTCGAAGAGGCCACTNTTGGCCTGGAAATAGGCCTCCATCGTGCCGTGATAGTCGAGATGGTCCTGTGTCAGGTTGGTGAAGCCCGCGGCGGTCAGGCGCACGCCGTCCATGCGGCGCTGGTCAAGGCCATGGGACGAGGCCTCCATCGCGGCATGGGTGACGCCGGCGGCGGCGGCTTCGGCCAGCACGCGATGCAGGGTGACGGCATCGGGNGTGGTATGCGCGGAAGGCGCGGTCCAGGCGCCTTCGACCCCGGTGGTGCCGATGTTGATGGCGGCACGGCCAAGCGCCTGCCAAATCTGCCGGGTGAAGGTGGCGACCGAGGTCTTGCCGTTGGTGCCGGTGACGGCGGCCATGATGCGGGGCTGGGCGCCGAACCACAGGGCGGCGGCGCGCGACAGCGCTTCGCGCGTCCTCGGCNNCACCACCAGCGCGGCAGGGCTGGCGGCCAGCGCCTCGGCGGCAAGGCGGGCGCCTTCGGCATCGGTGAGGATCGCCGCAGCGCCTTGATCGAGCGCCGTGGCGATGAAGGCGCCGCCATGGGTGCGGCTGCCGGGAAGCGCGGCGAACAGGTGGCCGGGGCGCACGGCGCGACTGTCGAGCGTCAGGCCAGTGACTCGGGCCTGACGCCCGTCGCGGGCCGTCAGCCCCAGTTCTGCCAGTGTCGGCTTGTGTTCCGCCATCGCCTGCCCGTGCCCCGCCCCGTTGTTGCCAGGCTCATTCGCTGGCGCTGACGGCTGTTAGACCATTCAGCCCCCGGCATCAACCTGCGGCCTGAGACCCAGAAGCGGCGCCACACGGCGGATGATCTCGGCGGCGACCGGCACAGCGGTCCAGCCATGCGGCGCGGTTCGGGACCCGAGNGTTTCCACCGGCTCGTCCAGCGTGACGGTCAGCACATATTTCGGATCGTTGGCGGGGAAGACCGAGGCGAAGGTGTTGATAACCTTGTCGTGGTAATAGCCGCCGNNGTGGGCTTGGNNCTTGTCGGCGGTGCCGGTCTTGTTTACCACGGCATAGCCCGGCACCTCGGCCAGCGAGGCGGTGCCGCGGGTCACCACCTGCCGCAACATGGAAACGGCGGATTTCGCCACTTCCGGGCGCAGCACGCGGGCGCCGTCCACCTGCGCCGGGTGGCGCAAGAGCGTGGGGGAGACGGCGATTCCGCCGTTGGCGATGGTGGCATAGGCGGCGGCCAGGTTCAGCGGGCTGGAGGACAGGCCGTGGCCATAGGAGGCGGTGATGGTCACGATCTCGGGCCAGCGCGCGGGGACCAGCGGCTTGGCACCGGCGGCCTCGACCAGCTCCACCGGCGAGGGCGACAGGAGGCCAAGCGCGCAGGAAGGCCTGCTGGCGCGTGCCGCCGATCATCATGGCGATACGGGCAACGCCGACGTTCGAGGATTTCACGATCACGTCGGTGACCGACAGGAGCGGGCCATAGTTGTGGTTGTCGAATTCCTTGATCTTGAACTTGCCCCAGATCATCGGCGCATCGGCATCGACCATGGTTTCGGGGTTCACCAGGCCAAGCTCCATGCCCTGGGCGGCGGCGAAGATCTTGTAGGTGGAACCCAGCTCGTACACGCCCTGCACCGCGCGGTTGAACAGCGGGCTGTCAGCGGGGTCGCCCTTGACCAGCGGCTGCGGGCGGTCGTTGGGGTCAAAGTCGGGCAGCGAGGCCATGGCGACGATTTCGCCGGTCTTCACGTCCAGAAGTACGGCCGCCCCGCCCTTGGCGTTCATCATCTTGATGCCGAATCCAGCACCTCTTCGACGGCGGCCTGCACCGTCAGGTCGATGGACAGCGCAAGCGGCGCGCCGGCAGCAGCCGGATCGCGCAGGCGGGCGTCCAGCGCCTTTTCGATGCTGCGGTGCCGATGACCTCGGCCGAGGCCACGCCTTCGGCACCGAAGGAAGCGCCGCCCAGGATGTGGGAGGCCAGCGCACCGTTGGGGTAAAGCCGCATCTCGCGCGGGCCGAACAGCAGGCCGGGATCGCCGATCTCGTGGACCAGCTGCATCTGTTCGGGGCTGAGCACCTTCTTGATCCACAGGAAGCTGCGGCCATCGGTGAACCGGCGCTGCAGGTCCTCGGCATTCAGGTCGGGGAAGATTTCTGCCAGCATCCGGGCGGTGCGGGCGGGATCGACCAGATCCTTGGTTGGGCGTACAGCGCATGCGTCAGCATGTTGGTGGCCAGGATGCGACCGTTGCGGTCGACGATATCGGACCGGTTACGAGAATTTCGGCACCCGAGGCCGCACTGCGCGGTTCCTCGGGTTCAGAGGCGGCGATCTTCATCATCTGCCCGCCGATGGCGAGATAGGCGACGATGAAGCCCAGGCCAAGCAGCAGGATGCGGCCCTCGGCGCGGGCGCGCGAGCGGTCGCGGATCACTTCATGCCGGGCGCGCCGGTTTTCCGCCTCGATCGTGTCGGGGTTCTCGCCCTGGGCGCGGGCGTGCAGGATGCGGGCAAGCGGGCGAAGGGGGTGCGGATCACTGGTCGTCTCCCTCGTCTTCCTGGCCGCCTTCGGGATCATCCTCGCCCATCACGGTGATGGGTGTGCCCAGGTCCGCCGGGATGTCGAGCTTGGGCGCGGATAGGCAACCTGGGTGACCTGGCCGAACTGGCCGGGCTCAAGCGGCAGAAGCCCAAGTCGGTCGAAGTTGATGGTGGACAGTTCGCGCAGGCGGTCAGGGCGGTTGAGATAGGCCCATTCGGCACGTTCCAGCGCCAGGCTCTCGCGCAGCGTGGCGATTTCATCCTGCAGGTCGGCCACTTCCTTCAGCGCCGACTGGGTGGCGTAGTTTTCGCGGTAGGCCCAGAAGGCCAGGCCCATGACGGCAAGGAAGGACAGGACATAAAGGACAGCGCGCATCAGCGTCTCTTCTGCGGCAGGGTGGGAAGGTCGAGGTCGGCGGGGTTGGGCGGCACGGGCGGGGGCAGCGGTGCGGCGGGCCACGCGCAACTTGGCCGAGCGGGCGCGCGGGTTCTGCGCCAGTTCCGTGTCGTCGGCGGCAACGGCGCGGCGGGTAACAAGCTCGAAGCGGGGCGCTTCTTGCGCGATGGCGGGGGCATAGCGGTTGGCATGTCCCTCCTGCCCCGCCGCTTGAGCGAGGAAACGCTTCACCACGCGGTCTTCCAGCGAGTGGAAGGTGACCACGGCCAGCAGGCCGCCCGGTTTCAGCNNGCGTTCGGCGGCGTTCAGACCGTCGATGAGTTCGCCGAACTCGCGGTTCACCGCGATGCGCAGGGCCTGGAAGCTGCGGGTGGCGGGGTGGCTTTGGCCGGGCTTCGGGCGCGGCAGGCAGCGGGCAACGATCTCGGCCAGGCGCAGCGTGGTGGTGATCGGTTCCTTCGCGCGCCTGGCCAGGATGGCGCGCGCGATGCGGCGCGAGGCGCGTTCCTCGCCGAAGTGGAACAGGATGTCGGCCAGTTCGGCCTCGCTGGCGGTGTTCACCAGATCGGCGGCCGAGGGGCCGTCCTGGCTCATCCGCATGTCGAGCGGGCCGCCCTTCTGGAACGAGAAGCCGCGGGCGGCATCGTCGATCTGCATGGAGGATATGCCGAGGTCGAGAACGATGCCGTCAAGCGGTGCATCAGCGTAGGTATCAAGGGCGGAAAAGGTGCCGTGGACAAGGCGGACACGGTCGCCATAGAGCGCGGCCCAGGTGCGGGCGAGGTCAAGCGCCAGCGGGTCACGGTCCACGCCGATGACGGTGGCGGCNGCTTCCAGCAGGCCGCGGGTGTAGCCNCCTGCCCCGAGCGTGCCGTCCAGCCAGGTGCCGGTGACCGGCGCGACGGCGGCGAGAATCGGGCCAAGCAGGACCGGGATATGGGGGCCGGGCCTGGTTCTGCGGATCGGCCATGGTTCAGGCCGCCGGTTGGGGCGCGGTGAGCGGGCCGAGAAGGGACATGATGTCCACATCTTCGGGCAGACGCGCCAGATCCTCGGCCACAAGGCGGGACTGGCGCTCGTCGTAGGTGTCGCGCTTCCACAGCTGGAACCGGTCGTTTGCGTTTACGAACATCGCCTCGAAGCCCTTCGACTGGTCGTCGGCGGAAAGCCCGAGCTTTTCGCGCACCTTGGGGCAGGACGATGCGGCCGTCGTCATCGACCTCGGCCTCCATCGACATCTGGATGTAGATGCGGCGGACCAGCGCCAGGTTGGGCGTGGTCTCGGGCGCGGCCATGATGCGTTCGACGATCTGGTCCATCTTGGCGGCGGTGTAGCATTCGACGGCGGGCTGGCGCGGGTCGCCGTAGACGATCACGAAGCGCGGGCGGCCGTTGGCAGAGAAGTCGGGATCGCCGGATTCAGGACACGGCGAAAGGCTGCCGGGATCGAGACCCGCGCCTTGGCGTCCACCTTCTGGGGGACTTCGCCTCTGAATATGCCCTTCACGGCCGTGCCGCCCCTTCGCGCCCCTTGCCCCCATCAGAATGAAAACGGCGGATCGGACGCTGCCATGTCCGATCCGCCGCCTGTCCCAGTTCACGTCTGGGCGGTCCAGCTGCGCGCGCCACGGGGTGCTGCTCGCTCGCGCGCCGGATCTCTCATATTCGGTCGAAGCCGGGGTGCCTGTATGAAAGCCTGCCTTTTTGCCTTAAGTTTCCGAGGTCTGCGCCTCGTTCTTACTGCCGTCGTCTTCCGATGAACAAGGGATGCCATGGGATTTTCTGGGGCGCAATGGGTTTGTTTGGGTGGAACTTCTTAGGCTGAGCCCTCCTGTGGCGCGAAAACCGCGCTCACGCCCCTGTGAAAGCAGGCTGGTTCGCAAAACCTAGCGGAAGGCCTGTTTTCGGGACGCTAGATATGGGAGTGGGGCCTCGTCCCAGAGCCGAGGACACCGGGTGCAGATTTTTCCCATGCAGTGGGGGCCAATCCCAGTCCGGCGCCCTGTCCAGGCCCGGAAATGACGAAATCCGGGACTTTCGCCCCGGATTCACCGCGAATCGCGGCTTCGTGATTCGGTCGTGAGCGGTGCGAAACCGGCGGTCAGGCCATGCCGCCGCCAATCAGACGCTGCGCAAGCCGCGCATAGGCCTGGGCCTCNGGACTGTCGCCCAGNGCAATCGGGCGGTTGGCATCACCGGCCTCGCGCACGGCCAGGCTGAGNGGNATCTCGCCCAGGAAGGGCACGCCCAGTTTCTCGGCCTCGGCCCGCACGCCGCCGTGACCGAAGATATGCGCTTCGTGGCCGCAGTTCGGGCAGATGTACGAGGACATGTTCTCGATCAACCCGAGGATCGGCGTCTTCAGCTTGCCGAACATGTCGATGGCCTTGCGCGCATCCAGAAGCGCCACGTCCTGCGGCGTGGAGACGACCAGTGCGCCAGTCAGCTGGGTTCGCTGGCACAGCGTGAGTTGCACATCGCCGGTGCCGGGCGGCAGGTCGATCACCAGCACGTCCAGCTTGCCCCAGTTCACCTGGGTCAGCAGTTGCTGCAGCGCACCCATCAGCATCGGCCCGCGCCAGATCACCGCTTCGTCCTCTTTCAGCATGAGGCCAAGCGACATCATGGTGACGCCATGGGCCGTGGGCGGGTCGATGGTCTTGCCGTCGCGGCTGGAGGGCAGCCGNGTGACGCCCATCATGCGCGGCTGGCTGGGGCCGTAGATATCGGCATCCAGCAGGCCGACGCGGCGGCCCTGTCTGGCCAGCGCCACGGCAAGGTTCGAGGAAACAGTGGACTTGCCGACGCCACCCTTCCCCGAGGCCACGGCCAGAATGCGGTCGATACCGGAGATGCGCTGCGGGCCACCCTCGTGCGGGGTGGGATGCTGGCCGATCGTCAGATTGGGTGGCGGCGCCTTGGGGGCCGGGCCATGCGCCGTCATCACGACCTGGACATCATTGACTTCGGGGGCGGCGCGCAGGCGCTTTTCAGCCTCGGCGCGGGCTGGTTCATAGGCGCGGGCCTGTTCGGGAGTCTCTGCCTCGATGACAAAGCGGACCTGGCCGCCCGCGATGGACAGCGCACGAATCAGATCGCGGCCGACAAGGTCTGCGCCATCGGGCAAACGGATACCCCGCAGAATCTCCAACACCCCTTCGCGCGTGATCGCCATGTCATTTCTCCTGCGGATTTTGACGGATTGGTCGTGCGGAATCGGGGCGAGGGCAAGGGGGCGTTTCGCCCCTGCCCAAGTCTTCGGCAGATGCGGCGCGCATTCCGGCGTTGACGTGGGGGCACTCATGCGGAGGCCGCATAGCTGCGTTGCAGCATGTTCCATTGTGCATGCGCAGAATATCCGCCATGTTACCCCTAACAGCAACGGCAAGACTCGGCACGAAACCGGTCTGCCCGCGCCCAGAACAAGATGTGAGGCTGACATGGCATTTGTGAACAACACGCGGGCGGCGGCCCCGGTCATTCCGGAAGGCTTGGGTGGCTTCTTCAAGTCGGTCAAGGTCGCCCTGGAACGTCGGGCGGTGTTCGCCCGGACCGTGCGCGAACTGAACGAACTGACCGACCGCGAGCTTGCCGATCTTGGCATCGCGCGGGTTTCGATCCGCGACGTCGCGGCCCAGGCCGCCTACGGCTACTGAGTTTCTTGCGAGGCCCCTTCCTCCTCCCTCGGGGCCTGTAGCAAAAGCGGCGACACGTTTCCTCCTCCCTCGTGTCGCCGCCCTTTCTTCGGAAGCTTCGGCTTCCTTGCGTTTCGGACGGTCCACTCCTCCTCCCTCGGACCGGACGGACAAGCGGCGGCCCCACCTCCTCCCTCGGGGTCGCCGCGCCAGTTTCCGGGACGTCAGTCCCGACCGGTGTGCGACGGCCCCTCCTCCTCCCTCGGGCCGGTGTCACCTGCGGCGGCCCCCTCCTCCTCGGGGTCGCCGCACCAGTTTCCGGACATCTGTCCCGACCGATGCGACGGCCCCTCCTCCTCCCTCGGGCCGACGGCACCAGCGGCGCTCCCTCTCCTCCTCCCTCGGGAGCGCCGCACCCTTCCTCCCCTTGATCCCCGTGTCCCGACGTGCTTGGTCGCCGCTTGTGGCGGATCGGAGCGGACCCTTGCGTGCATCCCTGTTCTCGGCCGCCTTCGTGGCGGCGCTGGTGGGCTTTGGCAGCACGGTGGCACTGGTGTTGGCCGCAGCGCAGGCCCTGNGCGCGACGCCGGGGCAGACGGCCAGCTGGGTGCTGGCGGTTNGCGCTGGCCAAGGATTCGGCAGCCTGGGATTGAGCGCTTGGCACCGAGTTCCGGTGGTGCTGGCCTGGTCCACGCCCGGCGCGGCACTGATCGCGGCGAGCGAGGGCGTGACCATGGGCCAGGCGGTGGGCGCCTTCCTGCTGGCCGCCGGGTTGATCGCGCTGACCGGGGCGGTGAAGCCGCTTGGCGCCGTGGTGGCGCGCATCCCGGACGGCATTGCCGCCGGAATGCTGGCGNGGGTGCTGTTGCCCTTCTGCCTGAAGNGGGTACTGGCCGCGAAGGGCCTGCCGGGCGTGGTGCTGCCGATGGTGGCGGTCTTTGCGCTGGTGCGGCTGCGCTCGCCCGCCTGGGCGGTGCTGGCGGCACTGGCGACCGGGCTGGGGCTGGGATTCGGGCTGGGGCTGGCGGAGCTGCCGNCCACGGGCTTCGCGCTGCCGCGGCCCGAGTTTGTGGCGCCTGTCTGGCGGTGGGATGTGCTGATCGGGCTGGGGCTGCCCTTGTATCTGGTCACCATGGCCTCGCAGAACCTGCCGGGCTTCGCGGTGATGCGCGCGGCGGGTTATGAGCCGCCGGTGCGCTCGGCGCTGGCAGTGACCGGCGGGCTTTCGGGGCTGGCGGCGCTGTTCGGGGCGCATACCATCAACATGGCGGCGATCACGGCGGCGATCTGCCTGGGGCCGGATGTCCACCCCGATGCGAAAGAGCGCTGGCGGGTGGGGGTGGTCTATGGCGCGATCTGGATCGGGCTGGGACTGGTGTCGCCCTTCGTGATTGCCGTGCTGGCGGCGCTGTTTAAGGAGTTGCTGGCGGCGATCGTCGGACTGGCGCTCTTGTCGCCGCTGACCGGGGCGCTGGCCGGGGCCTTCACGCCGGACCGCACGCGCTTTGCTGCGGCGCTGACGCTGGCGGTGACGGGGTCCGGCGTGGCGGCCTTCGGCGTGGGCGCGGCCTTCTGGNGGTTGATGGCCGGGCTGGCGTTGCAGGGGCTGGAGCGGTTCCGGCGGTATTGAGGCGTCGGAAGACAAATTCGCTCGAACGAATTTGCAAATTTCTTCGAAGAAATTTGCCCTAGAACGGCACGTCGTCGGCCTGCTGAGTAAGCACGATGAACTGCGCCACCACCTTCTTCACGCCTACCTTGTCGAAGGCAATGTCCAGTTTGTCGCCCTCGATCCCCGATACGCGGCCATAGCCGAATTTCTGGTGGAACACCCGGTCGCCCACGGTGAAGGCCGAGGTGGCGGTGATGTCGATGACGGTGCCGCGCGCCTCGCGTGGCTGGCTGACGGGGCGGCTGTTGCCCCGTTCCTGCAAGCGGCGCCAGCCGGGNGAATTGTAGACATCGGCCTTGGCGACGCGGTCCTCCATCGCCGAGCCGAGCGAGGTACCCGCATAGGGCGATGCCGCGCCATAACCGCCGCCATAGAGGCCGGGCGGGGTCAGCACCTCGACATGGGCGGCGGGCAGTTCGTCGATGAACCGTGAGGGCAGCTGGCTTTGCCACTGGCCGTAGACGCGGCGGTTGGCGGCGAAGGAGATGGTGCAAAGCTCTTCCGCGCGGGTGATGCCGACATAGGCGAGGCGGCGTTCCTCCTCCAACCCCTTCAGCCCGCTCTCGTCCATGCTGCGCTGGCTGGGGAAGAGGCCATCCTCCCAGCCGGGCAGGAAGACCACCGGAAACTCCAGCCCCTTGGCGGCGTGGAGCGTCATGATCGAGACCTTGTCGGTGGCCTCTTCGCTGTCGTTGTCCATGATCAGGGCGACATGTTCGAGGAAGCCTTGCAGGTTCTCGAACTGCTCCAGCGCCTTCACAAGTTCCTTCAGGTTGTCGAGCCCCGGCGCCTCGGGTGTCTTGTCGGCCTGCCACATGGCGGTATAGCCGGATTCATCCAAGATCTTTTCGGCCAGTTCGACGTGGTTGCCTTCCAGGTTCAGCGTCGCCTCGTGCCAGCGGTCGACGCCCTCGACGAAGGCGCGCAGCTGNGTTACGCCGCGACCACCGATCAACCCGCGCGCCACCATCTCGCGCGCGCCTTCCAGGAGCGAGACGCCCGCGGCGCGAGAGAAGCGCTGGATGTCGCCCTGCGCCTTGTCGCCCAGGCCTCGCTTGGGCAGGTTCACCACGCGCTCGAAGGCCAGATCGTCGTCGGGGCTGACGGCAAGGCGGAAATAGGCCATGGCGTCGCGGATTTCTGCCCGTTCATAGAAACGCGGACCGCCAATGACGCGGTAGGGCAGGCCGATGGTCAGGAAGCGGTCTTCAAAGGCGCGCATCTGGTGGGAGGCGCGGACGAGGATGGCCATGTCGTCCAGCCGGAAATGGCCGACCGCCCTGCCCCGCTGCAACGCCTCGATCTCTTCGCCGATCCAGCGCGCCTCTTCCTCGCCGTCCCAGTGGCCGATGAGGCGGACCTTTTCGCCCTCTTCGACCTCGGTCCACAGCGTCTTGCCAAGTCGCCCGGCGTTGACCGCGATCACGCCCGAGGCGGCGGCGAGGATATGGGGNGTGGAGCGGTAGTTCTGTTCCAGCCGGATCACCTTGGCGCCCGGAAAATCCTTTTCGAACCGCAGGATGTTGCCGACCTCGGCGCCGCGCCAGCCATAGATCGACTGGTCGTCGTCGCCGACGCAGCAGATGTTGTGATGCGCCTGCGCCAGAAGGCGCAGCCACAGGTATTGGGCGATGTTGGTGTCCTGGTATTCGTCCACCAGGATGTAGCGGAACCAGCGCTGGTATTGCGCCAGCACGTCGGGCTGGGTCTGAAAGATGGTGACGCAATGCAGGAGCAGGTCGCCGAAATCGACGGCGTTCAGGGTCTTCAGGCGGTCCTGATATTGCTCGTAAAGCTCGGTGCCCTTGTTGGCATAGGCATGGGCCTCGGACGAGGGCACTTTCTGCGGCGTCAGCGCGCGGTTCTTCCAGCCGTCGATCATGCCGGCCAGCATGCGGGCGGGCCAGCGCTTGTCGTCGATGTTGGCCGCCGAGACGAGCTGTTTCAGCAGGCGCAGTTGGTCGTCGGTATCGAGGATGGTGAAGTTGGACCGGAGGCCGACCAGTTCGGCATGGCGGCGCAGGATCTTGACCGAAAGCGAATGGAAAGTGCCCATCCAGGGCATGCCTTCGGCAACCTCGCCCAACAGGCGGCCGACACGCTCTTTCATCTCGCGCGCGGCCTTGTTGGTGAAGGTGACGGCGAGGATTTCGTTCGGGCGCGCCTTGCCCATGCGCAGCAGGTGGGCGATGCGGGCGGTCAGCGCCTTGGTCTTGCCGGTGCCANNCGCCACCAGCATGAGGACCGGGCCATCCAGCGCCTCGACCGCGGCACGTTGCGCGGGGTTCAGGTCGTCAAGCCAGGGCGCGGGGCCGGTGGCGCCCATCAGGGCGCGCTGGCTGAGCGAAAGCGTGGGGGCGGGATCGGGGCTGGCCATGGGCCGCAGCCTAGCGCGTCTGGCGCAGAGAAAAGATGCCGCTCGCGCAATGTTCCGGGCGGCGCGGTAAGCCTGTAACACCCGTCGCCGGGCGGCGCGGCCTAGCATCCGGGTGTCACGCCAAGGGAGGATGCGATGGCGAAGATTCTGATGATCACCGGCGATTTCACCGAGGACTATGAAACCATGGTCCCGTTCCAGATTCTGCTGGCCTGCGGGCACGAGGTGGATGCCGTCTGCCCCGGCAAGGCGGCGGGCGAGAAGGTGGCGACGGCGGTGCATGATTTCATCGGCCACCAGACCTATGTGGAACTGACTGGCCACATGTTCGCGCTGAATGCCGATTTCGATGCGGTGGACCCGGCGGGCTATGACGGGCTGGTGGTGCCGGGCGGGCGGGCGCCGGAATATCTGCGGCTGAACGAGGCGGTGCTGGAGATGGTCCGGCACTTCTTTGCTGGCAAGCCGGTGGCGGCGATCTGCCATGGCGCGCAGATCCTGACGGCGGCGGGCGTGCTGAAGGGGCGCACCTGTTCGGCCTATCCGGCCTGCGCGCCAGAGGTGCGGGCCGCGGGCGGAACCTATGCCGACATCGCGATTGACGCGGCGGTGACCGAGGGCAATCTGGTCACGGCGCCACTGGCTTACCAATGCCAACTGGATGAAGCAGTTCATGGCGCTGCTTTGATCGCAGGCGGCCCTGCCCCAAGGCAGGGCCTTCCGCCGGAGGGGGCGGAAAGGGGGAAGATGTGCAGGCTGTTCATCGGGGCCGACCCCGATCTGTGGCGCCAACGCGCGGTCGCTTAGGATCGACGGCATGGCGACCTCGATCCGGCTGGAGGAGTTCTTCTGGGCGACGCTGGAAGAGATCGGCCTGCGCGACGGGTTGACGCTGTTTACGCTGATCACGCGGCTTTATCACGAGGCGCTGGATGCGGATCATGACATGGGCAACTTCACCTCGTTCCTGCGCGTGTGCTGCGGGCGTTATCGCGCGCTGATCGCGGCGGGCGAGATTGCGGCCGACTTGCGCGTGCCCCTGCGCGACGCGCCAGAGAGGCGATTCTGGCGCGCGAGGCGGCGCGGCGGCGCCCGGCGCTGCAGTAGCGGTCAGCCGCGTGGCGGGTATTGTTCGCGCAGGCCTGCGCTGAAGCGGGCGAAAAGCCGGGCGAAGGTCACGATGTCCTCGGCTGGCCAATCGCGGAACAGCCGGATGGTGCGGTTCCATTTCGCGGCAAGGAAGCGGTCCAGCAACTCGCGGCTTACCTCGGTAGGTACCAGCACCGAGCGCCGCCCGTCCTGCTGGCTGACGGCGCGACGCAGAAGGCCGCGGTCCACCAGGTCCGACGCGATCCGGCTGGCGCGCGAGGCATCGACCAGCAAGTCATCGGCAAGATGGCCAACCGTCACCTCTTGCGGACCAGGGCGGCCAAAGCCCGAGGCAATGCGGATGACCGCGGCCAGCGCGTGGAACTGGCTCCCTTCCAGCCCGGCACCCAGTTCGTCGATCAGGGTCTGCGGGATGTCGCCTTGCGCACGCGGCGGACGTAAAGGTAATTCTCGGTGTCGAATTCGGCCAGTGCCGCGGCGGCCTCGGCCGGGAAACCGGCGACGGCCAGGGCTTCGCTCAGCGAGCGGGTGTATTCGCAGCGGGGTCGGTCATAGCCGGGACATGGCGCAAACCAATGCGAGAGTCAATCATATGCCTGTCGCAATTATGTGCTGTTGACACGCAATTTGTCGCGGCGTGTCGGAAGGGTCCTAACCTCTTCAGGACGACGTCTTCATGAGCGAACCGGCAGATCAGATTCCGCGCGACGCCGTGGTTTACGCGGCCCCGGCCCAAGCCCATCGCGGCTCGGTCCGGGTGGTCGTGGCCGCAATCGGACTTCTGTTGCTGCTGGCCTCGCTGGACCAGACCATCGTCTCGACCGCGCTGCCGACCATCGTCGCCGACCTGGGCGGGCTGGAGCATCTGTCCTGGGTGGTGACGGCCTATATCCTGGCCTCGACGGTGGTGGCGCCGCTTTATGGCAAGCTGGGCGACCTTTATGGCTNNTCATGGTCCATGGTGTTCCTGTCGGTCGGGCTGTTCCTGCTGGGGTCTGCCCTGTGCGGGCTGGCCACCTCGATGACCTNNTTCATTGCGGCGCGGGCCTTGCAGGGGCTGGGCGGCGGCGGTCTGTTCGTGCTGGCGCTGGCGGTGATCGGCGACGTGATCGAGCCGCGCGACCGCGGCAAGGTGCAGGGCGTCTTTGCCGCCGTGTTCTCGCTGTCCTCGGTGGCCGGGCCGCTGATCGGCGGCTGGTTTGTCGAGGTGGCCAGCTGGCACNTGATCTTCTACATCAACATCCCCGTCGGCCTGATCGCCGTCGCGGGCTTCGCCGCGGGCTTTGCGCCGACCGGGCGTCGGGTCAGCCACAGCATCGACTGGGCTGGGGCGGCGACGTTGTCGGTGGCGCTGGCCTCGCTGACGCTGGTGACGAGCCTTGGCGGGCATACGATCNCCTGGGCCTCGCCACTTGCCATTGCTTTGGTGGCGGCAACGCTTGTGTCAGGCGGGCTGTTCCTGGTGATCGAGGCACGGGCGGCCGAGCCGATCCTGCCGCCGCTGCTAAAGCAGAATGTCTTCGTGATGACCTCGATCATCGGCTTCATCTCGGGCGCGGGCATGTTCGGCGCCATCACCTTCCTGCCGATCTATCTGCAGATCGCGCTTGGCATGTCGCCCACAGTGTCGGGCCTGATGCTGGTGCCAATGACGGCGGGGATCCTTCTGACCTCGACGCTTTCGGGGCGCTACATGGGCCATACCGGGCGCTACCGCATCCTGCCGATGCTGGGCACCGGGCTGATGGCACTTGGCGCGCTGCAGCTGGCGCTGCTGACGGAAAGCACCGGGCCGGTGCAGTTCGGCCTGGCGATCCTGACCATGGGCGCCATGGGCTGCATATTCCCGGTCGTGACCACTGCCGTGCAGAACTCGGTCCCGCGCGAGATGCTGGGGACAGCCACGGCGGCGGGCGTGATGTTCCGGCAGATCGGCGGCTCGCTGGCGGTGGCGGTGTTCGGCGCGCTGTTCAGCACCGGGGTCGCGGCGCATCTGGGCGCGGCCGGATTCTCGGGCGGGATGGAGATCGGGCCAGCCATGGCGGCGGCGCTGCCGNAGCAGAAGGCCGAACTGGTTTACGCCATCGTCGCGGCGCTGCATCCGGTCTACTGGATCGTCGTGGCGATGGCGGCCGTGGGCTTCCTTGTCTCGTTCCTTCTGGAGGAAGTTCCCNTGACCGGCCGCATGGTTCCGCGGGGAGAATAAGGCGGTCACGTTCGCGCGAGGCATGCGGGATTTCGCGGAGCTGCCATGAAGGTGCCCGGAAAGGTCATGATGCCGCCCGGATGCGAGTGCAGAACAGGGGGCATTGCAGGGATGACCGCCTTGTCCACCGACCCGATCCTTCTGATCACGTTCCTTTCCGGCGCCGCGCTCGCCGCCGTCTTTGCCTATCGCCTGTCACGCGGGCACCCGCCGATCGAGGGTGGACCGGAAGGCCGCATGGCGCCCGATCCCTGGCGCTCTGGTGCCGCCGCTGGCGGCCGGACTGGCTCTGCCGTGATGGTCTCTGGCGCCGGGCTGTTTACGATTCTGGGCGGATCGGCCTGCTGGCGCTGGCCGCCGTGGCGCTGATCGCGCTGAGCCCGATCTATGACGTGCAGTGGACGACCGACGGGCTGGAAGGCCCCTCGGCCCTATTGGTGCCCCTGCTCGGGCCAAAGCGCGATTTCGTCTTGTGGCGTGACCTGAGACGCGTGGGCAAGGACCGCTGGGGCAACCGCTTTGTCGAGGATGCCGGGCCACCGCATCTGCTGGAACTGGCTGTACACCGGCGATGGGCACCTGCTGGCCCGGTTGGAGACGGTTCGCCCGGACCTGTTCGACGAAGACGATTCAAGCATGGACGCCGCCGCCTGAACCGCACCGGCAACCGGGTCGGCCTGCCGGGAATCGGGCAGACGCAAACAAGTTGCCTGCTTTCTCCCCGGAACCGACAGAATCTGCGCCAAAGCGACCTTGCGCCGCACCGCAGCGCGAATAGAGTGACGTGGTTGCGCTATCGCCTGGGAAGGCCGAATGCCCGAATTCAAGAAGATTCTCGTCGCCAACCGCGGAGAGATTGCCATTCGCGTGATGCGGGCGGCGAACGAGATGGGCAAGAAGACGGTCGCCGTCTATGCCGAAGAGGACAAGCTGAGCCTTCACCGCTTCAAGGCGGACGAGGCCTACAAGATCGGCGAGGGACTGTCGCCGGTGGGCGCCTATCTCTCGATCCCCGAGATCATCCGCGTGGCCAAGATGGCGGGGGCGGATGCGATCCATCCCGGCTATGGCCTGCTGTCGGAAAACCCCGACTTCGTCGATGCCTGCGATCAGGCTTNNAAGATCACCTTCATCGGCCCGCGGGCCGAGACGATGCGGGCGCTTGGCGACAAGGCCTCGGCGCGCAAGGTGGCGATGGCGGCTTACGTGCCGGTGATCNCGGCGACGGAAGTGCTGGGCTACGACTTCGCGGCGATCAAGAAGGAAGCGGCGACCATCGGTTACCCCTTGATGCTGAAGGCTTCCTGGGGCGGCGGCGGGCGCGGCATGCGCCCGATCCTGTCCGAGGACGAGCTGGAAGCGAAGGTGCGCGAGNGGCGCGAGGCCGAGGCCGCCTTTGGCAACGGCGAGGGTTATCTGGAAAAGATGATCCTGCGCGCCCGCCACGTCGAGGTGCAGATCCTTGGCGACAAGCAGGGCGAGGTCTGGCACCTGTGGGAACGCGACTGCACCGTGCAGCGCCGCAACCAGAAGGTCGTGGAACGCGCCCCTGCCCCCTATCTGACGCAGGAACAGCGCGAAGACGTCTGCGAGATGGCCAAGCGCATCTGTGCCCATGTGAACTATGAATGCGCTTAANGCACCGTCGAGTTCCTGATGGATATGGACTCCGGCAAGTTCTACTTCATCGAGGTGAACCCGCGCGTGCAGGTCGAGCATACGGTGACGGAAGAAGTCACCGGCATCGACATCGTGCAGGCGCAGATCCTGATCGAGGAAGGCAAGTCGCTGGCCGAGGCGACCGGCGTCGCCAGCCAGGCGGAAGTCGNNCTGAACGGCCACGCGCTGCAGTGCCGCGTGACGACCGAAGACCCGCTGAACAACTTCATCCCCGACTATGGCCGCCTGACCGCCTATCGCAGCGCCACGGGCAACGGCATCCGGCTGGATGGCGGCACGGCCTATGCCGCGNGTGTGATCACCCGCTATTACGATTCGCTTCTGGTCAAGGTCACCGCCCATGCCCAGACGCCGGAAAAGGCCATTGCCCGCATGGACCGGGCGCTGCGCGAGTTCCGCATCCGCGGGGTGGCGACGAACATCGAGTTCGTCATCAACCTGCTGAAGCACCCAACCTTCCTGGACTACAGCTATACCACCAAGTTCATCGACACGACGCCCGAGCTCTTCGCCTTCAAGAAGCGGCGCGACCGGGCGACGAAGATCCTGACCTATATCGCCGACATCACGGTGAACGGGCACNCCGAGACCACCGGGCGGCCGAAGCCGCTTACCGAGGTGAAGGCACCGAAGCCGCCGAAGCTGAAGGCGGAACCGGCGATGGGCACACGCAACCTGCTGGAGCAGAAGGGCCCGCAGGCGGTGGCGGACTGGATGAAGGCCCAGACCAAGGTTCTGATCACCGACACCACCATGCGCGACGGCCACCAGAGCCTGCTGGCGACGCGCATGCGGTCCATCGACATGATCAAGGTGGCGNCTACCTATGCCGCCAACCTGCCGCAGTTGTTCAGCGTCGAATGCTGGGGGGCCACCTTCGACGTGGCCTACCGTTTCCTGCAGGAATGCNCCTGGCAGCGCCTGCGTGACCTGCGCGCCGCCATGCCGAACCTGATGACGCAGATGCTGCTGCGGGCGTCCAACGGCGTGGGCTACACCAACTATCCCGACAATGTTGTCCGATCTNTCGTAGCCCAGGCAGCCGAAACCGGCGTGGACGTGTTCCGCGTGTTCGATTCGCTCAACTGGGTCGAGAACATGCGCGTGGCGATGGACGCGGTGATCGAGGCGGGCAAGGTCTGCGAAGGCACGATCTGCTATACCGGCGACCTGCTGGACCCGGCGCGGCCCAAGTACAACCTGAAGTATTACGTCGATCGCGCCAAGGAGCTGAAGGCGGCTTACGCGCATGTGCTGGGGCTGAAGGACATGGCGGGCCTGTTGAAGCCGNCTGCCGCGCGCCAGCTGGTGCGCGCGCTGAAACAGGAGGTGGGGCTGCCGATCCACTTCCACACCCATGACACCAGTGGCGCGGCGGCGGCGACCATCCTGGCCGCCTGCGACGCCGGGGTGGATGCAGTGGATGCGGCGATGGATGCCTTCAGTGGCGGCACCTCGCAGCCCTGCTTGGGCTCCATCGTCGAGGCGTTGCGCAACACCGAGCGTGACACCGGGCTGGACATCGGTGCGATCCGGGCGATTTCCAACTACTGGGAGCATGTGCGCGCCCAGTATGCCGCCTTCGAANAGGGCNCCGCGGCGCTTACCAGCGAGGTCTACCTGCACGAGATGCCGNGGGGCCAGTTCACCAATCTCAAGGCGCAGGCGCGCAGCCTGGGGCTGGAGGAGCGCTGGCCCGAGGTGGCGCAGGCTTATGCCGATGCCAACCAGATGTTCGGCGACATCGTGAAGGTCACGCCGTCCTCGAAAGTGGTGGGCGACATGGCGCTGATGATGGTGGCGCAGGGCCTGACGCGGGCGCAGGTGGAGGACCCGAAGGTGGACGTGGCCTTCCCCGACTCGGTCGTGGACATGCTGAAGGGCAACCTGGGCCAACCCCATGGCGGCTGGCCCGAGGGCATTTTGAAGAAGGTGCTGAAGGGCGAGGCGCCGCTGACCGAGCGGCCGGGCAAGACCCTGCCCNCCGTCGATCTGGAGGCCACGCGCGCCAAGCTGTCAGCCGATCTGATGGGCTTTGCCGTGGATGACGAGGACCTGAACGGGTACCTCATGTATCCCAAGGTCTTCCTCGACTACATGGGCCGCCACAAGGCCTATGGCCCGGTGCGGGTGCTGCCGACCCGGACCTTCTTCTATGGCATGCAGCCGGGCGACGAGATCACTGCCGAAATCGACAGCGGCAAGACGCTGGAAATCCGCCTGCAAGCGGTGGGCGAAACCACCGACGACGGCGAGGTGAAGGTCTTCTTCGAACTGAACGGCCAGCCCCGCGTGATCCGTGTGCCGAACCGCGCCATCAAGGCCAAGACCGCCGCCCGCCCCAAGGCCGCCGAGGGCAACCCGGCCCACATCGGCGCGCCGATGCCGGGCTCGGTCGCCTCGGTCGCGGTGACGGTGGGGCAGAAGGTGCGGGCGGGCGACCTTCTGCTGACCATCGAGGCGATGAAGATGGAAACCGGCCTGCATGCCGACCGCGAGGGCACGGTGAAGGCGCTGCACGTCCATGCCGGCAGCCAGATCGAGGCGAAGGACCTGCTGATCGAGCTGGAGTGAAGACGCCGTTTTGCCTTTTCCTGCCCGGTATGCTTGGCTGGCCGCAACGCGCCCGGCGACCGGGCGGTCAACGAATGGACCAACCAGATGATTCCTGCCGGGGGCGCGGGAGCCCCGCATTTTCAGCGAAGCGATGCTCGACGGTTTCCTGTACGAGGTCGACCGCGCCATGGGTTCGNCCCATCCGGCCGCGGCAGCCATCATGCAGGACTTTCGCTATCGGCCGACGATCAAGGTGGATACGTCGCTTGACCCGTTCGGCGCCGAATACCTTGACCAGCAGCTTCAACTGTACCGCGAAATATCGGGCCGCGATCTGGACCAGAACACTGGCGAGCTTTTCCCGGAAGACCTGTCCTCGCGGATCGACAGCAGCAATCCGCATGGATCGCGCGACCTGAACGCCGTCACCCGCCATGCGATCACCGTCATGACGGCGCTGCGGGCGGCCAATNCCCCTCCCCGGGCGCGGGTGCTGGACCTTGGCGCCGGAACCGGCATGTCCAGCGAAATCTTCGCCTTCTGCGGTGCCGAAGTGACCGCTGTCGACATCAACCCCGAAAAGGTCCGGATCATCAACAGCCGCGCGGCACGGCGCGGCCTGCCGATGACGGCGGTCGAAGGCAATTTCGACCGGATCGACGTGGCCGGTCCCTTTGACATCGTCTTCTTCTACGAAAGCCTGCATCATGCCGTCCGCCCGTGGGAGGTCATTTCGCAAGCAGTAAGCAAGCTGGCCGATACGGGTCGGCTGGTATTTGCCGGAGAGCCGATCCAGGCAACCTGGTGGCCGCACTGGGGCCTGCGGCTTGGCGGATTCGCCGTCTATTGCATCCGGAAGTATGGCTGGTTCGAAAACGGGTTCTCGGAGCCGTTCCTGACGCGCTGCTTCGAGCGGGCCGGACTCGACCTCATCCGCCTGCACCAGGCCTCCAGCCACGGCGGAGTCATCGGTATCGGCCAGAAGCGCGGTGTCGCGCAAAAGCGCATCATCCAGGTGCCCGACGGGGCCGTGCGGTTGCCCAAACCCGCCGCTCCTGTCCGCCCCTGACCCGCGTGGGGATGCAAACTTGCCATGCCCCCAGATACCCCTTGCGTCCGGCTCGCGCCCCTCTATCTGGGGCGTCATCGAAACGGGGCGGGCGTAGCTCAGGGGTAGAGCATAACCTTGCCAAGGTTAGGGTCGTGAGTTCGATCTCATCGCCCGCTCCATCGGAAGACCAGGGCCGCCCTTCGGGGCGGCCTTGTCGTTTCAGGGGCCGAACTCGTTTCAGGGGCGGCCCGGCGCGGCCGCCTGCCGTCCGGCGGAAAGCCGGACTCAGGGTCTTGCACCTCGACCCACGATCCGCTAACCAGCGTTCCACGATGCGCGGGCGTAGCTCAGGGGTAGAGCATAACCTTGCCAAGGTTAGGGTCGTGAGTTCGAATCTCATCGCCCGCTCCATCGCAAGACCAGGGCCGCCCTCCGGGGCGGCCTTTGTCTTTTCGCCCGGCGTGGCCCACGAATTCCGTGCGGAATTCATGCACGGAAACCGCGCGGTTTCCGTGACCGGCACGCGACGGAAAGCCTGCGTCCGGGTCTTGCGCTTGGGTATCCGATCCGCTAGTCAGCGCGTCACGGAGTGCGGGCGTAGCTCAGGGGTAGAGCATAACCTTGCCAAGGTTAGGGTCGTGAGTTCGAATCTCATCGCCCGCTCCAGTTGAAAAGGCCGCCCATGGGGCGGCCTTTTTCGTGGCCGATCAGGTGTTCGACCAGCCGCCGTCGATGACATGGATCGCCCCGGTCACAAAGGCAGATTCGTCCGAGGCCAGGAAGACCACCAGCCCCGCGATGTCCTCGGCCTTGGCCAGCTTGCCGGTCGGCTGCCGCGCCAGAAAGGCCTTGCGGGCCGCCTCGACATCGCCGCCCGCGGCCATGCGGTCGTTCAGCGAGGGCGTGTCCACCGTGCCGGGACAGATGGCGTTGCAGCGGATGCCCTTGGTCACGAAATCGGCGGCGATGGCCTTGGTCATGCCGATCACCCCGGCCTTTGTCATGCCATAGACAAAGCGGTTGGGCGCCGCGATCACCGACGAGGCGACCGAGGCCATGTTGATGATCGAGCCGCCGCCCTGCGCCACCATGCCGGGCAGGAAGGTGCGGCACATGCGGTACATCGCCGTCAGGTTCAGGTCGATCGAGAAGGCCCAGTCCTCTTCGCTGCAATCCAGGATCGTGCCGTTCGCCACGAAGCCCGCGCAGTTGAACAGCACATCCGGCGTGCCGACCGCCGCCGCGGTTTCGGCAATGGCCGAGGCGTCACGCACGTTAAGCACCCGGACCTCCGGCCCTTCGGCCGCGAGGCTTGCCAGCAGCGACTCGTTGATGTCCGTGGCAATCACCCGCGCGCCCTCGCGCTGCATCGCCAGCGCCGAAGCGCGTCCGATNCCCTGCCCCGCTGCCGTTACCAGCACCGTCTTGCCCGTCAGTCGCCCCATGTCTTCCTCCGCTCGCGTGACGCGCCGATCCTGACCGAAGGTCGGGCGGCGTCAAGCCCGCCTCAGGGCAGGACCAGCCGCGCCCGGATCGGCAAGTGGTCCGAGGCCCGCCGCGCCAGCGGCGTGTCATGCACGGTCAGCTGGCTGAGCTCGCCGCGGTTGCAGGCCATGATGCGGTCCAGCGCCAGCGCGGGCATGCGGGCNGGAAAGCTGCGCACCACCGGCTGTTGCGGCAGATGCGACGACAACCCGGCAAAGGGCGACCGCCAGCCCTCGCGCCATTCGTTCAGATCGCCCATCAACAGCGTCGGCCGGTCGTCCAGCGCCGTCATCTCGCGCAGCAGCACCTCGGCCTGCACCCGGCGCGAACTGCGCAACAGGCCAAGATGGGCCCCGACAACCCGCAACGAACGCCCGGCGATGCCGAAATCGGCCATCAAGGCGCCGCGCGGTTCCAGGCCCGGCAGGTCGATTTCGCGCAGCCCTTCCAGCACCGCGTCGCGGGCCAGGATCACATTGCCGTGCCAACCATGCGCCGGGCCACCGCCNCGCACCGGCACCGGGGTCAGCCCGGTGTCGCGGTGCAGCCGGTCCAGATCCAGAAGCCCGGTGCGGGTGCCAAAGCGGGTGTCGGCCTCTTGCAGCGCCACGATGTCGGCGCCCAGTTCGGCAATGACCGCCGCAGTGCGGTGCAGGTCGCGCTTGCGGTCGGTGCCCACGCCCTTGTGGATGTTCCACGACGCCACCACCAGGTCTACGGGGGTCTTCATCACAGCACCGGCCCGATCAGCGCCAGGCCGTTGTTCCAAAGCCGGCGATACCAGGGCCAGAGCGAGACCTCGCGCGCCGTCACACGCAGGCTCTGGCCCAGATACTGCATCTGCCGCGCCCGCATCGCCTGGGTCAGGTCGGGGTCGCAGAGCAGGATGTTGTTCTCGAAATTCAGCGAGAAGCTGCGGCAATCCATGTTGGCCGAGCCGATCAGCGTGACCTCGCCGTCAATGGTCACGGACTTGGTGTGCAGAAGACCCGGCTTGAACTCCCAGATCTTCACGCTTACCGCCAGCAGATCGGCGTAATAGCTGCGCGCCGCGGCACCCACGGCGAAATCGTCGTTGCGCGCNGGCAGGATCAGCGTCACCTGCACACCGCGGTTGGCCGCCGCCCGCAGCGCCGATTGCAGCGCATCCACCGGCACGTAATAGGGCGTGGTCACGATGGCCTCGCGCCGGGCCGCCCACAGAAGCGAGGCGAACATCTCGGGCGCGGCCGAGGGCCGGTCGGTCGGGCCTTCGGCGATGACCTGGGCGGTGAAACCCGGCCCGCCCGGCTCGACCGGTTCGGTCAGAAGCGGCGTCAGGTCTTCGTCGACCTCGGCCATCCAGTCGGCGGCGAACAGGATCTGGTTCTGCCGCACCACCGGACCTTCGAAGCGGATCACCGCATCGACCCAAGGGCCGTATTTCGCCTTGGGCAGGAACTCGGGATCGGCGCAGTTCTGGCTGCCGCAATAGGTGATGCGGTTGTCGATCACCACGATCTTGCGGTGGTTGCGCAGGTCGATGCGGCCGGTGATCGCCCGCCACAGCGGGTTTCCCACCTCCAGCGCGCGCCTGNNCCGTACGCCAGCCCGGCCCATCTCGGCCCACAGCGGATGCTTCACCAGCGCGCGCGACCCCAGATCGTCGGCCATGGCGCGCACCGTGACGCCGCGCGCCGCCGCCCGCATCAGGGCCTGCGCCACGCGCGTGCCGTTGCGGTCGGGCAGCCAGATGTAGAACAGCAGATGGACATGGCTGCGCGCCGCGTCGATGTCGGCAACCAGCCGGTCGATCACCGCATCGCCTTCGTCCAGCAGCACGCCGCGGTTGCCGCCAGTGGCCGGAAAGCCGCTGATCGAGCGGCCCACGTTGAACAGCGCCCGGTGGCGTTCATGCAACTCGCCCGCGGCAACGGCGGCCGCCGCGCCCGGCAGGCCATCGAACACCGGCAGCGCCGCCTGCACCCGTGCCCGCCGTTCCACGCGCTTGCGGCCCACCCGCGTCTCGCCGACCAGCAGATAGGCCACGATGCCCAGGATCGGCAGCGCAAGAATCACGACAATCCAGGCAATGCGCGAGGCCGGTTCGCGATGCGGCCGCAACAGCGCACGGATGACCAACAGCGACTGAAGGCCGACATGGCTGATGGCGGTAATCTCGGCAAGATTCACCAGGCATCCCCAAGCAGGCACGAATCGGAACTGGCAGGGACTGTCTCACGGGGGCAGACCACCACATCGGCTAAGGACGCTGCGGCCAAGACTAGGGCCGCCGCCTGATCCTGACAACGGCGCCTTGGCGCGACTGTGACTTGCACAATGCCTTCAACCGCCTAGAGTGACGCAAAACCATCACTCCGACCCTTCGGTGCCAACATTGATCCCTTTTGCGCTTCGTCTTTCCACGGTTCTTGCTGCCCTTGTCCTTCCCCAGATCGCCGCGGCCGCGCCCTGTTCCAGCACCTCGGGCAATTATGAAAGCTGGAAACCCGTGATGGCGGACGAGGCGCGCGCGCAGGGCGTGGGCGAAGCGNGCATCGCCGCGCTGATGGCGAGCAGCTATTCCAAGGCGACGATTGGCGCCGACCGCAACCAGAAAAGCTTCAAGTACACGCTCGACAAATTCATGCAGGTGCGCGGCGCTGACACCATCGTGAAGCAGGGCCGCGCCCGCAAGGCCAAGAACCCGAAGTTCTATGCCGCTCTGGAAGAGACCTATGGCGTGCCCGCTTACGTGATCCTGGCGATTCACGGCATGGAAACGGGCTTTGGCAATTTCATGGGCGACACCAACGTCGTCTCGGCCATCGCCACGCTGTCCTACGACTGCCGCCGCACCGATTTCTTCACCNCTCACCTGATTGCCGCCTTGGTGCTGGTGGACAACGGCTCGATCACCCCGGCCTCGGTCGGGGCCAAGCATGGCGAGCTGGGCCATACCCAGTTCCTGCCCGGCAACGCCCTGGCCTATGGCGTGGACGGCAACGGCGATGGCCGGATCGACCTGACCAACCAGGCCGATGCGCTGGCCTCGACCGCCAACTACCTGCGCGCCAAGGGCTGGCAGCCCGGCGCCAGCTACCAAGAGGGCGAGCCCAATTTCGCCGTCATCAAGGAATGGAACGCCGCCACCGTCTACCAGCAGGCCATCGCCATCATGGGCGCCCGCATCGACCAGTGATGTCCCCCTTGCACTCGGCCCGCGGCTCGTCTAACAAGCCGCCAGCCGAAGCGTGGCCCGTTCGTCTATCGGTTAGGACACCAGGTTTTCAACCTGGGAAGAGGGGTTCGACTCCCTACGGGCTGCCACTTTTCCCCTGACATACGCTGCACGACAGGCACCCGCGCCTCGCCTTGGGCCGCATGAAGACTCTTTCGCGCTCGTTCACTGTGCAGGTTCGGGCCAGCTTCGCCCAAGTAACGGGCGAAAGAAAACCCAAGATTACCCGTCTTTGCCGCACAGAACAGCGCCGTCATACGGATGACTGGATGATTATTCGAAGTTTTGCGGCCTGATCGAAGAATTCTTCGAAAATGCGCCACCCCGGACCTCATCTTTCCGAAGACCTTCGACGCAGCCCGATCTATCTTTTCTGCACATGCGAAATGGATGTCAGGAAGGGAACGCCATGAAGGTCGTGGTTCTGGGCGCTGGTGTGATCGGGGTGACGTCGGCCTATTACCTGGGCGCTTACCATGAGGTGACGGTGATCGACCGCCAGCCCGGCCCGGCGCTGGAGACCTCGTTCGCCAATGCCGCGNAGATCAGCCCCGGCTATGCCTCGCCCTGGGCGGCACCGGGCATCCCGGTCAAGGCGATCAAGTGGATGTTCCAGAAGCACGCGCCGCTGATCATCCAGCCGCGTCCCGACCGGCCCAAACTGAACTGGCTGGGCCAGATGCTGATGAACTGCACCACCGAGGCCTACAAGGTGAACAAGGGCCGCATGGTGCGCCTGGCGGAATACTCGCGCGACGTGCTGAAAGAGCTGCGCGCCGAGACCGGCATTTCCTATGACGAGCGCACGCAAGGCACGCTGCAGGTGTTCCGCACCCAGAAGCAGGTGGATGGCGCCGCGAAGGACATCGAGGTGCTGGCCGCCGATGGCGTGCCCTTCGAAGTGCTGGATGCCGCCNACTGCGTGGCAGCCGAGCCGGGCCTGGCCACGTCGAAGGACAAGATCNGCGGCGGCCTGCGCCTGCCGGGCGATGAAACCGGCGACTGCTTCAAGTTCACCAACAATCTGCAGGCCATGGCCGAAGCCCTGGGCGTGACCTTCCGCTGGAACGTCGCCATCGAGGGGTTTGAAACCGACCGCGGCCGCATCACCGCGGTGAAGACCGCCGAGGGCCGTCTGGTGGCCGACAGCTATGTGGTCGCCATGGGCTCTTACTCGCCCAAGCTGGTGGCGCCCTTGGGGCTGGATGTCCCGGTCTATCCGCTGAAGGGCTATTCGATCACGGTTCCGATCGTGGACGAGGCCCGCGCGCCGGTGTCGACCGTCATGGACGAAACCCACAAGATCGCCATCACGCGCCTTGGCGACCGCATCCGCGTGGGCGGCATGGCGGAAGTGGCCGGGTTCGATCTGTCCCTGAACCCCAAGCGCCGCGCGACGCTGGAGCATTCGGTGGAAGACCTGTTCGGCGGCGTAAACGACCAGTCGCGTGCCACCTTCTGGTGCGGCCTGCGCCCGATGACGCCCGATGGCACGCCGGTGGTGGGCAAGACGCCCTACGGCAACCTGTTCCTGAACACCGGTCACGGCACCCTGGGCTGGACGATGGCGGCAGGCTCGGGCCGCGTTCTGGCCGACCTGATGTCGGGCCGCCCGACCGAGATCGACTCGGCGGACCTCGGCATCGCCCGCTATACGAAGTCCCGCGCCAAGGCGCCGTCGTTGCGCCCCGCCACGGCCTGAGTCACGGCCCCCGTCGCACGCGCGGAATGCGCGAGCCGGTCAGCACATATTCGGTCGCCGGATGCGGCGGGCCTTCGGTGCGGCTCCAGAACCTCGGCCCGCCGCGCCACAGCCAGGACGGCACCATCAGCAGCAAACCGGCGATGAAACCGCCGATATGGGCGTAATAGGCGACGCCCCCTCGNTCCGGCGCCACCGACAGGCCCTGCACCAGCTGGATGCCGATCCAGACCATCAGCACGATCCAGGCCCTGACCGGGAAGATGCGGAAGAAGATCACCAGGATGATCAGCACGTCCACGCGCGCCTTGGGNAACAACAAGAGATAGCCCCCNATCACCCCGGCGATGGCGCCCGAGGCGCCGACCATCGGCACCGGGGACCAGGGCGAAGCCGCCACCTGCAACAGCGCCGCCGCCACCCCGCAGGCCAGATAGTAGCCCAGAAACCGCACAGGCCCGAGGGTGTCTTCCAGATTGTCGCCAAACACCCACAGAAACAGCATGTTGCCAGCAAGGTGCAGCAGGCTGCCATGCACGAACATCGAAGTGAAGACGGTGTGCAGCGCCTGCCCGTTCGACAGTTCCACCGGCTGCAAACCCCAGTCGGTGTAGAACCGGTCCATCGCCCGCACATCCAGCGCCAGCTCTGCCCAGGTCAGCACGAAGACGGCGATGTTCGCCAGGATCAGCGCGTAAACGACATAGGGCACGCGGCCCGAGGGGTTGTGGTCGCGGATCGGGAACATGGGCCAACCGTTCCCGATCCGGGGCGGGCGGTCAAGGGCCGGGGCCCGACGAAGCCGCCGCGGTCCCTCGCCCCGGCTCAGCCCGAGACCTGCGCCAGAAGCTGGGCATTGCCGCCCGAGGCGGTGGTGTCGATGCAGACGTGACGCTCCAGATGGGCGTGCGCCGCGTCGGGCATGCCGATCAGCGGCAGGATCGGTCCGCGCCGCGCCGCCAGCGCCTGCGCATGGGCACGGCCCTGCACCTCATCCCCNCACCAGATCGCCCCCGACAACCCGGCCAGCGTGGTCAGCGCCGCCGGGTCCAGCCCCGGCGCCTCGATGGCCTGCCCGCCNAGGGCGCGCATCTGCTGCGCCTGCTCGGCGGCGGCGGCTGCGCCGGGGCCAAGGCACAGCACGGGCGAACGCGGCCAAAGCGACAGCCGGTTGGANTCGCCGGTCGGCCCCGGCAGGTCGCGGGTCGAAACCGCCTTGGCCGCAGGCACGGCGCGGCCAATGCAGCCTGCGCCGTTGCGGCGGGCGTGGTGGCGNGCATCGGCGGCAGCCTCCGGCACCGGACGCGCGGTGAAGCGTGCCAGATACTCCGGCCCGCCCGCCTTTGGCCCGGTGCCCGACAGGCCCTCGCCACCGAAAGGCTGGCTGCCGACCACCGCGCCGATCTGGTTGCGGTTCACATAGGTGTTGGCATGGATGGTCTCGACGATCTGCTGCACGCGGTCGTCGATGCGGGTGTGCAGGCCGAAGGTCAGGCCGTAACCGCTGGCATTGATCGCCGCGATCACCCGGTTCAGATCGCCCGCCTTGAAGCGCGCGATGTGCAGCACCGGGCCGAAGACCTCGCGCTCCATGTCCTCGATGCCGCGCACGCGCAGCACGGTGGGGGGCAGGAAATGGCCGCCCTCCGGCGTTTGCAGTTCCTTCAGGACGCGGCCTTCGGCGCGCGCTTTGGCGACATAGGCAGCAATCGCCCCCTGCGCCTCGGCGTCGATCAGCGGGCCGACATCGGTGTCAAGCCGCCAGGGATCGCCCAGTGCCAGTTCGTCCATCGCGCCGAACAGCATCTCTTCCACCGCCTCGGCCACATCCTCCTGCACATAAAGGCAGCGCAGCGCCGAACAGCGCTGGTAAGCCGACTGGAAGGCCGAGGCAAGGATGTCGCGCACCGCCTGTTCCGGCAGGGCGGTGGAATCGACGATCATCGCGTTCAGCCCGCCGGTTTCGGCGATCAGCGGCGCAGTGGGCGCAAGGTTCGCCGCCATGGCGCGGCGGATCGCCAGCGCGGTCTCGGTCGAGCCGGTGAAGCAGACGCCATCCACCCGCGGGTCGCTGGTCAGTTGCACGCCCACCGTCGGGCCGTCTCCCGGCAGCAGCTGCAGCGCTGTCTTCGGCACGCCACCCGGTGCNATCAGGTCCACGGCCAGCGCAGCGATCAGCGGCGTCTGTTCTGCCGGTTTCGCCAGCACGGCGTTGCCTGCGGCCAGGTAAGCAGCGATCTGGCCGGTGAAGATTGCCAGCGGGAAGTTCCAGGGGCTGATGCAGACCATGCGGCCAAGCGGCGGGGCGGTCAGGGACGTGGCGCCCTCGGCATAATAGCGCAGGAAATCCACCGCCTCGCGCAGTTCACTGACAGCATCCGGCAGGGTCTTGCCCGCCTCGCGCGCCAGCACCGCGAAAATCGCGCCATGTTCGGATTCGTAAAGATCAGCTGCGCGCCGCAGCACTTCCGCCCGGTCAGATGCTTCAGAAGTCCAAGGCTCGGCCAGACGCAGCGCTTCGTCCACATCGGGCTTCGCCGCCTCCAACACATAGCCCGCCACCGCCCCGGTGGCCGGGTTCGTCACCGCGCGCCGCAAGGCTCCNGCCACCGGCCCGGCCAACCGCGGCCCGGCCTCAAAGGGGCGAATCTCATGAGCCTCGCGCGCCGCCGCAATCGCCGCCAGATCGCCGGCATCGGTCAGATCCCACCCGCGCGAATTCTTCCGCGCGCCAAACAACCCCGGCCCGGTCGCCAGCGCCGGGTTGGGCAGCACCGCCAGCGCCTCGACCGCCGTCAGCGGACAGGCGGCTACCTCTTCCGGCGGCACCTCCTCGTTGACGATCTGGTTGACGAAGCTGGAATTCGCGCCGTTCTCCAGAAGCCGCCGCACCAGATAGGCCAGCAGGTCGCGGTGTGCCCCCACCGGCGCATAGATGCGGCAGCGCGTGCCGCGGTCGGTCAGCACGATGTCATGCAGCCGCTCGCCCATGCCGTGCAGGCGCTGGAATTCGAAAGCCCCTGCCCCCACGCCCATCTCATTGGCCATGTGCAGCACGGCGGCGACGGTATGGGCGTTGTGGGTGGCAAACTGCGGATAGATGCGGTCGGTCAGGCTGAGCAGCTTGCGGGCATTGGCGATGTAGCTGACGTCGGTGGATTCCTTCCGCGTGAACACCGGGAAGGAGGCCAGCCCCAGCACCTGCGCCCGCTTCACCTCGGCATCCCAATAGGCGCCCTTCACCAGCCGCACCATGATGCGCCGGTTCAGCCGCCCGGCCTGATCCGCCAGATGGTCGATCACCGCCCCGGCCCGGCGGCCATAGGCCTGGACCACCACGCCGAACCCGTCCCAGCCCGCCAGCGCCGGGTCCGCCAGCACGGCGCCGATCACCTCCAGCGACAGCGCCAGCCGGTCGGCCTCTTCCGCGTCGATGTTGAAACCCAGCCCCGCATCCTTGGCCAAGGCCGCCAGCGCGCGCAGCCGCGGCACCAGTTCCGCCATCACCCGGTCGCGCTTGGCGACTTCGTACCGCGGATGCAGCGCCGAGAGCTTCACCGAGATGCCGGGATTGGCGCGGATATCGCGGCCCTTCGACGCCGCGCCGATGGTGGCGATGGCACGGGAATAGGCCAGGTGATAGCGCCGGGCATCGGCCTCGGTCCGCGCCGCCTCGCCCAGCATGTCATAGCTGTAGGCATAGCCGCGCGCTTCCAGCTCGGCCGCGCGGGTCATCGCCGCCTCGATGGTCTCGCCCAGCACGAACTGGCGGCCCATCTCCTTCATTGCCTGCGCCACGGCACGGCGGATCACCGGCTCGCCCAGGCGGCGCACCGCGGCGCGCAGGTGGCCCACCACGCCCGGCTCGCGGTCGTCCAGCACCTTGCCGGTCAGCATCAGCGCCCAGGTCGAGGCATTCACCAGGCTGGAGGCCGAGCGCCCCAGGTGCCGCCCCCAATCGGACGGCGCGATCTTGTCCTCGATCAGCGCATCCATGGTCTCGGCATCGGGCACGCGCAGCAAGGCCTCGGCCAGGCACATCAGCGCGATGCCCTCGTCAGTGGACAGGCCGTATTCGGCCAGGAAGACCTCCATCAGCCCCGGCCTGCCGCCCGCCCGGATGCGCCGCACCAGATCGGCCGCCTGGACCACGATGGCGGCCCGCGCCGCGGCATCCAGCCCGGCCTCGGCCACCAGCTGGCGCACCAGCGCCGCCTCGTCACGCAGCGATCCGGTCTGGATCAGGGTCATCGTATCGGCGGGCTTGTCAGCGGGCATGGCGCGGCTCCTCTTTGGCCCAGTGTAACCCGGATCGGGAAGTCGATCTTCCCGCAGAAGAGCAACCGGGTTATCCATTTGCCTGAATTCGGGGTAATGACATGCCAGATGACCTTGACCGCTTCGACCTTGCCATCCTGCGCGTTCTGTCGAAGGCCGCATCAGCGTGGTGGAACTGGCCCGCCGCGTCGGCCTGTCGAAATCGCCGGTACAGGCGCGGCTGAAGCGGCTGGAGGAAACCGGCGTGATCACCGGCTACCGCGCCATCCTGGACCCGATCCGCATGGGCCAGGCGCATGTGGCCTTTGTCGAGGTGCGGCTGGACGACACGCGCGAAGCCGCGTTGCAGGCCTTCAACCGCGCGGTGCTGACGGTGCCGGAAATCGAGCAGTGCCACATGATCGCCAGCCGCTTCGACTATCTGCTGAAGGTGCGCACCGCCGATATCCAGGACTATCGCCGCGTGCTGGCCGAACGAATCTCTGCCCTGCCCCATGTCGCCCAGACATCGACCTATGTGGCAATGGAAGCGGTGAAAGAGGTGCCGTGATGCCGCGCCGGGGCCGAAGAATTTTCTGCGAAAATTCTTCACGCCAAAATCCTTCGCCGAAGGATTTTGGCGCGCCTCTCACCCGGGGCGGCGGCATTGCGGTAGCCTGTTTCCAAAGCAGAACAAGGGCAGTCACATGAACAGGCGCGCATTTCTTTCCGGCATTTCCCTTCTGGCGCTGTCGGCCTGCGGCGGCGGCAGCAGCACGCCCACCCGTGGCCCCGAGNCCCGATTTCCCAAGGCGCCCAATCCCGGCTGGGACCAATGGGTTGCCGATTTCCTGCCCCGCGCCCAGGCGCGCGGTATCTCGCAATCCACACTGGACGCGGCCTTCCGCGATGCTGCTNACCTGCCCGGCGCGGTGGAACGCTACCAGAACCAGACCGAGTTCAAGCGCAGCCTGGAAGACTATCTCGCCATCGCCGCCTCGGACGAACGTGTGGCGCAGGGCAAGGCGGCGATGAGCCGATATGCCGGTCTTCTGGACGATATCGAGGCGCGCTATGGCGTGGACAAGGATGTCATCGTCGCGGTCTGGGGGCTGGAAAGCTTCTACGGCACGCGGCAGGGCACGGCGCCGGTGATCTCGGCCCTGTCGGNNCTGGCCTATGCCAGCGGCCGGTCGGGCTTCTATGAAGACCAGCTGGTGGCAGCGCTGAAGATCCTGCAACGCGGCGACATCACACCCACCCGCATGACCGGAAGCTGGGCCGGGGCAATGGGCCAGACGCAGTTCGTCCCCACCACCTACCTCGCCTATGCCGTGGATTTCGCGGGCGACGGCAAGGCCGATATCTGGTCGGCCGACCCGACCGACTCGCTGGCTTCCGCGGCCAACTACCTGAAGAAATCCGGCTGGACCAAGGGTCAGCCCTGGNGGGTCGAGGTGGTGCTGCCGCCGGGTTTCAACACCGGGCTCACCGGCCGCGGCAAGGGGCGCAGCCCGTCAGACTGGGCGGCGATGGGGGTACGCGCGGCCACGGGCGGCACGGTGCCGGACTATGGCGCGGCTTCGATCATCCTGCCCTCGGGCGCCTCTGGCCCGGCCTTCATGATCTTCAACAATTTCAACGTGATCCTGCGCTACAACAATGCCGAATCCTATGCCATCGGCGTGGGCCACCTGTCCGACCGCATCAGCGGCGGGGCAAAGGTCCAGGCCAGCTTCNCGCCCGATGCCGGCCTGACGCAGGCCGACCGCCAGCGCATCCAGCAGCGGCTGACAGCGCTTGGCTTCGATACCGGCGGCACCGATGGCGTGATCGGCGCGAAGTCCGAGGCGGCGATCCGGGCCTTCCAGCAAAGCCGCGGCCTGCCGGTGACGGGGCAGGCGACGAAGGAGTTGCTGGCGGCGCTTGGGTGACGTTTCGCAGGATGGGCAGATTGCCCATCCTACCGCTCGATCAGGATCGCCCGGAAATCGTTGACATTGGTCAGCGTCGGCCCGGTGATCACCTGGTCGCCAAGCGCGCCAAAGAAGCCATGCGCATCGTTCCGCGCCAGGCTCTCGCTGGGCGAGATCCCAAGCGCCTGCGCCCGCATCAGCGTTTCCGGCCCGATGATCGCCCCCGCCACCTCGGCCGCGCCATCCACGCCATCGGTATCGCAAGCGATGGCGTAGATACCGGCCGCCCCGTCCAGCGCGATGGCCAGCGCCAGGCAGAATTCGGCATTCGGCCCGCCCACGCCATCCCCGCGCCGGGTCACCGTCAGCTCACCGCCGGACAAAAGCAGCACAGGGGCATCGCCGATCCTCATGGCCGACCGGATCGCCCGCGCCTGCTTGGCCTGCGCTTGCGCCACGTCCCGCGCCTCGCCCTCCAGCGCATCGCCCAGAAGCCGCACGTCCAGCCCCATGCCCCGCGCCATCCCGGCCGCCGCGGCCAGCGACTGCGAGGGCGCCGCGTACAGCCGGTTCTCGACCCGCGCCAGCCGCGGATCGCCAGGTGGGATCACGCCGGTCGGGCGGTCCAGCGCGGCCAGAACCGAGGCTGAAACCGGCACCTTCCACCGCTCCAGAATCGCCCGCGCCTCGGCGGCGGTGGACCCATCGCCCACGGTCGGGCCAGACCCGATGAAGGCAGGGTCGTCCCCNGGCACATCGGAGATCAACAGCGCCAGCACCCGCGCCGGAAAGGCCGCCGCCGCCAACTGCCCGCCCTTCACCCGGCTCAGGTGCTTGCGCAGCGTGTTCATCTGTGAAATCGGCGCGCCGCTGGCCAGCAGCCCCGCGTTCACCGCCTGTTTCTCGGCCCGGCTCACCCTCGGTGGCGCCACCAGAAGGGCCGAAGCCCCGCCCGAGATCAGCGCCAGCACGAAATCGCCATCGCCCAACCCCTGCAGCAGCGCCAGCATCCGCGCCGTCGCCGCCAACCCTGCCGCATCCGGCACCGGATGGGCAGCCTCCACAATCTCAATGCCCCGGCACGGCTTACCATAGCCATAGCGCGTGATCACCAGCCCTTCGCAGGGACCCCATTCCGCCTCCACCGCCTCGGCCATGCGCGCGCTGGCNCTGGCGCCAACCACGACCACCCGGCCCGGCGGCCGTTCCGGCAGGTGCCGCGCCAGAGACTGCATCGGATCGGCCACCTCGACCGCCTTGTCGAACAGCGCCCGCAGCAATCCGGCTTTCGTCATGTGCCCCCGATGACGCGCGCACCACCAGGTCCACCGGTCCAAGCCATTCCGGCGGCGGCACTTCGTCCCGCTCCAGCCAGCCCAGCACCGTCGCCGCGATCCGCGCCCCCAACCCTGCAATATCGCAATGAACCGAGGTCAGCGCAACNCAGACCTGCGCGCAATCCTCGATGTCGTCAAACCCCACCAGCCGGAAGTCGCGGCCCACCGGGCGGCCCAGCTCGGCAAAGCCGGTCATCATGCCAAGCGCCACCAGGTCGTTGAAGCACAGCGCCGCGTCAATCTCGGGATGGGCCTCGGTCAGCCGATGCGCCGCCTCGCGGCCAAAGGCACGCGAGGACCGGCCGTACAGCGCAAAGGGCTCGCGGCCCGCCGCCGCCATCGCCTCCAGATAGCCCGACATGCGCTCTGCCGTGACACCCCGTCCTTCCAGCCCGCCGACGAAGGCAATGTGCCGCGCCCCGGCGCCGATCAGGTGGTCCGCCGCCAACCGGCTGCCCCGCGCGTAATCCGGCGCGGCAAANGGAAAGCGCGCCGTGTCCGCGACCTTGCGCAGAACCTGCATCGGGNNCACGCCAGCACGGGCCAGCAGGGCAAAACTGCCCTCGGACCCATAGGCGGGCGAGATCACCAGGGCCGAGACGCCGTGTTCGATCATCGCCCCCACCACCTGCGCCTGCAATTCCGGGCTTTCGTCGGTGTTGGCCACCACCGTGGCATAGCCCCGCGCCGACAGCGCCATCTGCACCGAAGTGGCGAATTCGGTGAAGAACGGGTTCCGCAGATCGTTGATGACCAGCCCGATCAGCCCGGTGTTCGAAGACCTGAGCTGCGCCGCCGACCGGTTGTAGACATAGCCGATCTCGGCCATGGCGGCCCTGACGGTCTCGCGCGTTTCCGGCCGCACCAGGGGACTGTCCTGCAGGACCAGGCTCACGGTCGATTTCGACACGCCCGCCCGGCTGGCCACGTCGATGATTGTCGGCCGTCGCATCCTACCCCTGTTCGATCCCGTGCAGATCCAGCAGCACACGCATCCGCGCCTCGGCCAGATCGGGCTTCACCAGAAGCCGCGCCCGGTCGGCCAGACGGAACACCTCGGCATAATGCGTGATGTCGCGGCTGGATTGAAACCCCGCCGGCATGACGAAATGCCGCTGCCAGCCATTCAGCCAGGCCAGGAAGGCGATGCCCGCCTTGTAGAACCGCGTGGGTGCCCGGAAGATCTCGCGCGACAGCGGCACGGTCGGTGCAAACAGCGCGTCATAGGTGGCCCGGTCTCCCTCGGCCAGCGCCTCCAGCGCCTGCGCCGCGGTNGGCGCAATGGCGGCAAAGATGCCCAGAAGCGCGTGGCTGTAGTGCCGGCCATCCCCGGCGATCAGCGGCGCATAGTTGAAATCGTCGCCGGTATAAAGCCGCACGCCATCCGGCAGCCGCGCCCGGAAGCTTTCCTCATGCGCCTGATCCAGCAGGGAAATCTTGATGCCATCCACCTGCCCCGGATTCTCGGCGATCAGCGAAAGCACGAAGTCGCTGGCCTCGGCCACATCACTCGTTCCCCAATAGCCCTTCAGCGCGGGGTCGAACATCTCGCCCAGCCAATGCAGGATCACCGGCTGTTCCGCCCCGTCGATCAGGCGGCGGTAGACCCGGTGATAGGCGTCCATCCGCGCCCCCATCGCCAGCGCGCGGGTGGCCATCAGGATCAGCTGGCCCCCGCCCGCNTCGATCGCCTCGGCCTGTTCCTCATAGGCCGCGGCCACCGCATCGGGGCTGTCCAGCCCCGCCGCATGGTCCGTCCCTGCCCCGCAGGCCACGCGCGGGCGCATCGGGTGGGCCTTGGCCGCGCGCATTGTCCGCTCGATCAGCTCTCTCGCGGTCAGNCCGTCGGCGCCCATGCCGCGCTGCGCCGTGTCCATCGCCTCGGCCAGCCCCAGCCCCTGGTCCCAAAGCCCCTCACGGAAGGCCAGCGTCGTCTCCCAGTCCACCGCGGGCCGCGTGTCCCATGGGTTCCGCTCGCGCAACGGGTCGCTCACCACATGGGCCGCGGCAAAGGCGGTGCGGGTAAGCGTCACCCGCGGCGCCCGCGGCACCAGCGGCTCGCCCGTCAGGCGATAGCTTTCCAGGCGGAAATCTTGTGTCGGCAGCGTCAGCATCTGGACCTCCGGTCAGGCGATGGGCAGGTCGAAGACAAGGATGCCGTCCAGCCCGCCTTGCGCATGGGCCACCAACGCCGCCCCCACGCGCCGATGGTCGGGATGCACCTGATACGCCTCCAGCGCCGCCCAATCGGCGAAATCCACCGTAAAGCCGTGCAGATAGCCGCGTTCGATCTTCTCGGGGCTTTCGCTGCGCCCCGAGGCAACCGACAGCAGCCCCGGCACCTTGCCCTCTATGGCATGCAGATCGGCAAAGATCGCGGCAATGGCCTCGGGCGTGACATCCGGCCGGAACCGGACCAGGACGATATGGCGGATCATAGGCGCGCTCCATGGTCGGCCTTGATCATGTCCGCAGCCTTTTCCGCGATCATGATGGTCGGCGCATTGGTGTTCGAGGAAACGACAGTCGGCATCACCGAGGCATCGACGACCCGCAGCCCGGCAATGCCGTTGAACCGCAGCCGCGGATCGACCACCGCCGCCGCGTCCGACCCCATCCGGCAGGTGCCCGGGNNGTGGTGGTCGGTCTTGGCATGGGCGCAGGCATAAGCAAAGTAATCCGCCTCCGTCCGCACCTCGGGCCCCGGCAGGCGCTCGGCCTTCACGAAAGGCTTCAGCGCCTCCTGCGCCATGATCTCCTGCGCCAGCTTCAGCCCGCGGATCGACATCTCGCGGTCATGCGGGTCTTCCCAGTAGTTCGGGTCGATCAGCGGCGCCGCCATCGGGTCGCCGGACGCCAGCCGCACCGTCCCGCGCGACCGGGGGCGCAGATAGGCCGAGTTCAGCGTCACCCCGCCATCCGGCATCGCCGCCACGCTTACCTCGATCCCCGAGCCAAGCCCCAGATGGAACTGGATATCGGGCGAGCGCGCCGCGAGGTCGGCATACCAGAACCCNCCGGTTTCAAACAGGCTCGACGCCACCGGCCCCTTGCGCGTCGCCAGATATTGCAGCCCGGCCACCGCCGACCAGAGCGGTTTCGCATAGCGGTCATAGGTATGCGGCCCGGTGCATTCCGCGATCACGAACAGATCGACATGGTCCTGCAGGTTCGATCCCACCCCNGGTTGATCAAGGACCACCGGAACACCCACGGCGCGAAGGTGATCCGCCCCCNNGATGCCCGACAGCATCAGAAGCCGCGGCGAGCCGATGGCGCCGGACGAGACGATCACCTCGCCCACCGCCCGCACCACGCCCTCGCTCCCAAGGTCCACGCCCACGGCGCGGCCCTTCTCGACCACCAGCCGCCGCACCTGCGCGCCGGTCCGCACCGTCAGGTTGGCCCGCCCCTTTGCCCGCCCCAGATAGGCGATCGAGGCCGAAGACCGCCGCGCATGGCGCTGCGTCAGCTGATAGTAGCCCACGCCATCCTGGGTCTCGCCCGTCATGTCGAGGTTGCGCGGAATGCCGATCTGCGCTGCCGCCCTGAAATAGGCCTCGCAGATCGGCAAGGGCGCCGCGGGTTGGCTCACGCCAAGCGGTCCGCCCTTGCCGTGCCAGCGGTTGTCCCAGGTGTCATTGTCCTCGGCCTTGCGGAAATACGGCAGCACATCCTCGTAGGACCAGCCTTCGCAGCCCATCTGCCGCCATTCGTCATAGTCCAGCGCATTGCCGCGCGTGTAGATCTGCGCGTTGATCGAGGAGCCCCCGCCAATCACCTTCGCCTGGGTATAGCGGATCACCATGTCACCCATGTGCCGCTGCGGCACGGTCTGCCAGCCCCAGGACCCGATGCCCTTGGTCATCTTCGCAAAGCCCGCCNNCAGGTGATAGAACGGGTGGCTGTCGCGCCCGCTTACCTCCAGCAGCAGCACGCGGAAGGACGGGTTCTCGGACAGNCCACTTGCCAGAACGCAACCTGCCGAGCCGCCGCCCACGATGATGAAGTCGTATTCCTTGTCCATTTCGGACCTTTCAGCCAATTCGGTCGTTCGTCGCGCCCCCTCTCCCCCAAAGGGGAGAGGGCCGGGGTGAGGGGCGCCGGTCATCTCAAAGCCTCGGGATCGACAGGCCGCCGTCCACGGCAATCGCCGTGCCGGTGGCAAAGCCCATCTCGCCGCGCACCAGCGGCAGCACCACGCGCCCGATGTCACCCGGCTCGCCCCACCGCCCCGCACCAGCCCGCCGGCAATGCGCGCGTCATAGCGGTCGCGCACCCTTCGGTCATCGGCGTGGCGATGATGCCGGGGCGCAGTTCAAAGACCCCGATCCCCTCGCCCGCCAGCCGCAGCGCGAAATTCTGCGCCATCATCGAGGCCCCGGCCTTCGAGATGCAGTATTCCGCGCGCTCCGGGCTGGCCATCACCGCCGAAACCGAGGTGACGAAGATCAGGCTGCGATATCCGGTCGAGGCTTCCGCCAGCATCGCCCGCGCCACCGCCTGCGCCAGGAAGAACGTGCCGCGCAGGTTCACATCCATGCAGCGGTCGAAACTGTCGGGCTGCATGTCCAACAGGTCGCCCCGCCGCATCGTAAGCACCCCGGCATTGCAGACCAGCGTGGTCATCGGCCCGACAGTCGCCAGAAGCCGCCCGATGCCGTCAATCTCCGCCAGATCGTGCCGCACATATCGCGTGCCCGGCGGCAGGTCCGCCAGCGCCGCCACCACCGGCGCATCCTCGGCCTGTTCGGCGGCCAGCGTCACCCGCATCCCCGCCCCGGCCAGCGCCCGCGCAATGCCCAGGCCAATGCCCTGCTGCCCGCCGGTGATCAGCGCGTGCCCGGTCACTGCCAGCCCTCCCGGATGCGCGCGCCCGCCCGGAGCGCCAGCGCCGCCACGGTCAGCGAGGGGTTCACCGCCGCCGAGGTCGGCAGGATCGAGGCATCCATGATCCACAGGTTGTCATGATCATGCGCGCGGCCCCACGGGTCGACGACGCTGGTCCTGGGATCGGCCCCCATCCGCGCCGTGCCGCATTGGTGACTGGGCTTGGATTTCGGGAATCCGCGCGACAGGACAATGGGCCAGCCCGCCCGCCGCATCGCCTGCCCCAGCTTCTTCACCAACAGCTCATGCGCGCGGGTGTTGGTGCGCCGCCAGTCCAGCACCACCTCGCCGTTCTTCCAGAACACGCGGCTGTCCGGGTCCGGCAGATCCTCCGACATCGCCATGATGTGGATCGACCGGTCCGCCACATGCCGCGCCAGCCACAGGGGCAGCCCCGCCTCGCCCGCCAGGATCGGCCCGGTGATCCGTCCCAGCATCTGGATGTTGCCCAGGGGCTCGCCGTCCGGCCCGCCTGTCAGGTAGAAGTCGTTGACCTGGATGGTCTTTTCATAAACAGACCGGTTCCGGCGCAGGGGATTGTAGGCGATCATCCCCGTCAGGTTGTGGTTCATGAAGTTCCGCCCCACCTGGTCCGACCCATTGGCCAGCCCCGTGGGATGCGCCTCGTCGGCCGAGGCCAGCAGCAGCGCCGCCGACAGGATCGCCCCGGCAGAAAGGCAGACCACAGGCGCCGACAGAACCTCGCGCCGCCCGGCCCGCTCCACTTCGACGCCCGTAATGCGGCGGCCCTCGGCCAGCAGCCGCACCGCACGCGCGCCGGTCAAAAGCGTGACATTCGGGTGCTTCAGCGCCGCCGCCAGCCCGCAGCTTTCGGCGTCCGACTTGGCCCCGGTCGTGTCGGGAAAGGCATCCCAGGTCGTCGGCGCCCGCGCCAGCCAGCGGTCGAGGTCTACCCCCAGGGGCAGCGCCGAAGGATGCAGCCCCTGCGCCGCAAGGGCCCGGCGCAGCGCAGCGATGTCGGGCTCGTCGGGCACGGGCGGAAAAGGATAGCGCCCGGAATGGGCCGGTTCGGTCGGATCGCCCGAAACCTCGCCCCGCACCCGGTAAAGCTCTTCCGCCGCCTGATAGTAACGTTCCAATTCCGAGTACGCCAAAGGCCAGCCGGGNGTAGTTCCCTCAAGGTGCTTCAGCGGCGCGAAATCCTCGGCGCGATAACGCAGCAGAACCGCGCCGTAGAACTTGGTGTTGCCGCCGACAAAGGCATAATTGCCGGGGTTCAGCACCTCGCCCGACACATCGCGCCAGGTCTCCTTCGGCTTGAAGAAACCCCGCCCGAAGATCGCCTCCGGATCACGCGCCTCGAGGCAGTCCTCCAGCCGCTCGCCCCGCTCCAGGATGACGATGCGGCGGCCCGAAGGCGCCAGTGCCGCCGCCAGCGTGGCGCCGCCCATGCCAGAGCCGATGATCAGAACGTCGGGCGTCATGGCCGGATGCGGTCCTCGGTCTTGGGATCGAAGGCCACCGCCTTTTCCATGTTCACGGCAAAGTCGAAGACCTGCCCCGGCGCCACCGTGGCATCCGCCCGCATCCGCGCGATCACGTCCTTGCCCGAAAGGGTCATGGTGACAAAGGTATCCGACCCCGCCGGTTCCGTCACCGTCACCCGGTTCGCCAGCGACTGGATATTGCCCGACTTGCGGTCGGCGCCTTCCGGATCGGTGATCGCCTCGGGGCGGATGCCCAGAAGGATGTCGCGCCCGGCCCAGTCGGCCAGGTTGGCCTGACCAAAGCGCAGCTGCCGCAGCTTGCCCTCGGCATCGGTCACCTCGGCATGGGGCGCGCCGTCGATCATCGCCACCTTCGCCGGAATGATGTTCATCGTGGCGAGCCCATGAAGGTCGCCACGAACAGGTTGGCGGGCGTGTCGTAGATTTCCTTCGGCGTGCCAAGCTGTTGCACATAACCCTTGTTCATCACCGCGATGCGGGTGGACAGCGTCATCGCCTCGATCTGGTCATGCGTGACATAGACGATGGTGGTCTTCAGCTTCTGGTGCAGCTTCTTGATTTCCGTCCGCATGTCGACGCGAAGTTTCGCGTCGAGGTTCGACAGCGGCTCGTCGAACAGGAACACATCCGGGTTCCGAACCAGCGCGCGGCCCATCGCCACGCGTTGACGCTGTCCGCCCGACAATTGCCCCGGCTTGCGGTCCAGCAGATGGTCGATCTGCAGCAGCTTCGCCACCTCGGCCAGAGCCTTGTCACGCTCGGGCTTCGGCACGCCGTGCATTTCCAGCCCGAAGGTGATGTTCTGCGCAACCGTCATGTTGGGGTACAAGGCGTAGGACTGGAACACCATGGCGATGTTGCGCTTCGACGGATGCACGCCGTTGATGACGCGTCCCTTGATCGAGATGTCGCCGCCCGAGATGCCCTCCAGCCCCGCGATCATGTTCAGAAGCGTGGACTTGCCGCAGCCCGAGGGGCCGACGAGCACGAGGAACTCGCCCTCCTGGACCGAGATGTCGGCGCGGTGCAGAACCTCGACCGGCCCGTAGGATTTCGTGACGCTGGAGATGTCGAGAAAGCCCATGGCTCAGGTCCTTCCGGTCGGGTTGGAGCCAAGAATTTTCGAAAATTCTTGGCAAAATTCTTCGAAGAATTTTGCAGGTCGCCCTGCGGGACGGTGGCTGATTCCAGCCCCGGCCCTCGGCTTGCGCCTCGGGCATTCGGCGCTGCGATGCGTCCACTGGACGCCTCGCAGCCGTTTCACGGCACCGCGCCTCATCCCTTCACACTCCCCGCCATCAGACCGCGCACGAAGTAGCGGTAGGCGACGATGTAGACGACCAGGGTGGGCAGCGCGGCCGGGATCGCGCCGGCGAAGTGGACGTTGTACTCCTTCACGCCCGTCGAGGAGTTGACCAGGTTGTTCAGCGCCGCCGTCATCGGCTGGCTGGTGCCGCCAAAGGACACCCCGAACAGGAAGTCGTTCCAGATGTTGGTGAACTGCCAGATCACCGAAACCACGATGATCGGCCCCGACACCGGCAGAAGGATGCGCCAGAAGATGCGGAAGAACCCCGCGCCATCCATCATCGCTGCCCTGACCAACTCGGTCGGGAAGGAGGCATAGTAGTTGCGGAAGTACAGCGTGGTGAAGCCGATGCCATAGACCACATGCACCAGGATCAGCCCCTGCACCGTCCCCGCCAGCCCCAGGATCCCCAGCACCCGCGCCATCGGGATCAGCACGATCTGGAACGGGATGAAGCAGGCGAACAGCATCAGCGCGAACAGGATGCTGTCCCCCGANAACCGCCATTTCGTCAGCACATAGCCGTTCAGCGCCCCAACCACGGTGGAAATCGCCACCGCAGGCACCACCATCATGACCGAGTTCAGGAAATACGGCCGCAGCCCCGTGGGCTCCACTCCCACCTGCGCCGTGGACCAGGCCGAAAGCCAGGGCTCGATGGTCCAGACCCTGGGCAGCGCCATCATGTTGCCGCCGGTGATTTCGGAGAGCGGCTTCACCGAGTTCACCAGCATCACGAAGAACGGCAGCAGGTAGAACAGCGCAAAGACCAGCAGCACCACATAGATGAAGACCCGGGTCACGCGGCCGGTGCGGACCGCGCTGTCCTGCGTGACGGCGCTCATTCCTGCTTCTCCTTCAGCTCGGCGTACAGATAGGGGATCATGATCGCGGCAATCGTCATCAGCATGATCACCGCGCTGGCCGCGCCGATCCCCATGCTCTTCCGCGTGAAGGTGTAGGAATACATGAAGGTCGCGGGCAGTTGCGTCGCCGTCCCCGGCCCCCGCCCGNTCAGCGCGATCACCAGGTCATAGGACTTGATGGCCAAGTGGCTCAGGATCACGAAGGCCGACAGGAAAGCCGGTCGCAACAGCGGGATGACGATGCGGCGGTACAGGTTCCAGTTCGACGCGCCGTCGATCTGCGCCGCCTTCAGGATCTCGTTGTCGATGCCGCGCAGCCCCGCCAGGAACATCGCCATCACGAACCCGCTCGTCTGCCAGACCGCGGCGATGACGATGGTGTAGATCGCCATGTCCTTGTCCTTGATCCAGGTGAAGGAAAAGCTCTCCCACCCCCAGAGGTGCATGGTGTTTTCCAGCCCGATGCCGGGATCGAGGAACCATTTCCAGGCGGTACCGGTGACGATGAACGAAAGCGCCATCGGATACAGGTAGATCGGCCGCAGCACGCCCTCGCCCCGGATCTTCTGGTCCAGGAAGATCGCCAGCATCAGCCCGATCACCGTGCAGATCACGATGTAGAGGCTGGCAAAGATCGCAAGGTTCGCCAGTGCGGTGTACCAGACCGGCAGGTTCCACAGCTTCACATAATTCTCGAACCCCACCCAGTCATAGCTGGGCAGCATCTTGGAATTGGTGAAGCTCAGGTAAACCGTATAGATGATGAAGCCATAAACGAAGACCAGCACCGCCGCGACCGAGGGCGACAGGACGATCTTCGGCAGCCAGTCCTGCAGCCGCGTGCGGAAATCCGTCTCCGCGTGATGACCCGTGGTTGCGGTCATGCCCCCTCGCGCCCCACGGGCGCCACCTGCCGTAAGATGCCGGGCCGACCCCGGCCGGGTGGGCCGGGGCGCGAAACCGCCCCGGCCGCCGTGTCGTTACTGCGCAGCAGCAACCGCTTCGGCCAGCGCGGCCGCAGCGGCGGCGCCATCCGGATAGTTGCCGTTCACCGCACCGGTCACCACGTCATAGACCGCGTTCTTCACCGCCGCNGGCGCCGCATGGCCATGCGCCATCGACCCGAACAGCTTCTTANNAGCAGTGTTGGCTTCGGCAAGGTCCGCCATGCCCTTCTTGCCGCAATCGTCGAAGGCGTCGTTCGGAACGTCGGTGCGTGCCGGCACCGAGCCCTTCACCACGTTGAACGCCGACTGGAAGGCCGGGTCCATGATCGCCACCGCCATCGCGCCCTGCGCGGCCTGCTTGCCTTCGCCCTGCACGTTGAACATGGCGAACTGGTCGCTGTTGAAGGTCACCGCGCCTTGCGTGCCGGGNAAGCGGATGCAGACGAAGTCCACGCCGGGCACCTTGCCCGCCTTCAGGAACTCGCCCTTGGCCCAGTCGCCCATCATCTGCATCCCGCCTTCGCCGTTGATCACCATGGCCGAAGCCAGGTTCCAGTCGCGGCCCGAAGTTGTCGTCCATATAGCCGCGCAGCTCATCAGCTTGGTGAAGGCATCCGCCATCTGCGCGCCACCCAGGGCCGCCGGGTCCAGGTCGATGAAGGCGGCCTTGTAGAAATCGGTGCCTTCCGACAGCACGATCCCGTCAAAGATCGTCGCGTCCTGCCAGGGCTGGCCGCCATGCGCCAAGGGCGTGATGCCATTGGCCTTCATCGCATCCAGCACGGCGATCAGCTCTTCCCAGCTTTCCGGCGCCTTGCCGCCCGCGGCATCCAGCGCCGCCTTGTTGATCAGNACCCAGTTCGTCGAATGCACGTTGACCGGTGCCGCGATCCAGTGGCCGTCATACTTGGAGAAACCTTGCAGCGCCAAGNNCACCACTGCGTCCCAGCCGCCCGGCCCCGCCACGGCGTCCAGGTTGCCAAGCGCGCCCTGCGACGCCCAGTCGGTGATGTCGAAGCCCAGCATCTGCACGGCGGTGGGCGGGTCTCCAGCGGTCACGCGGGCGGCCAGTGCCGTCATCGCCGCTTCGCCGCCGCCGTAAACCACCGGCATGTCCACCCAGCCGATGCCCTGCGCCGCCAGGTTTTCCTTCAGCACGTTCAGCGCCGCCGCCTCGCCACCGCTCGTCCACCAGTGCAGCACCTCGACATCCTCGGCCCGCACCAGCCCGGTCGTCAGCATAAGCGCCGCCGCCGCGGCAAAACCGCGTTTCATCATCGTCATGGTGATCCTCCCAAGATCAGGTCCCTTCACGGGACGTGGAATTTAAATCGTTGCAACAGCCGCAGAGGTCAATCGGAAATTTGCACGGACGCGCACCTTTCTGCGTTGAAATCCGTGGATTTCCGGTCCACCCTGCAAGGTGCGGCACCGCCCTGCAGGGGGCAAAGGGTGTTGTATCGTTGTATTTTGCGCTTCCCCGCGCCCGGAGCCCGCCTTGCCAGACCCGCAGGCCAGCCAGACCGCCGCCGCCTCGTCCCGCCCGCGCGCCACGCTGCGCACCCTGGCGCAGGCCACCGGACTGGCCGTTACCACCGTCTCGCGGGCGCTGGCGAACGATCCGCNNGAGATCGCCGCCCAGACCCGCGCCCTGGTGGCCGAAGCCGCGCGCCAGCACGGCTACGTCCCCGACCGTGCGGCACAGCGCCTGCGCACAGGCCGCACCAAGGTCGTCCAGCTTCTGCTGAACCTCGACCACGAATTCCTCGGCTTCACCCACGATCTTCTCGGTGGGCTGACCGAGGCGCTGGCCGGAACCGGTTATTCCGTCACGCTGTTCCCCGACGTGATGGCCACTGACCGCATGAACGCGGTGCGCCAGATCGTCGAGAACCGCCTTGGCGACAGGATCGTCTTCAACCGGACCGAACCCTTCGATCCCCGCGTGCGCTATCTCAGTGAACAGGGCTTTCCCTTCGTCAGCCACGGCCGCACCGAGTTTTCGGTGCCCCATCCCTTTGTCGNNTATGACAACGAGGCCTTTGCCCGCGCCGCCGTGGCGCGGCTGGCCNGGGGCCGCTCGCGGCTGCTGATGATCCTGCCCGACGCCCGTTACACCTTTGCCCAGCACCTGCGGTACGGGCTGGTCGCCGCCTGCCGCGAGCGCGGCCTTGCTTGGGAAGTGCCCGATCACATCACGCTGGACACGCCGCCCGTGGAAAGCGCGGCCTGGCTGCGCCAGCGTCTCTCGCAGCAGGACCGGCCCGACGGGTTGATCTGCGTGGGCGAAGTCGCAGCCATAGGCGCGCTGGCCGCCCTGGCCGACAGCGGCCTTGCACCGGGGCGCGAACTGGACGTCGTCGCCAAGCGCGCCTCGGCGATCTTCGATCTGTTGCGCCCGCAGGTTGACACGATGTTCGAGGATCTCTGGGCCGCGGGGCGCGCCATGGGCGAGACGCTGCTCCGCAGCATGGTAAGCGAGCCGCCCGAGCAGCTTCAGGTCCTTCACGCGCCGCGGATCGAGTTCCCGCTCCATCCTAGCCCTGACCCATTTCGCCCGCGTGTCTCGCCCCACGCGCATCGCCACGGTCTTCACTTCCAGGAATTCCTCAAAGCCATAGCGCCCGATCTCGCGGCCCAGGCCCGATTGCTTCATCCCNCCGAAAGTCATCTCGGGGAACCCATCCATCCAGGTGTTGGTCCAGACCGTGNNTGCCTGCGCGCGGCGTGCAAACTCCAGGCAGGTATGGACATTCTCGCTCCACACCCCCGCCGACAGGCCGTAGGAGGCGTCGTTGGCCAGCGCCAGCGCCTCGTCCAGCGTGCGGAAGGTCAGGACGGACAGCACCGGCCCGAACACCTCTTCCCGCGCGATGGCCATGTCGGCGGTGACACCCGTCACCACGGTCGGCTGGTAGAACTGCCCCGGCAGGCCGTCGATCTGCAGGGGNCCGCCGCCAAGCGCGACCTCGGCCCCCGCCGCCACGGCGTCNCGCACATAGCCGTCGATCTTACCCTGATGCGCCGGGCTGATGATCGCGCCCACCTGCGTCTCGTCGTTCAGCGGGTCGCCGAAGGCCACCTTCCGCGACAGGGCCACCACGCGGGCCACCAGATCGGCCGCCACATCTTCATGCACGATGATCCGGCTGCCCGAATTGCAGCATTCGCCCGCGTTGAAATAGACGCCGAAGGTCACGGCATCCGCCGCCTGCTCCAGATCGGCATCGGCAAAGATCACCTGCGGGTTCTTGCCCCCGAGTTCCAGCGCCACTTTCTTCAGCGTGCCCGACGCCGCCGCGGCAATCGCCCGGCCCACGCCGGTCGAGCCGGTGAAGGTCACCATGTCCACGTCCGGGTGGCTGGCCATCAGCGCCCCCACCGGCTGGCCATAGCCCAGCACGATGTTCACCACCCCNGCGGGCAGCCCGGCCCTGACCAGCAATTCCCCNATCATCACCGTGGTCAGCGGCGTCATCTCCGAAGGCTTGACCACGCAGGTGCAGCCCGCAGCCAACGCGAAGGGCAGCTTCTGGCTGAGGATCCAGAACGGGAAATTCCAGGGCGTGATGATCGAGACCACGCCGATGGGCTCTTTCAGGATCACCCCNAGCATGTCCGGCCCCAGCGAGTTATGGCTGTCNCCGTGATGCGTCCGCGCCAGCGACGCCGCATAGCGCCACAGGTCCGCCGCCCCNGAAACCTCGCCCCGCGCCTGGGAAATCGGCTTGCCGCTTTCCAGCGTCTCGATCCGCGCGATGCGCTCGACATCCGCCTCGATCAGCTCAGCCGCCTTCAGCAGCACCGCCGCCCGCGCCTTGCCCGAAGCCCGGCTCCAGTTGCCCGCATCGAAGGCCGCCCGCGCCGCGGCAATCGCCGCCTCGGCCTCGGCCACCCCGCCAAGCGCCGAGCGGCTGACCACCACGCCGTGCGAAGGCGAGACGCGGTCAAGNGTGGCACCATCGGCACTGCCCACCCAATCGCCCCCGATCAGGTGGCGCCCCTCGAACACCGCATCCGGCAGTACCGCGGTCGAAGCCGCAATCAGCGTCAGGTCGTTCATCTCATTCCCCGGAAATTCCGGCTTCCGCTTCGCCCGGAACGCCGCCACGCCCTCGGCCTTGTCGGCACTGGCCCCGATCATGCCGGAGCCCAGGGCCTCGACCATGGCCGCGCCATCCTCGCCCGCCGCCGCATGGATCATGTATTTCGCCACTTCCACCGCCCGCGGCGATGAACCTTCCAGCCGCCCGGCAATGGCAAAGGCCGCAGCCCGCGCATCCCCCGCCACCTCGGCCACGAAGCCAAGCGCCAGCGCCCGCTCCGCCGACAGCCGCCGCCCGAACAGCGCCATCTCCTTCACCACCGGCTCGGGCAGAAGCCGCATCAGCCGCTGCGTGCCGGACCATCCGGGGACGATGCCCACCCCCGCTTCCGGGAGGGCAAGCAGGGCGTCGGGCACCATCACCCGGATGTCGCAGGCCGCCGCCAGTTCTAGCCCGCCGCCAAAGGCGGGGCCGGTCAGGGCGGCAACACTGGGCTTCGACAGGCGTGCCAGCCGGTCGAAGATGCGATGCCCGCCACGCACCCAGTGGCGCGCGAAGTCGGCGGGCGAGAGGTCAGCCCAGGCGGTGATATCCGCCCCGGTGCAGAAGGCGCGGTCGCCCTCGGCCGTCACCAACACGCCCAGGCAGTAAGCATCCCCGTCGATCTCGTCGCAATGGCGGCCAAGGTCCGACAGCATCGACGGCGTCAGGCAGTTCAGCTTCGCCGGATTGTCCAGCTTCAGTTCAGCCAGCGCCCGTGGCGGAGAAGGTGGATCACGCCCATCCCAAGCCCCCATCGGCCCTTCGGCCAGCAAGGACAGCGGCATGACCTTCGCATCCGCCGCCACGGCCACCCGCCCGCCGCTGGCCGCCACGATGTCGCGTTCGGGCTCAATCCCCGGCATCACCTCCACCGCCACCAGCCCGGCATCCGTCAGCCGGATCACGCAGCGCTCGGTGACATACAGCACCTCCTGCCCCGTCGCCCGCGCCCGCNNGCCGCTGAAGGTGACATGCTCGACCATCGGCACGAACTTGGAGAACTTGCCGGGCTTCACCACCCGCAGGCCATCCGCGCCAATCGCCACCTCGGCCCCGGCCTCGAACCAGCCAGAAAACACGATCTTCCGCGCATGCGCCGTGATATCCACGAACCCGCCGCAGCCCGCAGTCAGATAGGGCTTCTTGCCCAGCTTCGAGACATTGACGTTCCCCTCCGCATCCACTTCCAGAAAGGACAGAAACGACAGGTCAAACCCGCCGCCCTGGAAATAGACGAACTGCTGCGGCGAGGGCACGAAGGCATCGGCGTTGCTGGCACAGCCGAAGGCAAAGCCGGTCAGCGGCATGCCGCCCACCGCGCCCTGCTCGATGGCCCAGGTCACCGCCTGCGCCTGCCCCTCCTCCAGCAACACGCGCGGCACCATGGCCGAGATGCCGAAGCCCAGGTTCGCCGTCATGCCGGGCCGCAATTCCATCGCCGCCCGCCGCGCGATCACCTTCTCCACCCCGTGCTCGGCCAGGTGGAAACTGGACCAGGGCCGCATGATCTCGCCCGAGATTGCCGGGTCATGCGGCGTCTCGGTGGTCTGGCGCTGGTCGGGGTCCAGCACCACCAGGTCCACCAGATGCCCCGGCACCCGCACGTCATGCGGTCGCAGCGACCCCGCCGCCGTCATCCGCTTGACCTGCGCGATCACCAGCCCGCCGTGGTTGCGCACGGCAATCGCCTGTTCCAGCCCGCCCAGGTAGGCGCCCTCATGCTCATAGGTCAGGTTGCCGCGCTCGTCCGCCGTGGTGGCGCGCAGGATGCAGACATCGGGCACGATGTTGGGGAAATGCAGCCAGGTCTCGCCGCCAAACTCGACCCGCTGCACGATGGGCCGCGCGAGCGCCTTGGCGTTCATGGCACAGCCCTCGCGGATCGGGTCCACGAAGGTTTCCAGCCCCACCTTGGTCAGCACCCCAGGCCGCCGCGCCGCCACGTCGCGGTGCATGTCGAACAGGATGCCCGAAGGCACGTTATAGGCCGGGATGCGGTCTTCCACGACCATCTTCCAGATTTCCGGCATCGGCAGGTTCGACGAGCCGGACGGATAAGACCCGCCGATCACGCAGGCCAGAAGCCCGTCCTGNGCAATGTGGTCGATGCCCTTCACGCCATACATGTCGCCCGCCGCGATGGGATGCAGCGTGGTGATGCCCTTCGGATGCCCCTCGGCATCAAACCGTTCGCCGATCGCTTTCAGCACCAGGTCCGGGCAACCCAACGCGGAAGACGAGGAAACCGTCACCACCGCCCCGTCCGCGATCCGCGCCGCCGCCGCGGCGGCAGAGACCAGCTTGCCCATCAAAGCCCCCGTAATCCACGTCGCAGCGCCGACCCGAGGCCGCCGCNCGCGCCACCGCCAGCGCCACCGCCAGCGATTTCACCCCGTCCACACCATCAGCCGCCGGCCGTCCCCGGCCCTCGACCGCCGCCGCGAACTCATCCACCGCCACCGCGTAAAGATCATCGCCCGCAAACGGCACCGCCTCGGCACCGGCTTCGGTCACCAGCGTAACCTCCCCNACCGGGCGCTGCGTCATCACCCCCGCNGCGAAGATCGAGCCTTCGGTGCCATGCACCTCCAGCCCCGTGCCCGCGAACCGGTGGGTAAAGCTCTCATGCGCCGAGACCATCGCGCCCGAGGGCAGGGTCCAGACCGACATGACGGAATCCTCGACCCCCTGCCCCATGCCGGACACGCCCGCCTGAGCCACCACGGACACCGGGTCCTCGCCGGTCAGGAACCGCACGCAATCCGCGTCATGTACGGTGATGTCCGGGATCACCCCGCCGCCCGCCGCCGGATTGTCGATGCGCCAGCCCTGCAGATGCGGCGGCAGGAACACCGCATGGTGAACCCGCAACGACAGCACCTTTCCGATGCGCCCTTCGGCCACCAGCCGCCGCACGGCGCGATGGCTGCCCGAACAGCGCAGGTGATGGTTGGTGGCAAAGACCAGACCCGCGGCCTTGGCGGCGGCGACCATGCCAACGGCATCGGCAACGCTCATCGCCAACGGCTTCTCGCAGATCACATGCTTGCCCGCCGCAATCGCCGCCAAGGCCTGTTCGCGGTGCTTTTCGTTGGTGGTCGAGATATAGACCGCCTCCACCCCCGGATCAGCCAGCGCCTCGCCCAGGTCCACCGTCGCCCGCGCGATGCCATGCGTCGCGGCATAGTCCCGCCCGCGCGCCGCATCGCCACTGACCACCCAGTCGTGGNNACCCTGCCGCCGCAGGGCGCGGATCATGTGCTCCGCCGCGATCGTGCTTGCCCCCACCAGCGCCCAGCGCATCGACTCACCCCATTTGGACCGTTCCAATTCCCTACATGGAACGATCCAATCCGGCAAGCCCCTTCTTCTTTGCGAAAATACTCGCAGGGGTGAATGGCCCGCAAGGGCCAGAGGGCGCGCGCCCCTTGAATTTTCGCCAGAAAATTCGCCTTCAGCCGCGGTCGATGCGCAGCTGATAGCAGTTGTTCCGCGCCGACCGCACATGCAGATAGGCTACGCGCCCATCGCCAAACCGCGCCTCGGCCTCTTCCCGCATCCGCGCCACCGGCACCACCGCGCCCGTGCCATAGACGATGCGGTCATCCGCGCCATAACCGCGCAGGATGTAATCGGGCGAGGCCAGGATTTCCGGCACCGCCTCCCCGCCGCCCGCCGCGCAGGCATCGGCGCACAGAAAGATCGGCCCGGTTTCGGCATAGGGCTGAAGCGCCGGGAACGGCCGCCAGGCCAGCACCAGCATCTCGGCCCCTTCCGGGATCATCTTCAGGCAATGCCGGCAGGGATTGCCGCCATCCGAGATGCGGCGCTCGGGCACCAGCCCATAGGCATCGGCGCCACCGGCCTGCACGGCGCGGACGGCATCAGTGGGCAGNGGAACGTAACGGATCATGGGACACCTCCTGGGATGCCCCTGATGCCGCAAGCCGGGCCGGTCCATCGACCCGGAAGCTGCGCCTTCAGCGGTCCGACCGCACCAGAAGCGGCCCCAGCACCCGCCCGCCCAGGATGTGGATGTGGTAGTGCGGCACTTCCTGCATGCCATGCTCATGNGCATTGGCGATGATGCGATATCCGTCGCCCCCNTCGCCCGGCTGCGCCTCCAGAAGTGCGATCACCTGCCCCGCGGTGCGGTGGAAATCGACGATCTCCTCCTCGGTGCCCTCCAGCGCAAAGTGGTCGAAGTTGACGTAAGGCCCCTTCGGGATCACCAGCACATGCACCGGCGCATGCGGCGCGATGTCGTGGAAGGCCAGCGTATGCTCTGACTGCAGCACCGTCTTGTTGGGGATCTCGCCGCGCAGGATGCGGGCGAAGATGTTGGTCGGGTCATAGGTATAGGCCATGGGTCAATCCACGAAGAGATAATGAGTCGAGGCAATCTCGCGGGCCTCTTCCGTTCCGATACCAAGGAATGCCGCCAGTGGCACCGTGTTTTCCGCAACCGAAGCGCTTTGGCGCATGCGGAAATGGTTGTCGAACCCGGCGTCGCGGATGCGGTCGCTCTCGAAGGTCACGTCATAGCGGATGGTGGGCAACAGCCGCGCCACCGTCTCGGGCGGCGTCTGCTCGCTGGCCAGCCCCACGCGGCGGGCATGGCCGATCAGATAGTCGTCGCTGAAATCGCATTCGATCTCCAACAGCCGTACCTGCGCCTTGTCGCCATAGAAATCCCGCATCAGGTCGATGTTGGCCGGGTCGATGCAGAACAACAGCCGGTCGGTCTGCCAGTAATCGCACAGCATGCGCACCAGCGCGCGCCGATGCCGCGTGCGCTTTTCCAGCGTNCGGATGCCGCCCAGGTCGGGCAGCGGCGTCGAGGCCTCGTTGAACAGATAGTCCACCGCNGGCACGCCGGTGACCGCGCGCACCCGGTCGGCCAGCCGCTTGGCGACATGCCACTTCTTGCAGGTCACCATCAACAGCGTGCGCTCGCGCCCGATATTCGCCTCGCGCTCCCAGAACCGCGGCGCGAACCGGCGCCCGATCCGCCCNCGCTCGACCAGGAACCGGAACAGCCGCTTGCCCTCGCCCGAAATGCGGAACGGCACCCCGGTCGCCACATACAGCGCCCCCAACCGCGTCTTCAGCTCTTTCGCATCGACCGAGATCTTGCGGGCGAACAGGAAGTCCTGGCTCAGCAACAGCTCGTAGTGGTCGTTGTGAAAGGTCACCGGCATGCCATAGTCGGTGAACATCAGAAAGGTCAGCGTGCGCGTGCGGATTTCCGCCTCGGGCACCAGGTGGCGCACGATGGTCTGGAAGAAGGTCTCGTCCGGGATCCAGGTGGTGCGGAAGAACCGCATCACATCCGCCCGCCGGTCACAGAACTCCAGCACCGCCTCGACCGTGCGTAAGCGCAGGCACCACCACTGGCTGCCGATCATGATGCGCAGGTCGGAAGGCACCTTGCGCGCCAGCCCCAGCCGCTTCTGCCAGTCCATCGAGGCATAGAACAGCCACTTGCGCCCGCGCTCGTTGAACCAGTGGCGATAGATCAGCCGCTCTTCCTTGATGCCGGTCTTGATCCAGTCCGAGGCGAAGAAATCGAAGCTTTCGATGTAGTCCACCTCGCCGCCGTCCAGGAAGGCATGGGCGAACTCGGCTGTCTTGATCGGCATGCAGTCGCCCGACAGCATGTAGAAATGCGTGGCGCGCGGGAACGCCTCCACCGCCGCCCGCACCGCCAGCAGCGTCGCCTCCACCAGGCTCCACTCGCCCCAGCCGCATTTCACCCGCCGCGCCGGGAACACCACCGAGGANTTGCCCGCAAGCGCCTCGCGGATGCGGTCATAATCCTCGCGCCTGGACCGCGCGTCATAGTGGATGGCGATGTAGTCCCCNGCCTGCGTCAACCGCTCGGCCTGGGCGATGATCCCGTCAGGATCCTTGTGCGACAACAGGATGTAGGCGATGCGCGCCATGCGAGAGGAAACCTTGGGACCAGAGGCTATTGTTTCGATACGACGATTTATCAGTCATTGAAAAGCCGCCGCGAGTTTGTTCAATCTGTCGTAAAGGACAACTGCCGCAGAACGGGCAGACACCGGCCCACCGGGGCGTCAGGCAGCAAGGCAAGAGGCAAGACCATGGGATTTCCGNGCACCTGGATGACCGAGAGCGAAAGCGTGCTCTACCGCGTTGTCCCGAAATGCGCCTGCTCGACCATCGGGCAGATCATGTTCTACTCTGACCATGGCCGCTTCTTCGACGGTGACATCCACGATTCCACCTCCGGCCTGCACAAATGGGCGCAAGAGGCGAGCCAANGCCCCATCGAACGCGCCGTGAAGGCGCATCAGGTCTATGCCTTTACCTGCGTGCGCAACNCCTACACCCGTGTGCTGTCCTCGTTCTTCGACAAGATCTGCGGCATCCAGCGCAACGGCAAGCGCTACCGCGGCAACCTCGTGCCGCTCCTCATCCAGAAATACGGGATCGAGGTCGGCGGCGACGACGGCAAGCAGGACTTCGACCAGATCGCCTCGTTCCGCCGGTTCCTGCTGTTCGTGCGCGACACCATCCGCTGGANNAAGCCCATGGAGCCCGACATCCACTGGTCGGCCATGGCGGGCCATGTCTCGACCTTCATCGTCAACGGCGGGCGCTACAACAACATCTTCTTCACCGAGAAATTCGATGCGGGCATGCAGTCCGTGCTTGATCACATCACCGTCAAGCACCCGGTGGACCTGAAGACCATCCCCCGCTTCAACGAATCCGAGGGCCACGGGCCAAAGCGCGCCCATCCGGTCGAGGCCTACTTCGACGACCTGTCGATGCACCTGATGTGGNAAATCTACCGCAAGGACTTCCAACTCTTCCGCTACGATTTCGACAACCCGGGCAACAAGATGCCCAAGGGCGAGGCCGACCTGGACGAGGTTCACGCCAAGCTGGGCGACTGAGCCGCACGTCCTTCGCCCCGGCGCAGGCCGGGCCTCGATCCGGCTCGCGCCCCCGCTGTCTTCCGCGCCGACAAGGCGGCTGTCCAGTGGACAGCCGACCGGCGCGGTTGGCGATTTGCCAGCAAATCGCCAAGGGGCTATCCGATTTCTCCGGACCTTCGAAGCCCGGGGCGGTCCCCTGGTATGACCTCGATGCCCGCGTCGATGGCCGCAGGCTACCCGACAGAAATCTCAATAATCCTCGTAGGATGGGCCATCCGGCCCATCTCCCTTCAGGTCCCGCAGGATGGGCAATATTGCCCATCCTACCGCACCCGCACCCCACCGGCCCGGCCTCCACCCGGCCGATCACCGCCGCCGCNTCTCCCAACGCCCGCAACGCCGCCACCAGCGCCACGGCCCGCTCCGCCGGGACCGCCGCCAGCAACCCGCCCCCGGTCTGCGGGTCCGCCAGCAGCGCCACCCGCGGCCCCGCGGGCGCCTCCATCCGCCACTCCACCGCCGCCCGGTTGGCCGGTGCCAGACTGCTCTCCCAGCCCGCCTCTGCCAGTTCCAGCGCCCCCGGCAGCACCGGCACCGCCGCCAGGTCCAGTTCCGCCGAACAGCCCGAGGCCTCCAGCATCTCCAGCAGATGCCCGGCCAGGCCGAACCCGGTGACATCGGTCATCGCATGGGCCTCGGGCGCCAGCACCGCCGCCGCCACCAGCGGCCGCGACATGGCGGACAGCGCCCCNGCCCAGGCCTCGCCCAGAATCATCCCCGGCACCCGCGCCAAGCCCATCTCGGCCGCCAGGATCACGCCCACGCCAATCGCCTTGGTCAGCACCAGGGCATCACCCGGCTGCGCGCCTCCCTTGGCCACCACCCGCCCGGCCAGCCCGGTCACGGTAAACCCCAGCGTCAATTCGGCGCCAATCGTGGTATGCCCGCCCACCAGATCGGCGCCCGCCTCGCGCACCACCGCCCCGGCGGCCTCCATGACCTCGGCCAGCATCTCGGCCTGCATCGCTTCGCCCAGCCGCGGCAGGATCACCTGCGCCAGCACCGCCTGCGGCCTCGCCCCCATCGCCCAGACATCGCCCAGCGCATGAACCGCCGCGATCCGCGCCATCACCCCTGCGTCGGGCGTAAACGCCCGCAGATGGTCCGTCGTCACCACCTGCACNGCCCGTGCCAGAGCCAGCACCGCCGCATCATCCCCCGGCCCCGACAGCACATCCGCCCGCCCCGGCGCCCCCAGACCCGTCAACGCAGACGACAAGGCCCCCGGCCCCACCTTCGCNCCGCAGCCCGCACAGAGGGGCCGCTCCGCCACCGCCCGGCGCAGCGCTGCGGCACCGCAGCCGCAACACCGGCCCCGGNNCATCGCCGGATAGTCCTCGAACATCGCCATGAAGCGCCGGTCGATGCGATCTTTCCAGCGCCACAGCCACCCGCCCCGNGCGCGCAACCCCGACCGGTCCGCCAGCGCCCGCCGGTCGCCCAGCGAGATCAGCTTCAGATAATCCCGCTGCGGCTGGAAGCTGCGCATCNNCGCCCCCGCCAGTGCCGCCTTCAGGTTCGCCGCCAGCACCGGCGCCGCCCGCACCGCAAAGACNCCGGCCTTGGGCCGCGGCGCATGGGACAGATGCGCACAATCCCCGGCGGCAAAGATCATCGGGTCCGAAGTCTGCAGGCTCGGCCCAACAACAAGGTGCCCGTCCAGCACCTCCAACCCGGTCCCGGCCAGCCAGCCCTGCCCCCGCGCCCCCGCGACCGACAGCGTGAAGTCCGACCCAAGGCGCGTGCCATCCGCCAGCACCACCGCGTCCTTCTCCACCGCCACCGGCTCCACCCCGGCCAGCACGGCCACTTCCGCCGCCTCCAACTCCGCCAACAGCCGCGCCCGCGTGCGCGCGGGCACCCCNGGCAGCACCTCCGGCGCCCGGTCGATCAAGGTGACCTGCGGTTTCGCCCCATCCCGGTGCAGCCGGTGCATCGAGGCCAGCGCCAGCTCCGCCCCGCCCACCCCCGCGCCGATCACCACCACCCGCGGCCAGACCAGCCGCCGCGCCACAAAGGCCTCCCAGCGCTGCGCGTAATCGCCCAAGGGCTTCGCCGCCACGCCATGCGCGTCAAAGCCCGGCAGCTCCGGCAGCCCCGACCCGATCCCCACATCCACCGAGGCCACATCGAACCGGATNCGGCGCCCGCCCTCCAGCAGCACCAGCCACGGTCCAGGNTCGATCCCCACCGCCCGATCCAGGATCAACCGCGCCCCGGCAAAGCGCGCCAGCCGCACCAGGTCGATCATCAGCGCCTCGCGCGGGTAATGCCCGGCGATATGGCCCGGCAACATGCCGGTATAAGGCGCCGCCGGGTTCGGGCTGACGATGGTCACCCGCACCCCGGCATCGGGTCCNATGCCCCACATCCGCGCCACCAGCGCATGGGCATGGCCGCCGCCCACCAGCACCAGATCGCTCACCAGCGGCCAGTCCGCCTGCATCGCCCAACCTCCGGCTTCCGCGCCAGACCCTAGTCCCGCCCCGCGCAAAGGCGAGAACCAAGCACGAAGATTTTTCGTCGAAAAATCTTCGTCACCCCGCCCCTCGCCGACGCTGAAAGGTCGCCTTCGGGGATGACCCCGCCCGCCGCCTCGCCTACTTCTTCCCCGGCGACAGGAGACGAACATGACCCATTTTCTCGGCGTGGACACCGGCGGCACCTATACCGATGCCGTCATTCTCGATGCCACCGACCGCGTGCTCGGCTGGGCCAAGTCGCTGACCACCCGCAACGACCTCTCGCTCGGCATCGGCCGCGCCGTCGATGCGGCGCTGGCCAACGCCGGTGTCGCTCCTGATCAGATCTCCCTCGTCGGCCTCTCCACCACCCTCGCCACCAACGCCCTGGTCGAAGGCCAGGGCGGCCGCACCGCGCTCATCGCCATCGGCTTCGACGACGCCGACCTCGACCGCGGCGGCCTGACCGAGGCGCTGAAAGGCGACCCGGTGATCCGCCTCGCGNCAACGGCCACGGCCATGCTTACCAGGAACTCGCCCCTCGACCTCACCGCGCTGGACGAAGCCGCCCGCCGCCTCGCCCCCGAGGTCGTGGGCTTCGCCGTCGCCGCCCGCTTCGCCACCCGCAACCCCGCCCATGAGATCGCCGCACGCGACCTCATCCGCGCCGCCACCCACCGCCCCGTCACCTGCTCGCACGAGCTCTCCGCCCAGCTGAACGGCCCCCGCCGCGCCCTCACCGCCGTGCTGAACGCCCGCCTCATCGGCATGATCGACGGCCTCGTCACCGCCTGCGAAAGCCACCTCGCCCGCATCGGCATCAGTGCCCTCATGGCCGTGCGCGGCGACGGCGCGCTCATCTCCGCCGCCATGGTGCGCGAACGCCCGATCGAGACCATCCTCTCCGGCCCCGCCGCCTCGATCGCCGGCGCGCGCTGGCTCACCGGCGCCACCGACGCGCTGGTCTCCGACATCGGCGGCACCACCACCGATGTCGCCGTGCTGAAATCCGGCCTGCCCGAGATCGACCCCGCCGGCGCCAGGGTCGGCGGCTTCCGCACCATGGTCGAGGCCGTCGCCATGCGCACCACCGGCCTCGGCGGCGACAGCGAAACGCACCTGCTGACCGAGGGCCTGACCGGCGGCCTCCGCCTCGGCCCCCGCCGCCTCGTCCCCGTCTCGCTCCTCGCCGCCGACCACCCGGACATGGTCCACGACGCACTCGACCGCGCGCTGGCGTCAGAGACCGGCGAATACGACGGCCGCTTCGTCATCCCGATGTCCGGCACTGCCGCTTACCTCACCCCGCGCGAGGCCACGCTCCTGACACGGCTCGACCGCNCCGCTCCCCTCGCCCGCGCCCTCACCTCGCGCCTCGAAGCCGCCGCCNTCGACCGTCTCACCGCCCGCGGCCTCGTCATGCTGTCGGGCGTCACCCCTTCCGACGCCTCGCATGTCCTCGGTGGCNTCGACAGTTGGGACGCCACCGCCGCCACCAAGGCGCTGCGCCTCATGGCCCGCCGCCGCACCGGCCGCGGCGACCGCTTCGCGCCGGACGAGACAACCNTCGCCCAGGCCATCATCGACCAGCTCACCGCCCAGACCGTCGATTGCCTCTTGGAAACCGCCTTCGCCGAAGACCCCGCCTTCGCCGCCGAAGACCCGGCAACGCTCGCCCGCGCGCCGCTCACCCGCGCCGCCCTCGGCGGCCACCGCGGCATCCTGTCGCTGCAGGCCCGCCTCGCCGTACCTGTCATCGGCCTCGGTGCCTCCGCCCCGGCCTATTACGGCGCCGTGGGCGAAAGGCTCGGCTGCCCGATGATCCTGCCCGAGCACGCCGGCGTCGCCAACGCCATCGGCGCCGTGGTCGGCCAGATCAGCCAGCGCGCCACCGGCCTTGTCACCTGCCCGGCCGAGGGCCGCCNNGCCGTCCACCGCCCCGAAGGCGTGACGATCTACCCTGACCGCGACACCGCGCTCGCCGCCCTCGAAACCGCCCTCGCCCAGGACGCCACCGCCCGCGCCCGCGCCGCTTGGNCCGAAGACCTGCACCTCACCACCACCCGCGATCTGCGCGAAGCCGAGATCGAGGGCCGCCAGATGTTCATCGAGGCCACAATCACCGTCACCGCCGTTTACCGCNCCCGCGTCGCCCACGACCGCGTGGAGTGACGGCCCGCCCGACCGGCCCCTCACCCCATCCCTCTCCCCAAGGGAGAGGTGCAGCCCCCTTCGCCACACCCCTTCGCCACCCACCGCGGGGGCAGGCCTCTGTCGCCCGCCCCCGCAAAGCCGCCCTGCGCCCCTTTTCCGCAAAGCACCTCTCCCTCTCCCCTCGGGGAGAGGGTCGGGTGAGGGACCGCCTGCCCCCGCCCTCTCCCGCTTGACACCCGCCAAGGCTCCCCGCCCCGGCGAAAGCCGGGGCCTCGGCCCGCCGGATGTCACCGCCCCAACCAGCCTCGCACACCACGACCACCGCCCATCGCCCCCTCTCCCCGGGGGAGGGCCGGGTGAGGGGGCAACCCGCCGCCCTCTGGCGGACGGCCCACAGGCGCATGGGTCGTCACGGGACTTGGCCACAACAAGGCCGCCGCCAGCCACCCCTCCCCGCCATTTCCCGCTTGACGCCTCCCCTCCCTGGCCTATCCCCCGCCGCAGTGGCTAGGTAGCTCAGCTGGTTAGAGCACGCGACTCATAATCGCGGGGTCGGGGGTTCGAGTCCCCCTCGCCACCACTTCCCCAAAGGCCCGGCTAAGCAATGGTCGGGCCTTTGGCGTTTTGGGGGTGGGCCAGGGACCGGTCGCGTTCGACTCTTCCCGCCAGTCGAACAGGAGCGCCCTGGCGTTCGGCGAGGCGAAGGCCGTCACGCGGTCCTGCCCGGCCGATCCGGCCAGGATGCGCCTTCGCAAGGCGCATGGTTACCGCTCATGCCGCGACATCTCTCACTTTCCGGGGTCGGCCTGCTCTATCCGGGCGGAAGTCCCCTTCTCGCCGATCCTCCGCGACAAGCCGTACGATCCTGCGGATGTCGGCATCGTCGAACTCCCCNGCCGGAAGGGCGCTCAGCATCGCCTGCCCGAATATCCCCAAGAGAATCAGCGCCAGCAATCCCGCCGGTTCATCCCTCCGGATGCGCCTCTGCGCCTGACCAAGTGCCACAATGTCACGCACAAGACCCTGAAAAGACGGGCGATCCTGCGGCGGTTCGGATGACGGNCGTTCGCGCGGCGCCAGCGCAAGCCGTGCAAGCGAGGGGGCCAGACACCAGCGTGCGCTGTCGATCAGCACCCGTTCGACAAGCTCTATGGCATCCTCACGCGCGGCGATGCGCTTGCGATAGTCATGATCCGCCGCTTCCGCCCGCGCGATCAGGCTCAACGCGATGTCCTCCTTGGACTCGAAGAGGTTGTACACCGTCTTGCGGGTCAGGTAAGCACGGCTGGCGATATCCTTGACGGACGTGTCGTCGAAACCCGACTGGCGGAAAGCCGCATCGGCGGCATCGAGGATCTGTGCGCGCGAACGTTCCGTCCGTTTCAAGCTTGCCATTCCTACACAGTAGTGTAATTTTATACACATGTAAAGATTCTGCGGAGACCGCCGTGCTGACACGCTTCGGGCCGGACATCTGGATCACGGACGGGCCGGTCGTGACGGCGGCAGCCGGGTTCCACTATCCCACACGCATGGCCGTGATCCGTCTGCGCAACCGCGATCTGGCGCTCTGGTCGCCGGTCGCCCTCAGCAATGACCTGCGCAAGGAAGTCGAGTCCCTGGGCCGGGTTCGCTACGTGATCGCGCCGAACAGCTTTCACCACACCTTCCTTGGCGACTGGCACCACGCCTTTCCGCAGGCGGGTGTCCTTGCACCTCCCGGCCTGCGCGAGAAGTGCCCCGAGATCGCTTTCTCGGGCGAACTCGGGACCATATCGCTTCCCGGCTGGGACGGGGAAATCGACGTGGCGGTGATCCGCGGCAACCGGATCACGACTGAGGCGGTCTTCTTCCATCGTGCCAGCCGGACAGCCATCTTCACCGACCTCTTGCAGCAGTTTCCGGCGGGCTGGTTTGTCGGCTGGCGAGCCGTCATCGCCCGGCTTGACCTGATGTCGCGTCCGGAACCCTCGGTGCCCCGAAAGTTCCGCCTGGCCTTCACCAACCGGCGCGCCGCTCGCGAGGCCATTCGCAAGGTTCTCGAGTGGCCCGTCGAAAGGGTCCTGATCGCCCATGGCACGCCCGTCACCGAGAACGCGCAGGCTTTTCTCCAGCGTTCCTTCCGGTGGCTGCTGCGGCCCTGATGGCCGAGACCACGACAGGCGGGAAGAGATGCAGGAAAGCAGCTTGGTTCAGGATCGCCTGCCGCCCGCCTGCGACATGCCCCAATCCTTAAGTCCAAGTTAACCCCCACTCGCAACCCCTTGATTTCCCTCGCCCCACCCAGGCGTCGAGCTCGGACGCCCCTCGGACGTGCGGGGCGAGGGCCCTGTGGCCCGCCCCCTTGTGGCCCCCAGGGCCCGCGATTTCCATCGCCTCCCCGGTTCTGCCCTAGAACCGGGGGCACCCACCAGGCCCCATGCCCCGCCTTTTCCTCCGCCTTTTCTTCGACACCACCATGTTCGGCCCCGGCAAGGCCGAGCTCCTGGAACGCATCCGCGACACCGGCTCCATCTCCGCCGCACCGCGCCATGGGCATGAGCTACAAGCGCGCCTGGCTTCTGGTCGAGGACATGAACGCCGCCTTCGCCTCCCCCTGGTGGACAGCGCCCGCGGCGGTCCGGGGGCGGAGGGGCACGGCTCACCCCGCGGCGAAACCGCCCTGGCCCTCTACCGCCGCATCGAGACCACCGCCGCCACCGCCGCCTCCCCCAGATCGCCGAGATGGAGGGGATGCTGAGGTTACCAGGGATATGTCTGACGGAAAATAACGCTTGCATTGCCGTGACACCGCCGTGATATGTTTCCCGAAACATATCGATAGGTGTCCCATGTCCGCCCGCCTTCTTGCCGTCGCCCTTGCCGCGGTGCTTGTCCAACCGGCGGCCGCCGAAGAGGTGACGGTCTTCGCGGCCGCCTCGCTGAAGAACGCCCTGGATGCCGTGGCCGCCGACTGGCAGGCGGCGACCGGCAACACCGTCACCATCAGCTATGCTTACTCGAACGCCCTGGCCAAGCAGATCATNCGAGGGCGCGTTACCGACATCTATGTCTCGGCCGCGGAAAACTGGATGGACGAGGTCGAGAAGGCGGGCCTGGTGGCGCCCGGCACCCGCAAGGATCTGCTGGGCAACACCCTGGTCCTGGTCGCTGGCAGGACNGCGAAGCCGGTCGAGATCGCGCCCGGTTTCGACCTCAAGGGCCTGCTTGGCGAGGACAAGCTGGCGATGGCGCTGGTCGATTCCGTGCTTGGCCAGTACGGCAAGGCAACGCTGACCGCGCTTGGCGTCTGGGATGCCGTCGAACCCTCGGTCGCTCAGGCCGAGAATGTGCGCGCGGCCCTGGCGCTGGTTTCGACCGGCGAAGCGCCCTTTGGCATCGTCTATGCCAGCGATGCCGTGTCGGACCCGGGCGTGACCGTGGTCGGCACCTTTCCGGAGGACAGCCACAAGCCGATCCTCTATCCCGCGGCCCTGCTGACCGGGGCGGCCGATGACGCCGACAAGGCGTTTTTCGAGACCTTGTCCTCGGACGCGGCTGCGGCCAAATTCACCGGGCAGGGCTTCATCGTCCTGAAGTGAGGCACCAANGAGGCCGCGTGACCGACTGGCTTTCCNCTGACGACTGGCGCGCGCTGGCCCTGTCGCTGCGCGTGTCCATTGTGGCGACTCTGGTCAGCCTGCCTTTCGGCATTCTGGTCGCGCATGTGCTGGCCCGGCGCGCGTTCTGGGGCAAGCAGATCCTGAACGGGGTGGTCCATCTGCCCCTGATCCTGCCGCCTGTCGTCACCGGCTATTTCCTGCTTTTGTCCTTTGGCAAGAGAGGGTTCCTTGGCGCGCCCCTGTACGACTGGTTTGGCGTGGTCTTTGCCTTCCGCTGGACCGGCGCGGCGCTGGCCGCCGCCGTGATGGCCTTTCCCTTCATGGTGCGCGCGATCCGGCTGGCGATCGAGGCGGTGGACCCGAAACTGGAACAGGCCGCCGCGACGCTGNGGGCCTCACCGGCCTGGGTGTTCCTGACCGTCACCCTGCCGCTGATCCTGCCCGGCATCCTGGCCGGGGCGGTGCTGGCCTTTGCCAAGGCCATGGGCGAGTTTGGCGCCACCATCACTTTCGTCTCGAACATCCCCGGTCAGACCCAGACCTTGCCGACCGCGATCTATGCGCAATTGCAGGTGCCGNGGGGCGAGGTACAGGCGGCGCGGCTGGTTGCCATTGCCGTCGTCGTTGCCATGGCGGCGATCCTGGTTTCGGAATGGCTGGCCCGCGCCGTCGCCCGTCGGATTGCTTAACACATGAGTGTCGAGATCGCCCTTGCCCATGCCTTTGCGGGGTTCACGCTGGACCTTGCCTTCACGGCGCCGCCGGGGTTGACGGCCCTGTTCGGGCCGTCGGGATCGNGCAAGACCACGGTCATCAACGCCGTGGCAGGCCTTCTGCGACCGGACCGGGGCCGGGTTGTGGTGGACGGGACGGTGCTTCTGGATACCGCCGCCGGAACGNGCTTGCCGCCGCACCGGCGGCGCACGGGTTATGTGTTTCAGGACGCGCGGCTTTTCCCGCATCTGACGGTTCGGCAGAACCTGGGCTATGGCGCCTGGTTCGCCTCTGCGGCGCCGGGGCCGGACATGGCGCGCATCGTGGAGCTTCTGGACATCGGCCCGCTGTTGGACCGCCGTCCGGCCGGATTGTCGGGCGGCGAGCGCCAGCGGGTGGCGCTTGGCCGGGCGATCCTGTCCCGCCCGCGCATCCTGCTGATGGACGAGCCGCTGTCAGCGCTGGACGAGGCGCTGAAGCTGGACATCCTGCCCTATCTGGAACGGCTGCGCGACGAACTGCACCTGCCCATCCTCTATGTCAGCCATGCCATGGCCGAGGTGGCGCGGCTGGCCACGACGCTGGTGCTGGTCGTGGNNGGCCGCCTGGTTGCGGCCGGTCCGGCCGGGGTCGTCCTGTCGGACCCCGCCACCGCCCCCGCGCTTGGCCTGCGTGAGGCCGGGGCGCTGCTTTCCGTGCGTCTGGCGGCGCATGACGCCGATGGCCTTTCCCGCCTGGACAGTGGCGCGGGGCCGCTGTGGTTGCCGCGCGTGTCGGCCGCGCCGGGCACGCATCTGAGGGTCCGCATCCTGGCTCAGGACGTGATGATCGCCCGGACGCGGCCCGAAGGCATTTCGGCGCTGAACGTGCTGCCGNCAACGGTGCGCGACCTGCGCCTGGGGGACGGCCCCGGCGCGCTGGTGCGACTGGATTGCGGCGGCGAGGTGATCCTTGCCCGGATCACCCGCCGCTCGGTCGGGGCGCTTGGCCTTGCCNCCGGAACGCCGGTCTTCGCCGTGCTGAAGGCGGTGTCGGTCGCGCAGGAAAACGTCGGAAGCGGGGCCTGAGGCAGGTCAGGCGCGCGGGACCGGACCCTGGGGCGCCAGCACCAGCGCGGTGTAAACGGCGGCAAGTGCCGTGGCCACCTCGGCGGGCGGCGCAAGATCGGTCACCAGTTCGTCCACCACTTCGAACCCGGCAACCCGGATGAAGCCACGGCGGGCAAATTTGCTGGCGTCGGTCAGAACCACGCGGCGATGGCCGCAGGGCAAGACAGCGCGGGCGAACTCGGCCTCTTGCAGGTCGAAATCGACCACGCCNGTGGCATCGACCGCCCCGGCCGAGATGATCGCCCATTCCACGCGGAACTCGCGGATGAAGGCCAGCGCCGAGGCGCCAAGTGCGGCGCCGGANTCGCCGCGCAATTCGCCCCCGGCCATGAAGACGCGGTTGCCATTCACCGTGGCCAGGGTGCGCGCCACATCCGAGGAATTGGTGACAACGGTCAGNTGGCGGTGGCCCAGAAGCTCGCGCGCCAGGAAGCTGGTGGTGGTGCCGGTGTCCAGCATCAGCGTGTCACCATCGGCGATGCGCGCGGCCAGGGCGTGGGCGATCTGCNNCTTTAGGTAAGCATTTTCGCGCATCCGGCGGTCGAAAGGGGCTTCGCCCATCTGNGTAACCAGGCCGACGGCGCCATGGACGCGCACGGCCGCGCCGGTCTCGACCAGCGCGCGGATGTCGCGGCGGACCGTCTCGGTCGATACGCCCAGCTCTTGCGACAGGGCGCTGACCGACAGCGATCCATGCCCCTCCAGCAGCTTGACGATTGCCCCGTGGCGTTTGCTGGCCATGCCCGTTCGGCGCCTTGCGCTGTGGAAATCTGGGCGATCTTGCCCGATCCGGGCCGAATGTTCAAACACTCGGGCAAAAGAACCACAAATTTCCCTGATTCTCGTTGACAGGTTGGAACCGGCAGCGCGTTACTGGGGGCAGATCAGAAGGCGCTGAAGCGCCCTGCCCCATGACCAAGCGGGCCTGCTCTGGCCCCGTCCAACAGCCGGGAGTTACCGATGCGCCTTTCCCTGACCCTTGCCGCCCTTCTGTGTGCCTCGACCGCGATGGCTCAGGAAAGTGCGGATCCGATCAAGCTGACGCTGCACGACTGGACCGGACAACTGATCACCACGACCCTGATGGGGGAAGTGCTGAAGAAGGCCGGATACAACGTCGAATATGTGCAGGCCGACTATCTGGCGCAGTTCGCCGGGCTGGAAACCGGCGATCTGGATGTGGCGATGGAGATGTGGGAGACGACCGGCCGCGAGGCGATGGATGCCGCGGTGGCCACCGGCGGGGTCGAGGTCTTTGGCCCGACCGGCATGAAGGCCAAGGAAGAATGGTGGTATCCCGCCTACATGAAGGAAAAATGCCCCGGCCTGCCAAACTGGGAAGCCTTGAAGGACCCGGCCTGTGCCGAGGCGTTCTCGACCNCGGAAACCGCGCCGAAGGGGCGCTATCTGGGCGGGCCCGTGACCTGGGGCGGCTTTGACGAAGAGCGGATCGAAGCGCTGGACCTGCCCTTCGAGGTGATCCACGCCGGCACCGATGCCGCGCTGTTCGCCGAACTGGAAAGCGCCTACCAGCGTCAGGCGCCGATCATGCTGTGGATCTACGCGCCCCACTGGGCGCCANCCAAGTACGAAGGCGAATGGGTCGAGTTCCCGGAGTATTCGGTCGAATGCTATACCGATGCCGCGGCGGGCCTGAACCCCGATGCCACCCATGACTGCGGCAAGCCCCATGGCGAGATCTGGAAGGTCGGCTGGGTGGGCGTGAAGGACAAATGGCCGGGCGCCTATCCCGCCATCAAGGCCTTCACCATCGACAACGACACGATGGGCAAGCTGATCACCGAGGTCGACCTGAACGGCAAGACGGTGGATGCCGTGGTGGGCGAGTGGATGGCGGCCAACGAGGCGGTCTGGAAGCCCTGGATCGGCCAGTGAGAACGGACGGCTGGCGGCAGATCGGATGACGGACGCACCGGAAACCCTGGTCTGCCGCAATCTGTGGAAGGTCTTCGGCGCCCATGCCGAGGATCGGCTGGCCGCGCAGGGTCATGTCCCCGACCCGGCGCGGCTGGCCGAGTTCGGGCTGGTTGCCGCCGTGCGTGGCGTGGACCTGACGGTACGGCGGGGCGAGATCTTCGTGATCATGGGCCTGTCGGGATCGGGCAAGTCCACGCTGGTGCGCTGCCTGTCGCGGCTGATCGAGCCGACGGCGGGCGAGGTGCTGTTCGAGGGCGAGGACCTGCTGAAGATGCCCGAGGCCGGGATGACGCAGATCCGGCGGCACCGCATGGGCATGGTGTTCCAGCATTTCGCGCTGTTGCCGCATCTGACCGTGCTGGACAACGTGGCCTTTCCGCTGGAGGTACAGNGGGTGGCGCGCACGGCACGCGAGGCACGGGCGCGCGAGATGGTGGCGCTGGTCGGGCTGGCGGGGCGCGAGGGCGCCTATCCGCGGCAGTTGTCGGGCGGGCAGCAGCAGCGCGTGGGCATCGCCCGGTCGCTGGCGGTAGAGCCGGACCTGTGGTTCCTGGACGAGCCTTTCTCGGCCCTGGACCCGCTGATCCGGCGCGAGTTGCAGGACGAGTTCCTGCGCCTGCAATCGCGGCTGAAGAAGACCATCGTCTTCATCACCCATGATTTCGACGAGGCGATCCGGCTGGCCGACCGGATTGCCATCATGAAGGACGGCGCGGTGGAGCAATGCGGCACGGCGGAAGAGTTGGTGTTGCAGNTAGCGACCGACTATGTGCGGGCCTTCACCCGGGGGTCGCCANAGGCCAAGGTGGTTCGGCTGGGGTCCCTGGCGACCCCGGCACGGCGGACGGGCCGTGCTTGCCACCGGATGACGGTGGCAGAGGCCGGGGCGGCCTTCCTGGCCGGTGCAGCGGCGGTCGGCGTGGAAGAGAACGGCGCGGCGCGGGGCGTTGTCTCACGCGAGGCCGTGGTACGGGTGCTGCTTGGGGGCGAGGCATGAGCTGTGGCATCCCCCTCTCCAGCGGCCCCTCCCCCTCCGCCCCTCCAGCGGCCCCTCCCCCTCCCCCTCCCCCGGCCCCTCCCCCGAGGGAGGGGAGATCGCCACCTGTGCGACCGGGCGGTGCCGGGATGCCCCTCTCCCCTTGCGGGAGAGGGATGGGGTGAGGGGCGTGTCAGCGGGACGCGGAGCCCGGACCATGAGCGCGCGGGTTGACGGGCGGCTGGTCTGGGTGGCAGCGCTGTTGGCCGCGCTGGCGATCTGGCTTTGGGGGCAAGCCTGGTTCCCTGGGCATTCGACTACCCCAAGGCATGGCGCCTTCCCGCGGCACGCTGGATCGGAGGCTTCGTCACATGGGCAACGAAAGAGGCCGCCCTGGGGCCGCTGGCGTTTTCCGATGTGACGCGGGCGATTTCGGCCGTTGTCGAGGCGCCCTACCGCGTGGCGCATGGGGTGCTGGCAACGGGCTGGACCCGGGCCGAGTCCGGCGAGACCATCGTCCTTGCGCCGCCTTTGGCCTGGGTCGCGGTGATCGGGCTGATGGCGCTGATGGGGCTTTGGNTAAGCGGGCCGGGGCTGGCGGCGCTGGTGGCGGCCTGTTTCGGCTTTGTCGCGGTCTTCGGTCAATGGAATTCGGCCATGGTGACGCTGGCCTCGATCCTGGTCGCGGTGCCGATCGGGGTGGCGGGGCTGATGCTGGGCGTCCTGGCCTTTCGCCATGCCTGGTTCGAACGGGCGCTGCGGCCCTTTCTGGACCTGATGCAGACCATGCCGGTCTTTGCCTATCTGGTGCCGATCCTGATCCTGTTCGGTTTCGGCCCGACGGCGGCGGTGATCGCCACGCTGATCTATGCCATGCCGCCCATGACGCGGCTGACCACGCTGGCCTTGCAGCGGGTGCCGTCGGAAACCCATGACCTGGCGCGGATGGTGGGCTGCTCGCCACGGCAGACGCTGTGGCAGGTGCTGGTGCCCTCGGCGCGCGAGCCGCTGATGGTCGGGGTGAACCAGGTGATCATGCTGTCGCTGAACATGGTGATCATCGCCAGCATGATCGGTGCCGGGNGGCTGGGGTTCGATGTGCTGACGGCGTTGCGCCGGCTGGATTTCGGCGCGGGGCTGGAGGCGGGCTTTGCCATCGTGGCGCTGGCCATCGCGCTGGACCGCCTGAGCCAGGCCGTGGCGCACCGGGTGGCGGGGGCCGAGCGGCAGGGGNGATGGGTGGCGCGGCATCCCTATCTGGCAGCCCNNCTGGCGCTGGTGGTGGCGAGTTTCGTCCTGGGGCTGGTGGTGCCAGCGGTGCAAAGCTACCCCGACAGCGCGCGGCTTTCGACCAGCGCCTTCTGGGCGGCGGCGGTCGAATGGATCAACGTCACCTTCTTCGACACATTCGAGGCGATCAAGACGGCCGTGCTGACCTGGGTTCTGGTGCCCGTAAAGCGGTTCCTGACCGGGTTGCCCTGGGCGGTGGTGGTGGCCCTGCTGGGGCTGGTTTACCTGCGCCTGGGCGGCTGGCGGCTGGGGCTTCTGNTGCCAAGCCTGTCCTTCCTGATCGCGGCCACCGGCTTGTGGGAAAAGGCGATGATCACCGTCTATCTCTGCGGCATCTCCAGCCTCGTCGCCATGGCCATCGGCCTGCCCGTCGGCATCCTGGTGGCCGAGCGCGAGCGGCTGTGGGGCATCACGCGCGTGGTGATCGACACGCTGCAGACCCTGCCGTCCTTCGTCTACCTGATGCAAGCGGTCATGCTGTTCCGGGTCGGCGACTTCACGGCGATGATCGCGGTGGTGGCCTTCGCCGTGGTGGCAGCGGTCCGCTATACCGTGCTTGGGCTGCAGGGCGTCGATGCCCGGCTGATCGAGGCGNGCCGCGCGATGGGCTGCACGGACTGGCAGATCCTGACGCGCATCCGGCTGAAGCTGGCCTTGCCAGAGCTTCTGTTGGGCCTGAACCAGACCATCCTGTTCGCCCTGTCGATGCTGGTGATCACCGCCCTGGTCGGCACGCGCGACCTGGGGCAAGAGGTCTATATCGCCCTGACCAAGGCCAATGCGGGCAACGGGCTGGTGGCGGGGCTGGCCATCGCCTTCATCGCCATCATTGCCGACCGCCTGCTGGCGGCCGCGGCGCGGGCCGAGCGCGAGAAACTGGGGCTTTCGGCATGACCATCCCTGACCACATCGCAGCCTTGCCGTGCTGGGTTGGCGAGGTCACCGCCGAGCCGCTGCACGGCGGGCTGTCGAACGAAAGCTGGAAGGTGACCGATGATCGGGGCGCGCATGTCGTGCGTTTTGGCCGGGACTTCCCCTTCCACCACGTCGACCGGGCGCGCGAGGCGATGACGGCGCGGGCGGCGCATGACGCGGGATTTGGACCGGCGCTGGAATGGGCCGGGCCGNGGGTCAGCGTGGTGGGCTTCATCCCGGCGCGGACCTGGGGCGCGGCGGATGTGAAGTCGGCACCCGACCGGGTGGGGCGACTGATCCGGGGCTTTCACGACACGATGGCGCGCCATGTCAGTGGCGCGGCTTTCCTGTTCTGGCCCTTCCATGTGGTGCGCGACTATGCCCGCACCATCGCCACCGGCGGCAGCCCGTTCAGCGAGGGGCTGCCGGGCTGGATGGAACTGAACGAAGCGCTGGAAGCGGTGCAGGTGCCGTTGCCCATCGTCTTTGGCCACCACGACCTGCTTAGGNCGAACTTTCTGGACGACGGCGAAAGGTTGTGGCTGATCGACTATGAATATGCGNGCTTCGGCACCTGCCTGTTCGACCTGGTAAGCGCGGCGTCCAATGCGGGAATGNGACGGCGGGAAACCGAAGCGCTGCTGCACGCCTATCTGGGCCAGCCGCCCGAGCCCCCTTCCGCCNGCGCCTTCGATGCCATGGCCTGCGCCAGCCTCTTGCGTGAGGCGCTGTGGGCCATGGTCAGCGACCTGCACCTGAATGCGCCAGGTGCGGATTACCGCGCCTATGCCGAAGACAACCTCGACCGGCTGGCATCTGCCGTGTCGCATTTCAACCGAACCTACGGGACCGACCTCACATGACCCTGCCCGCCCAAGCCCAGGTAATCGTCATCGGCGGTGGCATCATCGGCTGTTCCACCGCCTATCACCTGGCGCGCGACCACAAGGCCGACGTACTGCTGCTGGAGCAGGGCAAGATCACCAGCGGGTCCACCTGGCATGCGGCGGGGCTGGTGGGGCAGTTGCGGTCCTCGGCCTCGATCACGCGGGTTCTGAAGTATTCGGTAGAGTTGTACAAAGGGCTGGCAGCCGAGACGGGGCTGGATACCGGCTGGAAGATGACCGGCTGCCTGCGGCTGGCGACCAATGCCGACCGCTGGACCGAGTTCCGGCGGCTGGCGACCACGGCGCGCAGCTTCGGCATGGAGATGCACCTGATCTCGCCGGAGGAGGTCAAGCGCATGTGGCCGCTGATGGATGTGTCCGACCTGGTGNGGGCCAGCTGGCTGCCCACGGACGGGCAGGCCAGCCCATCCGACATCACCCAGTCGCTGGCCAAGGGCGCACGGATGCACGGCGCCAAGATCCACGAGGGCGTGACCGTCACGGGCTTTGTCATGGACGGCAAGCGCATCACCCATGTCCAGACCGATCAGGGCGTGATCGCCTGCGACAAGGTGGTGAACTGCGGCGGCATGTGGGCGCGGCAGGTCGGCGCCATGGCCAACGTGACGGTGCCGCTGCACCCGGTGAAGCACCAGTACATCGTGACCGAGCGCATCCCCGGCCTGTCGCCGGATGCACCCACCCTGCGCGACCCCGACCGGCGCACCTATTTCAAGGAAGAGGTCGGCGGGCTGGTGATGGGCGGCTATGAGCCGAACCCGCAGGGCTGGGTGACGNGGGACATTCCGCCCAACTGGGAATTCCGGCTGTTCGACGACGATTACGACCATTTCGCGCAGCATCTGGAACAGGCGGTGGAACGGGTGCCGGCGCTGGCCGAGGTCGGCGTGAAGCAGATGATCAATGGGGCGGAGAGTTTCACGCCGGACGGGAATTTCATCCTCGGTTCCGCGCCGGAATGTTCGAACATGTATGTCGGCGTGNGCTTCAACGCCTTTGGCATCGCCTCGGGAGGCGGCGCTGGCTGGGTGCTGGCCGACTGGGTGATGCGGGGTGAGGCGCCGCTCGACCTGTGGTCGGTAGACATCCGCCGCTTCTCGGGACTGCACCGCGACCGCGACTGGGTGGCCGAACGGACGCTCGAGGCCTATGGCAAGCATTACACCGTAGCCTTCCCGCATGAGGAATACGAAAGCGGGCGACCGCGGATCGTCTCGCCGCTGTATGACCGGCTGAAAGCGCGGCGGGCGGTCTTCGGGTCCAAGCTGGGCTGGGAGCGGCCGAACTGGTTTGCGCCGGAAGGCATGGAGCCGCGCGACGTCTATTCCATGGGCCGCCAGAACTGGTTCGGCCCCGTGGGGGACGAACACGCCCATGTGCGCGAGAAGGTGGGTCTCTTCGACCAGTCCTCCTTTGCCAAATACGAGGTGTCGGGGCCGGGCGCCGCCGAGGCGCTGGAGGCGATCTGCGCCAACCGCGTGGCGCGCGAGGTGGGGCGGCTGACCTATACGCAGTTGCTCAATTCCCGCGGCGGCATCGAGGCCGACCTGACGGCGGCGCGGCTGGCCGAGGACCGGTTCTACATCGTCACCGGCACCGGCTTCCGCACGCATGATTTCGGCTGGATTGCCGATCACCTGCCGGCTTCGGGTGTCAGCCTGGAGGATGTGACCGAAGGCTGGGGAACGCTGTCGCTGATGGGGCCGATGGCGCGGGACGTGCTGGCCAAGGTGGCGGCGGAAGACGTGTCGAACGCTGCCTTCCCCTTCGGCCATGCGCGTGTGCTGACGCTGGCCGGGGTGCAAGTGCGCGNNCTGCGGGTCACCTATGTGGGCGAACTTGGCTGGGAGCTGCATGTGCCGCTGGCCGACACCGGCACGGTGTTCGATGCGCTGATGGCGGCGGAAGCGGCGTTGAAGCCGGTGGGCTATCGCGCGCTGGAAAGCCTGCGGCTGGAAAAGGGCTATCGCGCCTGGGCCTCGGACATCACGCCGAACGACACGCCGTTCGAGGCGGGCCTGGGCTGGGCGGTGAAGATGAAGGGCAACACGCCCTTCCTGGGCCGTGCAGCGCTGGAAACCGCCATGGGCCAGCCGCTGAAGCGGCGGCTGATGGGCTTCACCGTCAGCGACCCCAAGGCGGTGCTGGTCGGGCGCGAGACCATCCTGCGCGATGGCGTGGCGGTGGGCTATCTGACCTCGGGCGGCTACGGCTACGNNGTCGGGCGGAACATCGGCTTCGGCTATGTCCGCAACGCCGATGGGGTCAGCGACGATTGGCTGGCGGCGGGGCGGTACGAGCTGGTGGTGGCGGATGAGGTCTTCGCGGCCGAGCTGGCACCGAAGCCGCTGTTCGACCCGGAAGGCCTGCGCATCCGGGGGTGAGGCGAATCGATTGGGCGGCGGGCAGGGACGCGCCGCCCACCAATCCGGCACTGATCGGCAATTCCGCACAGCAAACCGGCAGAGCGCGTCGCACCGCCCTGGCGGACCCGTCGCGACTTGCCGGATGCGGTGCGCGCCCCCAGCCTGAGGGGAGTTGGTGGCTAGGGTTCCGGTGCCGAAAGGCATGCTGGTCCGAGAGCCACCACCGGCGGGACGCAGCCGCCGGGGGCACGGCGGGACAAAGCCCGGGAGACCTCGTCAAGCCAAGGGATTGGTGGCGCGATGGTCCGTCATTCCCTGTCAATCGAAAGGGAAAGACATGCCGATCAGCCGCAGAACCGTGCTTGCCAGCGCCGCCCTTCTGAGCCTTGCCCTTGGCGCGCCCGCGATGGCCGAGGCGAAGAAGGACTTCAAGGTCGCCTGGTCGATCTATGTGGGCTGGATGCCCTGGGGCTATGCCAGCGACGCAAGCATCGTGAAGAAATGGGCCGACAAATACGGCCTGACCATCGAGGTCACGCAGTTCAACGACTATGTGGAATCGATCAACCAGTACACCGTAAGCGCCTATGACGCGGTGACGGTGACCAACATGGACGCGCTGTCGATCCCCTCGGTAGGCGGCGTTGATACCACGGCGGTCATCGTCGGCGACTTCTCGGTAAGCAACGACGCGGTGATCCTGAAGGACGGCGCCACGCTGGCCGACATCAAGGGCCGCGATGTGAACCTCGTGGAATTCTCGGTCTCGCACTACCTGCTGGCCCGCGCGCTGGACAGCGCGGGGATGACCGAGCAGGACGTGAAGGTGGTCAACACCGCCGACCCCGACATGGTGGGCGCCTTCCAGACGCCGGACGTGACGGCGATGGTGACATGGAACCCGATGGTGTCGGAAATCGTGGCGCTGCCGGGGGCGACCAAGGTCTTCGATTCCAGCCAGATCCCCGGCGAGATCATCGACCTGATGGTGGCGAACACCGAAGTGCTGGCCGACAACCCTGATTTCGGCAAGGCGCTGGCTTAAGCATCTNGGTATGACACTGTCACGCTGATGGCCTCGGACACGCCCGAGGGCGCGGCGGCGCGGGCGGCGATGGGGGCGGCCTCGGGCACCGACCAGGCCGGGTTCGAAAGCCAGCTGGCGGCGACCAAGCTCTTCGNNACAAGTACCGATGCGGTGGGTTTCGTGACCTCGCCCGACCTGTCGGCGACCATGGATCATGTGCGCACCTTCCTGTTCGACAAGGGCCTGCTTGGCTCGGGCGCGCCTTCGGCCGATGTGATCGGCATCGAGCTGCCGGGCGGCACGGTGCTGGGCGACAGCGCCAATGTGAAGCTGCGCTTCNACCGACCAGTGGATGAAGATGGCGGCGGACGGCGCGCTGTAAGCCGGGCCGGAGGGCGCAGCGATGCGGGCGATCAACCGGTTGCCAGGACGCGGGGCGGCGATTGCCCTGGGGTTGGCGCCCTTGCGCTGCTGATCCTGGCCTATCTGACCGGCTCGGCGGTGCGTCTGGCGGCCAACCCCGCGGACAAGCTGTTGCCCTCGCTGGCCACCATTGCGGCGACGGTCAACCGCATGGCCTTCCTGCCCGATCCGCGCACCGGGGAGTACCTGCTGTGGTCCGATACGCTGGCCAGCCTGTCGCGCCTGGGCTGGGGTCTGGGCATTTCCGCCGCCGTGGCGCTGGCCGCAGGCATGGTCATCGGCATGCTGCCCTTGGTGCGCGCGACGCTGGCGCCCTTCGTCGCCTTCGTCTCGATGGTACCGCCGCTGGCGCTGCTGCCCATCCTGTTCATCGCGCTTGGCCTGGGTGAGGCCGCGAAGATCGCGCTGATCGTCATTGGCGTGACACCCATCCTGATCCGCGACCTGGCGCTGTCGGTGCAGGCCATCCCGCGCGAGCAGATCGTCAAGGCCGAGACGCTGGCGGGCTCCACCTGGCTGATCGGCCTGCGCGTGGTGCTGCCGCAGGCGCTGCCCCGCCTGCTCACCAGCCTCAGGCTGCAACTGGGTAAANCCTTCCTGTTCCTGATCGCGGCCGAGGCGATCTCGGCCGAAGCCGGCCTCGGCTACCGCATCTTCCTGGTGCGGCGTTATCTGTCGATGGATGTGATCTTCCCCTACGTCGCCTGGATCACCCTTCTGGCCGTGCTGGGCGACCTGACGCTGGATTGGCTGCGGCGGCGGGCCTTCCCTGGTCGGTGCTGGAGGGCAAACGATGACCGGCATCCGCGTCGAGCGCGTCTGGAAGGAATACGGCGACCAGATCGTGCTGGAAGACATCTCGCTGGACATCGCCNCCCGTGCCTTCGTGGCGCTGGTGGGTCCGTCGGGCTGTGGCAAGTCCACCTTCCTGCGCATGCTTTTGGGGCAGGAACGGCCGACGCGCGGGCGCATCCTTCTGGACGGCGTGCCGCTGCCCGCAGAACCGGGGCCGGACCGCGGCGTGGTCTACCAGAAATACTCGGTCTTCCCGCATCTGACGGTGCTGGGCAACACCGTGCTGGGGCCTGAGATGAAGGCGCATCGCCTGCTTGGCCGGTCCTTCGGTGCGGCGCGGCGGCGGCTGGAGGACGAGGCCCGCGCCATGATCGCCGAGGTCGGGCTGGCCGGGTCCGAGGGCAAGTATCCCGCGCAACTGTCGGGCGGAATGCAGCAGCGGCTGGCGCTGGCGCAGGCGTTGATGATGAAGCCGCGCGTGCTGCTCTTGGATGAACCCTTCGGCGCGCTGGACCCCGGCATCCGCGGCGACATCCATGTGCTGATGCGGCGGCTGTGGAACGAGGTGCCGATGACCGTGGTCATGGTCACCCACGACCTGCGCGAGGCCTTCACCCTGTCCACCCGCATCATCGCCTTCGAGCGCAAGCGCAACCGCCCCGAGGAGAAGGATCGCTACGGCGCCACCATCGGGTCGGACATCGCGATCTGGCCGCCGCGCGTGGCGGGCCAGGTCACGATCTGGAACGCCGACATCCTGCCCGGCCGGGACGACCCGGCAGCAACCGGGCCCTCCGCCGGGACGGCCCGGCAGACCGGAGCTTGACCCATGCATGTGCATCGCACCGCCGCCGAGATCGCGGCAGACCGGGCGCGTTATGAAGACCATCAGCGGCGGGGACTGGAGTTCGCGCCGAAGGCCCTGCCGGGCTTGAGCCCCCGGCCTGCGCCGGAGGTGACGCCCTCCCGCGTGCTGGGTCGCGAAGTGGTGCCGGGCGGCTGGTACTGGACCTGCGCGCTGGCAGAGGGCGAGGTGCTGCGGGTCCAAGCCGGGGGTCTGGGCGGCAGCGTCTCGTTGGCCGCGTGGCGGGCGGGCGATGCCAGCGAACGCCAGAACCTGCCGGATACGGTGAAGGTGCAGTGGACGACCGAATTGCGGAAGGGCCGCATCATCCTGTCGGACATGGGCCGGGCCATGCTGTCGATCACCGAGGATTCCTCGGGCGCGCTTGATGCGTTGACCGGCGGGTCGGGGCCGGTGGGCGCAAGCACGCCGAAGGAACGCAACGCGCGCGACAACATGGTTCTGGCAGCGGCCAAGCTGGGGCTGGACCGGCGCGACCTGCCCGCGCTGCTGACGCTGTTCGCCCCGGTGCGGGTGGATGGCGAAGGGCGGTTCCTGTGGCGCGCGGCGATGCTGTCGGGCGACGACTGGGTGGAGTTGCGCGCAGAGATGGACCTGGTTCTGGCGCTGTCCAACACCCGACATCCGCTGGACCCTTCCGGTGGGCCGGTGCCGCCAGTGACGGTGACGCGGCTTGCCGCCGTTCCGGTGCAAACAGACGACCTCTGCCGCACGGCGACAGCCGAGGCGGTGCGGGCCTTTGAAAACAACGCGCGCGGCTGAGGAGGGCATCATGCAGGTTTACGACATCCCCGCCGAAAAGCCCTGGTCCGGCCTGGTGAAGAAGGGCCAGGTGATCCGCATCGAGGACACGTTCGGCCAGCAGGCCATCGACACGATCTTCTACAACGCCCACGACACCGCCGAGCGCTATTCCAGCCAGGACACCATGCGCGAGAACGGCCTCGCCTATATCTCGACCGGTGCGAAAATCGTCTCGTCCGAGGGGCGGGTGATGCTGGTGGTGACGGCCGACACCTCGGGTAAGCACGACACCAGTGCTTAAACTGCTGCTCGTGTGAATCGAACACGGTTCGATTCGGGCATGAAACCCGCTATCTGCACGCCTGCCGCGAGAACTTTCTGCTGGAATTGTCCAGGCACGGCATGGGCAAGCGCGACATCGTGCCCAACATCAACTTCTTCATGAACGTGCCGATCAGCCCGAACGGCGCCATGACCATCGACGACGGCATCTCGAAACCCGGCGACCATGTCGAGTTGCGCGCCGAGATGGACGTGCTTTGCGTCATCTCGAACTGCCCGCAGATCAACAACCCTGCAACGGCTTCGACCCGACGCCGATCCGCGTCACCATCCGGGGCTGATCATGTTCAAACGGGTACTGGTGGCGAACCGGGGCGAGATCGCCGTCCGGGTGATGCGGACGCTGCGGGCGATGGGGATTTCGCCCGTGGCGGTCTATTCCGACGCCGACCGCTTCGCGCCGCATGTGGCGCTGGCGGATGCAGCGGTGCGCCTGGGGCCGGCACCGGCGGCGGAAAGCTATCTGGACGTGGCGGCGGTGATTGCCGCCTGTCATGCGACCGGGGCCGAGGCGGTGCATCCGGGCTATGGCTTCCTGTCGGAAAACGTGGGCTTCGCCGAACGGCTGGCCGAGGAAGGTATCACCTTCATCGGCCCCTCGCCCGACCACCTGCGCGCCTTTGCGCTGAAACACACCGCGCGCGAGCTGGCACTGGCGGCGNGGGTGCCGCTGTTGCCGGGCTCGGGGCTGCTGTGCGACGCGGATGAGGCGGTGGCCGAGGCCGACCGGGTGGGCTGGCCGGTGATGTTGAAATCCAGCGCCAGCGGCGGCGGCATCGGCATGTCGCTTTGCGCCGACGAGGCCGCGCTGCGGGCGGCTTTCGAAAGCGTCCAGCGCACGGCGCGCGCGAGCTTTGGCGATGCGCGGGTCTACCTGGAACGCTTCGTCGCCGATGCCCGGCATGTCGAGGTGCAGGTCTTCGGCAATGGCCGCGGCCGGGTGGTGGCCTTGGGCGAACGCGACTGCTCGCTACAGCGGCGGAACCAGAAGGTGATCGAGGAGACCCCCGCGCTGGGGTTGTCGCCCGAGCTTCGCTCGCGGCTGCACAAGGCGGCGCAAACCCTCTGCGCCTCGGTCGGCTATGCCTCTGCCGGGACAGTGGAATTCATCTACGACCCGGCACGGGAGGAATTCCATTTCCTGGAGGTGAACACCCGCCTGCAAGTGGAACATCCGGTGACAGAAGCCGTTCTCGGCATCGACCTGGTGGAATGGATGGTGCGGCAGGCGGCGGGCGAAGACCCGATCCCCGCGACCCTCCCGCAGCCGCAAGGCGCCGCCATCGAGGCGCGGCTTTACGCCGAGATGCCCCATGCCGGCTTCCGCCCCTCGGCCGGATTGCTGACCGAGGTGGTCTTCCCGGAAGGACTGCGGGTGGACGGCTGGATCGCCACCGGCACCGAGGTCACGCCCTTCTACGACCCGATGCTTGCCAAGATCATCGTCCACGGGGCCGACCGTCCCGCGGCGCTGGCAGCCCTGCGGCAGGCGCTGGACGCCACGCGGGTGGCGGGGATCGAGACCAACCTGGGCTACCTGCGTGCCATTGGCTCGGACATGCTGGCCGAAGGCCGTGTGGCGACGACGGCGCTGGCACAACTGGACTTCGCGCCAGAGGGCGTGGAGGTCGTGGCGCCGGGGCCGCAGACCAGCCTGCAGGAACTGCCGGGCCGCCTGGGCCTTTGGCATGTCGGCGTACNNCCTTCGGGCCCGATGGATGCGCGGTCGTTCCGCAATGCGAACCGGCTGGTGGGCAACCCGCCCGACACGGCGGCACTGGAAATGACCGTCTCTGGCCCCACCCTGCGGTTCCTGACGGCCAAGCGGGTGTCGCTGGCCGGGGCGGCGATGCGGATGACGCTGGATGGCGTGCCGATGGCGGGACCGGTGGTCATGGTGCCCGCGGGTGCGGTTCTGTCCGTCGGCGCCATCGACGGGCCGGGGCAGCGCGCCTATCTGGCCGCGGAAGGCGGCTTCGAGGCACCGGTGGTGCTGGGCTCGCGCGCCTGCTTCGACCTGGGCCGGTTCGGCGGCCACGCGACCGGGGTGCTGAAGACCGGCGATGTGCTGCACTTCGGCGCGGCGTCGAAGGTGCAGACACCGCTGGAGCCGNGGGACCTGACCCACGACTGGGACTTGTCGGTCGTCTATGGCCCGCACGGGGCGCCGGATTTCTTCAAGGACAGCGATATTTCCACGCTGTTTCAGACCCCTTACGAGGTGCATTTCAACTCGGCTCGCACCGGCGTGCGGCTGATCGGCCCGGCGCCCGACTGGGCGCGGGCCGATGGTGGCGAGGCCGGCTTGCACCCGTCGAACCTGCATGACAACGCCTATGCCGTGGGCGCCATCGACTTCACCGGCGACATGCCGATCCTGCTTGGCCCCGATGGGCCGAGCCTCGGCGGCTTTGTCTGCCCCGCCGTGGTGGCCAGCGACGACCTGTGGAAGCTCGGCCAGCTGCGTCCCGGCGACCGGGTACGCTTCCGCCCGGTGGACCGCCCCGATCCGGTGGCCGGGCCAGCGCTGGCAAAGGCGGCTNCGCCCATCGTCGGCGGGCGCGACAGCGCGGTGCCGGTGGTCTATCGCCGCCAGGGCGACGAAAACCTGCTGGTCGAATACGGCGACATGCACCTGGACATCGGCCTGCGGCTGCGGGTGCATCTGCTGGCGCAGGCGGTGGCGCAGGCGGGTCTGCCGGTGATCGACCTGACACCTGGCATCCGGTCCCTGCAACTGCACTATGACCCGGCCCGCATCGCCCGCACCGACCTGATCCGCGAGCTGGACCGTCTTGACGAAACCCTGCCCCCGGCCGAGGCGGTGAAGGTGCCCTCGCGCATCGTGCATCTGCCCCTGTCCTGGAACGACCCGCAGGCCGAACTGGCGATGCGCAAATATCAGGATCTGGTTCGGCCCGATGCGCCCTGGTGTCCGTCGAACATCGAGTTCATCCGCCGCATCAACGGGCTGGAAGACGAGGCGGCGGTGCAACAGCTGGTCTTTGACGCGCGCTATCTGGTGCTGGGGCTGGGCGATGTCTATCTGGGCGCGCCGGTCGCCACGCCGGTCGACCCGCGCCACCGGCTGGTGACGACGAAATACAACCCGGCCCGCACCTGGACGCCGGAAAACGCCGTGGGCATCGGCGGCGCCTACATGTGCATCTATGGCATGGAGGGTCCGNGGGGCTACCAGTTGTTCGGGCGCACCGTGCAGGTCTGGAACACCTGGCACCGTTCTGGCCCCTTTGCCGAGGCGCCCTGGCTTCTGCGCTTCTTCGACCAGATCCGCTTCTTCCCGGTCAGTGCCGGGGAACTGCAAGAGGCGCGCGCGGCCTTTCCCCATGGCGGCTATCCGATCCGCATCGAGGAAACCACCTTCGACTGGGCGGCCGAGCAACGGGCGCTTGCCTCTGAGGCCGGGGAAATCGCCACCTTCAAGACCCGTCAGCAGGCCGCCTTCGACGCCGAGCGCCAGCGCTGGAAGGCGGCGGGGCTGGATCGCTTTGTCGCCGATGACGGGCCTGCCGTGGAAAGCGGCGCCGTGCCCGAAGGCTGTGCGGGGGTGGAAAGCCCGGTGCCGGGGAACCTGTGGAAGTTCCTGGTGGAACCGGGAACGCCCGTGGCAGCGNGCGACTGCATCGCCATAGTCGAATCGATGAAGATGGAAATCGCGGTGCATGCGCCCATGGGCGGGCTGCGCGAGTTCCGTGCCGCACCGGGCCGCACGGTCCGGGCGGGGGATGTTCTGGCCTGGATGGAGGTTTCCTGATGCTGCCCCAAATGCTGACCCTTCGGGCCCTGCGCGCCGCCTATCTTAGCGGCATGACCCCGCTGGAGGTGATCGAGGAGGTCATCGCGCGGCGGGCCAGGCTGGCCGATCCGGCGGTGTTCATCTCGACCGTGCCCGACGACGACCTCCGCGCGGCGGCGAAGGCGCTGATGGTGGCGGGGCCAGAGGGCAAGCCGCTCTGGGGCGTGCCCTTCGCGGTGAAGGACAACATCGACGCCGCAGGCCTGCCCACGACGGCGGCCTGCCCGGCCTATGCCTATGATCCGGCGGCGGATTCCGCCGTGGTGGCGCGGTTGCGCGCGGCAGGCGCCATCGTCATCGGCAAGACCAACCTGGATCAGTTCGCCACCGGGCTGAACGGCACGCGCTCGCCCTATGGCGCGCCGCGGTCGGTGTTCAACGCCGATTACGTCTCGGGCGGTTCCTCCTCGGGTTCGGCGGTGGCGGTGGCGGCGGGGATTTGCAGCTTTGCCCTGGGCACCGATACGGCGGGCTCGGGGCGGGTGCTTACGGCCTTCAACAACCTTGTCGGCATCAAGCCCACGCCGGGGCGGGTGCCGAATACCGGCGTGGTGCNNACCTGCCGGTCGGTGGATGTGGTCACGGTCTTCGCTTACTCGGTGGAAGATGGCGTGGCAGTGCGCCGTGTGATGGACGGGCCGGATGCCGGCGATCCCTTCTCGCGCGCGGCAGTGCCCGCCNCCCTGCCGCCGCGGCCCCGCATCGGCGTTCTGGTAGCGNCCGAGCGCGAGTTCTACGGCAACACCGAGGTCGAGGCGCTGTATGACGCCGCCCTCGCCCGCGCCGAAAGCCTGGGTGCGACGCTGATCCCCTTCGACTATGCGCCCTTCCGCGAGGCGGCGGCGCTGTTGTACGACGGCCCCTGGGTGGCCGAGCGGCTGGCGGCGGTGGAAGGGTTCCTGGACACCAACGCCGGGGATTTCGACCCGACGGTGCGCAAGATCATCGAGGGTGCCAAGGGCAAGACGGCGGTCGAGGCGTTCCGCGGCCGCTACCGGCTGGAGGAACTGCGCAAGGCCGTGGCGCCGGTCTGGGACGCGGTGGACATGCTGCTGCTGCCGACCTCGCCCACCACCCACACCGTCGCCGACATGCTGGCCGATCCGCTGGCGAAGAACAGCCAGTTCGGGCGCTACACCAACTTCGCCAACCTTCTGGGTTACGCGGCCATTGCCGTGCCCGCGGGCTTTGGCCCCTCCGGCCTGCCCGCCGGGGTGACGCTGGTCGGCCCGGCTTTCAGCGACGATGCGCTGGCACCCTTTGCCGCGGCCATGCACGCGGCGGCGGCTTGCGGCATGGGCCGCGATACCGCGGCGGCGGTGCCGCGGCCCTGCCCCCGGCNNATCCCCGAAGGCATGCTGCCGATCTGCGTGGTCGGCGCCCATCTGACCGGCATGCCGCTGAACCGCGAACTCACCGGACCGGGCGGGTTCCTGCTGCGCGCGACGAAGACGGCGCCGGGCTATCGCCTCTATGCGCTGNGTGGCACCGTGCCGCCCAAGCCGGGCATGATCCACGAACCGGGGTTCCAGGGGCCGGGTCTGGCGGTCGAGGTCTGGGCGCTGCCCGCCGCCGCCTTCGGTGCCTTCGTCGCGGCGATCCCGGCACCCCTGGGCGTCGGCAAGATCACGCTGGACGACGGTTCGCAGGTCACGGGCTTTCTGTGCGAGGCCCATGCCCTGACCGGCGCTGAAGAGATCACTCGGTACGGCGGCTGGCGCGCCTATCGCGCGGCTCAGTCATAGCGCGCGTCCAGTTCCCGCGCGATCTGGGCCGCGAACTTCGCGGCCGCCACCGGCAGGGTGCGGCCGCGCAGCTGGCACAGGTACAGCCGCCCCTCGGGCACGTCGCGCGCATCCAGCGGGCGCGAGACGATGGCCTCGGCCCCGGAATCCGGCGGCAGTCCGATGGGGATTTGGAACGAGATCAAGGGCTCCTGCGACGGATAGCGGCGCAGGAATTCGAAATGGTCGGCGTCCAGCACGACGCGCAGCGAGACCGAGGATTTCACCAGCGCCAGGTCGATCAGATGGCGCACGCCATATTGCACGGTGGGCAGCGCCACTGGAAAGGCCGCGCAGTCCCGCAGCCGCAGGGTCTCGTGCCTTGCCAGAGGGTGGTCGGCGGCCATGACCGCATGCACGGTCTGCCGGGCCGAGCCAAGGATTTGCACCTCGGACAGCCGCACCGGCTCGAAGATCAGGGCAAGGTCGGCATCGTGATCCACCAGCGCCGCCTCGGCGGCGGTGCGGTCGCGCACGCGCACCGAAAAGGTCACGCCCGGATGGTCCCGGCGATAGGCGCCGATCTGCTCGGGCAGGAAATAGGGCAGGAAGGCCTGCGAACAGGCAATGGCGACATGGCCGCGCCGTTCGCCTGCCAGATCGGCGATCTGGCTTTTCAATTTCTCCAGGTCGGCGGCCTGGCTGCGCAGGTGGTGGATCAGCAATTCCCCGGCGGTCGGCAGCCGCACCCCGCGCGGCAGGCGTTCAAAGATCGGCACGCCCAGTTCTTCCTCCAGCGCCAGCACGCGGCGGTTCAGCGCGGTGGACGTCAGTGCCATGCCTTCGGCCGCCTTGCGGATGGACCCGGCGCGGGCAACGGCGTCAATGAACTGCAGGGGGTAAGCTGGCGCATGGTGGACTGCTGCATTTCACGCAGCGGATTGCTGCGAAGTTAGCAGACGACAGCATCGGTTGCTTGCGCAAGTGTTTTCACCAGCGAGTCGGCGCCGCAGTGCAGCGCGACACAACCGGCAAGGAGAGCCCGATGACCGCCCGTTCCCCGATCCTCACCCGCCGCCGCCTGTTGCAGGGCGCCGCCGCCCTGTCTGGTGCCACCATGATCTCGGGCCTGCCGCTCGCAGCCCGCGCCGCCACGCCGATCACCGTGGGCTTCATCTATGTCGGCCCGCGCGACGACTTCGGCTACAACCAGGCCCATGCCGAAGGCGCCGCCGCAGTGAAGGCAATGGAGGGCGTCACCGTCGTCGAGGAAGAGAATGTCCCCGAAACCATCGACGTGCAGAAGACGATGGAATCGATGATCAACCTCGACGGGGCGACGCTGCTGTTCCCGACCTCGTTCGGCTATTTCGACNCCCATCTGCTGGCCGTGGCGCCGAAATACCCCGACGTGCGCTTCGAACACGCCGCGGGGCTGTGGTCCGAGGGCATGTAAGCCAATATCGGCAGCTACTTCGGTTATATCGGCATGGGCCAGTATCTGAACGGCATCGTGGTAAGCCACATGACGAAGACCAAGAAGATCGGCTTCGTCGCCGCCAAGCCCATTCCGCAGGTGCTGCAGAACATCAACTCGTTCCTTCTGGGCGCTCGCGCCGTCGACCCCACGATCACCTGCCAGGTGATCTTCACCGGCGAATGGTCGCTGGCGGTGAAGGAAGCCGAGGCCACCAATGCGCTCTGCGATGCCGGCTGCGATGTCATCACCTGCCACGTCGACGGGCCGAAAGTGGTGATCGAGACGGCGGCGGGCCGCGGCGCCTGGGTCTGCGGCTATCACGCCAACCAGTCGGCGCTGGCGCCCGAGAAATACCTGACCGGGGCCGAATGGAACTGGNGTGGCGTCTATCCGAAGATGGTGCAGACCATCATCGACGGAGGCACCCTGCCCAACTTCGCCCGCGGCGGCCTGGCCGACGGCTATATCAAGATGTCGCCGCTTGGCCCTGCCGTGACGCCCGAAGCCAAGGCGCAGTTCGACGCCACGCTGGCCGAGATGATGAAAGGCGGCTTCGCCGTCTTCAACGGCCCTTTGAAGGACAACCAGGGCAACGTCGTGCTGGAAGAAGGCCAGGTGCAGGTGGAAACCGACATCGCGCTGGAAAGCATGAACTATCTGGTCGAGGGCGTTCTCGGCTCCACCTCGTAAGGAGGCTCTGATGGCCGATCAGGCGGTACTGGCGGGCACCGGAATGCCCTGGCTTCCGGCCCTCGCGCGGCGGTCCGAGGCGGTGGTGATCCCGCTGGTCGCGCTGATTGCGGGATTCGTGATCTTCGGCTTCTTCCTGCTGACGCAGGGCAAGTCGTAAGCCGAATTCCTGGCCATCACCTGGAAGGGGGCCTTCGGGTCCGCCTTCTCCTGGCAGAACACCCTGTCGCGGGCGGCCNCCCTCCTGCTTGCGGCATTGTGTGTGGCCCTTCCGGCACGGCTGGGCCTTGTCGTGATCGGCGGCGAGGGCGCCATCGTGCTGGGCGGTGTCATGGTGGGGGCCATCGGCCCGCATCTGGCCACCGTTCCTGCGGGCGTCGCGCTGCCGATCATGGCGCTTTCTGCGATGCTGATCGGCGCCCTGTGGATCGGCGCCGCCGGGGCGCTGCGCCATTACCGCGGCGTGAACGAGACGATTTCCTCGCTGCTTCTGGCCTATATCGCCATTTCGCTGATGAACCACCTGGTCGAAGGCCCGTTCCGCGACCCCGCCAGCCTGAACAAGCCCTCCACCGCGCCGCTGGTTGATGCCCTGCGCATGGGCAACATCCCCGGCATGGACGTGCATTGGGGGCTGCTCGCGGGCCTTCTGGGCTGTGTCGTCAGCTGGGTGCTGATCGACCGCACCACCTGGGGCTTCGCCGCCCGCATCGCTGGCGGCAATGTGCGCGCCGCACAGGTACAGGGGCTGCCGGTGNGTGGCNTGATCCTGGGCTTCACCGCGCTGGTAAGCGCCTTCGCGGGCCTCGCCGGGTTCTTCGAGGTGACGGCCGTGCAGGGCAACGCCAACGGCTCGCTGGCCGCCGGTTACGGCTATACCGGCATCCTCATCGCCTTCCTTGCCCGCCACAACCCGCTGGCGATCATCCCGGTGGCCCTGCTTCTGGCCGGGTTCGACGCGGCCTCGGGCCTGATCCAGCGCAGGATGGACCTGCCGGATGCCACGATCCTGGTACTGCAGGGCTTCGTCTTCCTGGCGATCCTGGTTTCTGACACGGCCTACGGGCGGTTCCGCCTGTTCGCGCCGGAACGGTGGGGGCGGTAATGGAAGACCTGGGCCTTTGGGCAATCCCCATCGCCATGCTGGGCGGCGCGATCCGCGTCTCGACACCCTTCCTCTTCGTTTCGCTCGGCGAGGTACTGACCGAACGCTCGGGCCGCATCAACCTGGGCCTGGAGGGCACGCTCGTCTTCGGCGCCATGTCGGGCTATGCCACGGCGGTCGTCACCGGCTCGGCCTGGGCCGGGGTATTGGTGGCAGCCATCGCGGGCGCCTGCTTCGGCCTGCTGCATGGCATCATCTGCTCGCTGCCCAAGGTGAACGACATCGCCATCGGCATCGCCATGATGCTGTTCGGCACCGGCCTCGCCTTCTACTTCGGCAAGCCCTACATCCAGCCGGTGGCGCCCGACCTGCCCTCGATCCCCTTCGGGAACTGGAGCGACCTGCCGCAGCTGCAGGCGGCGTTGCAGGTGAACGTGCTGTTCCTCATCGGCCTGGCCCTGGCGCTTGGCATGGACTGGATGTTCCGCGCCACCCGCATTGGCCTGACCCTGCGCGTGGTGGGCGATTCAACCGACGCCGCCCGCGCCATGGGCCTGCGCCCGGCGGTGATCCGCACCCTGGCCACCGCCGTCGGCGGCGCCTTTGCCGGGGTCGCGNGGGCCTACCTGTCGCTCTACTACCCCGGCAGCTGGAACGAGGGGCTTTCCTCGGGTCAGGGCCTGATGGCGGTGGCGCTGGTGATCTTCGCACGCTGGAACCCCATCGCCTGTTTCGGCGCGGCGCTTCTCTTCGGCGGGNGTAGCGCGCTTGGCCCGGCGCTGCAATCGGTCGGCGTGACCGAGGGCTACTACCTCTTCTACGCCGCGCCCTATGTCCTGACCCTTGGCGTGCTGATCGCCACCTCCTCCCCCACCCGCGCCATGACCGGCGCACCGGGCGAGTTGTCCATCACCAAGTGAGATGCCCATGACCACCGTCGCCTCGNCCCCCTATGCCTGGCCCTGGAACGGCGATCTGCGCCCCGACAACACCGCGCTGATCATCATCGACATGCAGACCGACTTCTGCGGCGCAAGCGGCTATGTCGACATGATGGGCTATGACCTCAGCATGACCCAGGCGCCCATCGGCCCGATCAAGGCGGTGCTGACGGCCATGAGAGAGAAGGGCTATCACATCATCCACACGCGCGAAGGCCACCGGCCCGACCTCAGCGACCTGCCCGCCAACAAGCGCTGGCGGTCGCAGCAGATCGGCGCGNGCATCGGCGACGCCNCCTGCGGCAAGATCCTGATCCGCGGCGAGNGTGGCTGGGACATCATCCCCGAGCTTTACCCCGAACCCGGCGAGGCGATCATCGACAAGCCCGGCAAGGGCAGTTTCTGCGCCACCGATCTGGAACTGATCCTGCGCACCCGCGGCATCNAGAACCTGATCCTGACCGGCATCACCACCGATGTCTGCGTGTCCACCACAATGCGCGAGGCCAACGACCGCGGCTTCGAATGCCTGGTGCTGGCGGATTGCTGCGGGGCGACGGATNCAAGCAACCATGCCGCCGCGCTGAAGATGGTGACGATGCAGGGCGGCGTCTTCGGTGCGGTCGGCGATTCTGCCGCGCTGATCGCGGCGCTGCCATGAGCGCGCAATTTTCTTCGAAGAAAATTGCAAATTCCTTCGAAGGAATTTGCGGGAGACCGGCATGACGATCATCGGCGAAGACCCCTTCCGTCCCGGCGCACTGGAAATCGCCACGCTTGGCATGACCATGCGCTTTGGCGGCTTCACCGCGCTGGATGACGTGTCGATCACCGTGGCCCCCGGCTCGTTCCACGCGCTTCTGGGCGAAAACGGCGCGGGCAAGTCCACGCTCGTCAAATGCATGATGGGCTTCTACCACGCCACCTCGGGCCAGATGACGCTGGATGGCCGCGAGGTGCAGATCGCCGACCCGCGCGATGCCCATGCGCTTGGCCTCGGCATGGTCTACCAGCATTTCACCCTGGTGCCCTCGCTGACCGCCGCCGAAAACCTGGTGATCAGCCGTCCCGACACGCCCGCCGTCATCGACTGGAAACGCGAAAAGGCGGCGCTCGATGACTTCATGGCCGCCATGCCCTTCCGCGTGCCGCTGGACCAGCCGGTGTCCCGGCTGGCGGCGGGCGAAAAGCAGAAGCTGGAAATCCTGAAACAGCTCTACCTCGGTAGCNGCTTCCTGATCCTCGACGAGCCGACCTCGGTTCTTACCCCCGACGAGGCCGACGAGGTATTGGGTCATGTGCGCGGCCTCTGCGCGAAGGGCGAAATCTCGGTCCTGATGATCAGCCACAAGTTCCGCGAAGTCACCGCCTTCGCCGACGAGGTCTCGGTGCTGCGCCGTGGTGGCNTGGCGGGCCAGGGCAAGGTCGCCGACCTTTCCCACGCCGACATGGCCGCCATGATGATCGGCACCGGCGCCGCGCGGGCCCCGATGCCGCGCACCGGCACGGCAGGGGATACGGTGCTGTCGGTGCAGGTCAAGGCACGCGACCGGTCCGGCCTCAAGGAAATCGCCATCGACAGCCTGGCTGTGAAGGCGGGCGAGGTCGTCGGCATCGCCGGCATTTCCGGCAATGGCCAGATGGAGCTGATGGAAATCCTGACCGGCCAGCGCGCGCCAACCGCCGGTGATATCCGGGTGAACGGCCAGCCCTGGCACGCCACCCGGGCCGAGGCGCAGGCGCTGGCCGTGCGCTACCTGCCCGAGGAACCCNTGCGCAACGCCTGCGTAAGCAAGATGTCGGTGGCCGAGAACATCGCCTTCCGCAGCTTCGACCGGAAGGGCACGGCCCGCCGGTTCTGGCTGGACAGCCACGCCATGCGCGACAGCGCCGCCCGGCTGGTCGAGGCCTTCAAGGTCAAGACCGCCTCGCTCGACAGCCCCATCGCGTCGCTGTCCGGCGGCAATGTCCAGCGCGCCGTGCTGGCCCGCGAACTGACCGGTGAAGTGAAACTGCTGGTGATCTCGAACCCCTGCTTCGGCCTCGATTTCTCGGCCGTGGCCGAAATCCGCGCGCGCATCATGGCGGCGCGCAACGACGGCGCCGCGGTGCTGCTGATGAGCGAGGACCTGGACGAAGTCATGGAACTTTCCGACCGCATCCTGGTGATGTCCGAAGGCCGCATCGCCTATGAAACCGCGGGGCAAGGCGCCGACATCGCCACCATCGGCCACCACATGGGGGCACGCCTGATGGCCGACATCGCGGGCGCCCTGCCCTTCNCCCTGNCCTTCGACCCGGCGACCACGGCGCTGATCGTCATCGACATGCAGCGCGACTTAATCGAACAGGGCGGCTTCGGCGCGGCCCTTGGCAATGACGTGACGGTCTTGCAGGCCATCGTCCCCACCGTGGCCCGGCTGATCGCCGCAGCCCGCGCCGCGGGCCTGCCGGTGATCCACACCCGCGAATGCCACGCCCCCGACCTCAGCGACTGCCCGCCCGCCAAGCGGAACCGCGGCAAGCCCGCGCTCCGCATCGGCGACCCCGGCCCGATGGGCCGCATCCTGATCGCCGGAGAACCGGGCGCCGGCATCCTGCCCGAACTGGCCCCGGCCCCGGGCGAAATCGTCATCGACAAGCCCGGCAAGGGCGCCTTCTACGCCACCTCCCTCACCGAAGACCTTGCCCGGCTTGGCACGAAAACCCTGCTCTTCGCCGGCGTCACCACCGAGGTCTGCGTGCAGACCACCATGCGCGAAGCCAACGACCGCGGCTTCGACTGCCTTCTGGTCGAGGATGCCACCGAAAGCTATNTTCCCGCCTTCAAGGACGCGGCGATCCAGATGATCCGCGCCCAGGGCGCCATCGTCGGCTGGACGGCGACCTCAGCCCAGGTGCAGGAGGCGCTCGGTGTCTGACAGCTTTGACCTGCCCGGCTTTCTTGCGGCGGCTGGCGCGACTGCGCGTTCGAGCCGTTCCGCGACGGGGTCGAGATCAGCCCGCTCTATCGCGGCGATGCCAGCGTGGCGCTGTTGCGTTATGCGCCGGGGGCGGATGTGCNNTTGGCGCACCATCATCCCGGGCTGGAAACCATCCTGGTGCTGGACGGCACCCAGTCCGACGACCGCGGCACCTATGGCGCCGGCACGCTGATCTTCAACCCCGAAGGCACGGCGCATCGCGTCTGGTCCGACACAGGCTGCGTGGTGCTGATCCAGTGGTCGAAACCGGTGCAGTTCCTTTAGGCCGGATCAGCGCGCCGCTGGCTTTGGCCAATGCTCGCGCGCGAAGGCCAGCGCGAATTGCAGCGCCAGCCCGGTGCCGATCAGCAAACCGTCCAGCGCGATGTCACGCTCCAACCCGTGGCGCAGGCCCTGCAACCCGATGGCCATGACGCTGCCGAAGGCAAAGACCGGCAGGGCATGGCGGCCCAGCACTGCCAGCGGATACAGAAGTGGCTGNCCGCAAACCCGACGCACCCAGCCAAAGCTGGACAGGACATAGGTCAACGCCAGGATGTGCAGAAGCCGCGGCGCCGTGAGGAAGCTCTTGTCGAAATCGGTGAACAGCCAGGGAAAGCCGACCGTGTCCTTCAGATACCACAGCGTCGAGCCGACCCCGCGCGAGAAATCCAGCCACAGCACCGTCACCAGCGAAAACACCAGATAGCCGCCCGCCAGCCCCTGCAACCACCACCGGACCGGCACCAGACGGCGCCCGTCCTTCTGGGCGATGCCGATCAGCAGGCCGGTGACGAACACCACCTGCCAGGACATCGGGTTGAAGAACCAGTTGCCCTCCATCGGCCACAGCGGCAGGCTGGTCCTGGTGATGCCGAACAGCGCCCACATGGCAAAAGCCCCCGCCCAGACCAGCCACGGCCAGCGCCAGCCGCCGATCATCGCCACGGGCGAGGCCAGAAGCAGCAGGATGTAAAGCGGCAGGATGTTCAGATAGTCGAACTGATGCAGCAACAGCGGCAGGGCGATCAGGGTTTCCAGCGGGCGCTGCCACAGCCACCCCATCTGGTTCTCGAACAGGATGCGNGAATCGCCGGTCGCCTTGACCGCCAGCGCCACGGCCGCCAGCGCGGCCAGCGTCACAAGCATCTGCACCAGATACAGCGTCCAGCAGCGCTTCCAGATGCGCGTCAGGCCATGCCACAACCGCATCGGCGCGCGGAAATCGGCGGAATAGGCCAGGCCCGCCGCGATGCCCGAGATCATCACGAAGCCCTCGGCCGCATCCGAGAAACCGAAATTGCGCGAGGTCCAGGCCTCGAAATCATTGCCGGGCACATGGTTGATGAAGATCATCACCAGACAGGCGCCGCGCAGCACGTCCAGCCGCAGGTCGCGCGGCGCCTTGCGGCGGCCGGGCTCGGCGCCGCGCAGGGTCGCGGCGGCCATCGGTCCCGGCAGCGTGCCGGTGCCGGGCAGAAGGCCCGCGCTGCCGTCAGGCATGTTTCACCGCCGGCCGGGCAACCGCCGGAACCGGCGCCGTCTCTTCGCCCTGCCACAGGTCCAGCAGCGCATGATGCGCGGCGATCAGGTCGGACGACCCGGCGACCTGCGGCGTGTCGAACAGCCCGTCACGCCCCGGCCGCGACGACCAGGCGATGATGCCGGGCGCCAGCACCATCGGCCCCGCCACCGGCAACAGCCAGGGCAGCAGCGCCGCNGCCAGCCACCAGGCCAGCGCCAGGCCAAGCGTGCCGGTCGTGACGATCCAGTGGCTGGCCGCCCAGGCCTGGCCCAGGCTCAGCTTANNGCCATCGCCGCGCACCTGCGCAACNCAGCCGCCATCCCAGCCCATCACCACCTGCAACACCGACCGCGTCTGGTACATCAGGAACACCGGCGCCGCGATCGAGGTCTGCACCAGCTCGACCGCCACAGACTGCGCGGTGCGCAGCGCCCCGCCAAAGCCGCGGCTGCGTCCGCGCAGGACCGCGTCGATCAGGATCAGCAGTTTGGGCACGAAAAGCAGTCCCACAATCCCCAGGGCCAGGCCAAGCGCCTCGGCGGCGCGGCTGGGCGGTAGCACGGGGAACGGCCAGTCGTCGATGGGAAAGTAATCGACCGGCGGCGCGAACAGCGGCGCCAGGATCGAGGCCAGAAGGAAACTCAGCCAGACCAGCGAGGACAGATAGGCCAGGATGCCTTGCAGAAAGACAAACCGGCTCCACGGCTTCAGGCCGGGCGCCAGCAGCAGGCGCGAATGCTGCAGGTTGCCCTGGCACCAGCGGCGGTCGCGCTTGGCATGGTCCACGATGTTCTCGGGGCCTTCCTCGTAGGACCCCTCCAGATCGTCGTCCACCCGCACCGTCCAGCCCGCGCGCGCCAGCAGCGCTGCCTCGACATAGTCGTGGCTCAGGATATGGCCGCCAAAGGGCGGGCTGCCCTTCAGTTCCGGCAGGCCGCAGCTTTTGGCAAAGGCACCCACCCGGACAATGGCGTTGTGCCCCCAGAACGGCCCGGTGCGGCCCTGCATCATCGCCAGCCCACGGCAGAACACCGGCGAATAGAACGAGGCCGAAAACTGCATCAGTTTACCAAAGCGCGACCGCGCATTTATGATCTTGGGCAGGGTCTGCAACAGGCCCAGCTCGGGCTCGGCCTGCATGCGGCGGATCATCCTCAGGATGGTCCCGGCCTCCATCAGGCTGTCGGCATCCAGGATGACGGCAAACTCATAGGCCCCGCCCGAGGTCTTGATGAAATCCTCGATATTGCCNGCCTTTCGGCCGCGGTTGTCGGCCCGGCGGCGATAGAAGATGCGCCCCTCGCCCCCGGTCTGGTCCAGAAGACGCAGGAACCACAGCGCCTCGCGCTGCGCGATCTGCTCGTTGCGCGTGTCGGACAGGATGGCAAAATCAACGGCGTGCCCCGCCCCCGCGGCCTGCACCGCCGCATCCATCGCCGCCACGCGGGCAAAGGTCGATACCGGGTCTTCGTTGTAGACCGGCACCAGAACCACGGTACGCTGCAACGGCCCGGCAGCTTCGGGCCGCACCGGCGGCCGCGTCGTCAACCCGGCCAGCGCCTGCGCGGCCCCNCAGGCCAGCCAGAAGGTGGAAACGAAGATCAGGACCGCGCGCACGCCGTCCATCATGTCCAGCCCGTCGCTGACGCCGAATTGCAGGAACAGCATGAACGCGCCCCAGTAAGCCGCCACGCTGGCCGCCAGCGCGACGGTCCGCGTCAGGACCGTCGACAAACCGGACGCAGGTCCGCCCACCGCTTACCGTCCGGCACGCGCCGGGCGCCCCACACAACCATCATGAACAGCGCCCACCGGCTGAGTAAGCGGCGGCGTTCCAGCCGCTGCGGCGGCATGGACAGGGGCGCGCGGGGCAGCGCCCGCGGTGGTTCACGGCAGACAGGATGTCGTGGTGGTCCAGAGCGTCCATGTCGGTCAAGCCTCGCTGACCCATTGATAAAGCCACATTTCCGTCAGGCGGTGGTCGTAGTAAGCCAGGTGGGCCGACATCTCGACCACGGCGCCGGGATCGGCCGAAATGTCGATGACCAGCCGCCAGATGTCCGTGCCCGCGATCTTTTCCAGCGTGGTGCCGGTCAGCTCGGCATTGCTGATCGTCACCACCGGCTCGACCGAGGCTTCGGCATCCAGCTGCGCCAGGAGCCCGCCCTTGAAGTCCACCACGAACTTGCGCGTGCCCTTCTGCACCTCGACCCCGGCAAAGCCGCCATGGTAAACGCGGGTCTCATAGACCCAGGCCAAGGGCTCGCCGTCATCATGGGCCAGGTCGCCCCAGTGCAGCCGATAGCTGAATTCCAGCGCATCGCCCGCCTTGGCCTTCGCCTCGGGCACCCAATAGGCCACGATATTGTCGTTGGCCTCCAGATCCGANGGNATCTCGACCAGCCGCACCGATCCCTTGCCCCAGTCGCCCAGAAGCTCGACCTCGACCGAGGGTCGGCGTTCGTAATGCGCGCCGGTGTCCTGATAGTTGTCGAAATCGCGGTCGCGCTGGAACAGGCCATAGCTGCGCGGCGACACTTCGGCGAAATAGCTGCCCGTCAGGCGCGGCGGGTTGTTCAGCGGCCGCCAGATCGCATCGCCATCGGCACGCAGGATGCGCAGGCCTTCGCTGTCATGAACGTTCGGGCGGAAATCGTCGAATTTCGAGCGGTTCTTNTCCGAGAACAGGAACATCGAGGTCAGCGGAGCAATGCCCAGCTCTTCCACATCCTTGCGGAAGAACAGTCGCGCCGTCACATCCATCGTGGTCGTCGCGCCGGGGCGGATGACAAAGCGGTAGGCGCCGGTGACGCTCGGTCCTTCCAGCGTGGCATAGACGGTCAGCACCTCGGACCCGGCCGGACCGCGTTCCATGTAGAAGTTGGAAAAGCGCGGGAATTCCTCGCCCTGCGAGGTGGCGGTGTTCAGCGCCAGCCCGCGCGCCGACAGGCCATAGGCCGACCCNCGGCCAAGCGCGCGGAAATAGCTCGCGCCGACAAAGGCCGCCAGCTCGTCCAGCTTGTCGGGCCGGTTCAGCGGAAAGTTCAGCCGGAACCCGGCCACACCGGGCAGCGAGGCATGTTCCGGCACGCGCTCGACCAGTTCGTTCAGGTATTCGAAATCGTCGGTGGTAAAGCGCATCTCCACCGACTGCCCGTCGGCAACCTCGTAGATGCGCACCGGCTCGGGGAACAGCCAGCCCATGTGGAAGGCCGCCAGGCGGAAGTTGCTGCCCGGCTCGTCCCAGCGGGCATGATCGTCGCGGAAACGGATCAGGCGGTATTCGTCATAGGTCAGATCGCCCAGGAACCCCTCGGGCGGCGGGGCGGTGACATGCGGCTGCGCCGCCAGGGCGCGCATCTGGTCCGTCAGGATGTCGAACGAGAATTGCTGCACGGCGGCATCTGCAAGCGCCGCCACTTCTTGCGCCCGCAGCGCGGACGGCAGAAGGAAGGCCGCCGGGGCGAGGGTCGCCGCAACGTGCAACAGCGCGCGCCGGGAAACGCCGGGGCGCGTATGGCCAAGAGAGGTCATAGCGAGAGGAAACCTAAGGTTTTTTCCAGTAGAAGCACGACTTCGCGCTAGGCGGCATATAGAGGAAGGTGAACATCGGACGCAAGCGAGGTTCAACTGCATTTGATCGGAAATAGGCATCTCCTTGCCAGTTCAGCAGGCTTCAGCCCAAGATTCCGGCGCTGAAATTGCTGCAAGCGCGAAGGTCGCCCTCCAGACAGCACATCGCAACTCCCGCCGGGCGCCGCTCCCCGGCGGCAAGGCCAGACGATTCTCCTGCAAGCGGCAGGTCTGCCCCCGATGGACAGCGCTCCCCGCCCGGTCTACCAAGCGCCACAGTCAGGGGCGGGACATGCTGGAAGCCTATCCGAAGATTGAAACCGAAGATCCTTCGCGGTTCCGGCCGACACACTCGGCTTGACAGCGGACGAGATGCGGCGGCTTGGCTACAAGGTCGTCGATCTGGTGGTGGATCGCGCCATGCGCCGCAACCAGGAACATGCCATCCTCGAATCCACCCCGGCCGAGCTCTTGTCCCGCCTGGGCGGCCCGCTGCCGGAAGACCCCGGCGACGCCGATGCCGCGCTGGACCTTCTGGCCACGGTCGCGCTCAGCCACCAGCAGCACGGCGATCATCCGCGTTACTTCGCCCGCGTGCCCGGGCCCGCCTCCTTCGCCGCCATCCTGGGCGAATGGCTGGGCACCGGCTTCAACACCATCGCCGCCAGCTGGGGCGGCGGCTCCGGCCCCGCCGCGGTGGAACTGGTGGTCTGCCGCTGGATGGCCGAGCTTCTGGGCATGCCCGTTCACACCGAGGGCGTTCTGGTCTCGGGCGGCTCGCTTGGCAACCTGACGGCCTTTGCCACGGCGCGCAACGAAAACGGGCCGGGCGTGGCCTATCTCACCGACCAGACCCATTCCTCGCTGCCGCGCGACCTGCGCGCGCTTGGCTGGGCCGAGGACGACATCCGCATCCTGCCCGGCCCCGGCCTGCGCATGGCCGCGGGTGACCTGCGCGCCGCCATCGCCGCCGACAAGGCTGCTTACCGCCGCCCGATGATGGTCATTGCCACCGTGNGCTCCACCAACACCGGCGCCGTCGATCCGCTGGACCAGATCGCCGACATCTGCCGCGACCATGGCCTGTGGTTCCACATCGACGGCGCCTATGGCGGCCCCGCCGCGCTGGTGCCCGAGGGCCGCGCGGTGCTGAAGGGGATGGAGCGTGCCGATTCCCTGGTGCTGGACCCGCACAAATGGCTGTTCCAGCCCTATGACGTAAACCTCTGCCTGGTCACCCGGTAAGCGGCGCTGGAACGCGCCTTCGCCATGCACCCGGAATATCTGAAGGACGTGCAGGCCACGACCGGCGCGGTGAATTTCGGCAACCGCTCGCTGGAACTGACCCGCCGCTCGCGCGCGTTGAAACTGTGGATGTCCTTGCGCACCTATGGCGCCAAGCGCTTCCGCGAAGCGGTCAGCNGCCGCATCCGCACGGCAGAGATGGCCGAACAGATGCTGCGCGCCGATCCCGCGACATGGGAGGTGGTGACACCGGCGCAGATCGGCATCGTCTGCTTTGCCTTCCGCGATGCGCGGCCCGGCGAGCACGCAGCGGCCGCCAAGGTGGTGTCCGACTCGGGCTTCGCCTGCGTGACCTCGACCAGCCTGCAGGGGCAAAGCGCGCTCAGGCTCTGCACCATCAACCCGCTGACCACCGAACAAGACATCGCCGAAACGCTGCGCCGACTGGCGGCGGCACGGCTTCAGTAACGACACATCTTCTTCTTTCGCGCCGACAAGGAGGGTGTCCTGTGGACACCCGACCGGCGCGATTGGCGAAATGCCAGCATTTCCTCAAGGGGCTGTCAGATTTCCCCGGACGATTGGGCACGGGGCGCGGCTGCCCCGGCGGTCGCGCCTGCGCGACTGCCCTGCGGAGGGCAGTCGCGGCCCGTGCGGCCTTGGCGCACGGGCGGTCTGCTTCGCAACCGGACCGCCGCGCCCGAGGCGATGGCCTCGGGCGAAACCCACGTCCGGCCCGGCGCAAAACCCCGTAGGATGGGCAATATTGCCCATCCTACCCCACTCACTCGTCCAGATGCTCCGCGATCAGTTCCACCAGGCTGCCCAGCTTGCCGTCCCATTTCAGCGCGGCCTTGCTTTCGTCCATGGTCAGTAAGCAGTTGGAGCACGACGACACCAGCATCTCGGCCCCGGTCGCCTCGGCCTGGTCGATCTTGATCTTGAACACCTTGTGGCGCAGCTCGGCCGCCCGGCCGATGGCCTGCACGCCGCCGCCGCCGCCACAGCACCAGTTGTAGTTGCCGGTCGGCACCATCTCGCGGAAATCCTCGGCAAAGCCGTCCAGCAGATAGCGCGCATCCTCGGTCGCACCGCCCCGGCGCGAGATCTGGCAGGGGTCGTGATAGGTGATCGATTCCTTCATCGGCTTCAGCTTCAGCTTCCCCTCGCGCTTCAGCTTGGCCATGTATTCCGAAATGTGCAGCACCTCGAAGGGCAGCGGGCGGCCCAGAGTATTGGCGGCCCCCCACCGCATCACGCCATAGGCATGGCCGCATTCGGGGATGATCACCGTCTTGGCGCCCACCGCCTCGGCCGCCTCGACCAGCCGCATCGTCATGATCTTCGCAATGTCGNNGGTACCGGACAGATAGCCGAAGTTCGTGGATTCATAGCCCTTGGTGGACATGGTCCAATCCACCCCGGCATGGTTCAGTATCTTTGCCATGGCGGCCAGGCTGTCGGGATATTTCATCGTCTCGATCGAGGACACCGTCAGCAGCACATCCGCCTTGGGCTTGTCCAGCGGCATGTCGGTCTCATGCTCGTCAGCCAGCCATTCGATGCGGTCCGCCAGCCGCGCCGGCGTCACGCCAAGCGGGCTGCCGTGGTCGCGCGAATTCTCTGCCGCCTGCAGCAGATCCTCCGGCCCCAGCCCCGCCGCGGCAAAGGCCTGCCGCGCCTGGCCCACGATCGAGGCGATGTCGATGCCCATCGGGCAGACCGCCGTGCAACGCCCGCACATGGTGCAGGTGTCGAACAGCAGTTCCTCCCATTCCTTCAGATCGGCCTCGGTCAGNCGTAGCGCGAACAGGTTCAAGGGGAACTTGGTCTGCCGATAGGCCTTGGCAATGGGAAACAGCTTGTAGGTAGGCGTATGCCGGGGNTCGCCCGAGGCCTCGTGGAAATGGCAGACATCGGCGCAATGCCCGCAGTGCAGGCAGGCCTCCAGATAGCTGACCAGATGCTCTTCGGTTCGGGCAAAGAAGGCGTTGGTGGCCGCCTTCACGTTCACGGCCTTGGCGTTCACGGGGGCGTTCATCTCTCACCTCACCTTGATCTTGACGAGTTCCTCGCCCGCCGGGTCCGTGACATGCACGGCGCAGGCGATGCAGGGGTCGAAGGAGTGGATCGTGCGCAGGATTTCCAGGGGCTGGTCCGGCACCGCCAGCGTGTGGCGGTCCATCAGCGCAGCCTCGTAAGGCCCCGGCTTGCCCGAGGGATCGCGCGGCCCGGCGTTCCAGGTCGAGGGCACGACAGCCTGGTAATTCTCCAGCCTGCCGTCCTTGATCACCGACCAATGCGCCAGGGCCCCGCGCGGCGCTTCCATGAAGCCCACGCCCTTGGCCTCGGTAAGCCAGGTCGANGGATCCCATTTCGCCTGGTTGTGGACCGACAGGTCGCCCGCCTTGATGTTGGCAACCAGGTTGTCATACCAGACCATCATCTGGTCGGCGATGATCTTGGTCTCCAGCGTCCGCGCCGCGGTGCGGCCCATGGTCGAATACATCGCCGTCAACGGCAGGTCCAACTGCGTCAACGCCTGGTTGGCCAGGGCCACCGTCGGCTCGTGCCCCTTGGCCACCAGCATCAGCACCCGCGCCAGCGGCCCGACCTCGACGACATTGCCCTTCCAGCGCGGGCTCTTCAGCCAGGAATAGCTGTTCTCGACCTCCAGCTGCGTGAAGGGCGGCTTCGGCCCGGTATAGTTCAGGTTCGTCTCGTAAGCATAGGGATGCAGCCCCGCCTCCTTGCCGCCGGAATAGTCGTACCAGCTATGCGCCACGAACTCCTGGATTTCGTCGGGGTTGTTCAGGTCCACCGGGTGGATGGTGGACAGGTCGCGGTTCAGGATCACCCCGGCCGGGATCAGCCAGGTCGAGGCATCGCCCTTCCCATCCACCGGGAAATCGCCATAGGTCAGGAAGTTGCCCACGCCCTCGCCGCGCGCGAACCAGTCCTTGTAGAAGGACGCAATCGCCAGCGTATCCGGCAGGTACACCTGATCCACAAAGGCCTGCATGTTCTGGATGACCGATTTCACCTGCTCCAGCCCGGTGATGTTCAGCGCCGTGGCCGACAGGCCCGACGAGGTCATCACGCTGATCGGCGCCGGTGCGCCGCCCGCCAGGAAGTTCGGGTGCGGGTTCTTGCCGCCAAAGATCGTGTGAATCTGCACCACGTTGCGCTGCCATTCCAGCGCTTCCAGGTAATGCGCCACCGCCATCAGGTTCGCCTCGGGCGGCAGCTTGTAGGCCGGGTGCCCNCAGTAGCCATTGGCAAACACGCCCAGCTGACCCTGTTCGACAAAGGTCTTCAGCTTCTTCTGCACATCGGCAAAATAGCCGGGCGAAGATTTCGGCCAGCTGGAAATCGACTGCGCCAGCGTCGAGGTCGCCGCCGGATCGGCCGACAGGGCGGACACCACATCCACCCAGTCCAGCGCATGCAGGTGATAGAAGTGCATGACATGGTCATGCACATATTGCGCCGCGATCATCAGGTTGCGGATCAGCTGCGCATTGGCCGGGATTTCCCAGCCGATGGCGTTTTCCACCGACCGGACCGAGGCGATGCCATGCACCAGCGTGCAGACACCGCAGATGCGCTGCGCAAAGGCCCAGGCTTCGCGCGGGTCACGGCCCTTCAGGATCAGCTCGATACCGCGCACCATGGTGCCCGAGCTGTAGGCCTGCGTGATGTCCCCGGCCGTGTTGGTCTCGGCCTCGATGCGCAGGTGCCCCTCGATGCGGGTGACGGGGTCGGCGACGATACGTTCGTTCATGGCGCGTCCTTTCCGTCAGAGCGCGACGCCGCGGCGGCGGTAGAAGACCCCGGTCTGGCCGCGGGTGAACCAGACAAGGACGGCATGGAACAGCTTGCCGAAGGGGAACCAGATCAGCAGCAAGGCCACCGACAGGATGTGCAGCGCCAGAAGCGTCTCATAGCGCGCCCCNAGATGCGCCACCGCCAGAAGCCCGGTCAGCACCGGCAGGAAGGTGACCAGCCAGCTGAAATAGTCGTTGAACCCCGACAGCAGCCGCAGCACCGGGCTCATCAGCCGCCGCACCAGCGCGGCGATCAGCGAGGCCAGGGTGACAACGGCCACTACGGTGATGACACCGGTCGGCAATCCCGGCCAGGACAGGCCGAACAACCCTTGNATCACCAGGATATGCTGGGTGAACAGGAACACCACCACCGCCAGCCCGATGTGGAAGACATAGCCGTTCCACACTGCCATCTTCGGCAGCGTACCCAGGCCCGGCGCCACACGCATATAGCGCAGGATGCCCGCCCCCGCGGCCGCGGGGTCGAANGGCGCATCGGGCCGCGGCACCGACAGGTCCTTGTTGCGCGGCAGGAACAAGAGGGCGACCAGCCGCCACGCCACCCCCAGCAGGAACACGGCATAGGCGACATTCATTGCCGGGCCGCGGGCAAAATCCAGAAGGCTCATCCCTTTTTCTCCTCTTGCACCGGTGCCGCCTTGGCCGCCGCCTGCGCGTCAGCCTTGCGTTTGCGCGCCATCATCACGGACGCCGCCCCCACCGCGGCCCCGGCCACAGCCGCGCCGCCCAGGATGGCGCGGTTGCCCATGACACTGGCTGAAAGGGGCTGGTAGAACCCGCCGCGGTCCCAGAAATCGGGCTCGGAACAGCCGATGCAGCCATGGCCCGACTGGATCGGAAAACTGATGCCGCCGTTCCACTTCAGCGTGGCGCAGGCGTTGTAGGTCACCGGCCCCTTGCAGCCCAGCTCGAACAGGCACCAGCCTTCGCGCGCGCCTTCGTCGTCGAAGGTCTTGGCGAACAGGCCCTTGTCATAGAAGGGNTGGCGATAGCAGCGGTCGTGGATGCTGTCGCCAAAGAAGGCGGTCGGCCGGTTCAGGTGGTCCAGCTCGGGCAGCGCGCCGAAAGTGACGAAATGCGCGATGGTCCCGGCAATCGCCTCGGGGATCGGCGGGCAGCCGGGGATGTTCACCACCGGCTTGTCGGTGACGATCTCGCTGATCGCCACGGCGCCGGTCGGGTTCGGATTGGCCTTCGGGATGCCGCCAAACGCCGCGCAGGTGCCCACCGACACCACCGCCGCCGCGTCCGAGGCCAGGTCCTTCAGCTTGGCCAGGTTCGACTGGTAGGCATTGGTGGAATAGATGCCATCCAGCGCGGTCGAAACCGAGCCGTCCACCACCAGCACATACTTGCCCTTGTTCGCCTGGCGCGAGGCTTCCATCGCCGCTTCCGCCTGATGCCCCGCCGCCGCCATCAGCGTCTCGTGATAGTCCAGCGAGATCAGGTCAAAGATCATGTCCTCCAGCGAGGGGCTGAAGGACCGCGTCAGGCTTTCGGTGCAGCCGGTGCATTCCTGGAACGACAGCCAGATCACCGGCTGGCGCGGCGCATTGGCCAGCGTCTCGGCCATCAGCCGCGAGGCGGTGGGCGGCAGCGCCATCAGGCTTGCAAGATAGGCGGTGTAGCGGAACAGCGCCCGGCGCGAGATGCCTCGGCGTTCCAGCCCCTGGCCGATGGTCTCCCTGACTGGTTTAGGCATGGGCTTTCTCCCCTCGGAAAGGGCGTTGACGTTCACGGCAAGGCGCCGCGCCCCTGCGGCGATGTCTTCCGGCGCCGCGGCCAGCACTTCGGGCAGCGGCGTGATCTCGATGCGTTCGGTCAGAAGCTGGCGGTAAGCGCCGAAATGGCGCACCCACCACACGCCGGGATAGGCGGTCTCGTGCAGTTCCGATTCACCGGCGGCGTCGATCATCACCTTCACCTCGCCCTGGCCAAGCGCCGCCTCCAGCCGCGCCCGGTCCTCGGTTGACAGGGGCAGGCTGCGCAGGTCGATGGCGGCCACCGTGCCGTCCCTCACCAGCGCCTCCAGATGGCGGGCCACCTCGGCCAGCAGGCTTTTCACAAACGGATCAGGCATCGGTCAGGCTCCAGCTTTCGGCCAGCCGCAACACGGCGGCCACGGCCTCGGAATCGCGCGCGCAACTTCGGGGCCGGGTTCCAGACCCCAGCCGGTCGATCCCGGCTGGATGCCCACCAGCGCCCGCCGCACGGGCAGCGAGCCCGACAGCCGCGCCGCATCCATCAGGTCGGCCAAGGCCACCTCATGCGCCGACCGCTTGGTGCCGCCTAAAGTGGCATCCATCCCGGTGCCCTCGAACACGCGCACCGTGCCGACCGCAGCCCCCATCTGGCAGGCATCCACCGCAATCAGCGCACCCGCCTTCTCGATCTCGGTCAACAGGACCAGCCCGATGGTGCCGCCATCGACCAGCACCATGCCGTCGGGCACACCGCCCGCCGCCAGCGCCGCCAGCACATGCAGACCGGCGCCATCGTCGGTCAGCAGGCTGTTGCCGATCCCCAGAATCACTACGGGCTTGCGATCCGTCATGGCTGGCCCCGTCCTTGCGCTTTCCGCGGATGCGCGCAGGGTGGCGGCATGCGCGGGGGCGCACCTTGACATTCATCAAAGACGGGCGCCTTCGTAAAGAAAAATCTGAATGTGTTGATTTGATGGAGGCGATGTGTCTCGGGGTGCCGATGCAGGTGGTCGCGGTGGCGGGGTTCGTGGCCCGCTGCGAAGCGCGCGGCGTCAGCCGCGATGCCTCGCTCTGGCTGGTCCAGCACGAATCCATCGCGCCGGGCGATCATGTCATGGTCCACGGCGGCAACGTGTTGCAGAAGATGACCAAGGACGAGGCCGCGGCCTCCTGGGCCGTCATCGACGAGATGCTGGCCGAGGAAACGCGCCGAAGCGGCGGGTAGGGCCACGATTCTTGCGCCCAGCCTGCCATTGCACCCTGGGGTGAACGCCCGGCGATCTTTCCGCGAAAGGCCCCTGCGAACGCATCGAAGCGCACAAACGAGTTTTCTGCGAAAACTCTGACAGACGATCCTTCTGCGAAGGATCGGAATTTTCGCAGAAAATTCGACACTTCGAGTTTTCGCAGAAAACTCGATTCTGACCGACTTCAGTTGTTTCGCTTGGGTCTTTGCGAAAGGTCCGAATGTTCGTGAAGCAAATTCGTGCGCCCGTGGTCCGGCGCCGGGCGCAATCGTTAACGTCCGATGAATGCGCCCGCGTAACCCATTGATTTACCTCACTCCGATCAAGCGTCCGAGCTCGGACGCCTACCGCCGCCGCGCCACCACGGCCAGCGAAGGCACCGTCCCCGCCTCCCCNGGCATCGAGACATAGGGCAAGGTCTCCTCCACCACCTCCACCCCCGGATGATCCTTCAGGGCGGCCGCGATCCCCNNCTCCCACAGGGTGGTCTTCACCGTCAGCACCAGAGGCCCGCCCCGCCGGGTGATGCGGATCAGCTCGGGCCCCTCGGCCCCNACATGCCCGGTCGTGAAGACCCCGGTACAGATCACCGCCGCAAAGGCATGGTCGGCAAAGGGCAGCGCCCGCCCNAGCGCCAGCCGGTGCAGCGCGGCATAAGACCCCTTGGCTTGGGCGCGGGCCAGCATNCCNTCCGACAGGTCCAGCCCCTCGACCGGGGCAAAGCCCAGGATGCCCAGCCAGTCGCCCAACAGCCCCGTGCCGCAGCCCGCATCCAGCACCGGCCCGCTGCCCCGCGGCGCATGCCGCGCCAGCAGCGCCAGGCCCACCGCCGGATGCCGATAGCCCGGNGCCATCTCGTCGTCATAGCTTTCCGCCCAGCTGTCATACAGCGCCGCGATCCGGTCGGGCGTGTCCGCCTCGTAGACCGCCCCCAGATGCCCCTCATGCCGCCCGTCGCCCATGGTCCGAACCCCGCTTCCCTGTGCCCGAACCTTGCGGCAGGATGCCCCCGAAGGCAAGGAGACCGCCATGCAGGACGACATCGCCGCCATCGCCCGCACCATCCCGGCGCTGTCCGGCTGGACCGGCCCCGCCGAACGGCTTGGCGGCCTGACCAACCGCGTCTACCGCCTGGGCGAGGCGATCCTGCGCATCCCCGGCGAGGGCACCGAGGAATACATCGACCGCGCCAACGAGGCCGAAGCCGCCCGCGCCGCCGCCGCCGTAGGCGTCAGCCCGGCGCTCCTGCATGCCGACCCCGCGACCGGCCTGATGGTCACCCGCTACCTGCCCGGCACCACCACCATGTCGCCACAGGCCTTCCGCNGCCCGTCGCTCCCCGCCCGCGCCGCCCGCGCCCTGCGCCGCCTCCATGTCTCGGGCCAGACCTTCCCGGCAAGGTTCGAGCTTTTCGCCATGATCGACGACTACCTCCGCGTGCTCGTAANNAAGGACGTGGCCCTGCCCGAGGGCTATCACGCCGTTGTGGCCGAGGCGCAGGCGGTGCGCGCCGCGCTTGCCCGCAACCCGGCGCCGCTGGCCNCCTGCCACTGCGACCCGCTGTGCGAGAACTTCCTTGATACCGGCGAGACCATGTGGATCGTCGGCGGGNAATATTCCGGCATGAACGATCCGATGTGGGACCTGGGCGACCTGTCGGTGGAAGCGGGTTTCGACGCCGCGCAGGATGACGAGCTTCTCACCGCCTGGCACGACGGCNCCGCCCCGCCGGAAGCCCGCGCCCGCATGGTGATCTACAAGGCGATGTGCGACCTTCTCTGGACGCTCTGGGGCCTGATCCAGCTGGCCAACGCCAACCCCGCCGACGATTTCCGCGCCTATGCCGATGGCCGCTTCGCCCGCTGCCGCGNNCTGATGGCAACGCCGGATTTCGCTTACCATGTCGCGCTGCTGGCCAGGGGCTGATCCATGTCCTTCCAGAAAGCCGCCGACCTGTTGCGCCTGGCCGAGATGGCCGCCGCCCGCCACCTGGGCGTCGGCCTTCAGGACATCGCCGAAGAATTCGCCTGCGACCACCGCACCGCGCAGCGCATGACCCGCGCGCTGGAAGACTGCTTTCCCAATGTCGAGACGCTGACCGACGACCAGCGCCGCAAGTTCTGGCGGCTGAAGGGCGGCGACACCCAGCTGATGAAGGTGCAGGGCATCCGCGACAGCGAACTGGCCGCGCTGGACCTGGCCATCCGCCGCGCCTACCACGACGGCGCTTACAACGAGGTCGCAGCCCTGCAAAGCCTGCGCGACCGCCTGCTGGCCACCATGCCCCGCCCGCACGCCCGCCGCGCCGAGGCCGATGCCGAGGCGGTGCTGGAAGCCTATGGCTTCGCCTCGCGCCCCGGCCCGCAGGTGAAGGCCGATCCGGTGATCCTGGCCACCGTGGCCGAGGCGCTGAAAGGCCCGCATCCCCTGGCGATCCGCTATGCTTACAGCAGCGACGCCGCCCCGCGCGACCGCATCCTGGAACCGCACGGCCTTCTGATCGGCACGCGCCGCTATCTGGTGGCCCGCGAACGGGGCGGCAACGGCCGGTTGCAGCACTTCCGGCTGGACCGCATCCTGTCGGCCCGGATCGAGGCGCAGTCCTTCGCCCGCGATCCCGACTTCAACCTGGAAGACCACGCCGCCCGCGCCTTCGGCAGCTATCACGACGATGGCGAATTCGGCCAGGTGGTCTGGCGCTTCCGCCCCGAAGCCGCCACGGTGGCGCGCGAGTTCCAGTTCCATCCCCGGCAGGACCTGACAGAAGAGCCCGACGGCGCGCTGACCGTGCGCTTCCACGCTTCGGGCCTCCTGGAAATGGCCTGGCACCTGTATCTCTGGGGCGACCGTGTCGAGGTGCTGGCGCCCGACCGGCTGCGCGCGATGGTCGAAGGCTTCCAGCGCGGCGACTTCCGGCCCTGCCCTGACCGGCAAGGGTCAGGCAGACAACCGCGCCCGCTCGGCCAGCCAGTCCGGGTCGGCAAAATCCAGCGGCGCCCCGCTCAGCACCGCCTCGACCAGATCGTCCAGCCGGCGGCGCGTCGCCTCATGCGACATGAACCGCGCCGCCAGGTCTTGCCCCGCCCGGCCCAGCCGGGCCGCCAGCGCCGGATCGGCGCGCAGCCGCCGCACCGCCGCAGCCAGCGCCGCGTCGTCGCCAAGCGGCACCACCAGCCCGTTCACCCCGTCCAGCACATAATCCGCAATCTGCGGCGCGGCCGACACCACCAGCGGTACNCCNAGATGCAGGGCCGACACCAGCGTGATATGCCCCGCCCCGCGCGAGGCATCCAGCAGCGCCACCACATTCACCTCGGCCGCGGCCATGGCGGAAATGCAATCCGGCATCGGAATGTCGAAGACCGCCGTCACCAGGGGCGATGGCGCGGGCGACAGCCCGGCATANGGCGCCACGATCAGACCGCGCAGCCCCGTCGCCTCGGCCAGCCGCAGGAAGGCCGCCCAGTCGCGGTTGTTGCGCCCCACCATGCACAGCGCCACNCGGCGCCACCGCGCGCCAGCCGCGGGCAGGTCAAACCCCCAATGGGCAAAGGCAAAGCGATCCGCCGGAATGCCGTGCAGCGCGGCGAACTGCCCCGCCTCGGCCTGCGAAAANACCACCACCAGCCGCAGCCGCCGGAAGATGCGGTCAATCATCGCGTCCAGCGGCCTCAGCCCGAAATGCAAGAGCCGCCGCGACTGGTTCATGCCCACGGAAATCAGCACCACCCCGGAGAGCCAGCCGAACCACAGGCAGGCAAAGAAGGTGCAATAATATTCCGAGGCGATCACCACCTGCGGCCGCCGCCGCAAGGCCAGCCCCAGCACATAGACCAGCCCCGACACCAGATTGCGGGTGTTGACGCTGTGGCTTTCCACCTGCAGCCCCCGGCGTTCCAGCGCCAGGGTGAAGGGGTCCTCCGGCACAAGGCCATTCCGGCTGCTTAAGATTCAGACAGATCGCCAGCTTGTCGGCCATTCCCGCGTTTCCTCCGCCTCCGCCGCACCCTGCCCAAGGCCACCCCGCCGTGCAAGCCGCCAGATGACGGGCGCGGCTCCCTCCCCCAACGGGGAGGGTCGGGGTGGGGGCAGGGTCGGCGATGGGGCGCCCGGTCAGACCCGATCAATTCGGCCCCGTGGGCTGTGCCTCGCCGACATTCCCTGCAAGACTGTTTCTGCCACCCCGCCCGGCGCAGCATCGCCCGACCCACGTCCTGACGAAGGTTCCCGTGACCGAGTTCCGCTTTCTTCACACCGCCGACCTGCATCTGGGCCGCCGCTTCGGCGGCCTGCCCGAGGATCTGCGCGGCCGCCTGGTCGAGGCGCGCCACGCCATCCTGCCTAAGCTCGCCGAAACCGCCGCCGCCTTTGGCGCCGCGCATGTGCTGATGGTTTACGATAGCTTCGATCCTGAAACCNCCTCCGATCCGGTCTGGCGCCAGGCGCTGGTGGCCATGNGGGCGCATCCGGGCCTGCACTGGTGGATCATCCCCGGCAACCACGACAGCCTGGCCGCAGAATCGCTGGGGCGGCTGGCCGACCACGCGCNNTCTACCAATGTCCACTTGCTGACCGAACCGGTGCCTGTGCAGATCGCCCCAGGCGTCACGCTGCTGCCCTGCCCCCTTCCCCGCCGCTATCCCGGCCGCGACCTGACGGCCTGGCTGGACCAGGCCGAAACGCCGCCGGGTGCCTTCCGCATCGGCCTGGCCCATGGCGCCATCCGCGACTTCTCGTCCGAGGGCGGCGCCGAGGGCATCATCCCGCCCGACCGCGCCCAGACCGCCCGGCTGGACTATCTGGCGCTTGGCGACTGGCACGGCCAGATGGCGGTGAACGCCCGCACCCATTACCCCGGCACGCCCGAACGCGACGGCCCGAACCCCGATGCCCGCGGCGCCTGCCTGGGCGTCGCGNCTCACCACCCCGGCGCGCCGCCGCAGGTGCAGCGCCTGGACACCGGCCGGTTCTGGTGGACCGAGGAAGCGCTTGCCCTGCTGCCCGGCCAGGATGCCGCCGCGGCCCTGGCCGACCGCCTGCCGCAAGACCGCCCTGCCCGCCGCGACCACCTGCTCCGCCTGCGCGTCACCGGCCGCGCTACCCTGTCGGACCGCGCCACCCTGACCGCCGCTGCCGAAGCCGCCGCCCCCGATTTCGCCCGCCTCGACCTCGACCTCACCGCGCTGGACACCGAGGTGCAGGCCGCCGACCTGGACCAGATCGACCGCGCCGGCTNNGCCCTGCGCCTGGCCGCCGACCGCCTGCGCGCCGCCGCCGAAGACCCCGCCCGCGCCGAAGCCGCCCGCCGCATCTCGGCCGCCGCGCTGAACCGGCTTTACGGCTATCTGACCGAGGACCGGGCATGAAACTGGTCTCCGTCACCCTCACCAACATCCGCCGCTTCACCGCGCCGGTGCAGATCGTTTCANTCGGCCCCGGCCTGAACGTGCTGTCCGCCGCCAACGAACAGGGCAAGTCCACGCTCTTCGACGCGCTGCACGCCCTGTTCCTGATCCCCCACCGCGCCAAGTCGAAAGACATCCGCGCCCTGCGCCCCCATGCAAGCGGCNAACCCGAAGTCTCGGTGGAAATCGACCTGCCCGAGGGCCGCCACCGCCTGACCAAACGCTGGCTGGGGCGCGAGACCGCCACCGTCGAACGGGGCGGCCAGCTGATCGCCCAGGCCGATGCCGCCGAAGCCTTCATCGCCCGCCTGATGACCGGCGCGGGCGAGACCGGCCCCGCCNACCTTCTGTGGGTCCGCCAGGGCCTGACCCGGCTGGAGGACGACACGGGCACGCCCACCGACCGCGAAAAGGCCCTCGCCACCCGCCGCGGCCTGATGTCCTCGGTCGCCGCGNAAGCTGACGCCCTGACCGGCGGCCGCCGCATGGACCGCGCGCTGGCGCGCTGCCGCGAGGAACTGGCGCAGTACCTGACCGCCAGCGGCCGCCCGCTGAAGGGCGGCCCTCNNGCCCAGGCCGAGACCGTGATCGAAGACCTGTCCACCCGCAAGGCCGACCTCGACGCCATCGCGCGGCAGCTGGCGCAATCCATCGCCCGCCGCCACGACCTGCGCCGCATCCACGCCGACCTGACCGCGCCCGAAGCCGTGGCCAACCGCAAGGCCCGCCTCGACGAGGCCCGCGCCCGCGCCGAAGCCGCCGACCGCCATGCGGCGACCTNNGATCAGGCCGAACACCGCCTGCGCGCCGCCGACCTGGCGCAGCGCAACGCTGCCGACCGGCTGGCAACGCTGCACCGCGCCCGCGCCGNNAGGCCGAAGCCGCCGCCCGCACCGCCGCCGACCAGCGCACCGCCGCCACCGCCGCCCGCACCGCGCGGGACGAGGCCGAGACGGCGCTCGCCCCGCTGACCGCCGCCCTGACCGCCGCCCGCACCGCCAAGGCGGAAGCCGAGGCCCTGCACCGCCGTGCCGCGGCAGCCGCCATCACGCGCGCCAATGTGCCGCCGCGCCGACCTGCTCGCCCGCCTCGACACCGCCCGCAAACTCCTGGCCGACCGGGCCACCCTGGCCCGCGATGCCGCCACCGGCCCCGACGCCAAGGCCCTGGCCGAGCTGGAGAAACTGGCGCAGGCCGTGGCCATCCAGCGCGGGCTGCGCGACCAAAGCGCGCCGCACCTGACCTTCCGCCACGACGGCGCCGCCCGCGTGCTGCGGCAGGGCAAACCGCTGGCCGCGGAAACCACCTCGCCGNTCACTGCGGAAACCCGCTTCGACCTGCCGGGCCTGGGGCAGCTGATCGTCACCCCCGGCACTGCTTAAGAANGCGGTGCGCTGGACAAGGCCGAAGCCGACCTCGCCGCCGCGCTGTCCCGCCTCGGCCAGCCCGACCCTGACACCGCCCGCCGCGCCGCCACCGCCCGCGCCGCGGCACAGGCGGCCCTGTCCGAGCTTGACGGCAAGCTGAAGCTCCTCGCCCCGGACGGGCTTTCCCGGCTGGACGCCGATCTGGCCGCCCTGCCCGCTCCGGCAGCCGATACCGCCGACCTCCCACCGCCCGACCAGACCGAAGCCGGGGTGAAGTCGGCCGCCGACCACCTCTTGCGCGCTGAAACCGCGGTCGAGACGGCCCGCGGGCGCCTGGACCACCTGCGCACCACCGAAACCCGTGCCGCCGTGCTGGCCGACACCGCCGAAGGCGCCCATCACCGCGCCCTTGCCGCCCTTGCAGCCGACAGCCCCGCGGCCGAGGCCGCCCTTCTGGGCGACCTCGCCGACGCCCGCCGGACCCACGATCTGGCCCTTGCCGACCGTGACCGACTGGCCAAGGACGCCCCCGACCGTGGCGCGGTTGCCGCGGCGCTGGCGCGGGCCGCTTCCGTGGCCACCGGGGCCGAAGAGGAAATCCGCCGCACCGAACTGGAACTCGCCCGGCTGGACAGCGAAATCGCCCTGCGCTCGGGCGAAGGCGTGCTGGAAGACCTGGCCGAAACCGCCGCGCGGCTGGAAGCCGCCACGGCGCAGCTTGCTGCCATCCGCACGGAAATCGAGGTCCTGCAAGAGCTTGGCCGCGTTCTGGAAGATGCCCGCAACGAAGCGCGCGACCGCTATCTGGCACCGGTGATGACCGAACTGCGCCCGCTCCTGCGCGTGCTCTGGCCCGATGCCGACCTGCAATTCGACGGCGAAAGCCTGCTGCCCACCCGTCTGGTCCGCGGCGGCACCGAGGAAGACCTGGACATCCTGTCCGGCGGCACCCAGGAACAGGTGGCGCTTCTGGTGCGACTGGCCNTCGCCCGGTTGCTCACCCGCAGCGGAAGGCCCGCGCCGGTGATCCTGGACGATGCGCTGATCTTCACCGACGACGACCGCATCGAACGCATGTTCGACGCCCTGCACGCCCTGGCCGCCGACCAGCAGATCCTTGTCCTGACCTGCCGCCAACGCGCCTTCCGCGACCTTGGCGGCACCCGCCTGACCCTGTCCCGGTAGGATGGGCAATATTGCCCATCCTACCCTCCCTCCACAGCCCTTGCAGGCCAAGCCCCCGGCGCTAGGCTCCACGCAGGGAGGACGGGATGGCAGACCTGCGGCGCGACGGGCTGACAGCCGCATGAAGCGGCATCCGGCGTGCAGGGCGCGTCCGGCGCCGTGCTGGCCACCGCAACCATGCCGGTCAGCGACCCCGCCGCGCCGGAACGGCTGGCCGCGGCGCTTGGCCCCGGCCCCTTTGCCTGCGTGATCTACTTCGTCTCGCCCGATACCGATGTGCTGGTTTCGCCCGCCGGTNTCGCCGCAGCCCTGCCGGATGTGCCCGTCATGGGCTGCACCACCGGCGGGGAAATCTCTCCCGACGGCTATGCCGAAGGCGAAGCGGTGGCGATCGCCTTCTCGCAGCGCCATTTTGCCGCCGACCTGATCCGCATCCCCGACTTGTCAGACCTCAGGTCAGAAGACCTGATCGGCCAGCTGATCAAGGCGCGGTCTTCGCTGATGCGCGCCCATCCGTCCTGGGACCACGAATTCGCCTTCCTTGTCGTCGATGGCCTGTCGATCCGTGAAGATGCCCTGACCACCGCCCTTGCCCCCGGCCTTGGCCCGGTGCCGCTGTTCGGCGGCTCGGCGGGCGACGGCACAAGGTTCGAACGGACGCTGGTGATCCACGGCGACGAGGCACAGGAAAACACCGCGGTGCTGGCCATGGTGCGCACCGATTGCCGCACCCGCGTCTTCAGCCTGGACCACCTGCGCCCGACCGAACAGCGCATGGTGGTGACCGAGGCCGACCCGGCCCGCCGCCTGGTGCGCCAGATCAATGCCGAACCTGCGGCGCGCGAGTATGCCCGGCTTCTGGGCATGGACCCGATGCAGCTGGACACCTTCACCTTCGCCGCCCATCCGGTGGTGGTGCGCATCGGCGGCAAGCACCATGTCCGCGCCATCCAGCGTGTCGCGCCGAACGGCGACCTCGTGTTCTTCTCGGCCATCGACGAAGGCGTGGTGCTGACGCTGGCCGAACCGCAGGACATGGTGGCGCATCTCGACCGGTCGCTGGCCGGGCTTGCCCAGGTAAGCGCCCCCGCCGCCATCCTCGCCTGCGACTGCATCCTGCGTCGCATGGAGGCGCTGGAAAGCCAGCGCTTCGGCGCCCTTTCGGACGTGCTGAAAAAGCACCGCGTCCTGGGCTTTTCCACCTATGGCGAGCAGGTGAACTCGATGCACGTCAACCACACCATGACCGGCGTGGCGCTTTACCCGCCCGCCCCCGCCGGATGATCGAGGGCCTGATCAACCCCGCCGACGACCCCGAGCGCCAGAAGCAGAAGCTTCTGACCATCGCCGAGGTGCTGATGCGCCGGGTGGAACAGATCACCGACGACAGCGGCGCGGCCTACGCCCAGTTCCAGCGCGCCGCCATGCTGGAAGACCAGGTCCGCGAACGCACCCGCGACCTGGAAACCGCGCTGGACCTGCTGAATGCCTCGAGCGCCAAGCTGGGCGAGGCCACCCGCGCCGCCGAGGCCGCCCGCCAGAACCTGGCCAATGCCATCGAGACCATCCAGGAAGGCTTCGCCCTCTTCGACGCCGAAGACATCCTGGTGATGTGCAACTCGCGCTTCGGCATGCACATGGCCGATGTCCAGGGCCAGTTCTTCCCCGGCCAGCCCTTCGACGCCTATGCCGACCGCGTCAGCCGCTCGCGCCACATCGTGCTGCCGCAGGGCGAAAGCNCCGCCGACTGGGCCGAACGCCGCCGCCAGCGCCACCGTGACCGGCACGTCATCTTCAACGTGCAGATGTCGGGCGACCGCTGGGTCCAGGTCAGCGAACACCGCACCGCCGACGGCGGCACCGTGGTGCTGCAGACCGATGTCACCGACATCATCCGCCTGGAACGCCGCGAACGCGGCAAGCTCCTGGACGACCAGGCCCGCGCCATCCGCGCCACGCTGGAACACATCAACCAGGGCGTCTGCATCTTCGACGCCAACCTGCAACTCGTTACCNGCAACGAACGGCTCGGCGCGCTGCTGGCCTTCCCCGCCGTCCGGCTGTTGCCCGGCATCGGCTTCGACGTGCTGCTGCAACGCATGCGCCAGGCCTGCCGCATCGGCGGCGGCCTGGACTGGCCGCAGTTCGAAGCCTGGGTCCGCCGCCCGCGCGGCCGCCCGCCCCTGACCTTCGAGCTGCACCGCGAGGATGTCATCCTCGCCGTCTTCGCCCAGGAAATGCCCGACAGCGGCTTCGTGATGAGCTTCACCGACATCACCGCCGAACGCGCCACCCTCGACGCGCTCAGCCAGGCCAACGAGACGCTGGAACAACGCGTCATGGAACGCACCCACGACCTCGCGGATGCCCTGGCCCAGGCCGAACGCGCCAATGCCTCGCGCAGCCGCTTCGTCGCCGCCGCCAGCCATGACCTCCTGCAACCCCTGTCCGCCGCCAAACTCTTCGTCTCGGCCATCGAGGACGAGGCCGTGACCNCCCGCGCCCGCGAAACCCTGGTCAAGGCGCAGAACGCGCTGACCTCGGTCGAATCCATCCTCTCGGCGCTGCTCGACATCTCCAAACTGGAAAGCGGCCGCGCTGCCGTGACCATCGGCCCCGTCTNNGACCTCGACCGCCTGCTGGACCAGCTGCGCGACGAATTTGCCGCCATCGCCGCCGCCAAGGGCCTGCGCCTCACCGTGCTGCCCTGTTCCGCCGTGGTGCTGACCGACCGCGGCTACCTGCGCCGCATCCTGCAGAACCTGATCGGCAACGCCATCCGCTATACCGACCGCGGCCGCGTTCTGGTCGGCGCCCGCCAAAGGGGCGCCATCCGGCTGGAAGTCTGGGACACCGGCCCCGGCATCCCCGAACAGGACCAGGACAACATCTTCAAGGAATTCCACCGCCTGAACGCCCGCGCCTCCGCTTCCGAAGGCATGGGCCTCGGCCTTGCCATCGTCGAACGCGCCTGCGCGCTTCTGGAACACCCGCTCGGCCTCGCCTCGCGCATCGGTCGCGGCACCTGCTTCATGGTCCAGGTCCCCCGCGCGCAGGGCGAGGAAGAGCCGGTCACCCGCCTGCCCGCCGCCCGCTCAGACCCGCGCGTCNGCCGCCAGGACCGCATCGCCTTCCTCGTCGAAAACGACCAGGACCTGCGCCGCGCCCTCGGGCTGCTTCTGGAAAAATGGGGCATCTCGGTGCTCGATGCCGCCTCGGGCGAAGAGGCGCTGGACCTAATCGAGGAACTGGGCATCCTGCCCGACTTCTTCCTGGTCGATTACCAGCTGGGCGACGGCATGACCGGCATCGAATTCCTGCGCCTCCTGCGCGCCCGCCACGGCGAGGTGCCCGCCCGCCTTGTCACCGCCCATCGCGGCCCCGAGGTGCGCGCCCAATGCGCCGCCGCCGGCATCGGCCTGATGATGAAACCCATCGACCCAGCCGCCCTGGCAGCCTTCCTTCAGGACCTTGCCTGACCGCGCCGCAACCAGTGGGGGCAATTTTCTTCGAAGAAAATTGCAAATTCCTTCGAAGGAATTTGCTTCACCCGCAGAACGCCGAAGGCTCCAGCAGCATCTCGACATGCGGCCGTTCACACCCAAGCGCCCGGCAATGTTTCGCAAACCGCCCGACCTCGACAAAGCCAAGCTTCTCCAGCACCCGCGCCGAGCGCAGGTTGCCCTCGAAATAGCCCGACCGCACCGGCTGCGGATCGCAGGCCAGCTGTTCGGCCAGGATCGCCCGCGTCGCTTCGGTGGCATAGCCGCGCCCGTGGACCCGCGGCGCCAGCCAGTACCCCAGCTCGCGCCCCGCCCCCACGATGCGGCCAGACCCGCGTCATCCTCCACCGCAAAGGTCTCGCCCGGCCGCGCCACGCTGCCCAGGAACCAGCGGAAATCCTCGGGGCCATAGGGATGCGGCACCACCGCCAGCCAGCCGGTCACGTCCAGGTCGTTCAACGCCGCAACCACCGCTTCCTCATCGGAAGCGGCGACCGGGCGCAGCCGCAGCCGTGCCGTCAGGATGCGCTCGGGCACCACCCGCCTAATCCAGCTTGCGCAGGTAGGTCCAGGTCGGAACCCGCGCCTGCCGCGCCACCGAAAAGCTTTCGGCATCGCCCAGGTACTGGAACCCGGCATTGGTCAGCACCCGCGCCGACCCGGCATTGTCCTGGAACACCTGCGCAAAGAAGGTGCGGTCCTTCAGCGGATTGGCCGCGATCATCGCGCGCACCGCCTCGGAGGCGATGCCCAGGTTCCAGAANGGCGCCACCCAATAGGCCACTTCCGACTGGCCGCCCCTGCCGGGCGTGCCATCCATCGGCTTCAGGCTGATCACGCCCAGCACCTCCGGCAGCCCTGTCGAGGTGCCGTCCATCACGAAGACCTGCTCGGCCGCACCGGTCGCCATGGCGCGCNNCACAAAGGCCTCGGCCGCGCCCGGCGGCAGCGGATGCGGGATCGACCGCGTCGCCTCGGCGACACGGCGGTCGCCNGCGTAATGCGCGAACAGCCCGGCATCCGACCGGCGCACCGGCCGCAGCACGAACCTGCCGGCGGCGATCTCGCCCGCGCCTGCGCTGGCGATCATGTCCAGTGTCATGGCTTCCCTCCTTCGTGAAGCGCATGGCGATCCTTTCGGACCCGTGCTCCCCGCCTCCTCCTCCGAGATGGGGATTATTCCATGTTCTGCCAGAGAAAGCTGGCAGAACCGTGAATTTTCCGCGCCCTCGTAACCCTGAAACGGCTGGGGGACCGGCCTTCCGGCCGATCCCCCTCACCTGTCCGGTTGCCGGGTTCGGCTTACTCGGCGGCCTCCTGCACGGGAAGCACCGAAATGTAGGTACGGCCCTTGAGCCCCTTCTTGAACGTCACATGACCTTCGACGGTGGCAAAGATCGTGTGGTCGGTGCCCATGCCGACACCGTTGCCCGGGAAGAACGTGGTGCCGCGCTGGCGCACGATGATGTTGCCGGGAATGGCGGTCTGGCCGCCATACAGCTTCACGCCCAGACGACGACCGGCCGAGTCGCGACCGTTGCGGGACGAACCGCCTGCCTTCTTGTGTGCCATTTGGACTTACTCCGTGACAGCAGCGGCCTTGGCGGCACGCTTCGGTTTCGCAGGCGCCTCGGCAGCCGGGGCGGCCGCGGCATTATGGGCGGCGCGGCGCGCATCGGCGGTGCCGGTGGCAGCGGTGACGCCCGACGTCTCGGCGCCCGAGGCCAGCACCTCGGTCACGCGCACCAGCGTCAGCTGCTGGCGGTGGCCCTTGGTGCGCTGGCTGGAATGCTTCCGGCGGCGCTTGACATAGTGGATGGTCTTTTCGCCCTTGATCTGGTCGATGACCTCGGCCTGCACGGCCGCGCCCGCAACCAGCGGCGCCCCGACGGTCACGGTGTCGGCACCGACCATCAGGATTTCGTTGAACTGGATCTTGTCGTAGCAACGGCATTCNAGCTTTTCAACGCGCAGCACGTCACCCGCCTGCACCTTGTATTGCTTGCCGCCGGTCTTGAGGACCGCAAACATGGGTCGTTCCCTTTTGTCATCCGCGCCCTGCGGCCCCGTTTCCGGGCGTTCCGGGGCTGATGCCCCGCCTTCGGACAGCGCGCCCTTGCAGGGGCGTCATGAAAACCGATATCCCGGTCCCCCATGCGGGGTTCCGGGACGCGGCCTTATGCGTCAGGCCCCCGTCCTGTCAAGCAGGCTTTGCTGCGCCGAACCAAAGGCCCCGCCGATGATCCCGCCCCTGTCCCGCCGCGCCACGCTTGCTTGCCTTGCCACGCTCGCCCTGTTCCCGCCCCGCGCCGGGGCGGACAGCGCGGGCGACCTTGCCGCGTGGCTGACCGGCCTCGAATCCGCGATTGGCGGCCACATCGGGCTGGCCTGCCTTGACACCGGCAGCGGCCGCCAGACCCTCTGGCGTGCCGACGACCGCTTCCCGATGGCCAGCACCTTCAAGCTCCTGCTTGCGGCCGCCATCCTCGCCCGCATCGACGCCGGTCAGGACTCCGCTGATCGCGCCCTGCCCATCGGCGAAAAGGACCCGGTCGGACATTCCNCCGTCACCTCCGCCCATGTCGGCGGGACGCTCAGCCTGACCCGGCTTTGCGCCGCGACCGTCACCGACAGCGACAACGGCGCCGCCAACCTGCTCCTCGCCGCGATGGGCGGCCCGGCAGGCCTTACCGCCTGGCTGCGCACGACCGGCGATGACGTGACCCGGCTCGACCGCATCGAACCCGCGCTGAACGAAGGAACGCCCGGCGACCCGCGCGACACCACCACCCCCGCCGCCATGGCCACGACGATGCAGCGCCTGCTGCTCGGCTCCGTCCTGTCCCCCGACAGTCAGGCCCGGCTGATCGGCTGGATGCAGGCCAGCCGGACCGGCCTCGCCCGCATCCGCGTAAGCCTTCNNCCCGGCTGGCGTGCCGGCGACAAGACGGGGACCGGCGGCCATGGCAGCGTGAACGACGTGGCGATCCTCTTCCCGCCCGGCCGCGCGCCCTGGCTCCTCTGCCTGTACCTGACCGGCACCACCGCGCCACGGCCCGCAGCCGAGGCCGCCATGGCCGACATCACGCGGCGCCTGACCTCGGACAATTCTTAAGTCCAAGTTAAAGCGCGCGCGCAACCCATTGATTTTCTTGACTCCAACCAAGCGTCCGAGCTCGGACGCCGGGGGCCTCAGATATCCTGCCCCCGCAGCTCCAGCCCCGCCGCCCGCCCCAGATCGGCCGAGACGGCCGTGAAGACCGCATCGAAGGCCGCGAACAGGGCCAGGTTCAACCGCTGCCCCTCGGGCGAGGCCGAAAAGGCGACATAGGCCTTCAGCTCCTCGTCGCTGAGGGGCTGATAGGCCAGAGCCAGGAAGGGAAACAGCCAGGCCTCGGTCTCGGCCCGCACCTGACCCTCCTGCCCCCAGACCTCGGCCAGCATCCCGCCTTCGTCCTGCGCCTCACCCCCGACCGCCGCCATGGCCTTCAGGAAGGCCAGGTTGGCATTCATCGCCCCGGCCACATTGGCCTCGATCAGGTCATTGACCTCGGCGAACTCCCGCAGCAGCCCGACCCGCGGATCGCGCCGCTCCTCCATGTCGCCGAAGGGCGCCGCCGCCTCCTCGACCGCCTCGTCCAGAAGCGCCCGCCGGGCCTCGATCTCCAGCCCCAGGATGGTCTTGCCNCGGCTCGGCCCCGAAAACGCCGCCGCCGCCGCCCGCGTCGCCGCNGTCCCCGTCAGGGCCTGGTCGAACGCCGCCCGGAACAGCCGGTCCAGCCGCCCGGTCTCATAGATCCCCGCCACCGTCGCATCCCAGCCCGGCCGGTCAGGATCGTCGAACATCTGCCCCGCCAGCGTCCGGCCATAATCCTGCCCCTCGGCCTGCATCACCTCCAGCAGCTCGGGGATCCGCATCAGGGCATAGGTATCGGCCTCGACCTCCACCGCAGCGGTCTCGGCCCGCACCGGCAGCGCCGCCCCGCCGAACAGGACCCCCAAGGCAACCAGCGTCACGCGCAGCATCATCCCGGGCCATCCTCTCGCCGCGATCCTTCCCGTCAGAGCTACCCGCCCCCGCCCCGCTTGCCAAGCGCCAGCCCCGCACAGCCGCGTGAGAGCCGATACGATTTGCCCTTGCGCCGCCCCGCGCCCGCCGCTAGAGACACCGCCCAGACGACCCCCAAGCGCGGAGAGGTGCCGGAGTGGTCGATCGGGCGGTCTCGAAAACCGTTGTGGGTTTGCGCCCACCGTGGGTTCGAATCCCACCCTCTCCGCCATTATCCTTCAAGAGTGCGTGTTCCGATCTGGCTATGGCTGGATTTTGCCTAGTTTTCAAGGAAATCCCCTTTCCCATTGTCCGGTAACTTCCCGCGACTGCCGTGCTATTCCTGAACCTATTGGTGGGGCGTTTGAGGGGATGACATAATGCCTCCTTCCGCCTTGTTCTGGACCGGGCGCTTGCCGTGGCGGAAACGGCAGGCCTCGTCGCCCGAGACAAGTGCGGCGAAACGCGCGCCCACCCCACAGGTCCCGTTGCCGTCTTGCGTCCTCGCGGCTTGGCCTGACCCTGGAATCAGGTGCTGGCGGGCGCGGTCAGTTCTCGCCCTGTAGCGCCGAGGTCAGGCCGCCCAGGCCGGTGAGCGTGGCGGCGAAGCCGCCGTCGCTGCCGCCCGGAATGGGAGGGATCGCGGGGCGATCCGGCAGGGGTGGAGCCTCGCCGCTGATCTGCTGCGGTGTTCCGCCTCCGCCGTCGCCGCGCGTCGGCGGTGTCCAGCCGGGCTGGTTATAGGGCAGGCTGGGGTCGCGGTGCGGATCGGGGAAGCGGTCCCAGCCGCTGACATGCACCTTGGTGTCAAGCCGGGCCTTGGTCCATTCCTGCTCGGCGTTGCCAACCTCTTTCATCGCGCTGTCGGCGCGGGCCTGATTTTCGGGAGAGGGGTTGCTCACGTTGGCAGCGGCCGCCTTTTCCAGCTCGTTCAGCTTGTTCACCACATTGCCATAGGCATCGCGGGCGGCGCCCGGCAACTGGTCGGGCGGGATCACCGGGCGCGCGGGATCGGGGCTGTTTGTCGGGCCTTTGGGCTGGCCCGGCTGCGGGCCTCCCGGTTCGGTTCTTGCCGTGGGGTTGGCGCCCGGTTCGGTTCGGGCCGTCGGGTTGGCGCCGGGTTCGGTGCGGGCTGTCGGATTGACGCCAGGTTCGGTGCGGGCCGTCGGGTTCACGCCCGGTTCGGTGCGGGCTGTGGGGTTGACCCCCGGTTCGGTGCGCGCCGTCGGGTTGACACCGGGCTGGGTCTTGTCGAAGGCCCGGCCGGGCGGCCGCCCGGTGGGATGATGCGGGCATCGGGGCCGATGCCGGGCAGGGTATTGCCGCTTTGGCCGGACCCGGAGCCGGAGGGCGATGTCGGCCCGAGGCCGGGCAGCGTGTTTCCGCCCCCACCTCCTGAACCGCTGCCGCCCGAACTGCCGCCAGAGCCGCCCGTGCTGCCGCCACCCGAACTGCCACCAGCTCCCCCTCCTGAACTGCCGCCCGAACTGCTTAGGCGGAGGCAAAGCGTGGCGTGCCGATGGCGCAAGAGCCGGGCAGGCCGGGCGGGCAATCGGTCTTGCCTCGGTTGACCAGCGGCGCGGGCGGCGGCGGCATGTTGCCCATCATCGAGGGCGCGCGGCTGCCATAGCCCGGCGCGAGCGAGCCAGTCATCATGCCCGAGGCATAGCCGGGAAGCCCGACGAAGATCGTCGTCGTCATCCCGGTGATCGAGTTCACCAGCGCTTCCGAGATGCAGGCCTTGGCCAGATCGCGGGTGCCGTTCTTGGCGCCTTCCATCGTCTTCGGCAGGTTGACCTTGCCGGTGGCGATGGCCTGGGTCAGCGCCTCTTTCGCGCCCAGCCGGGCCATGCAGCCGATCTGCGCCCAAAGCGTCTTCATCACCAGGATGAAGGCATATTCGACCAGCGCCTGCCCCCAGCCATCGGGGCCCATGGCCAGGGCCTCGCCCGAGGCCGGGTCGATCTGCCACCACAGGCCGGTGTCGGCCAGATCGCCCCGCAACACCAGCGCCATGCGACCGGCATCGAAGGCGGTCTGGACCGCGGCGGCGTGGTCGGCGGGCAAGGCGGAGAGATCGTCGCCCGGACCCAGCAACACCCAAGACTCCAGAGGAAAGGCCGCGAGTGCAAGACCGGCGCTGGCGGGCACGTCGCCACCCTGCAAGGCCATGGCTTCGGCCAGCGAGTCGGCCAGGCCCTGGGTCAGGCGCACCAGCACTGGGTCGAGCGGCGCGAAGGGCGCAACCCCGACCCCGGCATCGACAATGTCCATCGCGGCGATGGTCGAGAAATCGCCGGTCAGGGGATCGCGGTCGTAGAAGGCGTGTCGGGCCACGATCAGCGGGCGGTCCTGATAGATCGCATCCCCGAACGGGTTTCCGGCGACACGCTGCGTGGCGAAACTTTCGATCGGGCCAGGGATCGGCTGCATCTGGCCCATCAGTTCGACGATGTTCTCCGGTACTGCGCCGAAGGGATCGGCAGCGATGGAATCGAGCAGCGGACGGTTGGCCAGCACCGCCTGCGCGCCCTTGAACATGACGTGATCCACGGCGGGGCGGAGGGCAGGATGCCGATGTCGATCTCGCTCATGGCGCGCAGAGCGCGGGTGGCGCGGTCGGCATCGCTGATCGCGTAGGCGCCACTGACCGGCGGCCCGCTCGGCCTACCCGATCAGATCGAAGACCGCGCGGCGGGTGGTGCGCGGCGGCTGGCCGGGGGCAAGCACGGTGAATTCCAGCCATTCTGCCGTCCATTCGCCGGTCTGGGCCTGCAAGCCCTCGGCCAGTTCGTCGGGACCTTCGTCACCAAGGCGCAGGGCGTCGGCAACTTCGACCATCTGGCCGCCCAGTCTGACGCCGATGGCGGTATAGGGGTCAGTCTTGGGTTGCGGGTCGGGGTTCAGAGTCCCGTCGGCACGCACCGACTCCGGGCCATAGCCCTGCCCGTCCACCGTGAGGATGGGCCACCATTCGGTCTGGGTGGCAAAGGCCGAGCGCAGCTTGTCCTGCACATCCTTGGCGGTGACGGTGGGCCAATCGGCGGGCCAGGCCATCGGGCGGTGGATCAGGGCGATCTCAGTTCCCTGTCCCAGGGCCGGTGCCAGGGTCAGCGATAGAACCTCGGATTCTGCGGCCCGGCCCTCGCTGACTTGTTCAGTGATCAGGCGGAGCGTGACGGTCTGCAACAGGCTTTCGGGCAGGGCCTCGGCGGCGAAGCTGTTGTCGGCCGGAGCTGGCGATCGGCCATCCTGCATCATCCAGTCGGCGTCGATCCAGGCCTCACCCTCGCGGTACTGCGCCCAGAAATGCTGGGCCAGATCGCTGCGCACCTGATCCAGCGGATCGTCCTGCGGGCCGAGCGGCAGCGCCTGATAGAGCGCATAGGCCGGGGCGATCACGGCGCGGTCCATCAGGTCCTGGCGGATAGCGGCCTCGGTGGCCGAGAGGGTCAGGGCGGCGGTGGCCGAGGCGGGTGGCAGATCATAGATCGCCTCGGTTTCGGCCAGGGTTTCTTCTCCTGGCGGCGGCGAGGGCGGGTCGGGCGGGTCTGTCGCAGGCGGGGCAAGCTGGTTCAGGATTGCCTCCACCGCATCGGGCGACAGGCTGGCCTGGGCGATGCGCGCCTCGAAGCCTGCTCCTTGCAAGAGGGCGGCCATCAGCAGGGCGCCATCAAGCGTATTCGCGGTGCGGTCCATCAGTACGCCGGGCGCGCCGCGAAGGGCGCCAGGATAGGGCGCATAGCGCAGGTTGCCGCGCATCCAGTCCAGCATGGCGGCCGGATCGGGGCCAAGCGCATCGGCAAGATACTGCGGATCCCAGCGGCTGCGGTCCATCAGCGCCAGACCATCCTCGATGGCTTGAATCGAGCGTTGCATCTGCACGGCGACGCGGTACAGCCTCGGGATCGGGCAGGGATTGCGCAAAGGCGGCGAGCGGGCCTTGCAGGGCAAGGGACGTGGCCGCAAGCAGGGTGACGGCCCGGTTGCCCCATCTGGTGCGTCGCATCATCTTGGCTTCTCCTGCATCAGCTCTCCGGCACGACCAGCGCGCGCGCTTCGCCCTCGGCCAGATCGACCGCATCGAATTCGGCCCGCCCCTCGCCCACCACCACCCGCCAGCGGCCCGCGGGCAGTTCCACCGGCGCACCGCCCACAGTGCCCGCGGCGATCACCTGACCGGCCGCATCCAGCACCGTGTAGCCTTCGGAGGTGGCGGCGCTGAGCGCTGCGGCCAGGCCCGCCTCGTCGGCGGCCGGGAAGTAGCGGCCGCCGCCAAGCTCGGCCCAGCGGGCAAAGGTCTCGGCCAGGGCGCTGTCATCCAGCGCGAAGCCCACGATGTTCACCGTGACTGAAAGGCCCGCCGCGCGCAGGGTTGCGATCTCGGCTTCGGGGTCGCCGCCGCAGGTTTCCTCGCCATCGGTCACCAGAACCACCACGCGCGGCCCGGTGGCGGCGGCCAGATCCCCGGCCATGGCCGCAAGCGAGGCGGCAATCGGCGTCTTGGCCAGGTTGACCGGGGTGATCGCGGTCGCCATCGGCGCCAGGTAATCGGGCACGACCGGCATCAGGGGCGCGCGCAGGAAGGTATCGCAAGAGCCTGCCACCGTGTCGCCGAAGGCGCGCAGCGCGACCGGGGTGCCGGGNGGNATGCGGTTGCGGATCAGATCGTCCAGCACCCGATGCGCGACGTCGATCCGCCGCCCGCCCTGCGGCATGGACTGCAACATGCTGCCCGAGGCGTCGATGATCAGCCCGACCGAGGGGCGGGCGGCGCTAATCCTGGGGGCGTCGTCGGGCGGGCTGCCGCCGGGGACCGGTGCCGGAGCGGCCGTTCCGGACGCCGCCATCTGCACCGAGAGGCGGGCCGGTTCCGGTGGGGGCAGGTCCGAGCGCGCGACGCTCAGGCCATAGCGCGCCGGGCGGCGCAGCCAGTCGGCGGTGCGCTCCACCATCACGTCGATCTCGGCTTGGGTTTGCAGGTGGGCATAGAAGCCGCCGCCCACGGCCGCCACATCCTGCATCAGCCGTTTNTCNCGCCCCGGATCGTCCCAGCCGCCGATGTGACCGGCAAAGATCTGCACGCCCGACCGCTCCAACTCGGCCCACATTGCCTCACGTTCGGCAAAGCCCGAGGTGGCGCCGTCGGTGAGCAGCACCAAGGCCCGCAGGCCATCGCGTGCGGTCAGGGCGCGCAAGGCGGTGCGAGTGGTGGGTTCCAACCCGCTGCCGGTGCTGAGCGCCGTCAGCGCGCCCAGGCCGCGGCGCAGCACATCGGGCTGGTCGGTCCAGTCTGCTTTGTCGAACTGCGCGTCGAAAGGCAGGAAGCGCAGGAAATCGCGCCCCGACACCGGGCCTTCGGCGAAGGCGCCCAGGCCCAGGCGGATGGTTTCCCAGAACGGCGCAAGCGAGCCGCTGACATCGACCGCCACGGCGATCGAGCGCGGCGGTTCGCTGACTTGCAGGCGGTAAGGCTGGCCCGCAGTCACGGCCAGCTCATATCGCTGTCGTCCCGGTTCGGGCGGCAGACGGCGCAGTGGCAGGGGGCGNCCATCGGGACCGAAGGCTTCCAGCGCGGTCAGGACCACGGGATCGCCGGTCAGGGTGATCAGGGCGCGCTCTTCACCCTCTGGCGGGATGACGCGCCAATGGTCCTGATCCTGTCCCAGCACGACGCGGGCGGAAACGGCCTCGCCCCAGCCAAGGGGCCGCGGCGCGGCGGGGCTGTCCTGATCCTCGGCATCGTCGGTGGCGGGGAAAGGTGGCGACGCGGCGAGGTCGTCGGCAGCCAGTGGCGCGGACATGCCCCATTCGCCGGTGACCGAGGGGGCATCGGCACTGCCCGGCGCCTCAGTCACGCGGACCTCGGTCGGANNAAGAGCCAGCCCAGTTCGGACGGGTCAGCCGAGGGTTCGGCTAAGCGCCAGCCGAAGGAAGCGGGCGCGGACCGGTTCGGGCAGGCGCAGGCTGCGCGTGCCATCCGGGCTTGCGGTCAGCCTACCNAGATCCAGCCAGGGCCCAAGCGGCGTTTCAGCGACGGCGGCGGCCACGTCGGGCCAGGGCCGGGCCGGGCCGACCGAGGGCGCGGCCTCGATCCAGTCGATGCCGCTGATCCGGGCGGCGCGGGTCTCGGCAAAGCCCAGCACCAGCAAGGGATCGCCCGCGCCGCTGACCACCGGACTGTCGCCGCCGGGGCGCAGGACCTGATTCATTTCTTGCGCCACGATGTTGGGCTGCGGCGCCATGCGCACCACATGGCCACCCCGCCGGGGATCAGCAATGTTCAGCGCCAGCCCCGGCGGCTGGCCGGGGCGNGCGATCACCTTCCATTCGGCAAGGTCAATNCGGCGCCCCTTCCTCGCCCGCCCCGAGATAAGCCGCAGTTCGGCGGCGCGCGCCGGTACGGCCTGATCGAGCGGGAAGTAGGTCTCCACCGGAACCGGACCGAGCGTGCCGCGCAGGACCGGGGTGAAGTTCTGCCCGTCCTGCGACAGCGCCAGTTCGAAGTCGCGCAGTGGTGAGGCATTGAAGCTGCCAAGCACCGATTGCGGCACCAGTGCGAAGCCCGCAACCGGCACCGGGTCGGCCGGTCCGAAACTCACGCGGATGGTCTGGCCCGCGCTGCCCTGAAAGCCCCCAGATCCTACCAGCCCGTCGAACAGGATGGACGGGTTGTCGGGGGACAGACGGGCCAGCGTCTCGGCGGTTTCGCCCGCGATGCTTGCGCCGAAAGTAAGCGAGGCCAGGTTGAAACCGCCCCGCAGGGCGGGAGGGGCGGCACGTCGGGGCGGNGCACCGACCGGCGCGGCCTGCGGCGTGACCGCAAGGCGCAGGTCGGCGCTGGCATGGCGGCCCGAGCGATCCGTCGCGCGGATCGCCAGCAGGCTGGCGGGGTCCCGGTCCAGATCGGGTGGCAGGTCCAGGTGCAGCGTGACGGCCATTTCCGCACCCGGAGGCAAGGTCAGGGCGGCAGGTTCCAGCGCGATCCGGGCGAGCGGCAGGGTGGACAGCCCCTCAAACCGCAGGTCAAGAGGTTCCGCGCCGGTGCTGGCGACATCCAAAGTGGCGGTGAGGGATTGCCCGAGCGGGTGGTGCGAGGCAACCGCGGCAGCGGGTCGNCGCAGGGTCAAGGACAGCGGCAGATCGCCCGGCGCAAAGGGCAGCGCCCAGTCCAGCGCCACCTGCCAGACAGCTGGATCGGGCGAAAAGCTGCGCAATTCCAGCGTATAGTCGTAAGCCGGGAAGGCGCGGCCCAGATTCACCGCGCTGTCGGCGTCGACCGCCTCATCCAGTCCCGGGCCGCGCAGCTGTGCCTGGAAGGCGGGGCCATCGGTGCGCGTCAGCACCAGGGACAGGGTTGCAGGCTGGCGCAGGCTGAAGCGCAGGTGATCGGTATCGCCCATGTCGCCGATCCGGCCGCTGCGGCGCTGGCCAGGGCGCACCAGGTTGGCGTGAACCGGATCGTCGTTCGGCTCGCTCTCTGCGCCTTCCGGTGGAGGGCCCTTGGGGCTCGCCAGGACTCGGTAGGTCTGGTTCTCACCTTCCAACATCAGGGTGTGGCGGCCATTGCCCAGGAGAATGTCATCAAGCACCAGCACCGCCGCTCCGCTGAGGCTGTCGCGTTGGGCGATCTGGATGCCCTGCGGGTCTTCCAGCCGCATCAGGCCGGGGCCCTCGGCTTCGATCCGCCAAAGTTGCGGCGGACCCGTCACGTCCAGCGCCAGCCGGTCGGTCTCGAAGCCCTGCAACCGCCCTGTCAGGGCGGTGTCAGGTGGCAGAGGAAAGGCCTGGGCCACCGTGTCGTTGNNGGCTCGACCACCTGATCTGCAAGCGGGCGTGGGCCAGGCCGCAGGGCCAGGTTGTAGGCGGCGTCCGGATGCANNTCGTACCTGATACCGCCGCCAGATAGCGCCCAGGGGCAAGGACCAGATCGCCCAGCTCTGCCGTGGCCCCGATGCGGCATTGCAGATCGACTCCGGTTGCATCCTTCAAGCAGAGGCTGCGGCCCGCCCGTCCTGACCCGCCGCCGCGCGGTTGCGCGCCTGCGTCCCCAGAGCTTCGACCGTCTGGACCGACAGGGTCAGGCTGCGGCCGGAGAGGGCCTGGTCGATGTCGATGACGAAAAGGTCGGCATCGCCGGTCTGGCCGAGGCTGCCCTGCACCGGCCTGCCGGGCTGCAACGGACGCGCCGCCACGGGCGTGTCATTCGGCTCGTCCTCGCGGGCCTTCACGCGAGGGCCATCGGACAACAGCGACAGCCGGACAGGGACAGGCGCGGCGGTCAGCGGCACCAGCGTCAGCGTGTAGTCGCCTGCGTCAAGGCCAAGGCCCCGGCGCAGGATCGGCCCCTCGGACAGCAGCATGCTGTCCAGCAGCCGCCCGGCCGCGCCATCCAGCGCCAGCTGCGCCGATGCACCCGGCGGAAGATCGATGGCCAGCGTCCAGCGCTTTCTGGCCATGGCCGGGGTGACGGTGAGCAAAGGCGGCCGGTGCCATCGGCTGAAGCAGCGAGGCTGCTTACTGTTCAGGCTGGATTGGGCCGGGCGGNNTCCAAGGACCAAAGGCCGGGACAGGGTCGTAAGCGTCCACTCTCCTGTGGCGTCGCCCGCTGTGGACAGGCCGATGAGCCAGTCGCCCGCGGGCAAGAGGATTTCTGGCGCATCCTCGCCCGCAACCTGGGTGAAGATGCGCGCTCCGGGCTGGGGCGGCTCGCCGGTGGTCGGAAACAGATCAAGCCGGGTCTGGTTGCCCTCGATCCCGGTGAAGGTCAGCTGCCACAGCCCCGGCTCTGCCGAGCGGGCGCGCAGGATATCCTGATCGCCAGGACCAAGTAGGCCTTCTGCGCAAGTTTACATGTCGAGCAGGATGGCCTGCTCAGGCGTGTCATTCGGCTCGGTCTCGACCAGACAGGGCGCGGTCTGCGCAAGGGCGGCGGGCCCGATCTGCCAGAGTCCGAGCGCAACAAGGGCAGTACCGACAAGGGGTCGCAGCGCGATGGCCAGTTTGGCAGGCCTTGCGCTACGAGGAATGTCGCTGCTGAACATCATCCTTAGCGGGGCGCAATGCCTGAAAAGATCTGCTGAGCAGAGGATGCCATGATCACGCAAGATACCTGTGTGACAAGGTCCAGCAGACCGAGACAGTGCGCAGATTTCGAGCCCGACGCGTCATGGGGCGACGACCCCATCGTAGGAGATCACGACCTCCGTGCCGGGTGACCGCAAGACCAGAGGCAGCCCATCCTCATCGCGGATAAGGAGACGCTGTGTCCCGGCCCCCGCCGTGATCGCTTCGAGTTCGGGAATGACGTAGTCGTAGGCTGTGGTCGCGACGTCACCGACCGTTTCAGGACCCACGACCTTGCAGTCGGTCAGCGCCGACTCGTCCGGCAGGATCTGGGCGAGCACCTGTTGGCGCATCTCCGGTCCGCCGGGCATGGAGTTCCATTGGCCATCCGCGTTGACGTACATCGCGTCGGGAAGGACGCGCATCTCCATTACGGACCCATCCATTGTGACGATCTGGGCATAGGTGTCGCGCGCGGCGAGCGCCCGAAACGCTTCGAGGATCGGTTCGCAATCGGCAGCCGAAACGGGGACGGGCAAGATCAGGACGAGGACGGTGGTGAGCGCGAACCGGTTCATCATAGCTCCGAATACCTGAGCAGGGTTTTCAAAATGATCTAACGTCTGACAACAAAGTCGCCTGATTCTGCCTGTTGAGCAAGCGGCTTCACGGCTGGCGATGTGTGCGAGCGCGCAAACGTCCGAAGCCGCTCTGGACTTGCCCGGCTTTGGTGGAGAGCGTTTAGCTCACTTCCCCGGCCTTTCGCTCGAAGGCGATGGGGCTTTGGAAGCCGAGCGATGAGTGCCGCCTGACGGGGTTATAGAACCCGTCGATGTATCTGGCGACGGCGTTTTCGGCCTGCTTGCGGGACTGCCATGCGACCGGCCAGACCAGCTCGGACTTGATGGTCTTGAAGAACGTCTCGACCATCGAGTTGTCGTAGCAGGTCCCGCGCCCGCTCATCGAGATCAGGATGCCGCGTTTGCGGAGCAGCGCCTGGTAATCTACGGAGCAGTATTGCGATCCGCGATCCGAATGATGAACCAGCCCTGGCGCGGGGTTACGAGCCACGAGAGCACGGCGCAGGGCTTCGACGGCCAGATCGCGCTTCAGGCGGTCACTCGTGACCCAGCCGACGACGCGGCGGGAGAACAGGTCCAGCACGACGGCGAGGTAGAGCCAGCCCTCTGCCGTCCAGATGTAGGAGATGTCGGCCCCNCACTTCCTGTCCGGACCGTCCGCCGTGAAGTCTTGCGCCACGAGATTCGGCGCGACAGGCCAGCAATGTTCGCTGTCCGTCGTGCGCTTGAAGCGCCGCTTCTGCCGCGCGATCAACTGGTTCTCGCGCATCAGCCGTGCCGTGCGATGCCGCCCGATCTCATGACCCTCATCGACGAGGTCGCGGTGCATGCGCGGGCTGCCGTAGGTGCCGTTCGACAGCGCGAAGGCCGTCCGGATATGCGCCAGATAGACCATGTCCTGCTGCTGGCGACGACAGGACGGGCGGTCCTGCCAGGCGAAGAAGCCGCTCTGGCTGACGCCCAGGGCACGGCACATCCGGCTGATCGGGAAGCTGGCCTTCTCCGCCTCGATGAAGCCGAAGGTCATCGACTTCCTCTTTCGCNNGAAGAAGGCTGCGGCTTTTCTTAGGATGTCGCGCTCCTGCTTCAGGACCGCATTCTCCCGCCGCAGCCGCTTCAGCTCGGCTTGCACATCGACCGGCGCCTCACTCGGCTCGCTGGCGTCGCGCTCCTGGCTCAGCCATCGCGTCAGCGTCGCNAGGCCAATGCCGAGATCCTCCGCGATCTCCCGCCGCTGGTCAGTGCCAGCCGCACCGCTTCACGCCGAAACTCCGGCGTCGGTCTGTTCCGTTTCCCATAGAACACCTCCTGGTTCCTCAGTTGGTGCTCTCCACATCTTCCGGGCAAGTCCGGGATGTCTCTCCGGGGACCGGGTGGGGTGTTGGCCTGGCAATCGTGGCAGCGGGAAGACACAGTGATCCTCTGGCCACGTTCGAGAAGGGGCGTCGACGGATCACCCCTGGGCACGGGCCGCGGTAAGCCCGGCAACGGCACCCGCCGGGCAGCCGCCACGTCCCTCGTCAGACCGGGCCGCGCCTGACCTTACCACAGCCCATGCACATGGGGCCGCACCAGACGGTCGTAGACCTCGCGCGCGGCGGCCATGGTCTCGGGCTCAGGGGCGCCAGCCNNCTCGGCCGCCAGGTTCCCCGCCACCTGAGCCGCCGACTTGGCCCCCGGAATGGCCACGGTGACGGCCTCTTCCATCAGGATCCAGCGCAGGGCAAAGGCCGCCATGGTCGCCCCCTGCGGCACCAGCGGCCGCAGCGCCTCGACCGCCTCCAGCGCCACGTCGAAGGGCACGCCCGCGAAGGTCTCGCCCTTGTCGAAGGCNCGCCCCTCGCGGTTGAAGCTGCGGTGGTCGTCGGGGGCAAAGGTCGAAGCCGCGGTCATCTTGCCGGTCAACAGCCCCGAGGCCAGCGGCACCCGCGCGATCACCGCCACCCCTTCNGCTTTTGCCGCGGGCAGGAAGGTCTCGGTNGGCTTCATCCGGAACAGGTTGTAGATGATCTGCACCGAGACCACGCCGGGATGGTGCAGCGCCTGCATCGCCTCGTCCACCGTCTCGACCGAAACGCCGTAGTCGGCGATCCACCCCCGCGCCTTCAGCTCGTCCAGCGCATCGAAGGCGCGGCTGGACCAGAAGACGGCCGAGGGCGGGCAGTGCAGCTGCACCAGGTCCAGCCGATCCTGGCCCAGGTTCCGCCGCGACCGGTCGACAAAGGCGGCCAGGTTGTCCAGGTCATAGCCCTCGGCCACATGCGGGTTCAGCCGCCGCCCCGCCTTGGTCGCCACAAACGGGCGCTCTCCCGGCCGGTCGTCCAGCACCGCCCGGATGATCCGCTCGGACCGCCCGTCGCCATAGACATCGGCGGTGTCGATGAAGCTGACCCCGGCATCCAGCGCGGCATGCAGGGCGGCGCGGGCATCGGCCTCGCTCACCTCGCCCCAGGTGCCGCCGATGGCCCAGGCGCCAAAGCCGAGGCGCGTGACGGTGCGGCCGGTGGTGCCGAAGGGACGGGTGGACAGGGACATGGCAACCTCCTTGGTCGGGCGGGGCCGGGGTTCACAGGTCCGGGCCCTTATCGGCATCCGGGCCTGGATGACGTTGGCAGAAAGGCCCCGCAACCCGGCCACCCTGTCGCAGCCCTTCCCGCCGCAAGCGCCATCCGCTACGGGAGGGCATGGAGTTGCGGGTCCAGGATCTGACGGTCGCGCGCGGCGGCATGCCGGTGCTGCAGNGGGTAGGCTTCTCTGTCGCGGCGGGCGAGGCTGTCATCCTGCGTGGCCCGAACGGCATCGGCAAGACGACGCTTCTGCGCACCCTGGCGGGGCTGCAGNTGGCGCTGGCCGGGCGGGTCTCGGTGCCGCCGGAAAGCCTGGCCTATGCCGCCCATGCCGACGGGCTGAAGGCCGTGCTGACCGTCGAAGAGAACCTGGCCTTCTGGTCCGCGGTCCATGGCACGGATGCCGTTGAACAGGCGATGGGCGCGATGGACCTGCTGTCGCTGCGCAGCCGCCGGGCCGCCAACCTGTCGGCCGGGCAGAAGCGGCGCCTCGGTCTCGCGCGGCTTCTCGTCACCGGGCGGCCGATCTGGCTTCTGGACGAACCCACCGTCAGCCTGGACGCCGCCTCGGTCGCGCTGTTCGGCCAGGTGGTGCGGCGGCATCTGGCGACGGGCGGCGCGGCGCTGATGGCCACCCATATCGACCTTGGCCTGGCCGAGGCGCGCATCCTGGACCTTGGCCCCTTCCGCGCCCGGGTGCAGGCCCACCTGCCCGGCGGCTTTGACGAGGCCTTCACATGATCGCCGTCCTGTCGCGCGACCTGCGCCTTGCCATCCGCGTGNGCGGCGGCTTCGGCCTGGGACTGGCCTTCTTCCTGCTGGTGGCCGTGCTGGTGCCCCTGGGCGTCGGGCCGGAACCGGCGACGCTGGCCAAGATCGCCCCCGGCATCCTCTGGGTCGGCGCTCTGTTGGCCTGCCTCCTGACGCTGGACCGCATCTTCTCATTGGATTTCGAGGATGGCTCGCTGGACCTTCTGGCCACCGCGCCGATCCCGATGGAGGGAACGGTGGCGATGAAGGCGCTGGCCCACTGGCTGGTGACCGGCCTGCCGCTGACGCTGGTCTCGCCCCTGCTGGCCGTGCTGATGAACCTCNTTACGGCGGGATACCCCTGGCTGGTGGCCTCGCTGGCGCTTGGCACGCNNGCGCTTTCCATGATCGGCACCTTCGGCGCGGCGCTGACCGTGNGGGTCAAGCGTGGCGGCCTGCTGCTGTCGCTGATCGTGCTGCCGCTTTATGTGCCCACGCTGATCTTCGGGGCCGAGGCGGTGAAACGCGGTGCCGCGGGGGTGGAGGCAGGGGTGCCGCTTCTGCTGATGGCCTNNAAGATCACCTTCGGCGCGGGCGCCATCCTGCCGTTCGCGGCGGCTGCGGCAATCCGCGTCAACCTTCGATGAATGGCGCATGGTAGGGAATTGAGGTTCCCGCCGCGAAACGATAGGCGCAGGATATGTCGATCTGGGAATACGCCAATCCGAAGAAGTTCATGCAGACCTCGGCCTGGGCCTTGCCCTGGGTGGCCGGGGCTGCGGCGGTCAGCCTGGGTGTCGGGCTGACCTGGGGCTTCTTCTTCACGCCCGACGATTACCGCCAGGGCTCGACCGTCAAGATCATCTACCTGCATGTGCCCGCCGCGATGATGGCGATCAATGCCTGGGTGATGATGCTGGTCACCAGCCTGATCTGGATCATCCGGCGCCACCATGTCAGCGCGCTGGCCGCCAAGGCGGCGGCGCCGGTCGGGCTGACCTTCACGCTGATCGCGCTGGTCACCGGGGCGCTGTGGGGCCAACCGATGTGGGGCACCTGGTGGGCCTGGGACCCGCGGCTGACTTCGTTCCTGATCCTTGGCCTCTTCTACCTGGGCTACATGGCGCTGTGGGCCGCGGTCGAGAACCCCGATACCGCCGCCGACCTGACCGGCGTCCTGTGCATCGTGGGCTCGGTCTTCGCCGTGCTCAGCCGCTATGCGGTGAACTTCTGGAACCAGGGCCTGCACCAGGGCGCCTCGCTGTCGATGGACGCGAAGGAAAACGTGGCCGATGTGTTCTGGCAGCCGCTGGTGGTCTCGATCGGCTTCGTGCTGCTGTTCGTGACCCTGGTGCTGGTCAGGACGCGGACCGAAATCCGGTCGCGGCGGCTGATGGCGCTGGTGGCGCGGGAGCGGATGGCATGATGCCGGAACTCGGGAAATATGCCGGGGCGGTGCTGGGGGCCTATGGCGCCGGGCTGGGGTTTCTGGTGGCGATCGTGGTCCTGTCAATCTGGCAGGGGCGCGGATGAAGAAGGCGCTGGACGAGGTCGAGCGTCGCGCGGGGCATGGGGGTCACGATGGCTAGCCGCTGGCTGATGGCGATCCCGCCCCTGCTGTTCGCCGGGCTGNGTAACCTGTTCTGGGCGGGGATGGAGCGGGACGACCCCAATGCCCTGCCCTCGGTCCTGGCCGAGGAAAAGGCCGAGGCGCCGGCGGTGCCGCCCGAGGGGCTGCCGGGGATACCGGTGCCGACCCCGGCGGACCTGCGGTCGGGCAAGGTCACGCTGGTGAATTTCTGGGCCACTNGGTGCCCGCCCTGCCGGGCGGAACATCCCACGCTGAAGGCGCTGGCCGCCGAGGGCGTGCCGATCATCGGCGTCAACATCCTGGACGACGATGCCAAGGCCTCTGCCTATCTGGCCGAGGAGGGCAATCCGTTCAAGGCCGTCGGCACCGACCCCAAGGGGCGCTTCCGCATCGACTGGNGGGTCACGGCGCCGCCCGAGACCTTCATCCTGGATGGCGCCGGGCGGGTGCTGTACCGCTTTGCCGGGCCGCTGGTGGGGGCGGACTATGAGAACCGGTTCCTGCCGGAGCTGAGGAAGGCCCAGGGCCTGGGGCAATAGCGTCCGAGCTCGGACGCTGGGTCGGACATAGCAATATCAATGGGTTGGCTGCGCGAATTAACCTGGACTTCATACTTCGCGACAAGGGGGTGTGTGAGGTCGGCGGTTTGGTTCGGAGTGTCGGACCCTTCCTCGCCACAGGGGCGCCCGATGGACCGTCGCGTGATCGCCGCCATGACGGCCTGAGCAAGTCGCGGCGGGAGACGGTGGCGCCTGCCGTGGTGCGACCTTCGGCTTGGGCAGCATCGGGATGCTGCTGGCCGACCGTGAGTTCGTGGGCGATGAATAGCTGAACTGGCTGAACGGGAACGATGTTCCCTTCACCATTCCGCTGGCCCACAACCGCCTGATCGCCCGTGCCGACGGGCGCGTGGTGAGGCTGGCGACCAAGGTCACCCTGCCGCGCAACGGCTACACCGCACCGGCACGCTGGAGGACATGGCCGCTTACTGCACCTCTTGCCCGCCTGCCCAAGGGCGGCGCATGGCGCATCGCGGCGACCAACCGGCCCGGACATGCCGCATCTGCGGACCGCGATCATCGCCCTGGTGGTGGCCTGATCCGACCGCGCCGCCCCTGGCAAGGCCGCGCCCCCGCGAAAGGCGCAAGGACAACTCGCCCGGTCCTGCTTGCGCACCGGTTTCGCCGTCCTGCGCATCCGCCGGAGGGCCGATCACCGCGCCACGTTCATCGCGTGGCGACGGCTCCGGTTGCCCCGGAATGGCGGGAATCCTGTGATATGCCGGACTTGGGAATTGTCCGCCGCGGGCGGGCAACTTCCGTCGAGAGCCGCCTGCGGAACCGAACGGACCGCGCAGTCGAGTTTGCCGCGCGAAAACCCGAGGCGACGAATTTTCTGCGAAAATTCGGATACTTCGCAGAAGTATCGCTCTTCAGGCCCTTCGCGGGACAGGCTGGAGCCCCGGTCGGATGGGGCTGTGCGGCAGGGGCCTTTCGACCTGTCAGTGCGCGCCTAGTCCTGCTTCAGCCGATAGCTGCCCTCGGGCAGGTTCAGCGCGGCGCGCAGGTCGGCAAGCTGGGCCATGGACAGGGTGATGCGCACGACCTCGTCGCTGCGGGGATCGACCTGTTCCAGCGTGACGCAATCATCGAAGGCCGAGATCGTCACATCGTCCTGCAGGTAATCCGGCCCNTCGTCCACGAGGGTGATCACGGTGGCGTCGAATTCGTGCTCGATGGTGAACATGGGCCGAGCCTATGCCGGGGCAAGGCGACGCTCAAGCCCCGCGCGGCCCGATGCTGCGGCAAGAGACCTCGCGTCGGTGTGAAGCGGTGCGAAGGGCTCTTTCGGATGCGGGTACCTGTTAGACTGCGCCGAGAGCAGAACCATAGGATCGGGGAACGATCAACCATGCGGCGCCTGTCGGGCCTGGTGTTACTTGTGTTTCTGGCCGCCTGTNGCGGCCCCCGTGGCAGCCCGCCCCTGCCGCCCGCCCAANGCGCGCTGACGCCGGAACAGGCGGCGCAGAACTTCGTGACCGTGGTCGAGCGGGTCGAGCCGGTGGCCGAACGCATCTGCCGCCAGCGCGGCATCGTCGAGAACTGCGACTTCCAGATCGCCATCGACGACCGGCCGAACCAGCAGGCCAATGCCTTCCAGACCGTGGACGAATCCGGACGGCCATATCTGGTGTTCACCCTGCCCCTGATCGCGCAGGCGAAAAATCAGGACGAACTGGCCTTCGTTCTGGGCCATGAAGCAAGCCACCACATCGTACNNCATATCGCCAAGCAGGACCAGAGTGCCATGACCGGCGCGATCCTGGCGNGGGCGATCGCCTCGGTCGGGGGCGGGAGCGCCGAGGCGGTTCAGGCCGCGCAGGAGTTCGGCGCCCAGATCGGGGCGCGCACCTATTCCAAGGATTTCGAGCTGGAAGCCGATGCCATGGGGGCCGAGATCGCGTTTCGCGCCAGCTATGATCCGATTGTCGGCATGGCCTTCTTCGACCGCCTTCCCGATCCCGGCGACGAGTTCCTGGGCACGCATCCGGCCATGTCGCAACGCAAGGCCGTGGTCGTGCGCGTGACCGAAGCGTTGCGGGGCGGTGCCGCTCTTGATTTGCGTCAAGGCAGGCTGGCTGGCCGATGGCAAACTGCGCCGCGAATTTCGGTACGCCGGACGGGCAGGAGGCGGGAATGATCGGATATGTCGAGGCGCCGAAGGCCTGGGGGCTGACGCGCGGCATGGCGCGGGTCTTGGGGCTGAACCTGACGCGCGCCGTTCTGGACGGCTGGCTGACGCGGGACGATCTGGCGGTTCTGGTGGACCGCTGCCAGACCTGCGACCGGTCCTGCGACTGCACGGTCTGGCTGTCGCGGATGGTCAGCTGCGAGGCGCTGCCGACCTACTGCCCGAACAAACCGGCGCTGGAATCGCTGTCGCCCGAGCACTGAAGCTGCACCGCCCCTCTGACACGGTGGGTTGACGCCCGCCCCGGCCTGCGGCCAACTGGCAGGCATGCCAAGGATCGCCGTGCCGGACCGTCCGTCCGCCTTTGCCCCCTTCCAGTCGCGGACCTTCCTGCTGATGTGGGCCACCAGCCAGGTGTCCAATCTGGGCGGGCTGATCCAGNGGGTCGGCGCCGCGTGGCAGATGACGACATTGACATCGTCTCCGGCGATGATCGCGCTGGTGCAGGCTTCGACCTCGCTGCCGGTCATGCTGTTTTCCCTGCTGGCCGGGGCGCTGGCCGACGGACGCGACCGCCGACGCATCCTGCTGGTGGCACAAGGGCTGATGATGTCGGTTTCGGTGGCATTGGCAGTCTTTGCGTTTTCGGGCTGGCTGACGCCTTGGGGATTGTTGAGCCTGACCTTTCTTCTGGGCGTTGGCACCGCGCTGAACAATCCCGCCTGGCAGGCCTCGGTTGGCGATATCGTGCCGCGCGAGGTGCTGCCCGAGGCGGTGTCGCTGAACGCGATGGGGTTCAACCTGATGCGCAGCGTCGGTCCGGCCCTGGGCGGGGCCATCGTGGCGACCTTCGGCGCGGCCTTTGCCTTTGTGGTGAACGCCTGTTCCTATGTGCCGCTGCTGGCGATGCTGGCGGCCTGGAAGCCGCCGGCGCGGAATGACACCCTGCCGCGCGAGCCCTTTGCGGCGGCGGTCGGGGCGGGGCTGCGCTATGTGGCGATGTCGCCCAACCTGCTGAAAGTGCTGCTGCGGGCGGCGCTGTTCGGCATTGGCGCCGTGGCCATCCTGGCGTTGCTGCCGCTGGTGGCGCGCGATCTGCTGGCCGGGGATGCGTTTACCTTCGGGGTGCTTCTGGGCGGCTTCGGGCTGGGGGCGATCGGCGGCGGATTGTCGAACAGTGGCNTGCGCCAGTGGCTGTCCAGCGAGGCACTGGTGCGCGGGGCGTTCATCGGCTTTGCGCTTGGACTGGCGGCGATGTCGCAAAGCCGCACTCTTTGGCTGACCCNNTGTGCGACCATGGTCTGCGGCGCGGGCTGGGTGCTGGCGCTGTCCTTGTTCAACACCACGGTGCAGTTGTCTTCTCCGCGGTGGGTGGTGGGTCGGACGCTGGCGATGTACCAGATGGCGGCCTTTGGCGGGCTGGCGGCGGGCAGCTGGACCTGGGGCGTTGCCGCGGTGAGCCTGGGCGTGGAGNGGGCCTTGCTGGCGGCGGCAGGGGCGCTGGTGGCGGGGGCGCTGGCGGGGCTGGCGGTGGCGATGCCGGACCTGACGCGGTCGGACCTGGACCCTTTGGGGCGGTTCCGCGAGCCGCCGTTGCAGCTGGACCTGCGCGGGCGGTCCGGGCCGATCCTGGTGATGCTGGACTATGTGATCCGGCAGGAAGACGTGCCCGAGTTCCTGGCGGTGATGGCCGAACGGCGGCGGGTGCGCCGGCGCGACGGGGCACGGCAATGGGTGCTGCTGCGCGACCTGGAACATCCCGAGATGTGGACGGAAAGCTATCACGTCGCCACCTGGGACGATTACCTGCGCCACAACCTGCGGCGGACCAAGGCGGATGCCGAGATTTCCGACCGGCTGCGGGCGCTGCACCAGGGCGACTGGCCGCCGGTGGTGCATCGCATGATCGAGCGGCAAAGCGTGCAGTCGCACCGCGACCTGGCGCTGAAAGGGCTGGACGATCATCCCTGAGGGGCCCTGCCCGGCGCGAGGGGGCCGGGCAGGGTCGGGCGTCAGACGGGGACGCCCGTGATCTCGTGCGCCGGGTCGGTGCGGCGCGCGAGTTCGGACAGGTCGGCCGCCATGCGGGCAGCCTGTTCGCGGATGTCGGGGATGGCGGTGATCTCCCAGAAGGCGGCGCGGGTGACCGGGCCGATGGCGCGGATGCGCCAGGCGGTCGAGCCGTCCTGGCGTTTCAGGCGGCCGTCGCTGTCGGTGTCAAGACCCAGGCGCAGCGGNTCGACGCGGGCGGCGCCACGGCCCAGGAGATCGCGGATCACCGGCGAGGCGGTCGCGGCGGGATCGCCGCGCAGACCGCGGCAGTCGATGACGCGGGCGACGCGCAGGACCTGCGGCTCGCGCTGGCGGTAGGGGCGCCAGGTCAGGTCGATGGCACCCCGNGCCGGGCTGGCGGCGACATGGGCACCGCGCAGGATCGTCAGCTGGCCCGAGGCCAACGCCTCGGTCAGGCGGCGGGCCGAGGCAGGCGGGATGCGGTGGCGGTGGACATCCCACCAGGGCGCGGCATGGCGCAGGAAGCGGGCGCGCTCGGCCTGCGGCAGGCTGCGCCACAGGCGTCGGACATGCGGGCGGATGCCATCCACGGCATCGCGCCAGGTGCCGCCGGGGCTNTCGGCCACGCGGGCCAGGCCGCGCATCCAGCGCAGGGTGGCCGAGGCGGTGGCGCCAAGCGGCAGGTCTTCCAGCCGCAGCGTCAGCGGGCGCGTGGGGGCGTGGTCGCGCGGCAAGAGACCACGGCGCGACAGGGCGAGGATGGGGCCGCTGTGGTAAGCATTCAGCAGCGTCAGCACATGGTCCACCATGCTGAGCCCGGTGCCCAGGATGGCGACGGTATCGCCGGGGTCGATGGGCGTAAGCGCCGTCCAGGGATCGGTCAGGGCGCTGCCCGGCACGGCGGCGGGGGCCGTGTGGCCGGTGGCCAGCACCGCCAGTTCGCCGATCAGGATGGTGCCGTTGTCAAGATGGGCCACGACGCCATCCATGTGCTCGCCAAGCGCGGTGCAGGTGGCGGTGACCAGGCGCAGGCGGCGCTTGTCCTCGCCCTGCTGCCACGGCGCCAGAAGATCGGCCAGGTAGCGGCCATAGATCGACCGGCTGACGAAGGCATCGGGATCGGCGAACAGATCGTTGCGGGCAAGCCAGGCCAGGAAATGGCCGGGCTGGTCGGCCAGCGCGCTCATGTGCTGGGCACGGGTGTTCAACAGATGGTCGTCGTCCCGGGTGGAATAGGCCAGGCCAAGGCCGACGCGGGGCCGCGGCTCGGCGATCGAGACGAAGAAGTTGCCGTCGCGGCGCGACAGGAGTTGCACGGCCAGCAGAACGCCGCTGGCGCCACCGCCGATGATGATGACATGGGGCGAGGCAGCCGGCGGCGCCGCGGGCTTCGGGCAGGAAATCGGGGCTGTGGCGGGTCATGTCGGCCTCTGTCACAGCACGGCGGTCAAGAGCGCCAGCGTGGCAAAGGGCAAGGCGCCCAGCACGATGGCGATGCGGATGGCGCGGCGTTCGGCAGCCGGGTCGGTGCTGCGGAAGAGATGTTCGAAGCCGGGATCGAAACGTCCGTCGAGCATGAGCCTACTCCTGTTCTCTGGTAAGCGGGCGCCGGACTTGCGAGCCATGAGAAATATCTACCATGTAAGTCGTGTATAGAGAATTCCAAAACTGCCCGCCCTGAGAGAAGCCTGTTCTCCTGCATCAACTGGACTGTCGGGCCGGAGCAGAGGGGAAGCGCCGGGCAAGACGGCAAGGCCCGAGGTCCAGGGGCCATTGCGAAGCATCCGGGCTTGGGCACCTTTCGGAGTCTGCATTATCAATGGGTTGCCAGAGCGTGGTGGCTTGCCGAGCATGGTCCGGGGATTGCCCCTTGGTCGGCCTGGCAAGCGGTCCGACCTGGGACAGCCCCGGTCGGGCGCGGTGGCGCCCGCTTCTGCCTTGGCATTGCCCGCGCTCGTCGCCGCCGCCGCGATTGCCGGGCGTGAGGGCCGGGTGATCGACGGCGCGCTGTTCGACGCGCCGTTTCCTGCCGCGCGCGGTCTAGCGAGTGACCGGTGCGTGCAAGCACGCACCCTACCCATGGACTGTGGCGGGTGTTCCCGGTCGGGGGCGCGGGACGTCGCGGCCTGGCAGGTGGCCTTTCGGGGGCTGGCAGGCACGCCGATCTGGCGGGCTTCACCCGCCTTGTCATTTGCCGATCTGCGATGGAGTGCCTGGCAGGCGAGACTGAGGCAATACGCTCGACGTCCGAGTCGCGGCAGATCGCCTTGTCTGATGCAAAGACCGACCAAGCCGGTGCGGAAAGCGCGGGCGCTTCGCAGTTGCGTCGTCGATCTGCGTTTCCGCAAGCCTCGTTTGTCCGACGCATGATGGGGGCTGCGGCGGCGCAACAAGGCTTCGCGGGGGACCTTGCGGTCACCCCCGCGAACAGGCCCTACGCCGCAACAGGGAGTTCGCGGCGCGAGGAAAGCGAATGCAGGCGCAGGAGGCTGGCGCGGTCGGCCATGGGGTCGAGACCCAGGTGCATGGCTTCCAGATCGGCGCGGTTCAGGCCGATGTCGTCCAGAAGACGGTCGTCGCCACGTTCCAGCAGGAACGCGGTCGGCCGGCGCAGCTGCAGAAGCGAGGTGAAACGGGCGAGCATGATGGGTCTCCTTGTCTTGCCCTCGGGATATAGGAGGCCGGTTGACATATCACAAACGAATAGCATTCATGGCTGACATGATCCTGGCTCATGGGTGTGGCGGTGCAGATCCCGCTGGACAGCGACCTGATGCGGTCTTTCCTGGCGGTGGCCGACAGCGGGTCGGTCACCTCGGCGGCGCATCTTCTGTCGCGCACGCAATCGGCGGTCAGCTTGCAGATCAAGCGGTTGGAGGAAAGCCTGGGCCAGCCGCTGTTTGAACGCCTGCCGCGCGGGGTGCGGCTGACGCCGCGCGGGCAGCAGCTGGAGCCCTATGCGCGGCGCGTGGTGGCGTTGCTGGACGAGGCGGCGCTGGCGCTGCGCGAAAAGCCCTTGTCGGGGCCGGTGCGGGTGGGCATCCCGGATGAGTATTCGGGAAACGTGCTGCCGCGGGCGCTGGCGGCCTTTGACGAGCGCCATACGGACGTGGCGGTGTCGGTGCGCTGCGACCATACCGAGCATCTGCAGGAGGCGCTGGCGCGGGACGAGATCGACATCGCGGTAATCTACGACTGGACCTATACGGCCGAGGGCGAAGTTCTGTGCGTGGACCCGACGATCTGGGCCACGGCCACGGCGCATGACCAGCACCTGCGCTTACCGGTGCCGGTGGCGACCTATATCGGCTCGGAATGGTGGCGCGACTTTGCGGCGCGGTCGCTGGACATGCAGGGCTTTGACTGGCGCGTGGCCTTCGAGTGCAACGATGCGGGCGCCTTGCGGGTGGCGGTGACGAATGGGCTGGCCATCGTGGCGATCTCGCGGTCGACCATTCCGCCGGGGTGCCGCGAGCTGACGGCGGCGGACGGGTTTCCGATGATCGACTCGGCGCGGGTGATCCTGCGGCGCAATCCGCTGGGAACCTCGCCCGCGGTGGAGGGGCTGGCCGACATGCTGCGCGAGGCGTTCCGGCCTTTGGCCGAGGGGCGGCGGGCATGAGGGTTTCGGTGCCCTCGCCGGTCGGGCCGCTGGTGGTGGAGGAAGCGGACGGGCGGCTGGTGCGGCTGACCTGGTCGCGGGCGGTGCCCGAGGGCGGGTCGGAGCTGCTGACGCGGGCGGCGGCGGAGCTGGCGGAGTACTTCGCCGGGGAACGGCGGGTCTTCGACCTGCCGCTGGCGCTGTCCGACGGGCTGGTGGGTCAGGTGCAACGCGAGATGCTGGCCATTCCCTTCGGCGAGACCACGACTTATGGCACCATCGCAAAGCGGCTTGGCGNNTCTTAAGCGCAGGCGGTGGGGCAGGCGTGCGGCGCCAATTCCCTGCCGGTGATCGTGCCCTGCCACCGGGTGCTGGGCGCCAATGGCCTGGGCGGGTTTTCGGCGGCGGGCGGGGTGGAGACGAAGGTGTTTCTTCTGCGCCACGAGGGCGCGGCAGGACTGCTGATCTGAGCAAAGGGCTGCTGGCAGAGGTTCCGTCATCCGCCCGTCATGCGATTGCCACTGGCGAGTCGCGCGGGGGTGATTTACAGCATTCCGAAAAGACAGATTAAGGAAGGCTGCACATGGCCCCCGACGGACAGACAATCGCCCCCAATGTCCACGACGCCGAACCGATCCCCGAGGCGGCGCGGGCCGAGATCGACCGGCTGCTGCTTTCGGGTGACCTGTTCCGCTATACGGCGCCGGAAGGTGCCCCCGTCGCCCTCTTGGAAGCCGAGTTCGCCGAGCTGATGGGCGTGCGCTATGCGCTGGCCGTCGCCTCCTGTTCCGCCGCGCTGTTCCTGTCCTTGAAGGCGCTGGACCTGCCGAAGGGCGCCAAGGTGCTGATCCCGGCCTTCACCTTTGCCGCCGTGCCCTCGTCCATTGTCCATGCCGACTGCGTGCCGGTGCTGGTGGAAGTGGGTGACAACTACCGCGTGGACATGGAGGATTTCGCCTCCAAGCTGCCCGGCGCGGGAGCGGTGATGATCAGCCATATGCGCGGGCACACCAGCGACATGGATGCGATCCTGGCGCTGTGCGATGCCGCGGGCATTCCGGTGATCGAGGATGCGGCGCATTCCCTGGGCACGTTGTGGAACGGCAAGAAGATCGGCACCCTGGGCAAGGTGGGCTGCTTCAGCTTTCAGTCCTACAAGCTGGTGAACGCCGGCGAAGGCGGCATGCTGATCACCGACGACCCCGAGATTGCCGCGCGGGCGGTGATCATGTCGGGCGCCTATGAGCAGAACTGGAAAAAGCATCCGGGCCTGCAGAACAGCTTTGGCCACTGGCAGAACAAGCTGCCCTTGTACAACCAGCGTCTGCAGAACCTGTCGGCGGCGGTGATCCGGCCGCAACTGCCGCTGGTGGCGGAACGGGTGGAGAAGGGCCGGGCGAACCATGACCATGTGGCGGCGCGGCTGAACGCCAGCCCCTGGCTGGAGGTGCCCGAGGCGCTGGCGCCGGAAGAGCGCGCGCCCGATTCGATCCAGTTCAATTTGGTGGGCGACTGGACCGACGCGCAGGCGCTTGGCTTCCAGTCGGCGGCCAAGGCGCGCGGCGTGTCGGTGCAGGTCTTCGGCCTGTCCGAAGGCAATGCGCGGGCCTATTGGAACTGGCAATTCCTGGGCGATCTGCCCGAGCTGCCGAAAACCCGCGCCATGCTGATGCGCGCCTGCGACGTGCGGCTGCCGGTGCGGCTGACGCTGGCCGAGCTGGATTTCATCGCCGAGGCCGTGGTGGCCGCTGCGGCGGATGTGAAGGGCTGATCTGGATGGTGGTCGCGGGGGGCGGGGGGCAAGCCCCCCGCCCCCCGCCGCTCGCCCGTTGGCTGGCGTTGCCGCAGCGGTCAGCCCCGCGACCACCGCTTTGTCGAACAGTCGGCGAGACCGGTGGCCGCCGTTCCTGGGTATTTGGGCCAAGATGAAGGGGCGGTGGCGGGCCGTTCTGTCGCGCTTGAATTTGATCAAATTACAAGGCATAGAGGGCGCGACGAAGGAGTGCCCGATGCCGACCGACCCGATTTCCCCCGACCTGATTGCCGGTGTGCGCCGCGACCGGCTGGACGCGATGGCCACGCGCGAGGCGAAACGGTTCAGCGCGGCGCATCCCAAGGCGCATGAAGCTCTGGCCNGCGCTGGCGTCTTCCTGGACGGGGTGCCGCTGCACTGGATGAAGGACTGGCCGATGCCGCACCTGCCGCTGGTCGCCAAGGCCGAGGGCGCGGTGCTGGTCGATATCGACGGCAACAAGGTGGACGATTTCTGCCTGGGCGACACCGGCAGCATGTTCGGCCATTCGCCGAAGCCGGTGGCGCGGGCGATCCGGCGGCAGGCCGGGCGCGGGCTGACCTACATGCTGCCGACCGAGGAGGCGCTGGAGGCCGGGCGGCTTCTGTGCGAGCGCTTTGGCAATTTCCGCTGGCAGATCGCCACCACCGCGACCGATGCCAACCGCTTTGCCATCCGTGTGGCGCGCGCCGTCACCGGGCGGCCGAAAATCCTGGTGTTCAACGGCTGCTATCACGGCACCGTGGACGATGCGATGGTGACGCTGGACGAGGCGGGGAACACCATCAACCGGCCCGGTCTGCTGGGCCAGTTCGCCGACCTGACCACCGGCGCGGTCTGCGTCGAGTTCAACGATCTGGCCGCGGTCGAGGCCGCCTTGGCCAAGGGTGACGTGGCAGCGATCCTGACCGAGCCGGTGATGACCAATTCCTGCATGGTGCCTGGCGNNGCGGGCTTCCATGACGGGCTGCGCACCCTGTCGCGCCGCTATGGCACGCTTCTGATCATCGACGAGACCCATACGATTTCCTCGGGCCTTGGCGGCTACACGGCTGTGCATTCGCTGTCGCCCGACATGTTCGTGGTGGGCAAATGCGTGGCGNGGGGCATGCCGACCTCGGTCTGGGGCATGACGGAAGAGGTGGCCGAGCGGTACAGGGTGGCCAATGCCAACCGAGCCTCGNGGCCATTCGGGCATGGGCACCACGCTGTCGGCCAACCCGATGCAGTTCGCCTGCCTGAAGGCGACCCTGGGCGAGGTGATGGTGCCCAAGGCCTATGACCACATGGAGAAGCTGGCCGAACGTCTGAGCCGTGGCTTGCGCCGCGCGATCGAGCGGCACAAGGCGCCCTGGCATGTGGTGCGCGTCGGCGCGCGGGTCGAGTTCATCTGTGCGCCGGGGCCGTTGCAGAACGGGGCCGAGGCGGCGGGGGCGCATGTGCCCGAGGTGGAGCAGGCGGTGCATGTGGCGCTGCTGAACCGCGGCTGCCTGATCGCGCCGTTCCACAACATGATGCTGATCAGCCCGGCCACGCGAAAACGTCAGGTCGACCGGCTGATTGCTGCCTTCAACGATGTGATGACCGAACTTTTCGCCGAAGAGGCGACAGCCTGAGANTGAACGACATGACCCTGACGACCAGCCCCTCCGGTTCGACCGTGGCCGAGGCAGAAGCCTTTCTGGCTGCCCATCCCGAGATTGAAGCCTTCGACATCGTGCTGCACGATTCGAACGGCATCGGCCGGGGCAAGATCATCNCTAAGCACGAGCTTCTGTCGCTGTACAAGTCGNGTAAGCACCTGCCGATCTCGATCCTGGGGCTCGACATCTGCGGCGAGGATGTCCACGAGACCGGGCTGATCTGGGACCAGGGCGACGGCGACCTGCGCGCCTGGCCGATCCCCGGCACGCTGGTGCCCTTGCATGGCACAGTGCCGCCCCGGGGCGAGGTGTTCATGTCGATGTACGATCTGGACGGCGCCAAGATGACCTCGGACCCGCGCCACGCCCTGCAGCGTCAGGTGGATGCGCTGGCGGCCGAGNGGCTGTATCCGGCGGGGGCGTTCGAGCTGGAGTTCTTCCTGCTGTCGAACCAGCGCGGGGCGGATGGCAAGGTGCAGNTGGCGGCGGATGTGCTGGACGGGCGGGCGAGCCACAAGACCGAGGTCTATTCGGTGGACCACCTGCACGGCATGCTGCCGCTCTTCAACGACATCTACGCCGGGGCGGCGAAGGCGGGGATCAAGGCGGAGACCATGATCTCGGAATACGCGCCGGGCCAGTATGAGCTGACCCTGCATTACCGGGAAGACGTGATGCAGGCGGCGGATGATCTGATGCGGCTGAAGCGGATCGTGCGGATGCAGGCGCGGCTGCATGGGGTGACGGCCTGTTTCATGGCCAAGCCGAGCGAGGATCNNTATGCCGGGTCGGGGATGCATTTCCATGTCTCGATGCGGGACGCTTCGGGGATCAACGTCTTTGTCGAGGCGGAAGAGGGCAAGTGGAACGAGACCATCCTTCACGCCCTGNGGGGCCTGCGCGCCACCATGGGCGAGTCGATGCTGGTCTTTGCGCCCCATGCCAACAGCTGGCGGCGGTTCGCCAGCCAGTCCTATGCGCCGGTCAGCCCGACCTGGNGGGTGAACAACCGCTCGGTCGCCCTGCGCATCCCGGCCGGGGACATCAAGGCGCGCCGGATCGAGCATCGGTAGGCGGGGGTGGATGCCAAGCCCTATCTGGTGGCGGCCACGGTGCTGGCGGGCATCCGGCACGGGCTGAAGAACAAGATCGACCCCGGCCCCGAGACCAAGGGCAACGGCTACGAGGGTGGCGAGGATGCGGCGATCCCGGTGGACTGGCGCATGGCCATCGAGGCCGCGAAGGGCTCGGCCTTCCTGAAGGAGGCCCTGGGCGAGGACATGCATCGGACCTTCACGGCGATCAAGGCCGCCGAATATGCCCAGGTGATGCGGACGGTGTCCGAGGTGGACTACGACCTGTACCTGTACACGGTCTGAGGGCGTCGAGCTCGGACGCTTTTCGAATGCCGCAATATCAATGGGTTGCGGACGCGAATTAACTTGGACTTAAGAATTGTCCGAGGGCAGGCGCCCTCGGACAGCCGATCCGGGGCGACGAGGCCCCCTGCCCGGCCTGTGATGGCAGCCAAGTGACTGAAGCGGGTATGTCCATCCGTCCCGCTCGCGCTGGACGCAAGGCGGCGTCAGGACTTGTCGGGTAGGGATTCGGGGCAGGTTTGACCGGTCTGGGGAAGGTGTGCGAGTGTTGACGGCGGTCGGATCGGCGGTTCGGGATCGGTCGCCCGTTGTTTTCCTGGGGATGCCGTTGCGATGGCGGAGGGCGCCGCATGAGGAAGCTCCTCCTCGTCCCGCTTCTCATCCTCGCCCTCCTGACCCTCACCGGCTGCGAGCGCTATTCCTGGCGCCAGAAGCTGACCGTCACGGTCGGCAGCAAGCGGNGTGAGGTCTCGGGCGCGTCGGTCAGCCAGGTCAGTTGGCGCAAGCACTGGATCCGCACCGACGGCATGGGCTGGGATTACGACCTGACCGGCGAGGCGGTGGTGGTCGAGGTCACGCCGGGCCGCTACCTGTTTGCGCTGCTGAAGGGGGCGGGGACGACGGAATTCATGGGCTCGGTCGCCGCCGCCTCGATTGCCGGGCGCGAGGGCCGGGTGATCGACGGCGCGCTGTTCGACGAGGTCCGCGACAGGCGCGACCGGGCGGCGGGGGTGATCGCGGTGCCCGCGTATCAGTATCCCATGCTGGTGACGTTTGGCGACATTACCGACCCGTCGAGTGTGCAACTGGTCGATCCGGACGACCTTGCCGCGAGCTTCGGACCGNGGGTGAGGCTGAAGTCGGTGACGCTGGAGGTGACGGATGACGCGGTCACCAGGCAAGAGTTGGACTCTATACTCAGCTGGCTTGACCCATTCCCGGAACCTGCACTTGGCCCGGCTACCGGAAGTTCCGGTAGTGCTCCATTCTATCGACTCGTTCGCATGGGTGACTTCATACGGAGGTAGCGAGCGGTAGGGTGCGTGCTTGCACGCACCGAGCCGTTTCCTCCCGTGCGCGGGTTCTCCAACGACCGGTGCGTGCGAGCACGCACCCTACCTAGGGATTGCGGTGGTCGGTTCGGGCCGTCGGAGGGGTGGCATGGGCGCCGATTGGGTGGGTTTCACCCACCCTACCCTCCTCGGCGCGACGCCCGATGCGGGGCGAGGATTTTCGCAGAAATCCGTGCGGTCAGTCCACCGGCAGGAGCGCCACGACGATGCGGCGGCCTTCTCCGAGGAGCACGTTGTAGGTGCGGCAGGCGGCGGGNGAGGCCATGGGCTCGACGCCGATGCCGGCGGCTTCCAGCGCGGCCTTGAAGGCCGCAGGCGGGTGGGCGATGGCACTGCCCATGCCAAGAAGCAGCACGTCGATGCGGCTTACCAGCGTCAACGGCGTTGCGGTGTCCTCGAGCCCGCCCCAGGGTNNGGCATCCCAGGGAGTGATGAGCCAGGGGCCGCGCAGCACCTTTCCGTCCAGCCGGAAGAAGCCGGGGCCGTAGCCCTGGATGGGTTGGGCCTGACCGTATTCGATTTCGGTCAGGCGCATGTCAGGCGTCGATATTGGCGAATTCGTGGTCCGCGGCGCCCTTGCCGCCTTTGGGCTTTTCGCTGCGGTCGAGGCCGATGAACAGCACGAGGTTCTTGGCGACGAAGACCGAGGAATAGGTGCCCAGCACCACGCCCATGAAGATGGCGAAGGTGAAGCCGCGGATCACGTCGCCGCCGAAGATCAGCATGGCGCCGACCGCGATCAGCGTGGTGACCGAGGTCATCAGCGTGCGGCTGAGGGTTTCGTTCACCGAGAGGTTCATCACGTCGCGCAGGGGCATCGCCTTGTACTTGGTGAGGTTCTCGCGCAGCCGGTCGAAGACCACCACGGTGTCGTTGATCGAGTAGCCGAGGATGGTCAGGAGCGCCGCCACGATGGTCAGGTCGAACTTCAGCTGGAACACCGCGAAGATGCCGATGGTGATGAAGACGTCGTGCAGAAGCGCCAGCACGGCGCCCACGGCCATCTGCCATTCGAACCTGAGCCAGATGTACAGAAGGATGCCGACCGAAGTGGCGGCCACGGCCAGGACCGAGGACCAGACCAGTTCACCCGAGACCTTGGGGCCGACCGAATCCACCGCGGCGAAGGTGATCTGCGGATCGACGGCGGTCAGCGCCTCTTTCACCTGGGTGATGGTTTCGGGCGAGACGGCATCGGTCTTTTCCAGCGCCGCGATGCGGATCTGGGCGACATGCTGGTCGGGGCCGAAGTTGGTGTCGAAGACCTCGGTGATGGCGATGTCGCCGAGCGGCAGTTCTTCCAGGGCGGCGCGATAGGCGGCGACATCCACGGCATTCACCGAATCGGTACGGATCGTGGTGCCGCCCTTGAAGTCGATGCCGTAGTTCAGGCCCATCAGGCCCCAGGCGAGGAAGGCCAGAACCATCAGCGCCATGGAGCCGCCGAAGGTCAGCCACTGGTGGCGGAAGAAGTCGATATTGGTCTTTTCGGGNGCAAGTCGCAGACGCCAGGCCATGGATTGCCCTCCTTACACGGTGATGGTCTTGGGCTGGCGCAGGCGCATCCAGATCTCCTCGATGGCCCGCGTGACGTAGAGCGCGGTGAAGACCGAGGTGAAGATGCCGACGGCCAGGGTGACGGCGAAGCCGCGCACCGGGCTTNNAGCGCCGATGAAGAACAGCACGCCCGCGGTGATGAGCGTGGTGACGTTGGCATCGAAGATCGCCGAGAAGGCGCGTTCATAGCCCAGTTCCATGGCGCGCATCGGCGCCTTGGCGTGGCGAAGCTCTTCGCGGATGCGTTCGAAGACCAGCACGTTGGCATCCACCGCCATGCCGATGACCAGCACGATGCAAGCGATGCCGGGCAGGGTAAGTGTGGCCCCGATGGCCGAAAGCACGCCGAAGATCAGCGCCATGTTGATGCCGAGCGAGATGGTCGCAAAGAGGCCGAAGAGGCCGTAGGAGGCGATCATGAACAGCGAGACGGCGATGAGCGCGATCACCGCGGCCTTGGGNTAAGCGGCGATGGAATCGGCGCCGAGTTCCGGGCCGATGGTGCGCTCTTCCAGGAAGTTCATCTTGGCGGGCAGCGCGCCNGCGCGCAGCAGGACGGCCAGCTGGTTCGCCTCTTCCACGGTGAACGAGCCGGTGATCTGGCCCGAGCCGCCGGGGATGTGGCTCTGGATGGTGGGGGCCGAGATGACCTCGTCATCCAGCACGATGGCGAAGGGNGCGCCGATGTTCTGGGCGGTATAATCGCCGAAGGCGCGGGCGCCGGTGGTGTTGAAGCGGAAGTTCACCGAGGGACGGCTGTTCTGGTCGAAGGCGGGCTGGGCGTCGATCAGGTCGTCGCCCGAGACCACGGGGGCGTCTTCGATGACGTAGTAGACGCCCTGTTCGTTCATCGCCAAGNNCAGCAGGCGGTTGCGTGGGCCGGGGTCTTCGTCCTTGTTCGCGGTGCGGCGCACCACCGGGTTGAAGGTCAGCTTGGCGGTGGTGCCGATCAGCTCTTTCAGTTCGGCGGCCGAGCCGATGCCCGGCACTTCGATCAGGATGCGGTCGGTGCCCTGGCGCAGGATGGTGGGTTCGCGGGTGCCNTCGTCCACCCGGCGGCGGATGATTTCCAGGCTTTGCGCCATGGTGCGGTTGTCGGTGGCGACCCGTTCGGCCTCGGACAGCTGGATGACGATGTCGGAGCCTTCCACCGTCACGTCGATGTCGTTCTGGCCGACGCCGGTGAGNGAGACGACGGGGCTGGCCAGGGCCTTGACCGCCTGGACCGCGGCTTCAAGNGCAGCGGGTTTNTCGATGGCGACCTTCAGCGTGCCGTCGGGCGCGGGCAGGCGGCGCACGGCGCCGATCTGGTCGCGAAGGGTGCGCAGGCTATCGCGCACCTCGGGCCAGAGCGTGTCCATGCGGGTCTTGTAGACGTCCTGCACCTGGACTTCGGCCAGAAGATGGGCGCCGCCGCGCAGGTCGAGGCCGAGGTTCACCAGACCCGAGGGCAGCCAGTCCGGCCAGAGGTCGATCTGGGCCTGCTGTTCGGCGGTGGTGAAGCTGGCACGGGCGGCGGCGGCCAGCGCGTCATTGTGCTGTTCGACGCGGCCGTAGAACAGGTTCGGCATGGCGAAGACGAGTCCCGCCAGGACCACCGCCCAGACCAGGATGCGTTTCCAGAGCGGGGTATGGGGCATGGCTGGGTCTCGTCAGGCCGCAGCGGCCGGTTCGGTCTTGGACAGGACCTGGGTGATGGTGGCGCGCATGATCTTGACCTTCACGCCTTCGGCGATCTCGACCTCGATGATGCCGTCTTCCTGCACCTTGGTGACCTTGCCGAGGATGCCGCCCTGGGTCACGACCTGATCGCCGCGGCGCAGGGCCTCGACCATGGCCCTGTGTTCCTTCAGGCGCTTCTGCTGCGGGCGGATCATCAGGAAATACATGATGACGACGATCAGGATCATCGGCACGAGGCCGCTGGTCATGATGCCAGCCGCACCGGCGGCGTCCTGCGCATAGGCGGGGTGACGAACATGGGCAAACCTCCGGTCGGCCGGGAAAAGCCCCGGCGAAATCGGACGGCAACCTATAGTCGGCCCCGGCCAAGCGCAAGGCGATGGCGGTGCGGCATCGGCCGGGGCGCCCATGGGTCGCGCAGATGTGTCCGCGACAACCGGCGGGGAAAGGCGGGGCTGCGGCGGGGAAGGCTGGAGAATAATCGTTCGCATGCCGACAAATTTCGCAATGCGGCATCGCAGCTTCGTTGACAGGCGATAATTACCGCAGCGTAATGAGGTGTCGGCGGTCCCCGGGGCGGCGTCATGCGGCTGTCATGCGCCCGTCTCAGAACTGCCCACGCGACGGTGCGCCCGACAAGCACCGAAGTCACAACGCCCGGTCCGGGCGAACCAAAGGGAGAATGACCGTGAAACCCACCCAAACGACCGTGAGCCGCCGCAGCTTCCTGCGCACCTCGGCCATCGGCGTGNGCCTTCTGGCGGCGCCCTCGATCATCTCGTCCAAGGCGCTGGCCTCTTCGGGCGAAATCAACTTCACCGGCTGGGCTACTNATCCCGACCTGGTAAGCAAGGTGTTCCCGGCCTTCGAGGCGGCCACCGGCATCAAGGTGAACTTCAAGGAACTGCCCGACCAGGACACGATGTTTGCCGAAGCCAAGGTGGCGCTGGAAGCCGGTGGCATCGACGTGATCGAGCCGACCATCGACCGTTGGGGCGGCTGGAACTCGAACGGCCTGCTGGCGCCGTGGGATGCCGCGAAGCTGGCCATGGACAACTATCTGCCGGGCCTGGCCGACGGGTCGGCGGGCGAGCGGTCGCGCGCCGGGGGCGAGCTGTTCTATGTGCCGTCGAACTGGGGCACCGAGGCGCTGGTCGTGAATGCGGCCGATGCCAAGCTGTCCTCGCNNTCGCTGGGTGACCTGTTCAACCCGGAAAACCAGGCCGTGCTGCGCCCGCATTCGACGCTGGCCGCCATGGGCCGCTGGCTGGACGCCCAGGGCAAGCTGCCGCGCCCGTGGATGGACGGCTACACCGACATGGCGGCGATGACCGAGCTGTGGGACATCGCGCTGGCCGAGGCGATCAAGGCCAAGGGCAATGTGGTGCAGTGGTGGTCGGGCGAGAACGAGGCCAATGCCGGCTTTACCGCCAACGGCGCGACCATCGGCCTGTGCTGGGATTCGACCGGCTTCAACCTGCGCAACGACGGCTTCAAGTACATCGCGCCGGTGGAAGGCGCCTTTGCCTGGCACCAGGGCTTTGTGCTGATGAAGAACGCCAAGAACATCGACCAGGCGCATGAATTCGCCAAGTTCGTCTCGACCCCGGAAGGCTCGGCGATGTGGGCGACCGCCTTCTCGTCCAACCCGGTGGGCAAGGGCTCGGGCGATTTCATGAACCCCGATGTCTCGGCCTATTATGCGNGCACCTTCGACGATGCCGCGCTGAAGGCCCTGTGGTGGTGGCCCGACCAGTCGGCCGAGTTCATCGCCAAGCGCACCGAATACGCCGACAAGTACAAGGCTGCCTGATCCACGGGCAGACCGACCTGCGCCGGGCCTTCGGGTCCGGCGCAGCCGTTGCCGGGGCCTTCGGCCCCGATTGTCCGGCAAGAGCCCTTGCCGGAAAGGAATGCCCTGCTAGCCTGCAGGCAAAAACGATAATCACCAGGGGGACGACGACGCGATGAGCGCCGGGATTGATCTTCAGAACGTCTGCTGCGACTTCGGCACCTTCCGGGCCGTCCNNGACAATGCCAATGTGTCCATCCAGCCCGGCGAGTTCTTCTCGTTCCTTGGGCCGTCGGGCTGTGGCAAANCCACCATCCTGCGCATGATCTCGGGCTTCATCGAGCCGACGCAGNGGGTGATCCGCATCGGCGGCAAGGATGTGCGCGGGCAGCGTCCGNATCAGCGCCCGACCGCGCTGATCTTCCAGAACCTGGCGCTGTTCCCGCTGATGACGATCTGGGAGAACATCTCGTTCGGGCTGGAGGTGCGCGGCGTCGACAAGGCGACGCGGCGCAAGAAGGCGGAAGAGCTCTTGAAGCTGGTGGACCTGCCCGGCGCCGCCGACAAGATGGTGAGCCAGTTGTCGGGCGGCCAGAAGCAGCGCGTGGCGATTGCCCGCGCGCTGGCGGTGGAGCCGCAGGTGATGCTTCTGGACGAGCCCTTGTCGGCGCTGGACCTGAAGCTGCGCCAGCACATGCGCGCCGAGCTGCGCGCCATCCAGAAGCGCACGGGCGTGACCTTCATCTACATCACCCACGACCAGGGCGAGGCGCTGGCGATGTCGGATCGGGTGGGCGTGATGAGCCAGGGCCGCATCCAGCAGATCGCCGACCCGCGCAACATCTACAACAACCCGGTGAACGGCTTCGTCGCCAGCTTCGTGGGCGAGAACAACATCTTCACCGGCACGGTGGGCAACACGGTAAGCGGCATGGCGGCCTTCGACACCGAAGAGGGGCCGCTGCGGGCGCGCCTGGGCGAACAGGCCAAGGGCGGCGACGTGAAGCTGTACGTCCGGCCGGAACACATGGTGATCTCGACCGCGGCTGCGGCGGAAAACTCAGTGGCCGCCACGATCTCCGACATCTCCTTCGAGGGCAATTTCATCGCGGTCCATGCCGTCTCGGCCAAGGGCAAGGTGCTGGTGGCCGAGATCCGCAATGACGGCATGGCCACGGTGCCGCCACTGNGCGCGCAGGTCTGGATGAGCTTTGACGCCGCCCGCGCCTCGATCCTGCCTGACGCCGATACGCGGAGGTAACCATGCAGGATCTGATCCGCCGCTATGGCGTGGGGCTGACCACAATCTTCTGCCTGCTGGTGGCCTTCTGGCTGGTGATGCTGGTGATCGTGCCGAACCTGACGCTGTTCGAGGCCGCGTTCCGGCCCTATCTGCCGGTGACCGAGATCGGGNGGCCGAAGGACACCTACAGCCTGAACAACTACATGAAGGTGTTCGACGGCATCATCGACGCCCGATTCCTGGGCCTGTCGTTCCGGGTGCCGGTGCATGTGTTCACCTTCTTCCTGACGATCTGGTATTCGGTCGTGGTGACGGTGGTCTGCTTCGTCATCGCCTATCCCCTGGCCTATTACATGGCCAAGATCGTGCGGCCGAGGACGCTGCCGACGCTTTTGCTGTTGCTGTTCGTGCCGCTTTGGGTGTCGGAAGTGCTGCGCGCCTTTGCCTGGTGGATCATCCTGGCATTCAAGGGACCGCTGAATTCGCTGCTGCTGGCCCTGGGGGTGATCGACGCACCGGAACGCTGGATCGTGGGCTACAACGGCGTGGTGATCGGGCTGGTCTACACCTACGTCCTGTTCATGATCTTCCCGATCTACAACGCAATTTCCTCGCTGGACACCAACCAGATCGAGGCCGCCGAGGATCTGGGGGCATCGTGGTGGCGCATTCACTGGCGGGTGGTGCTGCCCCATGCCAAGCCGGGCATCGCAAGCGGCTGCGTGATGGTGTTCATGCTGTCGGCGGGGTCGCTGCTGGTGCCGACGATCCTGGGATCCACCACGTCGCAATGGTTCACCCAGACCATCAACCAGTGGTTCAACGACGCGCTGGATTGGAACACCGCCTCGGCCTATGCCTTCCTGCTGTTGATCCTGTGCACGGTCTTCGTGTCGATCGCCATGTGGGCGTTCCGCGTCAAGCTGTCCGATATTGCGAAGTGAGGGGCGGGACATGCACAAGCTGAGACTGACGCTGGCGCATCTTTATACCTTCCTGTTCCTGATCTACATGCTGGCGCCGCTGGCGGTGATGTCGGGGGCGGCGTTCAACGACAACAAGCTGCCCTCGATCGTGCCCTGGAAGGGCTGGACCTCGCGCTGGTTCATCGAGTTGTGGGCGGATGAGCGGATGTGGGTGGCCTTCCGCAACACCATCCTGGTGGCGATTGCGGTGGCGGTGATCTCGATCATCGTCGGCACGGCGGCGGCGATCCTGATCAACTCCATCGCCTACCGGGTGCGGACGGTGCTGTACGGGCTGATGATCTCGACCATCCTTATCCCCGGCGTTGTGATCGGCGTCTCGACGGTGATCCTGTGGACGAAGATGNGGGGCATGCTGTTCGGCGAGGACAAGCCCTTTCCCTTCATTCCCGGGCTGCATCTGTCGGTGCTGGGCCAGGTCAGCTATATCGCCGCGATGGTGATGCTTCTGGTGCTGGCGCGGCTGCAAAGTTTCGATGCCGGGCTGGAAGAGGCGGCGCTGGACCTGGGCGCGAGCCATGCGCAGGTGATGCGGCGCATCCTGTTGCCGCATCTGTACCCGGCCATCGGCGCGGGGGCGGCGGTGGCCTTCTTCCAGTCGATCGAGAACTTCAACGTCACGCAGTTCACGCGGGGCGGGGCCGATACGCTGACGGTCTATGTGTTCTCGAAGGTACGCTCGGGGATCACCCCCACCATCAATGCGCTGGCCTTCCTGCTGATCTGTTTCACGCTGGTGCTGGCCATCCTGTACGAGGTGAACCGCCGCAACCGCGCCCGGATCGAAGCCGCGCGCGAGGCCGAGGCGCGGCGGGCCGAAGCGGCGCTTGGGTTGTGACGGACCCTCACCCCGCCCTCTCCCACGGGAGAGGGGAGGCATCGGGCGTCAGCCCTGGCCGAGAGGGCCGGGGCGGCGCTCTTCCGTCAGCAGCACGTTGGCCTCGACCTGGCCCAGACCCGGCAGGGTCATGATGCGGCGACGGAGCACGCGTTCGAAATCGGCAATGTCGCGGGCGACGACGCGCAGGCGGTAGTCGAAGAGGCCGAGGACGTGCTGGACCACCTGTACCTCGGGGATGGCCGTCACGGCGCGTTCGAAATCCTCCAGGCTGACGCGGCCCTTGGTGGCGAGCTTCACCCCCAGGAATACCGTCACGCCGAAGCCGAGCGCGGCGCGGTCCACCTCCACCCGCNNAGGTACCAGGACGCCGGCGTCCTGCAGCCGCTTCACTCGGCGCCAGGCGGCGGGCTGGCTGAGTCCAAGGCGGCGGCCCAGTTCGCCGGCGCCAAGCGTGCCATCTTCAGCCAGCACGCGCAGGAGCGCGCGGTCGAGGTCGTCGAGATCGATCATATGGGAAGCGCCTCGCCCTCGCGGATGGTGGAGACCAGCATCAGCGCCTCGACCTCGGCAATATGGGGCAGCGTCAGGATGCGGTGGCGGTAGATGTCCTGCCAATGCCCCATGTCGCGGGCGATGACATTCAGGCGCACGCCGACGCGGCCGAGGAAGGTTTCGATGGCGGTGACTTCGGGCACCTTGCGAGCGGCGGTGATGAATTCATCGAAGGCGCGCGGGTTGGTCTTGTCGAGGGTGAAGCGCAGCGAGACCTCGACCTCGTAACCAAGCTTGCGCCAGTCGATGATGGCGCGTTCGGCGCGGATCACGCCGCTTAAGCGCGCAGGCGGTCCAGGCGGCCAAGCGTGGCCGGGGTGACGCCAGCGCGGTCGGCCAGCGCGGCACGGGGGCGGCGGGATCGGCGAGGTAGTGGCGCAGGATGCGGCGGTCGGTATCGTCAAGCTGCATGATCGGATCATGAAACGGCGGAAAGGCGCATGATCCTGTCGCTGATCCGGCAAGATTTGTCAAAGAATGTACAGTGGATCGGCGGGAAACCCCTATGCTGCGCGCCACCAACAACGAAGGAGCGCCCCGATGCGCGTGTATTACGACCGCGACTGCGATGTGAATCTGATCAAGGACAAGAAGGTCGCCATCCTCGGCTACGGCTCGCAGGGCCATGCCCATGCGCTGAACCTGCGCGATTCCGGCGCGAAGAACCTGGTGATCGCGCTGCGCCCCGGCTCGCCCTCGGCCAAGAAGGCCGAAGGCGAAGGGCTGAAGGTCATGGGCATTGCCGAGGCCGCGGCCTGGGCCGACCTGATCATGTTCACCATGCCCGACGAGCTGCAGGCCGAGACCTACAAGAAGTATGTCCACGACAACCTGCGCGAAGGCGCGGCGATTGCCTTCGCCCATGGCCTGAACGTGCACTTCGGGCTGATCGAGCCGAAGAAGGGCGTGGACGTCATCATGATGGCGCCCAAGGGGCCGGGCCACACCGTGCGCGGCGAATATGTGAAGGGCGGCGGCGTGCCCTGCCTGGTGGCCGTGCACCAGGACGCCTCGGGCAAGGCCATGGAACTGGCGCTGTCCTATTGCTCAGGCATCGGCGGCGGCCGGTCGGGGATCATCGAGACCAACTTCCGCCAGGAATGCGAGACCGACCTGTTCGGCGAGCAGGCGGTGCTGTGCGGCGGCCTGGTCGAGCTGATCCGCATGGGCTTTGAAACCCTGGTCGAANGTGGCTACGAGCCGGAGATGGCCTATTTCGAGTGCCTGCACGAGGTGAAGCTGATCGTGGACCTGATCTACGAGGGCGGCATCGCCAACATGAACTACTCGATCTCGAACACCGCCGAATATGGCGAGTATGTCTCGGGGCCGCGCATCCTGCCCTATGACGAGACCAAGGCGCGGATGAAGGCGGTGCTGACGGACATCCAGACCGGCAAGTTCGTGTCGGAGTTCATGCAGGAAAATGCGGTCGGCCAGCCCTTCTTCAAGGCCACCCGCCGCCGCAACGACGAGCACCAGATCGAGCAGGTCGGCGAGAAGCTGCGCGCCATGATGCCCTGGATTTCCAAGGGCAAGATGGTGGACCGCGCGCGGAACTGATCCATGGCGGGGTGAAGACCCGACCTGCGGATACCGGGGCCGGGGAGCAATCCCCGGCCCTTTGTGCTGGTAAGCCAGAGGTAGCCTGCGGCGATCCGGGGTCGTCCCCCTGCCTGCGGAGAGCGTCATGGAAAGCGAGAGCTGGTCCGGTGGCTGCCAGTGCGGCGCCGTGCGATACGCATTGTTGGAAAGACCCGCCAACGCCTGCATCTGCCACTGCCGCATGTGCCAGAAGCAGTTCGGAAGCTTCTTCGNNGCGCCTTTGCGGACGTTTCCCGATGACTTCCGCATCACCCGCGGCGAGCCGGGCTGGTTTCAGAGCTCGGACGAGGCCCTGCGAGGGTTCTGCCGGGAGTGCGGCACGCCGCTGTTCTACCGGTTCGCATCTGCCCACCGCATCGGCGTGTCGATCGGCTCGCTGGACCGCCATTCCGAGGTGAAGCCGCTGGCCCAGTACGGGATAGAGGCGCGCGAGCCCTGGTTTGGCGAGCTGCCCTTTCTGCCGCAAACGGCCACGGGTGAGGGCGACAACGGTGTCGGCGACACGCCGGAACGGTTCGAGAAGATCCGACTGTCCAGCCGCCAGCATCCCGACCATGATACGGCGGACTGGCCGTAAGCGTGATCGGTCCCCTCGCAGCCCAAGCGCACGCGGCGCCCGCGTCGTTTCGGGCGCCCGGCAGAAGGCGGCCTATTCCGCGTAGCCCCGGCTGCTTCTGCGGTCGGGCCATTGAACAGGATGAAGGCCAGCACGTTGCCAGGCTCGGCCGAGGCATCGCTGCGCAACGCGGCCACCTTGCCCTCGACACCGCTGGCATAGTCCGCCACCACCTCGCCGAATGTATTGCGCTGGATCGCGATCCTCTGGCCGGGCATGACGGCCTCGTCGAGGCCGACGAGGTATTCGACGAAGCCGCCGCGCGTGGCGAGGACCGGGAACGAGCTGTTGCCGATGTAGGTGCCTGCGTCCGCGCCGGTTCGGCCCATCGGTCCGCCAATGATGCCGTGGTGACGGAGCACGTTCATCGTGCCTTCGACAAACAGCGAGATCATCGGAAGGTCGAGGCTGCGCGCCGCGCCGATTTCCGGNGTGAAGCAGGGGATTCCCACGTCGATCAGGGCGTTGTGCAGGACGCCGGGATAGACCGGATTGTCGAAGATCATGCCGACCGGAAAGAGATCCATCATGGCCCGGACTTCGGGGATGCGACGGTCGCCGATGTTGAAGGCGGCCGCATCGATGCCCGTGGTGCCGGTGTGAAAGTCGATGGCGAAGTCGGAGTTCGGAACCAGCAAGTGATTGAAGAGCAGGGCTGCATGGCGACCGGCCGTGGTCGCGCCGTTCTCGTTTCCGGGCCATTCACGGTTCATGTCGATCAGGTCGGCGCCCCGCGACCAGCTGGGCCAGCGGCGCTGCATGGTGTCGATGGCGGGGCCGGAGATGTCGGGAACCGCCATCACCGTTCCGGCCATCTGCGCGGGATCGAGGAGCGCCATCACCGCCAGTACGGTCTGGATGGAACTCATCTCGTCGCCATGCACGCCGCTGGTGAGGGTGAGGCGCTTGCCGGGGCGGGCGCCCCTGGCAACGATGACCGATACGAGGCAGGGCTGCCCGGACTGCCGCTCCACCCCACGGAAACAAAGTAGGTGCGTCTTGCCGGGTTCGAGGTCGGCGGTGTTCAGGCGGCTGACAACCGGCTTGCCGCCGACCAGATCGCCAGTGAAAACCGTGCCCCCGGAAGGGTGCGCGGCGCCTGGNGCCCGAGCCTGCTGTGGCGCGGCCAAAGAGGCTGCGGTTCCGGCAAGCGCGGCTGTCGCCCCAAGGAAAGCGCGCCGGTCGATCCCTGTCATGGCGCCGTTCGGTTCGTCGGTCATGCAACTCACCCCTGATTGCCCGCGACCGTTCTACCCGGCGCCCTGCCACCTGTCCAACGGCGGCCCTGTCACGTGGTCGGCATCAGTGGCGGGTGATGTTTGCCGCGCGGCATGACGGTGCTACGATTCGCCCGAACGGCACAGAGGGGACGGCTCCATGACGATCGGGAACAAGGGCTTGTCGCGTCGCGGTGTCTTGGGGCCGCCGCGGGCGCGGCGGTCGGCGCGGGGTTGGGGTTACCGGACCTGGTGCTGGCTGAAGCCACGACAGCCGGGGCCGAGGCCCCTGCCCCGGCTTCGGTCGCCGCGGCCGAGGCGGCGGTGGAGCGGCACCGCGACGCGATCCTGCGCATCAGCCGCGAGGTCTGGGAGCTGGCGGAGCTGTCGCTGGAAGAGGTGCAATCGGCCAAGGTACATCTGCGCGAGCTGGAAGCGGCGGGGTTCCGCACGGTTTCGACCGGCACCTCAGGCTTTCCCACCGCTTTCGTCAGCGAATGGAGCCAGGGCTCGGGCGGGCCGATTGTCGGCTTTCTGCCGGAATATGACGCCCTGCCCGACCTGGGCAATGCCGCCGAGCCGCGCCCGATGCCGNCGCCTTCGGGCAACACCAACGGCCATGGCTGCGGCCACAACGCGCTTGGCGCGGGCTGCACCGGCGCGGCCATTGCGCTGAAGGCGATGATGCAGGCCAGTGGCGCGCCGGGGACGGTCCGCGTTTATGGCTGTGCCGCGGAAGAGACCGAGGGTGTGAAGGTCTATATGGCGCGCGACGGGCTGTTCGATGATCTGGACGCGGCGCTGGCCTGGCACCCGGCGCCGGTGGCGGTGACGGGCGAGATCATGACGGCGGCGGTCGCGCAGGTGAAGGTGGTCTTCCGTGGCCGCACCGCCCATGCAAGCAACGACCCCTGGGAGGGGCGGTCGGCGTTGAAGGCGGCGGAACTGTTCGGCACCGGCATCCAGTTCATGCGCGAGCATCTGCGGCCGACCGCGCGGCTGCACTACATCTATGAAAGCGCCGGGGTGGCGCCGAACATCGTGCCGGATTTCGCTCAGGTCTGGCTGACGGTGCGCGGGCAGGACCGGGCCGAGGTGGAAGAGATCGTCGCCTGGACACGGCAGGTGGCCGAGGGCGCGGCGCTGATGACGCAGACCGCGTCGGAATACATGCTGTTCCACGGCATGCTGGACCTGTTGCCCAACGCGCCGATGATCGCGCTGGCGCAGGCGCATATGCAGGCGCGCCCGCCGGTCTGGACCGAGGCGGAGCAGGCCTTTGCCAAGGGGTGCCAGAGGGAAATGGGCCTGCCCGAGGCGGGGCTGGCGACCGTGGTGCTGCCGGTGATGGGCGCCCTCCGCGTGGGCGGCGGCACCGATGTGGGCGACGTCAGTTGGGTGGCCCCGGTCGGCATCTTCGGCTGGCCGAGCTTTGGCATCGGCACCTCGCTGCACACCTGGGCGGTGACGGCTTGCGGCGGCATGTCCATCGGCGACCGCGCCTCGCTGGATACGGCGCGCATCCTGGCAGGCATGGGCTATGACGTGATGACGGATGCCGGGCTGCGGGCGGCGGCGAAGGCCGAGCTGGAGGCGCGACGCGGCGGTGTGGCCTATGCGCCGATCCTGCCGGCGGACCGCACGGCGCCCTTGCGCCTGCCGGACTGGCTGCACAAGACGGGGGCGNACGAGGTAGTGTCGTTCGCGGCCGGGGAGGGCTAAAACGTGCTGGATGTCGAGAAGGGTCATCTGCCGGTCTGGACCCTGGTTGTGCCGGTGTTGGGCGCGGGTCTGGCGCTGGTCAAGCTCACGCATCTGGCCGAAGGCGGGGTGGTGCTGGCGCTGGCGGTGCCGCTGCTTCTGGGGTCGGTCTTTGCCGCGGTGACCCATGCCGAGGTGCTGGCGCTGCGTCTGGGCGAGCCCTTCGGGTCGATCCTGCTGGCGGTGGCGGTGACGGTGATCGAGGTCGGGCTGATCCTGTCGATCATGCTGGGCGATCCGGTGGCCGGGCCGACGGTGGCGCGCGACACGGTGCTGGCGACGGTGATGCTGGTGTTGAACCTGATCGTGGGCCTGTGTCTGGTGCTGGGCGGGCGGCGGCATGGCGAACAGCCCTTTTCCACCGATGGCGCGGCGGCGGCGCTGGCGGTGCTGGGCACGCTGGCGGGGCTGGCGCTGATCCTGCCGGATTTCACCACCACGGCCGGGGGCGCGGCCTATAGCCGGGGGCAGTTGGCGCTGGTCGCGGTGGCGGCCCTGGGGCTGTATGGCACCTTCGTCTTCGTGCAGACCGTGCGGCATCGCGACTATTTCCTGGACCAGGGTCCGCTTGGCGAGGGCACACCGCACCCGCCGCCGTACCGCACTGGCGCGGAAGAGCCTTGTGCTTTTGTTGCTGGCACTGTTTGCGNNGTGGTGATCCTGGCCAAGGCGCTGTCGGCGCCGCTGGCGGCCGGGGTGGCGGCGGCGGGGCTGCCGCCGGAAGTGACGGGGGTGGTGGTCGCGGCGGTGGTGCTGTTGCCGGAAAGCATTGCCGCGGTGCGGTCCGCGCTGGCAAACCGGTTGCAGAACAGCCTGAACCTGGCGCTTGGCTCGGGCATCGCCTCCATCGGGCTGACGCTGNCGGCGGTGGCGGCGATATCGCTGGCCTTTGGCCTGCCCATCGTGCTGGGGGTCAGTCCGGCGCAGGTGACGCTGCTGACGCTGACGCTGTTCGCGGCGATCCTGACCCTGGGCACCGGGCGGACGACGATCCTGCAGGGGGCGGTTCACCTGACCCTGGCGGCGGCCTTCCTGATGGTGACGGTGATGCCGTAAGGCCTGCGGCTGGACGGGGGCGGATCTTTCGCAGAAAAATCGTGACCTTCGCTCAGACCGCCGCCTGCACCGCCTGCACAATGTCGCCCACCACTTCGGCCAGCATCGCCTCGTCCTCGCATTCGGCCATGACGCGGACCAGGGGTTCGGTGCCGGACTTGCGGATCAGGAGTAAGCCGCGGCCGTTCATCCGCGCCTCGGCGCCCGAAATGGCGGCGATGACGGCGGGGGCTTCCAGCGGGCGGGCGCCTTCGCCGTAGCGGACGTTCTTCAGCATCTGCGGCACGGTGCGGAACTGGCGCGTCAGCTCGCTGGCCTCACGGTCGGTGCGGGCCATTTCGGCCAGGAACTGCAGGTAGGCGATGAGGCCGTCGCCGGTGGTGGCATAGTCGGTCATCACGATATGGCCCGACTGTTCGCCGCCCAGGTTCCAGCCGCCGCGGCGCATCGCCTCGACGACATAGCGGTCGCCGACCGGGGTGCGTTCCAGATGCAACCCGTTGGCGGCAAGGTGGCGTTCCAGGCCGAGGTTCGACATCACCGTGGCCACCAGCGTGTTGCCCTTGAGCCGCCCGTCATGCGCCCACCTTGTGGCCAGAAGCGCCATGATCTGGTCGCCGTCGGCAACCTGCCCGTGTTCATCCAGGATCATCACCCGGTCGGCATCGCCGTCCAGGCAGATGCCGACATGGGCACCATGGGCCACCACCGCCTCGGCCGCGGTCTGGGTGTAGGTGGAACCGCAGCGGTCATTGATGTTGGTGCCGTTGGGGCTGACGCCGACCGGGATCACCTCGGCGCCCAGTTCCCACAGCACTTCGGGCGCGGCGCGGTAGGCGGCGCCGTTGGCACAGTCGATCACCACCTTCAGCCCGTCCAGGCGCAGGGCCGGGAAGGTGGTCTTGGCATATTCCTGATAGCGGCCGCGGCCATCCTCGATGCGCCGCGCGCGGCCGATCTGGCCGGGGGCAAGTTCGGGTTCGGCTTCCAGGAGGGCCTCGATTTCCTCTTCGGCCTCGTCCGACAGCTTGAACCCGTCGGGGCCGAAGAACTTGATGCCGTTGTCCTGGTGCGGATTGTGGCTGGCCGAGATCATCACACCCAGATCGGCGCGCATCGAGCGGGTGAGGAAGCCCACGGCGGGGGTGGGCACGGGGCCAAGCAGCAGCACGTTCATCCCGGTGGAGCAAAGCCCGGCGGTCAGCGCGTTTTCCAGCATGTAGCCCGACAGCCGCGTGTCCTTGCCGATCACCACGCGGTGGCCCGAGGCGGCGCCGTCGCGGCGGAAGAAGCGGTAAGCGGCGGCGCCGAGTTTCAGCGCCATCTCGGCGGTCATCGGGTGGCTGTTCGCCGTGCCGCGCACGCCGTCGGTGCCGAAGAGTTTCCTGCTCATGCCTCTTCTCCTGTCGTGGTTGCCCGCCAGAGCGCCAGCGCCTGGGCGGTCTCAAGCGCGTCATGGACGCGGATCATCTGCATGCCCTGCGCCGCGCCGTGCAGGGCCACGGCCAGCGAGCCGGGCATCCTGTGCGCCGGATCGGGGGCCTGGCCGATGGTGCCGACGAACCGCTTGCGCGAGGCGCCAAGCAGGATCGGCACGCCAAGGCCGTGAAAGACCGACAGCCGGGCCAGAAGCGCAAGGTTATGCGCGACGGTCTTGCCGAAGCCGATACCGGGATCGGCCATGATATTGGCGCGCGGGATGCCCAGGCTCATCGCATGGGCGATGCGTTCGGCCAGCGCCTCGTAGACATCCAGCACCACGTCGTCATAGGCGGGCGCATCCTGCATGGTGGTAAGCGTGGCGATGGAGTGCATGAGGATGACGGGCGCGTTCCTGGCAGCCGCCAGCGGGCCGAGCGCGGCATCGAAGCGGAAGGCAGCCACGTCGTTGATGACATCGGCGCCGGCGTCCAGGGCGGCAGCGGCCACCGGAGCCTTGCGGGTGTCGATGGAGATGCGCGTGGCCAGNCCCGCTGCGCGCAGGGCGGCGATTACCGGGGCGGTGCGGGCGATTTCGTCCGCGACCGCCACTTCTGCCGCGCCGGGCCGCGTGCTTTCGCCGCCGATGTCCAGCATGTCCGAGGCGGCGGCCAGCGCCCGCGCCTGCACCAGCGCGGCCTGCGGCGACAGAAAGCGGCCGCCATCGGAAAAGCTGTCGGGTGTGACGTTCAGGATACCCATGACGCGGGGCCGATCCATCGGCAGACCCGCGAAATCGGGGCGGCGGTCGGCAAGGGTATCGCGCGTCTCGGGNGAAAGGTCGCGGGCCGCGATCAGACGGGGCGCCCTGCCCCGTTCCAGCACCTCGACCATGGCGAACCAGCANCCGCCCCCGGCCAGGGGCAGGGCGCCTGCGGGGCGGGCAGGATCGGTCATCGCGACGGGGCGGTAGCAGATCATGTGGTCGGGGATAGGACTGCGCCCGGTGTCACGCAAGATGCGGGGTCACGCCCGCGTGACCGGCACGCGGCTTCCCGCCGGCAGCGCAACATCACCGTGAACGGTGAGCGAGCGCGCCGCCATCGTCTCGGCCAGCCACAGCGCCAGCGCCACCGGCTCGCGCGAGGTCGGGCCGTCCACCGCGTCCAGCACCAGCTTGGAGGGCGCCCAGACCACGGTCTGGCCGCGCTTCATCGCCCAGTCGATTTCGGTCCGCGTGGCGACGACCACGCAGCGCGGGTCGCGGGCGGCCAGCGCCCAGGCGTTCTGCTCGATGGCCAGCAGGTCGATGCGCCGCTGCGTCGGTTTGTGCCCGGTCTGGGGCCGGGGCAGGTCCGGCAAGCCCACGGCGAGGATCAGCGGATCGCGGCGNGCCAGCAGCCGGTCCAGCCGGGCCGACAGGTCCGGCGCGGCAATCGCCGCGTTGTCGAGGAAGACCACGCGCGGATGCACGGCCTTGTCGGTGCCATCGGCGGCCAGCGCGCGCACCGGCGTCTCGGCGCGCGAGCGCACGATCTCGACCCCCAGCTTGTAGGGGCCGATGTCCAGCTTTTCGATGCGCACGAAGGCACGCATCGCCTGGGGCTCGGCCAGGATGCGTTCGGCCACCCGCTCGGCCAGGGTCTCCAGAAGGTTCAGCCGCTCTGCCGCCAGTTCCTCGGCAATCGCCTCGGTCAGCCGGTCATAGGACAGGATGCGGTCCACATCGTCGTCGATGGGCTGGGCGATGGGGCGCACCTCGACCACGATGTTGAACATCAGCCGCTGGCGGTGGCCGCGTTCCTTCTGGAAGGCACCGATATCGGCCTCGACCACATGGTCGCGCAGGGAAATGCGGTCGCGCGGGTCCGGGNNGGCCGAGGCGAGGCTGCGCTCTTCGGGGTGGGCGAAGGCAAGGCGGATGTCGGTGGTCATGGCGTCTGTCCGGGGTAGCGTGCGGCCCAGTCTAGCAGAGCCGGTGGCGGGGCGATGCATGATCGCGCCCCCTTCTGCAAGGGGGCGACGGCGGGGGCCGCCGCCCCCGGTCCGAGGCAGGCCTCGGCCCCCCCGCGTATCTCTGCAAAGACGAAGCCGGTTTCTTCTTTGCCCAAATACTCCCCGCGCGGAGCGTCACTGCGGAGCCTTCGCGGGCTCTTCGCCCGCGAAGGTGACACAAAGCGTGCCGCCGCTCTTGCGGCGGCTCAATCAAACGGGTGGTTCAGGTCACGCCGCTTTCCCGGCGGTCGGTGATGGCCAGATGCGCGGCGGCCAGGCGGGCCAGCGGCACGCGGAAGGGCGAGCAGGAGACATAGTCGAAGCCCGCCTTCCGGCAGAAGGCGATGGATTCGGGNTTGCCGCCATGTTCGCCGCAGATCGACACCACAAGGTCGGCGCGGGTGCGCCGNCCGCGGTCGGCGCCGATCAGCAATAGTTCGCCCACGCCGTCGGCGTCCAGCGTGTGGAAGGGATCCTCGGGNAAGACGCCCTGCTGGACATAGGTGTTCATGAACCGCCCGGCATCGTCGCGCGACAGGCCGTAGGTCATCTGCGTCAGGTCGTTGGTGCCGAAGGACAAAAAGGCGGAATGCTGGGCGATTTCGGCCGCGCGCAGCGCCGCGCGCGGGGTTTCCACCATGACGCCCAGACGGTAGTCGAAGGCCTGCCCGGTGTGGTTGCGCACCGTGGCGGCGACCGCGTCGATGCGGGTCTTGACCAGTTCCACCTCGCGCCGGGCCGAGACCAGTGGGATCATGATTTCCGGCACCACCGGATCGCCGCGGCGGCCGACCTCGACCGTGGCTTCGAAGATGGCCTGGGCCTGCATGTTGTAGATTTCCGGCAGCACCACGCCCAGGCGCACGCCGCGCATGCCGAGCATCGGGTTGAATTCGGCCAGCGCTTCGGCGCGGCGGGTGACGTCCGACAGGGGCTTGTCCAGCGCCTCGGCCAGGTCGCGCAGGCCCTCGCGCGACTGCGGCAGGAATTCGTGCAGCGGCGGGTCGAAGAGGCGGATGCAGACCGGCTTGCCGCGCATGATCTCGAACAGTTGCACGAAGTCGGCGCGCTGCATGGGCAACAGCCGGTCCAGCGCGGCGGCGCGGTCTTGCGGCGTGTCGGCGAAGATCATCTCGCGCATGACCACCAGGCGGTCTTCGTCGAAGAACATGTGTTCGGTGCGGCAAAGGCCGATGCCCTCGGCCTCGAAGCGGCGGGCCAGTTCGGCATCGGCAGGCGTGTCGGCATTGGCGCGGATGCCGATGTCGCGCGCCTTGTCGGCCCAGTGCAGCAGCTTGCGGAAGTTCTCGTCCAGCGCCGGGGGCAGCATGGCCGCCTCGCCCGCCAGCGCCTCGCCCGCGGTGCCGTCCAGCGTGATGCGGTCGCCTTCGCGGAAGATGCGGCCATCGGCGGCGGTAAGCTTCTTGTCCTTGCTGTCGAGGCGTAGGCCGCTGGCTCCCACCACGCAAGGCACGCCGAGGCCGCGGGCGATGACGGCGGCGTGGCTGGTGACGCCGCCGCGTTCGGTCAGCACGCCCACAGCGGAATGCATGCCGCGGATGTCTTCGGGCGAGGTTTCTCGGCGGACGAGGATGCAGGGCTCGCCGCGCGAGGCATAGGTCTGGGCGGTGGCGGAGGAGAAGACCAGCNNGCGTGCGGCGGCGGCGCCGGGTGAGGCGGCGATGCCGCGGGCGAAGACGTCACGCGGGCCGCGCGGATCGACCTGGGGNTGCAGGAGTTCGGACAGGGCGCGGGGTTCGACGCGCATCACCGCCTCGTCGGGGGTGATGATGTGGTCTTCGGCCAGCGCCACGGCGATGCGCAGGTAAGCGCGGGCCGAGCGCTGGACGCGGACGGCATCGAGGACGGAGAGATGGCCGTCCTCGATGGTGAATTCGATCTGCATTTCCTCGCGCAGGCGGGCGCGGCAGGACTGGCCGTAGCCCACCAGTTCGGTGAAGAGCGCGGGGGCGATGTCTTCCAATGAGGGGCCGCGCGGGTCGCGGGTGAGGTAAAGCGCCTCGGTGCGCTTCAGGGCATCGCGGCCCTGGCTTTGGCCGAGGTAGCGGCCGGTGATCTGGGGNTGGCCCGAGACCGGATCGACGAACTGGATGACACCGGAACCGGAAATCCCCNNGGCGATGCCCTGGGCCATGGATTGCACGACGAGGCCAAGCGCGGCATCGGCGGGCGCGCCNCTGGCCTGGCGCAAGAGGCGGGCCGAGGTGCCTTCCCAGGCGCGGGCCATGGAGCGCAGCACTTCGGTCAGCTGGCGGGCCGGGTCTTCGGGGAAAGGCTCGTCCATTTCGTGTTCATACTGGCGCAGGGCGTCGCGCAGGGCTTCNGGCCGAGGACTCGCGGAATCGAACATATCGGGGTCCAGGCGGGCGACATGGGTGGCGTAGGATTGCACGAATCGAAGATAAAGCGCGTCGGCGGCCTGCTGGCCGTGGAGTTTGGCCAAGGCGGCATGGCGGGCGGCGTTCAGGCCGATGTTGAGGATGGTGGCGGGNCCGCCCCAGTCGGGGTTGGTGGGTGAAGGGCGGACCGAGACGAGNGGCGCATCGCCGAAGATCGACAGGATGGCCGAGCAGTCGGCGGCATGGTAAGCGGCGATGGCGCGGACGGCCGAGGCGGGCAGCGCCACGGTGCGCGGCACCGGCAGGTCAAGCCGCACGAGGCGTTGCAGGCATTTCGCGCGCCAGCCATGCAGGGCGGCGGAAATGCGGCCGGTGGCCGTGACCTCGGCAAAGTCGGGGAAGGCGTCGAATTTCTGCACTGCGGCATCCTCTGGCTGCGCGCAGGATACGCCGGAATGGCCGTGGTGCAAGCGGCGTGAGGGCTTTGGGTCCGCCTGGCCGCGGGGCCCCGGCCTGCGCCGGGGCGAAGGCTGCCGCGGCGCGTCAGCCTTCGATCTTGGTCAGGTCGGCGACCTGGCCGCAGGTGGCGCGGATGCGGTGCAAGAGGTTCAGGCGGTTGCGGCGCAGGATGCCGTTGTCGGTGTTGATCTGGACCGCGGTGAAGAAGGCGTCGATGGGGCGCGCAGCGCGGCCATGGCGCGCNATGGCGGCGGGNAAGTCTTCCTTTGCCATGGCGGGAGCGATGGCGGCTTCTGCTGCATCGAGGGCGGCGAAGAGGGCTTTCTCTTCCGCCGTCTCGGCGAATTTCGGGTCGGCGCCGTAGGAGTATTCGACGCCGTCCTTGGCCTCGGCTTGCGTGAGGATGTTGTTGGCACGCTTGAAGCCTTGCAGCAGGTTGGTGCCGTCTTCGGTTTTCAACAGGTCCGACAGCGCGGTAGCGCGGGCGACCAGCAGNGTGAGGTCGTCGTTGCCGGGCATGGCGAGCGAGGCGTCGATGACATCGTGGCGGATGCCCTGGTCCTTGAGGTAGACCTTGAGGCGGTCGTGGAGGAAGGCGAGGAGGTCAGCGATTATGCTAGTCTTCTCATTCTCGAAGCGCCACGATACGATGTCTGAGTCCCTTGCATCACCAATCGCCAAGACCGACGGCCTAATCGACAGGACTTCTGAAAAGTCCTCTGTAGTCCTAAAGAACTCCGCATTGAGGGTATTCATCCTCTGCCTGACAAGGCGTCTGGCTTGAACGAAGAAGACTCGCTCTAGTCCAATTGACTTTTCGAGAGCCAGCACCAACCGGATCACCCCCAGGGCCGCGCGCCGCAGCGCGAAGGGGTCTTTGCTTCCGGTGGGCTTTTCGTCGATCGCCCAGAAGCCCGTCAGCGTGTCGATCTTGTCGGCCAGCGCCACGGCGACCGAGACCGGCTCGGTTGGCACGGCATCCGACGGGCCGAGGGGNGAGTAGTGGTCGCGGGCGGCGAGCGCCACCGGCTCGGGCAGGTGNGCCTCACGCGCGTAGTACATGCCCATCAGGCCCTGAAGTTCAGGNAATTCGCCGACCATGGCGGAGCGGAGGTCGGCCTTGGCCACCCGCGCCGCCTGTTCGGCGAGCGCCGGGTCAGCGCCGACGACGGGGGCCAGCTCGCGCGCGAGCGCGGCGATGCGGTCGATGCGGGCCTTCTGCGAACCGAGCTTGTTGTGGAAGGTGACGTGGTCCAGCGCATCCAGCCATTCGCCCATGCCNGCCTTGGCCACGCGCAGGTCGTTTTCCCAGAAGAAGCGGGCGTCAGACAGACGCGCGGTCAGCACCTTGTCGTTGCCCTTCAGGATCGTCTGGCCATGGTCGGGCGTCTCGATGTTGGCGACGGTGACATAGCCCTCGATCCGTCCGGTCCTGGGGTTCTTCACCGAGAAGAACTTCTGGTGTTCCTTCATCGAGGTTTGCAGCACCTCGGGCGGCAGGTGCAGGAACTGCGCGCCGATGCGGCCCATCAGCGGCACCGGCCATTCCACAAAGTAAGCGATTTCGGTGAGCAGGCCCTTGTCTTCGACCAGTTCCAGCCCCTGCGCGAAGGCCAGGGTCTGGGCACCGGACAGGATGGCGGCCTCGCGTTCGGCCGGGTCGAGCATGACCTTGGCGCGGCGGAGTTTCGCGGCGTAGTCGTCGAAGGAATGCACGGCGAAGCGGCCTTCGCCCATGAAGCGGTGGCCTTCGGTGGTGTTGGAAGCGGTGATGCCGTCGGCGTCAAGCGGCACCACTTCGGCGCCTCCNTCATCGGTCAGGATGCAGAGGATCGAATGCAGCGGGCGTACCCACCGCAGGGAGCCTGCGCCCCACCGCATCGACTTCGGCCAGGGAAANGCGCGGATGGTGGCGGCCAGAACCTCGGCCACGATCTCGGGCGCGGCGCGGCCGGGCTTTTCGATGACGGCGAAGAGCGTGGCGCCGCCCTTCTTGTCCTCGCGGCGTTCCAGCTGATCCAGCGTCAGGCCGGTGGACCGCAGGAAGCCCTCGATGGCCTGGGCGGGCGCGTCGGCGCGGGGGCCTTTGCGTTCCTCGCGCACGGGGCGGCTTTGGGCGGTAAGGCCCTCCACGGCCAGCGTCAGGCGGCGGGGGTCGAGAAGGCGCTAAGCCGAGGCATAGGTGGAAGCCTCGACCAGCCCGTCGGTGACAAGCTTCTTCAGGTCCTCGCGGGCGCGGGCCGCCATGCGGGCGGGNATTTCCTCGGAGAAGAGTTCGATCAAGAGGTCGGGCATTGGGGCACCTTAGAAGGCGAGGAAGGCCTGGATGATCGCGGCATTGGCGATGTCCACGAAGAAGGCCGAAACGAGGGGAAGGATGACGAAGGCCAAGGGCGCGGCGCCGTGGTGTTTGGTGACGGCGGTCATGTTGGCGATGGCGGTGGGGGTGGCGCCGAGGGCGAAACCGGCGAAGCCGGACGACAGCACGACGGCGGTGTAGTAAGCGCCCATCAGGCGGAAGACGAGGAAGATCACCCAAAGGACGACCAGCAGGGTCTGCAATGCCAGGGCGGTGGCGAGCATCGCCCCCATGCTCGCGAGCGTCCAGAGTTGCATCGACATCAGCGACATGGCGAGGAAGATGCCGAGCGCGAAGTCGGAGATGAGGCCGAGCGTGGGGCTGCGGACCACGGTGCCGAGTGTCGGCATCAGGCGCGGCAGCAGGTTGCCGATGGCGATGCCGGTCAGCATGCAGGGCACGAACAGCGGCAGGTTCAGGCCGAGTTCGAGGATGATCTCGTGCAGCGCCGTGCCGATGAGGATGGTGACATGCAGCACCAGAAGCGTGCGCATGAAGGACAGGGGCGTGATGGCGGTGGTGGCCTCGTCTTCATATTCGATGCCGATGGTCAGCGCGTGGTCGGCGGTCTGCGGCGGAATCTTGTGGCGGGCCAGCAGGAAANNCGCGATGGGGCCGCCCAGAAGGGCCGCAAGGATAAGGCCGAGGGTCGCCGAGGCGATGCCCAGTTCCATCAGCGCGTCATTGCTTACCAGCGTTTCGATCTGCGGTGCCCAGGCGATGGTGGTGCCGTGGCCGCCCAGGAGGCTGGCGGAGCCCATCAGGATCTTAAGCGGACTGGTGNNCATGCCGAAGGCCAGCGCCACGGCGGTGCCGACGAGGTTCTGCGCGATGATCAGGCCAACGGTCAGGGCGAGAAGGATGCCGAAGGGCCGCCCGCCGTTGGCGAGGTCGGCGAGGCGGGCGTTCATGCCGATGGCCGAGAAGAACAGGACCAGCAGGTAGTCGCGGAAGGAGAGGTCGAAGGCGACCTCGTGCCCGGTGGCGAGGTAGATCGCCAGCGTGACCAGCGCGGCGAGGATGCCGCCGGTGACGGGCTCGGGGATGTTGAAATCGCGCAGCACGGCGAAGCGGCGGGTGATCAGGGCGCCGATCAGGAAGACGAGGATGCCGAGCGTGGTGGATTCGAAGCGGGGGATGGACAGGACCAGGTTCATGGCGACTGCGCCTCGGCTTCCTTGCGGACCTGTGTCCAGGCATAGGCCTTGCCATCGGGGAAGACGGCGACAACGCGGTCGATGCCGGGGCGCACTTCGGCCTGCGACAGGAAGGCCACAGCCTCACCCGTTTCCAGCGCCTCGCCGATGGCGGTGGCATCGAAGCAGTCGAACCAGGTGGGGGCGACCAGCGGCTCGGCATCGGGGTAGACCGCGTAGGTTTCCGTCAGCATGCCAAGCGAGAGCGGCGTGGTGAAGCAGGCGCGAAAGCGGATGGGCGAGCTTTCGGCGTCGATGCCTTGCAGGTTCTCGGTCACGATGGCCTCGGGCGGGCCGCCCTGGATCGGGGTCAGCACGATTTCGGCGCCGGGGCTGAAGACGGCCTTGTCGTAGAAGGCGTATTCCTGGAGCCAGTAGATGGCGATGCCGGCGGCGAGTGCTGTGATCACGATGGAGCCTGCGACGATCTTTCCGTTCATGGCCGATCCCCCGCGGCCGCGTCGGTGCGGCTTACTGCGAAGGTCCGGCAGGGACGGAGGCTTTGGGTCATGCGGCGACCCAGCCTCCGGCTTCGGTCTGCACGAAGGCGTCGGCGCATTTCTTGGCCAAGGCGCGGACGCGGCCGATATAGGCCTGGCGTTCGGTGACCGAGATCACGCCGCGGGCGTCGAGCAGGTTGAAGAGGTGACTGGCCTTGATGCACTGGTCATAAGCCGGGTGCGCCATGATGATGCGCTTGCCGGTCTTGGGGTCCTGCGCGTCGAAGGACAGCAGGCGTTCGCATTCGGCCTCGGCCCGGGCGAAATCGCCGAAGAGTTTCTCGGTATCGGCGGCGTCGAAGTTGTGGCGCGAGTATTCCTCTTCCGTCTGGCGGAAGATGTCGCCGTATTTCAGCGGGATGGGCGACTGCGGGTCGTTGAAGGGCATGTCCATGACATGGTCGATGCCGAGCACATACATGGCCAGGCGCTCCAGGCCATAGGTCAGCTCGCCCGAGACCGGCTTGCAGTCATGGCCGCCGACCTGCTGGAAATAGGTGAACTGGCTGACTTCCATGCCGTCGCACCAGACCTCCCAGCCCAGGCCCCAGGCGCCAAGGGTNGGNGATTCCCAGTCATCCTCGACAAAGCGGATGTCGTGGAGCGCCATGTCGATGCCGATTGCTTCCAGGCTGCCCAGGTAAAGCGCCTGAAGGTCGGGCGGCGAGGGTTTGATGAGGACCTGGTACTGGTAGTAGTGCTGCAGGCGGTTGGGATTCTCGCCATAGCGGCCGTCGGTCGGGCGGCGCGAGGGCTGGACATAGGCGGCGGCCCAGGGNCGGCTGCCAAGNCGCAGCGTGGTGGCCGGGTGGAAGGTNGCGGCGCCGACCTCCATGTCATAGGGTTGCAGCACGGCGCAACCGCGGGCGNNCCAATAGGCCTGAAGGCGCATCAGGATTTCCTGGAAAGAACGGGGCGGGCGGGGTGCGTCGGTCATGGGAAGCGCCTTGTTGAAGCCGCTTCTCCCATAGGCAGAAGGCTGGTTGCGGTCAATCATCGGCGGCAGCGTCGGTGACGGCGGGTAGACCCGGCGGCAACACTCGCGGCGCTGTGATGGGTGCAGGGGTGCAATCCTTCACGCCTCTGTTACGGTGCCCGGTCGGAAAGGCCGGGGCTTTTAAACCGGGGCACGCGGGGTTTCATGAGACGGATTTTCGGCCTTCTGGCCATGGTGACGGGGCTTCTGGCCGCTGCGGCCTCTTTGGCGCAGGAACAGGTCTGGGTGCAGATCGAGGCGCAACCGACCGAGGCCAAGGGGCTGGAACGGGCCGAGGCCTATGCCGCGGCCTTTCCGGATGTGCAGGGCTGGCAGCTGAACTCGGGCTGGTATGGCGTGGCGCTTGGGCCTTACGACCGGGCGACGGCGGCGGCGCGGCTGGCCGATCTGCGGCGCGAGAACATGATCCCGCGCGACAGCTACATCAGCGACGGCAAGAACCATCTGGTGCAGTTCTGGCCGCCCGCGGGCGCGCTGNCCGGTGCCCCCCTGCCCCGGAGGAACCTGCGCTTAAGCGCCGGTGGTAACCGCCGAGCCCCTGCGGACAGCGCGACCGGCGAGGCCTGGACGGCGGCGAACCCGCCCGCCGAGCAAACGACGGACCCCTCGGCCACCGCGGCGGCGCCGCGGTGACGGCGCCGGAGGTGACGGTCGAAGAGCCGACAGTGCCGAACGAGACGCCCGAGGAAGCCCGCGCCAGAGGCGGCGCTGACGCCCGAGGAACGGATGGACCTTCAGCGCGGTCTGGAATGGTTCGGCTTCTATGAAGGCGGCATCGACGGCGCTNTCGGGCGGGGCACGCGCGGCTCGATGGCGGCCTGGCAAANNGAGGCGAATGGTCATGAACCCACGGGCATCCTGACCACGGCCGAGCGCGCCGAATTGCTGAACGGCTGGCGGGCCGAAGAGGCTGCCTATGGGTTCCGGTCGGTCGGCGAGGGCGAGGCGGGGATCGAAGCGACCCTGCCGATGGCCATGGTGGGTTTTGACCACTACGAGCCGCCCTTCGTGCATTACAACGCGCTGGACGGGTCGGATCTGCGCATCATCCTGATCAGCCAGCCGGGCGATGCGGCGGCGCTGCATGGGCTGTATGACCTGTTGCAGACGCTGGCGATCATTCCGGTGGACGGTGAGCGGGCGGTCAGCGAGACCGATTTCACCATCNATGGGGCGGAACGCCAGACCGCGGCCTTTGCCACGGCGAGCCTGAGCAAGGGGCTGATCAAGGGTTACATCGTGGTGTGGAACCCAGCCGACGAGCGGCGCATGCAGCGGGTCTTGACCACGTTGCAGGCGTCTTTCCGCGCCGTGGGCGACCGCGCGCTGGACCCCGGCATGGTGGCCTTGAGCGACGCCACCAAGCAGGGCCTGCTGGCCGGGCTGGAAGTGCGGAGGCCAAAGCTGTCGCGGTCGGGCTTCTATGTCGATGCGGCGGGGACGGTGCTGACCACGCCCGAGGCGGTGGAGGGCTGTTCGCGCGTCACGCTGGATGCAGGCGTGGCGGCGCAGGTGCGGCTGGTGGACAAGGCGGCGGGGCTGGCGCTGCTGGTGCCCGAAACGCCGCTGGCGNCGCGCGCGCGGTGGCGGGCCTGCGCCGGGTCGCTGCGCACCGGCGCCGAGATCGCGGTTTCGGGCTTTCCCTATGAGGACCGCCTGCCCGCGCCGGTCCTGACCTTCGGCACGCTGGAGGCCGAGACCGGCNTGGATGGCGAGCCGGGGCTGAGCCGGTTGGCGCTGCTGTCGCATCCCGGCGATGCGCNNGGGCCGGTGCTGGATGCCACCGGCGCGGTGATCGGCATGCTGTTGCCGCAGGCTTCGGGCGGGACGCAGGTGCTGCCCGCGGGTACGGCCNTTGTGGCCAGCGGCGCGGCGATTGCGGCGCGGCTGGCGGGCGAAGGCGTGACGCTGGCGGTGGCCGAAGGCACGNGGGCGCTGCCGCCGGACGATCTGGCACAGCGCGCCGCGGGGATGACGGTGCTGGTGTCCTGCTGGGAGTAGGGCCTAGCGCCGCCAGAACCGCGGCAGGGCCAGCACGAAGAAGGCCAGAAGGCTGGAGCTACCNATGAGCATGGTCAGGATCATGATCCATTTGGCGGCGGTGGGGAAATCCACGAAGGTGCCCGTCGCCGCCACCATGGGGCCGTAGCCGTAGCCGATGTTGCCGATCGAGGTCCAGATACCGAAGATCGACGACACGAGGTCCACGCTTACCAGCGTCATCAGGGCGCTCATGATGCCGATGGTCAGGATATAGGCGGTCGCATAGGTCATGAGGCCGGACATGACGTCTTCTTCCACCGTCCGGCCGCCGTATTTCACCTGCGCCACCACCGAGGGCGAGGCGATGCGTTGCACCTGCGAAGCCAGGGCCGAGGCCAGGACCTGCACGCGGAACACGCTGAGCGCGCCCGAGGATGAACCGGAACAGCCGCCGATGACGCCCAAGACGAAGGCCACCACCATGGACAGCCCGCCCCAGGCCCCGAAACTGCCTGAAAAGAAGCCGGTGCCCGACATGATGGAGGCCAGGTTGAAGGCGGTTTCGCGGAGCGAGGGTTCGAAGGACATGTTCGAGGTGGTGGTTTGCCAAATGGCCACCACCAGCACGGCCGAGCCGTACCAGCGCAGATAGGCCCGCGTCTGCAGGTCGCGCCACAAGGGCCGGGCCGAGCCGTTCATCAGCTGGACATAGCGGATATAGGGCAGGCTGTTNACCAGCATGAAGAAGGCGCTTGCATATTCGGGCAGGCCCTGGTATTTGGTGAAGCTGGCATCGGCGGGCGAGAAGCCGCCGGTGGCGATGGTGGCCATGCCGTTGACAACGGCATCCAGCGCCGACAGGCCAAGGCTTAGATAAGTGAGGATGCACAGGAAAGTCAAAGCCGCATAGGCAAAGAGCAACTGGCGCGCGATGTCGGTGGCGCGGGGCAGAACCTTGCCGAAGGTGTCGAAACCTTCGGTGCGGAAGAACTGCATGCCGCCGACGCGCATCACCGGCAGGAAGATCATCACCACGAAAGCGATGCCCAAACCGCCCAGCCAGTTCAGCATGCCGCGCCACAGGTTCATNGCCGCGGGCAGGTTGTCCAGCCCGGTGATGACGGTGGAACCGGTGGTGGTGATGCCCGAGACCGCCTCGAAATAGGCGTCGGTGAAGCGCAGGCCTGGCGCGCCGATCATCAGGGGCAGCGAGGCGAANAGCGGCACGCCGCCCCAGATCAGCACGGTCAGCACATAGGCCTGGCGCACGTCCAGGCTGGGGCCGACGGCATTGGCGGTGGCCAGCGACAGAAGCCCGCCGATGGCNGCGGCGATGAGCGCCGCCTGCACGAAGGCCATGGCATTGCCGTTGTCCAGCCGCCAGTCGATAAGCGCCGGAGCCAGCATGAGGATCGCCAGAACCGCCAGGATGCGGCCCACGATGTAGAAGATCGGGCGAAGGTCCATCATGCCCGGCAGGCTTGCCGGGCCGATGGGGCCAAGTCAACGCCCCTCAGCTCTACTCGGATCAGCGAGGCGAAGAGNTGTGGATCCAGGCTTTCCGCGGCGAAGGTCGGGCCTTCGGTCAGCACCGAGATGGCGTCGTGGCTGTGCAGGCTTTCCTGATGGCTGGCCACAACGCGGAAATCGCCGATGCGCGCGTCTGACCGCAGCGCTGCACAGAAGCTGCGCGCGGCATCTTCCACGAAGATCGGGTTGGCGGCATTCAGTTCGGCGAAGGCCTGTTCATCCTCGCGCTTCACCATCACCTGCGTCTCGGTCGGCACGGCGCGGCGGGCGAGGCCGACCAGATCCTCGAACCACAGCGTGCGGCCGGGGCGCACCTCGACCGAGAGCCGCGCCACGGACCGCTGCGAATGCGGCGTGGCGAGTTGGCCGCGCGTCATGCGGGCGTGTTCGGACAGTTCCAGCGAGCAGGGGCAGGTCGAGGAATAGACGAAATCAAGGTGAATGAAGCGGCGGCGCAGCCCGGCGCGGTCCACCAGTTCCAGCGCGATGTCGTAATACTGCCAGCCGGTGAGGCCAGACCGCAACGAAGGCACACGCATCGGAAACGAAAGGCGCATCTGGATGCGGGCGTCGAACGAGCCGAGGTCGCGCTTGTAATCGGAAAGCGCCGCCTCGATCACCTCGCTGCTGTGCGCATGCTCGGCATGGGCATAGAAGGACCGCATGATGCGGCTCATGTTGATGCCCTTCTTTTCGGCATCCAGGCTGACGGTGCCGGTGACCGAGGTTTCCAGCATCTGTTCGCCGCCCTCGCGCGTGCGATAGCGGATCGGCAGGCGGAAGTTCGAGATGCCGACATGCTGGATCGCCGCCTGCGCGCCGACGATCAGGCTGGAGGGGCCGTTCTGCAGGTCGGGCAGCGTGGCGCGGTAGGCCTGGTCGGCGGCGAAATCGGCCGGATAGTCGCGGGCCAGCACCGGATAGGCCACGGGCAGCACGGCCGCGCGGTCCTGGTCCGAGGCCTCGCCANNCCAACGGCGCAGGATGCTGAGCGCCGTTTCCACCTCTTCACGGGTGGGGGTGCGGTCAAGGTCGGCCTCGTGAATCGTCATCGCGCGTCCTCCGGTTCCGGTCGGCAGGGGAGTATATGGGAAGCCCCCGGCCCTTTGCCATCGTCTCCGTCGTTCTTACGAAGGAAAGCGGCAAGCGGATCAGCGCCGCTTGCCCCGTTTTCAGGCCTGGTCCAGCGCCTGGGTCAGGTCGGCGATCAGGTCGTCTGCATCCTCCAGCCCCACCGAGAACCGGATCAGGCCCGGCGAGATGCCAAGCCGCGCCTTCTGCTCGGGCGACAGGCGCTGGTGCGTCGTCGTGGCCGGATGGGTGGCGATGGACTTGGCATCGCCAAGGTTGTTGGAAATCTTGGCGACGGTCAAAGCGTTCATGAAGCGGAAGGCCGCCTCCTTGCCCGCGGCGATCTCGAAGGTCACCAGCGTGCCGCCGGTGCCCATCTGGCGCATGGCGAGGTCGTGCTGGGGATGGCCGGGCAGGCCGGGGTAGATCAGGCGGGAAAGCTTCGGATGGGTGGAGAGCGCGGTGGCGAGTTTCAGCGCCGTCTCGGCCATGGCGCGGCAGCGCAGGTCCAGCGTCGCCATGCCATTCAGCATGATCCAGGCGTTGAACGGGCTGATCGAGCCGCCGGTGTGCTTCATGTAGGGTTCCAGCACCTTGCGGATGTAGTCGCGGCTGCCGCAGACCACGCCGCCAAGCGCCCTGCCCTGCCCGTCGATGTGCTTGGTCGCGGAATAGACCACGACATCGGCGCCAAGTTCGACCGCACGGGAAAAGACCGGGGTCGCAAAGACGTTGTCGGCAATCACCAGCGCGCCCTGGGCATGGGCGATCTTCGCCACCCCGGCAATGTCGATCAGGTCCAGCGTCGGATTGGCCATGGTTTCGAAGAACACCGCCTTGGTGCCCGGCGTGACCGCCGCGCGCCACTGGTCGAGGTCGCCGCCATCGACGAAGGTCACCTTCACGCCGAAGCGGGTCAGGACCTCTTCGAGGATGTAGAGGCACGAGCCGAACAGCGCACGGGAAGAGACGACATGATCGCCCGACCGCAGAAGCGAAGTCAGCGCGCCGTTGACCGCAGCCATGCCCGAGGCGGTGGCGAAGGCGTCCTCGGTGCCCTCGATGGCGGCGATGCGTTCTTCGAACATGCGCGTCGTGGGGTTGCCGTAGCGCGCATAGATGAATTCGTCGTCGCCCGCCTTGATGAAGCGCGCCTCGGCCTGTTCGGCGCTGTCATAGGCGAAGCCCTGGGTCAGGAAGATCGCCTCCGCCATCTCGCCATACTGGCTGCGGCGGCTGCCGCCATGGACGGCGGTGGTGCGGGACTTCCAGTTCGTGCTCATGTGCCAACTCCGGCAAAGAAAAACCCCGAAACCGTTGGTTTCGGGGCTGCCGCACCTCACCTTTTAGCGGTTTGTTTAACGTGGCCCGCAATCCGGTCTCAAAGCGCCACGGGCGGATGGATACGCCCGCGGGATGCCCGCGTCAACCGTCGGTGCCGCGGGCCGCGGCTTCCAGCGCGGCGATGTCGAACTTGACCATGCGCATCATCGCCTCGCCGGTGCGCCGCACGGCGGGGTCGAGGTCGGCCATGAGTTCCCCAATCGCTTCNGGCACGATCTGCCAGGACAGGCCCCAGCGATCCTTCAGCCAGCCGCATTGTTCGGCCTTGCCGCTTACCAGGAGGCTGTCCCACAGGTGGTCGACCTGGGCCTGGTCGTCGCACAGCACCATGATCGAGAAACTGTGGTTGAACGGGTCCAGCGGGCCTNNGATAGCCTGATAGCTCCGGTCGCCCAGGGTGAAGCCCGCCATCTTCACGCTGCTTACCGGACCGGACGGGTTGCCGACCGGCACCGCGTCGGTCCAGTCGATGCGCGAGCCGGGGATCAGCGCGGTATAGAGCGCAAGCGCCGCCTCCATGTCGCGTTCGAACCAGAGATGCTGCACGACCTGCATCGCTCAGGCCTCGAGGATCTTGTCGAACCCGCCGAATATCATGCGCTTGCCGTCGAAGGGCATGTCCCTGGGCGTGCGCGGGTCGGCCATGGCCGTTTCGAAACTGCGGTCGCAGACTTCGCGCGAGGGGTATTCGATCCACGAGAAGACGATGACCTCGCCCGGTTCGGCCTGCACCGCGCGGCGGAAGTCGGTCAGCTTGCCGTCGGGCACGTCCGCTTCCCAGGTCTCGACCACGCGCGTGGCACCGTGGTCGCGGAAGATCGACGCCATCAGCGTCGAGAAGCGCAGGTATTCCTCTTTCCGATCCGCGGGCACCGCCGCGACGAATCCGCTGACATAGCTCATCCGAACCTCCCATCATCTGACCGGAAAAAGCGTAGATCGGGTAAATGTTGATATCAAATCTTTCTCGCCCGGTCTTGCCTTCCCGGCTTCGCCCCGCCACCTTCGCCGTCTGAACAGCGCGGAGCCCCAGATGATCGACCTGCATTACTGGCCCACCCCGAACGGCTGGAAGATCTCCATCGCGCTGGCCGAGATGGGGCTGCCCTACACTCTGCATCTGGTGAACATCGGCGCGGGCGAACAGTTCCGGCCCGAGTTCCTGGCGATTGCGCCGAACAACCGGATGCCAGCCATCGTGGACAGCGAGGGGCCGGACGGCGCGCCGATCTCGATCTTTGAAAGCGGGGCGATCCTGCAATACCTGGCGCGCAAGACCGGGCTGTTCTACGGCGCGACCGAACGCGAGCGCATCGCGGTGGACCAGTGGCTGATGTGGCAGATGGGCGGCGTGGGGCCGATGGCGGGCCAGGCGCACCATTTCCTGCACTATGCACCCGAGCTGGACCCGCCGCAGGTGCTGCCTTACGCGCAGAACCGTTATCGCGCCGAGGTGGGGCGGCTCTATGGCGTGCTGGACCGGCAGTTGGCGACGCACCGCTATGCCGCGGGCGATTTCCTGTCGATTGCCGATTTCGCCATCTGGCCCTGGGCGCAGGGGTGGGAACGCCAGCAGCAGACGCTGGACGACAAGCCGCATTTTGCGCGCTGGCTGAAGGAGTTGGGCGAGCGGCCCGGCTTCGTCGCCGGCGNNAAGGCGGTGGCGGCCGACCGCCGCAACGCCCCCACCGACCGCAAGGCGCAGGAAATCCTGTTCGGCAAGCAGAAGGCCTGATTACTTCTTCGGCTCTTCGATCATGTATTTCTGCAAGGTGGCGATCTGCAGCCACAGGAAGACGACCAGCGCGGCCGGGAAGGCGAAGGTTTCCAGCTTCACCCAGGTATCGGTGGACATGGTGCGCCAGACCACCTCGCTCGCCACGGCCAGGACGGCGAAGCCGAGGCAGAGGCGTTTGGTCAGCATCATCCAGCCCTCGGTCTGCATGGGCATCATGTCGCCCATGACCCATTCGAGATAGCTTTTCCCCTGCACCAGGCCCACGGCCAACGTGCCGGACAGAAGGCCATAGACGATGGTGGTCTTCATCTTGAAGAAGNNCTCGTCGTTGAACCAGGCGGTGAGGCCGCCGAAGAAGATCACCAGAACTGCCGTCAGCACCTGCATGCGGCCGACCTTGCCGGTCAGCCACCACAGCGCGCCGACCGAGGCGAGCAGGATCGGGATGAAGATCAGCGCCGCGACGATGAAGCCGGAATAGGTCTGGCCGTGGAAGGTGAACGTCTGTTCCTTCAGCCGCAGGTAGAGAAGGAAGAACACAAGCGTCGGCCCCAGATCGAGCGCCAGCTTCACCACCGGGTTCACCTGCTTTTCCGCCATGCGCCTCCTGCCGCTCGCCTGTGGCGGCAGCTAATCGTTGGGGGGCCACCGGTCAAGCAACGGCGGCGTGAAAGCCACGCTATGGCTTGTGGGTCAGGTTTTTCTTGACACAAACCGGGAACGCGGGCAGAACATCTGGCAAACACATGGTTCAAGGGGGCCTCATGCTCACCCGCAAGCAGCTTGAACTTCTGGACTTCATCCGCCAGCGCATGGACCGCGACGGTGTGCCCCCTTCTTTCGACGAAATGAAGGAGGCGCTGGATTTGCGGTCGAAATCCGGCATCCACCGGTTGATCACGGCGCTGGAGGAACGGNGGTTCATCCGCCGCCTGGCGCATCGCGCCCGCGCCATCGAGATCGTGAAGCTGCCCGAGGCGATGGAAAGGCCCGGCTTCACCCCGCGGGCGTTCGAGCCCAAGGTGATCCAGGGCGACCGCNCGGCTCCGCCGCCCCTGGCCATTCCGGTGGAAATTGCGGCGCTGGAACTGCCGGTGATGGGGCGCATTGCCGCGGGCGTGCCGATCGAGGCGATCTCCGAGGTGTCGCATCATGTGGCGGTGCCGCAGTCGATGCTGTCGCGCAACGGCCAGCACTATGCGCTGGAGGTCAAGGGCGACTCGATGATCGAGGCCGGGATCAACGATGGCGACATCGTGGTGATCCGCGAACAGTCGACGGCCGAGAACGGCGATATCGTGGTGGCGCTGATCGAGGATCACGAGGCGACGTTGAAGCGGTTCCGCCGCCGTGGCGGCATGATCGCGCTGGAAGCGGCGAACCCGGCCTATGAGACGCGGGTGTTCCCCGACCATCTGGTGAAGGTGCAGGGGCGGCTGGTCGGGCTGATCCGCACCTACTGACCCTTACCAGCCGCCGGTCGGGCGGCGGCCAGTGGCGTTCGGTTTCCGCAAGAGGCTGGCCGGGCGCCCAGATGCGGCCGGTGCGGCGGGCGGGTTCCAGACGCCAGCCGGTGTCGGTGCGCCAGAAGGCCAGGGCGCCGCTGCGCGCAAGCAGGTCGCGGTCCACGGTCAGGCAGGCGGTGTCCTTGTCCTTCACCCAGGCCGCGGCGATCAAGAGGTCGGCGCCATTGCAGCCGAGCGCGGCCTGGTCGGGCGCGGTCTTGCCCGACAGCACGCGCCCGTGCAGCCCATTGAGAATGAAATCGCGCGCGGCCTTGGGTCCGGTGAAGCCTTCGCGCGCGGCGGCCTGTTTCTGGTCGGCGCCGTCGCCATCGTTCTGCAGCCAGTTCTCGGCGGTGAAGCCGTCGCCCGCCCCCGCCGAGAGCGCCCGCCCCTCTGGCCCCGCCAGCCCGGCAAGCGCGCCGCTGGCGGCCACCAGAAGNCTCGGGCCGGGGGTCAGGGTCCACAGCACCAGCGCCAGCGCCGCCGGGGCGAGGCCAAGCCAGCGCGGGCGGTTACGACGNGCGATCAGCCAGACGCCGCCGAAGGTCAGGACCGGCAAGACCCAGGCCGAGGGCGCCGGGATCATCGTCACCGCCCCNTCCAGCGCCGCCACGCGCGCGGCGACGAAGAGGATCCACTCGCAGCCAAGCTGCATCACCCACAGCGGCAGGGCAGCAAGGCCGAAGGGGGCGAGCAAGGCCGCCACCGCCCCGGCCGGCATGACCACGGCGCCCATCACCGGCACGGTCAGAAGGTTGGCGACAAAGCCGTAATCGGTGAAGCGGTTGAAATGTGCCGCGGCGTAGGGGGCTGTCGCCACGCCGCCGATCAGCGAGGACAGCACCAGCGTGAAGACCGGCATGGCCAGCCGCGGCAGCCTGCGCGCCAGCGTGTGCGATTCGACGGCGCCGAAGCCCGCGATCAGCGCGGCGGTGGCGGCAAAGCTCATCTGGAAGCCGGGGTCCAGCAGGCTTTCGGGCTGGATCAGCAGAAGCACCACCGCCGCCAGCCCGACCGAGCGCAACGTCAGGGCGCGACGGTCGAACAGCACGGCGCCCAGCATGACGCAGATCATGACGAAGGCGCGTTCCGTGGCGACATTGGCGCCCGAGAGCAGAAGGTAGAACAGCGCCACCCCNAGNGAGACCAGCGCCGCCAGTTTCTTGGTGTTCACCCGCAACGCCAGCGGCGGCACCAGCGCCAGGCCATAACGCACCAGCGCGAAGACGAAGCCGATGAGGAAGGCGAGGTTCATGCCCGAGATCGCCAGAAGATGCGCCAGCGAGGAATCGCGCAGGTCCTGCACCGCCTGTTTCGACAGGCCCGAGCGGTCGCCCGTCATCACCCCGGCGGCAAAGGCGCCNGCATCGCCCGGCACGCGGTCCATGATGGCCTGGGACAGATAGCGCCGCATCCGGGCCACCGATTGCGCCCAACCCTCGGCCTCTTGCCACAGCACCACCGGGGCGCGGGTATAGCCCACGGCGCCGAGCTGCTGGAAAAAGGCGCTGCGGGCAAAGTCATACCCTCCGGGCTCGGCCGGGCCTTCCGGGGCGGCCAGGCTGGCGGTGGCCATGACGACATCGCCGGGCTCGGGGATGTAGCCGTCTTTGCCATGCAGCGAGACGCGGACGCGCAGCGGTGTGGCGGCGGGGGCCAGGTCGGACAGCACCACGCGGTCCAGCGTCAGGCGCAGCGCGTCAGAGGCGGAACGGTCGATATCCACCACCCGGCCGGTGACCGGGCCGTAATAGCGATGCTCCAGCACCGGCGCGGCCTGAAGATGGGCGCGCGTGCCNACTGCCAGGAAGCCAAGCGCCAGGCAGCCAAGCGCCACCGCCAGCGGATGCAGCAGTTCCGGCCCCCAAAGGCGCAGGCCCGCGGCCAGCGCCGCCACCAGTGCCAGGGCGGCATATGTCCGCAGCCCCGGTTCGCCGGACAGGGCGAACCACAACCCGGTGCCGGTGCCCATGGCCATGGGCACCCAGGGAAACAGCGATCCCCGCGCGCCCGCCAGCGCCACCAGCGGCCAGATCAGCCCCGCCCAGAGGCGCGCCACCTTGTCTGCCCCCGATCCTCTTTATCACCTGCGCGATCCTGCCCTTCCTTGGTTTCCGAAAGGTTAAGCCGCCATGTCCCTGCCGGTTGTCACCCGCTTTGCCNCCTCGCCCACCGGCTATCTGCATATCGGCGGCGGGCGGACGGCGCTGTTCAACTGGCTTTACGCCCGTGGCCGGGGCGGCAAGTTCCTGTTGCGCATCGAGGATACCGACCGCGAACGCTCCACGCCCGAGGCGACGGCGGCCATCCTGCAGGGGCTGACCTGGCTGGGGCTGGACTGGGATGGCGAGGTGGTCAGCCAGTTCGACCGGAAGGACCGCCACGCCGAAGTGGCGCATCAGATGCTGGCGCGCGGCACGGCCTACAAGTGCTTTTCGACGCCCGAAGAGATCGCCGCCTTCCGTGCCGAGGCCGAAGCGCGGGGCAGCTATGCCGTGTTCCAATCGCCCTGGCGCGATGCCGACCCGGCCAGCCTGCCCAATGGCCCCTATGCCATCCGCATGAAGGCCCCGCGCGACGGCGAGACGGTGATCGACGATCAGGTGCAGGGGCGCGTGGTGATCCAGAACGCGACGCTGGACGACATGATCGTGCTGCGGTCGGACGGCACGCCGACCTATATGCTGGCGGTGGTGGTGGACGACCACGACATGGGCGTGACCCATGTCATCCGCGGCGACGACCACCTGAACAACGCGGCGCGCCAGCAGATGGTCTATGACGCGATGGGCTGGGCGGTGCCGGTCTGGGCGCATATCCCGCTGATTCACGGACCCGACGGCAAGAAGCTGTCGAAACGCCACGGTGCGACCGGTGTGCATGAATATCAGGCACAGGGCTATCCCGCGGCGGGGATGCGCAACTATCTGACGCGGCTTGGCTGGGCCCATGGCGATGACGAGCTGTTCACCAGCGAGCAGGCGATGGAATGGTTCGACCTGGCGGGAATCGGTCGCAGCCCCGCGCGGCTGGACTTCAAGAAGCTGGAAAACACCTGCGGCTGGCACATTGCCCGCATGGACGATGCTGCACTGCTGCAAGAATTGCAGGGCTACATTGCGGCGGCCGGGCGCCCCGCATTGAGCGAGGGGCAGCGCGACCTCCTGTCGCGTGCCCTGTATTGCGTCAAGGACCGGGCCAAGACCTTCNCGGAACTGCTTGAAAAGGCTCACTTCGCGCTGATCTCTCGCCCCATTGCCCCCGATGAGGCCGCGGCGAAGGCGCTGGATACGGTATCCCGTGGTATACTGAAATCGTTGACGCCGCGACTGCGAAATGCTAACTGGACGCGGGAGGATTTGGAGGTCATCCTGAACGACGAGGCCGCGGCCAACGGCATCGGGTTCGGGAAACTTGCCAGCCCGCTGCGGTCTGCGCTTGTTACCNGCACCGCCACACCGAGCGTCTTCGACATGATGCTTGTCATCGGTCGGGACGAGACGATCGCGCGGCTGGAGGAGGCTGCGGCAGGCTGACAGCTTGTCAAACTCCCCGGCCCGACCGCCCATGGAGGCGGAAACGACGCCGCCCGCCGGGCCTGCCGCCCGACGGCCGCCACAGGGGATGTTTTGACATGGCAGAGAAGAAATCCGCGACGCTGACCCTGGACGGCAAGTCCTATGACTTGCCGGTCCTTTCGCCCTCGGTCGGGCCTGACGTGCTGGACATCCGCAAGCTGTATGGCGAGGCGGATGTCTTCACCTTCGACCCCGGCTTCACTTCGACGGCGGCCTGCGAAAGCACCATCACCTATATCGACGGCGACAAGGGTGAACTGCTGTATCGCGGCTATCCCATCGAACAGCTGGCCGAGCATTCGACGCATCTCGAAGTCTGCTACCTCTTGATGTACGGCGAATTGCCCACCGCCTCGCAGCTGGCCGATTTCACCGCGCGGGTGACCCGGCACACCATGGTGCATGAGCAGATGCACATGTTCTATCGCGGCTTCCGCCGCGATGCGCACCCGATGGCAACGATGGTGGCGGTGGTTGGCGCCATGTCGGCCTTCTACCACGACTCGACCGACATCAACGATCCCTGGCAGCGCGAGGTTGCCTCGATCCGCATGATCGCCAAGCTGCCGACGATTGCGGCCATGGCCTACAAGTATTCGATCGGCCAGCCCTTCGTTTACCCGAAGAACGCGCTGAGCTATGCTTACAACTTCCTGCACATGTGCTTCGCGATCCCCTGCGAGGAGTATGTGGTGAACCCGGTGCTGGAAAAGGCCATGGACCGGATCATGCTGCTGCATGCCGACCATGAACAGAACGCCTCGACTTCAACGGTGCGTCTGGCGGGGTCTTCGGGCGCCAACNCCTTTGCCTGCATCGCGGTAAGCATCGCCTGCCTGTGGGGTCCGGCCCATGGCGGCGCCAACCAGGCCTGCCTGGAAATGCTGCGCGAGATCGGCACCGTGGACCGCATCCCGGAATATGTCGCCAAGGCCAAGGACAAGAACTCGGGCTTCCGCCTGATGGGCTTTGGCCACCGCGTGTACAAGAACTTCGACCCGCGCGCGAAGGTCATGAAGGAATCGGCCGACGAGGTGCTGGGTCTGTTGGGCGTGGAAAACAACCCGCTGCTGCAGGTCGCCAAGGAGCTGGAGCGCATCGCGCTGGAAGACGAATACTTCATCTCGAAGAAGCTCTACCCGAACGTCGATTTCTATTCGGGCATCATCCTGGAAGCGATGGGCTTCCCGACCTCGATGTTCACGCCGATCTTCGCCATTTCGCGCACCATCGGCTGGATCAGCCAGTGGAAGGAAATGATCGCCGAGAAGAACCAGAAGATCGGTCGCCCGCGCCAGCTGTACATCGGCCCGAAGCACCGCGACTACGCCGACCTGCGTCACCGCTGAGGCGACGGGACAATGAACAAGGGGCGGCGCCAGGCGCCGCCCTTTGCATTTCCGCGCTTACCTTGCGCGGGCTTGCCGTCCGCGCCACTAAGGCAGGCATGAACGACGCCCCTCTCTGCGGCAGCCTCGCCTGATTGCCCTGGACCTGGCCCGCACGGCGGCGCTGGTGGGCATGGCGGTCTATCACCTGACCTATGACCTGACGACGTTCGGCTGGCTGCCCGAGGGGACCTCGGTCACCGGATTCTGGGCGCTGTTCGCGCGCGCGGTGGCGNGGAGTTTCATCTTCCTGGCCGGGGTCAGCCTGTGGCTGGCGCATGGGCAGGGCATCCGCTGGNCTACCTTCTGGCGGCGGTTTGCCAAGATCGCGGCGGGGGCGGCAGTGGTGACCGTGGGCACCTACCTCGCCTTCCCGCAGTACTTCGTCTTCTACGGCATCCTGCATTCCATTGCCGTGTCGTCCCTGATCGGGTTGGCCTTCCTGCGCGTGCCTGCGGGCATCACGCTGGCAGTGGCGGGACTGGTGTATTGGCTGCCACGGGTCTGGCGATCCACTCTGTTCGACGGGCCGCTGGCCTTTGTTGGCCTGTTTGGTACCCCGCCGCAGACCGTGGACTTCCTTCCCATCCTGCCTTGGCTGGCGCCGATGCTGGTAGGCATCGCGTTCGGGCGGCTGATGACTCGGTTTGACCTGTGGCACTGGCTGGCGCTGCCCGAGACGGGCTTGTTGCGGCGGCTGGCCTGGCCGGGGCGGCACAGCCTGGCGGTCTATCTGATTCACCAGCCGGTGCTGATCGGGCTGGTCTGGGCGGCGACCTGGCTGCTTGGCTGACGGCCGAAAACGGAAACGCCCGGCCGCAGGGGCCGGGCGTCACGCAATCCCGCAACCGGGATCAGAGCTTCAGCGACAGCACGGTGGCCAGCGTCATGTCGTGGAAGCCGTTGAAGCGGCTGTTCAGCACGATGGAATAGGCGCCCATGCCCTGCACCACGAAGAAATCACCCTCGGCGATGTCTTCCGCCAGCATCAGTTCGCCCGGCAGGCGGTCGACCGAATCGCAGGTCGGGCCGAAGACGATGCGCGGCGCCTTGGCGCCGTCGCGGCGGGCGCCATGGGCATCGAACACCTCGATGCGGTCGATGATGCCGATCTGCGCCAACTCGCTGTACAGGCCATAGACGCCGTCAGTCAGGAAGACATGGCCGCCGTCGCGGACGGCTTTGACGCGGGCCGACGAGGTGAAGGCATCGGCGCACAGGCCGCGGCCGGGTTCGCAGACCAGCGCGGGGCGGTCGGCGCCGAAGGCTTCGGTCGCGGTGCGGTCGATCAGGTCGAAGATCGCTTCCAGGGCGGGCGTTTCGGCCGACTTGCGGTGNCGAGGGAAGCCGCCGCCGACGTTCAGGCGGGCGATCTTCACGCCGGCATCGCGGGCGATGGTCGCGGCGGCACCGATATAGCTGCCCCAGGCTTCCGGTGCAGTGCATTGCGTGCCCGGATGGAAGGTCAGCGAGGGGATGAAGCCCGCCTCGGCCACCCGCTTCAACAGCATGGTCGCCAGTTCCACCGTCGCGCCGAACTTGGCGCCGAAGTTGTAGGCCGCGCCTCGNACCGGCAGCTTGAAGCGCACCGAGATTTCGCAGGCTTCCATNGGCACCATCTCGATCAGCTTTTCAAGTTCGGAGGCCGAATCCACCGACCAGGACTTCACGCCGCGATCCACCGCGAAGGCGATTTCCGACCGTGCGCGCACTGGGTTGTTGTAGTGCATCGCCGCATCGGGGCAGAGCCAGCCGATCATGTCGATCTCGAACGGCGAGGCCACGTCGAAGCCGCGCACGCAAGCGGCCGAGAGGTTGATGATGACCTCTTCGCTGGGGTTCGACTTCACCGCATAGGTGACAAGCCCCGGAAACCCGTCGATGAAACGGCGGGCGGTCACNTGCAGGACCGAGGGCGCGAAGAACAGCACGGGATCTTCCGGCTGCATCACGCGCAGATATTCGGTCGGGTTGGTCCAGATCGTCTTGGACAGTCCCATCGGCGGTATCCTTTCTGCCAACAAGACGGTGCCCTCCCCGTTGCCTATGGGCTCGGGCACCTGCGTGGTTTTGACAACCAGGCCAGGTGCGTATGAGCCGCCCTTTTCCTGCAACTGAGGATGCCGCATATGGGGCACATTCTCACCAATCAAAGAGTAGAAACGCTGCATTCTTTCGTTATAATGACGAAAACACCGGGCAGATTGCATGGACGAACTGGATCGCAACATCGTGGGGCTTCTGGGGGCGGATGCCCGCATGTCGGTGGCCACCCTGGCGCGACGACTAAAGGTAGCGCGCTCCACCATCCAGGCCCGGCTGGAGCGGCTGGAGACCACCGGCATCATCGCCGGATACACCATCAAGCTGGGCGAAGCGGCCCGCGAGGGGCGGTTGCGCGCGACGATCCTGGTGACGATCGAGCCCCGGTCGCAGGGCGCGATCCTGGCCCGGCTGAAATCGATCCCCGAGGTCGAGCGGGTTCACACCACCTCGGGCCGCTTCGACCTCTTGTTGCAGGTGGCGGCACCCAATGCCGCGCAGCTGGACCGTGTTCTGGACGAAATCGGCGTGCTGACCGGGGTGCGCAGCTCGGAAAGCCTGATCCACCTGTCCACCCGCTTCGATCGCGCCGTCTGATCGGTAGGATGGGCAATATTGCCCATCCTACCCCCGCGCTAGAACCGCGCGGGTAAAGGGGAACCTGCAATGCCGATGGAAAAGACCTTCTCGCCCACTGACGCCGAGGCCCGCATCTCTGCCGCCTGGGAGGCCGCGAACGCCTTCCGCGCCGGGGCGAATGCGAAGCCGGGGGCGGAGGCCTTCTCCATCATGATCCCGCCGCCCAATGTCACCGGCTCCTTGCACATGGGCCATGCCTTCAACAACACGTTGCAGGACATCCTGATCCGCTGGCACCGCATGCGCGGCCACGACACGCTGTGGCAGCCGGGCACCGACCATGCCGGCATCGCCACGCAGATGGTGGTGGAGCGGGAACTGGCGCGCAGCCAGCAGCCCTCGCGCCGCGAAATGGGGCGGGAAGAGTTCCTCAAGAAGGTCTGGGAGTGGAAGGCGCAGTCGGGCGGCACCATCATCCGCCAGCTGAAGCGGCTTGGCGCCTCCTGCGACTGGTCGCGGCTGGCCTTCACCATGTCGGGCGCCCCCGGCGCGCCGAAGGGCGAGGATGGCAATTTCCATGACGCGGTGATCAAGGTCTTCGTCGATCTCTACGACAAGGGCCTGATCTACCGCGGCAAGCGTCTGGTGAACTGGGACCCGCATTTCGAGACGGCGATTTCCGACCTGGAGGTCGAGCAGGTCGAGGTGGCGGGCCACATGCACCACCTGCGCTACAAGCTGGCGGATGGCGTGACCTACAAGCATCCGGTGGCCTTCGACGACGCGGGCAAACCCGTCGAATGGGAAACCCGCGATTATCTGGTGGTGGCGACGACGCGGCCCGAGACGATGCTGGGCGATACCGGCGTGGCGGTGAACCCGACCGACGCGCGCTATGCGAGCCTGGTGGGCAAGGAGGTGATCCTGCCCCTGGTGAACCGGCGCATTCCCATCGTGGCGGATGACTATGCTGACCCGACCAAGGGCACCGGCTGCGTGAAGATCACGCCGGCGCATGACTTTAACGACCGCGACGTGGGCCAACGCACCGGCCTGCGCGTGGTGAACGTGATGGACAGCCGCGCCGCGATGTTCCTGGTGGACAACGGCGATTTCCTGGAAGGCGCCGATCCCTCGCCCGAATGTATGGCGCTGCACGGGCTGGACCGTTACGACGCGCGCAAGCAGATCCTGATCCTGGCGGAAAACGAGGGCTGGCTGGACCAGATCGTGCCGGAACGCCATCAGGTGCCGCATGGCGACCGGTCCAAGGTCGCCATCGAACCCNTGCTGACCGACCAGTGGTTCGTCGATACCTCGAAGATCGTCGGCCCGGCGCTGGAGGCCGTGCGCAACGGCGACACGGTGATCCTGCCGGAACGCGATGCCCGCGTCTATTTCCACTGGCTGGAGAACATCGAACCCTGGTGCATCAGCCGCCAGCTGTGGTGGGGCCACCAGATTCCGGTCTGGTACGGGTTGCCGCTGGCCGAGCCGGGCTTCAAGGACGACGAGGGCGACGATGCGCTGGACGAGGTGGAACTGGTCCGCTTCCTGTTCGACCTGCCGCAGGGCACCGACCCGCTGATCCGCTGCGCCGCCGGTTTTGCCGCCGTGGCCGAGAAGTTCCGCGACGACCTGGCCGCCCTGCCCCATCCCCTGAACCACGCCCGCATCATCGAAGTCGCCGACCGCGATGCCGCCGAGGCGGCGCTGGCGGATGCGCTTGCCGAATACGCGGTGGAACAGGACGCAACCAGGCTGATCTATCCGGTCTGGCGCGAGCCCGACGTGCTGGACACCTGGTTCTCGTCCGGCCTCTGGCCCATCGGCACGCTTGGCTGGCCGGAACAGACGCCGGAGCTGGCGCGCTATTTCCCGACCTCGGTGCTGGTCACGGGCTTTGACATCATCTTCTTCTGGGTCGCCCGGATGATGATGATGCAGCTGGCCGTGGTGGGCGAGGTGCCGTTCCGCACCGTCTATGTCCATGCCCTTGTCCGCGACGAGAAGGGCAAGAAGATGTCCAAGTCGCTCGGCAATGTGCTGGACCCGCTGGACCTGATCGACGAATACGGCGCCGATGCCGTGCGCTTTACCCTGACGGCGATGGCGGCGATGGGGCGCGACCTGAAGCTGTCGGCCGCGCGCATCCAGGGCTATCGCAACTTCGGCACCAAGCTGTGGAACGCCTGCCGCTTTGCCGAAATGAACGGCGTCTGGGAAGGCCACACCACGCAGGCCGAGCCGCTGAAGCCCGAGGCCACGGTGAACCGCTGGATCATCGGCGAGACGGCGCGTGCCCGCGCCGAGGTGGATGCCGCCCTGGCCGAGTTCCGTTTCGACCAGGCAGCGGATGCGCTGTACAAGTTCGTCTGGGGCCAGGTCTGCGACTGGTATGTGGAGTTTGCCAAGCCGCTGTTCGACGGGCCGCAGGCGGCGGAAACCCGCGCCACCATGGCCTGGGTGTTGGACCAGTGCATGATCCTTCTGCACCCGATGATGCCCTTCATCACCGAAGACCTCTGGGCCACCACCGGCAGCCGCACCAGGATGCTGGTTCACACCGACTGGTAGGCCTATGGCGAGGACTTGGTGGACGCGCCCTCGATGGCCGAGATGCGGTGGGTCACCGGGCTGATCGACGACATCCGCTCGGCCCGCGCGCAGATGCATGTGCCGGTGGGGCTGAAGCTGGACATGGTCTCGCTTGGCATGGACGATGCCGCCCGCGCCGCCTGGGACCGCAACGAGGCGCTGATCAAGCGGCTGGCGCGGGTGGACAGCCTGACCGAAGCGGCGGTTGCGCCCAAGNGGGCGATTACCCTTCCGGTGGAGGGCGCGACCTTTGCGCTGCCGCTGGAGGGGATCATCGACATCGCCGCCGAAAAGGCGCGGCTGTCGAAGGCGCAAGAGAAGCTGGCCAAGGAAATTGGCGGGCTGAAGGGGCGGCTGAACAACCCGGCCTTCGTCGCCTCGGCGCCGGAAGAGGTGGTGGACGAGGCCCGCGCCAACCTGGAAGCACGCGAGGACGAGGCGGCGAAGATCGCCGCGGCGCTGGCGCGACTGGCCGAGATCGGCTGAGCCCGGGCCGTCAGGCGGTCAAAGCTGCGACCACAGGAACAGCGCGCCGACCACGGCGGCGCCGAGGCTGACCACCAGCACGGCGTAACCGCCATGTCCTTCATGGCGCCGATTTCGGGGTGGCGGTCGGGGTGCAGGTGGTCGGCCAGCGCTTCCAGCGCCGAGTTGATGAGCTCGGCCGCCAGCACGGCGACGACGGCCAGAACCACCACGGCCCACCAGACCGCGGGCGCGCGGAACAGGGCCAGCACCACCAGCGCCAACACGGCGACGGCCGATTGCGTGCGCAGGCTGCGCTCGCGCCGGAAGGCGGTGGCGATGCCAGCCAGGGCGAAGGACAGGCGCTGTGCGAAGGGGCGGTTCTTCATGTCGCCGCCCTCAGTACCTTCGACCAGGATCACCCCGACCAGCAGCCAGAAGAGGCCCACCAGGTAGCCCCCNGCCACGTCGCTGGCGAAATGCACGTTCAGCACCACGCGGCTAAGGCCGACCAGCGCCACCGCCACCAGCGTGGCGAAGGCGACGTGAAACCGGTGCAGCGGATCGGGCATCTGGCGGGCGATCAGGTAACCAAGAAAGCCATAGACCGCCATCACCACCGTGGCATGGCCACTGGGGAAGGCCGCGAGTGCGGCCACGTCATACATGGGTTCCGGTCTTGGCCGGGCGATCACGGTCTTGCCCAGGGTCGTGGTCAGCTGCGCCCCGGCGAACACCGTCCACAGCGCCAGGATCGGCACCCGCCGCGGCCAGAGCGCCAGAAAGCCGGTCGAGACCAGCAGCACCGCCAAAATCGTAAGCCCGCCCGCGATGGCGCTGATCCAGCGGAACCAGGTCAGCGCCGGTTCCACCCGCCAGGGCTGGACCAGCGCGCTGGCCATGCCGTCAAAGCTGTCCAGCGCGCCGGTGTCCAGCACATCCTCGGTCAGGCCGCTGAACAACAGGGCCGCATACAGCGCCGCGGCAACCAGCAGCGTCAGAGGCAACCCGCGGAACTGAAGCGGATCAAGGCGAAGGCGCAGGTGCCGCATCAGCCAGCCGTCGCCGTCACCGGGCGGGTCGGGGAAGATGCGGCTGTGGGCCGATCTGAGAGCCCCGGCAACCCGCCCGGCCCGCGGCACGATGAGGCGGAACAGCATCAGCGCGACCAGATAGAAGCAAGCCAGGAACAGGACCGCGCCAAGAAGGCTTGCCCAGGGCACGTTTCTTCCTCCGTGTCAGACCCCGGACTATTGCGGCGAAGCGGCGGCGGCTCAAGCCCCGCCGCGCGCCGCCTATTCCGCCGCCTGGGCATAGGCCTCGACCGGCGGGCAGGTGCAGACAAGGTTGCGGTCGCCATAGACGTTGTCGGCCCGACCCACTGGCGGCCAGTATTTGTCCACCCGGAACGACCCGGGCGGGAAGCAGCCCTGTTCGCGCGGATATTGGCGCGTCCAGTCGGCCACCAGATCCTCGACCGTATGGGGCGCATGGCGCAGGGGNGACTCTTCCGCCGTAATCTCGCCCGCCTCAACCGCCCGGATTTCGGCGCGGATCGCCAACAGCGCGGTGATGAAGCGGTCGATCTCGGCCTTGGTCTCGGATTCTGTCGGCTCCACCATCAGCGTGCTTNNAGCCACCGGCCAGCTCATCGTCGGCGCATGGAAGCCGTTGTCGATCAACCGCTTGGCGATGTCGTCCACGGTGACGCCCACCTCGGCGAAGGGGCGGGTGTCCAGAATGCACTCATGCGCCACCCGGCCCTTGTTGCCCATGAACAGGATCGGATAGGCGCCCTTCAGCCGGGCGGCGATGTAATTGGCGTTCAGGATCGCCACCCGCGTCGCCTGCGTCAGCCCCTCGCCCCCNATCATCAGGCAATAGGCCCAGGAGATCAGCAGGATCGAGGCCGAGCCATAGGGCGCGGCGCTGACCGGCCCTTCGTAACCNCCGGTCTGGGGGTGTCCGGGCAGATAGGGCTCCAGATGCGCGCGCACGCCGATGGGGCCCATGCCCGGCCCGCCACCGCCATGCGGGATGGCAAAGGTCTTGTGCAGGTTCAGGTGGCTGACATCGCCNCCGATCTCGCCCGGCTTCACCAGCCCCACCAGCGCGTTCATGTTGGCGCCGTCGATGTAGACCTGCCCGCCGTGGTCGTGGGTGATGCGGCAGACCTCGCGCACGGTTTCCTCGAACACGCCATGGGTCGAGGGATAGGTGATCATGCAGGCGGCCAGCCTGTCGCCCGCTTCGGCGGCGCGCGCGCGAAANTCGTCCAGATCCACGTCGCCGTTGGGCGCGGTTTTCACCACCACCACCTGCATCCCCGCCATCTGCGCCGAGGCCGGATTGGTGCCATGCGCCGACATCGGGATCAGGCAGATGCGGCGCTGGTCGTCGCCGCGGGCGCGGTGCCAGGCGAGGATGGTCAGAAGCCCGGCATATTCGCCCTGCGCGCCGGAATTGGGCTGCATCGAGAAGGCATCATAGCCGGTGATCTCGCACAGCTTGGCGGAGAGGTCGTCAATCGCCTCCTTGTAGCCAAGCGCCTGATCAGCCGGGGCAAAGGGATGCAGCGAGCCGAATTCGGGCCAGGTGATCGGCATCATCTCGGCCGCGGCATTCAGCTTCATGGTGCAGGAGCCAAGCGGGATCATCGCCCGGTCCAGCGCCAGGTCGCGGTCCGAAAGGCGGCGCATATAGCGCATCATCTCGGATTCGGCGCGGTTCATGTGGAAGACCGGATGGGTCAGGTAGTCAGAGCTCCGCGCAAGGGTTTCGGGGAAACCCAGTTGCGCCCGGTGCGGCGGCACGCCGTCGATGCCGAAGGCGCGCAGGCAGCGCATCAGCACGCGCTCGTCCGTGGTCTCGTCCAGGCTGATGCCGACATGGGCCGTGCCGACCTTGCGGAAGTTCAGCCCCTCGGCCCGCGCCGCCGCCAGGATGGCCTGGCCCACGCCGACCTCGACGGTGATCGTGTCGAAAAACGCCTTCGGCTCCACCTTTGCGCCTGCCGCCTTCAGCGCCCGCGCCAGCCGGTTGGTCAGGAAATGCACCCGCTCGGCAATGGCGCGCAGGCCCTTNGGCCCGTGGAACACGGCATAGAAGCTGGCCATGACCGCCAGAAGCGCCTGCGCGGTGCAGACGTTGGAGGTGGCCTTCTCGCGCCGGATATGTTGTTCGCGCGTCTGCAAGGACAGCCGGTAGGCCTTGTTGCCGCGGCTGTCGATGGACACGCCGACGATGCGACCGGGCATCGACCGCTTCAGCTCGTCCCGACAGGACATGAAGGCGGCATGCGGCCCGCCATAGCCCATCGGCACGCCGAAACGCTGCGCCGAGCCGACGGCGATGTCGGCCCCCATGGCGCCGGGTTCCTTCAGCATGCAGAGCGCCAGAAGGTCGGTGGCGACCACCGCCAGCGCCTTGGCGGCATGCAGGCGGTCGATCAGGTCGGTGAAGTCGCGGACATGGCCATGGGTGCCGGGATACTGGAAGATCGCGCCGAAGACCTTGTCCGGCTCCAGTGCCTCGGGCGCCCCGGTGACGATCTCGATGCCCAGAGGCAGGGCGCGGGTGCGGATCACGCCGATGGTCTGGGGATGGCAGTTCTCGTCCACGAAGAACGCGCGGGCCTTCGACTTCGCCGCGCGCTCAGCCATGGTCATCGCCTCCGCCGCCGCGGTGGCCTCGTCCAGAAGCGAGGCATTGGCGACGGCCAGGCCGGTCAGATCGGCCACCATGGTCTGATAGTTCAGCAGCGCCTCAAGCTTGCCTTGGGCGATTTCCGGCTGGTAGGGCGTATAGGCGGTGTACCAGGCCGGGTTTTCCAGGATGTTGCGCTGGATGGTAGCNGGCGTGACGGTGCCGTAATAGCCCTGCCCGATCAGCGAGGTCATCACCTTGTTCTTCGCCGCCACCTCGCGCATCCGCGCCAGCAGTTCGTGCTCGGCCAGGGGCGCCCAGCCAAGCGGGATGGTCTGGCGGATCGAGGCGGGNACGGTCTGCTCGATCAGTTCGTCCAGCGTGCGCACGCCGGTGGCGGCCAGCATCTCTTCCATCTCGGCGGGCGAGGGNCCGATGTGGCGGCGGTTGGCGAAATCATAGGGATTGTAGTCGACGGGCGTGTAGGCCATCGCGGCACCTCTGCGCGGAGAGACGCAAATTCCTTCAAAGGAATTTGCAATTTTCTTCGAAGAAAATTGCCCGGAGTTTTCGAAAACTCCGGGCGCCGGGCGGTCAGCCGATCATCTCGGCATATTCGTCTTCGTCCATGAAGTCGTCCAGCACCGACAGGTCGTCGATCTTCATCTTGAAGAACCAGGCGGCGCCGGTCGGGTCCTCGTTGACCAGACCCGGATTGTCGGCCAGCTTGCCGTTCACCGCGACAATCTCGCCGTCAACCGGGGCAAGGATGTCGGAGGCGGCCTTCACGCTTTCGATCACCACCACCTCGTCGCCGCGGCCACCATGGTCTCGGGTTCCGGCAGTTCGACGAAGACCACATCGCCAAGCGCGGTCGCCGCATGTTCGGTGATGCCGACCACGACCAGATCGCCCTCGACCCGCAGCCACTCGTGTTCCTTGGTGAATTTCATCCTGATCTCCTGACGGTTCAGCGTTTGTAGGTCGAGGCCCGGAAGGGCAGCTCGCAGGTGGTGACGGGCAGGCGCTTGCCCCGCACCTCACCCTCCAGCGCGGTGTCGGGGNNGGCAAGGGCCGTGGGCACATAGGCCATGGCGATGGGGGCTTCGAGGCTGGGGCCGAAGCCGCCCGAGGTGACGCGACCGACCATTGCGCCAGAGTGGAACAGTTCGGTCCCCTCNCGCATCGGTGCCCGGCCTTCCGGGCGCAGGCCGACACGGCGGCGGGTGGGGCCGGTGTCCAGTTCGGCAAGGATGCGCTCGGCGCCGGGGAAACCGCCCTCGCGGCTGCCACCCTTGCGGCGCGCCTTCTGGATCGCCCAGCCCAGATCGGCCTCGACGGGCGAGGTCGTGGTGTCGATGTCATGGCCATAGAGGCAGAGCCCGGCTTCCAGCCGCAGGCTGTCGCGGGCGCCAAGGCCGATGGGGGCGACTTCCTCCATCGCCAGCAGGGTTTCGGCAAAGCCCTTGGCCGAGGACTCGGGAACCGAAATCTCGAACCCGTCCTCGCCGGTATAGCCCGAGCGGGAAATCCACAACTCGGCGCCCTCCCACGCGAACGTGCCCTGATCCATGAAGCGCAGGCCGGCGACTTCGGGCACCAGCCGTTCCAACGCCCGTTCCGCCAGCGGCCCNTGCAGCGCCAGCAGTGCCCGGTCGGTCACGGGCCGCACCTCGGCCACATCCGAAAGGTGCTTGCTCATATGCGCGATGTCATCGGCCTTGCAGGCAGCGTTCACCACGACGAACAGGTGATCGCCACGGTTGGCGAACATCAGGTCGTCCAGGATGCCGCCCTCGGCATTGGTGAACAGGCCATAGCGCTGGCGGCCCTCTTTCAGCCCCAGCACATCGACCGGCATCAGCGCCTCGAAGCCAAGCGCCAGCGCCTCCATGCCCTGCTTCGGGATCAGCAGCACCTGGCCCATGTGGCTGACATCGAAGAGGCCCGCGGCAGCGCGGGTGTGCAGATGTTCCTTCATCACCCCNGCCGGGTACTGTACCGGCATCTCGTAGCCGGCAAAGGGCACCATGCGGCCGCCCAGGGCAACATGCAGGTCATTGAGACCCAGACGCAGAAGATCGGCCATCGCCGCTCCCTCCTCGTATGTCGCCGGATGGAATGACCCGGCACCCTGGGAGGGGGACCCCGCCCATGATGCCCCCTCTGTCCCTTCGCCTGAGATCGTTATCCCTTCGGCGCCCCGGTCGTGCCGGGATCTCTCCAGAGTCTTCGTCGCAGAAACGGTCCCTTGCGCCTGAGAGTTTACCGGGGCGGTTGCTCCTTCGGCACCGTCGCGGGGCGGACCCCACGCCGGATTCTCCCGATCCTGCGCCTTCTTGCTAGCCCGCGTCCGACGCATCTGGCAAGCCGGAAAAGCGGCGCGGCGCAAAGGAAAGGGCCCCGGAGGGCCCTGATGCTCTTCCGTCAGGAAGAGTGGTGCGGATGAAAAGACTCGAACTTTCACGGGAGTTACCCCACAGCGACCTCAACGCTGCGCGTCTACCAATTCCGCCACATCCGCATGTCTTGGTTGGTGGCGGGGTATTAGCGAAGCCGCGCCGCGAAGGGAAGAGGGTTTTCGCCCTCCCCGTGCGGTCAGCCATAGCTGACCACCTCGATCTCGATGCCGTCCGGCGTGTCGAAGTAGAAGCGCCGACCGGGTTCGTAGTCGGCATGGTTCATCGGTGTCAGCCCTGCGGCTTTCACCCGCGCCTCGGTGGCGTCAAGGTCGCCGACCACGACCGCGATGTGGTTCAGCCCGGCAATGGTGCGATAGCTCTCTTCGCGCGACGGTCGGGCATCGCCATAAGTGAACAGGGCGACATAGGAATCGTCCCCACCGACATGGATGGTGCGCCCGGTCGTCATGCCCGGCCCCTGCCAGCGGATGCGCCAGCCGAACAGGCGGCAGAGCAGGTCGGCGCTGGTGGCCGGGTCGGCCACCGTGACGTTCACATGCTCCAGCCGGGTCATGCTCTCGCTCCCTTCGCGGGGACCCTGGGCATGTGGGCGGGGTCCAGACCGATGTCGCGCAGCAGGCGCGGCGGCAGATCGTGCAGTTGTGCGGCCATCTTGCGGCGCACTAGAATTCCAAGGATCAGGTCCATTTCGTCCTCTTAGGTTTCAGGCGAATCCGGTGTAATTTCTCAAGTGGACTTCAGATCAAGGGGAATCATGAAACCTTCGCAGCAAGGCCTGACCATCGGCGACCTCGCAGAACGAACAGGGCTCGCCGTCTCGGCCATCCGATTCTACGAGACGCATGGCATCGTGCGACCGCTGCGCAATGCGGGCGGCCACCGGCGCTATGGCCGGTCGGACCTGCGGCGGCTGTCCTTTGCGATGATTGCGCAGCGTCTGGGATTTCCGCTGTCCGAAATCGCCGCGCATATGGCTACCNTGCCGGATGATCGTGCGCCGGACAAGGCCGCATGGGAAGCCATCGCAACCGGCTTCCGCGCGCGCATTGCCGAACGCATCGCGGCGCTTCAGTCCTTGTCGGACAAGCTGGACGGCTGCATCGGCTGTGGCTGCCTTTCGCNNCTCGACCGCTGCGCGCTTTACAACCCGAACGACAAGGCGGCCCGCAAGGGCAAGGGACCAAGGTGGCTGATGGGCGACCGGTCGGAGGAAGACTGATGGTGGAATGGATCGTGACGCCCGGCCTTGTGCCCTATGACGAGGCCGTGGCCTTCATGGAGGCGCGGGTGGCCGCGATCTCGGAGGGCCGTGCGGACGAGGCGATCTGGCTTCTGGAACACCCGCCGCTTTACACCGCCGGCACTTCGGCCNGCNTTACCGATCTTACCGACCCCGACCGCTTTCCGGTGTTCCAGGCCGGGCGCGGCGGGCAGTACACTTATCACGGGCCGGGGCAGCGCGTGGTCTATGTCATGCTGGACGTCGGCAAGCGCGGGCGCGACGTGCGCTGCTTCGTGCGACAGATGGAAGACTGGGTGATCGCCGCCCTGGCCGAGTTCAACGTGACAGGCGAAATTCGCCCCGGCCGTGTCGGCGTCTGGGTGGTGCGGCCCGACCGGCCGCCTGGCCCGGACGGCAGCCCCGCCGAAGACAAGATCGCGGCCATCGGCGTCAAGCTGCGCAAATGGGTCAGCTTCCACGGCATTTCCATCAATGTGGAGCCCGACCTCAGCCATTTCACCGGCATCGTGCCCTGTGGCATCCGCGACCATGGCGTGACCAGCCTGGTCGATCTGGGCCTGCCCGTCACGATGGCCGACCTGGACGTGGCGCTGCGGGCGACCTTCGAACGGGTCTTTGCGCAACCCGCCGCCTGCGACATGACGGCCTGAGACACTGCGACCATAGCAGCCCTTGTCGCGCCGAACGCTTGTGGCACTTCTGGTTTCCAGCGCGAGCCCAAGGCGACTCACGGATGTCGCATTAGCCAGAGAGAGGATTACCCATGAAACTGACCCTGATCACCCTTGCCGTCGCCACCCTGGCGGCAGCCCCCGCACTGGCCGCTTACGATGCGGAAAAGGGCGCCAAGGAATTCAACAAGTGCAAGTCCTGCCACGCCATCGTGGCCGCCGACGGCACTGCCATCGTGAAGGGGGCAAGACCGGCCCGAACCTCTTTGGCATCGTCGGCCGCAAGGCTTACTCGGAAGAGGGCTTCAAGTACGGCGCGGGCCTGGTTGAACTGGGCGAAACCGGGCTGGTCTGGGACGAGGCGCTGATCGCCGCCTATGTCGCCGACCCCACCGCCTTCGTGAAGGAAAAGACCGGCGACGATGCCGCCAAGTCGAACATGACCTTCAAGCTGGCCAAGGGCGGCGAAGACGTGGCGGCCTATCTCGCCTCGGTCAAGTAATCCCGCGGCAGGGCTGCAGGTTCCAGGGGCGGCCCGCAACGGCCGCCCCTTTCGTTGTGCCGCTGCCGCGACACCCTGCGGCGCTGCGTCCGTGCGACATATGCGGCTTTCTTGATCTGGATCAATTTCGCACATTGCCGGCATCCGGCCGGACCGATAAACACGCTGACAAGGCCCCGTCCATGCAGACGAGGGCCATTGATTCATAACGCTACGGAGACGCCAATGGCCGACGCAGCCATTCATGGCCACGATCACGACCATCGGGGGTTCTTTACCCGCTGGTTCACGCCGACCAACCACAAGGACATCGGGATCCTTTACCTGTTCGCGGCGNGCATCGTCGGTCTGATCTCGGTCATCTTCACCGTCTACATGCGGATGGAGCTGATGGAGCCGGGCGTGCAGTACATGTGCGCCGAAGGCATGCGCCTGACCGCCGCCACGGTGGAAACCTGCACGCCGAACGGCCACCTCTGGAACGTGACCGTCACCGCCCATGGCATCCTGATGATGTTCTTCGTGGTGATCCCCGCGCTGTTCGGCGGGTTCGGCAACTACTTCATGCCGCTGCAGATCGGCGCGCCGGACATGGCCTTCCCGCGTATGAACAACCTTTCGTTCTGGCTGTACATCGCCGGCACCTCGCTGGCGGTGGCCTCGGTCTTCTCGCCGGGCGGCAACAGCCAGCTTGGCTCGGGCGTGGGCTGGGTGCTTTACCCGCCGCTGTCGACGCATGAGGGCGGCTATTCGATGGACCTGGCGCTGTTTGCCGTCCACCTGTCGNGGGCCTCGTCGATCCTGGGCGCGATCAACATGATCACGACCTTCCTGAACATGCGCGCGCCGGGGATGACCATTCACAAGGTGCCGCTGTTTGCCTGGTCGATCTTCGTCACCGCCTGGCTGATCCTGCTGGCCCTGCCGGTTCTGGCCGGTGCCATCACCATGCTGATCACCGACCGCAACTTCGGCACCACCNTTCTTCGATCCGGCCGCGGCGGCGACCCGGTGCTGTACCAGCACATCCTGTGGTTCTTCGGCCACCCGGAAGTCTACATCATCGTGCTGCCCGCCTTCGGCATCATCAGCCAGGTGATCGCGACCTTCTCGAAGAAGCCGATCTTCGGCTATCTGCCGATGGTCTATGCCATGGTCGCCATTGGCGTTCTGGGCTTCGTCGTCTGGGCGCACCACATGTACACCGTCGGCATGTCGCTGACCCAGCAAAGCTATTTCATGCTGGCCACCATGGTCATCGCGGTGCCGACCGGCATCAAGGTGTTCTCGTGGATCGCCACGATGTGGGGCGGCTCGATCGAGTTCAAGACGCCGATGCTTTGGGCTTTCGGCTTCCTGTTCCTGTTCACCGTGGGCGGCGTCACCGGCATTGTGCTCAGCCAGGCTGCCGTGGACCGTGCCTATCACGACACCTACTACGTCGTCGCGCACTTCCACTATGTGATGTCGCTTGGCGCCGTGTTCGGCATCTTCGGCATGTATTTCTGGATCGGCAAGATGTCGGGCCGGCAGTACCCGGAATGGGCGGGCAAGCTGCACTTCTGGATGATGTTCATCGGTGCGAACCTGACCTTCTTCCCGCAGCACTTCCTGGGCCGTCAGGGCATGCCGCGCCGCTATATCGACTATCCCGAGGCCTTCGCCTACTGGAACTATGTCTCGTCCATCGGCGCTTTCATCTCGTTCGCTTCCTTCGTGTTCTTCATCGGGGTGATCTATTACACGCTGTTCCACGGCAAGCGCGTGACCGAGAACAACTACTGGAACGAATACGCCGACACGCTGGAATGGACCCTGCCCTGCCCGCCGCCGGAGCATACCTTCGAACAGCTGCCGAAGCGCGAGGATTGGGACAAGCACCACGCCCACTGACCGGGTGCTGATCTGAGCGAAGGCCCCGGAAACCGGGGCCTTCTTCGTTGAGGATGACCATGACGCCTGCCCGTTCCGTGATCGTCTGCGCCACCCCGCGCACCGGCAGCACGCTGCTTTGCGCGCTGCTGTCCGCTTCCGGCACCGGCGGGCGGCCCGAATCCTGGTATCGCGCCGAGGATCGGGCGGAATACGAGGCCGATTGGGGTGTGGCCCCAGGCGATGCAGCGGGGTTTCTGGCCGGGGCGATCCGGGCCGGGTTGGATGCCAGCGGCACCTTTGGCCTGCGGGTTCAAGCCCCGTCGCTTGCGCCGATGCTGGCCGAACTGCGCGACCTCTTCGGTCCCCTCCCCGACCCAGACCTGATGGAACGGGCCTTCGGCNCCTGCCGGTTCATCCATATCTGCCGTCAGGACGATGTGGCGCAGGCCGTGTCGCGGCTGAAGGCCGAGGTCAGCCAGGTCTGGCACCTGGACGGCACCGAGGCGGCGCCCAGAGGCGAGGCAAGTTATGACGCCGCACGTCTGGACCAGTTCCGTGCCGAGGCCAAGGCGCNNAACGCCGCCTGGGAGGCCTGGTTCGCCGCCACCGGCATCACCNCCGCGCGGCTGGTCTATGAGAACTTCGTCGAAGACCCGCTTGCGCCGTGCGGGGACTCTTGCATCGCTTTGGCCTGCCCCCTGCCCCCGGCACCGCGCTCGCGGCCCCGAACCGCCNGCATGGCCGATGCCACCAGCGCCGCCGGCGCGCTACCGCGCGGAACGCGGGTTGCCCCCGGCAGGGGGCGCTCATGCCCTATGAGTGGCAGCCCGCCCCGCCCGGTGAAAGCCGACTGCACCTTTGGCCGCACCGGTCGCTGTCGCGCCAGGGTTTCGTCGCCTTCTTCGCCATCACGGCCCTGCTCATCGCCCTGCCGCTCTTGCTTACCATCGGCTCGCCGATCCTCTGGGCGCTCGTTCCCTTCCTGCTTCTGGCGGTCGGCGGCATGTGGCTGGCGATCCGCCGCAACCAGAAGGACACCGAGATCATCGAGGACATGGTGCTGACCGCCGCCCGCATCACCTTGGTCCGCCACGGGCCGCGCGGTCGGCGCCAGGACTGGGACGCCAACCCCCATTGGGTACGCATCACCCTGCACCGCACCGGCGGGCCGGTCCCCAACTACCTGACGCTGAAGGGCGAGGGGCGCGAGGTCGAGATCGGCGCCTTCCTTTCGGAAGAGGAACGCATCGCCCTGCATGGCGAGCTGTCCGGGGCGCTGGCGCACCTGCGCTGATGGCCTCGGTGGCCTAAGGCAGATCATGCTAGGATGGCGGCGCCGGGCCGTCGCGTCCTGTCTCGCGTAAGCCGAGGGAGGAACGAATGGCCCATTTCATCGTGACCGGCAACTACACCCAGACCGCCATGAAGGGCATGATCACCCATCCAAGCGACCGCGAGGCGGCCGCCCGTGGCATCATCGAGGAATGCGGCGGCAAGGTCGTGCTGTTCCTGCTGACCACGGGCGAGTCCGACTTTCTGGTGGTGGTCGAGGCTCCGGCAGCCGAGGGATTGCTGAGTTCGCTTCTGGTGATAGGCGCCTCGGGGGCGGTGTCGAACCTGCGGACCCACCTTGCCTTCACATCGGCCGAATTCACCGCGGCGCAGAAGCAGTCTGCGGCGATGATGGCCGCCTACCGGGCGCCGACCTGAGGCTCCCTAGCCAAGGCGCGCCTTGATCGCCGCCCCGGCGGCGGCAAAATCCATCTGCCCGGTATGGCGCGCCTTCAGCGCAGCCATGACGCGCCCCATGTCGCGGATACCGGTGGCACCCGTTTCGGCGATGGCGGCGGAAATGGCGGTCTCGACCTCATCGGGTGACAGCTGGCGGGGCAGGAATTCCTCGATCACGCGGATCTCGGTCAACTCCTTTTCGGCCAGTTCCAGCCGCCCGCCCTCTTCATAGATGCGGGCGCTTTCCTGGCGCTGCTTCACCATCTTGCCCAGGATCGCCATCAGGTCGGCGTCGGTCAGTTCGCCCGCACCTTCGCCCCGCGCGGCAATCTCGCGGTCCTTGATGGCGGCATTGATCAGGCGCAGGGCCGACAGCCGGTCCGCCTCGCGCGCCTTCATCGCTTCCTTCAACTCGCTTTGAAGACGGTCGCGCAGCGCCATATCTGCCTCCTTGTGGTCATGCGCGCGCAGCATGGCGCGGCTGCGGTGCAAGGACAACCGCACTTGGAAAGAGCAAGCCATTGGAATTGTTTAGTTTTCCTTTTCAGACAGGCCCTTGACCCTGCTTGCCCCGGTCTTTAGGTTCCCGCCAATTTGCCCACTGGAGAGTCGAAGATGACGAGCCGCGCCCCGAGCCAGCCGAAACCGACCGCCTGCCTTGCGCTTGCCGACGGGACGCTGTTCTACGGCCAGGGCTTCGGCGCCACCGGCCAGACCGTGGCGGAACTGGTCTTCAACACCGCGATGACCGGCTATCAGGAAATCATGACCGACCCTTCCTATGCGGGCCAGGTCGTGACCTTCACCTTCCCCCACATCGGCAATGTCGGCGTCACCNCCGAGGATGATGAGACGGGCGAGCCGGTGGCCGCCGGCATGGTGGTGAAATGGGACCCGACCGAGCCGTCGAACTGGCGCGCCACCGGCGATCTGGTCAGCTGGCTGCAGAAGAAGGGCCGCATCGGCATTGGCGGCATCGACACGCGGCGCCTGACGCGCGCCATCCGCCAGCAGGGTGCGCCGCATGTGGCACTGGCCCATGACCCCGAGGGCCGTTTCGACATCGAGGCTCTGGTCGCCAAGGCCCGGGCCTGGAAGGGCCTGGTGGGCCTCGACCTCGCCAAGGATGTGACCTGCACCCAAAGCTACCGGTGGGACGAAAAGCGGTGGGCCTGGCCCGAGGGCTATGCCCGGCGCGAGGGGCCGGGCTTGCGCGTGGTGGCCATCGACTATGGCGCCAAGCGCAACATCCTGCGCTGCCTGGCCAGCGCCGTGNAAGTGACGGTGCTGCCCGCAACCGCCACGGCCGAGGACGTGCTGGCCCTGAACCCCGAAGGCGTGTTCCTGTCGAACGGCCCCGGCGATCCCGCCGCCACCGGAGCCTATGCGGTGCCGATGATCCAGGGCGTGCTGGCGCGCGACCTGCCGCTGTTCGGCATCTGCCTTGGCCACCAGATGCTGGCCCTGGCCCTTGGCGCCAGGACCGTGAAGATGAACCACGGCCACCACGGCGCCAACCATCCGGTGAAGGACCTGACCACCGGCAAGGTCGAGATCACCTCGATGAACCACGGCTTCACCGTGGACAGCCAGACCCTGCCCAGGGGCGTCAGCGAAACCCATGTCAGCCTGTTCGACGGGTCGAATTGCGGCATCGCGGTGGACGGCAAGCCGATCTTCTCGGTGCAGTACCACCCCGAGGCCAGCCCCGGCCCGCAGGACAGCTATTACCTGTTCGAACGCTTCGCCCAGGCGATGACGGCCCGCCGCGCCGCCTGAGGCAGTTAACCGGCCGTTAATCCTGTTCGGTCCACTCTCCTGAGCAGTCTCAGGGGCGCGATGGCACGGGCCGCAGCGAAACAGGCGAATGCGCGTCCCCGGCCGGGGCGGTAGCGCTGGATCGTTTCCTGCTGGAAGAAGGCGTTGTTCCGGCCGATGCCCTGCTGACCGCACTGGCGCAACGTCATGCCGCATGGGCGGCTGGAAGACCGGTTGGCCGCGCGTGTTGTTNNGACCGGCCCGCCCTTTCACGGGGCCTGGCGCGCTATCACGGGTTGGCCCTGGTCGATCCGCGCCGCGATCCGCCCCAGGCGCAACTGGTCGAAGCCATGGATCCGGCCTTCTGCCTGCGCGAATCCCTGTTGCCCTGGCGCCGGATCGGCGGGGCGACGGTTGTTCTGACCGCCCGTCCTGAAGAATTCGCCGCCCTGAAGCCGGACCTGACGTGCATTTTCGGCCCCGTGCTGCCCGCCTATGCCGAACCCGGCGCCATCGATNCCGCCCTGTTCACACTGCGCGGTAGGCACTGGCAGCGCGGGNCCGAAAGCCGCGTGCCGGCTGACCTGTCTTGCCGCGGATGGGCGCCCTGGCACCATCGCCTGCCGATCGTCCTGGTCTGCCTTGCCGTGGCCGTCGCGCTTGCGGCCTGGCCCGCGGCGGTGCTGTCCGCGCTGACGCTGTGGGTCTCGTTGACCCTTGTGGCGGTCATGGCCCTGAAGGCCGCGGCGGCCGTCGTGGCCCTGACCCCGCCACCGGTCGCCCCCCCACCCACCGTGGCGCGGCTGCCCCTGGTGTCGGTCATGGTGGCCCTGCACCGCGAGGCCGACATCGCACCGCGGCTGGTCGCCCGCCTGTCGCGTCTCGACTATCCGCGCGACCGGCTGGAGGTGCTGCTGGTGGTCGAAGAGCACGACCGGATGACGCGCGACGCCCTGGCGAAGGCGCTGCTGCCGGGCTGGATGCGGGTGGTGGCCGTGCCCGACGGCGCGGTAAAGACCAAGCCACGCGCGCTGAACCACGCGCTGGACCAGTGTCGCGGCAGCATCATCGGCGTCTATGACGCCGAAGACGCGCCGGACCCCGACCAGATCGCGCGCGTCGTGCAGCTGTTTCACGAACGCGGCCCGCAGACCGTCTGCCTGCAGGGACGGCTCGATTTCTACAACCCGGCCACCAATTGGATCGCCCGCTGCTTCGCCATGGAATATGCCGCCTGGTTCCGGCTGGTTCTGCCCGGATACGACCGGCTGCAACTGGCCGTGCCGCTTGGCGGCACCACGCTGTTCTTTCGCCGCGAGGCGCTGGAANGAGTTGGGGGCTGGGACGCCTGGAACGTGACCGAGGATGCCGATCTGGGCCTGCGCCTGGCACGGCGGGGCTGGCGAACCGAGGTCATCGACACCGTCACCGGGGAGGAGGCCAACTGCCGCATCCTGCCCTGGATCCGGCAACGCTCTCGCTGGATCAAGGGCTACATGATCACCTGGGGTGTCCACATGCGCCAGCCCCGTCAGTTGTGGCGCGACCTTGGACCCTGGAAGTTCNCTGGGGTGCAGGTTCAGTTCCTGGGGTCGGTGACGCAGAACCTGTTCGCGCCGCTGCTGTGGAGCTGGTGGCTTGTCTCCCTGGGCCTTTGGCACCCTGTCACCGACTTCCTTCCCCACCCGCTGGTGCTGGCCCTGACCGCAGTCTTCATCGCCACGCAGGCCATCGACCTGGCCATCGCCGCCGTCGCCCTGCGCCGCAGCCGGCATCCGTTCTCGCTGGCCTGGCTGCCGCTCTTGATGGTCTATCACATGATGGCGGTGCCCGCCGCCTGGAAGGCGCTGTGGGAAGTCGTGGTGCGGCCCTTCTACTGGGACAAGACCGCCCACGGCCTGTTCGGCTGACCCTCAGCGCACCTTGATTTCGGCATCCACCCGCAGCCGCGTCTCGAACGCGCGCGAGATATGCGACTTCAGCGCCTGATAGGCGGCTTCGCCGTCGCGCTCTTCGATTGCGCTGACGATCTGGTCATGCTCGGCCATCGCCACCTCGTCCCGGCCTTCGGCCGCCAAGGAGGTCGTCGCCATCAATGCCATCGACCGGTGCAGCAGATCCAGTTGCTGCACCAGGAACCGGTTGTGGCTGGCCAGGTGAATCTGCTTGTGGAACCGCTTGTTGGCCCGGCTGAGCATGCGCGGATCGCCCCCNAGCAACGCCCGGTCGTCCTCGACCATCGAGCGCAGCACGCGGGTCTCCTCGTCCGTCGCGTGGCGGGCCGCCAGCCGCGCCGCCAGCCCCTCCAGTTCCGTCCGCACGGCGTACAGCTCGGCCAGCTGGTTGTGGTCCAGCGAGGCAACCATCAGGCTGCGCCCGTCGCGCGACAGCATCGACTGCGTTTCCAGCCGCTGCAACGCCTCGCGCACCGGAGTGCGGCTGACGCCCAGACGTTCGGCCAGTTCCGATTCCACCAGCCGGTCGCCGGGCTTGTAGACNGCGCCNTCGATTGCTTCGAGGATCAGGGTATAGGCGTCCTTCTGCACCGGCGCGCTCCTTCAACGGGGTTCAGTCAGGCATATACGCGCATGTGGGCCTTCGACAACCCGCCCTCGACCAAGGTCTCCGTCCGCTGCCTTGCCGTCAGCGGCAGCTGCGCCTAGAACGGCGCATGGTCGCCGCACAGTTTTCCCATGTCCGCGTCTGGGTCTTCGATCTGGACAACACGCTGTACCCACCCTCGATGCGGCTCTTTCCGCAGATCGAACGGCGCATGACCGCCTGGGTCATGGACCGGCTGAACATCGGCCAGGCCGAGGCCGACGCCCTGCGCAAAGGCTACTGGGCGCGCTATGGCACCACGCTGGCGGGCCTGATGCAGGAACATGGCATCGACCCCTGCNCCTTTCTGGCCCATGTCCACGACATCGACTTCGCCGAGCTGCGCCCCGATCCCGACCTGCGCGCCCGTATCGCCGCGCTGCCCGGCNGCATCGTCTACACCAATGCCGACACACCCTATGCCCACCGTGTGCTGGCCGGGCGTGGTCTCGACGACCTGTTCGATGCGGTTTACGGCGTCGAACACGCGGATTTCCACCCCAAGCCCGAGCGGTCGGCCTTTGAACGCATCTTCGCGCTGGACGGGCTGGACCCGACCCGCGCCGCGATGTTCGAGGACGACCCCAAGAACCTGCGCGTCCCGCACGAGATGGGGATGAAGACCGTCCATGTCGCGCCGGAACCTCTAGAGGCGCCGCATATCCAGCACCACACCGTGGACCTGTCCGAATTCCTGGCGCGGCTTGCCAACTGACGCGGCACTGCGGCATTTCGCAGCATTTGATGAATCCTGAATGCACCTATTTCAAGGGCGCAGGACAGGAGCACCCTTGATGACAAGCATTGACCAGAACCCGTCGCGCGCCGCGCGCCTCTTCCATGCCGTCCCCGTGGTGGGGTGGATCGCCCGAGACATCGCCCAAGGCGTTGAAAATGTGTTCTACGCGCTTGTCATTGCGCTGACCGCGCTGGTTCTGGCCGTAAAGGCCTGGGGCATCGTCGCGATCACGATGACGGCTCTGGCCCTGGTGCCGGTCATGTTCCTTTGGCTCATCGCGATCTCCAGACCGTAACCCCGACGGCAGCTCTGCAGGGCCATTCATGCTGCGTCGCGGCATTCTTGGCCTTCACTTTTGCTGCGACTGCAAATATCTCATGGCCCATCGGACAGGAGATACTTGATGACCCACACCGCTGACATGAACAGCTTCGCCCCCGCCCGCGCCCACACCGAGGCCGCCGCCAGCCGGGGCGTTGCCGCCGTGTTCTACCTCATCGCCATCGCGCTGGCCGCTCTGGTCCTGGCCGTGTCGGTCTGGGGCCTCGTGGCGCTGACGTTTACGGCGCTGGCTCTGGTGCCGGTGATGATGGCGCTGCTGATCGCCATCGGCTGGCCGCGCAGCTGATCCCCGGGACGGAATGCCCCCTCGCCTTCGCCGCCCGCCGCTCTATGCTGGCCCGGCGAAGGAGAGGCCCATGTCCCGCACCCAAACCGATATCCTGATTTCCGGCGGCGGCGTCGCCGGGCTTACCGCCGCAGCCGCCTTCGGATCAGTGNGCTTCCGGGTGATCTGCGTGGACCCCGAGCCCNCCGTCACCGATGGCGCGGCCGAAGGGGCCGACCTGCGCACCACCGCCTTCCTGCAACCCTCGATTCCCGTGTTGCAGGCCGCCGGATTGTGGACCCGCTATGAACCCCATGCCGCGCCGCTGCAGGTGATGCGCATCATCGACGCCGGCGGGCGCCTGCCCGAACCGCGCATCGTCAAGGATTTCGACGCCCGCGACATTTCGGACCAGCCCTTTGGCTGGAACCTGCCCAACTGGCTTCTTCGGCGTGAGGCGGTGGCGCGGCTGGCCGAACTGCCGAACGTCAGCTTCCGCCCCGGCACCGCCACCACCAGCCTCGTCACCCGCGAGGGCGAGGCGCTGGCGGGCCTGTCCGACGGCAGCCGCATCGCCGCGCGGCTGGTCGTCGCCGCCGACGGCCGCAATTCCTTTGTGCGTCAGGCCATGGGCATTGCAGTGCGCACCCTGCGCTATGGCCAGAAGGCGCTGGCCTTCGCCGTGACCCACCCGATCCCGCACCAGAACGTCTCGACCGAGATCCACCGCTCGGNNGGCCCCTTCACGCTGGTGCCGCTGCCCGACCGTGATGGCCTTCCCGCCTCGGCCATCGTCTGGATGGAACGCGGCCCCGAGGCGCTGCGCCTTGCCGCCCTGCCGGTGCCGGAGTTCGAGGCGGCAATGAATGAACGCTCCTGCAACATCCTCGGCCCGCTGACCCTGGTCTCGCGCCGCAGCACCTGGCCGATCATCAGCCAGATCGCCGCGCGCATGGCGGGCGAGCGCGTCGCGCTGATGGCCGAGGCCGCCCATGTCGTGCCCNCCATCGGCGCGCAGGGGCTGAACATGAGCCTTGCCGACCTGCGCGTGCTGATGGAACTTGCCGGAACCGATCCTTCGGGCCTCGGCTCGGCGAAGATGCTGGACGCCTATCACCGCCGCCGCCACCTCGAGGTCGAGGCGCGGGTGACCGGCATCGACGCCTTGAACCGCGCCTCGATGATGNGGGGCCGAACCCTGCGCGACCTGCGCGCCGCGGCGTTGAACACGCTCTATTCGGTGGCGCCGGTGCGACGCACGCTGATGAAGGCCGGTCTCGGGGTGCGCTGAGCTCATCAAGCCCTTGCGGGCTTTCCTCGCCCGCCGAGGAAGCCCGTCAGGGCTGATGAGGCCGCTGCGAGACGCGCAGCCGGATGCCGTCCTTGGCCCGCACCGTCAGATGCGCCACCGGCACCGGCGGCGCGCCCACCGGGTCAAACCTGAAGGCCCGCGCCAGCAGCGCCAGCAGCAGCACACCTTCGACCATGGCGAAGCCCGCNCCGGTGCAGACCCGCGGCCCGGCGGAAAACGGCATATAGGCCTCGCGGGCCGAGACCCGGCCCGCCTCGCTCTGCCAGCGCGCCGGGTCGAAGGCATCGGGGTTCTCCCACAGCCGCTCGTGCCGATGCAGATGCCAGGGCGACAGCACGATCTGCGCCCCCGGCGCCACCTCGCGGTCGCGCATCCGTTCCGGGCAAGGGTTCTCGCGCACCATCATCGGCACCGGCGGATAAAGCCGCAGCGCCTCGCGGAACACATCGCGCGCCACCCGCAGCCGCGACACTGCGGCGAAATCCGGGGCCTCGCCCAGACTGACCGCCTCTGCCGCCACCTTCTCCTGCCACTCCGGGTACAGCGACAACAGCATCAGCGTCCAGGCCAGCGCCGAGGCCGAAGTCTCGTGCCCCGCCAGGAAGAAGATCGCCACCTGATCGACCATTTCCGCCGTGCCAAACCGCTCGCCCGTCAGCGGATCGGCGGTGGTCATGATCTTGGTCGCCAGATCGTCCGGCGCCGTCCCCGCCGCGATCTCGGCCGCCCGCGCCTCGGTCAGCCGGGCGATCAAGCCCCGGATCACCTTGGCCGAGCGTTTCGTGGCGCCGCGGTGCAGCCGCGGAAACCAGCGCGGCAACGGCAGAAAAGCCGCGAGGTTCAGGATCGGCTGCGTGCGCTGATAGGTGCGGAACTCGGCAAAGACCTGCGCGGCGATCTCGTGCTCGATGGGGATCGAGAACAGCGTGCGGAAGATCACGTCCGCCGCGGCATGGCTCATCGCCTCTTCCACCTCGACCGTGCCTTCGGGCATCCGCGCCACCGCCGCCTGCCCCGCCGCCAGCATGGCCGGAAAGGTATCGCGCAGCCGACCGCCCTCGAAGGCCGGGTCGATGATGCGGCGCTGGCGCTTCCAGGTCTCGCCGTTGGTGACGAAGACGGAATTGCCCAACAGGGGCGCCAGCCCNTCGCGGATGCGGTTTGACTTGGGGAAATCGTCGGGGCGTTCGCTCAACACCCGGTCGATCAGCGCCGGATCGTTGCACAGATAGCTGCGGAAGAACGGCGTGCGGAACTCGGCCATCCAGGCGCGGTACAGCCGCGGCTGCGCCGACAGGATGTCCTGCCGGAACAGCCGCAGATAGGTCAGAAGCGAGACCCGGTCAGGCCGGGCGGGAGGTTTCGGCGGGATCATGCGGTCGAGGTATAGCGGTTCACCGGCCGTTCGATACGGGTCTTCGACGGCGCACGATGGCGATAGCGATCGCCAAGCGTGACGGGGTAAGCAGTGATGCGGAAGTAATCATAGTCCCCCGGCCGGTCAAAGGCGCAGAGGTACTGGAAATGCAGCCGGAAGAACCGCCAGCGCAATTCCTTCCAGCGCGCAGGGCTAAGCGTCTGGGTGAAGGCTGCGGAAAACACCAGCGGCCACCGCTTGCCTTCCGGCGCAACCCCGGTCACAGCCACCGGATCGCACAGCGCAAAGGCGCAGCCGTCGCCCGGCGCGGTGACATCGACCCAGGTCAGCTCGTCGCGCGCCGATAGAAAGGCCAGGTCAGCCCGCAGCCGCACGGCCTTCGGCAGGAAAGACACCATCGGCACAACATGGCCCAGGCTCAGGAACGACAGGACCGGCCGCGGCTCTGGCATGCCCTGCCGGATCAGGTCGGCCAGGATCGACACCCCCAGATGCGCGCCCGAGGAATGGCCAACCACCAGAACCTCGTCGGCGTCCGTCTCCAGCGCCGCGCGGATCGACTTGCCAAAATCGGACATCCGCGCCTCCAACGGCGGCGGATTTGCGCCCCCATCCTGCGCGGAATAGGCATAATCGTGCATCAGGTAGTAAGCGAAGAAACGGTGATCCTGCTTGCGGAACCAGCGCAACACGACTGCACCGCCTGCAAGCCCGACCGCCAGCCCCGCCCACAGCCCCCATGGCGCCAGCCTGGCCCCGACTCCCGCCGCAACGCCCACCAGCAGCGCGGCAAGCAGCGCCTGCGCCGACAGCATCACGATGGGATACAGCGCCGCAATCACCGGCCCTTTGCGCAGCCGCATCAGCCGGAACAGCGCGCCCGAGCCGATATAGGCCCAGGCGGTGCGCAGCAATTGCAGGTAGGTCGCCCCGATCCCCTGCGCCATGCTGTCCTTCACGATGTCGGACCAGACCAGCACCTCGACATCCGCCTCGGCCCGNCCCCCNTCGATCTCGCCCGAGACATGCCAGCCATAGGGCCCCTTCGTCGCCTTCGGCCGCATGGTCAGCGCATAGCCCGAGATGCGCGCCTGATCCGCCCCNTCCTTGCGGTAAAGCTCGCGGTAGCGGCGCGGATGGAACGGGTCATAGCCGGGAATGTAGAACACCTTGCGGCGAAAGACCTTCGTCTTTGCCTCCGCCGCGCCCTTGCCATCCACTGCCCGCGCCTCGGTCATGCCCGCCCCTTTCGCGCGCAAGATGCCATGGCAATCGGGCGGGATTAAGGGCTAACTCAGCCCAGGCTGCCCAGAAACGGCAGGTTTTCCAGCAGGAAGAACGACATGTCGGTGAAGACGCCGGTGATCAGTGCCAGCCCCACGGCCACCAGCAAGAGCCCCATGATGCGCTCGATCAGCCGCATATGCGGCTTCAATCGCGCCATCAGCCCCATCGCCCGGTCGATGAACAGCGCCGCCAGCAGGAACGGCAGCCCCAGCCCCACGGCATAAACCGCCAGCAGCGCCGTGCCGCGCTGCACGCTGCCCTCTTGCGCCGCCAGGCTGAGGATCGTGCCCAGTTGCGGCCCGATGCAGGGCGTCCAGCCAAAGGCAAAGGCCAGCCCCAGAACATAGGCGCCAAGCGCTGATCCGCCATGATCACCGGCATCCAGCCGCGCCTCGCGGTCCAGCAGCGGAATGCGGATGACACCCAGGAAATGCAGGCCAAAGACCAGCACCACCAGGCCCGAGACGCGCACGAACACCGTCTGATGTTCCAGAAAGAACAGCCCGAAAGCCGAGGCGGCAAAGCCGAGCAGCAGGAAGACAGTGGACAGCCCCAGCACGAAGAACAGCGCCGGCAGGATCACCCGGCGCCGCGCGGCTCCCTGCCCCCGCATCTCGCTCATGGAAATGCCGCCCATATAGGCCAGATAGGGCGGCACGATGGGCAGAACGCAGGGCGACAGGAAGGACAGCACGCCCCCNGCCAGCGCGATCAGCGCGGCGGTCAGGAAACTTGCGTCCATCAGGTCGATGCCTACCATGCTGTCCCCCAGGATCACCCGCTTCTAGCCAAGGCCGCCGCAAAGGTCACGCCCGGCAATGCCGCAGCCGGTCACAAGCCTGTCAGCCGCGACTGGCCGCGCCGGGCCACCCGCGTTATCACCCCGCCATGACCGAAGATTTCCTCGATTGCGAAGGCCTGCGCTGCCCGCTGCCCGTCTTGCGCACGCGCAAGCGGCTTCTGGACATGGCCCCCGGCTCGGTGCTGGCCGTTGCCGCCAGCGACCCCATGGCCGCCATCGACCTGCCGCATTTCTGCAGGGAAGCGGGGCACGACTTCCTGTCCGCGCAGGAAACCGGCCCCGTCACCATCTACCGCATCCGCCGCGGCGGCTGAGGCTTAGCGCCCCAGCGACCACCAGCCGGTGCGCCGCGGCTTGCGCTTCCTCGTCCGCCGCGCCAACCGCCGCGGCCTCGCCGGGATCGGCGCTGACCGTTTCGGCATTGGCGGGCGCAAGGCCCGGATCGGGCGCCAGCGCGGGCATTTCGGCAACCGCTTCCGCGGGCGCCTCGACCGGCTCGACCACCGGCTCCATAACCGCAGCCGGCGCCTCAACGGTCTCGGCCACAGCCTCGTCCGGTGCGGCCTCGGCCAATGCCTGCACCTCCGCCGCCGTGACCGGAGCCACCTTCCGCGACCGGCTGCGGGCGGCTTCTTGGCCGGAGCCGGTTCCACGGTCACTTCGGCAGGCTCCGCCTCGGCCTTGGGCTTGCGCGGCTTGCGCACCCGCTTCTTCGGCGCGACCTCTTCCGCCACGCCTCGATCACCTCGCCGAGGGTTTCCTCGGCCACGGCAATCTCGATCACCTCGACGGCGACGACAACCTCTTCGACGTCAACGGCGGTCTCGTCCCCGTCGTCCTCGCCCTCATCGGAGCCGTCGTCCGCCCCGGCCTCGCCACCTGCAGCTCCGGCTTCGCCATTCGCCGCCCCGCCCCGCCGACGCCGCCGGCTGCCGACGCTTCTTGCGCGGCTGGCCATCGGCGGCACCCGCACCAACTTCCGCCACAGCCTCGACGGCTTCGGCGACAGTCTCTTCTTCCTCGTCGGGGATTTCCTCGACGATGTCGTCCTCTTCCTCCTCGACCGGCGCACCCATCAGCCCGGCATGGCCGGAAATCACCGGCTGCGCCTCGGGCACCACCCGGGTCGCGGTCTTGAACTTCTCGATGGAGTAATCGGGCGAGATCAGCGCCGGGTCGGCCTCCAGCCGCACCGACATGCCATAACGCGCCTCGATCAGCGCGATGTGCTCGCGCTTCTGGTTGATCAGGTAGTTGATGATCCCCACCGGCGCCCGCAGCAGCACCTCCTTCGACCGCTTGCGCGTGCCTTCCTCTTCCAGCGCGCGCAGCACGGTCAGAGCCATGCTGTCGTCCGACCGGATCAGGCCGGTGCCGTGGCAATGCGGGCAGGGCTGGGTCGTCGACCCNAGCATGCCGGGCCGCAGACGCTGGCGGCTCATCTCCATCAGGCCAAAGCCCGAGATGCGGCCCACCTGGATGCGCGCGCGGTCGGTCTTCAGCTTGTCCTTCAGACGCTTCTCGACGGCGGCGTTGTTCTTCCGCTCTTCCATGTCGATGAAGTCGATGACGATCAGGCTTACCAGGTCGCGCAGACGCAGCTGCCGCGCGATTTCCTCGGCGGCCTCAAGGTTGGTCTTCAGCGCGGTGTCCTCGATCGAGCCTTCCTTGGTGGCCCGGCCAGAGTTCACGTCGATGGCCACCAGCGCCTCGGTCACGCCGATGACGATGTAACCGCCGGATTTCAGCTGCACCACCGGGTTGAACATGCCGCCCAGATAGCTTTCGACCTGATGGCGCGCGAACAGCGGCATCTGGTCGGCATAGGGCTGCACCACCTTGGCGTGGGACGGCATGATCATTTTCATGAAGTCCTTGGCCACGCGGTAGCCTTCCGCGCCCTCGACCAGGATTTCGTCGATCTCGCGGTTGTAGAGATCGCGGATCGAGCGCTTGATGAGGTTGCCTTCCTCATAGATCGGCGCGGGGGCGATGGAGCGCAGGGTCAGGTCGCGGACCTGTTCCCACAGCCGCATCAGGTATTCGTAATCGCGCTTGATCTCGGCCTTGGTGCGCTTGGCGCCGGTGCGGATGATCAGGCCCGCGCCTTCCGGCACGTCCAGCTCTCCCGCGATTTCCTTCAGCTTCTTGCGGTCGGTGGCCTGGGTGATCTTGCGGCTGATGCCGCCGCCCCGGGCGGTGTTGGGCATCAGCACGCAGTAGCGGCTTACCAGGCTCAGGTAAGTGGTCAGCGCCGCGCCCTTGTTGCCGCGTTCCTCCTTGACCACCTGCACCAACATGATCTGGCGCACCTTGATGACTTCCTGGATCTTGTACTTGCGGACCCGGGGCTTGCGCGGCGCGCTGATCTCCTCGGTGACATCTTCCTCGGCGATCGACTCGATCTCGTCGTCGGTCTCGCTGGCGTGGTCGATGGCGTGGAAATGCGGTTCCTCGACCTCGGGCGCGGTCGGGGCCACATCCTCGACCAGCATGTCGGCGCCGGTGTCCTCGTCCAGGTCCACCACATCCATGGCGCCGACATCGGCCACCTTCACCTCGTCTACCGGGGCCGCGGCTTCCGCCTTGGGCTTCGGGGCAGACCGGCGGCGCGCGCGACGGCTGTCTTCCTCTTCCTCGGCGCGGGCATAGGCGCGCTCTTCCTCGATCAAGGCGCGACGGTCGGCGACCGGTATCTGGTAGTAATCCGGGTGGATTTCGGCAAAGGCCAGGAAGCCATGGCGGTTGCCGCCATAGTCCACGAAGGCGGCCTGGAGCGAGGGCTCCACGCGCGTCACCTTGGCGAGGTAGATGTTTCCAGCCAGCTGCCGCTTGGCTACGGTCTCGAAATCGAATTCCTCGACCTTGTTTCGNCCGACCACGACCACGCGGGTTTCTTCCGCATGGGTGGCGTCGATGAGCATCTTCTTGGGCATGGTCTTCACTGCGCCCCGGTCCCCGTCGCCTGGTGGGCGGACGGAAGAGGAAGGGCGGCTTGTTGGGGCGGTCGCGGGCGGGGGCGCGCAGGGGACGGCCCTCGGGCCTGTCCCTTGCATCGCGGTTCCGGTCGCTCGCGTCATCGCGGTCCTGGGTCACGGGCGGCGGGGCCGCCCCGGTTGGATGCCGTCGGGCCAAGGCCCTCGGGCGGAAACTCAGCCTTGCGGCCGATGGCTTGGCTCCCCGTCCCGCGGTGCGGGGCCATCGCTCCGGCGGTCGGGGGAAGAATTCCACAGGCAGGGCAAAGCCCCGCATGGGCGACCCTAAGGGCAAAGCGAAGGGAATGACAATGGGCAAGCCCCTGCCCCGGCGGCCAGGGGGTTTACGGGGCACAGGGTGACAGGGCGTCCGAGCTCGGACGCTTCATCGGGTCCAATGATTTCAAGGTGTTGTCCGCGCGGATTAACTTGGACTTAAGATCTGCCCGCGGCGAAGAATTTCCCTGCCCGCCGTCGAATGCACCCGAAAGGGCGGCGGCCGGATGGCCCGCGCGGGGGCGCTTTGCCAGCGCAGCCCGTTGCGGGTGGGCGCCATCCGGCCGCCTTTCGCCGCCGGGGCCCTGGCCTGGCCCCGGCGGCGGGGGATGGGTCAGCCGAAGACCGTCACGACCCGGCGCGCGGGAAGGGCGACCACGGTCGTGTACGCCGCCTGCCTTTCGCGCTCGACTTCCGGAAAAAGCATCGAGCGGCTGCGGCCTTGCAGCGCGGCAAGACGGCCCTTGCGTGCCTTGGAGAGAAGATTGCCCATGGTCCTGATCCCCGACATGTCCTGATTGGGTCAGCGTCGCGCCCCGCAGGGGCGCCGCAGTTCAGCCGTAGACGGTCACGCCCCGGCGCGAGCGGAAGGCGACGACGGTCTTGCGCGCCTCTTCGCTGCGGCGTTCGGCTTCGACGAACAGCATGGTACGGTTGCGGCCTTCCAGAGCAGCGAGGCGGCCATTGCGTGCCTTGGAGATGAGATCGCCCATGAGTGTATTCCCTGATGTGTCCTGATTTTTCCCGAAACTCGCCCGGTTCCCGTTCCGAAAACCGCCACAAACCTGACCATGAGGCGATCTTTGGCCGTGATTGTGTCTGCAATTCGGATGCAGTTTGTTTCTAATTCGTTGTTTTTATGGACAAAATAAGGCAGACGCCATGATCTGGCCGCCTGCGCGCCCCGGTACGGCGGCACGGGCACCGCACAACCACATGGAGAGTCGGGGCTTTTGGCGCCGCCCTTCCCTTGCGGCAAGCCGTTTGGCGATGGCAGGAATGTGGCAGGGCCGGGCCGCATTCGGGCGGGTTGCGGCAAAACGGACATGGCCAAGACATGGCGAAGACCGGATCGCCCCTTTCCGCGGCGCGGCGGGGGCGACTCCGGCATGGGTTTCGCGGTTCAGGGAGAATCGGCGCCTTGCGCGGGCGCAGGCGCGGGGCGCTTTACGCCCTGCGAGGTCCGGCCTTGGGCCGGGTCAGCGGATGGTGACGTTCGGCCCGCCGTTCTGGCGAAGCTGCTTGAAGACGAAGATCGGCAGCAGGATTTCCGCCAGCAGGCTGCCCAGCCAGACCAGGAGCGTTGCGGCCAGCCAGTTCGACAGCCCGCCCATGTCGAAGCCCGGCATCAGCCATTCGGTGGCCTTCAGCCCCAGGAACACCGCGATCAGCGAGATCGAGCCGCGGATTTGCGGAAAGCTGGTCAGCGCCAGCTTGAAGACCAGGGGCCCGGTCAGGACCATCACCCCGGTGAAGACCAGGAGCACAACGATGAAGGAGGCGGCGTCGATGGTGAAGCCGGGCAGCAGGGACTTGGCGAGCAACAGGCCCACCGCGTTGGCGATGAGGGTGACGGCGGTGGAAAGGAGGAAGCGGATCATGGGGGCCTCTGGGCATGGGGATGCCCAAGGGCAGCACGGGGCGGGGCCTGGGTCAAATGAAAAGGCACCCCTGCCCCGAGCCCGTCCGGGGCGTCCGAGCTCGGACGCCGACTCCGGTCATTTTAAATCAATGGGTTGCGCGGACGGATTAACTTGGACTTAAGATTTGCACGTCGGGCGCCTGTGCCCGCCCCGGCCTTGGGACGGACGGGACCAGGGCCGGGCGGAACCCGGCCCGCGCCTGCGTCAGTCGGTCAGAATGTCAAAGGGCGTGATCGTGTATTCCCCCGCTGTCGCCCACGTCGCAGCCTGAAAATCCGGGGCGGTATTTGCCGATGGTCAGGTACTGCCCGTCCTTCATCGCGCGGCAGAAATAGAGGATGTCGCCATTCGCCTCGTAGCCCGCCGCCATCGCGTTGCCGGGGACCGAGCCATTCGAGGGGTCCAGTTGGCATCGCCGGTCAGCATCTGGAACTCGGTCAGCTTCACCTCCTTGCCGCCATAGCCGACGCTGCAGCTGTCGGTCCAGATGCCGGTCTGGCCAAGGTGGAACCCGCCATTCACGAAGCCGCCGCACATCCAGATCGGCATCGTATCGGGCATGAGGCCCCCGACGGTAAGATCGGGCCGCACCGGCGCCATCGGATCGGGGTGGTAGTCGATCCACGCATAGCCCTTCGACGCGGACGGGGCCGGGCTGACGGCCGGTGCGGCGCGCGGGACGCCGCGGTTTTCGACGCATTCCTTCACCTTCAGCGCGGCGGCCCCGGTGCCCGACAGTTTCCACCTGTAGCTTTTGCCCGGCAGATCCAGCTGCAGAACATTGCCCTGGGCGATGGCATCGTATTCGCCCCGATTGAGCCAGAACACCGTCCACAGCCCGTCGCCCCAGCCGGTGAAGCCCGAGCAGTGGCCATCGACGCTGAACCCGACCGAGCCGACCTGCCCCGAAACCTCGTGCAGCACGGCCAGTTGCCATTGCCCGCCTAAGATCATAGCCAAAGCTCCAGGTGCCACTCTGCGTGCTCATCTGCGCGGCGCAATAGGCGAAGGCGCCGGATCGGTCACGCCCGAGCGGATTTCCCAGCCCTTCACCTCGCCATAGACGTTCTGGGTCGCGACCTCGGTATCGCCATGATGTTGAAGAAGCCGTCACCCCAGACGACCTCCTGCGCCACCACGGGCGCTGCCAGACCGGCAAGTGCCAGTGCGGCGAGGGTGGGCAGGTATCGATTCATGATGGCCACATGTTTGTTTGCATATGGCCTAAGCAGCCTCGCAGAGGCTCCCCGGCAGGCAAGCGGTTTTCCGACAGATTTCGCGCAAGAGGCTCATTTTCCTGTCGGTTTCTCGCAAAAGGCGATCCTGGGCCGCACATTTTTCGCGCATCGCGCGGGGCGGGCGGGAGAGCAATTCACCGCAGGTTAACCGTATCTCGGCAGGGTCGGGCCATGCCGCATTATCTTCGCNCCCATGTGACCGGCGGATGTGTCTTCTTCACCGTCGCCCTCGCCACCCGCGGATCGCGCCTGCTAGTCGATGAGGTCGGGTTGCTGCGCGAGGCGGTGCGAGAGACACGGCGGGAGCGGCCCTTCGACATAGATGCCTTCGTGGTTCTGCCTGATCACCTGCATTGCATTTGACGCNTGCCANTGGGGGATAGGGATTACTCGACGCGGTGGAGACTAATCAAATCGCGATTCNCGCGCGGGCTGTCCNCCGGCGACCGCCGGGAAAGCCACATCCGACGCAACGAACGCGCGATCTGGCAAAGAAGGTTCTGGGAACACCACATCCGCGACGTGGCGGATTTCGAGGCGCATGTTCGGTATTGCTGGGTCAATCCGGTGAAACATGGATTTGCCGAGCGGCCGGAGGACTGGCCGTTTTCCTCGATCCACCGTGACCAAAGATCTGGGTAGGGTGCGTGCTTGCACGCACCGTTTCGCGGCATGAGGCGTAGCGCGAGATGGAAATGGTGATGGTGCGTGCGAGCACGCACCCTACCGCTCATGAACTCGCTTCACGCAAGAGCTTCGGCCCTCACTCATCCATCTTCAACGCCGAAATGAACGCCGACTGCGGNATCTCCACTTTCCCGAACTGGCGCATCCGCTTGCCCTCNTTCTGCTTGTCCAGGAGCTTCCGCTTCCGCGTGGCGTCGCCGCCGTAGCATTTGGCCGTCACGTCCTTGCGCATGGCGGAAATCGTCTCGCGGGCGATCACGCGGCCGCCGATGGCGGCCTGGATCNNGATCTTGAACATGTGGCGGGGGATCAGGTCCTTCAGCTTTTCGCACATCTGGCGGCCGCGGGANTCGGCGCGGTCGCGGTGGACCATCATTGACAGGGCGTCCACCGGCTCGTCGTTCACCAGGATCTGCATCTTGACCAGATGATCCTCGCGGTAATCGGTGAGCGTGTAGTCGAAGCTGGCATAGCTCTTGGTCACCGATTTCAGCCGGTCGTAGAAATCGAAGACCACCTCGTTCAGCGGCAGGTCGTATTCGACCATGGCGCGCGAGCCTAAGNNATAGGTGAGGTTCAGCTGGATGCCGCGGCGGTCCTGGCAGAGTTTCAGGATGTCGCCGAGGTATTCGTCGGGCACCATGATGGTGGCCTTGATGCGCGGTTCCTCGNNATGGCTGACATAGGTGAGGTCGGGCATGTCGGCGGGGTTGTGCAGTTCCTGCATCGTGCCGTCGCGCATGAAGATGTGGTAGACGACCGAGGGCGCGGTGGTGATGAGGTCGAGGTCGAATTCNTGCTCCAGCCGCTCGCGGACGACTTCCAGGTGCAAAAGGCCGAGGAAGCCGCAGCGGAAGCCGAAGCCGAGCGCGGCGGAGGTTTCCATCCGNTAGGTGAAGCTCGCGTCGTTGAGGGCGAGCTTTTCGATGGCGTCGCGGAGCGCCTCGAAATCGGCGGCATCCACGGGGAAGAGGCCGCAGAAGACCACNGGCTGCGCGGGCTTGAAGCCGGGGAGCGGCTCGGCGCAGGGGCGGCGCTCGTGGGTGATGGTGTCGCCGACGCGGGTGTCGCGGACCTGCTTGATCGAGGCGGTGAAGACGCCGATCTCGCCCGGCCCCAGTTCGGGCCAGTCCACCATCTGGGGCCGCAGCACGGCCAGGCCGACGCCGTAGGTGGCATTGGTGGCGATCATGCGGATGCGGTCGCCCTTGCGGATGACGCCGTCGATGACGCGGATCATCACGACGACGCCGAGGTAGGCGTCGTACCAGCCGCCGACCAGCATGGCCTTCAGGGCTCGCGGTNNCGCCCTTGGGGGCGGGCAGTCGGTGACGATGGCCTCCAGCACGTCGGGGATGCCGAGGCCGGATTTGGCGCTGATCGGGATGGCGTCATGGGCGTCGATGCCGATGACATCCTCGATCTGTTCCTTGACGCGGTCGGGGTCGGCGGCGGGCAGGTCGATCTTGTTCAGCACCGGCACGATGTCGTGGCCCGCGTCGATCGCCTGGTAGACGTTGGCGAGCGTCTGGGCTTCCACNCCNTGCGAGGCGTCCACCACCAGGAGCGAGCCTTCCACGGCGCGCATGCTGCGCGAGACTTCGTAGGCGAAGCCGACGTGGCCCGGGGTGTCGATCAGGTTCAGGACGTAGGTCTTGCCGTCCTTCGCCGGATAGTCGATCCGCACCGTGTTGGCCTTGATGGTGATGCCGCGCTCGCGCTCGATATCCATGCTGTCCAGAAGCTGGGCCTTCATGTCGNNCTCGGCCACCGTCCCGGTCATCTGGATGAGCCGGTCGGCCAGCGTGGATTTGCCGTGGTCGATATGCGCCACGATGGAGAAATTGCGGATTTGTGCGAGCTCGGTCATGGGCCGGGCATATAGCGGGAAGCGGCGCCCCAAGGAAGGCTGCGGGATCAGGGCGGCGGGGTTCCGGGGGCCAGAAGCAGGCGCGTGTAGTCGCAGCAGACGCGCAACCCGCGCTCGACCTCGCCGGGGTCGTGGTGGCGGGCGATGGCCAGCCACAGACCGTCCATCGTGGCGATGGTGGCATCGGCGATGTCGCGCACCAGATGCATCGTGCCGTGGGGCGGGCGATGTCTTCCAGAAGCGCGATCAGCTGGCCGCGATAGCGCACCTGCAGGGCGCGGTCTTCCGAGGCGATGGCGGGATGCACCTGGGCGGCCGACCACAGGTCGATGCGGATGCGCAGATAACCGGGCGTCAGCAGTTCGGGGCGGAAGGCGGCGCGCACGAAGGCGATGTAGCGTTCCATCGGATCGGCTTACAAGTCGGCGGGATGGGCGGCGGCCACCGATTGCAGGTCGTCCGACATCTGATGGCAGGCGGCCAGCAAGAGGTCGTCCATCGACCGGAAGTGATAGGTGATGTGACCCAGTGACAGCCCTGACTCGGCCGCGACCTTGCGCGCGGTCAGGCGCGACCAGCCGTCCCGTTCCAGCACGCGCAGCGTCGCGCGGATCAGCGCAAGCCGTCGATTTTCCGGCCGTGGGCGGATCGGGCCATTCAGGGGTGTGAAGCGGGCCGGAGGGCGTGATTCCTCTGGGTCGTCATCAGGCATCCGGTGGTACTCCCGGTCGGTACTGGTCAACTGGCGGGCGCAACCGCGCCCAGGCGGGAAACACCCGATCTGGTGTCGCCCCAAGCGCATAATCCCATTCCTTGCGGCAATCGGCAAGTCCCCGCCAATTGCCGCAGCGGATTGATAAATTCCTTTGAAACAGGCATGATCGCCCCCAGAAAACGACCGGTCGCAGAGGAATCGCGATGAGATTTCCTGTTTGGCAGAGGCAGATCATGAGGCTGACGATGAAGAAACCGGTCCTGCTGGCAACCCTGGCGGCTGCATCCCTTTCCGTCCTGTCCACCGCCGCCGTCGCCACCCGATCCAGAGCGCCTGCCTGCGGTCGCCCCGGCGCCACGCGCGCCATGTGCGGCTGCATCCAGCAGGCCGCCGACCAGACCCTGTCCAATGCCGATCAGCGGCGCGCGGCGTCCTTCTTCAAGGACCCGGACAAGGCGCACAAGGTCTGGCTGTCGAAGTCCGACAAGGACGATGAATTCTGGGAACGCTACAAGAATTTCGGCGCCACCGCCGAGGCCTATTGCGCGGGCTGACGCTTACGCCTTGACGTGCAGCCGGGGCGGTCACCGACCGCCCCTTTCTGTTTTGGCCGCCTAGCACTGTGCCAGTTGCTGCACCAGCACCCGGGCGGCGGCCTCCGTCAGGTCCAGCACGCGGTCGTATTCGCCGGTGTACCAGGGATCGGGCATGTCGCGCAGGCCAAGCTGGGGTGCAAGGTCCAGGAACAGCGCCACCGCCCCTGCCCCNGGACGCAGGCTTTCCAGCGCCTGAAGGTTGCGCCGGTCCATTGCATAGATCCGGTCGAAGCGCGTGAAACCNTCGGGGAGGATCTTGCGGGCGCGCTGGCCGGTCATGTCGTAGCCGCGCCGGTGCGCCGCCGCCACCGACGGCGCATGCGGCGGATCGCCGGCGTGCCAGCCGCCGGTGCTTGAATCGNNACCTGACCGCAAGGCGCACTCGGCGGCGAGCTTGCGGAAGACCGCTTCGGCGGTGGGCGAGCGGCAGATATTGCTCAGGCAGACGAAGAGGACAGCGGTCAATCCGGGACCTCGCCAAAACGCCAGCGCGCCAGGCCCTCGGGCAAGGTCACGCCCTGGGGCAGATCGGGCGCGGGGATGGGCGTGCCGGTGGCCAGCGAGATCGGCAAGAGACCGGCCCAGACCGCAAAGCCGCGGTCTTCATCGGCGTCNGCTGCTGCCGGGGGCGTGGTGGCGATCTTGGCCGAAGCCTCGGTTATGGGCAGGAGNAGGATGCCGGTCGCCGTCAGCTCCTTGTCGGTGATGGGGCGCAGGGTTTCCCACCGGCCGGGAAACAGGCGGTCGAACATCGCTTGCAGGTGGCGGCGTTTCGCGTCGCGGTCGGTGATGGCGCGNGCTTCGCCGAAGACCATGACCGAGCGGTGGTTGACCGAATGTTCAAAGCCCGAACGGGCCATGACCATGGCATCGACCAGCGTGACGGTGACGCAGACCTGGGTGCCGCGCCCGGCCTTCAGGCTGCGCGAGGCCGAAGAGCCGTGCCAGTAGATGTGGTCGCCCTCGCGCCATTGCAGCGTGGGGATGACGACCGGCGCGCCGTCCATGACGTAACCCACATGGGCGACCGGCATGGCATCGAGGATCGCCTCGATGGTGGCGCGGTCATAGGCGGCCTTTTCCGGCATCCGGCGCAGGCGGGTGCGGGGGATGGTGCGGCGGTGGGACGGGGGGACATGAGGCGCTCCGCTGGGGTCGCGACCAAGGCTAGGGGCGCGACGCGGGAACGGCAAGGGCGCCCCGAGCGAGCAAGCCCTCACCCCGACCCTCCCCAGAGGGGAGGGAGGTCCGGCGCGATGAGCCTGTCGTCCTAGCGGAAGGCCGGGCCATGCGCCCACAGTGTCAGCGACCAGCGCGTGCCTGCGGTGACCGGGGTCACGCGATGCAGCACGAAGCTGGGAAACACCAGGCCAGCGCGCGGCGCGGTGCGGATGTGACTGTCGGGCCAGAGCTCCAGCGCGCCGCCCGCGTAATCGGCGGGATCGGTGAGTTGCACCACCACGGTCAGCTTGCGCCTGCTGGCAAGCTGGCCTCGCCGATGTCGGAATGCCAGTCGAAATGTCCCTCGCGTTCGGCGCCATAGCGGGCGATCTGCGCGCTTTCGCCAAAATCGGTCAGGTCGAAGCCCATGCCCTCGCGGTTGGCGCGGGCGACCAGTCCGATCATGCGGTCCATCACCCAGTCGCCGCTTACCAGGTCGTCCAGCCAGGCGATCTCGGCCCGGCGGATGCGGTGTTCGGTGGTCTGGCGGACCAGGCCCGCATCCTTCATCGGTCCGGCCTGGGCCAGGGCGATGACGCGGTCGCAGTCTTCGGGGTCAGGGCCTCGGGCAGGGTCAGCAAGGGGGTCATCTGGGTCTCCTGGACCCCGCGCCTACGGCGGCGCGGGCGCGGGATCAAGGGGTGTCAGTTCGACGCCTCGGAGATCATCACCACGCCCTCGAACGAGGACCAGAGCTTGACCTTGTCTTCGCCCTTGCCGTCTTCGGCGGCATTGAACAGTGCCGACAGCCGGTCGGCATCGCTGACACCGTGTTCGGTGAGGAAGGTTGGCATGCGCAGGTCGGGGCCGCCGCAGAGCACGATGACCCACTGGCCCTCGCGCCGCTCCAGCAGCGCGCGGCCGCCCTTGTCGCCCTGCGTCCAGGAGGCCAGGGCGTGGTCGCCCTCGACCACCACCCGACGGTCAGCGGGTTTTCGGGCGTGTCGAACTGGGCCATCATGACGGCGGCAACGGCGGCATCATCGGTCATGCCGGTGGTATCGACAGCAAGCACCGCTGCCATGGGCGGCATGGGCGCTGTGGTCATGGCCCTGCATGTCCATGCCCGGCATGGCGTCGGCCGAATCGCGATTGTTGTCCACCGGCACGTCGATGGTGATTTCGCCCGCGTTTTCGAAGGTGAGCGTCATGGTGAAGCTGTCGCCGTCCTTCAGCTTCTGCTTCAGGCCCATCAGCATCACATGGTCGCCGCCGCGGGCCAGGGCATGTTCGCCATGGCCAGGGATGACGAAGCCTTCGGGCACCGCCATCATCTGCATGACGCCGTTCGCGTCTTCCTTGTGGGTATGCAGTTCCACCACCTGAGCCACATCGGGCGCGGCGGCGGCCGCGAGGCGGTCGTCACCGGCGGCGTGGTTCACGATCACCATGAACACCGCGCCGGACTGCGCCGAAAGCCGGGCATAGGCTGGTTGNATGTGGACGCCGTCATGGGCGGCGGCCGGAAGCGTGGCCAGGGACAGGCCAAGGGCGGCTGCGGCGGCAGCCAGGGTCTGGCGGAATTGGAACATCGGTTGTCCTTTCGGGGCGGGCGGCACGGTGGCGCACCCGCACGATCTGAAACATGCCCGGCCGGGCCGGGACGGAGGGACGGTCGGGCAGGGCAAGGCCAAGGCGCCCGGGGGTCAGGCAGGGATCAGACAGAGACCGGAGGCCCGCGTGNNCCTGGGGCGCGGGGGCCGGTCGGACCCAGCCTGCCACCGCGTCCGGTCGGTCAAGACGCACACCCGGGACGGGGGCGGTCGGCGACCGGCGGGTCGGGCAGGAGGCGGCCCCATCGCCGCCAGGCAGAAGGGGCAAACGTGGATCGGACCCGTCGGATTGCCGTTTTCGTCCACCGAGACGGTGACGATGCCATAGCCCGAACAGATCACGATATCGGTCGAACCGGCCGCTTGGGCACGGGCCACCGATGCGGTGACCGAAGTCAGCGCAAGCACGAGGGCCAGGAGCCATCCGGTGATCAGGCGGCGGGTCATGGCTTCTGTGTAGCGCGGGACGGGCGGCGGGAAAAGGCGGCTGTGTGCCGCTGCGGGGGCGCAGGGAGCGGGCAAATTTCTTCGAAGAAATTTGCAAATTCGTTCGAACGAATTTGACCCCCGCCCGCAGACGACAAAGCCCCGCCCGGCGGTGCTAAGCGGGGCTGTGCTTTCGTCCTTCGGAAGGATCAGGCCGCGGCCTGGGCCTTTCGNATCTCACGCTTGATCTTCAGCGCGCCGGTCGACAGCTCTTCGTCCTTGGCCTTGGCGAGGAAGGCATCCAGCCCGCCGCGGTGATCGACGGTGCGCAGCGCGGCGGCCGAAATGCGCAGGCTGAAGGACTTGCCCAGCACGTCCGAGATCAGCGTGACCTCGTTCAGGTTCGGCAGAAAGCGGCGCCGGGTCTTGTTGTTGGCGTGGCTGATCATGTTGCCACTCATCGGGCCCTTGCCCGTCAGTTCGCAGACGCGCGACATTGTGCAGTTCCTTCGTGTCAACAGCAAAGGGCGCGGGCGAGGGCCAGCGTCCGAATGGGATTGCGGGCGTGTAAGGATTCCGCGGCGGCGTCAAGCGATTCAGCCCCGGATTTGGGGCTTGACGTGGCGGGCCGGGGCGGAAAGGAGGGGCGCCATGTCCCTTCCTGCACGAACTTGCGGCCCTTGGCTCGGCCACCTGCTGGGCCACCACCGGGCTGATCGCCGCCGACGCCATCCGCGCGCTTGGGGCCTTCTGGTTCAACCTGATCCGGCAGGTCTTTGTCACGCTGTTTCTGGCGGTCCTGGTGCTGTCCAGCGGCAGTTGGGCGGCGCTGGACGGATCGAGTTTCGCTTTGCTGGCGCTGTCCGGGCTGGTCGGCATCCTGTTGGGCGATACGTTCAACTTTGCCGCCGTGGTACTTGGGCCGCGCCGCGCCGGGGCGATCTTTGCGCTGAACGCGCCGATGGCGGCTATCCTGGGCTGGGCCGTGCTGGGCGAGGCCCTGCCCCGCNGCGCCGCCATCGGCATCGCGCTGACCGCCGTCGGCGTGGCGCTGGCGGTGCTGGGCCGCACCCGCGCCGATGCGCACCGGCTGGAGCAGCTGNAGGGCAGGCTGGTGGTGGGTGCGCTGTTCGGCTTGGGCGCGGCCTTGGGTCAGGCGACGGGCTCGCTGATCGCGCGACCGGTGATGGCGGGCGGCATCGACCCCTGGCTCGCCTCGCTGGTGCGCGTCGGCGCTTCGNGGCGCGGTCATGGCGGCGCTGGCCACCCTGCCCGCCGCCCCCGCCCTGNNCCCCGCCCGGTCACGCCTGCGGTCTGGGCGATGACGCTGGCCACCGCCGTGATCGGCCTGCTTCTGGGCATGACGCTGTTTCTGTACGCGCTGNAAGGGCCGGAAACCGGCATCGTCGCCACGCTGTCGGCGACCTCGCCCGTCATCATCCTGCCGCTTCTTTGGCTGCGCACCTGCCAGATGCCACGCCCCATGGCCTGGGCCGGGGCGGCGCTGGCGGTCGTGGGGCTGTGGCTGATCTTCACGCGGTGACCGGTTGGAAAGCCGGGCGCCGATCCTTCGCAGAAGGATCGCCTCCCTCCCGCGGCCGCCTCAGCGCCCGACCAGCGCCAGAAGCTCTGCCGCCGCCGCCTCNGGGCGTGCGTCCGCAACCGCGACCTCTTGCCCCAGCCGGTCCAGCACACCTTTCAGCGGCTCGCGCGCCAGCGCGGCCAGAAGGCCCTGACGGACCTCTTCCTCGAACCAGCCGCGCGCCTGCGCGGCGCGGCGCGATTGCCAGTGGCCGTTGTCGCGCCGCCAGGCCGCGAGCGTGGCGATTTCATCCCAAGCGCCGGGCAGCCCTTCGCCGGTTTCGGCCGAGACCGGCAGCACCTTCGGGAAACCCGCCGGGTCCTGCGGCCGCCGTCGCAACAGCCGCAGCGCCACGGCATAATCCGCCGCCGTGCGCATCGCGGCGGGCTTCAGGTCGCCATCGGCCTTGTTCACCAGGATCAGGTCGGCCACCTCCATGATGCCGCGCTTGACCCCCTGCAACTCGTCGCCGCCCGCGGGCGCCAGCAGCAGCAGGAAGATGTCGCACATCTGCGCCACCATGGTTTCCGACTGGCCCACCCCNACCGTCTCGATCAGCACCAGATCGAANGCGGCGGCCCGNCACAAAGCCACCACCTCGCGCGTGCGCCGCGCCACGCCGCCCATCTGGCTTTGGCTGGGCGAGGGCCGGATGAAGGCGCGCGGTTCGCGGGAAAGCCGCTCCATCCGCGTCTTGTCGCCCAGGATCGAACCGCCGGTGCGGGCAGAGGACGGGTCGATCGCCAGCACCGCCACCCGCTTGCCGCTTTCGGTCAGGCGGCAGCCGAAGGCCTCGATGAAGGTGGACTTGCCGACGCCCGGCGTGCCCGACAGGCCAAGGCGCAAAGCCTGCCGGTCCAGACCCGCNAGCCGCGACAGCAGGGCAAGCGCCTGCTCGCGGTGATCGGCGCGCGCGCTTTCCACCAGAGTGATGGCACGGGCGAGCGACCGGCGGTCCCCGGCAGCGACCCCATCGGCCAAGGCGATCACATCCATGCGGTCCTCCGGCAGCTTTCCGCCCGGACGCCCAATGAACGAACTTGTCATCGCCCCGTCGCGGTGCGGGCCTTTCTTGCCAAAGGGGGCGGGATATTCCAGTGACATGATGCCCGACCCGTGGGCCGTGGAGATAGCCATGAAATCCGTTCTTGCCGCCTTTGCACTTTGCCTTTCCCTGTCTTCTCCTGCCCTGGCCGAGAAGATCACCGAAAGCGCCACCTTCGACTTCTAACTAAGCACGCTGACTGTCGCCGCACAGTGGACGNGCGGCGGTTATGCCGTGCAGGGCAAGCTCGGCTCGTCGGGGCTGGTGTCTTTCGTGAAGAAGATCAGCTACAAGGGCGCGGCCAGTGGCGCGCACAAGGACGGCCGCTTCCGCGCGGCCAAATACACCGAGAAGGCCAATACCGGCGACCGCCAGTCCGAGGTGGTGCTGACCTGGTCGGGCGGGGTGCCGACGGTGCAGACCTACAAGCCCGCTAAACNNAAGCCGAAGAAATACGACATCGACCCGGCGCAGCAGGCGGGCACCGTCGATCCGCTGACCGCGGCCTTCGCGGTGCTGCGCAGTGTCGAGCCGGGGCAGGAATGCAAGGCCGCGCTGGACATGTTCGACGGCCGCCGCGCCAGCCGGATCGCGCTGTCGGGCCGCAAGGAGAAGGGCGACAAGGTGACTTGCGCGGGCGAGTATCGCCGGGTTGCCGGGTTCTCGCCGCATGAGATGTCGGCGAAGACCCGGTTTCCGTTCACGCTGACCTATGCGCCCGGCGCAGATGGGCGGATGCAGGTGGTCGAGGTCGCCACGGAAACCACCTTCGGCAAGGCGAAGATGATCCGTCGCTGAGAGGGACCTATGCCACGCCGCCTGTCTCTCACCCCGAACTGGTGGCGCGCGTGACCCATGCGGTGGCGGATGCCGGGCCGCCACCGGGCATGGTGCTGATGCAGGACGCCGACTATGACGAATGGGTGGCGCGGGTGCTGGCCAGCCGCCCCGCGGCGGAGGCGCCGGTCCGGCTGTTCGCCTATGGCTCGCTGATCTGGAGGCCCGAGATTNCCCACGAGGCCGAGACCGAGGGGACGGCGCGCGGCTGGCACCGGTCCTTCTGCTTTCGCATGCCGCGGTTTCGCGGCACGCCAGAGCGCCCCGCTCTGATGATGGCGCTGGACCGCGGCGGGTCTTGCCGCGGCCTGCTGCTGACCTTGCCGGACGAGGACCTACCCGGCCAGCTGCACCGTCTGTTCCGGCGCGAGTTCACGGTGAAGCCGATCAACAGCGCACCACGCTGGATCACCGTGGCCACGGCCGACGGCNGCTTGGCGCTGGCCTTCGTGATGAACCGCGCCTCGCCGCTGTATGTCGGGCGGCTGCCGGAGGAAGAGGTCGCCGCGGTGCTGGCCTTTGCCTGCGGTCATGTCGGCAGCAGCGCGGAATATCTGGCAAACACGGTCAGCCACCTGGAAGCGCGCGGCATCCACGACCGGCATCTGTGGCGGTTGCAGCGGCTGGTGGCTGCGGCGATCGAGACGCAGGCGCGATAGGCTGGATCGACGCGGGGAAATGTGGTATACTTCGGTATACCGAAAAGAGGATCCGCCATGCTCCTCAGCCTGCATCACGTCCAGCTTGCCATGCCCGAGGGCGGCGAAGACCGCGCGCGGGCCTTCTATTCCGGGCTGCTTGGCCTGCCCGAGGTGCCCAAGCCCGCAGCGCTGGCCGGTCGGGGCGGCGTCTGGTTCGAACGGGACGGCCTGCGCCTGCACATGGGGTCGAAGCGCCCTTCGCCCCGGCCCGCAAGGCGCATCCGGCCTTTCTGGTCGAGGACCTTGCCGGGCTGCGGCACAGGCTGGAATCCGCTGGCGTCTGCTGCCGCGACGATGCCGCGCTGCCGGGGCTGGAGCGGTTTCACAGCGAAGACCCGTTCGGCAACCGGCTGGAGTTCCTCCGCCCCGGCTGATCCCGGCGTTCCGATTTCCGGCCTGGAAATCGGGCTCGGAATTCGACTGCGAATTCCGGCGCCCCTTCCCCTGTCGGCGCGCTTTCGCCATATCGGCGCGCATGGCTGACGCGTTGCCCATCGACGATGCCCTGCCCGCCCTGCGCGACGCGCTGCGCCGCGCGGGACAGACCGTGCTGCAGGCGCCGCCGGGCGCGNGCAAGACCACGCGGGTGCCGCTGGACCTGCTGGCTTCGGATCTGGTGGTAAGCCGGATCGTGATGCTGGAACCCCGCCGCCTGGCCGCCCGCGCCGCCGCCGAGCGCATGGCGGAGACTCTGGGCCAACAGGTGGGCGAGACCGTGGGCTACCGCATCCGCGGCGAGGCGAAGGTGTCGCCTCGCACCCGCATCGAGGTGGTGACCGAAGGCATCCTGACCCGGATGATCCAGTCCGACCCGGAACTGCCGGGCGTGGGGATGGTGATCTTCGACGAATTCCACGAACGGTCGCTGAACGCCGACCTGGGCCTGGCGCTGGCGCTGGAAATCCGCGCGGCGCTGCGGCCGGACCTGATGCTGCTGCCGATGTCGGCGACGCTGGATGCCGCGCCGGTGGCGGCGCTGATGGGCGGTGCGCCCGTCGTCACTTCGGAGGGCCGCGCCTTTCCGGTGGAAACCCGCTGGCTGCCGCGCGCGCCCGATGGCTCGCTGCGGTTTGAGGCGGCGCTGGCCGGGCTGGTGCGGCAGGCGGCGGAAGAGACCGAGGGCGGCATGCTGGTCTTCCTGCCGGGCGAGGGCGAAATCCGGCGCGTGCAGGCCCTGCTGGAGGGGCGGCTGCCCGGCGCGGTGATCCGGCCGCTGTTCGGCGCCATGGACTTTGCGGCGCAGCGTGCCGCCCTGGCGCCGGTGGCGGGCCGCAAGGTCGTGCTGGCCACCTCGATCGCCGAGACCTCGCTGACGCTGCCGGATATCCGCGTGGTGGTGGATGGCGGCCGCGCCCGCCGGTCGCGCTTTGATCCCGGTTCGGGCATGGCGCGGCTGGTGACCGAGCGCGTCAGCCGGGCCGAGGCCACGCAGCGCCGCGGTCGGGCCGGGCGGGTGGCGGAGGGCATCTGCTATCGGTTCTGGACGAAGGGCGAGGAAGGGCGCTGCCCGCCTTTGCCCNCGGCCGAGATCGAGACCGCCGACCTGACCGGACTGGCGCTGGAACTGGCGCTGTGGNGGTCCGACGCCCTGCCCTTCCTGACGCCGCCCAACCCCGCCGCGCTGGCCGAGGCGCGCGNNCTGCTGGCCGACCTGGGTGCGCTGGAGGCCAACGGCATCACCGCTCATGGCCGGGCGCTGGCCGCCCTGCCCTTGCATCCGCGCCTGGCCCACATGCTGCTGACCGCGGGGCCTGCCGCCGCGCCGCTGGCCGCGCTGATGGCCGAGCGTGACCCGGTGCGCGATGCGCCGCCCGATCTGGCGCTGCGGCTGATGGCCGTGACCGACCCCAAGGGTTATGAAGCCCGCCACCCCTGGCCGCTGCACCGCGCCACGGTCGAGCGCATCCGCGAGGAAGCCCGCCGCCTGACCCGCCTGGCGCCCAAGGTCGATGCGGGCTCGTCGCCCGGCCAGATGGCAGCACTGGCCTATCCCGACCGTATCGGTCTGCGCCGGTCCGGGGACGCCCCGCGCTGGCTGTTGTCCGGCGGCAAGNGGGCCGCCATGGCGNCCGGGCCGCCGCTGTCTTCCGCCCGGCTGATCGTCGTGACCGACACCGACGGCGACGNNCGCGAGGCGGCGATCCGCCAGGCGATCCTGGCAGAGGCCGAGCTGCGCGCGCTGTACCCGGACCGGTTTCAATGGCGCGACCTGGTGGACTGGTCCCGCCGCGACGGCCGCATCCNNGCGCGGCGGCAAGAGATGTTCGGCGCGCTGGTGATGGACGACCGTACCTGGCCCGAGGCCCCGCCCGAGGCGCTGGCCCGCGCCGCACTGGACGGGTTGCGCCAGATTGGCCTGCCCTGGACCGATGCCGCGCGCCGTCTGCGCGCCCGCATCGCGCTGGCGCGCGGCGACGGCTGGCCCGAGGTCAGCGACGCGGCCCTGATGGCCAGCGCCGAGGACTGGCTGCTGCCCCATCTGGAGGGTGTGAAGACCGAGGCCGACCTGCGCGGCTTCGATCTTGCCCCCGCGCTGGCCGGACTGCTGACCTGGGACCAGACGCGCGAGATGGACCGGCTGGCGCCACNNCATTACGAAACCCCGCTCGGCCTTCGCATTCCCATCGACTATGACGGCGAAGCGCCAGGCATCGCCTTGCGTCTGCAAGAGATGCTCGGCGTCACCGCCCACCCGACCGTGGGCGCGAGCCGCCTGCCGCTGCGCGTCACGCTTCTGTCCNCCGCGCAGCGTCCGGTGCAGGTGACGATGGACCTGCCGCGGTTCTGGGCGACCTCTTACGCCGATGTGCGCAAGGACATGCGGNGCCAGTATCCGCGCCATCCCTGGCCGGAAGACNCCGACCCAGGCCGACCCGACCTGCGCGCCAAGCCGCGCGGCACCTGACCGGCTGCGGCGGGACTAGACGTAGTCGCCGCGGGTCAGGCCGTACTTGGCCATCTTCTCGTTCAGCGTGCGGCGCGGCAGGCAGAGTTCCTCCATCACCGCGACGATGCTGCCCTTGTGGCGGCGCATGGTGTTGTCGATCAGCATGCGCTCGAAGGCTTCGACGTAATCCTTCAGCGGCTTGCCCTCGGTCGTCAGCGTCGGGCCTGCCGCCTCGTTGTCGGCCATCAGCAGCGAGGCGATGGAGCCCGAACCACGGCGGTTCTGCAAGACGGCGTGCCTGGCGATGTTCACCAGCTGGCGCACGTTGCCGGGCCAGGGGGCCTGGAGGAGCTGGGCGGCCTCCTGCGCCGTCACCTGCGGGGCGTCGCAGCCGTATTCCTCGGCGAACTGTTCGGAGAGACGGGTGAACAGCGTCAGGATATCCTCGCCGCGCGACCGCAGCGGCGGGCAGACAATGGTCATGGCGCCGAGCCGGTAGAACAGGTCGGGGCGGAGTGTTTCGGCCAGGGTCTTGTCCGGCGTATGGCCGTTGCAGATGGCGATGACGCGAGTTTCGGGCGGGGTGCCCTGGTCGTTGATGAAGGCCAGAAGCCGGGCCTGCAGCGGGTTCGGCAGGTTCGATGCCTCGAGGCACAGCGTGCCGCCGCGGGCCTCTTCCACCAGCGGGATCGAGCCGTCTTCGGCCGGGCCGAACAGGCGCTGCACCAACTGGTCCTCGGACCAGGCGGCGCAGGAGATCGAGACGAATTTCTTCGATGCCCGCGGGCCGACGGCGTGCAGCGCATGGGCGACCAGCGTCTTGCCAGTGCCGGTTTCGCCGTCGATCAGCACATGGCTGTCGGCCTGGCCAAGATCGAGGATGTCTTCGCGCAGCCGGTCCATGGCGGGCGAGCCGCCAATGAGTTTCTTCATCATCACCGAGCCGTCGGCGAGTTCCTTGCGCAGCGCCCGGTTGTCCAGCGTCAGCCGCCGGTTCTGGGTGGCGCGCTTGGCGAGTTCCGTCATGCGGTCGGGGCTGAAGGGCTTTTCCAGGAAGTCGAAGGCGCCGACGCGCATGGCTTCCACCGCCATCGGCACGTCGCCGTGGCCGGTGATCAGGATGACGGGCAGGCCGGAATCAAGGCTCATCAGCCGTTTGAGGAAGGCCATGCCGTCCATGCCGGGCATCTTGATGTCGCTGACCACGACGCCGGGCCAGTCGGGGCCGATGCCCTTCAGCGCCTCTTCGGCGCTGGCATAGGTCTCGGTGTCGAACCTGGACAGCGCCAGCCACTGGCTGATGGATGCCCTCATGTCGGCCTCGTCGCCGACGATCGCCACCTTCATCGCGCGAGCCATGCGCACCTCATTCTGCTGCTTCCGCTTCGCTGCCCATGATGGGCAGCTGCATCTCGAACACCGCCCCGCCGCCTTCGGCATTGCGCGCCGTAAGGCGGCCGCCGAGATCGGTCACGATGCCCGAGGAGATCGCCAGACCAAGGCCGACGCCCTCGCCCGGTTTCTTCGTGGTGTAGAAGGGTTCGAAGAGATTCNNTTCCAGATCCTCGATGCCGTGGCCGTTGTCGCGGACGGTCAGCGTCGCGGTCTCGCTTACCGAAACGATCAAGTCGATCTGCGGCGCAGGCACGGCGCGGGTGGCGTCGAGCGCGTTGCGCAAGAGGTTGATGATCACCTGTTCCAGCCGGATGCGGTCGGCCATGACCATGACCGGCTGGCGCGGCAGGGCGCGGGTGATGCGGACCAGCCGCTGTTTCAGCTGCGGCTCCATCATCGACAGTGCCGACGAGACCGAGGTGCGCAGGTCCACCGGCTCGAAGGCCTGNCCGCCCTTGCGGGCATAGGATTTCAGCTGGCGGGTGATGGCGCCCATGCGGTCGATGAGGTCGTCGATGCGCTGGAAGGAGGACAGCGCNTCTTCGGGGCGCTTGCGCTGGAGCAGGAGGCGCNNGCCTACGAGATAGGTCTTCATCGCGGCAAGCGGCTGGTTGAGTTCGTGGGAGACGGCGGCCGACATCTCACCCAGGGCGGCGAGCTTGGACGACTGGGCCAGCGTCAGTTCGGCCACGGCCAGCGATTTCTGCGCNTTCTCGCGCTCGGCGATTTCGCGCTGGAGCCGGGCGTTCAACAGCCGCAGTTCGGCGGATCTGCGGCGGAAGCTGCGAGTCTGGCTCCAGGCGCGGCGCGACAGCACATAGAAGGTCAGCGCCATGAGGATGGCGAAACCCATGATTTCCAGCGCCAGCACGCCGTTCACCCGCTCGCGCACCGAATCATAGGCGGTGAAGTTGTAGATGCGCCAGCCGCGGAAGGGGATGCGCGCCTCGGTCTTCATCACCGCCTCGCCGCGCAGCCAAGCGTCGGGCGGTCGCTGCGTCAGGTCAGTCGTGGCTTGCAGCGCGCGGTCAAAGACGGTGGCGCTGTCGGACCGGGTGAGCGCCTCGTCCAGTGGTCGGCCACGCCAGCGCGGGTCGGTGCCAAGAACGACGATGCCCTCGCTGTTGGTCACCACGACCACATCCCGCAAGCCGGACCAGGAGCGCCGNAACTTCATCAGGTCCACCGCGACGACGATGACGCCAAGCGGCTTGCCCTCGGCCATGATGGCGCGGGAATAGGCAAAGTCGAAGCCGCCGCCATCGCGCGGGTGNGCGGTAAAGACGGTGTCGCTTACGCGGATCGCATCCAGGTAGAACGGCGCCGAGGCGAAATAGGTACCCAGGATGTTGCGGTTGGTGGCGGCGACGGTGCGGCCGTCCTTGTCCAGAAGCATGATCGAGGCGACGCCGATTTCCTGCTGGACATGCATCAGGCGCTGCGAGGTCGAAATGAAGGTGCCTTCCTGCAGCGCCTGCAACAGCGCCGGGTCGGAGCCGAGCAGCAGGGGCACCACCGAGGTGCGCTGCAATTCCGAGACGATGTTGCCGGAGTAAAGCGCCAGCCGCAGGTCGGCGCGGTTGCGCGTGGTTTCGGTAAAGCGGTCGGACAGCCAGCGGTTGGTGACCAGCACCACGGCGATGGCCAGAAGCACCAACAGGCCCACGGCCAGACGGATNCGGCCGGAGGTGGCCGAGGTATCATCTGTCGGGGAGGCAAGCGGGCTGCGAAGGCTCATGACGCGAATTTAGGGCCCCGGGGGGCCACAAGCAAGCCCCCGGAAACCGCTGTCAGGCCCACCATCCCGCCAAGCAGCGCCGTGAACAGCGCCGCGCCATCGGTGCCGCCCTGCACCGGGTCCACCACCCGTTCGGGATGGGGCATCATGCCCAGCACGCGGCGGTTCTCGGACAGGATGCCGGCGATGTCGGACATCGAGCCGTTANNAAGGTTCTCATAGGTGAAGGCGATGCGATCCTCGGCCTTCAGCCGGGCGAGCGTATCGGCATCGGCGGTGTAGTTGCCGTCGTGATGGGCGACNGGAATGCGAATTTGCTGGCCCTTCGCATAATCCGAGGTGAAGGCGCTGGCTGTGGTGGCGACATTCAGCGTGACCGACCGGCAGACGAACTTGAGCCCCGCGTTGCGCATCAGCGCGCCGGGCAGCAGGCCCATTTCCGTCAGCACCTGGAAGCCGTTGCAGATGCCCAGCACGAACCCGCCCCGCCCGGCATGGGCAACAACCGCCTGCCCCACCGGCGAGCGNGCGGCGATGGCGCCGCAGCGCAGGTAATCGCCGAAGGAGAAGCCGCCGGGGATGCCGACCACGTCGGTGCCNGCGGGAAGCTCGGTTTCCTTGTGCCAGACGCGGGCGACGTCAAAGCCCGCGCGCTCGAAAGCGGTGGCAAGGTCGCGGTCGCAGTTGGACCCGGGGAATGTGATGACGGCGGCCTTCATCGGGCGCTCTTTGGCGTGGCGGCTGTGGGTGCCCTAGCGCATTAGGCGTGCGGGTGCCAGAGCGGGCAAGGCCCCTTAGACGATTCATTCGAGGCTTTGCCGGGGAACGCCGTGGGGAGGTTGGCACAGGCAATTTTCTTCGAAGAAAATTGCAAATTCCTTCGAAGGAATTTGCCCAGGCCCCTGCCGGGCGGATCAGGCCGCGAAATCGTCGATCACCGCGACGCCGGGCGGCATCGGGCCGTTGAACGCCGCCAGTTCCGCGCTGGCGCCCGAAACGGGCACAGTGCGCGCGACGATGGGCGAGACATCCACCCTTCCGGCGGCAATCAGCCCCAGAAGCGAGGGATAGCGCCAGGACGGCATGCCGCGCGTGCCGTAAAGCGCGAGCTGCTTCATGTAGACGGCGTTCAGGTCGATCTCCATGCGGGCATGGTGGCCGGTGGGCAGGCCGATCTGCACATGGCGACCCAGCGGGCGCAGGCAGGCGACCGAGGCGGCGAGCGTGGCGGGGTGGCCAAGCGCCTCCAGGCTGACATGGGCGCCCCCGCCGGTGATCTCGACGATCTCGGCCGCTGCGCGGCCCGTGCGGGCATCCACCGCCGCCTCGGCGCCAAGGGAAAGAGCATGGGCCAGCCGTTCCGGCACGACATCCACCACGATGACCCGCGCGCCAAGCGCCCGGCCAAGGATCAGCGCCGAGAGCCCGACGCCGCCGGTGCCATGGATCGCCAGCCATTCGCCTACTCTGNNCACCGCCGCGCGCCCGGTCAGGGCATGCCAGGCGGTGGTGACGCGGCAGCCCAGGCCCGCCGCCAGCACGGGCGACAGCCCGTCGGGCAGCGCGGCCAGGTTGTGGGCATGGGGCACGGCGACATATTCGGCCCAGGCGCCCTGGTGNCCGAAGCCCGGCACGATCTGCGCCTTGCAGGTGGTGGTGGCGCCCGACCGGCAGTCGGGGCAGGAACCGCAGGACAGGATGAAGGGNGCGATGACGCGGTCACCGACCTGCCACTGGGCGCGGGGACCGGCAGCCACGACCTCGCCGGCATATTCGTGGCCCAGGATGTCGCCCGGCTTGACCTTCGGATGCTCGCCCGTCCAGCCGTGCCAGTCGGACCGGCAGATGCCGCAGGCCAGAAGGCGCAGCACCACGCCGTCTTCCGGGCAGGCCGGATCGGGGACGGTGCCGATGGTCAGCGGCTGGTTGTAGGCAGTCAGGATGGCGGCGCGCATGGGTTCCTCCGATGCCGTGACATGGCACCGGAGGAGGCGCGGTCAAGGCGCTCAGGCGATCTCGACGGTGTATTTCTCGATCACGGTGTTGGCGAGCAGCTTCTCGCACATCGCCTTGACCTCGGTCTCGGCGGCGGCGCGGTCGGTGGCGGCAAGGTCAAGCTCGATCACCTTGCCCTGGCGCACGGCCTGCACCCCGGCAAAGCCGAGCGTGCCAAGGGCATGGCGCACCGCCTCGCCCTGGGGATCAAGGACGCCGTCCTTCAGCATGACATGGACGCGGGCTTTCAGGGCCATGGGCAAGCCTTTCAGTTGATGAGCGAGGGCTTCGGGGTGGCGTGGGTGACGCCNGAGGGCATCACGCCAAGCCGCCGCGCCAGTTCGGTGTAGACATCGGTCAGCGGGCCGGGGTCGCGTGTCTGGCCGTCGCGGTCGGGCAGTTCCGCGGCGCGCAGGTCCCACAGCCGCATGGAATCGGGGCTGATCTCGTCGGCGACGATGAGGCGCATGAAATCGCCTTCCCAGATGCGGCCGACCTCGATGCGGAAATCAGCCAGCCGGATGCCCACGCCCAGCATGACGCCCGACAGGAAGTCGTTCACGCGGAGCGCCAGCGCCACGATGTCATCCAGGTCCTGCTGATTGCCCCAGTTGAAGGCGATGATGTGCTCTTCCGACACCAGCGGCAGCTTCAGCCGTTCGTCCTTGTAGTAGTATTCGACGATCGGACGCGGCAGCGGCGTGCCTTCGGGGATGCCCAGGCGATCCGAGATCTCGCCNACGGCGAAGTTGCGCACCACCACCTCCAGCGGGATCATCTCGACCATGCGGACCAGCTGTTCGCGCATGTTGATGCGGCGGATGAAATGGGTGGGCACGCCGATGGCGTTCAGCCCCGACATGAAGAATTCCGACAGGCGGTTGTTCAGCACGCCCTTGCCTTCCACGCCCGACGACGGCGCGGGNGATTCGGGCACGGCGGCATCGTCCTTGAAGTACTGGATCAGGGTGCCCGGCTCGGGGCCTTCATAGAGGATCTTCGCCCTGCCCTCGTAGACCTTCTTGCGGCGTGCCATGGATGCTCCGATTCCAATGCGGGACGGGGCGGCGCGGCCACCCTTTCCGTTCAGCGCGGCTATAGGGCAAGGCGGGCGGGGCGGCAAGGACTGGGGATTGGCGTCCAGGTGCCGCGGTGGCAGGATCGGCGGACGGAGGACAGCATGGGACGCGAGGCAGAGGCGGAGGTGCGGTTTCGCGGTGCCGTCGGGCGCGCGAAGCTGCTGCTCGAATCGGACGGGCTGATCCTGCGCGGCGGGCTGCGCGTCCGGCTGACGCGGGCCGATCTGGGCGTGGCGACGGCACAGGACGGGGTCCTGCGGATCGAGACCGCCGAGGGCGTGCTGGAGGCCGATCTGGGGTAACGGCCGAGGCCTGGGCGAAGGCGGTGGCGAAGGCGCCGCCGGGGCTGGCCGAGAAGCTGGGGCTGCGCGCGGACCGGCGGGCGCTGGTGATCGGGGCCATCACTTGCCCGGACCTGGCCGAGGCCGTAGCGCCGTTCCGGGCGGCCGGTCCCGACGCGGCGGCGATGGTGGTGGCCGAACTGCCGGATGCTGCGGCCTTTGCGGCGGCCTGGGCGGGCGCGCGCCCGCTGGCCCTGCCGTTCTGGGGTGTCACCCGCAAGGGCAAGGCGTCGCCGTTCCCCGAGGCCGACCTGCGCGCGGCGCTGCGGGCCGAGAGCTGGATGGACAACAAGACCTGCGCCGTCTCGGCGGACTGGACGGCGACGCGCTTTGCCCTGCGGCGCTGAGGCCGCCGATTGCGCTTGAAGGCGGACTGCCCCATGGGCATATGGAAAGCCAGAGAGATCAGCCGGAGGACCCTTCCATGACCACCTTCGACGACCGCGAGAACGCGTTCGAGGCCAAGTTCGCCCATGACAGCGAAATGATGTTCCGGGCCGAGGCGCGGCGGAACCGCCTCTTGGGGCTGTGGGCCGCGGGGCTTCTGGGCAAGACCGGCGACGATGCCGCGGCCTATGCGCTGACCGTGGTGGAATCGGATTTCGAAAAGCCGGGCGTCGATGACGTGGTGGCCAAGGTGGCCGCCGATCTGGTAAGCAAGGCCAGCGAAGCGGATATCCGCGCCAAGCTGACCGAATTGATGGCCGTGGCGAAATCGCAGCTCGCCAGCGAAGTCTGACGCTTCGGGCGGGGGCCGGTGCGGCCTCGGCCCTTTCCACGCTCCTTTCAGGTCGAGGCCCGCGATGCCCCATGACGCGCTGCAACGCCTGCTGGCGTCCCGTGATTTCCTGCTGGCAGACGGCGCCACGGGGACGAACCTGTTCAACATGGGCCTCGCCTCGGGCGAGCCGCCCGAGATGTGGAACGTGGACCACCCCGACCGCATTGCGACGCTGTACCGCGGCGCGGTCGAGGCAGGGTCGGACCTGTTCCTGACCAACTCGTTCGGCGGCAACGCGGCGCGGCTGAAGCTGCACNGGGCGCAGGGCCGGGTGCGCGAGCTGAACCGGCTGGCGGCCGCCATCGGGCGCGAGGTGGCCGACAAGGCCGGGCGCACGGTGGTGGTCGCGGGGTCGATGGGGCCGACGGGCGAGATTTTCGAACCCATGGGCACGCTGACCCATGCCGCGGCGGTGGAGATGTTCCACGAGCAGGCCGAGGGGCTGAAGGAAGGCGGGGTGGATGTGCTGTGGGTCGAGACGATCTCGGCCNCCGAGGAATACCGCGCGGCGGCCGAGGCGGCGGCGCTGGCCGGGATGCCCTGGTGCGGCACCATGAGCTTTGACACCGCCGGGCGCACCATGATGGGCGTGACCTCGGCGGCGATGGCCGAGATGGTGGAAAAGCTGCCGAACCCGCCCTTGGCCTTTGGCGCCAACTGCGGTGTGGGGGCGTCGGACCTGATGCGGACCATGCTGGGCTTTGTCGCGGCGGGGGCGGAGCGGCCGCTGATCGCCAAGGGGCCGCGGCCGACGGGCTGGATGATGGCCGAATATGCCGTGCTGGCGCGGGATGCCGGGGTGAAGATCATCGGGNGGTGCTGCGGCACCATGCCCGAGCATCTGGCCGCCATGCGGGCCGCGCTGGACGGGCCGCGGCCGACGCTGGAGACCATCGTCGAGAAGCTGGGGGCCTTCTCTTCGGCCTCGGACGGGACGGGCGCCGACGAGGGCGGCGGCGAGCGGCGGCGGCGGGGCTGAGGCGGCGTCCGAGCTCGGACGCTTTGCCAGATACAGCAATATCAAGAGGTTGCGCGCCGGGTTTTACTTGGACTTAACCTTTGGGCTGTTGCAGGGACCGAAACGGGCGGCTGCGCCTGGGGCGGGCGGTGCCCGGGGGCCTTCTGCCCCCACTGCGCTGGCGCGCATCCCCCGAGAGTATTTGGGCAAAGAAGAAGCTGCGGGGGGAGGCGCATGACCTGCACCATCACCGCTTTCGAACGCTTGCCCGATGCCGGGCGGGCATGGGCCGAGGAGCGGCGGCCGCTGGTGGTGGCGCGGGTCCGCAACCGGCTGCCACAACTGTCGGCGCATCTGGGTGCGCAGGACTGGCTGGCGGAGAGCTTCAGCGCCGGTGATCTGTTGATGGTCTCGGTCCGGCAGCGGATCAGGTCCGCGGGCGAGCTGGCCGAGTTTCCGAACCTTCTGGACTATATTGCCCGCGGCGAGGCGCGGCCCGCCTATCAGCGGGCCTTTGCGGCGCAGCTTGCGGTGAATGCGCCGGGGCCTCTCCCCTTAACGCCCGGTGACACCGCGCAGGCGGTCGGAGCGGCGGCGCAGAAGCTCGACCGTGGCCAGGAGCGCGATGGAGATGATGACGAGGATCGTCGCCACGGCGAGGATCGCCGGGCTGATCGCCTCGCGGATGCCGTTCCACATCTGGCGCGGAATGGTCTGCTGGTCNGGCGCCACGAGGAACAGGACCGCCACCACCTCGTCAAAGGAGGTCACGAAGGCGAAAAGCGCGCCCGAGATCACGCCGGGCAGGATCAGCGGCATGATGACCTTGAAGAAGGTGGTNGCGGGGTTGGCGCCAAGGCTTGCGGCGGCGCGGGTGAGTGACTGGTCAAAGCCCGTGAGCGTGGCGGTCACGGTGATGATGACGAAGGGGATGCCGAGCGTCGTATGGGCGAGGATGATGCCCAGATAGGTCGAGGTCAGCCGCCCGCAGGAAAAGCCGAAGATGCCGCAGGGGTTGGAGTAGAAGAAGAACATCCCCGTGGCGATGATGATGATCGGCACGATCATGGGCGAGATCAGGATCGCCATGATGGTGCGGCGCCAGGGCATTTCCGGCCGCGACAGGCCAAGGGCGGCCAGCGTGCCCAGCACCGTGGCGAAGATCGTGGCCCAGAAACCGACGATGAGCGAGTTCTTGGTGGCCTTGACCCAGGCCGCATTGCGCCAGCTGTCGGACCACCAGGCGCTGTCGCGCGGCGCCTCGGGCGCCTGCATCCCCACGGTCAGCAGGGAATCGTACCAGCGCATCGAATAGCCTTCGGGATCGAAGGTCAGCATCTTCTGGGTGAAGGTGAAATAAGGCTCGGCGTTGAAGCTGAGCGGGATCACCACGAGGATCGGCGAGATCAGGAACAGGAAGACCGCGCCGCAGATGACGAGGTAGGTGTAGTACCAGACACGCTCGAGCGGGCTTGCATAGGTGGGAAGGGCCATGGGCGCGATCTCCTCAGCCGAGCTTCAGGTTGTCGATGCCGACGAGGCGGTCGTAAAGCCAGTAAAGCAGCAAGACACCCAGAAGCAGCATGGCGGACAGCGCGGCGGCCATCGACCAGTTCGACTTGGACATGTGGAACTGGATGAGGTTCGAGAAGAGCTGGCCATCGGCCCCGCCGACCAGCGCCGGGGTGATGTAGTAGCCGACCGCCAGGATGAAGACGAGCAGCGAGCCCGCGCCGATGCCCGGCAGGGTCTGCGGCAGGTAGATGCGGCGGAAGGTCGTCCAGGAGGTCGCGCCAAGCGAGCGGGCGGCGCGGGCATAGCTGGGCGGGATGACGCGCATCACCGAATAGAGCGGCAGGATCATGAAGGGCAGCAGGATGTGGGTCATGACGATGATCGTGCCGGTCTGGTTGTAGATCATCTTCAGGCGGGCATCGTCCGGCACGAGGCCGAGGGAGACCAGCATCCGNTTCACCACGCCCTGGCCCTGCAAGAGCACGATCCACGAGGTGGTGCGCACCAGTAGCGAGGTCCAGAACGGCAGCAGCACCAGGATCATCAGCAGGTTGGCCTTGGCCATCGGCAGGGTGGCCAGCAGATGCGCCACCGGAAAGGCCAGAAGCAGGCAGATGCCGGTGATGACGGCGGACAGCACGAAGGTCTTGAGGAAGAGATAGATGTAGATGCGCTGGTTTTCCTGCACCCGGTGGATGCTGCCGTCGGCGCCGCGTTCCAGATCGGCGCCGATCAGGTAGAAGTCGGCGGTATAGGCGCTGGACGAGGTGCGCATCGCCTCCCACACCGCGGGGTCGCCCCATTTGGGGTCGATGGCAAGGAAGGCGTCCTTGTAGGGCGGGGCCAGGTCGTCGGCATCGCGCGCCGTCTTGGTGAAGAGCGAGCGGCTTTCGGGCAGGGTGTAGTTGACGCGGGTGCCNGCCTCGCCCGCCGTCTTGGCGGCCTTCATCGCCTTGAAATCCTCGGCGAGGGCGGCATAGGCCGCCTCGTCCGGTGCGGTGCCGGGGTTGGCGGCGAACCAGGCCGAAACCGCGGGCGCATTGGCGGAAAAGCCGTCGTGATAGATCGAGCGGTGCAGCATCTGGCCGATCGGGATCACGAAGGTGAGCAGCACGAAGGCCAGAAGCGGCAGGACCAGGAAGAAGGCGCGGCGCCGGGCGCGGGCCTGGGCGGCGGCAAGGGCCGATTTCAGCGGGCGGCCGTCGGCAGTTGTCAGCGGAAGGGCGGCATCGGCCATCGGCAATTCCCGGTCGGCAGGTCAGGCAGGGCGTGACGGGGGCCAGAGGGCCCCCGCCGGATCGGATCAGTTCGCGGCCAGCCAGGCGTTGAAGCGCTCGTTNNCAGTTCCGAGTCCTTGTCGACCCAGAATTCGAACGAGGATTCCAGCGAATTCGTCAGGTTTTCCGGCGCCGTGGGCAGGTGGGGCGCCATGACCGTCTTGCCGTCCTTGAAGATCAGCTCTTCCTTCATGGCCGACTTGCGGGCCGGGCCATAGGAGATTTGCTGCGCCTGGGCGCGCAGGCCCTCGGTCGAGGTGGCATAGGCGATGAATTCCAGCGCCTGGTCCTTGTTCGGCGCGCCCTTCGGGATCGCGTACATTTCGTTTTCGTAGATCTGGCCATCCCAGACGATCTTGAAGGGCTTGCCCTCGGCGATGGCGGCGTTGAAGATCCGGCCGTTGTAGGCGGTGGTCATGACCACTTCGCCGTCGGCCAAGAGCTGCGGCGCCTGGCTGCCGGCTTCCCACCAGACCACGTCACCCTTGATGGTGTCGAGCTTGGCGAAGGCGCGGTCCACGCCTTCGGGCGTGGCAAGCGTGGCATAGACGTCGGCCGGGGCCACGCCGTCACCCATCAGCGCCAGTTCCAGAACGGCCTTGGCGCCCTTCTTCAGGCCGCGCTTGCCGGGGAACTTCTGCAGGTCGAAGAAGTCGGCCACGGTGGTGGGGGCGGCGCCTTCGGGGAACTTGGTGGTGTCATAGGCGAAGACGTTCGCCCAGATGTCGGTCGAGACGGCGCAATCGGTCACGGCGNNCGCGAGGAAGTCCTCGGCCGCCGGGGTGCCGTCGGCGCTTNNAGCGGGCAGCGCGTTGATGTCGATGGGCTCGAGCAGGCCTTCGTCGCACAGGCGGATGGCGTCGGCATATTCGACCGAGGCGACATCGACGGTGACGTTGCTTACCTCGACCATGGCCTTGATCGGGGTGGCGGGGTTGTCACTGTCGACCATGACGGTGGCGATGCCGGTCTTGGCGGTGAAGGGCTTCAGGTGCGCCTCGGTCTGCGCGCCGCCATAGGCGCCGCCCCAGGACATCACCGTCACATCGGCCTGCGCCGCGTAGGCGAAGCCGGTCAGGGCGGTGGAGAGGATCAGGATTTTCTTCATTGCAAGCTCCCTGTTTGAAGTCGTCGTCTTGTCCTTGCCCTGCCGCGCTGCGGCGGGATCANNCATCGGGTCGAGCGCGCGGGCATCCTGGGGATGCCAGCCGACCCGGATTTTCTGGCCCGGTTCCAGCCTGGTCTGGCCAAGCGTGTTGCGCATCTTCATCACGAAGTCGTCGGTGCGGCGACATGCAGCACGGCGCGCAGGATGTCGCCCATGTAGATGACCTCGCGCACGGTGGCGTCGAGCGTGTGGGNNCGCCGGGGGCATCATCTCGGGCTTGAACTCCACCCGTTCGGGGCGGATCGAGACGGTGGTCTTCTGGCCGGTCTGGGTGACGTTGACGGCGGTGGCGTCGATGAGCTCGCCCGTGGTCAGGCGGACCATGGCCTTGTCGCCGGTAAGGCTTTCGAGCGTGCCGGGCAGCTTGTTGTTTTCGCCGATGAAGCCNGCGACGAAGCTGTTGTCGGGGCGTTCGTAGAGGTCGGCGGGNGGCGCAAGCTGCTGGATGCGGCCGTCGTTGAAGACGGCGATGCGGTCGGACATGGTCAGCGCCTCGCCCTGGTCATGGGTGACATAGACCACGGTGATGCCGAGCGATTCGTGCAGATGCTTGATCTCGAACTGCATGTGTTCGCGCAGCTGCTTGTCCAGCGCGCCAAGCGGTTCGTCCATCAGCACGAGCTTGGGGTCGAAGACCAGGGCGCGGGCCAGCGCGATGCGCTGCTGCTGGCCGCCCGAAAGCTGGGCCGGGCGGCGGGCGGCGAAGGCGCCCATCTGCACCATGTCGAGCGCGCGCTTGATCTTCACCTCGCGTTCGTCCTTGCCCATGCCGCGGACTTCCAGCGGGAAGGACAGGTTTTCGCCCACGGTCATGTGGGGAAAAAGCGCGTAGTTCTGGAACACCATGCCGATGCCGCGCTTGTGCGGGGGCACCTGGTTGATCGGGCGGCCATCCAGCGTGATTTCGCCGTGGGTGGCGGTTTCGAACCCGGCCAGCATCATCAGGCAGGTGGTCTTGCCCGACCCGGACGGCCCCAGCATGGTGAGGAATTCGCCCTTGGCGATGGTGAGGTTCAGATCCTTAACGACAAGGGTTTCGCCGTCGTAACTTTTCTGGACGTGGTCGAAGACCACGAAGGCGTCGTCCTTGGCCGCCACGTCGCTTGTTCTCCCCGGTCGGTCTGGCGGGTTGTCCCGCGTCTTCGTTGAACCTGACTAGAACCAATGCACCTGCACAATGCAACAGCCTTGTGACAGGGCCGGTCTACTGCCGCTTTCCGCTGCGGAAGGTCATAAAGCGGCAGGATTGCCCTCGGATGCGGCACTGCGGAATCCTGTCGCAGGCGGAAAACGCAACGGGGCGGCCGAAGACCGGCCGCCCCGTCGTCTTTCCCCGAAGGAAAGTCAGTTCAGTCCAAGTGCCACGAAGCGCGGGTCGCCGTCGCGGCGCACCAGAAGCAGGATCGACTTGCGGTACNNCGCCTTGGCTTCCTCGATGCGGGTGTTCAGCGCCTCGGTGGTGGCAACCGGCTGCTGGCTTACCTCGGTGATGACATCGCCGGGGCGCATGCCCTTGGTGAAGGCTTCCGAGACCGGATCGACCTTGGACACCACCAGACCTTCGGTGCCGACCGGCAGCTTCAGCTGGTCGCGCATCTCTTCGGTGACGGGCGACAGGGTCAGGCCCAGCACCTCGGCTTCCTTGGCCGCGTCCTCGCCCTGGGGTTTGGCGGCGGCGGGCACGGCTTCGGCTTCTTCGCGCCTACCAAGCGTGACCGACAGGGTTTCCGACTTGCCCTCGCGCAGGACGATGACCTGGACGCCTTCGCCGATGGGGGCATCGGCGACGCGGCGCGTCAGGTCGCGCACGTCCTTGATCTCGGCGCCGTTGAACGAGGTGATGACATCGCCCGACAGCATGCCGGCATCCTTGGCCGGGCCGTCCGGCACGTCGGTGACAAGCGCGCCCTTGGCCTCGGTCAGGGCCATCGCTTCGGCCACGTCCGGGGTCACGTCCTGGATGCGCACGCCCAGCCAGCCGCGGCGGGTTTCGCCGTATTGCTTCAGCTGGTCCACGACCTTGGAGACCACGTTGGAGGCCATCGAGAAGCCGATGCCGATCGAGCCGCCGTTGGGCGACAGGATCGCGGTGTTCACGCCGACGACCTGGCCATCCATGTTGAACAGGGGGCCGCCCGAGTTGCCGCGGTTGATGGCGGCATCGGTCTGCAGGTAGTCGTCATAGGTGCCCGACAGCGCACGGTTGCGGGCCGAGACGATGCTTNNGGCCGAGACCGAGAAGCCCTGGCCAAGCGGGTTGCCCATGGCCACGACCCAATCGCCCACGCGCATCAGGTCGGAATTGCCGAAGGCCACCGATTTCAGCGGCTTGTCGCTTTCCACCTTCAGCAGCGCGATGTCGGTCTTGGGGTCGGTGCCGACCAGTTTCGCATCCAGCTTCTCGCCCGAGAAGAACTCGACCTGGATTTCATCGGCGCCTTCGATGACGTGGTTGTTGGTGACGATGTAGCCGTCTTCCGAGATCACGAAGCCCGAGCCGAGCGCTTCGGAGCGGTGCGCTTCGGGTTCGCCGTTGGGGTTCTGGAAGTCCTTGAAGAAATCTTCGAAGGGCGAGCCTTCCGGCACCATCGGGCCGTCTTCGGTGGAAGCGGCGACCACGGCCGAGGTGGTGATGTTCACCACGGCCGGGCTGATCTGGTCGGCCAGTTCGGCAAAGCTTTCCGGGGCGCCGAAGGCGGCGGCCGGGCCGGGCTGGCTTACGATCAGCGCGGTGCCAAGCAGGGCGGCCATCAGCGTGCGCGTCACGGCCGGACGCAGGCGCAGCAGGGTGGATCGGGTGGGGGTCAAGGCGGGCTCCTCTTTCACGTCTNNGCCGCGTGGCCGGGTTTCGGCGGTCGGCGATTTCCTGCCGTCCATCAACCTTGCGCCAAGCCATCGTGCAATGCAAACCCGGTCGCGCCGTCTCAATTGGCCGTGAAAGAATGAAATCAGCCCGCGAGGTGACGCGACGTCGCCAGAAGCAGGATGCCCACCGCCAGCGCCGCCAGGCCCATGGCGCGGCGCTGGTCAGGGGTCAGGCTGGCGATGAGGCGCAGCGCCTCTTCCATGCGCGAAGGGCCAGCGCCCAGGCCAGCCCCTCGATGACAAGCACAAGTCCGATGCCGGTGAGCAGCAGGCTCACGGGGCAGGCGCGGCCACGGGGGCCTTTGCGAGTTCAGATAGTCGAAGAACTCGCTGCCCGGCGACAGCACGATGGAGGAATTGCTGCCCGGCATGGCGCGGGTATAGGCGGTGAGCGACCGGGTGAAGGCGAAGAACTCGGGGTCCTGGCCGAAGGCATCGGCATAGATGCGGTTCTTTTCGGCATCGGCCTCACCGCGGATGATCTCGGCCTGCTTCTTGGCGTCCGAGGTGACTTCCACCACGGTGCGGTCGGCCGAGGCGCGCACGCGCTGCGCCGCTTCGTTGCCGCGGGCGATTTCATCCGCCGCCTCGCGTTCGCGTTCCGCCCGCATCCGGGCGAAGGTGGCGGCGAGGTTCTGTTCGGGCAGGTCGGTGCGCGTCAGCCGCACGTCGATGACATCGACGCCCAGATCCTGCGCCTCGCGCCGCGACTGGTCGCGGATCTGGTTCATCAGGGCGGTGCGGTCTTCGGACAGCACGCGCTGGCTGGGAACCGAACCCAGGACCTGGCGGATGGCGGCGTTGATGATGCGGTCAAGGCGGGCGCGGGCCACTTCCTCGCCGCCGGTGCCGACGGCCTGGCGGAACTGCACCAGATCGACGATGCGCCAGCGCGCGAAGGCATCGACCACCAGGCGGCGGTCATCCAGCGGCGTGACTTCCAGGGGCTGCGTCGGCAGGCCGAGGATGCGGCCGTCGTAGCGGACGACTTCCTGGATGAAGGGGATCTTGAAGTAGAGGCCGGGCTCTTCCTTGACGGCGCGCACCGAGCCGAATTGCAGCACCAGCGCGCGCTGGCGCGGATCGACGATGAACACCGAGGACAGGACCAGGGCCACGAGGATGACGAGGGCGGGGAGGATGTAGGTTGCCGGTTTCATCTCAGTTGCCCGCCACCTTCGGTGCGGTGGCGCCCTGACGCAACAGGTCGGTCAAGGGCAGGAAGGGCACCACGCCCTCGCCCGTGCCACCGCTGCTTACCACGCCGTCCAGCACGACCTTGTCCATTCCACCCAGCACTTGTTCCATGGTTTCCAGATACATCCGCTTGCGCGTCACGTCGGGTGCCTTCACATATTCGGCCAGCACCGCCAGGAAGCGGCTGGCCTCGCCCTGGGCGGCGTTGATCACCTGGGCGCGATAGCCTTCGGCATCCTCGACCAGGCGCGGCTTCGCCGCGCGCGCCNNTACCGTGACCTTGTTGGCATAGGCGTCGGCTTCCTTTTCCAGCCGGTCGCGTTCCTGCTGCGCCGCCTGGACCTCGCGGAAGCTGTCGATGACCTCGCGCGGGGGNTCGGCCTTTTCGAAGTTCACCCGCACCACGTTGATGCCGGATTCATAGCTGTCCAGCGTCTGCTGCACCGAGGCGAGCAGGTCGCTGGCGATGACGCCGCGGTCGCGGTTGAGGATGGGCGAAAGCTCCGAGCGCGCGATGATGTCGCGCATGGCGCTTTCCGAGACCGCCTTCACGGTGTCGGCGGGATCGGCCAGCTTGAACAGATAGTTGGCCGGGTCCGAGACGTTCCAGACCACCTGGAAGCCGATGTCGGCGATGTTCTGGTCGCGCGTCAGCATCAGCCCGCTATCGGGCTTGTCGTCGCGGCCGGTGCCGATGTCGGTGGTGCGTTCGCCGGTGACCTGGACGATTTCCGCGGTGACCAGGGGCCAGGGCGCGAAGTTCAGGCCGGGCTCGCCGATGCCGGAAAACTTGCCGAGGAAGATTTCGACCGACTTTTCCTCGGGGCGGACGGTGTAGAACGACATGAAGGCCCAGAGACCCACCGCCGCCAGCGCGCCGATGGCCAGCGCCTGGCGGGTGAACAGCGGGCTGCCGCCGCCCTGCCCGCCGCCGTTGCCGCCGCCGAAGCCGGGCTTGGCCTTGCCGCCCATCAGGACGCGCAGCTGTTCCTGGCCCTTTTTCACCAGCTGGTCGATTTCGGGGATCGGGTTGTCACTTCCCGGACGCCGCGGGCCGTTGCGGTCACGCCCCTCGTCGCGCCCTCCCCTGTCGTCGCCGCCGCCGCCCCAGGGGCCTCCGCTGCCAGCCATCTGCTGTTCCCTTGCCGTTTCGTTCTGCCTTAACTGGGCATCCGGGCCGCGATGTCAAGTTCGCGGTCAGTGCCAGCGTGTCGGCTTGCGCATCGTCACCAGTTCTTCGGCGATGGTGGGATGGACCGCGACGGTGCGGTCGAAGTCTTCTTTCGTGGCGCCCATCTTCACCGCGATGGCGGCAAGCTGGATCATCTCGNNCGCTTCCGGGCCGACGATGTGGCAGCCCAGGACCTTGCGGGTTTCCTCTTCCACGATCAGTTTCATCATCACCCGGTCGGGCCTTCCGGCGAACAGCGTCTTCATCGGGCGGAAGCTGGCCGCATAGACCAGAACGCCGCCCCGGGCCTGCGCCTCTTCCTCGGTCAGGCCGACGCTGCCAAGTTCGGGCTGGGTGAAGACGGCCGAGGCGACCAGGGAATGGTCGGGCATGGTGGGCACGCCGCGGAAGACGGTGTCGGCGAAGGCGTGGCCTTCGCGGATGGCAACCGGGGTCAGGTTGATGCGGCCGGTCACATCGCCCACGGCAAAGATCGAGGGCACGGCGGTCTGGCTGTAGCCGTCGACCTCGATGGCGCTTACGCGGGTCAGGCGGACGCCGGTGTTTTCCAGGCCCAGCCCTGCGGTGTTGGGGCGGCGGCCCGTGGCATAGAGCACCAGGTCGAAATGGTCGGTATGGCCGTCGGTCGTCTTGGCGCGGATGCCGTTGGCATCGCGTTCCAGCGCCAGCACATCGGTGCCGCAGTGGATGCGGATGCCGCGTTCCTGCATGGCGGTCGAGACATGGCCGCGCGCCTCGTCATCGAAGCCGCGCAGGATCTGGGCGCCGCGATAGGCCTGCGTCACCTGCACGCCAAGGCCGTGCAGGATGCAGGCGAATTCGCTGGCGATATAGCCGCCGCCCACGATCAGGGCGCGTTTGGGCAGGTCGGGCAGGTCGAACATGGCGTCGGAAACAACCGCATGTTCGGCGCCGGGGATGTCGGGCACGAAGGGCCGCCCGCCAGTGGCGATGAGGATATGCGCGGTGGTGATGCGCTGGCCGGTGGAGAGTTCCACCGTATGCGGGTCGATGATGGTGGCGCGCGTATCGTGGATGGTGACGCCCGACGAGGTCAGCGTGTTGCGGTAGGCGCCTTCCAGCCGGGTCAGTTCCGACGCCAGCGCGGCGCGGAAGCGCGGCCAGTCGAAGGCGCCAAACGTGGCGTCCCAGCCATAGGCACGGGCATCGGCCACGGCTTCGGGCCAGGACGAGGCATAGACCATCAGCTTTTTCGGCACGCAGCCGCGGATCACGCAGGTGCCGCCCATGCGGCTTTCCTCGGCCAGCGCCACGCGCGCCCCGCCCTCGGCCGCCGCGATGCGGGCGGCGCGCACGCCGCCGGAGCCACCCCCGATGACGAACAGATCGACGTCGAAAGCCATGGGTCAGAGATCTCCGAGATCGGCGAAGATGTTGTCTTCGCCCGCCAGAAGGACGCGGCTGTCCTCCACCGTGCCTTCGTTGATGTCGCGCACCGTGACGCGGCCATCGGAATGGCCGAAGATGACGATGTCGCAGATGTCGATGAACAGCCCGTTTTCCACCACGCCGGGGATCTGGTTCAGAACCATGGCCAGCTGCCGCGGGNNGTTGGCGATGCGTTTCAGGTGCAGGTCGAGGATGTAGTTGGCCTCGTCCGTGATCAGCGGCCGGTCGCCGTTCATGCGCAGCGTCACGTCGCGGCCCAGCACATCCAGCGAGACGAGCAGTTCCTCGACCAGCGCCTTGGTGGTCTGCCAGCCGAAGGGGATGATCTCGACCGGCAGGGGAAAGGCGCCCAGTTGCGCCACATCCTTGGCCCAGTCGGCGATGACGATCATCTGGTCCGAGGCGGTGGCGACGATCTTTTCCTGCAACAGCGCCGCGCCGCCGCCCTTGATCAGGTTCAGGCCCTGATCCACCTCGTCGGCACCGTCGATGGTGAGGTCAAGCCATTTCACCTCGTCCAGCGAGGCCACCGGGACGCCGAGCTGGCGCGCAAGTTCGGCGGTGCGGGTCGAGGTTGGCACGCCGGTGACGCGCAGCCCTTCGTCGCGGATGCGTTCGGCCAGGCAACGCACCATCCAGGCGGCGGTCGAGCCGGTGCCGAGGCCGAGCTTCATGCCGTTCTCGACATAGGCAACGGCGCGCCTGGCGGCGACGAACTTGGCCTTGTCGATGGGGGACAGATCAGCGGGCATGGGGCGCACCTCGTGAGACTGCAAGGGTTATAGGCAAGCGCCGGGCTCGGTGCGAGGGGCAATCTGGGGGCTTGCGGCGCCGGGTGCGGGGCAAGCCGGTCGGGGACCACGAATTCCGCGCGGAATTCGTGCACGGAAACCGTCCGGTTTCCGGTCCCGGCCAGATCGAAGCGCCACCGGCCCGTGCGTCGCGCCTTGACAGGGCGTCGGGCATGTCTAGATTGCGAATGGTTCTCATTTTCAGGATTGACCCTGCCATGACCAGCCTTTCGACCAAGGCGCGCCCTGCCCCGGCGACCGGCTGGCGGCAAGAGCGCGGCACCGCCGCCCTGTCCGAGGTGCATCGCAGCATCCCGGTGCCCGCCGGTGGCTGGCGCAAGGTGCTGGCCTTTCTGGGGCCGGGCTACATGGTGGCCGTGGGCTACATGGACCCCGGCAACTGGGCCACCAGCCTGGCCGGGNGGTCGAAATTCGGCTATACCCTGCTGACGGTCGCGCTGATTTCCAACATCATGGCCATCGTGCTGCAATCCTTGTCGGCGCGGCTGGCGGTGGCTTCGGGGCGCGACCTGGCGCAGGCCTGCCGCGATGCCTATCCGACCTGGATTGCCGTGCCGCTGTGGGTGCTGGCGGAACTGGCCATCGTCGCCACGGATATTGCCGAGGTGATCGGCACGGCCATCGGCCTGAACCTCTTGTTCGGCATCCCGCTGGAGCTGGGCGTCTTGATCACGGCGCTGGACGTGTTCCTGATCCTGTGGCTGCAGAACCGCGGCTTCCGCTGGCTGGAAGCCTTTGTCATCGTGCTGTTGGGCGTGATCGCGGTGGCCTTCGTCATCCAGATCGCCATGGCCGACCCGGACTGGCGCGCGGTGATCGTGGGTTTTGCCCCGACGGTCGAAATCGTGCGCAACCCCGAGATGCTGTATCTGGCGCTTGGCATCCTGGGGGCCACGGTGATGCCGCACAACCTGTACCTGCATTCGGCCATCGTGCAGACCCGCGCCTGGGGCGACAGCCTGCCCGAACGGCGCCAGGCGCTGCGCTATGCCACGCTGGATCCCACCGTGGCGCTGATGTTCGCGCTGTGCATCAACGCCTCGATCCTGATCCTGGCGGCGGCGACCTTCCATTCCAGCGGGCAGACCGCGGTGGCCGAACTGGGCGACGCGCATGTGCTGATCGGCCCGCTTCTGGGCTCGACCGCGGCACCGGCGCTGTTTGCGGTGGCGCTTCTGGCCTGCGGGCTGAATTCCACGGTGACGGCGACGCTGGCGGGGCAGATCGTGATGGAGGGCTTCCTGCGCATGCGGCTGACGCCGGTGGTGCGGCGGCTGATCACGCGGNGGCTGGCGATCATTCCGGCGGCGGCGGTGACGATCCTGTATGGCTCGGCCGGGACGGCAGAGCTGTTGATCCTGACGCAGGTGGTGCTGTCGTTGCAGCTGTCCTTTGCGGTGATCCCGCTGGTGCGGTTCACCACCGACCGTGGGCGGATGGGCGAGTTGGTGGCGCCGGTCTGGCTGGCGGTGCTGGCCTGGACCATCGCGGCGGTGATCGTCCTGCTGAACCTGAAGCTGCTTTTCGACTTCGTCGTAAACGGCTGACCCCGCGGGCGACGCGCGCCGCCGGTGCGATGTCGCATTCCGGCGCTTGGGCGTGGCGTGCTGCGGCCATAGTCGGCCAGATCGCAACCGGAGACGCCCGATGTATGTCCTGCATGCCGTGCCCGACTGGGCCTCTTTCTGCGTCCATGCCACACTGGCCGAGATGGGCGTGCCCTTCCGGCTGAACCTGATCGACGCGGAGGGGGCGGGCTGGATGACGCGGCGCACCGCCGGGTGCAGCCCTTCGGGCTGATCCCTGGCCTGGACACGCCGGACGGGCCGGTGTTCGAGACCGGGGCGATCCTGCTGTGGCTGTCGGAACGCCATGGCCTGGCGCGGCGCCGGGCACGCCAGAACGCGCGGCCTTCCTGTCCTGGTTCGTCTTCACCAACAATGCGCTGCACACCGGCGCGATGGACCTGCTGCACCCCGAGCGGCCGGGGCGAGGCCTGTGCTGCCGCGGTGTCCGCCACCGCGCGGGCGCGGCTGGTGGAGCAGTTGGCGGTGATGGACGCCATGGTGGCGCGTGACCGGCCGGACTGGCTGTCGCCCGACGCGCCCTCGGTGCTGGCGATCTATCTGTCGATGCTGCTCCGCTGGCTGCGGGCCTTTCCGGCCGTGCCCGAGCACGCCATCGACTGCGCCGCGTTCCCGCCCTGCGGGCGGTGGCGCAGGGCATGGAGGCGCGCCCGGCGATCCGGCCGCCGCCGCGGCCGAGGGGCTGACGGGCAAATTCTTCTCGGCCCCGGAGGTCTAGGCCATGTTCCTGTCGGTCTTCGACATCTTCAAGGTCGGCGTCGGCCCGTCTTCCAGCCACACCATGGGGCCGATGGTCGCCGGGGCGCGGTTCCTGGACCTGCTGCGGCGTTCACCCTTCCATCCCAAGGGGCTGCGCGCCTCGCTGCACGGTTCGCTGGCCTTCACCGGCGTGGGCCATGCCACCGACCGGGCCACGATCCTGGGCCTGGCCGGGTTCGAACCCGCCAGCTATGACGCCGCGAAGGCCGAGGCGGCGCTGGCGGCGATCCGCGAACAGAAGATGATCCACCCGCCGGGCCTGCTTGCGCTGGCCTTCGATCCGGCGAAGGATCTGGTCTTCGACTTTGGCNCCTCGCTGCCCGGCCATGCCAACGGCATGATCCTGAAGGCGACCGATGCGCAGGGCGACGTCATCCTGGAGGAGACCTATTACTCCATCGGCGGCGGCTTCGTGGTGACCGAGGCCGAACAGGCCGAGGCGGGGGAGCCAAGGCCAAGGCGCGGGCGGACGTGCCGTATCCCTTTGNAAAGCGCGGAAGAGATGCTGGCGATGGCAAAGGCCTCGGGCCAGTCCATCGCGCAGATGAAGCGGGCGAACGAGCTGAAGTTCCGCTCGGCGACCGACCTTGATCGCGGCATGGCCCGGATCTGGGAGGTGATGGACGGCTGCATCACCCGCGGCATGGCCACCGACGGCATCCTGCCCGGCGGGCTGAAGGTGCGGCGGCGCGCCAAGGGCATTCACGAGGCGCTGCTGGCGGAACGCGGGCTGAACATGACGGCGCCGCATACCATCAACGACTGGATGAGCGTCTATGCCATGGCGGTGAACGAGGAAAACGCCGCCGGGNGGCAGGTGGTGACGGCGCCGACCAATGGTGCCGCGGGGGTGGTGCCANTGGTGATCCGCTATTGGCTGGACCATGTGCCGGGGGCGGTGCCAAGCCGGGTGGGGGAATTCCTGCTGACCGCCTCGGCCATCGGGNGGCTGTGCAAGCACAATGCCTCGATTTCCGGCGCGGAATGCGGCTGCCAGGCCGAGGTGGGCAGCGCGGCGGCCATGGCGGCGGCGGGGTTGTGCGCGGTGATGGGCGGCACGCCCGAGCAGGTGGAAAACGCCGCCGAGATCGCGCTGGAACATCACCTGGGCATGACCTGCGACCCGGTGAAGGGGCTGGTGCAGGTGCCCTGCATCGAGCGGAACGGGCTGGGCGCGATCAAGGCGGTGTCGGCGGCATCGCTGGCGCTGCGGGGCGACGGCCAGCACCTGGTGAGCCTGGATGTCTGCATCGAGACCATGCGCCAGACCGGCCACGACATGCACGAGAAGTACAAGGAGACCTCGCTTGGCGGGTTGGCGGTGAATGTGCCGAACTGCTAGGGCAGCGCCATGAGCCAGCGGCGGACAGCACGATCCTTCTGCGAAGGATCAAGGGGACGATCCTTCTGCGAAGGATCGGGCGCGGGAGTTAGGGTTTTCGCAGAAAACCCGCTTGCGCCGAATTTTCGCAGAAAATTCATCGCCCATGAGCCAGGACCGCATCCTGCCCGGCATCGCGCTGATGCTGGCCTTCTGCGTGCTGGCGCCGCTTCTGGACGCTTCGGCCAAGCTGGCCACGGCCACCATCCCGGTGGGCCAGATCACCGCCGCGCGGTTCCTGATCCAGGCGGTGCTGATGGCGCCTGTGGCGCTGGCAATGGGGCTGGATTGGCGGATGTCGCGCCGGGCCCTTGGCCTGACCGTGCTGCGGGCCGTGTTCCTGATCCTGTCCACCTTCTGTTTCGTGGCCGCCGTCACGGTGATGCCCATCGCCGATGCGCTGGCCATCGTCTTTGTCGAGCCCTTCCTGATCCTGTTCCTGGGGCATTGGCTGTTCGGCGATGCCATCGGGCCGCGCCGCATCGCCGCTTCGGTCGTGGGCTTTCTGGGGGCGCTTCTGGTGATCCAGCCTNCGCTGGCCGCCTTTGGCCCGGTGGCGCTGTTCCCGCTTGGCACAGCGCTGTTCTTCACGCTCTACATGCTGGTCACGCGGGCGGTTTCCACCGACATGCACCCGGTCATGCAGCAGTTCCATACCGCGGCCATCGGCTCGCTGATCTGCCTGCCGGTGCTGGCGCTGGCCAATGGCAGCGGCATCGGCCCGCTGGACCCGGTGATGCCGCAGGGCATCGTCTGGGCCTGGCTGTTCGGCGTGGGGTTCTGGGCGGCGGCCAGCCACATGTGCATGACGGTGGCGCTGCATTACGCCCCGGCCTCGACCCTGGCGCCGCTGCATTATCTGGAAATCGTCGCGGCGGTGGCGGTGGGTTATCTGGTCTTTGGCGATTTCCCCGATGCGCTGACCTGGGCTANNAGCATCGCGGTGATCGTGGCATCAGGCCTGTACATCATCCACCGCGAGCGGCGGATGGCCCGCGCCAGTCTGACACCAGCGCCCTGAGCGCCGCATCCAGCCGGGCGCGCGGCAGGATGACCAGCATGCCCGGCCCGTCCATCTGCAGATCCACCTGCGGTGCGGCGACGCGGTTCGAGGTGCCGATCATGGCGTCCGGGGCAAAGGCCAGCCCGTCGATGGGCCAGTGCAGCCCCCGGCTGGCCCCGTGACCGGCGCCAGCGGAAACAGCGACAGCCGGTCGCCCGGCACCAGCCGCAGGGACAACCGCGGGGGGCGTGAAAGACCACATCGGCGGCGCCGACCAGCAGGCAGGTCTTTTCCGACCGGCGCACCAATGTGTTCAGGACGGCCAGGCCATGGTCCAGCCGCGCGCCCTGAAAGCCCACGCCCAGCACGAAGGGCGCGGCCACCGAGCGCAGCGCCTTGTCGAAATCGGTCGTCTCCTGTTCGGCGATCGGATGCAGGGTCGCCGGGTCCAGCGCGGCCCTGGTTTCGGGGTGATCGAGTCGAAATCTCCGATCACGGCCAAGGGGTTGAGACCCGCCTGCCGCAGCCGGTCTGCCCCGCCATCCACCGCCACCAGGCCCGGCGCCCGGCGCAGGGCAAGGGTCAGGTCGCGGCGGTGGACGGGGCCGCCGCCGACCAGGGTCACGCCCTTCAGGGATTCGACAATCACTCTCAAGACGCGCTACTGTTCCGAATTGCGGCACGAGGGCGGTGACGGAGCCACAATCAATCCCCGAAAACACCCACATCTGTCCACGGAATTGAACAGGAAAGCAGCAAAGTTCAAGTCACCACAATTGGCAGAAGGCGACCGAGCATGATCGGTGCGAGCAAGATCCTTACTGTATCCTACGGCACGTTTTCGTGCACGCTTGAAGGCTTTGACGATCCCTTCAACACCATGAAGGCGATTGCCGAATATTTCCGTGACCTTGCCGCCGAGGACCGCTACTTCGGCGCCGAACCGCCCCAGCCGGATGCCGCGATGCTGCACCGCATTGCCGAGCGCGAGATCCAGCGCCGGGTCGAGGCGCGGNTGCAGGACAATGGCGTGATCCTGCGGGCGGATACCGATGCCGCGCCGGTTGCCCGGCTGGCGGAACCGGAACCGGCCCCTGCGCCCGCCCCTGCGCCCACGGTGATCCCGGCGAAGCAGGCGGCGGCGGTGACCGAAAGCGTGGCCGCCAAGCTGTCGAAGCTGCGCGCCGCGAAAGCGGTTCCCGAGGCGGCGGTGCTGGATTTCCCGGCGGCCACCGAGGCGGATGAACCCGAAGCCTTGCTGCCCGATCCGGGCCTGGCCGAATTCCTGTCGCCCGCTGCCGCGGCTGTGCGTTACCGCAACCGAACCGGCGCCGGTGGCCGACGCCATCACCGAGGCCGAGGTTGTCGCGGAAGCGGCGCCCGCCGAACCGGTGGCCGAGGTCGCAGAAATTGCGGCTGTCGCCGAGGTGATTGCGGTCAGTAAGCCACGGCGGAAGTCGATGCCGAGGCTGCGCCCGAAGTTGCGGTACCCGAAGCCCTGGCCGACGCCCTGCCCGAAGGTCTGGCCGAGGAACTGGATGCCGATGCCGCCCGCGCCCTGAGCGATGCGTTGTCGGGCGTGACGGTCGAAGCGGCGGCGCCGCGGGCGGAGGATGCGCCGGTGCATCCCGCCGGGCATTCGATCGAGGAACTGTTCCCCGAAGGCGACGCCCTGCCCGACGATGTCGATGACATCCTGCCGGAAACCGCCGCGCCGCTGAGCGCCGCGGAGGCGCCCGAGGATGTGGACCTGGCCGCCCTGATCGCTATGCCCCTGACTCCGAGGTCGTCGAGGCCGAGGTGGTTGAGGCCGAGGTGGTTGCCGAGGAAAGCCNGTGATCTGGATCTGGAAACGCTGATCGGCAGCCTGACGGACGTGGCGGAAGCCGAGGCAGAGCCCGTCGCGCCGGTGGCCGAGGCCGAGCTTGTGGCCGAGGCCGAGATCGAGGATGCGGCCGAAGTCGAGGATGCGGTCGAAGTCGAGGTGATGGCCGCGCCCGAAGCGGCTGCCGAGGTGGTGGCAGAGGCCGAGATCGTGACCGAGCCGCTGCCCGACGATCTGGCGGCAGCGCCCGAGCCGGTGGAAACCGTCATCGAANGCCGAAGCCGTCTCGGTTCCCGCAGTGGAGACCGAAACCGACAGTAAGCAGCAGCCCGCCCGGAAGCTGCCGAAAAGCTGCAGCGCGCCCGCGCCCGCGTGGTGCGCATCCGTCGCGCCGATGCCGAGAGCCCCGGCCGCCACGGCAGAGGCCGATGCCGAGCCGCGCCGCNNAAGCTGGAGGTCGAGGCCGATGATGCCGCGCTGAACCGGCTGATCGCGCAGACCAACACCGAGATGGAAGGACCGGAAGCCAAGCGTCGCCTGTCGGCCATCGCGCATCTGAAGGCGGCGGTCGCGGCCACGGTTGCGGATCGGCTGACCCGTGGCANNAGTACCCCGACCGAGGCGGCACGGGCCGAACCCTACCGCGACGACCTGGCGCGCGCCGTGCGCCCGGCCCGCCCCGAAGCGCCCGCCATCCGTGGCGAACGCCCGGCGCCGCTGGTTCTGGTGTCCGAACAGCGCATCGACCGCCCTGCGCCTGTCGCCCCGGCTCAGCCGCCGATGACCTCGCCGGTCCATGTCACGCCGGTGCGCCCGCGCCGCGTGTCGTCCTCGGCACTGGCCGTGCAGGCGGATGACGACGACGAGGACGATGAAGACAGCGCCAACATCTTCGCCGACACCCGCGGTTTCGTGGAATTCGCCGAAAAGCTGGGCGTGCGCAGCCTGCCCGACCTGATGGAAGCCGCGGCGGCCTATACCGCCTCGGTCGAGGGGCGGCCGCATTTCTCGCGCCCGCATCTGATCAAGCACCTGACTGCGGCGCGGGGCGCCGAACTGCCGCGCGAAGACAGCCTGCGCACCTTCGGACGGCTCTTGCGCGAAGGCCGGATCGAGAAGATCAAGCGCGGCCAGTTCGCGGTGAACGAAGGATCGCGCTTCCTGACCGAGGCGCGCAAGATCAACGGCTGACCCGGAGCTGCTCGCACGGGAAAGCCTCAGGCGGAAGGGCCCTGCCCTTCCGCCTTTTTCGCATTGGGGTCGGCCTGGCCGATGCCACGGAAAATGGCCCGCAGCGGCGCGATCCAGACCAGCCCCAGGCCGACATAGACCAGCAGTTCCACCCAGAACGGCGGCCGGTCGAACAGGCCCACCACCGTGACCGCGGCGACGATGTACAAGGGCATCCCGACCAGCAGGATCAGGACCGCCAGACGCTTGCGGGTGCGGTAGGCCAGCGCCATGGCTCAGTCCGCGAAGGGATCGGTGACGAGGATGGTGTCGTCGCGTTCCGGCGAGGTGGACAGCAGCGCCACCGGGCACTGGATCAACTCTTCGATGCGGCGGACGTACTTGATCGCCGCGCCGGGCAACTGTGCCCAAGACCGGGCGCCGGCGGTGGAGTCGCTCCAGCCTTCCATCTCTTCATAGATCGGCTTGACTCGCGCCTGCAGGTTGGCCGCGGTGGGAAGGTAGTCCAGCCGCTCGCCGTCCAGTTCATAGCCCGTGCAGATTTTCAGCGTCTTGAACCCGTCCAGCACATCCAGCTTGGTCAGCGCGATGCCCGAGACGCCCGAGGTGGCGCAGGTCTGGCGCACCAGCACGGCATCGAACCAGCCGCAGCGGCGCTTGCGCCCCGTGACGGTGCCGAATTCATGGCCGCGCTCACCCAGGCGGTCGCCATCGGCATCGAACAGTTCCGTCGGGAAGGGGCCTTCGCCGACGCGGGTGGTATAGGCCTTCACGATGCCCAGGACAAAATCCACCGCGGTGGGGCCAAGCCCGGTGCCGGTGGCGGCCATGCTTACCAGGGTGTTGGACGAGGTCACATAGGGATAAGTGCCGAAATCGACGTCCAGCAATGACCCTTGCGCCCCTTCGAACAGGATGCGCTTAGCGCGGCGGGCCTCGGTCAGCACTTTCCAGACCGGCCCGGCAAAGGGCAGCACTTTCGGTGCGACCTCCATCAGTGCCGCCTTCAGCGCCACGGCATCCACCGGTTCCAGCCCCAGGCCCGCGCGCAGGGCATTGTGGTGGGTCAGAAGNCGGCCAATGCGCAGGTCCAGCGTCGCCTCGTCAGCGAGGTCCGCCACGCGGACCGACCGGCGGCCGACCTTGTCTTCGTAGGCCGGGCCGATGCCGCGGCCGGTGGTGCCGATCTTGGCGACCGAATTCTGGCTTTCGCGCGCGCGGTCCAGTTCGCCGTGAACCGGCAGGATCAGCGGCGTATTCTCGGCGATCATCAGGTTGGCGGGGCTGATCTCGACGCCCTGCCCGCGCAGCTTGTCGATTTCGGCCAGCAGCGCCCAGGGGTCCAGCACCACGCCGTTGCCGATGACGGAAAGCTTGCCGCCGCGCACGATGCCCGAGGGAAGGAGCGACAGCTTGTAGACCGTGCCGTCGATGACGAGCGTGTGGTAAGCGTTGTGACCGCCCTGGAAGCGCGCGATCACGTCGGCGCGTTCGGAAAGCCAGTCGACAAGCTTGCCCTTCCCNTCGTCGCCCCACTGGGCGCCCACGACGACGACATTGGCCATTGGCCGATCCTCCGATCCTTGGAAAGCCGTGCGGCTTATATCGGGGGCACGGGCGCAACGAAACCGCAAAGCGCGTCGGCGTTGCCGCGGTGAGACAGGCGGGCCGCCGCACGCGGCCGAGGTGGGGCTTGCACTGGACAGGCCCGCCCCATCGCGGCATCTGGAACCTCAAGCGACCCGCGGAGCCGTGGAATGGGCATCTTCATGCGCTGGCTTGCCGCCTTCTTCCTGTTGGCGGCCACCCTCAACCCCACCGGCGCCAATTATGTCGTGTGGGCCAGCACCCATTGGCGCGACCAGCTGCCGCTGACGGTTCTGCTGGGCCTGCTTCTGCTGGTGGGCTATGCCATCGCGCTGTCGGCCACGCTGAATTCCATCGGCACCTTCGGCATGGTGGTGATCGCCGCCATCTTCGGCTGCACCGTCTGGGTGCTGGAGGACTGGGGCCTCTTGTCCCTGTCGAACGGCGATGTGCGCATGTGGCTGGGCCTGGCCGCGCTGTCGGTGGTCTTTGCCGTAGCCTGTCCTGGAGCCTGATCAAGCAGCGCCTGACGGGCCAGGCGACCTATGACGACGGCGAGGATTGATCCGGCCTCGGCGGGGGCACGGCTGTCGTGACCGTCCCGCCTTGCGGGCGGGGGCGCTTTCCCTAAATGGGCTGCGAACCGAAGGGTCCGTCCATGGAAAACGTCGTCCTCGCCATCCACCTTATCGTCGCGCTCCTGCTTGTGGGCGTGGTGCTTCTGCAGCGGTCCGAGGGCGGCGGTCTGGGCATGGGCTCGGTAGGCGGCACCATGACCGGCCGCGGCGTGGCCACCGCGCTGCAAAGGCGACCTGGGTGCTGGCGGCGACCTTCATCGCCACCTCGGTGACGCTGACCATCCTGGCGGTAAGCGGGTCCAGCACCGCGTCGGTGATCGACCAGTTCGGCGGTACGGTTCCCGCCCCGGCCGAGGCACCTGCCCCGGCAAGCCCGCTTGGCAACGACCTGCTGCCGTAACCACCACGGATGCGCCCGCCGCGCCGCCCGCTGCCGAAGCCCCGGCCGCGCCGTCGCCCCCGCCCCGGCTGCCCCGGCCACCCCGCCCGCCAGCAACTGAGCCATTCCTGACACAACCTTTGCCCCGCGGGCAATTCGGGCGACATCATCTTGCGGTGTCGGTTGCGCAGGTCATGGGCCTGCGCTATATCCCGAATCCCGTGATGCTGCGATTCCACTGCGCGAATCGCCCTGTTCAAACAGCCACGGGAGCCTCTGATGGCGCGCTATATCTTCATTACCGGCGGCGTTGTGTCCTCGCTCGGCAAGGGCCTGGCTTCGGCCGCGCTTGGCGCCCTGTTGCAGGCCCGCGGCTATACGGTGCGCCTGCGCAAGCTGGATCCCTACCTGAATGTCGATCCCGGCACGATGTCGCCCTTCGAACATGGCGAAGTCTTCGTGACCGACGACGGCGCCGAGACCGATCTGGACCTGGGCCATTATGAACGCTTCACCGGCGTGTCGGCGCGGCAGTCGGATTCCATCTCGTCCGGCCGCATCTATTCCAACGTGCTGGAGAAAGAGCGGCGCGGCGACTATCTGGGCAAGACCATCCAGGTCATTCCGCACGTCACCAACGAGATCAAGGATTTCCTGAAGATTGGCGATGGCGAGACCGATTTCATGCTGTGCGAGATCGGCGGCACGGTGGGCGACATCGAGNGGCTTCCGTTCTTTGAAGCCATCCGCCAGTTCATCCACGAACGCCCGCGTGGCCAGTGCATCCTGATGCACCTGACGCTGTTGCCCTATCTGTCGGCCTCGGGCGAGCTGAAGACCAAGCCCACGCAGCATTCGGTGAAGGAACTGCAATCCATCGGCCTGGCGCCCGACGTGCTGGTCTGCCGGTCGGAACACCCGATCCCCGACCGCGAACGCGAGAAGATTGCCCTCTTCTGCAACGTGCGGAAAGAGGCGGTGATCCCGGCTTATGATCTGAAGACCATCTACGAGGCGCCGCTGGCCTATCACCGGGCCGGGCTGGACCAGGCGGTGCTGGACGCGTTCGGCATCCAGCCANCGCCGAAGCCGAACCTGGCACGGTGGGAAGACGTGATGGACCGGCTGACCCATGCCGAGGGCGAAGTGCGGGTGGCCATCGTCGGCAAATACACCCAGCTGGAAGACGCCTACAAATCCATTGCCGAGGCGCTGACCCATGGCGGCATGGCGAACCGGACCCGCGTGAAGGCGGAATGGATCGACGCCGAGATCTTCGAACGCGAGGACCCGGCGCCCTGGCTGGAGAACTTCCACGGCATCCTGGTGCCTGGCGGCTTTGGCGAGCGGGGGACGGAAGGCAAGATCAAGGCCGCCCAGTTCGCCCGCGAGCGGCAGGTGCCTTACCTGGGCATCTGCCTGGGCATGCAGATGGCGGTGATCGAAGCGGCGCGGAACCTGGTGGGGCTGAAGAACGCCGGCTCGGAAGAGTTCGACCACGAGAAGGGCGAGAAGCGCTTCACGCCGGTGGTCTATCACCTGAAGGAATGGGTGCAGGGCAACCATACCGTGACCCGCAAGGCGGACGACGCCAAGGGCGGCACCATGCGCCTGGGGGCCTATACCGCGGTGCTGAAGGAAGGCTCGAAGGTCGCCGAGGTCTATCACGCCGCCACCATCGAGGAACGGCACCGGCACCGGTATGAGGTGGACATCCAGTACCGGAGCCAGCTGGAAAGCTGCGGCCTGGTGTTCTCGGGCATGTCGCCGGACGGGCGGCTGCCCGAGATCGTCGAGGTCAAGAACCATCCCTGGTTCATCGGGGTGCAGTTCCACCCCGAGCTGAAGTCCAAGCCCTTCGCCNCCCACCCGCTGTTCGCCGATTTCGTGCGGGCGGCGAAAGAGGTCGAGCGGCTGGTGTGATGCTTAAGCAGGCGTCCGAGGGCGTCCGAGCTCGGACGCCCTGCCGAACCAAACAAAATCAGATACTTAGCCGACCGCATTCACGATCGGTTAACTCCTGTCCGAGGATAGCGCCGCCTGGGCGTTACGCGCGGGCGCTGACCGCCACCTCGCCCGACCAGGGCTCGGTCACGCCACGACCGCCGCCGAGGTCTTCGAGGAGCGGGCGGAGCTTGTCGAGGTTGCCGATCATCGTGGAACGCGCAGCCGCCATCGCATCCAGGCTGTCCCACTCGCCGACGATGGTGAACGACCGCTCGCCGGTCCGCACCACCCAGAAGTTGCGGCTGCCCGGCATGTCGGCGCGGCGAAAGTCTTCGTGGATGCGGATGAATTCGGCTTCCTTGCCCGGCTTTACTCGCATGTGAACCACGTTCATGGCTGTCATGGCACCCTCCCTTGGCGCAGGTGCGGGAAGCATAGCACGAATCGGCACGCGCCGATCAGCCGATCAGAAGGATCCAGAGCAAGCCCAGGGCGAGGCAGGCCAGCGCCACCGGCACGCCGGCGCGGCAGAATTCGCCCGTGGTGATGGTGATGCCGCGCAGCGGCCTGTTCGACGACGATGATGCCGCGAGGCTGCCGAAGACGATGAGATTGCTGGAAAAGCCGGTGCCAAGCGCGAAGGCGGCGCCCAAGGCCTGGGGCTCGGTCGCATGGGCCACGAAGGGCGCCAGCAGCATGACGGCCGGGTTGTTGCCCACGATGTTCGACAGCACCGAGACCACGCCATACAGCACCGGGGCCTGTGTCAGGTCGATGCCCATGTCCGAAAGCCCGGTGATGGCCTTCTGCGGCAAGCCGGTCGCCGCAAAGGCGGCGTTGACCACGAAAAGCCCCATCAGCAGCAGAAGCAGGTTGCCGTCCACCGCCTTCAGCACATCCTTCGAGGCCACGGTGCGGTTCACCAGCATCACCGCCGCAGCACCAAGCGCCACCATGTCATGCGGCCAGTCGGTCAGCACGAAGGCCAGCATCACCGCCAGGGTGACAAGCGCAGCCTTCCCGGTTTCNGACGCGGTCAAGCGGCACGTCGGCCGGAATCGCGGCGGGTGCGGCGACAGGCCCNNGGACAGCATCCACCGCCCCCGGTAAAGGAACGCCACCACGGCCCAGACGAGAGGCAGCGACAGCAGCGCAAGCACGAGCGCCACCTTCAGAAAGCCCGTGAAGTCCAGATGCAGGGCCGAGGCCGCGACCATGTTCTGCGGCGAGCCGATCAGCGTGGCAGCCGAGCCGGTGTTGCAGGCGAAGCAGAAGCCCAGAAGGAAGGGCGTGGGGTTCAATCCGCGCGACAGGGTGACAGACACCAGGAGCGGGGTCATGGCGACCACGACCACGTCGTTGGTCAACAGCGCCGACAGGACTCCGCCGGTGACGATGAGGATGGCCAGAAGGCGCGGCGGCGAGACCGGCAACGAGGCGATGCGCGCCGCGACCCAGCTGTAGAAGCCCGATACGACAAAGGCGCCCGACACCACCATCAGGCCGAAAAGCAGGCCGATGGTGCGATAGTCGATGGCGGCCCAGGCCGCCTGGTCGCCGATGCGGCCCATGGCGATCATCGCCAACGCGCCNGCGACCACGGCACCCGTGCGGTCGCCCCGGAATCCCGGCAGGTGACCCAACGCGAGAGCAAGGTAGACGAGCGCGAAGATCAGAAGGGTGGTGTCCATGTCAGCCTGTGCGGGGCGATGGACCGATCATCCGGCAGCGGCGCGACACTGTCCATGAAAGCAGGCGGCCCCGGCTTGCGCCGGGGCCGGGGCTTATCAGGCCTCGGGCAGCTTGCGCACGGCGCCGGTGTCGGCCGAGGTGGCGAACAGCGCATAGGCACGCAGCGCTTCGCTGACCTTGCGGGCGCGGGGCTTGGCGGGTTTCCAGCCAAGCTTGTCCTGTTCGGCGCGGCGGGTCGCCAGTTCGGCATCAGGNACGCGCAGCGAGATGGTGCGCGACGGGATGTCGATGTCGATCATGTCGCCGTCACGCACCAGGCCGATGGTGCCGCCCGCGGCCGCCTCGGGCGAGGCATGGCCGATGGACAGGCCCGAGGTGCCGCCGGAGAAGCGGCCGTCGGTGACCAGAGCGCAGGCTTTGCCCAGGCCCTTCGACTTCAGATAGCTGGTCGGGTAGAGCATTTCCTGCATGCCAGGGCCCCCNTTCGGGCCTTCGTAGCGGATCACCACCACATCGCCTTCCTTGACGCGGTTGGACAGGATCGCCTCGACCGCGGCGTTCTGCGATTCATAGACCTTGGCCGGGCCGGAAAAGACGAGGATCGACTCGTCCACGCCCGCCGTCTTCACGATGCAGCCCTTTTCGGCGATGTTGCCGGTCAGCACGGCCAGCCCGCCATCCTTGGAGAAGGGGTGTTTCGCCGAGCGGATCACGCCCTTTTCGCGGTCGAGGTCCAGTTCGGCAAAGCGGCCGCCGGTCGAAAAGGCGGTGGCCGAACGCACGCCGCCCGGCGCGGCGCGGAAGAACTCACGGACCGAGTCCTGGTTGGTGCGGCCGATGTCCCATTGGTCGATGGCGGCACCGATGGTGCGGGCGTGGACGGTCGGCACCTCGCGGTTCAGAAGGCCCGCGTTGTCCAGCTCGCCCAGGATCGACATGATGCCGNNGGCGCGGTGGACGTCTTCCATGTGGACGTCGTTCTTGGCGGGCGCGACCTTGCACAGGCACGGCACCTTGCGCGACAGGCGGTCGATGTCGGCCATGGTGAAATCGACATTGCCTTCCTGCGCCGCGGCCAGGATGTGCAGCACGGTGTTTGTGGAGCCGCCCATGGCGATATCCAGCGCCATGGCGTTTTCAAACGCCTGCTTGGTGGCCACGTTGCGCGGCAGCACGCTTTCGTCGTTCTGTTCGTAGTAGCGCTTGGTGATGTCCACCACCAGGTGGCCGACGAACAGGCGCTTGCGGTCGGAATGGGTGGCCAGGGTGGAGCCATTGCCGGGCAGGCTGAGGCCCAGGGCTTCCGTCAGGCAGTTCATGGAGTTGGCGGTGAACATGCCCGAGCAGGAGCCGCAGGTCGGGCAGGCGGCCTTTTCGATCGCCTCGACCTCTTCGTCGGAATACTTGTCGTCGGCGGCCACGATCATCGCGTCGATGAGGTCAAGCGCGACCTCCTTGCCCTTGACCACGGTCTTNGCTTCCATCGGGCCACCGCTGACGAAGACCGCGGGGATGTTCAGCCGCATGGCGGCCATCAGNCCGGGGGTGATCTTGTCGCAATTGCTGATGCAGACCATGGCATCGGCGCAATGGGCGTTGACCATGTATTCGACCGAGTCGGCGATCAACTCGCGCGAGGGCAGCGAGTAGAGCATGCCGTCATGGCCCATGGCGATGCCGTCATCCACCGCGATGGTGTTGAATTCCTTCGCCACGCCACCGGCGGCTTCCACCTCGCGTGCCACCAGCTGGCCCAAGTCCTTCAGGTGGACGTGGCCGGGGACGAACTGGGTGAAGGAGTTGACGATGGCGATGATCGGCTTGCCGAAATCGCCGTCCTTCATGCCGGTCGCGCGCCAGAGGCCACGCGCGCCTACCATGTTGCGGCCATGGGTGGTGGTGCGNGAACGATACGCGGGCATGATGGCTCTCCGGTCTGGTCGGTCTCAAGTGAATGAGCGCTGTTGCGCGCAGGTTCAAGGGGGATCGCGCAGCATTGCGGGATTGGGGGTGCATGTTATGGCCCATGGCCATGCCGGATTAGCACAGCGGTAGTGCAGCGCTCTTGTAAAGCGAAGGTCGGGGTTCAAGTCCCTCATCCGGCACCATCCCCTTCATCTCCTGGGTTGACGCAAGTGACACGCGCCCGGCTCGCGGTGCGGTTGTGCGCGCAACTTGCGTCACGATCTGTTCGCAGAACCGCAGCGGCGGCGTCACCTTGCGGGGCTACCGCCGCGGGGAACCGGCGGCGCGCCGCCGGGTTCGACGGATGTCACAGGAGATCGACATGACCACCCTCAAGGCGCTTCTTTCCGGCGCGAGCCTTCTGGCTTACCTGGCCGCCACCGCTGCTTCGGCCGATGCGCTGTCCGACCTGGAAGCCGCCGCCAAGGCCGAAGGCATGCTGACCGTCATCGCGCTGCCGCATGACTGGTGCAACTACGGCGCGGTGATCGAAGGCTTCAAGAAAAAGTACCCGGAAATCCAGGTGAACGAGCTGAACCCCAACGCGGGTTCGGGCGACGAGATCGAGGCGATCAAGGCCAACAAGGGCAACACCGGCCCGCAGGCGCCCGACGTCATCGACGTGGGCCTGAGCTTCGGCCCGGCCGCCAAGGCCGAAGGCCTGATCCAGCCCTACAAGGTTGCGACCTGGGATGACATCCCGGCCGAGGTGAAGGACGCCGAAGGCTACTGGTATGGCGACTATTACGGCGTGCTGGCGATGGGCGTGAACAAGGACGTCATCGCCGAGGCGCCGGCTGNNTCCTTCGCCGACCTGACCGATGCGAAGTACGCCAATGCCGTGGCCATGCCGGGCGACCCGCGCACCGGCAATTCCTCGATGATGACGGTCTATGCCGCCACCTGTCGGGCANAGGCCGATGCCAAGGGTGCCGACGCGCTGAACGCCGGCATCGCCTGGTTCAAGGCGCTGAAGGAAAGCGGCAACCTGGTGCCGGTCAACGGCTCGGCGCAGAACCTGGCGCAGGGCACCACGCCGATCTATTTCGACTGGGATTACAACCTGTTGGCCATGCGCGACAAGCTGGCTTNNAAGAACCCGCCGGTCGACGTGGTGATCCCCGCGGATTCGGTTCTGGCTTACGTGTATGTGCAGGCGATCTCGGCCTATGCGCCGCATCCGAACGCGGCGAAGCTGTGGATGGAATACATCTACTCGGACGAGGGCCAGCTGGGCTGGCTGTCGGGCTACTGCCACCCGATCCGCTTCAACGCCATGTCCGCCGCAGGCAAGCTGCTTACCGAGCTGATGGCCAAGCTGCCGCNNTCTACCGAGGCCTATGCCAAGGCCGTCTTCCCGTCGCTGGAAGACCAGGGCGCGGCCAAGGAAGCCACCGCGGCCAACTGGGCCACGGAAATGGGCGCCAACTAAGTCCCCGCGACCCCGCCCCGGCGAAGGCCGGGGCCCCCTTGGGGCGGCCGTCCCGGTCGCCCCCTCCCCGTTCCGCGAGACTGCCCATGACTGACTCTTCGCCGGGTGTCGCCCTCGTTCACTCCCTGCCCCGGCCTGCCTTGCGGCTGCGGTGGGACTGGCTGGGGCTGCTGCCCTATCTGGCCTTTGCCCTGCTGTTCCTGATCGCCCCTGTGTCCTACCTGGTGATCGGCGCGTTCCAAAGCCCCGAGGGTGGCTTCACGCTGGATAACATGATTGGTCTGGCGACGCCGACCATCGCCTCCTCCTATTGGCTGTCGATCCGCCTCAGCCTCGCCTCAGCCGCCATCGGCACGCTAACCGGGTTGATGCTGGCCTGGGCGCTGATCCTGNGGGGCATGCCGGGCTGGCTGCGGCAGGCGATGACCTCGTTCTCCGGCGTGGCCTCGAACTTCGCCGGTGTGCCGCTGGCCTTTGCCTTCATCGCCACGCTTGGTCGGCTGGGCCTGGTAACGCTGCTGTTGAAGTCGATGGGCATCAACATCTATGGCATGGGGTTTTCGCTGTTCTCGTTCTGGGGGCTGGCGCTGACCTATCTGTACTTCCAGATGCCGCTGATGCTTCTGGTCATCACGTTTACCATCGAGGGGCTGAAGCCCGAATGGCGCGAGGCGGCGGAAAGCCTGGGGGCAAGCGGGCCGCAATACTGGCGCATGGTGGCGGCGCCGGTGCTGGCGCCTTCGGTGCTGGGCTGCTTCCTGCTTTTGTTCGCCAATGCCTTCGGCACGCTGGCCACGGTCATCGCCTTGACCGGATCGAACTTTTCCGTCGTGCCGATCCTGCTGTTCCAACAAATCCGCGGCAACGTCTTGTACAATCCGAACCTTGGCTATGCGCTGGCGCTTGGCATGATCCTGATCATGGTGGTGTCGAACCTGCTGTATCTGCTGCTGCGCAGCCGCGCCGAGAGGTGGCAGAAGTGAAACCGCGTTTCCCGCTGTTCCCCACACTGGTCACGCTGGCCGCCGCGCTTTACTTCCTTGTCCCGCTCTACGCCGCCTTCCAGTTCTCGTTGCAGATGCGGCGGGGCACCTGGTCGCTGGATGCCTATGTCTCGGTCTTCCAAAGCGATGTCTTCCTGAACGCGCTTGGCTTTTCCATCATGGCCTCGGCCGCGGCCATCGTGATGGGTGCCATCCTGGTGGTGCCCACCGCCTATTGGGTGCGCCTGCGCCTGCCCCGCCTGCGGCCCCTGGTCGAGTTCATCTCGCTTCTGCCGCTGATCATTCCCTCGGTGGTGCTGGTGTTTGGCCAAATCCGCCTGTTCGGCTCGTCCTCGATCCTGCCGCTGACCACCACCGACATGGGCACGAACATCCTCCTGGTGATGGGCTATGTCGTGCTGTCGCTGCCTTACATGTTCCGCGCCGCCGACAACGGCATGGCCGCCATCGACATCGCCACCTTGACGGAAGCCGCCGAAAGCCTCGGCGCCTCGCGCCTGCGCATCGTGACGACGGTGATCTTTCCGAACATCCGCGCCGCCATGGTGTCGGGCGCCTTCCTCACGTTCTCGATCTGCCTGGGCGAGTTTGCCATCGCCAGCCTGCTGAACCGCAACGCCTTTGGCCCCTACATGGTGCAGCTTGGCCAGGACCGCGCCTATGAACCCGCCGCGCTGGCGATCATGAGCTTTGCCCTGACCTGGGTGCTGATGGCGCTGATGCAGGCCTTCGCCAACCTTCGCCCCGGACAGGGCCTGCTGTCCCGCAAACCCCGACAGGACAAACGCGCATGAGCCGCCTGACCATCCGCTCCGTGATGAAGAGCTTTGGCACCAACACCGTGGTGCGCGATTTCGACCTGTCGATGGAAGACGGCGAGTTCATCTCGCTGCTTGGGCCTTCCGGCTGCGGAAAGACCACGGTTCTGCGCATGGTGGCGGGGTTCGAAACCCCGACCGCTTACGCCATCGAGATCGACGGCCAGGACGTGACACGGCTGCGCGCCAGCCAGCGCAAGATCGGCATGATGTTCCAGTCCTACGCGCTGTTCCCGAACCTGACCGCCGGCAATGTCGCCTTCGGGCTGAAGGTCAACGGGGTGGCGAAGGATGAAATCGCGCGGCGCGTGGACGAGATGCTGCGCATGGTGGGTCTGACGGGCCTGGGCGACCGATATCCTTACCAGATGTCGGGCGGCCAGCAGCAGCGCGTGGCGCTGGCGCGCGCCATCGCGCCACGGCCTCGCGTGCTGCTTCTGGACGAGCCGCTGTCGGCGCTGGATGCGAAGATCCGCGTGGCGCTCCGCAGCGAGATCCGGGCGATCCAGCGCGAGCTGGGCATCACCACACTGTTCGTGACGCATGACCAGGAAGAGGCCATGGCGATGTCGGACCGCGTGGTGGTGATGACCGGCGGGCGCGCCGACCAGGTGGGCACACCGGATGAAATCTACAACCGCCCGGCCACGCGCTTCGTCGCCGAGTTCATCGGCGCCTTGAACCTGCTGCCCGGCCGCCTGCGCGACCCCGGCACCGGCGCGGTGGACACCGTCGCCGGGCCGGTGACCTTGGGCCGCGCCATCCCGGCGCTGGCTGCGCCGACCNTGTCGCTGGCGATCCGGCCCGAGGGCTGCGGCTGATGGAACACGGCGATGCCTNCGGGCGGTGTCAGCTTTTCGGGCAGGCTGGTGTCGCGCGACTTCCTCGGCGCCATCATCCGGCTGAAAGCCGAGCTGCCGGACGGGCCGGTGCTGACCATCGACTGCTTCAACCGCGATGGCCACGCCCTGCCCCGCCCCGGCGAGGACGTGCGGCTGTCGGTGCGGCCGGAAGAGGTGGTGCTGCTGTCCTAGCGTGGCAGCACTGGCAGGAAGCTNTCCCCAAGCGCCACGATGAAGTCGCGCACCGTGGCAACGGCGCCGCGCGGCTCCTGATCGGCGCGGTGCAGAAGGAACCACTTGCGGATGATCGGCATGCCCGGCGCGGCCAGCGCAACCAGCCGCCCATGCGCCAGTTCGTCATGCACGGTGTGAAACGAGATCAGCGCGATGCCCAGTCCGGCCATGACCGATTGCTTGATGGTCTCGTTCGATTCCATCTCNGACCGCCGCATAGGTCCGCCCTCGCCCAGCTGGTCCAGGTAGCGCATCGCCAGGATGCGGGTGCCCGATCCCGGCTCGCGCAGGATGAAGGGCTGCGACAGAATGTCATCGGGCGTCAGCGCGGGACGGCTTACCAGCGCATGGCCGGGCGGGGCGATCATCACATGCGGGTGGTCGCCCAGCAGGGCCGCGGTGACCGCCGGTTCCCGCGGCGGGCGGCCCATGATCACCAGGTCAAGCGCGCCGTCGGACAGCCGGTCCAGGATCAGGTCGCGGTTGCCGATCTGCAGCACGATGTCGATGTCGGGATGCGCGGCCTTGATCTGGGCCACCAATCCCGGCGCGAAGTATTTCGCCGTGGAAACAACGCCCAGCACGACGGTGCCGGTCTGGCCGCGCTGCAGCGCGTCGATGCGGTGGATGGCCAGCGTCAGCCCGGCCCAGGCGCGATCATAGGCCTCCAGCAGCACCTGACCTTCCGCCGTGGGGGCAAAGCCGCCCGGGGCGCTGCGGTCCATGAGCGGGCAGCCGAAGGCATCTTCCAGGAGCTTCAGCTGGCTGTGGACGGCGGGCGGGGTCAGGGCCAGGTCCTCGGCAGCGCGGCTGATCGAGCCCGAGGCGGCGACCGCCTTGAGCGCACGCAGTTGCCGGAAGGTCAGGGCGTTCAGGCGCTTCATCGAGACTTCCGCGAAACCAACCCACAGCGTAAGCGAGTTTTCTGCGAAAACTCGGGAAAGACGAATTTTCTGCGAAAATTCCGATCCTTCGCAGAAGGATCGTTCTTCCGAGTTTTCGCAGAAAACTCGATTCTGGGCGAACCCAAGTACTTAGGCACTGACCGGCATTCAGATTTTCAAAATGCAGCTTAGCGAAGATTAAATTTCCTTTCAATCCGCTTGCCGTCATCCCTGTCTCATCGCACTCGGGGAGGGAGGCTTCGATGACGATGGCAGCAGCGCGGATCGCCCCGAGGGTATCCCCGCCAACCTTGGCCCTGCGATGCAGGCGATTGCCGAGGCGGCGCGCGACCTGTCGCGGCTGATCGCCCGCGGCCCCCATGCCGGGGCGCTTGGCGCCGAGGTCGGGCAGAACCTGGGCGGCGATGGCCAGAAGGCGCTGGACGTGCTGGCCGACGGGTGCTTCCGCACTGCCCTGACCGGATCGGGCGTGCGCTACTACGCCTCGGAGGAACAGGATGGCGTGGTCGAGATCGACCCGGCGGGAACGCTGGCGCTGGCCATCGACCCGCTGGACGGCTCGTCCAACATCGACCTGAACATTTCCATCGGCACGATCTTCTCGATCTACCCCGCCGCGGGCGGCCCCGAGGCCTCGTTCCTGCGCCCGGTGAACCAGCAGATCGCCGTAAGCTACATCCTCTACGGCCCGCATACCGCGATGATCGTCAGCTTCGGGCAGGACGTGAAGCATTATGTGCTGGACCCCGAAACCGGGGATTTCCATCTGGTGGCCGCGGGCGTGAAGGTGGCACCGGGGGCCAAGGAATTCGCCATCAACGCCTCGAACTACCGGCACTGGCCGCGGCCCGTGCGCGCCTATTTCGACGATTGCCTGGTAGGCACCGAAGGCCCGCGCGGCAGCAATTTCAACATGCGCTGGATCGCCTCGCTGGTGGCGGAGACGCACCGCATCCTGACCCGCGGCGGCATCTTCCTGTACCCCGCCGATGCGCGGAAGGGCTATGAACGCGGCCGCCTGCGGCTGCTCTACGAATGCGCCCCCATCGCCTTCCTGATGCGGGCGGCGGGCGGCGATGCCACCACGGGGACGGAAAGCATCCTGTCGCTGGCCGTCGCCGACCTGCACCAGCGCGTGCCCTTCATCTTCGGCTCGGCCGAAAAGGTGGCACGCATCGAAGCCTATCACGACCTGCTTAACGGAAGAGGTTTCGGCCCTTTTCGGCAACCGCGGTCTGTTCCGGGTCTGAGGGAGATCATGAGCAAGAAGCACCCCATCATCTCGGTCACCGGCTCGTCCGGCGTAAGCACCACCACGGTCAAGACCACCTTCGACCAGATCTTCCGCCGCGAGGGCATCTCGGCGGTCAGCATCGAGGAGACGCCTTCCACCGCTTCAACCGCGCCGAGATGAAGCGCGAGCTGGAGACGCGGCTGGCCGCCGGAGACGCGACCTTCAGCCATTTCTCCTATGAGGCCAACGAGCTGGCCAAGCTGGAGGACGTGTTCCGCACCTATGGCGCCACGGGGCGCGGCGAGACGCGTCACTACATCCACGATGCAGCCGAAGCGGAACGCCACGGCGTGCCGCCAGGCGAGTTCAGCCCCTGGAAGCCCTTCGCCGACACGTCGGACCTGCTGTTCTACGAAGGCCTGCACGGCGCGGTGATGACCGACGATGTGCAGATCGCCCGGCATGCCGACCTGAAGATCGGCGTGGTGCCGGTGATCAACCTCGAATGGATCAGAAGATCCACCGCGACCGGGCGCAGCGCGGCTATTCCACCGAAGCGGTGACCGATGTCATCCTGCGCCGCATGCATGCCTATGTGCATTGCATCACGCCGCAGTTCACCGAGACCGACATCAACTTCCAGCGCGTGCCGGTGGTCGATACCTCGAACCCCTTCATCGCGCGCTGGATTCCGACGCCGGACGAAAGCCTTGTCGTCATCCGCTTCCGCAATCCGCGCGGCATCGACTTTCCCTATCTCGTCTCGATGATCCACGGGTCCTGGATGAGCCGGGCCAACTCCATCGTCATTCCCGGCAACAAGCAGGACCTGGCGATGCAGCTGATCTTCACCCCCATGGTCATCCGCCTGATCAGCGATGCGAAGCGTGCCTGAGGAGGCCCCGATGAGTGACATGACCCCTTTGCAGCCGAGGCAGGCATGGCGCAGGCGCTGCGTTTTCTGGCAATGGATGCGGTGGAACAGGCGAAATCCGGCCATCCCGGCATGCCGATGGGCATGGCCGATGTGGCGACGGTGCTCTTCAACCGCTTCCTGACCGTGGACCCGGCCGATCCGCGCTGGCCCGACCGCGACCGTTTCGTGCTGTCGGCCGGCCATGGCTCGATGCTGCTATATGCCATCCACCACCTGCTCGGGTTCTCCGACATGGGCGTCGGCCAGCTGAAGCGGTTCCGGCAACTGGGCAGCACCACCGCGGGCCACCCGGAATACGGCCACACCCAGGGCGTCGAGGTCACCACCGGGCCTTTGGGCCAGGGGCTGGCCACCGCCGTCGGCATGGCGCTGGCGGAGCGCATGGCCAATGCCCGCCACGGCGACGCGCTGGTGGACCACTGGACCTATGTCATCTCGGGCGACGGCTGCCTGATGGAGGGATCAGCCACGAAGCCATTGACCTTGCCGGGCACTTGAAGCTGGGCCAGCTGATCCTGCTGTGGGACGACAACCGCATCACCATTGACGGAGACATCACGCTCTCCACCTCGACCGACCAGAGCGCGCGCTTTGCCGCCGCGGGCTGGCATGTGCAGGCAGTGGATGGCCATGACCGCGAGGCGGTGGCGTCAGCCATCGCCGCGGCGCGGGCCGATGCGCGGCCGTCGATGATCGCCTGCCGCACGGTGATCGGTCAGGGTGCGCCGACCAAGCAGGGAACCCACCATGTTCACGGCGCACCCCTTGGCGCCGAAGAGATCGCCCGCGCCCGTACCGCGGGCTGGACCCATGCGCCTTTCGAGGTGCCGCAGGACATCCGCGCCGCCTGGGCGGCGGTGTCAGCGCGCGGCGCCAAGGCCCGCGCCGACTGGGTCAAGCGGCTGGCCGCCAGCCCCGCCAAGGCGGCGTTCCAGGCCGACCAGTCCGCGCCCGACGCCAGGCGCATCGCCGCGGTGATGGCCGCCTGGCGCCACAAGCTGAGCACCGACAAGCCCAAGGTCGCCACCCGCAAGGCCAGCGAAATGGCGCTGGAGGTGCTGAACGAGACCCTGCCCAACACCATCGGCGGCTCGGCCGACCTGACCGGGTCCAACCTGACACTGACCAAGGGGCAGAAGCCGGTGACCCCGGCCATTACGCGGGCAGCTACATCCACTACGGCATCCGCGAATTCGGCATGGCCGCCGCGATGAACGGCATCGCGCTGCATGGCGGCTTCCGCCCCTATGGCGGCACCTTCCTCGCCTTTGCCGATTACGGCCGCCCCGCGATCCGGCTGTCGGCGCTGATGGGCGTGCCCGTCACCTATGTCATGACGCATGACTCCATCGGCCTTGGCGAAGACGGACCGACGCACCAGCCGGTGGAGCAGGTGGCCTCGCTGCGCGCCATGCCCAACCTGCATGTCTTCCGCCCCGCCGATGCGGTGGAAACCGCCGAGGCCTGGGAACTGGCAATCACCTCGGAAGCCACGCCCACGGTGCTGTGCCTCAGCCGCCAGAACCTGCCGACGCTGCGCACCGCGCATTCCGACGCCAACCGCAGCGCCGAGGGGCCTATGTCCTGCGCGAGACTGCACCGCGCGCGGTGACGCTGGTCGCCACCGGGTCAGAGGTCGCCATTGCAATGGCCGCCGCCGACCTCTTGGCCGCCAGGGGCATCGCCGCCGCCGTGGTCTCGGCCCCTGCTTCGAACTCTTCGCGGCCCGCCCCGCCAACGAACGCGCCTCGGTGCTTGGCACCGCGCCCCGCGTCGGCATCGAGGCGCTGGTGCAGCAGGGCTGGGACCTGTTCCTGCGCCCCGAGGATGCCTTCGTCGGCATGACCGGCTTCGGCGCCTCGGCCCCGGCGGACGCGCTTTACCGCCACTTCGGCATCACCCCCGAGGCCGTGGCCGCCCGCGCCGAGGCGCTGGCCCGGCCCGCCGCCCCCGCCCCGAAACCCGAACTCGCCTACTGAAAGGCCCGTTCTGAAAGGACTTCACATGGCCCGCATCACCCTTCGCCAGCTTCTCGACCACGCCGCCGAACAGTCCTACGGCGTGCCCGCCTTCAACATCAACAACATGGAACAGGGCCTGGCCATCCTGGAGGCCGCCCGCGCCACCGATGCGCCGGTAATCCTGCAGGCCAGCCGCGGCGCCCGGACCTATGCCGGCGACATCATGCTGGCCAAGATGATGGAGGCGCTGGAGCTGATGTACCCGGAAATCCCCATCTGCATCCACCAGGACCACGGCAACAACGTCGCCACCTGCCTCTCGGCGATCCAGTCCGGCTTCACCTCGGTGATGATGGACGGCTCGCTGCGCGAGGATGCCAAGACCCCGGCCGACTATGCCTACAACGTTGCGATCACGGCCGAAGTGGCGCGGCTGGCGCACATGGTCGGCGCCTCGGTCGAGGGCGAACTGGGGTGCCTCGGCAGCCTGGAAACCGGCCATGGCGAGGCCGAGGACGGCCACGGCTTCGACGGCGCGCTGGACCGCTCGATGCTGCTGACCGATCCCGACGAAGCGGCGCGCTTCGTCGCCGAAACCAGGGTGGATGCGCTTGCCGTCGCCATCGGCACCAGCCACGGCGCCTACAAGTTCACGCGCAAGCCCACAGGCGACGTGCTGGCGATGGAGGTGATCGAACGCCTGCACGCGCGGCTGCCCGACACGCATCTGGTGATGCACGGCTCGTCCTCGGTGCCCGAGGAATGGCAGGCGGTCTTCAATGAAAACGGCGGCCAGATGCGCGAGACCTATGGCGTGCCGGTCGAGGAAATCGTGCGCGGCATCCGCCACGGCGTGCGCAAGGTGAACATCGACACCGACCTGCGCCTTGCCGCCGCCGCCGAATTCCGCCGCGTGGCCAACCGCAAGCGCGACGAATTCGACCCGCGCAAATTCCTGAAACCCGCGATGGACGCCATGGGCACGGTGTGCCGTGCCCGGTTCGAAGCCTTCGGCACCGCCGGACAGGCCAGCAAGATCAAGGTCATCCCGATGAGCGAGATGGCCCGCCGTTACGCCTCGGGGGCGCTTTCGCCCCGCCCGCGGCCCGCGCCGCCTGAGACCCAAGGGAGAGAAAGATGAACGACCAGCCGAAACTTTCCGAGATCAAGGGCAAGGACCGCTACAAGGCCGGGGTGCTGAAATACGCCCAGATGGGCTATTGGGACGGCGACTACCAGCCGCGCGACACCGACCTTCTGGCGCTGTTCCGCATCACGCCGCAGGACGGCGTGGACCCGGTGGAGGCCGCCGCCGCTGTGGCGGGCGAGTCGTCCACCGCCACCTGGACGGTGGTCTGGACCGACCGCCTGACCGCCTGCGACCAGTATCGCGCCAAGGCCTACCGGGTGGAACCGGTGCCGGGACGCCCGGGCGAATACTTCGCCTATGTCGCCTATGACCTGATCCTGTTCGAGCCGGGCTCGATCGCCAACCTGACCGCCTCGATCATCGGCAATGTGTTCTCCTTCAAGCCGCTCAAGGCGGCCCGGCTGGAAGACATGCGCTTCCCGGTGGCCTATGTGAAGACCTTCAAGGGCCCGCCCACCGGCCTGGTGGTGGAACGCGAGCGGCTCGACAAGTTCGGCCGCGCGCTTCTGGGCGCCACGACCAAGCCAAAGCTCGGCCTCTCCGGCAAGAACTATGGCCGCGTGGTGTACGAGGGGCTGAAGGGTGGCCTCGACTTCATGAAGGACGACGAGAATATCAACTCGCAGCCCTTCATGCATTGGCGCGACCGGTTCCTCTACTGCATGGAGGCGGTGAACAAGGCCGCGGCCGAGACCGGCGAGGTGAAGGGGCACTACCTGAACATCACCGCCGGCACGATGGAAGAGATGTACCGCCGGGCGGAATTTGCCAAGGAACTGGGCTCGGTCATCGTGATGGTGGACCTGATCGTGGGCTGGACCGCGATCCAGTCGATCAGCGAATGGTGCCGCCAGAACGACATGATCCTGCACATGCACCGCGCCNACCACGGCACCTATACCCGCCAGAAGAACCACGGCATCAGCTTCCGCGTCATCGCCAAGTGGCTGCGCCTGGCCGGGGTGGACCATCTTCATGCGNGCACCGCCGTCGGCAAGCTGGAAGGCGACCCGATGACCGTGCAGGGCTATTACAACGTGCTGCGCGAGCTGAAGAACGAGGTCGACCTGCCGCGCGGCATCTTCTTCGAACAGGACTGGGCCGACACGCTGAAGGTCATGCCGGTGGCGAGCGGCGGCATCCATGCCGGGCAGATGCACCAGCTTCTGGATCTGTTCGGCGACGACGTGGTGCTGCAGTTCGGCGGCGGCACCATCGGCCACCCGATGGGCATCCAGGCCGGTGCCACCGCCAACCGCGTGGCGCTGGAGGCGATGACCTTCGCCCGCAACGAGGGCCGCGACATCCGCACCGAAGGCCCGGAAATCCTGCGCGCCGCCGCCAAGTGGTGCAAGCCGCTGGAGGCCGCGCTGGATGTCTGGGGCGACATCACCTTCAACTACACCTCGACCGACACTTCGGATTTCGTGCCGACCCCGTCGGTGGCCATGTGATCTGAACCGCGATCTGAACCGCCGGGCCGGGAGCAAATTTCTTCGAAGAAATTTGCAAGGATTTTCGAAAATCCTTGCCCCCGGCCCCGCCCGCACCGCCAGGAGAGACCAAATGCGCATCACCCAGGGCTGCTTTTCCTTCCTGCCCGACCTGACCGACGACCAGATCAGCACGCAGGTGGATTATTGCCTGTCGAAAGGCTGGGCCATCGGCGTGGAGTACACCTACGACCCGCATCCCCGGAACACCTATTGGGAGATGTGGNGCAACNCGATGTTCGACCTCGCCGACCCCAAGGGCGTGATGATGGAACTCGACGCGCTGCGGAAGCTCCATCCCGAGGCCTATGTCCGGTTCAACGCCTTCGATTCCGACCGCGGCTTCGAGACGGTAAAGATGAGCTTCATCGTTCATCGCCCGAAAGTGGAGCCGAAGCTGCACCTGACGCGCACGGATGTGCGCGGGCGGTCGCAGAGCTATTCCTGGGACCTGCGCGGTTGAGCCGGAAGCGGGGTTTCACACCCCGCACCCCGTGGAGTATTTCCTGCAAAGAAGAAGAGGATGAGGCGATGGACGCGCCGGTGCCTGCTCAGACCGTCGATCTGGCGGCAGAATACGAAGCCTCGGGCGTGGCCGAAATCCTGCGCGAGCTGGACCGCGAGCTGATCGGGCTTGCGCCGGTGAAGAGCCGCATCCGCGAGACGGCGGCGCTCTTGCTGGTGGACCGGGCGCGGCGCGACATGGGCCTGTCGCACCGCACGCCGACGCTGCACATGTCCTTCACCGGCAATCCCGGCACCGGCAAGACCACGGTGGCCTTGAAGATGGCGGGGCTGCTGCATCGGCTGGGCTATGTGCGCAAGGGCCACCTCGTCTCTGTCACCCGCGACGACCTGGTCGGCCAGTACATCGGCCACACCGCGCCCAAGACCAAGGAGGTCTTGAAGCGCGCCATGGGCGGGGTCCTCTTCATCGACGAGGCCTATTACCTCTACCGCCCCGACAACGAACGCGACTACGGGCAGGAAGCGATCGAGATTCTGCTGCAGGTGATGGAGAACAACCGCGACGATCTGGTGGTGATCATGGGCTATGCCGACCGCATGGACCGCTTCTTCGCCGCCAACCCCGGCTTCCGCTCGCGCATCGCGCATCACATCGACTTCCCCGACTATACCGACGTCGAGCTGTTGCAGATTGCCGAGACCATGCTGGCCGAGCAATCCTATGCGTTGGACGAAGAGGCCAAGGTTGCCATGGCCGAGTATATCGCCATGCGCCGCCAGCAGCCGCATTTCGCCAATGCAAGGTCGATCCGCAACGCGCTGGACCGCGCGCGGCTGCGCCAGGCAAACCGGCTGTTCCAGGTAGGCGGGCGGCTTGACGCCGCAGCGCTTTCCACCATAACCGCCCCGGATATCCGCGCGAGCCGCGTCTTCTCGGGCGGCCTGCAAATCCCTCTGCCGAAGGACCGCCGACATGACCCGTGCCATCAAGATCGCGCCCTCGATCCTGTCCGCCGATTTCGCCAATTTCGGCGCCGAGATCCGCGCCATCGAGGATCAGGGCGCCGACTGGGTGCATGTCGATGTGATGGACGGCCATTTCGTGCCGAACCTCACCTTCGGGCCGCAGCTGTGCAAGGCGATCCGCCCGCATATCCGCACGGTGATGGACGTCCACCTGATGATCGCGCCAGTCGATCCCTACATCGCGGCCTTCGCCGAGGCCGGGGCCGATTACCTGACCGCGCATCTGGAAGCCGGGCCGCATGTCCACCGCACGCTGCAGGCGATCCGCGCCGCGGGCTGCAAGGCGGGCCTGGCGCTGAATCCCGGCACGCCGGTCGAAGCGGCGGCGCCGGTGCTGGACCTTGTCGACCTGATCTGCGTGATGACGGTGAACCCCGGTTTCGGCGGGCAGAGCTTCATCGCCAGCCAGGTGGCGCAGGTGGCGAAGCTCCGCGCCATGATCGGCGACCGCCCGGTGCTGATCGAGATCGACGGCGGCGTGACGCCCGACACCGCGCCGCTGGTGGCCGCCGCCGGGGCGGACGTGCTGGTGGCGGGCTCGGCGGTGTTCAAGGGCGGCTCGGTCGCCAACCCCGCGCCCTATGGCGCCAACATCCGCGCCATCCGCGCCGCGGCCGAAGCCGCGACGTGAGGGGCGCGCTGGTCTTCGATCTGGACGGCACGCTGATCGACTCGGCGCCCGACATCCATGCCGCCTGCGCGCGGATGCTGGCCGATTATGGCCACNGCCCCCTGCCGCCCGACCGCATCCAGGCCTTTGTCGGCAACGGCGCGCCGAAGCTGGTGGAACGGGTGATGCGCGCGGTCGGCGAGCCTTCGGGCCATGCCGACTGGCTGGCCCGGTTCCTGGCCCATTACGAGGCCGACCCCGCTACCCTCACCCGCCCCTACCCAGGCGTAGCCGAGGCGCTGGAGGAACTGGCCGGGGCCNACCATGCGCTTGGTCTTTGCACCAACAAACCCGAGGCGCCTGCACGGGCGATCCTGCGCCATTTCGGCATGGACCGGCTGTTCGGCGTGGTGATCGGCGGCGACAGCACGCCCGCCACCAAGCCCGATCCCCTGCCCCTCGCCCGCGCGTTCGACGCCCTGNCCCGCCCCCGCCTCTTCATCGGCGACAGCGAGGTGGATGCCGCCACCGCCCGCGCCCTGCCGGTGGCCTTTGCCCTTNTCACCGAAGGCTACCGCAAGTCGCCCCTTGCCGACCTGCCCCATGACCATGCCTTCGCCGCCTTTTCCGACCTGCCGGCGCTGGTCGCCCGCGCGCTGGCGCCATGACGCTGAAGGCGCTGATCTTCGATGCCGACGGCACGCTGGCCGAGACGGAAGAGGCGCACCGCCAGGCGTTCAATGACACCTTCGCCGCGGCGGGTCTGGGCTGGCACTGGGACCACGCCACCTATCTGCGGCTGTTGAAGGTCACCGGCGGCAAGGAACGCATGGCGGCCTTTGCCGCGGAAACCGCCTCCGGTCCGCGCCCGGACATCGTCGCCGCGCTGCACCGCGCCAAGACCGCGCGCTATGCCGAGATCCTGGGCAATGGCGGGCTGAAGCTGCGAAATGGCGTGCAGCGGGTGATGGACGAAGGCCGCGCGGCGGGGCTGCGCATCGCCGTGGCCACCACCACCTCGCCCGGCAATGTCGAGGCGCTGGCGCAGGCCATCTGGCGGCGTCCGGCAACCGAGGTCTTCGACGTGATCGCCGCGGGCGACGAGGTGAAACGCAAGAAGCCCGACCCGGCGGTCTATCTTCTGGCACTGGACCGTTTGGCCCTGACCGCCTCCGAGGCGCTCGCCTTCGAAGACAGCCGCAACGGTGTGATGGCAGCCAAAGCGGCGGGACTACGGGTGATTGCCGCGCCCTCGATCTTCACCGCGGGCGACGACCTTTCAGCGGCAGACCAAGTTCTGCCGGAGCTGAGCACCTTTCGGCTGCCCTGACCCGCTTGCCATTTCCGAACATTGCTAAAGGTCAAGGCGGGGCGTCTCACCGCCCCGCCTTGACCTTTTCCCACATCGCTCAGACGCGGCGCGGCAGTTTCAGGAAGGGCATGATCTCGGCCATCTCCGGCCCGTTCTCGCGGCCCGTCAGCGCCTTGCGCAGCGGCTTGAACAGCGCCTTGCCCTTGCGGCCCGTGGCAGCCTTCACCGCCTCGGTCCAGCTGGCCCAGGTTTCCGACGACCAGGGCGCATCCGGCAACAGCGCCAGCGCCTGCGTCACGAAAGCCTCGTCCTCCGGCTCCACCGCCAGTTCCGCGCCCTCGCGGAACAGCTGCGCCCAACCGCCCAGGTCGGACAGCACGGTGATGCTTTCGCGCGTGGCGTCCCAGAAGCCTTCGCCTTCCTCGTCGTCATAGCCCAGCATCCGCACCCGGTCGGCAACGGCCTCGTAGGGCAGCGCGCGCACATAGGCGCGGGTCAGCGGGAACAGGTCTTCCTGGTCGAACTTCGTGGGCGCGGCGCCGAAGGACGAAAGGTCGAACCCTTCGATCAGCTCTTCATGCGTCCGCGCCAGCTCCACCGGCTTGGACGACCCCAGCCGCGCCATCAGCGACAACAGCGCCATCGGCTCGATGCCTTCCGCCCGCAGGTCGCGCAGCGACAGCGTGCCCAGGCGCTTGGACAAAGCCTCGCCCTGCGGCCCGGTCAACAGCGAATGGTGCGCAAAGNNTGGCGGGGTGCCGCCAAGCGCCTGCATGATCTGGATCTGCGTCGCGGTGTTCGTCACATGGTCGGCGCCGCGCACGATGGAGGTGACGCCCATGTCGATGTCATCCACCGAGGACGCGAAGGTATAAAGGATCTGCCCGTCCGCCCGGATCAGCACCGGGTCGGACACCGAGGCCGCGTCGATGGAAATGTCGCCCAGAATGCCATCCGGCCACTCGATCCGCTCCTGATCCAAGAGGAACCGCCAATAGCCCTCGCGCCCCTCGGCGCGCATCTTCGCGCGCTCGTCCTCGGTCAGCCGCAGCGAGGCGCGGTCATAGACCGGNGGCTTGCCCATGTTCAGCAGTTTCTTGCGCTTCAGGTCCAGTTCCACCGGCGTCTCGAAGCATTCATAGAACCGCCCCGCCGCGCGCAACTCGTCCGCCGCGGCATGATAACGGTCAAAGCGCAGCGACTGCTTTTCCAGCCGGTCCCAGGTCAGGCCCAGCCATTCCAGGTCCTCCATGATGCCATCGGCATATTCCTGTTTCGACCGCTCCTGATCGGTGTCGTCCAGTCGCAGGATGAAGGTGCCGCCAGCCTTGCGGGCGATCATCCAGTTCATCAGCGCGGTGCGCAGGTTGCCCACATGGATATATCCGGTGGGCGAAGGGGCGAAACGGGTGGTGACGGTCATCGGGGCCTCCTGAGCCGCGCCTTCCCTGTCACAGGGGGCGCAATTGTCCAGATTGCCACATGGTTGCCACCCCGCCCCGCCCCGCGTAACCCTGTATCCCGCACAGGAGGGACCGCCATGGGCTATCGCCACATCGCCAACACCGACCTCAGGCTTTCCAGCGTCATCCTCGGCCTCATGCGCATCACCGACATGGCCGACGCCGATATCCGCGCGCTGTACCACGCCGCGCGCGAGGCGGGCGTGAATATGATCGACCACGCCGACATCTACGGCGGCAGCCGCNATTTCTGCGAACAGCGCTTCGGCGATGCCCTGCGCCTGTCGGCGGCCGAGCGCGACGATGTGGTGATCCAGACCAAGTGCGGCATCCGCGAGNGTTGTTTCGACTTTTCCGCCGAGCATATCCTCGCCTCGGTCGACGGCTCGCTGAAAGCGCTGCGCACCGACTACATCGACGTGCTGCTGCTGCACCGCCCCGACACGCTGGTGGAGCCGGAAGAGGTCGCCCGCGCCTTCGACACCCTGCACGCCGCGGGCAAGGTCCGGCATTTCGGCGTGTCGAACCAGACGCCCGACCAGATCGCGCTGTTGAAAACAGCCGTGCGCCAGCCGCTTCCGTTCAACCAGGTGCAGCTCTCGCTGACCCACGCGCCGCTGATCGCCCAAGGCATCGCCATGAACATGGAGGGCCACGCGCAATCGGTGGACCGCACCCTTGGCCTGCTGGACTGGTCGCGGCTGAACGGCATGACGCTGCAGGCCTGGTCGCCCTTCCAGAAGGCCTGGTTCGACGGCACCTTTATCGGCGACCGCGCCGAGTTCCGCGAGCTGAACGAGGCGCTGGACGAGATCGCCGAAGCCCATGGCGTGACCCCCACCGGCGTGGCCGTGGCCTGGATCACCCGCCACCCGGCCAAGATGCAGGTGGTGCTGGGCACCACGAAACCCGACCGCGTGAAGGAATGCGTCGTCGCCGGCGTCACGCTCTCGCGGCCCGAATGGTACCGCCTGTTCCGCGCCGCGGGCTATATCCTGCCGTAAGGCTCAGGTCGGCTCCACCGTCCAGCGCCGGGCCAGATCGTCCAGCCCCGCGCGGATCACCCGNCGCAGCACGGCGTCGTCGATGCTTACCAGCCGCTTCAGGTACAGGCAGGACTTGCCCATGCGGTGCGGCCCCAGCCGGGCCAGCAGGTCGCCCAGATCGGCGGGACCGGGCTGGATATAGATGACAAGTTCAGCCTTGCGCGGCGAAAACCCGGTGGCCATCGCCACACCGGAATGGCCGCTGTCATAGCGATAGGCATAGCGGCCATAGCCCACCATCGTGGGTCCCCACATCCGCGGCTGCCAGCCCGTGACCTCGCGGAACACCGCATCCAGCCGCACCGCCTCGTCCCGCCGCGCTTACTCCACCGCCGCCAGAAACTCGGCCACGCCCCCGCCTTCCTGCGTCTTCTGTGCCATGCCGCCGCCCCTTCCCGCACAAGGACCCGTGGCCTATATCCATAACATGACAACCACCGCCCCCGAAGCCGTTGCACCCGACCTCGCCATGATCGAAGGGCTGGCGCGCGACGCCGTGTTGGCCCTGCCCGAACCCTTCCGCGCGGCCGCGCTGCACATCGTGCTGCGCGTCGAGGATTTCCCGACCGACGAAATCCTGGAAGCGATGGACCTGCACGATGCCTTCGAGCTGACCGGACTCTACGACGGCATCCCGATGACCGAGAAATCGGTAACCGACCAGCCGCGCCAGCCCGACACGATCTGGCTGTTCCGCTTACCGATCCTGGATGAATGGGCCGAACGGGGCGACGTATCGCTGGCCGACCTGGTGACCCATGTGATGACGCATGAAATGGCGCATCACTTCGGCTGGTCCGATGACGACATCGCCGCCATCGACCCCTGGTGGGAATAGGCGCTGACCGGCCTCAGTTGCCGGTGACCGCCGCGGCGGAGCCGTCGGCAAGGGCGCGGGCTCGGCTTACGCCGGTGCGGCAGGTGCCCCTCGGCAGACGCAGCCCCTCGGCAGGCGCCGGTTCCGGCGCGGGCGCCGTCACCACGCCCTGGTCCAGATGCCGGTCACTTCCTGCCCGGCCTTGTAACGCATGACACCCTGGCCCTCGCGCTTGCCCTTCACGAAGGCGCCCTCATAGACATCGCCGTTGGGATAGGTCGCCACGCCCACCCCCTCGATCTCGCCCGCGACGAAATCACCTCGTACCGGAACCCGTCGGCCATGGTCAGCACGCCCTTGCCCTGCCGCTCGCCCGCGACGAACATCCCTCATAGACCGAGCCATCGGCATAGGTCGCCTTGCCCTGCCCCTCGCGGATGCCACTTCCAGGCGCCTTCGTACACATAGCCATCGGGATAGGTCATCTTGCCGATGCCTTCCGGCTTGCCCGCCACCACCACGCCTTCATAGACCGAGCCGTCGTCATAGGTCGCCCGCCCGGTGCCGGTGATCGCCCCCGCGGTCCACTGGCCCTCGTAGGTGGCGCCGCTCGATACAGGATCTTGCCCGTGCCATCCGGCAGATCGGCCTTGAAGCTGCCCTCATAGACCGTGCCGCCGGGATAGGTCATCTTGCCCTGCCCTGCGATGGCGCCAGCCACGAAGCTGCCTTCATAGACCAGCCCGTCCTTGGCCCTGAACAGACCCTGCCCGTCGCGCTTGTCGGCCTTGAAGCCGCCCTCGTAGACATCGCCGTTGGCATAGCTGACCTTGCCCTGCCCGTCCCGCAGGCCCTCGACGAAGCTGCCTTCGTAGACATCGCCGCTCGGCTGGGTCAGCTTGCCGGTGCCCCTGATCTGCCCGGCCTTCCACTGGCCGACATAGGTCAGCCCGTCCGGCATGATCAGCGTGCCTCGCCCTCGCGCTGGCCATCGACCAGCGTGCCGTCATAGGTGGTGCCGTCCGGGTAGGTGATGGTGCCCTTGCCCTCCTTGCGGCCATCCACCCAGTCGCCCTCGTACCGGTATCCGTCCTTGCGCGTCAGCACGCCCTTGCCATGCGGAATGCCCGCCCGCACCGCGCCGGTATAGCTGGACCCGTCGGCATAGGTCGCCGTGCCCTGCCCGGTCATCTGGCCGTCGGTCCAGTCGCCCTCATAGGTGCGCCTGTCGGCAAAGGTGATCTTGCCCTGCCCCTCGGGCTTGCTGGCGGCAAAGCTGCCCACATAGATCGCGCCATTGGGGAACCGCGCCTCGCCCTTGCCGACGATCTCGCCTCGACCCAGTCGCCGGTATAGCTATAGCCATTGGGCAGCGTGTAGGTGCCGGTGCCGTCGCGCAGCCCGTTCACGAAGGTGCCCTCGTAGACCGAACCGTCGTCATACTGCTTGACGACGACCTCGCCCTCCTGCGCCAGGACCGTTCCGCCCCAGACCAGCGCCGCCAGAACCGAAGCCGCACCGATTGCCCGCATCGCCCACCCTCCGTGATCTTGCGCCAGACCCTAGCGCCGCGGGCCGCCCCTTGCAAGCCGCGCCCGGCTTTCCTTCGCGCCGGTTCTGCTAGAACCGCCCGGACCCAGAGGAAATTCGCCATGGCCGACCGCTTCCGCCTTACGCTTGCGCAGCTGAACCCCACCGTGGGCGATATTGCCGGTAACGCCGCCAAGGCCCTGGCCACCTGGCAGCAGGGCCGCGCCGAGGGCGCCGACATGGTCGCCCTGCCCGAGATGTTCCTGACCGGCTACCAGACCCAGGACCTGGTGATGAAACCCGCCTTCCAGCGCGCCGCCTGGGCCGAACTGGAGCGCCTCGCCGCGGCCACCGCCGAAGGTCCGGCGCTTGGCATCGGCTGCCCGGTCCACCGCGAAGGCAGGCTCTTCAACGGTTACGCCATCCTTGCGAAAGGCCGGATCGAGGCGACGGTGCTGAAGCACCACCTGCCCAACGACGGCGTCTTCGACGAAAAGCGCGTCTTTGCCTCGGCCGATGTCTCCGGCCCCGTGCGCATCGGCCCGCTGCGCGTCGGCATCCCGATCTGCGAAGATGCCTGGCACCCCGATGTCGCCGAGACGCTGGCAGAGACCGGGGCCGAGATACTCTTCGTGCCCAACGGCTCGCCCTATCATCGCGGCAAGCCCAATGTCCGGCTGAACCTCATGGTCTCCCGCGTGGTGGAAACCGGCCTGCCGCTCGTCTACCTGAACATGACCGGCGGGCAGGACGACCAGATTTTCGACGGCGCCTCCATCGTGCTGAACCCCGGCGGCCAGCTGGCCGCACAACTGCCGCAGTTCGACGATTGCGTGACGCATGTCGATTTCACGCGCGGCCCCGAAGGCTGGCGCGCCGAACAAGGGCTGATGGCCGAAATCCCGAAAGCTNATGAAGCCGATTACCGCGCCATGGTGGTCGGCCTGTCGGACTACCTGGCGAAAACCGGCTTCAGGAAGGTGCTGCTCGGCCTCTCCGGCGGCATCGACTCGGCGCTGGTCGCCACCATCGCCGCCGATGCGCTTGGCCCGGAAAACGTGCATTGCGTGATGCTGCCCTCGCGCTACACCAGCGCCCATTCGCTGCAAGACGCCGAAGCCGTGGCCACCCGCCTCGGCTGCCGCCTGGACACCCTGCCCATCACGGGCCCGCAGGATGCTGTGACCCAGGCGCTTGGCNCCCTGTTCGAAGGCACAAAGCCCGACCTGACGGAAGAAAACATCCAGTCCCGCCTGCGCGGTCTCCTGCTCATGGCGCTGTCCAACAAGTTCGGCGCCATGCTCCTGACCACCGGCAACAAGTCCGAGGTCGCGGTCGGCTACTGCACGATCTACGGCGACATGAACGGCGGCTACAACCCGATCAAGGACCTGTACAAGACCCGCGTCTTCGATACCTGCCGCTGGCGCAACGCCACGCATCGCCCCTGGATGAAGNGCNGTACTTACGAGGTCATCCCGCCCCGCGTCATCGACAAGCCGCCCAGTGCCGAGTTGCGCGAAAACCAGAAGGACGAGGATCTGCCGCCCTACCCGATCCTCGACGCCATCCTCGATGGCCTCGTGGACCGCGAATTGTCGGTGCAGGATCTGGTGAACAAGGGCTTCGACCGCGCCACGGTCAAGCGGGTGGAACACCTGATCTACATCAGCGAATACAAGCGCTTCCAGTCGGCCCCCGGCCCGCGCCTCACCGGCCGCGCCTTCTGGCTGGACCGCCGCTATCCCATCGCCAACCGCTGGCGGGACGGCTGAACCGTAGGATGGGCAATACTGCCCATCCTACCCCAACCTCACACCACTTCCGTCACCACCTCGATATTGCCTTCGTCGCCTGAGTACGGGCAGATATGGTGCCCGCGCTCGACGATCTTCTCGGCCACCGCGCGCTCCACCCCCGGCATGGCCACCGCCAGCTTCACCTTCAACCCGAACCCGCCGTCCGTCCGCGGCCCGATGCCCACATGCGCCGTCACTGTGGCGTTTTCCGGCACCGCGCCCAGCTCGGACGAGGCCGCAAAGCGCATCGCGCCCAGATAGCAGGCGGCATAGCCCAGCGCGAACAGCTCTTCCGGGTTATGCCCCAGCCCGCTGCCGCCCAGTTCCTTGGGCGTCGCCAGCGTCAGGGTGATCTGGCCATTCGCCAGCTTCGCCAACCCGTTGCGCCCGCCCCCNGTGGCCAGAGCCTCGGTCCAGTACTTCGCATCCACCGTCATCTGAAACTCCATCGTGTGCGATCTAATCGTAAGCGACCCTTTATCGGCGAGACGCCCTCCTGTCAACCGCTTGCGATTAAATCGCGCGCGATATATAACTCAGCCATGACCCTGACCCGCCTGACATGACCTGCTTTGCGCTCTACTCCGCTGCCAACGCGGTGCAGCAGGCCTACAAGCCGCTCCTGGACGACCTCGGGCTGACCTATCCGCAGTATCTGGTGATGTCGGTCCTCTGGGCCGAAGACGGCCAGACCGTCGGCGCCATCGGCTTAAGCAGGTCCTNNGCTGAATCCTCCACGCTGACGCCGCTCCTGAAACGGCTGGAACCAGGCCTTGTCGCCCGCAGCCGCGATGCGAAGGACGAACGCCAGGTGCGCATCGCCCTGACCGAGTCCGGCCACGCGCTGGCCGCCCGCGCTGCCCGGATCCCCGCCTGTTTCCTGAAATGACCGGCCTTCCTCGCCGATCTGGTCACGCTGCGCGACCGCGTGACAGCCCTGCGCGACCGCCTGCGCCAGGCCGCCGCTTGACGGCCGCGCTCTACCTGCTTGCCGCCCTGTCCGAAATCGCCGGTTGCTTCGCCGTCTGGTCCTGGTGGCGCGCCGGCGCCTCGGCGCTCTGGCTGATCCCCGGCGCCGCGGCGCTTTGCCGCCTCGCCTTCCTGCTGGCACTGACCCCTGCTCNNGAAGCCGTCAGCCGCCAGCTTGCCGTCTACGGCGGCGTCTACCTGNCCGCCTCGCTCGTCTGGCTGCGCCTCGTCGAAGCCGAACCCCTGCGCCTGACCGACTTCGCCGCCGGCGCTGCCCTGGCCGGGGCCGCCGTCATCCTGATGGGCCGCGCCTAGATCTCCACCGCCTCGGCATAGGGCAGCAGTCGCATCACATCCTCGGCCCGGCACAGTTGCGTGGCCAGCGTCGTCACCGCCGCCGCCGCCGCCGCCGTGCCCAGCGACAGGCGNTCATCCGTGCCCTGCGACCGGGCCAGCGCCAGCACGAAGGCCGCCACGAAGGAACCCNNCGCCCCGACCGCTCGACTTCACTTCACCTTCGGCGCCGGTGAAAACAGCCGCCGCCCGGCCTCGGCCAGCACATTGCCCCGNGCGCCGCGCGCGATGATCACGATCTGCGCCACNCCCCGCGCCACCAGCTCGCCCGCAAAATCCGCCGTGTCCTTGCGCGTCTCCAGCTTGCGCCCGGCCAGCTCCTCGCCTTCCTCGCCATCCATGCGCAGCACCGCCAGCCCCGGAATCGGCCGCTTCACCACCTCTTTCAGCGCCGCGCCCGAGGTATCCAGCACGATCCGNGCGCCCTCCATGCTGGCCGCCAGCTGCGCGTTGAAATCCACCGGCACGCCCGGCNNGCGGCTGCCCGAGATCACCGAATAGCCGCCCGGCCGCGCNGTGGCTGACAACAGCGTAAACACGCCCCGCCGGTCGGCCTCGCTCCAGACCGGCCCCGGCAGCATGAAGCGGTACTGCTTGCCCGAGGTGCCCTCGGTCACCGTCAGCGATTGCCGCGTCTCGCCCGGCCCCAGAAGCGACAGGAAGGTGATGCCCTCGGCCCGGATCAGCCCGGCCAGCCGGTCGCCCGTCAGCCCACCCAGCGCCACCAGCGCCAGCGAATCGCCGCCCAGATGCTTGATCGCCCGGCTGACGTTCAACCCTNNGCCGCCGCCCGGGTCCAGGTTGGGGTCGGTACAGCGCAGCTTCTGGCCCGCCAGCATCTCGGGCACTTCGGTCGCAAAGTCCAGTGCCGGGTTCAGCGTCAGCGTCAGGATCGGCGCCTGCATCCCCGACAGCGCCGCAGCCTCGGCCGAAAACGTCTCGCTCATTCCTTCCCCATGCGATGCGCTTGCACCCTGTTAGCGCCACCACGCGCCCCTGACCAGACCCGCCTTTCGGCGCGGCTCCGCTGCCGCTGCGTGCAATGACGCACAGATAGCGCGCGACCATGACGAATTTCCGCAGCATCGACCGCAAGCTACTTTCCCCGCCATCAACCCCAGGAGGCAACGCCCATGGCCGTCAAGGTCGCCGTCATCTACTACTCCACCTATGGCACGAACCATGCCATCGCCGAAATCGCCATANAGGCCGCCCGCGAAGTAGGCGCCGAAGTGAAGCTCTTCCGCGCCGCCGAAACCGCTCCGGCCGATGTCGTCAACGGGCAGGATGCCTGGAAAGCGGCGGCAGAAAAGCAGTCGCATGTCCCGGTCGTCACCCCGGCCGACATGGAATGGGCCGATGCCTATTTCTTCGCCACCCCCACCCGCTATGGCCAGGCCGCCAGCCAGATGCGCGCCTTCATCGACACGCTCGGCGGCGTCTGGTTCCAGGGCAAGCTCGTAANNAAGGCGATCACCGCCACCTCCTCGGCGCAGAACGCCCATGGCGGGCAAGAGGCCACCATCCTCGGCCTCTACACCACCTTCTGCCACTGGGGCTCGATCATCGTGCCGCCGGGCTACACCGACGCCTCGATCTTCGCCGCGGGCGGCAACCCCTATGGCTACAGCCACACGCAGGGCCAGCCGCTGGACGGCGCGCCGACCGAGGCAATCTCGCACCAGGCCAAGCGCCTTGTGTCGATCGCGCAGAAGCTGACCGCCTGATCAAGGCCCGGACAAACGAAAACGCCCGGCGCAACCTTGCGCCGGGCGTCTTCATTCCGGTCTGAAGCCGCTCAGGCCAGGCTGCGGGGATCCCGCGACCCCATCAGATTCGCGCACGAAGCGCTGCGGGCGGCGGCAACAAAGGCGCGCCGGGCCGATCCCATTGACACAAGGCAATCCTGCGCGGCGGCCAGCTGGCGAAGGGCCTTGTGGCGCGCATCGTCGGCAACCGGCCATTTCTTGCGCAGCCAGTACGAGGCCTGTTCGACGGTAGTGAATTTCTGCACGTCGCCCTCCGCAGAGATGACGAAGCTCAGGGGTTCCCCNCAGTTCAGTTCTATCAAGTGATGTCTTTCCAATTGGCGACCCGCGGCCTGATCCGGCTATCCAGGTCGTCGCGCACCGGGGCCCTCCGGGCCGCCCCCTGCGTGTCATGCCGCCCTGTCCGGGCAGCGGTTCCTCCGGCCGATCAGGCCAGGGCGAGGTTGGTGGCGGATTCGCGGCCGTTGCGGTCACGCTCCAGGTCGAAGGTCACGGCCTGGCCGTCGTCAAGACGGCTGATCTTANNAGCGCGCTCGACCGCCGAGATGTGAACGAAAACGTCCTTCGACGACCCTTCCGGGGCGATGAAGCCGAAACCCTTGGTGGTGTTGAACCATTTCACGGTGCCCTTGGCCATCGTGATATTCCTTCCATGAATGCCGCTCGCACAGCGCAGCGGCCCGGCAAAGCTGAAACCGAAAGCTGAGCCGAAAGGAACAGGTTCGAAAACAAGAGATGCAGCCCCTACATAGGGCAAATGCGCCTCGTTTGCGAGCCATTCCGGCCGCCGCCCCCAGTAATCGCGCGAGCCATTGAAATGGCAGGAAAGAATTCCGCTCCGACCCGTGGCTTCGGCCTATTTCGTCTTGCGCGGCGCAGGCGCCGGGCCGGGCGTTGCAGCCTCTCCCGCGGTCTCGGTCGGGGCCGCCGCCGGGGCAGGTGCGCGCCGTTGCCAGGTCGGCTTGCGGCCTGACCGGACCGAGCCCTTCTCGCTCAGGAACTCGCCCAGGTCGAACGGCTTCTTCGGGGTGGAATAGCCCATGTCAGCTCTCCGTGCAGGGAACCGGCGAGCGGCGCCGCGGGCAGACGCCAAATGGCGCCGCCTGCCTGACGGTCGGTTCGCCCCGGTTCGGGATGATGGTGGATCGTGTCGCAGATCGGCCGGACCTGCCTTCCGCCCCGGCATTCCGGGCGCCCGGTCCTGTCGCCCGCCAAGGGGCGGGTCGTCTTCATCACCATGACGCAAACTGCCCCTTGAAGCCAGAGCTTAGTAGCCGCCCCCCGCGGTCCCCGCTGGTCACCACGGCACCGTTTCACCCTTCCAGTCGAAGAACTTGCCCGTGTCCGCCGGNTTCCGGCCCAGCACTGCCAGCAAATGGGCCGCCGCCACTTCCGGCGACACGGCCGGATGCCCAGCGCGTTGCGCCGGGGCCAGACCGGTTTCCACGGTGCCAGGATGCAGCGCGGCAAGCACCGCCTTGGGATGCGTCCGCGTCATCTCGATGGCCGCGGTATGCACCAGCTGGTTCAGCGCTGCCTTCGCCGCGCGATAGGCATACCAGCCGCCCAGCCGGTTGTCCTCGATGGACCCCACCCGCGCCGACAGGACTGCAAACCGCGAAATCCGGTCGCGCGGCATCAGTCGCGGCAGGTGCCGCATCACCAGTCTTAAGCCCNNCTTGGCGTTGACCGCGAAGGCGCGCATCAGCCCCTCGGGCGTCATCGCCTTCAGCGCCTTCTCCGGTGCCTCCAGCACCCCGGTTGCCACCCAGATTTGCTCGAGCGGCCCTGAGACGGCGCCCAGAACCTGCTCGACNGACCGCCCGTCCGTCACGTCCAGCCCGTCCGCGCGCCGTGACAGCGCCACCACCTCTGCCCGCTGTGCGGTCAGCCGCGCGGCCAGCGCCGCGCCGATNCCGCCCGAAGCCCCGATCACCAATGCCCGCATCCTGCCCTCCGCCTGCGAAAGCTAGAACCCAGGCCCCGCCCTTCCACCCCGGCTTCTTCTTTGCCCAAATACTCGCGGGGAATCGCGGGCCTGCCCGCGATGGGGGCGGCAGCCCCGACCTCGGACAAGTGTTAAGTCCAAGTTAAATCGAACTCGCAAGTCATTGATTTCATGAGAGTCGACCAAGCGTCCGAGCTCGGACGCCCCCGTCCCAGGCGGTGCCGCCTGCCGCGTTTTCCCCCTTCCCTTTGGCCAAAACCCCGTATAGTCCCGCCCCATGACACGGGACCGCCATATCGCTCCGGCCTCGGGTGCCATCCGCACCCTGTCCCCCGTGGCCTGCTTCTCCTTCTTAGCCGCCTCTGAGCGTGCCCTTGGGCGCGACCGCTCGGAGGTGACCAGCGCCCGGACCGCTTGAAGCTAAGAACCACAGGATCTCCTCAGATGACCGACCAGACCACGCAACCCCGCGTCCTGATTTTCGACACGACCCTGCGCGACGGCGAACAAAGCCCCGGCGCCACCATGACCCACGAGGAAAAGCTGGAAATCGCCAGCCTCCTGGACGAGATGGGCGTGGACATCATCGAGNGCTTCCCCATCGCCTCGGAAGGCGACTTCACCGCGGTGTCCGAGATCGCCAAGCGGTCCCGGAACTCCACGATCTGCGGCCTGGCGCGCGCCAACTACAAGGACATCGACCGCTGCTGGGAAGCGGTCCGCCACGCCCGCAGCCCCCGCATCCACACCTTCATCGGCACCTCGCCCCTCCACCGCGCCATCCCCAACCTGGACATGGACCAGATGGCCGACCGCATCCACGAGACGGTCACCCACGCCCGCAACCTCTGCGACAACGTCCAGTGGTCGCCCATGGACGCGACGCGGACCGAACCCGACTACCTGTGCCGGGTGGTCGAGATCGCCATCANNAGGTACGCCACCACCATCAACATCCCCGACACCGTCGGCTACACCTACCCGATGGAGTCGGCCAAGATCATCCGCATGCTCCTGGAGCGGGTGCCCGGCGCCGACACCATCATCTTCGCCACCCACTGTCACAACGACCTGGGCATGGCGACCGCCAACGCGCTGGCCGCGGTGGAAGCCGGCGCCCGCCAGATCGAATGCACCATCAACGGCCTCGGCGAACGCGCGGGCAACACCGCGCTGGAAGAGGTGGTCATGGCGATGCGGGTCCGGAACGACATCCTGCCCTACCGGACCGGCATCGATACGACAAAGATCATGAACCTCAGCCGCCGCGTGGCGGCGNTTTCGGGCTTCCCGGTGCAGTTCAACAAGGCCATCGTCGGCAAGAACGCCTTCCTGCACGAAAGCGGCATCCACCAGGACGGGGTGCTTAAGAACGTCCAGACCTTCGAGATCATGCGCCCCGAAGACATCGGCCTGACGGCGAAGAACATCGCCATGGGCAAGCATTCGGGCCGCGCCGNNCTGCGGTCCAAGCTGAAGGACCTGGGCTATGACCTGGCCGACAACCAGCTGAACGACGTCTTCGTGCGGTTCAAGGCGCTGGCCGACCGCAAGAAGGAAGTCTACGACGATGACATCGTGGCCCTGGTCGCGGACCAGGCGACCATGGACGAAAGCGATCACCTTCAGTTGAAGAAGCTGCGCGTGGTCTGCGGCACCGAGGGCCCGCAAGAGGCCGACATGGTGCTGTCCATCGGCGGCGAGGATCACCACATCGACGCCACCGGCGACGGCCCGGTGGATGCGGCCTTCAACTGCGTGAAGATGCTGTTCNCCCACAAGGCGCAGCTGCAGCTCTACCAGGTCCATGCGGTGACCGAGGGCACCGATGCCCAGGCCACGGTTTCCGTGCGGCTGGAGGAAGAGGGGCGAATCGTCACCGGCCAGTCGGCCGACACCGATACCATCGTGGCCAGCACCAAAGCCTATATCAACGCCTTGAACCGGCTGATCGTGCGGCGGTCCAAGACCACCTCTTACACCGATGTGAAGTCGGTGAATTACAAGGATGCGGGCTGAAAATCGCGCCTTCTGCCCCTGCATGTTGGGTAAGTGAAAGCGACGGTTGGCCTCAGCGGAAAGGCGCCTAGCCCCTTCCGCCCCCGGCCCCGAGCCGTATATGAAGGCGCCCGCCTCGGAGACCCGAGTCGCGGGCGTTTTCACGCTTTCCTCGCTCAAGGATGCCCCATGTCGCTTCTTCCCGGACTGTTTTCGTCTGACATGGCGATCGACCTCGGAACGGCCAACACGCTGGTCTATATCCGCGGCAAGGGCATCGTGCTGAACGAGCCCTCGGTGGTCGCCTACCACGTCAAGGACGGCAAGAAGCAGGTGCTGGCGGTGGGCGAGGATGCCAAGCTGATGCTGGGCCGCACCCCCGGCACCATCGAGGCGATCCGCCCGATGCGCGACGGCGTCATCGCCGACTTCGACAGCGCGGAAGAGATGATCAAGCATTTCATCCGCAAGGTTCACAAGCGCACGACCTTCAGCAAACCCAAGATCATCGTCTGCGTGCCCTATGGCGCCACCCCGGTGGAAAAGCGCGCCATCCGCCAGTCGGTGCTGTCGNGTGGCGCCCGCCGCGCCGGGCTGATCGCCGAACCCATCGCCGCGGCCATCGGGGCCGGCATGCCGATCACCGATCCGACGGGCAACATGGTGGTCGACATCGGCGGCGGCACCACGGAAGTGGCGGTGCTGTCCCTGGGCGACATCGTCTATGCCCGGTCCGTCCGCGTGGGCGGCGACCGCATGGACGAGGCGATCATCAACTACCTGCGCCGCAACCAGAACCTGCTGATCGGCGAAAGCACGGCCGAGCGCATCAAGACCAGCATCGGCACCGCCCGCATGCCCGATGACGGGCGCGGCGCCAGCATGCAGATCCGCGGCCGCGACCTGTTGAACGGTGTGCCCAAGNAAACCGAGATCAACCAGGCCCAGGTGGCCGAGGCGCTGGCCGAACCCGTGCAGGTGATCTGCGACGCGGTGATGCAGGCGCTGGAAGCCACGCCGCCCGACCTGGCTGCCGATATCGTGGACCGCGGCGTGATGCTGACCGGCGGCGGCGCGCTTCTGGGCGATCTGGACCTGAGCTTGCGCGAACAGACCGGCCTGTCGATCTCGGTCGCCAACGAGTCACTGAATTGTGTGGCGCTTGGCACCGGCAAGGCTCTGGAATACGAAAAACAGCTGCGGCATGTGATCGACTACGACAGCTGATCCGCTGCCCCGCGCGGCCCCATGAAAGACGAAGACCGTGGCCAAGACGCGCACCGGACCTGAAGAGTATTCCGCCCCTGCGGCGGGTGCTTGTCGGTCTGCTGGTGCTGGTGCTGCTGGCGNNATCTTCGTGCTGTGGCGCATCGACAGTCCGCGGGTGGAACGCTTCCGCGCGGCACTGGTCGACAAGGTGGTGCCCAATCTCGATTGGGCGATGGCGCCGGTGACAGCGGCCACCAAGATGGTCGAAAGCTTCCAGACCTATTCCGCATTGTACCAGCAGAATCAGGAACTTCGCCGCGAGCTTCAGCAGATGAAGGCCTGGCGCGAGGCGGCGTTGCAGCTGGAACAGAAGAATGCCCGCCTCCTGGACTTGAACCAGGTGCGGCTGGACCCGAAGCTGACCCATGTCACCGGGGTGGTGATGGCGGATTCCGGCAGCCCGTTCCGGCAATCCGTGCTGTTGAACGTGGGCGCGCGCGACGGCATCCGCGATGGCTGGGCCACGATGGACGGCATCGGGCTTGTCGGCCGCATCTCGGGCGTGGGCGAGCGCACCAGCCGGGTGATCCTGCTGACCGATTCGAACAGCCGCATCCCGGTGACGGTGCAGCCCACCGGGCAGAAGGCGATCCTGTCGGGCGACAACAGTCCCTCGCCGCCGCTGGAGTTTCTGGAACATCCCGACATGATCCGCCCCGGCGACCGGGTGGTGACCTCGGGTGACGGCGGGGTGTTTCCGGCCGGGCTGCTGGTCGGCCAGGTGGCGCTTGGCACCGACAAGCGCCTGCGTGTGCGGCTTTCAGCCGACACCGAGCGGCTGGAATTCCTGCGCGTGCTGCGCAGCCACGAGATCGAACCCATCCTGGACCCCGGCACACTGCTGGCGGTGACACCAGAGCTGCCGCAGCAGGATGTCACCGACCCCGGCTCGGAACAGACAACGCCCGACGAGGGCCAGCCCACGCCGAACATCGTGGACGGCAGTCCCGAGGCGCCCAATGATTGATCCGCAGACCCGCGACACCTGGATGTATCGCGGCGCCTTCGTCGGCGTGGCGCTGTTCCTGTTGTTCCTGCGGCTTCTGCCGCTTGGCAACGATCCGGGCAGCTGGCCCGGCCCTGACCTGCTGCTGTGCCTGATCCTCGCCTGGGTGGTGCGGCGGCCCGACCTGCTGCCGGTGGTGCTGATCGCCGCGGTGGTGCTGATGGAAGACCTGATCCTGATGCGCCCTCCGGGCCTGTGGTGCGCTGGTGGTCCTGGCCTCGGAATTCCTGCGCTCGCGCGCGGCCCTGACGCGCGAGTTGAACTTCGGCACCGAATGGCTTCTGGTGGCGGGGCTGATGCTGGGGTTGCTGCTGGCCTATCGCCTGGTGTTTTCCCTGACCATGCTGCCGCAGCTTTCGGCTATGCGCTGATCCAGACGATCTGGTCGATCCTGTGCTATCCTGCGGTGGTGCTGGTGTCGCGCTATGCCTTCGACCTGCACAAGCCCGCCACCGGCGAGATTGACGATTTCGGGAGACGGCTGTGAGACGGACCGCACGCGACAGCGAAGAAAGCGTTCGCAAGATCACCCGCCGCGGTCTGTTCCTGGGCGGGGCGATGGTCGGCTATGCCGCCGTGCTGGGCCTGCGCATGCGGTACATGCAAGTGGAAAAGGCCGACGAATTCCGCCTGCTGGCGGAAGAGAACCGCGTCAACCTGCGCCTGATCNCCCCGGCACGCGGGCTGATCCTGGACCGCGAGGGCCGTCTGATCGCCGGGAACGAACAGAACTACCGCGTCGTGATCACGCGCGAGGATGCGGGCGACGTGGACGAGGTGATGGCGCGGCTGTCGCACATCATCCCGATGACCGCCGATGACCACGACCGCACCCTGAAAGAGTTTCGCCGCCATTCCGCCTTCGTGCCCGTGGTGGTGGCTGACCGTCTGAGCTGGAACGACTTTTCAAAGATCGCCATCAACTCGCCCACCCTTCCCGGCGTTTCGCCCGAAGTCGGCCTGTCGCGCAGCTATCCCCTGGTCGAGGATTTTGCCCATGTCGTGGGCTATGTCGGCCCGGTCAGCGAAAAGGACCTGGAAGGCATCGAGAAGCCCGATCCCCTGCTGCAGATCCCGAAGTTCCAGATCGGCAAGATCGGGGTCGAAAAGTGGATGGAGCCGGTCCTTCGCGGCACGGCTGGCAACCGCAAGATCGAGGTCAACTCGGTCGGCCGCGTCATGCGCGAGCTGGAGCGGGTCGAGGGCACGCCCGGCGCCGATATCCGGCTGACCATCGACGCTTGCNAGAACTTTGTGCAGGCCCGGCTTCTGGACCAGAGCGCCGCCTGCGTGGTGATGGAGGTGAACACCGGCGACATCCTCGCCTGTGTCTCGGCGCCGTCCTTCGACCCCAACCTGTTCGTGCGCGGCATCGGGCAGGCCGACTACAGCGCCCTGATGGAAAACGACCACCGACCGCTGGCCAACAAGACGGTGCAGGGCGTCTATCCGCCGGGCTCGACCTTCAAGATGGTAACGGCGCTGGCCGCGCTGTCTGCCGGGACCGCCTCGGTGGACACGCGCGTGCGCTGCCCCGGCTACATCGAATACGGCGGGCGCAAGTTCCACTGCTGGAAGCGCGGTGGCCATGGGTCGGTGAATCTGGAGCGCGCGTTGTCCGAAAGCTGCGACGTGTATTTCTACGACATCGCGCAGAAGGTGGGCATCGACAGGATCGCCGAGATGGGCCGCCAATTGGGTCTGGGCATCCGCCACGACCTGCCGATGTCGGCCATTGCCGAAGGCAACATGCCCGACAAGGCCTGGAAGCTGGAACGCCACAAGCAAGAATGGCGTATCGGCGACACCATCAACGCCTCGATCGGCCAGGGCTATGTGCTGGCCTCGCCGCTGCAACTGACGGTGATGGCCGCGCGCATCGCCTCGGGCCGGGCGGTCGAGCCGCGGCTGATCCTGTCCATCGTAGGCGAAGAGCAACCGATCCCTGAGGCGCCGCCCTTGGCGGTGGACGGCTCGATTCTGGAACATGTGCGCCGCGGCATGTACGAGGTGGTCAACGGCGCCCACGGCACCGCCAAGGGGTCGCGCATTGCGGCAGACGGCATGCTGATGGTAAACAAGACCGGCACCAGCCAGGTGCGCAACATTTCTGCGGCGGAACGGGCGCGCGGCGTCGTCNGANACGACCAGCTGCCCTGGGAACGGCGGGACCATGCGCTGTTCGTGGCCTTCGCCNCCTATGACGCGCCGAAATACGCCGTCTGCGTGGTGGTGGAACATGGCGGCGGCGGCTCGGCCGTGGCGGCACCCATCGCCCGCGATGCGCTGCTGCGGGCGCTTTACGGCGAAATCCCGCCGCTGGAAGCCTATCCGTCCAGCCAGCGCGGCCGCATGGAAAGCCTGTTCGAGGAACTGAAGCTGCGCGACTTCGACGGTGACTCGAAATCCAGCTCGCGGGCCTGAGGGGGACGCCATGAGTTTCCTCGAATACCGCATCAAGTCGGCACCCACCGGGTGGTCCAAGGTGCTGTATGTCCACTGGGCGCTGGCGCTGACCGTGACGGCGGTTGCCTGCGCCGGGTTCCTGATGCTGACCTCGGTCGCCAACGGCGATATCTCCACCTGGGCCGAGCCGCAGATGAAGCGCTTTGCCATCGGCTTTGTCCTGATGCTGGCCATCGGCTTCGTGCCGATCTGGTTCTGGCGCAATGTCTCGGGCGTGGCCTATCTGATCTCGCTCGCGCTTCTCCTGGTGGTGGAATTCTTCGGCACCGTCGGCATGGGCGCGCAGCGCTGGCTGGACCTGGGCTTCATGCGCCTGCAGCCGTCCGAGCTGATGAAGTTCACGCTGGTGATGATGCTGGCCACCTATTACGACTGGCTGGACATCAGACGGGTGTCGCGCCCGCTGTGGGTGCTGATCCCGGTGATCCTGACGGTCCTGCCCACCATCCTGGTGCTGATGCAGCCCAACCTTGGCACCTCGCTGATGCTGTTGATGGGCGGGGCGACCGTGATGTTCCTGGCCGGCGTCAGCATCTGGTATTTCGTGGCGGTCGGGTTGCTGGTGGTAAGCGCCGTGGCGGCGGTGATCTTCTCGCGCGGGACACCCTGGCAGCTCTTGCACGACTACCAGTACACCCGCATCGACACCTTCCTTGACCCCACCGCCGACCCGCTCGGCGCAGCTACAACATCATCCAGGCGCAGATCGCGCTTGGCTCGGGCGGCTGGACCGGCAAGGGCTTCATGCAGGGCACGCAGTCGCGGCTGAACTTCCTGCCCGAAAAGCACACCGACTTCATCTTCAACACCCTGGCCGAGGAATTCGGCTTCGTCGGCGCCTTCTCCCTTCTGGCACTCTACGCGCTGATCATCGGCTTCTGCGTGATCTCGGCCCTGAAGAACAAGGACCGCTTCTCGTCGTTGCTGGTGCTGGGGATTGCCGCCAACTTCTTCTTCTACTTCGCCATCAACCTGTCGATGGTGATGGGCCTGGCGCCGGTGGTCGGCATCCCGCTGCCGCTTCTGTCCTATGGCGGATCGGCGCTTCTGGTGATCATGGCGGCCTTCGGCCTGGTGCAAAGCGCGCATGTCCACCGGCTCCGCTGATCCACGGCGCGTGCCGTTCCATGCCAGGCGGAATGTCCGCTTCGCGGTGGCCGCGGCCAGCGGGCTCGCCGCCTGGGGTGGCTCGGTTCTTTTCTTTCACAGCCCGGCCACCCGGATCCTCATGGGATTGGGCGCGTTCTTTGCCGTCTACCTGGCGCAGGCACTGCGGCTGTCCGGCCTGAGCGCCGGTGACTTGCGCGCCCATACCGCCGAGGATGACGAGGGCGCCGTGGNNCTTTCGGTCCTGGGCGGGCTGGCCTTTCTGGGCTCGGTCGCTGCGGTGGTCAATGCGCTTGCGCATCCCGCCGGGCTTACCGAGGCGGTAGCCGCCNTGCTGGCCATCCCGCTTGGCTGGGCCACGATGCATGTGCTGGCATCGCACCACTATGCGCTGCTCTACTATGGTCCCGATCCCGCGCCGGACACCGCGGCCCGTGGCGGGCTGGCCTTTCCCGGCGGGACCGAGCCCAACGCGGGCGACTTCCTCTATTTCGCCTTCGGCATCGGTGTGGCGATGTCCGCCTCGGATGTGGCGGTGACAACCACCCCGATGCGACGGGCCGTCATGATTCATGCGATCTGTTCGTTCTTTGCCAATGCCGTGATCCTGGCGCTGGCGGTGAATGCGGCCGCCTCGATGGATTTCTAGAAGGACCCCGATGCTGACCGTTCTCTTTCCCATGCCCGCTCTCTGGCCCGAATGGCAGGCGCCGCTGACCGCCGCGCTGGCCGAAGCGGGGATTGACGCCCGCCTGGTACCCGAGGCGGACCCGGGCGTGGTGGATTACATCGTCTATGCCCCCTCCAGCCCCTTGCAGGACTTCGCGCCCTATACCCGCGCCAGGGCGGTGCTGAGCCTCTGGGCCGGGGTCGAGCGGATCGTGGGGAACCAGACGCTGACCATGCCTCTGTGCCGGATGGTCGATCCGGCGCTGACCGAGGGCATGGTGGAATGGGTGGTGGGCCATGCGCTGCGCCATCATCTGGGGATGGACCGGCATATCGTGAACCCCGGCCATATCTGGGACCCGACCTGCCCGCCGCTGGCGCGCGAGCGGCCGGTGACGGTGCTGGGGCTGGGCGCGCTTGGGGCGGCCTGCGGGCAGGCGCTGGCGGGGCTGAACTTTCCGGTCACCGGCTGGAGCCGGACGCCGAAGGAGGTTCCCGGCCTCACCTGCCTGTCGGGAGCGGAGGGGCTGGACCGGGCCTTGTCCACCGCCGCGATCCTGGTGACCCTGCTTCCCCGCACGGCCGAGACCGAGAACATCCTGAACGCCCGAACCCTGGCGCTGCTGCCCAAGNGGGCGGTGATCCTGAACCCCGGCCGGNGGGCGCTGATCGACGATCAGGCGCTTCTGGCGGCGCTGGATGCTTACCACGTCGGCCATGCCACGCTGGACGTGTTCCGGGTGGAACCCCTGCCGGGGGACCATCCCTACTGGACCCATCCCCGCGTGACCGTGACCNCCCATATCGCCGCCGATACAAGGACCTTCACGGCGGCCAGGGTGATCGCCGAGAATATCCGGCGGGGCGAGGCGNGGGAGCCGTTCCTGCACCGGNTCGACCGCGTCCGGGGTATTGAGGGGGCGTCCGAGCTCGGACGCTATCTCGAATCAATAAAATCAATGTGTTGCGCGCGCGGATTAACTTGGACTTAACACTTGTCCGAGGTCTGGAGCGCAAATTCCTTCGAAGGAATTTGCAATTTTCTTCGAAGAAAATTGCCCTCACCGCGACCGGTGGAAGAACCGGGCGCGGGCGTAGAGGTCTTCCATGCGCTTCATCCGGGCTTCGGAGATGTCCCAGATGCGCGCCTGCACCGAGGCGAGCAGGGTTTCCACCAGGACAAGAAGCGACACGATGGAATCCGAGGCGAGCGGCGTCTGCACATGCGCGGCCATGACTTGCCGCGCCTTGTCGGCGGCGGGTGAGCGCCAGCGGTCGGTGATCAGCACCACCTCGGCGCCCTGTTCGGCGGCCATTTCGCAGACCTGCACCACGGTCGCCTCGTAGCGGCGGATGTCGAAGGCCAAAAGCACATCGCCCGGCGCCATGTCGAGAAGGGCCGCCTGCCAGTTCAGCACCGTGCCCGAGATGAGCGAGACATCGGGCCGGGCGCCGACCAGAAGCGTGGCGGCATAGTCGGCGGCAACGTGGGTCAGCCGTCCGCCGATGCACCAGACATGGCGGGCCGGATCGGCGATGAGCGCGGCGGCGGCGTCGAAATCGGCATGGTCGATCTGGCCGAGCGTGGCAGACAGGTTTCCCACCACCGCATCGGCATAGCGGTTCAGAATATGGCTGTCCGGCGCGCCTTCGGTCCAGCGGTCCTGCTACCATGGGGAAACCAGCATGGTCTCGACCTCGGCGCGCAGCGCCTGCTGGTAATCGGGATAGCCCTTGTAGCCAAGCTTTTGCACCAGCCGCACCACGGTGGGGTCNGAGACCTCGGCCGCCTTGGCCAGCGCCGTGATGGAGCCAAGCGCCGAAACCGGGAAGTGGCTGAGGATATGGGTTGCCAGCTGCCGTTCGGCCCGCGTCAGATCGGGCAAGGCCGTGCGCATCCGTTCCTCGATGGCCGATTCTGCGCTGCGGTCGGTCGCGGACCTGTCCATCGCCTGCCCTTTCATCCCTGCGCCCCGGCGGGCGTTGGTAAAGTTTGTAACAGGAATCTTCGGAAAGAAATATTCTTGACAGATCGGCGCGCCGTGAAGGACGCTTGGCCAAACAATACGGCAACAGGGAGCCGACTCGCAGCCATGACTGCGCTTGCCGAACCGGAGATTCCGGGCGGTCTTTCCGGGCTTGTGGAGAACGAGTCCGGGGCCAGCCCCATTGTGCTTGTCTGCGAACATGCGTCGCGGACGATGCCGCCCTGGGGCGACCTGGGGCTGTCAGAGGACCAGACACGCGCCCATATCGCCTGGGATCCCGGCGCGCTTGGGCTGGCGCGCGGGCTGTCGGCGCGGCTGGATGCGGCGCTGGTTCATGCGCCCGTTTCGCGGCTGATCTATGACTGCAACCGCGCGCCCGACCAGGCCGGGGCCATGGCGGTACGGTCGGAGATCCATGCGATTCCGGGCAACCAGAACCTGACCGAGGACGAGCGCGCGGCGCGGACCGAGGCGGTGTATCTGCCGTTCCAGGCCACGCTGCACGGGGTGCTGATGCGGCGGCTGGCGCGCCGGCGCGAGACGGCCATGGTGACGATCCACAGCTTCACCCCGGTCTGGCATGGCCAGCCGCGCGCGGTGGAGTTCGGCGTGATCCACGATGCCGACGACCGGCTGGCGCGCGCCATCCTTGCGGAAGCGCGCGNNCAGACCACCCTGCGCTGCGGGCTGAACGAGCCCTATTCAGCGGCGGACGACGTGACCCATACCCTGCGCGTGCAGGCAACGCCCTATGGCCTGTTGAACGCCATGCTGGAAATCCGCAACGACCTGATCGCCGATGCCGCCGCCGAAGCGGCCATGGCAGAGAGACTGGCGCCGGTCATCCGGGCGGCGCTGCAAGGCCTGACCCCGCCGCAGCCGCCTGAAGGAGCCCCATGAACCCCGCATTGGTTGCCTATGTGAAGACGGTCGAACGGCTCAACTACCGGGTCGGCCGCTTTGCCATGTACCTGCTGTTCGCCATGATGGCGGTGATGCTGTATTCCTCGGCGACCAAGATCCTGCACATTCCGGCGATCTGGACCCTGGAAATGGCGCAGTTCCTGCTGGTGGCCTATTACCTGCTGGGGGCGCCCTATTCGCTGCAACTTGGGTCCAACGTGCGGATGGACCTGCTGTACGGTCGCTGGTCGCCGCGGACGCGGGCGATCTGGGACATTTTCACCGTCTTCTGCCTGATCTTCTATCTGGGCGTCATGCTGTACGGCTCGGTCGAAAGCACGATCTATGCCTTCGAGATCGGCGAGCGCAATCCGACGGCCTGGCGACCGGTGATGTGGCCGCTGAAGCTGACGATCACGGTGGCGTTCTTCCTGATGGTGCTGCAGGCCTTTGCCCATCTGATCCGCGACTGGGCGACGCTGCGCGGCATCGACCTTGGCCCCTATCCGGGCGGGCGCCAGCATACCGACGCCGAGGTGATGTGATGAATTACGAAACCATCGCCATCCTCATGTTCTCGACCATGCTCCTGATGATGCTGACGGGGCAGCGGGTCTTTGGCGCCATCGGCTTTGTCGCCGTGGTGGCGGCGCTGTCGCTGTGGGGCACCGGCGGGCAGCAGATGGGCATTTCCGCCGTCATGAAGCTGATGAAATGGAACGCGATGCTGACGCTGCCCATGTTCGTCTTCATGGGCTATGTCATGTCGGAAACCCGGCTGGCCGAAGACCTGTACCGCATGTTCCATGTCTGGATGGGTCCGGTGCCCGGCGGGCTGGCCATCGGCACCGTGCTGCTGATGGTGCTGATTTCCGCGATGAACGGGCTGTCGGTCGCGGGCATGGCCATCGGCTGCACCATCGCGCTGCCGGAACTGGCGCGGCGGCGCTATGACAAGCTGATGATATCCGGGGTGATCCAGGCGGGGTCGTCGCTGGGCATCCTGATCCCGCCTTCGGTCGTGCTGGTGCTGTATGCGATGATCGCGCGGCAGCCCGTGGGGCAGTTGTGGCTGGCGGGCATCCTGCCGGGCCTGATGATGGCGGCGCTGTTCATTGTCTACATCTGGATCCGTTGTTTACTGAACCCTCNNGCTGGGGTGGCGCTGTCGGCCGAGGAGAGTGCCGCGATCCCGCGGGCCGAGAAGATCCGGCTGTTGCGCGCGGGGCTTCTGCCGGTGGGCATCTTCGCGGTGATGATGGTGCCCTTCGTGAACGGCTGGGCCTCGCTGACCGAGGCCTCGGTGATCGGCGTGGTGGTGACGGTGCTGGCCGCGGTGGCGAAGGGCNGCTTCACGCGCGAGGTCTTCGAGGTCTCGACCCGGTCCACCCTGGCGATCACCTGCATGTTCATGCTGATCATCATGGCGGCCCTGTCCTTTGGTGCGGTGTTCGACGGGCTGGGCGCGGGCAAGACCATCGAGCGGCTGTTCGTCGAGGACATGGGGCTGGGGCCCTGGACCATCCTGATCATGATGCAGCTGTCGTTCCTGATCATGGGCATGTTCCTGGACGATACCGCCATGCTGGTGATCGTGGCGCCGATCTATGTCAGCCTGGCGGGTGCGCTTGGCTTTGACCTGATCTGGTACGGCGTACTTTACACGATCACTTGCCAGATCGCCTATCTGACGCCGCCCTTCGGCTATAACCTGTTCCTGATGCGGGCCATGGCGCCGAAGGAGTACAGCCTGTCCGACATCTACCGGTCGGTCCTGCCCTTCTTGGGGCTGATGGTGCTGTCGCTGATCATCCTGATGATCTTCNCCGACATCGCGCTTTGGCTGCCGAACGCGATCTATACCAAGTGACCCAAGCGGCGGCGCGGCCGACCCCAACAAGGAGGCTTCCCATGACGACGAGACGCACTTTCCTGACCCGCGGCGCGCTGGCCGGGGCAGCGACGCTGGCCGCGCCTGCCGTGGTGCGCGCGCAGGACGTGATCAAGTGGCGGATGCAGACCTATTNNTGCGCCGCCCTGGGCGAGCATGTGGTGAAGCCCGCGGTGGACATGTTCAACCAGCTGGCCAAGGGCAAGATGGAAATCGAGCTGTTCTATTCCGACCAGCTGGTTCCCACGGGCGAGTTGTTCCGCGCCATGCAGGCGGGCACCATCGACTGCGTGCAGTCCGACGATGACTCGATGGCTTCGCCGACCGAGGTGACGGTGTTCGGCGGGTACTTCNCGCTGGCGCTGCGCTATTCGCTGGACGTGCTGGCGCTGTTCTACAAATACGGGCTGGATACGATCTGGAAGGAAGAATACGCCAAGGTCGGCATCAAGCACATCTCGGCCGGGTCCTGGGACCCCTGCAACTTCTCGACCAAGAAGCCGATCAACTCGCTGGCTGATCTGAACGGGCTGCGGGTCTTCACCTTCCCAACGGCGGGGCGGTTCCTGACGCAGTTCGGCGTGGTGCCGGTGACGCTGCCCTGGGAAGACGTGGAAGTGGCGCTGCAGACGGGCGAGCTGGATGGCCTGGCCTGGTCGGGCATCACCGAGGTCTATACGGTGGGCTGGGCCAATGTGACCGACTATTTCCTGACGAACGAAATCTCGGGCGCCTGGATCGGCCACTTCTTCGCCAACATGGATCGCTGGAACGCCCTGCCGGATGACATGAAGGCGCTGATGGAAACCTGCTTCCAGCAATCGCACTACTATCGCCAGCACTGGTACTGGCTACNNGAGGCCTATCTGCGCGTGAACGAGACCAAGCTGAAGCTGACCACCATCNCCTCGGAAGAGTGGAAGGCCGTGGAAGACGCGGCGGTGAAGTTCTGGGACGAGATCGCCGCCGAAAGCGAAGTGAAGGCCAAGGTCGTCTCGATCATCAAGACCTACAACGAAACCATGACCAAGGCCGGTGTCCCCTACCGCTATTGATCATGGGAGGACCGGGCGGGGGTTGTCCCCGCCCGGGATTTCCGGCACGACAAGCCACCCGACGGAGAAACCCATGTCCCCCGATTGCCGCGATTGCGGCCGGATCATCGCCCTGCAGCGCCCGCGACTGGCGCGGCCCTGGGCTCGCAAGCCGGAATTCGGCGGCGCCTTTCGCGCCCTCTGACTTGCACCCTGCCCCGGCGGCGCCGGGGTTCATGATCTGACGGAACAGACAGGAGAGGCACGAGAATGCCCGGTAATCTGAGTTTTGACGCATTGAAGGAAGCCGTCGCGCGCGGCGAGATCGACACCGTTGTGGTGGCTGGCATCGACATGCAGGGCCGCCTGATGGGCAAGCGCTTCCACGCCGCCTTCTTTGTGGAGGGCGGCTGGAAGGAAACCCACTGCTGCAACTACCTGCTGGCGGTGGACATGGAGATGACCACGGTCCCCGGCTACAAGTCGGCGGGCTGGGAACAGGGGTACGGCGATTATGTGCTGAAGCCCGACCTTGCGACCATGCGCCCCCTGCCCTGGCTGCCGGGCACGGTGCTGGTGCTGGGTGATCTGCTGGACCACCACACCCATGAAGAGGTGGCGATCAGCCCGCGCGCCATCCTGAAGCGGCAGGTCGCCNGCGCGCGCGCCATGGGCTTTGACCCGATGATGGCGACCGAGCTGGAATTCTACATCTTCGAGAATTCCTACGAGAACCTGCGCGATGGCGGCTTGCGCGACCTGAAGCCGATCAGCGCCTATAACGAGGATTACCACGTCTTCCAGACCACCAAGGAAGAAAGCCTGATGCGCGCCGTGCGCAACGGCCAGGCCAAGGCGGGGATCCCGGTCGAGAACACCAAGGGCGAGGCCGACTCTGGCCAGCACGAGGTGAACTATCGCTATTCCGACGCGCTGGACACCGCCGACAACCATGTGATCGTGAAGGAAGCCGTGCGCGAGATCGCCCATGCGCAGGGCAAGTCCGTGACCTTCATGGCGAAATACGATCACCGCAAGGCGGGGTCATCGAGCCACATTCACCAGTCGCTGTGGACGCTGGACGGCAAGCNNTTCGCCGACCCGTCGGACGCACATGGCATGTCGGCGGTGATGAAGCACTTCCTGGCGGGCCAATTGGCCCATGCGCGCGAGATCACCGCCTTCCTGGCGCCTTACGTCAACAGCTACAAGCGGTTCTGCATTGGCCTCTTCGCGCCGACCAAGGCGGTGTGGAGTGCCGACAACCGCACGGCCGGTTTCCGCATCTGCGGCGAGCATACGAAAGCGGTGCGGGTGGAATGCCGCATTCCGGGGTCTGACGTGAACCCCTATCTTGCCTGCGCGGCGCTGCTGGCGGCCGGGCTTGACGGAATCGAACGGAAACTGGAGCTGGAGCCCGAGATGAAGGGCGACATGTATAACACGGCGAACATCCGCGAGATTCCGCACAACCTGCGCGAGGCGGCGGAGCTGCTGCACGGCTCGGCCATGCTGCGGGCGGCGTTTGGCGACGAGGTGGTGGAGCACTACCACCATGCCGCGCAGTGGGAGATCCAGGAGACCGACCGCGTGGTGACGGATTTCGAACTGCAGCGGCTGCTGGAACGCGCGTGAGACGTAGGGTGCGCATTCATTGCGCACCCATTCCAACGAAAGGCGCGCAATGAATGCGCACCCTACGAGGTGAGAGATGAAACCGATCAAACTGATCAGCCCCGTGGATGGCTCGGTCTATGCCGAGCGTATGCCGCTGACTTTGGAGGCGGCGCGCGCCGCGGTGGCGCGGGCCAAGGCGGCGCAGTAAGCCTGGNCGGCGCGGCCGCTGGACGAGCGCATTGCGCTGGTCAAGGCCGCGGTGCAGGCGCTGAACGACGACAAGGCGCGCATCGTCGAGGAACTGGCCTGGCAGATGGGCTTACCANCCCGCTTTGGCGGCGAGTTCGGCGGGCTGAACGAGCGCACCAACTACATGGCGGGCGTGGCGGCCGAGGCGCTGGCGCCCCTGATGGTTGAAGAGAACGAGCGCTTTGGTGGCNGCATCGAATGGGCGCCGCATGGCGTGGTCTTCGTGATCGCGCCCTGGAACTATCCCTACATGACGGCGATGAACACCATCGTGCCGGCGCTGATCGCGGGCAATGCGGTGGTGCTGAAGCACGCGAGCCAGACGCTGCTGGTGGGCGAGCGCATTGCCGATGCCATGGCCAAGGCGGGCGTCNTTACCGATGTGTTCCAGAATGTGGTGCTGGACCATGCCANNAGCACCGAGGCGCTGATCCGCGAGCGGTCTTTCGGCTTTGTGAACTTCACCGGATCGGTGGGCGGCGGCCAGGCGATCGAGCGCGCGGCGGCGGGCACCTTTACCGGGCTGGGGCTGGAACTGGGCGGCAAGGACCCCGGCTATGTGATGCCGGATGCCGATCTGGACTGGGCGGTGGACGTGCTGATGGACGGCGCGATGTACAATGCCNACCAGTGCTGCTGCGGCATCGAGCGCATCTATGTGCATGAGAGCCTGTTCGACGACTTCGTGCAGAAGGCCGCGGCTTGGGTGAACGCGCTGAAGCTGGGCAATCCGTTCGATGCCGAGACGACGTTGGGCCCGATGGCCAATGCCCGCTTTGCCCGGACGGTGCGCGACCAGACGGCCGAGGCGCTGNGTCCAGGGGCCAAGGCGCTGATCGAGAAGCAGAACTTCCCGGCCGATGACGGCGGGGCCTATCTGATGCCGCAGGTGCTGGTGGGGGTCGATCATTCCATGCGGGTGATGACCGAAGAGAGTTTCGGCCCGGTGGTGGGCATCATGCCGGTGAAGTCGGACGACGAGGCTTTGCGCCTGATGAACGATTCGCCCTATGGCCTGACGGCAAGTCTGTGGACCAAGGACATCGACCGCGCCTGGGACCTTGCCCGCAAGGTCGAGACCGGCACGGTGTTCCTGAACCGCGCCGATTACCTGGACCCGGCGATCTGCTGGACCGGCTGCAAGGACACCGGTCGCGGCGTCGGCCTGTCGAAGCTGGGCTACCAGTCGGTGACCCGCNCCCGTTCCTACCATTTCCGCAAGGTGAAACCGCAATGAGCGTTCCGAACCGCAACTGGTCCTATCCCACCGCGATCAAGTTCGGGGTGGGCCGGATTTCCGAACTGGCCGAGCATTGCAAGGCCGCGGGCATTTCGAAGCCCTTGCTGGTGACCGACAAGGCGCTGGCCTCGCTGCCGATCACCGCTCAGGCGCTGGACGTGCTGGAGGCTGCGGGCCTTGGGCGCGCGGTGTTCTCGGATGTGGACCCGAACCCGAACGAAGGCAACATGGCCGCGGGGATCAAGGTCTATTTGGTAAGCGGGCATGACGGCGTGGTGTGCTTTGGCGGCGGCTCGGCGCTGGACCTGGGCAAGATGATCGCCCTGATGGCGCATCAGCGCGCGGACCTGTCGGTCTGGGACCTGGAGGATGTGGACGATTGGTGGACCCGAGCCGATGCGTCGAAGATCGCCNCCATCGTCGCGGTGCCGACCACGGCCGGTACCGGGTCTGAAGTGGGCCGCGCGNGGGTTCTGACGAACAGCGCCACCCACAAGAAGAAGATCATCTTCCACCCGGCGCTGATGCCCAAGGTCACGATCTGCGACCCGGCGCTGACGGTGGGGATGCCCAAGTTCATCACCGTAAGCACCGGCATGGATGCGCTGGCGCATTGCCTGGAAGCCTATTGCTCGCCGTTCTACCATCCCATGAGCCAGGGCATCGCCCTGGAAGGGATGCGGTTGGTGTTCGAGAACCTGCCGGTGGCCTATGCCGAACCGGGCAACCTGGAAGCCCGCGCCCATATGATGAGCGCGGCGGCCATGNGGGCGGTGGCGTTCCAGAAGGGTCTGGGGGCGATCCATTCCCTGAGCCACCCGGTGGGCGCGGTCTATGGCACGCACCATGGCACGACCAATGCCGTGGTGATGCCCATGGTGCTGGACTTCAACCGCGCCGAGATCGAAGAGCGGATCGAGCGGGCGGCGGCCTATCTGGGCATTGCAAGCGGCTTTGACGGCTTCCGCGCGGCGATCATGGAGCTGCGCGCCAAGCTTGCCATTCCAGCCACCCTGAGCGCGATGGGTGTGGAGCGGGCGCGGCTGGACGAGCTGACCGAGATGGCGCTGGAAGACCCGTCCTGCGGCGGCAACCCGGTGGTCATGACGCGCGAGAACACCCGCGCGCTGTTCGAGGCCTGCATGTGACGCCAATACGCATTGGCCCTGCGGGGCCGATGCGGCATTGATCCGCCATGACCCGCCACATCACCACTGACATCGCCATCCTGGGCGCCGGGGTCATCGGCCTGGCCGTGGCCGAACGGCTGTTGGCCGAGGGCCATTCTGTCGTGCTGGTCGATCCGGGTAGGCCGGGCATGGGCGCGTCTTATGGCAATGCTTGCACCATCGCGGATTATGCGGTGCTGCCGGTGGGCACGCCGGATGTGCTGAAGCACCTGCCCGCGCTGCTGTTCGACCGCAATTCGCCCTTGGCGATCCGCCAGGCGGCGCTGCCGNCGCTGATGCCCTGGCTGGCCCGCTTTGCCCTGCAATCGCTGCCAGCCCCCGCAAAGCGCAACGCGGCGGCGATTGCCAGCCTGCTGTTCGGCGCGGGCGCGTTGTGGCGGGGACTGGCGGCGCGCATCGGCGCGGATGACCTGCTGGTGCCGCGCGGGTGTCTGTATGTCTATGACACGGCGGCGGGCTATCGCGCGGCGGCGCAGGACATGGCCTATCGCCGGACCCTGGGCGTGACGGTGGAGCTGCTGACGCCGGGGACCNTGGCGGCGCTGGAACCCGGCCTGCCGCCGGTGGCGGGCGGTGCGGCCTTCTTTCCGCAGGCGATCTTCCTGAGCGACCCCGGCGCGATGATGGCGCGGCTGTCAGCGCATGTGACGGCACGGGCCGAGCATGTGGCGGCGCAGGCCGAACGGATCGAACGGCATGCCGACGGCGTGGTGATCACGGGCAAGGGCCTGCACCTGCATGCCCGCAAGGTGATTGTCGCCGCCGGGGCGCATTCGAAGGCGTTGGCCGCCAGCGCCGGTGACCGGCTGCCGCTGGACACCGAGCGCGGCTATCACGTCGAATGGGACATGCAGACGCCGCGGCTGACGCGGTNNACCTGCCACACCGGGCGCGGCTTCTACCTCTGCCCGATGACCGGGCGGCTCCGCGCTGTTNTAAGCACGGTGGAGCTGGGCGGGCTGACCGCGCCGCCCTCGCCGCACCGCATCGCCCGGCTGGTGGAAGGGGCGCGGNCTGTTCTACCCGATCTGGGCGCGCCGGACCGCGACTGGATGGGCTTCCGCCCCTCGATGCCCGACAGCCTGCCGGTGATCGGCCCGTCGAAGGCCGGGCCCGAGGTGATTCATGCCTTCGGCCACGGCCATATCGGCGTGACGCTGGCGCCGGTGACGGCGGAACTGGTGGCCGATTTCGTGNGTGGCCGGGCGCCGCGGCGCGAGGCGGCGGCGGTTTCGCCCCGCCGCTTCTGACGCAGGGGGCATTCTGCCCCTCGCCGCTGGCGCGGCTCTCCCCTGAGAGTATTTGGGGCAAAGAAGAAACCGGGGACGGACATGACCAGGACAGTGTTGATTACCGGGGCGGCCGGGTTCATCGGGTTCCATCTTTCGCGGCTGTTGCTGTCGGATGGCTGGCGCGTGGTGGGTGTGGACGGCATGACGCCCTATTACGACCCCGCCCTGAAGGAAGGGCGGCTGGCGCAGTTGTCGGGCGACCTGCGGTTCGAGCGCGGTCTGATCGAGACGCCGGGCCTGTTGATGCGGCTGATGGCCGAGGAGAAGCCGCAGGCGGTGGTGCATCTGGCCGCGCAGGCGNGCGTGCGCTATTCGATCGAGGCGCCGCGGTCCTATGTCGAGGCGAACCTGATCGGCACCTATGAGCTTCTGGAGGCGGCGCGGGCGCATCCGCCGGAACACATGATGCTGGCCTCGACCTCTTCGGTCTATGGTGCCAACGAGAAGGTGCCTTTCGCCGAGACCGACAAGGTGGACAGGCCGATGTCCTTTNATGCCGCGACGAAGATGGCGACCGAGGGGATGGCGCATTCCTATGCGCATCTGTACGGGCTGCCGGTGACGATGTTCCGCTTTTTCACCGTCTATGGCCCCTGGGGTANNCCGGACATGGCGCTGTTCAAGTTCACCCGCGCCATCCTGGCGGGCGAGCCCATCGACATCTACAACAACGGCGAGATGGCGCGGGACTTCACCTATGTCGAGGATCTGGTGGAGGGCATCCGCTGGCTGATCGCGGTGACGCCGGGCAAGGTGTCTGCCGGGCCGATGGACAGCCTGTCGCCGGTAGCGCCGTTCCGTGCGGTGAACATCGGCAATGCCGCGCCGGTGCCGTTGATGGACTTCGTGGCGGCGGTGGAGCGCGCGACGGGGCGCGTGGCCGAGAAGAACTTTCTGCCGATGCAGGCGGGCGACGTGCCGCGTACCTGGGCTTCGGACGAATTGCTGCGGGCGCTGGTCGGCGCCCTGCCCCGCACCTCGCTTGACGAGGGCGTGGGCGCCTTCGTGCGCTGGTATCGGGATTGGGCGGGGGTCTAGGTCAGCCGAGGATCGCGGCCTGACGACCGGGCCGACCTCGTGCCAGCCCTCGTAGATCATGCGCAGCGCCACGAAGAGGATGATGGCCAGGCCGACATAGGCGATCCAGCGGAAGCGGTTCAACAGCCGCGCGATGAAGGATGCGGCCAGACCCATCAGCGCGATCGACAGGGCCAGGCCGAAGATCAGCACCGTGGGATGGTCATGCGCCGCGCCCGAGACCGCCAGCACATTGTCCAGCGACATGGAGACGTCGGCGATGACGATCTGCCAGGCCGCCTGGGAGAACGTCTTGCGCGGCGCCCCGGCGGCGATGGTGCCGTCGGCGTTCAGGTCGGCATTGGCCAGCGCCTCNTGCGCCTGCACGTCCTGGTCGCCGTGACCCGCGCGCAGTTCGCGCCACATCTTCCAGCAGACCCAGAGCAGCAGCAGACCGCCTACCAGGACCAGGCCGGTGATTTCCATCAGCTGGCTTGCCACCAGCGCGAACAGGATGCGCAGCACGGTGGCGGCCAGGATGCCGACGAGGATGGCCTTGGTGCGCTGTTCCTTCGGCAGGTTTGCGGCGGCCAGGCCGATGACCACCGCGTTGTCNGTAACCAAGACCAGGTCGATGGCGATGACCTGCAGGAAGACCGCGAACCCTGCGGCGGTGAAGATTTCCATGGGCGCGGTCCTTGCAGCGGTGGGTCGGCGGTTCGCACATAGGCCGAGGCCGGGGCGAGATCAACCCGCCGCGAACCCGGGCCGCGGGCGATCAGCCGGCGGCGGCCGCCGCGCGGATGGCGGCGGCGAAGTCTTCGGGCCGGGCTGACAGCATGCCTACCTTTGCGTAAACAAAGAAATCGGCGGTGGCCTGGTCGAGGTCGTCCAGCGTGACGCCGCGGAGCGCAGCCTCCAGATCGTGGACGATGCGGGGCGGCGTCACGAAGAAATCGCCGGTGATGACCAGCTCGCGGATGCGGTTGCGGCCTGCGCCTTCCAGCCGCAGATGCGCGGCGATGGTGCCGCCGGGGCTGGCATGGGACGCCGACAGCACGTCGGCGGGGGTGGCGGGTCGNTCGATTTCGTAGACGAACGCGTCCTGGCCGATCTCTTCGGCATGGATGCGGGCGGCCGCGGTTTCTTCGGCGTCGGTGATGGCGCCCCATTGTGGCGCGATGCCCAGGTGGCTGGCAAAGGCGGCGATCAGCGCCTCTTTCACCTGCGCCGCGGGNGGCGGGGCGCCGTTGAACAGCTCGGTCAGGGTGACGATGCGCTGCGCGCCGCTGGTCTGGCCGTGCTTGGCCAGCTTGGCGGCGGGGATGTTCAGAAGCGAGGCCATCTTGGCNCCGTCCATCTGCACCAGAACCGTGCCCTGGTAGAAAATGGTGTCGCCATCGAAGAAGCCGCCGGTGCCGGAAATCTTGCGGCCATCCACCTCGATGTCGTTGCGGGGGCGGTAGCGGGCATTGATGCCAAGCGAGGAGAGGCCCGCCGCCGCCGCCTCGCAGAAGGCCCGCGCCACGGCGCCCAGGTCGGGCAGGCCGAGGCGCGCGCGGGACGCGACGATTTCCCAGCCGAACTGGCCTTCGTCCAGATACAGCGCGCCGCCGCCCGTGACGCGGCGGCCGATGCCGACGCCCGCGGCGTGGCAGGCGGGCAGGTTCAGCTCCTGGCTGATGGCCTGGTGGCGGCCCACCAGCACCGAGGGCGGNAAGGTCAGGAAACGGATGGTGTCGGGCGTGGAGTAAGCGCGGTGGCCCTCGATCAGCGCCTGGTCGAAGGCCATCTGGTCGCGGCAGTGGCGGATGCCGGTGTCGATGACGCGGAAGGGGAGGGTCATGGGCAGCCTTTCACTGAAGATCGTATTCCTCGCCCGGCACATAGGTCTCGCCGGGCAGGGCCATGTTCAGCTGGCTGCGGATCTTCTTCATGTGGACCGGGCCAGGGTGGAACGGGTACGACGCGATGTCCGAGGGCGGGCTGTCGCCATAGGGCCGGTCGCAGGCCGAGATGTCCTCGGCGAACTTGCCGGGGCAGCCCGAGGTGCGGAAGGCAATGCTTGCGTCGATGATGACGGCCAGTTCCGACTGCGGCAGGCCGAAGTCGGCGATGCGGCCAACNTCGTCGAACCGCATCTGGTCCACCCGCACGCCGCAATAATCCACCAGATAGCGCGCCAGCTGGATGCGGCGCCACTGGTCGCGCGGGGTGGCGGGCAGGTGGTCCATCAGGCTGCCCTTTTCCGGGTAGAAGCAGAACATGTGGCTGTGACCGCCCATGTCGACCAGCCGCTGGATGACCTGCATCATCTCGGCCTCGGTCTCGCCCATGCCGACGATCAGATGCGCGCCGAACTTCTTTTCGCCGAAGACGTCGCGCGCCCAGTCCACCGCCTGCCAATAGCCGTCCCAGGTATGCGGCGACTGCACGCCCTTGCCCCGCGTGCGGTCGAAGAGCGCCGGGGTGGCGGCATCCAGCGCCACGGTGAAGATGTCGGAGCCCATGTCGCGCAGCCGCACCACATCGTCCCGCGTCATGGTGGTGGGGTTCGACAGGATCGAGATCGGCAGCCGGTCGGGGTCGATGCGGTCGGTCCATTTCTTCAGGACGGTGAAGGTGTCCTCGTCCGAATTGGGATGCGTAATCATCGAGATGCACATGCGGTGGAACGGCGTCGCCGGGTCGGTGGCGACGCGTTCCACCACCTCGTCCATCGGCACGGCGGGCCAGTCCACGCGGATGAAGTTGCGGTCGGCATAGTTGCGTTCCGCCTCGCGGTGGCGCGCAAGGCCGCAATAGGCGCAGTTGGCGCGGCAGCCTTCGGGGTAGGTCAGAAGCAGGTTAAGGCAGCGCGTGCAGGAACAGCCCATCATCCGGCCCTCGACCAGGCCCAGGGTGATCGCCGCCGCCGTGGACATCTGCACATAGTCGGGCGAGCGCATGTTGGGCGTCATGATGCGGTAATCGGGGCGATAGACCCCGTCCGGCGTCACATCGGCCTCTTTCACCGGGCGGCCGTTCTTCATGGGCAGCGGCACCGCGCCGGGGCGNCGCGGCTGCATGATGTCGAAGGGNTTGTAGTCAAGGCCGTTCGGCCCGCGTGCGCCCGGCAGGGCGCCTTCCGGTTTCAGGCAGGTCATGCGGGTTCCTTCGCCTCCGTCTTGATCGGGTCGCGGCGCCAGTAATCGCCATAGGCGATCCAGGACCGGCGCAGCGCGGCTGCATCCGGGGTCTGGCCGCGGGCGTAATGGTCCAGAAGCTCGACCCGGCGCTGGCGCGCGAGGGTGAGCGAGGGACCGAAAAGATCGGTCACCTCTTCGGCATAGTCTTCGGCGGCGTTGGGGCTGCCCGAGACGATGGCCGCCGCGGTGGCGCCCGCCATCTGGCCCGACAGCACGGCGGCATTGATGCCGGCACCGGTGATCGGATTGGCCAGTCCCGCGGCATCGTAAACCAGCAGCACCGGCACGCCGGACAATTCGCCCGACAGGCCGCAGATGCCGCCCACCGGGATCGCCCCACCGGTCAGCCGGGTCTGCGCCTCGCCGATGCGCCCTTGGGCGATCAGCATCTGGCGCAGGTCTTCCAGCAATGCCTTCAGCTTGCCGCGCGCCTCCGGCACGACACCCAGGCCGAGGTTGGCCTGAGCCCCGCGCGGGAACAGCCAGCCGTAGCCGCCCTTGATCTCGGCCGACAGGAAGATGTCGGTGGCCTCGTGCCGGTGCCGCAGGGGCACCGTCACCTGCCGCGCCTCGACCAGATCGCGGTTCTCCATGCTTACCAGTAANCCTACGGTCGAGCGCGGGCCATCGGCGCCCACCACGACCTCGACGGCCACGCGCATGTCCTGGCCCAGATGGGCAAGGCCGAAATGCACGCCATGAAAGGCGGTGCCGCACAGGATGGTGGCGCCTACCGCCCGCGCCTCTTCCACCAGCGCGGCGTCGAAGGCGGCGCGGTCGATCATCAAGCCCCGGAAATCCGGGGTGTGGTCCGGGGCACCCTGGCCAAGAAAGGTGTCCATCGCCGCGATTTCCTGCAATGCGGCGGCGCGGACGGCCTCGGTATTGGTGGACAGAAGCGTAAGNACGAATTCGGCGCATTGCACCGGCAGGCCCGGCACCGGGCGGCGGTCCACGGCGATGACGCGCGCCCCCGCCTGCGCCGCGGCCGCCGCAGCCGAGGCACCGGCGGGGCCAAGCCCCACGACAAGGACATCCGCCCAGGCCATCACGCGCAACCGGACGAGGTCAGGCCGGGCAGCTTGCCGCCCACCTTGATCGAGCAGCAGGCATGTTCCTGATGCCATTGGCGGCCCGTCACCGCCGCCACGCCAAGCGCGCCNTCGGCCGGGAAAGCGATGCCGTCCAGCCCGGCCATCACGGCATAGGCATCGACCACGCGCTTGTGCATNGCGGCGGGCCGCGCGCAGCCCAGAAGCACGTCGCGGTCGTGCAGCACCTCGCGTGCCGTCAGGAAGATGCGGCCGACATCGGCGGTGTCCGGGGTCTGGAAGGTGCCGGGCTTGGCGTAGAACGGCATGATCACCACCAGCACCAGCGCATTCACCGGATAGCGCGCCACCATCTCCAGCGCCCGCGCCTCGCCGCGGATTTCGCCATAGTGCAGGCCGATGACGATATGGGGCGAAATCTCCATCTTCGTCGCGGTCAGCGCGGCAAGCGTGGATTCAAAATCCTCGACCGGGCGGTCCAGGTGATAGACCTCGCGGATGGTGTCGTCCGAGCCGATCACATCCATCATCGCGGTATCGACGCCTGCCGCTTCCATCCGCTTCGCCCCGGCCTCGTCGGTCAGCGCGGTGTGGATGGCGATCTTCAGACCGGGNAAGTCGCGCTTCAGCCCCTCGATCACCGGGTAGAAGCGGTCATAGCGGATCTCGTTGCGGCGGTTGGACCCGCCGGACAGCAGGAACCCCTGCAAGCCCTGGGTGCGCACCAGCTCGCGCACCTTGCGGTCCAGGTCTTCGGCATGCAGCGCCGGGATCATCGGTTCCAGGATCTTCGACTGGCAGTGGTCGCAGTCCAGCGCGCAGGCGCCACCGGTGATCGAGAAGGCGGGGAAAGAGTTCTTCCCGCAGCCCTTCACGTCCGAGGTGTCGTATTCCTTGAAGGTCGGCGTGGAAAACCGCACCGGCCGGGCGCGGGCGCGGGCGGCATGGGCCTCCATCTCGGCCACCAAGCCTTCGTCGAATTCGGCATCCTCCAGCGCCTCGATCCGGGCAAGGCGGCTCATCCAGTCCAGCCCGGCGAGCGATCCATCCATCTTACACCTCCTCCGCGGGCACAGCGTCGCGGTGCGCCGCGATGATTGCCTCGATCTCGGGGCGGATCGGTCCGGGACGGGCTTCGTCGCGGAGCGTGGTCAGCCACAGGGGATCGCGGTCTTCCTCTTCCACCAGGTCGCAGACCAGCGCGGACAGCACCGCCTGCGCGGCCGGGGGCAGCGTTTCAGGGATCTTCTGGCGCGTCAGGCGCGCCCACATGCCGGCNCAGGCACGGCCGAGCGTCCAGGGGTTGTAGCCGCCGCCGCCCAGCACCACCGCCGCCGGGGCGAGCGCCACGACTTGCTCCACCGCCCGCCATAGTGCGGCGTTGGACAGCGCGAGCGAGGACAGCGGATCGCCTGCCAGCGCATCGGCGCCCATGGTGACGACCACGGCATCCGGCTGGAAGCCTTTGGCCAGCGGCAGCACCGCGCCTTCGACGACGCGGGCAAACTCGCTGTCATTGGTGGCGCGCGGCAGGGGCAGGTTGCGGGCACGGCCCTGCGCGCGGTCGGCCAGCGTGCCGGTAAAGGGCCAGCGCCCGGCTTCGTGCGTGGAGATCGTCATCACGCGGGGGTCGGCGGCGAAGGCGATTTCCACCCCGTCGCCGTGATGGGCGTCGAAATCGACATAGACGATCCGGCGCCGNCCAAGGTCCAGAAGCCGCAGGATGGCGAAGACCGGATCGTTGAAGAAGCAGAAGCCGTTGGCGCGGTCGGCCATGCCATGGTGCGTGCCGCCCGCCGGGTGGAAGGCCAGCCCTTCGCGGTGCGCCAGTTCCGCCGCCAGCATCGAGCCGCCGACCGAGGTCGCCGCCCGGCGCCAGAGGCCGGGGAAGATCGGGTTTTCCAGCGTGCCGAGGTTGTGGCGGGCGCGGTCCTCGTCGCTTGCCCGGCCCCGCGCCTCGGCGGCCTGCATCGCGTCCAGATAGGCCGGCGTGTGGAACCGCTCCAGGTCCGCGCGGTCGGCCATCGGGCTTTCGATGACGGGATGCTGCGGCCCGGTCCAGCCCAAGGCGTCGCACAAAGCCTCGACCGTGCCGATCCGCGCGATGGCCAGCGGGTGGTTCCCGCGGTAGCCGGTTTCGCGGTAGATCGCGGACGAGACGAAATGCGCGGGCATGGGTTACCTCATGCCGTAGTAGAGGCCGACGACATGTTCGGCCTCGGCGAAGAACAGCCAGCGCGCGGCCAGCNNGCCGATCAGGTGGATCGCGGCGGCCAGCGGCACGGCGACCATGGTCGGCAGCGCCAGCAGCNNACCAGCGCGCACAAGGCCGACCAGCAGGATGGCGATAAGCCGCAGCTTTTCGGCATGCTTGCGACCGACGACAAACATCATCTCGGTCAGCAGGTAGTTGCCCGCGGTATGCCCGCGCTCCAGCACCGTCACGCGGCCCAGGCCCGCCAGACCGGTGGCCCGGCCGGTGGTCAGCGCGGCCTTGGGGAATTGCCCGTCGCCGATCCGGAAGGCCAGCATGAGCAGCAGCGACAGCACCAGCGCCGCCGGGATTGCCAGGCCCTGCCCGGTCAGGATCAGCCCGCCGGTCAGCGCGAAGGCCAGGAACATGACCGGCGTGATCCAGTGATGCCAACGCGGCACGGTCTTCAGCTGCGCATAGATCATCGAGGTGCAGAACACCGTGATCACACAGCCCACCGCCCCAGGCCAGCCGAGCCAGGGCAGCGAGGGCAGGTTCAGCCACTGCACCAGCGCCAACGGCGCCAGCAGCAGCAATGTCGTCACCGCCGACACGCCCTCGCGCGACAGCCACGAGGTCTGCCACTGACTGAAGGCGCGGATGGCGCGTTCGGGATGGCCGAGGTGGAAGGTCGAGGCCAGAAGCCCCCCNACCGCCAGCGCATAGCCGGTGGCCCAGAAGAANAAGGCGGTCCAGTAGGCGGGCACCAGCACGCCCAGGCCCAGAAGGCCCAGGAAGCCGAAGCCCATGCCCGACAGGACGGTGAAGAGGATGACAGAGGGTGCGGGATGCATGTCAGATCTTCCCCAGCATCCGGTCCAGCCAGTAAGCAAAGCCGGTGGCCTGGATGTCCAGCAAGGGCGCCAGCGGGCTCGCCTGGTCGGGCGCGTCCTTCCGGCGCGGCGGCAGGTAGCGGTTCACCGGCTTGGTGCCCATCTCGGGCATCAGCGCATAGCCCTCGCGTGATGCGGCCAGACGGCTGACGTTGCTGTCCGGGTCGGCAAAATCGCCGAAATGCCGCGCGCCGGTCGGGCAGGTGCGCACGCAGGCGGGGACGCGGTCCACCTCGGGCAGGTTCTCGTTGTAGATGCGGTCGACGCAGAGCGTGCATTTCTTCATCACGCCCGCCGCCTGATCCAGTTCTCGCGCGCCATAGGGGCAGGCCCAGGCGCAGAGCCCGCAGCCGATGCAGATGTCCTCGTTCACCAGCACGATGCCATCCTCTGCCCGCTTGTAGCTGGCGCCGGTGGGGCAGACGGTGACGCAAGGCGCGGCCTCGCAATGCAGGCAGGACCGCGGGAAGTTCACCGTGACCCCCGCGCCGCTGGCGGGTTCGGCCTGATAGGTATGCACGCGGTTCAGGAAAGTGCCCGAGGGATGGGCGCCATAGGGCTGCTGGTCCGACAGGGGAACGCCATAGCCCTGGTCGTTCCAGCCCTTGCAGGCGGTGACGCAGGCCTGGCAGCCGACACAGGTGTCCAGGTCGATGGCAAGGCCAAGCTTCTTTTCGGTGCGGGCGGGAAGCTGGGTCATGTCGCGCGCCCCCGGCAACCCGCGGGCAAATTCCTTCGAAGGAATTTGCAAGTTTCTTCGAAGAAACTTGCTTCATGTCCGCCGTTCCTTTCCTTTCGGCACCACGCGCGGCAGGTCCGGGAACTGCGGCAAGGCCCGCTCCTGCGGCCCGGCATTCTCGATCCGCACGCGCAGGTCGAACCAGGCCGCCTGCCCCGTCACCGGGTCCGAATTCGACCAGCGCAACCCGTCGCCCTTTTCCGGCAGCAATTCACTGATCAGGTGGTTCAAGAGGAAGCCTTCCTTGGCCTCGGGCGCCTCGGTATCCAGCGCCCAGGCGCCGCGGCGCTTGCCGATGGCGTTCCAGGTCCAGATGGTGTTCTCGTTCAGCCCGGCCATATGCGCCGGCACGGTGATCACGCCGTTGGGCGAGGACACCCGCGCAAAATCGCCGTCCTTGAACCCGTGCTCCTTCCACAGCTTCGTCGGCAGATACAGGTAGTTCATGCCCCTGATCTGGCGCAGCCAGGCGTTCTGGCTGCCCCAGCTGTGGTACATGTCCATCGGCCTTTGCGTCAGCGCATGGACAGGATAGCCCCAGCCGGTCGCCTCGGTATCGCCGAAGGGCGGATACCACACCGGCAGCGGGTCCATCGCCATCTTCAGCCGCGCGCGCAGGTGGTCCGGCGGCTGGATCGCCCCGTGCCCTTCCGCCGCCAGCTGGAAGCGGCGCATCGGCTCCGACCAGATCGAGAACAGATAGGGCTGCGGCGTGTCGTAGAACGAGGTCGCCACCGCCCAGTCCTGATAGGCCATGTTCCAGGGCTTCATGAACTCTGCCCCATGCGGGACATGCGCCTGGTAGAAGCTGCCGTTGTCGATATAGCGCTGCAACTGGTCCGGGTTGGGCGCGCCGCGGCCTTCCTGGTCGCCGTTGCCGCGGAAGCCGATCAGCGGCCCCACGCCGGGACGGCGCTGATGGTTCACGATGTAGTCGGCATAGTCCTTGTACTTGGGGCTGCCGTCCTCGTTCACCATGCCGGGCAGGCCGAGGCGCGCGCCCAGGTCCAGAAGCACCGACTGGAAGCCGCGTACGTCGCGGTCAGGTTCCACCACCGGCCAGCGGATGCTGTCGCCCGCCGCCTCGGGTTCCGAGATCGGACGGTCCAGAAGGCTGATGCAGTCGTGGCGCTCGACGTAAGTGGTGTCGGGCAGGATCAGGTCGGCATAGGCCACCATCTCGCTGGCATAGGCGTCGGAATAGATGATCCGCGGGATCACATATTCACCGTCCGGCCCCTTGTCGGTCAGCATCTCCATGACCTTGGCGGTGTTCATGGACGAGTTCCACGACATGTTGGCCATGTAGAGGAACAATGTGTCGATGCGGTAGGGATCGCCCGCATGGGCGTTCGGGATCACCATGTGCATCAGCCCGTGGGCCGAGAACGGGTTCTCCCAGGTGAAGGCCTTGTCGATGCGGGCGGGCGAGCCGTCGGGCTTCAGCGCCAGCTGTTCGGGGCTGCGGACATAGCCAAGATGCGGCCCCGTCAGCGGCTTGCCGGGCACGGCGACATGGTTGGGCGTCGGATGCGCCTCGACCGGCTTCGGATAGGGCGGCTTCATCCGCCACGATCCGGGNGTTTCCACCGCGCCCAGCACGATCTGCAGCAGGTGCAGCGCGCGGGCGGTCTGGAAGCCGTTGGAATGTGCCGAGATGCCGCGCATCGCGTGGAAGCTGACCGGTCGGCCGATCATCTTGTCATGTTCGTCGCCGCGGAAATCGGTCCAGGCGATGGGAAGTTCGATCGCCTGGTCGAAGGCGACATGGGCCAGTTCCGCGGCCAGCGCGCGGATGCGCGCGGCGGGAATGCCGCAGCGCGCGGCCACGGCCTCGGGCGCATAGTCGGGCGACAGATACCGCTCGGCCATGTGCTGGAAGACGGTGCGGTGGCCTTCCCAGGTGGCGCCCAGATCGGGCTGCACGCCCTTGCCGTCCCAGGGCGCGGGCTGGCCGGTGCGGCGGTCGATGACGAAGGGCTGGCTTTCGGCGTTCTTCAGGATCAGGCCCTTTTCCGGGCCCTCGGTGCCGTTCACCAGAAGGGGCGCGTTGGTCCAGCGCGCGAGGTAGTCCAGATCGACCTTGGCTTCCAGCAGGCAATGGATCAGCGACAGGATCAACAATCCGTCGGCACCCGGCGTTATGCCGATCCAGTCGTCGGCCACGGCGTTGTAGCCTGACCGGATCGGGTTCACGCCGATCACCCGTCCGCCATTGGCCTTGATCTTGCCGATGCCGATCTTGATCGGGTTGCTGTCATGGTCCTCGGCCACGCCGAACAGCACGAACAGGCGCGAACGGTCCCAGTCCGGCGCGCCGAATTCCCAGAAGGCGCCGCCCATGGTGTAGATGCCGCCCGCCGCCATGTTGACGGAACAGAAGCCGCCATGCGCGGCATAGTTCGGTGTGCCGAAAGCCTGCGCCCACCAGCCGGTCAGGCTTTGGCTCTGGTCGCGGCCGGTGAAGAAGGCGAATTTCTCCGGCGCCGTCTCGCGCAGCGGCTTCATCCAGCTGACGGCCAGCGCCAGCGCCTCGTCCCACGAGATTTCCTCGAACGCCCCCGACCCACGCGGCCCGACCCGCTTCAGCGGCGCGCGCAGCCGCGACGGCGCGGTGATCTGCATGATCCCCGAGGCGCCCTTGCCGCAAAGCACGCCCTTGTTGATCGGATGGTCGCGGTTGCCTTCGATATAGCTGACGCGACCGCTTTTCATATGCACGTTGATGCCGCAGCGGCAGGCGCACATGTAGCAGGTGGTCCTGCGCACCTCGTCCGAGACGGGAGGCGACAGGTCAAGCGTGGGTTGCGTCATCAGATCAATCCGGTTCGGCGGCCGGGTGGGCCAAAGGGACGGGCCGCCGCGTGCCGGCGGCAGCCCGGTCGCAGCGGCAGGCGTCAGCCGGTGTGGCGGATGGTGAAGTAGTAGACCTTGCCATCGACGTGATGTTCCACCAGCTCGTTGCCGGTGGTGCGGCAGAAGGCTTCGAAATCCTTCACGGCGCCCGGATCGGTGGCCTGCACTTCCAGCGTGGCGCCGGTCGGCATGTCCTTCAGCATCTTCTTCGTCCTCAGGATCGGCAGCGGGCAGTTCAAGCCCTTCGCGTCAAGAACCTGGTCGGCCATGTCTTGTCTTCCTCAGATATACAGATTGATGTCGCATTTCGTCGCCGCCTCGACCCAGGTCGCGGCGCCGCCGATGGTCAGACCGGGGATCATGTCCTCTTTCTTCAGCTCGAACAGGTCCATGGTCATCTGGCAGGCGATCATGTTCACGTCCGCCTCGACCGCCAGGTCGCGCAGCTCTTCGATGGAGGCCACGCCCTTCTTCTTGATGAGATCCTTCATCATCGACGAGGTCAGCGCCGAGGCCCCCGGCAGCGCGGCCAGGATGTTCGGCATCGCCAGATGCATGCCGCCCATCGGCATTTCCATGGCCGGATTGCCAAGGGTCGAGACCTTCAGGTTCAGGTCCTTCTTCAGAAGGCCCAGCCCGTAGAAGGTGAAGAACATCGTCACCTCCAGCCCCATGGCCGCCGCCGTGGTCGCCAGGATGAACGGAGGGTAGGCCCAGTCGAGCGTGCCCTTGGTCACGATGATCGACATCGACTTCGCATTGCTTTCGTCGAGCATTTCCCATCTCCCCGCCGCCAGCCCGGCGGCATGCGGGCCCGCCCGGCCCCATGCCGGGCGACAGCCCCGTTACGTTCAGGCCGCGCAGCCCGCGAAGGCGTCGGCCTCCATCTTGGCCTCGTAAGGTGCAGCCACCGCCGTGCCCGGCACCAGCACCGTGGCGGGCTTCGAGGCATCGACCGGCTTCACCCGCACCATCCAGCCCTGGCCGTAGGTGTCGGTGTTGGCGAGCTTGGGATTGCCGCCCAGCACGTCGTTCACCGCCACGATCTCGGCATCGAAGCCGATCTTCGCCGGACCCACCCACTTGCCGCTTTCGATGGTGGCCACGGACTTGCCGCCCTCGATGGTCTTGCCCGCCTTCTTGGGCGTGAAGGCCACCAGCGCCCCGGCCATGCCGGTGGCGATCACCGTCATGCCGACGGTATAGGTGCCGTCCGCCTCGGGCCGGTACCACAGGTTGTTCGGCACGTCATAGAACAGCTCGTCGGGAAGGTTGCAGCCTTTGACCACGGGCATCGCTTGTCTCCTTCAATCGGGTCCGGCCGCAGTTCGGGCGGGACCGGGTGTTTCGTTCGCGCGCAAGGGTCGCGCCGAACAGCAGAATTCGCCGAGGCCAGCTTCCTGCAACTTGCCCCCGATGAAAAGCGCCAGATGTTTCAGCACCATGGCCTGCAGCCGCAGCGCGCGCGCCGCCTCTTCGGGGTCGTCTTCATGAAGCGCCACGACATTGCGCAAGTATACCAACTCGCGGCAGGTTTCTCGACAGGCATTGAAGGACGGATCGCCGCGGGCGCCCTGCCGGTGCAGCGCCAGCAGGCGGAAGCCTTCGACCGTTTCCTCGGTCGGCTCCACCCCGCGCGAGGTCAGCCAGGCCTCCAGCACCGCCTCGCCCTCGGCCAGATTGGCCTCGGCCTCCGCCAATGCGTTGCGGGCCGCGACAGGCGCAGCCAGCGTTGCATCAACCCGCGCCATCAGCGCCGGGAAGGGCTCGACCACCGTCATCCCAGCCCCTTTGCCCGCAACAGGTCCGACGGATCGGACATCAGCTCATTCACGCCGACCTTCTTCGCCGACAGGCCAAGCGCCATGCCCAGAAGCTGGGTGAAGTAGAGGATCTTCACCTTGGTCTTGCGGCCCAGCACCTTTTCGGCCCGCACCTGATGCATCTCCAGCCCGGTGTGGCAGGTCGGGCATTCGGTGGCGATCACCTCGGCGCCGCAGGCCTCGGCGGTTTCCAGGATGTTCAGCACCAGCTTGGTCGAGGTATCGCTGTCCGACAGCGCATGTGCCCCGCCGCAGCAGGCGGTCTTCAGCGGAAACTCCACGTTCTCGGCCCCCGCCGCGCCCAGAAGATCGTCCATGAAATGCGGCTTCAGCGTCGATTCGCTGCCCGGACCCTTGTCCTTTTCCGGGAAGATGTGGCGCGGCCGCGTGTACATGCAGCCATAGTAGTTCGCCACCTTCATGCCCTTCAGGCTGTGCTTGACCCGCCGCGCCAGCTCTTCCTCGCCGATGGCGTTCTTGATCCAGTCCAGCGCGTGGATGGTTTCCACCTGCCCCGGCTGATAGGTGGCGTGCCCCGCCTTCCTGGAAATCCGCTCGTTCACCTCGACGGCATGGGCGTTGTTCTTCAGGTCGTATTCGGCCTTCTTCAGGTTGTGATAGCAGCCGTTGCAGGGCGCCATCACCTTTTCGAAGCCCATGTCCTTGGCAATCGTCAGGTTGCGCGCCGACAGATAGGTCTGCACCTGCGGGTCGATGTTCTTGACCTCCATCGCGCCGCAGCAGTTCCAGTTCTTCAACTCCACCAGGTCCAGGCCCAGGGCCTTGCCGACCTCCTTGGTCGAGCGGTTGTAGGCGTGCCCCGTGCCTTCCAGCGCGCAGCCGGGGTAGTAGCCGACCTTCTTCATGTCGCCCGCCATCTCAGTGCCCTCCCTTGTCCAGGCCGAGCGCGGCACGATTGGCGGCCTCGCGTTCGTGGATGTACTCTTCGATGGCACGGCCCGTGCGCGACCAGCCCCAGGTGCGGGGACGGAACACGCCGTAGATGCCAAGCCGCATCAGGTAGAAGACCGGGAACCGCTTCACGAGGCCGGTCACCAGCGCCACCAGCCAGGGCTGGTTCAAGGGCTGGCCCGTGCGCTTGAAGAAGGTGCGCAGCGTGTGGCCTTCCTCGATCTTGCCGGTCTTCAGGATCTGCTCGGTGAAGCCTTCGTCGAAATGGGTGGAGGGACTCTTTTCCGTGTGCCCCTTCAGCTCCAGCCAATGCGCGGTGGCCTTCATCACCGCCTCGGGCACCACGTCGCGCGGGCAGGCATAGGTGCATTTGTTGCAGGACACGCATTGCCAGATGATGTCTTTGTCGCGCAGCAGTTCCTCTTCCATGCCCAGGCGGATCAGGTAGATCCAGTAGCGCGGGTTGAACTCGGGGTTCACCGCGTTCACCGTGCAGGCATTGGTGCAGGACCCGCATTGCCAGCAGCGGTGGATGTTCTCGCCGCCCGGCAGGGCCGCAATCTCGTCCTGGAGGTTCTCGTTATAGTCGGTGACGGCGCGCGAGGTGATGAAGGTGGACCAGTGGCCCGACACGTCCACNCCGTCGATGACAAGGTTGTCCTGCACGACCAGGTTTTCCGGCCGGATCAGCGATTTCTCATGGATCGGCATGGGAGGCCTCCGGTTCGGGAAGGGCGGCAAGGCCGCCAAGGACATGGGCCGTGCCATCGACCAGACGCAGCCGGGTGCGGCCGGTCTCGGTATCGACGGCGTCGAGGCCAAGCATCCGCCGCGTGTGCAGCATCGGATCGCCCTCGATGGTGAAATCGGACCGCAGATACTGGCCCCCGGCATCGTTGATGTAGCCAGCATAGACATGGGCCATCATCAGGTCGGCCATGAAGGGCCGGTCGCGATAGACGCCCTCGCTTACCAGGAAACCGTCCAGCTCGGCGCGCAGGGTGGCGAAGGTCAGGTAACTGTCGGGCACGTCGATGGTGACGGCGTCGATGTCGTCGGCATGCCAGACCTCGCGCAGCACGCCGGTCGCCACCTTCGCGTCCCAGACCCAGCGGGTCATCAGCGGATAGCGCTCGGGGTCGGCAAAATGCAAGAGCTCGGCGCCCAGGTCGCGCACCCAGCGATGCGCCTTGTCCTGCGGCCAGGTCTCGCAAAAGGCGGCCATGCGGGCGTCGGCGGTGGAGGTGTCCTCCATCCCCTCGACCAGCAAGGCAACGGCGCGGTGCATCGGCGCGAAACCGGACAGCGCCAGTTCCGCCCCCACCCTGCGCCGCACCGGGGTGATGAAGGCGGCGAGGTCCAGGAAGGCCTCTTCCGTCATCTCGGCCACCGCGCCGCCCGTCAGCATCTCGGCGAACAGCGCGGATTTCAGCGTCAGTGCGGTGATATAGCGTTCCACCCCACCGGTCGGTTCGGCCGCGCTGGCCAGGTCGGAAAGCGCCCGGCGCAGCCGCGGACCCGACAGGTCCAGCACCGGCGCCGCGGCGGGCGCCGGGTCTTCGGCGATCCTGCGGCGCAGTCGAACATCACTCGGCCGCCATCTGGATCGGGTGACGCAGCATGTTCAGCGCCGACATGGCGGCGGCATGGCCCTGCGCGATGGGATCGTCGATGGTCTCCGGCCCCGAGGCCGAGNNCGCGACAAACACGCCCGGCCGGTTGGTCTCGGCGATGTGCATGTAGGTCGAGGCCTTGTCGATATAGCCCCAGCGGTTGAGGCCGACGCCAAAGACCGAGGACAGCGTCATGTTGTCCACGTTCGGGTCCATGCCGATGGCATGCACCACCATGTCGAAGGGGATCGAGATCGGCCGCTTCACCAGCGTGTCCTCGCCCTTCACCAACAGCCTACCATCGCGCGAGGTCACCTCGGCGATGCGCGCCTTGATGTACTTGACCTTCGCCTCTTCCTGGCTCTTCCAGTAGAACTCGCCTTCCAGAAGGCCGAAGGTGCGGATGTCCATGTAGTAGATGTAGACGTTGGTCTTGGGCGACATCTCGCGGATTTCCATCGCGATATTGGCCGACACCGTGCAGCAGATCTTGGAACACCATTCGCGCCCGATCTGGCGGTCGCGCGAGCCCACGCACAANAGGATCGCCACCCGTTCCGGCACCCGCCCGTCCGAAGGGCAGCGGATGCCGCGGCCGGACGAGATCATCTGTTCGACCTGCACGGTGGACACCACGTCCGGGTAGGTGCCGAAGCCCCATTCCGGCTTGTTGACACTGTCGAAGTGGGTGAAGCCGGTGGCCAGGATCGCCGCCGCCGCCTCGACCGTCTGGCCGTCCTTCAGCTTGGCGACGAAGTGGCCGGGCTCGCCGTGGAAGCTTTGCACCTGCGTGCCCATCCGGATGTCGGCATTGGCCTTGTTGGTCACCCGGTCGACCATGCCGCCGATGGCGTCCTTGGCCCATTCATGGCTTGGCACCAGCCGGGCATAGCCCGACAGGATCGGCGCGCCGCCCAGGACATGCTCCTTCTCGACCAGCACCACCTTCTTGCCCGCCGCCTCCAGCGCATGGGCCGCGGCAAGCCCGGCTTACCCGCCGCCCACGATCAGAACAGGCTTCGTCATTTGTCGGTCCCCACCAGAGCCTTGGGTTTCACATATCCGGGCCCCGAGGTGATGGCGCGCTTGGGATCGTACAGCGTCTCGATCCGCCCCGCCTTCACCTCTTCCAGATAGCCCTCGAATTCGGCCTTCGCCTTCTCCCAGTCGATGCCCATCTTCTCGAGCAGCGTTTCGAAGGGCGAGGCGTGCCAGTGCAGTTGCGCCAGCTTGTAGGGATGCGCCCCCATGGTCAGCGCCGCGAACTGGCAATCCGCCATCACCGGCAGCGCATAGACCTTGTCCACCGCCTTGCCGATCCACTGGTTCTTGTCCAGCGTGGTGATGCAGCCGGTGTCGTGGCCGATCATCACATCCGACCGCGCCTCTTCCACCGCCACCTTGATCTTGCGGTCGATGGCGAAGCTGCGGGTGAATTCGCGCTCGCCGATGATGTGGCGGAAGCCGAAGCCGCAGCAGTCGTACCAGGTGGAATAGTCGATGACCTGCGTGCCAAGCGCCTGCAACAGCCCGGTCGTCACCGCCACGCGGTTGCCGTCCATGACGGTATCGTCATAGATCACGTCCTCAGGCACCATCTTGTAGACATGGCAGGCCGGATGCACCGTGGACCGGATGTTCGACACGTCGATGGTCTGGCGCTCGGCGATCTGGTGGCGCACGACGTGCAGCCATTCCGAATAGTGGACGATCTCTTCCGGGATCAGCAGCTTGCCATCCACCAGCCGCCCCAGCTTGCCCAGGATCGTCTTCACCTGCTCGCGCAGCTCGGCCGAATGCAGCAGGAAGCCGCGGATTTCCTTGTAGTTGCCGAAGGACGTGCCGCAATGCACCAGCGGGTAATAGGTCCCCNNGCGCAGGCCCTGCGCCTTGGCGCTGACATAGGCCTGGTGGAAGTTGCGCAGGAACACCGCCGCCAGCGACACCACGTTGCCGATGCCCGAGCCGTGGTAGTTCCACGCCGTGCAAGAGGTCTGGTCGGTCTCGTCCAGGTAATTCACGCCCAGCTGGTTCTGGATCCACAGGACCGAGGACGGATAGCCCGGAATGTTGCCGCATTGGCCGCAGGACTTGTGGTGCCACAGGTTGTCGGTGGGAATCTTCTTGTCCCAGCCGTACAGCGTCTTGGCCATCACCGGCTTGTTGTGGTCGCCGACGCGATGGACCAGGATTTCCCCGTCCTTCTCCAGCTGCCACATGATGTCGCGCACGTCTTCCTTGCGCTCCTTGCCGGTCAGAAGCGCGCGCTTGTCGATCTTGGCCTCGACCCAATCGGTCGCGCGCCGCGCCTCGGCCGGGGTCAGCCGCGTGGCCTGCCAGTCGGCGCCAAAGCCGTTGTAGGCGCCCCCTTCTCGGTCGGTCCAGTCATGCGTTTCCTCCTTCGCCGCTGCTTCCGATCCCCGGTCGTGGATCAGTCGTCGTCGTCCTCGTCGTCCTGCTCGTCCAGCCAGTCCTCCCACTCCTCGCGCTTCTCATCCATCACGTCCGAGACAACGTCGAAGAGGTTCTCGTCCACCGTTTCCAGCTGGTCGAGAACGCCGGTTTCCTTCCAGATCGTGTACAGCTCGACGGAGGTGCGCAGGTTCACCTCCCAGGCCGTGTCCAGCGTGTGCATGGTGGGCATCGGGATGGCCTTGCGCAGGATCATCAAGGGCGCATCCACCTTGGCCACGTTCGGCCCCCAGTCGGGNAAGGCCTCCTTGGTGATCATGTTCGGCGCCAGCTGGTTGCCGGTCGAGATTACCTTCAGCAGCACCCGGCTGAACGGCCGCAGCACTTCCTTCACCGACTCCAGCTCGTGCTTGATCGCCACCTCGCGCATGATCATCACAAGGCCGCCGGGCGAGTTCTCGAAGGGGCAGCGCGCGGCGCAGGTATAGCACTGGGCGCAGGCCCAGATCTTTTCCTGCATCGCATCGTAGATGCCATCCAGGTTCTCGGTCCACAGAAGCTGGACAATCTCGCGCGGCGAGTAATCGTAGTAGTGCGCCGAGGGGCAGGTGGCCGTGCAGATACCGCAGTTCAGGCAGCCGTGGATTTCGTGGTCATACAGCGCATGGCCCCGGATGTCGTCGAAGATGGCCTGCATCTTTGCCTGGGACACCACCGGAGTGGCCGAAACAGGATCGCTGGCGCGCGGCATTGCGGTCATGGCTGGCCCCCTCCCCGGTGGCTGGCAATGGATGACGGTCAGTAGGTCAGGACCTTGGCGTCATCGTCTTCCATGATGTCCTCGATGACCTTGGCGCCGCCGACGATGCCTTCGCATTCGGGGATCAGGTCGTCCTCGGTCATGTCGAACAGGTCGAGGTTGGGCGAGCAGCAGTAGAACTTCGCCCCGGCCTCGTGGGCATCCTTGATGAAATCGTACACCGTCTTGGGCGAGCCGGGCTTCACCACCAGACCCTCGGCCACGCCCTTCTTCATCAGNTAAGTGGCGGTCGCGGTGCAGACCACATCCACCTCGTAATCCATCGCCGCCGCCACGGTCGCCTGGAAGAACGGCGCCCCCAGTTCCTCGCCATTGCGCGGGTCGGTGTTGACCAGAATGATGATCAGTTTCTTTGCCATGTCGTCCTCCTGACGCGGGCTCACCGGCGGCCGCTGGTCGTGCCGGTCTGCGCCAGCCTTTCGCCAAAATCTCATATATGAAAATTTGCATGTCAACCAGAGTCTCACGCCGCAGGGCGGCAATAAGACGCCGCGACGCGGCGCCTCACATCCAGTAGGCGCGGGCCACGATGGCTGTGACCAGGGGACCCAGGGCTTCGGCAATCTCGGCCTGAGCCGCGCCCAAGGCGGTCAGCCCTTGCAGAAGCTCTTCTGGCATCTCGGCAAATTCCATGGCCAGGTCTTCCACCATGCCGCGCTTGGCACCGGGATGGCCCAGGAACCCCAGCGCCTTCCCGGCCTCCCAGACCACAGGTTCACCTGCAGCAGACTGCGCCAGGATGGTGGCATTTTCGGGCAGCAAGGGCGCGTCGCGCAGGTAAAGCGCCAGCGGAAATGGCCCCACGCCGGAAAGCCAAGTCGCCGACTCAGGTTCGGCTTCGACAACCTCCATGCGCAGCGGCGCCTCCNNAGCGCCCCCCGTTACCGCCACCGCCAGAATCACCGCGCCCAGACCGATGCCCAGAACGGGCTTCCCCGCCGCGAGGAAGTCCTTCACCAGCCGCAGTTCCGGCCCCAAGCTCGGCAGGATCGAGCCGCTCACCACGCCATAGGGTCCGCCACCCAGGAGGATCAGCCCGTCGAACCCCTCGGGCATCATCGGCAGCGTGCCGCCATGGGCAAAGGGCCGGAAATAGCGGAAGCGGATATTGCGGCCCTCGAAATGATCCTCGATCAGGCCCAGATATTCAGCCTCGGTGTGCTGGATGACCGCCAGGGTGGTCATGACCGACCCGTAGGATGGGCAATCCTGCCCATCCTCCCCCAAGCCCCCGCGCCGTCGCGCCCCTGCCGACGCACGAGTTTTCGCAGAAAACTCCGCCCCACGATCCTTCTGCGAAGGTTCCGAATTTTCGCAGAAAACTCGTCCTCCCGAGTTTTCGCAGAAAACTCGTTTCCCCGCCCGGCCCGGTCCGCCCGACGCCAAACCCCGCGACATCATCCCGGCTCCTCGCTTCCCCGGCAAACGGTTGCCGGGCGCGAAGTCGCTGTCAATACATATTCCGAATATCGAATGAATCCTGGCGCGTCAGCCGTTCCGGCCGATCCCGCGGGCAATTCTTAAGTCAAGTTAATCTGCCCGCGCAAGCCATTGATTTCATTGGCGCCGAAAGCGTCCGAGCTCGGACGCCCTCAGCCGCCCAGCTTGGCCTCCAGGGCCGCCAGCCGCGCCGCCAGGGCCTCGTTTTCCTCGCGGGCCTTCTGGGCCATGGCCCGGACGGCATCGAATTCCTCGCGAGTCACGAAGTCCCGGTCGGCCAGCCAGCGGTCCATCAGCCCCTTCATGGCCGTCTCGGCCTCGGTCCGCGCGCCNTGCGCCACCCCCATGGCATTGGTCATCAGCTGGGACAGGTCGTCAAGNATCTTGGACCGGGTCTGCATGGCGGAACTCCTCTGGCTGGCCCCTATATGGCCCCGCGCCCGCGCCCCGGCAAGCCACGGTTGACAACCGCCCCCGCCCGCCCGACAACGCCCGGCGTGGAGCAAGTGACCCCCTTCCCTTCCCGCCCCTCTCGCCCGAGGTCTTCACCATCGGCCTCGGCGGCCTGACGTTTTCCCTGCGCTGGTATGCCCTGGCCTATATCGTAAGCATCCTCATCGCCTGGCGCCTGGTCCTGGCCGCAATCCGCCGCCCCGCCCTCTGGGGCCCTGCCANNAACGCGCCGCTGGCGCCCGAACAGCTGGAACGCTTCCTGACCTGGGCCATCCTGGGCGTCATCCTCGGCGGGCGGCTCGGCTTCGTCCTGTTCTACCAGCCCGGGCATTACCTGACCCATCCCTTCGACATCCTGAAGGTCTGGGAAGGCGGCATGTCCTTCCACGGCGGCTTCCTGGGCGTCGTCGCCGTAAACCTGATTTTCTGCCGCCGCGAAGCCATCCCCATGCTGTCGATGGGCGACCTCCTGGCCCTGTCGGTCACGCCGGGACTTTTCCTCGGCCGCCTCTCCAACTTCATCAACGCCGAGCTCTGGGGCCGCCCCACCACGCTGCCCTGGGGCGTGGCCTTCCCCGGCGAGGCCGCGCAGAGCTGCCCCGGCATCGAGGGGCTCTGCGGCCGCCACCCCAGCCAACTCTATGAAGCCGTGCTCGAAGGTCTGATCCTTGGCGCCCTGATCCTGCTGCTGGCCTTCCGCCGCGGCTGGCTCAGGTTCCCCGGTAAGCTGATGGGCCTTNTCATCGCAGGCTATGGGCTGGCGCGGTTCCTGGTGGAATTCGTGCGCCAGCCCGACGCCCAGTTCATCACCCCCGGCAACCCGCTTGGCCTGGCCTTGCAGCTGAACGGCTGGGGCCTGACCATGGNNAGCCAGCTTCTGTCGCTGCCGATGATCGCGGTCGGCCTGTGGTTCATCGCCCGGTCCCGGGCCGCATGACGCCGCTGGCGGAGCTTCTGGCCCGTCGCATCGCCGCCACCGGGCCGATCACCGTGGCCGAGTACATGGCCGAATGTCTGCTGCACNCCCAGCACGGCTATTACGCCACGCGCGACCCCTTCGGCGCCGCTGCGCNNGATTTCACCACCGCGCCGNAGATCAGCCAGATGTTTGGCGAGCTTCTGGGCCTTTGCCTGGCGCAGGCCTGGCTGGACCAGGGCGCACCTGCCCCCTTCACTCTGGCCGAGCTTGGCCCCGGTCGCGGCACGCTGATGGCCGATGTCCTGCGCGCCACCCGTGCCGTTCCGGGCTTTCACGCCGCGGCGCAGGTGGTGCTGGTCGAAGCCTCGCCGGTGCTGCGGCAGGTGCAGCGGCGGACGCTTGGCAGCCATCCCGTCACCTGGGAGGACGATGCCGCGGCGCTGCCGGGGCGGCCGCTGTTCCTTCTGGCCAACGAGTTCTTCGACGCCCTGCCCATCCGCCAGTTCCAGCGCGACGGCTCCCTCTGGCGCGAGCGGATCGTTGGGCTGAGGGACGGCGCGCTGGCCTTCGGCCTGTCGGACCCGGTGGCGCCCGCGATCCCCGGCCCACGCTTTGCGGCAGACCCGCCCGGCACGGTGGTCGAGTTGTGCCCCGCCGCCGAACCCGTGATGGCCGAGATCGGCCGCCGCCTGCNNGCCCATGGCGGGGCCGCGCTGATCGTGGACTATGGCGGCTGGCGGTCGAAGGGCGACACCTTGCAGGCGCTGCGCGCGCACCGGATGGAAGACCCGCTGGCCAATCCAGGCCAGGCCGACCTGACCGCCCATGTGGATTTCGAGGCGCTGGCGCAGCGCGCGGGTTCCCACAGCGGCCTGACCGACCAGGGCCTGCTGCTGAACCGCCTCGGCATCGCCGCCCGCGCTCAGCGGCTTGCCCAGGACNTGACCGGCGCGGCGCTGGACAGCCACCGCGCCGCCCTGCACCGCTTGACCGATCCGGCGGAAATGGGTTCCCTGTTCAAGGCGCTGGCGCTTCATGCCCTCGGCACGCCGCTGCCACCCGGATTCGACCCGCCCGCCACGAGGCCCTGACCCATGCTGGAAAAGATCACCTCGCAGGCCCTGAAGCCCCGCCACGGCTTCTTTACCCGCAAGGGCGGGGCGTCCTCGGGCGTGTTTGCCGGGCTGAACTGCGGCCCCGGCTCCAGCGACCTGACCGAAGTGGTGGCGATCAACCGCGCCCGCGTCGCCGAGGCGATGNGGGTCGAGCCGCATCATCTGCTGACCCTGAACCAGGTGCATTCCGCCGATGTGCTGGTGGTGGACGCGCCCTTCGAAGGGCGGCCCCGGGCAGATGCCATGGTGACGGCAACGCCGGGCCTGGCGCTTGGCGTGCTGACCGCCGATTGCCAGCCGGTGCTGTTCGCCGATGCCGGGGCCGGGGTGATCGGCGCGGCCCATGCCGGCTGGCGCGGCGCCCGCGACGGCGTGCTGGAAGCGACGGTCGAGGCGATGCTGGGCCTGGGCGCCCGGCGCGAGGAGATCGTGGCGGTGATCGGGCCGACCATCAGCCAGGCCGCCTATGAGGTGGGCGACGAATTCGTCGAGGGGTTCCTTGACGATGACCGCGACAATGCCCGGTTCTTCGCCAATGGCCCGAACGGCAAGGCGATGTTCGATCTGCTTACCTTCGGCCTGATGCGCCTGCGCGCCGCGGGCGTCGGCCATGCCGAATGGACGCGCCACTGCACCTACCGCGACCCCGAGCGATTCTTTTCCTATCGCCGCACGACTCATGCCGGCGAGGCCGATTACGGCCGTCTGATCTCGGTCATCACGCTCTGACCCGCTGGCCGCCCGAGTCCGGCGCTGCGGTGCCGCGGTGCTGCCGCATTTGGCCCTGGCCCCACCGGAACGCCTGTCCCGATTGTTCACTGGATCGCCTGTAATCCTTGGCCGCGCGCGGGTTCTGTTGCCGCGCCACATTGTCGGCGGCCCCGCCCGGCAAAGGCCAGAATCTTCCCTCCGCCCTGCCCGACTGGTGCCGCAAAGCGGGGTGAGATTGGCCTCAACCGCCGGACAGACCAGGTCGTTAAGCAACCGGAACGGACAGGAGACCAAGATGAAGACCGAACGCCGCTGGATGAAGTCGATGATCGCCACCGCAACCGAGGTGCAGACGGTTATGCCCTGGACCCGCAGCGAACGCCGCCGTCCCGAACCGATGAAGACCGCCGCGCCGCGCCCGGCTGCCGCGCCCCGCCGCCCGGCCCTGGCCGCGCGCTGAACCACAGCCTTGGCAATGTGCCGAAGGGCCGGGGATACCCCGGCCCTTCGGCATTTACGGCCGGGAGGCGGGCTTCCGAATCGCGCCGCGCGTCAATTGTGGCAGCCGGTCGCGCGCTCGGCGACAATCCTAGCCGATCCGCCGCCACCGTTCACGCGCCATCCCGGATTCTGGAGAAACTTTGACAGGCCGCGCGGTTCAGGCCATTTTCCGGCTTACAGGCAGCCCGCCAGGGTCGCGATGAAGGTCTGAGGCTACCAGACCGACATTGCCCGCGGAGGTGCCGGTTGCTCGGCAAGACCGTCCCGGCGCTCCTCTGGCGCCAGAAGGGGCGGTCTTTCCATTTCGGGCCGGGGTTTGGCGGGGACCCCACCCCAGCCCTCCCCCAAAGGGGGAGGGAGCCGCCCTGCAGATCAGGCAGTGCGCGCGATGCGGGCTTCCAGCACGTCGAAGGGCACGCCCGGTTCGTCCTTGGCGCAGCGGATGACCAGGCTGGTCTTCACGCTGGCCACGTTGTCGGCGCGCAGCAGTTCCTCGGTCAGGAAGCTCTGGAACGACGACAGGTCGGGCGCCACGCATTTCAGGATGAAGTCGATCTCGCCGTTCAGCATGTGGCATTCGCGGACCAGCGGCCAGGCGCGGCAGCGCCCCTCGAAGGCCGACAGGTCGGCCTCGGCCTGGCTGTGCAGCCGCACCATGGCGAAGACCTGCACCTCGAAGCCCAGTTCCCGGGCATCAATGTCGGCGTGATAGCCCTTGATGTAGCCCGCCTCCTCCAGCGTCCTGACCCGGCGCAGGCAGGGCGGCGCCGAGATGCCAACGCGCTTGGCAAGTTCGACATTGGTCATCCGCCCGTCGGCCTGAAGCTCGGTCAGAATGCGGCGGTCGATCGGGTCGAGACGCGATTGGGCCATCGGATGCTCCCTGGTGATGGGCATTCTCTAGGGCCGGAGGTCGGCGCGCGCAATATTCTTTCGTCCTAGGGAAAGAAATCGTCACGGAATGCCGGAACCTGCGGCAATCCTGCCCGATGTCGCAGCCCTTTTCGCCGCCCCCGCCGCCGCCTATATCGGGCCACCATCGGCAAGCGAGGCAGATCATGGGCGAGACGCGGCATACGAAGGTTCTGATCATCGGCTCGGGCCCCGCCTACTATACCGCCGCCGTCTATTCCGCGCGCGCCATGCTGAACCCGGTGCTGATCCAGGGCATGCAGCCCGGCGGCCAGCTGACCATCACCACCGAGGTCGAGAACTGGCCCGGCGACACCACGGTGCAAGGCCCCGAGCTGATGGTGCGCATGGAACACCATGCGCGCGAGATGGGGCCGAGGNTCATCACCGACATCGTCACGACGCTTGACCTGCCGACCCGTCCCTTCACCGCCGAAACCGACAGCGGCACCCGCTGGACCGCCGATGCGGTGATCCTGGCCACGGGCGCGCAGGCCAAATGGCTGGGCATCCCGACCGAGGAAAAGTTCAAGGGCTTCGGCGTCTCGGCCTGCGCCACCTGCGACGGCTTCTTCTACCGGGGCCGCGAGGTCGTGGTGATCGGCGGCGGCAACACCGCGGTCGAAGAGGCGCTGTTCCTGACGAACTTCGCCACCAAAGTCACCGTCATCCACCGCCGCGACAGCTTCCGCGCCGAAAAGATCATGCAGGACCGGCTGTTCAAGCACCCGAAGATTCAGGTGGTCTGGAACACCACGGTCGAGGAAATCCTCGGCACCGAGGCGCCGCTTGGCGTGACCGGCGTGCGCGNNCGCAATGTCCAGACCGGCGCCGAAATCGTGATCCCCTGCGACGGCTTCTTCGTCGCCATCGGCCACGCCCCGGCGTCCGAGCTGGTGAAGGACCAGCTGGAGCTGCACGCCGGCGGCTATGTGAAGGTCGAACCCGGCTCGACCCGAACCTCGATCCCCGGCGTCTTTGCCGCGGGCGACCTGACCGACCATGTCTATCGCCAGGCCGTCACCTCGGCTGGCATGGGCTGCATGGCGGCGCTGGATGCCGAAAGATGGCTGGCGGAACAGGGCTGATCGCCCTAACCGCTACAATCTGCGCAAGGCAGCGCCTCCACGGGCAACCTATGCTGCACCGCAGCAACATCTGCCGCGAAATCGGGCGGTGCCCTGCCGAAATCCGGGGCAAAATGCTGCCGAAGCCGCCTGCGATCCTTGCATTTGGGCCATTTCCCGCGCTATGGCCGCCCCGACGCAAGGGCAGCCCATGCCCGGCGATCGCGCCCATTGCGAAAAGGTCCGATAGATGTCCCTTCCGAATCATGCTCCGGTGCCGGAGCTTTATGTTTCCTACGACTCCGCCCAGAAGCTGAAGCACGAAGCCTNNAAGGCCCTGCCGTCCTGGGACCTGACCGCGCGCCAGGTCTGCGACCTGGAGCTGTTGATGAACGGCGGGTTCTATCCGCTGAAGGGCTTCCTGAGCCAGGCCGATTACGACGGCGTGGTCGAAAACATGCGCCTGGCCGACGGCACGCTGTGGCCGATGCCGATCACCCTGGACGTGAACGAAAAGTTCGCCGAAACCATCCAGCCCGGCCAGGACATCGNNCTGCGCGACGCCGAAGGCGTGATCCTGGCGATCATGTCGGTCACCGACAAATGGCTGCCGAACAAGGCGAACGAGGCGGAAAAGGTCTTCGGCGCCGACGATCTGGCCCATCCGGCGGTGAACTACCTGCACAATGTGGTAAGCAAGGTCTATCTGGGCGGCCCGATCACCGGCATCCAGGCGCCCGTCCATTATGACTTCCGCGCCCGCCGCGACACGCCGAACGAGCTTCGCGCCTATTTCCGCAAGCTCGGCTGGTCCAAGGTCGTGGCCTTCCAGACCCGCAACCCGCTGCACCGCGCCCACCAGGAACTGACCTTCCGCGCCGCGCGCGAAAGCCAGGCGAACCTGCTGATCCACCCGGTCGTCGGCATGACCAAGCCGGGCGACGTGGACCACTTCACCCGCGTGCGCTGCTATGAGGCGGTGCTGGACAAGTACCCGGCCTCGACCACGGCGATGAGCCTGCTGAACCTGGCCATGCGCATGGTACNNCCGCGTGAAGCCGTCTGGCACGGCCTGATCCGCCGCAACCACGGCGTCACCCACTTCATCGTCGGCCGCGACCATGCTTACNCCGGCAAGAACAGCCAGGGCAAGGATTTCTACGGCCCCTACGACGCGCAGGAGCTGTTCAAGAAGCACGAAGCCGAAATCGGCGTGACCATGGTTGACTTCAAGCACATGGTCTATGTGCAGGAAAAGGCGCAGTATTACCCGGCCAACGAGGTTCCGGAAGGCTGCACCGTGCTGGACATCTCGGGCACCGAACTGCGCCGCCGCCTGCGTGAAGGCCTGGACATCCCGGAATGGTTCTCGTTCCCCGAAGTCGTGACCCAGCTGCGCCGCACCTCGCCGCCGCGCGACAAGCAGGGCTTCACCGTGTTCTTCACCGGCCTCTCCGGCTCGGGCAAGTCCACCATCGCGAACGCGCTGATGGTGAAGCTGATGGAACAGGGCGGTCGTCCGGTCACGCTTCTGGACGGCGACGTGGTGCGCAAGCACCTGTCCTCGGAACTGGGCTTCTCGAAGGAACACCGCGACATCAACATCCGCCGCATCGGCTATGTCGCCTCCGAGATCACCAAGAACGGCGGCATCGCCATCTGCGCGCCCATCGCGCCATATACCGCGACCCGCCGCGCCGTGCGCGAGATGATCGAGGCCTTCGGCGCCTTCATCGAGGTGCATGTGGCGACCTCGGTCGAGGAATGCGAACGCCGCGACCGCAAGGGCCTGTACAAGCTGGCCCGCGAAGGCAAGATCAAGGAATTCACCGGCATTTCCGACCCCTATGAAGCACCGGAAAAGCCCGAGCTGAAGCTGGAAACCGAAGGCAACGACGTGGACGGCTGCGCCCACCAGGTGCTGCTCAAGCTGGAAAGCATGGGCCTGATCAAGGCCTGAGCCTTGTCCTGACCGAACCTGAAACGAAAGCGCCGCCCCGGAAACCGGGGCGGCGCTTTTCATTTCCGGACCTTCAGGTCATTCCCTTCAGGTCATTCCGGCCGCATCATGCGCAGCAGAAGCCGGTCCTTCACGACATACTGGTGATACAGGGCGATCAGCGCGTGCCCCAGGGCCAGAACCATAAGCAGGTTGGCCGCCAGCGCGTGGACACCGCCAAACTGGCCGAAACCGGCGAAGAACACCATCGCGCCGCCCAGGGGCACCGCCAGCATCAGCAGGTACAGCGCCGCATGGTTACCAGCNGCCGCCTTCACCGGCAGCGATCCCGGCGCTCCGGGCGGCATCGGCCCGCCGCGCACCACCTTCAGCACGATGCGCAGCACCACCAGCGCCAGGATCAGCAGACCGATGGGAATATGCAGGAANAATCCGGGGTCGGCCGCGCCTTCCTCGATCTTCTCCATCACTTCCTCGGCACCCTCGCCCAGGAACCAGTTCGCCAGGATCAGCACGGCAATCAGCCAGTGCAACCCGATCTGCAGCCCCGAATATCCAGACCTCTCGGCCATCTTGCACTCCCAAGCCATCGGCGCGACGGACACGCCTTCGGGTGCAACGCTGCACCACCGGCATCCCGTCGCGCAACGACCTGGATCAATGCACGTTCACCGGCGCCAGGTCATTCTGCCGCGCCAGCGCGAAGGCCATCGCCCGGTCGCGCACCAGGGCCAGCCTTTCGCCATTCGGGCGGTGGACGGCATAGATCACGTCCAGACCTTCGGCCTGTTCGCGCACCTCGTCGGGAAGATCCGCCACCTTCACCGGCCGCACATAGACGATGGGTTCACCCGCACGCGGCAGTGCTTCGTATTTCACATCCATGATGACCTCCTCAAACCTTCTTCCGCGCCGAGCGGATCGCAATGGTCTGGACCACGGTTTCCGGCACCGACCGCTTCAGGTCCACATGCAGAAGCCCGTTTTCCAGAAGCGCCCCCGCCACCTCGACGCCATCCGCCAGCACGAAACTGCGCTGGAAGGCCCGCGCCGCGATGCCGCGATGCAGGAACACCCGCTCGCCCGTGTCCTCGGCCTGGCGGCCGCGGATCACCAGCTGCCGGTCCTCGACCGTGATCGACAGGTCTTCCTCGCGGAAGCCCGCCACCGCCAGCGTGATGCGATAGGCGTTTTCCGCCGTGGCCTCGATGTTGAAGGGNGGATAGCCCTCGGCGGCGGTCTTGGCCGTCCGCTCGACCAGCCGTTCCAGCTGTTCGAACCCCAGAAGATAGGGGTGGGAGCCCAGGGAAAGTTTCGTCATCACCGATGTCCTTGGCAAAGCGACATGACCGGCGGGCCCCATGCGGGCACCCGTCCCGCCGAATATGGGGCGCGCCCCGCCCCCGCAAGCCCGGCAAGTTGCGGCAGCGATGCAGAATCCTTCCCGCAACGGCTTCGAATCGCTATATCCTGTGGGTCAACCAGAAGGACTCAGGGTCCGCGCCAGATGAATGCCGCCACCGAACTGAACTTCGACGAAATGCTGCGCATCAAGCTGGAGGTGCTGAAGCGCGAACACCGCGACCTCGACGAGGCGGTGCGCGCGATGGAAGGCACCGGACGGCCCGACCAGCTGACCCTGCGCGGCTGAAGAAGCAGAAGCTGGTGCTGAAGGATCAGATCGTGAAGATCGAGGATCAGCTGATCCCCGACATCATCGCCTGACCGCCGGGCCGGGACCGATTTTTCGCAGAAAAATCGTGCACCCCATGGCGGGCCGCCGCACTGCTTGACCCCTCCTGCCCCGCAGGCTAGTGCCGCCTTTCAACCGGACGGAGGGCGCCGATGGCCGTCGAAGTGGGAATCATCATGGGAAGCCAGTCCGACTGGCCCACGATGAAAGAGGCCGCGTTGATCCTGGACGAGCTGGGCGTGCCTTACGAGACGCGCATCGTCTCGGCCCACCGCACGCCCGACCGGCTGTGGTCCTATGGCAAGACCGCGGCCGGGCGCGGGCTGAAGGTCATCATCGCCGCTGCGNGGGCGGCGCATCTGCCCGGCATGATGGCGTCCAAGACCCGCGTGCCGGTGGTGGGCGTGCCGATCCAGACCCGCGCCCTGAACGGCGCCGACAGCCTTTACTCCATCGTGCAGATGCCCAAGGGCTTTCCCGTCGCCACCATGGCCATCGGCGCCGCCGGGGCCGCCAACGCGGGCCTCATGGCCGCCGCCATCCTCGCCACGAACGACCCCGCGCTGGCTGAGCGCCTGGATGCCTGGCGCGNNACGCCCTGTCCGCCTCGATCCCCGAGGAGCCGCAGGATGACTGAACCCCTTCNNCCCGGCGCCACAATCGGCATCCTCGGCGGCGGCCAGCTGGGCCGCATGCTCTCGGTCGCGGCCAGCCGCCTGGGCTTCCGCTGCCACATCTATGAACCTGCCGCCAACGCCCCCGCCGCCGATGTCGCCCACCGCTGCACCACCGCCCCTTACGACGACGTGGCGGCGCTGACCGCCTTTGCGCAGTCGGTGGATGTCGTCACCTATGAATTCGAGAACGTCCCCACCGCCGCGCTGGACCTGATCGAAAGCCTGCGCCCGATCCGCCCCAACCGCCGCGCGCTGGCGATCAGCCAGGACCGCATCGCGGAAAAGGACTTCCTCACCTCCATCGGCCTGACCGTGGCCCCCTATGCCGCCGTCTCCAGTGCCGCCGACCTGGACGCCGCGCTGACCCGCATCGGCACCNCTTCGATCCTGAAGACCACGCGGCTTGGCTATGACGGCAAGGGCCAGGCCCGCCTGACCGCCCCCGCCGACGCCGCCGCCGCGCTGGCCGCCATGCAGGGCGCGCCCTCGGTACTGGAAGGCTTCATCGCCTTTGACCGCGAGGTCTCCGTCATCGCCGCCCGCGGCCTGACCGGAGAGGTCGCGGCCTACGACCCCGGCGAGAACATCCACCGCGAAGGCATCCTGCGCACCACCACCCTGCCCGCCCGCCTGTCCCCCGGCCAGCGCAGCGACGCCGTGCTGATCGCTGCCCGCATCCTGAACGCGCTCGACTATGTCGGCGTGCTGNGGGTCGAGCTCTTCGTCACGCCCAAGGGCCTGCTGGTGAACGAGATCGCGCCCCGCGTCCACAACTCGGGCCACTGGACCCAGCTTGGCTGTGCCGTGGACCAGTTCGAACAGCACATCCGCGCCGTCACCGGCTGGCCCCTGGGCGACGGGTCGCGCCATGCCGATGTGGTGATGGAAAACCTGATCGGCGACGACATCGCCCGCGTGCCGCAGATCGCCCGCGAGCGTGGCACGCAGATCCACCTCTATGGCAAGGGCGAGGCCCGCCCCGGCCGCAAGATGGGCCATGTCAACCGGCTGGTAAGCGCGGGCTGACCGGCATCACCGCCTCGGGCGTGTCGGTGTCGCGCTCGCCCTTTTCCAGCCGGTCGCGCGCCGAAGCGGCCAGCGCCTCGTAGTTGCGCCGGAACGCCTCCAGCTGCCGCTCGTCCAGTTCTTCCAGGTCCAGCAGGGCGTTATGCGCGCCTTCGGTCGCCCGGATCAGCTCGTCCAGCTTCAGCTGGATCGCGGCAGTATCCCGGTTCTGGGTGTTCTGGATCAGGAACACCATCAGGAAGGTGATGATGGTGGTGCCGGTGTTGATCACCAGCTGCCAGGTGTCGGAAAAACCGAAAAGCGGCCCCGTCACCAGCCAGACCACGATGGTCGCCACGGCCAGGAAGAACACCCCCGCCCGCCCGGTAAAGCGCGACACCGCCTTGGCAATGCTTGCATAGGCGCCTGTCGTCTCTCTCATCCGCCGCTCCCCGCCAGCAGGGCCACCGCCTCGGCCAGCGTCATGTCATGGGCAAAGGCGCCGGTCTTCAGAAAAGTCACCGTCTCGGCGATCACCACCGGCGAGAACATCATGAACGTATGCGTGACCGGCAACACGATGTGATCGGCCATGCCCTCCACCTTGGTCGAGGAGACCGACACCTTGCCGTCATCCTCTCCCGGCAGCACCGATGACAGGATCGGGTTCACCGACCGGCTNGCCGCGATCACCCCCAGGTCGAAATCCACCACCGGCAGCGTCAGGGTCACGCCCTCCGGCCCGGTGCCCAGTTCCATCCCCGCCGGGCCATTGATCCAGCGGAAAGCCTCCCACTCGCCAAAGGCATCCACGATTTCCGATCCGTGGTTCGGCGGCGCCAGCATGACGACACGGCCCAGGTTTTCGGGCCGGTTTTGCATCAGCCAGACCCGCAGCAGGATGCCGCCCATGGAATGGGTCACGAAATCCACCCGCGACCCCGGCGCGCATTCCGCGNNACCCTCGCCCACCCCCGCCGCAAGCGCGTCCAGCGGGGCCGAGGTCGAGGCATAGCCCTCGTTCACCACCTGCCAGCCCTGCGCCGCCAGCGCCGTTTCCATCGCCACCAACGAGGTTTCGGTCCGCGCCAGCCCGTGCAACAGCACCACGCACTCCCCNGCCGCGGCTTGCCCCGCCAACAGCGCCAGCGCCGCCGCCCTCACCACATTCCTGCACATCGCCCTTGCACCTTCGCAGACCGGCAGCGCTTGCCCCCGCGTCGCGTCTCGCATAGCACTTCTGCGCCGGGGTCGTCCCGGTATTCTCAGGGCGGGGCGAAATTCCCCACCGGCGGTCACAGCCCGCGAGCGCCCCCGGCAAACGGGGGTCAGCAGATCCGGTGAAACTCCGGGGCCGACGGTCACAGTCCGGATGAAAGAGAATGTGTCTGCCGCCCTGGCCCCGCCGGGGCGAAGGCCGCATTTCCCTGGTTGATGTGTGGTCTTGAAAGGAGACACATATGAATCAGACCCACCCCGATCCCTCAAGGGCGCGCTCTTCATGATCGCCGCCGGGATCGCCTTTGCGCTGGCCAATGCGCTGACGCAGATCGTCACCTTCCACCTGGGCTTCAAGCCGCAGTCCGACACCTTCTGGCAATATGCCATCGCGCTGGTGCTGGCCTTTCCCTTCGTCTGGAAACAGGGGCTTTCGGGCTTTCGCACCCAGCACCCGGTGCTGCACATCGTGCGAGTCGTCGTCTCGGCCTTCGGCGTGCAGGCCTTCGTCATGGCGCTGGCCCATGGCGTGCCGATCTGGCAGGTCATCGCCCTTGTCATGACCTCGCCCTTCTTCGTCATGCTCGGCGCCTTCCTGTTCCTGGGCGAACGGGTCGGCCCCAACCGCTGGGGCGCCGCCGCCCTGGGATTTTCCGGCGCGATGATCCTGCTGCGCCCCTGGGATCAGGGCTTCACCCCCGCCGCGCTCTACCCGCTCGCCGCCGCCNTTCTCTGGGCCGCCGCCTCGCTGCTCACGAAACGGCTGACCCGCACCGAACAGCCCCAGACCGTCACCCTGTGGCTGCTGGCGCTGTTGACGCCCATCAATGCCGGGCTGTCGCTGCAGGCGGGCTTCGAATGGCCGGCGGGCACCATCCTTCTGGCGCTTCTGGTAGGCGGCGTCTTGATGCTGGCCGCGCAGCACCTGCTGACGCTCGCCTATGCCTCGGCCGATGCCGCCTTCGTCCAGCCCTTCGACGATCTGAAGCTCCTGTCCAACATCCTCGTGGGCTGGCTGATCTTCGGCTACCTGCCCGAAGGCACGCTGTGGCTGGGCGTGGCGATGATCCTGGCCGCCTCGTCCTGGCTTCTCTGGTCGGAACGTAACCCGGGTAGGATGGGCAATATTGCCCATCCTACGGGTACCCGCCTGACACTGGACAAACCGGGCGGCCCGCGCCAGCGTGGCCGCCCATGAAACCCGCACCCCCGCCTGGCCACCCGCGCGCTGATCCTGCACCAGGACCGGCTTCTGCTGGTCAACGCCTATCCCGGCGGCCGTTCCGACCTCTGGGCCGCCCCCGGCGGCGGCGTCCACTCCGGCACCTCGTTGCCCGAAAACCTCGCCCGCGAGGTGTACGAGGAAACCGGCCTCACCGTCACCGTCGGCGCCCCCGCGCTGATCAACGAGTTCCACGACCCGAGAACCGGCTTCCACCAGGTCGAGCTCTTCTTCCGCTGTACCCTGACCGCGGGCCAACTCGACCCCGCCTGGCAAGACCCCGAAGGCGTCGTCACCACCCGCCGCTTCTTCACTCGCGACGACCTTACCCGCATCCGGTTCAAGCCCGACAGCCTGGCCCGGGCTGCCTGGGGCGAAGGGCTGCACTACGACCCGCTGGAGGTGATCGTGCCATGAGCCGCGCCTTCGTCAAGGAAGGCTCGGGCGAGCTTGACNCCCTGCCCGACCTCCCCGTCTCGCCCCATCCGAACTATGTCACCCTGCGCGGCCTCGCCGCGCTGCGCGAGCGGCTGACCGCCACCCAAGAGGAACTCGCGCGCCTCCGCGCCCGTCCCGACCGGCTGGACAAGCTACCCGAAGCCGCCGCCGAACGCGACATCCGCTATCTCGAGGCCCGCCTGCGCAGCGCACTGCCCATCGACCCGGCCAGCCAGCCCCTGACCGAGGTTGCCTTCGGCCTGCGCGTCACCGTGGCCGACGAAACCGGCCTTGAGACCACCTACGAAATCACCGGCGAGGACGAGGCCGACGCCGCCCTCGGCCGCATCGCCCCGCATTCCNCGCTCGCCCGCGCTCTTCTGGGCGCCGAGCCCGGCGACAGCGTCACCGTCACCCGCCCCGCTTACACCACCACGCTCGACATCCTGGCCATCGCCCGCCCATGATCATCCGCCCCTCGACCCCGCCACCGAACGCCCGCGCGTCCTCGCCTTCCTGCACGAAGCCGCCGACTACATCCGCCTGGAACGCGACGCCGCGCCCGATGACGAAGTGGTCGAGGAATTCTTCACCGACGCGCCCCCGGTGCCGACCCGGCCGACCTCCGCCTCGGCCTCTTCGACCAGGCCCGCCTCATCGCCATCGCCGAGATGGGCTGGAACTACCCCACCCCCACCGACGCCTATCTCGGCCTGATGATCGTCTCGCCCGCCGCCCGCGGCCTGGGCGCCAGCACCTGCTGCGCCACCTGGAAGCCGAGGCCCGCGCCCGCGGCAAGACCGCGATCTACCTGGCCGTGCTCGACGCCAACCCCCGCGGCCGCACCTTCTGGGAACGCGAGGGCTTCCGCGTCACCCTCCCCGACCGACAGGTCACGCTTGGCCAGAAGACCCAGATCGCCCACCGCATGGGCAAAGCCTCTAGCCCCGCGGCAGGAAGTCCCGGATCAGCTCGCTGCGGTGGCGGAACACGTCCTCGTCGTTGAACGGCGCCCCATCCGCCGCCGCCCGGCCAATCAGCCCGGCCAGCCGCAGCCGGTCCCCNGCCAGCTCGGCCAGCGCCCCCGCCAGCCCTCGACANTCGCCCATGGGCCGCAACACGCCGCCGCCCTGCGCCTGNATCAGGTCGCGCGCAAAGGCGCCGTCATAGCCCACCAGCACCGTACCCGACACCAGCGCCTCGATCAGGTTGCGCGGGCTTTCCGGCGTGCGGTGGCAGAACAGGAAGACCTGCGCCCCGCGATAGGCCTCCAGCACCGCCGCCCGGTCCGCCACAAAGCCGCGCAGCGCCACCCTGTCGCCCAGTCCCGCCGCGGCGACGCGCGCCGCCATCGCCGCCGCCTCGTCGCCCGTGCCCAGCCATTCCGCCCGGAAATCGACACCCCGCGCCGCCAGCCGCTCCAGCACCGCCACCCAGTCCAGCGGCCCNTTCATCGCATCCGCCCGCCCGACATAGGCAATCCGCAACGGNCCCCGCCCCGCCGCCGCCACCTTGGCCGCCAACGCCTCCGGCCCGATCCGGTCCTGCTTGCGCAGATGGATGTCATGCACCAGCTGCGGATTGCGCGAATAGGGCGCATAGGCGTCAAAGGTCTCGCGCCCATGGAACAGCCCCAGATCGGCCCGGCGGATCGCCCAGCGTTCCAGCGCCGCCATCGCCCGCCAGGTCAGCCGCGCCTTCAGCCGCCGCCGCGGTGTCGGCCCCGTCCGCGCCGTGCCGCGCTCCACCTGGCTTTCCACCCGGTCGGTCCACACAAAGAACGGCCGCCCCATCGCATGGGCCTCATAACAACCCACCGCCCCNCAGTCGCCCACCAACCCGCCCAGGGAAAACCCGCAGTAATCCGCCTCGGCGATGCGCGCCCGGAACATCCGCCGCACCGCAGGCAAGGCCTTCAGAAAGGGCCGCAGCCGCCAGGCAATCGGCACCGTCTCGATCTCGATGCGCGCAAGCCCCGGCCCCACCGCCTCCAGCGGCACCCAGGTTTACGGCACCGGCCCNTCGACCAGCGGCATCACCGCGATCACCCGGTCAAAATTCTCGGCCCACAGCCGCAGCCCGTTGCAGGCCTGGTTTTCCAGCATCAGNCCACCATCGGCACCCCGGTACAACTGCACCGGCGCAAAGATCAGCAGGCTCGCGCCCGCCCCGTCCGCCCCGCCGGCTGTCGCCGCCCTGCATCCCCGCCCTCGCTTCTTCTTTGCCCCAATACTCTCAGGGGAGCGTCCGGCCGCAAGCCGGACGCCGGGGCGGAACGCCCCCGCCAGGCCGTCGCGGGCCCTGCCCGCGATGGAGAGACCAGCCTTGCGCGGGGCCTGCCCCCGCGCGCCGCAAAGCAAAGGGGCGGCCCGAAGACCGCCCTCGCCAAGTCCCGATGGGGATGGATCAGAAGTCCATGCCGCCCATGCCGCCGCCGCCCGGCATCGCCGGAGCGGCCTTGTCGGCCTACTTGTCGGCGATCATCGCCTCGGTGGTGATCAGCAGCGAGGCAACCGAAGCCGCATCTTCCAGCGCGGTGCGGGTCACCTTGGCCGGGTCGATTACGCCGAAGGCGAACATGTCGCCATATTCCTCGGTCTGGGCGTTGAAGCCGAAGGCCGGGTCGGACGATTCGCGGATCTTGCCAGCCACCACGGCGCCGTCGACNGCGGCGTTGGTCGCGATCTGGCGCAGCGGCGCTTCCAGCGCGCGGCGGACGATGGCGATACCGGCGTTCTGGTCGCTGTTGGCGCCCTCCAGACCGTCCAGCGTCTTGGCCGCCTGGATCAGCGCCACGCCGCCACCGACGACAATGCCTTCCTGCACGGCCGCACGGGTCGCGTTCAGGGCGTCATCGACGCGGTCCTTGCGTTCCTTCACTTCCACTTCGGTCATGCCGCCGACGCGGATCACGGCAACGCCGCCCGCCAGCTTGGCCACACGCTCTTGCAGCTTTTCGCGGTCGTAGTCCGAGGTGGTTTCCTCGACCTGGGTGCGGATCTGCGCGACGCGGGCTTCGATCTCGGCCTTGTCACCGGCGCCATCGACGATGGTGGTGTTGTCCTTGTTGATCGAAACCTTCTTCGCCCGGCCCAGCATGTCGACCGTGACGTTTTCCAGCTTCATGCCCAGGTCGTCGCTGATCACCTGGCCGCCGGTCAGGATCGCGATGTCCTGCAGCATGGCCTTGCGGCGATCGCCGAAGCCCGGCGCCTTCACGGCAGCGATCTTCAGGCCGCCACGCAGCTTGTTGACGACCAGCGTCGCCAGGGCTTCGCCTTCCACGTCTTCGGCGATGATCAAGAGCGGACGCTGCGACTGGATCACGGCTTCCAGCAGCGGAACCATCGGCTGCAGCGAGGACAGCTTCTTCTCGTGGATCAGGATCATCGCGTCTTCGAGGTCGGCGATCATCTTGTCGGCATTGGTCACGAAGTAGGGCGACAGGTAGCCGCGGTCGAACTGCATGCCTTCGACGACTTCGACTTCCGTCTCCATGCCCTTGTTTTCTTCGACGGTGATGACACCCTCGTTGCCGACCTTCTGCATCGCGTCAGCGATGAAACGGCCGATCTGGGCTTCGCCGTTGGCCGAGATGGTGCCGACCTGGGCGACTTCGTCGCTGTCCTTGACCGGACGCGCCGCGCCCTTGATCTGCGCCACGACCTTGGCGGTGGCCAGGTCGATGCCGCGCTTCAGGTCCATCGGGTTCATGCCGGCGGCAACCGCCTTCAGGCCTTCCTTGATGATGGCCTGGGCCAGCACGGTCGCGGTGGTGGTGCCGTCGCCCTCGTCATTGGTGCGGGAAGCGACTTCCTTCACCATCTGCGCGCCCATGTTCTCGAACTTGTCGGCCAGTTCGATTTCCTTGGCGACGGTCACGCCGTCCTTCGTGATGCGCGGNGCACCGAAGGACTTCTCGATCACCACGTTGCGGCCCTTCGGACCCAGCGTCACCTTCACGGCATCGGCCAGAACGTTCACGCCGCGCAGCATGCGGTCGCGGGCATCGGTATCAAAACGGACGTCTTTTGCAGCCATTGTGCAGACTCCTAAATGTCATGTTGCGGTAGGGTGCGTGCTTGCACGCACCAGACGGGAAAGGCGATCTCAGGCGATGATGCCGAGGATGTCGCTTTCCTTCATGATCAGCAGGTCTTCGCCGTTCAGCGTGACCTCGGTGCCCGACCACTTGCCGAACAGGATGCGGTCGCCCGCCTTCACCGACGGCGCGATCAGCTCGCCCGAATCCTTGCGGGCGCCTTCGCCCACGGCGACGATTTCACCCTCGGCGGGCTTTTCCTTGGCGGTGTCGGGGATGATCAGCCCGCCCTTGGTCTTTCTTCGGACTGGACGCGGCGAACCAGCACGCGGTCGTGCAGCGGTTTGAAAGCCATCTGGCAACTCTCCCTTGGGTTCCAGGTTCAAGCAGGATTAGCACTCACCTCGGGCGAGTGCCAACGGCGCTGAGTTAGGCGCTCCCCCGCGCCTGTCAACACCCCCGGTCGCAAGGATTTGCGCAACTTTCCTTGGCACTTGCCCCGCCGGTGCCACCTTCCTGAAACCACCGGAGTCCCGCCCTGCGCCGCCTTCTCGCCGCCCTTGCCGCCATTGGCTTCCTGACGCAGCCCCTGTCGGCCGCGTCCACCTGCACCGGCCAGGACCTCATCGCCGCCCTGCCGCCCGAGACCCGCGCCGAACTTCAGGCGCGGGCCGAGTCGGTGCCCTTCGCCCGCGGCAACTTCTGGCTCGCCCGGCGCGGCGCGGAAACCGTCACCCTGATCGGCACCTTCCACCTGGACGATTCCCGCCATTCGCAAACCATGGCCTGGCTCGACCCCACCATCGCGCGCCGCCACCGTGCTGGTCGAAGCGCCCAGGAAGAAGCCGCACTGAAAAAGCGCCTCGCCGAAGAACCGGACCTGCTTCTGTCCGACGGCCCCACCCTGCCCGAACGGCTGTCGCCGCAGGATTGGTCGGCGCTCGCCCAGGCCCTGACCGACCGCGGCGTGCCCGCCTTCATGGGCGCGCGAATGAAGCCCTGGTACCTGTCGGCCATCCTCGCCGTGCCGCCCTGCATGATGCCGGTCGATCAAGGCATGAACGGCCTGGACGCCCGCGTGATCAACGCCGCCACCGCCTATGGCGTACCGGTCAAGGCGCTGGAGCCCTATGACACCATCCTCGGCCTCTTCGACGGCTTCACGCCGGACGAGGAAACCGCCCTCCTGCACGCCGCCATCGCCACCGAGGGCACCTCGGGCGACGAGGCGGTGACAACCGCCGAGGCCTATTTCCGCGGCGACAGCCAGCTTCTGTGGGAATACTCGCGCCTGAAGGCGATGACCACGCCGGGCATCGACCCGGCCACCGCCGCCGCGGCGCTGGACGAAACCCAGAAGACGCTGATCGACGCCCGCAACCGCGGCTGGATCCCGATCATCGAAGAGGCCGCCGCCGATGGCCCGGTCGTCGCGGCCTTCGGCGCCCTGCACCTGCCCGGCCCTGCCGGCGTGCTGGCGCTCTTGCAGGCCAACGGCTGGACCATCACCCCCATCACCCCGTGATCCGCGCCCCTTACGGCCAGACCAGCGAGCGATGGATCTGCGCCCCCGCCCAGGCCCCGTCGCCAACCGCCAAGGATACCGAATGCGGCACCCGGGCAAGGTCGCCGCAGGCAAAGACCCCGGCCAGGCTCGTCTCCTTGGTCTCCGCCGTCGCCACCTGAACCCCCATCGGCGTCTCCTGCAGCGCACAGCCCATCGCTTCGGCCAGCGGGCTGGTAGCACGCAGCGCNGCCGCGGTGAACAGCCCGGCGAAATCCAGCCGCTTACCATCCGCCAGCACCACCTCGGCCCGCCCCTCGATCCGCACCACCGGCACCGGCTCCACCGCCACCCCGCGCGCCGCCAGCTCGGCCCGCGCTTACTCATCCGGCGCCACCGCCCCGTTCAGCAGAAGCGTCACCTCGCCCCATTCCGGCAACAACTGCGCCTGGTGCAACGACATCGGCCCCGTGGCGATCACCCCGATCCGGCCCTGGTCCAGCTCGTATCCGTGGCAATAGGGGCAATGGAACACCGATTGCCCCCACCGCTCGGCCAGCCCCGGCACTGCGGGCAATTCGTCCGCCACGCCCGTCGCCAGCAGGAGTCGTCGCCCCTCCAGCACCGCGCCACCGCCCACCTCCACGCGGAAGGCGTCTTTCTGNCCCCCGGCCGCCACCGCCCGCCCCTCCACCCAGGTCAGCGTCGGATAGGCCAGCAGCTGNCGCCGCGCCTGCGCGGCAATCGCCGCCGGGTCCACGCCATCTTGGCCCAGAAAGCCATGCGAATGACTGGCAAAGCGGTTTCGCCGCAGCCCCTCGTCCACGATGGTCACCGACCGCCGCGCCCGCAGCAATTGCAGCGCAGCCGCCATCCCGGCATAGCTGCCGCCCACCACGATCACATCCTGCATGTCCTATCCCTTGTCCTGCCGCCGCGCCGCATGGCGNCGCGCGAAGTCCTCGGCCAGCATCGCCAGCGTCACCTGGCCAAAGCGCGCCAGCAGCAGCGCCTCCGCCTCGGCAAAGGCCCCGTCCAGCGCCGCGTTCACCGCCTGCTCCACCAGGCATTGCGGCGCCAGGTTCCGGTTGCCCACGGCAAACAGCGCCACNTCGCCCAGGGCCTCGTGCAACTGGCGCAGCGTCACTTGGTCCAGGTCGGCGACGATGCGCCACCCNCCNGCCTTGCCCCGGTCCGAGGCGACAAGCCCCGCCTCCCGCAACAGCCCCATCGTGCGCCGCACCACAACCGGATGCGTGCCCAGGCACTTGCCCAACTCGTCCGAGGTCATCGGCCCGTCCCGCTCCGCCATGTGCAAAAGCGCGTGCAGGACCGAGGAAAGGCGGCTGTCGTGATTCATGTAACTATTGATGTTACGATTCTCGCATCAAGTCAAGCTGCCCACGCGTCGAAAGACAAAGGTGGCGCGGTTGACAATGGCCCTGCCGCGCCGCACTCTTGAACAAACAGCGAACAAGCGCCCCATGTCCCCCTTCCGTCCCGACCGCCGCCTCGGCTTCCTCATCGTGACGGCCTCGACGCTGGCGTGGAGCACGGCGGGCCTGTTCATCCGCTTCATCGACCTCGATACCGCCAGCGTGCTCGTCTGGCGCGGGGTCTTTGCCACGCTGGGTCTGCTGGCGGTGCTTCTGGCCACGCAGGGTCTTGCGGGCTTCAAGGGCTTTGCGCGCCTCGGGCGCACCGGCTGGCTTTACACCTTCATCTCCACGGCCGGGATGTTCCTCTACATCGGCGCACTGACCAATACCTCCATTGCCCATGTCTCGGTGATCTATGCCGCCGTGCCCTTCCTCGCCGCCGGTCTGGGCTGGCTGATGCTGGGCGAACGCCCGCGGCCTNCGGCCCTTCTGGCCAGCGCCGCCGCGCTGGCCGGGGCCGTGGTCATGGTGGGCTTCGGCCATGACGGCACGCTTGCGGGCGACCTGATGGCGCTTGGCATGACCATCGGCATGGCGCTGATGATCGTCATAGGCCGCCGCTCGCCCGACATCCCCACCCTGTTAGCCGGGGCGCTGTCGGGCGTGATTGCGGCAGCGGTCGCCCTGCCTTTCGCAACGACCCTGCACCCGTCCGGCGACCAGATCATGCTTCTGGCGGCCTTCGGGCTCGTGAACTCGGCCATCGGCTTCAGCCTGTTCCTGATCGGCTCGCGCCATCTGCCGCCGGTGGAAACCGCGCTTCTGGGCGCGCTCGAGGCGCCGGTGGCCCCGCTCTGGGTCTGGCTCGTGTTCAACGAGACGCCCGCCCCGGCGACGCTGATCGGCGGAACCGTGGTCATGGCGGCGGTGATCGCCCACATTCTTGCGGAAAACCGGCGCCCCGCGCCGACATGACGCGGCGGGGCCGACGGGCCAGAAGTTAAGTCCAAGTTAATACACTCCGGCAAGCCATTGATATTGCAGGATCGAGGCAAGCGTCCGAGCTCGGACGCCCCCACCGCCCCCGCCCGCCCCCTCATACCGCCCGGATCGCCCCCATCGCTCCCAAGCTCCCGGCACCGTCGATTGGCCCTTGATTTCGCCGCGACCCTGCCGTAACCCCTGCCACGGCCTAGGGGTATAGCTCAGTTGGTAGAGCATCGGTCTCCAAAACCGAGGGTCGCGGGTTCAAGTCCTGCTGCCCCTGCCAGTCTTCCAGACAATCGAACGACCAGGGCCGCGCGGAACCCGCGCGGCCGGTCGCCGTCACCTCGGCCTGGCGCCTGACGGGGCAAAGGTAATGCCCAGGGCAAGCAGGGCCAATCCGGCCGCGGCAAGGAAGGTCAGCCGCAACCCGGCCTCGCCACCCGCCCCGAACCAGCCCCCGTCACGCCCCCAGACGAACAGCGCCCCCATCGCCGAAGCCCCGGTCACAAGACCCAGGTTGCGCGACAGGCCCAGAAGACCCGAAACCAGCCCGCGCCCGTCCCCGGCNGCCCGGGCCATCACCGCCGTATTGTTGGCCGCCTGGAACAGCGCATAGCCCGAGGTCATCACCGCCAGGCTTAAGCATAGCCCGGCCATCCCAGTTGTNCCGGGCAGCAGGACCATCAGCACCGAGCCGACGAAGACCCCGGCAAGCCCGACCCGCATCACCCGCTGCGGCCCGAACCGATCCACCGCCCGCCCGCCCGGCACGCCGCACAGCGCCGAAACCACCGGGCCAACCGACATGACCAGACCGGTCCGCAGGGANTCAAGCTGCAGGGCATCGGCCAGGTAGAAGGGACCGACCACCAGCGTCGCCATCAGCACCGTGGCGACCAGGCCCGAAGTGGCAAGACCGGCGGCCAGCGCCCGGTCGGCCAGCAGGCCGGGCTGGATCAGCGGCGCCCGCGACCGCGCCTCGACCCACAGGAACCCCGCCGCCGCAAGACCTGCCACACCGGCCATCGCCAGCCGAAAGCCGGGCGAGGACCCGCCGCGCGTCAGGGCCAGCGCATAGCTTACCAGCGCGACGGCCAGAAGCACGAGCCCGGCCGTGTCGAACTCGACCCGGCCGGGTTGCCGGTGTTCGGCGGGCAGGACAGAACCAGCCAGNGCCCGCAGCCAGACCGCAACCACAGCCAGCGCCACAAAGACCGTAAGCCAGCCAAAGGCCGCGACCAGCGCCCCGCCCAAGGTGGGGCCAAGCGCCGTTCCGACGGCCGAGACGGTTCCCAGCAGGCCCATGGCACTGCCCGCCCGATCCTTGGGCACAAGGTCGCCGACCGAAGCGACGGCAAGCGCCATCATCAGGGCGGCCCCCAAGCCCTGCGCAGCCCGCGCCGCGATCACGCCGCCAAGCCCGTTGGCAAGGGCCGCGGCGGCGGAGGCCAGGGCGAAGAGGCCAATTCCCGCCAGAAGAAGGCGTAGGCGTCCGAAAAGATCGCCCAGGCGACCCGCCCCCACGATGAAGGCCGACAGGGCCAGCAGATAGGCCAGAACGACCCACTGCACAGCCGCAAAATCAACGCCGAAATCCCGCGCCATATCGGGCAGGGCGACGTTGACGATGCTGGTGCCAAGGGACGGCAGCAGCACCGCCAGCGCCAGGACGGCAAGGCGCATCCCCTGCCGCGGAGGCGTCGCCGGGTTCATCGCGACGCCCCTGCGGGGCGCGGACGACCAGACCCACCAGACGGCGGGTCACCGGGGCGACGACAAGGACCACCGGAAAGGCGATGGCCCAGGACATCAGCCAGGCCCCGGCCCAGAGACCGGGGAACGCCTCACTGAACCCGGCATTGCGCGCGGTGGCGACGCCGGAGACGACAAGGGACATCAGACCGGACAGGACGAAACCGAAGAGGAAGGGTGCGTAACGGGCAGGCATGGAAGAACTCCTGTTCATGGATGCCCGTGACCTAGCCCCTGCCGAATACATGCGGAACGCGCAGCGATTGCATGGTATCATTGCGCCGGACGCCAGATGAGCAGGACGCCGGATGCCCGACCTGAACCTTCTGATCACGCTGGATGTGCTGCTTTCGGAAGGCAGCGTTGGCGCCGCCCGCCGTCTGCGCCTCAGCCCCTCGGCGATGAGCCGGGCGCTTTCCCGCCTGCGCGAGGTTACCGGCGATCCGCTGCTGGTGCGGGCCGGGCGGCGGCTGGTGCCCACCCCGCGCGCCATCGACCTGCGCGCCGAGGTCGGCACGCTGGTGGAGGGCGCGCGCAGCGTGCTTCGCCCCGCTGTGGCGCTGGACCCGGCGCAGCTGCGCCGCCACATGACGCTGCGGACCAGCGAGGGCTTTGTGGAAACCTTCGGGCCGCGCCTGTTTGCCCGCGTGCAGGCCGAGGCGCCCGGCGTGACGCTGCGCTTTCTGACCAAGCCCGACAAGGAGAGCACCCCGCTTCGCGACGGCGAGGTCGATCTGGAAACTGCCGTTGTCGATGCCAGCACGGCGCCGGAACTGCGGGCGGCTGCGTTGTTCGACGACCGCTGGGTCGCGGTGCTGCGCGAGGGTCACGCCCTGTTGCGGGCGCCGCTGACGGCCGATGCCTATGCCGCCGCCNCCCATGTCGCCGTGGTGCGCCGCGGGCTGCTGGCGCAGGGGATCGACGCCGCCCTGGCCTCGCTGGACCTGGAGCGGCGGATTGCGGTCGAGGTCGGCGGCTTTGCCGCGGCCATCGCGCTGGCGCGCCAGACCGACCTGGTGGCCACGGTGCCGGAACGGCACACGGAAGGTCTGCGCCCCGGCACCCTGGCCCTGCCCTTGCCGTTCGGGGTGGACCCTTTCACCATCTCGCTGCTGTGGCACCCGCGGATGGAGGGCGATGGCGCGCATCGCTGGCTGCGCGGCCTGGTGCGGGCGGTCTGCGGGGATCGGCCGGGGCAGCCCCTGCCCTGACATGGCGCGGCGTGCAGCTATGACCTGCAACGCGCGTCTTCCGCAAGGGAAGTCCGGGGTTCAGGATGGCGGCCGTTCCCCATGAAAGGATGCCGCCATGACCCCAGCCTTGCCGACACGACCGACCCGCTTTCCCCGCATCAGGCGCAGCGCCTTGCACGGCTGACGGGGGTGTTGTTCCTGATCACCTATGCCGCCTCGATCCCGCCCGTGCTGAGCTTCTATGCGNCGCTGAGCGACCCCAGGTTCATTCTGGGCGGCAGCTTCGACCCCGGCATTTCCTGGGGCGCGCTGTTCGAGATGGTGCTGATCGCCGCCAATGTCGGGACGGCCCTGACGATGCGGCCGCTGCTGAAGCGGCAAAGCGAGGTGCTGGCCCAAGGGTTCCTTGGCGCACGGCTGATGGAATCCGCCTTCATCGCGGTGGGGATCATTGCCCTGCTGGCGCTGAACACGCTGCGCGCCAGCCCGCCCGGCGCGGATGAGGCGACACAGATTGCCATCGGACAGGCGCTGGTCGCCACCCATGACTGGACGTTCCGGCTGGGGCCGGGAGTGGTGGTGGGCGTCGGCAACGGGCTGATCCTGGGCGTTTTGATGTGGCAGACCCGGCTGGTGCCGCGTGGCCTGTCGATCCTGGGCCTGATCGGCGGTANNGCGCTTCTGGTGGCCGGGGTAGCGGTCATCTTCGGGGTGATCGAGGCCGCCTCGCTGCCCCAGATCATCGCCACCGTGCCGGAGTTCTTCTGGGAATTGGGCCTTGGCCTGTGGCTGATGATCCGCGGCGTCGATCCGCAGGCGCTGGACCGTCTGCTGCGCCGTCCCCGCCCCTGATCCGCAGGGCCGCGCCGCAGGGCGCGGCCCTTGTTATCGGCTGGTCGTGTTGACTGGCAGGGCGGTGGTGAACTTGATCCGCTCCATCGCGAAATGCGAGGTAACATTCTTGACCGGCACGGCATCGGTCAGGCGGTGATAGAAGGCGTCATACTGGTCCATGTCCTGGGCCATGACCTTGACGAGGTAATCCATCGTTCCCGCCATCCGGTACAATTCGGTCACCTCGGGCTGCCCTTCGACAAACCGGGTGAACCGGTCGCGCCATTCGGCGCTGTGGTCGGCGGCCTCGATCCCGACAAAGACCGCAAGCCCGAACCCCAGCTTTGCCGGATCGGGCAAGGCCACCCGGCCGGTCAGGATGCCCGTGGCCTCCAGCTTCTGGATGCGTTTCCAGCAGGGCGTCTGCGACAGGCCCACGCGGTCGGCGATCTGGGCGATGGGGACAGTGGCATCCCGCATCAGTTCGGCGGCGATCTTGCGGTCGATCAGGTCGAGTTCGGTCATCCCCTGTTCTTCCACCGCCGGACGAAACCGGCGTCTGCTGAAGGAAGTAAATTACGACTTACCCTATCGTGTTTAGAGGATTCTTCTGCGTTGGCAAGGTGCTGTCTGCTTCACGGAAGCATGCTGCGAGAGCCGTGGGGCTTGGCGGAGTTCGGGAAGTCAAGCGCTAACATATGATTTAGAAAGGAATTTTCTCACTCTGGCACGGCTGAGAGAAGGAAATTCCAAATATACGACAATCTTTGGCGTGAATTTTCCGTTGCCATACTCGACTTCATTGATCGATATTTAAGCAGAGGAAACCGCGACGCAGGAGTCGATCCATGCAGGACCTTCGGACAGCAGCGCCTTTGCACAGGCAGGACCGCCTGGCGGGTCTTTGTGCCGTCAGCCCGATCGACCGCCGCACCGGACGGCCGCATCGCGTGAATGGTGCCCGCTGCTGGTCTTCACCCGCAGCCCGGATGCGGCGGCGCTTGATCTGATGCGGGGCCGCGACCCGGTCGTCTGGGAAGCGCGCGTCGAGCGCCTGGCCGGAGCGCCCCGGATGACCGCCCCGATCCGCGGCATTGCCGCCGCCCTGCCCGCCACCGCCATCCCCGGCACCTGACCGGACACCGAATTTCAAGGAGACCACCGTGCTGACCACCATCACACTTGCGGGCCGCATCACCGCCCAGGGCATCTGCCTGCAGGACCACGCCGATGGCCGCGTGACCATCTCGACCGGAACCGAGCGCCTGACGGGCTGGCCGATCCTGCGCCGGCTGAAGGCCGCCACGGCGGCCCTGGCGCTGGCGATCCTGCCGCTGGTAAGCCCGCCCCGGCCCAGGCCGAAGCCCTGCTGAACGTCAGCTACGATCCCACGCGCGAGTTGTACCGGGCCATCAACGAAGCCTTCGTTGCCGACTGGGTGGCCAAGGGGAACCCCGAACCGCAGATCGAAGTCTCGCACGGCGGGTCCGGCGCACAAGCGCGGGCGGTGATCGACGGGTTGCAGGCGCAGGTCGTCACGCTGGCGCTGGCGGCCGACATCGACAAGATCGCCAAAGTGNACAAGCTGCCGGAAGACTGGCAGGGCAAGCTGGCCCACAACTCCTCGCCCTATACTTCGACCATCGTGTTCCTGGTGCGCGNNGGGAACCCCAAGGGCATCAAGGACTGGGGCGACCTGGTGGCTGACGGCGTCGAGGTCATCACGCCCAACCCCAAGACCTCGGGCGGGGCGCGCTGGAACTATCTGGGCGCCTGGGCCTGGGCGGAAAAGAACGGCAAGGACCCGCAGGAATTCGTGAAAGCCCTGTTCCAGCACGTCCCGGTGCTGGACAGCGGCGNNCGCGGCGCCACCACGACCTTCGCGCAACGCGGCATCGGCGACGTGCTGCTGGCTTGGNAAAACGAGGCCTATCTGGCGCTGAAAGAGCTGGGCGATGACCAGTTCGACATCGTGGTGCCCTCGGTTTCCGTGCTGGCCGAGCCGCCGGTGGCCCTGGTTGAAGGCAACATTGCCAATGACGACCAGCGCAAGCTGGCGCAGGCCTATCTGGATTTCCTGTACACCCCGGAAGCCCAGGCCATCATCTTCAAGAACTTCTACCGCGGCTGGGATACGTCCAAGGCCGACCCGGCGGACGTGGCCCGGTTCCCGAAGCTGGACCTCGTGTCCATCGACAGCTTCGGCGGCTGGGGCAAGGTTCAGGCCGAGCACTTCGCCGACGGCGGCATCTTCGACCAGATCTACGTTCCGAAGTGAGGTGACGGCATGGGCCGACCTGTCGTCCAGCGTTCCCCCATGCCCGGCCTGGGCCTGAGCATGGGGATCACGCTCACGATGCTGTCTCTGGTGGTCCTGCTGCCGATCGGCGCCCTTCTTCTGAAGGGTGCCACCTTCGGCATTGGCAATGTCTGGACCACCGTCAACACGCCGCGCACCTGGGCCGCGCTGTTTCTGTCGTTCCGGCTGTCGCTGTTCGCCGCCGTCTTCAACCTGGTATTCGGCGTGATCCTGGCCTGGGTTCTGGTGCGCTACCGCTTTCCGGGGCGCAAGCTGATCGACGCCGCGGTGGACTTGCCCTTCGCTCTGCCTACGGCGGTGGTAAGCATCGCGCTGACCGCGCTTTACGCACCAAACGGCGCCTTTGGCGCCATCGCCNAGGAAAGCCTGCGCATTGCCTATACGCAATGGGGCATCCTGATCGCGCTGATCTTCGTGGGCCTGCCGTTCGTGACGCGGACGGTGCAGCCGGTGATCGAGGAGATCGAGCGCGAGGTCGAGGAGGCCTCGGCCACCTTGGGCGCGGGGCGGTTCTACACCATCCGCCGGGTGATCCTGCCGATGCTGGCCCCCGCGGCGCTGACCGGCTTTGCGCTGGCGCTGGCGCGGTCGGTCGGGGAATACGGCAGCGTGATCTTCATCGCGNGGAACATCCCGCTGCAGACCGAGATCGCGCCCCTGCTGATCGTGATCCGGCTGGAAGAGTTCGACTATGACGGCGCCTCGGCCATCGGCATCGCCATGCTGTTCATATCTTTCACCATGCTTCTTGCCATCAATGCGGTCCAGANNTCTGGAGCCGCCGGAGGATCGGCCATGTCTGACCTGCCCCTGACTACCGTGCCCCGCCGCTCGGCCACGTCCGAGGCGCCCTGGGTGCAATGGGCGCTGATCCTTGGGGTCGTCGCCGGGCTGGCGGTGCTTCTGNTTCGCCCCCTCATCGCCGTCTTTGCCGAGGCGCTGCGGCAAGGCGTGGGCGCCGCCCTTGCCTCGCTGGCCAATGCCGAGGCACGCTCGGCCATCCGCCTGACGCTGATCGTCACCGCCATTGCCCTGCCGCTGAACGCCGCCTTCGGCATTGCCGCCGCCTGGGCGATCACCAAGTTCGACTTCCGCGGCAAGGCGGTGCTGATCACGCTGATCGACCTGCCCTTCTCGGTCTCGCCGGTGGTGGCGGGGCTGTGCCTGGTGCTGGTGTTTGGCGCCAACACCGCGCTTGGCACCTGGCTGGTGGCTTCGGGCTGGCCGATCATCTTTGCCCTGCCCGGCATCGTGCTGGCCACGATGTTCGTGACCTTTCCCTTTGTCGCGCGCGAGCTGATCCCGGTGATGATCGAACAGGGCAAGGCCGAGGAAGAGGCCGCGCTGACCCTGGGTGCTTAANGCGGCTGGCGGGTGTTCTTCACCGTGACCCTGCCCAACATCCGCTGGGCGCTGCTGTATGGCGTGCTGTTGTGCAACGCCCGCGCGATGGGAGAGTTCGGCGCGGTTTCGGTGGTGTCGGGCAAGATCCGCGGCCAGACCGCGACCATGCCGATCACCATCGAGATGCTTTACAACGAGTATCTCTCGGTCGCCGCCTTTTCGATGGCGGCGCTGCTGGCGCTGCTGGCCCTTGTCACCCTGGCCCTGAAAACCCTGCTGGAATGGCGCCATGCCGACCAGCTTGCCGCAACCCATCGCCATTGAGGACCGCCATGCTGATCGAAATCGACGAAATCTCGAAGGAATTCGGCACCACCGCGGCGCTGCATCCGGTGTCGCTATCCATCCCCTNCGGGGGCGCTGGTGGCGCTGCTTGGGCCTTCGGGATCGGGCAAGACGACGCTGTTGCGCATCCTGGGCGGGCTGGAATACCCCACCTCGGGCCGCGTGCTGTTCGATACGCGCGACGCCACGGGACTGACGGTGCAAGAGCGCCGCGCAGGTTTTGTGTTCCAGTCCTATGCGCTGTTCCGGCACATGACGGTTTTCGAGAACATCGCCTACGGCCTGCGCGCGCGGCGGCGGGCCGAACGCGTGCCGGACGCCGAGATCAAGCGGCGGGTCGGCAAGCTGCTGGAACTGATCCAGCTGCCCGAGATTGGCGGGCGGTATCCCAGCCAGCTGTCGGGCGGCCAGCGGCAACGGGTGGCCCTGGCCCGCGCGCTGGCCATCGAGCCGCGGATGCTGCTCTTGGACGAACCCTTCGGCGCGCTGGATGCCAAGGTGCGCAAGGACCTGCGCCAGGGCCTGCGCGACATTCACGACACCACGGGGCTGACGACGATCTTCGTCACGCATGACCAGGAAGAGGCGATGGAACTGGCCGACCTTGTGGTGGTGATGTCGATGGGCCGCATCGAACAGATCGGTNTACCGCAAGACATCCGCTCGCGCCCGGCGACGGCTTTCGTGAAGGACTTCATCGCGGCATAGCGGCGGCGGCTGGCGCTGTTACCGTCAGATCAGCCGGGCGATTTCCTCCGCCGTCAGCACCTTGGCGGAGACGAGTTTCTCGTCCACCACCAGGCCCGGCGTGGACATCACGCCATAGGCGGCGATTTCGGCGAAGTCGGTGATCTTGACTATCTCTGCCTGCTTGCCCGCCGCGGCGGCGGCCACCTTGGCATTGTCGGCCAGCGTCATGCATTTCTTGCAGCCGGACCCGAGAATCTTGATGATCATGGCTTTTCCTTTCAGATGAACCAGCCGGAAATGGCGTTGAAGATCAGGCCGATGGACAGGATGCCCAAGGTGACCACGCCGGTGAAGGTGACCAGGAGCGGCAGCTTCACCACCCGCTTCAGAAGGATCAGCGAGGGCAGCGACAGCGCGGTGACGGCCATCATGAAGGACAGCACCGTGCCAAGCCCCACGCCCTTGCCCACCAGCGCCTCGGCGATGGGGAGGGTGCCGAAGATGTCGGCGTACATCGGGATGCCCACCAGCACGGCCACCGGCACCGACCACCACTTGTCCTGGCCCAGAAGTGCTGTGATCACGTCCTGCGGCACCCAGTTGTGGATGGCCGCGCCGATGCCGACGCCCAACAGCACATAGGGCCAGACGCGGTGGACGATCTCGACCACCTGGTCGCGGGCATAGGCCAGCCGCTCGGCCCGCGTCATGCTGGCGGCCTCGCCCGAGACGGGCGCCGTGCGCACGAAGGCCGCGACCTGATCGTCCAGGCCCAGATGCCCGATCACCGTGCCGCCGACGATGGCCACCACCAGCCCGACCGCGACATAGGCCAGCGCGATGGGCCAGCTGAAGATCGAGGCGAGCAGGATCACCGAGGCGAGGTCCACCAGGGGCGACGAGATCAGGAACGAAAAGGTGACGGCCAGCGGCAGCCCTGCCGCGGTGAAGCCGATGAAGAGCGGAATGGACGAGCAGGAGCAAAAGGGCGTGATGGTGCCCAGAAGCGCGGCCAGCGTATTCGCCCCAAGGCCCGAGCGCCCGCCCAGCATTTCGCGCGTACGTTCGGGCGGGAAGTGGCTTTGGACATAGGAGATGGCGAAGATCAGGACCGACAGCAGCAGGAAGATCTTGATCACGTCATAGACGAAGAACTGCACCGACCCGCCAATCGGCGAGGCGGGGTCCAGGCCGATTGCCACCACCCCTGCCCCNACCAGATCGTTCAGCCAGACCATGCGCAGGACCTGATCGTTCAGCCAGCCGAAGACGGTCATGCCGCGACCTCCTCTTCCATGGCGCCAGCCACCGCCGCCCGGACCAGACGGGCCACAGGCGGCGGCAGGTCGGGGTTCAGCCGATAGCGGACCCACTGCGCATCGCGGCGGTCCAGCACCAGCCCGGCCTGGCGCAGCACCTGCATGTGGCGGGACATCCGGCTTTGCGTGGCGCCGAGCTTCTGCATCAGTTCGCAGACGCAATGTTCCGAACCGTCGGCCAGAAGGCGCATCGCGCTGAGGCGCGTGGGTTCGGCCAGGGCAGAGAGAACAGCAACGATCATTTTCCGCGCTCCGGTTCATGCGCATTGGCGCATAAGCGGCAGGTTCCTGCCCTGATCTGGATCAGCCGAGGCGGCCTGGCTGTCATCAAATCTTCACTGGACGGAGATTTTAGTTCCTGTATTCAGGAAATATGGAACTGACTCGCGCCACCCATGCTTTCGCCACGCTTGGCCATCCCGGTANNCTGGCGGTGTTTCGCCTGCTGATGCGCTTTGCGCCGCAGGGCGTGCGCCCGACCGAGATCGCCACGGCGCTGGACCTTAAGGCGAATACCCTGTCGCATCATCTGGCGGACCTGACGGCCTGCGGGCTGGTGCAGGTCGAGAGGCGGGGACGGTCGCTTCTGTATGCCGTCGATCTGGAAACGGCCGAGGCGCTGATCGGCTACCTCGCGCTGGATGTGGGCCGCGCCCGGCCCGACCTTCTTGCCCCCTTCTTGCCTNCCCGAAAGGACCCTGCGATGCGGGAAACAGATTTCGATGTGTTGTTCATCTGTTCGGGCAATTCGGCCCGGTCGATCTTTGCCGAGGCGCTGCTGCGCGATCTGGGCAAGGGCAAGTTCCGCGCCCATTCGGTAGGCACCCGGCCCAACACCCAGCTGAATCCCTTTGCGCTGGAGGTGCTGAGCCGCAACGGCCACGACATCGCCGGTCTGCGGTCCAAGCACATCTCGGAATTCCAGCAGCCCGGCGCGCCGGTGATGGATTTCGTCTTCACCGTCTGCGACACCGCCGCGGCCGAGGAATGCCCGCCCTGGCCGGGTCAGCCGATCACCGGTCACTGGGGCCTGCCAGACCCGGTGAAGGCCAGCGGCACCGATGCCGAAAAGGCATTGGTCTTTGCCCAGACCTATGCCGCGCTGCGTCGTCGCATCGCGGCCTTTGTCGAACTGCCCTTCGCCAGCCTGAGCCGCATTTCCCTTCAGACCCGCGTCGATGCCATCGGCGCCGATGCCGCCACCGCCGAGAAGGGCTGACCCCATGACCCGTATTGCGTTGAACGGCCTTGGCCGGATTGGCAAACTTGCCCTGCGCGACCTGATCGACACCGGGTTACGGCGAGATCGTGCTGCTGAACGATCCGGTGGGCGATGCCGACCAGCACGCCCTGCTGATGGAGTTCGACTCGGTCCACGGCCGCTGGCGCACGCCTGTCGGCAAGGCGGAGGGCGCGCTGCTGCTGGATGGGCGGACCATCCGCCTGACGCATGAGAAGACCATCGAGGCGCTGCCCTTGGCCGAGCTGGGCGTCGATCTGGTCATCGACTGTACCGGCGTGTTCAAGACCGCCGCCAAGGTGGCGCCCTATTACGCCGCAGGGGTGAAGAAGGTCGTGGTCAGCGCGCCGGTGAAGGACGGGGCGCGCTGAACCTGGTCTATGGCGTGAACCATCACCTGTATGACGGGTCGCAGGCGCTGGTGACGGCGGCAAGTTGCACGACCAACTGCCTGGCGCCGGTGGTGAAGGTGATCCACGAAGGCCTGGGCATCCGGCATGGCTCGATCACCACGCTGCATGATGTGACCAACACCCAGACCATCGTGGACCGCCCCGCCAGGACATGCGCCGGGCGCGGTCGGCCTTGATGAACCTGATCCCGACCACGACCGGCAGCGCCACGGCGATTGCGCTGATCTATCCCGATCTGAAGGGCCGCTTGAACGGCCATGCGGTGCGCGTGCCGCTGCTGAACGCCTCGCTGACCGATTGCGTGTTCGAGGTGGAGCGGGCCACCACGGCGGAGGAGGTGAACGCGCTGTTCAGGGCCGCCGCCGAGGGGTGCTGAAGGGCATCCTGGGCTTTGAAGCGCGGCCGCTGGTGTCTTGCGACTTCGTGAACGATCCGCGGTCGTCCATCGTGGACGGGCTGTCCACCATGGTGACGGGCGGCACGCAGGTGAAGGTCTATGCCTGGTACGACAATGAATGGGGCTATGCCTGCTTACTGGCCGACATCGTGCGCATGGTGGCGAGGTCGCTGTGAGCCCTGCCCCCAATCCCCTGCGGGCCTATGCCGCCGTGACCGCGGCCTATTGGGCCTTCATGCTGTCGGACGGCGCGCTCAGGATGCTGGTGCTGCTGCACTTCAACACGCTGGGGTTTTCGGCGCTGCAGCTGGCCTGGCTGTTCCTGCTGTATGAAATCGCGGGGATCGTCACCAACCTGGGCGCGGGCTGGCTGGCGGCGCGGTTCGGGCTGGCGGCGACGCTGTATGGCGGGCTGGCCTTGCAGATTGGCGCGCTGGTGGCGCTGGCACAGCTGGACCCGGCCTGGTCGATCCCGGTCTCGGTCGCCTTCGTGATGGCGGTGCAGNGGGTTTCGGGCGTGGCCAAGGACCTGGCCAAGATGTCGTCGAAATCTGCCGTGAAGCTGCTGGCACCCCCAAGTGAGGGGGCGTTGTTCCGCTGGGTGGCGGTGCTGACGGGTTCTAAGAACGCCGTGAAGGGGCTGGGGTTCTTCCTGGGCGCCGCGCTTCTGGCGGTGGCCGGGTTCCAGGCCGCGGTCTGGGGCATGGCGGCGGTGCTTGCGGCGATCCTGGCTGCGGTGGTGCTGTTCCTGCCCGCTGGCCTGCCGGGGCGGATGAAGGCGGAAGAGGCCTGGGGCGGCTGGCGGTCGAAGGACGTGCGGGTGAACCGGCTGAGCCTGGCGCGGCTGTTCCTGTTCGGTGCGCGCGATGTGTGGTTCGTGGTGGGCGTGCCGGTCTACTTCCAGTCGGTGCTGTCGGACGGCACGGCCGAGGCGCGCGCGGCGTTCTTTCTGGTCGGCGGCTTCATGGCGCTGTGGATCATCGCCTATGGCGTGGTGCAGGCCTTTGCGCCGCGTCTGTTGGGCCGGAAGGGCCAGCCCGAGGCCGAGACCGTCGACAAGGCGATCTTCTGGGCCGGGCTTCTGGTGCCGATCCCCTTTGCGCTGGCCGCGGCGGCACTGGTTGCGGGCGGGCCGTCGCTTTGGCTGACGGTGGTGCTGGTGCTGGGGCTTCTGGTCTTCGGCTTTGTCTTTGCCGTCAATTCCTCGGTCCATTCCTACCTGATCCTGGCCTTCGGCTCGGCCGAGCGGATCACGCGGGATGTGGGGTTCTACTACATGGCCAATGCGGCGGGGCGACTGGTGGGCACGCTGCTGTCAGGGCTGAGCTTCCAGGTGGGCGGGCTGCCGCTGTGCCTGGCAACGGCGGNNGGGATGGCCTTGGCCAGCTGGCTGGCGGTGCGGCGGCTGCGCGGGGTCTGACCGGCGTCAGTTGCCCAGGATGTTGATGGCGCGCGAGGCGACGACGACCAGCGTCAGCAGCGAGATGGTGCTTTGCAGCATCATCAGAAGCTTGGCCCGCACCGTCAGCGGCGAGGCATCGGTGGGCGAGAAGGCCGTGGCGGTGGAAAAGGCGAGGAACAGGTAATCCAGAAAGACCGGACGCCAGCCGGGCCGCACATCCGGCGGATTGCCGTCTTGTGGGAACCTCCAGTCGGGGTGTCTCGCGGCGCTATCGGTCTGCCTTGCCTCGGGTCCGCCGCGGTCGAGTTGCCAGTAGAGCAATGAGAAATAAAGAATGTTGGTGGCCCAGATCGCGATGGACGAGGCAAAGAGGACCAACCCGTCGAATTCCGCCGCATGCAATGCCAGCGTCTCGACCATGCGGGCAAGGATCGCGAGGCTGCCCAGAATCGACAGCGCCACCAGAACCGTGATCGTCCGCCGTTCGATGCGCTGCCAGCGTATNCGCCCCCTGCCGAGCACGACGCTTACCATCGGGATCAGCATGAGCAAGCCCACCGCATAGGGTGTCCACAGTGGGGCCATGCGCACCCGCTCTGGCAGAAAATGCAGCAGGACGACCACCGAGATGATCGTAACAGCGACCGGCCAGCGCGGTTCGACAGTCAGGGGGTGACCCGCCGTCCGCAGGTCTTCGCCAGAGTTGGCCCGTTGCACGCCGTCGCTCCACCCATGTGTTCGGCAACAGGCTAGCGGAGGCCGAGGCGCCGGGAAGGTGCCCCGGCCGGGCCTTGCGCCCGACCGGGGAAGGTCGATCAGACCGCCGGATTGGTTCCAAGTGCGGCAGACACCGAAGCGGCCATGGGCGTTGTCGGCCGCCCGATCAGGCGTGACAGCGTGTGGCTGTCGTCGAACAGCGCCCCATCGGCGGCCTTCACGTCGCTGTCGGCCAGCACCTTGGCAAAGCCCTCGGGCAGGCCGAAGTAAGGGATACCGGCATAAGTGTCGGCGGGCAGGCTGTTGTAGGGGATCTGCTTGCCGGTCTGGCGCGAGACCTCGGCGGCCATTTCCGCCATGGTAAAGCCGGTGTCNGCAACCAATTCATAGACCTTGCCCTTGTGCCCNTCGCCCGCGGCGACCACAGCGATGGCCTCCGCGTAGTCGGCGCGCGCCGCGGCAGACAGGCGGCCTTCGCCCGCCGAACCGATCATCGCGCCGTGGGCGACCGCGGCGCCAAGAGAGCCGGTCATGTTCTCGGTGTACCAGCCGTTGCGCAGCATCGTGAAGGCCAGGCCCGAGGCGCGGATCGCTGCTTCGGTGGCGATGTGGTCGGCAGCCAGCAGCATGGGCGAGGCATCGCCCTTCAGGATCGAGGTGTAGATCAGGTGCGACACGCCNGCCGCCTTGGCGGCGGCGATGACGGCGCGGTGCTGGCTAGCGCGGTCGTTGAAATCGTTCGAGGAAATCAGCACCAGCGTGTCCACGCCGCGCAGGGCAGCCGTCATGGCCTCGGGCGCCGAGGTGTAGTCGAAAGCGCGCACGGGCACGCCCAGATCGGCGGCCTTGGCCGGGTCGCGCACCAGCGCGACGAGGCTNGCNCGGGGTACGCGCGTCTTCAACGCGGCAACGGCAAGGCGGCCAAGCTGGCCGGTGGCTCCGGTGATGGCGATGGTCATGGGTCTCTCCTGCGACCTGAGTTCGATGGCGCGACCATCACCCCTTTACTTACGAAAGGGAAGTACATACAATTTGTTTAGTATATCGCAGGACTGCACATGGACATCTCTCGGATTGCAGAGGCCGAACTGCCGTTCCAGCCGGACGTGCTGGCCGTTGCCTGCCCGTCGCGGCAGGTGTTGGCGCATCTGACCAGCCGGTGGAGCCTCTTGGTCTTGCTGGCGCTGCGCGGCGGCACGCTGCGGTTCGGCGCGCTGAAGCGGCGGATCGGCGGCATCAGCGAGCGGATGCTGTCGCAGACGCTGACCGTGCTGGAGGGTGATGGGTTCGTCTCGCGCCGCGCGCTGGAGGTGGTGCCGCCGCATGTGGAATACAGCCTGACGCCGCTTGGCGCCGAGGCCTCGGAGCGGGTGATGGGGCTGACCTGCTGGATCGAGGCCAATCTGGGTACGATCCTGGCTTACGCACAGCCTCAGGCGGCCGAGGGGTCGATGCCCTGAACAAGCGCTTACGGGCCGAAGCGGGCGATCATGCGGTCACGAATCTGGTCGCGCGCCTGGCGATAGGCAGCAAGCTTGGCATCGCGGGTTTCGCCCAAGGCCGTCGGGTCGAGGATGGGCCAGTACTCCACATCAAGGTGGCTGAACCGTGTCAGGTCCAGCGCGGTGCGCTGGCTGGTTACNGACAGCGCCACGATCAGGTCGAACTGGCCCAGATCGTCGCCCCATTCCATCATTTCNTCGAAGGACCGCGAGCGGTGGCGGCTGAGTTCGATGCCGATCTCGCGGCAGACGGCGATGGAAAAGCCGTCGATTTCCATGTCGTTCTTCACGCCACTNGACTGGACATAGGCGCGCTGGCCATACAGGCGTTTCATCAGCCCTTCGGCCATGGGAGAGCGCACCGCGTTGTGGTCGCAACAGAACAGCACGGCGTGCGGAAAGCCCTGAACCAACCGTTACCCCCAGTGCAACACGCAGATCAGGGTGAAAAGCCGGCGCGCGGTGTCCCGATCAACGATCGCCTTGCCTTCCAGCCGTTCCTGAAGCACGCGCNNGCCTTCGTTGTGGATGCCGCGGCGGGCCATGTCGATGGCCTCGATCTGGCTGGGCGGCAGGCGCTTGACCGCCTCGAAATAGCTTTCGCAGATCTGGAAATAGTCCTTCACCACCTGGCGGAACGGGCCAAGCGACAGGTGGAATTCACCGACCTTGTCTCCCTGTTCGGTGGCGATGTCGAAAACAAGCCTGCCTTCGCGGATGGCGATGCCCAGGCGATAGGGACCGGCCGGAACCAGCCGGTCGTCGCGCTTGGGCAGGGCGAAGCTGTTCTCTTCCAGGAGATCGAAGACGGCGACGCGGCGTTCCTGCTCCATCTCTGGGGTGGGACGCGCGAGGCTTCTTTCATCAAGGTCGATGGCGGAGATGCGGTTGGTCATGGGATCTGGTCCTCCAACTCAACTCCTCCCGCGGGGCAAACTAGGGGTTTCCGGCGGCCGCGCCAAGCGGTTCCTTGCGTCAGGTCGGGGCGTCTTGTCATGCCCGGCGGTTCAGCCGGTCCAGCCGGGCGCGCACCGACAGGCCATGCGCCTGCAGGCTTTCGCTGGTGGCCAGCCGTTCGGCGGCCGGGCCGATGGCGGCCAGCGCCTCGGGCGTCATGCGGGCCAGCGTGGTGCGCTTCATGAAATCCAGCACCGACAGGCCGGACGAGAAGCGGGCCGAGCGCGCAGTGGGCAGGACGTGATTCGGCCCACCGACATAATCGCCGATGGCTTCGGGCGTGAAGGCGCCCAGGAAGATCGCCCCGGCATGGGTGCAGTTGGGCGCCAGTGCCTCGGGATCGTCGGTGAGGAGTTCCAGGTGTTCCGGCGCGATGCGGTTCGACAGCGCTGCCGCCTCGGCCAGGTCGCGCACCAGGATGATGGCGCCGTTCTGCCGCCACGAGGCGCTTACGATGGCGCGGCGCTCCAGCGTTTCCAGGCGCTTGTCCACGGCGGCGGCCACGGCGCGGGCCAGGGTGGCATCTGGCGTGATCAGGATGGCCTGCGCGCTTTCGTCGTGTTCGGCCTGGCTCAGCAGGTCCAGCGCGATCCAGTCGGGGTCCTGGTAGGCGGTGGCAATGACCAGCACTTCCGAAGGCCCGGCGATCATGTCGATGCCGACGCGGCCGAAGACCCGGCGCTTGGCGGCGGCGACATAGGCATTGCCGGGGCCGGTGATCTCGACCGGCGACACCGTTTCGGTGCCGTAGGCCAGGGCTGCGATGGCCTGGGCGCCGCCCAGGCGATATACGGTATCCACGTGNGCCAGATCGGCGGCCAGCAGCACCAGCGGGTTCACCACGCCGCCGGGCGTCGGGCAGGCGATGACCAGGCGTTCCACCCCGGCGACCTTGGCGGGAATGGCGTTCATCAGGACAGACGAGGGGTAGGAGGCGAGGCCGCCCGGCACATAGAGCCCGGCTGCGGAAACCGCCGTCCAGCGCCAGCCGAGGGTCGCGCCGCTGGCATCGGTCCAGCTTTCATCGGCGGGCTTCTGGCGGGCGTGATAGGCGCGGATGCGCTCGGCCGCCAGTTCCAGCGCGGCGCGATCTTCGGGCGAGACCCTGGCAATCTCGGCGGCGATCTCGGCTTTCGAGAAGGCCAGCGTTTCCGGCGTCAGGTCCTGGCGGTCAAAGCGGGCGGTCAACTCCACCAGCGCCGCATCACCACGGGCGCGGACATCGGCGATGATCGCGGCCACCGCCTGATCGACGTCTTCGGCCTCTTCCCGCTTCATCGCCAGAAGCGCGCGGAAGCTGTCTTCGAAACCGGCGTCGCGGCTGTTCAGGAAAAGCGGCATGCGTGGGCCCTTTTCCGCCCCCTTTACGGAAGCCCGGCCGCGGCCTCAAGCGCCGGGGTTGTCGCGGCGCGGGCCGCCCGGTCAATCCCCGTGGTTTGGCACCTGGCCCGAAGGCGCAAGATAAGGGCGCCCGACATCGGTGAGGGCGACATCCAGCGCCTCGACCTCCAGCGCCACGGCGCCATCGCCGCCAGGGTCAGCAGCACGGTTCCTGCGCCTTCCGGCCCCGGCTGAAATCGACCGACAGGAGCGACAGCACGGTGTCGCGGTCCTTGAGGTTGATGCCCTGGGTACGCGCCCGCAGGACGTCCTGAAGGACCAGCACGGACCGCACCCGTTCCACACCGCGCCCGGCGCGCCGCGCGGCCTCGACATCTTCCCACCGAAAGCGGTTCAGCATCAGCGCAAAGCGGCGCGTGCGACGGTCGAAGGACATCTCGGTGATCGGAAAGATCGAATCCTGAACCAGCGCCGCAATGACCTTCAGGTCTTCGGCATCCTCGGCCATCAGGTGCAGCGGCTGTTCCGCCCCGTCCTCGAACCGTGCGTCGGCCATCAGTGGACCCGCTCGATATGGGCGCCCACGGCGCGCAGCTTNTCCTCGACCCGCTCATAGCCGCGATCCAGGTGGTAGACCCGGCTGACCACGGTTTCGCCCTCGGCCGCCAACCCNGCCAGGATCAGGCTGACCGAGGCGCGCAGGTCGGTGGCCATCACGGGCGCGCCGCGCAGCTTTTCCACGCCGGTCACGGTGGCGGTGCCGCCATGAACGTCGATGCGCGCGCCCATGCGGATCAGTTCCGGGGCGTGCATGAAGCGGTTCTCGAAGATCTTCTCTTCCAGCACCGACGTGCCTTCCGCCGTGCAGAGCAGCGCCATCATCTGGGCCTGCAGGTCGGTCGGGAAACCGGGGAAAGGCTCCGTCGTCACGTCCACCGCCTGCACCCGGCCGTTCTTGCGCGCGACCTTCAGCCCGCGTTCGGTTTCCGTGACCGAAACNGCGGCGGCGTCCAGCTTTTCGGCAAAGGCGCCGACCAGTTCCATGCGGCCGCCCAGGCATTCGACCTCGCCGCCGCAGATTGCCGGGGCCAGCATGTAGGTGCCCAGTTCGATGCGGTCGGTGACGACCGGATGCGTGGCGCCGCCCAGGCGGTCGGCGCCCTGGATGGTGATGGTATCCGTCCCCTCGCCTTCAATCTGCGCGCCCATGCGGCGCAGGCAGCGGGCGAGATCGACGATCTCCGGCTCGCGCGCGGCGGTCTTCAGCACCGTGGTGCCCTTGGCCAGCGTGGCGGCCATCAGCGCGTTTTCGGTGGCGCCGACCGAGACGAANGGAAACTCGACCACGGCGCCCTTCAGCCGACCGCCGGGCGCGCGGGCGTGGACATAACCGTCGCGCAGGTCCAGCTCTGCCCCCATCGCCTCCAGCGCCTTCAGGTGCAGGTCGACGGGCCGCGCGCCGATGGCGCAGCCGCCGGGCAGCGAGACGACCGCCTGCCCCTCGCGCGCCAGCATCGGCCCCAGCACCAGGATCGAGGCGCGCATCTTGCGCACGATGTCATAGTCGGCCTTGTGGTTGGCGATGCGGTGCGACGACATCGCCAGCACCAGCCCGTCCTGCAGGCTGGCCACCTCGGCGCCAAGCGACTGCAGCAGCTGCGTCATGGTGCGGATGTCCGACAGCCGCGGCGCGTTGGTCAGCGTCAGCGGCTCGTCGGACAGAAGGGTGGCGGGCATCAGCGTCAGGCAGGCGTTCTTCGCCCCCGCGATCGGGATGGTGCCGTTGAGCGGGCCGTTGCCGCGAACCAGAATCGAATCCATGCCTGCCTCTATGCCTCGCGGGTGGTCCCGCCGTTGTCTTCTGCGCCGTCCTGCGGATCGCCGTCCGGCCCGGCAGCGCGCGCACGGGCCTGGGCCTTGCGGCGGCCCATATTGGCCTTCAGCGCCGCCTTCAGCCGCTCTTCCCGCGTGCTTTCCACGGGTTTGGCAAGGGCTTTGGCCTTGGAGCTTTCCGGGTTTCGATCCATGGAGCCCTCATTAGCGCAGGGGGCGGATGGGTCCAGCGGCGGGTCGGTTTTGCTCTTGCACGCCAGCGGCTTTGCGTCTAATCACCCGCCACGCGCCGAAGACCAGACCTTGCGGCGCCCCGGCGCTGCAGTAGCTCAGTGGTAGAGCACTCCTTGGTAAGGGAGAGGTCGAGAGTTCAATCCTCTCTTGCAGCACCATTTTGCCCAAAATCTTCGCCAATGAAATCAAAAAGTTAAGCGTTCTCAGCGCTTTGCGGCGTCAGCCGCCCATTGCACTGTACCAACGCCTGTACCAATCTGACCTTGGTACACAGGGGTTTGTGATGGCACTTGCGAAGGTTTCCGGCACCAAGATTCGAGGCGGCGTCTATCACCTGAACATCTCGATTCCGCCCACGATTAGGCACTTGCACGATGACCGGGCGTTGCTCACCGGCACCCTAAAGACCGCAGACCCCAAAGCCGCCGCAAAGGGCGTGACACTTGCCCGCGCCCGGCTGATTGAGGAAGCCGCCGAAGTGGCCCGGCAGAGCGACCTAAGCGCGCTTGTGGACGCTCTGCCGCCGGAACAGCGCACGCTCTACGACAACGCAGGCGGGCTTGCAGGGCTGCTAGAAGCCTTCCAACGCACACAGAAGGCACGGGCGTTCATGCTTGCCGGTGACCCAACCGTCAGCGACGACACCGACAAACCGACGCCCGACCCGCTGGAAACTGAGGTAGCAGCAGCCGAGTACCGGGCAGTGTCGGGCGCCCTCGAAAGCATCGCCCGGCGCGAAGCAAAGACCCTCAACGCGCTAGGCCAGAGGTTGGAACCCTCGCCAACCGCGACCGGAAGGACGGCGGGCGCCAAGACCTATCTGGCATCACTTGATCAGCCCACAGCTATGACGGGCGGCGACATGAAAGGCCTTGCCGAACTCGCGGAAGCCTTCATCCGGGCGAAGAGCTACACCATTCAGAACGCAGACAGCCTGCGGTACACGATCCGGCGTTGGACCGAATTTCACGGTGACNCTCCCCTTGCCAAGCTGACCCGCGCGCATCTGGCGGAGTTTGACGACGCCGCCCGCGATCTCNCCGTCGCGCGGGAATGGCTCAAGAAGCCCATGCGCGCTGCCGTCGCCGCCGCCNAAGAAGGAAACCTTGACCGGGTGAGCTACAAAGTCCGCGAGCGCCTGATCACTCACCTTAAGGCCCTCTCCGCGTTTGCGCTGGACAAGGGCGCCTTGCCCGTTGACCCATGGGCAAAATACAAGATCGACCGACCCAAGGTGAAAGCATCTGAGCGGAAGGCCGCGAAGGTCGCACCCTTCACTCCCGCCCAAGTGAAGGCCATTCTTGCCCATGTCGCGGCGACCGCTCACGCGGACACCGCAGATTATTGGCTTCCGATGCTTGGTGCGTATACAGGCGCCCGGCGTGAAGAGCTCGGGCAATTGCGGGTCGAAGACGTCATGACCGGCGGCAACATCCCGGCCCTTCGGATCACTGATGAAGAGGAAGACCAGAAGGTTAAGAACGCGCATTCGCTGCGCACGGTGCCCGTCCCGCCGGTCTGCATAGACCGGGGCTTTCTGGACTTTGTCGCGCGCCGCCGTCAGGCAGGCGCAACGATGCTCTTCTTGGAGGAGTACACCGACAAGCGCCACCGGAAAACCATGCGCGAAATGACACCCGACACGCGCGGGCGGCTGACAGAGATTTACGGCGGGCGCTTCTCCCGCAAGGTTCTTGCGCCCCTTGGAATAAAGACCAAGGGCCAAAATNTCCACGCGCTTCGGCATAGCTGGACCGATGCCGCACGCCGCGCGAAGATTGACCCGGAAATCCGGCGGCTTATCGCAGGACGGCTGGACGGGGAAGACGCAACAGAAGCAGGCTACGGAGGCGGCGATCTATTGGCGGATAAGCTGGAAGCTCTGATTGCCCTCGCCCCGTATGTGGAGGCAGACACCGCAGCTTAATATCATAATCGCCGAACTCTCAAGGGGCGCCCAAATCGGGCGCCCCTTTTGCATTTGACCCTCTCAATGTCGATTCTTTGCAATTATCGACAATTCATGCCACAATATAGGAAAGCGGAGAATTTAATGCTGACTATATCAAGAGCGGAATTGACAGAGGTACTAGGTGGCGCGCACCTGCGCACCGTGGACAGGCGCCTTCGGGGTTGCCCCATGCCTGCGTGGCCGGGAAAGGCGTCAATAACGAACATTGGCACGCGCGCTGGCACGTCGCCGCCGTCATTGGGCGACTGACCGACAAAGAGCAATCCGCCATCGCTGCGCTATTCGCGGCGGGGCGTGAGGATGGGTCTATCCACATGGGCGAGGTTGACAGCGCAGTGATTAACGCTGACGCATTCACTAGCTGGATTGCTGAACAGGGCCAACCCGTGCGAGCGCGGCTTGCAGAGGTACAAGGCGCGTTCACAATGGCCGTCACCAATACTCCCGGCGGTTCTGCCTATATGCCGTTCCTACCCGTCCTGCGGCAGGTGGTGACACTCCACGGGCCACTCGCCCGCTATATCGCGCTTGAGATCAAGCCCGATTTGGCTATGTCGAACTTTTCCCCGGCATTTGCCCTCGTGAATTCGTCGGCGTCCGCGCGTCTTCTGGATGGGGTGAAGGCAAATACATGGATCGACTAACCAGACTCCAGAAATTGGTGCGAAATGACCGCGAAGCAAGTTGAACCGTTATTCGATGGTCACGCGAACCGCGTGACGGAGACAAGCGCGATGAACCGGAGAGACTGGCGGCAATCATGAATGATGTCGGCGCGCTGCGGCACGCCTTGGAAAAGGCAGGATGGACGCCTGCCGAAATCGAGGGGCGTATGAATGACGCGTAATCAACTTCTGCGCAGCCTTATCTGTTCACACGCCGGGGCAAGCCGCCGCGTGTACGAATTGGCGGGCGGTGACCCGGATAGGATCAGAGGCATCCTTTCGTCGCCTGCTAAGCTCTTTACAGTTCTCCGCAACGCTAGCCGCTGCACCGCCGAGAATTGGAATTCACGCTTTCGCGGGCGCCAGATGACGGCGACAACCTTGCGTCCAATTCCGATATTTACACGATTCAAGCATGGGCCAAGTTTGGCCGATAACCCAGAAGGACAGACTAAATGAGTAACGAACTTGAAACCCTTCGCCGTCAAATCATGGCGAATCCCGTCGCCGCGCGAATGCTGGTGCGGGGTGCCGTGACATTTGAGCGCGCATTTGATGACGCATCACTGCAAGCCGTTATCCGGGCGCTGTGCGATGCGGGGACCATGCAGGCAATCCTGGCATCGGAAGAGGCGCAACATATGACGCTGGCCGAATACGTCGCGGCGACGGAACCCGCCCGAATTGAAGGAATGGACGAAACGGCCAAAACCGTTCTGAAAATTGCCGGACTGTGAATTGATGGCGCCCGCGTTTAGCGGGGGCACACTTTGAAGGAATAGATGAATGACCGAAGAAACAAATGACCAAGAACTGATTGAACAGGGGCGCTTTTTGGCATTGATGCGCAGCAACGGCCATATCAATCGCGGTTCGACGCGATCTGCACCCACGTCGCCGCCACGGCAAAGACCCTATATGACGGGCTAGAGGTGACGGCGGAAGACGTTCTAGGGCTGAAATCCGCACGGTACGCGGCCATGGGAATTGGCCTCGACTCGTTGGACGAAAAGGATATCCTTGAAGGCCTTGCGCAATTGGAGCCTGTACTGAGGCAAGAACGCCAGCGCCGTTTGCAGTTGGGCGACGAGCGCGCGCGCAACCAATCTGGAAGAGGTGAATATGATGCGCAGTGATACCACTGCCGGGCGTGCCGCGAAAATTGCCGCCGCGCGTCGATTGGGCGTCGAAAATCCTGCCGACACGGAGCCGGATTCTGAATTGTCACACGCGCAAAAGATTCAGGTGTTGCTGACAATCGAGAACAGAAGCCTTCGCCTCAGCAAAGCCCGCGAATGGGGGCTGGCGTGACCGACAAAGGGCTAACCGTGCAACAAGAGGCCTTCGCCCATATCATGGCGCGGGGCGGGGTGAGCGCCTCCGCTGCCTACGCGCACATCTACGGGGCCGGGCCAAGGACTTCCGCCAGTGCGGGTAGCAAGGCCCTCAATAAGCCGCATGTCGCGGCGCGCATCGCGGAAATTCGGGCCGCGCTGGCGCGGGTGAGAGCTACACGCCGCCCGAGGGCCTGAGGAGCTTCCGCCGGTAGGATCGGTGCCAGATGGCACGGCACCGCCGCCAGCGCGGCGTGAGCGTGAGCGTGTGTTGCCCGACCTTCTGCCGAATGAGGAAGCGCCGGGAGCGCTGGAAAGGTGGGGCTTACACTGGACTTCGTTGCACGTGGTTTTGCAGCGGTGGCAGAGCGGGCGGCGCAGGCGCATGACTACAAGAGCGCCACTGTGGCCCTGCAAAGCATCAAAGCCATGATTGCCGAAGAGGTTGACCCCGATAACGCGTCGCCCGCCGTGGAACCGGCAAAGATCGCGATTGATGACATGCTCAGGGTGATGGACAGACTCCTCGGCCAACCGGGCGAGACGGCGCGCGATGTTACGCCTGAGGGCGCGTCAGCGCGGGCACTAGCCCAAGCCGATCAATCGGACGACTGAGATAGCCCGCCGATGTGCGGGGCGGGTGCCATGCCCGCCTGCGGCAGGCCGCCCACTGGCCTGCCGCCCATATCCACCGGGGTACTCCGACCCGGTGCGCTGAGGCGCCCACGCCCGAAGCGAGGTAGGGGCGGTTTGGTCACCCGCCCCCGCTGGATAGCTGTTCCAGGTGCAAAATGCGCTTCATGCGCGCGCGCCCGGCCCAATCACGCATCAAGCGCGGAACGGCACCACACACCGAGACAGGACGTCCAACCGTACCGCCAACGCGGTCTGAAGCCTTGCAACCGCGCCCGCTAGCTCTAGCGTCCCTGCACGGCCAAGGGGCGTTGTGATAAATCCGCCACACATACTGCAAGCTGAATCACCGTCTCTTCGCTCATTCGGTCCTCCTTCGCTTCCTGCCACCTAACTACATGAATCGCCGTAGGAATCTAGGATATAGTTACTTGCCGTGTCACCTAAACTCACGCATGAAGCGGAAAAATCGCGCGCATCAAGCGGAAAAATTGGTGACGAATACAAAAGCTTTTCGCACATTGTGCTACTTGAAAAATACGGCGTGACCCGTTTCTTGCTGATTCTTTGACAACTGCGATTGAACATGTGATTGTAACTGTATCGAGGGACTGCGCAATGGCGCCCCATCCGAAAACATCCACAGAAACGAAGGGATAGAAAATGGCAATTGTTGTCACGACCGAAGATATCTGCACCACGCTAGGTTGGCCTGTACGCGGGTTCAACGACCGAAAATATCGCTACGCTCGCGGGGATCAAACGTTCCGGGCCTTCGTGGCAATGACCCCACGGGAAAGCATGGGTGGGTTTACGACCTAGCGAAGGTTGAGGCATTCCTCGCTCGTATCGCACCGGTTGCATTCACGGAAGAGATTCGCGACGAACTGCGCGCACGATCCTTCAAGCTGGTTGGCGGTGAGGGTCGAAGTGCCAAGGAAACTCCTCGCATGGATGGATAAGAATCGGGAGTTCGCCGAGTCCATTATGCAATAAAAAATGGGCCAGCGCGTTAGCGCTGACCCAGATACAAGCAAGCGGGGAAAGGTCAAAACCCGCCTGATTGGTATACTATATTGATCGTACACAAGCAAGCAAAACTCATTGAAAGGGTCAATTAGATGAATGCCTTGAAGAAGAAGATTGAAGCGGAAATTGAAGAGGCTGGCGGGACAGTGGACCGCAGCCTTGTGGAGCCATGGCGCCGGGAACAGGTAGCCAACGGGCGCATGGGTGATGCTGATATCATCGGTGACCTAACATCGCCGGAGTCACGCGCGGTAATGGCGCTGCCCGTGGTGNTTCGGGAGGCGGCGGCTCGGGACGTTACTTGGTGGGCGCGTAACGAGTCTACATGGGGCGCGGAGTTGCAGGGTTTGACCCTACATCCGGAGTCCGCTGAAAAGGAAGCCGGGGCGGGGTGCTATTCGTTGACGGGGAGTCAGAAGACCGCCATTGAAAAGGGGCGGGTGTTGAATTCTNTCCGCCGTAAGAATTCGAACTTGCGAAAGTTGTATGTCGTGCCCCTCGATTTCGACGGCACCGCCGGATTCGATGATATCCGCGACCGCCTACAGGCTCTAGGCCTGTTCGCCGTCATGTACACGACTCATTCTCACGCGGAAAAGAGCCGTCCCGGCGCAGAGCGCTTCCAGNTGTTCCTGCCACTGGCACAGCCATTCGAATTCGGTGCCACGGTGAAAGAGCGGCTGCGCAATGTGAACGTATATGCGGCTCATTACCGTGGATTCCTCGCTGCGCTTGCGCCGGGGCTGAAAGCCGACGAAAGCGGTTCAAAGGCGGTGCAGCTAATGTTCCTGCCGACCCGCCCGGCGGGTGCTGACTATAAGCACGTTGTGATTGCCGGGCGGGGGCTTAACCTTCTGGATTATCCAGCGGTTGATTTGCCGCCGCCCGCGCGGGAGCGCGTGCCGGGCCGGGCGGATACATCAACCCATGCCGTCACGCTGGACGATGGATTCGACCTTCGGGCGTGGTGGGGGGACAATGGCCCGTCGGTTCTACTGTCTAGCGTGATCGACGGGGTAGGCGAGTTGCGCCGGGCGGAAGGGGCTGGCTTCGCTATCCGCTGTCCGAATGCCGATGCGCACAGTGACCCGAAGGCCGACTTCGCATGGCTGATCGACGGCGCCGATAGTGATGAAGGGCGGGGTGTGATCCACTGCCACCACGACCACTGCACACTGCGGACGGCTGACTTCCTCGCATTGATCGCAGCATCGGCGCCTGAGGTTGAAGACGGCTTTGATACGTTCAGCGCGTACCTGTGCAACCCGGCATTCTACCCTGATGGTGAAGCCCCTTCGGTGTACGACTACGGGGTGTTGCGTGAGGTGACCNCCCTGCGCACTGCTAACGCAGTCAACACCGCGTGGGCCTCGATCAAGGACATGGACGACACCGCCCGCGCCTCAATCGCCGCAGGCGTCCTGCTAGGCGGCAACAAGGACACTGCCCGGCGGTCACTGGACGAGCTGCTCGGCGGCACGTCGCGCAAGCGTGATGCGGTCTGGCGGGCAGGCAAAGAGTACCTGGCCCTCTGGGAAGATGCCCAAGCGCAGAAAGACAAGCCTGCAACAGAAACCGAAGGGACGTGGACCCCTAGCCTTAACGTCGCCGACCCTCTGGGCGACACGCTGGAACAGGCGTTGATGACCCTTAGCGCCCGATTCAAAATCGTTAGCGTGGGGGGCAAGGTTATGGCAATTCGCAACGTTGACCGGGAAGGCCTCGCGCAAGGTGACACGCTGATATCCTTCTGGACGAAGGAATCCATTCGTCAGTATTATGAAAACGTCACCTATGCGATTAGGGCGGGACGGGAGACGCGTTATGTTAACCCGGTTGATGAATGGTGGCGTGACCCGGCGACGAAGAGATATGCAAGGGTAGTATTCGATCCGTCGCCGCGTGAGCGGCCTAATGATGTGAATCTGTACGACGAGTCGCGGCTGGAATTGCGGGAGGTTGCAGGCGATGCCTCGCCTATTGCGGACTTTATCCGCAATATCATCTGCGCAGGTGACGAAGCGTCCTATTCTTGGGTGATCCTATGGCTTGCGCACCTTGTGCAGCGCCCTGAGGAAAGACCGGGAAGCGCGCTTGTGCTGTATGGCAACGGCGGGGCGGGAAAGGGCACGTTCGGGGAAATCGTGCGGCGATTGGTGGCGCCTTACTGCCTGACGGTGTCGGACCCTTCGCACCTTGTCGGACAGTTTGCCGGGCCGCTGCTATCCACGAGTCTTGTCGTTGTATCAGAAGAAGCGATTTACAGGAAAGACCCTGCGGCGGCGAACAAGTTGAAAGGCATGATTTCGCAGACCGTCCAGCAGGTGGAAGCCAAAGGGCAGCAAGCCGTGCAAATGGATGTTTTCTTCCGCGTGATCTTCGACTCCAATAACAGCGCTGCCGTTCGCATTGAGGGCAATAACAGCGAGCGCCGTTATATGGTCTTGAATGTGGCCGATGCGATGATCAACAATCGAGAGGCATTTGAGGCGCTGTATGCCCATATCAATGGGCCTGCGATGGCGGCTTTCTTGCAGGATTTGATTGACTATAACCCGGCGAAACCTGCGATAGCAGGGACGGCCCTACCGCCGTCCAAGGCGGATNGGGGAGCCGTTCGGCGGGCGCCTGAGACAGTCCACCGAAAGCACATGTTCGGGNAGTCCCTGCGCCCCGGTGATCAAGCCCTAATCGAGGTGCTGGAATCGGGCGTATTCGAGTGGCGCGAGGGTGGCGACATGTTCCGCGTTTGCCTGAACGAGGAANAGGAAACGCACATCCCGGCGCCGCCCTTCGATAAGGCGCTACAGGACCGCAGCGGCGCTTTCGACAAGGATATCACGGTCAAGGCGGCGTGGCAGAAGGTTTTCGGCAAGGCGCTGGCAAAGAAGGGCAATGCGCGTGCGGACATTGAACACCGGTTTGCAGGGAACGGGGACGAATGGAAGCCCCTCACGGGCGCGGGGACGAAATGGTGTTACACCCTGCCGAAGCGGGCGGAAATCAAGGAAGCCCTTAGAGAGCGCCTCGGGATGGTTTTTGACGACACGCCGGGCGAGTGAGGGGCGAGACAGGGGACGGGAGGGGCGCGTTTAGCGCCCTTTCTCATTTTCTGTTCGGGGAACGTGGATTCTGTTCGGAAAAAGTCTAATGATTTCAACGTTGTTCGGATTGTTCGGTGTGTTCGGGGGTTAAGGAGTCTTGGCGGTGCGTGTGTCGCGTCGCGTGTGCGTGACGGAAAAGATGCGACACACACGCTTGCCGACCTAGGGAAGGGTCCGAACAGTCCGAACAGTCCGAACAGCATTGATTTTATTGATTATTTTTCCGAACAGAATAATGAACAGAACAGAACAGAAGGAATATTCGGGAAGACACGCACACGCCAATCGTCCCCGGTGCTGAGCCTTGTCTCGCCATGCCAGCCGACCCCGAACCCGCGCCGTGTTGCGCGACGGCTCAGCCGGATGTACTATCCCTTGGTAACCTGACTTGGGGTAGAGGCACTATGAGCGACAGCAACAGCAACAAAAGCGGCGGAAGCGGCCAAGCCAATNTCAATTCCGGCAATCGTTCCGGCGACAGTGGGAACAGCACTAAGCCTGCTTGGACAGGCAGCGGTGTAACCAAGNGCGCACCCTCCGCCGATACAAATCGCAGCGGGNGCACCACGAAGAAGTGAGGCTTCGCCCAAGCGAAGCCACCGCGACTTCTCGGCGTTCCGGGCTTGATTGTTCCCGATAGCCCGAAGCAATTCGGCTGTCTGATCCTCCCGCAACTCCTGCCAGTGATCATCGTTCTCAAGGAAATACCGCACATCCTGAAAGCTATGACTGGCTGGGGTAAGGATTCCACTCTCCACGCGCCGCGCCCCGAGCGCCGACGAAAGCAGAAACGTGGATACAAACAGGTTGGCGGCAAGGGCATACCCGGCGACGTACAGNGGAAGCCCCATGCCCCCAGCGTTCTTGTACAGGTAGCCCGTCAAAGCCACAAAGGTGGGCAGCGTGATCGTCAGCCAGTACTTGGCCTTGGCGTCAATGTCCCTGAAGCTCACTTCGTGAAAGTCAATCAGGCGCTGGAACTCTCCCCGTAGGTCCGCAATCCGTTGTGCCCGCTTTTCGTCTGACATGCTCTACCCCACCGCACGGACGTTGCGCCCGTATGGCGACAATATACTACCGCACCCGAACTGAACATTAAGCTTGCGTGCGCTGCCTCCGCAGAACCACATTCGCCGCACAGGCCCCGCCACCCGTGCCACCCTTCCTGAACATGAAACCGAAGGAGTTGATCATGGCGAACCAAACGCTGGTGACCCCCGCCGATATCGCGGCAATCGAGAGCGCAGGGCTGCGGCTGTCAGTCGGGGCAGACCTGCCCTGCACTTCGCCAGAACTGCGCCGCATTTTCGGACTCAGCGCGCTAGGCCGGGTGCTGGTACTTTCTATTGCTGAAACTACCAAGGGCGCGCTGGTAAGCTGGCAGTGAGACCGGCGGGGTGCTTGGGGATAGCGGGGCGCGTGCCGCCGTCCGACCGCGCCAACCCCGCGCCCATACAACAACCGTACAGCCATAATTATACATTTGCACAATAAGCCTCTGCCGAGTCCCGACAAAGAAGTTCAAGCAAGACCTTGGCAACCCCAACCCCGGACTCAGCCGCCGCGCGCGTTTCCAACTCAAAACATTAAGAATCACTTGTATGCCGTCGCATACAAAGGCTGCGCCCGCGATTTTCACCCATCCCGTTTCGACGTGCGGCTGTTTTGACGCTGGAGCGTTTTGCGACTGACCTCGGATCGTTTCGACGCTGGCACGTTTTGGCACCGGCACCGGCTGACGCCGGGGAGCACCGGCACCGGCCGACGCCGGGGAGCACCGGCACCGGCTGACGCCGGGGAGCACCGGCATGGGCAGACCCACCAGCGATGGCAGGCCGAAGGGTCACGCCACCCCAGCCCGCGCCCTCCCGTCCGATTTGAGTATACTCGCACGCTACGCCCGAAACCGCCCTGAATCCGTCCTAATAGACTTGCCGAATCACTTATCGGACACTAAGGATTAATCGGACAGTCTATTCGGACAAAAGGGGCGAGTTATGGGTGAGTTGATCGGCTATGCGCGGGTGTCCAGCCGGGGGCAGTCGCTGGACGTGCAGGAAGAGGCCTTGCGCCGTGCGGGCGTCAGCCCGGAACACCTCTACGCGGAAAAGGTCAGCGGGCGCAGCCGGGACGGGCGGGAAGCCCTCGCGGACCTTNTGGCCCGTGGCATCCGCAAGGGCGACACTGTCGTGTGCACGCGCCTTGATCGGTTGGCGCGTTCCACCCGCGACCTTCTGGAAATCGCCAAGACGCTTGAAGACAAGGGCGTACACCTCAAGGTGCTTGAACAGCCAATTGATACGTCTAGCGCCGCTGGCAAGCTCTTCTTCACGATCCTTGGCGCCTTCGGGGAGTTCGAAGCCTCGATCCGCGCCGAACGCCAGCGCGAAGGTATCGACGCCGCGNCTGTCAAAGGTGACTCCAGCCCCTTCAAGGGGCGCCCGGCATCAATCGAGGCGGAAAAGGTCGCGGCCCTGAGGGCGGAAGGGCTTACGCCAACTGCCATTGCCCGCAAACTCGGCATCGCGCGGTCTTCGGTGTATCGGTATCTCGCATAACCCGCTGACGCGGGAAACCCCGCTTCACTACTTCAGCAAGCCCGCCAACCCCGGCGGGCTTCTGTCTTTCCGGGCGGTTGTGTTGCGGGTGGGGCGGCTAGGTCGGTGCCGCCGTCAGGCGGGCTTGCCCGGTGCCGCCGTCAGGCGGCTAGGGGCGCCAGTGACGCGCCTATGAGCGCTGGCGGGGCAACTGTGTATGACCCTGCGGCTTCTGAATCAGACGCTTCCGCATCAAGCGCATTCGCACCAACCGCACGCCTTGCCGATGATGGGTGAGCGGGATACTATTGGGCCGGTCAATCGGTGCTGAGCGCCGTCAGGCGCAACGCAAGTGTGGAGGCGTTGCTCCGATTGGCCGCTCCGCCAAATTCTTGAAGGTCCGGTACCTTTTTGGGGGTATACCCTGCGTTGCGCGAAGCCCCTCAGGTGCCGCTAGCATGTAAGCTACCAGTTTTTCAAAATGCACTTATCCAGCGGAAGGCACCCCGGCTTCTTAAGCGCGCGAGCCGCTCCAAAATTTTGGAAAAATCGAGGATTCCAGTTGTATGCCGTGCCGTCTTGCAGCGAGAACGTCGCTAATTCTTTGCGTCTACCGCGTGATCATAATGGCCTTTCTTGATCTTGGCATGTGCTTGCGCGAAATACTTCTCTGGGAGCGCCGGGGAGGTCTTCCTAGCCGCGTCCATCCTGTCCCGCAACTGTTCAAACGCAGGGTACACCTCTTCGAAAGGCATATCGCGGCCAATATTTCCCAAAACCCGAAACCTATCGCGCAAATTGGTGAATTCTCCTGCCGCAGTACTGATTTCTCTAACCCGCATGTCCATCCCTAAGGCCTCAAAGATCGCGGGGAAGAATCCGCTAGCAATGCCAGACTGGCCGCAGTGTAAGTGGCCCAGTGCGCCGGAATGTCCTTCAATAACTGAAACGACGCGAATCCCCTAGGATTATCGGGGCCACAACGAATACGTTCTTCCAAACCTGTGCGCGTTTCTGCCACATATACATCCCGGCAGCGGTGTATTGACAGTTTTCCTCCTGACGGAGGCACTCCTTAACAATTTCGTCCACGCGTTGCTGTGTCATGCGTATTTCGGAATATCCGTCCCAAATATCTTCTGCCACTCGTCACCTGCCGCAGCAGGGTCCGTTCCTTCCAGATTGCACGCCTTGTCGGCTCTCAGCCTAGCAGTCTGAGCCTTAGAGAACCATGCCTCGCCGATGTACATTTGCTCGTAGGTTCCGGGCGCATACAGGTTCGAGTTGCGTTTCCCNCTCAAGTACTTAAGGAAGTCCCGCACCATGTAGTCATAGTATGTGGAAGACTTGTCCTTGTGTTCGTACTTTTCAAGAAATTCACATGCAATCAATTCGATCCAGAAGGACTTGATGGGGACACCGCAGTAGCCCTGCCAGCGCTTCATCATGCGTATGAGCTGCCGCGTATTGCCATTTGTTTTCTCGGCACTACGCTTGATTAGGTCAAGTTCGGCTGAGTGATCTGCCTCCTTATACTCTCCGCCATTTGACGTCGAGCAGACCCAGTATCTCCCATTTTGTAGAGTAAACGCTGGGGCCAGTTCAACATTGTACTCGCTAAAGGGAATCTTCACTACTGGCCCGTCNCCTCGAATGTCCGTATTGGGAAACTTGGCGAGCAATACACCCTTAACTTCCTGAAGAAGCTGCGATTGTTTGTTGCCTGACCTTAGTTGAAATCTGTCATAAACCGACTTGGGCAGCTTAAACAATACGTCAACGTCGCGGGGCGGGCGAATTCGTGTGAGCTTTCCCCATGATCCAATATAGATTGAGTTGTCTGTCTCGCTCGAAGAGTTCCAATAGAAGGCATTAAGGGCCTTCACCACGGCGCCGCGTCGCGCCGCTCCCGCCGCCTTTTGTGTGTCGGTGAGCGTTATGTTGTTCAGGAAGGTATTGAACCTGTTGCTTACCGTCATCGGGCTTCCCCTTCAGTTACTCGTACAAGATGGTGTGATGTTACACGCATCTACCACAGAGTGAGGTGTTTCGAAGCGCAGTGGTGCCAAGGGGCGCCTTCATAGCCTTTGAAGGAGGCTCAGTTGGCACCCGTTTAGAAGCACCAGAGCAAGGCAACCACGATCAGTGCGAGCGCCAACGTCCATAGCCTTAAGAGCATCACTCACCCCAACTTGGCCGGTGCGTACACCGGGCGGGGCGGCCTTCCAAGTTGCCGCTATCCAAGTGACCCCTGTCGCGGCCTTCCAGAAATCTCCCTAAAGCTAGTGCGTTAGTCGTTTTCCGTGCCGTACGACCCCATTCTGCCATTGCGCAGCGCCAACGTCTGCACCAATCTTGCCTCGGGACAGAGGACACGCTGCCGGAACACAATGAAGGAGCCGGTAAACCACCACTTCGTGCCGCAAGGCTATTTGCGCGGCTTCGCAGATGGCACAGGATCGAAGGCGCGGGTTTGGGTGGCTGACCGCACGAAGGCAGACCCTTTTCCGACCAACATCCGCAACGTGGCTGCACAGCGAGATTTCAATCGCATCAATCCGATACCGGGCGGGGACCCCTACGCCCTTGAAAAGGCGATGGGCCAACTGGAAGGACAAGTCGCCCCTGCCCTGAGGCGGTCAGATGAAGCCGCTGCATTCGCATCCGACGAAGACCGGCAACTGATCTTGACCTTGATCGGGCACCTTGCGATCCGGAACCCGCGCTTCAGGAAGAACGTCGGCGACGCCTTGGTTCAGTCGGCTCGCATCATCAATGATATTACCCTCTCCTCAAAGGAGCGGTACGAGAGCGCGATGCGCGGTGCCATGGCGGATGGGGCGTTCGGCCCGGACCACTCTATCATCCCGTACGAAGAGATGAAGGACTTCATTGATCGGGGCGAATATGAGATTGTTCCCGATCAGACGTTCCAGATCGAAATGGAGCTGAAGAACCTAGATCACGTTGTAGAACTGCTGTTCCACCGCAAGTGGTCTTGGTATCGGGCGGCTGACGCCGCTGGCGACTTCATCACCTCTGACCATCCCATGTGTCTTTTCGACGTTTCAGGGCGCAAGCCGCATCCGCTCTACGGGGTCGGGCTTGGCATGACACAAACGGCGGTCCTCTTCCCGATAGGTCGCAAGACTGCGTTGATCGGGCGCTTTGAGGGCGAAGAGGGTATCCACGAGATCGGCAGCCGGGAAGTCGCCGCCATGAATTCCGAGGTGATCCTTCGGGCTCAGCGCCAAGTGTATGCTTACGATGACCGGTTCAACTACATCGGCAATGGCGGATGGATGCCGGGGCACATGTTGCCGTTGGACCCGATATTCCGGCGAGACTGAGCCGCGCGTTGGCAGGTAAAACCCCGATTCGCCTGCGCCTTTGTACCAATGCCCGTACCAACCCACTGTACCAACGTCTCGCGTAACATATTGACAAAACTAGCATTATGCAAAATCTGCGAAAATTCAATCCTCTCTTGCAGCACCATCCATCCCTTGATCCGACGCGAAACCTCACGCTTGATCGGGCCTTTTCAGGTCGTCCGGCATCGAATGGTCAACAGGCCGGGACCCGGCCTTCGCGGCGGCGTTACGCGGCCTGGCGGCCTTCAAGACTGGGGCTTGATGATCCGGTAGAGGTTGCGCTCGGATATCCCGAGAACCTCGGCCACCCGGCGGCGGTTGCCGCCGAAGCGGGTCAGGAGGTCGTCGGCATAGGTATCCCGCAGGTCGTCCAGCGTGGGGGCTCGNGCAAAGCGCAGGACCACGGCACTATCGGCNGCTGCGGCGGTCGTCGGGGCCAGCGGCAGGTTCAGATGCTCGGGGCCGATCACGCCCTTGCCCTGTGACAGGATGATCGACAGCTCGACCGTCGAGCGCAGCTCGCGCACGTTGCCGGGCCAGCCATGGGCCGCCAGCGCCCGCAGCGCCTTGTCCGAAAAGGATTTCTCGATGGCGCGCTGGAAATCGCGCGCTTCCAGGAACTGCTGCGCAAGTCCGGGTATGTCGCCGCGGCGGTCGCGCAGGGGCGGGATTTCGATCACGAAGGCGGAAAGGTATTGCAGCAACTCGCTGGTGGACGCCGCCGTACGAAGGTCGGCGCCGGTCAGGGCGGCCGACAGGATGAACCGCACCTCGGTGGTCAGCGTGCCTGACGAACCGGCAGGCCGATAGGTCCGCGTCTCGATGGCGCGCAGAAGGCGCATCTGCATTTCCGGCCCAAGCCGCTCGATGCCCGACAGGTAGATGGTGCCGCGTCCCACCGCCGCCAGCAGGCCTTCTTGCCGCGCGCTTACCTGCCAACTGCCGAACAGCTCTGCCGGATCCAGCCCGGCGTTGCAGTCGATGGTGACGAAGCGGCCGTTGGCCCGCGCCCCGGCGGAATGGATGATGCGCGCCGCGGTTTCCTTGCCGGTGCCGGGCTCGCCCAGGATCAGCACCGGCGTGGTGGCCTGCGCGAAGAGGTCGATCAGTAAGCGCAGTTCGATGATCGGTTCGCTTTCGCCCGACAGCCGCGGCACGTCCGAGGCATTGGCGACCGACTGCCAGTAGGCCAGGTCGCGGCGCAACTCCAGCGTCTCGAAGAAGCGGTGCAGGGTCAGCGTCAGGTTCTGCGGGGTCACCGGCTTGACCAGGTAATCCGCCGCCCCGGCACGCACCGTGCGCACTGCCTGGTCGATCGAGGCCAGCGCCGTGACCACGATCACCGGGCAATACTCGCGCAACTCCGGCAGGAAGGTCAGGCCGTCGATATCCGGCAGGCCGATGTCCAGGAGCGCCAGTTCCGGCAGGAACGAGGCCAGTTGGGCCAGCGCCTCGGTCCGGCTGCCGGCGCCGCGCACCTCGTGGCCCAGGCGTGCAATCTGGTCGACCATCATCGCCTGAAGCGTCGCATCGTCTTCGATGACCAGAACCCGGTGGCCCTGCCGTTCGGTCATGTCCGTGTCTCCGGTCCGGGATAGACAAGGGTGAAGCGGCTGCCGATGCCCGGAACGCTCTCGACTTCCAGCCGCCCTTTTGCCCGTTCCATCGCCGCCAGCACAAGAGGCAGCCCCAGCCCGCTGCCGCGGCTGCCATCGGCCCGGCGGGTCCAGAACGGCAGAAGGATGCGGCGCAGGTCGTCGGGCGCGATGCCGTGGCCGGTGTCGATCACCTGGATGCGCACCTCGGGGCCGTCGCGGCGCGCGGTCACGGTCAGCTGACCGCCGCCCGGCATGGCATGGATGCCGTTCAGCACCAGATTCGACAGCGACATGCGCAGATCGCTTTCCGAGGCGACGACCCACAGGCCGGGCGTCAGATCGACGATCATCTCGACCAGCGCATCACGCGCCTTGAACCCCAAGAGTTCCAGCGTCTGCGGCACCACCTGGGCCAGATCGACGAACTGCTGTTCGCCGGGCGGCTGGCACAGGGTCAACAGGCTGTTGGTCAGCACCAGGGTGCGGTCGACCTCGCGCTTCAGCGTGCCCAGATGATCTGTCAGTCGGTTCATGTCGCTTAGCCGCGGCATCCTGCTCGATCGCTTTACCACCAGGCTGATCGAGGACAGCGGGTTGAATATCTCGTGCCCGAGACCTGCGGCAAGCAGGCCCAGTTCCGACAGCCGATGTTCCTGGCCAAGTTCGGCCGCGCGGTCGAGGTCGCGGATGGATTCCACCACATGCGGACGCGCGCCAGGCTTCGGTTCCAGTTCGACCGGCGCCGCTGCCACCTCGACGTGGACTTCCTTGCCCTGTGCGGAGAAATGCGTCTGGCGACAGGTCATCGGCCGCGTCGTGGCTTTCAACTCTTCCAGCGGACAGCTGACCAAGGTCATCGGACAGGGCGCATCGCGCCGGTGGCTGGAGCGATAACAGAAATCGCCCACCACACGGTCCAGCGGCTGGCCGACCTGCGTGGCATAGGCGGCATTGGCCTTCACGATACGGTAGTCGGGACCGATCACCCGCACCGCATCGGGAATGGCATCGAGGATCGCCTGAAGCCGGTCCTCCGAGGCGTGCAGCCGCGCCAGCGTCTGGCCCAGATCGCCCGCCATGGTGGCGAAGCTGCGGCCCAGTTCGGAAATCTCGTCGCTGCCCTGAAGGTCGAAGCGCGTGTCGGTGGCGCCGTCGCGGAACGACCGCACGGCGGCGGTCAACCGCGCCAGCGGCCGTTCCACCGTGCGCCGGATCATCAGCCAGACTGCGGCGGAAGCCGTCAGCGTGACCAGAAGGCCTGCCGCCGCCAGCCAGGCGGCACTGCGCCGGGCGTCGGCGGTCGCCCCGCCTTCGGAATAGTCCAGCACCAGAAGGCCGTTGATCGGATGATCCGCCACGCTGCCGTGGCATTCACCGCATTCCGGCCGGTTATGCACCGCCTTCACCGACCTCAGCAGGCGCTGGCCGTCCGGGCCGGTGACGTGGGTCGAGACTGACGTGGCGCGGGCCATCGCCTGGGCCAGCAAAGGTTCGTCCAGCACCTGGCCGCGCGGCGCCGCGGAATCGCCCAGGCGCACCACGAAATCGGGGCTGACCACCATCACCGACTCGATTTCCGGGCTGGCGGCGATGTCGTCGAACACCGCCTGCATGCCGGGCAGGTCGCGTTTCAGCATGGCGTTCTTCAGCGCAGCCTCGACCAGTTCGTTGAACTGGGCCGAGGCGCGGACCTGTTCGGCCTCGATGCGCTGGAAATACAGCGCCGTCACCACCGCCAGCACCGGCAGCGACACCGCCACCAGCACGGCCGCCAGCGTCGCCAGCAACCGCCCNAGGCTGGCCGACAGCCAGGCGCGGGCTCGGGCAAGCGGGCTCATGGCAGCACCTGGTGCAGCTTGCGGTAGTGCGGAGCACGGGCGCAGATCGGGCATAGACCGCCGCCCGATGACTGCGCCGCGGGCCGCTGGAATTCGGCCCGGCAACCTCGGCACACCTGCCGCTTCAGCCCCAGATGATCCGGTTCAGCCTGCAATCCCACGACCCGAATCGCCTTGTCCTCGCAGGCCGCGGCGCAAAGCCCGCAGCCGGTGCAGCCTGCCGACTGGATAGCATAGGCCGGTTCGTCCGTCTCGGCATTGACCAGCGCCAAGACGTCCTCGGGGCAGAGCTGCAGGCAAAGGTTGCAGCCGGTGCAGGCCAGCGGGTCGATGACCGGCGTCCAGGCAAAGCGACCGGCCGCCGTGTCGGGCACCAGCGCTTGCAGGCGCGCGAGGGCAGAGCGCGGCGCGGCGGCGTCGGATGCCGCCGCGCCGATGCCGAACAGCCCACGGCGCCGCCGATCCGGCCCGTCGCCCAGGCGCGGCACACGGTCGCCGCCCCGCCTTGGCATCGGCGCGGCCGACAGCAGAAGCCCCGGTCCGCCAGAAGCGTGTTCAGCGTCGCCAGCGATCCGGTCAGGTCCAGGCCCCGACCGCTGGGACAGTCGTGGCACGGGCCGGTCTCCAGCCAGATGCGGCGAATGCCGCGCAGCCACAGCGCGGCCAGGGCCTCCAGCCCCAGGGCCTGCACGCAGATCGCCGCTGGATCGCGCGGCGCGCACACTGGGCAGACGACGGCGACGATGCCTGATCTGTCTGGTTCAGAGAGGGGCACCGGAACGGAGCGCCCGACCGTGATCGCCCGCGCCGGGCAGACGGCGCCACAGGCGCCGCAGCCGGTGCAAAGCTCGGCCACAAGGGCAAGGCCTTCGGGCGCGTGCCGCAGGGCCTTGGTCGGGCAGGCCCGCGTGCAGGCCTCGCAGCCCGCCAGCGGTGTCTTGTCAAGCAGGCAGGCATCGCCATCCACAACGGGCAGAGCCCGCGGCGTCACCAGCTGGGCTCCAGCCCTGGCACGAAGGGCCGCTCGATCTCCTTCACCTCGGCCTGCCGGGCCTCNGCGTTCCTGGGCACGGACATAGGTGTTGGTGCGGATATCGGGGCGATGCCGGTTTCGGCGGTCAGCCAGTCGCGCAGCGCCACCAGGAAGTTCCCCGTCACCGCCGCCACCCCGGCATGGAAGGCCGTGCGCACGCGCTGTGCCGCCTGGTCGCAGAACTCGGGCGCCCAGCCCAGCACATGCTTGTCCAGGAAATGCGCGGCATCGCCCAGGGCATCGGCACTGCCGATCCCCAAGAGGTGATGGACGAACTGCAGTTCATGCACCAGATGGTCATCCGACCGGACGCGCCAGTTGGGCACCTTCAGGCCATAGTGGTCATACCACTCGCGCACCTCGAACATCGGTTCCTGGCGTTCCAGGTGGTCCTCGGTCATCCAGACCGAGCCGGTGGGCGTGGTCCGGTGGCCGTTGGTCAGGTAGAGATCGGCATAATCCGCCGCCATCTCGTCCAGCATCTTGGTGCCGGGGGCATCGCCCAGGTCGTTCAGGGCCGCGGCAAACAGGGCCGCGGCGCCATTGTCATCGTAAGCAAACAGGGCATCGAACAGCGCGGGCGCATCCGCCGCCCGCAGCTGCGCAATCAACTCTGCATCGGCCTCGCGGTCATGCAGGCGGATCAACAGGCCCAGAAGCTCGGCCCAGACCGCCGGGGCGGCGGTGTCAGTCATTGTCCACACGTCCCTTGGAATGGGCCACGAAGACGATGGACGGGTTGGTCAGGTCTGGATCCGCCATGGATTTGACCTGCCGCACCACCGTGTCGTTCGGCCCGACAGCCTTGGTTTCATAGGTGCCGTCGCGCAACTGGTCGATCGGGCCGATGTCCAGCACCCGCATCATGCAGGCCGAGACGCAATAGGGCTTGCGGCCCACTTCCAGCTCGTCGATGCACATGTTGCACTTCTGGACGATGTTCAACTCGACGTTGAACTGCGGCGCGCCGAAGGGGCAGGCCGCCTCGCATTTGCGGCAACCGATGCACAGCGTGGAGTCGATGTCCACCACGCCGTTGTCCTTGCGCTTGAAGATCGCGCCTGTCGGGCAGGTCGGCAGGCAGGCCGGTTCTGCGCAATGGTTGCAGGACATGTTGATCTTGAACGCGAAGACCTCGGGATAGGTGCCGCCCTCGACATATTGCACGCGGCGGAACCGCGGGTTACCGGANAGGCCGTTCTTGTCCTTGCAGGCGATCTCGCAGGCCCGGCAGCCGATGCAATCCACGTTGTTGTGGATGAAGCCCAGCTGAAGATCCGGGACCACGGGNGTGTAGGTTTCGCGCTTCTTCTTGAGAATTGCCGCCTTGAGCGTCGGCTGGTCGGCCTTGTCGGTCATCTTTGCCTCCTTGCCTTGGCGTCACTGATCGCGGCGGAAGATGTGGCTGCGCGCGGTGGCGAGCTGGTCCCAGCCGGGCCGGTGGTCGAGCTCGGTCTTCCTCACGTCCACCAGCAGGGTGTTGTAGGCGAAGGCCCCGGCGGGGCTTGGTTCGTCCAGTGTCAGGAAGTCGGGGTTGCCGGACCGGTCCACGCCGTTCTCGTCGATGTCCATCCACGACCCTTCATGCAGCACCACCACGCCGGGCATGCAGCGCTCGGTCACATAGACCGGCGTGATGACCTTGCCGCGTTCGTTCCAGATCTCGACCGTGTCGCCCTGGCGGATGCCCAGGCGCGCCGCGTCGGCGGCGTTCATCGTGGTTTCCTGGGCGAAGGTTTCCCGCAGCCAGGCGATGTTGTTGAAGATCGAGTGCGTGCGCCAGCGCGGGTGCGGCGTGATCATGTGGAAGGGGAAGGTCTTGGCCTTTTCGTGGTTCAGGCTTTCCCAGGGTTCGATCCATTTCGGGATCGCGGGGATGTAATAGCCCCACCGCGTGCGGGTCCAGTCCGTCACCTGCGCCAGCTCGCCCGAGAGAATCTCGATCTTGCCCGAGGGCGTCTGGAACGGCTCACCCCGCTCGATCTGCGCACGGAAGGCGACATGGGGTTCGGGCAGCACGAACTTGTAGACGCCGCGNCGCTTGAATTCTTCCCAGGACCAGGTCACGCCTTGGTGATGCTGGACCTTGGCAAACCAGTCCACCAGATAGGCCTCGTCCACCGCATCCGGGTAATCGAAATAGCTGCGGTCGGCCTTCGGGTTGTAGGTAACNCCGAAGCCAAGCCGGTAGGCCAGTTCGGTGAAAATCTGGAAGTCGGTCTTCGACTCGCCCAGTGGCTCGATGACCTTGGGCCGATGGATGTAGTAGTGCCCCTTGTACCAGGGCAGCGCCACGTCGTGCCGTTCGAAGTGGGTGGCAGAGGGCAGCAGGTAGTCGGCCCAGATGCCGGTGGGCGTGATGGTGGCGTCCAGGCAGACCAGCAGGCTTTCCTCGTCGCCCTCTGCCTCCAGCTTGCGCAGCGCCTCGATTTCCTTGTTGATGTTGGTCAGCTGGTTCAGCCAGTCCGATCCCTGCCAGAAGATGCCGCGGATGTTCGGCAGCATCCCGTCCATCGCATCGTCGCGCGGCCACAGCCCCGCCTCTTCGCGCGTGACGTTGGGGTAGTTCAGCACGATATGCGCCCAACGGTCCGACTTGATCGAGGCATACCAGATGTTCGAATACTGGTCATAAGGATAGGCGATCGACTCCGGGTGCCAGCCCTTGCCCACGCCCTCGGCACAGCCGCCCAGGATGCCGATGTTGCCGGTCATCGCCTGCAACGCCGCCGCCATGCGGTTGTACTGCTCGCCAAAGGCGGCGCGTCCNGGCGCCCAGCTTGCCTTCAGCGCGGCGGGCTTGGTCGTGGCATACATGTCGGCCAGCTTGACGATGTCGGCTCGCACGCCGCAGATGGCGCTGGCCCATTCCGGGGTCTTGGGCACGCCGTCCGACACGCCCAGAATGTAATCCTTGAAGTTCTCTTGCCCCTTGGCCCAATCGGGCATGGTGCCAGCGTCCATGCCTTGCACGAACCGGTCGATGAAGGCCTGGTCCTGCAGGCCCTTGTCGAAGATGTAATAGGCCATCCCAGCCATCATCGCCGCATCGGTGTTCGGNCGNATCGGGATCCACCAGGCGTCATAGGCGGCGGCCGAGTCCGTGTATTGCGGGTCGATCACCACGAACTTGCAGCCGCGCTGCTTGGCCAGGCGCAGGTAGTAGAAGGTATTGCCGCCGTGGAAGGTGTAGGCCGGGTTCCAGCCCCACATGATCATCAGCTTGGTATGGGCATAGGCGTCGTCTTCGTTGCCGTCCTCGATGGTGCCGAAGGTCCAGCGCGAGGACGAGGTCGTGCCCTGATAGGACGGCACCGACCAGCTGTTCGTGCGGCAGCCGAACATGCCCAGGAAGCGGCCCAGAAGGCCCTCGATCTGGTCGGACTTGTGCAGCACGCCATAAGAGGCGCCGGCATAGGACTGGTCCAGCAGGGCGGTCGGGCCGTACTTGTCGCGCAGATAGACCATGCGCTCCGAGATTTCGGTCAGCGCCTGATCCCAGCTGATGCGCTTGAACTTGCCCTCGCCGCGCTTGCCCACGCGCTTCATCGGGTACAGCAGGCGTTCCGGCGAATAGAGGCGCACGCGGTAGCTGCGGCCGCGCAGGCAGGCGCGCAGCTGCGGCTTTTCCTCGGTGTCGGTGCCATAGGCATCGCCCTGGTAGCTGCCGTTGTCGGTGGACAGCCGGACGATGACATCGCCCTTCTTGTGCGCCACCAGCATGTGCCGCGAGCCGCAGTTGTGCGCGCANGAGGTGACGACCGTGGTCAGATCGTCGTCGCGCGGATAGGGCTCGTAGGCGAAGGCGCGGGCCGGGGTGGCACGGCCGCCCACAAGGGCCGCCGCCGTGGTTGCCGTCGCGGCCTGCAGGAAGGCGCGCCGCGTCGGGCTCAGCATCGCGGCAAGGCGCGAGAGGTCGGGTTTTCCGAACATGGCTTTGGTCCTTCTTACGGCGTCGGCAGCTTGTATTCAGACTTCGATTCGGTCGGGCGGTCCGTTGCCCAGTCAGGCACCGACTCGGTGTCCATCAGCGGCCAGGCGTGGCGCGGATAGGGATAGGAGATGCGGTACCAGGACCGGCCGCCGTGGCAGCCATAGCAGGTGTCGAAGTCCCGGCGNCGGGCCGCTTCCTCGATATTGGCCGCCTTCAGGTAGGTCACCGCGTGGCGGTTGGTGCGGAAGCTGTCGGCATGGCACGACAGGCAGCCATTCGGCGCCTCGGGCGTTTCCATGTCGGCGCGCAGTTCCGGCCAGGTGCCTTCCAGCCCCATGTTGGCCGCCGGGAACTGGCCGTGGCACAGCAGGCAGGTCTCGGAGGGGTTCACCATCTTGCGGTTGGTGAACTCCGGCGACTGCATGGCGTTGAAGGCGGCGCGGCCCGGCATCATGTCGGGGCTTTCCTCGCGCGGGTCGTTGCCCTTGTGGCAGAACACGCAGTCGAGGTTCATCACCTCTTTGGCGAAGTCGCTTTCCATGTGGCGCCAGTGGAAGCTGGCCTGATCCTGCGCATAGGTGTCCAGCGTCTGGTACCAGGCCAGGCTGTCGGCCGCCGTCACGCTTAANGCAATGGATTCGGGCCGCACATTGTTGCCCAGGATCTCCTGGTGGCAGGCCAGGCATTCCTCGTTCGAGGCGTCCTGGATATCCGGCTGGAAATGGATCGGATGGTGGCGGGCGCGTTCGTAGTCCAGCGTCGGGATTTCAGCCTTCAGCGCATCCAGCCGCTTGCCGATCTCGGCAATCTCGTCGGCGGTCGGCTGGGGCGGGTTCTGGTAGGTCACGCCTTCGGGATAGGCCACCGCGTCCAGCACGACCTCGGCATCATCGGCCAGTTCGGGGAACAGCGTGCCGGGCGGCGCCTCGGGAACCGGGGCCGCTTCGGTCGTGGCGGCCGCTTCGGTCGTCGCCGCGGCTTCGGTCGCCGCGGCGCCNGCGCCGCCGGTGCCGCCCTGGGCGGTCAGCCAGGCGATCAGGTTGGTGCGGTCGGTGGCGTCCTTGACGCCCGCGAAGGTCATCTTGGTGCCGGGCACCGTGCCCTTCGGGTCGGCCAGGAACGCATCCAGCGTCGCGGCATCCCACAACCCGCCGACCGCCATCATCGCGTCGGAATACTTGAAGCCGTCCACCGAGGCCGGGGCGCGGCCGACCACGGCCCAGAGGTTCGGGCCGGTGGCGTTCTTGCCGCCCTCTGTCGCGGTGTGGCAGGACTTGCAGGCCTTGAAGACCTTCTCGCCCGCGGCGGTGTCGCCGCCGGCACTGGCCTGCACCAGGTCGGCCCCGGCATCTGCGGCCCCTGCTTCGGCGGCCGCTGCCGCGGGTTCCGGGGCGACCGGCACATAGGCCTGCGCCGCGCCATCCGGCATCGAGTACAGCGACGATCCCACGAGCGAGACGCCATAGAACAGCGCCGCCGCGCCGCCCGTCGCCACGACGAGGCTCAGGAGGGGATGTGGACGTTTCATCGGGGATTCCTTAGCGAATGGCGAAGAGGGGCCGAAGGCGGTCGGCCCCAGGAGCTATCGTTCAGTTCTTAAGCAGCCGGGCCGGACGTGCAGACCCACTTGACGCCATCCCAGCTGTACTGGGTGCAGTCCTGGGCCGCGGGTTGGTTGGCAGGCGCGTTGGCATCGGTGCTTAAGCCATGCTGTCGGCCGCAGGGGCCGCCGCGGCGGGGCCGTCTCGGTGGCGTCGCCGCAGGCTGCGCGGTCTCGGCGGTCGGAGCGGGTTCCGGCTTGTTGCGCGTGACGGCATAGATGCCGCCGATCACGATGACCGCCAGCGCGACGATCAGCAGAAGAGTCTTCGATTTCATGGCAGTGCCTTCATCGGTAGGGCCGGAGGCGGCACGAGCGCCGCCTCCGGCTGGGGCTACAGGATCAGTTGGAAGGAGGAGTCCAACCCATGCCCGACATGCCGCCCATGCCGGACATGCCGCCCATGCCGGACATGCCACCCATGCCCGACATGCCGCCCATGCCGGACATGCCGCCCATGCCCGACATGCCGCTCATGCCCGACTGGCCGCCAGCGGCCCAGGAGTACTGGGTGCAGACCAGTGGCGCCGCCGTTACCGGCCATGCCAGCCATGCCGCTCATGCCCGACATGCCACCCATGCCGCTCATGCCACCCATACCGGACATGCCGCCCATACCGGACATGCCGCCCATGCCCGACATGCCACCCATGCCGTCCATACCCGACATGCCACCCATGCCCGACATGCCGCCCATGCCCGACATGCCGCCCATGCCGTCCATACCCGACATGCCGCCCATGCCCGACATGCCACCCATGCCGCCCATACCGGACATGCCGCCCATGCCCGACATGCCGTCCATACCCGACATGCCACCCATGCCCGACATGCCGCCCATGCCGTCCATACCCGACATGCCACCCATGCCCGACATGCCGCCCATGCCCGACATGCCACCCATGCCGTCCATACCCGACATGCCGCCCATTCCAGACATGCCACCCATGCCGGACATGCCGCCCATACCGGACATGCCGCCCATGCCCGACATGCCGCTCATGCCCGACTGCCCGCCCGGAGCCCAGAGTACTGGGTGCAGACCCAGTAAGCGCCGCCGTTACCGGCCATGCCAGCCATGCCGCTCATGCCCGACATGCCACCCATGCCGGACATGCCGCCCATGCCGCTCATGCCCGACATGCCGCCCATGCCCGACATGCCACCCATGCCCGACATGCCACCCATGCCGTCCATACCCGACATGCCACCCATGCCCGACATGCCACCCATGCCGTCCATGCCCGACATGCCGTCCATGCCCGCCATGCTGTCTGCGGAAGCCGCCGAGGCGAGCGCCCCCGCGCAAACCAGCGCGGCAACGGCAGCCTTGATCGATTTGGTCATTCCTAACTCTCCTCTCGCTGTTCTGACGCGGCTCCCTCGGGACATGCTGCGCCATTCTTCCGGTCGAACCGGAATTCCGTTCAGGCCGCGCCTGCGGCCTCAGTTCCCCTGGTGCCAGCCACGAATGTCGTAGGGGGCCAGCATCCCGGGATGGATGAAGGGNGTGAACCAGTTGCCCTGGTCTTCCAGGAACCGCAGGCTCGTCGGATAGGGCGGCGTGATGCCGGTCAGGGCTCGGGCGTACCAGCCCTCGGGCTTGATGACCTCGGTCACGACCGGCGCACCCTCAGGGCGCTGCCAGGGCGTCGTCCCGGCGATGAACTGAGGCTCTGCCCACGCCGCCGAGATCGCCGCGCAATAGAAAACCATCCCGCTCAAGCAGGTCTTCATCACATCCAATTTCATCGGACCTTCGCTTGGAGCCTCCCGACTCCTTCCAAGATGTGCCCACAATAGCGTCGCGATCCGGGGATGTGCCAAAGAATTGTGGAAACTCAGCCGGTTGCACCAATGCTGCCAAGGGCGCTCTGACAAATTGGCAGTTTTCCCCCATAGGGACGGAGTCTGCCCGCCGCTTCGGCCCCGGGGGCCTGACAAGCTGGCAGAGCGGTAAGCACCGCCCTGTCATGCGACATTGCGACGCGCCCAGGTCTGCCTGGCAGGCCGACCGCATCGCGGCAGACCCGCCTCTGCCACGCGCACCCCGACCGGGCGCGGGGGACCAGCCAGGCAAGACCCGCGCGGTTGCCGCGGGATTTCAAAGGGCTGGGGGCCTTTCGCCCGCCGCAGTCCGACCGATTCGGCCCCCGTCACCCGGCCAGCCGGTTCGACGACCGGCCCTCGCGGCCATTGCTGCGCCGCGGCACGGCCATGAATCGCCGCCGCATCGCACAGGACTGCCGACAAATCAGCGTCTTTTCAATAGTTACGCGAGATTTCCCATTCAGAGACAGAATGTTGCCGAGAGCGCTAACGCAGAATAACAATCTTGCGCGCATTCAAGAACACATATATGAGTATGTGCATGTGTTGAGGCCCTGCCGGCAGGACAAGCTCAGACCCGGGGGCAAACCGCGGGCGGGAACCGAAGACCGGACCAGCCGAGGGCGGCCCGGAAACGAGGGGAGACCAGAATGCCCGCATTGTTTTCCGACGATTTCATGGTCGATTTCGGCAATGCCTGGAACGACGACGACCTGGGCGAGGCGCTGGCCAAGATCGGGTTCAACTCGGTGATCGGCTATGGCTTCGAAGGCGAAGACCAGCCGCGCGGCTACCTGAAGGTCGAAAACGGCTATGTCACCGCGGCTGGCGCCTACGACGGCACGCCGATGAACTGGGACCTGCGCGCCAAGGCCGCCGACTGGGAAAAATGGTGCCAGGGCGGCGTCAGCATGATCAGCCTGGGCCTCGCCTACACCTCCGGCAAGCTGAAGTTCAAGACGGGCGACTATGGCGCCATGATCAAGAACCCGGCGATGGTAAGCNCCTTCATCAAGAGCTTCACCGTCATGGGCCGCGTTCCGCGCACCTGACCCACCCACCATCGTCGCACCACCAGGGAGGCGCCGCATGTCGGCTGTCCTGAAGACGCTTGCGCTTGGCGCAGCCGCAGCAGCGGGGGCAGGAGCCGTCTGGCTCTTTGCACCGCAGCTGCTTTCCTCCGGGCCAGAGACCCCGGATGCGGCGCCGTCCCATCAGGCGGCGGCAGCCAGCCCGCTTGCCAGCTTCGCCCCGGCGCCCGGCCAGATCGTGACCGTGGGCGAAATGTCCGCCGCCTCCNGCATCCGCCTGNGGGGCACCGTGGTCCCCTCACGCGAGGTGGGTCTTACGGCGCAGGCCCCTGGCCGCGTGACCTATGTCGCGGGCGAAGAGGGTGACAGGGTGAGCGAAGGCGAGGTCGTCATCGGGCTGGATACCGGCGCGCTGGATGCGCAGTACCAAGCGGCCTGGGCCGACCTTGGCCAGCAGATGGCGGGCCTGGAGAACGCCCGCGTGCAGCTTTACCAGAATGTCTATGGCCCGGCGACGGCGCCGATGGGCGGGGCGCCCTATGCCGCCTTCGACCAGGCGACCACGCCATTCTACAACATGTTCCAAAGCTTCATGGGTGGCATGCCGGGCACCNGGCGGCGTAAACCGATGCAGACCCAGGCGCAGTCGCAGCGCAACTTCGCCACCGCCTCTGCGGCGCGCTTCGATTACGAGCGCCAGATGGCGGCGCTGGCCGCGGCGCAGTCGCGGCTGGACGGGCTGGATGCGCAGCTGCGCGACCGCCGCGCCGTGGCGCCGTGGAACGGCGCGATCCTGACCCGCCATGTCCGCGTGGGCGACATCGTGCAGCCCGGCCAGCCGCTTGTGGATTTTGCCGATGTCGATGCGCTGCAGGTCAAGATCGACGTGCCGGTGGCCATGGTCNGTGGCCTGCACCTGGGCGACCAGGTGCCGCTGACCATCGAGGGCAACAACCTCTGGGCGCCGGTGACGCAGATCTACCCCTCGGCCGATGCCGCCGCCCATACCGTGCCGGTGAAGCTGGCCCTGCCCGAAGGCGCCCCCGCCGCACCCGGCATGTATGCGCTGGCCTGGATCGCCCAGACCGAAGCCAGCCCGGCAGCGCTGTCGTAAGCCGTCCCGGCCAATGCCGTCGCCTGGCGCGGCAGCCTGCCGGTGGCCTTTGTCCTGGCCGCCGATGGCCGGGTCGAGATGCGCGTGCTGCGCCTGGGCGACCAGCAGGGCGACAACATCGCCGTGCTGTCCGGCCTGAAGACCGGCGAGCAGGTCGTGGCCAACCCCGCGCCCGGCCTGAAGTCCGGCGACCGTCTGTCCGGCGGCTGAGGGGCAGATCATGTCCAGCGACACCCCACACTCCCGCCCCTCGGCATCGTAAGCCGCACCGCCCGCGCCTTCATCCGCTCGCCCCTGACGCCCTTGCTGCTGATCGCCTTCTTCATGATCGGCCTTCTGGGCGCCCTGATCACCCCGCGCGAGGAAGACCCGCAGATCTCGGTGCCCATGGTTGACATCATGGTCGCCTATCCCGGCGCCTCGGCCACCGAAGTGGCGAACCTCATCGCCGAACCGCTGGAACGGCTGATGAGCGAGCTTGGCGGCGTGGACCATGTCTATTCGGTCTCGCATGTAAGCATGGCCATGGTCACCGTGCGCTTCGAGGTCGGCGAGGAGATGGAGCCCTCGCTCGTCAAGCTTTACGACAAGATGATGAGCAACATGGACCTGATCCCCAAGNGGGTCATGCAGCCGCTCGTCAAGCCCAAGACCATCGACGACGTGCCGGTCGTCACCGTCACGCTCTCGTCCGACGACCTGGACCTTGTGCAGTTGCGCAAGCTGGGCCTGGACGTGCAGCAGCGCTTCAAGTCGCTGCCCAACACCGGATTGTCCTTCGTCACCGGCGGCAGCCTGGAACAGGTGCGGGTCGAGGTCGATCCTTCGCGGCTGGCCGGGTTCAACCTGACGCTTGGCCAGGTGGCGCAGGCCATTTCCGGCGCGAACCAGCGCCTGCCCGCGGGCAATGTCGTGGATGGCAACCGCTTCTTCGACATCTATTCCGGCGCCTTCCTGGAAACCTCGGACGACGTGGCCGCACTGGTGGTGGGCACCTCGCAGGGCCACCCGGTCTTCCTGCGCGATGTGGCCAATGTCAGCGAAGGCATCTCGNAAACCCGGTCCATCGTGCAGAACACCCTGCGCGGCGCCGAAGGCTTCACCACAAGCCCGGCCGTCACCGTCGCCGTCGCCAAGAAGCACGGCACCAACGGCGTCGATGTCGCCAACGCCCTCTTGGCCGAGTTGGAGGCGATGAAGGGCGACATCATCCCGCCCTCGGTCACCGTCACCGTCAGCCGCGATTATGGCGCAACGGCGCATGACAAGGTCTCGCACCTGATCATGAAGCTGTTCATCGTCTCGGCGCTGGTCACGGTGCTGGCCTTCCTGACCATGGGCACGCGGTAAGCGATCATCGTGCTGATCACCATTCCTGCCGTGCTCCTGATGTCCATCGCCGTGGCCTATGTGCTGGGCTTCACCATCAACCGTGTCTCGATGTTCGCGCTGGTCTTTGCCATCGGCATCCTGGTCGGCGACGCCATCGTGGTGGTCGAAAACATCTACCGCCGCTGGCTGAAGGACGAGGACACCTCGGACCGCATCACGGTCGAGGCGGTGGACGAGGTCGGCAACCCGACGATCCTGGCCACCTTCACCGTGGTGGCCGCCCTGCTGCCCATGGGCTTCGTGTCCGAGATGATGGGCCCCTACATGCTGCCCATCCCGGTCCTGTCCTCGGCCGCGATGATCTTCTCGCTGATGGCGGCCTTCATCTTCGTGCCCTGGCTTGCCGCGCAGGTGAAGCCCTCGATGAAGGCGCTGAAGAAGGCCGAGGCCGCCGAACACCGGCAATCCGCCCTGATCGCCACGTGGTACTCGCGCCTGATCCGCCCGATCATGAACTCGCGTTTCTTGGCCTGGGTGACGCTGGCGGCGATCATCCTGGCGATGCTGGTAGCGGTGGCGATGTTCCCGGCCCGCATGGTCGCCTTCAAGATGCTGCCCTTCGACAACAAGTCGGAGCTGCAGATCGTCATCGACATGCCCGAGGGCACCGACCTGTTCGTCACCGCCAACCTGGCCGAACAGATCGGCGCGCGGCTGCAGGAGTTCCCCGAGGTTGTCGCCTACCAGACCTATGTCGGCACCGCCTCGCCCTTCAACTTCAACGGCCTGGTGCGCCACTACTTCCTGCGCAGCCAGCCCTGGCAGGCCGACCTGGCGGTGGAACTGAAGGACAAGGCCGACCGCGACCGGTCGAGTCATGAAATCGCCAGCGAAATCCGCGCCGCGCTGTTCCCGCTGGCCGAGGCCGCTGGCGCCCGTCTGACCATCGCCGAAACCCCGCCCGGCCCGCCCGTGCTGGCCCCTCTGGTGGCCGAGGTCTATGGCCCCACCACCGAAATCCGCCGCGACCTGGCGCAGGCGATCATGGCGGCGATGAAGGTTGCCCCCGATATCGCCGACGTCGGCACCTATATGGAAGCGCCGCATGACGAGATCGAGTTCCAGGTCGACCGCCTGAAGGCTGCGCATTACGGCGTCAGCGTCGAGACCATCAACCGCGAAATCGCCATGGCCGGCGGCTTCGAGGTAAGCGCCCTGAAAAGCCGCCACAACCTGGAACAGGCGGTGATCGTGCTGCAGGCGCCGCTCAGCCAGCGGGTGAACCTTGGCAACCTGCGCGTGCTACCGATCCCGACCCAGGCGGGCGGCGTGGTGCCGTTGGGCGAGCTTGGCCGCTTTGTGCAGGTGCCCGCCGATGCGCCGATCTATCACAAGGACCTGCGCCCGGTCGAATACGTCACCGGCGAGGTCGTCGGCCCCCTCGGCGCGCCGCTTTACGGCATGCTGGCCGTGGACCGCATCCTGTCGGGCGAGGGCACCNCCGCCGCCAGCGCCATCCGCGGCAACTACTTCGTGCCGCCGCAGACGGCCGATGGCGCCGCGTTCAAGTGGGACGGCGAATGGCAGGTGACCTATGTCACCTTCCGCGACATGGGCCTCGCCTTCATGGCGGCGCTGGTGCTGATCTATATCCTGGTCGTCGCCGAGTTCCGCAACTTCCTGCTGCCGCTCGTGGTGATGGCGCCGATCCCGCTGACGCTGATCGGCATCATCCCCGGCCACTGGCTTCTGGGTGCCGACTTCACCGCCACCTCGATGATCGGCTTCATCGCGCTGGTAAGCATCATCGTGCGCAACTCGATCCTGCTGGTCGAATTCGCCCGCGCCGAAGTGGCAACCGGCATGGAGGTGAAAGAGGCGATCACGCTTGCCGCCCAGGTCCGCCTGCGGCCCATCCTGATCACCGCACTGGCGCTGGTCATCGGCTCGATGGTGCTGCTGTCGGACCCGATCTTCCAGGGCATGGCGGTGTCGCTTCTGTTCGGCTCGCTGGTCGCCACGTTCCTGACGCTGGTGGTCATTCCGCTCGGCTGCATCTCGGCCCGCCGCCGCTTTGAANATGGCGCATCCGCAGACCCGCCGNCAGGGGGCGCCCCGTGCCTCCGCCCCGGCACCGTCCGGTGGCGATGCCCCGGCCCGCCCGCCGCGGCTGGAACGCAAGGCGCCCGCTGCGGAAGCCGCGCCAGAAGCATGGCGCCGCAACCGGGCCGCCCGCCCGGTTGGAACGCAAGACCCAACCGGCCGAGCCGCCCGCGCCCGAAGCGCCTGCCCCCTGCCCGGCCGCCCGCCGCGGCTGGAGCGGAAGACCGCAGCGCCCGACCCGGTGATTGCCGAAGCGGTCGAGACGGTGGAGGGCCGCCATGCAGGAGGCTGTGCAGAGGTCGTCGAGGAAGCTGCTGCCGCGGTCGAGCCGTTGCCGATCCCGCTGCCGAACTCCCGGCCCCGCCCGCAGCAAAGCCCGCGCGGCGGCGCTGCAAGGCCCGGAACCGACGGAGGGCAAGGAATGACCCTCTGCCTTCCCACGCTTCTGGCCTCTGCCGTGGCGCTGTCTGCCGCGGGCGCCACCGCCGCGACCTTTGGCGAGTTGTCCCAAGTCGCTCCGCACCCGGCACCCGTCGCCGTGGCGCCGACCTGCCCGCCCTACTGCGCCCCCGCACCGNCGCCCCCGGCCGCCGAAGGCGCGCTGNCCCTCGGCGCCCCCGGCGCGCAGCCCTATGTCTCTGTCCCCGCTCCGGTGCCGATGGGCTATCCGCCCTTTGGCGCAAGCCCCACCGCGCCGGGCGGGCCGCTTCCGGCCTGGAGCTTCGGGCAGATCAACTCGATGTCGAACCCCTACAACCCGTGGGGGCTCAGCACGCCATTCATGTACGTCCCTTGGTCCACGCCGATGTCCGGCTGGACCAATGCCGCCACATGGAACTGGTGGCGGGAGCGTTCCGGCGCCCCGCCCGGCACCTGGTAGGACGCCATCCCGACGCCCTGCAAACCCCGAGGAGGAAGCTCATGAAGACCCTTTCCACCGTCGTCATCGCCACCGCTTTTGCTGCCGCCGCGGGGATCGCCCAGGCGCAGCAGACGATGCAGCCGCCGCCGCCCGCCCCTACGCCGGGCAGGATCGGCCGCGGCCGCCGCGCCGCCAGGCGCCGCAGGGCTATGGCTATGCCCCCGCGCCCTATGGCTATGCCCCGCCTACCTACGGCTATGCCGCGCCGCAACCTATGGCTACGCGCCTCAGGGCTATGGCTATGCCCCCTACGGCTATGCCCCGCGCCTACGGCTATGCGCCCTACGGCTATGGCTACAAGCCCCTACTACGGCGACGGCTATGGCAACGGGTACGGCAGCGGCTGGGGCCGGGGCTACGGCCGCGGTACCGGCAACATGTCCGGCACCTTCAGCTTCGGCGGCAATTCCGACATGGTAAACAACGGCTGGGGCAACGGCTGGGGCAACAACTACGGCCGCGGCTGGGGTCCGGGCTGGTAAGCCCCTCCTCGCGACCCCGGCGCCCTGCGGTGCCGGGGTCTGACAGTCCTTCATTCAGGAAAGCACCCGACATGACGACGAAGACACGCGCATTGGGCGCAGCCGCGATCGCGGCTCTGTCCCTGGTTGCGGCGGGCGAGGCGCTTGCCCAGACCGCGGCGCCGGCCGCCGACGCGGCCGCGGCCCCCGCGGTTCCGGCCACCGGCTGCCCCGATCCCTGGGGTCCGCCCCCGGTTGGGACGCCCCGCCGGACTGGGCGATGCAGCCCGCCTGGGGCGCCCCGCCCGATTGGGCGGCGGGTCCGGGCTGGGGTCCGGGTCCGCAGGGCCCCGGCGCCGCTCCCGGTTGGGGTCCCGGCCCGCAGGGCATGGGTCCGGGGCATGGGCTGGGGCCCGGGTCCGCAGGATCGATGATGGCCCCGCCCGGCTGGGGCTACGCCCCGCAGGGCCAGGCGCCACAAGGCCAGGCCGCGATGCCGCCGCAGGGCGGCCAGATGCCCGCGCCCGAAGGCGGCGCCGCGCCCGCGCCGCAGGGTTACGGCTACGCCCCGCCCGGCTATGGCTACCCGCCGCCCGGCTATGGCTATGCCCCTTACGGCTATGACCCCTACGGCTACGGCAGCGGCTACGGCGATGCCTATGGCCGGGCTACGGCCGCGGCACGGGCCGCATGAGCGGTTCCTTCAGCATCGGCGGCAATGCCGACATGGATGGCCGGGGCTGGGGCAACGGCTGGGGCAACAACGCAACCGCGGCTGGGGTCCGGGCTGGTGATCGCTGTCCCTTCGCCCGCAGGGCGAAGGGGACGCCGCCATCGAAAGGAGAGCAGAATGAACGGCATCAAGCGGGCGCTCGGCGCCCTTGCGCTGGCGGCCGGTCTGGTACCTGTCGGACGCAGCCCAGGCCCAAAGCTGGGGCAGCCCCTGGGGCGGCTACGGCCCCTGGAGCGGCTACGGCAACCCCTGGTCCGGCTACGGCGACGGTTACGGCAACGGCTATGGCTACGGCAATGGCTGGGGCCGCGGTACCGGCAACCTGAGCTTCTCGGCCAACATGGGCGGCTGGGGCAATGGCCTTGGCAATGGCTGGGGCAACGGGCTTGGCAACGGCTGGGGGATGCCCTGGTCGGATTACGGCAGCCCCTGGGGCGGCGGCCCGTGGGGCGGTGGTCCCTGGGGCGGTGGCCCCTGGGGTGGTTCCCCCTGGGGCGGCGGTCCCTGGAGTGGCAGCCCGGGGAGGAAGCCCGTGGGGCGGCATGCCCTGGGGCAGCCCATTCGGCGGCTTCCCCGGCTTCGGCTGGTAAGACGCGGGCCTGATGCAGACTGGCGGTGCGCCCCTTCCGGCGCGCCGCCCCGCCGGAAGAAAGGACAGCCATGCTCGCCCGGCTTGCGATTGCCCTGTTCTGGGCAGCCATCTTCTTCGGACTCGGCGCCTGGAGCGGAGGGCACCTGCGGCCCATCGGCGACGCGCTGGTCACCGGCGNNGCGAATACAGGCGAAAAGGCCGTGCGGCTCTGGACCTGGGCGCGTCACGGCGCCCCCGACGCCGCCCCCGATGCCTCTCCGGCCACCACCGCCGCAGCCCTCGTCGACAAGGGCCGTGCCGCCTTTGCCCGCGGCGACCTGCAGGGTGCCGTGGAGGCCTACCGCGAGGCGCTGGAGCTGAGGCCCGGCGATGCGGACATCCTGGGCGAGCTTGGCAACGTCTATTACACCAGCGGCCAGACCGCCGAGGCCGCGCTGGCCTTCCATGCCGCCGCCGAGGCGCTCATCGACTCCGGCCGGATCGAGGCGGCCCGTGCGCTCCTGCCCGCCGTCCGCGCCGCCGCACCCACCCTTGCCGCCGATCTCGACACCCGGCTCGCTGCCGCAGCCCCGGTGACGCAATGACCGAGCCAAGGCCGCAGACCTGTCGTCCGCTGCCACGGCAGCGCCCGCGTAAGCCGACCCGAAATACGATTTCTCCCGCGGCGCCAGCGAACTGCGCGGCGAGGTCTACCGCCCGCCCGAATACCTGAAATACCTGGAAAGCGCGACCCATGCGCTGAAGACGGTGCGCATCATCGTCTATGCTTAGNGCATGACCGGCTTCGTCATTCTGGCCGCCTATGGTTTCCTGCTGATCTACCGCCTCACCAGCGACGTCCACGACATGGTGGGCGAGGCACGGATCATGTCGCAGCAGATGCAGGCGATGACGCGCTCCATGGCCAACATGCACCAGGACACCTCGGCGATCTCGGGCGACATGACGGCGATGACGGCGCAGATGGCGCAGATGCAGGCCGAGATGGCCCGCATGTCGCAGGCCGTGACCTTGATGCAGCATTCCGCCACCAACATCGACCGCTCGGTCAGTCCGATGCTGGGCACGGTGACGCGGTTCATGCCGTTCGGCGCCTCGGGCTATCCCGGGGCGCCGCCCTATTCGCGATGATGCCGCAAGGGCTGGCAGGGCCAAGCCCTGCCGTGCCGTCCTCACAGCAGGAAGCAGTTCGCCGCCATCGAGGTCAGACCCAGCACGTCCAGCGTCAGGTCGGCCGCACCGTTGCCGTCGGTGTCTGCCAGGACCGTCNNACCCCGCCGGAAGCTCTCGTACCGCAGTTGGCCCGCCACGCCGGTGAAGGCGCCGGTGCCGATGAAGGCAAAGGCGTCATCCGCCGCCGTTCCGGCAATGGCGTCGATCTGGCGCAGGTCCAGCCGGTCGCTGCCGATGGTGAAATCCGTCACCACATCGCGGCTCGCCACATCCAGCCCCGAGTCGCCCAGGCGGAACACGAACCTGTCGGCACCATCGCCACCGGTCAGCGTGTCGGCGCCCTCGCCGCCGGTCAACGTGTCGGCGCCGTCCAGCCCCGACAGCGTATTGGCAAGGCCGTTGCCCGTCAGGGTGTTGGCCAGGCCATTGCCCGTTCCGGCCTGGGCCACGCCGAACAGGTCCAGCTTCTCGACATTGGCGCCGAGGACATAGTCCACGAGCGAGAACACCCGGTCGGTGCCAGCCGCCGCGCCTTCCTGGACGACATCGGTTGCGTCCTCGACCAGATAGCTGTCGTTCCCGACCCCGCTTACCATGGTGTCCGCCCCGGCCCCGCCCTCCAGCGAGTCGTGACCATCTCCGCCGTTCAGCACGTCGCCGTAAGCCCCGCCCGACAGCGTGTCATGCCCCCACTGCCCCGAAAGCGTGTCGGCCCCGGAATTGCGGCGATANTGGTTCGACATGCCGTTGCCCGTGACCGAACGGCCGGTCATCGTGGCGACATAGGCGTCTTCCACCTGCACCGACATCGTCCAGTCCACCAGCACACCGGCCAGATCGCCGCCACCGCCCGCAACTTCCACCACCGTATCGGCAGTGTTGGCGATCCAGTAGGAATCGTTGCCCTCGCCGCCCTGCAGGGTCGCCGCCCCGCCTGCCGCCGATTTCAGGCTGTCGTTGCCGATGCCCCCAGCAACAGGTCGTTGCCGCCGCCACCCTCCAGCACATCGTTAAGCGCCGCCGTCCAGCGTTTCCGACGCTGCGGTGCCCACGATGGTGTTGTCCTCGCCATTGCCGATGATCTGGGTGGTGCCGCTGGAAATTTCCACACGCTCGATACCCAGGGACACCGTCCAGCTGGGCACGGTGGACACGCGCACGATATCGGTATCGACCTTGCCCGTCGCCTCTCCCTCGATCACATCGTGGCGTCGTTGACGAAGTAGAGATCACCGCCCGCCATGCCCTTCATCGTATCGGCCCCGTAAGCGCCGTCGATGGTGTCGGCACGCGCTCCACCGGTGATGAGATTGGCCTGCGAACTGCCCGTCAGCAGAAAGCGGAAATCGCCAAAGACTGACAGCGCCTCGAAGTTCTCGGGCAGCGTGAAGTAATGCGCCTCGCCCGCCGCGCCGGTCGATGCGGCATAACCCCGGCCCGCCGTGCTGACGGAATCGAAACCCTGGCCCGCGGCTTCGACCAGCACGTCTCCCGCCGTATCGCCCATATCGCCCAGAAAGTAGAAATCGCTTCCGTCCCCGCCAGATAGTCGGCCGCAGCGCCGCCGAACAGATAGTCGGCCTGGTTGCCACCATAAAGGGCGTCCTTGCCGCCCTGGCCATAGAGCATGTCGGCGCCGTCGCCGCCAAAGATCGTGTCGGCGCCGCCAGCGGCGAAGATATGGTTGCTCAGCCCGTTGCCCCAGAGCCGCGCCCCGACCGTGCCGAGGTAGTTCATGTCTTCAACGTTTGCGCCAAGCGCATAGACCGACAGCTTGGTGTTGACCGTGTCCATCCCGCCGTTGGCGGCTTCCGTTACCGTGTCGTGGCATCTTCGACCCAATAGGTGTCGTCGCCGGCACCGCCTTCCATGGCATCGTTGCCGGTGCCGCCGAACATCGTGTCGAACCCGTCGCCGCCCGAAAGCGTATCGTCTCCGGCGCCCCCGACAGGTAATCCTCGCCACCCAGGCCAAGCAGGATGTCGTTGCCGTCCAATCCGCTCAGCGTGTCAATGTCCGAGGTGCCGGTCAGGATGTCGTTGCCGCTCGTACCCGTCTTCGTTGCCATGATCTTCTCCTGAATGCCTGAATCTACACTGCCCGCATCGGGCCATGTCCTGACCCTGCCAGCCCCACGTTTCTGGCGTTTGTTACGCAACGCGCCCTTCTGTAACGATTGTTACACAGCTGCGGCCCAGCTCCCGCACCAGGCCTGCCTGGCAGATTCTCCTTGTCTTTCCGGCACGCCCGGCGCATAGCACCCGCCATCGGCCTGCGGTTTCCGCGGGCTGTTTCCTATTCGGAGTGACCATGGCCAAGGAAGACATCCTCGAATTCCCCGGCGTCGTGAAGGAACTCCTGCCCAATGCGACGTTCAGGGTCGAGCTTGACAACGGCCATGAACTGATCGCGACGATGGCAGGCAAGATGCGCAAGAACCGCATCCGCGTTCTGGTAAGCGACAAGGTGCAGGTGGAAATGACGCCCTACGACCTGTCCAAGGGGCGCATCAACTACCGCTTCAAGTAAATTGCGCTTCATCCTCGGTTCGGGATCGCCCCGCCGGAAGGAACTTCTGGCGCAACTGGGCATCACGCCCGACGCGATCCTGCCGCCCGACATCGACGAAGACCCGAAGCGCGGCGAGCTGCCCCGGCCCTATGCCGCGCGGCTGGCGCGGGAAAAGGCGCAGGCGGTGCCCGCCGGGCCGGATGACATCGTGCTGTGTGCCGATACCACGGTGGCCATCGGCCGCCGCATCCTGGGCAAGCCCGCCGATGCCGCCGAAGCCGCCACTTTCCTCACCGCGCTTGGCGGGCGGCGCCACCAGGTCATCACCGCGCTGGCCGTGCGCCGTGGTGATCGGCTGTGGACACGCGAAAGCGTCTCGGACGTCAAGATGAAGCGGCTGTCCGACGCCGAGCTGAACGCCTATCTCGCGGGCGGAGAATGGCAGGGCAAAGCTGGCGCCTATGCCATCCAGGGCGCCGTGNCCTTCATCCCCTGGATTTCCGGCAGCTTCACCGGCATCGTCGGCCTGCCCCTGGCCGAAACCGCCGCCCTTCTGCAGGCCGCTTACTACCCGCTGTGGAGGAGCCCATGAAAGGCCGAGTCATCCATCTTGACGAAATCGCAGGCCGCCCCGCTGCAGCCCTGGTGGTGGACGGTCGGCTGGAAGACCTGCTGATCGACCCGCCCGACGACCTGCCCCTGCCCGGAGCGATCTGGCGCGCGGTGGCCGACCGGCCGATGAAAGGCCAGGGCGGCATGTTCGTGAAGCTGCCAGGCGGCGGGACGGGCTTCCTCCGCCAGACCGTAAGCATCGCCNCCGGCCAGCGGCTGATCGTGCAATCCACCGGCCCGGCCGAGGACGGCAAGGCCCTGCCGGTGACCACCCGGCTGCTGTTCAAGAGCCGCTATGCCATTGTCACCNCCGGCGCCCCCGGCCTGAACATCTCGCGCCGCATCCGCGACGAGGATGAGCGCGCCGCCCTCNACCCCCTGGCCGAAGTAAGCATGTCCGGCGCTGCCGAAGACCTTGGCCTGATCCTGCGCTCGGCCTGCGACGGCGCGGAGCCCGAGGCGATTGCCGAAGACATCGCCGCCATGCGCGACCTCGCCGAAGCCGTCACCGCCGACCTGGACGGCGGCCCCGAGCTTCTGGTCGAGGGCGCTGGCGCCCATGACACCGCCTGGCGCGACTGGGGCGACCCGGCGCCCGACGAGGTGGTCGATGGCGCCATGGCCCGCGACGGCGTGCTGGACCTCGTGCAGGACCTGATGTCGCCGCGCGTCGATCTTCCCGGCGGCGGCCACATGATGATCGAGCCCACCCGCGCGCTGGTCGCCGTCGATGTCAACACCGGCCCCGACACCTCGCCCGGCGCGGCGATGAAGGCCAATGTCGCCGCCGCCCGCGACCTGCCGCGCCAGTTCCGCCTGCGCGGCCTTGGCGGCCAGATCGTGGTGGACTTCGCCCCGGTCCCCAAGCGTGACCGTGCCATTCTCGACCAGGTGCTGCGCGCGGCCTTCAAGGCCGACGGCGAGCAAAGCCAGCTCGCGNGCTGGACTGCGCTCGGCCTGTTCGAACTGACCCGCCGCNGAGACCGCCTGGCGCTGTCGGCGGTGATGCCATGAAATGCCCGATCTGCGGCAAGCCCGCCGACGCGCATTACCGCCCCTTCTGTTCGAAACGCTGCGCCGACATCGACCTCGGCCGCTGGATCTCGGGCAGCTATCGCATTCCCTCGGACGAGCCCGAAGCACCGGAACCCAAGCGACAAGAAAGCTGACGCGCTTTTTCGTCTTCCCCTCTGGACAGCCCCCAAGGCTGACGTATGACCCCGCCACCCAAGGGACGGCACGTCCCGGAAGGGCCCAGATAGCTCAGTTGGTAGAGCAGCGGATTGAAAATCCGCGTGTCGCTGGTTCGATTCCGGCTCTGGGCACCATCAATCCCATTGAGATGACCTGCCTGGGCTTGGCTCGGCTCATGTATACCCGATTGACCACTCCGGTCTGGGCTACATTTGGTCTGCAATCGGATAGTGGTGCCGAAAGTGAGTGGTAAGCACAGTCAGCGCTGCGGTACAGCGACGTCGCCACCAGCATGTCGGTCAGGGGTGACTTCCTTAGTCTTGAAGGTGGGCGCGGATGAGCGCTCGCTGTCTCATCAGTCGGGATGAACGGTCGGTGCCTGGCGCCGAGAACAATTGATCGGGTGCTCCCATGAACAACCCGTGCCTCCCGTGGCCGTCTCCAGTTGCTACTGCATAGAGGTTTCTAACCGGTCATGCCGACAAGCTATCGAGGGCACAGCAGTTGCTCTCGGACGCGCGGGCCCATGGCGGCCAATCCGACACGGGGTGACCCGGTCTATTCACTCAGCCAAAGCTGCATCGCGTTCTGGCCGCGATTGCACCAGAGGTAATAGGGCAGCGCGATAAGCACGGTGTCCACCTCGGCGGGGCGATGGGTGGAGTAAAGGGACTTGCCCCAATCCTCTGCCAGGCGCCCCCGCGCNGGCGCCTCGATCACCGTGGTGCCACCGAACAGGTCGCGGCGGGACCGGACGGAGAGCGGGGCCTCGGCTGGCAGTCGCAGGCGGTTGACCGGCACGGCGTTGTCCGCCTGCTCGGCGCAATAGACCAGCGGCCCGCGCCGCAGCGCGACACGCCCGACATCGTGGCGCACGTCCGGATGCGCATGCAGCCGCTCGGCCGCCATCGGCAGAACCAGTTCCACCACATCACCCTTCGTCCAATCGCGGCGGATCTTCAGGTATCCGCGCTCGACCGTCATCTCGACCGGCGCACCGTTCAGCATGGCGCGCGCGCCGTCGCACCAGGCAGGGATGCGCAGCGACAGGGTGAAGGCCCCGGTTCCNTCCGGATCGACGCCGATCCGGATACGCCCATCCCAGGGATAGTCCGACGTCTCGGTCAGCCGGACCCGACCGCTTACCACCGGCAGCACGGTCTCGGCCCCGCCGTAGAGGTGAACGGCGACCTCGGTTTCGGCGAGGCCGTAGAAATAGCCCGCAACCGAGGCGACGAGGCGGCTCACGTTCATCGTGCAGCATGGACAGCGGTGCCAGGCCCAGCGGTGGTGGGAGCCATCGCTTTCCAGCTTGTTGTCGTAGAAATAGTGCTCGCCTTCGTGGCTGAGGCCAGCCAGCGTGTTGTTGTACAGCGCCAGTTCCAGGATGTCGGCGTATTCGCCGTCGAGATCGAGGTTCAGCATCCGCGCCGCCCAGAAGATCATCGCGCAAGAGGCGCAGGTCTCGGCATAGGCAGTGTCGTTGGGCAGGTCGTAATCCTTGGTGAAGCCCTCGTTGGAGGCGCTTGGCCCGAAGCCGCCGGTGACGTACATCCGCCGCTCGGTCACGTCCTTCCACAGCGCCTCGCAGGCAGCCTTCAGGGCGGCATCGCCATGCTCGGCCGCAAGGTCGGCCATGGCGGTGTACAGATACATGGCGCGCACCGCGTGGCCCACGACCTTGGTCTGCTCGCGGACGGGNGCGTGCGCCTGGCAGTATTCATAGGTTCCGGCCCAGTAATGCGCCGGGTCAGCCCCGCGCGCCTTGGCCTCGGCCGTGTAGTAGTGCTCCACCCCGTCGGTATTGCCGCGCTCATCGACGAAGTAGCTCGCGAGGTCGAGATACTTGCGCTGGCCCGTCGCATGCCAGGCCCGCATCAGCGCCATCTCGATCTCCGGGTGGCCCGGATAGCCGCGCTTCTGCCCCGGCCCGGTGCCGAAGGTCGCGGAGATATGGTCGACATAACGCTCCATGATCTTCAGAAGCCGGTCCTTGCCGGTGGTCTGGTAATAGGCCACGGCCCCNTCGAGAATGTGCCCGGCACAGTAGAGCTCGTGGTTGTCGCGCAGGTTGGTCCAGCGGTTTTCAGGCTCGCGCTCGAGATACCAGCAATTGAGATAGCCGTCGTCGGCCTGCGCCGCCTCAAGGTCGTCGATCATCGCCTCGACCTCGGCCTCGATCACCGGATCCCGCCGGTGAGACAGCGCATAGGCCGCCGCCTCGATCCACTTGCCGATGTCGCTGTCCCAGAAGATCTGCACGGTAAAGCCGTTGCGCTCCTGCGGGATGGTCAAAGGCGGCACGGGCTGGGGCAGCTTGATCGAGCCGCGGATGTCATGCTCCTCGAGCCGCCTGAGTTGGCTGGGGATGGTGCGGGTCAGCACGGTTTCAAGGCGTTCCGTCCAGAAGGACCCGGTCATCCTGACTTGCGAGAAGGGTACGGAAGAATAGGTGCGCACGGATGTCTGCTCTTTGATCTTGCCCGGCCGTCAGAGCGCCAAGCCGTTTTCGGGGTCGAAGAGGTGAATGTTCTCGGGCGCGATGGTCAGCATCGCGGCCTCACCCGCGCGCAAGCGGCCGCGCCCTTGCTCGACGAGCATCAGGCCGGGTGTCGAGGCCGTGGTCGAATAGGCGAGCGAACCCGTGCTCTCGACCATGCGGATCCGGGTGCGGATCGGCGCGTCCTCTCCCGCGGTCTGCAGGTGCTCGGGCCGCAGTCCGGCGACAACGGGGCGCCCCGCCTGAAGCGAGCGATCCAGCGGCAGTCGTGGTGCCCCATCCATCTCCAGCACGACCGACTTGCCGTCGTCACTGATCCGGCCCGGGACAAAGTTCATCGCGGGCGAGCCGATGAATCCGGCCACGAAGCGGTTCGCGGGGCGGTCGTAAAGGTCCATCGGCGCGCCCTGCTGCTCGATNGATGCTTAAGCACGCATCACGACGACATGATCGGCCATGGTCATGGCTTCGATCTGGTCATGCGTGACGTAAACCGAGGTGGCGCCGACCCGGTCATGCAGCGCGCGGATCTCCATGCGCATATGCACGCGCAGGGCCGCATCCAGGTTCGAAAGCGGCTCGTCGAANAGGAAAGCCTTCGGCTCGCGGATGATCGCCCGCCCCATCGCCACGCGCTGGCGCTGGCCTCCGCTCAGCTCGCGCGGATAGCGGTGCAGCAGGTCCTTCAGCCCGATGATGCCCGCGACCTCGTCGGCGCGGGTCCGGGCCTCGGCCCGGCTGACACCCTTGAACCGCAGCGAATAGGTCAGGTTTCCAAGCACGTTCATATGCGGGTAAAGCGCGTAGGACTGGAATACCATCGCAACGTCGCGCTTGCGCGGAGGGACCGCGTTCATCTTCTGGTAAGCGATCATCAAGGTTCCGGATGAAATGCTTTCGAGCCCGGCGATACAGCGCAGAAGCGTGGACTTGCCGCAGCCTGACGGCCCGACCAGTGCAGCAAAGCGGCCCTTGGGGATGCTCAGGTTCACGTCCTTGAGCGCATGGTAGCCGCCGTAATGCTTGTTGAGTGACGTGATCTCGATCTGGTGCGTCATTTCAGGGCCCCGGAGGTGGTAAGCGACGATGCGGCGCTGCAGGATCACGAAGAACAACAGGATGGGTGTCACGTAGATGGAGGCATAGGTCATGATTCCGCTCCAGTCCTTGGCGTTCGGTCCCAGGAACCCGGCAAGGCCGACGCTTGCGGGTTGGTAGGTCGGGTTCTGGATGATCGACTTCGAGTAGATGTATTCGCCGAAGCTGGTCATGAAGGTCAGGATGGCGAGCACGAGGATTCCGTTCCGGGCCAGCGGCAGCACGATGAAGAAGAAGGCGCCCAACCGCGAATTGCCGTCGGCGAGGGCCGCCTCCTCAAGCTCGCGCGGGACGTTCATGAAGGTGGCGCGCACCAGCACGATGTAGAACGGCATCGACTTGGCGGTGGCCGCCAAGATGACGGCGGTGCGCGGGTATTCCAACAGGCCAAGCTGTGCGAAGCCGACATAGATGGGCGTGATCATGACCGAGGCCGGAAGCACCTGCAGCATCAGGATGACGAAGAGGCCCACGTCGATCCAGGCGTTGCGGTAGCGGGCAAGGACATAGGCGCAGCCGGTGCCCAGCAGCACGCTCAGTGCGGTAACGCCCGAGGCGATGACGGTCGAGTTCCAGAGGAAGGTCGGCGTCTTCCTTCGGACCCAGACGTCGGGGTAGATTTGCCAGTTGGCCTCGCTTGGCCAGAACGTGGGNGGATTGGCGAAGACTTCGGAGCTGGTCTTCACGCTGGTTATGTACATCCAGTAGATCGGGAACAGATAGACCGCCGCCAGCACCAGGGCGATGGCCAGGTAAAAGCGCGGAAAGCGGACGCCTGTCATCCGCGGACCTCGTGCCGGGTCGAACGGACGTAGATGATCGAGGCGCCGAGCACGAAGATGAACATCATCACCGAGACCGTGGCACCCTTGGCGAAGTCGAAAAGCTTGAACGACCACTGCCAGGCCCAGAACTGCGCCACGTTCGACGAATTTGCCGGTCCGCCTTCGGTAATCGCGGGGAAAAGGTCGAACTGCTGCAAGGTATAGATGAGCCCCAGTGCCAGCACCGCGCCGATGGTCGAGCGCATGAGCGGCACTGTGACCGTCCAGAAACGCTGCAGCCCGTTGGCACCGTCCAGCGCGGCGGCCTCCTGCAGATCCGACGGGATCGCCGCCAGACCGACCGAGAGCAGGAGCATGTTGAAGGCAAGGCCCAGCCAGATGTTGGCGATGGTGACGGCCCAGATCGACAGACGCGGGTCCGACTTCCAGAACAGCGTCGCGTCGATGACGCCCAGCTTCTGCAGGATGGCGTTCAGAACACCGTAGTCGNNCGCGAGGATCAGGCTCCAGAGGCCTCCCACCACAAGGCCCGGCATGACCCACGAGACCAGGAACAGGCCCCGGATGGTCGCCGCATAGGGGAACTTCATCATGAAGAAGACGGCCAGCAGGAAGCCCAGCCCGAACTGGCCCGCGATCGAGCCGAAGGTGAAGATCGCCGTGTTGCGCAGGATCAGCGGAAACTCGTTCTGCCCGATGATGGCGCGGTAGTTGTCGAGCCCGACAAAGGGGCGGGACAGCGAGTTGAGGCTGAACATGTCAACCTGCTGGAAACTCATCACGACGTTGTAGATCAGCGGAAGGCCCGCCATCGCCACCATGAAGGTCAGCGCGATACCCACGAGCAGGATGTCGAAGCCGATCCCGTCGCGGATGCTGGAAGTGATGCGTCGCATGCGGACTGTTCCTGCCTGTCGCGGAATGGGTCCGGGGGCACGCAGACGGCGCGCCCTCGGACAGTTTGCGTCACTGCTTCAGGATCTGGTCGATCGTCGCCTGGGCGTTGGTCAGCGCCTCGTCGGGCGTCATCTGACCGGTCAGCGCCGCCTGCTCGGCATCATAGATCGCCTTCGAGATCTTCTGCCATTCCGGGTGCGGGCCGCGCGGCTGTGCATACTGCAGCTGATCCTGGAACACGACCAATGCGGCGTCCTTGGCCGCGATCCCGGTGGTAAGCAGCGTGATGTCCGTGCGCGCAGGAAGGTTGCCGAACTCCTGGAACATGCGCTTGTCCTGCTCGGCGAAGTATTCCAGCGCGCGGAACGCCTCTTCGGGGTGCTGGGTCGTCGACATGATGCCAAGGTCAAAGCCGCCCAGGGCCGAAGACCGGGTACCGCCCGCCTCGAAGGTCGGCAGCAGCGTCACGCCCCAGTCGAACTTGGCTTCCTCGACCATGCGGTCGATCTCCCACGGACCTGAAATCGCCATGGCGGCGTTGCTTGCGTTGAACGTGCCGGTCGAATCCCACTGGCCCATCGACAGGATGTCCTGGCTGGCATAGCCATTGTCGATCAGCGCCTTCACCTGGGTCAGCCACTCGCGCGCGCCTTCGGTGTTGATGTTCTCCAGCGAGCCGCCCGACATCTGGATGACAGGCAGGAACTGGAACGTCCCCTCCTCGTTGCCCCGCGCCGAAAGCGTGACGCCGTAGACGCCCTTCGAGGCGTCGGTCAGCTTGGCGGCATCCTCGAACAGTTCGGCCCAGGTCTGCGGCGGGTTCTCGATCCCGGCGGCCTTGAACATGTCCTTGTTGTAGAACACGCCGATGGTATCGGTGTACTTCGGAATCCCGTAGACGCGACCGTCCCAAGTGACCGAGTTCCACGGTCCCTGGAAGTAGTTCTCGGGTTTGATGACAGCCGACTTGGCGACCATGTCGGTGATGTCGAGCATCGCGCCGCGCGAAGAGAACAGCGCGAAGTCGGGGTTGTCAAAGCTGACGATGTCCGGCGCGTTTCCCGAGGCGAAGGCGCGCAGGGTCTCGTTCACCAGCTCGTCGAACTGGAGCGCGCGATATTCGACCACGATGTCGTCGTTGGCTTCGTCGAACTCCTTCGAAAAGGTGTCAGAGATGCCGGGGCGGCCCTGGTTGCCGTCAATCGACCAGATGACCAGGGTAACCGGGTCCTCGGCCAAGGCCGGAGCGGCAATGGCCAAGGCGGCAAGCGCCGCCGTCGCGTTCAGTACCTTCATGTCTATCCCTCCCTGAGCGGCACTTGCCGCGATCTGCGCCCTCGGGACTCCTCTCCCTCGGGCCGTTTTCCGAAGGCGCAACCGCCGCGCCTCCGGCCTCCCGTCATGCTCCCTGCTTCGCCGCGGCGGGTCCGCCGCCGCAGGATCCGCGCACCACAAGGCTGCAGGGCAAAGCCCGCGCCCCNGGTTCGACNCGGCTCCCACCGGCCAGCGCCATCACCAGTCGACCTGCCTCCCGCCCAAGCTCGCGCAGGTTCATGTCGACCGTCGTCAGCGGGGGCCGGGTGGCCGCCGCGACAATCTCCCAGTTGTCGAAGCCGACGACCGAGACGTCTTCAGGCACGCGCACTCCGCGCTCGCGCAGTGCGTCAACGACACCGCGCGCGATCTGGTCGTTGCCGCAGAAGATCCCGTCGGGCCGCACGTTTCCTTCCCAGAGCCGGGCCACCGCCTGGTGACCCCAGCCCTCGCTCCAGGCACCGTGAAGCACCTCGCCCGTGCCGCCGGTCACCGCCCGGAACGCCTCGGCGCGCAGGCGGGCCGAGGCAAAGCTTTCCGGTCCGGTCACATGCGCGATGTTCCGTCGCCCAAGCCCCTTCAGCCACTTGGTTGCGTCGGTAGCGCCCTGCGCATCATCGGCCACCAGCACGACCGAGCCCTCAGGTGCAGCGGCAAGGGCGTAGACGACCGGGATCGGGACACCTTCCATCGACAAAGGTAATTGCCGGTCGATCCGCTTGCCGGTGCAGATGATGCCGTCCACCTGCTTTTCCAGCATCGCGTTCAAATGGACCTGGGCAAGTCCGGGGTCATCCTCGATGCCGCACATGAAGACCGAGATACCCATATGTACCAGCGCCTCGCTGATCCCCTGCATCACGGGCATCGAGAAACGGCCATAGCTGTCGCCGGTAAGCAGGCCGATGGTGAAGCTGCGCTGCTGGATCAGCGCCCGAGCCATGGCATTGGGGCGAAAGCCCAGCTCAGAGGCCACGCGCTGCACCCGCTCGCGCGTCTCGGCGGTCATCCGACCGGCTCCGGTAAGCGCCTTCGACGCCGTGGCAACGCTGACTTCGGCAGCCTTGGCGACATCAGCCAGGCGAATCCGCCCCGTCATGACGTCTCCCCTCCTGAATGAGAAAACGTTTTCTCTGCAAGGAATAACGTTTTCTCAATTTCTGTCAACCGAAAGGGGCGCCCCACAGCTCTGGCCCCCTCAGACGGCGTTTGCCAGAGACGGATCGCCGCCTTCGTACTGCGCCGGGATGCCGACATAGTCGCCGCCGCGGCAATCCTTCAGGTAGTTCAGTGCCCGCACCTGTCCGGTCATCTCCAGTGCGTCGCGGTAGACGGGATCGTGCCAGCCCTCGATGTCGATGGCGCCGGTGTAGCCCGCCATCCGCAGCTCAGAGATCACGTCCACCCAGTTGCTGTCGCCAAATCCCGGCGTGCGCATGAAGACGAACTTTTCCTTGCCGAAAATGCCGTGCTCGCGGATCACCTCCCAGCGTACCGTCGCGTCCTTGCCGTGGACGTGAAAGAACTTGTGCGCCCATTTGCGGATCTGCGGCAGCGGGTCGATAAGATAGACGAGCTGATGGCACGGCTCCCATTCAAGCCCGAGATTTTCGTCCGGGGTTTCGTTGAACATCAGTTCCCAGGCGTCGGGGTTGTGGGCGATGTTCCAGTCGCCCGTCGCCCAGTTCCCCTCCATCGCGCAGTTCTCGAAAGCGATCCTCACGCCCTTGTCGGCGGCACGCTTCGCCAGTTCGGACCAGACCTGCCTGTAACGCGGCAGGCTGTCGGTCAGCGGCCTGCCCCGCACCCGGCCGGTGAAACCGGCGACGCAGGTGGCGCCGAAATGATGGGCATTGTCGATGCAGTCCTTCCAGCCCTGCAGCGTAACGCGGTCCATCTCCTGGTCTTCCAGCGGATTGCCGAACATGCCGAGCGTAGAGATGGTGATGTCGCGGTCACCGATGGCGTCAAGGCAGCGCTTGCCAAGCTCGGCAAGGTCCTGGCCGTTCGTCGTCTGCCAGAAGAACGGCTCGAAGCTTTCGAAGCCAAGGTGGCCGATCTCGGCGATCCGCTCGGCAGCGTTGCCGCCCGAGGCGCTGATCATGGTGCCGATGCGGATGGAGGTCGCAGGATTGCTCATGCCGCTTGGGCCTTTCTGCCGGGGCGAAGGAAACACGCCGACCAGTCTCGGCACTTTGGATCGCGGCGAAGACCATGCCGAGGCTTCTGATGTTGTCGGTGCAGACGGTCAGCGGGGCGCGACCCTCGTCCAGCGCCCGCACGAAATCGAGGATCACGNNCGCGTGGCCTTCGGCCGCAAGCGCGGGCGCCTCCGTCGCGGGAAGGGCAGCCAGGGGCCTGAGAAAGCCTTCGGCGCCCGCAACAATGCCGTAAGCAGGGCCAAGGTTGCCGTCCCAAAGCAGCGTTCCCCTGGTGCCGACAATGCGCCAGGTGGATTCCCAGGCGGTATTCGCACCTTCGGCGCACCACGAGCCGCGATAGGTGAAGACCGAACCGTCCTCGCAGTCGAACAGCGCGTTGGCCGAAGCGCCGTGGGCATACCAGGAACCCGCCGGATTGCTTTCCTGGCAATAGACGGCGACCGGCTCGGACGGCAGCAGGAAGCGTGCCGCGTCGAACGTGTGGATCGCCATGTCGAGCAGAAGCACATGCTCCATCTCGTCGCGGAACCCGCCGAAATGCGCGCCAATGAAGAAGTCGGCGTGGATGCCGGTAATCCGCCCCAATGCGCCGCTGTCGATCAGCGCCTTGGCGCGCCGTATGCCCGGCAGATGACGGCGGTTCTGGATGATCGCCCAGACCTTGCCCGAGGCCGTGGCGGCAGCCAGAAGCGATTCGGCTTCCGCCATCGAATTCGCCATCGGCTTTTCGGAAAGCACGTCGCAGCCATGCGCCAGCGCGATCTCGACCACGCCGCGCCGCGCCGTCGGCACGACGACGTCGAAGACGAGGTCGGGTTTCACCGCGCGCAGCATCGCCGCCAGATCCGTTCCGACCGGCGCGTCGCCATAGCCATGTTCGTCGGCCCGCTTGCGCGCCAGCGCCTCGTCCAGATCGACAAAGCCGACCACCTCGACCGCAGCCGCCAGTTCGGCCGTCTCGGCCAGGGCCTTCAGCCAGCCGTTCGACATGGCTCCACAGCCGACCATCACGGCACGCAGCATGCAAATCCCCTCCCCGCCAGCACCCGGATTGGCTCCGAGTCGCCGTAAACGTTTACGACACTATCCTTGGCGGCGTTTCTGCGTCAAATGAAAATCAGAAACGTTTTCGGAGCGCATCTTGACTGGCATAAAGGCTCTTGCGCAGCATCTTGATCTCTCGATCGGGACGGTTTCGCGCGCCCTGAACGCCAAACCCGACGTCAGCGAGGCGACGCGGGCGCGTGTGCTGCAGGCGGCGCGCGAGTTGGGCTATCGGCCCAACCACAGCGGTCGGTCGCTGCGCAACGGACGGACCAGCACGATCGGGCTGGTGCTCGAAACAGGCAACGCAAGTTCGCTCAGCGGCGACAATTTCTTCGTCTACCTCGTCGGCGAGATGAAGGCGACGCTCGACGCCCTGGGCTACGATCTGATTCTTCTGCCCTGCCATTCGGCCGACGATCCGACGACCTTCCTCGAACGCCTGATCAGGCGCGGATTGGTCGGCGCGGTCGTCATAACGGCCACAAGGCCCCAGGACGCCCGCATCGCACTGCTCGTCGAATCCGGCACCCCTTTCCTGGCCCTTGGCCGCAGCGAGACGCCCGGCGACTACGCCTGGATCGACCTCGACTTCGAGGGCGTGGTGCGGACGGGCGTTGCCGAACTCGTGCGCCTTGGACATCGACGCATCGCTGTCGCCGCCCCTCGGCGCAACGTGAACCTCGCCAATGTCTATCTCGACGCCTACCGCGCGGCGTTGACGGATGCCGGGCTTGAGGTGGACGACAGCCTGATCCTCAGAGTCAGCACCAGCGTGAACGGAGGCCTTGATGTTGGCGACCGCATCCTCGGAATGCGGGACCGGCCGACCGCCGTCCTGCTCAGCCACGAACTGATGGCGATCGGACTTTACAGCTGTCTGCAGCGGGGAGGGCTGACGCCTGGCCGGGATCTGTCGATCATAGGCTTCCGCCAGAACCCCCAGACAAGCTTCCTGCAACCTTCGCTCGCATGCTTCGCCCTGGATGTCCGCGCCGTCGGGCGCGCCGTGNGGGAAACAGCGGTCAGGCTGACCGAAACCGGCATGGGCGTCCGCCGCATCTGGCAGATGAACTATGTGCCGGGCGAAAGTGTGCAGAAGCCCCCGACCTGACCTTTGCCCCGGGGCGCCGGAACCGGCGTCGTTCCGTGATGCGGGCACCAGTTGCCCAGCCAGGGCCGCCGCTGGCCGGAATGCACGCCTGGAATCTGCAATGAAAGCAAGAAGCCCGGTTGCCTTGATGGCGCCCCACCAGGAAACCGGCCCTGTCGAGGCGGGCTTCAGGCCTTTGCTTACTCCATCCAGGCAGCCACGCCGAAGGCGCTGATGGTTTGGTTGCCAAGCAGAAAGCGCGCTGACTCTCCGACAGGCGCGGAAACCTCCTTCGGGCCGAAGTTGAAGGCAAAGGTCACGCCGTCGCGCCGCGCCAGCCGAAGGTCACCAAGGTCGGGCATGTGCGCAATGCCCCAGTCCAGCGCATCCGTTACCACAAGGTTCAACCCCTCGGCGTCGGGCAGGTAGGCCAGATAGCGGACGCGGTCGTTGCCGACCAGCGCCGGGGCACCCGTCCGATAGCCGGTGTCATACCGGGCAAGCACCTCTGCCCCTGTCGCCACCGTCTCGCGCCAGCGGCGCATGGACATCTGGCGATTGCCCATGACGGCGCTCTCGACCTGCCACTCCGGCAGGCTTTCCACACGTGTTACCTTCAGGTCGATCAATCGCCGCAGTGGGCCGGGCGGCAGACCATCGGGAATGTGCATGTCGCAGGTCTTCGAGCCCGAGCGCGGCCCGAACAGGGCCTTCGCCCCCGATGAGTAGAGCAGGTCGACGAACCTGTCCGGCACAATCACCAGATCCGGCGCCACGACCAGCCGATACCCGGTCAGGTCGGCCTCCGGCCCGATGATGTCCACATCCACNCCGTGCCGGCGCAGCGCGGCATAGAAGTCCAGTGCGTGGTGAGCCGGGTTGAAGTTCCGCCCCTGCGGCAGCGCCGCCAAGGCCCACCGCGACGCATAATCCAGCACCAGGGCCACCGCGGCCCTGGCCCGCGGCCCGATCTCGGGCATCGCCCGCATCTCCTCGGCCACCTGCGCCACTTCGTGGAACGCCTGGTCCGGCGAGGAATCCGGCAGCAGAAGCCCGGTGTGGAACTGCTCCTGCGCAAAGGGCGCCTGCCGCCAGCGGAAATAGCTCACCATCTCGCAGCCATGCGCGAAGGCGGCCCAGGTCCACAGCCGCACCATGCCATCCATGGGCGCCACGTTCTGCGCCGCCCAGTTCACCGGGCCGGGCTGCTGTTCCATCACCCAGACCCGCCCGCGCCCCACGCCGCGATAAAGGTCGTGGTTGAACCCGGGCTGATCCGGATCGCCCGTGCGCAGGTACCTGTGCTTCAATGCTTCGGTCAGCCGCCCGTGGATCAGGTTGCCCAGGGGATAGACATCCCAGGACGCCACGTCGATATCCTGCCCCAGCCGGTGATGGTCGAAATCCGTGTTCTGGTTCATGAAGTTATGGGTGATCGGCCGCCCCGGCGACAACCGCCGCAATATCTCCGCCTGCATCCGGTTGAAGCTGACCACCTGGTCCGAGGAAAACCGCAGGTAATCAACCAGATGCGTGGGCGANGGTTCCTCGACCAGCTGGTTCGGCAGCTGGATCTGCGCGAAATCCGTATACCGCATGGACCAGAAGGCCGTGCCCCAGGCCTCGTTCAGCGCCTCCACCGTGCCATGGCGTGCACGCAGCCAGTCGCGGAAGGCGGCTTCGGCGGCGGGTGAATAGGAATGTACCGTGTCGTGGTCGCCGTATTCGTTGTCGATCTGCCAGGCATGGACATGGGGGTTATCGCCATAGCGTTCCGCCACCGCGGTTGCGATCCGCGCCGACTCGCGCCGATAGACGGGCGAGGAAAAGCAGTAATGCCGCCGCGCGCCGAATTTGCGCACATGGCCATCCGCCCCCACCGGCAGGATTTCCGGGTGCAGGTCCACCAGCCATTTCGGCGGGGCCGCCGTGGGCGTGGACATGATGACCTTCAGCCCGGCACGCCCCAGCGTTTCCACCGCCCGGTCCAGCCAGCCCCAGTCGAACCGGCCCGGCTCGGGCTCGATCATCGCCCAGGCGAACTCCGCCACCCGCACCCAGGTCAGGCCAAGCGCCGCCATGCGCGCGGCGTCCTCGGCCCATTGATCTTCCGGCCATTGCTCGGGGTAATAGCAGACCCCCAGGTCCGGCCCGCGCTGCCCGGTCATGCCAAAGCCTCCAGTGCGGTTTCGGTTTCGGCAAGCAGCAGGTCTGCCTCTTCCGCCCCGAACACCATCGGCGGCTTGATCTTCAGCACATTGTCATCCGGACCGTCGGTCGAAGACAGGATGCCCCGCCGCCGCAGCATATCCACCACGGCATCGGCCGAAGCTGCATCAGGCACCCGCGCTTCCCGGTCGGTGACGAGTTCCACGCCAACGAACAGACCCGATCCCCGCACATCACCGATCACCGGGAACCGCTCGGCCAGNCGGCGATAGCCCGCCATCAGCCGCTCGCCCGTGGCCAGCGCCTTCGCCTGCAAGTGCTCGGTCTCGATCACGTCCAGCACGGCATGGCCCACCGCCATCGACACCGGATTGCCGCCGAAGGAATTGAAATACTCCATGCCGTTGGCAAAGCGGTCGGCCAGCTCTGGCGTTGTCACCACCGCCGCCAGCGGATGGCCGTTGCCGATGGGTTTGCCCAGCACCACAATGTCCGGCACCACGCCCTGCAATTCGAACCCCCAGAAGGCCGATCCCACCCGGCCAAAGCCGCATTGCACCTCGTCGGCGATGCAAATGCCGCCGCGGGCGCGCACGCGGTCGTAGACCCCGGCGAGGTAGCCCGCAGGCAGCACCACCTGCCCGCCCACGCCCGACAGCGACTCGGCAATGAAGGTCGCCGCTCCGTCGCCCGTCCGCGCCGCCACGGCATCCAGGCAGCGGTCCAGGTCGGCGGCATAGCAGCCCGCTGTCCGCCCCCGGTGCGGCCCGCGATAGGGGTCGGGGAAGGTCGCCACCTGCAGGAACTCCGGCTGCGGAAAGCCGCCCTTGCGCTTGAACTTGTAGGGGCTGATCTCCACCGTTCCGCCGGAATTGCCGTGATAGGCCCAGTCCAGCACCACGGTGTCCTTCTTGCCCAAAGCCGTCCGCGCGATGCGCAGCGCCAGCTCGTTCGCCTCGGTGCCCGAGTTCACGAAGGTGACGACGCTCAGATTCCCCGGCATCGTCGCGGCAATCCGGTCGGCCAGCGCCGGCATCAGCCCGTGCAGATAGCGCGTGTTGGTGTTCAGCTCCGCCGCCTGCCGCGCCTGCGCGGCCACCACATGCGGATGGCAATGGCCGACATGGGTGATGTTGTTCACCGTATCCAGATGGCGCCGCCCGGTATGGTCGATCAGCCAGGCCCCGCGCCCCGCNACGATCTTCAGCTTCTCGCGGTAGGACACCGACAGCGACCGCCCGATCACCCGCCGCCGGTGCGCCAGGATCGCCTCGGGCGGCTCGGGGTCGATCNNGTGGAAGCTTTCCGGCTCCACCCGCAGGATCAGGTTCGGGTCGGGGCAGATGTCGGCCCAGACTGGCCACAGACTGTCATGCCCCACGCCGAAGAAGTTGCCGCTCTGCGTCAGCATCGAGGACATGATCTGGAAATGCACATGCGGCGCCCATCCGCCGTTCTCGTGCCAGTCCCCGAAATGCGCGATCAGGTCGCCCGCCTTGACCTCTTGGCCCTCCCGCACAAGCCCCGGCAACGTGCCGCCCAGATGGCCGTAGAGCGTGAAGAACGCCCGCCCCGCGAGCTGATGCCGCAGGATCAGCGTGTGCCCATAGTCCAGCGGATCGGCGTTGTAGGTCACGGAATGCACCAGCCCGTCCAGCGCCGCATGAAGCGCCGTGCCAGCGGGGGCGAAGATGTCGATCCCCAGATGCCGCGTACGCCGCTCCTCGCTTGCCGCATCGGCGAACTGCGCCGAGGTATAGACCGACCGCTTCTCGCCATAGGCGCCAAAGCCCAGGAAGGGCAGGTCCGCCGGCACCGAGGCCGGGCGCTGCGCCGCTAACCAGGTATCGAACGCCCGGTCGGAAAAGGCGGGCATGTCCCGCAGCGACCCATCCGTAGGCAGCGCCATGCGCGGCAACCGCCGCGGATCGGGCCGCAGGATCGGCTGAACCGCCGCCGCCTCCAGCGCCTCGCACAGCGCCCCCACCNNCCGCACCGCCTCGAACCCCGCCGCCTTGCGGCAGAGCGCCACCAGGAATTCCGCGTCGATCCGGCCCATCCGCTCCAGCGCNCGCGAAGGCCCCTGCGAGATCAGCAGGTACTCATTCCCAGGATGCAGCTTCGACTGGCGCGACGAGATGCAGACCGATCCGGCCAGCCGCATCCGCATCAGGTCAAGGACCACATCCGCCTCGTCCTCGGTCAGCGGAAATTCGGCCGCAAAACCCGAAATCACCGCCCACAGTGCCGCGTACAGGTCCGGAGCATCCAGCACCGCATAGGCCAGCGTGATCGCCAGCTCGTTCACCACCCGGCCGTGGCACATGTCGCCAAAGTCGATCAGCCCGGCGATCCGCTCGGGGTTTCCCGCCTCGGTGATCACGTTCCAGTCGTTCGCATCCTGGTGCAGCACCCCGGCGCGCAATCCGGCCAACCGCGGCAGAACCCGCGCCTCGTAGCGCGCGAACAGCGCCGCCACCATCGCGCGCCGATCAGGGTCGGCGATGTCGGCCACATGGCCCGCCAACTGCCCCACCTGGTCCAGCGACCAGGGGAACCCCGGCCGGAACGCCGCCGGATGGCCAAAGCCCTGCATCGCCCGCGCCATCCGCCCCATGAAGGCCCCAAGCGCTCGCAACTGTGCCGGCGTCCGCGCCGTTTCGGCCAGCGGCACGCCCGCCACCCAGGTCACCAGCCGCATCAGCGCCGGTCGCCCCGCGACCTGAACTACGGCATGATCCGCCCCGTCCAAAGCCGCCACCACGCGCGGCAGCCCCGCCATCCCCACCGCCTCCAGATGCCGCATCGTGGCGTTCTGCAACGCGATCTGCGCTGGATCTTCTGCCGGATTGGCGATCTTCAGCACGAATTCCCGCCCGTCGTCGCAGATCAGCCGCGCGTTCTGGTCGCGCTCGGACGGCAGCGGTTTCACCCGCCCCTCCACCCCGAAATGCTCCCGCGCCAGCCGGGCCAGATCGTCTGCCGAAAAGGCCGGGTTGGCAGTGTCGAAGGCGCTCATCAGAAGGCTCCGGGGTCAGGTCGCAGGATGTCGTCGGACCGCTCGATCAGGTCGGGCATCAACAGGCGCTGCAGCTGGCCCACCGGCTGATCCTCCAGCAACCCNAGCATGAATTCGCCCAGAAGCCGCGCCGGGCGGCTGATCGGCAGGAAAAAGGTCGTCAGCGGCGGCACGAAATAGGCGGAGACGTTCAGGTCGTCCGTCGCGTTGATCACCGCGTCACGCCCATGCACCATTCCCGCCCGCGCAAATCCCGACAGCGCCCCAAGCGCCGCCGCCTCGTTCGCGCAAAGGTAGGCCGTTGGCGGATCGGACAGCTGCGACAGGTCCGCCACCGCCTCGGCCCCGAAGCCCGGAGTCAGCACGCCTGCGCGCACCAGGGCCGGGTCCGGCTCCAGCCCCGCTGCCTGCATCGCCCTGTCCCAGGCCCGCCGCCGCGTCACCGCCCAGGACATGTGGTCCGGCGGGTTCACCAGCGCGATGCGCCGGTGCCCGCGATCCGCCAGCCGCGCCACCGCTGCCGCCATGATCCCGGCATTGTCGGCATCCACGAAGGGATGCTCGCCATGCGCCTCGGTCGTGCCATAGGTCACGAAGGGGAACCCCGCNGCCTGCAGCCAGCCCACACGCGCATCCTCGGGCCGCGTGCCGGACAGGATGATGCCATCCGCCTCGCGCCGGTCCACCAGCCGCTGGATCAGCGCCAGCCCNTCGGCCTGGTCGGCCACGGCATAAAGCGCCAGCCGATAGGGCGTGCCCTCCAAGGTCTTCGACACCCCCGACAGAAGCTGCGTGTATTCCACGCCTTCCCATTCGTCCGTCTCGGGCGGAGGCGCGGCCATCACCGCGGCAATCTGATAGCTCTTGCCGGTGCGCAGCTGCAACCCGGTCAGGTTGGCCGAATAGCCGATCTTCGCCGCCGCTTCCTCGACCAGCGCCCGCGTCTCGGGCCGCACCTTTTCAGACCCGCGCAAGGCGTTCGAGACCGTGGCAACCGACAGCCCGGTCATCGCGCAGATCGTCTTCAGCGTCGGCCGTTCGGGCGATGTCATCCCCGCCCTCCCAGCCAGCGCGCAAACATCAGGTACACGGCAGAAGTCCAGGCAAAGGCGGGGTCGCGCAAGCCCTGCCCGGTCAGCGCATCGAAGTTCTCGGCCATGCCATGCACCTCGCACAGCNNCAAGCAGAACCGCGCCGCCACCTCGCGCGCCAGTGCATCCTCGCCCTGCTTGCGCAAACCGTCCCAAATGAGGGCCGTCGTCGGCGCCCAGATCGGCCCGCGCCAGTATCCGTCAGGCTCATAGAACGGGCTTGGCGCCTCGGTCGTAAGCCCCCATTCCGTCAGATGCGCGCCAAACTCCGCCATCATCCGCGCCACCAGATCGCGCGGCAACCGGTCTCCCAACAGAAGCGGCATGAAACCGATCAGGCTTTGCCCCCGCGCCAGCCCCCGCCCACCCGCCGCGTGCCGAAACCCGCGNCCATCGGACAACCGCGCCATCAGCAGGGCGAACAGGGCCTCGCCTTCGGCCCGCCAATGCGCGGCCTCGGCCGGGCGCAAGTCAGCCAGCGCATCGCAGCACAGGATCAGGAAGGTCGGCAGGTCCGGGCTTTCCACCGGCCCGCCCGCGTCGAAGAAACTCGCATTGTCCCAACCGGAATCGTTGCCGTGCGGATAGCTGGGCAAGCTGTCCCGCCCCGCGCGGGTCGCCGTCAGCCACCACGTCACCTGCGCCGCCAGATGGTCCGCCAGATAGGCCGCCCGCTCTGGCGTCATCCAGCCCGGCGCAAGCTCGCCGATCAGACCCAACGCCCAGCCATGCACCGGCGGCTTGGTGAAGGCGAAGGACGCGCCCTGGTCATGCACGAAATCGGGGAGCATGCCGCAAGCGTCCTGACGATCATAGATCGCGGCGAACTGGTCAAAGGCCAGCGCCCCGTCGGCCCCGGCCAGGCCAAGTGCCGAAAAGGCGTTGTCCCAGGACCAGATGTTGATCATCGCGTTCTTGGACATGAAGACCGCCGGGCGGCTCAGCACCCCGCCCGCTTAAGCNACGGTATTGGCCCACAACAGGTAAGCCGCCAGCCGCGCCGCCTCTCCCTCCACGCCGAACCCGGCGCGAAAGGCGGCAAACTCCGCCTCGGTCTCGGCCACCACCGCGTCAAACGGGACCTCCGAAGCCTCGGGCGGCATCACCGTAAACAGGTCAAGCGTGCCTTCGAAGTCATCCGAGAACAGGCAGGTCACGTTGTCGGCCCGGTCGCGCCGCCACTGGCCTGTCACCTCCACCCGGCCCTGCCGCGCCCGTGGCATCAGGCGGATGTTCTCATAGGCCGCCACCATGCAGAAGGCGCCCGAAGGCGCGCGATAGGCATAGTCATAGCGCGACCCTTCCAGCCGGAAGGCCAGAGCCAGCCCCGCGCCTTCCACATGCAGCCGCTCGCCCGCGCCGATGGCAAACCGCACGCGGGCCCCGCCATGCACCGCTTCCAGGCAACCGGGGCTCAGCCGCAGTTCCGGCACCACCTCTGCCCCATCCGCGAGAAAGGCCACCCGCGCCAGCCGNTCAAGCGAGGGTCGCAGGTCGCCGCCCCGAACCGACCGCAGCATCAGTGCGCCGTCTATGACCGACAGCGTCAGAAACCGCTCCCGCCGGGAAAACGGCACCTTCAGGGGTCGAACAGCTTCATCCCTTCACCGAAGACCCAATCGAGCCGTCCATGATGTAGCGTTGCGCCACGAAGAACAGCACCAGCGGCGGCAGGCACAGGATGATGGTGACCGCTGCGATGGAGATCGTGTCCTGCTCGTGCAGGCCCTTGAACAGCGACAGGCCAAGCGTCAGCGTGTATTTCGTCTGGTCGTTCAGAAAGATCAGCGGCCCCAGATAGTCGTTCCAGGCATTCATGAAATGGAACGTCCCCACCAGCACCAGCGCCGCNATCATCAGCGGCAGGTGGATGCGCGAATAGATTTGCCAGGCATTGGCCCCGTCCATCCGCGCGGCCTCGTCGATCTCCATCGGGATGGTCATGATGTACTGGCGCAGAAGGAAGATGAAGAAGGCCTCGCCGAACCAGGCTAAGNNCACGATCAACGGCTTCAGCGTGTTGATCCAGCCCAGGAAATTGAACTGCATGTAAAGCGGGATCATCTTCACGTCCCAGGGGATCATCATCGAGGCCAGAAGCACGATGAAGATCACATCCCGCCCCGGAAACCGGAACCGCGCAAAGCCAAAGGCCACCAGCGAGGACGAGAACAACTGCCCGATGGTGGATAGCACCACAACGATCACCGAGTTCATCAGGAAGGTGTTGAAGGGCAGCTTGGTCCAGGCGATGCCGAAGTTTTCCCAATGCCAGGTTTCGGGCCAGAACACCGGCGGAAAGGCGGTCAACTCGGCTTCCGTCTTGACCGCGGTGATCAGCGTCCACAGGAAGGGGGCAACGAACAGCGCCGACAGGAAGATCAGCAGGCCATAGGCAAGCGTCTTAACCATGTGCGCCGTCCTTTCCCTTCACCTCGCCCTCGTAGTGCACCCAGGCGGCCGAGGATTTCAGCACCAGCAGGCTCATCGCCAGAACCAGCGCGAACATGATCCAGCTCATCGCGGCGGCGTAGCCCATGTCGAAGTACTTGAAGGCGTTGTCATAAATGTACATCGCGAAGAAATAGGTGGACCCAAGCGGCCCGCCCTTGGTCAACAGAAGCGCGATGGTCAGTTGCTGAAAGGCCGAGATGATCGAGGTGATGATCGCAAACAGAAGCATCGGCCCCAGCATCGGCAGTGTGATGAACAGCGTCTGCGCCCAGACCGGCACGCCCGAAATGCGCGCCGCCTCGTACAGTTCCTTGGGAATGGCCTGAAGCCCGGACAGCAGGATCAGCATCGTCCCGCCCAGTCCCCAAAGGCTTGCAATCACGATGGCCACCACCGCAAAGGACGGATCGCCCAGCCAGTTCGGCCCCTCGATCCCCGTCAGCCCCAGCAGGTAGTTCAGAAGCCCATAGCGGCTGGAATAGATCCACGACCAGATCGTCACCAGCGCCACGCCCGAGATCACCGACGGCAGGTAGAAGGCGGTGCGGAAGAAGCCGGTCCCCCTCAGCCCCAGGTTCAACAGCATCGCCATCAGGAACGACAGCACGATGTTGAACGGCACAAAGAGCAGCGCGAACTTCGTGGTGATCCAGAGGCTTTCCCAGAACTGCGGGTCCTCGGACAGCATCGTGCGGTAGTTGTCGATGCCAATGAACTCCCGCTCGCCCACAATGGGCCAGTCGAAGAAGCTCATGTACAGCGAGAAGGCCAGCGGCCCCGCCGTGAAGACCAGAAACCCGAAAATCCANGGAGAGATGAACAGCCACGGTGCCAGCCCAGGGCCGGACCGCGACCTTCGCCGGGAGGAACGGACGTCGGCCATGCTGTTCACCTCTCCCCGCGCTCAGCTCACTTCAGGAACCGGGCCGAGCGCTTGACCGCTTCGTCCAGATGCGCCTGGGCATTGCCCTGATCCACCATCGTCGCCTCGATCGCCGCCGACAGGTTCTCCTGGATGCGCGCCCATTCGGGGTTCTTCAGGAAGGCGGGCGTCGTGCCGCCCGACACGGCCAGCATCTCGACAAAGGGCGCAAGCGTCGGACGTTCNGTCAGCCCCATCTCCTCGGCCACGCTGGTGCGCGGCGGCAGTTCATAGGTCCGCATCTTGATCGCCTCGGGCGAGGCGTAGAACTTCACGAACTCCCAGGCCAGATCGACATTCTTGCTGTCCTTCGAGATCGACAGCGACGATGCGTTGATCGCAGACTTCACCGGCTTGTCGCCAAAGGCTTCNAGCACCGCCACGCCGAAGTTGACGCCGGATTCCTGGATGCCCGGCAGCGACCACTGGCCGCTTTCAAACATGGCCAGCTTGCCCGCCTTGAACAGATCGCCGCCAGAGGTCTGATCCCCGATGTTCAGCGCCACGGCCTCGCCCGACTTGATCATGTCGGCAAACATGGTCAGCACCTCGGCCCCTTCGGCGCTGTTCATGAAGCCATCAACCGTCTTGCCGTCGTCCGAGATGTACTGCGTGCCGTTCGACCAGTAGAACTGCTCGAAATCATAGGGGTCAGGCTTTGCATCGACCGCATAGCCAAAGATGTTCTCGGCCTACTTGCTTGTCGCCGCGGCCGCCTCGCGCAGATCGGCCCAGGTCCAGCCCTTCGCTACCAGCCGCACCGCTGCCGCCAGCAGGTCCTTGTTGAAGTAGACCACATGCGTCGTATAGTAAGTGGCGATCCCCAGGACCTTGCCGCCGACCGTCGCCGTGCTCATCAGGCCTTCGGGAATGTCCTTGTAGTTCATGGCCTCCGCGTCGCGCGCGATCAGGTCGTTCAGCGGCAACAGCGACACGGCGTAAGCCGGGAAGTTCCACATGTACATGACGTCGGGCGCATCTCCCGCGCCCATCGCGGCGGCCAGCTTCGTGTCATAACCATCGCCGTAGGATTCCACCTGAACCTTTACGCCGGGATGGCTTTCCTCGAACTTGGCGGCAATCGCCTGCTGGATGGCCAGGTTGTCCTGCGACCACGTCGCAAACCGGATCACCTGGTCCTCGGCCAGCGCGGAGAAGGCGAAGGCGGCGCTTGTGGCCAGCGCCGCAAGCGTGGTGGCGAAAGTCTTCATGTGTGTTCCTCCTGTTGACGGGGCTCGGCAAAGCCCCTTGATCCCTGCGCCAGCAGGGTTTCGGTTGCCGCATCCAGCCGGCGCGGCAGGGCCATGCCGGCGGAGTCGAACAGATGCACGTCGGCCGGGTCCGCCCCGACCGTCACGTCCTGCCGCGCCATGAAGGGCGCGGCGCCCCGNGTGATCGCGGTCAGCGCCGCGCCATCCTCCAGCAGCAGATGCACATGCGCCTCGGTGCCCAGCCGTTCCACCAGGGTGATCCGCGCGGGCAGGCCCGCGCCGCCCTGCGCCAGCCGCAGCCGGTCGGGCCGCACGCCCACCGTCACCGTCGCGCCCGCCGTCACGACGGCAGGGGCGGCAAGCGCCACGTCCATCGCCAGCGGCCCCACCGTCACGGACACCGTCTCNGCCCGAAACCCCGTCACCCGACCCGGCAGAAGGTTCATCTTCGGCGTGCCGATGAAGCCCGCCACGAACAGGTTGGCCGGGCGGTGGAACAGCTCCAGCGGCGGGCCGAACTGGCTGACCCGGCCCTTGTCCAGCACCACCACCCGGTCGGCCAGCGTCATCGCCTCCACCTGGTCGTGGGTCACATAGATCATCGTCACGCCCAGCCGATCATGCAGGGCGTTCAGCTCGGCCCGCATCGTGACGCGCAGCGCCGCGTCCAGGTTCGACAGGGGCTCGTCCAGCAGGAACAGCTTGGGCTTGCGCACGATGGCGCGGCCGATGGCCACNCGCTGGCGCTGCCCACCCGAAAGCTGCTTGGGCTTGCGGTGCAACAACTCGCCAATCCGCAGGATCTCGGCTGCCTCCTGCACCCGCGCCGCGATCTCGGGCCGCTTCATGCCGTTCAGCGACAGGCCGAAGGACATGTTCTTCGCCACGGTCATGTGCGGGTAAAGCGCATAGTTCTGGAACACCATCGCGATATCGCGCTTGGCCGAGGGCGCATCGGTGATGTCACGCTCGCCCAGTCGGATTTCGCCATCGCTCAGCGCCTCCAGCCCCGCGATGCAGCGCAGAAGGGTGGACTTGCCGCAGCCCGAAGGCCCCAGGAAACAGACGAACTCGCCATCGCGGATGTCGAGGTCGATGCCTTTGAGGATCTCGACCGGGCCGAAGCCCTTGCGAAGCCCCTCGATGCGCAGACCGGCCAAGCATGCCTCCCCGAGAATCAGCCGAATGAGGGCAGTATAATCGTTTTCATTGGTTAGTTAATCGTTTTTATTGGTCGACCCGCAGCGCGCGCGCGCCGACTCCGGGCTTTTCGGACCAGGACCAAGCGCAACGGTCGTGCTGCGTCAGCATTGCTCGGGCTCGGCAAGGGGACCGAACACTGCGCAACCCGCCCGACAGGCCCCGCCCGTCTGGCGCGCCGGAGGCCCCAATGTCCCAACGGGCAGGCGAAGCAGAAAACCGGCCCGGCAAGGGAAAGCCTGCCCGCGGCAGCGTCGCTTGACGGTGCCCCAGGTTCGTCCGGGCGATGCAGTCGGAACAATGTCCGACAATCTTGCGCCAATGTCGGACATTGTCTAGCGTCGGGCAGCTACGACCGACCTGGGGAAGAATCGTCTTTGCGGGATGGGAAAGAAGCCTCCGAAAGCGAAACCCGGCGCCCCCGCGACGTCGCGCGGCTTCTTGCAGCCCTGGTGGAGCAAGAGGCCCTGGGCATCGGTGACCGCCTGCCGCCCGAAGTCGAACTCGCCCGCCGCCTGGGCATCGGACGCTCCACCGTGCGCGAGGCGCTGAGGCAATGGGAAAGTCTGGGCATCATCACCCGCAACAAGGGCGGCGGCACCCGTATCGTGGCCGAGGTCTCGACCCGGTCAATGCACCTGCCCCTGACTGTGCAGATCGAGGCCGACAGCCTTAGCCGGATGCTCGCAGTGCGGCGTCCGCTGGAAATCGAGGCGGTCCGCATCGCCACCCGCGTGGCGGATGAATCTGCACGCCGCAAGATCATGCTGCGCATGCTGGAACTGATGGAGGTCTACGAGGCGGGCGAGGATTGGCGTCCGGCCGACCGCCAGTTTCACGCCGCCATCCACGATGCGACCGGGAACCCCCTGTTCGCCAAGGTGATCCAACAGATCCACCGCGCCTTCCACGACCTTTACGACGCGCCCTTCGACCAGCCGCAACTGGGCGCCTCGACCATTCCGGCGCACCGCCCGCTGGCCGAGGCCATCGTCGCCGCGNACGAGGACCGCGCCGTCGCCATCATCTCCGGCATCCTGTCCGACGTGGACGAAGCCGCCATCCAGATCGCCCGAGGACTTCATGCCGGATAAGACCGCCGACGACCTTGCCACCCGGCTGACCGCCATCGCCGAAGGGGCGGGCGGGTCGATCACGCCGCCCATCGTGCAGACCTCGCTCTTTGCCTTCGACAGCTTCGACGATTTCAAGGCGCGGATGGACGGCTCCAGTGACGCGCCGATGTACACCCGCGTCCAGAACCCGACGGTCGCCGCTTTCGAGGCGATGATGGCCGATGCCGAGGGCGGCGAGGCGGCCGTGGGCTTCGCCTCGGGCATGGGGGCGATCTCGGCCGCGCTGATGGCCTTCCTGCGCCCCGGCGACCGTGTGGCCTGCGTCGAACACGTCTATCCCGACAGCTATCGTTTCATGGAACGCATCCTGCGCCCCTTCGGGATCGAGACGACCTATCACCCGCTGCGGGCCTTCGAGGATGACCCCGACCTGCTGAGGGGCGTGAAACTCGCCTATCTGGAAAGCCCGACATCGGTGGTCTTCCAGGCGATGAACCTGCCCAAGGTCGCGGCCCATGCCAAGCGGCACGGCGTTGTGACGATGATCGACAATTCCTGGGCCACCCCGGTGTTCCAGCGCCCGATCGAACTGGGCATCGACATCGTGATCCATTCGGCCTCGAAATACATCTCGGGCCATTCCGACACCGTGGCGGGCGTGGTCATCGGCTCGAAGGACCACATCGGCCGCCTGCGCGACCTGTCGCTGCCTCTGTTCGGGGCGAAGCTCGCCCCGCTCGAGGCCTGGCTGCTGATCCGCGGCCTGCGCACGCTGGTGCCCCGGATGCGCCAGCACCGCGCCACCGCCGACCTCTTCGCCGACCGTTTCGCCGCCCTGCCCTTCGTGCGCCGCGTGAACTCGCCCAGTGCCAACACCGTGCCGGGCCTCACCGGGCGTTCGGGCCTGATGTCGGTGGAATTCGACGAGTCGGTGAACATCCCCAAACTCGCCGATGCCCTGCGCTTCTTCCGCCTGGGTGTCAGTTGGGGCGGCTTCGAAAGCCTGATCCTGCCCGCGCAGGTCGGGTTGGCCCAGGTTGGCGAATTCAACTCGATGCGCAAGTTCGGCGTCNCCCCCACGCTCGTCAGGCTCAGCCTCGGGCTGGAAGACGCAGAAGACCTCTGGGCCGACATGTCGGCGGCCCTGGCAACAAGCAGAAACTGACAACCAACGGGAGTGAGAGCGATGAAAGACTTCTGGCCAGCGCCGGGCTTATGGCGGTGCTTCTGGGCTCGGCAGCCTCGGCGGAAACGCTGAAGCTGGTCGAGGTGATCACCAGCCCCGAACGCACCGAGGTGCTGAAGGGCATGGTCGATGGCTTCAAGGCCGCCAATCCGGGCGTTGACGTCGAAATCGTCTCGGTCCCCTGGGGCCAGGCTTTCGAGACCGTCGCCACGATGATCGCTTACGGCGACATCCCTGACGTGATCGAGATGCCTGACACCTGGCAGGCGCTCTACGCCGACCAGCTGATGGCCCTGGACGACCGCGTCGTTACTNGGGAACACGGCGCGACCCTGACCCAGAAGACCGTGGACATGGGCAAGCTGGCCAATGGCAAGATCACCATGATCCCCTACGGCTTCTACCTGCGCGCCATGTTCTACAACAAGAAGCTGCTGGCCGAAGNNTGCGTGGCCGAACCGCCGAAGACCATGGACGAATTCATGGCGGCCTCGGAAGCCGTGTCCAAGCTGGACGGCAAATACGGCTACTGCCTGCGCGGCGGCCCTGGCGGCACCAACGGCTGGATCATGATGGCCGCCGTGATGAACGGCACCAACGAGTTCTTCACCGAGGACGGCAAGAGCCGCCTGAACGAACCGGGCTCCATCGCGGGCCTGCAGTTCCTGATGGACCTGTACCAGAAGGGCTATGCGCCCAAGGACAGCGTGAACTGGGGCTTCAACGAGATCGTCGCGGGTTTCTATTCCGGCACCTGCGCCTTCCTCGACCAGGACCCCGACGCGCTGATCGCCATCGCCGAACGCATGCCCGCCGAAGACTTCGCCGTGATCCCCATGCCGGTCGGCCCGGTAAGCAAGGCCTTCCCGACCATCGGCTTTGCGGGCTGGTCGGTGTTCAACTCGACCGCCAACCCGGATGACGCCTGGAACCTCGTTGCTTACCTGTCCTCGCCCGAATCCAACGCCACCTGGGCCAAGCGTGTGGGCGTGATCCCGATCCACCAGGGCGCCGACCAGGATCCGTTCTTCAAGACCGACCAGTTCAAGGGCTGGTTCGAGGAACTGAACAGCCCGAACTACATCCCCACCATCATGCCGACCTATCTGGAACAGTGGGGCTACTTCACCTCGACGATCCTGAAGGACTCGGCACAGGAAGCCCTGCTGGGCCAGAAGACCGCGCAGGAACTGGGTGACGAATGGGCCGCCTTCCTGACGGAAGAATACGGCAAGTGGAAAGCCAAGCAGTGACGCAAGGCATAGAGGCGCCCGGGGCAACCCGGGCGCACCAGCGTTTCGTCTGGTCCCACCTGATCGAGCCCTATCTCTACCTCACCCCGGCGCTTGTGCTGATCTCGCTGGTCATGCTCATCCCGCTGGTGGTGGGCGTCAGCTATTCGTTCCAGTCGATGATGCTGTTGAAGCCGGGGCAGGCGGAATGGGTGGGGCTGGACAACTATGTCGCCCTCTGGTCCGACAAGAAGTTCTGGATTTCGCTGGAAAACACCCTGGTCTGGACCTTCGGGTCGCTGTTCTTCCAGTTCACGCTCGGCCTTGGCCTCGCCCTTCTTCTGAACACCCGCTTCCCGCTGAAGCGGCTGTTCCAGGCCATCGTCTTCCTGCCCTGGGCGGTGCCCACTTTCCTCACGGCCCTCACCTGGGCCTGGCTCTTCAACCCGGTGATCGGCCCCCTGCCCCACTGGCTGGCCGACATCGGCNCTCCTGTCCGAGCCCTTCAACATTCTCGGCGACCCCACGCTTGCCATCTGGGGCCCCATTGCCGCGAACATCTGGTTCGGCGTGCCCTTCTTCGCCATCACCCTCTTGGCCGCGCTGCAGTCCATCCCGTCCGAACTGTACGAGGCGGCCGAGATCGACGGCGCCACCGCCTGGCAAGGCTTCACCAAGATAACCCTGCCGTTCCTCGCGCCGATGATCGCCATCACGGTCATGCTGCGCACGATCTGGATCGCAAATTTCGCCGACCTGATCTTCATCATGACCGGCGGCGGACCCGCCAATTCCACGCAGATCCTGTCCACCTACATCTTCACAACCGCCTTCAAGAAGCTGGATTTCGGCTATGCCTCCACGCTGGCCGTGGCGCTTCTGTTCCTGCTCTTCGTCTATGCCGTGGTGCTTCTGGCGCTGCGCCGCCGCTTCGTGAGGCTGTGATGTCCGTCGCCGCCCGCCGCAACCCGCTGCTGACCCTCGGCAAATACGCCGCGATCCTGTTCTACCTGAGCTTTGCACTCTTCCCGCTCTACTGGCTTCTGAAGATCGCGGTCACGCCCGACCAGCTGATCTTCACCGAAGGCACGGCCCTCTGGCCCTCGACCGCGACGCTCGACAACTTCACCAAGGTGATCTGGCAGACCGATTTCCTGCGCTTCTTCCGGAACAGCCTGCTGGTCTCGCTGGCCTCGGCCGCCATCACCACGGTGATTGCCGCCGCCTCGGGATATGCCTTCTCGCGCTTCCGCTTCCGCGGGCAAAGGCTCGTCATCGCGCTGATGCTGCTGACGCAGATGTTCCCGCTGCTGATGATCATTGCGCCGATCTACAAGATCGTCGCAAGCCTTGGCCTCCTGAACTCGCTTACCAGCCTGATCCTCGTCTACACCGCCTTCAACATCCCCTTCGCCACCTTCCTGATGCAAAGCTTCTTCGACGGCATCCCGAAGGATCTGGAGGATGCGGCGATGATGGACGGCTGCACCCGGCTTCAGGCCCTGCGCAAGGTGATCCTGCCGCTGACCCTGCCCGGCCTTGGCGCGACGCTCGGCTTCATCTTCACCGCCGCCTGGTCCGAGGTGCTGTTCGCGCTCATGCTGATCCGGTCCGAAGGCAGCATGACCTTCCCCGTGGGGATGCTGACCTTCGTGTCGAAATTCTCGGTGGACTGGGGGCAGATGATGGCGNGCGTGCTGGCGCTCATCCCCTCGTGCCTGTTCTTCATCTTCATCCAGCGATACCTCGTCCAGGGCCTGACCTCTGGCGCGGTGAAAGGCTGATCCATGGCCCGCCTTGACCTTCACGGCATCGAAAAGCGCTTCGGCACCATCGACGTGCTGCGCGACGTGAACCTTTCCATCGCCGACGGCGAATTCATCGTGCTTGTTGGTCCTTCCGGCTGCGGCAAGTCCACCCTCCTGCGCATGATCGCGGGGCTGGAGAACATCACCGCCGGCGACTTCCTCATCGACGGCCAGCGCATGAACGAGGTGGCGCCGCGCCACCGCGACATCGCCATGGTGTTCCAGTCCTATGCCCTTTATCCGCACATGGATGTGGCGCGGAACATGGGCTTCTCGATGGAAATCCGCGGCGCCGAGAAATCCGCCCGCGCCGCGCGCGTCGCCGCCGCCGCCCGCACCCTGGGGCTGGACAAGCTGACCGAACGCCTGCCGCGCGCCCTGTCGGGCGGCCAGCGCCAGCGCGTCGCCATGGGCCGCGCCATCGTGCGCGAACCGCGCGCGTTTCTCTTCGACGAACCGCTGTCCAACCTTGACGCTGCGCTCCGGGTCGAGATGCGGCTGGAAATCGCCCGCCTGCACCAGCGGCTGAAGGCAACCATGGTCTATGTCACCCACGACCAGGTCGAGGCGCTGACGCTGGCCGACCGCATCGTCGTGCTGAACGGCGGCATCGTGCAGCAGGTCGGCACGCCGCTGGAGTTGTACCAGACCCCGGCCAACCGCTTCGTCGCGCAGTTCATCGGCTCGCCCACCATGAACATCCTGCCCGTCAGCCGCAGCGAAGGCGGCGTGCGGCTTGCCAATGGCGCGCAGGTGGCGCTTCCCGGCATCACCGGCCCGGTCGCCGAACTGGGCATCCGCCCCGAACATCTGGACCTCGCCGATCCGGACACGGCAACCCTGTTGGGCACGGCAGACGTGGTCGAACACCTGGGTTCGGATACCAACATCTATGTCCATGCCGACGGGCTGGGGATGCTGATGGTTCGCCAGCACGGCCACGTTCCCGTGCGCGTAAGCGACCGCGTCGGCATGAGGTTGCAGCCAGGCCAGGCCCACGCCTTTGCCGCCGATGGCGGGGCCCTGCGCGTCTGGGCTGCGGACTCGCAAGGTTTGGTCCACAGCCTAGGGGTAACTCCTTCGTCGCCTTGCTCACAATGGTCCATCTTGCTCAGCCCCGGGGCAGGCTCATGCCTAGCCCAGGCGCATGCGGATGCGTTCGGCGCATTCCTTGAGCTGGAGCATGCAACCCTCGGCATCCAGCCTGACATCCTGCTGCTTGAGATATGGTATGGTCACACCCGCCAGCGCCTCGCCCTGCCTGTCCAGGATCGGGACCGAGATGTTTACCAAACCAGACACTGTCCGGCTGTTCTCGATGCTGTGCCCTCGGGTCCTGACCTCCTGCAGGGCGTTGCGCAGGGTGGCCTGATCGGCCTCGCTTTGCCCGGCCAGGAACGGGGCGACGGCCTGCTCGGGCGAAAAGGCAAGAATCGTCCGCCCGGATGTGGATTGCACCACATCAAAGCTGGAGCCCGTTGCCACGTTGAACCCCATCGGAAGGGGGCCACGGAACGACGCAACCACATAAAGTCGGCTGCCCTGGATCATCGTCAGATGGCACGATTGCAGCGTGCGACCACAAAGCGCGTCAAGCTCGTCCACCGAAATCGACACGATGCGGTCAACCGGCGGGAACCGGTTGACCACGCCCAGAAGGGTAAGTGACAGGGTGTATTTCTCGTCGAACGGGTCCTTGAACAGGACTTGCCGGCGTTCCAGCGCCAGGACCACGCGGTAGATCTCGCTCACGCTGCGCTCAAGCCCGGTCGCGATGTCCGAGATCGAGCGCGGGCGCCGCTGCTTGGCCAGATACTCGATGACGTCGATCGCCTTGTCGACCGCCGGGGCCCCGTACTGCTGACTCGTCACGTTCCGCTTTCTCCACACTGTCCCGTCTGCTGCCGGTCCCGACCGGGTGGCCAGCACAAGGCATCAGGCCATCATCTGCGGTCGCACTCAAGCCTAAACTCTGCGCTTCTTCTCGCCAACAAAAAGTCTTTGCACTAATCAAAAGATGCTGCCATTCCTTTCCTCGACTGGGCCGGATCGAACTTGCCCTCGGGCAAACGGGTCGGCGCCCCTTTCCGGGGGCAAGCGGGGTAAACATGGGCGCGGACGGGAACATCGCGGGGGCCGGTGGCGGGATGGACGGCAGCGTCCTGTTGGAACTTGCGGGCCTGTCGAAATCCTACGGCGGCATCCGCGCCTTGCAGGACGTGTCGCTTCAGGCGCGGCGGGGCACTGTCCATGCGCTTCTGGGCGAAAACGGCGCAGGCAAGAGCACCCTCATCAAGCTCATGTCCGGGGTGATCCGGCCTGACCTCGGCACCATCGCGCTTGAGGGGCGCGTGATGGATTTTGCCTCGCCGCGCGACGCGGAACGCCAGGGAATCGCGTGCGTGTTCCAGGAATTGTCGCTGCTGCCCGAGCTTTCGGTGGCGGATAACATCTTCATCGCCTCACCGCCCCGCCGCTTCGGCCTGATCGACACCCGCCGACAGATTTCCGGCGCCCGCGCGCTTCTGGCGCGCATGGGATGCGATGACATCGATCCGCGGATGCTGGTGCGCGACCTTCCTCNNGCGCGGCGCCAGTTGATCGAAATCTGCAAGGCCATCGCGCAGGGACCGCGCATCCTGATCCTGGACGAGGCGACGTCGGCCCTGCCCGCGAAGGACGCCGAGCGTGTCTTCCGCCTCGTTCACGATCTGCGCGCGGAAGGTTGCCTCGTCTTCCTCATCACACATCGCATGGGCGAGATCACGGCGCTGGCCGATACCTGTTCGGTGTTCCGCAATGGCAGCCATGTCAGCACCTTCGCCGCGGGCGCGCGGTCCGATGCCGAGATCGTGCGGATGATGATCGGCCGCGACATCGAGGCGGTGTTTCCGCCAAAGCGCCCCACAGCCCCGGCGGCACCAGGACCCGCAACGCTCGAGGTCAGCGGGCTGTCCTGGCAAGACCAGCTGCACGACATCTCGATGTCGGTACGCGCGGGCGAAATCGTTGGAATTGGCGGGCTCGAAGGGCAAGGCCAGCGCGAACTGCTGCTGGCCCTGTTCGGGGTGCTGCGCGGCACCCGGGGTGAGGTGCGTCTGGACGGGGCGCCCCTGCGCGCCGCGTCGCCGCGCGCGGCCATGGCGCAGGCCCCGGGCGTCGCGCTGATCCCCGAGGACCGCAAGACCGAAGGGCTGATCCCCGACATGAGCATCGCCGAGAACCTCAGCCTCGCCTCGCTGGGTGCCCTGTCACGTTTCGGCTTTCTCGACCGGCGGCACGAGCGTGACCGGCACCGGACCTTCATCGAGGCGCTGCGCATCAAGGTCGCTTCGGCCGACCTGCCCGCCACANCTTTGTCGGGCGGCAACCAGCAGAAGGTCGTCATCGCAAAATGGCTGATGACCGGCGCGCGGGTCATCCTGCTGAACGACCCCACGCGCGGCATTGATGTGGGCACCAAGCAAGAGATTTACGCGCTTCTGCGCAAGCTTGCCGATGATGGTGCCGCAATCGTGCTGTTCAGCAGTGATTACGCAGAACTGGTGGGCTGCTGCGACAGGGTGCTCGTGCCTACGGGGCGCATCCGCGCCGAACTGTCCGGCGACGCCATCACCGAAGAGGCGATTGTTGCCGCCTCGCTGAACCTTTCGGCGGCAGGGCCCGCCGGGTTGGAGGGCGCGAATGACCTCGCTTGCCATCTGGGCCCGCAACAGCGCGGGCCTCCTGCGCGCTGCGGTCCTGCTGATCGTGGTCTACGGGATCTACACCTTCCTGCACCCACGCGGCTTTTCGGGGGCGGTGGCCCTGTCCAATGCCAACCAGGCGCTGGCACTGGGACTTGTGGCGATGGCGCAGGCCCTGGTGATCCTGACGCGCGGGATCGACCTTTCGCTTGGGGCCATCATGGTCCTGTCGACCTGTCTGGCCTCGGTGATCGTGAACGGATCGCCGGTCGCGGTGGCCCTTGGCGTTGTCGGCTGCATCGCCGCGGGTCTGGGCGCCGGGCTGCTGAACGGCTGCCTCGTCGTCTATGGGCTTCAGCCGCTGATCGTGACTCTGGCGACAGGCGCCCTGTTCCTTGGGCTGGCGATGTACCTGCGCCCGGCACCTGGAGGCGAGGTCGATACCGGGCTGTCCATGGCGGCGACAGGCACCCTTGGCCGACTGGTCCCGTGGCTGGACGGGATACCGCTGATCGGGGCACTGCCGATATCCGTCTTGCTGATGCTGGCGGTCGTGCTGCTGTTCTGGCTGCCCTTCCGCCGCACGGTCATCGGTCGCGGTGTTCTGGCGGTCGGCTCGTCCGAGAAATCGGCCTATCTCTCCGGGCTGTCCGTCCCGGCCTCCCGCATAGCCGCCTATGTCTGCGCGGGTGGGCTGGCGGCGCTGGCGGGGCTGTTCGTGGCCTTCCTCACGGGCTCGGGCGATGCAAAGGCAGCTCAGGCCGGGGTCTACACGCTGAATTCCATCGCGGCTGTCGTGCTTGGGNGAACCTCGCTGGTAAGCGGCATGGGCGGCCTTGTCGGCCCGCTTCTGGGCGCCATCGCGCTGCGCACCATCACCTCGATGACCCGGGTGACCGATACGATCCTGTGGATCATCCCGGCCGACCCGCTGGTGCAACCGCTGTTCGAGGGTCTGCTCCTGCTTGCCGTGGTCTCGCTGGGAGCGCTGCAGATCGCGCGCGCCAAGAACCGGCTGGAGATGCTGCAATGACAATCGGGAACCCGGCTGCCGCTCTCATGGCGCGTCTCAGCGCGGATCAGCGGACCATTCTCATCGCGCTGGCCTGTCTGATCCTGCTGCTGGTCGCGGGCAGCCTGGTCGCGCCCCAGATCCTGAGCGCCGATTTCCTGATGCAGCAACTGCAGCGCGCGGCCTATCTCGGCATCATCGCGCTTGGGCAGTCCTGCGTGATCCTGCTGGGCCGGATCGACCTGTCGATGCCCTGGACCATGGCAACGGCGGCGATCCTTGGCACGGCCGTGGCGGCCTCGACCGGCATCGACGGCATTGCAGTCCCCGTCGGCATCCTGGTCGGAATGGCGGTCGGCCTGGTGAACGGGTTGGGCGTGGCCCTGCTGCGTGTCTTAAGCCNNATGATCTTCACCCTGGGCATCAATTCGGTGCTTCTCGGCCTGATGACCCTGTTCACGGGCGGAGGCTTCGCGCCGGGTGACAATGCCACCTCCTTCATGTCGGCACTTGGCGTGGGCACCACGGCGGGGATCNCCAATCCGGTCTGGATATGGGCGGTTCTGGCCCTGGTCCTGGGTGTCTTGCACCGCCGCACTGTCCATGGCCGTGTCGCCTATGCCATGGGGCGCTCCGAGGTCGCGGCCTACCTGTCGGGCAACCGCACCAGGCTGACGCTGATCACCGCCTTCGTGATCTGCGGCTTCTGCGCGGGCTGGNGAGGGATGCTGGTCGCAGGTTACGCAAGCAAGGCCGCGCAATCCATGGGCGATCCCTTCCTCTTGCCGTCCATCGCTGCCGTGGTGCTGNGGGGCACCTCGGTGCTGGGCGGTCGCGGAACGGTCGCGGGCACGGTGATCGGCGTGCTCCTGATCACGCTTCTGGGCAGCATCCTGACGGTCGCGCAGATCTTCGAAGGCGGACGCCTGATCATCTACAGCCTCGCCATCCTCGCCATGCTGCTCGTCTACGGGCGGGAGCAAAGAACCTCCGGCTAGCAATCCCGGGGGAAATGTCGCCTGCCCCGGCGGGGCAAGCTTCGCACAAGACGACCCAACCAACCGGAGGAGACCCATGACACGCATTTCGAAGTCCCTGATGACCACCAGCTTCCTTGTGATGCTTGGTGCCTCTGCCGCCGCGGCGCAGGACACCTACATGCCGGAATGCTTCCGCCCGGGGGCAGGCAGCGTTCAGAACATCGCCCTGGCTGAACCGCACGACGGCCCCTACAAGATCGCCCTGGTGAACGGCTTCGTCGCGAACACCTGGCGCCAGCAGATGATCAAGACGGCCCAGGCCTTCGCCGCCCAGCCCGAGATTGCCGCCAACCTGGAACAGCTCAAGATCGTCTCGGTGGGCGAAGACCTTCCGGCCCAGTTGGCCGCGATCGAGGACTTCATCAACCAGGGCTACGATGCCGTGCTGATCTCGCCCGAAAGCGGCACCGGTTTCGACCGCGTGATCCAGCTGGCCAAGGAACAGGGCACGGCGCTGATCGCCTTCAACGGTGCGATCGAGACGCACGACATCGTGCAGATCACCCAGAACCAGGTGGAGTTCGGCGAGGACTGGGCGACCTTCCTTGTCGGGCAGATGGCCGCACCCAAGGGCAAGCTGCTCGAGGTGGGCGGCATTTCCGGCCACCCGGCCGAGAACGACCGCCATCAGGGTCTGATGAACGTCCTGTCGCAGTACCCCGGCATCGAGGTGGTGACCGTTTACGGAAAATGGGATGACGGCACCGCCCAGCAAGTGACCGCCGATGCCGTGGCGGCGCACGGGCCGTTCGACGCGATGGTGGTGTCGGGCGGGTCGGCCGGCGCGGTGCGGGCGCTGATCGACGCGGGGCATCCCTTCATTCCGNTGGTAAGCGAGGCCGAGAACGGTTTCCGCAAGCTGATTGCCGAACATTCCGACGAGGGTTTGAAGGGCATCTCGATCGGCAACTCGCCCGGCCAATCGGCCATCGCGATGCTGGCCGCGATCTCGCTGCTGCAAGGCAAGACCTTGCCCGACACGGTGGAACTGCCGAACCCGACCGCGACGTTCGAGACGCTGAAGGCGGGTGAGAACTTCTATCCCGACCTGTCGGACAACTTCTTCACCCCGAACCAGTTCGAACCCTGCGGCGTCAACATCTCGGGTCCCGAAATCATGGCCCAGCCCGAGGCCGAATGATGCACAGCCGCAGAAAGGGCTGATCCAGATGGCCGTTCCATCCGTCAGCTGCGTTGCAGGCAATCTTGGTTGGCCCGAAGGGCCAGCCATCCTTCCCGACGGCAACGTTGCACTGGTCGAAACCTACCGCGGCCAGATCACGACGGTCCACCCGGGTGGCGAAGCCCGGGCGCTCGCCCGGTTTGACGGGGCCCCGAATTCCTGCGTGGCCGGGTCGGACGGCTGGCTTTACTTCTGCCAGAACGGCGGCACCTGCGGGCCGTGGCGCGCACCCGTGCAGGTGCGGCCCGCGGTGCAGCGCGTCAGGCCGGGCAGTGCCGTTGAAACCATCGCGGTCGGGTCCGGCGAATTCGGCTTCAACGGGCCGAACGATCTGGCCTTCGGCCCGGACGGAACGCTCTATGTGACCGACCCGGGCACCTACCGGCCCGAGGCTCCGGACGACAGCCGCATCTTCGCCATCGCCCCCGACGGGACCTGCCGGATCGCGGCAGAGTTCGCGCGTCCGACCTTCCCGAACGGCATTGCCGTGCAGGACGATGGCGCGATCCTGTGGTGCGAATCCTACACCGGACATGTCTGGCGCCAGCATCCCGACGGTAAGCGCGAGGATCTGGGGCGGCTGCCCGGCCCCAATCCGGTTCCCGACGGGATGACAATTGCCGAAGGCGGCTGGCTGGTGGTGACCGACATCGTCGTGNGCGGGCTGCATGTCCTGCACCCCGACGGTACCAGAGGACTTCGTGCCAGTGGCCGCTCATCCANNACGAACTGCATTTTCGACGGGCCGGTGCTCTGGGTGACGGCAGCCGGAACCCTGGCCGACACCGTGGAACCCGTGTTCACCGGTGGGCTCTACCGGGTCGAGATCGGCCTGTGCGGTATCGCCCCGAGGCGCGGCGCCGTCACGCTGCCGGGCGCCATTCCGCACCCCCGCGCCATGACCCCGCGCCGACAGCCGGACGCGACCACGGACTGCACTGAAAGGACCAAGACCGATGCACCGGTTCAGCGAAAAGACCATCATCGTCACCGGGGCGGGCGCCGGGATAGGGCTTGCCGCGGTGCAGGCCTTTGCGGCCGAAGGCGCCCGCATCCTGGCGGTGGACCGTGACCCCGCCATCCTGGGTCCAGGCGCAAGCCTGCCGCCCGAGGCCACGCCCTGCATGCTCGACATCACCGACGAGGCGGCGGTCGCGCAGGCCGTCAACGGATTTGGCCATGTGGACATCCTGTTCAACTGCGCCGGGATCGTTCACAGCGGCCGCGTCGATACAACCAGCCCCGCCGATTTCGAGCGGGTGTTAAAGGTGAACGTGACCGGCACGTTCCTCATGTCCCGCGCCGTCCTGCCGGGCATGGTCGCCCGCCGTTCCGGCTGCATCCTGAACATGGCCTCCGTCGTCTCAAGCCTGCGCGGCCTGCCGGACCGTTTCGCCTACGGCACCTCGAAGGCCGCCGTCATCGGCATGACCAAATCCATCGCCGCCGATTACGTCTCGGTCGGGCTGCGCTGCAACGCGATCTGCCCCGGCACGGTCGGCGCGCCCTCGCTGCGCGCCCGGCTGGAGGCAACCGGCGACTACGCAGCCGCGCTGCGCGCATTCACCCAAAGGCAGCCAATGGGTGGCTGGCCTCGGCCTNCCGAGATCGCCGAACTGGTGCTCTACCTCGCATCGGACGCGGCCTCCTTCGTGACCGGCCAAGCCATCTGCATCGACGGCGGCATGACGATCTGATCCACCCGGCGCCAATCCATGAGTTGATCGAAAATGATCATTGTGGGTCGATTTCCGGTTGGATTTGAGAGGAAAGCTTGCGAATCCTGACCCGCATGGATCAGTTTTGTCCAAAGACAGGGGGACTAATGATCAAGGACCGTCGCCATCGCCGTATTCTGGAACTCGTGGTCTCCGAGGGGTCAGTCGAGCTTGCCGAGCTTGCGCGTGCCTTGCCGGAGGTCTCGCAAGTCACGCTGCGCCGCGATCTGGTCGAACTCGCCGAAGCCGGTGCGCTCAAGCGCACCCGCGGCGGGGCGGTCCTTCCCGACAAGGTTCTTCTGGAAACCGCCACGGATGCGGCGACCGGCCTGCAGGTTGCGGGCGTCGATGACATGGATGCCGTGATCCTGCCACCGATTGCCGGGCGGGGCGGGCAGGCGCTGCGCCGACACATCCAGCGCCGCGGCGTCCCCTTCCTGGCCGAAAGCGCTCCGCAACCGGGCGGGGTCTATCTCGGCCCCGACAACTTCGCCGCGGGGGCCGAGTTGGGCGCGCTGGCAGGCAGGAACGCCGCGGGGACCGGGAAAATCCGGCTTCTGGTGATCGGGCTGCCCGACCAGGAAAACACCCGCGACCGCGCCGAGGGCTTTCTGACCGGCCTGCGGTCCGCCTTCGCGGGGCCGGTCGATGTGGTGTCGATCAACGGGCAGGGCAGCTACCGGGTGGCGCTTCGGGTGGCGACCGACGCCTTCGCCTCGGGCGAGCCATTCGACATGATCTTCGCGGTGAACGACCACGCCGCCGTCGCCGGAGCCGAAGCCGCGGCCAAACACGGCGCCCCGGTCGCGATCTATGCCACCGGGNGCGAGAACCCGGACTTCGTGGCGCAGGTCGCGGCGGGCGGACCGTTGCAGGCCGTGGCGGCCTTCTTCCCCGAGGTCGTCGGCACCTGCGCGGTCGACCGGCTGGTCGTGGCGCTTGCAGAAGGCCGGGTCCCGGCCGGGACCACCACTCCGCATGCGATCATCACCGGCGCAAACCTTGAAGCCTTCTTCGCCAAGGGTCCCCAGGGCTGGCGGCTGCGCGATGATCGGCGCGCAGCGATGGTGGGCGCGCCGCCGAAGGCGCTTGCCTCCGGGCCGCGCATCGGCTTCATGCCGCATTTTCCGGCCCATGACTGGTACCGTGCAATGATTGCGGCGATGCAGGCGCGTGCGGCCGAGCTGCGGGTCGAGGTCGTGGTGACGCCCCCGCATCACGGAATCTCCACCGAGATTTCCCGCCTCCGCGCCGAAATCGCCAGGCTGGCAGCCTCGANNCGCTGACGGTACGAGACGGTGGTTCTGGGCGAGGGCGAGGCGACGCTGGCGCTGGCTTCCGAAATCCGCCGCATCGCCTTTGCCGAAACCGGTAGGCTGTCAGCGCTGACTGTCATCACGAACTCGCTGGACATCCTGCACCGGCTGGAAGGCACGCCGGGCATCCGCACGCTGCTGACCAGCGGCGAATACCAGGCTTCGGACCGCTGCCTGGTCGGGCCGAGCCTGGGTGCGCTTTTCGAACGGATGCGGGCGGATCGGGCCTTCCTGTCGGTGGCGGGCCTGTCGCCGCGCTTCGGCGCCTCGGCCTCGGATGAACGGCTGGCGCTGGCGGCCTCTCGCCTCGGCGGCGCGGCGCGGCGGGTGGTGGCGCTGGCCGACCACACGCTGGTCGGGGCCGAGGCCAATCACCGCATCTGCCGGATCGAGGATGTGCATGTGGTGATCACCGATGATGGAACGATGGCGGCAGACCGTCAGACGCTGCGCGCCGCCGGCATCGAGGTCCTGGTCGCAGGCGAAGAGAACGACCGGACCGATCCGCAGACCCCTGCCGCCGCTGTCTGGCGGTCGGGGAACCAAGCTTGACCGAAAAACAAACCTGGGAGGAAACGATGAGAACACGTCTTGCCTTGACCGTTGCCGGGATCTGCCTTGGGNGGATGGCCTGGGCCGAACCGGTGACGCTGAAGTTCTGGGACAACCAGCAGACTGAAAGCGGTCTGTCGCAGTTCCAGCAGGCCGCCGTCGACCGCTTCATGGCCGAGAACCCGGACATCAAGGTCGAAGTCACGACCATTCCCTATCCTGAATACCAGCAGCGCCTGCTGACCGCGGTCCAGGGCGGCAATGCCCCTGACGTGGCCACGCTGGACCAGATCTGGGTCGGCGCCTTTGCCGAGGCCGGGGCCATCGCCGACCTGACGGATTTCGCGGCAGGGGCCGGGCTTGCGCGCGATGCCTTCTTCGGCGGCGCCTGGGACAGCGCGGTGGTGAACGACCGGCTGTACGGGATTCCCTTCAACGTCGATGTCTGGCAGTTCAGCTTCTACAATCAGGACCTGTTGAGCGCCGTAAGCGTGAATCCGCAGGACCTGACGACCTTTCTTAACCTGCGCGCCGCGGCCGAAAAGCTGACTGGCGACGGTAAATTCGGCGTGGGCCTCTTCGGCCACCGCGGCGAGGACACGGTGGTCGTCGTCAATTCCTTCATCTTCTCGAACGGCGGCGAAATCCTTGATGCGTCGGGCGCCTGTGCCCTGGACAAGGCCCCCGCGGTCGAGGCGCTGGAATACCTTCAGGACCTGGCGAAATTCGCCCCCGAAGGCATCCTGAACGCCAGCTCCGGCTCGATGCGCGAGCTGTTCCTGAACGGCTCGCTCGCCATCGAGTTCTGGNTAACCCTGGAACAGCCGACCCTGCAGGCGTCGAAGGTGAACTGGGGCTTCGTCAAAGGCACGGCCGGGGCCGGGGACAAGGCGGTCGGCACCTTCGGCGGCTGGAACCTCGCGGTCTTCGAAGGCTCGCCCAACAAGGAAGCGGCGCAGAAGTTCATCGAATTCATGGTGCGCGAGGATGTGAACGGTGACGTCGTCGACCTTGTTCCGGCGAATGTGAAGGCGGCCGAGGCCTTCCTTGCCAAGAACCGCAAGGAGCCCGAGGTCATCCTGGAACATCTGGGCAATGCCAAGCCGCGTCCCCTGAGCCCGCGCTACCTGGAAATCGCGGAAATCCAGATGACGCTGTACCAAAGCGTCTTCTCGGGCGCCAATGTCGCCGAGGCCGCCGCGACCGCCTGCGCCGATATCAACGCCCTGGGGTGCCCCCTGCGCGGCCATCCCCATGGAACCGAACCGCGCCGGAGCCGCATCCCGATGCACGCACAGTCCCGCCGCCTGACCTGGCTGTTTCTGGCACCGACGCTGCTGCTCGTCGGCGGGCTGCTGTATTATCCCATGGTCGGAACGGTGATCGAAAGCTTTCACGACACCTCGTTCATCTCGCCCGAGCCGCGCTTCGTGGGACTTCAGGTCTATGAANAAGTCCTGACCTCGCGCCAGTTTCCACAGATCGTCTGGAATTCCGTGGTCTGGACCGTGGGCGTGGTGGTGCTGCAGAACCTTCTCGGCTTCGCGGTGGCGCTGCTCCTGAACCAGGGCCTGCCCGGCCAGGGGCCGCTCAGGGCGCTGGTCCTTCTTCCCTTCGTGCTGCCGGGCGTGGTCGCGGCGATCCTGTGGCGGTTCATGTACGATCCGCAGTTGGGCCTGATCAACGCGCTGCTCATGCAGGCGGGCCTCGCCGATCACAGCGGGGCCTGGCTTGCCTCTGCCGATACGGCCATGGCCGCCGTCATTGTCGTGGCGGTGTGGAAGGGCTTCNCCTTCTCGATGCTGATCTATCTGGCCGCGCTGCAGACCGTGGACCGCTCGCAACTGGAGGCCGCCGAGATCGACGGCGCCGCCACTNGGCGGCGGCTGATCGACGTGACGCTGCCCGCCATCCGCCCGGTGATCTTGGTGAACTTCGTGCTGACGCTGATCCTGACCTTCAACTATTTCGACATCGTCTGGGTGATGACGCGCGGCGGGCCGCAGGACGCCACGCATATCTTCCCGACCCGCATCTTCGAGACGGGCTTCGGCCAGTTCCGCTTTGGCGAGGCGGCCGTCTACGGTGTCTTCTCGATCCTGATCCTGTCGGTGCTGGTGGCGCTTTACCTCCTGCTTCAGCGCGGCAACGGCCGGAGGAACGCAGCATGACCCGCCGCCCCGCTGCACGCGCGCTTCTGGTGCTGGCCCAACTGCTGCTGGCGGCCTTCGTGCTGCTGCCCTTCTTCTGGATGGTCTCGGTCAGCCTGAAGCCCGCGGCCGAACCCTTCGCAATTCCGGCGCGCCTCTGGCCCGAACAGCCGACGCTGCAGAACTACGTCACGGCCTTTCGCCCCGAATTCCGGACCTATTTCCTGAATTCGGTGATCGTCAGCACGGCCACCGTGGCGATCACGGTCTCATTGGGGTTGCTGGCCGCCTACAGCCTGGCGCGCGGCACCCTGGCGGTGCTGACCGCGCTGATGGGGCTGATCGTGGTGGCGCAGATGTTCCCGCATTCGGCCATCATCATCCCGATCTACAAGATGATGCGCGCGGCCGATCTCTTGGATACCCACGCGTCTCTGGTCATCGCCTATGTTTCGGTGACCCTGCCCGTCGCGATCTGGATGCTGCGCGGCTTCCTCGTCAAGCTGCCGGTATCCCTGGAAGAAGCGGCCGCCATCGACGGCGCCAACCCGCTGCGGGTGTTCTTCCAGATCGTCGTGCCGCTGGCCCGGCCGGGCATCATCGCAACTGCGGTCTATGTGCTGATCGTGACCTGGCAAGAGTTCCTTTTCGCGCTGTCCTTCACCTCGACAAAGGAAATGCGGACGCTGCCCGTCGGCCTGAACGACTTCATCGGCCAATATGGCATCCGTTATGGCGAACTCATGGCCTCGTCGGTGATGGTCTCGCTGCCCGTCATCCTGGTCTTCTTCTTTCTGCAACGCCACCTCGTGACCGGCCTGACCATGGCGCGCTCAAGGAGTGATCCGCATGGCCCTGATCGAGGTCCATGACCTGCTGCCCGCTGTCCGCCAGCTGACCTTCAACCGGCCCGACAAGCTGAACGCCCTGTCGCTGCCCATGATGGAGGAATTCGATGCCGCGCTGGATGCTGCGGCGGCGGATCCTNCGGTGCGGGTGCTGGTTCTGCGCGGCGTAGGCGGGCGCGCCTTCGTTGCTGGCGCCGATATCGCCGAATACAGCGGGGACCAGCGGGCCGCCTTCATTGCCTACCAGATGAACTCGCGCCGGATCTTCGACAAGCTGGAACGTCTGCCAAAGCCCGTGATCTGCGCGGTCGGCGGGTTTGCCCTTGGCGGCGGATTCGAGATCGCGCTGTGCTGCGACATCCTGCTCGTGACCCCGCAAGCCCAACTTGGCCTGCCCGAAGGGCGGCNNAGCCTCTGCCCGGGCGGAGGCGGCACCCAGCGGCTGGTGCGCGCGGTCGGCAAGTTCGCCGCGTCCGACCTGATGCTCGCGGGGTGGCGGATGAGCGGGCCACGCGCCCACGCCCTTGGCCTTGCCGCCGAAGTGACCGAGGACCTCGACGCCGCCATCGCCGCGCGGGCACGCGCCTGCCTGAAGGTCGCGCCGCAGGCCCAGGCCGAAATGAAGCGCCTGATGCGCGAAGGGGCCGATGCGCCGGTCGAGACGGCCAAGAGCTTTGAGCAGGAAGTGTTGTTCCGCCTCTATTCCAGTGCGGACGGCCAGGAAGGGATCGCCGCGTTTCTGGAAAAGCGCGATCCGGTGTTTCGGGGGCATGAGTTGATGGAATTCGAGGGCAAGGTCGCCGTCGTGACGGGCGGAGCGCAGGGGATCGGCCGTGCCTGCGCCGAGGCTTTCGTGGCGCAGGGCGCGTCTGTCGTGCTGGGTGACGTCGGCGAGGCGGCAGGCCGGGCCGCGGCTGCGGAACTGGGGCCGCGAACCGCCTTCGCGCGTGCCGACGTGCGCTCGATGGCCGAAATGCAGGCGCTGGCGGCGCTGGCCGAGGCCCGGTTCGGCGGCATCGACATCCTGGTGAACAACGCCGCCCGCGCCATCGGCGGCGTGGTGGACGAGATCGACGAGGAAAGCTGGACCACCGTCATCGACACCAACCTGTCCGGCTACTGGCGGGCGATGCGCGTCTGCGTGCCGCAGATGCGTCGGCGCGGTGGCGGGGCAATCGTCAACATCTCGTCGGTGCAGGGCCTGCGCGCCTTTGCGGGATGGCCCGCCTATGCAGCCGCCAAAGGGGCCGTGAACGCCCTGACCGTCCAGACCGCGCTCGACCTTGCCCCGGCGGGCATCCGCGTCAACGCGGTGGCGCCCGGCACGATCATGACGCCGATGAACGAACGCATCTTCGCCGACCTGCCCGACGGCGGCGCGGCCCTGCGCGAAAAATGGAACCGGGCGCATCCCATCGGCCGCTTCGGCCGTCCGCCCGAGGTCGCCGAGGCCGTGCTTTACCTCGCCTCGGACCGGGCAAGCTTCATCACCGGCGAAATCCTGCGGGTGGACGGCGGTCTTGCGATCCGAGGAGAATGACGTGACCGCCAGCCTTGCCAAGACCTGGGCCGCCCTGGCGGTCGGGCCGAACCGCGTGATGATCGACCCCTCGGTCGGCAACATCCGCGCGCTTCGGCTTTCGCACGCCGGGCGCACATTCGAGCCGCTGCACACCGCGCCCTGGCTTGAAGAGGGCGCCGATCTGCCCGCAGACATGCTCCCGGTCGAGCGTTACCTCGCCGGAGATTTCTTCTGCGCCCCCTTCGGGGCAAGCGATGTCCAGCCCGCCCCGGCGCATGGCTGGCCCGCGAACAGCCAGTGGCAATTGACCGGGCTTGCAGAAAACAGTCTGCATCTGTCCCTGGTGCAGCCTGTTCTGGAGGCCCGGATCGCCAAGACGCTGAGCCTGGTCGCCGATGCCCCGATCCTGTTTCAGGAACACCGGATCGAGGGCGGATCGGGGAAGCTGACCGTGGCGCATCATCCGATGATCCGGCTTGCCGGACGCGCGCGCCTGTCCTGTTCGCCCAAGCGGGCGGTCGTGACGGATGCAGCGCCGCTGGACCCCGGGCGCAACAGGCTGGCGCCGGGCACGGTCTCGGCCGCGCTGACCGCCGTCTTAANNGCGGCAGATGGCGGGGTGGTCGATCTGACGCGCCTGCCCATCGCCGACCGGCACGAGGATTTCGTGACCCTGGTCGAGGCACCGGGCGCGACGCTTGGCTGGACGGCTGTGGTGCGCGAGGTCGAAGACGACGTGATCTTCGTGCTGAAGGACGCCCGTGTCCTGCCGGTCACGATGCTGTGGCATTCGAACGGCGGGCGCGACAGGGCGCCGTGGAACGGACGGCACCGCGGCGTCCTGGGGATCGAGGACGGCTGTGCCGCGGGTGCGGGCGGCCATGCGGCGGCGCTGGCGGCCAATCCGGTCTCGGCCCTGGGCGTGCCCACGACACTGGCGCTGGCTCCGGGCCGGGTCCATCGCATCGCTCAGGCGGTCGGGGCGATTTCCCGCCCCCGGGGCTGGGCCATGGTGCAGGACATCCGCATCGACGCCGGCGCCTGCATCCTGACCGGCGACGACGGCACCAGGGTCGCGCTGCCCTTTGCCGCGGGATTTCTCGAGGAGTCGCAGTAACATGGCCACAGTCGAACTGCGCGGGTTGCGCAAGACCTTCGGCGCCTTCATCGCCCTGGAACAGCTCGATCTGCGGATCGGGGATGGCGAGTTCGTGGTCTTCCTCGGGCCGTCCGGCTGCGGAAAGTCAACGACCATGCGCCTGGTTGCCGGGCTGGAGGAGCCAAGCGCCGCTGAAATCCTGATCGCCGGGCGGCGGGTCAACAATGTGCCCGCGCGGGATCGCGACCTGGCGATGGTGTTCCAGAACTATGCCCTGTACCCGCACATGACGGTGGCCGAAAACATCGGCTATCCGCTGAAGATCGCCCGCGTGGCGCGGGCCGAGCGCGACCGGCGCATTCAGCGGGCAGCAGAACAGGTTGAAATGGCGCATCTTCTGGCGCGCCGCCCGGGCGAGCTTTCCGGCGGCCAACGTCAGCGCGTGGCCCTGGCGCGGGCAATCGTGCGTCGCCCGCAACTGTTCCTGATGGACGAACCCCTGTCGAACCTCGACGCCCGGCTGCGTACGGTGATGCGCGCCGAACTGAAACATCTGCAGCGTGAACTCGGCACGACGACGATCTATGTCACCCATGATCAGGTCGAGGCGATGACGCTGGCCGACCGCATCGTCGTGCTGAACGACGCCCGGATCCAGCAGATCGGCACCNCCGCCGAAATCTATTCCGCCCCCGCCAACACCTTCGTCGCAGGCTTCATGGGTGCCCCGCCGATGAACCTGATCCGGGGCACCGTGCAAGCGGGCGTCTTCACCNATGCCNGGGGCGTGATCGCCGTTCCCGGCCAACCCGACGGCCCCGCCGTGCTGGGCATCCGCCCCGAAGACATCGTCCTGTCGTCCGGCGATGCCGACCTGAAAGGCACTGTCTTTNCCTCGGAACTCCTGGGCGATGCCGTCCTGGTCACCCTTCGCATCGGCGAGACCCTCGTAACCGTGAAGGCAGGACCCGCCGAGGGTCGCGCGATGGATGCGCCCATGGCCCTGCGGCTGGATCGGGCAAGGATTCACATGTTCGACGCAGAAACCGGAGTTCGCAGACCATGATAACCCGCTTTCCGCCAGCCGACCGGCCGGTGCTTCCCCGCAGGCGGNCGCGGGTGTTCCATGACGGCATTTTCGGCGATCCGAAACTGAGCCACCCGGAAGGCGTGGCCGTCGGACCCGATGGCTGGATCTGGACCGGCAACCAGGATGGCGACATCCTGCGCATCGCGCCGGATGGGTCGCGGGCCGAAGCCGTTGCCTCGACCGGCGGTTTTGCCCTGGGGCTGGCCTTCGACAGCGACCGGGCGCTGTTCGTCTGCGACCTGCGCCATGCGGCCGTATTCCGTCTGGACCTGCGGACACGGGCGCTGGCGCGTTTCACGCCGCCCGGCATCCGTATCCCGAACTTTCCGCTGGTTGACCGCACTCGCAACCGGCTTCTGGTGTCCGACAGCCATGCGGCGGGCACGCCGGGGCCGGGCATCTGGGCCTATGACCTTGACAACGCCCAGGGCGGGCTCTGGTGCGATGCCGCCATCGACTTTGCCAACGGCATGGCGATGCGCCCGGGCGAGCAGGCCGTCTATGTCTGCGCGACCTTCGCCAGGGCGGTCCTCCGCGTGCCGATCCTGGCCGATGGCCGCGCCGGGGCGNCTGGAAACCTTGCCTCCGACCTGCCCGGCCTTCCCGACGGCCTTGCCTTCGATTCCGCCGGCAACCTGATCGTCGGCTGTTACGAGCCGTCGCGCCTTCTGCGGCTGTCCCCCGACGGAACGCGCTGCGACGTGCTTATCGAGGATGTGACCGCCCATACGCTCTGCCACCCCACCAACGTGGCCTTTGCGGGGACGACCCTTTACGCCGCCAACCTGGGCCGCTGGCACATCACCGCCATCCAGACGGACATTGGCGCCCCTGCCCTGTGGAGTGTGACTGCATGACCTTCCGGGGCCTGACATGGGATCACCCCCGCGGCTACGACGCCCTGGCCGAGNCCGCGCGGCGCGTCAATTCGGGCCGCGCCGCGCCGCTCATCACCTGGGACCGCCAGCCGCTGGAAGGGTTCGAAAGCGCGCCGATCACCGACCTCACCGCGCGTTACGATCTGGTGGTGCTGGATCACCCGCATATCGGCGAAGCCGTGGCCGAAGGTTGCCTTCTGCCGATCGACCAACTGTTCGACCCGGCCCAGATGGAAGCCTGGCGCCGCAGGACGGTCGGCCCCGCCTTCCAGTCCTATACCTGGGAAGGACGGCAATGGGCGCTGCCCCTGGATGTGGCGACCCAGGTCATGGCACGGCGGCCCGACCTGGTGCCCGAACCGCCGACCGACTGGGCAGAGCTGGAGACGCTGGCCGCCTCGCGCCCGGTGGCCGTATCGCTTGGCGGGCCGCATGCCNTTCTCACGCTGATTTCGATGGCGGCCGCCGAGGGGGCCGTGGTGGGCGGCGAGGCCATGCTGCCTGACGCTCAGGCCCTTCCTGCGCTGGACCGGCTGGCCCGGCTTGCCGCACAGGCGCCGCAGGGCAGCGCCGACCTGAACCCCATCGCGCTTCTGGAAGCGATGGCGCAGACGGACGCCATCGCGCTGGTGCCGCTGGTCTTCGGCTATGTGACCTATGCCCGCCCCGCACCTTCGCGCCACGCGCTGGCCTTTTCCGACAGCCTCGCCGCGCCCGGCGGGCTGGGCGGCGTGCTGGGCGGCACGGGGATCGCGTTTTCGGGGCGTTCGGTGCCATCGCCCGAGCTTCTGGCCCATGTCGTGGACCTGATGTCCGAAGAGGTGCAGACGCGGCTTTTCCCCGAGTTTGGCGGCCAGCCCTCGGCCCGCGCGGCCTGGACCTCGGCCCAGGTCAATGCCGCCTGGGGCAGCTTCTACCGTGACACGCTGCGCACAGCCGAAACCGCGCTGCTGCGCCCGCGATATTACGGCTTTCCCGACTTTACCAACGCGGCCTCGGCCTATCTCCGCGACGCCCTGGACGCCCGCACCGCTCCACAGGCCATGCTGGCCCGGCTTCGCCAGATGTGGACGCAAAGCCGCGCGGCGTGCCGCGGCCCCCTCGACGACGACAGGTGACACCGAATGACCGACAAGGCGCTTTCCCACATCACGATCCTCGACTTCTCGCACCTGCTGCAGGGGCCCTTCGCCACCCAGCTGCTGGCCGACATGGGGGCCAATGTCATCAAGATCGAACGTCCCGGTGCGGGCGACCTGTTCCGGTCGATGACCTTTCGCAACAAGTGGGTGGGCAAGGGCGAAAGCCCGAACTTCCTGGCCTGGAACCGCAACAAGCGCAGCGTCGCGCTGAACCTGAAATCGCCCGAAGCGCGCTCGGTCATCCTGCGCATGGCCGAGACGGCCGATGTCGTCGTCCAGAACTTCCGCCCCGGGGTCATGGCGCGACTGGGATACGGCTACGAGGATTTCCGCGCGGTGAACCCGCGCATCGTCTATTGCTCGGGCTCGGGCTATGGCGAGGACGGCCCCTATGTGGATCGCCCCGGACAGGACATGCTGATCCAGGGCCTGACCGGCGTCATGGCCGCCACCGGCCAGGTAAGCNGCCCGCCGACGCCGGTCGGTTCGGGGTTCTCGGACCAGGTCGGCGCCATGAACATCGTCTATGGCATCCTGACCGCGCTGCTCTGGCGCGAAAGGTCGGGGAAGNGCCAGGAGGTGAAGGTCAATCTTCTGGCCGGAATGCTGGCGCACCAGAACCAGGAAATGGTGATGGCGATGAACTTCAACGAGGATTTCTCGCGCCCGAACTCCGGCATCGGCCACCCCGGCATGGACGCGCCCTTCGGCGTCTATCCCACATCGGACGGCTGGGTGACCATCGCCATGAGCCCCTATCGCACGCTGGTCGGGGTGCTGGGCAACGACGATCTTCTGCGCTTTGACGACNCCCAGACCCTGTTCGCCCAGCGTGACGCGGTCTGGGACGCCCTGTCCCAGGAAACGCGCCGCTGGCCGACCGCCGCATTGATCGAGGCGCTGCTCGCCGCCGACATCTGGTGCGGCGAGGTCAAGACGCATCTGGGGGCGGCGGCCGATCCGCAGGTGCAGCACCTTGGCCTGCTGACCGCCTATGATCACCCGCGCGCCGGGCACGTCCGGATCGTCGGCCCCGCCGTCGCGATGAGCCGCACCCCGGCCACGNGTCGGGTAAGCCCGCTGGTGGGCGAACACACGCGGCAGGTTCTGGCAGAGTTCGGCCTGACCGCCGAAGAAATCGACCGCCTGATTGCCGCGAAAGCCGCCGAACAGTCGGACTGAGGACAGGGCCTTGCCACGGCCGCATGAGGATCATCCGCTCCCCCATGCGGCGGCGTGACAGCCTGCGCCATCGGCTCAGGCCCGATGGGACCGGGATGCGGATCTGTCCCGGCTTTATTTGCATCGGCGTTCCTGATATTTAACCGGCATAGCGGAACGCGTGATGCCATGACCAATCAGATTCTCGTCGTCGATCCCCTGGAACGCCAGGATATCCTGCGCAGTCTCGCCAGCGAAGTCCGCGCGCGCATCCTTGAACATCTGACGCGCGGCGGCNCCCGGAACGTGAACCAGATCTCGGAAGACCTTGACCTGCCGCAATCCACCGTCTCGTCGAACATCCAGATCCTGGTCGATGCGGGCCTTGTGCAGACCCGGTCGGAAAAGGGTCGCAAGGGCAGCCAGAAAATCTGCCTGTCGNCCTTCACAGAGCTTCTGATCGCTTTCAAGGATCCGCCGCCTGCGCAGCATTCGGACGCCATCGAAGTCGCGATGCCGCTTGGGCTTTACACCCGCTGCGAAGTGTCGGCCCCCTGTGGTCTCTGCTCGCCCGAAGGCGTGATCGGGTTGCTGGACGTGCCCGACACCTTCCTTGACCCGGACCGGATGCGCGCCGGATTGTTGTGGTTCACCAGGGGCTTCGTCGAATACCAGTTCCCCAACAATGCCAAACTCGCGCNNACGGCGGTGCAGTCGGTCGAACTGGTGGCGGAACTGTCTTCCGAAGTGCCGGGAACCTCGAAGGACTGGCCCTCCGACATCACGGTCGCGATCAACGGGCACGAAATCGGCACCTGGACGTCGCCGGGCGACTATGGCGACAAGCGCGGCAAGTACACACCAGACTGGTGGAAACTGGTAAGCTCGCAATACGGCGACCTGAAACGGTGGGAGGTGACGGCAGCGGGAACCTTCCTGGATGGCAAGCGCGTCTCCGATTGCTCGCTGACCGACCTGGCGCTGAACGACCACCGCTCGATCCGGGTGCGCATCGGCGTCAAGGAGGATGCGCGCCATCCCGGCGGCCTCAACATCTTCGGCCGGGGCTTCGGCAACCACGATCAGGACATCACGCTGCGCCTTTTGCAGGGCTGACCGCCGCGCACCTTTTCTCTTGACCGACTCTGCCGTACCGGCGAACCATACCGGAAAAGCTGGTATGAATCGGAATGACCGATTCACATCGTCCGGAGGGAGGAAGGAATGAAGGCCAGGGTTACGGCGCACAGCGCCTATGTGATCGCCGATATCGACAAGCGGCTCTACGGCTCGTTCCTGGAACACCTGGGCCGCGCCGTCTATACCGGGATCTACGAACCCGGCCACCCGACCGCCGACGACCAGGGCATGCGCCGCGACGTGATCGACCTGGTCCGCGCCCTGGACACGCCGATCTGCCGCTATCCGNGGGGCAACTTCGTTTCGGCCTACAACTGGGAAGACGGCATCGGACCCAAGGCAGACCGCCCGAAACGGCTGGACCTTGCCTGGCGCACGACCGAAAGCAACCAGGTCGGCATCCACGAATTCGCCGACTGGGCGGAAAAGGCCGGGACCGACATGATGCTGGCCGTCAATCTTGGCTCGCGCGGCCTGGATGAAGCGCGGTCCTTCGTCGAATACGTCAACCACAAGGGTGGGACCTACTGGTCGGATCTGCGGGCGAAGAACGGGCGCAAGGAGCCCTGGAACTGCCGCCTGTGGTGCCTTGGGAACGAAATGGACGGTCCCTGGCAGGTCGGCCACAAGACGGCGNAATACGGGCATCTGGCGAACGAAACCGCCAAGGCGCTGCGCGGGCTCGACNCGACGGCGNGCTCCAGCCACTCGAACATGCCGACCTACCCGCAGTGGGAAGCGACGGTGCTTGAAGAAACCTATGACCAGGTCGACCACATCAGCCTGCACATGTACTTCGAGAACTACGAAAAGAACGCCAACGAATTCCTCGCGCTGCCGCAGAAGCTGGATACCTATATCGGCACGGTCGCCGGGATCATCGACTATGTGAAGGCGAAGAAGCGGTCGAAGCGGCAGGTGACGATCTCGTTCGACGAATGGAACGTCTGGTATCACGAACGCAAGGCCGATGCCGAACGCATGCGAACATGGGACTGGCCCGAGGCGCCGGTTCTGCTGGAAGACATCTACACCTTCGAGGACGTGCTGCAGGTCGGCTGCATCCTGAACACCTTCATCCGGCGCGCCGATGTGGTGAAGATCGCCTGCATCGCGCAGCTGGTGAACGTGATCGCGCCGATCATGACCGAACCCGGCGGGGCGGCCTGGCGCCAGACCATCTACTGGCCGTTCCTCTTTGCCTCGCGGCACGGGCGCGGCACCGCAATGCAACTCGCGGTCGAGGTGCCCGCCTATGACGCGGATCATGCGGCGGGCGTGCCCTGGCTGGATATCGCGNGCGTCAGGAACGACGATGCGGGAACGCTGACCTTCTTTGCCATCAACCGCAACGGCAACGAGCCGATGGAGGTCGACCTTGCGCTGGACGGCTTCGCCGCCCGGACGGTCGAACACACGCTGATCAAGCACGCCGACCTTCAGGCGCGGAACACCAGGGCCAATCCGGACACCGTGTCGCCGCAGCCGGGCACCGGCGCCAGGCTGGCGGGCAAGGGTCTGCACCTCACCCTGCCGCCACATTCCTACTCGATGATCCGGGTCGGGCTTTAGTATCCGTGGTCCGGATATATATCAGGTTTCTGTTGATCGAATCTGGAAAGGCGATACGCTTTTCCCAGGAGGAGCGGCGAACACAGCCGCCAAGAGGGAGGAAGAGATGACCGCAAGTGGACTGCTGAAGGCCGCCATCGTTGCCACGCTCGGTTTTGCCGGGGTCGCACGGGCGGAAGAAACCGTTGTCTGGTGGGATTTCCTCGGCGGCGGCGACGGCGTGCGGATGAAGAAACTGATCGAAGACTTCAACACCGCCCACGCTTACCAGATCAAGATCGACGCCACCACGCTGGAATGGGGCACGCCCTTCTATGCCAAGGTCCAGACCTCGGCCGCCGTGGGCGAGGCGCCGGACATCATGACCTACCACGCCAGCCGCATCCCGCTGGCCGTCCAGCAGGGCGTGCTGCAGGAAATCACCGCCGAAGACTGGGCGGCGATGGGGCTGAGCCAGGCCGATTATGCCTCGGCGACCTGGGATGCCGTGACCATCGACGGCAAGCAATATGCCATCCCGCTGGATACCCATCCGATCGTCCTCTACTACAACAAGGATCTGCTCGAAAAAGCCGGGGTGCTGGACGAAAACGGCAAGCCCAAGGGCATGGACAGCCGCGAGGGCTTCACCGCCACCCTGCAAGCGCTGAAGGACTCGGGCGTCAAGTTCCCGCTCGCCTCGGTCACCGCCGACGGCAACTTCATGTTCCGCACCATCTATTCCCTGGTGGGCCAGCAGAACGGCGAGCTGATGACCGACGGCGAGTTCCTGGTAAGCGACAATGGCGAAAAGCTGGTGAACGCCCTTGCCGTCCTGCAGGACTGGACGAAGNAANGCCTGCAATCGACCTATACCGACTATCCCGCCACCGTCGCGCTCTTCACCTCGGGCGAAGCGGCGATGATGATCAACGGCGTCTGGGAAGTGCCCACGATGACCGACCTTGCCGCGCAGGGCAAGCTGTTCAACTGGGGCGCGCTGGAACTGCCGGTGATCTTCGACAAGCCCTCGACCTATGCCGACAGCCACACCTTTGCGCTGCCGCTGAACAAGGGCAAGGACATGACGCCCGAAAAGCGCGCGGCCGTGCTGGAGGTGGTGTCCTGGATCGAGAAGAACTCGCTCTTCTGGGCAACGGCGGGCCATATCCCGGCCTATGGCCCGGTGACCGCCTCGGCCGAATACCAGGCGATGGAGCCGAACGCGACCTACTCCACGCTGACCGCCAACATGATCTTCGACCCCAAGACGCCGCTTGCGGGCGTCGCCGGGCCGATCTTCGACGTGATGTCCACCTATTTCGTCCCGACCCTGAACGGCGAAATGGAACCGGCCGAAGCCGTGNAGTCCATCAAGGAAGAGCTGAACGCGCTCTGACTTGAAAGACAGGACCGGGCCGCCCAAGCTCCCTGGGCGGTCCGTGTTTTCGGGAAAGCCAATGCTGACCAACCGCCGCAAGGACGCCTGGATCGCCGCCGTGCTGGTGGCGCCGTTTCTTGCCATCTACTGTCTGGTCTTCGTCTGGCCGACGACCCAGATGTTCGGAATCTCCTTCACCGACGCGCCCTTGATCGGCTACGGGGACTGGGTCGGCCTGGACAATTATGCCCGGCTGGGCAGCGACNCCCGGTTCAAGACCGCCGCCTGGAACACCGCCTATTTCGTGCTGCTGACGGTGCTGCCCGGCACGATCATCGCGCTGCTCATCGCGCTCGGCGTGTCGCGGCTGAAGGGTAGGCTGCAAGCGGCGATCCTGGCGCTGTTCTTCCTGCCCTATATCCTGCCGGTCTCGGTGGTCTACCTAATCTGGGACTGGGTGCTGAACTTCCAGTTCGGCATCCTGATGCATGTCTTCGACCTGGTGGGCATCGACCGCATCCCCATCATGAAGTCGCGGGTCTGGTTCATGCCCGCCGTCGGCATCGTGACGATCTGGTGGACCGCCGGCTTCTCGATCCTCCTGTTCCTGGCGGGCCTGCGGTCGATCCCGGCGGAAATCTACGAAGCCGCCGCGCTGGACAATTCCAGCCGCTGGACGACCTTCCGCCGCATCACCTGGCCGCTGCTCTGGCCGGTCACCAGCCTGGTCTTCACGATCCAGCTGATCGCGCAGCTGAAGATCTTCGATCAGGTCTATCTCTTCTCGCAGGGCGGGCCCAACGACAACATGGTGCTGGTCTACTACGTCTTCCAGCGCGCCTTCCAGCAGGACCAGGGCGGCCGCGCCGCCGCCGTCGCCGTGACGCTCTTCGTGCTGGTCGTCGTCGTCTCGGTCCTGCAATTCCAGCTTCTGCGCCTGGCGNGGGGCCGCAAATGACACCAACGGGTATGAGACGCGCGAATTTCTGGGGCGGGGTGATCACCGCGCTGACCGTCCTGCTTGCCCTGATCTGGGCATTCCCGCTGTACTGGGGCGTCATCTCCTCGCTGAAGCCCGAGGATGAGGTCGTCCGCCCCTATATCGAGCTCTGGCCCCAGACGCTGACCTTCAGCCACTATCACACCGCGATCTACGACACCCAGATCGTCGTCTGGTACATAAACTCCATCGCTGTGGCGGTTGGGGTGACGGTCATCACCATCGCATCCTCGATGCTGTGCGGCTATGCCCTGTCGCAGCTGCGGTTCCCCGGCCGCAAGGCCCTGTGGTGGCTGATCCTGGCCAGCTTCATGGTTCCGACGCAGGCGCTGATCATCAACCATTTCGTGCTGACCTCGCAGCTTGGTCTCATCAACACCTGGGCCGGGATCATGCTGCCGCAGCTGATCCACCCGGTGATCATCATCGTCTACAAGCAGTTCTTCGACCAGGTTCCCAAGGATTTCCGCGAAGCCGCGGTGATGGACAGCGCGGCGAATTCCGTATCCTGTTCAAGGTTTACCTGCCGATGAACTGGGGCGTCACCACAGCGCTTTCCATCGTCACCTTCATCTGGACCTGGAACGCCTTCCTCTGGCCATTCCTGTCGGTCACCAAGACCGAGATGATGACGGTCCCGGTCGGGATCACCCAGGTCAGCGACGCCTTCGGGGTCTACTATGCCCGCGAGCTTGCCGCCGCGGTCCTGGCGGCCTGCCGGTGGCCGTGGCCTACCTCCTGTTCCAGCGCAAGGTGACCGAGGCGATCATGGCATCATCCCGGCCCGGTGTCTTCAAAGACACCGGGCCAGCGAGTCTCAGGCCGGGACGGCGCGGCCCTTTCCGTCGAACAGGTGCAGTTCTGCCGTGTCGAACGCCAGCCCGATGCGGTCGCCCGCCTTGACCTGCGACTTGCCGCCGTCCTGCGCAATCACCTGCGACCCGTCGGCCAGCTTCGCATAGACCAGCGTCCGGTCGCCCAGCCGTTCCACCACGGTTGCGGTGGCCGTGGTCAGCCCTTCGGCAGCAACCGTCAGCGCCTCGGGCCGGATGCCAAGCNNCCATGGCCCCTCGCCCCCGGCGCGGCGGAAAGCGGCAACCCGGTCGTCGCCCTGGCCTGTCAGCGTGACCGGCAGGATGTTCATGGTAGGCGATCCGATGAAACTCGCCACAAAGCGCGAGGCCGGTCGGGAATAGACCTCCATCGGCGTGCCCACCTGCTCGATCCGGCAATCGTTCAGGATGACGATCCGGTCTGCCAGCGTCATCGCCTCGGTCTGGTCATGCGTGACATAGATCATCGTCGATCCCAGCCGCTGATGCAGCTCGGCCAGTTCCACCCGCGTCCGCACCCGCAGCGCCGCGTCCAGGTTCGACAGCGGCTCGTCGAACAGAAACGCCTTCGGCTCTTTCACGATGGCGCGGCCGATGGCAACGCGCTGACGCTGGCCACCCGACAGCTCGGCCGGACGGCGGGCCAGCAACTTGTCCATTTCCAGCATCCGCGCGGCTTCGGCCACCCGCGCCTTGATCTTTTCCTGCACCAAACCAACATTCTTCAGGCCAAAGGCCATGTTCTCCTCGACCGTCATGTGGGGGTACAGCGCGTAGTTCTGGAACACCATCGCCAGGTTGCGGCTGCCGGGCGCCAGTCTCTCCGCCCGCACACCGTCGATCAACAGCGCCCCGGCGTCGATGCTTTCCAGCCCGGCAATCATCCGCAGCAGCGTCGATTTCCCNGACCCCGAGGGGCCAAGGAACACCACGAACTCGCCCGCGCCGATGTCAAGGTTCAGATCACGGATCACCTCGACCGACCCGAACTTCTTCGACACACCTTCCAGCCTGATCGCCGCCATTTCAGCCTCCCTCCCGGACTACATCATCCTTTCGGGTTATTATCCGATGTCAAGGCGCTATTCAGGCCGGGCCGATCCGGGCTGTGGCGGGCGGGCACTCTCCCCGCCCGCCCGCTCAGTCGGATCGCTTACCAGCTGCGAAAGGACCTTGGTCCGCCCAAGCAGCCGCAGCGCAACCGGCACAACCAGCATCCCCGCCGCAATGACCAGCAGCACAACCGAAACCGGGGTCGAGACCAGCGTCGTCCAGTCCCCCTGAGCGATGGCCAGGGCGCGGCGCAATTGCTGTTCGGCCATCGGCCCCAGGATCAGGCCGACGACCACCGGCGCGATGGGATAGCCGTACAGCCGCATGCCATAGCCCATGATGCCGAACAGGATCAGCATGCCCAGCTCGACCGGCGAGGGGTTCACCCCGATGGTCCCCAGCGTGGCAAACAACAGGATCCCGCCGTACAGCCAGGGCCGCGGGATCGACAACAGCCGGATCCACAACCCGATCAGCGGCAGGTTCAGCACCACCAGCATGACATTGGCAATCAGCAGGCTGGCGATCAGCCCNCAGACCAGCTCGGCATTCATCACGAACAGCAAGGGGCCGGGCTGCAGGCCGAACTGCTGGAACCCGGCCAGCATGATCGCCGCCGTGGCCGTCGTCGGCAGGCCCAGCGTCAGAAGCGGCACCAGCGTCCCGGCGGCGGCGGCGTTGTTCGCGGCCTCGGGTCCCGCTACGCCCTCGATGGCGCCGTTGCCGAACTCTTCCGGCCGCTTCGTCAGCTTGCGCTCGGCGGCATAGGACAGGAAGGACGCCACATCCGCGCCGCCCGCCGGCATCGAGCCGATGGGAAAGCCGATGAACGTGCCGCGCAGCCAGGCCTTCCACGACCGCCGCCAGTCCTCGGCTGTCATGCTGACACGCCCCACCACCCGGTGCAGCCCGTCCGGCGGCTCGGGCATGGCCGCGACGGCCAGCGCCTCGCCGATGGCAAACAGCGCCACCGCCAGCGTCGTCGTCTCGATTCCGTCCATCAGCTGCGGCACGCCATAGGTCAGCCGCGCCGCCCCTGTCAGCCCGTCGATGCCGATGCAGGCCAGCGCCAGCCCGATGAACAACGAGGTCAGCCCGCGCAAGGCGCTGTCGCCAAAGGTGGCCGACACGGTCACAAAGGCCAGCACCATCAGCGCGAAATACTCGCGCGGCCCCAGCGTCAACGCCAGCTTCACCACCTGCGGCGCCAGGAACGCCAGCAGCAGCGTGGCGATCAGCCCCGCGACAAAGCTGCCGATGGCCGCCGTGGCCAGCGCCCCGCCNCGGCCGCTGCGCGCCATCTTGTTGCCTTCGATCGCCGTCACGATCGAGGCACTTTCCCCNGGCGTGTTCAGCAGGATCGAAGTGGTCGATCCGCCATACATCCCGCCATAATAGATGCCGGCGAACATGATCAGCGACCCGGCCGGGTCCAGCCCATAGGTCACCGGCAGCAGCAGTGCCACCGTCAGCGCCAACCCGATGCCGGGCAGCACGCCCACGGCAGTGCCCAGCGTCACGCCGACCAGCGCATACAGCAGGATCAGCGGGTCCAGCGCCGTCGCCAGACCCTGAAACAGCAAGGCAAAGCTGTCCATGCCCTCAGCCTCCGAAGATCAGGTGTTCCAGCGGGCCGCCGGGCAGGTTCAGCTTCAGCAACCGGTCGAAGACGCCATAGATCACCAGCGCCAGCCCCAGGCCGACCGCGACGTTGCGCCAAAGCGGCCATTGGCCAAAGCCGCGGGCGGTCATGCCGAACAGCAGCGCCCCGGACACCACGAAGCCCGCCACATGCAACAGCGCCAGTTGCAGCCCAAGGCCGCCCAAAATCCACAACAGCGGCGTGGCTGCCTGCCGCGGCGGCCGGGGCAGGTCGCCCCGCAGGCCCGACACCACGGTCAGCACCGCCAGCCCGATCAGCCCATAGGCGATCAGCCGCGGCACGTCAGCCGGGCCGACCCCGGCATAACCGCCGTCCTGCTTCTGCCCCGCGGCATCCCACAACAGCAGGGCGGCCATCCCCGCCAGCCCCGCCGCGATGATCAGCGCCGCCCAACGCGGGCGGCGCTCCGATCTGAAATGCTCGATCACTTGACCAGACCGATGTCGCGCAGGACCGTCTCGGTCGCCGCGGTATCGGCATCCAGCTGCGCCGCAAAGGCATCGCCCGCCAGATAGGTGTTGGCCCAGCCCTTCGCTTCCAGCATCGCGGTCCAGCTTACCGAGGCGTTCAGCTTTTCGATGTCGGCAGCGACCTTGGCCTTCTGCTCGTCGCTCAGGCCGGGGGCCGCCGCAACCATGCGCCAGTTCTGCACCACCACGTCATAGCCCGCTTCCTTGATGGTCGGCGCATCGACGCCCGGCAGCCGCGCGTCGGAAGACACGGCCAACAGCCGCATCGTCCCGGCCTTCACCTGCTCGGAAAACTCGCCGATGGACGAAATCCCCGCCGTCACCTGGTTGCCCAGGATCGCCGCCATGGCCTCGCCACCGCCGGAATAGGCGACATAGTTGATCTTGGTCGGATCAACCCCGGCGGCCTTGGCCAGAAGACCCACGGTGATGTGGTCGGTGCCCCCGGCCGAACCGTCCCAGCTGACCGCGCCCGGATCAGCCTTCAGCTTGGCCACCAGATCGCCCAGCGTCTGGATGTCCGACGCCGCCGGAACGACGATCGCCTCGGTATCGCCGGTCAGCCGCGCAATCGGCGTCACATCCTTCAGCGTGACGGGCGAGCCATTGGTCAGGATGGCGCCCACCATCACATAACCGCCGACGATCAGCTTGGTCGGGTCGCCCGCGCTGTCCGCCACGAACTGCGCCAGACCCACCGTGCCGCCCGCACCGGGCACGTTGATCACCTCGACCGAGGGCGCGATGCCTTCGGCCTGCATGACCTCCTGCATGGCGCGGGCCGTGCCATCCCAGCCGCCGCCGGGGTTGGCTTACGCCATGATCGTGTAATCCTGCGCAAAGGCGGGAACCGCCAGCGCGGCCGCAAGGGCCACGCCAAGAACTGCGTGCTTCATGTCTGTCCTCCCTGATGGCGGGTCTTATTCCGCCGAATCCGCCGGGGGCTCCTCTCCCCGGAACGGCGCCATTCTGCACGCCAACCTGTCATCAACCTGACATGGCCCGCGGACTCATCGCCCGCCGGTCAGCGCCTCGCGCCATCGCTCCAGCACACGCGCCCGGCTGGCCGCATCCAGATAGGCCAGAAGGCCCGGCGACACCGGAACCGGCCGCAGCCGGGCGCCCAGCGTCTCCTGCATCGCGGCGGCGCTGTCCTTGCCCGCCACCTCCAGGCTGATGGCCAGCAGGCGCAGCCGTTCGGCCAGCACGGTCTGGCCCTCGCGCGACAGAAGGAAGCTCAGGAAATCCTCGCCCAGCCCAGGCGAGGCCGCGGCGCGCGGCACCAGCGCCACCCGGCTGACCACCACCACATAATCGCGCGGCAGCACCAGCCCCAGGTCCGGCATCCGCGCCGCCTGATCGGCGGCATAGGACCCCAGCACGTTGTAGCCCAGCTTCAACGCGCCGCTGTTCACCCGGTCAATCACCTCCTGCGAGGTGCGGAAGGTCTGCACACCTGCCCGCCCCATCGCCTGAACCAGCGGCCACAGGTCGGCGAAATGCTCCTGGTCGCGCACCAGGAACAGATACCCCACCGCCGATGCCGCGATGTCATAGGTGCCGATGCTGGCCTGCGGGGCGGTCTCCAGCCAGTCGATCAGCGCGGCGCGGGTGTCCGGCGGGCCGTCGGGAAAGGACGGGCGGTGATAGACGATCACCGCNTTACTGAAGGTCAGCGCAAAGACCCGGTCGCTCCAGGTCGCCCAGTCCGGCCAGCTTTCAGCCCCCTGCACCGCCACTTCGCGGGCATAGCCGTCATTGGCCAGCTTCACTGTCAGGTCCATTGCCGACGAAAAGACCAGGTCGGCCGAGGGGCGGCCGCCATCCGTCTCGGCCATCACCCGCTCGGCAATCTCGCCGGTCAGCAGTTCCTCATAGCGCACCGCCACATCCGGCGCCTGCCGCTGGAACGCCTCGACCAGCGGTCGCGCCAGCGGCGAATCCAGCGAGGAATAGATCACCAGCTCGCGCGTCGCACCGGCACCGGTCTCGGGCGCCGGAAAGACCACGACATCGGCACGCGCAGCCACGCGCCGACCGCCAACAGCGCCAGCAGCACGCCACAGCCAAGACCAGGGACAGAAAGCCCGCGCATGGGCCGCAAGCCTGCCCGATCCATTCCTCCCGGACAAGTGGCCGCCGAGGGGGTGTTCCCGCAAGGCGCGTCCTGCCTTAGGCTCGCGCCCCATGCGAATCCTGCTTGTCGAAGACGACCTGCCGCTGGCCGAGGCGCTCACCGCCCTTCTGGCCGGGTCGGGCTATGCGCTGGACGTCACGCATGACGGGCTGTCGGCCGAGGCGCTGATCGGATCGGAACGCTTCGATCTGGTCATCCTGGATCTCAACCTGCCCGAANAGGACGGCCTCGCCGTCCTGCGCTCGGTGCGGGCGCGCAAGAACCGCGTGCCGATCCTGGTGCTGACCGCGCGCGGCGCCTCGGACGAACGTGTCCTGGGCCTGGACCTCGGGGCCGATGACTACATGGTCAAGCCCTTCGACATCCGCGAATTCGAGGCCCGCGTCCGTTCGATCCTGCGCCGCCAGGCCGGGCTGCACACCGGCATCCAGATCGGCGCCGTCCATTTCGACATGGCCGCGCGCCGTTTCAGCGTGGCTTACGAAGACCTTGACCTGCCCGCCCGCGAACTGGCGCTGCTGGAACTCCTGGTCCTGCGCGCTTACCGCGTGGTCGGAAAGGATGCCATTGTCCAGTCGCTGACCTCGCTGGACGACGGCCTGTCCGACAACGCGATCGAGCAATATGTCAGCCGCCTGCGCCGCCGCCTGCAACCGCACGGCCTTGTCCTGCGCACGGCGCGCGGCCTGGGCTACATGCTGGAATGGCCCGCCGACCGTGGCTGACCGAACCTCCCCGCGCCCGGCTCGCTGCGCCGCTCGATCCTGATCTGGCTGGTGCTGGCCACCGCCGCCATCGGCGTGCTGGCGCTGATGGACACAAGGACCGAGGCCCTGCGCACCGCGCGCGACGTCTCCGACCGCGTGCTGGTCGGCGCGGCCATGGCCATCGCCGAAGGCGTGGATGCCGATGCGGATGGCGGCATCGCCGTTGCCATCCCCTTCTCGGCGCTCGACATGCTGTCCTCCACCGCGCAGGATCAGGTCTTCTACCGCATCGACGGGCCAACCGCGCTGCTGACCGGCTACGACGACCTCGCCCCGCACCCGTGGCGCCGGGGCAAGAGGTCGGCCTCGCCGATGCCGCTACNNCGCGGCCTGCATGTCCGCACCACCACCATCCTGCGCGAGGTGACATCGGGCGAAGGCACCCTGCCCTTCCGCGTGACCGTCGCCGAAACCACCCGCGCCCGCGATGCGCTGGCCCGCGCTCNNCTCACCCGCTCGGCCCTGCGCATCGCCGGGCTGATCGCCTACGCGGCGCTGGTCGCCTGGGCGGCCGCCACCTATGCGCTGCGCCCGGTGGACCGGCTGTCGCGCACCATCGCGGCACGGGCGCCGCATGACCTGACGCCGATCCACACCCAGGCACCCGCGGAACTGGGGCCGGTGCTGGACGCGCTGAACGCCTTTCTTGCCCGCCTCGCCCGGTCGATGGCGGCATTGCAGAACTTCGCCAGCAACGCCAACCACCAGATCCGCACGCCCTTGACCGTCGCCCGCACCCAGATCGCCCTTGCCGCAAAGCGCGACGATGGCGGCCAGGCGCTGGAAAAGGCCGATGCCGCGCTGGTGCGGATCGAACGGGTTCTGGAACAGATCCTCCTTCTGGCGCGGATCGAGGCCACCGGAAACCGCCCCGCGCTCAGGCCGCTGGACGCTGCCGCCCTGGCGCGCGGCATCACCGCAGACCTGATGCCGCAAGCCGTCCGGCGGCGCCAGGACCTGNGCTATGACGGGCCGGACAGCGCGATGGCGGTCTCGGAAGAGGTGCTGTTGGGCGAGCTTCTGCGCAACCTTCNNGACAATGCCCTGACCCACTGCCCGCCGGAAACCGCGGTCACGGTCCATGTCGGCCCGGCCTCGCCCNGCGGCCTGTCCCTGTCCGTCACCGACACCGCGCCCCCGGTGTCGGACGCCCAGCTTGCCCTGCTGGCCGCGCGGCTTGATCCCCAGGGCACCGACGGCCCGCGCCACGGCCCGCATGGCCTGGGCCTGCACATCGCCGCCGAAATCGCCCGCGCCCTGCAAGCCGAGCTGCAGCTGTCGCGCGGGCCGGACGGCCGGGGCATCGCGGTCACGATGCGGCTGCCCGTGCCGCCCCAAGGCTGACAGCCGTCAGCCCGGCGCCGCCACGCTCACCTCGGTGCCCCATTCCGCGCAGCGCCGCGCCAGATCGGGCGGCAGCGCCTTGTCGGTGAACAGCCGGTCCACCTCGGCCAGCGAGGCCAGCCGCGCTTGCGCCGACCGGCCCAGCTTGGAATGATCCGCCACCAGATAGGTCCGCCGCGCCTGCCGGATGATCGCCTTCGACACCCGCACCTCGGCCAGGTCGAAGTCCAGAAGATCGCCGTCCTGGTCCAAGGCCGAGGCGCCGATCACCGCGATATCCACCTTGAACTGCTCGAAGAACTGCGTCGTCAGCTCGCCCACCAACCCGCCATCGCTGCGCCGCAAGGCGCCGCCCGCCACGATCACCTCGCAGGACGGATTGGCCACCAGGATATTGGCCACGTTCATGTTGTTGGTGATCACCGTGATGTTGCGATGCGCCATCAGCTCGCGCGCCACCGCCTCGGTCGTGGTGCCCAGGTTCAGGATCAGCGAGCAATTCTCGGGGATCGCCGCCGCGCAGGCCCGCGCGATGGCCGCCTTGGCGCCATCGTTCATCCGCCGCCGCTCCTCGTACCCGATGTTGGCGACGCCCGTGCGCAGCACCGCCCCGCCATGCACCCGGTCCAGCAGCCCACTGTCGGCCAGTTCGGTCAGGTCGCGGCGGATCGTCTGCAAGGTCACGTCGAACCGGCGCGCCAGGTCTTCCACCATCACGCGCCCCTCGGCGCGGGCAATGTCCAGGATTTCCGACTGGCGAAAGCTCAGGGCCAAGCGAGCATTCCTTTCCGTTCCAACCGACCGCGAAAAACTTCGCTTCCGCACCGCATGGCGCATCGACAGGCCGACACTGTTGCAAGCCCGCCGCCCCCTGTCACCCCATTCCACGCCGCGCCGCCGCAACCACCCACGCCGCAAACGCGCGCTCCTTTTCGCTCTTGCAGCAATTGAATATGTTCGTTTTTCGCAAAATCGCGCCAAAGCGAGAATTTTCGNTTGACTGCCCCGCGAATCCAAGCCACGTTCCCCGCCGAACGACCCAGNCACCCCGGATGCAGCGCGTGACCGCGACAGACCTCTTCATCATCGGTGGCGGCATCAACGGCTGCGGCATTGCCCGCGACGCCGCTTACCGGGGTCTGACCGTGACGCTGGCCGAACAGGGCGACCTCGCCCAGGCCACCTCCTCCGCCTCTACCAAGCTCTTCCACGGCGGCCTGCGCTATCTGGAGTATTTCGAGTTCCGGCTGGTGCGAGAGGCGCTGAAGGAACGCGAGACCCTGCTGGTCGCCATGCCGCACATCTCGTGGCCCATGCGCTTTGTCCTGCCGATCTATCCCGGCATGCGCTTCGACAACGACACGCCCACCTCGCGGCTCATGGGCCTGACCATGCCCNTGATGAAGGGCCGCCGCCCGGCCTGGCTCATCCGCCTTGGCCTCTTCATGTACGACAGCATGGGCGGCCGGAAGATCCTGCCCGCCACCCGCACCCTCGACCTGGCCAGCGACCCCGCCAAGCCGCTGAAACCCGGCTTCCACACCGCTTACGAATATTCCGACTGCTGGGTGGAGGACTCGCGCCTCGTCGTCCTGAACGCCCGCGATGCCGAGGCGCGCGGCGCCCGCATCCTGACCCGCACCCGCGTGACCTCGGCCACCCGCGAGGGCGACCTGTGGCGCATCGAAACCGAAGGCCGCAACGGCCGCGCCACCCACCATGCCCGCGCCCTGGTCAATGCCGCGNGCCCCTGGGTCGAGGATGTCATCCGCAACGTCGCCCGCATCAACTCGACCGAAGGCGTGCGCCTCGTGCGCGGCAGCCACATCGTCACGCGGCGCCTGTTCGACCACGACCGCTGCTACTTCTTCCAGGGCACCGATGGCCGCATCATCTTTGCCATCCCCTACGAACAGGATTTCACCCTGATCGGCACCACCGACCAGGACCACACCGGCGCCCCCTCCGAAGCCCGCTGCACCGACGCGGAACGCGATTACCTCTGCGCCTTCGCCAGCCAGTATTTCGCACGCCCCGTCACGCCAGAAGACGTGGTCTGGACCTATTCCGGCGTGCGCCCGCTCTACAACGACGGCGCCAAGTCGGCCACGGCGGCGACGCGCGACTATGTGCTCAGTCTCGACACCGCCGGGGCGCCGATGCTGAACGTCTTCGGCGGCAAGATCACCACCTACCGCCGGCTCGCCGAACAGGCGCTGGCAAAGCTCAGCCCGGCGCTCGGCCGCAGCACCCGGCCCTGGACGTCGCGCGTGGCCCTGCCGGGCGGCGATTTCCCGGTCGATGGCGTGTCCGCGCTCACCGCCGCGCTCCGCCGCGACTATCCCTTCCTCGATGCCTTCTGGGCTTACCGCCTGATCCGCGCCTATGGCACCGAAGCCCACGCGATCCTGGGTCAGGCGAAAACCGCCGCCGATCTTGGCCGCAGCTTCGGCGCCTCGCTGACCGAGACCGAACTGCGCTGGCTGATGACCCGCGAATATGCCGTGGAAGCCGCCGATGTGGTCTGGCGCCGCTCCAAGCTGGGGCTGCGCCTGACGAAAGACGAGATCGCCGCAATCGACGCCTTCATGTCGAGCGAACGCGAAAGACTTGCGGCCGAATAGGCCGCGCCTGGGGAGGGAGGAGACATGGCGCTGGAACTGGACGGGGTGTNNCGAAGGTCGTGAACGGCTTCCCACATCCACCCCACGCATCTGGTGTTGGAACGCGGCACGATGAACGTGCTGCTTGGCCCGACGCTGTCGGGCAAGACCACGCTCATGCGGCTGATGGCGGGCCTTGATGTCCCCACCGCGGGCCGTCTGCGCTGGCACGGCCAGGACGTGACCGGCATGCGCGTGCAGGACCGCAAGGTCGCCATGGTCTACCAGCAGTTCATCAATTACCCGTCGATGACGGTCTATGAAAACATCGCCTCGCCGCTGCGGCTGATGGGCAAAGGCCGGGACGAGATCGACCGCGCCGTTCACAAGGCCGCCGATCTGATGAAGCTGACGACGCTTCTGCAGCGCAAGCCGCTCGAACTGTCCGGCGGCCAGCAGCAGCGCTNNGCGCTGGCGCGCGCGCTGGTGAAAGAGGCGGGCCTTGTCCTTCTGGACGAACCGCTGGCCAACCTCGACTACAAGCTGCGCGAGGAGCTGCGCGCCGAAATCCCGAAAATCTTTGAAGAATCCGGCGCCATCTTCGTCTACGCCACGACCGAACCGGAAGAGGCCCTGCTTCTGGGCGGCAACACTGCCACGCTCTGGGAAGGCCGCGTCACCCAGTTCGGCCCCACGCCGCAGGTATATCGCAACCCTGCCGATGCCATCACGGCGCGCGTGTTCTCGGACCCGCCGATGAACTTCCTGCCCGTGATGCGGCGCGGCGCCAAGGTGATCCTCGGCACCGGCACCGAAGCCCGGCCACGGGCGCCTTCGCCGCCCTGCCCGAAGGCCGCTACCGCGNCCGGCTTCCGCTCGAACCACCTGGAAGTCAGCCGCCACAGCGCCGAGGCTGTGGCTTTCCCTGCANCCGTGGCCGTGACCGAGATCACCGGGTCTGAAAGCTTCCTGCACCTCGACCATGGGTCCGACCGCTGGGTCGGTCTGGTGTCGGGCGTCCACGACTATGCCCCCGGCACCGATCTGACCGTCTGGCTCGATCCGGCCCATGTCTATGTCTTTGCCGAGAACGGCGCATTGGTGGCCCCCGCCGCATGCGGCGGCGGCCTGAGGAGGCGCCGGATGGCCCGCATCACGCTTTCGAAACTCGCCCACTCCTACCTGGCCCAGCCGAAGGGCGAGGCGGATTATGCGCTGAAGGAAATGGACCATGTCTGGGACGACGGCGGCGCCTATGCCCTGCTTGGCTCGTCCGGCTGCGGCAAGACCACGCTTCTGAACATCATCTCGGGCCTCGTGCATCCCAGCCAGGGCCGCGTGCTGTTCGGCGACCGCGACGTGACCAACGCGCCGACGGCGGAACGCAACATCGCCCAGGTGTTCCAGTTCCCGGTGGTCTACGACACANTGACCGTGCGCGACAACCTCGCCTTCCCGCTGCGCAATCGCGGCATGGAAGCGGGCTATATCNGCGGGCGCGTCGCCCAGATCGCCCAGATGATCGGCATGGAAGCCGAGCTCGACCGCAAGGCGCGCGGCCTGACGGCGGATGCCAAGCAGAAGATCAGCCTTGGCCGCGGCATGGTGCGCGAGGACGTGAACGCCATCCTCTTCGACGAGCCGCTCACCGTCATCGACCCGCACATGAAATGGGAACTGCGTACCCAGCTGAAAAGGCTGCACCGCGAGTTCGGCCACACCATGATCTACGTCACCCACGACCAGACCGAGGCGCTGACCTTCGCCGACAAGGTGGTGGTCATGTATGACGGCCGCGTCGTGCAGATGGGCACCCCGCAGGACCTGTTCGACACCCCCGCCCATACCTTCGTGGGCTATTTCATCGGCTCTCCCGGCATGAACCTTCTCGACGCCACCCTCGACGGCGCCCGCGCGCGCCTCGGCGACCAGACCCTTGCCTTGCCCTCCGCCTACGCCNCCGCCAAGGGCCGCGTGCAGATCGGCATCCGCCCGGAATTCGTCAGTCTCTCCGCCACCGAGGGCCTGCCCGTCACCATCCGCCGGGTCGAGGACGNNGGCCGCCACCGCATCGTCCGCGCTAGTTTCCAGGGCCGCGATCTGAACGCCATCCTGCCCGAAGGCGGCGGCATCGGCGCCGACCTCACCCGCATGGTCTTCGACCCCGCGCATGTCGGCGTCTATATCGACGACTGGCGCGCCACCCCGCAGGAAAGGCCGCCTGATGGACAAGACCGTCAACCACAAGGCCTGGTTCCTCGTCGTCCCGGTCCTCGTCCTCGTCGCCTTCTCGGCGGTGGTGCCGCTCATGACCGTGGTCAACTACTCGGTCAACGACACCTTCGGCAACAACGATTTCTTCTGGAACGGCCTCGACTGGTTCCACGAAATGGCCACCTCCGAACGCCTGCACGCCGCCCTGGCCGCCAGGTGATCTTCTCGGCCATCATCCTGGCCATCGAAGTGCCGCTTGGCATCTATGTCGCCCTGAACATGCCGAAAAGCGGTTTCTGGGCCAGCTTCTGCCTTGTCCTCATGGCCTGCCGCTGCTCATCCCGTTCAACGTCGTCGGCACCATCTGGCAGATCTTCGGCCGCGCCGACATCGGCCTTCGGCCACACGCTCGCCGCCCTGGGCATCGACTACAACTACACCAACGACCCCGTCGATGCCTGGATCACCGTCATCGTGATGGATGTCTGGCACTGGACCAGCCTCGTGGCACTGCTCTGCTACGCCGGCCTGCAATCCATCCCCACGCCTATTACCAGGCCGCCCGCATCGACCAGGCCACGCGCTGGAAGGTCTTCCGCTACATCGAGCTGCCAAAGATGAAGGGCGTGCTGCTGATCGCCGTGCTCCTGCGCTTCATGGACAGCTTCATGATCTATACCGAGCCCTTCGTCGTCACCGGCGGCGGCCCCGGCAACTCCACCACCTTCCTCTCCATCGACCTCGTTAAGATGGCCGTCGGCCAGTTCGACCTCGGCCCCGCCGCCGCCTTCTCGATCATGTACTCGTCATCCTCCTCGTCTCCTGGGTCTTCTACACCGTCATGACCAATCTCGACCGTCAGGAGGCCCGCTGATGCGCATGAAGGGTTCCGCCCTGGTGATGGGCCTCTACCTCGTCTTCCTGCTGGTGCCGATCTACTGGCTCCTGAACATGAGCCTCAAGACCAATACCGAGATCACCTCGACCTTCACGCTGTGGCCGCAGGACCTGACCTTCGCCAATTACCTGACGATCTTCACCGACCCGGCCTGGTACATGGGCTATGTCAACTCGATCATCTATGTGGTGATGAACACGGTGATCTCGATCTCCGTCGCCCTGCCCGCGGCCTATGCCTTCAGCCGCTATACCTTCATGGGCGACAAGCACCTGTTCTTCTGGCTGCTGACCAACCGCATGGCGCCGCCCGCGGTCTTCGCCCTGCCGTTCTTCCAGCTCTATTCCTCGGTCGGCCTGTTCGACACGCACATCGCCGTGGCGCTGGCGCATTGCCTGTTCAACGTGCCGCTGGCGGTCTGGATCCTCGAAGGCTTCATGCGCGGCGTGCCCAAGGAAATCGACGAGACCGCCTATATCGACGGCTATTCCTTCGGCCGCTTCTTCGTGAAGATCTTCCTGCCGCTCATCGCCTCGGGCGTCGGCGTCGCCGCCTTCTTCTGCTTCATGTTCTCCTGGGTCGAGCTGCTGCTCAGCCGCACGCTGACCGCGGTGAACGCCAAGCCGATCGGCGCCACCATGACGCGCACGGTTTCCGCCTCGGGCATGGACTGGGGCGTGCTGGCCGCGGCCGGGGTGCTGACCATCATCCCCGGCGCGCTCGTGATCTGGTTCGTCCGCAACTACATCGCCAAGGGCTTCGCCCTGGGAAGGGTGTGATGTCCTCGCCCCGCCCTCCCGCGTCCGGTGTCTCCACCTGCGCCTCCCTCCCCCGTGGGGAGGGGATGGGGACCCCGCCGCCGCCCCGCACCCTACCGGAGCCTTCGCATGACCGCCCGCCGCCGCACCAACTGGCCCCTCATCACGCTCGGCTTCGCCGCCCTCTTAGCCGCCTGGCTCGCCTTCCTCATCGCCGCCGCGCCCGCCGACGACAGCGGCAAGCTCTGGTTCGACCCGCTGATCCCCGGCGGCTGGATGGCCTGGACCTTCCCGGTCGCGCTGTTCTTCACGGTGATCGCGGCGCTCATCGTCACCTTCACGCTCCTTGCCATCCGCTTCNCCGAAACCCCGCGCGTGGGCGTGCTGCGCATCGAAACCACCCGCGGCGACCGGCTGTTCATCAGCCTGCTCGGCTCGGCCTTCATCTGCGTCGGATGGATCTTCTTCGCCCGCCCTCNNTGGGGCGCACTGGCACTCTGCCTCATCTATGCCCTGGCGGTGTTCCGCTGGGTCTAGGGGATCAAGGCGCCGGAGGGGCGGATGCGACCCGCTCCCCCGGCTGGACTGCAAAACCGGAAGTCTCACGTTCCAAGGGAGGAAGTTAATGAGAACGACACGGACAGCAACAGCGATGGCGCTTGCGCTTCTCGCTTTCGGCGCACCGGCCTGGGCCGACATGGATGCCGCCAAGAAATTCCTCGATACCGAGATCGGCGACTTGTCGGTGCTGCCCCGCGCCGACCAGGAAGCCGAGATGCAGTGGTTCATCGACGCGGCCAAGCCCTATGCGGGCATGGAAATCAAGGTCGTCTCGGAAACCATCACCACCCACGAATACGAATCCAAGGTGCTGGCCCCGGCCTTCGAGGCGATCACCGGCATCAAGATCACGCATGACCTGATCGGCGAAGGCGACGTGGTCGAAAAGCTGCAGACCCAGATGCAGTCGGGCGAGAACATCTATGACGCCTATGTCAACGACAGCGACCTGATCGGCACGCACTGGCGCTATCAGCAGACCCGCGACCTCACCGACTGGATGGCCGGTGAAGGCGCCGCCGTCACCAACCCCGGTCTCGATCTGGCCGATTTCATCGGCNTGAAATTCACCACCGGCCCCGATGGCAAGCTGTACCAGCTGCCCGACCAGCAGTTCGCCAACCTCTACTGGTTCCGCTACGACTGGTTCAACGACCAGAAGACCAAGGACGACTTCAAGGCCAAGTATGGCTACGAACTCGGCGTCCCGCTGAACTGGTCGGCCTACGAGGACATCGCCGAATTCTTCACCGGCCGCGACATGTCCTATGTCGGCGGCCCGGCCAAGGTCTATGGCAACATGGACTACGGCAAGAAGGACCCCTCGCTCGGCTGGCGTTACACCGACGCCTGGATGTCGATGGCCGGCATGGGCGACGTGGGCGAACCGAACGGCCTGCCGGTCGACGAATGGGGCATCCGCGTGGACGAAGACTCGCGTCCCGTCGGCTCCTGCGTGGCCCGGGGCGGCGCGACCAATGACGCGGCGGCGGTCTATGCCGTGACCAAGGCCATCGAGTGGCTGCAGAAATACTCGCCGCCGGAAGCCATGGGCATGACCTTCGGCGAAGCCGGCCCGGTGCCTGCCCAGGGCGAAATCGCCCAGCAGATGTTCTGGTACACCGCCTTCACCGCCGACATGGTCAAGGAAGGCCTGCCGGTCATGAACGAGGATGGCACGCCCAAGTGGCGCATGGCGCCCTCGCCGCATGGCACCTACTGGCAGGAAGGCATGAAGGTCGGCTACCAGGACGCCGGGTCCTGGACGCTGATGAAGTCCACCCCGGTGGACCGTGCCCAGGCGGCCTGGCTCTATGCCCAGTTCGTCACCTCCAAGACGGTTGACCTGAAGAAGTCCTCGGTCGGCCTGACCTTCATCCGCGAATCCACCATCGACAGCCAGTACTTCACCGACCGCGCCCCCAAGCTCGGCGGCCTGATCGAGTTCTACCGCTCGCCGGCGCGCGTCCAGTGGTCGCCCACCGGCACCAACGTGCCGGATTATCCGAAACTGGCGCAGCTGTGGTGGCAGAACATCGGCGACGCGCNNTCGGGCGCCAAGACGCCGCAGGAAGCGCTGGATGCGCTCTGCGCCGAACAGGAAAAGGTGCTGATCCGTCTGGAANAGGCTGGCGTCCAGGGCGACATCGGCCCGAAGATGAACGAAGAGCAGGACGTGCAGGTCTGGCTTGACGCTCCCGGCGCGCCGGTGGCCAAGCTCGACAACGAAAAGCCGCAGGGCGAAACCATCGCCTATGACGAGCTGATCAGGTCCTGGCAGAACTGATCCCGGCCTTGCGGGGCGCCCCTCTCGGGCGCCCCGTTTCCGCTTGCGGAAAAGTGTTAAGTCCAAGTAAAAGCGGCTTCGCAAGCCATTGATTTCATTCGACACGCGATAGCGTCCAAGCTCGGACGCCCCACCGGACCGGGGGCACCCATGACCCATATCCTCGCCCTCGACCAGGGCACCACCTCCTCCCGCGCCATCCTCTTCGACGCCGGGCTCCGGGTCGTGGCCTCGGCCCAGCAGGAATTTCCCNAGCATTTCCCGGCCTCGGGCTGGGTGGAACACGACCCGGCCGACCTCTGGTCCACCACCGCCGCCACCGCCCGCGCCGCGCTGGNNAAAAGCGGCCTCCACGGCGCCGACCTCGCCGCCATCGGCATCACCAACCAGCGCGAGACCACCCTCCTGTGGGACCGCCGCACCGGCGAGCCCNTCCACCGCGCCCTGGTCTGGCAGGACCGCCGCACCGCCCCCACCTGCGACCGCCTCCGCGCCGAGGGGCTGGAGCCGACCGTCACCGCCCGCACCGGCCTTTTGCTCGACCCCTATTTCTCGGGCACCAAGCTCGCCTGGCTGCTGGACCACGTCGAAGGCGCCCGCCCCCGCGCCGCCCGCGGCGAGCTGGCCTTCGGCACCGTGGACAGCTGGCTGATCTGGAACCTGACCGGCGGCAAGGTCCACGCCACCGACGCCACCAACGCCGCCCGGACCATGCTCTATGACATCGGCCGGGGGCAGTGGGACGAGGACATCTGCCGCGCCCTGAACATCCCGCTCTCCCTCCTCCCCGAAGTCCGCGACTGCGCCGCCNCCTTCGGCCTGACGCGCCCCGACCTCTTCGGTCACCCCATCCCCATCCTCGGCGTCGCAGGCGACCAGCAGGCCGCCACGGTGGGCCAGGCCTGCTTTGCCCCCGGCATGATGAAATCCACCTACGGCACCGGCTGCTTCGCCCTTCTGAACACCGGGCCGGACCGGGTGGCCTCGCAGAACCGCTTGCTGACCACCATCGCCTACCAGCTGGCGGGCAAGCCGACCTATGCCCTGGAAGGCTCGATCTTCATCGCCGGCGCCGTGGTCCAGTGGCTGCGCGACGGGCTGAAGATCATCCGCTCGGCCGCCGAGACCCAGCCCCTGGCCGAAGCCGCCGATCCCAGCCAGCAGGTCATTCTCGTCCCCGCCTTCACCGGCCTTGGCGCGCCCTATTGGCGCCCCGATTGCCGCGGCGCGATCTTTGGCCTGACCCGCAACTCCGGCCCCGCCGAACTGGCCCGCGCCGCGCTGGAAAGCGTGGGCTTCCAGACCCGCGACCTGCTGGAAGCCATGCGGGCCGACTGGACCGCCGCCGCCGAGGGCGTGCTGCGGGTCGATGGCGGCATGACCGCCAGCGACTGGACCATGCAGTTCCTGGCCGACATCCTGGGCGCCCCGGTGGACCGTCCCGTGGTGCGCGAGACCACTGCCTTGGGCGCAGCCTACCTGGCCGGGTTGCAGGCTGGGCTTTGCCCCACACCGGCGGAGTTTTCCCGAAGCTGGGCGCTGGACCGCCGGTTTGAGCCCACCATGCCCGCTGCCGACCGCGACGCGGCCTATGGCCGCTGGCGGAGGGCCGTCGAAGCCACGATGTCGGCATGACCCCTTTGCCCTGCTCCTGCCCGCCGCCATCCGGTTCGGCAGGGGCGAGGCGGCGCAGGCGCCGGATCGGATCGCGGCCTTCGGCCCGCGCGGGGTTCTGGTTCATGGCGCCCAGGCGGCGCGGGCAAGCTGGCTGGTCGAGGCGCTGCGGCAGCGGGCAGAGCTGATGACGCTGGCCTGTCCGTCGGAGCCGACGCTGCTTAGCCGTGATCGCGNNGGCACGGAGGCGGCACGGCAGTTCCGGCCGGACTGGGTGGCGGCGATCGGCGGCGGGGCGGCGATCGACCTGGGCAAGGCCATCGCCGCGCTGGTGCCGGCGGAGNGGGCCGCAACGGACCATCTGGAGGTGGTGGGCAAGGCCCTGCCGCTGACCGCGGCGCCCCTGCCCTTCGTGGCGCTGCCCACGACGGCGGGCACCGGGGCCGAGGCCACGCGGAATGCCGTGATCGGGCTGCCCGAGCATGGCCGCAAGGTCTCGCTGAGGGACGACCGGATGATGGCGCGGCTGGCCATCGCCGACCCGGCGCTGACGGATCATTGCCCGCGGNGGGTGACGCTGGCTTCGGGGATGGATGCGGTGGTGCAGGTGATCGAGCCCTTCATCAGCTCCCGGGCCAATGCCTTTGCCGACGCGCTGGCCGGGCTTACCGTCGGGCAGGGGCTGGCGGCGCTGGTGCGGCTGATGGACGGGGAGGATGCAGGGGCGCGGGACCGGCTGGCCTGGGTCAGCCTGTGCGGCGGCATTGCCCTGACCAATGCGGCCCTGGGCGCCGTCCATGGACTGGCGGGGGTCCTGGGCGGGATGACCGCGGCGCCGCACGGGCTGATCTGCGGGCGGCTGATCGGGCCGGTGCTGCGGGCCAACCGCGACCGGGCGGGGGCGNCGGCGGCGGCGCGGCTGGACCGGGTGCTGGCCGCGGTCGCCGGGCAGTTGGGCGGCGCCCCGGAGGCGGCGCCCGAGACGCTGGCGGGCTGGGTCTCGGCGCAGGGGCTGGCGCCCCTGCGGTCCTTCGGGCTGGGAAAGGACGACCGGGCGGGGGTGGCCGCGGCGGCGCTTGCCTCGTCCTCGATGAAGGGCAATCCGGTGGCCCTGACCCAGGCCGAACTGGAAGGGGTCCTGGCGGCCGAGGCAGAGCTGCCCTGAGCCTAAGGCGCGGCGTCCGAGCTCGGACGCCCCATCGCATTGAGCGATTTCAATGGGTTACGATGCCGCTTTAACTTGGACTTAACTCTTGCCCAAGGCGGTGGCTCCGGCCGCGGCGGGTTCGTGCCAGAAGGGCGGGCGTTCGCGGAAGCGCGACCAGATTCGCGCCGCGGCCTGGGTGGCGTCGCGGGCGGCCCCGGGGTCGCCGGTGGCGACGCCGCGTTCGGCGGCCAGGCGCAGGTCGCAATAGGTGCCCAACCCGTCCTGCATGTCGCGCAGGTCGTCGGCCCAGGCGGCCTCGGCCAGGCCCGGCCAGAGCGGGCCGAAGTATTCCACCAGATAGCGCAGCCGCTTGATGCGCTTGCGCAGGTCGTGCAGCACCTCGTCGGGCATGGCCAGGATGTCGGGGCCGTCTTCGGCGCAGGCGGTCCAGCTGCGGTCCAGCGCCGCCTGGGCGATGGCGGTGGCCGGGGCCCTGGCCGCCTTGCGGGCCGTCTTGCCGCCGGCCCGCCATTTGCCGGACCGCACCAGCGCCTCGACCCGAGCGGCGAACCCCAGGGCGCGCACGTCGCGCAGATCGCGCCGCACGCGGGTGCGGATCGCCGCCGCGGCTTCGGCCAGTTGCACCCGTTCCAGCCGCGGGCCGACATGGGCCTGATGCAGCACATCGGCATCGCGGATTTCGCCCAGCATCAGGAACAGGTGGCGCGCCGTCAGGTTCAGCTTGCGCGCCACGCCCGGATCCAGGATCGGCGCGAAGGCCCAGACCGCCGAGCGCAGGCGGCGCAGCGCCACGCGGGCGCGGTGCGGGCCTTCAGGATCGCCCGACAGCATGGTCTGGGCAAGGTAGGCGGCGAAGGCATGGGCCTCGCGGTCCAGCACGGCCGAGCAGACCTGGACCGCCGTCATGCCGGGTTCGATGGCGAAAGGATCGGACTTCTGGGCCAATGTGGCATCCTCGCGGGTCGGATCAGGGTGCGCTCATCCGGCGCCCGATACAAGAACCATGCCGCCGCAGCCCGGCGCGGTTTGCATCGAGGCGCCGCTTGAGGCATGAGAGGACATGCTTGACGACGCCGACGCCCCTGACGATATCCACCCGCTCTTTCACGGAGCGCCCTCGTCCACCGAGTTCCGCAAGCTGCGCAAGCGGCTGGTGCGCGAAACGCGCGAGGCGATCGAGACCTATGGCATGGCGCGTCCGGGCGAGCGCTGGCTGGTCTGCCTGTCGGGCGGCAAGGACAGCTATACGCTGCTGGCCGTGCTGCACGAGCTGAAATGGCGCGGGCTGTTGCCGGTGGATTTGCTGGCCTGCAACCTGGATCAGGGGCAACCCGGCTTTCCGGCGACGGTGCTGCCCGAGTTCCTGACGCGGATGGGGGTGGAGCACCGGATCGAGTACCAGGACACCTATTCGGTGGTGACATCGAAGATCGCGCCGGGCGGCACGATGTGTTCGCTGTGTTCGCGGCTGCGGCGGGGGAACCTGTACCGCATCGCGCGGGAAGAAGGCTGTTCGACGGTGGTGCTTGGACATCACCGTGATGATATCCTTGAGACCTTTTTCATGAACCTCTTCCACGGCGGGCGGCTGGCCAGCATGCCGCCACGGCTGTTGAACGAGGAGGGCGACCTGTTCGTCGCCCGCCCGCTGGCCTTTGTGGCCGAGGCGGATTGCGAGAAATTCGCCCGAGCCATGGGCTATCCGATCATCCCCTGCGACCTGTGCGGCAGCCAGGAGGGGTTGCAGCGGGCGCAGGTGAAGAAGCTGCTGGACGAGTGGGAGGCGCGCAGCCCCGGTAAGCGCCAGGTGATGTTCCGCGCGCTGATGAACGTGCGGCCCTCGCATCTGGCAGACCCGGCGCTGTTCGACTTTGCGGCCTTGGCGCTGGCAGCACAGGGCGACGGCGGGGTGCCCGACCTGCGCGGCTGAGGCCGTTCAAATTCGACGGAAATCGCGTGGTGCGGTTTACCTTCCCTTGGAAATCCGCCGACCCTGCCTTTCGTCCCGGCTTTGGTGCCGGGCGACAGGGGAGTGGCGCATGGCGCACAAGGCTGCCGATCCGATCTTTCGCGAACTGGCCCGTCTGGGCGCCCTGCTGCGCTTACCGGAACTGATGGTGTTCCTGCCCGCCGCCACGCTGGCGTCGTTCTGGCTGGGGGGCGAAACCTTCCTGATTCTGATGGCGCTTGGCCTGCCCATGGTCTTTGTCATGGTAAGCGCCTTCCGCTTCCGCGGGGACAGCACCGCCGAGGACGGGCTTTTAATGCGCTCGCAGGTGTTGTCGCGGCTGGAGGCGGCGCTGGCCAGTGACGGGCCGGACCATGCCGCCTGCCTGGTGGTGCAATTCGACGACATGCCCCGGCTGGTGGACCGCCATGGCCGCACCGCCCAGGTCGAGGTGCTGCACCAGGCCACCGACCGGCTGATGGCGGTGCTGCGCCGGTCCGACCGCATCGCCGCGCTGGAAGGCGGCGGCTTTGCCGTGGCGCTGATGGGCACGCGGCGGCTGGATCTGGAAACCTGCGTGCAGGTGGCGTCGCGGCTGCAGGCGGCGGTGGCGGCGCCCTTCGCGGTGAACGGGCTGACGATTGCCACCTCGTGCTCGGTCGGGTTCTGCCATGGCGGGCGCAGCCCTGCGCCGCGGGCGCAGGCGCTGCTGGATGCCGCCCAGATCGCCGCGGACGAGGCGCTGGCCGCGGCCGGCGCGATCCGCGCCTTTGCGCCCGAAATGGCCGCGCGCCGCGGCCAGCGCCATGCCGACCGCCAGGTGCTGGAAACGGCGCTGGACGAAGGCCAGATCCGCGCGCATTTCCAGCCGCAGCTGAACACCGATACCGGCGCCGTCTCGGGGTTCGAGGCGCTGGCGCGCTGGCACCACCCCAAGCGCGGGCTTCTGGCGCCTTCCGAATTCCTCTTAANNGCGATCCAGGCCGCTANNAGCCTGTCGGAACGCCTGCACGAGGCCATGCTGTTCCAGGCGCTGACCGCGCTGAACCGGTGGGATGCCGCCGGGCTGAAGGTGCCCTCGGTGGCCATCAACGCCTCGGTCGAGGTGCTGCGCGATCCGTTGCTGGCCGAAAAGCTGCGGTGGGAGCTGGACCGCTTTGGCCTTGCGCCGCAGCGCCTGGGGATCGAGGTGCTGGAATCGGTCTTTGCCGAAACCGACGATGATGCGCTGGTCGGCAACATCGCGGCGCTGGCGCGGCTTGGCTGCGGGCTGGACCTGGATGATTTCGGCACCGGCCATGCCTCGATCACCTCGATCCGCCGGTTCTCGATCCGCCGCATCAAGATCGACCGCAGTTTCGTGTCGCGCGCGGACGAGGATGCCGATCAGCGCCGGATGCTGGCGGCGATCCTGTCGATGGCCGATCAACTGGGGGTCGAGACGCTGGCCGAAGGCGTGGAAAGCAGCGCGCTGCATGCCCTGTGCGCGCAACTGGGCTGTCACCATGTGCAGGGCTATGCCATTGCCCGGCCGATGCCGCTGGAGGATACCATCGACTGGCTGCGCGGCCACGAACAGCGCCGCCTGCCCACCCCGCGCATCGGCCACCGCGCGGGATAGACGGAGGCCAGGGGCGACCCCGCCCCGGCGAAGGCCGGGGCCTCTGGCAGGTGCTGCGCTCCCACCCTGCGGAACAGGGCAACGGTGCGGGCGCGGCGCCTTGCGCGCCTGCGGCGCCGGGCCTGCGGCGGGGCGGTTCCGGGAATCCGCTTGACCTTTGCCCCCCTTCTGTTGAAGCACCGGGATCAACGGCTGAACGGTGGCTGTCCTCATGGACGATCAGAACAAGAACCTCATCCTCGCAACCGCGCTGAGCTTCATCGTGCTCTTGGTGTGGTTCGTGCTGTTTCCGTAAGCCGATCCGGTGCAGCAGGCGCAGGTGCCCGATCTGTAAGCCGCCGCCCAGACCGAAGCCGCCCCCGCCGCGGCCGCGCCGACAGCCACACCGGCGGTCGAGGCCGTTGCCAACGCACCGCGCGTGAAGATCGACACGCCGGAACTGGAAGGCTCGATCTCGCTGGTAAGCGCCCGCATCGACGACCTGCTGCTGCGCAGCTACCGCGAGACGCTGGACGCCAATTCGCCGCTGGTGCGCCTGTTCTCGCCCGTGGGCGTGACCGAAAACGGCGCGCAGCCCTATTACGCCGTCTTCGGCTGGGGCCCCGCCGGTGCGCTGGCCGCGACCGAGGTGCCCGACGCCCATACGCTGTGGCAGGCGCCTGCCGGCGCCACGCTGACCGCGGACAAGCCGCTGACCCTGACCTGGACCAGCCCGGAAGGCCTGGCCTATGCGCGCACCATCTCGGTGGACGAACACTACATGTTCACCGTCACCGACAAGGTCACGAACCCCGGCACGGCGCCGGTTTCGCTGTTCGCTTATGGCATCGTGGCGCGCCACGGCCAGCCGAAGGGCCTGCAGAATTTCTATGTGCTGCACGAAGGCGTGGTCGGCCGCACCGATGGCGAACTGACCGAGCTGAAGTACAAGGACATCGCCAAGCTGGACAAGGACGAGCGCGAAGGCGCGCTGGCCCAGATCGCCGAGGCGCAGACCGATGGCTGGATCGGCTTTACCGACAAATACTGGATGTCCACGCTGATCCCGCAGCAGGGCGCCCCCTTCACCTCGGTGGTGAAGTACCTGCCGCAATCCGAGATCTTCCAGACCGAGACCCGCCAGCCCGTCGTCACCGTGGCGCCGGGGCAAAGCGTGGAAAGCGCCACGCGGCTGTTCGTANACGCCAAGGAATGGNAAACCATCCGCACCTATCAGAACGAGCCCGGCGCGATTGCCAGCCTGTTCGGCGCCAAACCGCCCCGATCTTGAGCCGNNGTTCCCGGCTTCCTCGATTCGATCGACTGGGGCTGGTTCTTCTTCCTGACCAAGCCGATCTTCTTCGTGCTGCACTTCCTGCACGGCCTGATCGGCAACATGGGCCTGGCCATCATCGCCCTGACCTTCGTGCTGAAGGTGCTGGTGCTGCCCTTGGCCTACAAATCCTATGTCTCGATGGCGCGCATGAAGGAACTGCAGCCCGAGATGGAGGCGCTGAAGGAACGCGTAAGCGAGGACAAGCAGAAGCTGCAGCGCGAGATGATGCAGCTTTACAAGGACAAGAAGGTGAACCCGGCCGCGGGCTGCCTGCCGATCCTGATCCAGATCGNNATCTTCTTCTCGCTCTACAAGGTGATCTTCGTCACCATCGAACTGCGCCACGCGCCGTTCTTCGGCTGGCTGCGCGACCTGTCGGCGCCCGACCCCTCGTCGCTGTTCAACCTGTTCGGCCTGCTGCCCTGGGCGGCGCAAGCATNNGGCACGCTGCTGGCGATGGTCTTCATCGGCGTGCTGCCCATTCTTCTGGGGATCAGCATGTGGCTGCAGCAGAAGCTGAACCCCACGCCTACCGATCCGGCGCAGGCCGCGATCTTTGCCTGGATGCCGTGGATCTTCATGTTCATGCTGGGCAGCTTTGCCAGCGGTCTGGTGCTGTACTGGATCACCAACAACACCATCACCTTCGTGCAGCAATATGCGATCATGACCAGCCACGGCCACCCGCCGGACGTGTTCGGCAACATCCGCAGCGCGTTCAGCCGCAAGCCCAAGGCCAGTAAGCGCAAACCGCCGCCAATTCGCCGAAGGCGCCCGCGGCGAAGAAGGGACCGACGCAACCGGCAGCGGCCGGGCGGCTGGCGCATCTGTGCCGCCACCCGGTCAAATCCATCGGTTTCGAGGAAATCCGCGCGNCGGTCCTGACAGAGGACCGCGCGTTTCCCNTCGACCGGGAATGGGCGGTGGCGCATGAGGCTGCCCGCTTTGGGGCGCGGCCCGAGGGCTGGGCGCCCAAGATGAACTTCGTGCGGGGCTGGGCCTCGCCCGCGCTGATGGCGGTGACCTGCACCGGCGACGAGGCGGCGCGGCGGCTGGTGCTGGCGCATCCCNGAATTGTGGCGATCTCGGTGGCTTTGGATGATCCTGCCGATCAGGCGCGGCTGCTGGCCTGGCTGCGCCCGCTCTGGCCCGCGAACCGGCCTGATCCGGCGCATGTGGTCCACCTGCCCGGGAAGCCGATGACCGATGTGCCCGAGCCTTTCGTCGCCGTGCTGTCGCTTTCGTCGCTGGCCGATCTGTCGGCGCGCGTGGGGCAGGACCTGTCGATCCACCGCTTCCGCGGAAATCTCTGGGTCGAAGGCTGGGCGCCCTGGGCCGAGTTTGGTCTTGTCGGGCAGGAGATCACGGTGGGCGGCGCAGTGCTGNGGGAGGCCCGCATCACCCGCTGCCGCGCCACCTGCGCCAATCCCGTGACGGGTCGGCAGGATGTCGAGCTGTTGCAGGCGCTGGAGGCGGGCTTTGGCCACGAGGATTTCGGCGTCTATGCCCGCGTGATCCGCGGCGGCATGGTGGAAGTGGGTGACGGGGTGGTGGCATGACCGGGTTGACCTTCACGCTTGCCNCCGAACCCGATGACGCCGCGCGCGAGGCCGGGCGGCTGTTGTTCGCCGGGCCGGTGGATTTCGTGAAGGGCGTCACGGCCATGGCGGGCCTGCCGCTGGCCGACCGGGTCGAGGTGTGCTTTGCCGGGCGGTCGAGCGTGGGCAAGTCCAGCCTGATCAACGCGCTGACCAACCGCAAGAACCTGGCCCGCGCGTCCAACACGCCGGGGCGGACGCAGGAGATCAACTACTTTGCGCTTGGCGACAGCCGCTACATGGTGGACCTGCCCGGCTATGGCTATGCCGAGGCGCCGGTGGCCGTGGTCGCCAAGTGGCAGGCGCTGTTGAAAAGCTATCTGGCCGGGCGGCAGACGCTGCGGCGGGCCTTCGTGCTGATCGACATGCGGCATGGCGTGAAGGCGGTGGACGAGGAGATCCTCGGGCTTCTGGACAAGTCGGCCGTGACATTCCAGGCCGTGATCACCAAGGCCGACAAGGTGAACCGCGAGACGCGGGACGAAACCGTGGCCCAGGTGAAGGCGGCGCTGGCGAAGCACCCGGCGGCTTACCCCGAGATCGTGGTGACAAGCTCGGAAAAGGGCGAGGGANTCGAGACGCTGCGGGCGCTGATCGCCGGGCTGGAATAGTCAGACGTGCTGGGCGCCGTTGATCGGGATTTCGGCGCCCGAGATGTAGCTGGACTGGTCCGAACAGAGGAACCAGATCACGTCGGCCACCTCTTTCGGCTGGCCGAGGCGGCGGNNAGGAAGCTGCTCGACGATCTTGTCGGTGCCGGGNGAGAGGATGGCGGTCTCTACCTCGCCGGGGGCGATGGCGTTCACCCGCACGCCGAGGGGNCCGAAGTCGTGGGCCATCTCGCGGGTCAGCGCCGCCAGCGCGGCCTTTGAGGTGGCATAGGCGGCGCTAACGAAGGGGTGGACGCGGNNGATGGCGATCGAGGTGACGTTCACCACCGAGCCCTGGGCCGCCACCAGCTCGTCCTTCAACCCGCGGGCCAGCACGATGGGGGCGAAGAAGTTGACGTGGAAGACCTGGCCCCAGGTCCGCAGGTCGGTCTCGATGGTGTTCAGNTGGCTGCCGCCCGGACCCTTGGGCGAGATNGCGTTGTTGACCAGGGCGTCGAGTAAGCCGTCGAGCTTTTCCTTGATGGTCTCCAGCGCCGCGATGGTCTTATTGGGGTCGGCGAGGTCGATCTGGACATGGGCCTTTTCGCCGCCGGGCCAGGGGCAGCGGGGNTCAAAGGGNTGGCGCGAGCAGGTCAGGATGCGCCAGCCCCGNGATTCGAACCGTTTCACGGTGGCGTGGCCGATGCCGCGGCTGGCGCCGGTGAGGACGAGGGTTTTCTGGCGGGTCATTCTGGCCTCCGGTTCGGGGGCGAGGGTCGGATAAAGCGGCGGGAATGGCAAGGGGCGTCCGAGCTTGGACGCTTGCCTCGCATCAATGATATCAAAGGCTTGGCCGCCCGCATTAACGGACTTCATCTTTCGCCGCATGTGGTTTGTCTTGGCAGGGTCGCGCAAAGCCGCTAGGACGGGCGCCATCCGCGTCCCGCCCCCGGAGGGCCCGATGAAGAAGCAGACCGCATCCATGCAAGACGCCGCCGCGACCGCCAAGATCCTGTCCGAAGCCCTGCCCTATCTGCAGCGCTATTCCGGCGCGGTGGTGGTGGTGAAGTTCGGCGGCAACGCCATGGGCGACGATGCCGCCATGGCTGAATTCGCCCGCGACATCGTGCTGATGCGCCAGGTCGGGGTGAACCCGGTGGTCGTGCATGGCGGCGGGCCGATGATCAACGAGATGCTGGGCAAGCTGGGCATCAAGTCGGAATTCGTGAAGGGCAAGCGCGTCACCGACAAGGCCACGGTGGAAGTGGTCGAGATGATCCTGTCGGGCCTGGTCAACAAGCGCATCGTGCAGGCGATCAACGACCAGGGCGGCCGGGCCGTGGGGATTTCCGGCAAGGACGACGATCTGATGGTCTGCGAGGCCGACGACCCGGAACTGGGTTTCGTGGGCCGCCCGGTCGAGATGAACGTCCAGGTGCTGCGCGACCTGTACAATGCCGGGATCATCCCGGTGGTGGCGCCGGTGGCGACCGGCATGGCCGACAACGAGACCTTCAACGTGAACGGCGACACCGCCGCGGGGGCGATTGCCGGGGCGCTGAAAGCCGACCGGCTGCTGCTGCTGACCGATGTGTCGGGCGTGAAGAATGCCGCGGGCGAGGTGATGACGCAGATCACGCCGGAAGAGGTGCGCGCGATGACCCGCGAGGGGGTGATCGCGGGCGGCATGATCNCCAAGACCGAAACCGCGCTGGCGGCACTGGACCAGGGCGTGCGGGCGGTGACGATCCTGGACGGGCGGGTGGCCAATGCCTGCATTCTGGAACTGTTCACCGACCACGGCGCGGGGTCGCAGATTCGCTCGACCGAGCCGCGGGTGAAGCCGCATGTCCGGCGCTGAGGGCGCGGCCTGCTACTTCGGCCATTGCGGCCGGAACAATCGGGGCTAGTCTGGACACCTGACCGAGGGGGAGACATGGTACGAAGCGGCAATCCGTCTGACGGTGTTTCTGGGGCTGTTCCTGGTGTTCGCCGGGCTGGAGGCCTGGGCACCGCGGCGGGTGCGGGCCTTGCCGCGGGGATCGCGCTGGATCACCAACCTGTCGATCACGGTTTTGGACACGGTCGTGTTGCGGGCGATGGCGGTCTTCCTCGNNGCGCTGGCGGTGGGGGCGGCGCTGGATGCCGCGGCTCAGGGCTGGGGTCTGTTCAACCGGCTGGATTGGGCGCCCTGGCTGGAAATCCTGCTGGCTGTGTTGGTCTTGGACCTGGCTATCTGGGCGCAGCATCTGGTGACGCACAAGGTGCCGCTGTTCTGGCGCTTTCACCGCGTCCACCACGCTGACCGCGACATGGACGTGACCACGGCGGTACGGTTTCATCCGGTGGAGATTGCGGCCTCGATGGGGTTGAAGATCGTGCTGGTCTATCTTTTGGGGTAAGCGGCGGTGGCGGTGCTGGCGTTCGAGGTGCTGCTTAACGGCACAGCCCTGTTCAACCACGCGAACCTGGCGCTGCTTAGCGGGCTGGACCGGGCGCTGCGCCGGGTGCTGGTGACGCCGGACATGCATAGGGTGCATCATTCGATCCGGCGCGAGGAGCATGACAGCAATTACGGCTTTGCGCTGTCGGTCTGGGACCGGCTGTTCGGCACCTATCGCGCCGAGGCGCAGGGCGGGGTTTCGGCAATGACTGTGGGGTTGGAGTGGCAGGACGAGCGGTAAGCAAGACTGGGGTGGAGCCTGTGGCTGCCGTTCCGCTGACGCTGGCAGAGATCGCCGGGCGGGCCGCCGCCGAGCGGCTGGAGGTGCTGGGCGGGTTTGCGGCCGAGGGCGACCCGGCCCTGCCTGCGGGCACGCGGACGCTGCTGCTGTTGGGGTAAGCCGAGGGGTTCTGGGCGCATCTGACCTTGGCGCCGGAATGGGATGGCGCGGCCGATCCGGTGGACCGCTGGTCGCGGCGGGTGATCGGGCGGATGGCCTGCGATCTGGGGGCCAAGGCGCTGTTTCCCTTGGCGGGCCGCCTTACCATCCGTTCTATCAATGGGCGCTGCGCACCGGGCGGGTCTGGGACAGCCCGGTGCGGCTCTTGGTGCATGAGACGCAGGGGCTGTTCGTCAGTTTCCGCGGGGCGCTGGCGCTGAAGGCGGCGGTCGATCTGCCGCCGGTGGCCGCGAAGCCATGCGAGACCTGTGCCGCGCCGTGCCTGACCGCCTGCCCGGCCGGGGCGCTGACCGGGGCGGGCTATGACGTGCCGCGGTGCCATGACTTCCTGGACAGCGAAGCGGGACAGGACTGCATGACGAACGGCTGTGCCGTGCGTCGCACTTGCCCGGTCTCGCAAGCCTATGCAAGAGTGCCGGAACAGTCGGCCTATCACATGAGGCAGTTCCACCGATGAAGCGCCTGATCCTGACGCGCCACGCCAAGTCGAGCTGGGACGATCCCACCGTCGCCGACCATGACCGCCCGCTGAACGCGCGTGGCAAGGCGGCGGCGGCCGATCTGGGGCAATGGCTGGCGAGCCGCGGCTATGTGCCGGACGAGGTGCTGTGTTCGGATGCGCTGCGCACCCGCAAGACCTGGAGCGGCATCGCCCCTGCCCTGCCCGGCACGCCGATCCTGGAGCTGAAGCCGCTGTACCATGCCGGGCCGGATGTGATGCTGGCGGTGCTGCGCCATGGCAAGGGCGAGACGGTGATGATGATCGGCCACAACCCCGGCATTGCCGAGTTCGCCGAGCGTCTGGTCAGCCATGCCCCGGCCAACCCGGAGTTCCACCGCTTTCCCACCGGCGCGACGCTGGTGGTGGATTTCGCCGCCGAGACCTGGGCCGAGGTCGGCTTTGGCAGCGGCACCGCGGTGGATTTCGTCGTCCCGCGCGAGATCGACGGCTGACAGCGGCCTTCCCTTGCGGATCGACGGCTGCGGAATTGCCGCAGCCGCAGGCAGAGTTTCGCCTGCCCCCTGACTTTCGCGGCTTCGCCCCATATCCCCCTTGACCCGCGACATCTTGCCTCTAAATCGCCTGAATGAACGTTCATTCAGGGCTTGCCATGGCTGTCGCCGCCGAATCTCCTCCCTCTCCCTTCGATCTGCGCAGTGCGGAGATCCTGTCGGGCATCCGTCAGGCCTTTGCCGAAAAGGGCTTTGACGGCGCCTCGATGCAGGATCTGGCGCGGGCGGCGGGGATGAGCGTGGGGAATTTCTACCGCTACTTCCCGTCGAAGGCCGCCATCGTCGAGGCTTTCATCACCCATGACCTGATCGAGGTGGAAAGCGAGTTCGCCGCCGTCGAGCAGGCGCCCGATCCGATGGGGCGGCTGCGCGCGGCGCTGCGGATGAAGGTGGAAGAGGGCATCTGCACCCATGACGACGGGCGGATGTGGGCCGAGATCCAGGCGGCGGCGCATCGCAAGCCGGAGATCCGCGCGATTTCCGACCGGATGGAGGCGCTGATCGTGGACCATCTGGTGCGCGCCTTCGCGCTGGCCACCGGGCTGGACCCGGAAGAGGCCGGGCGGCGCTATGCCGACCACGCCCGGCTGATCATCCTGCTGGTGAAGGGGCGGGCATGCACACGCCNNCGACCCCGGCGCGCGGGGGCGGCCCTGACCGAGCTGATCGTGCGGACCATCGACCGCACGCTTGATGAAATTGCCAGCGATGCCGCGAAAGGCTGACCCATGCGCCTGATCCTTGCTTCTGCCCTTCTGATGGCGCTGGCCGCGCCCGTGCTGGCCGAGACGGCTCCGGCTGCGGAACCGCAGGCCGTGTTGCTTACGATTACCGTGTCTTCGGCCACCGAGCGGGCGCTGCGCGACCGCGTCATTGCCACGGGGCTGGTTGGCCCGGTGGAAAGCGTGAACGTGGCGCCGCTGATCGAGGGCCAGCCCATCGAGAGCCTGCTGGCCGAGGTGGGCGATATGGTGCAGGCCGGGCAGGTGTTGGCGAAGCTGTCCAATTCGACGCTGACCTTGCAGCAAAGCCAGTTCGAGGCCTCCGTGGCGGGGGCCAAGGCCACCATCGCGCAGGGCGAGGCGAGCCTGATCGAGGCGAAATCCACGGCGGACGAGGCGCAGCGCGTGGCGGACCGCACGAAGAAGTTGCAGGCGAACGGGACGGCCAGCCAGGCGCAGGCGGACAATGCCGATGCCGCGGCGGTGTCGGCCAAGGCGCGGGTGATGGTGGCGACGCAGTCGCTGGAGGCGGCCAAAGCGCAGCTGGCGCTGGCCGAGGCGCAGCTGGCCAACATCAAGCTGCAACTGGAGCGCACCGAGGTGAAGGCGCCGGTGGCCGGTGAGGTGGTGGCGCGCAATGCGCTGGTGGGCGGCGTCGCCTCGGCCGCGGGGCAGCCGATGTTCGTGATCATCCGCGACGGCGCGCTGGAATTGCAGGCCGATGTGGCCGAGCGCGACATCCTGAAGCTGAAGCCGGGCCAGACGGTGAAGATGGCGGGCGTGGGCGCCTCGGCCGGGCTGACCGGCACGGTGCGGCTGGTGGAGTNNACGATTGACGCGGCAACCCGGCTGGGCCGGGCGCGCATTAGCATCGACCAGACGGACGCGGTGCGGTCGGGCATGTTCCTGGATGCCGAGGTGCTGGTGGCCGAACGGCAGGCGGTGGCGGTGCCGGTGACGGCGGTGGGTTCAGCGCCGGAAGGCGGGGCCACGGTGATGAAGGTCTCGGCTGATGGCCTGGTGAGCCGCGTGCCGGTGACCACGGGCATCCGCGACGGCGGCTATGTAGAGATCGTCACCGGGCTGGAACCCGGCGACATGGTGGTGACCAAAGTTTACGCCTTCGTGCGCGACGGCGACCGGGTGAACCCGGTCGTTGCGGCGACCAATTGAGGTAACAGCGATGAATTTCTCTGCCTGGTCGATCCGCAACCCGGTTGCGCCGCTTCTGGCCTTTGTCATGCTGCTGGTGCTGGGCTGGAACAGCTTCAACACCCTGCCGATCACGCGCTTCCCGAACATCGACGTGCCGCTGGTCTCGGTCATGGTGACGCAGCAGGGCGCGGCGCCCGCCGAGATGGAGACGCAGGTCACCAAGGAGATCGAGGACGCGGTGGCCGGGATTTCCGGCGTGAAGAACATCATGTCCACGGTGTCGGACGGCGTGTCGACCACGGCGGTGGAATTCCGCATGGAAGTGCCGACCGACAAGGCGGTGCAGGATGTGAAGGACGCGATCGACCGCATCCGCGGCGACCTGCCGGGCGATGTGGATGCGCCCATCGTCAGCCGGGTCGATGTGGAAGGCCAGGCGATCATGACCTTCGCCGTCTCGGCGCCGGACATGACCATCGAGCAGTTGTCGTGGTTCGTGGACGACACCATCAAGCGCGCCCTGCAGGGCCAGGCCGGCGTGGGCCGGGTGGACCGCTATGGCGGCGCCGACCGCGAGATCCGCATCGAGCTGGACCCGGTGAAGCTGGACAGTTACGGCATCACCGCTTACGCGGTTTCGGCGCAGCTGCGCGCCACCAACACCAACCTGGGCGCTTACCGGTCGGAACTGGGCGCGGGCGAACAAGTGATCCGCACCCTGGGCGATGCCCAGACCGTGGAAAAGCTGTCCAACACCACGATTGCGCTGGGGTCCGGCCGCCATGTGCGGCTGTCCGACCTGGGCCAGATCAACGACACCTATCAGGAACTGCGCAGCTTCTCGCGCTTCAACGGCGAGCAGGTGGTGACCTTCTCGGTGTTCCGGGCCAAGGGCGCCTCGGAAGTCAGCGTGGCGGAAACCGTCAACACCACCATCGACAAGCTGCGGACCGAACACCCCGATGTCACCATCAAGATGGTCGGCGACACGGTGTTCTATACCTATGGCAATTACNAATCCGCGTTGCACACGCTGATCGAGGGCGCGATCCTGGCGGTGCTGGTGGTCTTTGCCTTCCTGCGCAACTGGCGCGCCACGGCGATTGCCGCCATGGCGCTGCCGCTGTCGGCCATTCCCACCTTTTGGGTGATGGACCTGCTGGGGTTCTCGCTGAACCTGGTGTCTTTCCTGGCGCTGACGCTGGCGACCGGTATCCTGGTGGATGACGCCATCGTCGAGATCGAGAATATCGAGCGCCACATCGGCATGGGCAAGACGCCCTACCGCGCCGCCATCGACGCCGCCGACGAGATCGGGCTGGCGGTGATTGCGACCTCGTTCACCATCGTGGCGGTCTTCGTGCCGGTCAGCTTCATGCCCGGCATTCCCGGCCAGTATTTCCGCCAGTTCGGCCTGACCGTGGCGATTGCCGTGCTGTTCTCGCTGGCGGTGGCGCGGCTGATCACGCCGATGATGGCGGCTTACCTGATGCGGTCCTCGGACGCCTCGCACGAGGACGGCGCCAAGGACGGCCTCTTCATGCGCGGCTATCTGTGGGTGGTGTCCAAGACCACCAACAGCCGCTTCCTGTTCATCCCCTCGCGCTATCTGACGCTGTTCGGCGCCTTTGGCGTGCTGGCGGTGTCGGTCTACTACATGCTCCAGGTGCCGGGCAGCTTCATGCCGCCCGAGGACGTGAGCCGCATCTCGGTTTCGGTCGAACTGCCGCCCGGCGCCACGCTGGACGAGACGGATGCGACCACGCAGGCGATGCGGGCCGCGATCCAGGACATCGACGGGATCGAGAACATCTTCGTGCTGGGTGGGTCCTCGCCCACCGGCGATCTGGACGTGCGCCGCGCCTCGCTGACCGTCACGCTGGAAAAGCTGGACCATTCGCTGGTTCACAAGCTGATGAGCATAGCCCGCAGCGTGCCGGTTGTCGGCCCGCTGCTGCCGGAATCGCAATCCAGCGGCCGCGAGATCNCGCAGAACGTCATCGAGGCGCAGATTTTCGAGCGGTTGAAGGACATTCCCGACGTGCGGGCGTTCAAGCTGAACGACCGGGGCGAGCGGGATATCTCCTTCTCGATCCTGTCCAACAACGAGGCCAACCTGAACGAGGCGGTGCGGCGGCTGGAAACCGCGCTGTCGGGCGATCCGCTTCTGGCCAACGTCGCCTCGGAAGGTGCGTTGCCCCGGCCGGAAATCCAGGTGACGCCCAAGGCCGAGGTCGCGGCGCGGCTGGGTGTGACGACGCAGGACATCGCCAATACGCTGCGCGTGGCGACGCTGGGCGACAGCGACGCGGCGCTGGCGAAGCTGAGCATCGACAACCGGCTGATCCCGGTCAGGGTGCGGCTGAACGACGAGGCGCGGCAGGACCTGACGCGCATCGCCGCGCTGAAGGTGACCACGGCCACGGGCACCGCGGTGCCCNTGTCGGTGGTGGCCGATGTGTCGCTGGCCGAAGGGTAGGCGATGGTGGAACGCCTGAACCGCGAGCGGAAGGCCACCATCGGCGCCAACCTGCCGGTGGGCGTGGCGCTGGGCACCGCGACCGACCGTTTCAACGAGATCGTGNGCGGGGTGGAACTGCCGGGCTCGGTCCATGTCGCCTCGGCCGGGGATGCCGAGATTCAGGCGGAACTGATGACCAGCTTCGGCAATGCCATGATGATGGGCCTGCTTCTGGTTCTGACGGTGCTGATCCTGCTGTTCGGATCGGTGATCCAACCCTTCACCATCCTGTTCTCGCTGCCCCTGGCCATCGGCGGTGTGGCGGCGGCGCTGATCCTGACCAATTCGGCGCTGTCGATGCCGGTGCTGATCGGGATTTTGATGCTGATGGGTATCGTCACCAAGAACGCCATCCTGCTGGTCGATTTCGCCATCGAGATGCGGGCGCGGGGCATGGACCGGTTCAAGGCGGTGGTCGAGGCCGGGCACAAGCGGGCGCAGCCCATCGTGATGACCTCCATCGCCATGTCGGCGGGCATGCTGCCCTCGGCCCTGGGCGTGGGCGAAGGTGGGGCCTTCCGTGCGCCCATGGCCACGGCGGTGATCGGCGGCATCATGATGTCGGCGGTGCTGAGCCTGGTGATCGTGNCGGCCTTCTTCCTGATCATGGACGACCTGTCGCGGCTGATCGGCTGGGCCTTCAAGGGCGTGGTCGGGCCGAAGGAAGAGGAACCCGTGGAGNTGGCGCCGCACGAGCTGGCCGAACGGATCGACGGGCTGGAAGAGGGTCAGCGCGACCTGCGCGACCGCGTGGCCGCCCTTGCCGGACCCAAGCCGGTGACGACCATCGCCGCCGAATAGGCGGGCGATCCCAAGGCCAGGCGGATTGCACCCTGCCCCGGACCGGGGCAGGGTGTTTTCATGATCGACAAGCTGGAAATGTTCCTGGCGCTGGCCAACACCCGCCATTTCGGCCGGGCGGCCGAGGCCTGCGGCGTGACGCAGCCGACGCTGTCCAGCGCCATCCGCCAGCTGGAGGATCAGCTGGGCGTGCAGCTCGTCTTCCGCGGCTCGCGCTTTCAGGGGCTGACGCCGGAGGGCCAGCGCGTGCTGGACTGGGCGCGGCGCATCGTGGGTGACATGCGCGCGATGAAGGACGAGATGCGGGCGGTGCGCTTCGGCCTGTCGGGCAACCTGCGCATCGGGGTGATCCCGACGGCGCTGCCCATGGTGGCCGACCTGTCGGCGCCGTTCCTGGCGCGGCATCCCAACGTGCGGATTTCCTGGTTGTCGCGCACCTCGGTCGAGATTCTGGTAGGCATCGAGCGGCTGGAGCTGGATCTTGGCATCACCTACCTGGACAACGAACCGCTGGGCCGGGTGGCGCAGGTGCCGCTGTATACCGAGTTCTACCGGTTCCTCTGCGCCCCCGGCACGGCGCTGGCGGGGCGGGCGCAGGTGACCTGGGCCGAGGTGGCGGAACAGCCCCTGTGCCTCTTGACCGGCGACATGCAGAACCGGCGCATCGTGAACCAGCTTCTGGCGGATGTGGGGACCTCGGTGCAGGCGCCGGTGGAATCGAATTCCACCATCGCGCTGGTGTCCCATGTGCGCACCGGGCTGTGGGCGTCGATCGTGCCGACGAAGCTGGCGCAGATGTTTACCGGCGGGGCGGGGCTGGTGGCGATTCCGATTGTTCAGCCGGAGGCCGAGCATTCCGTGGGCCTGATCGCCGCCGCGCGCGACCCGCAGACGCCGGTGATTGCGGCGCTGCTGGACGAGGCGGGGCGGCTGGCGCGGCGATAGACAGCGCCTATCAAGCGACGGGAAATCGACATTGATTTCCCTATCGACTCGCGTATCACCGGCCCCAAGCCACCAAGGGGCAGCCGATGACATCGCACGATCCGCAGCTTGTTTCCCGCGTGAGGAGATCCTTGCCGAACACGAGGGGATGGAAGGGCCGCTGCTGCCCATCCTGCACGCGGTGCAGCATGCCTTCGGCTATGTGCCGCAAGAGGCGCTGCCGGTGATTGCCGAGGCGCTGCAACTGACGCGGGCCGAGGTGCATGGCGTCGTCAGCTTCTACCACGACTACCGCGACCATGCGTAAACGGCCCCACCATCCGGCTGTGCCGCGCCGAGGCCTGCCAGGCGCAGGGGCTGACCGCGTGGCGGATCATGTGAAGGCCAAGCTGGGCGTGGACTGGCATGGGCAGGTAGAAGCGGCGTGGCGCTGGAGCCGGTGTTCTGCCTGGGCCTCTGCGCCTGCGGCCCGGCGGCTCAGGTGGACGGCAAGCTGGTCGGGCGGCTGGATGAAGAGAAGGTCGATGCGATCATCGGGGGATGCGCTGATGCGGATTTTCGTTCCCCTGGATGCGGCGGCCAAGGCGCTGGGTTCCGATGAGGTGGCCGCCGCCGTGGTGGCCGAAGCCGCGCGGCGCGGTGTCGAGATCACGCTGGTGCGCAACGGCAGCCGCGGCATGGTCTGGCTGGAGCCGCTGGTGGAAGTGGCGACCGACCTGGGCCGCTTTGCCTTTGGCCCGATGACTCCGGCCGATGTACCTGCGCTGTTCGGCGATCTGGCGGCACATCCCAAGGCCCTGGGTCTGACCGAGGAACTGCCCTGGATGCTGCGCCAGACGCGGCTGACCTTTGCGCGCTGCGGCATCATCGACCCGCTGTCGCTTGCAGAATACGAACTTCATCACGGGCTGAAGGGGTTGAAACGGGCGCTGACGATGTCCGATGCGGACATCGTGCACGAAGTCNCGGAATCCGGACTTCGCGGCCGGGGCGGCGCGGGGTTCCCCACGGGGATCAAGTGGGAGACGGTGCGCACCGCCAAGGCGGACCGGAAATACATCGTCTGCAACGCGGATGAAGGCGACAGCGCCACATTCGCCGACCGCATGCTGATGGAGGGCGACCCTTTCACGCTGATCGAGGGCATGGCGATTGCCGGTCTGGCCGTGGGCGCGACGCATGGCTTCATTTACACCCGGTCGGAATATCCCGATGCGGTCAGCCAGATGGGCAAGGCCATCGAGATTGCCCGCGCGGCGGGCGTGCTGGGCAAGTCGGTCCTTGGCTCGGGCCGTGCCTTCGACATGGAGGTGCGCGTCGGCGCCGGGGCCTATGTCTGCGGCGAGGAAACCTCGCTTCTGAACAGCCTGGAAGGCAAGCGCGGCGTGGTGCGCGCCAAGCCGCCGCTGCNNTTGGCGCTGCAGGGTTTCCTGGGCAAGCCGACCGTTGTGAACAACGTGATCTCGCTGGCCTCGGTGCCGGTGATCCTGGATCGCGGCGCCGCCTTCTACAAGAATTTCGGCCTGGGCCGGTCGCATGGCACCATGGCGCTGCAACTGGCGGGCAACGTGAAATACGGCGGGCTGTTCGAGACCGCCTTCGGCCTGACGCTGGGCGAGATCGTCGATGACATCGGCGGCGGCACGGCGAACGGACGCCCGGTGAAGGCGGTGCAGGTCGGCGGGCCGCTGGGTGCCTGGTTCCCCCGCGCCCTGTTCGACACGCCCTTCACCTATGAGGATTTCGCGGCGCGCGGCGGGCTGATCGGCCATGCCGGTTTGACCATCGCAGACGACTCGGTGGACATGCTGAAGATGGCGCGCTTCGCGCTGGAGTTCTGCGCGATCGAGTCCTGCGGCAAGTGCACCCCCTGCCGCCTGGGCGCGGTGCGTGGCGTGGAAACCGTGGACCGCATCGCACGCGGCGATACCGCGGCGATCCCGCTGCTGACCGACCTGTGCGAGACGATGAAGGTAGGCTCGCTGTGCGCGCTGGGCGGCTTCACGCCCTATCCGGTGATGTCGGCGCTGACCCATTTCCCCGACGACTTCGCCGTGATGCGGGAGGCGGCGGAATGAGCGAAAGGTCAAGGGACCGGCCTCGTACTTCCCTTCCATCGAGGCGAAATATGGCCAGCCCATGCAGCATTGGTTCGATATCCTCGCGCCGATGCTGGACAAGCCGCACATGCAGATTGTCGGCTTTCTGAAAGGACTCACGGCATGGGCCACGGCCATGCCAATGCCATCGTCGCCCACCAGCTTGCCGCCCGGAAAGGAACCGCCGAATGAAGGACTTCATCATTCCCGACCGCGATTTCGGCACCCCCGCCGCGAAGTCGAAGGCGCTGGTGACGCTGACCATCGACGGGTTTGACGTGACGGTGCCGGAAGGCACCTCGATCATGCGCGCCGCGGCGGAGCTCGGCATTCAAGTGCCGAAGCTTTGCGCCACGGATTCGGTCGATGCCTTCGGGTCCTGCNGGCTGTGCCTGGTGGAGATTGAGGGCCGCGCCGGTACGGCGNCCTCTTGCACCACGCCGGTCGCTGCCGGTCTGAAGGTCCACACCCAGACCGGCAAGCTGAAGCAGCTGCGCCGCGGGGTGATGGAGCTTTACATCAGCGACCACCCGCTGGATTGCCTGACCTGCTCGGCCAACGGCGATTGCGAGTTGCAGGACATGGCGGGCGCCGTGGGCCTGCGCGACGTGCGCTATGAAGCGGTGGACACGCATTTCCGGGCGAAGAACACCAGCGGCGAGGCCAACCCGCAGTGGAAGGCCAAGGACACGTCCAACCCCTATTTCACCTATGACCCGGCCAAATGCATCGTCTGCTCGCGCTGCGTGCGGGCCTGCGAAGAGGTGCAAGGCACCTTCGCGCTGACCATCGAAGGCCGGGGCTTCGACAGCCGCGTGTCCTTCGGTATGCGCAATGACACGGCGCTGTCGTCCGACTGCGTGTCCTGCGGCGCCTGCGTGCAGGCCTGCCCGACCGCGACGCTGCAGGAAAACACCGTCATCGAGATCGGCACGCCGTCGCATTCCGTCATCACCACCTGCGCCTATTGCGGCGTGGGCTGCCAGTTCAAGGCCGAGATGCGCGGCGACGAACTGGTGCGCATGACGCCGTGGAAGAACGGCAAGGCCAACCGCGGCCATTCCTGCGTGAAGGGCCGCTTTGCCTGGGGTTATGCCACGCACAAGGACCGCATCCTGAAGCCGATGATCCGCGATTCGATCACCGACCCCTGGCAGGAGGTCAGCTGGACCGAGGCGATGGACTTCGCTGCCAGCCGCATGGCCGCGATCCAGGAAAAGTACGGCCGCCAGTCCATCGGCGTGATCACCTCCAGCCGCTGCACCAACGAGGAAACCTATCTGGTGCAGAAGCTGGCCCGCGCGGTATTCCTGAACAACAACACCGACACCTGCGCCCGCGTCTGCCATTCGCCCACCGGCTATGGCCTGGGCCAGACCTTCGGCACCTCGGTAAGCACGCAGGATTTCGACTCGGTCGAGGCGGCGGACGTGATCGTGGTGATCGGTGCCAACCCGCATTCCGGCCACCCGGTCTTTGCCAGCCGCATGAAGAAGCGGCTGCGGCAGNGGGCAAAGCTGATCGTCGTCGATCCGCGCCGCACCGAGACGGTGGAAGGCGCGCATTACAGGGCGGCGCATCACCTGGCGCTGACGCCGGGCACCAATGTCGCCATCGTGTCGGCGCTGGCGCATGTGATCGTGACCGAGAAGCTGTACAACGAAGAGTTCATCCGCAGCCGCTGCGACTGGGACGAGTTCTGGCCTNATGCCGAGTTCATCAGCGACAAGCGCCACTCGCCCGAGACGGTGCAGGTGGTGTCCGGCGTCTTAANNGCCGAGGAAATCCGCGGCGCGGCANGGCTTTATGCCAAGGGCGGCAATGCGGCGATCTATTACGGCCTGNGGGTGACCGAGCATTCGCAGNGGTCGACCACGGTCATCGGCATCGCCAACCTCGCCATGCTGACCGGCAACATCGGCCGGCCGGGCGTGGGCGTGAACCCGCTGCGCGGCCAGAACAACGTGCAGGGCTCTTGCGACATGGGGTCCTTCCCGCATGAGCTGCCGGGCTATCGCCATGTGAAGGGGCCCGAGGTCCGCGCGATCTTTGAAAAAGCCTGGGGCGTGCAGATCGACCCCGAGCCGGGCCTGCGCATCCCCAACATGCTGGACGCGGCGGTGGATGGCACGTTCAAGGGGCTCTACTGCCAGGGCGAGGACATCCTGCAATCGGACCCGGACACCAAGCATGTCTCGGCCGGTCTGGCAGCGATGGACTGTGTCATCGTCCACGACCTGTTCCTGAACGAGACGGCGAACTATGCCCATGTATTCTTCCCCGGCTCGTCCTTCCTGGAAAAGGACGGCACCTTCACCAATGCCGAGCGCCGCATCAACCGCGTGCGCAAGGTGATGGCGCCCAAGGCGGATTATGCCGACTGGGAAGTGACGCAGATGCTGGCCAATACCATGNCTGGAAAAGGTAGCCGCGCGACCTGGGGCTATACCCATCCCAGCCAGATCATGGACGAGATCGCGCTGACCACGCCCAGCTTTGCCCGCGTGTCCTATGACCTGCTGGAAGAGATGGGCTCGGTGCAGTGGCCCTGCAACGACAAGGCGCCGGAGGGCACGCCGCTGGTGCATGTCGATGGCTTCGTGCGCGGCAAGNGGCGGTTCATCGTCACCGAATATGTGCCGACCGATGAGAAGACCGGGCCGCGCTTCCCGCTGCTGCTGACCACCGGGCGCATCCTTAGCCAGTACAACGTCGGCGCGCAGACCCGGCGCACGGCGAACAGCACCTGGCATGCCGAAGACGTGCTGGAAATCCACCCGCACGATGCCGAGAACCGCGGCATCCATGAAGGCGACTGGGTGCGGCTGGCAAGCCGGTCGGGCGAGACGACGCTGCGCGCCACCATCACCGACAAGGTGGCGCCGGGCGTGGTCTATACCACCTTCCACCACCCCGACACGCAGGCCAATGTCATCACCACCGATTTCTCGGACTGGGCCACCAATTGCCCGGAATACAAGGTGACGGCGGTGCAGGTCAGCCCGTCGAACGGGCCGACCGAGTGGCAGGAAGAGTACAACGCCCAGGCCGCGCAATCGCGGCGCATCCTCGCGGCGGAATGATGCAGACGCACCGGCCCCTTCCCCGTGCGGCCTTCGGGCAGGGGCTGGTGCTGCATGGCCAGCGCGAATTGCCGGAAGAGGTGGCGGTCGCGCTGTCCTTCAATGGCTCGACGCAGGCGGTGATGATGGCCACGCCGNCGGACCTTGAGGATTTCGCCTGGGGCTTTGCGCTGACCGAGNGGCTGGCGAGCCCGGATGAGATCGAAGAGGTCCATGTCGAGGCCCTGCCCCGCGGCATCGACATCCAGATCCGCGTGACCGAGACCGCCGAGGCGCGGCTGGCCGCGCGGCGGCGGCATATGGCGGGGCCGGTGGGCTGCGGCCTGTGCGGGCTGGACAGCATTGACGCCGCGCTGCGCAAACCCACCCCGGTGACGGGCGCGCTGCACCTGACGCCTGCGCAGGTGCAGGCGGCGGTGGCCGCCCTGCCCGGTCACCAGGCGCTGCATGACATGACGCGCGCCGCCCATGGCGCGGCGTACTGGACGCCCGGTGCAAGCATCGTGGCGGCGCGCGAGGATGTCGGGCGGCACAATGCGCTGGACAAGCTGGCGGGGGCCTTGGTGCGCGCGGCGCTTCGCCCGACGNGGGCCGTCGTGCTGACCTCGCGCGTGTCCACCGACATGGTGCAGAAAGTGGCCGCCCTTGGCGCGCCGGTGCTGATCGCCGTGTCGGCCCCCACCGCCGCGGCGGTGGAGATGGCGGAACAGGGCCTGACCCTGATCGCGCTGGCCGGTCCCGACCGGTTCGAAATCTTCACCCGCCCCGAGCGGGTCTTGCCCCCGAAAATCCCAAGGAGTCCCGCGATGTCGCCTGACAAGCTGATCCGCATGGCCAACCAGATCGCCCTGGCGCTGGAACCGCGCGGCCATGCCGAGGCCGTGGCCAACCTGGCCCAGCACATCAACGATTTCTGGGAACCGCGGATGCGCCGCCAGTTCTTCCAGCTGCTGGATCAGGGCAATCCGGCTTCCGTCCGCTGGTGCTGGAGGCCGCGCCGCAGATCCGCCGCCCGGCCGAGGCCGCCTGAGGGCGGAGCCTGATCGACATCTGCCCAATGATGTAGGATGGGCAATATTGCCCATCCGACCGGCCTACTCGCCGCGCGGGAAGCGCTTCTGTTCTTCCAGCACGTTCAGGTCCATGTGGTTGCGCATGTAGCGTTCGGAGGCCGCGCGCAACGGCTGGTAATCCCAGGGAAANTAGGCGCCGTTCCTCAGCGCCTCGTAGACCACCCACCGCCGCGCCTGGCTTTGCCGCACCTCGGCATCATAGGCGGCAAGGTCCCAGCGGGCATCGGCGAGGCCGCGGAAATGCGCCAGCACGTCGGCGGCGCGGGGNTCTTCGGCCAGGTTCTGGCGTTCGTCGGGGTCACTCGCCAGATCGAACAGCATTTCGGGATCGGCCGGGCAGCGGATGTATTTCCAGGCGCCCTGCCGCAGCGCCACCATCGGCGTGATCGTGCCCTCGGCGGCATATTCCATCGGCACCGGGCCGCGCTCGCCCGTGCCCATGGCCAGCGGCAGAAGGTTCTCGCCATCGGTCCAGGGCATGACCTCTGACAGGTCGATACCGGCCAGCGCGGCCAGCGTCGGCACCACGTCCAGCGTGGAGACGGGCGTGTCGATACAGGCAGGGGTCAATCCCGGAGCAGAGATCATCAGGGGCACGCGGGACGAACCCTCGAAGAAGTTCATCTTGAACCACAGGCCCCGGCGGCCCAGCATCTCGCCATGGTCCGACAGGAAGACCACGATGGCCTCTTGCCGGGTCGCTTCCAGCACGTCGAGGATTTCGCCGATCTTGTCGTCGGCATAGGAGATGTTGGCGAAATAGCCCCGGCGGGCGCGGCGGATGTTGTCTTCGGTCAGGTCGAAGGCACGCCAGTCGCAGGCATCCATCAGGCGCTGCGCATGGGGGTCCTGGTCTTCGTAGGCGATGGCTTCCATNGGCTCCAGCTCCGGCGCGCCTTCGTACAGGTCCCAATACTTGCGCCGGGCCACGAAGGGGTCATGCGGGTGGGTGAAGCTGACGGTCAGGCACCAGGGNCGGGGATCAAGCCCGCGCGACAGGTCGTAAAGCTTCTGCACCGCCTGGAAGGCCACGTCGTCGTCGTATTCGTACTGGTTGGTGATCTCGGCCACCCCCGCCCCGGTGACGCTGCCGAGGTTGTGATACCACCAGTCGATGCGCTCGCCCGGCTTGCGGTAATCCGGGGTCCAGCCGAAATCGGCGGGGTAGATGTCGGTGGTCAGCCGTTGTTCCAGCCCGTGCAGCTGGTCGGGGCCGACGAAATGCATCTTGCCGGACAGCGCCGTCTGGTAGTAAGCCCGGCGCAGGTGATGGGCATAGGTCGGGATGTCGCTCGCGAACTCGGCCGCGTTGTCATAGACCCGCGTGCGCCGCGGCAGGGCGCCNATGAAGGCGGCGCGGGCGGGGGCACACAGCGGCGAGGGCGTGTAGCTGTTGGCAAAGCGCACCGAGCGTTCGGCCAGCTTCTTCAGGTTCGGCGCGTGCAGAAAGGCGTCCGGCCCGTCGGGGAACAGCGTGCCGGTGAGCTGGTCCACCATCAGGATCAGGATGTTCGGGCGGGTCATGGCGGGTCTCCGGGCGCTGGTCTGGGGCGCAGGTTAGCGTTTGGCGGCAGGGCCGATTGCCTGCCCGCGCCCCTCGCGGCGGTTCAACCGACATTCCCGGTGCGGTGCAGGCGCACTGGCGGCTTCGCGGCGCGGGCGAGGATGCCGCGCGCCTCCAGGTCCAGCTGGACGCATTTCATCCACCANGCAACCTTTTCGCCGCCGGGGAACAGGGTCGCGTCCAGATGCGTCAGCAGCGCCACCTGGGCCTCGGCCGGGGTCATGCCGGGNGGCGCGTCGGGCAGAACGGCCAGCAGCGCCTGGCGCATCGCCTGGTACTTGGCGCGGTCCACGCGGGTGACGTGGTGCGGGGCGTTGACGTTCAGAACCTCGATGCGGTCGTCGGCCATTCCGTTCCCTCCGGGGCGCTCCGGGCGCCTGGTGTCAGACTAGTCCGCGGCCCGCGCCTTGCCCAGCCACCCCGCCGCCGTCGTCACATGTTCACAGTCCTGTCGTCCCGCTGTCGCCGTGGCCGGTGCAACTCACGCCAGCGTTACCCAGCCAGCGAGACTCACATGCGCAAGCTCTCTGCCCTTCTGCTTCTGTCCACCGCCCTGCCGGTTGCCGCCGAGGATTTCGGCGCCTCGGTCGATGCGCAACTGGCGGCCAAGTCCATGGCGCTGTTCGGCATTGCCGCGCCGCTGGCCGAAAGCGCCGCCGAAAGCCCGGAAGAGGGCTATCGCACGCCCGACAGCAAGGCCTCCGATTCCATCGCCCTGGCCGATGGCCTGACGGCCGAATTCCTGACCCGCGAGGCGGCGTCGGATGTGGACATGATGGCCTTCTACCCGGTCGAGGCCCCCACCCATCTGATCGCCTGCATCGAGGGCGATGCCGAGGAAATCGCGCCCGGCAAGATGAACCCCGCCGTTCAGGCGATCTCACTGGCCGATGGCACGGTGACGACGCTGGTGCGCGGCACCTCGTCCTGCGACGGCATCCGCGCCACCGCCTGGGGCACCGTGCTGTTCACCGAGGAAGACGATTTCGGCGGCGCCTATGAAATCCTGAACCCGCTGGCGATCACCGAGGCGGTGACGATCACCGACCGCGCCACCGGCAAGACCACCGACGAGGCCGCGGTGCGCCGCTGGCTCGCCATGCCGACCATGGCCTGGGAAGGCATTGCCGTGCTGGCCGACGGCACCGTCTATGCCGGCGACGAATGGCGCCCCGGCAGCGACGGGCCGGATACCGATGGCGGCGCGATGTTCAAGTTCATCCCGGCCGCGCCCCATGCCGGCGGCATGATCGAAAGCCTGGACGCCTCGCCCTTCGCGGCGGGCAAGACCTATGCGATGCGCGTGGGCTGCCAGAAGGACAAGATCCAGTTCGGCCAGGGCTGCGAGGTCGGCGTCGCCGACTGGGTCGAGGTCGATCCCGCCAAGGCGCGTGCCGAGGCCGATGCCAAGGGCGCGACCGGCTTCTATCGCCCCGAAGACCTGCACCAGGACCTGGCCTATAGCGGTGAAGGCGTGCGCTTCTGCTGGGCCGATACCGGCAACGAAGGCGCGCGCAACTATGCCGAGGTGATGTGCGCGGTGGACATCCCGGTTNCCGTGCCGGTGGCCGATGCCGAAGGCAAGATCGGCTTCACCGCCATGGTGCAGCGCTTCATCCAGGGCGACGAACAGGCCAACTCGTTCGACAACCTCGACTTCCAGCCCGGTACCGGCAACCTGTACGTCCTGGAGGACCACCCGAGCGGCGACATCTGGGCCTGCCTGCGCGACGGTGCCGACCGTGACCTGACCACCGACGGCTGCATCCGCGTGGCTTCGGTCAAGGACACTTCGGCGGAACCCACCGGCTTCATCTTCGCGCCGGATGGCAAGACCGCCTATGTCTCGATCCAGCATTCGGACGATACCAACATGGCCAAGGTCGATGACTACGGCACCGATGACATCGTGAAGATCACCGGCTTCGGCGACGTGGCGAAGTAAGCCACGGCCCGGAAGACACGGAGGCGCGGGTAGGCGGTCCGCGCCTCTTTCGTCGATGAAGGGTCGCAAATGGCTGTGCCGTGGCGCTCTGCCGTGATGGAGTGGCGTAAGCCGTTGCTGGAAGGGGACCCATGCGCGTCGTCACCGAATTTCCGCGTGCCGTCGTCGAGACGGCCGACATGGGCATCGTGCTGCCCGATGGCTGCCGCCTGTCGGCGCGGGTCTGGATGCCCGAGGATGCCGGGGTGAACCCGGTTCCGGCGGTTCTGGAATACATCCCCTACCGCAAACGCGACGGCACCCTGCCGCGCGACGAGATCATGCACCCCTATGTANGTGGCCACGGCTATGCCTGCATCCGCGTCGGCATGCGCGGCTGCGGCGACAGCGAGNGCNTGATCACCGACGAATACACCGCACAGGAATTGCAGGACGCCTGCGATGTGATTGCCTGGATCGCGGCGCAACNNCCCTGGTGCAGCGGCGCCGTGGGGATGATGGGGAAAAGCTGGGGCGGCTTCAACTGCCTGCAGACCGCCTTCCTCCAGCCGCCCGCGCTGAAGGCGGTGATCTCGGTCTGCTCGACCACCGACCGCTTCGCCGACGACATCCATTTCCGCGGCGGCTGCCTTCTGGGTGAAAACCTGGGCTGGGGCGCGGTGATGCTGTCATATTCCTCGCGTCCCGCCGATCCGCTGTTGCGCAACGACTGGCATTCCGACTGGTTGAAGCGGCTGGAGGCCGAGCCCTTCCTGTCGGCCATCTGGGCGCGCCACCAGANNCGCGACGCCTACTGGAAGCACGGCTCGATCTGCGAGGACTATTCCCGCGTCCAGGTGCCGGTGCTGTCCATCGGCGGCTGGGCCGACAATTACATGAACACCTGCGCCGCACTGGTCGAGAATGTGGGCGCCAAGGCCATTGTCGGCCCCTGGGTGCATCAGTATCCGCATACCGCGGTACCCGGCCCCGCCATCGGCTTCCTGCAAGAGGCGATCCGCTGGTGGGATCACTGGCTGAAGGGCATCGACAACGGTGTCGAGGCCGACCCGGCGATGCGCGCCTATGTGCTGGACAGCGAGCCGCCGAATGCCTCCNCCGCCACCGCTGGCACCTGGGTGGCCGAGCCCACCTGGCCCCCGGTACNNCGGGCCGAGCGGGCCTGGGCGCTGTCGAAGGGTGGGCATCTGGGTGGCGCGGGCGGGCAGATCGACGTGGCTGTGAAGACGCCGCAGCATCTGGGCATGGCCACGGGCGAGTTCTTCCCGATGGGGCTGAATGCCGAAATGCCGGGCGACCAGGCGGCGGATGACGCGCTGTCGGTCTGCTTTGACGGCAAGGTGCTGGATGCGCCGCTGCAGCTTCTGGGCCGCGCCGTGCTGCGCGCCGTGGTCAGTTCCGATGAACCGCTGGCCTTCCTGGCGGTGCGGCTGAACGATGTGGCGCCCGACGGGTCATCGGTGCGCATCGCCCATGGCATGCTGAACCTCTGCCACCGCGACAGCGCCGAAGACCCGCAGCCGATGGTGCCGGGGCAGAGGGCGGGCGTCGAGATCGGGCTGGACCTGATGGGCTATCGCCTGGCCGCCGGGCACCGGCTGCGCGTCGCGGTCAGCACGACCTACTGGCCCTTCGTCTGGCCCTCGCCCCGCGCTGCGACGGTCACGCTGCATGAAGGCGAGCTGATGCTGCCGGTGCATGAAGGCGGCCAGGACTGGACCNCGCCGCCGCCGGAAGGCGCGCAACNNCCCTGGGCGCATCGGGTGCTGGCAAAGGGCCATGCCGCCCGTCGCATCGAGCGCGACCTGATCGCGGGGATCGAGGTGCTGGTGGTCGAGGACGACCAGGGCGAGGTCGAGAACCTGACCCATGGCCTGATCACCGCCGAGGCGATGTCGGAACGCTGGTCGATTCGGCCCGGCGATCCCCTGTCGGCCGAGGTGGTGATCCGCTGGACGCAAGGCCTGCGCCGCGGCGACTGGTCGGTCAGGACCGAGGCCGAGGCGCGCATGACCGCATCCGAGACCGGCCTGCACATGCAGGCGCGGCTGACCGCCTGGGAGGGCGCGGCGCAGGTCTTCGAACGGTCCTGGGATGAAACCGTGGCCCGGAGATTCGTCTGACCGATCACGCGAAAAACGTTTGCCCGGAATGAGATTCGCGGGTTACTGATTCACCAATCAACAAAAACACGGCACTGCCGCAGGGAGACAAAGACACATGAACGACCAACTGAAGCATCTGGCCAAGATGACGGCCAAGGGCCTGATGACCCGCCGCGACTTCAACACCAGTGCCGCGGCGCTGGGCGCGGGGACCGTGCTGTCCTCGTCGCTTCTGGCCTCGGCCGTGCGCGCCGAAGAGCCGAAGAAGGGTGGCACCATCCGCGTCGGCATGCAGGGCGGCGATNCGACCAACTCGCTCGACCCGGCGCTGGCCGCTTCGGAAGTGCCGTTCCAGGTGAACATGACCTGGGGCGAGATGCTGACGGACGTGAAGCCCGACGGCACCATCGACTTCCGCGTCGCCGAAGAGGTCTCGGCCTCGCCCGACGCGAAGGAATGGAAGTTCAAGATCCGCAAGGGCGTGGAATACCACGGCGGCGGCGAAGTCACGGCCGAGGATGTGGTGGCCACGCTGAAGCGCCACACCGATGAAAAGTCGCAGTCGGGCGCGCTGGGCATCGTGCAGGGCATCGCCGACATGAAGGCCGAAGGCGACATGGTCACCCTGACCCTGGTAAGCGGCAATGCCGACCTGCCCTACCTGATGGCCGACTATCACCTGATCATCCAGCCCGGCGGCGGCGTGGACAACCCGGCCGCGGGCATCGGCGCTAACNCCAAGGTGGTCACCAACGAACCGGGCGTGCGCTATGTCTTCGAAAAGCATGCCAACTATTTCGACAGCACCATCGGCCATGCCGATACCGTCGAAATCTACGTGATGAACGACAACACCGCCCGCACCGCCGCGCTGCAATCGGGCCAGGTTCACATGATCAACCGGGTCGGCNCGAAGATCGTGGAACTGCTGAAAGGCGTGCCGGGCGTGCAGGTCAAGGCCGTGGTAAGCCGCGGCCACTATGTCTTCATCATGCATGTCGACAAGGCGCCCTTCGACAACAACGACCTGCGCATGGCGCTGAAGCTGGCCATCAACCGCGACGAGATGGTGGAAAAGATCCTTGGCGGCCTGGGTTCGGTAAGCAACGACTTCCCGATCAACGCCGCCTATCCGCTGTTCGACGCCTCGATCCCGCAGCGCAAGTACGATGCCGCCGCCGCGGCCGAGTACTACAAGAAGTCGGGCCACGATGGTTCGCCCATCATCCTGCGCACGGCGCCGGGCGCCTTCCCCGGCGCGGTGGATGCGGCCAACCTCTTTGCCGCAAGCGCCAAGGCCGCGNGCATCCCGCTGGAAGTGAAGCTGGAGCCCGATGACGGCTACTGGTCGNGCGTCTGGAACGTGGAACCCTTCTGCGCCAGCTACTGGGGCGGTCGCCCCGTGCAGGACCAGATGTATTCCACGGCCTATCTGTCCACCGCCGACTGGAACGACACCAAGTTCAACAACCCCCATTTCGACGAACTGCTGTTCGCCGCGCGGGCCGAACTGGACGAAGCCAAGCGCAAGGCGATGTATTCGGAAATGGCCAACATCCTGCGCGACGAGGGCGGCCTGATCCTGCCGATGTTCAACGACTTCGTGTCGGGCGTTTCCGACCAGATCGGCGGCTGGGTGGACGATCCGAACGGCGAGCTGATGAACGGCCGCTCGCAGGTCAAGACCTGGCTGGTCGGCTGAGGCCCGGTCCGTGAACCCTGTCATCAAACTGGTGGTCCAGCGCATCGCGCTGGGCCTCCTTCTGCTTCTGGCCGTCTCGGCGGTGATCTTCCTCGGCGTCGAGGCGCTGCCGGGAGACACCGCCCAGGCGATCCTGGGCCAGCAAGCCACGCCCGAAGCGCTGGCCAACCTGCGCGAGAAGATGGGGCTGGATCAGCCCCTGACCCGCTACCTGCACTGGCTGGGCGGCGTGTTGACCGGAGACCTGGGCACCGCCCTGACCAACGGCGCCGACATCGCGCAATCCATCGGCCAACGCCTGGGCAACACCCTGTTCCTGGCCGGATGTGCCGCGGTGATCGCCGTGCCGCTGGCCATTCTTCTGGGCCTGATCGCCGCGCGCTATGCCGGGCGCTGGCCCGACAAGCTGATTTCCGGCGTCACCCTGACCACGATCAGCCTGCCCGAATTCGTGGCCGCCTATTTCGTCATCTATCTGCTGACGCAGCTGTTCCCGATCTTCCAGCCCGTCGCCATGATCTTTCCCGGCATGAGCTTCTGGGCCAAGCTGCACGCCGTGGCGCTGCCGGTCATCGTGCTGGTTCTGGTGGTGCTGGCGCACATGATGCGCATGACCCGCGCCGCCATCCTGAACGTCATGCAGTCGGCCTATATCGAGACGGCCGAGCTGAAGGGCCTGTCGCCCATGCAGGTGGTCTGGCGCCATGCCTTCCCCAATGCCATCGCGCCCGTCGTCTCGGTCGTCATGCTGAACCTCGCCTATCTTGTGGTGGGCGTCGTCGTGGTCGAGGTGGTGTTCGGCTACAACGCCCTGGGCCAGTACCTGGTGGACCATGTCACCAAGCGTGACCTGCCGGTGGTGCAGGCGGTGGGCCTGATCTTCGCCGCGGTCTACATCGGCCTGAACATCCTGGCCGACGTCATCGCCATCGTTGCCAATCCCCGCCTGAGGCACCCGAAATGAAGATGTCTCCGGCAGCCTTCATCGGCCTGGTCCTGACCGGCCTGTTCCTGTTCACCGCGGTCTTCGCCAACTGGATCGCGCCCTACCCCATCGACGCCGCCGTGGGCGGCGTCTGGGATGCGCCCTCGGCCACGCATTGGCTGGGCACCGACACCATCGGCCGCGACATCCTTTCGCGGCTGATCTATGGCGCGCAGATCACCATCTTCGTGGCGCTGGCGGCATCCATCCTCGCCTTCTCGCTGGGCGCCTTCCTCGGCTTCTTCGCCGCCGTGCGCGGCGGCTGGGTCGATCAGGTGCTGTCACGGGTGGTCGATCTGGTGATGGCCGTGCCCTCGCTGATCGTGGCGCTGGTCATGCTGTCGGTGCTGCCCCTGAACCTGACCGTGCTGATCCTGGTCATGGGCCTGCTGGACAGTACCCGCGTCTTCCGCCTGTCGCGCGCCGTCGCCATGGACATCACGGTGATGGAATATGTCGAAGCCGCCAAGCTGCGCGGCGAGGGCCAGGGCTGGATCATCTTCCGCGAAATCCTGCCCAATGCCCTGACGCCGCTGGTCGCCGAATTCGGCCTGCGCTTCATCTTCGCGGTGCTGTTCATTTCCACCCTGTCCTTCCTGGGCCTTGGCGTGCAACCGCCGCTGGCCGACTGGGGCGGCATGGTGAAGGAAAACAAGGACGGGCTGATCTATGGCAAGTCTGCCGCGCTGATGCCCGCCATGGCCATCGCCGCGCTGGCAATTTCCGTGAACCTCGTCGCCGACTGGGTGCTGTCGCGCACCTCCAGCCTGAAAGGGGGACNNGCGGTGGCTGACACGCTTCTCGACATCCGCAACCTGCGCATCGAGGCCACCGCCTACCCGCCGGGCGAGCCGCCCAAGGACGTGGTGCTGGTGCATGACGTCTCGGTCTCGGTCGAAAAGGGCAAGGTGCTGGGCCTGATCGGCGAATCCGGCGCCNAAAAGTCCACCATCGGCCTTTCCGCCATGTCCTACGGCCGCGGCGGCGTGCGCCTGACCGGCGGCGAGGTCCTGCTGAACGGCCGCAACATCCGCGGCGCGGCGCCCAGGATGCTGCGCGACCTGCGCGGCCACGAGGTGACCTATGTCGCCCAATCCGCCGCCGCCGCCTTCAACCCGGCCAAGCGGCTGATGGAACAGGTGATCGAAACCTCGCTCAGCCACGGCCTGATGACCAAGGCCGAGGCCGAGAAACGCGCCGTGGGCCTCTTCCGCGAGCTTGGCCTGCCCAACCCCGAAACCTTCGGCAACCGCTTCCCGCACCAGGTTTCGGGCGGCCAGTTGCAGCGGGCGATGACGGCGATGGCGCTTTGCCCCAAGCCCGACCTCGTGATCTTCGACGAACCCACCACCGCACTGGACGTGACCACCCAGATCGACGTGCTGGCCGCCATCAAGAAGGCGATCCACGAAACCGGCGTGGCGGCGCTCTACATCACCCACGACCTTGCCGTGGTGGCGCAGGTGGCCGACGACATCCTGGTGCTGCGCCATGGACGCAAGGTGGAATACGGCACCACCGGCCAGATCATCAACGCCCCGCGCGAGGCCTATACCCAGGCGCTGGTCTCGGTCCGCGGCATCGAGCACCACGAAAAGGCCCCCGCCCCGCCCGTCCTGTCGGTGCAGAACGTCACCGCGCGCTACAAGGGCACGAATTTCGACGTGCTGAAGAACGTCACGGTGGACCTGCCGCCCGGCCAGACCCTGGCCGTGGTGGGCGAAAGCGGGTCGGGCAAGTCCACGCTGGCCCGCGCCATCACCGGCCTGCTGCCGCCCACCCAGGGCCGCATCACCTTTGCCGGGCGGGAACTCAGCCGCGACCTGTTCAGCCGCAGCAAGGACGACCTGCGCGAATTGCAGATGATCTACCAGATGGCCGACACGGCGATGAACCCGCGCCAGACCGTCGGCACCATCATCGGGCGACCGCTGGAATTCTACTTCGGCATGAAGGGCGAGGCGAAGCGCAAGCGCATCCAGGATCTGCTGGACGAGATCGAGATGGGCAAGGGCTTCATCGACCGCTATCCGGCGGAACNNTCGGGCGGCCAGAAGCAGCGCGTCTGCATCGCCCGGGCGCTGGCGGCCAAGCCANAGCTGATCATCTGCGACGAGGTGACCTCGGCGCTGGACCCGCTGGTGGCGGACGGCATCCTGAAACTTCTGTTGAACCTGCAGAAGATCGAGGGCGTGGCCTATCTCTTCATCACCCACGACCTTGCCACGGTGAAGGCCATCGCCGACCGGATTGCGGTGATGTACCGCGGCCAGGTGGTGCGCTATGGCGGCAAGACCGACGTACTGACGCCGCCCTTCGACGATTACACCGATCTTCTTNTGTCCTCGGTGCCCGAGATGCGCCTTGGCTGGCTGGAAGAGGTGCTGGCGCACCGCAAGATGGAAAGCGCGGGGAACTGAGGATGCGCTCATCAAGCCCCTGCGGGCTTTCCTCGCGCGCGACCCAACGAGGAAAGCCCGCAAGGGCTTGATGAGAGGCCTATGCGCAAACTGCTCTTGATCCTGCTCGACGGCGTTCCTTATGCCAACTGGCGCCGCCTGTTCGGCAACCTGGAAGGCTGGGTCGCCAGCGGCGAGGCGCAGGTGCGCCGCATGCGCTCGGTCCTGCCCTCGACCTCGGGCACCTGCTACGCTTCGATCCACACCGGCCTGCCGCCGCAGGTGCATGGCATCTGGGGCAATGGCGCCCGGCGCCTACTGGAGTTTCCCGACGTCTTCTCGGAATTGGTCAAGGCTTACCGGGTCACGGGGGCCGTCACCCATTCCTTCTGGTCCGAATTCTTCAACCGCTACCCCTTCGATCTGGTCCGCGACATCGAATACGACGAACCCGGCGGGACCATCACCCATGGCCGGTTCCACACCATGACCGGCGACAGCGGCTACAACCAGATGACGCCTTCGGACGTGGACCTCTTCGCCACGCTGACCATGCTGTGCGAGCGCAAGGGCATCGACTACGGCATCCTGCACACCTGCACGCTGGACAGCCTGGGCCACCGTTTCTTCCACGATTGCGAGGAAATGGACGACGGCTGCTACAGAATGGACGAGATGCTGGCGCCCTTCATCGACCGCTGGCGCAAGGCGGGATATGAGGTCATCGTGACCGCCGACCACGGCCAGGACGCCCGCGGCCACCACGGCGGCACCGGCGAGGCGCAGCAGGATTTCGCCTTCTACTACTTCGGCAGCTCANCCCTGCCGCCACCCGACCAGGTGCTGGATCAACTGGCGCTGGCGCCCTCGATCCTGACGCGCATGGGCGTGCCGGTGCCCGACAGCATGAAGGCCGCCCCTTCCTGCAACCTGAGAGCCGATTTCCGAAACGGAAATCGGGCACGGAATTCGCGCGAATTCCGTGCGCCCGGCTCAGCTGGCGTAGTCGCTGCCTTCAGTCTCCAGCAAAGCCTTGATCTCGCGCAGATGCGCCTCGGCAAAGCCCGGATAGCTTTCCCATTCCTGCGCCGTCTTCTCGGCCACCGCCTCGGGCAGCACGCGCAAGGGCCGTCCGGTTTGCAGCGCGCGGATATAGGTCTCCGCCGCCCGCTCGAAGTAATAGAGCCGGTTGAAGGTCTCTGCCACCGTCCGCCCCACCACCAGCACCCCGTGGTTGCCCATCACCATGGCAATCACCTTGGGGTCGGCCAGCATCGCCGCGCAACGCGCGCCCTCTTCCTGAAACGCCATGCCGCCGTAATGGTCGTCCACCACATGCCGGTTGTGGAACATCGCGGTGTTCTGGTCGATGGTTACNAGGTGGCTGTCGGCCAGGCTCGCCAGCACCGTGGCATGGATCGAATGCACATGCATGACGCANGCNGCCTGGGGGCAGGCGCGATGGATAGACCCGTGCAGCCCCCAGGCCGTGGGATCGGGCGCATCGGGCCGGTCCATCGTCGTGGGNTCCATCGCGTCCAGCTCCAAGAGGTCGCTCGCCCGGATGCGCGCGAAATGCCTACCGTTGGGGTTGATCAGGAAGCGCGTTCCCTCCGGGTTCACCGCCAGAGAGAAATGGTTGGCCACCGCTTCGTGCAAGCCCTCGCGCACTGTCCAGCGGAAGGCGGCGGCCATGTCCACGCGCTCGGCCCAATGCGTCAGGTTCGGGGTGGGGGCGTTCATCAGGCAACCTCCTCGGGGAAGGTGCCGCGCACCATGGCGGTGATGGCGGCACAGATGCGGTCGAAGCTGCGCCCGGCGCGGGCGACGGTGGACCGCGCGCGCAGATAGCCATGCACAAGGCCGGGCTCGGTGACGGCCACCGCCACGCCGCCCGCCGCCGTCAGGCGCGCGGCATAAGCACGGGCATCATCGGCCAGCGGATCGCATTCGGCGGCAATGGCCAGCGTCGGCGGCAGGCCGGAGAAATCGGTGTCTGTCAGCGGGCTGGCGGTCGGGTCCGGCGCCGTCGGCGCCACGCCGCCATGGCGGATNGCCCGATAGAAGGCGACATCCGCCGCGGTCAGCATCGGCGCATGGGCGTGGGTGAGGTAACTGCCCGACCCGCGGTCGCCGCCCAGGCCCGGATAGATCAGCACCATCCCCACGATGCCCAAAGCGCCATTCCGCCCGATGGCCTGCGCCACCGCAGCCGCCAGGTTGCCGCTTACGCTGTCGCCCGCCAGGACAATCGGCCCGCCGATCTCGTCCGCCACGGCGCGGGTGGCGGCGCAGGCATCGTCGAAGGCCGCCGGATGTTCATGCTCCGGCGACAGCCGGTAATCCACGCTGACCACGGTATGGCCGGTGCGGCCCCGCAGCTCGGCGCAGACGTCGTCATGGCTGTGCAGCCCGCCCACCACAAACCCGCCGCCGTGGAAATAGACCACCACCGCCCCGTCGCCAGGATAGATGCGGCAGGGCACGCCGCCGAACATGCGGTCGGCCGCCGTGACACCCGCGGGATAGCCGCGAAAGAANCAGCCACACATCCGGTCATAGATCGCCCGCTGCTCGGCAATCGACAGCGTCGCGGTATCGGGCGGATAGGCCGCATCCGTGGCGCGGATGAAGGCCCAGGTCTCGGCATCGATCAGGGTGCTGTAATCGGTCATGGTCCCTCCCGCGGGCTAACCTCACCCGACTGCGGCAAACTGGCAATGCCCCGCCGCTGCGCCGCCGAAATTGCCCGCTTTGTCCACATCGCAGCCCCAATCCGGCGCAACAACGGAAACAACACGGGGCCGGAGACAACAATGATCAGGGCGAGTTTCGAACAGTCACGCGCGCTGGATCGCCTGGGCGAGGGGCTGCGCGTGCTGATGCTGGCCGCCCCGGATGCCGCCTACCGCGACGCCCTGACCGCCCGCCTGCAAGCCACCGGCGCCCAGGTCGAGCCGGTGGATGAAATCTATGCCGCGCTCGGCGATCTTCTGGACGACCCCTGCGACTATGGCCTGTTCGTGATGGATTGCGACAGCTTCGGCGGCATTCAGGCCGGACGGCGCGCCGCCGCGCTTGTGGGCCAGCTGAAGCATCCGGTGCCGGTGATTCTGCTGACGCGCGATTGCGCCGAACAGCACTTTCCCGACCACTGGCGCGAACCGGCGGTGCTGCGCGCGCCGGTCTCGGCGGTGTCGCTGCGGGTGGGGATGGAACAGCTGCTGCTGCACCGCTTCGATTGGGACCGGGCCTGAATGGCAAAGGGCGGGCCGAAGCCCGCCCTTTCCAGTTCTTCGCAAGACCCGAGATCAGGCCAGCGCGAGGTTGGTCGCCGATCTGCGGCCGTCGCGGCTTTTCTCGATGTCGAAGGTGACCGGCTGGCCGTCCTTCAGGCTGCGCAGGCCAGCGCGCTCCAGCGCGGTGATGTGGACGAACACGTCCTTCTTGCCGCCTTCCGGGGCGATGAAGCCGTAGCCCTTGGTTTCATTGAACCATTTCACGGTGCCCTTGGCCATCGTGAATACTCCTGTCATTCATGCCGCCCGCAGGATGCGGCGACCCGGCTCAGTCAGCTCAGTCGATGCCGCGGCCGATGGTCGGAGACAGGGATCGAGGTAGAGAACGTCGCAGTCGCCACCATGCCATTTTTCGCGTGATTCCGCAAGGTTGAAGGGCAGGCCCGTCACACCGGCTGCGGACGCGGGGTGGCGGGCGGCGTGCCCCTGCCGGGCAGATGCGCAACGGCAATCGCCAGGGCAAGCCCCAGAAGCCCGCTGCCCGACCACAGCGCAAGACCGGCAATCAGGCCCAGATCCAGCACCGCCCAGCCGACCACGGCAGCCAGGAAGCCCAGGAAACCCGTGGCAAGGACAAGGATTGCCATCACACCTCCGCTTGTTGCCGCGACGCTTGCACCCCTTTGCGGCAGGATTTGGGCAACTGTCGGGCAAGGCGCGGGCCAGGACAAGCGAATAGCCCGCAGCATTTGAGCTAGACATATTCAATATAGTGTATATGTTAGCCAGAACCCTCGACTCGAAAGGATGAATGATGACGCTGGACCGTTCCGTGATGATGTTTGCCGGGGCCATGGTGCTTCTGTCCGTGGTGCTGACCGTCTGGGTCTCGCCGTATTTCGTCTGGTTCACCGTCGTCATCGGGGCGAACCTCATCCAGTCCTCGATCACCGGCTTCTGCCCGGCCGCATCCGTCTTCCGCATGATGGGCATCCAGAAGGGCTGCGCCTTCGAGTAGGCTTGCAGCCGCCGTGGCGCCGGATTAGCCCGGCGCCATGGCCGTTTTCCTGCCCCTGCTTGTTGTCATCGTCTTCGCCGCGATGTGGTGGTCGCGCCGCGGCTCGACCCTGACGCGGTCCTGCCTGTGGCGGCTGGACCGACGGCTTGGCCCCACCACCTGGCGCTGCGCCGCCTGCGGCGCCACCACCCAATCCGACCGCGCGCCGCGCCAGTGCCTGCGCCCATCTGGGGATTGACCCCACCCGGCCCCGGCGCGAGGCTGGCGCCATGAAGCCCGCCGCGCCCGACCATGCCGCCCCCGCCGACGCGCAAGCCCGCCGCGTCCTCCCGCCGGTGATCTGCTATCCCGTGGACGGCCTGCCGCGCCCCGACCTGCCCGCCCTGCGTGCCGCCCGCAGCGGCTGGACGCTGGTCTCCGAAACCCTGGTCCNNCCCGCGCGAGGCGCGTGCGTCGACGTGCCCGCCGGGCATTTCTTCCGCATCCTTTGCACCGAAGGCCCCCAGGTCGGCGACCTGAACCTCTGGGCCGCTTNNAACCTGGGCGAGCGCTTCTTCTCCGGCAAGACCCGCGCGCTGCACGGCACGCATCTGTCCACCGGCGACCGGCTGTGGTCCAACCTGCCCCACCTGCGGGCGATGGCGACCATCACCGAGGATACGCTGGACTGGTATGGCTTCGACGCGTTCGGCGGCTCGGTCCACGACGTGATCGGCACACGCTGCGACCCCTACACGCACAACCTGTTGTCGGGCGGGCAGTATCACCACTGCTGCCATTCCAACCTGACCCGCGCGCTGGCCGCCCGCACCGGCCTGGCCCTCTCCGAAGCCGAACCCCATGTCCACGACGTTCTCAACGTCTTCATGTGTACCGGCTTCACCCGCGACACCGGCCAGTATTTCATGAAGGCCAGCCCCGTCCGCCCCGGCGACTTCCTGGAGTTCTTCGCCGAGATCGACCTTCTGGGCGCCCTGTCGGCCTGTCCCGGCGGCGACTGCTCGTCCGAACATTCCTCGGACACCGCCGCCTGCCACCCGCTTCTGGTGCAGGTCTTCCGCCCTGCCGCCCCGCCCGCGGGCTGGGCACCCTGGCCGCCGAATGGATATGACCGCAGCCATGGCACGCCGAACCCTTGACCTGACGCCAAAGCTTCTGGCGCGGGTGGACCGCATCGTGCCCGAAGACGGCGGCGACCGTGGCTTTGATCTGCTGACAGAAGACGACTACGCCGCCGCCGCCGACCGCTTCCTGGCCGAGGCGGGTACCGAATTCTGGGTCTTCGCCTATGGCTCGCTGATCTGGAACCCCGAGTTCGCCCATGTCGAGGCGCGCCCGGCGCTTATCCACGGCTGGCACCGCAGCTTCTGCATCGGCATGACCAGCTGGCGCGCCACGCCCGACCAGCCCGGCCTGATGCTGGCGCTGGACCACGGCGGATCATGCCGCGGCATGGCCTTCCGCCTGGCCCCCGCCGATCCCCGCGCCCAGATGATCACACTCCTGCGGCGCGAGGCGGTGCATCACGAGGGGCTTCTGACCTTCCGCTGGCTGACCGCGCGCACCGCCGCAGGTCCGGTCAAGGCCCTGACCTTCTACGCCATGCCCGCCAGGCACCCCTACCGGCAACACCTGCCCATCGAGGAACAGGCCCACCGTCTCGCCCGCGCCGTGCTGCATGGGCAGCTGCGCTGCCTATCTGCGCAACACCGTGGAGCACCTGGAAGACCTCGGCATCCACGACCGCTACCTCTGGGACCTCCAGCGCCGGGTGGCGGCGGAAATCGCCGCCATGCCGCCGCTCGTCCCTCAGCAATAGCGCTCCACCGTCCCCGTCTGCTCGTCGCTGTAGCGGTCGCCCTGCGCCCAGCCCACCGGCAACAGCCGCTCAATCTCGGCCATGTCCTCCGGTGTCAGGTGCAGCGTGTCGGCGCCCCGCCAATCGCCCACATTCTCCGCCGTCCGCGTGCCCGGAATCGGGATCACATGATCCCCCTTGGCCAGCAACCAGGCCAAAGCCACCGCNGGCACCGACCAGCCCTTCGCATGGACCCAGCCCCGGAACGCTTCGACCTTCGCCCGGTTCGCCGACCAGTCCGGCTCGACAAACCGCGGAATTTCCTTGCGGAAACTGNNCTTAACATCCGGGTCCGTGGGATCGAACACCACCCGCCCGAACACCCCGCGCGCCAGCGGCGAAAAGGGCACGAAGGCCACGCCCAGCCGGTCGCATTCCTGGATCAACCCCAGTTCCGGCAACCGCGTCCAAAGCGAGTACTCGTTCTGCACCGCCCGGCAGGGGTGAACCGCATGGGCGCGCCGCAGCGTATAGGGCGCGATCTCCGACATGCCATAGCCGCCGATCTTGCCCTCTTCCACCAACCGCCCCAGCGTCCCCGCCACCTCTTCGATGGGCCGCCCCTTCTCGTGCCGGTGGATGTAGAACAGCTCCACCTGCTCCACCCCCAACCGCCGCAGCGAGCCTTCCAGCTCGGCCCGCAGATGCGCCTCCGAATTGTCCACCCGCCGTTCCGGCGCGGTCACGAAACTGGCCTTGGTGGCGATCTTCGGCCGGTGCTTGCGCGTGCGCAGCCATTCGCCGATCACGCTTTCCGATCGCCCCATGCCATAGATGTTGGCGGTGTCCAGAAAGTCGATGCCCATGTCCCAGGCCGCATCCAGGCAGCGCAGCGACTCCGCATCCGTCGTGGACCCGAACGTGCCGCCAAAGGACAGGCAGCCCAGGCCGATGGCCGAAACCTCCGGCCCACCGGCCCCAAGCTGACGTCTTTTCATTCAGTTCTCATATAATGCAGCCCCTGGAACCCCGCCCGCAACGCCGCCGTGCGCGGCGCGACCGAGGCCGGGTCGTTGGACCGTAGCCCNTCGGCAATCAGCGCCGCAAGGGCGGGCGCATCCGCCGGCGTCACCCCGCGCCGCACCAGTTCCGGCGTACCGATGCGCAAGCCGTTCAGGTCGCCCGTCACCTCATCCAGCGGCAGCCCGATGCCGCAGGCCAGGAACCCGGCCTTGCGCAGGGTCTTCGACGCCGCCTGCCCGCCGCCGAACCCCGCCGCCGCGATGGCAAACTGGTGGCTCTGCGTCATGCCCCGCCCGGCGCCGAACACCGGCAGACCCAGCCCCGCCAGTTCCCGCGCCAGCGCCTGCGCCAGCTCCACCATGGCCCGGCCATAAGCCGCGCCATACTCCCGCCAATCCAGCAGCGTCAGCGCCAAAGCCACCGACTTCGCCGCATCGAAATTCGCGGTCAGGCCGGGGAAGGCGATGTGATCCAGCCGCTCGGCAATCGCGGCGTCATCCGTCACGATCAGCCCGCCCGCTTACCCGCCCAGCGACTTGTAGGTGCTCATCGTCATCAGATGCGCGCCCTCGCGCAGCGGATTGGCCCAGACCCCGCCCGCAATGATGCCGCACTGATGCGCGGCGTCGAACAGCACCTTCGCCCCCACCTCGTCGGCAATCGCCCGCACGCCCGCCACCGGATGCGGAAACAGGTTCAGGCTCCCNCCNACGGTGATGACCTTGGGCCGCACCTTCAGCGCCAGATCGCGAAGGCCCGCCAAATCCAGCGAGTATCCATCCGCATCCACCGGCGCCGCATGCGTCACCAGCCCGTAAAGCCCGGCGCAGCCATCCGCATGGTGCGTCACATGCCCNCCGACCGAGGGCGGCGGCGCGATGATCGCATCGCCGGGCTTGGCCAGCGCCATGAACCCGTACAGGTTCGCCAGCGCCCCCGACCCCACGCGGATTTCGGCATATCTCGCGCCGAACACCTCGGCCGCCAGTTCCGCCGCGATGACCTCGATCTCCTCGATCGCCTCCAGCCCCATCTCGTACTTGTCGCCGGGGTAGCCCAGGCTCGGTAAGCTCCCCAGCCCCCGCGCCAGAGCCGCCTCGGCGCGCGGGTTCATCACATTGGTCGCCGGGTTCAGGTTGAAACATTCGCGGTCATGGATGTCGCTGTTGCGCGCAATCAGCGCCTCGATCCGCTCGGCCACGCGCGCCGAGGGAGCCCCGGCATCGGCGGCCAGCTTCTGGATATAGGTCTCGCAGGGTTCGGGAACCCAGGGGCGGCGGGCAAGATGAGGCATGGCGATCTCCTTTGCGCCATCTGGCACCGCCGTGGGCTTGCTTAAGAAACCAGTTTTCCGAAAATCTAGGCTCAGGAAAGCTGAGCCATGCCCGTCGCCCCACCCCGCCCGAAAGACCTGCCCCTGAACGCCCTGCGCGCCTTCGAGGCCGCCGCGCGGCTTCAGGGCTTTGCCGCCGCCGCCGCCGAGCTTGGCGTGACCNCCGGCGCCGTCACCGCCCATGTCAAGTCGCTGGAAGACCGCCTCGGCGCCNCCCTCTTCGACCGCACCGCCCGCGGCGTGCAACTCACGGCGCTCGGGCAATCCGTCCTGCCCGCCTTCACCGCCGCCTTCGACGCATTGGGCCTCGCCCAGCACCAACTGCGCGCCGAGGCCGCCCCGCGCGCCGTCCACATAGCCACGCTGNTTACCATCGCCCAGCTCTGGCTCTCGCCGCGCCTGCCGGCGCTGCGCGCCACACTGCCCGACATCGCCATTTCCGTCACTGCCATGGAAGCCCCGCCCAACCTGAAACGCGCGCCCTATGACCTGAGCCTGTTTCCCGGCACCGAAGGCCAGATCATCGCCGAGGACGAAATCTTCCCGGTCTGCGCCCCGTCGCTGGCCGCCCGCATCCACCGCCCCGAAGACCTCGCCCAGTTCCCCTGCCTGATCGACAGCGCCTGGTCCGCCGACTGGCCCCTGTGGCTGGAGACCGCCCTTCCCGGCACAGGCTTCACCCCGCGCGGCCCGGTCTTCTCGCTCTATGCACTTGCCGTGGAAGAGGCCGCCGGAGGCGCCGGCGTCCTCATGGGCCACGCGCCCCTTGTCGCCCCGCTTCTGGCACGCGGCGCGCTGGTCGCGCCCCTGCCACNNAGGGTGCGCCTGCCGCGCGCCATCCGCCTGTGGTCGGCCCGTCCGCTGCGCCCCGGCCAAGCCGCCTTTCGCGTCGCCCGCGCCGTGATCGAACCCTAGGGCTGGCCCGTATAGATCACGATCTTGCCGGTGGTGCGCCCGGCTTCCGACAAGCGCTGCGCCTCGGCCGCATGGTCCAGCCCGAACTCGGCCCCGATCAGGGGACGCACCTTGCCGCCGCCGACCAGACCGGCCAGCTCGCGCAGGATCGCCGCATTCGGCCCGATGAAGACAAAGCCCGCGCGCCGCCCNTCGGCCTTGGCCCGCTCTTCCGACGGCGGCGTGGTGATCGACACCAGCATGCCCCCNGGCTTCAGCGCCGCCCAGGCCGGTTCCTGCACCGCCGGACCCACCGTGTCGAACACCACGTCCAGCCCATCGGGATGCACCGCCCCGGCCTCGCGCAGGTCCAGCACCTCGTCGGCGCCCAGCGAGCGCACCAGCGCCGCCTTGCCCTTCGACGCCGTGGCGATCACATGCGCGCCTTTCGCCTTGGCCAGTTGCACCGCAATCGACCCCACGCCGCCCGCGCTNTAAGCATGGATCAGCACACGCTGCCCGGCCCGCAAGTCCGCTGTGGTGAACAGCGCCTCCCAGGCAGTGATCGACACGAGCGGCAGGCTCGCCGCCTCGACATGGCTGATGGTGCCGGGCTTGGCGGCCAGTTCATCCGCCCGCACCACGACAAACTCGGCATAGGTGCCCTGCCGCCGGATGTCGGGCCGCGAATAGACCGCGTCCCCNGGCTTCCACTGCGTGACACCTGGCCCCACCGCCTGAACCACGCCCGACACGTCCCAGCCCAGCGTCAAGGGCAGGTCATAGGGGATCATCTTCTGCAGATACCCCTTGCGGATCTTCCAATCCACCGGATTGACCGAGGCCGCAACGCCGCGCACCAGCACATCGCCCTCGCCGGGCACGGGCATCGGCGCGTCCTCGACGCGGATCTGGTCGGCCTCGCCATAGGCATGGATACGGGCGGCTTTCATCGGCAAATCTCCTGTACGGGACCGTTCACCTATGCTTGCCGCCCGCCTGGGCCAAGCCGCCTCACGCAGCCGTGATCCGGTCCTCACTCCACCCGCGTGATCTCACCCGGCTTCCAGCTCTGGTCGAACCAGGGCTCCAGCGGGCCATACAGCCGCAGGATCATGAACCAGCCCTTGCCGGGAAGGGTCTGCACCCAGTTGCTTTCCATCCCCTTCGGTGCCTCCGGCCCGAACCACACATCCACCGACCCGTCCGCATTCACCTTGACCTCCGGGTTCTGGCTGGAAACGCTCGGCGCCGCCTGGTCGGTCTGCAACATCGACCGGGTCTGCACGTCATAGACGATGACCGACCAGAAATCCTTCACCGGCACATCCTTGGGCAGGGTCAGCCGATAGGTCTTGGCCCCGTCGAAAGGCTTGCCCTCGGCATCCAGCGCGGTCCAGGGATACTGCGACCCCTGTCCCACCATCTTTTCCTCCATCGCCGGGGTCACGCCGGTGGCGAAGAAATAGTAGAACGCCGCCCCGTCCAGGTTCGACACGCCGGGCTGCGACTGGAACTTGTAGCCGCCAAAGAACGGCAACCGCCATTGGCTCGTGCTGTCCGGGTAGTAGAAGGCCTCGCGGTTCCTTGCGCTGAAGGCCAGCGACCGCGCCGTCGCCGCGCCGATATCCGCGGCATCCGTCAGGATCGCCTTCATCCGCGCATCCGGCGCGAAGGGCTTGCCCTTCTCGATGCCGATGGACGCGAACAGCCCCAGCGTCGTCGGGTCCGACCCTTCCGGCGGCTCCTCCTGGATCACCTTGTTCAAGAGTTCCCAGAAGGCATAATCCGTCGGCATCACGAAATTCGCGGGCACCCCNGAGGCATTGACCAGTGTCGCGGGCACCGGATTGTCCGCCTCTGCCAGCGGATAGATCTTCAGGTGGTCCCGCACCCCNTGCACGCCCGGCTCGGTCTTGCCGTCCACCAGGAAGGACCGGAAGAACGTCCACAGGCCATGGGTGGCAGGGCGCACGACGATATAGCCTTCCGGCACCTCGCCCGCATATCCCGGCGGCAACACCAGATACTTGCCGCCTGCGCCCTTGTCGGCGCCGGTGATCCCCACATCCGCCACCCATTTGTACCAGAAATCGTTGAACGACCCCAGCACCTTGGGCGGAATCTCGATCACCATCGGGCCACTNTTGGTATCCAGCCAGATGAAATTGTAGATCGTGTTGTCGCTCGCGGTCAGCTCCACCGTGCGCGGATCGACCAGGTTCTCCCAGATCACATCCGTCCGGTTCACCGGCCCGAATGTCATCAGGCTCTCCCGCATCCCCGCCTGGTTCACGATGGGAATCGCCAGCAGATAGGCCTGCAACGCCCGCGACCGGTCCAGGTTGTCCCACAGCTTGGCACTCGTCTCCGCCGTCGGCACCCCCGCCTCCAGCTTCAACGTCCCGATGGATGTCTCCAGCGTATCGGGCGTCTCGACCCCNGGCGCGATCCCGGTCGTCATCTTGTAGGTCTCGGCGTTTACTGTCCCGCCCAGGGCGGGCAGCAGCGCAAGGCACAGCGTCAGGACAAGCCTGTGGGTCATCTCTCTCCGGAACCGGCGCAAGCGCCCTCGCGGCACCCTAACCGCCGCCCCTTGCCCTGACTTGCCTTTAGGGGACAATTGCCCCCATGTCCCCGCCACCTCCCCTGCAACGCGCCGCCTCGCTCGCCGCCCTTCCGGGCCTCCTGGCCGACCACGGCATCGCCCTCGACCGCGCCCTCGACGGCACCGGCATCGCCCCGGACGCGCTCCGCCCCGACAGCTTCATCNCCTTCCCGGCCTTCCTCGCGATCCTCGACCGCGCCGCCCGCCTCACCGGACGCGCCGATTTCGGCCTCCTCCTCGCGCAGCGCCAGNGACCTGGGCTCCTCGGCCCCCTCGGCCGCGTCCTGCGCCATGCCGCCACCCTGGGCGAGGCGCTCGGCGATTTCGCCGCCTTCCAGATCGGCAATTCCACCGGCGCCACGGTCTACCTGCTGCGCCAGGACCAGGACGTGCTGCTCGGCTACGGCGTCNACCCTGCCGGGGTCGAGGTCACGCCCGTCCTGCACGACCTCGTCCTCGGCATCGGCGCCCGCCTCGTCGCCGAACTGACCGCCACGCCGTCGAGCCGGACGAGGCCTTGACCCCCGCGCGCCCCCGGTCCCGGCCATTTCCGCCTGCTCGGCCGCTGCCCGGTGCGCTGCAACCAGCCGCAGACCGGCCTCCTGCTCCGCGCCGTCCACCTCGGCCACCGGCTGCCCCAGGCCGACCCCACCCTGCACGCCGCCGCCCTGGCCGAGCTTGCCCCGACGCTGGCAAAGGCGCAGGGCAACGCCGCCACCCTGACCCGCCGCGCCCTGCGCCTTCTTCTGCCGCAGGGCCGCGCCGACATGGCCGCCACCGCCGCCCTCCTGCACCAGCACCCCGNNCACCTCCGCCGCCGCCTGCAGGCAGAGGCCACCACCTTCGAGGCGCTGCGCGACGAGGTCCGCGAAACCATGGCGCGCGAGCTTCTGCGCATCGGCGCCATCCCCGTGGGCGACATAGCCCAGACCCTCGCCTACACCACCCCCGCCGCCTTCACCCACGCCTTCCGCCGGAGGACCGGGGTTTCGCCGATGTCATGGCGGAAGGGGGCGGGGGGGCGATGAGGGGGCTGAGGCCGGGGTGATCCGGCGAAGCAGACACCGGGATCGTGATATGGGAGGGGAGCAACGGAAGCTCACTGCCTCTTAGCTCTTCCTCAGCGAGAAGCACGCCTGCAACCCAGTGCAGATTAGGCCCGGCTCTGTACCCAACGTGCAAACGCATCCAGGTCATGCGACCAAAACACCTTCACCCCTTCGTCTGTAAGGCGTTGCACGTCTTCCGGTTTGATTACACCTTGCAGCAACGCCGCCGTCTCTACGAAACTACCCCAATGAGATTTCCATGCGGCGGCCTTCTTCAGCACGTCGTTGATGCGCTTCACTGAATTAGTGGCGTCATTCGTCACTTTGCATTCCATTGCCGCGACATATGATGATGAAAAGCCGCAAGCGATATCGACTTCTTGGGCCGTGGTTGTCGCCGTAGCAAACCGCGTCTTATGCATGAAGTGCTTGGGCGGTATGGCCGCGCGGACGTCAATTGTCACGCTTGGAAGTTGCGTCCATTTGAGACCCGTAGCAGCTNNGACTACGTCGCGTTCCTGTTCTGCACTCAGCCGGTTCCGCTTTTGCGTCTCCGTCAGCTTCGGAGCTATGAAGGATATGACCCGCTCAATCAGTAGCTCGCGCTCGACTTCTGTAGCGTCTCGATTAGCAATCAGCCATGGCGCAATTTCACTGTCCATCCACTGGACTAACACCTTAGATACGGCGAGCACGGCATCCGGCCTTTGTGGACGACCGGATATTTCAGACACCTTTGACCATTCGTCGCAAAGAAGCTTGAATTGATCTTGGCTCTTAGGCGGCGCTAGCAGGTGTCGAAANATGAGCATGTGCTTGCCGTCCGCTAAAAGAGCGGTTCGGAGGTCGCGCAAGTCTTGGGAGGCCTCCAGTGCGGCGACTACTTGCAAGCGTATTTTCGCAAGCGAAGTCGCCCAATCAGAGGCCTCACCAACAGGGTCGGCACCTTCGACGTATAGCTTACGGGCATATTCGGCATTTCTGCGGTTTTCATCTGTCACTGGCATCAGAGAGACCGTCGATGTCGTAATACAGGGGCAGACCGCCGAGACTCGCCATTGCGGGCATCATCACGCTTGGTGTAGGCGATTGCCGCTACAAGCCGCTTATCGAGCGGAGACAGCTCGTTGACAACTGTTCGCTCGGAAGGCGCCAACTCGTTGGCAATGTGTCGTAGCAACGATGAAGCGACTGCATAGGCCAGTCTTGGTGGAACGGCGTTGCCTATCTGGCGGTATACGGAGGCCTGCTTGCCTTCCCAGTACCAAGTCGCGGGGAACGACTGAATTGCTGCACACTCCCGCGGACACAACCGACGGATGCCGTGTGCCGGGTCAATGATCCAGTCTTGGGCGGTGCTCGCCGTTACAGTGCGCGCTGGAAGTGCCGGGTCAGCAATAAACGCGCCTTGTTTGTAGCCCCAATGGCCGCTAGGTCGGGTAGCTTCGATCTTTCCGGGAGATTTTACGCCACTTCCGGGTTCGATTTTCGCCAGTTCGGCTGCCAATTTTGGGGTCGGTCGAATGACTTCTTCTTCCGTAACTGGCCTTACGGTGGTCAACAATTGTTTCAAGCTGACCCATTTCTTCAATCCGACGGTTGCCTCTTTGGAGTGTGTTGCTTTCGGGAAGTCCGGGCAATCCCCAGTTCGGTGGGCGATTAGGAACAGACGGACACGCCGTTGTGCAACGCCGTAGTCGGCGGCGTTCAGCAGGCTGACGGTTGTTTGCCAGCCTTCTTGGCGCAAGTCTTCCCTCAATAGGGCGAGCGCAGAACCCGGTTCTCCGTCCAAGCCGCGCGCAGTCAGAAGACCCCGAACATTCTCCATCACGATGAACCGAGGATCAAGGGAGTTTGCCAGCTTGATGAAATGGCGAAACAGTTGCCCGCGCTCGTCGGCGAGGCCCATTTGATGGCCAGCGCTAGACCATGACTGACACGGNGGACCGCCCACAATGGCCACTAGGTCGCCCTTGACCAAGCCGCCTGCACGCGCAAGCACGTCGGAGGCCCCAAGGAGGCGAATATCGTCTTGCCCCACAAGAGCGCGGTCTTCTGGCCTGGTGTTGGCGCGCAGAGTCGCCACTGCATCGGCGTCTAGATCAGATGCGAAACGTCGTGTCCAGCCTACTTGCTCGAACCCGAGGTCCAGCCCGCTTACACCCGAAAACATCGAAATAAAGTTGCTCATGCCTCCCCGCCGATTGCTTGAGTGCCGCCTGCCAGATGTGGGCCAGTGTAGAGCATTGTTGCTAACGGGCTCCTAACCGGCGAGCAACCCGCGCCGCAACTCCCATATACAGTGCATGCAGCAAGATTCAGGTCAACAGCTTGTAATAGGCACTGTGAGTGTGTCCGGGGTCCTCACCACAACTTGGGTCGAGCCTGGAACCGATGTAGTGGATACATGCGAAAGGCGACATCGGCCCGGCAGCGAGGGGTAGGGTGGGTGAAACCCACCATTTTTCGAGTCTGCGCTCACCCCATCACCCCACCCAATCCTTAAGTCCAAGTTAATCCGCCTCCGTAACCCCTTGATTTCCAAAACCCCGACCAGGCGTCCGAGCTCGGACGCCCTTGCGGCCCGGGGCCGGGGTCAGGCGAAGGCCGCCTCCAGCGCGATCTCGACCATGGCCCCGAAGCTCGTCTCCCGGTCCGAGGTAGGCAGCGCCTCGTCCCGCAGGATGTGGTCCGAGATCGTCAGCACCGCCAGCGCCCGCCGCTGGTAGCGGGCCGCCAGCATGTAAAGCTCCGCCGCCTCCATCTCCACCGCCAGGCAGCCATGCCGCTGCAGCTGGTCCGACAGGTCCGGCCGCTCGTCATAGAAGGTGTCCGACGACAGGATGCCCCCACATGGGTCACGATCCCCTTCGCCCCCGCCACGGCCTTCGCCGCCGCCAGAAGCCCGAAATCCGCCACCGGGGCAAAGTTCACCTCGCGGAAGATCGTCCGCGAGGGCGACCCGATGGTCGAGGCCGCCTGCGCCAGCACCACGTCCCGCACGTTCACATGATGCTGCAGGGCCCCCGCCGACCCGATGCGGATCAGCGTCTGCGCCCCGTAATCCTTGATCAGCTCGTTGGCATAGATCGACAGCGAGGGCATCCCCATGCCCGACCTGTGGATCGTCACCCGATGCCCCGCCAGGTGCCGGTGAAGCCCAGCATCCCCGCACCTCATTCACCAGCACCGGGTTTTCCAGGTACTTCTGCGCCGCCCACCGCGCCCGGTAGGGGTCGCCCGGCAACAGCACCGTCTCGGCAATCTCGCCCGGTTTCGCCCCGATATGGAATGTCATGCCATCCTCCTTTTCACCCAAGGCTAGTCCAGCCTGGCGCCGCCCGAAAGGTCCCGATGACGTCACCGATTGCGCGCCACCGGCCTTTCGGGCAGGCAAGGGCAAATACAGGAGCAGAAGCCATGACCGATCTCGCCGCCCTCGTCGATGTCCTGACGCTGGAAGAACAGGTCTCCCTCCTCTCCGGCGCCGATTTCTGGTCCGTCCCTGCCATCCCCCGCCTCGGCATCGGCCGCCTTGTCGTGTCCGACGGCCCGAACGGCGCGCGGCNNGGCGGCGGCCTGATCGGCGGCGTCACCGCGGCCGCCTTCNCCGTGGGCATCGCCCTCGGCGCGACATGGAACCCCGACCTCCTACGCCAGATCGGCGTGGCCCTCGCCCACGAAGCCCGCTCCAAGGGCGCCCATGTCCTCCTCGCCCCCACCGTGAACATCCAGCGCTCCGTCACCAACGGCCGCAACTTCGAGTGCTTCTCCGAAGACCCCGTCCTTNCCGCCGAGCTCGCCGTCGCCTATATCGAGGGCCTCCAGTCGCAGGGCGTCTCGGCCACGATGAAGCACTTCGCGGGCAACGAGTCCGAGATCGAACGCACCACGATGTCCTCCGACATCGACGAACGATCCTTGCGCGAAATCTACCTCCTGCCCTTCGAGGCCGCGGTCAAGCGCGCGAAGGTCTGGGCGCTCATGTCCAGCTACAACAAGGTCAACGGCACCTATGCCGCCGAAAACCACTGGCTGCTGACCAAGGTTCTGCGCCAGGACTGGGGCTATGACGGCATCGTCATGTCCGACTGGTTCGGGTCCCGCTCCACCGAGCCCACCGTCAACGCGCNNCTCAACCTGGAAATGCCCGGCCCCACGCGCGACCGCGGCGCAAAGCTCGTCGCCGCCGTGGAACAGGGTCTCGTCNCCCGCGAACAGGTCCGCGCCCTCGCGCTCGACATGCTGCGCATGATGGAGCGTTCAGGCGCGCTTCACGACCAGACCNCCCACCGGGAAACGGCCGACGACCGCCCGGAAACCCGCGCCCTCATCCGCCGCGCCGGTGCCGAAGGCGCGGTGCTGCTCAAGAACGACGGCCTCCTTCCCNTGTCGCGCCAGGGCACGCTCGCCGTCATCGGCCCCAATGCGAAAGTCGCGCAGATCATGGGCGGCGGCTCGTCCCAGCTGAACCCGCACTACCGGGTCACCNCCTGGCAAGGCCTCGCCGCCGCCCTCGGCGAAGACGCCCTCACCTTCGCCCCCGGCTGCACCAACCACCGGTGGGAGCCGCTTCTGACCGGCCCCTTCACCCTGGCCTTCCACCGCGGCCGCAGCCTGCAAGGCCCCGTGGTCCAGACCGAGACCATGACCAACCTCGAATCCTTCNTGATTCCGCCCATCGCCGGTGGTCAGGTCGATCCCACCGACTGGTCGGCCCGCATCACCGGCCAGTTCACCCCCGAAGCCTCGGGCCTGCACCGCGTCGGCGTCATCGCCGCTTACCATGCCCGCGTGAAGATCGACGGCAAGATCATCGCCAACGCCTGGGAGGGCTGGACCAGGGGCCGCACCTATTTCGAGGAAGGCAATGACGAGGTGGTGGGCGAAGTCACCCTCACCGCCTACCAGCCCTGCACGGTCGAGGTCGAATTCTGCGTGAAACCCGCCGCGAACCTCGCCNTCTCGGCGCTGCGCGTGGGCATCGGCCGCCCGATGGGCGATGCCGAAATCGCCCAGGCCGCCCGCGTGGCGGCACAGGCCGACCGCGCCGTGCTCTTCGTCGGTCGCTCCGGCGAATGGGATACGGAAGGCTCAGACCTCACCGACATCCGCCTGCCCGGCCGTCAGGACGATCTGGTGGCCGCCGTGCTGAAGGCCAACCCGAACACCGTCGTCGTCCTGCAAACCGGCGGGCCGGTGGAAATGCCCTGGGTGCATCAGGCCCGCGCCGTGCTGCAAGCCTGGTATCCCGGCCAGGAATGCGGCAACGCCATCGCCGATGTGCTGTTGGGCGAGGCCGAACCCGGCGGGCGTCTGGCGCAGACCTTCCCGGTCCGCTGGCAGGACAATCCCACCCACAGCCAGGACCCGCTGGTCTATCCCGGCCAGGACGGCCATGTCCGCTATGACGAGGGCCTCAACATCGGCTACCGCCATTACGACCGGCAGAACATCCTGCCGCTTNTTCCCTTCGGCCACGGCCTCAGCTACACCAGCTTCGCCCTGTCCGACCTCACCGCCTCGGCCCCCGATGCGACAGGCGCCGTCACCGCCCGCCTCACCGTCACCAACACCGGCGCCCGCGCAGAAAGCACCGTGGTCCAGCTTTATCTGCGCCCGGCACAGGCCCCACGACCGCCCCGACNNCGCGAGTTGAAGGCCTTCGCCAAGGTGCATCTCGCCCCCGGCGAGACGCGCGAGGTCACGCTGCACCTGCCGCCCCGCGCCTTCGCCTATTATGACGCTGCGCAGGGCGACTGGGCCATCGCCCCCGGCCCCTACNACCTCGCCGCTGGCCTCTCCTCCGCCGACCTGCCCCTGACCGCCAGCGTCACGCAACCGGCGCGGCGGCTGCCGGTCGGCGGCATGGTCTAGGCCTCACTCCGGAAAGCGACGGGTGTAATCCTCTTTCAGCGCCCGCCAGCGGTCCCAGAAGCTCCCGAAGGGCACATCTGCCAGCCGCGCCGCCAGCACGTCCAGATGCGCATGCCAGCTTACGCTCACGCCCAACAGGCCCGACCGTCCCGACAGCGCATGGTGCGTCACCGTCAGCATCACGTCCTCCCCGTCCGGCACCAGGTCAAAGGTCACCTCCCCGGTCTCGAACCAGGAAAACACCAGCTTGCGCGGCGGCTCCACCACCAGGATGCGGCTGTCCATCCGGTGTTCCTCGCCAAAATCCGCCGGGCGCTGTCCCATGTCATCCACCAGCCGGTCATTCTGCCAGACCAGTTCGAAGGGCGCGCCCACCTTCATCTCCATCACGCCCGAGGCCAGCCACAGCTTGCGCAGTTCGCTGTCTGTCAGATAGGCCCAGACCCGCTGNATGCTGCCGGGCAGGCGGCGCTCGATGCGAAAGGTGGTCGGCTCGATCAGCGCGCCCGGCGCGCCGAATTCGGCAAGGGTCGTCATGTCGTTTCTCCGGTGTCAGGGGGAAGGGTCAGGGGCCGACTTCCGCGCGCAGCAGGGCTTCCAGCACATCCAGGCGCTCGCCCCAGAACTGCCGATAGAAGGCCAGCCAGTCATGCGCCGCCGCCAGCGGCGCCGCGTTCAGCCGGCAGATGTGGGTGCGCCACTGCACCTCGCGCCGGATCAGCCCGGCGCTTTCCAGCACCTTCACATGGCGCGAGGCCGCGGCCAGCGACATCGCATGGGGCCGCGCCAGGTCGGTAACGCTTTGCGCGCCCGCCGCCAGTTGCCGCAGCATCGCCCGCCGCGTCGGATCGCCAAGCGCCTGGAACAGCACATCGAGTTGGGTGTGAACTGATTCAACCATGATGTTGAACGATACGCGAAATCGCGCATCATTCAACAGATTCGTTTAGCGATCCCGCGATGGGAGCGTCAGCGCCGCCCCGATGCTTCTTCTTTGCTGAAATACTCCACGGGGGCAGGCGCATCGCAGATGCGCCGGGGGCGTGAAGCCCCCAGCCACGCCTACCACCGGGCCGTCCGGTCGGCTGCCGCCGGGCGGAGCCTCCCGCTCCCACCGCCCCCGCTTCTTCTTTGCCGAAAATACTCCACGGGGAGGCGCGCCCGCGCGCCGGGGGCGTGAAGCCCCCTGCTCCGCTACCAAGGCGGCCCGCCCTTTCATGGGGCGCCGGACCTCGGCCTCAACCCGGCCGCCCAAACCCTCGGACAAGTCTTAAGTCCAAGTTAATTCGTCCGGGCAACCCATTGATTTTGCTGACACGAGGCAAGCGTCCGAGCTCGGACGCCTCACTCGGCCGCCACCGCCTGCCGGTCCACCAGGGCCACCAGGTCCATCATGATCCGGTTCAGCTCGAAGTCCTTGGGGGTATAGACCGCCGCCACCCCCATGGCCCTGAGCCGCACCGCATCGGCCTCGGGGATGATCCCCCCNACCACGACCGGCACCTGCCCCAGCCCTGCCGCCCGCATCCGGTCCATGACCTCGGCGATCAAGGGCAGGTGGCTGCCCGACAGGATCGACAGCCCCACGACATGGGCCTCCTCATCCGCCGCCGCCGCCACGATCTCGGCTTACGTCAGGCGGATGCCTTCATAGGTGATGTCCATGCCGCAGTCGCGGGCACGGGCGGCGATCTGTTCGGCCCCGTTGGAATGGCCATCCAGGCCCGGCTTGCCCACCAGGAACTTCAGCCGCCGCCCGAGGCGCGTGGAGACCGCATCCACCGCCTCGCGGATCGGCTCCAACCCCTCGGTCCGGTTCGACGGGCTNCTGGATACCCCGGTCGGCCCGCGATACTGGCCAAAGGCCCGCCGCACCACGTCGCCCCATTCGCCCGTGGTCGCCCCCGCCTTGGCCGCCGCCACCGAGGGCGGCATGATGTTGGCCCCCGTGGCCGCCGCCTGCCGCACCGCCTCCAGCGCCGCCTTGACCTTGGCCTCGTCGCGCCCCGCCCGCCAGGCCTGCAGCCGGGCGATCTGGTCGGCCTCGGCCGCGGCATCCACGGTCATGATCGCCCCGTCCCCGGTGGTCAGCGGCGAGGGCTCGGTGGTGGTGAAGCGATTGACCCCCACCACCACGGTCTCGCCCGCCTCGACCCGCGCCAGCCGCTCGGCATTGGCCTCGACCAGCTTACCCTTCATGTAGTCGATGGCCGCCACCGCCCCGCCCATGGCGTCGATCTGGCGCAGCTCGGCCCGCGCACCTTCCTTCAGCGCCTCGACCTTGCGGTCCACCGCCGGGTTGCCGTCGAAGAGGTCGTCGTATTCCAGAAGGTCGGTCTCATAGGCCAGGATCTGCTGCATCCTCAGCGACCACTGCTGGTCCCAGGGCCGCGGCAGGCCAAGCGCCTCGTTCCAGGCCTAAGCNAGCTGCACGGCGCGGGCGCGGGCCTTCTTGGACAGGGTGACCGCCAGCATTTCCAGAAGGATGCGGTAGACGTTGTTTTCCGGCTGCGGCTCGGTCAGGCCAAGCGAGTTCACCTGCACCCCATAACGGAACCGCCGCGCCTTGGCGTCAGTGATGCCATAGCGGTCGCGCAGGATTTCGTCCCACAGGTCCACGAAGGCCCGCATCTTGCAGAGCTCGGTGACAAAGCGGATGCCGGCATTCACGAAGAACGAAATGCGCCCCACCATGGCCGGGAAGTCCTCGGCCGGCACCTTGGGCGCCAGGTCGTCCAGCACCGCAACGGCGGTGGCCAGCGCGAAGGCCAGTTCCTGCTCGGGCGTCGCGCCCGCTTCCTGCAGGTGGTAGGAACAGACGTTCATCGGGTTCCACTTGGGCAGGTGGACCCCGGTCCAGGCCGCGACATCGGTGATCATGCGCAGCGAGGGCTTGGGCGGGCAGATATAGGTCCCGCGCGAGAGGTATTCCTTGATGATGTCGTTCTGCACGGTGCCTTGCAGCTTGGACACATCCGCGCCCTGTTCCTCGGCCACCGCGACATACAGCGCCAGCAGCCAGGGCGCCGTGGCGTTGATGGTCATCGAGGTGTTCATCTGTTCCAGCGGGATCTGGTCGAACAGCGCGCGCATGTCGCCCAGGTGGCTGACCGGCACGCCGACCTTGCCGACCTCGCCACGGGCCAGTTCGTGGTCGCTGTCATAGCCGGTCTGGGTGGGCAGGTCGAAAGCCACCGACAGGCCGGTCTGGCCCTTGGACAGGTTGGTGCGATAGAGCGCGTTCGAGGCCGCGGCGGTGGAATGGCTTNNAACATAGGTGCGGAACAGCCAGGGCGCGTCCTTCTTGGCGGTCATGCGAAGCCTCTTCGATCGGTGTGGTAATTTTCTTGCGTCGGATGGCTTATCCGCGAAAGCAAATGCCAAGTCAATTCGCCGCGGTGCGGCGTAATCTACGGCGCATGCAGCGCGGCGCCGGTGGGTCCGGGCCGGGGGCAGGGCCGGTGCAGCCGGTGGCCGGAGCAGGGAATAACCGTAGGAAATCCGCAGGATGACAAATCCCTTCATCTTCACAAGGCCGATTGATCGGTGGGCCGAATGACGTAACAGTGACCTTGCGGCACCTGGAACCGGTGCCCCGCCATAGAGGATCAGATGAACATTCAGACCGCCCTTCGCGCCGCGCTTGCCGCTGCAACGCTTCTTTCCGCCACCCAGGCCATGGCCGTGGACCGCCATGTGCGCATTCACAACGACACCGGCGTCACGCTGTACCGCTTCTACTCGACCAACTCCGGGTCGTCGAAATGGGGCAGCGATGTCATGGGTGCCAGCACCCTGCCCTCGGGCAGCTCGATGCGGCTGAATTTCGACAACAAGCACGGCTATTGCCTGTTCGACTTCAAGGCGGTGTTCGAGGACGGATCGGTGCTGACCCGGGGCAATGTGAACGTCTGCGAGATCGGCGACTACTATTACAACCGTGATCCGGCCGCGGGCCGCGTGCGGGCGCCCGGCCCGCCCGCGGCTGGCGCGTGCTGCAACGCCGCGGACATAAAATTACAAATTCTTCGGCGCATCTATTGCAATGTTGCGCAGAGGCTTCTATCCAGTGCCGATCCGGCGCCCGATTCTGCGGCGCGGCATGATCTGGCACAGGAGAAAGCCCATGGCTCTGGACACGCAGAACAGCATCGTCAGCTATGACGCGCCGAAGAAGGACCTTTACGAAATCGGCGAGATGCCGCCGCTTGGCCATGTGCCGAAGCAGATGTACGCTTGGGCGATCCGGCGCGAACGTCATGGCGCCCCGGAAGACGCCATGCAGCTGGAGGTGGTCGATACCTGGAAGCTGGACAGCCACGAGGTGCTGGTTCTGGTGATGGCCGCGGGCGTGAACTACAATGGCGTCTGGGCTGGCCTTGGCGTGCCGATCTCGCCCTTTGATGGCCACAAGCAGCCCTATCACATCGCCGGATCGGATGCCTCGGGCATCGTCTGGGCCGTGGGCGACAAGGTGAAGCGCTGGAAGGTCGGCGACGAGGTGGTGATCCACTGCAACCAGGACGACGGCGACGACGAGGAGTGCAACGGCGGCGACCCGATGTTCTCGCCCACGCAGCGCATCTGGGGATACGAGACCAACGACGGCTCGTTCAGCCAGTTCACCCGCGTGCAGGCGCAGCAGCTGATGCCGCGGCCGCAGCACCTGACCTGGGAGGAATCCGCCTGCTACACGCTGACGCTGGCCACCGCCTATCGCATGCTGTTCGGCCATGCGCCGCATGACCTGAAGCCCGGCCAGAACGTGCTGGTCTGGGGCGCCTCGGGCGGGCTTGGCTCTTATGCCATCCAGCTGGCCAACACCGCGGGCGCCAATGCCATCGGCGTGATCTCGNACGAATCCAAGCGCGATTTCGTGATGAGCCTGGGCGCCAAGGGCGTGGTCAACCGCAACGACTTCAAGTGCTGGGGCCAGCTGCCCAAGGTGAACTCGGAAGAGTACAACACCTGGCTGAAGGAAGCCCGCAAGTTCGGCAAGGCGATCTGGGACATCACCGGCAAGGGCGTGAACGCCGACATGGTGTTCGAACACCCCGGCGAGGCGACCTTCCCGGTGTCCACCCTGATCTGCAAGAAGGGCGGCATGGTGGTGATCTGCGCCNACACCAGCGGGTTCAACTGCACCTTCGACGTGCGCTACATGTGGATGCACCAGAAGCGCCTGCAGGGCAGCCACTTCGCCCATCTGAAGCAGGCGGCGGCGGCCAACAAGCTGATGTGCGAGCGGCGTCTGGACCCCTGCATGTCCGAGGTCTTTCCTNGGGCCGACATCCCGAAGGCGCATACGCTGATGTGGAAGAACAAGCACAAGCCGGGCAACATGGCGGTGCTGGTCCAGGCGCCGCGCACCGGCCTGCGCACCTTTGAAGACACGCTGGAAGCCAGCCGCGAGCGCTGAGCGCGCCGCCACTGTCCCGGATCGGGCCACATATTGTTGCAGTGCGGCGGGGTACCGCCGCACCCGCCGCCAGTGCTAGGGTTAAGAACCTGTTACCGGCGGTCGCCATGCGTCACGATTGATCTTCGATGTGCTGAAGGACCTGGTGTCCTATGCCGAACGGAACGGCCTGCCCCTGCTTGCCCGCAAGGCCGAAGAGGCGTTGCAGACCGCGACGGCAGAGATCGCGGCGCAGGAAGATGACAACGGGTCGGGCGACGGACGCCCAGGTTCGCTGCACTGACTGGCCCTTGCACGCAAGCGCCGCTATGGTCCGGCCATGCAGCTTGCCCTTCCGACCTTTTCCGATGACCAGGCCGAGGCCTTCGACCGGGTGGCCGAGGTGCTGTCGGGTGTGGGCATCGACCTGGCCGATGGCACGCTGACGCCGCTTACCGAGGGCAAGGCGCATGTGCTGGCGGTGCTGGGCAAGGCCGGGTCGGGCAAGACGATGCTGCTGGCCAGCCTGACCAAGGCGCTGGTGGCGGCCGGGGTGGACATCGTTTCCGGCGATTACGAGTNNAGGCGCCGCAAGGATCGGCGCACGCTGGCGGTGCTGGCGCCCACCAACAAGGCGGCTTCGGTGCTGCGCCTGCGCGGTGTCTTAGCGACGACGATCCACCGCATCCTGTATACCCCGGTCTATGACCCGGAATACGAACGCATTGCCGAATGGCTGGCGGGCCAGGGCACGCGACCGGTGGTCGAAGGGCTGACCGACCTGGCGCTGGACCGCGCCTTTGCCTTTNATCAACAAGTCGCCTCGATTCCGGGCGCCCTGGCGGCCGCGGGCTTGCGCGGATCGGACTTCATCAAGGGCTGGAAGCGGCGCGAAGACCCGCTGGACGTGGGTTTCGTCGACGAAAGCTCGATGCTGGACGACCGCCAGTTCGACGACCTGCGCGAGATCTTCCCGACGCTGGTGCTGTTCGGCGACCCCGCACAGCTGGCGCCGGTGGGCCAGTCGGGAGAGATGGTCTTCGACAAGCTGGCCGAGGGGCGCAGGCTGCGCCTGACCCGCATCCACCGTCAGGAAGGCGACAGCCCGATCCTGGACCTGGCCCATGCGCTGTCGGACGACAGCCTGGGCTTCGAGGATTTCGAGCGCATGGTGGAACGCGCGGCCCGGGCGGACGACCGGGTGGTGGTGTCGGAACGGGTGGATGCCGATCTGATGGCGCGCTCGCCCGTCCTGGTCTGGCGCAATGCCACGCGCATCCGGCTGATCACTGCCTTTCGCGCCGCCCATGGCGCGCCGGAAGACCAGTTGCTGCCGGGCGAGCCGCTGATCTGCGACGGCATCGAACTGCCGTTGAAGCACCGCAAGAAGCGCATCGACCTGGAAGCCCGCGGCCTGATCAAGGGCGCGCAGGTGATCTATCTGGGCGAAGGCTCGCGCCCCGGCTTTGCCAAGCTGCATGTGGTGGGCGCCGAGGACCCGCAGGTCAGCGCCGCATCCATCGTGAAGATCGAGAAGCCGGACGAGGCCGAGCCCTTCATTCCCCATGCCGCCACCATGGGCGCGGCCTTCCTGCACGGCGCCGCGGTGACGATCCACAAGGCGCAGGGCTCGCAATGGGAAACCGTGCAGGTCTTTGCGCCTGACCTGTGGGCCGCCGCCGCCTCGGGGCGGAACGAGGCCGGGCTGCCCCTGTGGAAGCGGCTGGCCTATGTGGCGATCACCCGCGCCGAAAAGCGGCTGGTCTGGGTCACCCGCAACCGGTTGGGGCCCCACCAGCCGTTGGGCACCGAAGACCTGCCGCGCCCGGTGCCCGCACTGAAGCTCGCCGCGACCGACGCCGAACCCACGGCTTGATCTTGGCCCAAGCCCAAGCTATCCCCTGACGCAGAGCGGCGGGTATGGTGTAGTGGTAGCGCCTCAGCCTTCCAAGCTGATGGGGCGGGTTCGATTCCGCTACCCGCTCCAATCCTTCCCTACACCGGCACGAACAGCAGCAGCACGATCAGTTGCGGCGCGAAGATGCGCAGGCCCATGACCAGCGGATAGACCGCGGCATAGGCGATCGAGGCGGCGGGAGAATCCGCCTGGGCATTGGCGAAGGCCAGCGCCGGCGGATCGGTCATCGACCCGGCCAGCACGCCGCAGAGCGTGAGGTAGTTGAAGCCGAAGACCAGCCGCGCCACCATCCCGACGATCAGCAAGGGCGCCAGCGTGATCAGGATGCCGTAGCCGACCCACAGGATGCCGTCGCCGTTCAGAAGCGTGTCCAGGAACTTGTCGCCGGACTTGACCCCCACCACGGCCAGGAACAGCACGATGCCGAATTCGCGCAGAGCATGGTTCACGGTNGGCGGCATGACCCACATGAACGGCCCCCACCGGCCCAGGCGGCCAAGCAGGATTGCGGCGACCAGCGGACCGCCTACCAGCCCCAGCTTCAAGGGCACCGGCAGGCCGGGAATCGGGAAGGGCAGCGAGCCAAGCAGCACGCCAAGCGCGATGCCGATGAAGACCGAGGGGAAATCCACCTGGTCCAGCCGCTGCTTCTGGTCGCCCAGGACGCCGCGGACCTGTTCCAGCTGCTCGGTCGGGCCGACCACGGTGACGATGTCGCCGAATTCCAGCGTGGCCTCGGCCTCGGTAGGCAGTTCGGTGNNTACGCGCAGGATGCGCGAGACGGTGACGCCAAACTCCTCGGTCAGGCCAAGCGAGCTGAGCTTGCGGCCGCAGGCGTGCTTGTCGGTGACGACCATCCGCGTCCACGAAAGCTGCGTGCCCTTGGTCGTCAGCGCCACATCGGATTCGGTGCCCAGCACCAGTTGCATGGCGTGCAGCTTGTCGGCCGGGCCGACCAGGTGCAGAACATCGCCGGTATGCACCACGCTGTCGCGGCGCGGCACGATCAGGTCGTTGCCGGTCTTCATGCGCGAGGCGACGACGCCGTGATCGAAAAGGCCCGGAACCTCGGACAGGGGCAGGCCGTGGAAGTTCATGTTCCGCACCACCACGTTCAGCGATGGCAGGGCACTTGGCCCCTTGCGGCGCGCGGCTTCCCAGGCGGCGGCTTCTTCGGGCACCTGCACGCGGGCAAGGGACCGTACCAGCATCATGGACAGAAGAATCCCGGCGATGCCAAAGGGATAGGTCATGGCATAGCCAAGCGAGGGCTGGCTGATGTCGGCCTGGCTGCCCCCAAGATCGCTGATCGCCTGGGTGGCGGCACCCAGCCCCGGCGTGTTGGTGACGGCGCCCGACATCACGCCCACCAGTGCCGGGATCGGCACGGCGAACAGCCAGTGGACAGCCAGCGTCATCACCACGCCCAGAAGAACCACCGCCGAAGCCGCCAGGTTCAGTTGCAGCCCTGACCGGCGGAGCGAGGCGAAGAAGCCGGGGCCGACCTGGATGCCGATGGTGAAGACGAAGAGGATCAGGCCGAACTCGCGCACGAAATCCAGCATCTCGATGTTGTAGTGCAGCCCGAGCCGCGCCGAGATGTCGCCCACCACGATACCGGCGAAGAGGACGCCGCCGATGCCAAGGCCCACGCCCCGGTATTCCTGCCGCCCCAGAAGCAGGCCGAGCGTGGCGCTGATGGCCAGCGCCGCCACGGCAAGTGCCACTTCGCTGAGACTGAACAACGCGAAGACCATGGTTCACCTCTGTGTCGCCAAGGCTCCCGGCACGCCCAAGAGTGGCGGAAGCACTTTCATTACTTCCTGCGCTGGCGGCGCGGTTCGTGCAACTGCCCGTCACCGGACCGAGTGACGCAGCCGCCAACGCCTGCCGGTTGTGCATCCGTTTCTTGCATCGCTGCCCGCACTTCAATCGTTTTTCGCGGTGTGTCCGGCTTTTCTGCCGACGTGCGACACACGAGCGACGGCATGCAAGGGGCGAAAAAGCCACAATTTTGCCAGCTGCCCCTGAACGGCCTCAGGCTTTTCTGGACCCATGCACCGTTGCCCGCTATCCTGACTGCCAAGAGGGGCAAAAGACCCCGAGGTTGAGGCATGAATGGCGTATCCCGAGCGGTTCTCGAACCTGCCTGACTACGCGTTTCCGCGTCTGCGGAAGCTTCTGGATTCGCACGCTCCGGGCGGCGAACCCATTGCCATGACCATTGGCGAGCCGCGCCACCCGATGCCCGACTTCGTGGCGCCGGTTCTGGCCGAGTCCATGNGCTTCGGCGTCTATCCCCCGAGCGATGGCACGCCCGAGCTGCTGGCGGCGATTTCGGGCTGGATCTCACGGCGGCATGGGGTTTCCGTGACACCCGACCGTATCATGGCGCTGAACGGAACACGCGAGGGGCTGTATAACGCCGCCGTGGCGCTGTGCCCCGAGGCGAAGGGTGGCAAGCGCCCCGTGGTGCTGATGCCGAACCCGTTCTACCAGGCCTATGCCATGGCGGCGCTGGTGGTAGGGGCCGAGCCTGTCTATGTGCCCGCCACCGCCGAAACCGGCTTTCTGCCCGATTATGAAAGCCTGCCGGTGGATGTGCTGGACCGCGTGGCCATCGCCTTTGTCTGTACGNCGGCCAATCCGCAGGGCGCCGTGGCGCCGCGCCACTGGCTGGCGCGGCTGCTGGCGCTGGCCGAGCGGCACGATTTCCGCGTGCTATCGGATGAATGCTATTCCGAGATCTGGCGCGAGGCGCCGCCGATTGGCGTGCTGGCGGTGGCGGCAGAAACCGGCAGCGACCCCGAGCGGGTGTTCATGTTCCAGTCGCTTAGCAAGCGGTCGAACCTGCCGGGGCTGCGGTCGGGCTTTGTGGCGGGCGGGGTCGAGNGATGCGCCNGTATCCGCCAGCTGCGCGCCTATGCCGGGGCGCCGCTGCCCTTGCCGCTGCAACGGGTCAGCGAACGCGCCTGGGCCGACGAGGCACATGTGGCGGAAAGCCTGGCGTTGTACCAGGCGAAGTTTGCCGTCGCGGACGAGGTGTTCCGTGGCGCCAATGGCTATCGTCCGCCCGACGGCGGCTTTTTCCTGTGGCTGCCGGTGCCTGACCAGATGGGCGACAGCGAAGCGGCGGCGCTGAAGTTGTGGGTGGAAACGGGGGTCCGGGTTCTGCCGGGCACTTATCTGTCGCGCGAGGTCGGGNGGCAGAACCCCGGCGCGCGCTATCTGCGGGTCGCGCTGGTGGCCCCGATCGACGAAATGCAGCGCGGGCTGACGAAGCTGCGCGACTGCCTTTACGGGTGAGGCGAACGGTCATGGCATCCTATCAGGCACGGCAGCGCGATCCGCTTCTGGACCGCAACATGCAAGCGATGCTGGAACGCCGCGGGCGCGAGCTGATCGGCATGGTGCTGATCGCGCTGGCCGCGGCGCTGGCAGCGGTGCTGTGGTCCTATTCGCCCGAAGACCCTGGCTGGTTGGTCGCCACCGACGAGTACTCCAGANACCTGCTGGGCCATTTCGGCGCCTCGGTCGCCTCGACGCTGATGGTGATCGGCGGCATGGGCGCCTGGTCGGTGCCGCTGATCATCCTGGCCTGGGGCGTGCGCTATGTGCTGCATCTGGGGTCGGACCGGGCGGCAAGCCGCGTGGTCTTTGCCGTCATCACGGCGGCCTTGGCCGCCGTCTATTGCGCCACGCTGGTGCCGGGGCCGGATTGGCCGCATGCCTTTGGCCTGGGCGGGTTGTTCGGCGACACCGTGCTGGGAGCCGTGCTGGGGCTGGTGCCGGTGGGATCGGGCTTCGGGCTGAAGCTGTTGTCGGCGGCCACTGGCCTGGGGCTGGTGGCGATGATGCTGTTCGTCACCGGCTTCGACCAGATCGAACTGAAGGCCATTGCCCGGTTCCTGATGGTGGGCGTGGTGGTCTGCTACCAGGGCCTGGTGACGCTGCTGGCCCAGGGCTTCAGCGGCTCGGCCCGCGCCGCGGTGGCGCTGAAGGACCATGCGGCGGCCAAGAAGGCGACCCTGGCCGAACGCGCCGCCGAAAAGGCCGAGCGCCGCGCCGCGGAACAGGCCGAGGCCGCCCGGCTTGCCGCGCTGGCGCCGCCTCCGATGGCGGTTTCGGCGCCCGCGCCGCTGAAGGGCAGCCGCGTGGCGCGGGCGGCAGCGCCGGTAGAGGTGATTGACGACACGCCCGATCCGGCCCCCGAACCCGTGCCAGGCCCGATGGCAAAATGGTCGCTGCGCCGGTTGATGCCGCAGCCCGCTCACGCCCATCCCGAGCCCCTGGATGTTTCCGAAGCACAGCCGCAGTGGGGCCGCCCCGAGGCGCTGCGCGCCGAGCCGCGCATGACCGAGGCGCCGCGGGCCAAGGTCGGGCTACTGGCTCGCGTGCAGAACCGGTTGCGCATGGCCGAGGCGCCGGTCGAAAGCCCGGAGGCGCTTGATCCCGAGGATTTGCCGACCGAAGAGCGCATCAAGGCGCGTATCTCGGATGTCATCCGCTCGCGTGCCAATCACGGCCAGATGCCGTTGAACCCGATCACCGCCGCCGTTCAGCGCCGGGAGCCACCCGTGGCGCGCCGGGACCGGCCGCAACCCCTGCTGGCCGACACGCGCCGCGCCGTGCCGCAGGTGCCCGCAGAGGCGATGACCCCGGCGCCGCTGACGGCCACCCGGCCCGCCGCCCCGGCCCAGCCCGCGCGCGTGGCCGAGCCGGTGGTGACCCGCCGCGCCACGCCCGTCCCTGCCCCGGCCCCAGCCCCTGCGCTAGCCATGGTCGTGGACCCCGAGGAAGACGAGATCCTGAACGCCTTCGCCATGCCCGACTGGGAGGACGAGGCGCCCGCTCCCCGCCCGGCCGCCCTGCCGGATCGCAAGGCGGTGGTGCAGCACGCGCCGAAGAAACCGGTCCAGCCCTCGGCCCGCGCCGTGGCCGAAGCTCAGCCCCGCCTGCGCTTTGACGATGCCGCCCCGGCCTATGAACTGCCGCCGCTGTCGCTTTTGTCCAATCCGTCCTCGATCCAGCGCCACGCGCTGTCGGACGAGGCGCTGGAAGAAAACGCCCGCATGCTGGAAAACGTGCTGGACGACTATGGCGTGAAGGGCGAGATCGTCGCCGTCCGCCCCGGCCCGGTGGTCACGCTGTACGAACTGGAACCCGCGCCCGGCCTGAAGGCCAGCCGCGTCATCGGCCTGGCCGACGACATCGCCCGGTCGATGTCGGCGCTGTCGGCGCGCGTTTCCACCGTGCCGGGTCGCTCGGTCATCGGCATCGAACTGCCGAACGCCACCCGCGAAAAGGTGCTGCTGCGCGAAATCCTTGCCGCCCGCGACTTTGGCGACAGCAACATGCGGCTGCCGCTGGCACTGGGCAAGGATATTTACGAGCCCATCGTCACCAACCTGGCCAAGATGCCCCACCTCTTGATCGTGNGCACCACCGGCTCGGGCAAGTCGGTGGCAATCAACACCATGATCCTCAGCCTTCTGTACAAGCTCGNNCCCGAGGAATGCCGGCTGATCATGATCGACCCGAAGATGCTGGAACTGTCCGTCTACGACGGCATCCCGCACCTGCTGTCCCCCGTGGTGACCGACCCGAAGAAGGCCGTGGTGGCGCTGAAATGGGTCGTCTCCGAGATGGAGGAACGCTATCGCAAGATGTCCAAGATGGGCGTGCGCAACATCGAGGGCTACAACGGCCGCGTCCGCGAGGCGCTGGCCAATGGAGAGATGTTCAAGCGCACCATCCAGACCGGCTTTGACGACGAAACCGGCGAGCCGGTGTTCGAGACCGACGAATTCCAGCCGCTTGCCATCCCCTATATCGTGGTCATCGTCGACGAGATGGCCGACCTGATGATGGTTGCGGGCAAGGAGATCGAGGCCTGCATCCAGCGTCTGGCGCAGATGGCGCGGGCCTCGGGCATCCACCTGATCATGGCCACGCAGCGCCCCTCGGTGGACGTGATCACCGGCACGATCAAGGCCAACTTCCCCACCCGGATTTCCTTCCAGGTGACATCGAAGATCGACAGCCGCACCATCCTGGGCGAACAGGGCGCCGAACAGCTGCTTGGCATGGGCGACATGCTGTACATGGCGGGCGGCGGCCGCATCAACCGCGTCCACGGCCCCTTTGTCAGCGACGAGGAGGTCGAGGAAATCGTCACCTACCTGAAANGCTTCGGCCCGCCGCAGTACATGTCGGGCGTGGTCGAGGGGCCGGACGAGGACGTGGCGGATTCCATCGACGCCGTCCTTGGCCTTGGCGGCGGCGAGGGCGGCGACGACGCGCTGTACGACCAGGCGGTGGCCATCGTTGCCAAGGACCGCAAGTGTTCGACCTCCTACATCCAGCGCAAGCTGGGCATCGGCTACAACAAGGCCGCGCGCCTGGTCGAGCAGATGGAAGACCAGGGCGTCGTCACCCCGGCAAACCATGTCGGCAAACGCGAGATCCTGATCCCCGAGGCCTGAGGCCCGCACCGGACCCTTCGAAGGGTCCGGCACGATTTCTTCAAAGAAATCGTGCGCCCGGCATCCCGGCGGGTCGCCCTATTGATCCATGGGCTCGATCCGCACCTCGCAATCGCTGCCGGTGTCCACCCCGGCCTTGCGGCATTGCGGTTCCGTCAGGTTGAAGAAGAACGCCGCCGACCCTTTGCCCCAGGGATGGATCGTGCGGGGAAAGGGCGCCGAACCGTTCAGGCTGACCGTCGCCGCAAAGGAACCCGCCCTGCCCCTGACGAGTTCGGGCTTCACCACCACATAACGCGGCAGGAAGCTCTCCTTCCGCAGGATGCGCGCCGTGAAGGTGAACCCTCAGCCAAGCGCCCGCGCCGCCGCCGCGCCCAGGCGCAACAGGCGTTCCTCCTCGCCCGGTCCCGCCATCAGCGACAGCCCGCAGGAGGGCTGGCCGGTGGGCAGCGTCAGGACACAGCCGCCCATCAGGTTGCCGATCCGGGTGTTGCGCAGGGCCAAGAGGTTCTCGGCGGTGAAGAAGTCGGGTTCGGTCAGCAGCCGTTCGCGGTCGGGCGGCAGGATGGGCGAGGTCGGCAGCAACACCGCGTCGAAGCCCGCCACCCGCGCCGCCCATTGTCGGCGCAGCGCATCCAGCCGCACCCAGGCGCGAATCCAGTCGGCCGCCCCGACCTGCGCCCCGGCGCGGAAGCGGGTCAGCACCGGAGGAAACATCTTTTCCGGCGCCCTTTCGATGGTCTCGCCCCAGGTTGCCCAAGCCTCGGCGGTGAACAGCACCCCGGCCAGCGCCATGGCCTCGGCCACTTCGGGCGCCTTGATGTGGGTGATCGTGGCGCCCGCCACCGACAACCGGTCCACCGCGCCCTCGAAGCCAAGCGCCGGGCGTTCGCGCACCCCGTCCAGTGCCACGGTGTCCAGCACGGCCAGCCGCGCCCCGGCGATGCCGGCGCCGGTCAGGTCGGCGGGCCGCCCGCCCTCCAGCAGCGCGAGGATCTGCGCGCAATCCTCGACGCTTTTCGCCAGCGGCCCCACCGTGTCAAAGCGCGGGCACAGCGGCACCACGCCTTGCAGCGACAGTTTACCATGCGTGGTCTTCAACCCCACCAGATCGTTCCAGGCCGCCGGAATCCGCACCGAACCGCCGGTGTCCGACCCCACCGCCGCCGGGGCGAGGCCAAAGGCCACCGAAGCTGCCGCACCCGAGGACGACCCGCCCGGCACCGCACGCTCGTCGTTGATACAGGGCGGCGTCGCCGTCACCGGGTTCAGGCCCAGGCCGGAAAAGGCCAGCTCCGTCATGTGGGTCTTGCCCAGGCAGATCGACCCGCCTTCGGTAGCATTGGCCAGCACCACGGCATCCGCTTCCGGCACCCGGCCCTTCAGATGCGCCGATCCCGCCTCGGTCACCGCGCCCGCCGTGTCGAACAGGTCCTTCCAGGACAGCGGCACGCCATCCAGCAGCCCGATGCGCAACCCCGCCTTGGCGCGGCCATGCGCCGCCATCGCCATCGACCGGGCGCGGCGCGGCGTCATGCGCGCATAGATGCGGCTGCCCATCGGATGCCCGGCGATGGCGTCCAGGTAGAACTCGGTCAGCTCCACCGGGCTGATGCGGCCCGCGCCGATCTCGCGCCCCAACTCGCTTGCCGTCAGTGCCGACCAGACCGCTGCCATGCCCGTCTCCCTGTTTGCCGCGACGGTAGCGGCACTGCCGCGCATGGACAATCCCGGCCTTCGGGACCATCTTCGCGCCATGACACCGGATTCCGACATCCTCATCATTTACGGCGGGCTGAATGGCCCGGCGCTTGCCCTGGCGCTGGCCCGCGCCGNNGGCTTTCCGTCACCGTGGTCGATGCCCGCCCGGCGCCCGCCCGCGCCGANNGGCTTCGACGGTCGCGCCTATGCGCTGGCGCTGGCCTCGCGCTNNTTGTTGCAGGCCATCGGCATCTGGNCTACCGTGGCGCCCTTCTCGCAGCCGATCCTGAAGATCGTGGCATCGGACGGCCGCGCCGCACCGGCGCCGNCGCTCTTCTTCCTGACCTTCGACAGCGCCGAGATCGAGGAAGGCCCGATGGGCCACATGGTCGAGGATCGCCACCTTTACGCGGCCTTCCTGGACGCGATGCGGGCCGAACCCCGCATCCGCCTGATCCCCGGCACCGCCGTCACCGCGCAGGAANCCGGTGGCCGCGGCATCCGCGTCACCCTGTCGGACGGCCAGGCGCTGACCGCCCGCCTGATCGCTTGCTGCGACGGCCGCGGCAGCGCCACCGCCACCCGCNGCTTAAGCATCCGCCGCCTGGGCTGGGGCTATGGCCAGACCGCCCTTGTCACCGCCATCGAACACGAACTGCCGCACGAGGGCACGGCACACCAGCTGTTCCTGCCCTCCGGCCCGCTGGCCATCCTGCCCTTGCCGGGCAACCGCAGTTCCATCGTCTGGAGCGAGGCCGAGGCCGCCGCCAAGGCGATCCAGGCTCTGCCCGACGAGGAATATCTGTCGGTCCTGCGCCCGCGCTTCGGCGATTTCCTGGGCGCGATCCGCCTTTTTACGNACCGTTTCACCTATCCCCTGTCGCTGTCGCTGGCCGAACGCTTCGTCGCGCCGCGGGTGGCACTGGTCGGCGACGCCGCGCATGGTGTCCACCCGATCGCCGGGCAGGGGCTGAACCTGGGCCTGCGCGACGTGGGCGCCCTGGCCGAGGTTCTGGTGGGCGCCGCCCGCCGCGGCGAGGATATCGGCGCGCCCGATGTGCTGGACCGCTACCAGACTTGGCGCCGCTTCGATTCCACCGCGCTGGCCTTGGGCATGGACGGGGTCAACAAGTTGTTTTCAAACGACAACCCAGTCCTGCGCGGGTTGCGCGACCTGGGCCTTGGCGCGGTGAACGCCCTGCCCGGCCTGCGTCGCCGCTTCATCCGCGAGGCCGCGGGACTGGCCGGTGATCTGCCGCGGCTGATGCAGGGCCAACCGCTCTAGCCTTCTTCTTTGCCCAAATACTCACCTTCCCCTCGCCGACCCGCGCAGTCGGACGGCGAGGAAAAGACTTGCGGCGAAGCCGCGCAATCCGGCACGGGAAGAGACCGGGCGCGCCCTAGTCCAGTGGCCGCGCCTCGCTTTCCAGCATGATCGGGATGCCGTCGCGCACGGGAAAGGCCAGCCCGGCAGCGCGGCTGACAAGTTCCTGCCGGTCCGCATCCCATGTCAGGACAGCATGGGTCAGCGGGCAGACGAGCATCTCCAGCATGCGGCGGTCGTGGCGCGGCGGTTCGGTCATTGCAGCCTCTCTCCTGTCGCGCCCCGGTCAGGGCGAACTCCATCAGCATCACCAGCGTCTCGCGCCGTGTGGTCAACGACGGTGCCTCCAGCAGCGCCTGCTTGTCGCCGGGGCTGAACGGGCAAAGCATCGACAGCGAGTTTACCAGAAGCTCGGTCTCTGCGCCCTTCAGGCCTTCCCAGTTTATCGACAGCTTCGCCGCATGGAAATAGCGACCCAGCACGGCCATGAACCCTTCGCGGTCGAACCCTGCGTCGGCCTCGGTTCCGCCAAGATCGCGCTCGAACCCCGACCAGTCCACCCTGGCGCGGCGATAGGGCGTGAACCCCTGCACCTCGTCACGGATGCGATACCGCGAAACGCCGGTCAGCGTGATCATGCAGCGACCGTCCTCCGCCTCGGAATAGAGGGTAATGCGACCGGCACAACCGATGGCCTGCAAGCGCGGCTCGCCGCCGCCGGGCACGTCGCGCGGCTGGATCATGCCGATCAGCCGCTGCGGCGTCTTCAGCGCGTCCTCCAGCATCGCCAGATAGCGCGGTTCGAAGATGTGCAGNGGCAGCCGCGCCCGGGGCAAGAGCAGCGCGCCAGGCAGCGGAAACACCGGAATCACCTCCGGCAGGTCCGACGGATGCCGCAGCCCGGCGATGGCCATCGTTCAGGCGAAGATCATCGAGGACAGCTTGCGCCACTTTNNCAGCACCACCGGATCCGTTGGCTTCAGCGCGTCGAAGATGGTGAACAGTTGCGCCTTGGCGGCGCCGTCATTCCACTCGCGGTCGCGCCGGAACAGCTCCAGCAGCTCATCCACCGCCTCGTCCACCTTGCCCGAGGCATGCAGCGCCAGCGCAAGGTCGAACCGCGCCTGAGCATTGCCCGGATCGGCCGCCACCACGGCGCGCAGCTCGGCCTCGGGGCTACCTTGNGCCGCCTGCCGCGCCAGTTCGATCTGCGCCTTGGCGGCCTCGATCTCCTTGGCCTTGGCGATCGCCGTTTACGCGGCCTTCAGGAAAGCCTCGGCCTGGTCCAGGTTGCCCGCGGCAATATGCGCCCGCGCCATGCCGCCATAGGCCGCGGCATTCTCGGGCTCCTCGCCCAGGATGGCGGCAAANGTTTCGGCCGCATCGGCCACCGCCCCCTCGGCCAGCATCTGTTCAGCCGCCTCCAGCGCATCGGCCAACCCGCCGTCACCGCCCAAGGCTGTGAGACGGTCGATGAACTTCTTGATCTCGCTGGCTTACACCGCGCCCTGGAAGCCATCCACCGGCTGGCCCTGCCAGAAGGCATAGACCGTGGGGATCGACTGGATGCGCAGCTGGCCCGCGATCATCTGGTTGCGGTCGACATCGACCTTCACCATCCGCACCTTGCCCCTGGCCTCGGCCACCGCCTTTTCCAGCATCGGGCCAAGCGTCTTGCAGGGGCCGCACCAGGTGGCCCAGAAGTCCACGATCACCGGCACCTCGCGGCTGGCCTCGATCACGTCCTTCATGAAGGTGGCGTCCGTGCCTTCCTTGATCAGGTCGGCGGCGGGCGTCGGTTTCTCGCTGATGCCGAGCATGGCAAACCTCGTTCATGGATTTGCCCCTATATGCGCGCGGGGCAACGAAACGCCAAGGGGGCGCGACGCTTTACGCCGCAGGCTTGGCGCCCTAGCTTGCCAAAGGGAGGAACCCCATGCCCAATCTTCTGTGCTTCGGCGACAGCAACACCCACGGTACGCCGCCCATCGTCACCCGCGGCCTCTATGCCCGCTTCGATGCCGAAACGCGCTGGCCCTGCGTCGCCCATCGCGCCCTTGGCCCCGGCTGGCATCTGGCAGAGGAAGGCCTGCCCGGACGCACCGCGCAGTTCGACGATCCGGTGATGGGGGCGCATATGAACGGGCGCACCGGCCTGCGCATCGCGCTGGAAAGCCACGGGCCGCTGGACGTGATGACGCTCATGCTGGGCACCAACGACGTGAAGACCCGCTTCGCCTCGACGCCCGAGATGGTGGTGGCTTACCTTGCCGGGCTTCTGGACGTGGCCCTGTCGCTGGAGATGCAGGCCCGCCATTCCGGCTTCAAGGTGCTGCTGATCTGCCCGCCGCCGGTGGTGGAAACCGGGCCGATCAAGGTGGAATTCTGGNGCGGCGCCGCCCGCAGCCAGGCCCTTGCACCGCTGCTGGCCGACCTCGCGCAGTCGCGCGGCGTGGGCTTCCTGGACGCCGGTCAGGTGATCGCGGTCAGCCCGGTGGACGGCGTCCATTTCGACGAGGCCGCCCATGCGAAGCTGGGGGCCGCGGTGGCCGAGGCGGTGGCGCGGTTGTAAACGCGATGCCGCAGGACTGTCGCGGGCAGGTCGCCCATTCCTTCAGGAAGCCTCCTGCGAAACCGGATGAGACCGCGCAAACGAGTCTTCTGCGAAAACTCTGAATAGCGATACTTCTGCGAAGTATCCGAATTTTCGCAGAAAATTCGCCTCTTCGAGTTTTCGCAGAAAACTCGTTTGCAGGATCAGTTTCCTGATCCCCAAGAGCCTCAAGGAAGACTTCACCTGCGGCCGAACGGAAACCTTGTGCCTCTTGATGCGGCACCGATCCCGCTTCACCCGCGCAGCCACTCTGCCGCCTCGGCGGCAAGCGCCTCGACCGGCGCCGCTACGTCCAGCGTCAGCGCCTCGTCCGGCCCCGGCGGCTCCAGCGTGGCAAACTGGCTGTCCAANAGGGCCGCAGGCATGAAATGCCCGGTCCGCGCCGCCATGCGGTCTTCGATCAGCGCCCGGCTGCTTACCAGATGGACAAAGCGCACCGGCCCGCCCGCGCCTGCCCGGATGCGGTCGCGGTAGGCGCGCTTCAGGGCCGAACAGCCCACGATCACCGGCGCCCGCTCGGCCAGGACTGCGGCCACGCGGTCCAGCCAGGGCCAGCGGTCCGCGTCCGTCAGCGGCTCTCCGGCGGCCATCCTGGCGACATTCTCTGCCGGATGCAGGTCGTCGCCGTCGAAATACGGGATGCCCAGAAGAGCCCCCAAAGCCTCGCCCACCGAAGACTTGCCGCAGCCCGACACCCCCATCACCACCACGCGCAGGCTCACAGCGACACCGTGATCCCGCCATCGACATAGAGGATATGGCCGTTGACGAAGCTGGCGGAATCCGAGGCCAGGAAGATGCAGGCCCCCACCAGTTCCTCCACCTGACCCCAACGTCCCGCCTAAGACNNACGCTTTTCCAGCCAGGCGGTAAAGGCCGGATCGGCCAGCAGCGCGGCGTTCAGCGGCGTTTCGAAATAGCCCGGCGCGATGGCGTTGCAGGTCAGCCCGTGCTTCGCCCAGTCCGTCGCCATGCCCTTGGTCAGGTTGCCGACCGCNCCNTTGGTCGCGGTGTAGGGCGCAATGGCCGGACGGGCCAGCGCCGTCTGCACCGAGGCGATGTTGATGATCCGCCCGCGACCCCGCGCAATCATGTGGCGCGCCACCGCCTGACCGACATGGAACACGCTGGCGATGTTCGTCTGCAACAGCCGCTCGAACGCCTCGGCCGGGAAATCCTCCAGCGGTGCCCGGTGCTGGATGCCNATGTTGTTCACCAGAATGTCGATGGGGCCGACCCCGGCTTCGAACCCGTCCACCGCCGCCCGCGCCGCATCGTGGTTCGTCACGTCGAAGACCAGCGACCGCGCCCCGGCGATCCCGGCGGCTGCCGCCTCGACCCGGGCCCGGTCGCGCCCGTTCAACACCACCTCGGCCCCGGCCGCCGCCAGACCCTTGGCCAGAGCCAGCCCGATGCCCTGCGACGAGCCGGTGATCAACGCCCGCCGTCCGCTCAGGTCGAACAGCTTCAACCCCGCAGGAAGCGTCATGCCCCGGCCCCCAAGGTCCGTGGGGCCGGTCGATGCCGTCCACGCGCTGGAACCCGTGCGCGCCGAAGAAGTCGCGCTGCGCCTGGATCATGTTTGCCGTGCCGCGCGCCGTGCGCATGGTGTCGAACCATNNGCCAGCCCTGCCGACAGCGCTTGGCACCGCCAGCCCGTTCAGCGCGCCCGCCGCCACCACCTGCCGCAGCGCAAGCACCGTTTCCTCCAGCCGGGCCGCGAATCCCGGCGCCAGCATCAGGTTGCGCCCGGCGTCCTCGGCCAGTGCCGAAGCCATGTCGTTCAGCATGGCCGACCGGATGATGCAGCCCGCGCGCCAGACCCGCGCGATGGCCAGGTCCAGCGCCCAGCCAAAGGCGCCAGACGCCGCCGCAATCATCCCGAACCCCTGCGCATAGCACAGGATCTTGCCCGCGATCAGCGCCGCTTCCAGCGTGGCGATCTCCATCCCGTCCAGCCGCCGCGGCCCCGGCCCGAACCGCGCCTCGCCCGCCGCCCGCTCGGCCCGCCGCGCCGAGGCGTTGCGCGCCATCACCGCCGCCTGNATCACCGGCACCGGCGTGCCCAGGTGCTGTGCCTCGATGGCGGTCCAGCGGCCGGTGCCCTTCTGCCCCGCCGAATCGAGGATCACGTCCAGCATCGGCCCGCCAGCCACCGGATCGACCGCCGCTGCCACCGCGCCGGAAATCTCGATCAGGTAGGATTTCAGCACACCCTCGTTCCAGCCCCGGAATACCCCGGCAATCTCGCCCGCNGGCATCCCCAGCCCGTCGCGCATCACGCCATAGACCTCGGCGATCATCTGCATGTCGGCATATTCGATGCCGTTGTGAACGGCCTTCACGAAATGCCCTGCCCCGGCCTCGCCCATCCAGGCGGCGCAGGGCGTGCCATCCTCGGCCTTGGCCGCAATCGCCGTCAGCACCGGCGCCACGCGGTCCCAGTCGGCCTTTGCGCCGCCGCCCATGATCGCTTACCCGTGCCGCGCNCCNTCTTCGCCGCCCGAAACGCCCATGCCCAGAAACCGCATCGGCAAGCCAGCCGCATCGCGCCGGTTGGTGTCGTGGAAATTGGCGTTGCCCGCGTCGATCACCAGGTCGTCCGGCCCCATCAGGGGNGCAAGGGTTGCGATCTGGTCATCCACCGCCGCCCCCGCNACCATCAGGATGATCGCGCGNGGTGGCCTGATCGCCGACACCAGATCGGCAAGGGTGTCGCAGGACACGATGCGCGACGCCAGATCACCGGCTTCGGCCTTGAACCGGCGCGTCACCTCGGTCGTGCGGTTCCACACCGCGATGTCAAAGCCCTTTTCCGCGATGTTCAGCGCCAGCGCGCTGCCCATCGTGCCCAGCCCGATCAGCCCGATCCCTGCCATGTTACCGCTCCCATCGCCGCGCCCCATGAACGCCAGAGCGCCCGGAATGCAAGCGCCTGATCCTGCGCCCACGGGGCGCCGCGCTTTTTCTTGCCCTGCCGCCGAAAACTCGCGACAACGTGATCAGTCCCGAAGGAGAGCGGCATGACCCCGGCCCCCACCCCCTGGCCCCCGTGGCCCTGCCCCTTGCCGCAGCCCTTGTGCTGTCGCTGGCCGCCTGTGCCCCCGGCCCTTCGGGGAAGCGGTGGCTTTACCGTCTCGCCCGGTCGCATGCCTACCTTCTGTGTTAGCTGACGCCTCGCGCCGTTTCGGCGTGGGTCTAGGCGACATCGACACCGGCGCCACGCTGCAAACCGGCGACGGCTATGCCGTGAACGGCTCGTTCCAGCTGGCCTCGGGCGACAGCCTGAAATTCGTCTGCACCTTCGACAGCAATGGTCGCTTCACCGGCACCACCGGGCGCTAGCAATCCGTCGAAGACGCGGCTTCGTTGCCGCAACCGGCTGTCCCGAGGCCGAATCTGGCATGAGACCGGACCTTATGGACGGGTCTGGTCCCTGCGTCAGTCCAGATGGAAGACTTCTTCCATGGTCGCCCACCATTCGCCCTCGGACCGGGAGTCCAGCGGTACCTGGCAGGGATCGGTCAGGGCCCACCAGTCCCGGGTCACCGGATCGGCGGCGATGGCGGCCATGTCGGCTGCGAAATCGGTGCCGTGATATTCCCATGTGCCGAACAGGATGTTTTCGGGCTCGCGCAGGAAGATCGTGTAATTCCGGATGTTGGATGCCGTGATCCGCGCCAGCACCCCGGCCAGGCGGCCGCATGAAGTTCCTTGTATTCAGCCACCTTTTCGGGCCGCAGGCCGATCATCATGCCCATGCGCTGCATTACATCACCGCTCCGATTTGCCAGGGCACGAACTCGGCCCCGCCGAAGCCCAGGGCTTCGGATTTCGTGACTTCGCCCGAGGCGACCCGGATGAACAGTTCAAACATCTCGCGACCCTTGTCCTGCAAGGTGACACCATCCAGGATATCGCCGGTGTTCAGGTCCATGTCGTCGGACATCTTCGCGAACATCTCGGAGTTGGTGGCGACCTTGATGCAGGGCACGGGCTTGTAGCCCGAGACCGATCCGCGCCCTGTGGTGAAGACAATCAAATTGGCGCCCGAGGCCACCTGGCCGGTCACGCTGCAGGGGTCATAGCCGGGGCTGTCCATGAAGACGAAACCCTTGGTCGTGATAGGCTCGCCAAACAGGTAGACGCCCGCCAGAGGCGCCGTGCCGCCCTTGGCCACGGCGCCAAGCGATTTCTCCAGGATCGTCGTCAGCCCGCCACGCTTGTTGCCGGGAGAGGGGTTGTTGTCCATCTCGCCCTTGTTGCGGGCCGTGTAATCCTCCCACCAGCGGATCCGGTCAAGCAGCCTTTCACCCACCACGGCGCTGACGGCGCGTCGGGTCAACAGGTGTTCGGCACCGTAGATTTCGGAGGTTTCCGACAGGATGGTCGTGCCGCCATGAGCCACCAGCAGGTCCGACGCCACGCCTAGCGCCGGATTGGCGGTGATGCCGGAATAGCCGTCCGAGCCGCCGCACTGCATGCCGATCACCAGTTCCGACACGGGAACCGGCTCGCGCTTGCAGGTCTCGGCCACGGCGGCAAGCTCGCGCAGGGCGGCCACGCCACGTTCGACGGTGCGGCGGGTGCCGCCTTCGTCCTGAATGGTCATGTGGTGGAACTGGCCATCGGCGCGCAGGCGCGCCTTGCCGATCAGGGCGGGGATCTGCATCACCTCGCACCCCAGGCCCACCAGCAGGATGCCNACGAAGTTCGGGTTCCGTGCATAGCCCTGCAGGGTGCGGAACAGGGTCTGGTATCCCTCGTTGTCCCCCGCCATGCCGCAACCGGAACTGTGGGCGATGGGCACGATGCCATCGACATGCTTCAGCGCGCGGAACCATTCGGTCTTNTCCGCCTCTTCCGCGATGAAGCGGGCGACCGAACCCGAGCAGTTGACCGACGTCAGGACACCCAGATAGTTGCGTGTGCCCGCCCGACCATCGGCCCGACGATAGCCCTGGAACGTGCGTGCCTCCGCCAGCGCAGGCATCTGGCGCAGATCGGCGCCGAATTCATGGTCCAGCTTGTGCCGCGACATGCCCAGGTTGTGAACATGCACATGCTCGCCNGCGGCAATGGGTTGGCTGGCCTGACCGATGATCTGGGCATACCGCCGGACGGCAGCGCCCGCGGGGATCGGGTGCAAGGCAAACTTGTGCCCGCGCTGAACCGCCCCCGCCAGCACCACGCCCGCCACCGCCGAGCCGGCGGGCAGGTCGGCCAGCGCGATGGCGACGTCGTCCTGATCCGAAAGGATGATGTGATTGGCTTTCACGCGCCCACTCCGGCCAGGGCGCGGTCCAAATGGGTGTACCCGCCGTCCACGAACAGCCATTGCCCCGTCAGGTGCCGCGCCCGTTCGGACAGCGCAAAGACGGTCATGGCGGCAATTTCNGAAGCCTCGGTCATGCGTTGCCCCAGCGGAATGCGCGCGGTGATTTCCGCCAGCTTGGCATCGGGGTCATCGAATGTGCGGATCCAGCGCTGGTAAAGCGGGGTCATGACTTCGGCTGGCAGCACGGCATTCACGCGAACGCCATGGGGCGCAAAGGCCGCCGCCCATTCCCGTGTCAGGCCCAGTTGCGCCGCCTTGGCCGCAACATAGGCCGAGGTATTGCCCTGCCCCGTCACCGCCGTTTTCGAGCTGATGTTCACGATGGCACCGCAAGCCGCCTTCAGATCGTCCGCCAGCAGGTGAACCAGCGTGTAGTAGTGAACCAGATTGCGGTCCAATGAGGCACGAAAGGCCTCTGGCCCGGCCTCGATCCCGATGCCGTCGTTGACGCCGGCATTGTTGACCAGACCGTAGATTGGGCCAAAGCGCGCGCGGGCCTGTGCCACTGCCGCCCAGCACTGGTCGTCGCTGGACAGTTCGACCTCGATCCAGCCTACCCGCGGTCCAAGCCGGGCCAGCCAATCGGCATCCGGGGCGCGGCGGGCGAAGATCACCGGAATGGCGCCTTCGGCGGCCAGGTCTTCGGAGATCGCNCCNCCGATTCCCGCCGCCCCTCCGGTCACGATGACAACCTTGTCCGTCAGGCCCAGTTCCATCTTGATCATCCCAGTTCAGAGGGTCCGGCCCCGCACCAGGGCGGGGCGGCACGTCAGATTGCTCAGTCGTACAGGACCGCCGCGATTTCCGGCGCGTCGATGTTGGTGGAATCGTACCAGGCAAAGCCCGAGTCGATGGTCTTCGGCAGGGCCTCGCCCTTGATCGCGGCAAGGGCCGCTTTCACGGTTTCATAGCCGATACCGACCGGGTTCTGCGTGATGGCGCCCGCCATTTCGCCGGACCGGATCGCCGCCTTCTGGACGGTGCCGGAATCATAGCCGATCACGACGACACCCTTCGTCCCGGTCTCCTTGATCGCGTTCAGCACGCCGATGGCCGAGCCTTCGTTGGCCCCGAAAATCCCCTTCAGATCGGGATGCGCCGTCAGGATGGCCTTGGTGATCTCGGTCGATTGCAGCTGGTCGTTNACGCCGTACTGGATGCCGACGATCTCGATGTTCGGATACTTCGCCGCCACCTGGTTCACGAAACCATCGCGCCGGTCGATGCCGGTGCGCGAGGTCTGGTCATGCACAACCAGCGCGACCTTGCCGGAGCCGCCGATCAGCTCGGCCATCTTGTCGGCGGCCAGCGCGGCGGCGGCCAGGTTGTCGGTGGTGACGGTGGTCGCCGGAATGTCGCTGTCAACGCCCGAGTCGAAGGCGATGACCGGGATGCCACCNTCTTGCGCCTGCTTCAGCAGCGGGGTCGCGGCCTGGCTGTCCAGCGCGGCAAAGCCGATGGCGGCGGGCTTCTTCGCCAGGGCGGCAGCCAGCATGTCCATCTGCTTGTCGACCTGGGCTTCGGTGTCGGGCCCCTCGAAGGTGACCTCGACGCCGAATTCCGTCGCCGCCTTGTCGGCCCCNGCCTTCACCGCCTGCCAGAACTGGTGCTGGAAGCCCTTCGAGATCAGCGGAATATAGACCTTGTCCTGCGCAAGTGCGGCGCCGCCGCTTGCCAGCAGGGGNGCGCACAGCGCGGCCATCAGCGTTCTTCTGTTCAGCATCTCTTTCCTCCGATATATGATGCGTCTGGGCACTTCGGGACTTTGGCGGTCCTCTTGTTGTCAGTGGCACGACGCTTGGCGAAGCATGTCTGCATAGACGGCAACGATGATGATGATGCCGGTGACAACGGTCTGCCATTCCTGCGCCACGGACAGGACCCGCAAGCCGTTCAACAGCACGCTCATGATCAGGGCGCCGATGATTGTNGCCAGGATCGAGCCCCGGCCGCTTACCAGNGACGTGCCGCCGATGACCACGGCGGCAATCGCGTCCAGTTCATAGCCCAGGCCAATGCTTGGCTGCGCCGAGTTCAGGCGCGAGGCGATCAACAGCCCGGCAATCCCGGCAATACCGCCCGCCAGCGCATAGATCGCCACTTTCCAGCCGTCGGCATTCACGCCGGACAGGCGCACCGCCTCTTCGTTCGACCCCAGGGCAAAGCAATAGCGGCCAAGCGTCGTCCGGTTCAGGACCCAGGACACGATCAGCGCAAGCACGAACAGGATCACCACGCCATTCGGCACCGGCACCGCCGGAACCACGGCGCCGATCAGCGACCCGGTGGACAGAAGCGGAAAGCTTGGCGTGTCGTTGAAATAGATCGGCTTGGTGCCGGAGATGACCAGGGACAAGCCCTTGAGGATCAGCATCATGCCCAGGGTGGCAATGAACGGCGGGATCTTCATGCGTGCGATCAGCGAGCCGGAAACGAAGCCGCAGGCGGCGCTTACCGCGATGGCGGCGACGATGCCGAACGGCATGGGCAGCCCNCAGAAGGTCAGCACGACACCGGCGATCACCGCGGTGAAGGTCATCAGCGTGCCGACCGACAGGTCGATCCCGCCGGTGATGATCACCAGCGTCGCCGCAACGGCCAGGACGCCGTTCACGCTGGTGGCCTGCAGGATTGCCAGGATGTTCGAGGTCTGCAGGAAATTCGGCGAGGCCAGCGAGAAGAAGACCAGAAGGACGATCAGGCTGGCGAAGGCCAGGATCTTCTGCTGTGCGCCCGAGGCGATGCGGGTGGACCGGACGGACGAACCGACGGGGGCAGAGGTCATGCGGATGCTCCTGCTGGGGCAGTGTCGCGCCATGTTGCCAGGCGCATGATGTCGTGCTGGCTGGTGGCCGGGCCACCGGGGAGGATCCCGGTCAGGCGCCCNTCGCACATCACGGCGATGCGGTGCGACAGGCGCAGGACTTCGGGCAGTTCGGACGAGATCACGATGATGGCCTTGCCCGCCGCGGCCAGGCTTTGCAGAAGCCGGTAGATTTCCGCCTTGGCCCCCACGTCGATGCCGCGCGTCGGCTCGTCGAAGATCAGGATGTCGCAATCCCGCAGCAGCCACTTGGCGATGACCACCTTCTGCTGGTTGCCCCCAGACAGCAGCCGGACTTCCTGCCGGTCGGACGGGGTGCGGATGGAAAGGCGCCCGATGTATTCGGCGGCCACCCGCGACAAAGCGGCTTCGTCCACCCGCAGGAAGCGGTCCGAGAACCGTTCCAGCGAGGTCAGCGCGATGTTGCCGCGCACGTCGATGCCCAGGGCCAGCCCGAAATGCTTGCGGTCCTCTGACAGATAGCCGATCCCCGCCGCCACGGCGTCGCGCGGGCTGCGAATNGGTCCGGGGTTNCCGTGTACGACGATCTCGCCGGCATCGCGCGGGTCGGCGCCGAAGATCGCCCGCGCCACCTCGGTCCGGTAGGCGCCCATCAGTCCAGCGAAACCCAGGATCTCGCCCTTGCGCAGGCTGAAGCTCACGTCGCGCACCATGCGCCCGCGGGTCAGCCCGCGGACCTCCAGCACCGCGGGGGCGGCCGACAGGTCGGGCACATCGGCTTCGGTCTGGTCCAGTTCGCGGCCGACCATCATGGCGATGATCGTCTCGATCGGCGTGCTCGCGGCGGCCACGGTTCCGACATAGGCCCCGTCGCGCATCACCGTGACCCGGTCCGAGATGCGGCGGATTTCGTCCATCTTGTGGCTGATGTAGACGATGCCCGCGCCCTCTGACTTCAGCCGCCGGATGATGGCGAACAATTCATCCGTCTCGGCCTCGTTCAGGGCGGCGGTGGGCTCGTCCATGATCAGGATCTGCGACCGGAAGGACAGGGCCTTGGCGATCTCGACCATCTGCTGTTTGGCAATGCTCAGCGTCCGCACCACGGCGCGCGGGTTCATCGGCACCTTCATCGCGGCGAAGATCGCTTCGGCGTCGCGGTTCAGCGTCGCGTCGTCCAGCACACCCCAACGGTTCCTCGGCTCCCGCCCGATGAAGATGTTCTGCGCCACGGTCAGGTCCGGCATCAGCGCCAGTTCCTGGTGGATGATGCCGATGCCCAGNGCTTGCGCCGCGCGCGGCCCTGCAATGCGAACCTCGGCTCCGTTCACGCGGATGCTGCCGCCGTCCGGCTGATAGATCCCCGACAGGATCTTCATCAGGGTGGACTTGCTTNNGGCGCCGTTCTCGCCCATCAGGGCATGAACCTCGCCGGCCTGCAGATCGAACTGCGCCGCCCGCAGCGCATGGACGCCGGGAAAGCGTTTGTCGATGGCGGTCATGCGGATGACTTCAGCCACGCTGCGCCCCCAGCATGACGATGGCCTTGATCAGGCCGCCGCGATCCGCCGCCAGTTCCGGCAGCCGGGTGGGCAACTCTGCCAGGTCGATGCGTTCGGACAGCAGCGCATCGGCGCGGATTTCGCCGCTGCGCAGGGCGGCCATGACCGTTTCGAAATCTTCGGCGGTGGCATTGCGCGACCCGATCAGCCGCGCCTCGCGCTTGTGAAACTCGGGATCGGAAAAGCTGATGCGGTCCTGCACCACCGAAATCAGCACTTGGGAACCACCATGGGCGACATGGGCAAGGCCCGCCTCCATGGCCCTGGCGTTGCCGGTCGCATCGAAGACCACATCGAAGCCCTCTGCATGGTCGCGCCCGATTTCGGCGTGCAGGTGGCGGAACCCGAAGTCCGCCGCCTGGTCCAGCCGCGCAGGCGTGGTGTCCAANAGATGCACCTCGGCGCCGCGCAGCCGTGCGAACAGCGCAGCCCCCAGCCCGATGGGGCCCGCGCCGGTGACCAGCACGCTGTCGCCCGGCGAGACCTCGCCCCGCCGCACGGCATGGGCCCCGATCGCCAGAAACTCGACCATGGCAGCGGCCTCGGGCGACAGACCCGCGGCGGGNTACAGGTTGCTTAACACCGCGATGCGGGCGCACATGCCACCGTCGCGGTGGACGCCCAGCACCTGGATGTTCACGCAGCAATTCGGCTTGCCGCGTAAGCAGGCGTGGCATTCGCCGCACGAGACATAGGGGTTGATGACCACGTCGGTTCCGGCAGCCCATCCCGAAGCCGAGGTGGCAACGCGCCCGGAAAGTTCGTGGCCGATGACGCGGGGATAGGTCAGGAACGGGTGCTTGCCAGCGAAGATGTGGTAGTCCGTCCCGCACAACCCCGCCGCCAGGATATCGACCAGCACCCACCCTTCGGGAGCCACTTGCGGCTTGGGGGCCTCGGTCAGTTCGCACCGGCCCGGCGCGACGCAAGTGCCGCAGAGCATCGTCTCGACCATCCCGCGCCTCCCGTCGCATTCTGGTTTTTATGATAAAAACACTAGACGCAACCTGTTCGAGGTGTAAACTGTTTTTAATTGGGGCAGAGCAGAAAAGCCGAACCGTGGCACGGACCGACACCCGCTTTCGCGTGGCCTACAACCAGACCATAGCGGACTTGATGGACCTGGCGCCGGGTGCGCATCTGCCATCCGAACTGACGCTTGCGGCGGCGCTGAAGGTCAGCCGAACTGTCGTGCGGTCGGTTCTGCACCGTCTGGCGGCTTCGGGGATCATCCTGCTTGACGGGCGGACCAAGTCGCTGTTGCGCCCTGCGACCGCCGCCGACTTCCTGCCGGAACCCGAGGAACATCTTTCGCTGGCGGAACTGGAGGGGCGGTTCCTGGATTGGGTCCTGCGCTTCGATGTGTAAGCCGACACCACGTTGAATGTCGCCCAACTGGCCAAGCAGTTTTCCGTGCCGCCACATCAGTTGCAGGAGTTTCTGGCGAGCCTTGGCCATTTCGGACTGGTCGAGCGGCGGCAACGCGGTGGCTGGCGGCTGTTGGGCTTCACCATCGACTATGCGATGGAACTCTCCGATCTGCGCATGCTGCTGGAGGCCAACGCCGTCCGTGCTGCCTGCGCCCTGCCGCAGGACCATCCGTTCTGGGCGTCGCTGGATGACCTTGACCGGCAGCACCTGGATTTGCTTGACCGGATCGACACCGATTTCCGCGACTTCTCGAAGCTGGACGAGACGTTCCACGCCACGCTCAACGCCGTGGTGAAGAACCGGTTCGTGACTCATTTTCAGAAGGTCATTTCGCTGATCTTCCATTACCACTTTCAGTGGGACAAAAGCTCGCAACGGGACCGCAACCGGGCGGCCATTGGCGAGCATCGCCAGATCATCCAGGCCATCCGCGCGCGCGACCCCGATCAGGCCCAGGCCGCCATGCTGACCCACCTGGCGACCTCCAAGAAGACGCTGGTCGCATCGTTCCGGGTCAATCAGCTGGGATAGAACGGGCAAGGGCCGTCAGTCGCGGCCCGGTGCTTCCCGACCAGTCCAGGAAGTCACCGATCCGGCGGCGAATCTTTTCCGCGTGGTTCTGGGCAATATCCGCCAGGCGATGGTCCAGGAACGGATTGGCAAACCGGTCCAGCGTCGCCGCGACATAGGCGNNCGCCTCACCGACGCCACGGGCAGCGAAGCCGGGCAGGACCTCGTCAGCATAGATCGCCTCAAGCCGCGCCCGGACTGACGGTTCCGCCATGAGGTCGCGCACAAGNGACTCGGTCCCCTGCCGCGCCAGCCAGTCTGCCACCAGCCAGGTATGACCAAGGTTCAGGATGTGCAGCTTCAGCCTTTCGATCCGGCCAAGGTCGGCAACCACCTGCACCGCCGGGTGGCGGCATGGCAGGACAAGGCCGGGGCTATCCTCGATCGCCCAAAGGGCATAGGGCTCGGCCACGGCACCCGCAGGCTCCAGCGGGGCCGAGACGATCCGATCCACCAGCGAGTTGACGAAGCGCACCTCCGCGGCAATCCAGGCGGCCAGCTCCGGATCCAGCGCCTGTGCAATCNNTGCAGCACGCGCGCGCAACCGGTCGCCATTGCGGGCAATCAGCTCGGTCGGCATGACCTGCAGCGCCCGCCCNCCNGCGGCAAAGCGCGCGCGCAGAAGGTGGGTCAGCTTGGCTGGGTAGGACATCGCCTGATCGAAAGTGGCGGCAGCATCCGCAGGCTGCGGCAACCAGCTTACCTCCGAAGTGTTGGACAGGACAATCTCTGACTCTTCCGCCGCGATCCGGCAGATTTCCGGCCAGTCGCTTTCCGTACTCAGCGCGCGGCGGATCGACGTTACGCGGGTTTCGAACGACACCGCCTGCCCGCTTTCCAGACCCTGGATGCGCACGGCAAAGCCCCCGGCNGCGGCCAGCGCCGCAAGCTTACCGCGACGTCCGGCATCGCCCGAGGTCTGGACGACCGTCACCGGACCGATGGTCCCTGGGCCTTCGGACAGGAACAGGTCCGCATGGGCTTGCAGAAAGCGGCTGGTGCCGAATTGCAGGATGGGGTCATTGACACAGAGTCCTCCACTTCGGTAGGTTTTTTATCATTACATACATTTCATCGCCTGATGGGGAAGCTGCAAATGATCGATGCACACCAGCATTTCTGGCAGCTGAGCCGGNGAGACTATGACTGGCCGAACGACACGGTGGCGCCGATCTTCAGGGACTTCAGTCCCGGCGATCTGGCCCCCAGCTTGCCGCGGNCCGGGGTCACGCAANCGGTGCTGGTCCAGGCCACCNCCACAGTTGAGGAAACCGAATACCTGTTGAGGCTGGCACGGACGACAGACTTTGTCGTGNGCGTCGTCGGCTGGGTGGATTTCGAAGCCGCCGACGCCAGCGAGACCATTGACCGGCTCGCCGCCGATCCGATGTTGAAAGGCCTGCGGCCCATGCTGCAATCCATCGACGACACGGATTGGATCCTGCGGCCATCGGCAGAACCGGCACTGCGCCATATGGCGGCGCGGGGATTGCGGTTCGATGCGCTGATCCAGCCGCGCCACCTGGGTGCCGTGGCCACCCTTGCCCGCCGCCACCCCGACCTTGCCATCGTGATCGACCATATCGCCAAGCCCCGGATGGGCGCCGGGCTTGTCCCCGATCCCGCCTGGCGTGACGGCATGGCGGCCCTCGCCGCCCTGCCGAACACCTGGTGCAAGCTGTCCGGCATGGTCACCGAGATCGGGCCGGGCTGGACCGCGGCCGATCTTGCCGGGCATGGCCGGGAAGTCCTGGAAAGGTTCGGACCCTCTCGCCTGATGTGGGGCAGTGACTGGCCCGTCTTGACCCTGGTAAGCAGCTATGCAGACTGGCTTGCGCAAGCTAGGGCTCTTGCCGCCGACCTGTCATCTTCGGAACAAATGCAGCTTTTCGACGGCACCGCCCGCGCCTTCTACGGACTGGCCAATCCATGACCCGCATCCTGTGCATCGGCGAGGCCATGGCCGAAATCCGCAGCGACGGCCCGAATTTCGCCGTCGGCTTCGCGGGCGACACTTTCAACACCGCGGTCTATTGCCGCCGCAGCCTTGGCACCGGCAGCGTCGCCTATCTGACCCGCATCGGCACCGATCCCCTGTCCGCCGGTTTCATTGCCCTTGCCGAGCAAGAGGCGCTGGACACCTCGGCAATCCGCCGCGAGACCGCGCACAATATCGGGATATACACCGTCCAGACCGATGCANGCGGGGAACGATCCTTCGCCTACTGGCGCGCCAGTTCGGCCGCGCGGCAGCTGTTTCAGCATCCCGAGGACTTCGCGACCCTGGAAACGGCGGACATCATCTATCTTTCGGGCATCACCCTGGCGATCCTCGCGCCCGACGCGCGGGCGGCCTTGCTGGAGCGGTTGGCTCACCTCAGGCAGGCGGGCAAGCGGGTTGCCTTCGATTCAAATTATCGCCCGAAGCTCTGGCCCGATGTGGGCACCGCGCGGCACGTCATCGGTCAAGCCTGGNGGTTGACGGACATCGCGCTGCCGTCCGTCGATGACGAGATGGCACTTTTCGGCGATGCCGACGCGGCGGGCGTCCTGCAGCGCCTGCGCGGGCTCGGCCTGAGCCAGGGCGCGCTGAAGCAGNGGGCCCGCGGTCCGGTTGCCCTGGATCGGCATGTGGCCACGCCCGCCTTTGTCCCTGCGCCGCGGGTGGTGGACACAACCGCCGCGCNNGACAGCTTCAATGGCGGCTTCCTTGCCGCATGGATCGGTGGCGCCGACACCGCGGGGGCGATGGNNTCGCGCCACGAACTGGCACGCACCGTGGTCTCTTTGCCTGGCGCCATCGTCAAGACGGCATGATCGCCGGTGCCTGGTCCGCATCCTGACGGCATGGAGGGCTCGAACCGCCGGACAAGTGGTGAATGGACGCGATGACCAGATCGTGGAAGAGATGCACCAGGAAAGGGATATCCGATCCGGCGCTACGTCGCGATCCACCGCGGGTCCGCCGCACCGTCTTCCGGCTGGTGACGACACGGCTGCGCCAAGACCCGCCGCCGTTGGACATCGCCTGGATGCGTAAACACCCTGCCCAAGCCGCGCCCCTGACCACGGTCACCGCCAGAGCCGGACCAGCAAAGGCAATCCGACCGCGGGCAGGAAGCGGTGGCACGAGCCACCCGGCCACAGCCCCTCCCGACAGCGCGCGCCGCCTTCCCCGACTTGCACTGACCCGCGCGCCGAACTATGCGAAGGGGCCGGATGGGTGGCCGAGTGGTTTATGGCTCTGGTCTTGAAAACCAGCGTGCGGGAGACCGTACCGTGGGTTCGAATCCCACCCCATCCGCCACTTGCCCTCGCGAAAGCGTTCTGCCGATCCAGCCGCGGCGGGATTTTTCCGTTGTTTTCGGGGTTATGCGGGTGGGGCTGTTAACCGGCCCACGCCCGGAAAGGAGCACGGGCCTTCTCTCCGGGCCAATATTCTCCGGACCTGTTAACCGGACACTTTCCGGTTATGCCGTGTAAGTGTCCGTTTTTGTGATATATTGCGCCCGCGCTGACACTTAACCTTTGGAATGGCACACGCCTGCCGCGCGCCGCTCAAATCGAAAAAAGGAACGGCTCAGACCAAGTAGTCCGACGCATGCACCCCCTCATACAGCGCCTTGATTGATGTGGCAGCCAAGACTGCTGCACGCGTTGCCGCTTCCTTCAGGTCAAGGACCCTGAATGTATCGCCGATCTTCGCGACCGCATCTATCCGTCGATACTGGTCGCCGAACCGTTCTGCATACTGGGCAAGGCCCTTCAACCTTGGGATGGCATCACCGAACTGGATGCCGTGCGGATCAACGATGTCTGCCGTGAATGTGCCGTCGCCGTGTTGACCGAAAAACACGAAGTCTGGCCGCACGATCTTCGGCTCCCCGCCATCGTCATAGATGATCCCAAGCGAGTCCTGGCTGGCGCGCGACGGGTTACGATACCATGCGACGGTGCCTGAACGCCCAAGCTCAGCTCGGACCACTTCGCCCTCCCAGGAATTGAAATCCTCGGGGAACAGGCCCTGCTCATCACAGAGAAGATGTCTCTCGAAGGTCGGGAGGGGTGTTTCGGTGCCATTGGCCTCGCGGATTGTGGTCGCCTGCATCCATGATGTCGGACGAGCAAGGTCCACATCCATCGGATTGGCGCTCATCTCTCTGATCTGGCGATAGACGTCCTGGCGTTCGTCGGACAGATCCTTGATCTCGACGCGGAACCGGGTGAGCCACTGATTGGCGAGCTTCTCGGCTTCAGCCTCGAGCGTTTCACGAACCTGTGGGACCAGGCCCAAGGCTGCGATACTGACATGCGCCTCCATGAGCGCCGTTTCCATGTCGTCGGTTTTGCCTTCGTGCCGAGCGAGGTAATCGCTGTATGTCGTTGCAAGATCAGGGCTGATCGCCCGACCGGCACGGCGGTAGGCGTCCTCAATGACGGCGTAGTCAGCCTCTTCCAAAAAGTCGTCGAAGGTCATCGCGCCGCCCTTCAGGTCGGCTTTCAGGCTNTTGCCCTCGACTGTCATGACAGATTTTCGGGCGGCCTCAATTTCGGTCTTGTAGCGCNNGCGGATGCCGTTCAGGACCTTGTGCATTTCTGAATGGGCCAACTTCCCCGCATCTGCCAGCAGGCCATCGACCGCCAACTCGTGTGCGAGAGAAGTCAGCCGCTTTACAGGGCGCGCATGCCGCTTCGGCAGTGTCTGTGACGGAAGTGCAAGCAGCTTGTCCCAGACACCCTCGGGGATTGCCGGGTTAGGCTTCAGTTCCACTGGATTGATCAGCACGCGGCGGCCGGGGAGATCGTCGCCCCCATCCCCGCCTGACATCAGCGCCTTGGCGACATCCTTGACCGATGCCTCGTCGAAGAACGGCAGAAGGCAGTCCACCGAGTTCAATCGGTCATTGCCTGGGATCCGGCGCGCAAGTGGCGTCCGCACCATCCGGCCAAGAAGTTGCGTGATGTGCGTCTTGTCCCGTGCAGGCCGGAACGAGACCATGACTTCGGCGCGTGGGCAGTCCCAACCCGTGCTGATGGCGTCCTTCGCGATCAGAACCCGGACCCATNNGGAGTCCTGCACCCGCTCGGGTGAGATGTAGGGCACGCTGTGGCGTCCGAAGGTCTGGGTCGAGTGCTCGCCGAACACATGCGCCACCGCATCTTCGGGCAACTCCGGCCACTGGGTGAAAATCGTGTCCAGAGCCTTGCCGATGTCATTGTGATCCGGCGCATTCGGCACCTGCAACACCATCAGCGGCAGCACCACACCGGCATCGCTCTGCTGCGCGCCATATGCTGCCCATGCGGCAGAGATTTCCTTCAGCTTGTCGGCGCCACGCCGCACCAGCACGGTGTCGAACTGCCCGGCCTCTGTCGGCACGTCGAGGATGATGGTGTCCTTGAGCAGACCTGATGCCTGCACCTTTCCCGAATCCACGACGACGTTAGGCAGAGTCGCGCGTCCCTGCATGTCGGACATGGCCGCGTTGAACCGCTCGACCGTAGCGGAGATGCCCCAGACCACCGGGATGCCTGGCACGGATCCCGAACCGTTGATCAGCCGCTTGACGATGGTGGTTTTCTCGCCCGCCCCGGTAGCTGCGCGCATGCCGCGATGCGCCTCGTCCAGCACGAGGTAAAGCGTCAGGGCCGGATCATCGATGGTGTTCTGGATCGTGTCCCAGATCGTCCAGGAACGGCTGTCCGGCATCGGCAGCGGCGGCGCATCCGGGTCGGCATCTTCGTCCTGATCGCGCCCGCGCACGAGAAGGCTCGATTTGCTCAGCTTCTGCGTGTTCAGGAAATAGATCTTGCCCGGCTCCAGCGCCTCGCGCTGAAAGGTGTTCTGCACAACCACCAGGTCCGAGATCGACAGCCGGTCTGATGCTTCGAGCAACCGGTACCGCGACTGTTCGTTCAGCGAGGGATCGTCACTGAACCAGATCACCACAGCGCCAGGATCAGGCTCGATGTCGTAGTTGTCGTCACCGTGGAACAGCGCCTCGAACACTGCCGCCGCCATGACAGTCTTGCCCGCGCCCGTGGTCGCCGTCAGCGAGAAGGCGTGCGTGTCGCCATCCTCGCGCCAGCGCTTCGACGCCTTCTTGAGGTTCACCAGAACCTTGCCGACGGCCTCTTCCTGATAGTCCTTCAGGGTAAACTTCATGGCTCAGCGGCCCATCGAAAAGCGGAAATTGGAAAGGTAGGACTCGTAGAGCCGTACCGGCTCGACCGCGTCCGGCAGCGCGCGTGCCACCGCCTGGAAACGGCGGTCGTCGTCGGTCACCACATAGGCGACGCGGAGCCCGCCTTGCGCGGCCACGGCGTCGCAGAATGCGCCTGCGCGGTCCAGGTCGACCAGCAGCCCGTAGGTATCGGCCACAGCCCAACCACCCTCTGGCAGGTCGTCGATCCGGCGCCCTTCCGACCCTGCCCGCATCCACAGCAGCGGTGCGATGCGCTGGAAGGCGAAGTTCGCACCGACGGCGACGTGGGATTCGTAGGTTAGCGTGAAGAACTCGGCGTTCTCCTCGAACCCCTCGGCCATCGGGAATTCGTCGGTGAACTTGTAGTCGCCCTCGATGTCCTTGCCCTCCGGCGTCTTGCCGGTGATGGCGGCGGCGATCCGCGGCTTGGTGATGTAGTCGCAGATGCCCCACTTCTCCCAGTCAGGGTCGCCCGGACGAAAGGACGCCTGGCGCAGGGCCGCCTGCTCGTCGGCCGCCACTTCGTTGTTGGTCACCGAGATGCACTGCCGCCGCCCGCCGTCTTGACGGTTCAGCCGCATGACGGCGTGGGCGGTCGTGCCGGAGCCGGAGAAGAAGTCGAGGATGATGGCGTTTGGCTTTGAAGCCACGAAGAACTTCAACGCGTCTTCGACGCCGTACAAAGACTTGGGAAAGGGAAAGCGCCTCCCGGGCACCAAAGACGTGAGCGTGTTCGTGCCATACTCGCCAGCGTTGTGGGCGCTTATTCGCCACTGAGTACCGGGCAAAAACGTGTTCCCTCCTTCTGAAGCCTCTGTGATTATTGACCCATCGGCACGATGGCCAACCACTTGGTATTGCCCTGTCTCAACCTTCTTAGCTTCACCTTGCTTTAGATAGTAGATTGAGCCGACTTCAGTTCTTTCTGCGCGCACCATTCCACGTTTCAACAGATCACGCAGTCGGTCCGAGGATACCTGCCAATAGCCAAACGAGCCATCCGAGCGTGTTGGCCACAGAGCTTTCGTTCCTTTCGGTGCCGTGTACGAAGGAGTTTCATCGAGGGGAATGGGCTCGCCCACGGCTTCGACGCCAGTCCCGTCTGTGCGCACATAAATCGGATAAAACAGTCCGGGTCGATCTTCCCTTCTGACCGCGCCACGCAGCCCTCTACGACGCAACTGTTGCCAGTAGATATCTGTCGATCCCGTTGAAGACGCTGATCTCCAATCGTCGGTCAAGGGCAGTTTGCTTGGCACTGAATTCCCGAAAGCGACAAAGAAGATGTACTCATCTGTTCGCGCAAAGGAGTCTGCCCGAGATTGTCCTTTCGGGTTTATGAGCGCGCTGACCATTTGTATTCGCGCCTCTGGGAAAACTTGCTCAAGGAGTAAGCCCAACCTCAAGTACTCTTTTTCATCAATCGTTACGATCAAGACGCTGCTCTCTGGATTGAGCAATTGACCAGCGACCTTCAGCCTTCGCTCCATAAACGCCAGCCATTTCGAATGGCGGTACAGGTCCTCTGACTCGACATAGTCGTTGTTGTATTTCCAGTCCCTCGCCCCGGTGTTGTAGGGCGGGTCGATATAGATGGCGTCGATCTTCCCTCGATGGGTGTAGGTCAGCGCCTCGAGCACATGGAAGTTCTCGCCGTTGATCACCGTGTGAAACGGCTTGTCGCCCCCGCGCGACACGCGCCCCGTGCTGACCAGACCGGGATAGATGAAGTCGCGGAACTCGGCGACCACGACCAGATCGGCGACCGCCACATCGGCGGCCTCGGGCGTCTCCGTGTCGATCAATGTGATCTGCGCAATCCGCGCCTCGCCGTCACCCTCGATGCGCGTCACCCGCCACAGCCGTTGATCCCCACGCTGTGTCGTACCCCGCGGCGGCAGCACGCGCACCTTGTCGCCTCGCCGCACAGGTCGCCCTGGCAGCTCCACGCTTTCCGGCCGATGCCGTTCGAAGTTCAGCCCAAAGGCGCGGCGCGAGGCCAGTGCCTTGAACTCGCGCTCCAGTTCATCCCCAAGCGCGCTGTCCCTGGCCTTGGCCCGCGCGATCAGATCCGTCAGTCGCGACATGACCCACCCTTACCCACTGCCTTCAGCCCCGCAACGCGGGGCGCCCCCTGCATGTGCCAGGGGCTGGACGTCGCCGCCTATGGTGTGCTGCGCCCGAGCGGGTGTTATGGATCGGGGTATCGCTGTCGCGGCTGTCATCAATTGCTGGTCCTGTCAGGTCGGCGGCGGCCATGGCCCTTCGCCCGGGAAATTGAGCTGACAGTACCGCCGTTTACCGGTGCAGACTAAACCGCGACATCGCGCTGGCGCAAGCCGAATGGACCCTGTCTGGCGCAAGGGATGGCCTGTTTCCATGCGTGCCGGACGGGAAGCGCGGCGCCAATGTTCAGAAAAGGGCGGGCTGACCCGTGTCGTCCACCCGAAGCACGCCGAGCAGCTGCCAGGTTTGCGGTCGCTTGGCCATGTTGCCGACGCAGAACAGCATGCCCTTNTCGGGGTATTCTTCATTGAACTTCTTGCTCATCCAGTCGAGCGCTGCCTGCTCCGATCCTTCGCGCCTGCGNGTATTGAAGTACATCGCATGCGCTTCCCAATCGCCATTGGCGTAGTCGTGCGGCCCAACATCATCCTCGAACTTGAAGCGAAATTCGTAGGGGCTGGGTTCCAGCGCCTTCAACTGTTCATCAAAGAAGGAACCCTGGCGGGCCGCTTCCGCATAGGTCCGGCGCTCTTCCTCCAGTTCATCCGGCTTTTTCTTCTTGAAATAGAACTGCGTGTTGCGAGGGCGGATCAATGCGAGCGACTGGCCATTGGCCTCGGCCGCCTTGACTGATCCGGAGACGAGCCGATTTAGGAAAAGGGCNCGATCCTTGGGCGGCATGCAGCCGTTCACAAGGATACTGTCCTCCATCACGTGGCAGCTTTCTTTTCGGCGATCACTGGTCGGAGGGCGATACTTGAAGTCAACCCAATCCCAGCGGCCAAATGAGGCATCATCAGAGAGATGCCGAAAGCGAATGGGAAAAAGACGCTTGAACTCGCCGCCCGGGGTTACTCCGGCGCAGCAGACAGTTTCTCCGTGAGTGGCGCTACGCTGCGGTAAGGCCTTCACCAGGATTGAAACGCGGCAACTTTGAAGCGTGACGGACATAGCGCTCCGGATCATCGGCAAACAGATTGAACACTTCGAAGCCGGTCTCTTCAATCACTTCTTGCGCGACAATCGTCCTGTGGCAGGTCTCCGGATCACGCTCGAAACAAAGCAGACAGGTTGGTGCAGACTGCACGAAATCTACCAGATCCCGCAGCGATTCCTGTGCAGCTAATGTTTCGATGTGCGCGCCATAGATGGCCCTAAAGCGATCGAACTCTCCGGCTCGAGCGGCTTCACGACCAGGCTTCGGATCACCCAGCGCGATGAAATGCGAATACTCGATGCCTTCCTCGGCCAGCCGCGATGCCAGCTTGGTCTTGGAGAAGCCCTTGCGTGACACGGCAACAGCTCGCACATCAGCCAACTTTTCGACCCCGACCGCCTTCAGTGTGCGGACGAACCGATCAATGTCCGTGCCTTCGTAGCCTACCGTGAATACAACGCTCATGCCTGCCTCATTTTCTGGAACCGTAGCATGTGACGGTTCGGACGGGAATCCTTGATTCACTCGGGATTTAAGCAGCCCTGATCGACCGCGAGCATCCGCTTCTGCGCATCCCAGGCCTCCGGCAAAGGCTGCCGCAATGCTTCGAGCGTCAGGTGGCGCGGCTGGCGCCCGTCCAGGATCGCTTCCACGACATCCGGGGCAAGCTGGGCGAGCCGCATCGTTCGGGTCAGATATGGGGCGGCAATGCCTTCGTGTTCGGCCAGTTCGGCAATGGTGGCGAATTCCCCTGTCTCCAGCAGGCGCTTCCAGCGAAAGGCACGCGCCACCGCCTTGATTAGCGTGTTGTCGATGGTCCTCCGCAGCGGCGCACCGTCTGGAAGCTGGATTTCCTTCCGGCCTCCCCGTTTGACCAACCTGAAGGGGACCCTGACCGTCAAGGTTGTCGCTGACTGCGCGGCTCTCGTCATGCTTGCTGCGCCACCGCGCCAGTTGAAAAATCGTGCGCCAATGACCTGAGGCCTTCGATGCGCAGACGAACATCTAGCCCCTGCGCCCCGATCTCCACGCGCTCGACCAGCAACGCCACGATGCGCGCCTGCTCGGCAGGGAATAGCTCGTCCCACAGCGGGTCGAGCTGCTGCAGGGCTGCTCGGGCGTCGGTTTCGGTGATGTTGGCGTGGGCATGTGCCGCCCTCCACGTCCCCGCAACGATCTCGGGCTGGCGGAGCACGGCGCGGAGTTGGTCTATGACAGCGCACTCGATCTCGCCCGCGGGCACACGGCCGACTGGACACGCACCAGCACCATGCTTCAGCACGGTCTGGCTAACGTAGTAACGGTACAGCCGCCCGCCCTTGCGGGTGTGCGTCGGCGAGAATGCAGCGCCATCGGGGCCGAACAGCAGTCCCTTCAGCAGCGCGGGCGTGTCAGCGCGTGTGCGGGCGGCGCGCTTCCGGGGNCTCTCCTGCAGGATAGTGTGAACCTTATCCCACGTCTCGCGGTCGATGATTGCGTCGTGCTCGCCGGGGTAGCTGTCGCCCTTGTGCACCGCCTCGCCGAGGTAGGCGCGGTTCGAAAGCATCCGGTAGAGGTACTTCTTGTCGATCCGGTTACCGCGCGGCGTGCCGAGGCCCCGCGCGCCGACCTCACGAGCCAGCACGGTGCAGGAGCCGATCTCGATGAAGCGGGCGAATATCCACCGCACATGCGCAGCGGCGGTTTCGCCGACCAGCAGCTTCCGGTTTTCCACTCGGTAGCCGAANGGTTACACCCCACCCATCCACATCCCCTTCTTGCGGCTCGCGGCGACCTTGTCGCGGATGCGTTCTGCGGTGACCTCGCGCTCGAACTGGGCGAAGGAGAGCAGGATGTTGAGCGTCAGCCGCCCCATGGAGGTGGTCGTGTTGAACGACTGGGTGACGGAGACGAAGGTCACGCCGTTCCGGTCGAACACCTCGACCAGCTTGGCGAAGTCGGCGAGCGAGCGGCTGAGGCGGTCGATCTTGTAGACCACCACCACATCGACCAGCCCGTCCTCAATGTCGGCCAGCAGCCGCTTCAAGCCGGGGCGTTCCAGCGTGCCGCCGGAGATGCCGCCGTCGTCGTACTGATCGCGAACCAGCACCCAGCCCTCGGACCGCTGGCTGGCGATGTACGCCTCGCAGGCCTCGCGCTGGGCGTGGAGCGAGTTGAACTCCTGCTCCAGCCCTTCCTCGGAGGATTTGCGCGTATAGACGGCGCAGCGGAGCTTGCGGACGACTCCTGTTTTCTGCGGGGACTTGCTTGGCGCGTTCATGACCGCCCCTTGTGGTTCTTGAGGCCGAAGAACACCCAGCCGTTCCAGCGGGTGCCGGTGATGGCGCGCGCGATGGCAGACAGCGACTTGTATGGCCGCCCCTGCCACTCGAAGCCTTCGGCGGTGACGGTCACGATGTACTCGACGCCCTGCCATTCGCGCAGTAGCCGGGTGCCGGTGATGGGACGGTCGCGGTCGAGGCGAATTCCGCGCTTCTTCTTGTCGCCGCCGTCCAGTTCCTCGCCCAACCTCTCCAGGCGCCGGATTGTCTCCGGTTTCAGCCCGCCATAGGCGAGTTCCTGGATGCGATAGGCCAAGCGGGATTCAAGGTAGCGCCGGTTGAAGGGTGGCGGCTCGCTGGCGAACAGGTCGCGCCACTGTTTCTTCAGGTCTGGTGTCGGGGCGGTCTTCAGGACGGCCAAGCGCGCGGGGATGGGGTCGTGCGTCGTCATGCGGTCTCCGTTGGGTTCGGGGTTGCATGACGGCATCGGTCGGACGGAGAGTGTAGGCGAATTTCTCCAGTTTCGTCAGAAGGTTCGCCCCGCTCACGCTGCATGTGCCGGACCAGCCCGAGTGCGAGCAAGGCACACAGTTCGGCGCGACGGTCGGCAGCGGTCATCTGGTCGGGTGGCAATGGATTGGGGCGTTTCATGCGGGCCTCGGGGCAGTCGTCTCCCTGGCCTCTACTCATTCGACCCGAAAACCGTCCCGCGTGCTCGCTCAAGTTGCGCGATACCGCGAGAGAACATATGATGAACTGTCAGTTAATGGGAAAGGGGAATCAGTATGGCGGGGAACCTCAAGAAGTTCGTGAATCCGAGGTTCATCAAGACCGCTGACTTGCCCCTGATGAAGTCCCTGCTTGCCCGCCATGATGGAAAGTTCAAGGGTTTCTCCCTGGATCAGCTGGAGGGTGAAGAGGCAGAGGTCCGTGAGGCGCTGCAGGAANTTCTGNCTGGCGCCGAAGAGAATTACCCCGAGGGTCTGCGCGGCGATCTACATCGGATCGCGGAACTCGGCGACGCACACGGTCTGGAAATCATCCAGGCCCAGGCGGACCGACACGGGATCGATCTCTTTCCCGAAATGAAGACCGGCGATCAGGAAGCGCCGAACAAGGCGCACGACCCCAAGCATATCGCCTTCCGGGTCTTCCTCGAATACCCGGGCCTTTTCGAAGCTGCCGCCGATCACATGGCCTTGTTGGCCCCGGATCGCTTGCATGAGTTCGCAGGTCGGGAACGGGGCGTCACAATCGACCTGACGGAAGCGAAGGTCGAGGCGTTCCGGCTCGCCGTCGCCGATCTTTTCAAGAAGGCGTTCCTCGGCGACTATTGCCGGGTCGGGGACTACGCCGATGCCGACGAGATCAACCTCGTGGTCAGCCACGGATCGACGGCGCCGACGATGCCGGTCGTCGAAGGGCAGCAAGAACGGGTTATCAGCGTTCGGCAAATCTCGCATGCCGTGCTGCGCTATTCCGAAAACACCGGGATGCTCAGGCTGGCGCGGATCCGGAAGGCGCACCAACCCGAGATTGCGAAGCTGTTCGCATCGATCATCCTCGAGCGTCCCGGCTTCTTCGACGGCGACGATGCACAGGATCTCTACACCTTGCGCCCGGTGGAACTGGCCGGACCGGGCTTCGCCTTCGATCATCGCCACGATCCGGGGATCGACAAGGTGCAGATCATTGATGCTGCCGCCGACCTGATGGTGCCCGGCAAGAATGGCTATGCGCGTGTTGCGCGCAGCTTGCGGTCGCGAGACCTCAGCGGCGAGGCGCTGCGTCACTTCGGCGGGACACCGGTGGCGCTCGGCGGCTCCTGGCGGCTTGGGGAACTGGTGTTTCGGGTGCTCTTCAAGGGCGAAGGCAAGCGTCAGCCGCAGGTCACGGTGAAGCTGCGCCCGCCCGGCGTCCTGCAGTTCCGGCGCACGCAGCATGAGGAGCGCGTGCTGACCCTGATACGGCGCAACGGGCTGATGAATGACCGAGACGATTTTGAGGTTGTTGACGCGGCTGAGTGAAGCTGGCGACGACGCGATCCTGACGGGTGCGGTGGCAAGGCCCTTTCAGGGGCCCCTCTTCGAACGGCTGCTGTCGCGACGTGTCATCGTGGAAGACGTACGACTGACGGAATGGGATGTCTGCGATCAATGCGACTGCGGGCTTGCTTCGCGGCCTATCCGGTCTGTGGGCGGGGAACGGTTCAGGGCCGAATGCCCTTGGACCGGGCTCAGGATATGAACCTGACCGAGGATGATCTGCTCTTCTATCGCGTTGAAGCCGCAGGTCTGGCGTCCGTGATTAGCGCGGTGGCTGGGTTCAAGGATGCACCTTCCCAGCTGGTCAAAGGACTCTGGCAGCTTGGGGTGTTGCCATCGGGTCGGATCGTTATCCTCGCATTCGAGGCTGCGGCCCTTACTGGCGAGACCATTGTCCCGACGCTGCGCCAGGATGCACAGGGCCAAGATGTCACCATCCTCGTGCCTGCGATCCCTTCCGCCGCAGCGAAGCGACTGCGCGAGGCTGGGTTCCATGTAATCGAAACCGTGTCGGTCATGGCGCCCCTCGCAGGCGGCTTCGGCGTAGCCATCGATCCAGCAACCTTGAGCCCGCCTCCCGATCCCAGCTCGCTTCGTGTTCGGAGCGCATCGGCCGAAGTGGAATGGCTGGGGCGGTCGGTCGTCCTGTCGCATCAGCTGTTCCCGGTGTTCCAGCGGCTGCTGGCGAAGGCGAAAACGCGCGATCAGGTGGCCTCGGGTCCCGAAGTCGAGGGCACGACAGGACGTGAGGCCAAGGACTTGATCCGGGAGCTTCGCGCCGCCTTTGTGGCGGCTTCAGCAAGGCAGAAGCCGAGGCGTTTTTCATGCTCGCTCGCGGCCGGGGCTATCGCCTCGGCGTTCCTGCATCGGGCATCCAGATCTACGACTGACCGTCGCCCACCAAACCCCCACCAAATTCCCACCCCGTTCCCACCTGCGCGCCGACCGCATCCGGCACCTTGGGCTCATCAGAAACGATGACCGAGGCATGCAGCGATGCGGATCGAGCTTTCCCCGAAGACATTGAAACCATCATCCGCGAAGCAGATGCGGCGGCGCGACGGTTGCGGCGCAAGCTGAACCTGCCCCACAGCGACCGTGAGGATCTGGGCCAGGACCTTCTGGTCGATCTCTTGCGCCGTTTGCCCGCCCATGATCCCGCGCGTGGCACCATCGGCGCTTTCGCCAACATCGTCTTGCGCAACCAGTCCTCGCGCATCGCCATCCGTCATCACCGCCAGCACGGCGCACAAGGTGGCGCCGTGATTTCGCTGGACGCTCCCGTCTCCGGCGGCACCGAGCCGCTGGGTTGCGTGCTGGCGGAGGCCGACGGTCTGGCCGCCTGGCATGGTCAGGACCGCTCCGCCGAGGACGACGCCGAGACCCACTACGATCTCGCCCGGGCGCTGGGCGGTCTGCCTGGCGACATGCGTGGCCTCTGCGCGGCACTTGGCACCTGTGCCGTTCCCGAGATCGTCAGCCGCACCGGCATCTCCCGTTCCGCCCTCTACCGCCACATCGCCCGCCTTCGGCTCGACCTCGCGATGCGCGGGTTCGGGGCGGAGTGGGACGGTTCCAAGGCGGCGTGAGTAGAGGACCGACATGGAGATGTTCGTCATGCACCCCACCGCCTTCATCCCGGCCAAGCCCCGGCCGCTCACCGATATCGAGTTCTGTGCCTGGATCGGTCAGGCCATGCCGNGGGACCGCCTCGAGTATCATCGCGGGTTCCTCGGCATCGATGCCACGGCGGTGATTTCGACCCTTCCGGAGCCGGATCGCCGCAGGCTGGGGGCGCTGGCCAGTGCCGCCCACCGCGCCTTCGAGGCCGCGCTGGTGCATCTGGTGCAGGTCCGGGTCGGCCCCGACCGCTTCGCTTATCTGGCCATCGCGCGAACCAAGCCGCGCCATGCGCCGATCCCGCTTTCCCAACTCATCGCGACAGAGGAGGCCGCCTGATGCGCGCCGTGCTTGCCTGGATCGGGNATTGGCTCCCGCCGTCCNTCTACTTCGCCATCGCCGGAAAACCGGCCGAGACCGAGACGACGGAGGCGCAGCCCGTCCGACTGCCGAACCTGATGACCCGGTTGCGCCGTGCCTTCCACAGCCTGGACGACCTGCCGGATGCGATCCCTGCGCCCTGGCGCGAGGGGAACGAGACCGAGCCGTTGCTGATCGAGATGGCGACCATCGACGACATCGCCTTCGCCGTCGTGGCGGCGAATGCCGACGTGTCGGCCGCGATCCGCCGCTCCTCGGCGCTCGAACGGCTCCACCGCCTGGCCCGCGAGGCCGGGGCTNTCGGCACGGACCGCGCCGTTGACGCGGCCCTGAAGCGAGAGGGGCGCTGATGGCCATGCCGTTCCCAAGCACCGGTGCGCCGACCGAGGGGCGCTGCGGCAACATGCCGACGCTCGATGACCTCGACCGGCTGTCCATCGGGGAGATCGCCGACTTGCCGCCTGACCTGCTCTATGCGCTGCAGGAAGCAGCAGCGACCGAGACCGCCCGGGTCAAGCGCCTGAAGGACCGTTTCGAGGCGGCACTGGCGCAGCGGTTCAGCGCAGCGACCGAGGCCGAGCGTTCCGCCCAAGGCAAGACCTCCGGCACCGTCCGGATCGAGGATGCGGGCGTGGTGGTGATCGCCGATCTGCCGAAGAAAGTGTCTTGGGATCAAGACCGGCTGGCCGCGATGGCGACCCGGATCCGCGAGGCGGGCGACGACCCGACCGATTATCTCGAGATCGCCTATCGCGTGCCGGAACGCCGTTTCGGGGCTTGGCCCGATGCCATGCGCGAAGGCTTCGCCGCCGCCCGGTCCGAGACCACCGGCAAACCCGTGTTCCGGCTCGAGACCCGAGACCGGTGACGCGCGGCGGCGGGACGCCCGAGCGGCAACGCCGGGCAGGTTCCCTTCGGCACCCGGTCACCCCCGCCGCCGCGCCCTTTCAATCTTTCGGAGAACCCCATGGCCTTCCGCATCATCACCGCCGACGAGCGCCTCTCGGCCGCCGAGAACAAGACCTCGCTCGCGATCTTTGGCCCACCGGGCGTGGGCAAGACCACGCTTCTGAAGTCCCTGCCTGCCGAGGAAACCGTCTGCCTCGACCTCGAGGCTGGGATGAAATCGGTGCAGGACTGGCGCGGAGCGTCGATCCCGGTGCGCAGCTTCACCGACTTCCGCGACCTTGCGGTGCTGATCGGCGGGCCGGATCCGGCGCAGCACCCGCAGTCCTGGTACGGGACCGAACGGCATGCGTGGCTGCAGGCCCAACACCGCGACAGCGGCATCGAAGCCNTCCTCGCCGCGCGCCGCATCGTCTTCGCTGACTCGATCACCGATCTGACGCGACAGGCAATGGCCTATGCCCGCCAGCAGCCCGAGGCCTTCTCGGACCGGACCGGCAAGCCGGACGTACGCGGGGCCTATGGGCTTCTGGGACGTGAGGTGATCCAGGCGCTTAAGCACCTCCAGCATGCGCGCGGCAAGACCGTGATCTTCGTCGGCGTGCTGGAAAAGGTGACCGACGACTTCGGCACCGTCACCTGGCAACCGCAGATGGAAGGCAGCAAGGCCGGGCGGGAGTTGCCGGGCATCGTGGACCAGGTGGTGTCGATGCACCTCTTCGCCCGCGATGCCGAAGGCGGCTGGGTGCTGGACGAGACCGCCACCGACCGCCGCCTTGTCTGCAAGTCGGGCAACCCGTGGGGCCTTCCCGCAAAGGACCGTTCCGGCCGCCTAGACCTGACCGAACCGCCCGATCTCGGCGCGCTGCTCANNCGGATCGACGGCCGCGCCNCCCATCACCCCGCTTTCGCCTCCTGATCCCTGAAAGGACATGACCATGAGCTATGATCTGAACGACGCCCAGCCGCAGATGGCCCCCATCGGCGAACTGATCCCGGACGGCACCTTCGCCAAGGTGCGGCTGACCATTCGCCCCGGCGGCGTGAACGGCGCGACCCCGGCGGATGCGGGGCTTCTGAAGGCGTCGCAGTCCAGCGATGCCCGCATGCTCGACTGCGAATTCACCGTGGTGGACGGCCCGCATGCCCGCCGCAAGTTCTGGCAGAGCTTCACCGTGGCGGGCGGCAAGCTGGACGAGAAAGGCCAGTCCATCGGCTGGAAGATCTCGAAATCCACCTTTCGCGCCATCGTGGACAGCGCCCTTGGCCTTGATCCCAGGGACGAAAGCCCCGCCGCCAAGGCCAAGCGGGTTCTGCCCGGCCTGCGGCATCTGGACGGCATCGTTTTCGCCGCCCGCATCATGGTGGAGCCCGCCTCCAACCCGCAGTACCGCGACCAGAACCGCATCGCCAATGTCGTTCTGCCCGACGAGCTACAGCATGCCGCGATCATGCGCGGCGAAACCGTCCCGCCCGATCCGGTCAACGCCNCGCCGCGCAAGGCCGCGAGCGTCGCGGCGCCGGGCTGGCAGGCCCCGGCACCGGCCTGGGGCGCGGCGCAACCGTCGCCTGCGGCGCCGAACTGGGGCGCGACACCGCAGCCAGCGTCGGCACCGTCGCCCGCCTGGGGTCGCAGAACGCCCCGGCCGCTCCGCCCGCGCCGCATGCCCCCGCACCCGCTGCGCAGGGCACCCCGCCATGCCCGCGTGGCTCAATGGTTGAGGCGCGGCGGAAGCGGCGGTCGGGCGGGTCGGCGCGATCCACCACCGCCGAGCCCGAAGGGGCTGGGCCGGGCGACCGGCCCATGACCCCCGACGAATGGCAGGCGCATGTGACGCGCGCCGCCGCGCTGGAGATCGGCAAATGGCTCGAGGCCCGAGGAAGACTGCACCAACCCATCGCAAGCCTCACCCTCGGCGACCTCGAGGCCATGGCTGTGAACGCCATCTCGCGCTGGATCGTGATGCAATCGGAACGGCTTCACCGGCAGGACTGGCCACGGGACGACCCGATCGCGACGCTCTTGCTCGGGTANGCGCTTTGCGCCGTCTGCGCCGGGAGGCCCGGGGCTTCGGCTACGTCCACCGGCTCCAGCACGACCGTNTCGTCGCTGCGATCGGTCCCCGGACCGATCACTGGCCTTCGGCCACCGCTCCTCACCCCTATCACCGCTTCTGCTCGCTCCGCTGTCAGGACGTGGGCAGCGCAATCGCTCAAAGGAACAATGGCATGATCGACAAGACCGCCCGCGAGGCACAGGCCATCCGCGACGCCCGGGTGCTGTTCGCCGAAGCGCTGACCGACCTCGGCCTGATGGCGCCCTTCTTCAACCGCTCCGCGGCCGACATCGACCGTCTGATCGAAGCGGCGGTCACCGGCTACGCCGACAGCATGCTGGCGCAAGGCGCGCGCAAGGAACGGACCGGCACGGCCCATGACGATCCGATTCCGTTCTGAGGGTGCCGTCATGATCGATCTGAACAATGAGGCCGCCCCTGGACCGACCTTCTCGCCGCCGCGACGGCGAACGCGATCACCGACTTCGAGGTCGAGTTCTGCGAGAGCCTGCGCCAGAAGCTGGCGACATTCGGCGCGCGTGCCCGGCTGACAGAGGCCCAGCATCACAAGCTGACCTGCATCGCGCAGGCTAGCGGGTTCTGGGAGCGGGACCAATGATCGACCTGAACCACGGCTCGGGCTGCATCTACGGTCAGGATGCGCCGCGTCCGCCGATCGCCACGGCCGTCTCATCCGCCATCGATGCCGCCCTGACGGCGCGCAATCGCGCCGAGCGCNCCCGCACCTATGTCAGTTCCTCGGGGCTGGGGCGCGACTGCCTGCGCCAGATCCAGTATGACTTTCTCGCGGTCCCCAAGGACGAGGGCCAGGAGTTCGAACCGCGCATCCTGCGGATCTTCGAGGCTGGCCACCGGGCCGAAGACATCGTCGCGGGTTGGTTCAGGATTGCCGGGTTCGACCTGCGCACCGAACGCCCCGATGGTCGCCAGTTCGGCTTCGATGCCATGGCGGGCCGGTTCAAGGGCCATATCGATGGCTGCTTCGTCTCGGGCCCCGTCGCGATGGATTACCCCGCCCTCTGGGAGAACAAGGCGCTCGGGGCCTCCAGCTGGAAGGATGTGGTCAAGCGCGGTGTGAGCATCGCGCGCCCCGTCTATGGCGCCCAGGTCGCGCTCTATCAGGCCTACCTGGACCTGCCCAACCCGGCGCTCTTCACCGCGCTGAATCGCGACACGATGGAGTTGCACGCGGAACTCGTCCCGTTCGATGCCCGCCTTGCGCAGGAGATGTCGGATCGGGCCGTCACGGTCGTCCAGGCCTCGGCGGTTTACGAGTGGTTACCCCGGATGGCCACCGAGCCCACGGCGGCCGTCTGCCGGGGCGGCATGGCTGGCGGCNAGTGGCACGCGCCCTGCGCATGGGCAGAGCGGTGCTGGAGGGGCGTCGGTGTCTGACTTCGTCCCCTCGGCCGCGCAGGCCGCCGCCATCGCCGAAGTCCGCGACTGGTTCGAGAACCGCACCGGATCGAGCCAGGTGTTCCGGCTCTTCGGCTATGCCGGGTCGGGCAAGAGCACGGTCCTGAAATTCGCCCTCGACGACCTCGGTCTGTCGCCCCACCGCAGCGCCAAGAACGGCAGTTGCGTTCGGGGCGTCGTCACCGCGACCTTCACCGGCAAGGCTGCGCTGGTGCTAACTCGCAAGGGCACGCCCGCCCGCACCATCCACAGCCTGATCTATTCGGTGATCGAGTCCACCGAGGAGGAAATCGCCGCCGCTGCCGCCAAGGTTCAGGAGGCCGAGGCCGCCGCACGCAGGCTGACCGGTTTCGACAGGACCGCAGCCGAAGCCGGGATCGAGGCGATGCGCCAGGCGCTGTCCGCGATGAAGCATCCCCGCTTCGCCCTGAACCCGCAAAGCGATGCCGCGGATGCGCGGCTGATCGTGCTGGACGAGGTGTCGATGGTGGGCGAGGAGATGGCCCGCGACCTGATGAGTTTCGGCAAGCCGATCCTCGTGCTGGGCGATCCCGGCCAGTTGCCGCCGATCAAGGGCGAAGGGGCCTTCACCCGGGACGCCCCCGACGTGATGCTGACCGAGATCCACCGCCACGCGGCCGAGAGCGCGATCATCCGCCTCGCCACCATGGCGCGGATGGGGGAACCCATCGGGTTCGGTGTTTACGACGCCCATGTCGCCAAGCTGCGCAAGGGCGACATCACGCCGGATCAGGCGCTTCGCGGCGGGCAGTTGATCTGCGGCCTGAACGCGACGCGCTTGCAGCTGAACAATGCGATGCGCGCGGCGGCCGGTCTGGGCGGGACATATCTTCCCACCGGCGGGGCGGAAAAGATCATCTGCCTGAAGAACGACAATTCGCTCGGGTTGATCAACGGCATGTTCCTGACCCTCGAGGATATCGTCGACGAAGGCAGCCTCTACTTCTCTGCCGTGGTGCATGACGAGGACGGGCGTCGTGTGACGCCATTCGACAGCAATGGCCGTCCAGGCCGGTTGCGCATCTACAAGGGGCATTTCGAGGATCACGTCGCCTACGACGCCAAGCGCCATGACCGTGACTGGCGAGAAAAGCGCAAGCTGACCGAGGCGACCTTCGGCTGGGCGATCACCGCCCACAAGGCGCAAGGATCGCAATGGGAGAACGTGATCGTCTGGGACGATGGGCTGGGCCGCAGCGAGATCGACCGCCGCCGCTGGCTCTACACCGCCATCACCCGCGCCGAGCGCGGCCTCGTCCTCCTGGCGTGAGGGGACGCGATGATCGATCTCAACGATGTCGCCACGCCGAAGGCACGACACGATCTGGCCGCCGTGAAGGATCGGCTTGCCGCGACCGCAGGCGACTGGCTCCCCGGCATCTTTCCTGAGGCGCGGCTGGCGCGCGACCGTCGCTCCTTGCGCTGTGCCGACCTGTCCGGCCGCCCGCCGCGAAAGGAAGGGTCGTGCACCATCCACCTTGACGGGCCCTATGCGGGCTGGGGCTTCGACTATGCGACCGGCGAAAGCGCCGGGCCCATCGATCTGATCGCGCAGGCGACGGGGCTGAGCGATGGCGCGCTTTTCGACGAAGCGGCGCGGATTGCCGGGATGGATCGCCCCACGCACCGATCCACGCCGCGCCCCAAACCTGACCATTCTGCTGAGGTTGCACGGCTGGTCGATGGCGCCCAGCCGCTCGCCGGAACCGTGGGCGAAGCCTATCTGCATGCGCGCGGCCTCGGCGATCCGGGATGCCCGGATCTGCTGTTCCATCCTGACCTGCCGGATTTCGACACGCGGCGCGGGTGGCCGGGTCTGATCGCGCTGCCGCGCGTCGTGACCGGTGAACGCGCCCCAGGCATCCACCGGACCTTCCTTCTCGATGATGGCATCGCCAAAGGCCCCAGCGGCAAGAAGATGTTGGGTTCGGTGGCCGACGCGGCCGTGCGCCTGTTCGCCATGCCCGCCGACGGCCATCTCGGCATTGCCGAGGGCATCGAGACCGCCCTGGCAGCGCATGCCCTGTTCGGGACCGCCGTCTGGGCGGCGCTGTCCGCAGATGGCCTCGCCCGCTTTCGCTGGCCTGAGGGCACCACACGGGTCACCATCTATGCCGATGCTGGCGATGTCGGTCGTCAGGCGGCCGCCACGCTCTCGGACCGGCTGAACCGGGCCGACGTTCCGAACGAGATCGTGGTCCCGCTCCATGGCGACGACTTCAACGATGATCTGCTGCGCGGGNCGCGCGCCGAGGACTACGGCCCGCCCCAGGGGCTGCCGACCGAAGACCCGCCCGCCGCGATGGCTCGCTTACCGTCTGCTGGTGACATCATCGCTGACCTGGTGGCGGCCGCAGATGCACTGACCAACCCGCCCGATATCTCCGCCCTTGGCGAACTTCTCGGCCGTATTGCCCTCGCGCGACTGGACCCGTTGCCCGCGCGCCAGGTCCTTGCCCGCATCAAGACCACGACCGGCATCGCTATGTCGATCCTCGACAAGCAGCTGATCGAACTGGTGAAGCGCGTGAACGTCTCCGGCGATCCCCATGCGCGGATCGCCAAACCGGCCTGGTTCAACCGCCTGCGACAGGATCTGGTCGGGACGCCCGAGCGCAACGAGGCCAATGTCATCATCGCATTGACGTCCGACGTCGCTTTCGCGGGCGTACTGGCCTTCGACGACTTCTCCCAGGAGATCGTCGTGCGCCAACCGCTGCCATGGGATGCCGCGACCTGCCCGTTTCCCNGCCCCTGGGAGGATGCGGACGATGTCCGGACCGCGGAATGGCTGCAGCTGCGCGGGGTCAATGTCGCTCCGCTTGTTGTCGGGCGGGCCATGGGCGCTGTGGCGCGCGAACACCGCATCCATCCCGTCCGCGACTGGCTGGAAAACCTTCGCTGGGACGGTACGCCCCGGATCGAGACCTGGACCAGCACCTATCTCGGCGCTGGCGCGACCCCGTTCCATCATACCGTCGGCGCGCTCTGGCTCATCTCGGCCGTGGCCCGCATCTTCCGCCCCGGCGTGAAAGCCGATCACATGCTGATCCTCGAAGGCCCGCAAGGCGCGCGCAAATCCACAGCCATAAAGGTTCTGGCGGGCGAAGCATGGTTCACCGACGAACTGCCCGAGCTTGGGTCCAAGGATGCCGCCATCCACATGCAGGGCGTCTGGATTGTGGAGATCGCCGAACTCGACGCCATCGGCCGGGCCGAAGTCTCGCGCATCAAAGCCTTCCTGACCCGCACTACAGACCGCTTCCGCCCGCCCTACGGCCGCTACACGGTCGAAGTGCCGCGCCAGTGCGTGTTCGCGGGCACTGTCAACCCTGACACCTATCTGCGCGACGAGACCGGCAATCGCCGCTTCTGGCCGCTGCGCTGCGGCACCATCGACATCGCGGCGCTGGCCCGAGACCGGGATCAGCTCTGGGCAGAAGCCGTCCATCGCTTCCGTGAAGGCGCGATCTGGTGGATCGACGATCCGGCGCTGCTGGCCGAAGCCCGCGAGGAACAGGACCGCCGCTACCAATCAGACGCCTGGGACGACCTGATCGAACACTGGCTGACGCACGAGATTAGCACGGTTTCGGACGGCTTCNCCGACTATGGCAACTCCCGCACCGAGGCCGTGCCTCGTCCGAAGCCTCTAAGCGACGTTTCGGTGGGCGAGATCTTAGAGGAAGCGATCAGGCTGGAACCGGCGCGGTGGACGCGCGGGGACCAGATGCGGGTCTCAGCCTACCTCAAGGCGAACAGCTGGGAGCGGTACCGACGGCGCGACGAGGGCGGGCGCGAGGCGCCGCGGGAATGGCGGTATCGAAAGGGCGCGAGGTAGGCTCGTGATGGCGCCGCAAACGACCCTTTGCGGACTTTGGGACGATTAACTTGAGGGTTCAAGGTCCGCTTGGCCTCAAAACGAACAATGATCACCGATCGCTCTTGCGGCGACGGTTGAATTTCTGAAGCAAGCAGGTCCTGAACGACGGCCGAACAGTTGCTTTCCGTGCCGCCCCTTATTCTCCCGCAAGGTCCTTGGCTGCCTGGCGGATATAGCCGGGCAAGAGATCGTGCCCGGCTGTCATCGGAACGGTCGAGAAGAAGACGCCGACGATGTCTCGCTTTGGGTCCACATAAAGGCCCTGGAAAAGATTGCCGTGCTTGAAGAGGGCACCATCCGCCCAGACCGCATCGAACTGCTTACTGTTGAAAACGGGCAAGTCCCTGCCGAAGACGTCCCCGACCCAGCCCTTTGTCCAGTCCCCNGCCATGTAGGCATCGTGGCTGCCCGAGGTTTGCAGCGCCGTGAGCACCTCGGGCGAGACGACCTCGGTCGCAGATACCACATTCCAGCTTGGCGTGTAGATCAGNGCGTAGCGCGCCAGATCCTCGATCGCTGAAAATCCCATCCCGTAGGCGCCCGCCACGCCGTCGGGATCGACCCCNACCATGAAGGCCTGCCGCGCGCCGATCTTCGACCAGACCTTTTCTCCGAACAGATCGATGAAGGACCGGCCGGTCGCGCCTTCGATGACATAGACAATCACCTTGGTGGTCAGCGTGCTGTAGCGGGACGGCATACCGGGGCTNTCCCCGGGGATCGGCCTTGCGTCGCGAAGCACCTCGACGGGGGTTTCAACCACACCTTCGCCATTCGGCACGCCCAGGGCGGCGGCGCCGAACCGCTGGAACATCGACAGCGGATCGGTCTGCGCCTTCAGATCTTCCTGGATATCAAGGCCGACCGCCATGTTGAGCGCGTCGATGACCCGCACGTTATCCCATTCCGACCCCGCCAACTCCTTGGCATAGGCCGTGACCGGCTGGTTCACGTCGATTAAGCCTTCGTCTTCCAGGATGCTTGCCAGCAGTCCCACCGTCGATTTCGTCACCGAGGCCCAGAAATGCGACTGCTCGGGATTGAGACCGGGGTAGGCTTCATAAACGACCTTGCCCTTGTGAAGGATCATCACGGCCTGCACGCGCATGTCGCCGTTCATCACGTATTCATCCAGCGGCAGAGAAGTTGAACCGTCGGCATGAACGAACGTCGTTGCCTTCAGGCTTTCGACCGGGCTGCGCTCCAGCTGGCTGACATTGCCTACAGGCGGACTGACCGCCATAGGCACAAATTCGGACAGGCGGGTATTGTAGTAAAGCGCGTGATCGCCCCCATCTGCCAGTGAAAGTTCCCCCAGTACGTGCGGGCTTCGGCGATGAAGGCCGTGTCGAAGGGTTCCTTGGCGGCCGAAATCGGCAGCGTCGGTTTGGCGCCCGGAACCTTCAGGGCTTCCTCCAGGGCAGTCTGGGCCAATCCGGTTGATCCAGTGCTCAACAGGCACGCGGTGACAAGCGTGGCGACAGAAATGGACGGCCTCATCTGTTGCTCCCGAAGCAAAAGGCTGGCTGGAGATGAGTAGCCCTGCGGAAGGTCAACCCGTCAAGCGTCGAGTGGCCTTTCGGCGCGGGTCAACGACGATGTTGGCGGTGTCGAGGCGGCGCAAGGGGCGCTGCTTAACATCGGATGCTCCACCGCGTCGGCCGGACAAGGGTCATACGGTGAGCGGTCGAGAGCGGCCGTTCAACCCGTGAACCGTGAGAGTCCGGTTTCCCTTTTCATCCAGCAGGTCGCCTTAAGCCCGAAGCTGACCTTCCAGAAGACTCCGGCCGAATTCAGTTTCCAGCCCAACGCGTCCCACAGGAACCGCCTCGTGGCAGGGACATTTTGAGCAAGGAACGGGCCGGGAGTCGTTCTCGTCAAGCCGACCGTGTCAAGTTTCGTCTTCACCGTACGCAAAGCCCGCGAGTCCTTCGGCATCCATCAGCCGGATTCTGTTGTAGCCGCAGGCGATCCAGCCCGCCGCCTCGAAACCCGCAAGCTTCCGCCCGACGTGGTAGCGTGACAGGACCGCCATCTCGCCAAGCTCGCGATGGGTCAGGCGGAAGCCTTCCGGCTCGTCCGGCTGCACCTCATCCGCCCCAAGCACCCGGTGCAGGACCGCAGCCAGCCGCCGCCCCGCATCCGCCGTCTGCAGGTCGCGCGCGATCCAGTTGCCCAACCGCGTCGCCAGTTCCGCCAGTTGGCCAACGCGCAGGGCAATGTCGCCGCTCGCCTGCATCATCGGCACCAGCCGCCCGCGCGGAATGCAAAGCAGGTGCGCTTACTCCATCACCCGGTAGGTCAGCTCGCGCGGGCCGCCGCCCAGAACCGACTTGATTCCGAACCACTCCCCGNNGCGCAGAATGTGGTTCAANAGCGGCGTCTGCCGCCGGTGCCCGCCTTCGATGCCGATGGCGCCCGACAGGATGCCATAAAGCCCGTTTGCCGGGTCATCCCGGCGAAAGACAAATGCGCCGACACCCATCTCGACAAGCACGCCCTCGGCCATCAGAAGGTCGCGGAAGGCGGCCGGATGTTCCTCNAGCCAGCCGCGCGCGGCAAGCACCTCCGCAAACTCCTCCTTCTGACTGACGCGACCATCCATGTACCGCCCGACCCAAACTTGTGCCGCATCGGATCAGAATGCCACCCTGCGCAACATCCGCCAAGCGCGATTGCGGCAAGGAATGCGCGAACCCCAGCCGGAGGACCTTCATGAAACGGACCCTGACCCTTGGCACCAGCGCCGTTCTTGCGCTGACCCTGACCGCCGCGTCCGTGGCCGACGCCTGCTCACGCGCCGTCTCGTTTGGTCTCGACGGCCAGACCGTCACCGGCCGCACGATGGACTGGGTGGTGCCCGACGCCGACACCAACCTCTGGCTTTATCCCCGCGGGACGGAACGCAACAGCAACACCGCCAACCCGCTGGTTTGGAAGGCCAAGTATGGCAGCGTGGTCGCCACGATCTACGAGGCCGCCGCCGCCGACGGAATGAACGAGGCGGGGCTGGTGGCGAACCTCCTCTACCTCACCGGAGCCGACTATGAACCCGAGGCCGAGGGTGACAACCGACCGACCCTGCCAGTCTCGGCATGGGTGCAATACATGCTCGACAACTTCGCCACTGTCGCCGAAGCCGTCGCGGCGATGGAACGCGGGGAGTTCCGCGTCGTCACCGTTACCGCGCCCTCAGGCCAGGCGGGGCTGGTGCACCTCTCCGTCTCGGACGCCTCGGGCGATTCCGCGATTTTCGAGTTCGTGGGCGGCAAGCTGATGATCCACCACAGTCGCGATTACCAGATCATGACCAACGAGCCGACCTTCGACCGTCAGCTTGCCCTTGCAGAGTATTGGAAGGAGATCGGCGGCTCGGTGATGTTGCCGGGCACGAACCGTGCCGCCGACCGCTTCGCGCGCCTGTCCTACTACGTCAACGCCGCAACCCAGACCGCTGACGCCCGCGCCGCGGTTGCCACCATGTTCAGCCTCTTGCGCAACGTCGCCGTGCCGAAAGGCATCACCACGCCCGGTCGGCCCAACATCGCCGACACGCTGTGGTTTGCGGTAAACGACCAGAAGAACAAGGTGTTCTTCTTCCAGGACACGAACAGCCCCGGTGCGGTCTGGGTGACCTACTCCCAACTCGACTTCAGCGAAGGCACCGGTGTGCGCAAGCTGCAACTGGACGGCAACCCCGACCTCGCTTACGACCAGACCGCGAATTTCCAGCTAANNGCAGAGATGTTCCGGTTCATGTCGCCCGACGCGCCGCACTGACCAAGCTATTGTCGATCCGGGCTGGCCACTTGCTGCACCCGGACCAGAGAGGCCGTTGCATCACGCGCAAGTGCAAGCGTCTTGTTCGCGCTTTCTAGATTCCCGCATTTTGGCTGCGAACGACCGCACTTCGCCCTCTGGTGCCCTTCCTCGACTTTCAGGCCCGCCGGTTCTGGCTATGACGTTCCGTCCCAACCTCCCCGGTGGTCCCAACCCTGTCCCAACCTCCCGCGGGGGTTGGGGACACGAAAAGCCGTTCAAAAACAACAGTGTCCCCAACCTCACCTCGTGGTCCCAACCTTTGCCATACATTCATCTGGGAGGATCAAAAACGTCGGGAACATGTTCTTCACTACGAAAAGAGAAGGACCCCCGTTAGGGACACAGAGGTTGGGACCACATCCGGTCAAGTGATTGAACTTGAACGATAAAGGGCTGTCCCAACCCCGTCATGGTTGGGACCACGCGTTCCGAGGTTGGGACCGGAGCGGATCGAACGTCGATCACCGCCCGCCGCCGCGTTCTTCGTCGTTTTCGCTTTGGCCGAGGACCGCCGGATGCTACATCTTGCGGTGACCGAAGCCGAAGGCCCACAGCTTGTGAGCCTTCACAATGAACACACCGATCCTCGCGCAGGACGTCCGCCCCGAGCTGGGCGCGATCAATCGGTCCTGCATCCTCGCTATCGACCTCGGCACGACGACCGGCTGGGCGATCCGCGGCCACGACGGTCTGATCACCAGCGGGACCGTCTCGCTGCGCCCGGGCCGCTTCGACGGTGGCGGCATGCGCTACCTGCGCTTCACAAACTGGCTGACCGAGGCCGACCGCCTGTCCGGTCCCATCGCCGCCATCTGGTTCGAGGAAGTCCGCCGTCATGCGGGCACTGACGCGGCCCACATCTACGGCGGGCTGATGGCAACCCTGACCTCGTGGGCGGAACTGCGCGGCGTGCCCTACGCGGGCGTCCCGGTCGGCACCATCAAGCGTCACGCCGCGGGCAAGGGCAACGCGGACAAGGCCGCCATGGTCGCCGCAGCGCGGGCCCGGGGTTTCAGTCCGGCCGACGACAACGAGGCCGACGCCATCGCCATCCTGCTCTGGGCGATCGAGACGAAGGGAGGTGTCGCATGAGATGGCATCCCCACGGCTACGGCGGCCGACGCCGGGATCCCGAAGAGGTCAAGCGAGATGGGTGGCAAGAGCAGGGACTGTTGGCGATTTCTGCCGACGATCCGCGCCTCACCTGGCCCGAGCGCGAACTGGTGCGTCAGCTGGGCGAGAAGCTCTATGGGCCGCGCGTGGCCGAACGGGAGGCCGCGAATGGCTGACTGGACGCCCACCATGGTCGAGGACCGGCTCAAGAGTGCGGCCGACGTTTTCCGGTCGCTGCCCGAGGTGAAGCCTCAGGGCTATTTCAATGCCTGGCCCGAGTACTTCCACAGCTTCGCCGATCAGGTCGGTCAGGAGCCTCGGATGCGCCGACCCAAGCCCGGCCCACGTGAGATCACGCAGGCCGAGGATGCTCTCCTCTGGCTGCGCTGGCTCGATCCCGGCGACGCGCGCCTGCTCTGGCTGCGGGCGAACCGCAAGCAGTGGAAGCCGATCTGCTGGGAGTTGGGCATCAGCCGCGCCACCGCGAACCGGCGCTGGCAGTACGGCATCGCGGTCATCGTCTGGCGGATGAACGGGAGGCGAGTACCCGGGAAGAGGTCGATGGAGTTCGTGGTGGCCCGCGCGACTCAGTGAGCGTGTCAAGGCTCGGCAGGCGCGTGAGACAATTTCCGGAGAGACACCAGACAGCGAGACGGATCGCCTTTCTGAAGCTATCCATGGCGATATGCTCGGGGTCGTGCGCTCGGGCGAAGCGGGGCTGATCCGCGGTGGATACCCTCGCTTCTGGAGTCTGGCCAGGGTCCAACCCGAGGGAGTTTCCGGTTCCTTCCTGGCGATATTCGTATGCTGGCGGGCGAAGCGCGGCACATCGCTAGCGACAGGGCCGAATTTTGGGAAGCCACCCGGAAGCCGCCGCCGCCTGAACTCGCCTGAAACAGTGCAAAATCAAACCCTTGAAGCTGGACACCCCAGGTGGCCACTGGACCCCGCTTGGAGTCCAGTCTGGACCCGTTAGTCCGGAAGCCAGGGTTTCCACCCTGATCCGAGGAATGACCCGCCGATGACGCTGAGCTTTGCCCCGGATCGGATCGAGATGTGGCCGCTGTCGCGCCTCCAGCCCTACGCGAAGAACGCGAAGGCCCATGGCGCAGACCAGGTCGCCAAGATCGCCGCCAGCATGGCCGAGTTCGGCTGGACCGTGCCCTGCCTTGTGGCTGAGGACGGCGAGCTGATCGCAGGGCATGGGCGCGTGCTGGCGGCGACGCAGCTCGGGCTGACCGAGGCGCCGGTCATCGTGCTCGGGCATCTGACCGTGGCGCAGCGGCGGGCCTACCGGATCGCGGACAACAAGCTGACCGAACTCGGCACCTGGGACGAGGCGCTGTTGTCGGCCGAACTGAACGACCTGCTAGCCGAGGATTTTGACCTGTCGCTTGTCGGTTTTTCCGACGGCGAGTTGGACAAGCTCTTGGCCTTCGTGCCGGAGNGGGACGGGGAAGAAGGTGGCGCCGGGNGCTCCGTGCCGCCGGTGACCATCCCCGAGCCGCCGCGCAATCCAGCATCACGAACCGGGGATCTCTGGATCCTGNGCGATCACCGCCTGCTGTGCGGCGACAGCACCAGCGCGGCCGACGTGCGCCGCCTGATGAACGGTGAGCGAGCGATCCTGTTCGCGACCGACCCGCCCTATCTGGTGGACTACGATGGCTCGAACCATCCCACGCGGAACAAGGACTGGTCGGCGTCCTACGGCACCACCTGGGACGACAGTTCGCAGGGCGCGGAGCTCTACGACGGCTTCATCGGAGCGGCCGTCGCCGAGGCGATCACCGAGGATGCCGCGTGGTACTGCTGGCATGCCTCGCGCCGCCAGGCGATGCTGGAAGCCTGCTGGGAGAAGGCCTACGCCTTCGTCCATCAGCAGATCATCTGGGTGAAAGACCGTGGGGTCCTGACCCGCTCGCATTACCTTTGGAAGCACGAACCTTGTTTCATGGGCTGGCGCCGCCCGAACCGCCCGCCGAAGGTCGCCGAGCAGACGCTGCCCTCGACGTGGGAGATGCCGTCCTTCGCAAAGGACGAGCGCCCCGACCATCCCACGCCGAAGCCTCTGGACGCGTTCGGGATCCCGATGCGCCAGCATGTGGCACGCGGCGGCCTCTGCTACGAGCCGTTCTCGGGTTCAGGCTCGCAGATCATGGCGGGCGAGGCCAACGGCCGCCGCGTCTTCGCGATGGAAATCAGCCCCGCCTATGTCGATGTCGCCGTGGAACGCTGGCAGGCCGAGACCGGCCGCGACGCGATCCTCGACGGTGACGGTCGGACCTTTGCGCAGGTGAGAACCGAGCGGCTGGGCGACGACACGGATACGCCGGACACGGACGCCGAACCCGAACTCGCGCGAAAGCGCCAGACCGCCGCGTGACATGCATGACCTGGCTTTACCTTCCTCCGGATGCGCTTCCGGAGCCGGAGACGCATGCCTCTTCGGCCTCTCCNTCTGCTCCGGCGCAGGTGGTCTCGACCTTGGGCTCACCATCGCTATCCCCGGATATCGTGCTGTGGGCCATGTCGAACGGNAAACCTTCGCCGCAGCCACTCTCGTGGCGCGGATGGAAGACGCGTCCCTGGATCAGGCTGTTGTCTGGGACGATGTTGCCACCTTCGACGGCTGCCCGTGGCGCGGCGCGGTGGACATCGTCACTGCGGGCTATCCGTGCCAGCCGTTCTCCGTCGCGGGCAAGCGCCGGGGTGCCGACGACCCGCGCCACCTCTGGCCGCATGTCGCCCGCATCATCGGCGAGGTCGAGCCGCCCTTCGTCTTCCTCGAGAATGTCGCCCATCATCTCCGCCTCGGCTTCCCCGAAGTCGCCGAAGGACTGGTCGGCATGGGCTACCGCCTTGCGGCAGGCCTCTTCACGGCGGCGGAAGTCGGCGCACCGCACAAGCGCGAGCGGCTCTTCATCCTCGCCGTCCGCGAGGGAGACGACCTGGCCGACCCCGCGCGCCTGCTCTGGCACCCGGTCAAGTGGCGGGAACCGGACGGGACTGCTGCGGCTCTGGCCGACGCCGAGGGCCAGCGCCAACGAGAACCGGCAGACGAAACCCACGCCCTCGCAGGAGGCGGGTCAGCACGGCATGAACCTGGCGACGACGGCCGCGTTCTGGCCGACGCCGATGGCGAACGACGGGTGCAAGCCGAGCGCGGGCAACCGCCGCTCGGCCGACCTGACCCATTCGGCAGGGCTGTGGATGACGCCGACGGCACGCGATCACAAGGACGGGGCGACGAGCCTTGCCAACACGCCGGTGAACGGCCTGCTTGGCCGCCAGGTCCTGGTGACGCCGATGGCTGGGCGCGATACCTCCGAGCCGCGCCGGACCTTGAACCCGCTGTTCGTCGAGGCGCTGATGGGCTGGCCCACCGGGTGGACCGGCTTCGCCTCTGTGGCAACGGCGTGGTCCCCCTGGTTGCGGCGCATGCGCTGCGAAATCTGGCAGCTCAACTTCTGGCCGATGGATGAGGCAGCGGCATGAACCAGTCCCGCCTCATGTCGCTGGTCGAGACCGCGACAAACGTCGTCGTCGGCTACGTTTTGGCCATCGCCACGCAGATCGTCGTGTTCCCGTGGTTCGGGATCGAGACGGGGCTCCCGGAGCATCTGACCATCGGCCTCGCCTTCGTCGGCGTCTCGCTGGCGCGCGGCTATCTGCTGCGACGGCTCTTCGAACGCCTGCGCGGCTGGTGAGCGTTTCGCTGGCAAGCGCTTGGTCGGACTGGTAGCCTGCGGGCATGTCCGAAGGCTGGCAACATATCGAAATCAACGATCACGGGACCATCGTCGTCCTGCGTCCGATTTCAGACGAGGGACGGGACTGGTTTGCGGAGCATGTCGGCGAACCTGAACCGGGCGGCATCTACACCTGCGAGCCGCGCATGGCGCAGGACATCCTGCAGGCTGCCGCGCGCGATTTGCTGTCGATGCAATGAGAAACCGCCGCCCGGTCGGGGCGGCGACGTAGCATTTCCGGCGTTGGGTCAGGCGGCGGGAAGCCTGTAGACCCGCCCGCGCCCCTCGACCTTCTCCGAGGTCACCTCGAGCCCGAGCTTCTTCTTCAGAGCACCGGCCATCGCGCCGCGCACCGTGTGCGACTGCCAGTCCGTCGCTGCCATGATCTCCTCGATTGTGGCGCCGTCCGGTGCCCGTAACATTTCAATCAGCGCTTCTTGCTTGGTGCCCTTCCGGCGTGGGGAAGATGTGGTGACGTTTTCGGCTGGTGTCGTGGTGGCATCGTGCTCGGTGATCCCGAGCGTGCTCTGTGCCAGCGGCGTCGCGCGCAGGGTGATCGGGCCGCGCGCCTCGTCGTGCCGCCAGACGGTGTTGAGGTCGGTGGCGGGGATTTCCTCGATCAGCCCGAGCTTCAGGAGGCTCTTGCAGACATTGCCGACGGCGCCGCCCTTCAGCTTGGCGGTGACGGGAAAGACAGCGCCATCGTTGCGCGCGCAGGCCGCCGAAAGGATGACGGCTTGGGTATCGGTCAGCTGGATCTGGGTCATGGGGTCGTCTCCGTTCTCGGGGCCGCGACCGTCGCAGCCCTCCTACGACCCCAAGCCGCGCTGGGCGCGCGGCGAGAGTTCTGGCGTTGCGGATGCTCACTGGCGTGTTCGCCTTCTTTGAAGGCGCTGTCGGTGATCTCGCGCAGCTTGGCGCGGTAGTGGTTCAGGGTGCCGACATGACCCCAGTTGATCTCGTCGGGGCTTGTCTCGAAATGGTCCGCGCTCAGGGCGGCGAGCCGCTCCAGCATCGCGTCGATCTCGAACTTGGCGGCGATGAAGGCGTCGAGGGCTTTCTCGTTGGTGGTGGCGCGGCGGGTCATCTCGGTGGCTCCCAAGTGAGTTGCATCGTCCTGCAGAAAGGACGTTCGCTCTGTCTGCGAGGCTTATCAACGAGATAAGCACATGAATCTGAATGATAATCGGAGCCGTCGATGCAGGGCATGAGCGAGCGCCAGTACGCCGCGCATGTCGGGCTCTCGCGCGGCGCGATCCAGAAGGCGAAGACGGCCGAGCGGCTGGTCCTCTATCCCGACGGCAGCATCAACGCGGCCGCCAGCGACGCGAGGCGGGCGGATACGACGGACCCGTCCAAGACCCCCAAGCCGCCTGCACCGAAGATGAAGCCCGTCCCCGAGGCGGCCGTGGCCGCGGTCGGCGACACGCTGCGCGAACAGGGTCTGGCGGTCCCGGCCGTCGGCGGCGGCACGACATTCCTGCAGGCCAAGACCGCCAACGAGGTACTGAAGGCGCAGGAACGGCGCATCCGGCTGCAGAAGCTGAAGGGGAATTGATCGAGCGTGCCCGGGCGCTGTCTCTGGTATTCCGGCTGGCGCGCGAGTTGCGGGACGCGTGGGTGAACTGGCCTGCGCGTACGGCGGCGCTGATGGCGGCCGATCTGGGTGTCGAGCCAGCCGCGATGCAGAAGGTCCTCGAGAAACATGTCCGTGCCCACATCGACGAACTTGCCGAGGTCCGGCCTGACTTCCGGTGATGATGAGGGTCTGACCGACTTCGACGGCGCAGCAGAAATCCTGCGCACCTGGGGTGCAGGGCTGACGCCCGACCCGGACCTGACCGTTTCGCAATGGGCCGACAAGCACCGGATGCTGTCGGGTCGCGCATCGGCTGAACCGGGGCGCTATCGCACGGCGCGCACGCCCTACATGCGCGAGATCATGGACCGCCTGTCGCCCGGCGATGTGATACAGCGCATTGTGTTCATGAAGGCGGCACAGGTCGGCGCGACTGAGGCGGGCAACAACTGGATCGGGTTCGCGATCCACCAGTCGCCGGGCCCGATGCTGGCGGTCCAGCCGACGGTGGAACTGGCCAAGCGCAACTCGCGCCAGCGGATCGATCCGCTGATCGACGAGAGCCCGGAGCTGCGCGAGCGGGTCAAACCGGCGCGATCGCGCGACGCGGGCAACACGATGCTGTCCAAGGAATTCGCGGGCGGCATCCTGATCATGACCGGGGCGAACTCGGCGGTGGGGCTGCGCTCGACCCCGGCGCGCTACATCTTTCTCGACGAGGTCGACGCCTATCCGGCCTCGGCCGACGAGGAAGGCGATCCGGTCACGCTGGCCGAGGCGCGGTCGCTGACATTCGCCCATCGGCGCAAGGTGCTGCTGGTCTCGACGCCCACCATCCGGNGGCTGTCGCGCATCGAGCGGGAATACGAGGCGAGTGACCAGCGACGGTACTTCGTGCCGTGCCCGCATTGCGGCGCGATGCAGTGGCTGAAGTTCGACCGGCTACGCTGGCAGAAGGGCCGCCCGGAGACGGCGGAATATCATTGCGAGGGCTGTGATCAGCCCATCGCGGAGCACCACAAGACCGCGATGCTGGAGGGCGGCGAATGGCAGGCAACCGCCACGGCCGCCGATCCGACCACGGTCGGCTACCACCTCTCGGCGCTCTATTCGCCGGTGGGCTGGCTTAGCTGGTCCCGCATCGCCCGTGGCTGGGAGGCGGCCCAAGGGTCGGATGAGGCGATCAAGGCGTTCCGCAACACGATCCTTGGCGAGACTTGGGTCGAAAGCGGCGAAGCGCCGGACTGGCAGCGGCTCTATGACCGGCGCGAGGCATGGAAGCCGGGCACGGTGCCAGCGGGTGGGTTGTTCCTGACCGCCGGGGCCGACGTCCAGAAGGACCGGATCGAGGTCGATGTCTGGGCCTGGGGTCGCGGGCTGGAAAGCTGGCTCGTCGATCACGTCGTCATCGAGGGCGGGCCGGACCGGCACGACGCGTGGTCGGAACTGACGGCGATGCTGGACAGAAGCTGGCCGCATGAACGCGGCGCGCATCTCAGGATCGCGCGGCTCGCCATCGACACGGGCTACGAGGCCCCGGCCGTCTATTCCTGGTCGCGGGCGCAGGGGTTCGCGCAGGTGGCGCCGGTCAAGGGTGTCGAGGGGTTCAACCGCTCGAGCCCGGTGTCGGGCCCGACCTTCGTCGATGCGACCGAAGGCGGCAAACGCCTGCGGCGCGGCGCCCGGCTCTGGACCGTGGCGGCGTCGACCTTCAAGGCAGAGACCTACCGCTTCCTGCGGCTGGCGCGGCCGACCGAGGAGGACATGGCCGAGGGTGCCGCGTTCCCGCCCGGCTCAGTGCATCTGCCGCACTGGGTCGAGAACGAATGGCTGAAGCAGTTCGTGGCCGAGCAGCTGGTGACGGTCCGCACCAAGCGTGGCTTCGCCCGGCTGGAATGGCAGAAGCTGCGCGAGCGCAACGAGGCGCTGGATTGCCGGGTCTATGCCCGCGCCGCCGCCTGGATCGCGGGCGCGGACCGCTGGCCGGAGGCCCGGTGGCAGGATCTGGAACGGCAGTTCCCGGACCGGGACATAATTCGGGCCGAGAGCGGACCAACGCCAGCGCGTAGTCCAGGGACTCCACTGGGGCCTCGGCGCAGGACGGTGCGCTCGACCTATATGGGCTGACCTTCGGAACTATTGCTGTCGCAGCGCACGGCTGCGGGCGAAGGCCTCGAGGGAAACCTTGCGCCGGGTGGCAAGATCGCGCACGCGCGCCGCGATCTCGGGTTCGCCAAAGTCCACCGGATTGAAGGGNCCGCCATACCAGCGGACCATGTCCTTGTGCTGCGGATGGCGGCGGTTTGCGATGGCCTCGACGAACTCCATGAAGCCGGGTGGACCACCCACGTCCTCGGGCGGCGCGGTGCGCTCGCCCGCGACGAACAGCGGATAATCTGTGCTGGGATCGGCCGCGCCGACGTGTTCGACATGCACGCGGTGATGCCAGTCGTCCCCGAAATCGTAGGTGTAGAGGAACTCGGTGACGCCGCGATCGATCAGCGTGCCGAGGCGCATGCCCTTGGCCTGATAGATCTTGCGGCCCCACACCGCGTCCTCTGGATCGGGTTCGCCATAGACCCTGTCGCCGACCCGGAAATCATAGAGGTGATGGTTCTCCCACGGCATCACCACCTGGATGATTTCGTGCAGAGCGCGGAGGTTGGTGGTCAGGCTGACCTCGAGCTCACGCCAGATGCAGGGCTCGAGATGCAGCAGTTCGATGCGAAGGCGGGCAATCCGGTCGGTCATGGCGGGCCTGGTCAGAACGGGTCACGAGCAGGATAGAGGTGGGCTGTCATGGCGACAATCACGGACCTCCGCGCCCGTCGCGAGGCGCTGGCCGCACAACGCGCCTCCGGCGTGGCCCGGGTCAGCTATGACGGAAAGACGGTCGATTACCGCTCCGTGGCTGAGATCGACCGGGCACTCGAGGCGCTGGATCGCGAGATCGTGGGCGCAGAAGGGCGACGGATCGTGCGGCAGCTGCGCGTCATCACGGACAAGGGGCTCTGAGCATGGGGCTGTTCGACAGGTTCCGCGGCGGGTCCATTCGCGGCCGGGCGAGCGGCAGCCCTGCGTCCTCCGGGCTTACGCGGCTCCCCCAGAGCCACGGTCCCTCCGGACTGCGCGCTCGGCTCGAAGGGGCCATGGCGCGGCGACGGCTCAAGGGCTGGAATCCACCGCTCGAGAACATCAACGCGCTGGTGGCCTCCGGCGGTCCGCGCCTTCTGGCCCGTGCTCGTGAACTGGTTGTCACCAACGGTTATGCGGCAAACGCCTGCGAGGCCTTTGCGGCAAACCTGGTCGGCGACGGGATCAAGCCGTCCTCGTTGATCGAGGATGCGGGCCTTCGTGATCGGGTCCAGAAGCTCTGGTTGGCATGGACGGACGAGGCCGACGCGGACGGGCTGACCGACTTCTACGGGCTGCAGGCCATGGTCGCGCGCGAAATGTTCGTGGCAGGCGAGTGTTTTGTCCGGCTGCGTCCCCGGCGCGCGGAAGACGGACTCATGGTGCCCATGCAGTTGCAGCTTCTGCAGTCGGAGATGCTGCCCTTCGAGAAGACGGAAACTGCACCCAACGGCAACCGCATCCGCTGCGGAATCGAGTTCGACGGGATCGGGCGGCGGGTGGCCTATCACTTCCGCCGCCGCCATCCGGGCGACAGCACGGACCAGCGGGTGGCGGTGCCGGATACTGTCCGGGTCCTCGCCGGGGACGTTCTGCACATCTACCGGCCCATCGATGCGGGCCAGATCCGGGGCCTGCCGCATGTTGCACCCGCCATGGTGCGGCTGTTCCTGCTCGACCAGTACGATGACGCGGAGCTTGACCGGAAGAAGACCGCGGCGATGTTCGCGGGCTTCATCACCAAGACCGCGCCGGAAGAGCCGATGATGGGTGAAGGGGCGGCCGATGCCGAAGGTGCCGCGATCGCCAGCCTCGAGCCCGGCACCATGCAGGTCCTGCTGCCGGGAGAGGACGTGAAGTTCTCGAGCCCAGCCGATGTGGGCGGGGGCTACGAGGCGTTCCAGTATCGCACGTTGCTGGCCGTCTCGGCTTCGCTCGGGCTGCCCTATCACCTCGTGACCGGCGATGTCCGGCAGGCGAACTACTCGAGCCTTCGGGCCGAACTGGTCGAGTTTCGGCGCCGCATCGGCCAATTGCAGCATGGCGTGATTGTCCACCAGTTCTGCCGTCCGATCTGGGCGCGCTGGATGGAAACCGCGGCGCTGTCGGGCGCGCTCGATCTGCCCGCGTTCACTGCCGCACCCGGCCGATTCCGTGCCGCGCAATGGATCCCGCCGCGCTGGGACTGGGTCGATCCGCTGAAGGATATCCAGGCGCAGGTCCTCGCCATGGAAGCGGGCATCACCTCGCGGCGCAAGGTGGTCGAGGCCACCGGTTACGACGTCGAGGAGGCCGACCGCGAGAACGCCGTCGATGCCCGGCGGTCGGCCGATCTGGGCCTCCGCTACCGGACCGGCCCCGGCGAAACGCAAGGCGCGCGGGCCACGCCCTCAANNGGCTGCCCGATCCGGGAACCGACCCGGAAACCGATGGATCCGACGCGGCCGCGCAATCCGAACAGGAGTGACAGGATGAAGAGCTGGTACACGATCCGCGCCCGGGGCCCCGGCGCGGAGGGATCTCGCGCGGAGGTGCTGATCTATGACGAGATCGGCGCCTATGGCGTCAGCGCCAAGGGGTTTCTCGCGGAACTCGGCGCACTGCCGGACGGGGTGCCGATCGACCTGCGCCTGAACAGTCCGGGCGGCTCGGTCTTCGACGCGGTGGCGATCTACAATGCCCTCCAGCGGCATGATGGCACGATCACCGTCTGGATCGACGGCGTGGCCGCTTCGGCGGCCTCCTATGTGGCCATGGCGGGCGACGAGATCGTCATGCCCGAGAATGCCTTCCTGATGATCCATGATCCTTCGGGACTGGTCATGGGCACCGCCACCGACATGCGCGAGATGGCAGACACCATGGACAAGATCGCGGGCGGCATGATCCGCGGCTATGCGACACGGTCCGGACGCACCGAAGAGGAGATCGCGGCCCTGATGGCGGCCGAGACCTGGTTCGATGCGGAAGCGGCCCTTGAGGCGGGGCTTGCCACCCGCATGATCGAGCCGGTGCGGATTGCAGCCAGCTTTGACATCGCGCGGTTCCGCAACGCGCCACCCGCGCTGGCGGAAGCCATCGCCGATCCGGCTTCTGAGAGCGATAAGGACGGCAATAGGGCCGACGAAGACGCCATAGGCGACGAGATCTGCGACGAGGCTCTCGCGATCCGAGGTGAACCCGAGCCTGCGCCGGGCACACCGCCAAGTCCCGACCCTGTGGTGACAGGCATCGATCCGACCGCCATCCGGCGTGACGCCATCGCCCATGCCCGCGCCGTGGTCGACCTCTGTCGTCTTGCGGGACAGCCGCAGATGGCCGGGCGCTTCCTCGAAGAGGACGCCAGCCTCGATGCGGTGCGCGCGAGCCTTCTTGCCGCGAAGGCCGAGGCGGAGGCGCAGATCAGCCCCCATCACCCGCAACCCGGGCCCGCACCCACCGCCCGTCCCTGGGGCGACGTGATCGCCCGCACCTTCAAGCTGAAAGGATGATCCTCAATGACCACGCTGACCGAAGGCAGACATGCGGGCGGCTTCCTCGTCTGGGAAGCGTCGCGCGACTACACCCGTGACACCGTCACCCTCGCTACCGGCGCGGGCAAGCTCGACCCCGGCACGGTGCTGGGCAAGATCACCACGGGCGGAAGATTCACCCAGCTTGCCCCCGCCGCGTCGAATGGCAGCCAGAACGCCNTAAGCATCCTCTGGGGCCACGCTGACGCAACGGCCGCCGATGCCGCTGCCGTCGTGGTCCTGCGCGGCCCGGCCATCGTCAACCGCAATGACATCATCTGGCCCACGGGCGCGACGGAACCGCAGATCACGGCCGCCACCGCGGCGCTGGCCGCGCTTGGCATCCTGCTGCGCTGATCTCTTCATCGAAAGGACATCCCCATGGCGACCATGGACATCTTCGAAGGCGATGCCTTCTCGATCATCGAACTGACCCGCGCGCTGGAGAACATCCCCTTCAAGCCCGCGATCCTCTCCGGCGCGAACCTCTTCGGGCCCCGCGGCGTGCGTGCGCGCACCGTGGTCATCGAGAGCCGGGATGGCACGCTGCAACTGATCCCCTTCTCCGAACGCGGCTCTCCTCATGAACAGCAGATGCCGGAACGCCGCGAGATGCGCGCCTTTGTCGTGCGCCAGTTCAAGAAGCAGGATGTGCTCTGGGCATCCGAGATTCAGGGCATCCGCGACCACGGATCGGAAACCGCCACCCAACAGGTGCAAAGCGAGGTGGCCCGCAAGCTCGGGCGGCTCCGGAACGACGCCGAGGCCACCTTCGAGTTCCACCTCTTCAACGGCATCCAGGGCGTGGTGAAGGATCCGAAGGACGGGGCGACGGTGGTCAACTACTTCACAGAGTTCGGCATCACGCCCGCCACCGAGGTCGACTTCGACCTCGACAATGCGAGCCCCGCCTCGGGCGCACTCAGGAAGCGCTGCCAGGCGCTGATCGAAAGCGTCGAGGACAGCCTTGGGNGGCTGGCGGCCGGTCAGGTCCAGCTGCGCGCCGAATGCGGCTCGGCCTTCTTCGCCGATCTGGTCGCCCACAAGGAGGTGCGCGAGACCTACCTCAACACGGCAGCCGCCGCCGACCTGCGCGGCCGCGTGGGCGAGGAGGTCAGCTTCGGCGGCATCACCTTCCGCCGCTACCGGGGCGGCCTCGGCTTTGGCGTGCCAACGGACAAGGCGTACTTCTATCCCGAGNGGGTCGAGGGCCTCTTCGAGATCTACTTCGCCCCGGCTGACACCTTCGAGACGGTGAACACGCTCGGCCTGCCGCTCTACGCGCGCATGATCCCGGACCGGGATCGCGACGAATGGGTGCGCCTCGAGATCGAGAGCAACCCGCTGCCGATCTGCACCCGCCCGCAGGTGCTGCGTTCGGCGNCGGCGGACGTGATGACGGCCTACCGCGCGCGGGGGCGGTCCCAGAGCATGCTAAGAAGGCGTGGGTCCGAGNCGAAGCTGTCCTTCGGAAACTCGAGCCCGAGGCGCGGATGCTCACGCAGCGCCTGCGCGCCGATCGAGCCGACCCGGATGCGCCAGGTCTGACGTTCGACCGGCTGCGGGGCGGCAAAGGCACGGCAGGTCAGCACGGCAAGGTTCGCGCCCCGGGCAGGATCGCGGACAGAGGCGTAGCGGATAACCTCTGCACCGATCGCGCGGGCCTCCTCGGCCAGATCCTGGCAGGCCGCGTAGTCGGTGAGGTGGGTCCAGACAGCATGATCGGTGGCCAGTGCCCCGGCCGTCGTCGACCGCCACGGGCGTTGCGACTTCCGCCGAGAATGCGGTGTATTCGGCCGCATCGTCGGGAAAGGGCGTCTCCGGGCTCTCGGCGTAGAAGAGGAAGCGGTAGAAGACCATTTCGGCCGCCGCCGTCTCCGGCGCCTCGGCCCCGTACCAGACGCCCGGCGTCAGTCCCGCACGGCGAAACCGCGATCCCGCCGGATAGGTGCGATACCGGAAAGGCGTGGCCAGCAGGTAATCGAGCGCCCGGCAGTCCTCCGGCAGGGGCGGCTTCGTGGCCTCGAGGATGTCCTCGAGGGCCGCCTGTTCGGCGAGGCTGTCGACAAGCTTCAGGGTCGAGACCCGATGCTGGGCCTCGACGAACCGCCATGCCGGGCCCGCGTAGGGCCGCGCCTCAGAGCGGAGCGCGTCTTGCGTCCAGATAGGTCGTGACATCGACAAGCCCCTGTACCTGCGCCATCCGCTCCACGGGCCGTGCGCCAAGCGCCGTGTTGGGAGCGCCCAGCCAGCGTCGCGCCACCGCCTCGTCGCCCCCGGTGATGGCGTCGAGCGAGCGGAAGGTCCGCACAAGAAGGGCCGCAAGCTCGAAGGGCTTCGAGCCCGGCTCAAGCAGGCTTTCGCCCCGTTTCCAGCGAGAGACGGTCGCCTCGGAGACGCCGACGATGTCGGCCAGTTGTCGGCCCGACAGGCCAAGCCGGTCTGCCGCCCGCAGCGCAGCCTTGGTCAGCACGGCACCCGCCTGGGGGTTTGGGGCGATCTGATGGGAAAGGGTCATGACTTTCTCCTGTCTGAGGAAAACATAGTATCACTTCCTTTCCGCAGAAAGAGGAAACATGCCGGACGCCCTCTCCGCCGCGCTTGCGGCGCTCTTCGCCGATCCGAACATCGGCCGGGATGCGGTCTACATCGCCGATGGCGGTGCGCCGGTCCTCGTGCGCATCGTCGCCCGGCGTGCCGATGCGCCGACCTCCTTCGGCGACGCGCAGCTCTGGTCCGAGACCACCCGGATCGATCTGCGCGTGGCCGAGGTGCCAGCGCCGCGCCCCGGCGACCGGATCGAGATCGAAGGCGACGCCTTCCTCATTCAGGGCGAACCCATCCGCGACCGCGAGCGGCTGGTCTGGACCGCGACCTGCGCCTGGCGTGACCGCAGTGAAACTGAAGCTCGACATCGATCCCGACATTGTTGCGATGATGGCGGCTGAAGTCGCTGCGGGCGAGCGCGCCGTGTCGGCCGCGATCCGCGAGGCCGGGACAGGGCTGAAGGCGGCATGGCAGCTGCAGATCACCGGCGCGGGCCTCGGGGCCCGGCTGGCCCGCACCATCCGGTCGGAGCAGTTCCCAAAGGCCACGCCCAGCCTGAATGCGGCCGCCGTAGTCTGGTCCAACGCCCCGGTCATCGTTGGCGCGCACGACACCGGCCCGCTGATCCGCTCGAAGAACGGCTTCTGGCTGGCGATCCCCACGCCCGCCGCAGGCAAGTCCCTGCGTGGCGGCCGGATCACCNCCGGTGAATGGGAACGCCGCACCGGCCTGCGCCTGCGGTTCGTCTATCGACGCAGGGGACCTAGCCTGCTGGTGGCCGAGGGGCGGTTGAACACGAAGGGCCGCGCCGTCGCCTCTCGGTCGAAGACCGGCCGTGGCCTCGTCACCGCGCCGATCTTTCTGCTGGTGCCGCAAGTCAAGCTGCCGAAGCGGCTGGACCTGGCGCGGGACGCGGAGCGGGCGCATGATGCCGTGCCGGGGCTGATCGTGGCGAAGTGGGTGGAGGGCAGATCCGGATAATCACCCAACGTGGACTGTCACGTCGTAGCCCAGAGACTTGAGAGATTTCGACGTTCTCCCATTCCGAGGAGGGAAGCGATCTGGCAATGCCCAGCCGACAAGTTCCCCCAAAGCACTGACCCCGAGGCCTTCGATCTTCCATTTCGGGTCATGAAAAGCGGTCCAGAGGCGCTCGGGCAACTGTGCCTCCGGACCACCATAGAGGATGAACTTCAAGAGCTGCTTCACGTCATTGCCGCCAGCGGACTTGTCGCCCCAAATCCGCTTCGAGAGCGCCNNGACCTTTTCTGGTATGGTGTAAGTCGTCCCATCTTCACGAAGTCCGACAGCCTTATTCGCGACGCGTCGCGCATAGTCTTTGATGGAATGTATGCCCATGCAGATCTTGCGAAAGGCCCCATAGTCCATATCGTCGATGGCTTCGGCAGTGAGCGCCTCGCGCAGCATCGGCGCAGTGGAATTCAACATGACGTCCTCTTCGGTCGGCGCCTTAGGCAGGTTGCGCCACCACTTGATAGCGTCTGCGAGCGCCGCATCAGGGTTCCGCTTGTTCTGTTCGAAATGCTCAGCATAGAGGGCTCTGCGACCGTCGAAGGTGCGCTGATAGTAATGCGCGTGGAGGAACTGGTCGCCCTGAGCGCCCGCAGGGGCATTGCTGTCAATCCAGGAGGGTCTGTTCTCGGGCTTGCTCACCAAGTTTCCGATATCGCGCAGTTGTTGAAGAGTTGAGTGCCATTCCTCGAGGAATGCCTCCCGGCGGCGGTCAGTGGCCTTTTTCTTCGCTGTCTGCACGAGCCCGGACCATTTGTTGAAACTCGGGCTGTTCCAGAACTCTTCTGACGGTGGCTCCGAACGCGCAATCTGCTTTTCGCGCTTCTGCATGACTTCGAGCAACTCGTCTGTCAGCGGCGTTGAGTTCCGATCGAGCACGTTGAAAAGTTCACGGATATCTTCTGCCATTTCGTCTGTGATCTCGGCTTCGGGAAAGAAGCAGTAAGCCTCGACGTTCTTGTACCAGGCACTCGCAGTGAGGTTTGCGGATCCGATATAGAGACCGTACTCACGCCACCAGATGACCTTTGCATGGTGATGCTGAACGAGGCGGCATTGGAATCGGGCTGATTTGCGGGCGAGGAAAGCTAAAAGGATGGAAGTCTTGACGGGGACGCCGTCGTCCAGACGGCCATAATACTTGAGCGGGATGCTGTTGTTCCAGCACCAGTCGAACAGAAGGTCCATTTCTGTCGCGTAGGCGACCGCGGCCAAGACCTCTTGTGTCTCGGTGGCCGCGTTCAGCGTGATGTTAGTCAGATAGTTCCCGTTAATGCCGCCCATCATCAAATGCATCGCAGACTCGCCGATTTGGTTACCTTTTCCATACCTTAGACTAAAGGATGGCCATGCCCACCACCCGCGAAACCATCCTCGCCGCGCTGCATGCGCGTCTCTCGGCGTTGCCCACCACCCTGCGCGGTGACGTGCTGCCCGAGCGTGTGCCAACCGCAGGCCTCCTGATCCTGCGCGACGGCGAGCCGNGGGAGCCCGAGGTGACGCTCTCGCCGCTGCGCTACCACTACCAGCACCGCGCCGAACTGGAGGCGGTCGTGCAGGGTGCCACCCGTGATGCCGCGTTCGATACCCTTTGTGCCAGCATCGGCGCGGCGGTTGCCGCAGACCGCACGCTGGGCGGTCTCTGCGACTGGGTCGAGGCGGAAGCGCCGCGTCCAGTCGATCTGGCCGTGGAGGGTGCCGCCAGCCTGAAGGCGGCGGTGATCCCGGTCATCCTGCATTACACCACGGCCGATCCGCTGGCCTGACCCCCTTCACCACAGGAGACTACGATGGCACGAGCCCATGGGGCGCGGGCGCAGATGGCGCTTGCGTTCGAGACCGTCTATGGCACCGCGCCCGCCACGGGCTATCGGACGGTGCCCTTTGCCAGCACCACGCTCGGCTCCGAGCAGCCGCTGATCGCCTCGGAACTGCTGGGCCAGGGGCGCGACCCGCTTGCCCCGATCAAAGACGCGGTCACCGCCGATGGGGACGTCGTCGTGCCGATCGACGTCGAAAACTTCGGCCTGTGGCTGAAAGCGGCCTTCGGTCAGCCCACGACCACCGGCACGACGCCGAAGACCCACACCTTCCAGTCCGGCAACTGGACGCTGCCGTCAATGGCCATCGAGACGGCGATGCCAGAGGTGCCGCGCTATGCGATGTACACCGGCTGCGTCTGCGACCAGCTGTCGTGGCAGATGGCACGCTCCGGACTGCTGACCGCGACGGCCCGACTGGTGGCGCAGNGAGAAAGTGTCGCGGCGGCCACGGCCGCTGGCACGCCCACCTCGTTGGCGTTGCAGCGCTTCGGGCATTTCAACGGGGCGATCACGCGCAACGGCTCGCCGCTCGGCAACGTCATCTCGGCCGAGGTCACCTATTCCAACGGGCTCGACCGGATCGAGACCATCCGCTCGGACGGCCGCATCGAGGGCGCCGACCCCGGCATGGCCGCGCTGACGGGCCGGGTGGAGGTGCGCTTCGCCGACACAGCGCTGATCACGCAGGCCATCGACGGCACGCCTTGCGAACTGGTCTTCGCCTGGAGCCTCGGCGCCAACGCCAGCTTCACCTTCACGGCGCACGCCGTCTACCTGCCGCGGCCGCGCATCGAGATCCCGGGCCCGCAGGGCATCCAGGCCACCTTCGACTGGCAGGCCGCCAAGGCCGCCAGCCCCGCCCGGATGTGCACCGCCGTCCTCGTCAACACCGTCGCAACCTATTGAGAAGGCCCGTCATGCTGACCCTCGACCTCACGAACGCGCCGCAGTGGTGCGACCTTATCCCCGGCGTGCGTGTCCGGCTCCGCCCGCTGACCACCGCACTCATGGTCTCCGCGCGGGGCGATCCCGCGATTGCCGACCTGGCCGAGNGGGCGGCGACCGAGGAAGCAGCACTCTTGATGGCCAAGGCGCTGGCGCGGCGCGCGATCCTCGCATGGGAGGGCATCGGCGATACCGAGGGCAATCCCATCGAGCCGAGCCCCGAGGCCATCGACGCGCTTCTCGACCTCTGGCCTGCCTTCGAGGCGTTCCAGACTACTTACGTCGCCAAGGCCCTCCTGCTGGACGNNCGGAAAAAACGCCTCTGCGCCCTTGCCGACTGGTCGCTCAGTGGGGGCGACGGCTACTGCATAGCCTGCGCAGGACCCTGTCCCGACTGCCCCGAACGGCTGAACCAGCCGCAAACGCTTGAGGGCGCGCAGGTCTGGGACCTGGCGCAGCGCCTTGGCGGGCAGATGCGCGTCATCCCTGGTGCGGTGATCGGCTGGGATTTGGGCGCGGCGCTGGCCTTGGGCGCGGCCCTCGGCATCTCCCCGCCTGCCATCGCTGAACTGCTGCCCGCCCTGGAGGCGGTGATGGTCCGCCGCGTCAACGAGCAGATTGCGGCCCACCGCGACTGACCCCATTCCAACCGGAGCCCCGATCCCATGGCCGAGAAACGCGTCTCCGTCCGGCTTGCCGCTGTCGGCGGCCGCCAAGTGCGCGCCGAACTTGAGGGCGTCGGTGAGTCCGGGGCGAAGGGCTTCGGCCGCCTGTCGCGCGAGATGGACCTGGCCAACACGCGGCTTGCCGCTTTCGCGCGCCGAGCGAGCCTGGCCCTCGGGGCCGCCGCTGCCGCGGCCACGGCTTCGCTCGGGCTGATCGTCCGCTCCACGGCCGAGAGTGCCGCCCAGATCCGGCAGTTCGCGCAGGTCGCCAATGCCACGCCAGAGGCGCTGCAGCGCTGGTCGGCCGGGGCGCGGACGGTTGGCGTCGAGCAGGAGAAGCTGGCCGACATCCTGAAGGACGTGAACGACCGGGTGGGCGACTTCCTGCAGACCGGCGGCGGGCCGATGGCCGACTTCTTCGAGAACGTCGCCCCGCGTGTGGGCGTCACCGCCGACCAGTTCGCGCGCCTGTCGGGGCCGGAAGCGCTGCAGCTCTTTGTCGACACGCTCGAACGGGCGGGCCTGAGCCAGCAGGAGATGACCTTCTATCTGGAGGCCATGGCCTCGGACGCCACGCGCCTTCTGCCGCTTCTGCGGAACGGCGGGGCCGAGATGGCGCGGCTTGGCGACCAGGCGTCCGACCTTGGGGCTGTGCTGGACGGCGATGCGCTGGAGGCGCTGCGCCGCACCCAACTCGCGCTGGGCACAATCTCGGTTGTGTTCGACGGCCTGCGCAACCGCATCGCGGTCGCCGTTGCCCCGACCATCGAGGCGCTGGCCAATACCTTCGTGGCGCTCGCGACCGACGGCGGCATCCTGCGCTCGGCCATCGACGGGCTGATCGGCAATCTCGGCCGACTTGCCTCCTACGCCGCGACCTTCGCTGCCGTCATGGCCGGGCGCTGGGTCGCGGGCCTGGCGGCGGCGGCCCTGTCGGTGCGCGGTCTCGCCACCGCGCTCGTGTTCCTGCGTGGCGCCCTGATCCGCACCGGCATCGGCGCGCTGATCGTCGGCGCGGGCGAGCTGGTCTATCAGCTCGCAGCTTGTGGCCCGGGTCGGCGGGGTGGGCGAGGCCGTCCGGCTTCTCGGCGACCTGGCGCGCGAGGTCTGGTCGCGCATCGGCCTGTCGCTCGACGCCGCCTTCGCCAATATGGCGGCCGGATGGGAGGGGCTGAAGGTGGCGGGGCTCTCGGCTCTCGAGCACCATCGTAGGCGTGGTCCACTTCGGCGACCGGACGGCCGCGATCTTCCAGGGGGCCTATGACGCGGCGGTCGCAATCTGGAGCAGTCTGCCCGGCGCCATCGGCGACTTCGCTTTCCAGGCCGCGAACGGGCTGATCTCCGGTGTCGAGGCGATGCTGAACGGCGTCGTCACCCGCATCAACAGCTTCATCGAGACCCTGAACGCGGCCCTCGCCCTCTTGCCGGAATGGGCCACTGGCGAGGGCGGGGTGCGGATCGGCACGCTGGACCCGGTGGCACTGGGCCGCATCGGCAATCCGTTCGAAGGCGCGGCAACGGCCGCAGGGGCTGTGGCGTCGGATGCCTTCTCGGCTGCGCTGGCTCGCACCTTCTCGAACCACCCGATCTCGGGCTTGGCGCCATGGCTGACGACGCTCGCGTCCGGCCGACGGCTACGCGCAAGCCGCAGTCATGCTGGCTGACGCCGCCGGTCGGCCGCTCGCCAGCTGGCAGGCGCTGAAGGATGCCGTCACCGGCACGGGGACCGAGGCCGAGACTGCGCTGGCGGATGCGGCTGGTGCGGCCGAGGCCCTGACGGCCGGGCTGAACGACACCGTCACCGCAGCAGAGGGTGCAGGCGGCGCAGCGCGCAAAGCGGGCGAAGCGGCCGCCGAAGGCGCGGACACGGCCCTGACAGGCTGGCAAACCGTGACCGCTGCGCTTGCCGACTACGCCGCCAAGGCGCGCGACATCGGCGGGGATATCGGCAGCGCCCTGGTCGGCGCGTTCCAGAGCGCGGAGAATGCCATCGGCGACTTCGTGAAGACCGGAAGCTCGATTTCCGGGATCTGGTCACATCGATGATCGCCGATCTCGCGAAGCTGGCGGCGCGGCGCTTCATCCTCGGCCCCATCGCGAATGCCCTTTCCGGCGCGCTGGGTGGGGCCAGTGGCGGTGCGGGCGGGATGTTCGCGAACATCCTGCACGCGGGTGGGATGGTCGGTGGGCCAGGCCCCGGCCGGATGGTCCCGGCCCTGGCCTTCGCCAATGCCCCGCATGCATTCCGGCGGCTGGGCCGGGCTGCGGCCCGACGAGGTGGCGATCCTCCAACGCGGGGAGCGGGTGCTCTCCCGCCGCGAGGCGGCAGGCTACGGCCAGGTCGCGCCCACCGTCAACGTCACGATCGCCGCGCGTGACGCCGAGAGCTTCCGCCAATCCCGCACGCAGATCGCCAGCGACATCGCTCGCGCCGTCAGCTTCGGCCGCCGCGGCATGTGAGAGCGCGCTGCCGGTCAGCGCAGGCAGGTCCAACCCATCAACCGTCGAGAAGTGCCATGACCTTCCACGACCTCCGCTTCCCCGAGGCCATCAGCCGCGGCGCACGCGGGGGCCCCGAACGCCGCACCCAGATCGTCGAACTGGCCTCGGGCGCCGAGGAGCGCAACGCCAGCTGGGCCAACTCGCGCCGCCGCTATGACGTCGCCTATGGCATCCGCCGCGCCGACGATCTGGCGGCGGTCGTCGCCTTCTTCGAGGCCCGCAACGGCCGCCTCCACGGCTTCCGCTTCAAGGACTGGGCCGACCACAAGTCCTGCCTGCCCTCGCAGACGCCGGGCCTCCGGGACCAGCCCCTCGGCCTCGGCGACGGGGTGACGCGCCAGTTCCCCTCGCCAAGCGCTACATCTCGGGCGCCCAGAGCTGGACGCGCGCGATCACCCGGCCGGTGGCGGGCAGCGTGCTGGTGGGCGAGAGCGGCACGCAGGGGCCGGAGCTCCTGCCCAATCCCGACACCATGCGGACCGGCTGGGGCAACAGCGGGGCGCTGGGGGCGAACAGCGCGGTCACCTTCGGGCCCTATGCCAACGCCTATGCGCTGGGCACCACGGGGGCGGGCGTGCGGCAGAACCAGGGCACGCTGGTGGCGGGCAAGACCTACCGGCTGCAGGCCTGGCTCTTCGAGGGACATCGCCCGCGGCACGCTGCAGCTGCGCGCCCAACCCGGCAACCAGGACAGCCGCATCGACGGGCCCTATGCCGCCCCGGCCGTCGTCTCCGAGGCGGGTGGCACGATCGGCAACATCCAGGCCGAGAACCTCGGCGGCGGCTTCTGGCGCTGGAGCTTCGATCTGGTGCTCGGGGCGGGCTTCACCACCGGGCTCCTCGGCATCGGCAACGTCAATGCCGGGCAGACCGTCATCCTCCTTGGCGCCTCGCTGCGCGAGCCGCGATCTCCGGCCCGGCCGCGGGCTGGTCGGTCGATCCGTCCACCGGCATCGTCACCTTCGCGACCGCGCCCCCGGCTCACGGTGCTCACCGCGGCTTCGAGTTCGACGTGCCGGTCCGCTTCGACAGCGACGAGCTGGCCGTGACGCTCGATCTCGAACGGCTCGGCTCCATCGCCTCCATCCCCTCATCGAGATCCGCAGATGAAGACACTTGCTCCCGGGCTGCAGGCCCATCTCGACACCGGCACCACGACACTCGCCTGGTGCTGGAAGATCACCAGGACCGACGGCGCCGTCTTCGGCTTCACCGACCATGACCTGGCCCTCGAGATCGCGGGCACCCGCTTCGAGCCGGAGAGCGGCCTCGCCGCCTCCGAGCTCCGCGCCGGGGACGATCTCTCGGTCGCGCAGGATGCCGAGGGCGTCCTGCGCTCGGACGTCATCACCGAGACCGACATCCTCGACGGGCGCTGGGACAATGCCGCGGTGGAGGTCTGGCGGGTGAACTGGCAGGCGACGTCCGAGCGCGTGCTGATGCGGCGCGGCAATCTGGGCGAGATCCGCCGCGGTCGCCTCGCCTTCGTCGCCGAGGTGCGCTCGCTCGCACACTGGCTGAACCAGCCGGTCGGCCGCACCTTCCAGGGCTATTGCGATGCCGATCTGGGCGATGCCCGCTGCGGCGTCACCCTCGCCACGCCTGCCCTGACCGCGAGCGGCAGCGTGAGCACCGTGACCGGCGACCGCGGCTTCACCGCCCCCGGCCTCGCGGGCTTCGCCCCGGGTCACTTCGACCGCGGCCTGCTCACCTGGGTCAGCGGTCTCAATGCCGGGCGGCGGGCCGAGGTCGCGTCCCATGCGGCGNCGGCCCTCGCGCTTCTCGAGGCGCCGCTCCGCGGCATCGCCCCGGGCGACGGCTTCACCGTCAGCGTGNGCTGCGACCGGCAGTTCGCCACCTGCCGCGACCGCTTCGGCAATGCCGTGAACTTCCGCGGCTTCCCGCACATGCCGNGGGAAGAGGCCGTGCTGCGCTATCCCAACCGGGGCGACGCCAACACCGGCGCGCCGCTGCGGCCGCGCACCTGATCCCGAGACCCCGGAGGACGCCCATGACGATACACCGGATCCCGCGCCCCGCCGATCCGGCGGCGGTGATCGCCGCGGCCCGCGCCTGGCTCGGCACGCCCTATCTCCACCAGGCCTCGCGGCTCGGCGCGGGCGCGGACTGCCTCGGCCTCGCCCGCGGCATCTGGCGCGCGCTTCTCGGCCCCGAGCCCGTGAGCCTTCCGCCCTACACGCNNGACTGGGGCGAGGTCGGCGGCCGCGAGGTGCTCCTCGAGGCCGCCGCGCGCGTTCTCATCGAGGCACCGCTCGAGGCCGCCGGTCCGGGGTGCCTCCTCCTCTTCCGCATGGCGCCGCGTGCGCCCGCGAAGCATTGCGGCATCCTCGCCGGAGATGCGGCGCATCCGAGCCTCATCCATGCCCATGAAGGCGCGGGCGTCACCGAGGAACCCTTCGGCGCGTTCTGGGCGCGGCGCGCCGCCTTCGCCTTCCACTATCCCGCCGAGGACTGAGCCATGGCCTCCTCATCCTCGCCGCCGCGGGCGGCGCGATCGGCGCGGGCCTCGGCGGCACCGTCCTCGGCCTCTCCGGCGCCGCTCTCGGCCAGGCCGCGGGGTCGATCATCGGCACCCTGATCGATGCCCGCATCGCCGCCTCGCTCACGCCGAATGTCCACCAGCGGGGCGCCCGTCTCGAGCCTGCGCGTCACCACCTCGACCGAGGGCGCGGTGATCCCGCGCGTCCATGGCCGCATGCGGGTCGGCGGCNACCTCATCTGGGCCACCGACTTCCGCGAGGAAGCGCACCTCCACCCAGGGCGGCGGCGGCAAGGGACGCGGCGGCGGCAAGATCAGGACGACGACCTGGAGCNNTACTCCGCCTCCTTCGCCGTGGCGCTCTGCGAAGGCCCGATCCGCGGCATCGGCCGCATCTGGGCCGACGGCAAGCCCTTCGAGATGCCGCGCGCGGTCTGGCGGCTGCATGAGGGTGGCGAGGACCAGCTGCCCGATCCGCTGATCGCGGCGNAAGATGGGGCGGGCAACACCCCCGCCTATCGCGGCCTCGCCTATGTCGTCTTCGAGGATCTGGCCCTCGAGCGGTTCGGCAACCGCCTGCCGCAGCTCTCCTTCGAGGTGATCCGCCCGCTCGGCGAGACGGACGGCGCCGAGACCCTGATCCGGGCGGTGAACCTCATCCCCGGCGCCGGCGAGTTCTTCCCCGCCACCACGACCATCACCCGCAGGGGACCGGGCGGCGTGACCATCCCCGAGAACGAGACCTCCNCCGCCGGGGTGAGCGATCTCGAGGCCTCGCTCGACGATCTCGCCCGGGTGCTCNCCGAATGTGGAAGCGGTCTCCTCGTCGTCTCCTGGTTCGGCACCGATCTCAGGGTACNNCAGTGCCAGATCAGGCCGGGCGTCGAGGATGCGACGAAGGTCACCAGCCCGAAGAGCTGGTCGGTGAACGGCGTCACCCGCGCCGGAGCCCACCTGGTCTCCACCTCGGGCGGCCAGCCGGTCTTTGGCGGCACGCCCGCGGACTTCGCGGTGGTCGAGGCGATCCGGGAGCTGCAGGCGCGGGGCAAGCGCGTCACGTTCTACCCGTTCCTCCTCATGGATGTGCCCGCGGCCGACCTGCTGCCCGATCCATACAGCGCAAATGCCGCCACCCTCGGCCAGCCCGCGCTGCCTTGGCGGNGGCGCATCNACCCTCTCCCCGGCCGCGGGCCTGGTAGCAGCCCGGACCGGACCGCCGCCGCCGCATCCCAGGTCGCGGCCTTCTTCGGCGGCGCCACGGCGGGCAACTTCGCGGTCTCCGGCACCAGCGTCAGTTGGACCGGGTCGCCCGGGGACTGGGGCTATCGCCGGATGATCCTGCATTACGCCCGGCTCTGTGCCGCANGTGGCGGGGTCGAGAGCTTCCTCATCGGCTCGGAACTCCGCGGCCTCACCACCATCCGCTCGGGCACCGGCAGCTACCCGGCGGTCGAGGCGCTCCGCAGCGTTGCCGCCGACTGCCGGGCGATCCTCGGGNTGGCGACGAAGATCGGCTATGCGGCCGACTGGACGGAATGGTTCGGCCATCAGCCGCAGGACGGATCGGGGATGTCTNTCTTCCATCTCGATCCGCTCTGGGCCGATGCCGCGATCGACTTCATCGGCATCGACAACTACATGCCGCTCAGCGACTGGCGCGACGGGGCGGACCATCTGGACGCGCAGGCGGGCTGGTCGTCGATCCACGATCCGGCTTACTTCCGGGCGAACATCGAGGGCGGCGAGGGCTACGACTGGTACTACGCCTCCGACCCGGCACGCCACGCGCAGGACCGCACGCCCATCACCGACGGCACCCTTGGCAAGCCCTGGGTGTTCCGGCCGAAGGACATCCGCGCCTGGTGGTCGAACNCCCACCACAACCGCCCGGGCGGCGTGGAAAGCGCAAGCCCCACGTCCTGGATCCCGCAGTCGAAGCCGATCCGCTTCACCGAGATCGGCTGTCCCGCGATCGACAAGGGCAGCAATGCGCCAAACCTGTTCTTCGATCCCGGGTCCTCGGAATCCGCTCTACCCTGGTTCTCCAGCGGCGCGCGCGACGACCTGATCCAGCGCCGCCATCTCGAGGCGCTGATCGGCGCCTGGTCCGACCCGGCGCGGAACCCGGTCTCGAGCCTCTACGGAGGCCCGATGATCGACATGTCGGAATGTGCGGTCTGGTGCTGGGATGCCCGACCATGGCCCACCTGGCCCGCCCGCGCCGAGGTCTGGGGTGATGCCGCGAACTGGCCACTCGGCCACTGGCTGAACGGCCGCATGGGCCTCGCCGGGCTCGGCGCGCTGGTCGCGGCGCTCGCGGCGCGCTCCGGCATCGATCCGGACCTCGTCGATGCCAGCCGTCTCTCCGGCTCCGTGCCCGGTCATGCCGTCTCGGCCCTCGAGAGCCCGCGCGGCTCGATCGAGCCGCTCGCCCGCTACTTCGGCTTCGACGCCGTCGAGACCGGCGGCACGCTGCGCTTCGTCCCCGCGGCTTGCCCATGCCGGTCGCGACGCTGACGGCCGACGATCTCGTCGCCTCAGGCGCCGCGCCGGGCGCTGCAGCAGCAGGCGAGGTCATCACCTTCACCCGCGCACAGGAGACCGAGCTGCCGCGCGCTGAAGTGGCGGCTCCTCTCGCCGGACGAAGACTACGAGGCGGTCACCGTCGAGGCGCGCCGGGGCACCGCCGATACCGTCGGCATCCTCTCCGAGCAGTTCGCCATCGCCCATCCCGCCGCCGAGGCCGACCGCAATGCCCGCCGCGCCCTCCTCGAGACCTGGATCGGCCGGGAGACCGCCGCCTTCGCCCTGCCGCCCTCGCGCCTTGCCCTCGATCCGACCGACAGCGTGGCGATCGAGCATGACGGGCGCAGGCTGGCTTACGTCCTGACCCGCATCGCGGACGGCGAGGCACGGAAGGTCGAGGCGCGCCGCACCGATGCCGCCGCCTGGAGCCTCGCGCCCGGGCCGACCCGTCCGCCGGTGGTGACCGTGCCGACCGTCTTCGGGCCGCCCGAGGCGATCTTCCTCGATCTGCCGCAGCTCTCCGAAGACGTGCCCGCGCACCGGCCCCTGGTGGCGGTCGCCGCCNGTCCCTGGTACGGCAGCGCGGCAGTCTGGCGCTCGGCGAGCCTCGACGGCTTCGAGCTCTTCGAAACGGTGGAGGCGCCCGCCCGGATCGGGACGCTCGCGGCCCCGCTCGGACCCGGCCCGACGTGGCGATTCGACGNNAGGCCAATGCGATTCTCCTCGACATCGTGGCGAGAGCCTCNNGCCTCGGTCGATGACCTCGCCCTCTTCGCGGGGGCGAATGCGCTGGCCGTCGAGCATGCGGGCGGTCTCTGGGAGATCGTCCAGTTCGCCCGGGCCGAGCTCCTGGCCCCGGACCGCTGGCGGCTCTCGCGGCTTCTGCGCGGCCAGTCCGGCACAGAGGAGGCGCTTGCCCTGTAAGCCGCAATCGGCGCGCGAGTGGTGATCCTCGATGCCGCCCTGAAGCCCCTGCCCATCGCCGAGGCCGAGATCGGCCTGNCCCTGGAACTGGCGNCATCGGTGGCGAGCCTGGCGGCCAGCGACGCGGCGAGCCTCGGCCTCGCCTTTACGCCCGAGGGCCGCGGCCTGCGTCCCCTGAGCCCGGTTCACCTCACGGCGCGCTGGCAGGCGGGCGGCGACATCCGCCTCGGCTGGATCCGCCGCAGTCGGCCGCTCGCCGCCGACAGCTGGGCCGCGGTGGAGGTGCCGCTCGGCGAGACGGCGGAATCCTGGGACCTCGAGATCCTCACCGGCAGCGGCGCGGTGCTTCGGACGGTGAGCGGGCTGCCCTCGGTAAGCTTCACCTATACCGCGGCGATGCAAACAGCCGACTTCGGCGGTCCAGTCACCAGCCTTCGCTTCCGGGTGTTCCAGAACGGCACCCTCGGCCGCGGCGCCCCGGCCGAGGCCAGCGTCTGACGCTGTCTGGCGACTTCCCCACCCTCAGGAGCAATGCCTTGTCCGAGAGCCCGAACCTCGCGCTGCCCTGGCTTGCCGCCGCGCAAGCGCAGAAGCATGTCACCGTCAACGAGGCGCTGCGCCCTCGATGCGCTGGTGCAGATCACCGTGGAAAGCGCTGTGCTGGCCACGCCGCCCGCGGCACCCGCCGAAGGCCAGCGCTGGATCGTCGGTGCCGCGCCGACCGATGCCTGGACCGGCGAGGCCGGGCGCATCGCCTCCTGGGCCGATGGCGGCTGGACCTTCTTCACCCCCTCGACGGCTGGATCGCCTGGGACCGCGCCACCGCCGCCCTACTGGTCCGGAGTGCCGCGACCGGGTCATGGGCACCGCTGATCAGCGGCAGCTTCCCCGACGACCGCTTCACCCTTCTCGACAACCTCGATCCGACGAAGAAGGTGCAGTTCCAGCTGGCGGGCCTCGCCACCGGCACCACCCGCACGCTGGCGCTGCCCAATGCCGACACCACGCTGGCGGGCCTCGGCCTCGCCCAGACCTTCACCGGCACCACCACCTTCAGCGGCACCTTCACCGCCTCGGGCGCCACCACCGCCCTCGGCACCAGCACCGCCAGCTCGACAGCCAGCCTCGGCTCCGGCGCCACGGCGAGCGGCAACACCAAGACCGTCAACATCGGCACCGCAGGGTGGCGGGCTCCACGACCAATGTCAGCATCGGTTCAGCCCTCGCCGGTGCCCTCGGCGCGCTCACCATCCACAGCCCGAGCGTGACCTTCGCATCCAGCATGTCCGTCATCGCCATGGCCTCGGCCACGGTCTCGGCGCAGGCCCTCGGTCTCGGCGGCGCCACCGCCGATGCCACGAACCGGCTCTCGCTCAATGCGCACTCGAGCCTCTTCAACCATGCCGGGGCCGGGCATCAGCTGAAGCTCAACAAGGCCACGGCCGCCGACACCGGCTCCCTCCTCTTCCAGACCGGCTTCTCCGGCCGCGCCGAGATCGGCCTCACCGGCTCCGACGACCTGCAGGTCAAGGTCTCCTCCGACGGTGCGACCTGGTTCAACGCCCTGCAGTTCGACCGCGGCTCGGGCCGTGTCCGGGCCATGGGCGCGCTGCAGCTCGTCCCGACCCCGGGCGATCCCGGCGCGCCGGCGGATGGCGATCTGTGGTACAACTCCGGGACGGGCAGGTTCCGGGGACGCCAGGGCGGCGTCTCCATCGATCTGGTAAGCGGCGCGGCCGCGACGGCGATCTACGGCGTGCTGCAGGCGAACCATCCCCTGACCGCGGTCACCACCCCGCAGCGGCTCTTCAACTGGTCGGCGAGCGGGGCCCTGTCCTCGCGGTAAGCACGTACCGCTTCTCCTGCTCGCTCCTCATCACCTCGATGTCCACCACCACCGGATCGGCCAAGTTCGACCTGAAGGGCGGGCACGGCGGGCTTCGGCCGGATGTCGATGCAGAACTTCGGCTCCCGCGGCACCGTGGCAGTCGGCGGCACCACCGCCACCTCCGGCACGGCCTCCGATGTCCCCGCGAGCGGTGGCGGCCTCGCCACCGCCGCGACCTCCACATCGCTCCGCGCCTCGATCCACGGCCTCTTCGAGATCACCGCGGCCGGGACGATCATCCCCTCCATCTCCCTCGATGTGGCCGCCGCCGCCGTGGTGAACGGCAGTTCCTTCGAATGCAGCTGGCTCGGGCCCGCCGCCACCCTCACCGGCAGCTGGTCCTGAGCCCTCCCCAACCGCAAAGGAGTGCCCCTCGTGGCAAACCCGAGCGACCTCTGGTCATGGATCATGACCGACCAGGCGAAGACCGCGCTGGCCGGTGCCGCGGGCGGCATCGTCCGCTGGGTCACGCTGCGCGAGCGCTGGCAGGACGGCGCGGCCTCGCTCCTCGTGGGGGCGATCTGCGCCCTCTACGTCGGGCCCTTCGTCAATCCGCTGATCAGCCCGCTGATCGGCGATCTCGCCCCGAACGGCGACAGTTCCGGCTTCGCCTCGTTCCTCGTCGGCCTCGGCGGCATCTCCATCGCCGGGCTCCTGATCGACCTCGTCCGCATCCGCACCTCGAAGGCCCGGGAGGACGACGATGCGCAGGTCTGACCTCCTCCGCGCGCTCCGCCGCGAGGCCCTCGTCTGGGGCGTCGCCGTCGCCCTGGGCCTCCTTCTCTTCCTCTGATCCCCGAAAGGACATCCCATGATCTTCCAGGGCAAGGCCCGCCATCCCGTCACCGGGATCATCCTCCATTGCTTGGCACCCGCCCCGACTGGATGGCCGGGCGGCCCCTCGCCGAGAAGGTCGCCGAGATCCGGCGCTGGCACATCCACGGCCGCGGCTGGCGCGACATCGGCTACCACTGGGTCATCGACCGCGACGGCGCCGTCGCGCCGGTAACCCGAGACCGAGATCGGGGCGCATGTGGAGGGGCACAACCGCGGCACCATCGGGATCTGTCTTCTCGGGGGTATGGGGCCTCGGTAGCGATCCGTTCGGGAAGAACTTCACCGCCGCGCAGGAGGCGGCGGTGAAGCGGCTGGTCCGGGAGATCAGGGGGCGGACGGAGATCCGAAGCATCACAGGGCACAATGATCATGCGGTGAAGGCCTGTCCGGGGTTCAGGGTCGGAGGATCGGGCATGCCATTGTGACGCGTCGCCCGCGCAGGGTTGCTGGCGCCGCCACAGATGCCGTTGCCGAACCGAGGCTCGTTGGCTGGGTAGCTTGATCGGCAATGCGGCGGGCCTCGGCGGATGGACCTTCGTGACGCGGAATCCGCCGACGATCCTGCAGGCGACCGAACCTCTACGGCTCCACCGCCGCGCTGGCCACCACTCTGACGCTGGCCGCAGCCATCAACTGCATCGGGATCGGCTTCCAGCGCGGCACCCACACCCGCTGGCAGCTGGTCGCAAACGACGGCACCGGCGCGCCGACGCTGACCGACATGGGGGCGAGTTTCGCCGTCGCAACGGGGGCGTGCTGACGCTGTTCATCGCGGCACCGCCCAATGGCAGCTCGGTCTGGGCGCGGGTGGTCGGCGAGGTTTCCGGCGCGGTGTTCGAGCAGGAGGTCACCGCCGACCTGCCAGCGGCCACGCAGTTCCTGTCACCGCGCCTCTTCCTCAACACCGGCGCGACCGCCGCCGCCGTCGCCTACGACTGCGCGGGGTCTATGTCGAGACGGATTTCTGATCTGTAGATATGGACTGCCGTGTGCATGCCGGGCCGGGCAACACCATCGAGGCAACCGCCGAATGCCTCGACCGGAGCAATACGCCCGGCCCGGCTCACCTATTCACGTTTCAGAAAGCGGAAGGGGATTCGCTGCAGGTTGGAGATAACACAGTGGCCCGGCATGTCGCGTCAGGCAATGGGAACAATTCTGCCCCCTGTCAGGGCTGTTTTCGGCGCTTTGGAATTGTGATGCCGGACGGTTTTCTACTTGAAATCTACGCTTTCCCGACACCGGTCGCCCGGGTCGCAGACCGCTGTGCCGACCGCGCAGTCGCTGGTATCGCCGCCGCAGCAGTTCTCTGTGAGATAGGCCATCAGCCCGTTCATCGCCGCACAGTTGGCGGTGTAGATCAAANNGGATCGCCCCTCGCGGCGGAACGTCACCAGCNNGGCATGCTTCAGTTGGCTCAGATGAAACGAGAGGGTGGTCGAGTGCAGGCCGAGCCTCTCGCCGATATGCCCGACAGCGCGCCCTTCGCTCCCGGCCTGCACCAGCATCCGAAAGATATCGAGACGGGTCTCCTGCGCGAGCGCGGCCAAGGCCGCTATGGTGCCCATTTTTCCATATCTCCAGAATCGTGTAAATGTTTCTGTGCCACGAATAAGAGCGGCGCCGGAACTGCCTCCGGCGCCATTCACTACCTACCGGCTCGATCCGCCGTAGACGATGCCGTTCGGGCGATCACCAACCGGTAGGGTCTTGACGACGTGCTGGCTCCCCACTTCGATGATCGACACGGTATCGTCGGCGATGTTGGTCACGAACACGAATGCCCCGTCGGTCGATACCGAGACCCCATGGGCGCCGCCGCCGGTGGCGAGGGTCTTCACGACCTGACCGGTCGCGGTGTCGATCACGGACACGGTGTTGTTAGGCTCCGCGTCGGTGCCCTGGTTTGCCACATAGACGTAGGCTCCATCGGGGGTCGCAACCATCTGGATCGGGTTCGGCCCGACGTCGATCCTGTTCATCACCTCGCGGGAGGCGGTGTCGATGACGGCCACCCGGTTCTCGTCCCGGAGAGAGACGTAGACCTGATCGCCAGACGGGGTAAACCCGACCTGAACGGGCGCTGCGCCCACCGGAATGCGCGCAACTTCCGTCAGATCCTGCGTGTCGATGACGGAAACCGAGCCATCCTCGACATTAGCCACATAGAGTTGGCTCTCATCGGGGCTGAGGCGAAGGCCGTGCGGATAATCCCCGTCGCGATGCGCCCGATGACCTCTCCCTTTGCGAGGTCATGCGGCGATCTCGTCGCCGCTTACCAGCGAGACAAATGCGCGCCCCTGCCGGTCAGCGACCACATGGGCCGGATGCGAGCCTACCGTCACGGTCGCCGTGGGCGCCGAGAGGTTCCGCGGATCGAGAATGACCAGCAGACCCTCGGCCGCGCCCTCCGCGCCATGCCCATGGCCGTCCGAGCCGTGATCCCCCTCGGCGGCAGGATCTCCGACCGCCAGCAGAAGCTTGCCATCCGGCGTCAGATCGACGTTGTGAGGCGCGACCGGGATCGTAACCGTGTCGACCGCCCCCGTGCCGAGATCGAAGGCGCTGATGGAATTGCCGCCCTCGTTGGCGGAGTAGACCGTTCCGCCGGTCTGAGCAAAGGGCGACGGCGCGTCGCCTACCTTCGCCTCCAGCCATGCCTGCATCTCGGCGATCTCGGCTTCCTGCGCCGCGATGATCTGGTCCGCCCATGCCCTGGTCTGCGGGTCGTTTCCGTATTGCTGGACGATCCGGGCCATGTCGATCGCGCCCTGATGATGGGGGATCATGCCCCGGACGAAGGCGACATCCGGATCATCCGCCATGACGCCGTCCATCATCGGCCCGTGCATTTCATTCATCGCTTCGACGTAGGCCCGGGTGAACTCCGGAAGGCTTTCGTTGGCCGGGGCGGCACCCTCGTTCGGCGCGCCCATCATCCCTGCATCATTCCGCCCTGCATCATCTGGTGCATCGCGCTCATGCATTCCGGGGCCATCGCCTGCATCATGGCTTGGCACTGCTCTGGCATCATCCCTTGCATACCAGCCATCTGGCCTGAGGGAGGCGTCGGCACGGGAGCCTGCTGCACTTGCGCGGGCGGGGTTCCCGGGTGGTGGGCGTCATGCCCGGCCTGAGCGAGGGCAGCGCCAGGCAGGCCTGCCAGGACGCCGAGGGAAAGGGCTATTGTGGTTCGGTTCATTGATTTCATCCTTTGGATCCAGAGCGCTGACCCGGGGTTTCGGGTCGCGGTTCTCCGTTCTGTTCGCTGGTCTTTCGGGTTTGCACAGGAGCGGCCGGAGACAACATTCGTTCTCGCGGCCATCCCCTGCGCATCACGCAGCGATAGGACGTGGTGGCCTCAGGATGCCTTCGGGAAANCGGTCGTGCGGATCAGGGCGCACAACCGTGAAAGCCTCACCGCTCGTGGGCGGGCCGAACTCCGGCGGCGCGACGGGAACTGCGGCGGTCAGGCAGGTCTGACAGCAATCCGCAAGGTTTGGGCTACCGTCCGTGTTCACGCAGCTTGGCGATTGATTGGCGCCATGGTCGTCCGACGCGTGATGCTGGGTGCAGTGGCTTGCCTGGGCAGCGGCCTGTTGCTGGTGGATGGCGTGTCCAGTTGGGCTCGCATGGACTGAGACCTGCAGAACCAGTGCGCCGATGGCAAGCAGCAGGATGCAGATCGCAAACCGGCGCAGTCGGCCGCAACTCGCCCGAAATTTGACCCCCGCCCGTTTGGTCATGCGCCACCTTCCTTGCTGCGGCACGCCGCCCTGCGCGATGTCGCGTTCATGTCGCGCGCCACCCGACGTGGGGCGCCAGCCCCGCGGACGGAGGCAGGCCGCCACAGCGAGGTGCTGTTTGAGATCATCCGCGAGCCTGGCGTTCATGTCGGCGGCGCCTTTCAGATTTCCCGCGAACCGAGGAAGCGCCCGAAGCTCCGGGTGGTCGGGCCGAACAGGAACGCTTCATACGGCTCGGGATCGACGCCCGGGAAATCCATGCCGGGCGAGTAAGCAGGCATGCCGGGAACGGCCAGCCCCGTCGCGTCAGGCCGCTCGACCAGCAGGCGGCGGATCGCCGCGGCAGGCACATGACCCTCGATCACATAGCCGTCCACCTCGGCGGTGTGGCACGATGCCAGTTCGGTAGGCACGCCGAGGCGCTGCTTGAAGCTGTCCATGTCGGTGGATTCCAANACCCGCACCGGGAACCCCGCGGCCTCGATATGCGCGACCCAGCCATCGCAGCAGCCGCAGGACGGATCNCTGGTAACGCTCACCAGCGGCAGCGTTTCGGCATGTCCCCAGCCTACCGTGGACATCAGCAGNGGCAGCGCGGCGGCCAGAATGGCGCGNTGGCTGATGTTGCTGTCGTTTCTCATAGTCACACCTTTTTCATGGATGTATTGTCTCGCCGTCACGGTCCGCATCCGGCTCACAAGGGAGTGATGGGCAAACCGAGGGCCGTGGCACCGGCATCGTCATAGCTTCACCCTCCGCAGCCGAGCGGCATTGGTGATGACGCTGACCGATGAGAGCGCCATGGCGGCGGCCGCAATGATCGGAGACAGCAGGATGCCGAAGAACGGATAGAGGACCCCGGCTGCGACCGGCACGCCGAGCGCGTTGTAGATGAAGGCGAAGAACAGGTTCTGGCGGATATTGCCCATGACCGCCTGCGACAGNCGGCGGGCGCGGACGATGCCGTTCAGATCGCCCTTCAGCAGCGTGACACCGGCGCTTTCCATCGCCACATCGGTGCCTGTGCCCATGGCGATGCCGACATCGGCGGCCGCCAGCGCCGCNGCGTCGTTCACCCCATCGCCCGCCATCGCCACAACTTCGCCCGCCGCCTTGTGCCGCTGCACGACCGCGCTTTTCTGATCGGGCAGAACCTCGGCCTCGACCTCGTCGATGCCGAGATGGCGCGCGACGGCCTTCGCTGTGGTCCAGTTGTCGCCGGTCAGCATGACCACGCGGATGCCCTGCGCCTTCAGCGCGGTAAGCGCCTCCGGCGTCGAGGGCTTGACCGGATCGGCGATAGCGAAGATCGCGGCGACGCGGCCATCCACCCCNATGAAGATCGCGGTCGCCCCGTCCTCGCGCAGCCGGTCGGCTTCATCGGCGAGCGGAGCGACATCGACGCCTTGCTCGGCGAGGAACTTCGCATTGCCAAGCGGAATGCGCTTGCCTTCGACCACCCCGAGCGCGCCCTTGCCGGTCGGCGAGTCGAAATCCGCAACCGGCGCCGTCGCGATCCCGCGCTCCTCGGCGGCGCGGACGATGGCCAGCGCCAGGGGATGCTCGCTGGCCCGCTCCACGCTGGCGGCAAGCCGCAGCGCCTCGTCCTCGCTGAACCCAGCAGCCGGAACGATGGCGGTCACAGCGGGCCCNTCGGTCAGAGTGCCGGTCTTGTCGACGATGATGGTGTTGACCTTCTCCATATGCTCCAGCGCCTCGGCGTTCTTGATCAGCACGCCCGCCTGTGCGCCCCGCCCGACGCCGACCATGATCGACATCGGCGTCGCCAGTCCCAGCGCGCAGGGGCAGGCAATGATGAGAACGGAAACTGCCGCGATCAGACCGAAGGAAAAGCGCGGCTCCGGACCCCAGATTGACCAGGCGATGAAGGCAAGGACCGCGACCACGATCACCGCCGGCACGAACCAGCCCGACACTTGGTCGGCGAGGCGCTGGATCGGCGCGCGGCTTCGCTGCGCCTCGGCGACAAGCTGGACGATCTGCGACAGCATAGTGTCACGGCCGACCTTCTTCGCCTCGATCACCAGCGCGCCGGACTGGTTCATGGTGCCGCCGATGGCCGATGCACCGGCCGCCTTGGTCACAGGCATCGATTCGCCCGTCACCATCGATTCATCGACGGCGCTGCGGCCTTCCAGCACTTCGCCATCGACCGGCACCTTCTCGCCGGGACGCACCCGCAGGCGGTCGCCGACATGCACGCTGTCGAGCGGAACCTCCTCCTCCATGCCATCGTCGCGAATGATCCGGGCGGTCTTGGGGGCGAGGTCGAGCAGCGCGCGGATGGCGCCGCTGGTGCTCTCGCGCNNCCGCAGTTCCAGCACCTGCCCGAGCAGCACCAGCACGGTGATGACCGCCGCCGCCTCGAAATAGACCGCGACGGAACCGTCATGCTGGCGAAACGCATCGGGAAAGATACCGGGCGCAACTGTGGCGACGACGCTGTAGATCCAGGCGGTCCCGGTGCCCATGGCGATCAGGGTGAACATGTTGAGGCTGCGGTTAACCAGCGACTGCCAGCCGCGCTGNAAGAATGGCCAGCCNGCCCAGAGAACGACCGGCGTTGCGAGGATCAGTTGCAGCCAGTTCGAGGTCAGCTGGCTGATATAGTGACTCAAGCCAAGAAAGTGGCCGCCCATTTCGAGGACGACCATTGGTATCGTCAGCGCCAGTCCGATCCAGAACCGGCGGCGCATGTCGATCAGTTCCTCGTTGGGTCCGGCCTCGAGACTGACCAGCACCGGCTCCAGCGCCATGCCGCAGATCGGGCAGGAACCGGGGCCGACCTGCCGGATCTCCGGNTGCATCGGGCAGGTATAGATCGTCCCCTCGGGCACCGGCTCTGCCGTGGCCGCCGCGGTCGCCGGATCGAGGTAACGGTCCGGCTCTGCCATGAACTTGGCCCGGCAGCCAGCCGAGCANAAGTAGTACGGTAAGCCGCCATGCTCGGCCTTGTGCGCGGTCGTGTGCGGGTCGACCATCATCCCGCAGACAGGGTCCTTGACCTTGTGCGTGTCGTCCCGCGCGAGGGCGGCGTGGTCATGCGCGTGATCGTGCACATGGCCGTGGCTGTGGTGATGGTGATCTGTCTTGCTGGCCATTTCTCACGCCTCCTTGGCGGTTTGCCCGATCATGCGTTGACTGCGAATTCGGTCATCATGCCGGTCTCGAGATGCGGCATGTGGTGGCAATGCAGCATCCAGCGTGCGGCCTCGCCCGCGTCCAGCGCGATATCGACCATCGACATCGGCGGCACATAGACCGTGTCCCGCAGCGCGCCGCGGACCGCACGTCCGTTCAGCCCGACGACCTGGAACACATGCCCGTGCAGATGCATCGGGTGGCCCATCATCGACATGTTGTGGAAGGACAGCACGACCCGCCTGCCGCTGCGCGCGGCAAACGGGCGATGCTGGCCCCAGACGGCCCTGTTGATGGTCCAGACATAGGGCTGCATCGATCCGCCTAGCATCACCCTATGGCGGCGGTCCACCGGGCGATCCGGCAGGGCATCGGCGGCGATCAGGCGCGACTCCTGGGCAAGGTCGGTTTCGAAGGCAGGCGCTTCGGCCTCCGCCATGGTGTCGATGCGTCGGACGTCGGCGCCCTGCGTGGCAAGGATCAGCCCGGTGCGCTCGCGCGCGCTNTCCCGCAGCGCGAGGATCGGCCAGGCGCCGCCCGCGTTCGGCAGGTCGATTTCGAGATCGAGCCGCTGGCCCATGGCCAAGCCGAAGCGCGTGCCGGAAATCGGCTGAACGGCATGGCCGTCCACCGCGACGAGCCGGGCCTGCGCTTCGCCAGTCTCGATCCAGAACACCGTCGCCGCGGCGGCGTTGATCACCCGCAGGCGGATGCGCCTGCCGCGCTCGACCTGCACCACCTCGGGGTCCGACAGCGTGCGGTCGTTGGCCAGATAGGCGTCCCAGTCGTAGTCGTTAAGGTCCATCGCCATGCCGTCCATGGCGCCGTGATCCATGCCGCCCATCGGCGTGTTCCCCATGGCGCCTTGACCCATGGCCGCCATGCCGCCCACGCCCGCGCCGTGGCCGCCNCCGTGACCGTCGGCGGTCCCATGGCCGCCGAGGATCTCGGCCATCACCTCCTCGGCCGCCTTGAACGAGAAATCGTGAAGGAACAGCACCACCTCCTGGCGGTCGGCGGCGACATCCTCGGCGCTGCGCACGATCAGCGGCGCTGCCAGAAGGCGCATCTCGTGGATCGGCACATGCGCGTGCATCCAGTAGGTGCCGGGAAGCGGCGCGAAGTCGTAAGCGCGTGTCTCGCCAGGGGCGAGCATCGGCAAAGGCATTTCGGGCACGCCATCCTGCGCGTTGGGCGGGATCTGGCCATGCCAGTGGATCAGCGTGCCAACATCGAGATCGTTGCGCAGATTCACCCGGAACCGCGCGCCGGGATCAAGTGTCAGACCCTGTCCGGCTTACCCGGCAAGACCCCAGACGGTGGCGGCGCGACCGTCGATGTCGAGCGTCCGGGTGGCGGCACGCAGCGACAGCGGGGCGGCGCCCTGCGCCGCCGCGATGCGCGGTAGGTGCGCATAGACCAGCGTGGCGGCGCCAGCGGCAAGGAAGCCGCGTCGTGAAAGGGTATTCATGGTCGTCTCCTCGGGACAGCCTGTCCCGTTCATCAAAACCGACAGGACGCCGCAGGCCTCGTGGCCCGGACGCGATCAGAGGAGACGGAGCTTGGGAGGTCGCTCGTTCAGTCCAGGTGCCCGACTGGCGACGGTTTCAGCAGTTGGCAGGGCATGGCTGGCAGGCGCGTAAACGCTGGGCGAGTCTTCCCTCGGAAATGTCAGAAAGACCGAAAGACCTGAACAAAGCACCTCACAGCTTCCAGCATCCATCGATCCGCAGTGCTGTTCGCCGTCACAGGAACGGTCGCTGCCGGTCGCAACCTGCGTCATCTCGCTGACATGCGCCGCGTGATCCGGCCCTGCGCTCAGGCGCGCCGCATGCGCAGACGTCGCCGTCGTCATGAAGGCGATCACGAGCACGGCCAGCATGGTGACGAGGCGCGAGAACATCCCGGAAAGATAGGCGCTGGTCACGGGAATGTCCATTGCCCCAAGCGTCGCGCCTCTGGCAGAACCTCATCCTCGGCATATAGCCAATAGAAATTGCTCGCCACCAATCATGCAAATCATGAGTAAAGAACTCCGTAACATCTTGTGGCTCGGATTGCTCCTCGGCGGCCTGATCCTGGCGATCCTCGCTGGATGGCATCAGGCCCGGACAACCTCTACCGCCGCGGCATCTGCAGAAGTCGAGCAGGGGCGGCAGGTCTATGCGGACCAATGCGCCTCCTGCCACGGTGCGGACCTGNAGGGGCAGCCGGACTGGAAGACACCCCTTCCGTCCGGGCGTCTCCCGGCGCCACCGCACGATGCCGCGNGCCACACGTGGCACCATCCCGATGACATCCTGTTCCGCATCGTCAGGGAAGGCACGGCCGCCATCGTCGGGGGCGGCTATGAGAGCGACATGCCGGGGTTTGCCGATCTTTTCAGCGACGCCGAGATCCGGGCTGTCCTCGCCTATATCGAGAGCACCTGGCCAGAGCGCGAGCGGACCTACCAGGAGAATGTGTCGCAACCACACTGATGGCACCTTCGGGATGGAGCTGCCCGTGCGACCGGCAGTGCAATTTCCGAGGCCCACCGGTCACAGTTGAGGCCGCCGAACAGAATCGGCATATTTGGATCGACCTGATGGCGAAACCTTTGGGAGGGATGTTCGTGGGATTATTCATGGCTTACTTGGCATTTGAAGCGCGCTCGATCTTGGCGCCGCCTCGGGTTTTCCTTGATGAACAACCCCGGCTCCAGTTCATCGAAGCGGGTTCAGGACCGCACGGACCGGCTCAACAAGAACTGTTTCTGCGTTACACTGGACCTTCCATCGCTGCGCGAAGCGATGGAGCGCGAGGCCGGTGAGCCANCATTCTTCGAGACGTTCATCCGCCCCAAGGCCCATCTGTTCTCGCACGTACCGGTGTTCCTTTCGGCCACCACCGTGGATGAGATGCGCGCGATCGCAGCGGCTGTGGAGATCACCGCCCAACTCGCGGCATACAAAGCCGCCGTCCTTTCCTGGGCGCCGGAAATCGCGCGGGCGGATCACGGTCCGATCGGGNCATTGATGNGCTACGACTTTCATCTTGGCGAAGACGGCNCCCGGCTGATCGAGATCAATACCAACGCGNGCGGGGCATTTCTCAATGCCTTTCTTGCAAGGGCGCAGCGCGCGTGTTGTGCCGAAATGGACATCNCCNCGACGCTGCTATCCTTTGAAGACGCGGCGTTCCGCATGTTCCAGAACGAATGGATTCGGCAGCGTGGAACGGGCGCGCCAGAACGCATCGCCATCGCCGACGACAATCCGCCGGAACAGTATCTTTATCCCGAATTCGTGCTCGCGCGGCGGNTTTTCGCGGCACGAGGGGTAGACGCGGTCATCGCCGATGCCAGCCAACTTCGCTACGACGATGGTCGGCTCAGCGTCGATGGAAAGACAATCGACCTCGTTTACAACAGGGTCACCGATTTCGCCTTCGATCAGCCCGAGCACAAGGCATTGCAGGAAGCCTACCGGGACGGCGCGGTTGTCGTGACGCCGAATCCGCACAACCACGCGNCCCTTGCCGACAAGCGCAACCTTTCGCTTCTTTCGGACGCCGCGATGCTTGAGGCATGGGCAGTGGAGCCGNGATTTCGCGCCCTGCTTGCTGCCGTGCCACGCACCGTCGTGGTCAATCCCGATAACGCCGATGCACTTTGGAAATCCCGCAAGGACCTGTTCTTCGNNCCGACCGGAGGACATGGCGGCAAGGCGGTATATCGCGGCGACAAGCTGACGAAGGGCGTCTGGGCGGAGATCGCGGAGGGCGGATACGTTGCTCAGACGCTGGTCCGCCCCAGCGAGCGCATGATCAAGATCGACGAGACACCCCAGACGCGCAAAATGGACGTGCGACTGTATACCTATGACGGGCAGGTGCTCCTGGTGGCCGCGCGACTCTATCAAGGTCAGACCACGAACTTCAGGACGCCCGGAGGCGGGTTCGCGCCGGTGTTCGTAATCTGAAGCGAGAACCGGCGAGGTGAACTCGGCGTTTCGGGATGGACAAGGGCAGCGAGCGCCGATTACCCGAACGGAGACAGCATTTCAGGCCGTCTCCGGATTGAAGGTCAGAAGCCGCAACTCGCACTGCGAGTCGAGGCACACCCAGAGCCATAGTCAGCCGAACCCCAGGGTCGCTGCTGCCAGAATAAGGTAGCGGCCGATCTTCGCGATGCTGACGAGGAGCAGGAATACCAGGAAGGTCTCGCGCAGCACGCCCGCTACGACAGTAAGCGGGTCGCCGATAATCGGCGCCCAGGCCAGCAGCAGCGACCATCTGCCGTAGCGGCGATACCAGCCTTCCGCCCGCGCCAGCGCGGCGGGGCTCACCGGAAACCACCGNCTACCGCGGAACCGTTCGATCCCTCGCCCGAGAAACCAGTTGACCACAGAACCCAGGACGTTCCCGACGCTCGCCACAGCCAGCACCAGCCATGGCGCGTAGTCGGTCAGCAAAAGGCCCACGACCAGTGCCTCGGACTGGGCAGGGAGCAGAGTCGCAGCGGTGAAGGCAGCCAGAAACAGGCCGCCATAAACGGCAAGATCGCCCATGATAATCGGTCAGGCCCGCCGGGACGGCCATTGCCGATGCAGCTCGTCGATCACCACGGCGTGGCTGTGGCCGCTCTCTCCATGTTCCCACAGATGCGGATGTCCTTCGGGCAGATCGGGGTGTTCATGCGGCAGAACCTCCGGCTCTGCCGCAGGCCAGAGCTTCAGCGCGCTCGCAACCCCGAGGGCGGCGAGGCCAGCCATGATGAGAAAGGTCGCATCCAGACCGAATGCGGCCCCGAACCGCCCGGCCAGCGGATAGGTGAGAAGCCAGCAGGCATGGCTGAGCGCGAACTGGGCGGCAAGNATCGCTTACCGGTCCTCCGGCTGGGCGGACCGGCGCAGCAGTCGACCNGTCGGCGTTTGTGTCAGGCTGTAGCCAAAGCCGATCACGAGCCACAGCGCCATCAGCGCAGGCAGCGATCCGACCAGCGGGCCGAAGGCCGTTCCGCAAACGAGGATCAGGGCACCTGCAATCATCGGCGGTCGGTCCGGCATTCGGTCGAGCAGCCGTGGCAGGAGCAGCGCCGCGACCATCGAGCCGCCGCCAAACGCCGCGAGCGCCAGCGCCACCTGCTCTTCGCCGAGGCCAAGCCGCGCCTGAACCAGCACGACCGTGTTGACGATCACCATGGCNCCTGCCGCGGCCACCGCAAGGTTCAGCGCAAGCAGCCCNCGCAGGCGCGGCGTGGCGAGATAGATGCGGATGCCGCGGGTGGTCCGGTCCCAGATGCCGCGCGGCTGCGTCGGCCGGGGTGACGGCAGAGTGACGGTCATCACGAGTGCGGCCGATGCCAGAAAGCCGATGACGGTGCCGCCGAACAAGACCGGAAAGCTCACCACCGTCAGCAGCGCGGCCGCGAGCATCGGCGAGAGCAGGTTCTCCAGATCATAGGCCAGCCGCGAGAGCGACAGCGCCCGCGTGTACTCGGCCTCGTCGGGCAGAACGTCCGGGACCGTCGCTTGNAAGGTCGGGGTGAAGTTACCNGATGCCGTCTGCAGCAGGAAGATCAGCACATAGATGTGCCAGACCTCGGACACGAAAGGCAGCGCCAGCGCGACCGTCGCCCGGATCAGGTCGAGCGCCACCAGCATCGCCCGTCGCGGCACCCGGTCGGCAAAGGCCGAGGCAATCGGCGCAAGCGTCACATAGGCGACCATCTTGATTGCAAGCGCGGTGCCGAGCACCACCCCNGCATCGGCCCCCGCGAGATCCCAGGCCAGAAGCCCGAGAGCGACCGTGGCCAAGCCGGTGCCGATCAGCGCAATGACCTGCGCGGCGAACAGATGACGGTAAGTGCGGTTGGCAAGGACGGCGAGCATGGTGCCTCTCAGAGAAGTTTGGCCAGCGCGCGCAATTCGACGAGATCGCTCTCGCCGCCGTGCCCCAGGCAATGGTCGATGTAGTCGTGAATCAGCATCCGCTTGGCGGCTGTGATAGCGCTTTCGACCGCCTTGATCTGGCCCGCGATCTCGGCGCAGGGCTTCTCCGCCTCCAGCATGGCGATGATGGATCTGAGGTGTCCCTCCGCCCGTTTGAGGCGGTTGATGATATCGGGGTGCGAACTGTGCTGGGCTGACTCGGACATGGTGCGCTCTTATCCCCCGGGGGATATGCGCAAGGTCTGCGCTAATCGCGTCATGTTGAAGCGCAAACTGAAGATTGCCGAGATTTAAACATACTGAATTTCAATGACTTAAGGTGGAGAAGGTTAGACGTCAGGCCCATCCCCTCCGCCACTTGCCCCTGCGAAAGCGTTCTCCGATCTGGTGGCGGGCGGATCTTTCCGTTGTTTTCGGGGTGACCTGCCGCCCGGTCGTCCCTCGTTCACAACGAGAGTCCTTGGGGTTGTGCTCTGATCCCCAGCCTTGGATCGCTAAGCAGCTGGAGTTTCCCGGCTCTGATCACGGTGACGGACTGGTTGCGCCGCCGGGAATATGCAGTTCGATCAGGACATTGTATCCGATCACGCTATGGGGACTGACGTTGTTGCAGTCTCTGCGCCAAGCTTCCAGCTTTTCGCTGGCATCGGCAACTGGCGTTCCTTCCTCGCCCTGCTTCAGGATGAACGCCTTCTGCGCCTCTGTGAACCTCGATGCCTTCATGCGAAGCCGCTCCTCTCCCAGCCGGGGAAACGCAGCGGAAAACTCCAGCGTCAAACGGTCCAGGTTCGGGGATCACAGCACCCCCAGACACCCTCTTCGGATGGCGAAACCTCCCGCTAACAACCAAGATGCAGGGGCGCGCAGTATGAACGCCAAGTAAAGATGCGATCATAACGCGTTGACTTCATTCACTCAGGAAAGATGTCCGAGCTCGGACGCCTGGCTGACGGCACCCGCAGGGAAGGGCTGCGCCGGACCCGGGCTAGCCGATCTTCCGCCACAGCACCCCGGCAGGCGGAACCGTCTCACCCTGCCAATCCACCGGCTCGGCGCCATAGTTGAAGACGAAGCGATGCGTGGCACTGTCGCGCAGACGAAGCCCCTCGGGCAGGCGGATGGTGGCAAGCCCCGCCTCGTGGCANAGGCCTTCAAGCAGGCGCAGCAGCGTCTCGGGCTCGGCCCAGTAAGCAAGGTAGTGAAGACCNCCGGCACGGATCAGCGCAGGCCAGCCGTCGGCAGTGGACTCCACCACCTTGGCCAAAGTCTCGACCTTTTCGCGCCAGTGGCGGAATTCGCCGCCCTTCGTCAGGGCAACCGGCACGTCCGGCGGCAGGCTCTCGACCCGCGCCACCGTGGCGACAAGTCCCGGAAGGTTGGGCGGCAGCGGAACGGGAATGGCAAATTCGGCCGTCTTGGAATTTGTTCGCGGGCCGATCAGCGAAAGCCCGTCAAAGCGGGACAGCGCGGCAAGGAAGCTGTCCGGCAAGGTGGCCACGCCCGGTGCAAGGACCAGCCGGTACGGCGAAAGATCGGCGGTATCGGGCGGCAGGATGTCGATGGACAGCCCCAGACGACGCAGCGCCGTGTAGGTTTCGAACACCAGCCGGAAATAGCTGAAGTCCCGCCCCTGGGGCTGGATTTCCCAGGCCCAGGCGCTGGCATAGTCGAAGACAAGGGCCACCTTGGCCTGTCCTGTGCCTTGATCGGGCATGTCGGCCAGTTCAAGGGCTACCTGTGCCGCCTCGTCATGCGCCGGGGCAGCCATGCTGTCGGGCCGCAACAGGCCTGCGTGCATCTGTTCCTGGGCAAAGGGTGCCTGGCGCCAACGAAAATAGCAGACGGCTTCGGCGCCGTGGGCAAGNGCCTCCCAGGCCCAGAGGCGGGCCATGCCGGGCAGGGGATCGGGNTTCCAGGGGGCCCAGTTCACCGGGCCGGGCTGCTGTTCCATGATCCACCAGCGGCCGCGCCCGACTGCGCGGTAAAGGTCGTGGTGGAAGGCCTGGAAATCCGGGTCGCCCTGACGGGCGAAGCGGCGCTTGTGCTCGGGCGAGGCCGTCAGGCGATCAGACAGGAAGCCAAGCGGATAGGCATCCCAGGAAGCGATGTCGAGATCGGCCCCCACGGCGAAATGATCGAAATCGGTGATCAGCCCCATGTAATTGTGGGCGATGGGGTAATCCGAGTGGCGGCGGATGATCTCTGTCTGCACGCGGTTGAAGGCAACCACCATGTCCGAGGCAAAGCGCCGGAAGGCCATCCAATGGGCGGGGTTGGCCTCGGTCACCGTCAGGTTGGGCAGGCCGATGTCGTCGAAGCTGGCATAGTCCATTGACCAGAACACATTGCCCCAGGCGCGGTTCAGCGCCTGCGGCGACTGGTAGCGCTGCGCCAGCCAGCTGCGGAAAGCTGTCAGCGCGGCAGGCGAATAGGACAGCACCGTGTCGTGGCAGGCATATTCGTTGTCGGTCTGCCAGGCCCCGATATGGCGGTTGCGCCCATAGCGCCGGGCGAGGATTTCCGTGATGCGCGCGCATTCCCGGCGATAGCCCTCGTGGGCGAAATCATAGTGGCGGCGCGAGCCGAAACCGCGCGGCNNTCTACCGCGGTCGTGGGCCAGCATGTCGGGATGACGGTCCAGCATCCAGCGCGGCGGCGTGGCGGTGGGCGTGCCAAGGACCACCTTCAGCCCGGCGCGGCCCAGGGTGTCGATGGCGCGGTCCAGCCAGTCGAGGTCCAGCTTGCCGGGTTCGGGCTCCATGCGCGCCCAGGCGAATTCGCCGATACGGACCCAGGTCAGGCCAACGGCAGCCATGCGGGCGGCGTCCTCGGCCCATTGCGGTTCTGGCCAGTGTTCGGGGTAGTAGCAGACGCCCAGAGAGCGTTTCAGCGGCGCGGCGGTCATCGCAGGACCCGGTGTTCGGCCTGTCCGCTGGCGACCCGATCGGCCGACATCGTCATGCCAGCCTGCGGATGGNNGCGGCGCGCGGCGGCGTCCATGCCTTGCAGAGCGGTGGTGCAGAACAGCGTGGTCAGTCCCGGCCCGCCGAAGGCAGGGCAAGAGGTATGAGGGGCGTCGAAGGCCACCTGGCGCACGCGGGTGCCGTCGGGGGCATAGGCTGCAACGCGCGAGGCACCCCATTCGGCCAGCCACATCAGCCCCTGGGCGTCGATCACCGCGCCGTCCGGATTGAGACCTTCCTGCCGCATGTCGAGATAGACCTCGGGTTGCCCGGTTACNCAGCCCTGCGCGTCAAGCGCCACCCGCATGACCTGGCCGGTCGGCGTGTCGGCGAAATGCCCGGTGCGGCCATCGGGAGAGAAACAGATGGCGTTCGAGATGGTGATTTCGGGAAAGAGCCGACGCAGTTCGCCCCGGTGATAGCGGTAGATTGACCCGGCGCCCGGCTCGGCCTTCTTGCCCATCGTGCCGATCCAGAAGCCGCCCATTGCATCGGCCCGACCGTCGTTTGACCGGGTAACGGGGTTGTCCGCTTCCAGGCTGGCAAGGTCCTGGATCTTGCCGGTTTCCACGTCGAAGAGGAACAGCCGGGTTTCGCTTGCGATCAAGAGCCGGTCGCGATCGACCCAGCCANNTGCGGCCGAGACCATTTCGGGAAAGTCCCATTGGCGTTGCTTACCCTGTTCGACCGAAAGCAGGCACCGGCCCAGGATGTCGAACCAGAAGAGCTGGCTGCGCAGGGGATGCCAAAGCGGGCCTTCGCCCAATTCGCAGCGGCGGTTGTCGAAGATCATGCCGTGGNNCTCGTCATAGGCGGCCACAAGCGCGCGGGCGCGGCTGGCGACCTGGGAGCCGGAAAGGCCGGGTGTATAGAGGGACGTGCCGATGCCAAAGCCGTCGGCCCCGGCGCGCAGCCAGTCGCCCAGGTTCGCGGCCTCGGCGCCGCCCACGGCGTAGACCCGCGTGCCATAGGGCAGGACGGCACGCAGGGCCTTCAGCCCCTCGGGCCCGACCAGNGTTGCCGGGAAAAGCTTCAACCCCGTCGCCCCGGCCTTCAGGGCGGCAAAGGCTTCGGTCGGGGTCATGATGCCGGGCCAGCTTTCAAGGCCGAGGCTGCGAGTCTGGCTGATCACGTCTGGGTCCATGTTCGGCGAGACGATGATCCTGCCGGCCTCGGCCACGTCATGCAGCTGTTTCACGGTCAGCACCGTGCTACCCNNGATCAGCGCCTGTGTGCCGAAGGCGCGCGCCATGGCCGCGATGGAATGCAAGGGGTGGGGCGAGTTCAGCGGCACCTCGATCTTGGTGATCCCGGCGGCAATCAGCGCTTCGGCGACGGGAAGCGCGTCTTGCGGGGTGATGCCGCGCAGGATGGCGACGAGGGGTCTGGTCATTCTGCGGCCTTCGAAAGCGGCGTGGCGGCACGGGCAAGACCTGCGATGGTGCAGGCGGTGGCGGGAAGGCAGCGGGCACTGGCCCCCTGGGCAAGAAGCGCGCGCGCATAAAGCGCGGTCAGGCGGTCCGAGCCGACAAGCAGGATGGGCAAGCCCAGCCACCAGCCCTTGGCATCGGCAAGTTCGCCGCCGATCAGCAGGCCGGACAGGCGCGCGCGCGGCAGCGCCGGNACAGGTACAATCAGCCCTTCCGCCCGAAGGCGGAACAGCTGGGTAAGCAGATGTTCGGGCCTCAGGCCCTCGGCCACGCCCGCATCGAAGGCGGGATCATCCCAACCCTCGGTCAGGCTGTGGCGCAGGACCGAATGTTCGGACAAGAGCGCGAACAACTCGCCGGTAAGGAAGGTCTGGAAGCCTGCGACCTCGCCCGCGCTGATGCGGCACCATTTCGAATGGGTGCCGGGCAGGCAGATGGCGCCGTCGAAGGCCGGTTGCAGCGAAAGGGCCCCGGCGATCTGGGTTTCCTCGCCCCGCATCACGTCGGGAGGGCTGACCTGCTTCAGCCCCGGCGCGATCTGCATGGTGATGCGCGGATCCCTGACCGGCACCCGTGCCAGAAAGCCGGGCTCCAGCGGCGGGCAGGGCACGGCGCGATAGGGCGCCTCGTGCCAGCCCTGGCGGCTGCCGACCATGCCGCAAGCCAGGACGCGCGTGACGCCCGGCCCGAGCCAGGGCTCGATCAGGTGCAGCAGCGCGGGTTCGAAGGCGTCGCGGCCGAGGCGGCTCATGCCTTCGTCGGACGAGGCTTCAGCCATGATGCCATTGGCCCCCATCGCCCAGGCGCGAAGGTGGGTCGTCCCCCAGTCAACGGCGATCCAGTCGGCCTTCATCCTGTCACCATCGCCGTTTATTCGCCCCGTGGGCCGCCCCTGCATGTCATGCGGCCTTCTTGCCCGTGATCCAGCCCGGCAGCCAGTCGCCATGTGCGGCGATCAATTCATCCACGAGCGCGCGAATCTGGCGCAGATCCAGTTCTGCGGCGGTGTGGGGGTCAAGCATGGCCGCGTGATAGATGTGGTCGCGGTTCTCTTCCAANAGCGCGGTGACGGTCAGTTCCTGCACGTTCACATTGGTGCGCATCAGCGCAATCAGTTGCGGGGGNATGTCGTTGACGCAGGTCGGCTGCAACCCGTTGGCATCGACCAGCGTCGGTACTTCGACCGCGGCTCCCGGCGGCAATTGGGGNATGAAGCCGCGGTTCGGCACATTGCCGTAGATGACCGAGGGTGTGCCCGTCACGACCGAGTTCATGATGGTCGCCGCATATTCATGCGTGGGTTTGACGGTGATCCTGTCCGCCTTGCGGTATTCCTCTGCCTGCGCCGCCCAACGCGCGATCTGTTCTTCACAGCGGACGGGGTATTCGTCCAGGGGNATGCCAAAACTCTCGATCAGGTCCGGGCGGTGGGTCTTAATGAACCAGGGCACATATTCCGCAAAATGCTCCGAGCTTTCGGTGACGAAATGCCCGAGATGCGTCATCACCTCATAGCGCACCTTGTTCGGGCAACGCGCGTTCCAATGGCTGGGCTTCGGGATCGCGCCCTTCCTATAGCCCTCATGCAGGGCGGGATAGAGGTCGCGGTAAGTCCCGTCTGCGTTCCGCGCCTCGAAGTTGAGGTAGAAGGCCATGTGGTTGATGCCCGCAGCCCGGTAGCGAAGGTCCTGCACCGGGATGTCCAGATCCCGCGCGAGTTCCTCGGCCGTGCCCTGGACGGAATGGCACAGGCCCACCTGCCGGATGTCAGGATACCTTGCCCCGATGGCCCATGTGTTGATGGCCATGGGGTTGACGTATTGCAGCATGATGGCGTGCGGGCAGACCGCGCGCATGTCCTCGGCCAGCTTCCACAGGTGCGGCACCGTGCGCAGGCCGCGCATGATGCCACCGATGCCAAGCGTATCGGCAATGGTCTGGCGCAGGCCGAACTTCTTGGGCACTTCGAAGTCGGTCACGGTGCAGGGCCTGTAGCCGCCGATCTGGAAGGCGACGATGACGAAATCGGCGCCCGCAATCGCCCGACGCTGGTCGGTATGCGTTTCGACGCGGGCCGGGACGCCCAGGCTGGCGATGAGCTTGCCCACCACAAGCTCGCTTTCGGCCAGGCGGCGCGGGTCGATGTCCATCAGCGCGACCGTGGCATCCGCCAGCGCCTAAGCNATCTGCAGGGCATCGCCGATGAGGTTCTTCATGAACACAGTCGAACCTGCGCCGATGAAGGCGATCTTCGTCATTTGACGGCTCCGAGAGTAAGGCCAGCGATGAAGTGCTTCTGCATCAGGAAGAACATCGCGACCGGGGGAAGGGCGGCAAGGATCGAGCCTGCCGAAACGAGGTGCCACTGCGCGATCCACTGGCCGTTGAGGCTGGAAAGGCCTGCGGTGATCGGCTGGCTGTCAACGCCTTGGGTAAGCACGGTGGCCCAAAAGAAATCGTTCCAGATGAAGGTGAAGACCAGCACCGAAAGGGCCGCGATGGCGGGGCGCATCAGGGGCAGGACGACATACCAGAAGATCCGCCATTCGGTCACGCCTTCGACACGCGCAGCCTCGATCAGCTCAAACGGCAAGGCCTTCATGAAGTTGCGCATGAACAGCGTGCAGAACCCGGTCTGAAACGCGATATGGAAGAGGGCAAGGCCGTACCAGGTGTCATACATGCCCAGTTGCAGCGTCATGTCGCGCACCGGAACCATCAGAATCTGGTAAGGCACGAAATTGCCGATGACGAACAGGAAGAAGATGAGAAGGTTCGAGCGGAACCCGTAGACCGCGAGCGCAAAGCCGGTCATCAGCGACAGGCCGACCGCGCCGATCACCGTGGGGATCGTCACCCAAAGCGAGTTCAGCATGTACTGGCCGATGGGGGTCTTGGTGAAGATATAGACGTAGTTTTCCCAGGCGATCCCCGAGGGCATGCCGAAATAGTTGCCCTGCGCGAGATCAGATGCTGGGCGCAAGGACGTGAGGGCCACACCCAGAAGCGGGAAAAGCCAGAGGAGAAGCGCGATGGGCAGGGCGACGGTGTAAAGCCACTGCATGCCGGTCGAGGACTGCTGAATCGGACGCGGGAACACCTCAGCGCTCCTTCTCGTCGCGCCACATCTTCCAGATGAAGCCCGAAATGAAGACCATCATGATCAGGAACAGGACGACCGCGATGGCCGCGCCATAGCCCATGCGGAAACCGTATTCGCTGAGCGCTTTCTCGTACATGTAGTAGGACAGGATGCGGGACGATCCGAACGGCCCGCCTGCTGTCATGATCGACACCAGGTCAAAGCTGCGCAGCGCACCGATGACCGTGACGATGACGGCGATGAAGGTCGCGGGGCGCAGTTGCGGCAAGACGACATACCACAACATCCGCCAGCCCTTGGCCCCGTCGAGCCGCGCAGCCTCGATCTGGTCGGGGGCGACGTTGTTGAGGCCGGTCAGGTACAGGATCATGACATAGGCAATCTGAGGCCAAAGGCCCGCGGCGATGATGCCGTAGGTCACAAGGTTCGGGTCAGCAAGGATTGCGACTCCGGTTCCGGTGAAGAGCTCGAACACTTTGTAAAGAAGGCCGAAACCCGGAGCGTAGAACCAGGCGAACATCAGGCCGACGACGACCTGGCTGATGACAAAGGGNAAGAAGAACAGTGACTTGTAGAGCCGGATGCCGCGCACGGCCTGGTTCAGGAAGATCGCGATGAANAGCCCGATCGGCAGCGCCAACAGGTACAGCACCAGCCACTTCAGGTTGTTCCACAGCGAGACCTCGAAGGCCGGATCGGTGATCAACTCGGCATAGTTGCCCAGGCCGACGAAGGTTCCGGTGAAGTTGCCTTCCGCGTCGTAAAGTCCGTTCCAGTCGTAGAAGGACAGAAGGATGCTCTGGCCGATCGCNCAGATCACATACAGGCCGAACATCGCCATCCCGGGGGCGAGGAACAGCCAGGGCGCAAGCTTGCGTTGGTTCAATCTGCGCGGGGAGGGGCTGGCCCCAGCGACGGCCTCTGCTACGGATGTCATGATACGTCCCCTCCGGAAAGGACGGGCGCCCCCTTGTCCAAGGGGACGCCCGCGGGTCGTCAGATCACTGCGGATAAAGACGCAGGCGGGTCGCTTCAAGGTTCGCGAGGATCTCTTCCAGGGCCTCGGGCTGCACGAGGAAGCGCTGGAAGCCTTCCATGCCGGCTTTGGCGTACTCGGCCTCGGCGTCGCGGTCCCAGAACTGGGCGATACCGCCGGTCGCGGTCGAGAGCGACTGGAAGCCCGCCGTCAGGAACGGATCGTTCGGATCAACCGAAGCGCCGCTGTTGGTCGGCAGCTGGCCCACAGCACTGTTCCACTTGGACTGCGCGTCCGCGCTGGCCATGTAGGCGAGGAACAGCTTGGCATCTTCCGGATTCTTCGCTCCCGAAGTCAGGTGGATCGTGTCGGTCGGCGCTTCCTCGGACCGGGCGATGCCGGGNGTGATTTCCGGGAACACCATGAAGCCGAGGTTGTCGTTCGTCATGCCGCCTTCCTTGAAGACGCCGACAGCGAAGTTGCCCATCACATAGTTGGCAGCCTTGCCTTGCACGAGCAGCGCGGCCGCATCCTGCCAGTCGATCGCGGCGTGGTTGGCGGTGACGAAGGGCTGCAGCTTGCCGAAGTTCTCGAACACGGCCGCGACTTCCGGCGAAGTCCACGAGATCTTGCCAGCGGCAAGATCGCTGTGGAACTGGTAGCCGTTGGTGCGCATCGACACATAGTCGAAGATGCCTGCAACCGGCCACAAAGCGCTCGACCCGGTGGTCACGCAGTCGATGCCTGCGGCCTTGAACTTGTCGCAGTTGGCAAGGAACTGTTCCCAGGTCACGCCATCGGGGCCGGGAACTTCCACGCCCGCCGCCTTGTAGGCGTCGCGGTTATAGTAGATGCCCCACTGATAGTAGGTGTAGGGGATCGCGTACTGCTTGCCGTCGATGGTCGACGACAGGACAGACGAAGCAAGCGCTTCGTTCAGCCCGTTTGCTGCCCAGACGTCCGAAATGTCGGCGAAGAGGCCCGCCTCGACGAACGGACGCATCCGGTTCGCGGCATACCAGTTGGCCAGGTCCGGNGGNTCCGCGGTCAGGAAGTTCCGGATCGCGTTCTTGTAGCCTTCGTGGTCGAAGTTGGTCAGCTGGATGTCGATCTCGGGGTTCGCGGCCTCGAAATCGGCGATCAGGGCTTCGGCGGCCGCCAGTGGAATCGGATCGTAATCGGCATTCCAGGTGACGACGCGCTTGTCTTGGGCAAATGCCGAGGTGGTCAGCAGCAATGCCGCCACAAGGGCAAGGGCGCCCTTCTTCTTATGGACCATGGTTTCCTCCCGTGCGGTTCCATTATGTGAAACTTTGTCTTGAATGTTGGAAACTATGTTCGCTATCATCCCCTCTGTCAACATCGCAGTGACGGGAAGGGACATGGGCACCGAGGGGCACGCGGACGGCACGGTCGGCAAGGCGCTGGACGTCCTTGACATGGTCGCAAGCCATGGCCGCCCGGTGCGCTTTTCCGATCTCTTCCAGCAATCCAGCTACCCCAAGGCCACGCTGTACCGGCTGCTCCAGACGCTGACCCATCAGGGGATGCTGGTCATGGACCCTGACCAGAGCACCTATGCCCTTGGCGTCCGGCTGGTACGGCTTGCCCACGCGGCTTGGGCGCAATCCTCGCTTGCCCCGCTCGCTCGGCCCTATCTTGATGAATTGGCCGCGAAAACCGGCGAGACGATTCATCTGGCGCAGATGGATCAGGGGCAGGTTCTGTATGCCGACAAGCGCAACGCGGCGAAGCCCGTCGAGATGTTCTCCAGCGCGGGCAAGGTTGNNGGTACCTATTGCACCGGGGTTGGCAAGGCGATGCTGGCCTTTCTGGACGAAGGCGCGCTGGAGGCGGCGCTTGCCCGGCAGAGCTTTCACCGGTTCACCGCCGAAACCCTGGACAGCCCCGAGAGGTTGAAGGCCGAACTTGCGGCAATTCGCGCCCGCGGTCACGCCTTCGACCGCGAAGAGCACGAGACAGGCATCATCTGTTGCGCCGCACCGATTCTCACCAGGTCCGGCCGTGTGATCGGGGCGCTGTCGGTGACGTCGACCACCGCCCGCACCAGCCTTCCGGCGCTGGAAGCGCAGGCCGGGCACATCAAGGATATCGCAGCGCAGATCGCGGCCGTAGCCGAAGACTGGCGCTTTCCGGAAAAAGGGTAAGGAGGATGTCATGGCAGGGGTAACGCTGAGCGGCGTGGTCAAGCGCTTCGGTGAGGTTCAGGTGATCCACGGTGTTGACCTGGGAATCGCGGAGNGGGAGTTCTGCGTTTTTGTCGGGCCCTCGGGCTGTGGCAAGTCGACCNTCTTGCGGATGATCGCCGGGCTGGAGGAAACATCCGGCGGTACCATCCGGATCGGTGACCGCGATGTCACCCAGCTTGATCCGTCGGAGCGTGGCGTGGCGATGGTCTTCCAGACCTATGCCTTGTATCCCCACATGACCGTGGCCGAGAACATGGGGTTCGGCCTGAAGATGACGGGGCATCCGAAGGAAGTTGTCCGCACGAAGGTCGCCGAAGCCGCGCGCATCCTGAAGCTGGAACCGCTGATGGAGCGCAAGCCCAAGGCGCTTTCGGGTGGTCAGCGCCAGCGCGTCGCCATCGGGCGCGCCATCGTGCGCGGACCCGAAGTCTTTCTGTTCGACGAACCCCTTTCCAACCTTGACGCCGAACTGCGGGTCGAGATGCGGGTCGAGATCGCCCGCCTGCACCGCGAGATCGGGGCGACGATGATCTATGTGACCCATGACCAGGTCGAGGCGATGACCCTGGCCGACAAGATCGTGGTGCTGCGGTCAGGCCGGATCGAACAGGTCGGCAAGCCGCTTGACCTGTACCGCGACCCTGACAACCGCTTTGTTGCAGGCTTCATCGGCAGCCCGGCGATGAACTTCTTCGCCGCCGAGGTGCTGGAGGCCTACCGATGCAGGGTGCCGGGCCTTTCGGCCGATCTTTCAACCGCGGTTGCGCTGCCGNGGGCCGGGGCCAAGGTGGTCGTCGGCCTGCGTCCGCAGTCGCTGCGCCTGGTGGCGGGCGACAGCCACCGGATCGACATTGTCGAGGCGCTTGGCGGGGTGACCTATGCGCATCTCTCGGGGCCGTCAGGCGAAAAGCTGGTGGTCGAGACCGGCGGCACGGTCGCCCTGAACACGGGCGCGCTGACCGGGCTGACCTTCGATCCGGCGGACGCCCTGATCTTCGAAGCCGGCGGCGACGGGCGCCGCCTGCGCTGAGGCTGCGGCTGTTTCAGCCCCAACTGACCAGCAGGCGGTGGCAGAGGAACTTCAGTCGAAGCTGGTCGGCCTGGCCGATGCCCTGCCACGTTGCCCAAGCCCTGCCCCTTCAGGTATTTCAAGGCCATCCCCGAGATCATCCGCTGGCCGTGATACCCCAGGGTGAGGACTCGTTCTTGTTTCACAGCCCGAACATGACGGTTGCCGCGAGGGCTTTGGCGGAGAGGAAGACCTTGGGACATCCGTCGTGGCGGGTGCCAGTCCTTGAGCCGCCTGAACATGATCTCGATCCGGTTGTGGCGTTTGTAACGGCGCTTGTCGTGCCTGATGGGCCTGGCGCGCGACTTCCGGCCGGGAATGCAGGGCCTTATCCCCTTGTCCTTCAACGCATCTCTGAACCAGTCGGCGTCATAGCCGCTGTCAGCCAGCAACCATTCCGCCTTCGGCAGGCTCAGCCGTGTAGTCGCTGACCTGGCCCGCGGTCATGAAGAAGCGGATCGGGCATGAAGCAGCGGATCGGGCGCCCGTCGGCATCGGCGACGGCGCAACTTCGTGTCCATGCTCCCTTTGGTTCGACCAGCCTTTTGCAGTCGCCGTTGCGCCTTCAGGTCGCGTCGTCGAGCTCTCCGGTTCGCCAGAGCCTTGAATCGCAGAGCCATCTCGCCGCGGAAGCAAGATGAACGGGGACTGACCCTAGAAGTCGATGATCGCGACACTGCCTGGCTGTGCGCGGAATTCGCGGCGGTCCGTGGCATTCTTAAGCTTCGTCCAGCAATTCCAGCGCATAGGCCCCGTCGGGCAGGCTGTGTTCCGCGACGGCATCATGGAATTCGCCAATTCGGGTTCCCGTGGCGGCGTCGATCAGACGCATCGTTCGGCCGACCGGTCCAAGCCGGGCGGCGAAGCGGCCGGGCACAACCTCGACCAGAATCCGCAGCGGGTAGGCCGACGCAGGCGCGGGCGTGACGACCAGGTCAAGCGTGTCGGCAGCCCCTCGACCACGACCCGGTATGTGGCCGGTGCCAGCTGTATCGACCCATACCGGGGGCAGCGGACCATAGCCGTCGATACTGAGCGACGGCGAGAAATCCGCGGGCAGACCGGCCGCCCTGACCTCAGCAGCCAGCGTGGGTTCGTGCATCCGGATCGACACGTCCACTGTGCGCAAGCCACTGGCAGGGCTCGACGGAAACTCAAGCACAGCGATGTCGTCATTTCCCAGCGATGTTGTCAGATAGGCGATCGCCGACGTGCCGTCCGGGAGGCTGGCCTGGAGCTGATAGTCGCCGGTTCCGAATGCCAGGACATCGCCCGACCTGATCTGGGCGGGCGCGGCCAGCGGGGCAGAAGAACCGAGGCGTGTCACTGTCAGCGCTACGGCGCCCTGAACCTGCTGCCCGGCTTGAACCAGATCGATGCGGATACGGGGTGGCTCGATCTTTATCGGTAGCGTGACGTCGCCAGAGACCGAGAAGGTCTCTGCCGTGGTGCGACCGCCGATGACGGTAGAAAGCTCGTAGCTGCCCGGCGGCAGTTGGATGCGCGACGGCGGGCCTTCATAGATCGGTGCGCCCCTGACTGAGCGCGAATGGTCAAGGCGATCTGCGCGGCATTGATCGGAGCGGGATCGATCGGCTCGACGGTATAGGCCGGGACGAAGGTGACCGCGTCCATCGCAAGCGCGTCGGCGACAAGGTCTTCGGAATCCGACATGTTGGGGGGTAGAGGTGCGAGCGGACGCTGAGGCATTCCTTCAGCGCGTTCTTCACGTTGGCGTTCGGAGTTTCGAATACGGTGACTGTGACCGAGAAGGTAACGTTCTTGAACCGTGCCAGCTGCGGCGCGATGGCCTCGCACAGGGTTTGTCCCGGCGGCAGGCAGTTCAGCACATCCAGATCCGAGATCACCACAATCTCGCCGCCGAAATCGGGATCCAGAGAGCCGAGCGCATGGTTCAGGGCGACGTGCAGTGGGGTCATCCCTGCGGCGTTGATGCCTGCGACGCGGTCCTGCATCGCCTCGACGGCGGTCGCGTCGACGCGCTGAAAGCCCGAGAGTTGTTCGATGTCGGCACACATCGGGCCATCGGGCGGATAATCGGTCGATACCTTGTACGGACCGTGGTTGTCGCGCCAGGACAAACGGTTGCCAAAGGCATAGACTGCGGTCGGCAGTGGATCGGCGCGATCCAGCAGGGCGTTCGAGTAGTCGTTGAACAGGATTCTGGCGCGGGACATGCGGTCCTTCGGGCGATCCTGATAGTCGGTCTCGGCCATGCTGCCCGAAGCGTCCAGCAACACCACGCGTCCGGGTTGCCCCTCGACCCGGTCAAAGACGCTGGGTGCCAGGATTTGTGCCGTCGCGGGCATAGCCAGGGTCGCCCCGATCAGGCAGGCGACAAGCACGGCATGCAAGAACGGGCGCATTCAGTTCACCGTCACAGTCAGGAGGTCGAAGGACAGGCCCATCGGTGCGGCCAGCGCGTCGCAAGCGACAGGAGCGGTCACCAGGTGGACCGAGGTTTGTGACGAACCCATCAAGGCGACCTCGGCCTGGAGCGGTTGAGCCATGGAGCAGTTACCCGCGCCTTGCACCAGCAGACGCAACGGCGCGCCCGATCCATGGGCCAGAATCTGGCCCAGGTCCGGGGCTCCGCCCGGCTGAACCGCGACCGGCCCCAGGTGCCAGGACGCCCTGCTTGCTGCCGGACCTGACTGGGCGGTGATCGCAAGCCCGGTCGCCACGCCATCCCCGTCCACCGCCACCAGATTCAGGGGACGGCGCACCAGTCCGGGGTCACTGGCGGCAAGCAGCGGGCTATCCGGGACACAGGGCGGTTTCCGATCTGTCGTCGGTCCATCCGGAGGCTCGGGGCGATCACAGTTTGCGGGATCGTCCAGTGGAAGGAAGGCCGGGGCCAGGTGCCGTCCGGGCGGACAGCGTGGTCCCGCAATGCCAAGCGAATACGCATAGGGCAGGTTGATGCCCCCGACAGCACGGCAATCAGCGTGCCAAGCGCAAGTTCAGATGGTGCCGCGCGTTGCTCGGGGGCGCAGTTCGACGCGCAGTTCGATGTTTGCGGGCCAGGGCGCGTTGACGAGCGTATGCTCGCCAAGGTCGCGGACGAAGCACTGGCTTGGCCGCTTGCTGGTCGTGGCGCTTACTCCGTCTGCCGACGATATGGTGTGGACGGCATCCACTGCCGCTCGCCATTCGTCTGCAAAGACATGCAGGTCCACGCTGCCACCGGACTGCAGAACCCCGAGTCGCCAAGTACGTCCAGCAACCGGCCGCGCAGCGCCTAAGAAATCCAGACGCCCGGTGGCCTGGCCCGCGATGGCACGTTCGATCCCTTTCTGATGCCGTCGCGCACAGCGCCATCCACACGGGTGCCTTTTGGAAGCTGCGTGTAGCCGAAGACCTGGGTACTGCGCCCGTTCTGCACCATCAGGTAGGCGGCAAGATCGGGTGCATAAGCGGGTCTTCGGACAATTGCGCGATGTCTTCGCGGATATGGGTTTCGGTCTGGTTGCGCATTGCTGCATCCATCCCGGCCAGCATCACCGCATCGACCACGAAGATCCGCAGATCCGGATCGGCGAATGCCGGGCGGGCAATGAACCCGCAGGCAAGCACCGCGGCCATGATCCGCTTACACCTCTGGGTCGGGTCGTGCATTGCCCTCGATCCTCGTTCTGGGTCGATCAGGAAATCGTCCGACGCAACTGGAACCGTCCGGACCAGAGAAAGCAAGGGAAACCGAGCGGGTACCGGGTCACAGCTGGCGCCTCATTTCCTCCCGGCCGCGACCACGCTGCGCTTGAATTTCATCCTTCCAGGACCGGACCAGCGAATTGTCATCGCTGCGAACCGTCAGCCAGTCCGAAAGGCTTTCGGCGTCGCCTACGAATATCACCGGACCCGCCGCGTCCATCAGACCGCCGGGTTGTGCAAACATCTTGGGCAGGATCAGGCCTTCCCGCTGGACCAGCGCCAGCAGCTTGCGGAAATCCTCGTGCAGGCCCTGTGCGAGACGGCGGGCCATGCGACCCGCAAGTTCGACGGCCGGTGCCGCGAAAGCGTGTCGGAAAGCCGCCGGATCAGAGTTGCCCGCAGCGTCTGTACCAGACGCATGTCCGGGCGGCTGCCGGGATCGGGGAAAGAAACGCCTCCAGAGGCAGAGCCGGATAGTATCCGATCTCGGATTGGGCGGTTTCGATGAGATCCAGCGCGTCTTCCCAGTCGGCCTCGATCCTTGCCATCGAATGCCGCATGTCATGAGTATCGGCCAGAAGATCGGCGCGGCTTGCCTTCGCCAAGTCCAGTCGGACCAGCATTTCCAGCCGGGACGTGGCCGCCGCCCACCGATCCATCTCGGTCTCGGATGGTTCGCTCAGGTTCATGGCATCGGGGCGCAGGCCCTCTGCAAGCAGCTGGCAGCTTCGGTCCCACCCCAGGACGGCCACACAGCCAAAGCTATTCCCAAGCGGCGAATGGAGCCAGAGGTCGATGCGCGCGTCATCCATGTCGGCAGAGTCTGTTCGCCATCCGCCCTGGCGCAGCTGCGCAAGCTGTGAACGCATCACGAACGCGCAAAGGTGGCGCAATTCGGCACCTTCGTCCTGGCCGATCTGAAGCGCACGGCGCAGGGCGCCCTCCTGACCCGGGGCAGCCAGCCGCTGCCGAGGGCAGCAAGCGTCTGAAACAGGCTTGGGCTTTGCAGAAGGGATGCGGCATTCACCGGACGCAGGCGCGGCAGCGTCGGAAAAGCGCGGCTGATCCGCGCGACGATCTGGCAGCGCAGGGCTTCGACGAAGGCTTCGGATGGTCCGGGCGCGTACAGGACCGACCCCGAGGGGCGATCACTCGACGGGGATTGGGCTGTTCCGTCCAGGTTCCCGTCAAGCCGCGACCGCAACGCGCCACCATCCAGCTCGACGGCGCCGTCGCCCAAGCCGACCAAAACCACCGGAGAGTCGATCTGCCCGCGGGGCCTACCTGCCAGGATCACCCTGATCGGCTGCGGCGGCACCGTCGATACGACCAGCCTGTCAAGGAACTGGACGATGGCCTCGGTCCCGGCTGTCGGGTTGGTTCGCCCGCCGGAGTGGACGTGGAACGATACCGGTTCGCGTGTTCCCCGGGGCAGAGTCGCCGAAAAGCGGGGGAAGGGAGCGCGATATCCGGGTGTTCCGCCGAAAGGATGTCGCAGACCGTCGGGTCGGCGGCAAGAAGGCGAAGATGCACCGTCGTGCTGCCGCCCGCGGGTCGGGCCGAAGCACGACTTCATGCTCCAATCCGTCAGGAGTCTGGAGAGTTTCCACCTCCAGTACCAGCGCAGCGCCTTGCTCTTCGGCTTCGGACTGGACGGCGGGAAAGATCGAATCGGCGCGTCGGTTGCTTTGCACCACAACGATGTTGGGCGCCGCCACGGGGCGAGATTCCAGAACCCGGATACTGGTCCAGCCGCCCTCGTCGCGCATTTCCCACCAGACCGGCCGCGCGCCCGCCACCGCGGCGCCGTCCGTCAGGGCGATCCTGTCGGCAGGCAAGGGTTCGGCCCCGAAAGCTGCGACCGGCTCAACGGTCACGCTGACCGGATCGCCGGACTTGAACAAATCGGGGGCAGCGGAACCAGCAGTGTATGAAGCGTATGGTCAGCATCGTCGAAGTCGGAACACGCAACATCCAGAAGCGGCCAAGTCTTCCCATCCAAATCGGCGGAAACCAGCACGCCGACCATCGACAACCGCCGGTCGGTCGGCGAAAGGTGGATAAGCAGGACGGACTCGGACTTGTCCCAGAGGTAGTCAAACTGCATCCGCGCACCTATTCCAATCAATAAAATTTAGTGTAAGGTCCCTTATACTTGGCCGCAATCGCGGATTTGAAGCCGCATCCGGCTGTGCCTATTGGGAGCCGACGCGCGACATGGCCGAGAAGTCCGAAACCGTCACGCTGATCGGGCAGTCCAAGTCAGGCAAGACGCACCTTCTGGCCGCGCTTCTGAACCATCCGTCGCGGGTGCGGGATCTGGAGGAAGGCCCGGATAGGGTCGAAGATCCGGTTCTTGAAACGCTGCCGGACGGTGACGAGGCGCGTCGCATGGACCATGAGAATCTGGTCTCTCATTTCGACAATATCCTGCGCGGCAAGGACTCCTTCGAAGGCCGGAACGAAGGCACCGACAAGGCGCGCCGATACAGCGCGCGCCTGCGCTACGGCCTGCCGGCGCGGACGGAGCGGGCGCTGTGGCGGCGCAGCAGTGAGCCAAGTCAGTATTCTATCGACTTCTCCATTGTCGATGGGCGTGGCGGTGATCTTGCACCGGATGGGTACCATCAGGAATTTGCCAACGATGAAGTCTTTCGCAAACGCCGCAGCGAGTATCGGGACGCGGTCGTGCAGTCTTCGGGTTTGGTCATCTGTCTGACTCTTGGGCGGGACGAGTACGATCTGTCAATGGGCGCCCGCCTTCTGGAGGAATACCGGCTGGCCTGCGAGTTGAAGAACTCGACCCCGAACGCTGTGCCTTTCCGCCATGTGGCGCTCTGCCTGACCAAATACGAAATGGTCCTGGGCGACATAGGCCCCACTGCGGGCCTGGTCGCGCGAAACCACGAGTCCTTCCTGGGTCTCGCGAGGGACTGTGCGGGTGTGAACCAGTTCCGCGACCTGCTTCGCGCGGGCAAGCATGGCGATTCTGTCCGCACCATGGTCTTTCCGGTTTCCACCTTCGGGTTCATCGGGCATACCGGTGCGGCGAATTGGTATGGGTACCCTTGGGCGCCAGGGCTTCGTACCCGTGCGGTCAGCGAATACGACCTGGACGACGACAGTCTTCCCGGCTACCGCGACCACTTCCCCCAGGCCGTCTCGCAAAACCGGTCCCTGAACCTCTGGCAGCCGTTCAATCTGGCTCCGCCCTTGCTGTTCGCCCTGACGGGCCGCATCACCGGGCCGATGTATGCCTCGATCGACGATCTGGAACCGGCATGATCCGCCAGGATGCCTTCGACTCGGTGTCGGAACCGGAATGCTACCGGGTTCATCTGTATGTCTATGGCAAGCTGATCCAGGGAAGCCGGGATTATCGCGGCCCCATCAAGCCGAACACCGACCATCGGATGACGGCCCGGTCCGCCGGATTTCCGGATGCCTTGCAGGTGTATTGCGCGCCGGACCGGTTTGTAAGGAACTGGCAGGGGGCGAATTCGGTCGATGCGCGCACCCGCCCTGGCGGCGCCTTTCTGTACCGGCCCGTCCATGTTGGCGACCACCTTTACGGGCTGTTCGCCCGAATCCAGTCACGGCCCGAGAACGGCGAGGGCAAGCCGGGGCGTTCCTATTCCCATTGCGCGGTGCTGGCTGTCGAGGATCGCTGGGAGCCCGCCCTGATCCCGATGATGGCCACCCTTCTGTTCGACGAAACCGGACCCTGTCTTGGAACGCCCAATCACGAAGGGCAGCTGAACCGCCTGAACATGCCGCTTGAGCCGCTGCTGCGCAGCGATGTGCAAGCCGCCTTTGCCAGAGAGCTTCCAGAGGATGCGCACCCCATCGCCGACCTGTCGCGGGAATGGGCGATGCAGCTTGAGGACGAGGATCTTGCCGTCAACGGTCGATGGCTTCCTTTGCCTTCGGGGCAAACCCGCGCTGGCCGCGCCGACGGCCCGGTTCTATGCAACGGATACGGGAACGGGCGATGGTCTTGCGATAGAGTCGGGGCGACTGCCGTTCCGGGATTCCCACCCGCCCGAGGTGCGTCCTCAACCTGACCTGCAAGGCGAGATCGACGCCTCGCGTTTCTTCCTGTCAAGCACGTCGCCCGCCCGCGCAAGGGTGGTTCGGGGCGGCTCTTTCCGGGCGCGGCGCAGCTTTGGCCGGACCAGGCCGCAGCCATGCAGGGGCATGTGACGGAGACCCCGACCGGGAGGCTTGCCGAGCCTGACCCTGGCGTTTCGGACGATCCCATCTTCGATTTCGCCGATCTGGCGGCACCGGACACGGCCATGACCTGGCCTGGCGAAGGTAGCCTGACCTTGCTGCGCCGGACGCGGTCCAGAGCAGTCCACTGGCGCGGCTGACCAGCTATCTGCAAGGGCTTCGCTGGCAGACGCCAGGGGACAAGGCCTTTGCCGAAACGGTCGATCTGGACAAGGTGGCTGCGGCGCGGACCTATCTTGCCGGGCGATTGCTGGCACTGTCGGCGCCGCATTTCACGCGCTACCGCTTTCTTGACGAAGACGATTCCCGTGTTCTGTGCGCGGTGCAGGGTCTTCTTTGCCTTTCGATGCGGGTCGCCTGCATTGAAGACCTGGACGAATACGCGCAGTTGCTGGGCAATTCGGTCCTTGCCATGCTTGGCTGTTTCCCGAACTGAGGGTGCCGCTGCCGGGATCGGAAGTCCTTTCTCCTACCTGGTCTTTGCGCTGCACTCCTATGTTCAGGAGGTCAAGCATCCACGGCCGCTGGACGCGTGGTTCCGGGGTGACCGACCGTTTCCCCAACGCCCCGGCGGCAATCTTCGCCCGGATGTCCCCATCCAGAGACTCGCAGGCTTTGCTGCCAGCCTGCAGGATCCGTCCAGACCGTTTGCCCCTTTCGGGATGACGCACTGGGCGTTTGGTGGAGCTTTCGACCCATGCAAGGAATGCCCCGATCTGGCTGCGCGAGCCGCGCTGGCTTGACCATCCCGCCGGTTAGACTTCATTTCTTCGGGTTCCACGGAATCCCACCTGCCAAGGCATTGCCGGGCTTTGCCCGCAGCGGCGCATTGAGCTCCGGCACGAAGGCGGGCAGCATCGCGGCGCGCCAAGGGGTCCGCGCGTCTGGCGACAGGGTGCTGGCATCGCCTTCCCGCTGCGGACCAGGACACGGATCGCGCCGATTGTGCGGGGCCGTCGTATCCACGCGCCAGGGCATCCCCGCGTCAAATTGCGGCTGTCGGGCGACGTGACGGGGCGCGTTCATGGGCGCACGTCTCTTGCTAGGTTCGCCAGGCCACCCTAAGACGGAGCAATCGCCCTCGCGTCGGTCCAATTCCGATGGCTTTCTTCAGTTTCCTGCGTTCCCGATCCGAGAACAAGCCTCCCTCCCGGAGCGTTGCCTCTCTGTCGATCTTGAAGTCGATCCGAAGGCCGCCAGGATTTTCGATCTTGCGGCGGTCCGGCAGGATGGACCCGCGGTGGTGGCGGCAAAGGGCGGTCTCGCGCGATCCCTCGATCTTCTGGAAGCGGCGCTGGACGATGTTCCCCACATCCTCGGCCACAACATCCTGCGCCACGACATCGAACACCTTCTCGCCGCCCGCCCCCGTCTGCGCGAAAAGATGCGGGCGCCGATCGACACGCTTTGGCTGAACCCCTTGGCCTTTCCGCGCAACCCCTATCATCACCTCGTCAAGCACTATCAAGATGGGCGGCTGCAGGCAGGGCATGTGAACGACCCGGAACTTGACGCGCGGCTGGTCTTTCAAGTCTTGGAGAACCAGCTTGATGCATTCCGGGCGCAATCCGCTGACGCCCTGATCGCCTGGCATTACCTTGCGACGCGAACGGATCGCTCAGACGGCTTCGATGCCGTCTTCCAGGAGGTTCGGAAAGCCCCGGCGCCGGATCAGGCCAGCGCGTTCAAGGCGATCCGGCGGCTGCTTGAGGGCCGGGCCTGCGCCGATCAGGTGCCATCTGCGCTGGCGTCCTTGAGCGACCCGCGCCGTGCCTGGCCCATGGCCTATGCGCTGGCCTGGATTTCGGTATCGGGCGGGNAGTCGGTCATGCCGCCCTGGGTGCGCGCCGCCTTTCCCGAGGCAGCGCTGATCGTTCGGGCCTTGCGCGACACCATTTGCGGGAAGCCCGCCTGCCCGTGGTGCGCGACGATGAACAACCTTGGCGCGCTGAAGAAGTGGTTCGGCTTCCCGGCGTTCCGCCCCGAACCCAAGGATGCCCTGGGCCGCNCCCTGCAGGAAGTCATCGTCGAGCGCGTGATGGGCGGCGCCCATGTCCTGGGTATCCTGCCCACGGGGACGGGGAAATCTGTCTGCTATCAGGTCCCGGGCCTCAGCCTTTATGACAAGACGGGGGCGCTGACCGTTGTCATTTCGCCTCTGGTTGCGCTGATGGCCGACCAGGTCCAGGGGATGGAGCGCACGGGCATCTCCTCGGCAGTCACCATCAACGGCCTGCTTTCGATGCCCGAACGGCAAGAGGCGCTTGACCGCGTGCGCCTGGGCCAGGCGGCGATCCTGCTGATCTCGCCCGAGCAGCTGCGGTCTGTTTCGGTGCGCGGCGTGTTGAAGCAGCGCGAGGTCGGGCTTTGGGTGCTGGACGAGGCGCATTGCGTCAGCAAATGGGGCCACGACTTCCGTCCGGACTACCGCTATATCGGTCGCTTCATCCGCGAGTTCACGGGCGATGCGCCCCCGGCCCCGGTGCTTTGCCTGACCGCAACGGCCAAGCCCGAGGTGGTGGCCGACATCACGACCTACTTCCAGGAAAAGCTGGGGGTCGAGCTCTGCCTCTTCGATGGCGGGACGACGCGGGCGAACCTGACCTTCTCGGTGCAGAGGACAGGGAGGGAGGGCAAGCATAGCGACATCCTGCGGGTGCTGGAGACGCACCTGCCGGACCTGCGCGACGGCTCGGGCAAATCCGGCGCCGTGGTTTACTGCGCGACCCGCAAGGCAACCGAGCGGGTGGCGGCGTTCCTGAAGAACCAAGGACTTTCTGCGGAACACTTCCACGCCGGGCTGACGCCGGATGACAAGAACTCGGTCCAGGAGGATTTCCGGACCGGCAAGCTGCGCGTGATCGCGGCGACCAATGCCTTCGGCATGGGGATCGACAAGCCCGACATCCGCCTGGTCCTGCATGCCGATATCCCGGGGTCGCTTGAAAACTACCTGCAAGAGGCGGGGCGGGCGGGCCGTGATCGTCAGCCANCCGACTGCGTCCTTCTTTATGACAGCACCGATGTCGAGCGGCAGTTCACTCTTTCGGCCCGCTCTCGGCTGGAGCGCCACGAGATCGGCGCCATCCTGAAGGCGCTGCGGCGCATCGACGAGCAGGGGCGGAATGCCGGCACGGTGGTCGCAACGCCGGGCGAGATCGTGCGTGAGGAGAAGGACCGCGAATTCCTTCGCGATTCCGCGACCGAAGACACGCGGGTCAAGACCTCTGTCGCCTGGCTGGAGGAGGCAACGCTCGTCAGCCGAGAGGAAAACCGTGTGCAGATATTCCCCTCGTCGCTTCTGGTGCGTACGCTGGACGAAGCCGCCTGGCGGCTGGCCAGACCCGGCATCACCGAGGCGCGGCGCAAGCAGCTGTTGACCCTCGTGCGGCACATCATGAACGCGCCCGCCGACCAGGGCATCACGACCGACGATCTGACCGGGGTCAGCGGGTTGACGCATCGGGGCCTGACCAAGGCCCTGGCAGACCTTGAGGCGCTTGGACTTGCCCGCAACGACATTGCCATCACCGTTCTGGTCCATGTCGGGGTCGAGAATGCGTCCCGGGCGCGCTTTTCCGGCGCGATGGCGCTGGAAAGAACTCTGATTTCGACAATGCGCGAGATGGCGCCGGACGTTGGCGGCCCTCTCGACCTGACGCTGGCCAGCCACAGGATGAAAGAGCTGGGGCATGCGGGCGTAANNCCCCATATCCTTGAACGTCTCCTGCGGTCGATCGAGCGCGATGGCCGCGACGAAGAGGGCGGTCAGGGCAATATCCGGCTGAGGAAGCTCTCGTCCCGAACGCTGGAGGTGGCGCTGCAGCGGTCCTGGAGGGTGGTGGACCAGACGGCAGCCCTGCGCTGGACGGCGGCGGAGCGGCTTCTTGAATTCCTGATCGCCAAAGTCCCACAGGGCACCCGGGGCAAGGATATCCAGGTCGAGACCACCCTGGGCGAGCTTCTGGCCGTCCTCAACGCCGATGCGGTGCTTTGCGGTGCGGTCAAGGACATGACGAAGCTCATGGAGCGTGCGCTTCTGTGGCTGCACGAACAGCAGGTCGTGACATTGGGCAAGGGGCTGACCGTCTTCCGCTCGGCCATGACGATCCACCTCAACCCTTCCCGTGCGGGTTTCACTGCGAAGGACTATCTGCCCCTGCAAGAGCATTACCGCGAGCAGACGCTGCAGACACATGTCATGGCGGCCTATGCCGAAAGGGGCCTCGACCGGATCGAAGAGGCGCAGCGTCTGGCGGCAGACTACTTCGCGCTTGACCAGGATCAGTTCCTGCGCCGCTGGCTGCCCGGGCGCGGTGTGGAATTGCGTCGTCAGACCACCGGGCGCGCCTTTCGGCAGATCGTCGATGACCTGGGCAACCCGGCCCAGCAAGACATCGTGGCCGACGACCGAGAAGAGACCAATGTCCTGGTCCTGGCGGGTCCCGGGTCCGGCAAGACCCGGGTTCTGGTCCACCGCATTGCCTATCTTCTGAGGGTGCGCCGCGAGGACCCCGAGCGCATCCTTGTCCTCACTTACAACCGCCATGCCGCGGCCGAGATCCGTGCGCGACTGCGCCACCTGGTGGGCGAGGATGCGTCCTTCGTCACCGTCTCGACCTGTCACGCGCTGGCGATGCGGCTGGTCGGCGCAAGCTTCACCGGAACCGAGNAGCGTGACTTCGACGCGATCCTCCGCGAAGCCGTGGCCTTGATTGTTANNGGCGAGGGGCTTGGCCGCGCCGAGGCCGAGGCGCAGCGCGAGGCGCTGATCCAGGGCTATCGCTGGATTCTTGTGGACGAATACCAGGACATCGGGCCGCAGGAATACGCGCTGATCGCCGCCGTCGCCGGGCGGTCCCTGGAAGACCCCGACCAGCGGCTGAGCCTCTTTGCCGTGNGGGACGACGACCAGAACATCTATTCCTTCAACGGCGCCTCGATCACCTTCATTCGCCGCTTCGAAGAGGATTACCGGGCGAAGCCGAAGTTCCTGACCGAGAACTACCGGTCGACCNGCTACATCATCGACGCCGCCAACCAGGTCATCGAGCCCGCCCGCGACCGCATGAAGGCAGGTCATCCGATTACCGTGAACCGGCTGCGCGGCCTTGATCCCGGCGGAGGGGTCATGGCGATCCATGATCCGGTCGGACGAGGCCGGGTGCAGTTCCTGGATGTCGGTGCGGGCGAGACGGCTCAGGCCATGGCGGCGGTGGACGAACTGGTCCGGCTTTCGCATCTTGACCCCGACTTTGCCTGGAGCCGGACCGCGATCATCTCGCGCGACTGGCGGCGCCTGGGGCCGGTCCGGGCCTATATGGAGAAGCTCGGCCTTCCCGTTCAGATGGCGAATGAGGCGCTTCCGAGCGTCTGGCGCATGCGGGAGATGCGGGCGCTGGTGGCAGGGCTGCGCGCCAACCCCGCGGCAATGCTGACGATCCAGGACATCCTCGACGTGCTGAACCGGCAGCGGCGAACCCGCTGGGTTGACCTGATTGCAGAGGGCATCGCAGCCCTCGCCCGCGAGTTGGGCTCGAAGACGATCCCGGTGCCGGATGCCGTGGAATGGCTCGCCGAATGGGCGCGCGACGTGCGCGAGGGGCAGCGCGGGCTTCTGCTGCTGACGGCGCATCGGTCAAAAGGGTTGGAGTTCGACCATGTCGTGATCCTGAACGGCGGTTGGGCGGCGCTTTCGCAGGGCGAGGACGGCGAGGCGCCCCGGCGGCTGTTCTATGTCGCCATGACGCGGGCGCGGCGCACGCTGGCCGTGGTCACCTCTGGCGACCATGTCTTCGTCCACGCCGACAGCGAAAGCGAACTCATCCGCACCATCCCCGCGCCGCGGCACATCGACCTGCCCGAGCCAGACCAGTACCTTCTTCCGGAAATGAGCGCCGTTGACCTGTCATTCGTAAGCCGCATCGGCGAAAGCAGCCCCTCTGCGAAGGCGATCACCGGGGCCGAAGTCGGCGATCCTGTCACGCTGGAGCGCCGCGAGGGAAGATGGCTGATCCTCGATGCCAGGGGACAGACCCTGGGCCGCATGGCGACGAAATGGACGCCCCCACCCGGCACGACGCTCGTCAAGGGTCAAGTGGGCGCGATCGTCCTGTGGAGAAAGATCGACAACGAAGAGGCGTGGCAAAGCGCCATCAAGCGCGACGTGTGGGAAACCGTCCTGCCGGAACTCGTGTTCCGGCAGGAAGAAAGGAATGACCATGCCAAGTCGGGCCGGGGTCGAGGCGCAGGCCATGCGCGATGCGTTCCTGCGCCACGTCGCCCGCGCTGCCGGGCCGGACGGGCGCGCCTGTCCGATCAAGCGTCGCGCCTGGCGATCCAGTCGTGGTCGGGGTGGTTGGCAAAGCGCCATTTGCGCAGCGGGTAAGCCATGACGTTCAGGTAATACATCTCATAGCCATAGGGTGCGCCGCAGGGGTGGTGGCCTTTGGGTACCAGCACCACGTCATGGTTCGCGACGGCCATGCACTCGTCCAGGCTGCCGTCCTCGGTGAACACCCGCTGGATGCCAAAGCCCTGGGGCGGGTTCAGGCGGTGGTAATAGGTTTCTTCCAGATAGGTCATNGTCGGGAAGCGGTCCTCGTCGTGCCGATGCGGCGGGTACGAGGACCAGTGCCCGGCAAGCGTGAAGACCTCGGTCACCAGCAGGCTATCGGCCACATCCAGCGCTTCCATCGCGATGTTGTTGATGTAGCGCGTGTTGGTGCCCTTGCCGCGCGGGGTCAGCTCGATGCCCTCCGGCCCGAGCCGCGCGGCGGCATGGCAGCCCTTGCCGGGGGCGGTGCAGACGGCCAGCGTCAGAGCGGTGGTTGCCGTCACCGACCAGTCGCTGCCGTCGGGCAGATACAGGCAATGCGGCGGGGTCTTTTCGAAGACGTCCATGCGGTCGCCCATCTCGCCCCAATCCTTGGCACCGGTGACGCGGCCCTTGCCCTCGACGAAGACCAGGATCGCCTCGCGGTCGCCGAGGCTGCCCGAGGCCGTCTCGCCGGGCGCAAGGCGCCAGAGCTGGAAGCCGACATAGCCCCAGCCCGCGCTTTGCGGCGTGATATCGTGGACGCGGCCGGTCTGGCCTGTCGGTCGTACCAATAGCCGGGACATCGGCACCTCCTTCGTCAGATCAGCCCGGCCTCTTTCGACAGCCGCTTCAGCGTGGCCAGGCCAAGCGTCTGGTACAGAAGCGGATTGCGGACCTTGGGGTCCTGCTCCGCCTCGATCACGATCCAGCCGTCATAGGCGCTTACCAGCACCTTCAGCAGCGGGCCGAAGTCGATGCCGCCCTCCTGGTCGCCCGGCACGGTGAAGGCCCCGGCCACGACGCCTTGCAGGAAGGACAGCCGGTCTTCCCGTACCCGCGCCACGACATCGGGGCGGATGTTCTTGGCATGGAAGTGGCGCACCCGGCCGACATGGCGCGACAGCACCGCCAGCGGATCGCCGCCGCCAAAGGCGCAGTGGTAAGCGTCGAACAACAGGTGGGTATGCGGGCCGGTGCCAGCCATCAAGGCATCGATCTCGGCGGGGCTTTCGATGATCGTGCCCATGTGATGGTGATAGACCAGCGTCACGCCCTGCCCGGCCAGATAGGCGGCGAAGGCCTCCAGCTTGGTGCAGAACTCGGTCATCAGGACTTCGGACAGGCGCGGGCGGTCGTTCACCGGCCTGGCGGCGTCGCCGTGGATGGCGTTCGAGGTCTCGCAGACGATCATCACCTTGCAACCGTTGTGCAGCAGTTTCGCCAGGTGCGGCTGGCAGGCGGCGATCTCGGCCTCGACCGACTGGACCAGCAGGTTGGTGGAATACCAGCCCGAGATGAAGGCCAGACCATAGCCCGCCAGCAGCGCCCGCAGCGCTTCGGGGTCGTCGGGCCAGCGGTGGCCGTTCTCGATGCCGTCAAAGCCGATCTGGCGGCCAGCTTCGTCCAGGATGCGGGCCGTGGGGATGTCGGCGCCGATGGAACGGTCGTCGTCGTTCGCCCAGGCGATGGGATTCGTGCCGAAGCGGATCATGATTGGTCCTTGCGGTTCTTGAGATAATTCGCGCGGGCAGCCCGCACCTGCGGCCGGGCCGAGACTTCCGGCACGGCCACGTCCCACCAATGCCCGCCATGCGGCGTCGAAGGATAGGGATCGGTGTCGATGACGATGACATAGGGGCCGCGGATCGTACTCCGGCGGGCCAGCGCCGCTTCCAGTTCCGCGATGGAGCCGACCTTCACCGCAGTTGCCCCCATCGCCCCGGCATGGGCGGCGAAGTCGATGCGGGGTTGGGTCTCGACCCTGGCATGGGCGTAAAGATTGTTGAACTCCGCCCCGCCGGTGCTCATCTGCAACCGGTTGATGCAGCCGTAGCCGCGGTTGTCGGTAATGACCACGGTGAAGCTGATGCCCAGCATGGCGGCCGTGGCCATCTCGCTGTTCATCATCATGTAGCTGCCGTCGCCGACCATGCAGACCACGTCGCGGGAGGGTTCGGCCATCTTGATGCCCATGGCGTAAGCGATTTCGTAGCCCATGCAGGAGAAGCCGTATTCCATGTGATAGGCGCCGGGGCGCGGTGCCTTCCACAGCTTGTGCAGCTCGCCCGGCATGGTGCCGGCGGCGCACATCACCACGGTATCGTCATGGGAGGCGCGCTGGACGGCGCCGATCACCTGCTGGTCGGTGGGCAGCGCGTTGCCCTCGCCGGGCGGGGCGGTCAGCGGATCGACGGCGGCGAACCAGGCTTCCTTCAGGCCCTTCGGCGGGGCCGGGGCGCGGTGCGTCCCAAGTGCCGCCGAAAGCTGGTCAAGCGCAGCCAGCGCGTCGCCGCACAGCGGCTCGGCCCCGTGCTTCATCGCGTCATAGGCGGCGGTGTTGATGGACACGAGCTTGCGCCCGCGCGCCTTGAACAGCGCCCAGCTTCCGGTGGTGAAATCCTGGAACCGCGTGCCGACGCCGATCACGAGGTCGGCCTTTTCCGCCAGCGCGTTGGCCGAAGCCGCGCCGGTCACGCCCACCGGGCCGAAGTTCAGGGGATGCGTCCAGGGAAGGGACGACTTGGCCTGGGTTTCCACCACCGGGATGCGATGGCGTTCGGCGAAATCCGTCAGCGCGGCCTCGGCTTGCGAGAACAGCACGCCGCCTCCGGCCAGGATCAGCGGGCGCTTCGCGGCGCGGACCAGGGCGGCGACGCGCTCGACCTCGACCGGGTCGGCGGGCGGGCGGCGGAAGCGCCAGGTCTTCGGCGTGAAGAACTCTTCCGGCCAGTCAAAGGCCTCGGCCTGCACGTCCTGGCAGAAGGCCAGCGTCACCGGCCCGCAGTCGGCCGGGTCGGTCATCACCCGCAGGGCGCGGGGCAAGGCGGTCAGCAGTTGCTGTGGCCGGGTGATGCGGTCGAAATAGCGGCTGACCGGGCGGAAGCAGTCGTTGGCGGTTACCGACCCGTCGGCAAAGTCTTCGACCTGTTGCAGCACCGGGTCCGGGCCGCGACCGGAAAAGACGTCGGCGGGGATGAACAGCACCGGCAGCCGGTTCACATGGGCAAGCGCCGCGGCGGTCACCATGTTCAGGGCGCCCGGCCCGATGGACGAGGTCACCGCCATGGCGCGACGGCGGCGCAGCTGCTTGGCATAGGCGATGGCGGCATGGGCCATGGATTGTTCGTTCTGGCCGCGGAAGGTGGGCAGGATGTCCTGCGCGCCTTGCAGCGCCTCGCCGATGCCCGCCACGTTGCCATGGCCGAAGATTGCCCAGACCCCGGCGAAATAGCTCTCGCCGGTTTCGGTCTTCTGCGCTGCCAGCCAGCGCACCATTGCCTGGGAAGCGGTCAGCCGGATCGTTGTCATGTCCTATCCCTCGCCCGGTCCCAAAGGACGCAGAGCCGCTCGTAGTTCGCGGCCATCATGGCGACCGCCTCTTCGGTGGCGATGCGACCGGCCATGTAACCGGCCGCCGCCTCGGCAAAGATCGTGCGGCCGACGGCGAAGCCCTTCACCAGGTCGAACCGCGCGGCCAGGGCGAAGCTTTCGGCCAGCGCCGCTTCGCTTTCGCCCAAGCCCAGCACGACGATGCCGCGGGTGTGCGGGTCGTTCTCGGTGATCGCCTGAACGGCATTGGCCCAGGCGGCCTCGCTGCGCATCGGTTCCAGCTTCCACCAGTCGGGGAAAACGCCGATCTGGTAGAAGCGGCGGATCACNCGGGCCGTGGTCATGTCATCCACCGGGCCTACCTTCGAGGGGATGACCTCCAGCAGGAACTCCAGCCGGTTGCGCCGGGCGGCAGCGAACAGGCGGGCGACAGTCGCCTCCTGATCTGCCTTCATCTCGGGCGGGTCGTCGGGGTGGTAGAAGCAAAGCACCTTCACGACATGGGCCAGCGGCCATTCGGCCAGCCCGCCGAAATCGGGGCCCAACTCGGGCTCCAGCGACAGCGGGCGCGAGCCCGGCCATTCCACCGGGCGACCGATCCAGAGACCGGTTTCGGCAGCCGCGCGCGCGGCGCGGCCAAGACGGTTGTCGCAGAGGATGCCATAGCCTGGGCGCCCCCTNTGCACGCGGGTGGCGGCCTGAAGGCACAGCTCCTTGAAGGCGCCGATCTTCTCTGGCGAGGCACCCCGCAGGTCTTCCAGCTGCATGCGGTGGTCGAAGGCAAAGACCCGCATCGTGGACCAGTCGCCCGCGCGGTTGGTGGACCAGTGGACCTGCTCCAGCGCCGCGTCGTTGCGCAGGTCCTTGCGCACGATGCCGCGGGCGAAGAAGAACTGCAGCTCTTCCCAGCTGGGATAGGCGGGGGCGCAGCCGTGGCGGCTGACGGCGAAGGCGCCGCAGGCATTGGCGTATTTCAGCGCCACAGGCCAGGGCGCGCCATCCAGCCAGCCNTTCAAGAGGCCCGACATGAAGCCGTCGCCNGCGCCGAGGACGTTGAACACCTCGATGGGAAAGCCGGGACCAGCCTCACCCTCGTCCAGCGTGTCGGGAATGGCGCCGGTGAAGGCCACGGCCCCCATAGGCCCGCGCTTGCAGACCAGCGTGGCGCCCGACACCGCCCGCACGGCCCGCAGCGCCGCGATGGTGTCGGTGGTGCCGCTTACGATGTGGAACTCTTCCTCGGTGCCCACGATCAGGTCGAAGAGCGGCAGCGTGGATTGCAGCTTGGCGGTGACGGCGGCGCTTTCGATGAAGCGGTTCTCGCCGTCGCCGTGGCCGGACAGGCCCCAGAGGTTCGGGCGATAGTCGATGTCCAGCGCCGTCTGCGCGCCCCCNTCGCGCGCCAGCCGCAGCGCCTTCAGCACCGCGGCTTCGGTGCGGGGATGCGACAGATGCGTGCCCGTCGCCACCACGGCGCGGGCGCGGGCGATGAAGGCGGGGCGNATGTCGGCTTCGCACAGCGCCATGTCGGCGCAGTTCTCGCGGTAGAAGATCAAGGGAAAGCGGTGCTCGTCGCGGATGCCCAGAAGCACCAGCGCGGTCAGCCGCTCGGGATCGGTGATCACGCCATCGACGCAGACGCCTTCGCGCGCCAGCTGTTCGCGGATGAAGCGGCCCATGTGTTCGTCGCCCACCCGCGTCAGCAGCGCCGATTTCAGCCCCAGGCGCGCGGTGCCCACCGACATGTTGGTGGGCGAGCCACCGACGTATTTCTGGAAGGACCCCATGTCCTCCAGTNNACCACCGACCTGGGCGCCGTAAAGATCGACCGACGACCGGCCGATCGTGATCAGGTCCAGGTCGCGCGCCATCACAGAACCTCGGCCACCTTCACCAGCCGGCCTTCGGCAACCGACTTCAGCGCCGCTTCGGCCAGCGCCAGGGCCTGAAGCCCGTCGTCCCCGGTTGTGGGCGTTTCGGTCCCGGCGGTGACGGCAGCGATGAAACTGGCGATCTCGTTGGCATAGGCCGCGATGTAGCGTCATGAAGAAGTTCAGCAGCGGCGCGGTGTGGAAGCCGTCGGCATCGGCCAGCACGATGCGGTTCTCGCCGTGGTTTTCCGCCGCCGCCATGCCCTTCGAGCCCAGAACCTCGATGCGCTGGTCATAGCCATAGCTGGCGCGGCGGGTGTTGGTGATGATCGCCTGCTTGCCCGAGGCGGTGCGCAGGATCACGTTCACGCTGTCATAATCGCCCAGCTCGCCGATCTTCGCATCCGTCAGCACCGAGGCCGAGGCGAAGACGCTGTCCACCTCTTCGCCCAACAGCCAGCGCGCCATGTCGAAATCGTGGATGGTCATGTCGCGGAAGATGCCGCCCGAGCGGGTGATGTAGTCATAGGGCGGCGGGCCGGGGTCGCGGCTGGTGATCGTCACCATTTCCACCGTCCCGACCTTTCCCGCGTCGATGGCGGCCCGTACCGCCATGAAATCGGGGTCGAAGCGGCGGTTGAAGCCGACCATCAGTGTCGCCCCGGTTTCCTTCACCACCTTCAGGCATTGGGCCACGCGCGCCAGCGACAGGTCGATGGGCTTTTCGCAGAACACCGCCCTTACGCGGCTGAAGCGCTCGATCAGGTCGGCATGGGTGTCGGTGGGGGTGCAGATCACCACGGCATCCACATCGCCCGAGGCCTCGATCTGGTCGATGCTGCGGATGTCGCAGCCATAGGCGGCGCGCAATGACCGGCGGCGGCGGCCACCGGGTCGGCGATGGCCACCAGCCGGGCGCCGGGCGTCGAGGCCACGGCGCGGGCATGGACCTGGCCGATGCGGCTTACCCCGAGGATGGCGAAACGGAGGCTCATGACAGGTTCCTCTTCTGGGTCTTACTCGGGATAGGCGCCCGAGACATTCTGGTCAAAGTCGATGAGAGAGCCGGTCATCACCCCCGANTGCCCCAGCAGATAGGCAGCCAACCCCGCCACATGGTCGGGCTTCACCAGCATGCCAAAGGGCTGCTTCGCCTCGGCCTCGGCCAGCCAACCGTCGCCCGCGCCATGAAAGCGGCGCTGCACGGCGTCTTCGCCCGGCGTGTCCATCCAGCCGCAGGAAATGCCGTTCACGCGGATGCGGTCACGGCGCAGCGCATTGGCGGCGTTCTTCGTCACATTCGCCAGCGCTGCCTTNGACGCCGAATAGGGCGCCAGGAACGACTGGCCGCAATGAATGACCATCGACAGGATGGTGACGATGCTGGCCGGGTGGCCCTTNGTCCTCGCCAGTTGCGCACAGCGCTGGATGGCAAAGAACGGCCCCTTGGCATTGGCGGCCATCACGCTGTCCCAGCCTTCGGGCGTGGTATCCAGGATCGAGCCGCGGTCGGTCGAGGCGCCGAGGCAGAGGGCATCCACCCGGCCCATGCGCTCGGCCGCCTTGTCCACGCAGGCGATGACCGAGGCCGCGTCGCCCAGATCGACCGGCAGGAAGGTTGCGCCAAGCTTTTCCGCCGCCGCCTCGCCCTTCACGCGGTCGCGGGCGGCCAGCACCAGCCGGGTGCAGCCCTGCGCGGCCAAAGCCTCGGCGATGGCCAGGCCCAGGCCCTGGGTGCCGCCGAAGATCAGTGCGTGGGTGTCGGCGTGCAGGCTCACGATGCCTCCGCATATTCGGCGCCGGTCTTGGCGCCGGTGATGTAGGACACCACGTCCTCGCCGTTGGTCTCTTCCTTGCGCAGGTTGGCGACGATGCGGCCGCGGCGGAACACCACGATGCGGTCCACCAGATCGAAGACCTGCCGCATGTTGTGGCTGATCAGGATCAGGGGCTCACCCCGNGCCTTCAGCGTGCGGATGATGTTTTCCACCTGCGCAGTTTCCTGCACGCCAAGTGCCGCGGTGGGTTCGTCCATGATCACCAGTTTCGACTTGAAGGCGGCGGTGCGGGCGATGGCCACGCATTGCCTCTGTCCGCCCGACATGTGCCGGATGGTGTTCATCAGGTTGGGGATCTTCACCCCCGTCTTCACCAGCGCCTGCATGGACGCCTCGCGCATCGCCTTCTTGTCGAGGATCGAGAACGGCCCAAGCCGCAGCCGGNNAACTTCTCGCCCCAGGAACAGGTTCGAGGGCACGTCCAGATCGTCGGCCAGGGCCAGCGTCTGGAACACCGTCTCGATGCCCGCCTCGCGCGCCTGGATCGGGCTTTCAAAGCGGTGCTCGCGACCGTCGAAGTGGATCTCGCCGCTGGTCGGCTTTTCCACGCCGGTGATCTGGCGCACGAAGGTCGATTTGGCGCCGTTGTCCCCCATGATGGCGACATGCTCGCCCCGGCGCAGGGTGAAGTTGGCGTTGGTCAGGGCATGGACGCCGCCATAGCGCTTGGTCAGGCCCCGGGTTTCCAGAATGATGTCGGACATCTCAGCCCCTCCCGCGACGCTGCTGGCGCCATTGGTCCAGGACGACGGCGCCGACGATGATCACGCCCTTCACCATCTCTTGGTAATAGGCGTCGAGCTTGAGGAACGTGAAGCCCGAGATGATGACGCCGAAGATCAGCGCCCCCAGCACGGTCCCCAGGATCGAGCCGCGCCCGCCCTGCAGGCTGACGCCGCCGATGACGGTCATGGCGATGGCGTCCAGTTCGTACATCATGCCCATGCTTACCTGGGCGGTCAGGTTCTTCGACGACAGCACGATGGCGGCCAGCGCGGCCAGCATGCCGGCTNNGATGGTATAGACCAGCACCTTGTGGTTCCTGACCTTGATCCCCGACATCACGCTCGCCTGCTCGTTCGAGCCGATGGCATAGCAGTGCTTGCCGTACTTGGTCTGCGTCAGGATCAGGTGGAACAGGATGGCCAGCGCCACGAAGATGAAGACCGGGGTCATGCCCTTGCCGATGGTGGCGAAGCTTTCGGTCGGGAATGAGACCGGGTTGCCGTTCGACCACCAGCGCGCCAGGCCGCGGGCNGAAACCATCATGCCCAACGTGGCGATGAAGGGCGGGATGCGGGTATAGGCAATCAGCGCGCCGTTGATCATGCCCGCCGCCAGCCCACAGCCAAGACCCACCAGCACCGGCACCAGCACCGGCAGGTCCATCGCCCAGTCGCCGAATATCGCCTTGGGGTTCGGGTTGCCGTTCACCAGCGCGGTCTGGGCAAAGCTCATCACGATCATCGCCGTGGCGCCCACGACCGACCCCGAAGACAGGTCGATCCCGCCCGAGATGATGACCTGTGTCACGCCAAGCGCGATGATGCCGACGATGGAGACCTGCAGGATGATGATGTTCAGCCGCTGCCAGTTGAAGATGGCATCGACGTTGTCGCGGGTATTGAACAGGAAACTGTCGCCCAGGAACAGCCTACCGATCAGCTCGAAGGCGGCCGTGATGACGACCAGCGCCAGAAGGACGTTCAATTCCGGGGGCTTGTGCCGTCTGGCCGGATCGTAGGTCAGTCCCCCGATCCCTGGGCTNGTCTGCGCCATCCGTCTGTTCTCCCTGTCGTCGCGCGGCATTCGCGGGCCACGCATCAGGCGCCCCTCAGGGCAGCGGAGGGCGGCGCCAGGCGCCGCCCCCGGGTCAAGAGCGGAAGTGCTCAGTTCTTCTTCAGATAGTCGCCGATGTTGGCCGGGGTGACGAGCTCGAAGGGCACCCAGACCTTCTGCTCCACGGCTTCGCCCTTGGCGAGCTTTACCGCCGCATCCAGCGCGCCCGACCCCTGCGCCGCCGCGTTCTGGAACACCGTCACATCCAGATCGCCCGCCTGCATCGCGGCCAGCGCGTCCTGCGTGGCATCGACGCCGCCCACGATCACCGAAGCCATGTCGATGCCCGCGGCCTTCATCGCCTGGATGGCGCCGATGGCCATTTCGTCGTTGTTGGCAATCACGCCGTCAAAGGCCGCGCCGGTGGACAGCCAGTTGGTCATCAGCGATTGCGCCTGGTCGCGGCTCCAGTTCGCGGTCTGCTCGTCGATGATGGTCAGTTCCACCGCGCATTTGCTTGCAGCCATCACGTCATGGATGTCGGCGGTGCGCTGCACGGCGGCCTGGTTCGACAGCTCGCCCATCATCACATAGACGCTCGCCTTGTCCTTGCCCGCTTCCTTCAGTAGTAAGCAGACCTCGATGGTTTCCAGCGTACCCGAGTCCACTTCGTTCGAGGCGACGAAGGCCTGGTTGTCGGGCAGCGTGTCCAGGTTGATCGGCTGGCGGTTCACATAGACCAGCGGCACGCCCNNGGCGGCGGCCGCATCCGACATTGCCTGGGTGGCCGAGGTGCCGACCGGGTTCACGATGATCGCATCCACGCCCGAAGCGATGAAGTTGTTGATCTGGTCCAGCTGCTTGGCCACGTCGTTCTGCGCGTCCTCGATCTGCACCTTCAGCCCCGCCGTATCGGCCTGGGCCTGGATGCCGTTGCGCAGCACCGTCAGGAAGTTGTCGTCGAACAGCGCCATCGACACGCCAATGCCGTCAGCCATTGCCGTGGTCGACATCAGCGCGGCGAAGCCCGCGGCAAGAATGGTGGTCTTCATGGGTCTTCCTCCCTAAGCGGATGTCCGGTGCATCCTTCACGAACCGGAGGGGCGCTCTCCTTGCGCCCCGGTCTCAACCGGTCAGGCGGCCTTGCGCGCCAGTCCCTCGCGGATGAATTGCATCGAGGCGGACAGGTCCGCCTTCGGTGTCGCGCTGGCATGAACCTGCGGCGCGAAGGCCTCAAAGCTGATCGGGCTTAAGNNATAACCCAGGGCCGCCAGCGCGGCGATCTGGTCGATATTGCCCAACCGGTCCTGGCCATCGACCAGCACGCGGTGGGCATCGGTCATCTGGGACAGCGTCAACGTCGGGTCGGTCACGCCAGAGACATGGACGATCCCGGTATGGGCCGGGAAGAACGCCCCACCATGCGCCAGCGTGTGATGGAACGTGTCATGCACCAGCTTGAACCGGCTGGCGCCGCCGATGGCCTCGATGGCCTCCACCGCTTCGGACTTGAAGCGCAGGGCGCAGATGTCGAAGCCAAGCGGCTCGACCATGCCGACCAGCCCGTGATCTTCCAGCATCGGTTTCAGCGCCTTCAGCGCCACGCGCAGCGCCGCCTGGCGCTCGCCATTGCCCATGCCCTGGTTGTCGTTGCGCGGGATCAGGCTCACCGCCTCTGCCCCTGCTGCCTGCGCGATCTTCATCAGCGCCAGCGCCTCGGCGGCCTTGTCATCGGACCAGTCGTTGAAGCGCTTGACCTCGGCCACCGCCAGAAGGCGCAGCCCCTTTTCCCGCGCCAGCGCACCCGCCGCTTCGGGCGCCATACCGTCGAACAGCGGTTGCGGCAGGTCGTTGCGGACCTCGACGCCCATGCAGCCCAACTCTGCCGCCAGGTCCAGAAGCGCGCGGTAGTCCAGCCGGGCCACCGTCATGTGGTTCAGGGCAAATGACGTCATCGGCGGGCCTCCCCGGTTGCCGTTGGGGCGGACCATGGCGACGGGAAATCGATTCCGTCAATTCGCGGGCAACCGGTTCCCGTCATTTCTGACGAAACCATGCCACATGGATGATGGAATATTCGTCAGACAGATTCCGGCAGATACAGGTCGGGCGGCAGGAAATGCTGGCCCTGTACGGGNGTTATGCCCAGTTGCACCGCCTCGGCCGCCAGTGTCACCAGATCGGCGCACAGCCGCGGCAGCGGCGTGCCGATCACCATCGAGACATGGCGCGCCACCCGCGCCGAGCGGCTTTCCGGGGTCAATTCGTTCACAACCAGCGCCACCTCGCCCGGCTTTCGCACTTCACGCACCGCCGCGATGGCGCCCTCCATGCCACCGCCCGCGCAGTAGATGCCGCGCAGGTCGGGATGGCGCTCCAGCAGGTCCAGCGTCGCCTCATAGGTCAGTTGCCGGGTTTCCAGGTTCACCAGCGTGTCCAGGATCACGAAATGCGGCGCATATTCGCGGAAGTAGCTGCGAAAGCCTGTTTCGCGCAACTCGTGCCCGTGCCAGCGATAGCCGCCCACAAAGACCGCAATCTTGCCGGGCTGATGCGTGGTCTGGGCGATCATATGGGCAGCAATGCGCCCAATCTTCATGTTGTTCATGCCCAGATAATTCTGCCGCACCCCNTGGGCGAAGTCGTTCAGCAGGGCAAAACAGGGGATGCCGCGCGCGTTGGCGCGGATCACCGCCTCGGTCACCTCGGGATGGGTGACAGCCGTGGCGCCAATGGCATCGACNCTGCTTACCAGCTTGTCGATCAGCGCCGCGAAATCGGCGGGGGTCTGCGAGCTGGCAAACTCGATGCTGGCCGAGGCGCGCACCCCGCTTGCCCGCGCCACCGCCCGCTCGATCTCTGCCTTGAAGCTTTGGTAGAAGGCCTGCCGTTCCTTGTGCAGCACCACGCCCAGGCGCAGGCGCGGCAGGTCGGTCTGTACCCTCTGCCCGATCAGCGGCGCCGCATGATAGCCGACCAGCCGCGCCGCCTCGTAGACGCGGCGCGCCGTATCCTCGCGCACCTTCTCGCGCGCGTTCAGCACCCGGTCCACGGTGGCGGTGGAAACCCCCGCCTCGCGCGCAACATCGTGGATCGTCGGTACGGCCCATGGAGCATCCTGATGGAAACACATCAATTGGCCTTCAACAGTGATGGGTTCTGACGAAACTTGCAATCGCCTCTCTTGGTGACTCGCGCCTTTCGCCGCTATCGACATGGCCGACCCTGACGAAAGCCCAGGCTTGAGGAAGGCCCGTCATCCCGCCCCGCGACCGGCCCCGCGAAAGGCAAGACCCATGGCAAAGCGAGATTACAGCCTGCTTGGCCCCGACGCGCGCCGCGCCGTCGAAACCGGGCTGGCCGCGGCGGAATGGTATCACTCCGAGGTGCCGCGCAAGGACATGAAGGCGCTGATGCAGCGCGACGACCAGCCCGCGATCCGCGACACGCTCCTGTGGCTGGGCCTGATGGTCCTTTTCGCCTNNAAGATCGGCATCTGGCTCTGGCCGTCCTGGTGGTCGGCGCCGTTCTGGCTGGCCTATGGCGTGCTCTATGGCTCGGCCTCGGATTCCCGCTGGCACGAATGCAGCCACGGCACCGCCTTCAAGACGGCCTGGATGAACGACGCGGTCTACCAGATCGCCAGCTTCATGATCATGCGCAATTCCGCCACCTGGCGCTGGAGCCACGCCCGCCACCACACCGATACCTACATCGTCGGCCGCGACCCCGAGATTGCGGTGATGCGCCCGCCCGAGATGGCGAAACTGATCCTGAACTTCTTCGGCATCATCGACGTTCTGAAGTTCTTCNCCCGCCTGCTCACAAACGCCGCCTTCGGCCCGACCGCCGTGGAAAAGACCTTCGTGCCGCAAAGCGAATGGGGCAAGGTCCAGCGGGTCGCCATCATCTACACGCTGATCTATGCCGCCACGCTGGCGCTGGCGCTCTGGACGCGGTCCATCCTGCCCTTCATGGTCATCGGCCTGCCGCGGATGTACGGCGCCTGGCACCATGTGATGACCGGCCTGTTGCAGCACGGCGGCCTGGCCGACAATGTCACCGACCACAGGCTGAACAGCCGCACCGTCTACATGAACCCGGTCAGCCGCTTCATCTACTGGAACATGAACTACCATGTGGAACACCACATGTTCCCGATGGTGCCCTATCACCGCCTGCCCGACCTGCACGCCCGCATCAAGGACGACCTGCTTACCCCGAACCGCTCGATCGCCGAGGGCTTTGCCGAGATGTGGTAAGCGATCAGGCGCCAGCTGCTGAACGAGGACTATTTCTTAAAGCGAGACCTGCCACCCACCGCCCGGCCCTACCGCGAGGATTTCCACGCCGCCGCCCTTGGCGCGGCCGAGTGAGTAAGACATGCCGCACTGGATCGACGCCTGCGCCACCGATGACATCGAGGAAGAAGACCTGATCCGCTTCGATCATGGCGGCGCCACCTTCGCCATCTACCACTCGCCCGAAGGCCGGTTCTACGCCACCGTTACCGCTGCACGCATGAGGATGTCCACCTCTGCGACGGGCTGGTGATGGGCCACCTGATCGAATGCCCCAAGCACAACGGCCAGTTCGACTATCGCACCGGCGAGGCCAAGCGTGCGCCGGTCTGCGTGAACCTGAAGACCTATCCTGTGAAGGTCGAGGGCGACCGCGTCCTCCTGGACATCGGCTGAGGGAGCGATGCGACACAACCGGATGACGGTGGCCGACCTCCGCGCCGCCAAGGGGCGGCGGGTGCTGTCCATGCTGTTCGTCGAGACGCTGGAGGAANGCCGCCGCTGCCGCCGCGGCGGGGTGGACGTGCTGTCCATCATCGCGCCACTCTGGACCCCGGCGATGCGCGAGGCGGCGGGCGACTGCTTCGTGCAGGTCGGGCTTCTTTACGGAGAGCTTGTCACCGCCGAGGATTACCTGCGCGCGGCCTTTGCCGCTCGCGCCGTGGGTGGCGACGCCTATTACTGCGCCGCTGCGCTGGACACCGTGCGGCGGCTGGCCGCCGAGNGGCTGCCGGTGGTGAGCCATGTCGGGCTGGTGCCGTCCAAGGCCACCTGGACCGGCGGCTTCAAGGCGGTGGGCAAGACCGCGGCCTCGGCGCTGAAGGTCTGGCGCGACATGGTCGCGCTGGAGGAAGCCNACGCCTTCGCGGTGGAACTGGAGGTCGTCNTTACCCGCGTGGGGGCCGAGCTGTCGCGTCGGTCGGGTCTGGTGACCTTCGGCATGGGCGCTGGCTCCGGCGCTGATGCGCAGTATCTCTTCGCCGAGGATGTCCTGGGCTGCACCCGCGGCCACCGGCCCCGTCACGCCAAGACCTACCGGGACTTTGCAGCCGAATATGCCCGGCTGCAGGGCGAGCGGATCGCGGCCTTCGGCGAGTTCGTGGCGGATGTGCAGGCGGGGCGGTATCCGGGGCCGGAGCATGACGTGCCGGTGGATGAGGCGGAGTTCGCGGCTTTCCTGGAGGAGTTGGGCAATGACTGAGATCGGGGTGGGGCTGATCGGCACCGGCTTCATGGGCAAGGCCCATGCGCTGGCCTATGGCGCGGTGAAGGCGGTGATGGGCGACGTGCCCGCGGTGCGGCGGGTGGTGCTGGCCGACACGCCGGCAGAGAAGGCCGCCGACTTCGCCGAGCAGTTCGGCTTTGCCCGCGCCACCGGCGACTGGCGCGCGGTGGTGGCGGACCCCGAGGTGCAGGTGGTCTCGATCACCACGCCCAACGGGATGCACCGGGACATGGCGCTGGCGGCGCTGGCGGCGGGCAAGCATGTCTGGTGCGAGAAGCCGATGGCGCTGACCCTGGCGGATGCCAGGGAGATGGCGGCGGCGGCGAAGGCTTCGGGGAAGAAGACCCGGCTGGGCTATAACTACACGGCCAACCCGGCCTTCACCCATGCCTGTCGGCTGGTGGCGGCGGGCGAGATCGGGCGGGTGGTGCATGTCCGGGGCTGGGTGGATGAGGATTACCAGGCCGACCCGGACCTGCCCTGGTCGTGGCGGGCCAAGCTGGCGGATGCCGGGCTGGGGGCACTGNGGGATATCGGCTGCCACCTGGTCTCGCTGCTGACCGGGCTGGCGGGGCCGCTTGAGAGCGTGGTGGGGGAGATCGAGACCATCCACAAGACCCGGCCCTTGGCCGATGGCAGCGGGCGCGGGGTGGTCGAGAACGAGGACGCGGCCTCGGCCTTGCTGACCTTTGCTTCGNGGGGTGAAGGGGTGATGACCGCTTCCTGTTCGGCCTGGGGACGGAAGAGCGAGCTGGGGTTCGAGGTGCATGGCACCGAGGGCATGGTGGTCTTTGACCAGGAGCGGATGAATGAGCTGATGCTCTTCCGGAACNCGGGGGAGAAGGCGACGCAGGGGTTCGTGACCATCCTGACCGCGCCCGAGCATCCGCCCTATGGGGCGTTCTGTCCGGCGCCGGGGCATCAGCTGGGGTTCAATGACCTGAAGGTGATCGAGCTGGCGGGGTTCCTGCGGGCGATCCGGGACGATNCCCGCCCGGCGCTGGACTTCGAGGCCGGGCTGGAGATCGAGAAGGCGATCCATGCCGTGGCCCTGTCGGCCCGCGAGGGGCGGCGGGTGCGGCTGGACGAGGTCTAGGCGTCCGAGCTCGGACGCCCTGCCCGATCCAATGATTTCAATGGGTTGGAATCGCGGATTAACTTGGACTTAAGAATTGTCCGGGGACGCGGTCAATGGCCCCCGGCATGGCCGCCGTCCGGTTGCCCTTGATCAGCTTGCGGCGAAGCCAGCCCGAGAGGCTGTCCATCACCATCACCATCAGGATGATCAGGGTGATGTAATAGGCCACTTCCTCCCAGTCCTTCTGGGTGATGATCGCCTGCGTCAGCAGAAGGCCGATGCCACCGCCGACGATGGCGCCGATCACCGTGGCCGAGCGGGTGTTGGATTCGAGGTAGTAAAGCACCTGCGACAGCAGCACCGGCGTGATCTGGGGAATGACCCCGAAGCGGGCCTGCTGCAGGCTGTTGGCGCCGGTGGATTGCACGCCTTCGACCTGCTTTTCGTCGATGTTTTCCAGCGCCTCGGAAAACATCTTGCCGAAGCTGCCGGTATCGGTGACGGCGATGGCGATGGCGCCGGTCATCGGCCCCGGCCCGAAAGCACGCGACAGGATGATGGTCCAGATCAGACCGTCCACGCCGCGCAGGAAGTCGAAGAAGCGCCGCACGCCAAAGCGCAGCGGCCCGAGCGGCATGAAGTTGCGTGCGGCCAGAAAGCCCAGGGGCAGCGCCACCATCGCCGCCGTCATGGTGCCGAGGAAGGCCATGAGGATGGTCTCGAAGATCGCCCAGGCGACATCGCCGTGCCGCCACATGCGGTTGCCCCAGAATTCGGAAGCCATCAGGGCGAGGTTGGCCTGGCCCTCGGTCAGCCGCTGGCCCGAGACGGCCAGCGCCGCGAGTTCGCCGACGGACTTGCCATAGAGCGGGCTGTCGAGGGTGAAGAAGAACAGCTCCCAGCCGGGTTCATACTTGAAGGTCTCGACCTTCGAGCGGGAATAGCTGAAACGGTACNNGTCGGTGGTGACCGAGACCTTGTTTTCGGACACGCTGATCCAGTCGGGCAGCGGCTCGGGCGCGGTCAGCACCGGCTTGCCCCCGACGGCGCGGATGTCGATGGTGCCGTAGCCGGGCACCACNGAAGCGCGCCCCGCCGCGTCATAGGTGACGACATGGCCGGTGCCGAGGTCGATGGTGGTGACGTTGCCGTCAACGGTGACCCAGTCGGGCAGCATGCCAGGCGGATAGGTGCCCTTGGTCTCGCCCTCGATGGCCACCGTCACCGCGCCCGAGCGGTTGTCGCGGGTGACATGGGTCTTGTGCGACCAGAAGTCGGACAGAAGGATCGAGGCATTGTCCCAGCGGGCGCGGGAGGCAAGGCCGGGAAGATCGAAGCTGATCGCGGCGTAAAGCAGGTAGAGCAGGATCACGGCCGGGATCGCCAGCGCGACGCGGCGCTTTTGCGCGAAGCTGCGGGTGACGGATTGGGCGAGCGTGGGGGAGAGGGCGGCGGCGGTCACAGCGAAAGCCCCTTCNACCAGACGGTGGCGGTAGCGGTCGGAAACCCGGTCGATGACCACGATGGTCAGGAACAACAAGAGGAAGATCGCCACCACCTCGTCATAGCGCCCCTGCCCCCATTGCATGGCGAGCTTCAGGTCGTGGCCGATGCCGCCTTCGCCGACAAAGCCAAGGATGGCCGAGGCGCGCACGTTGATCTCGAACCGCAAGAGGCCATAGGAGAGCCAGTTCGGCGCAACCTGGGGAAAGACGCCGAGGCTCATCTGCTGGCCCCAGGTGGCGCCCGTGGAGGCCAGCCCTTCTACCGGCTTCAGATCGGCGTTTTCGGCCACTTCCGAGAAGAGCTTGCCAAGCGCGCCGCCAGTGTGCAGCGCGATGGCGACGACGGCCGGCACCGGGCCGCCGCCGAGAATGTAGATCAGCACCAGCGCCACGACGATTTCGGGGATGGCGCGCAGCGCATCCATGCTGCGGCGGAACAGCGGAATGAGACGGGGCCAGCGCGCCAGCCCGCGCGTGGACAGCAGCGCCAGCACCACGGCCATCAGCGCGCCGATGAGGGTGGAGACGGCGGCGATGTTCAGCGTCTCGATCAGCGCGGGGACATGGGCAACCAGCATGCCCGGCAGGTTGGCGCGGTCGGCCCAGGCTTCCGACAGGATTTCGGCGGGGAAGTCGAAGACATGCGGCAGGCCGTTCCAGAAGCCNGCGGCGTTGCGGTGGTCGGCCAGCATCCAGCCCGAGGCCATCATCGCCACGAACAGCACCAGAAGGATGCCGCCGTACATGCGCTTGCGGCGCGCCATTTCGAGATAGCCGCGCGGTGGTCCGTCAGGTCGGGGCGTGGCCCCTGTTCCGGCCCGAAGGCGATATCGACCATGTCATCCCCAGCATCGTCACCGGAAAAAGACCGGGCTCCCGCAGGAGCCCGGCCGAACGTCATGAAATCACATGCCTTCCTGCATCTTGCGTGCGGCGATGATGCCCAGATAGTCCTCGTGCTTCACCGGCACGAAGTCCTTGGCCTCGTAAGCCGCCACGTTGTAGGCGCAAGCCGGATCGGTCTCCCACATCGTGTCGAGCAGGGTGTACATCTTGTCCTTCACGTCCTGCGGCAGCGCCTTGCGCACGACCAGCGGGCCTTCGGGGATCAGCGCCGAGCGCCAGATTTCCTGGATGGTGTTCATGTCCACCAGGCCCGCATCGGCGGCCTTGCGGAAGGCGCCCGAGGTATAGCCGTCTTCCCAGTTGCCCAGGCCGTCGGCCCAGCTGACGCCTGCCGCGAAGTCGCCGTTGGCGACGCCGACGATGGTCTGTTCATGGCCGCCCGACATCTTCACCTCGGCGAAGTAGTCTTCCAGCTTGCCATACTTGGCGGTCAGTTCGGCGGTAAGCACCAGGAAGCCCGAGGTCGAGTTCGGGTCGGCGAAGGCGAAGGTCTTGCCCTTGGCCTCGTCCATGGTGGTGATGCCGCTGTCGGTGCGGGCGAAGCCGATCGAGTAGTAGCCGATCGAGCCGTCGGCATTCTGCTTGGTCAGCATGACGTCGACCGCTTCCGGGTCGGTCAGGTAGACCTTGGCATAGGCCGAGGCGCCGAGCCAGGCGTAGTCGAGCGTGCCGCCCAGGAGGCCCTGGATCACGCCGTCGTAGTCGGCCGGGGTGAAGAGCTTCACCGGCACGCCGAGCAGTTCCTCGGTCTTGGCACGCAGGCATTCGGTGGCGGTCAGGCGGTCCTGGGCGTTTTCGCCGCCGAGGATGCCGATGTTGAAGCCGGTGATTTCCTGGGCCGAGGCGGCGGCGGTCAGGGCCGTGGTGGCGGCAAGGGCGAGAACGAGCGTTTTCATGGTCTCTCCGTGGGTTGCGGGTCAGGTTTCCAGCATCGTGCTGGCATAGGCGGTGTCGGGCGGCAGGCCTTCGAGCGTGGTCGAGGTGGCCTTTTCCGAGAAGCTGGCGTCGGCGCCGTAGATGTCGCGCGCGGCGCCGGTGGTCAGCTGGTCGGGCGTGCCGTCAAAGACGATGCGGCCGTCGCGCATGCCGATGACGCGGTCGCAGTAGCGGCGCGCGGTATCCAGCGTGTGCAGGTTGGCGATGACGGTGCGGTGGTCCTCGTCATGGATGCGGCGGAGCGTGTCCATGACCAGCTGCGCGTTAATCGGGTCGAGGCTGGCGATGGGTTCGTCGGCGAGGATGATCGCCGGGTCCTGCATCAGGGCGCGGGCGATGGCGACGCGCTGCTGCTGGCCGCCCGACAAGGCCTCGGCGCGCTTGGGCGCCTGGTCGGCGATGCCGAGGCGGTCGAGGATGTCGAGCGCGCGGAGGATGTCGGCTTCGGGCCAGAGGTTGAAGAGCGCGGTAAGGGTCGAGCGGCGCGACAGGGTGCCGTGCAGGACGTTCGAGGCGACGTCGAGGCGGGGCACCAGGTTGAACTGCTGGAAGATCATGGCGCAGCGGCCCTGCCAGTCGCGTTTGGCGCGGCCGGTGAGGGTGAGGATGTTGCGGTCTTCGAACTGCACCGTGCCCGAGGTGGCGTCGGTCAGGCGGTTCAGCATCCGCAGGAGGGTGGACTTCTTNACGCCGGAACGGCCGATGATGCCGAGGAACATCGGGCGGTCCAGCGTGAAGCAGGCCTTGTCCACCGCGGTGCGCGGGCCGAAGCGGCAGGTGAGGTCGGTCACGGTCAGCATGGGGCATCCGGTCTGGTCCGGGCTGACCTAGGCTGCGACTGTGACAGGCGTGTTTTCCTTCGGCGAAGGTTTCGTCACGGCGGCGGGTGACAAAGCGCTTTCACCGCCGCGGCGGCGGGGCTAGCAATGGGTATGGCCCCATGGGTCGGCACGGAGGGCGCATATGCAGATCGTCAAGACCTCGGTCTATGTCGGACCCAACACCTGGTCGAAGGAGCCGCTGATCCGGCTGACGGTGGATTTGCACCGGCGGGCGGGCAAGCCGGTGGCAGAGTGGGGCGAGGCGCTGATTGCGCCGCTGTTGGCCCATGTGCCGNCGCTGGCGCGGGCGGTTGCCGAGGATGGATCGCCCTTCCTGGACCGGGCGCGGGCGGCGGGCGACTGTGGGCTGGGCGAGCTGATGGCGCAGGTGGCGCTGGCGCTGGAGGAACAGGCGGGGGCACCCGGCAAGCGGGCCTTCACGCGGCCCGCCAAGCACCCGGACGAGGTCGAAGTGCTGTTCGGCTATGAATCCGAAGAGATCGGCCTGCGCGCGGGCGATCTGGCGCGCGACCTGATCCTTGACCTGATCGCACCTGAGGACGGGTCCTCGCTGGAGGATNTTCCCGATAAACTTGACGATTTCCTGTATTTCGCCGAGCGCCGGTCGCTTGGCCCCACGGCGCGCGAACTGGTGCGGGCGGCCGAGGCGCGCGATATTCCCTGGGTGCGGCTGAACGATGCCAGCCTGATCCAGGTCGGCCAGGGCAAATACCAGAAGCGGATCGAGGCGGCGCTGACCAGCCAGACCTCGCATATCGCGGTGGAAATCGCCTCGGACAAGGAGCTGTGCTCGCGGCTTCTGTCCGATCTGGGCCTGCCGGTGCCGGTGCAGCGCTTTGTGCGCGACNCCGAGGAAGCGGCGGAAGAGGCGGCGCATATCGGGTTTCCGGTGGTGGTAAAGCCGGTGGACGGCAACCACGGCCGCGGCGTCACGGTGAACGTGCAGAGCGAGGAAGCGGCGGCCGAGGCCTTCCTTCTGGCCGAAGCCGAAGGCAGCGGCGTGATCCTGGAAAGCATGATCCCCGGCGACGATCACCGGCTTCTGGTGGTGAACGGTGTGCTGGTGGCGGCGGCCAAGCGGATGCCCGGCCATGTGGTGGGCGACGGCAAGCGCACGATCCTGGAACTGGTGGACGAGGTGAACGCCGACCCGCGCCGCGGCAAGGGGCATGAAAACATGCTGACCCGGCTGGAACTGGACGCCGCCGCGGACAAGCTTNTGTCTGAAAAAGGCTATGACCATGGGTCGGTGCCCGCGGCGGGCGAGGTGGTCTATCTGCGCAAGACCGCCAACCTGTCGACCGGCGGTACCGCCATCGACGTGACGGACGTGATCCACCCCGACAACCGGCTGATGGCCGAACGCGCCATCCGCGCCGTGGGGCTGGACATCGGCGGCGTGGATTTCCTGACCACCGACATCACGAAGAGCTACCGCGAGACCGGGNGGGCGATCTGCGAGATCAATGCCGGGCCGGGGATGCGGATGCACATTGCGCCCTCAGAAGGCCAGGGCCGCGACGTGGGCGGCGCGGTGATGGACATGCTGTTCCCGCCGGGCTCGCCTTCCCGCATCCCGATTGCCGCGCTGACCGGCACCAACGGCAAGACCACCACGGCGCGCATGCTGGCGCATGTGCTGAAGATGGCGGGCTTTACCGTGGGCCAGACCTCGACCGATGCCGTCTATGTCGATGGCAATGTGACGGTGAAGGGCGACATGACCGGGCCTNCGGCCTCGATGGTGTTGCGCGACCCGACGGTGGACATGGCGGTGCTGGAAACCGCGCGCGGCGGCATCGTGCGGGCGGGACTGGGCTATCGCTATTGCGACGTGGGCGCGGTCTTGAACGTGACCTCGGACCATCTGGGCCTTGGCGGCGTGGACACGCTGGACGAGCTGGCCGAGGTGAAGCGGCTGGTGGTCGAGGTGGCGAAGGACTGCGCGGTGCTGAATGCCGACGACATCCAGACGCTGCGCATGGCCGAACACACCACGGCCACGCACATCTGCTATGTCACGAAGAACCCCGACCATGCGCTGGTGCGCGAGCATATCCGGTTGGGCAAGCGGGCCGTGGTGCTGGAGGCCGGGCTGAATGGCCAGCAGATCGTGATCTATGACCATGGCCAGCAGATCCCGCTGATCTGGACGCATCTGATCCCGGCGACGCTGGAAGGCAAGGCGCTGCACAATGTGGAAAACGCCATGTTCGCCGCGGCGATGGCGCATGCGTTGGGCCTGTCCCTGGACCAGATCCGCACCGGGCTGCGCACGTTTGACAATTCGTTCTTCCAGAGCCCCGGCCGGATGAACGTGTATGACGAGCACGGTTTCCGCGTGATCCTGGACTATGGCCACAACGAAGCCGCGGTGGGCGCGATGGTCGATCTGGTGGAGCGGCTGCAGCCGATGGGCCGCCGCATCACCTGCGTCACCTGCCCCGGCGACCGGCGCGACGAGGATGTGAAGGCGATTGCCCGCAAGGTTGCGGGGCATTTCGACCAGTACATCTGCCATAGCGACGACAACCCACGCGGGCGGACGCCCACGGAAGTGCCCGAGATGATCCGCGACGAGCTGATCGCGCAAGGCGTGGCGCCCGAGGCGATCCTGATCGAGCCGTCGGAGGAAAAGTCGGTCGAGGCGGCGCTGGACATGGCGCGGCCCAATGACCTGGTGCTGATCTTCTGCGACGGCATCACGCGCTGCTGGAAGAAGATCATCTACCACAAGCCGAAGGAGCCGCGGCCGGTGCCGCCCGAGGCGCGGGTGACGGCAGCGGGCTTTGCCGTGCCCGAGGGCTATCAGCTGATCAGCGACGGGCGCGGCGTGCGCATCCAGCGCGGGGACTGACGGGAAAGCAGGCGGCAGATGGCCCGATTTCCCTTGAAAGCTGCGCTGAAGGCCGCAGGGGGACGGCGGCTGGCCGTGATTGGCGGTCGGCTGGAGGATGACAACGCCGCCGTCTATGGCGAGATGCACCGGCTGTCGGGCGGGCGCATCCTGATTTTCCCGACCGCCTCGGCCGAGCCCGAGGCGGTGGCCGAGGAAAGCCTGGCGGTGTTTCGCGCGCACGGGTTTCAGGCCGAGGTCTCGCCGGTGTTCGGGNCGGGGGCTGTGGCGCGGGCGGGCGATGCTGGGGTGGTCGAGCAGATCGCGCGGGTGGGGCATGTCTATTTCACCGGCGGCGACCAGGCGAAGATTCTGGCGGCGCTGGCGCCGGGCGGCAAGGCCAGCCCCGCGCTGAAGGCGATCCGCAAGGCGCATGACAAGGGCGGGCTGGTGGCCGGGTCCAGCGCCGGGGCGGCGATGATGTCCCAGCCGATGCTTCTGGGCGGCACCTCGCTGGAGGCGGTGGTGCATGGCGTCTCGGGCCGGGCCGAGGAGCCGGGGCTGTTGATGGGCGAGGGCCTGGGGTTCTTTCCCTTCGGCATGGTGGACCAGCATTTCATCAAGCGGGGCCGCCTGGGCTTACTGGTGGTGGCGATGGAGGCCGCGGGCTGCGCCACGGGCTTTGGCATCGACGAGAACACGGCGCTGATCGTGGAGGGCGCGGCGGGCACGGTGGTGGGCGAATACGGCGTGATGCTGGTCGATCTGGCCGAGTTGCAGACCGACGCGCACCGCCGCATCTACCAGGATTTCCGTGTCAGCTATCTGGACCACGGCGACCGCATCGACCTGCGCAAGATGCAGGCGCATGCCGGGCCGACGAAGCGGCGGGTGGCAGCGGCCGAGGTGGCCTATCGCGGCAACCTGCGGTCGCGGCGGAATGCCTTTGGCGCCTATACCCTGTATGACCTGATGACGCGGCTGGTGCTGGGCGATCCGGCCTCTTACGCGCAGGACCGGGTGGAGGCGTTTGACGCAAAAAGCGGCTTCAACGTCTCGGTCCTGCTGGAACGGGTCGAGGGGTCCAGGTGCCTGGTCGCCACGCCGGAAACCGGGTTGCGCATGACGGCGCTGGATTTCCGCACCACGATTTCCACCGAGAAACTCAGCGCCACACGGTTGGCCGACCGCATTNGGTTACGGGCGCGGACCTATGGCATGGACCCGCGGCCAGAGGCGAAGCTGGTGCTGCTGGGGTCTTCGCCGGTGACCTCCGGGGCCGGGATGGTGGCGGGGGTACTGGCGGGGCTGAAGGGCGGGCGCGTGGGCGTGCTGGCCGCGGCTTCGGCCACGCCGGGGCAGACGGCGCGCGACCATGTGGCGCTGCTGGCGCGGCATGGGGTCGAAGGGGTGGACCTGGGCGTGACCATCGACACGGTGGATTACACCGACGAGACGGTGCTGGATGCGGTTGGCGGCATGGCGGGGATATTGCTGTGCGGCGGCAACCAGATAAGGCTGGTCGAGACGCTGGTCCATCGCGGCGAGGAAAGTGCTTTGTTGCGCGCCATCGCCCGCGCCCATGCCGCGNGCGCCACGCTGATTGCGGCAAGCGGTGCGGCCTCGGCCCTGTCGNGGGTGATGATCGCGGGCGGGTCCACCTATGAGGCGCTGCGCTTTGGCGTGTCCTCGGATGTGGGCCACCAGGGGCTGGCGATCCAGGAGGGCATCGGGTTGTTCGTACNNGGCATCGCCGACCAGAACCTGATCGGCCACGAAAGGCTGGGCTTACTGGTGGTGGCCTGCGCCGAAGAGAACGAACGCTTTGGCATCGGCGTGTTCGAGGATTCGGCGGTGGTGGCGACCGAGGCCGGGATGAAGCTGGAGGCGGCAGGCAAGGACGGCTTCGTGCTGGTCGAGGTCGATCCGATGCAGCTGGTGCTGCAGAGCGACAACTTCGTCGCCAACGGCGTGCGGCTGACGGTCTTCGGTCCCGGCGACACGGTGGACCTGCGCGACGGGCGGGTGACGCGGACGGGCGACGGCGCCGCCAGCGCGGCCTTGTTGCAGCGGCTGGTCAAGGGGCTGGCAGCCGAGGCCGAGGCGGCGGTGTCGGGCGACGAAACCGGCTTCCACGGCGTGATGGTGCGCACGGGCGATGCCCAGGGCGCCACCGCCTGGCTGGACATCGCCTGCCCGCGCGACGAGAACGCCTGAGACGGGCCGGGGATGGTGTTTCGCGCGGGCGCGGCCTAAATGGGGACAGGACGCAACGGACAAAGCCGATGACTGACCAGGACCGCCCCAGATCTATCTGATCACCCCCGGCCTTCGATCTGGACGTCTTTCCCGACCGTCTGGCCGCCGTGCTGGACAGCACCGAGATCGCCTGCCTGCGCCTGTCGCTGGCCACCAAGGACGAAGATGTCGTGGCCCGCGCCGCCGATGCGCTGCGCGAACGCGCCCATGCCCGCGACGTGCCGCTGGTGATCGAACGCCATGTGCTGATGGTCGAACGGCTGGGCCTGGACGGCGTCCACCTGACCGACGGCGCCCGGTCGCTGCGCAAGACCCGCAAGGACCTGGGCGCGGATGCGATCATCGGCGCCTTCTGCGGCGTCTCGCGCCACGAGGGCCTGTCGGCGGGCGAGGCCNACGCGGATTATGTCTCCTTCGGCCCGGTCGGCCTGTCGCCCCTGGGTGACGGCAGCCACGCCGATGCCGAGCTGTTTGCCTGGTGGTCCGAGATGATCGAAATCCCCGTGGTGGCCGAGGGCGCGCTGACCCCCGATCTGGTGGCGGCTTTGACCCCGATCACGGATTTCTTTGCGGTGGGCGAGGAAATCTGGTCCGCCGAAGACNCCGCCGCCGCGCTGCGCGGCCTTCTGGCCGCCTGGGGCTGACGCCGCGCCGATCCCTTGCATTCCGCCCCGGTGGGGCTGTAGACGGCAGGGCAAGGACAGATGGCCGAGTGGTCGAAGGCGCACGCCTGGAAAGTGTGTAGGCGGGGAACCGTCTCGAGGGTTCGAATCCTCTCTGTCCGCCAACCAGCATTGAAATATAGACATATTCCGGCATAGACTGGCTGATACCCATCATCTTGCCCATCATGGCTCGCGCGACTGGATGCGACGGAACGTTACTTGTGTCAAACCTATGCAGTCCGGTGCAGATAGTTGCTACCGCGCAGGCCAAGAGGCTTCGACCGACAGCTGCCTGTGCTAGAATCGTACGCCATGGCGGCAACTTCGTCCCGCTACTTCTTCAGGAAGTCGTCCACGAATTCAGACACCGGTGCGACACCTGTCAGCAAGAGGTGATCCCTCGCCCGCGTGCAGGCCACGTAGAGCAAATGGCGTTCGGTGTTGTAGACCTCTTCGAGGTCTGCGTCGTCTGCGACGGACTCGATGCGCTCTGCGAGCGGCATGACGTCATCGTCGCAGGCCATCACGACAACTGATCTGAACTCCAGTCCCTTGGCAAAGTGCATGGGACTGATTGCCACGGCGCCNTCGACTTCGATCTTATCGCTCAACTCCACCGCACGCAGACCCGCCGCCTTAGCCGCCGCGCGGGCCCGTTTCAACTGGGCGTCGGACCGCACGAATACCCCAATCTCGTCGGGGGCGCAGCCTTCGCTCAACCGGGATCGAAGCCAGTCCGCTACCATCCGGGCTTCCTCCTCGCCCCCAGTGCAGGTGAGGACCAGCGGGGGCGGTCCGTCGAAGATTGATACCGTTCCGCGCCGGCTTTCGGTGTTGCCGTCCACATCCGAGACGGACATCGGCAGAAGCCGGTCGGCGTGCTGGCGAATCTGGTGCGAGGTCCTGTAGTTGATCCGGAGGGTGTAGGATCGTCCCCGCACGTCGAGGCCGAGCGCCTTCCAGGAGAAGGGCTGCTGGAAGATACGCTGGCCGAGGTCACCGGCGAGGAAGAGACCGTTCTCCCTTCCGGCCGTCAGCAGTGCAAGGAAGCGGGCTTCGGCCACGCCAAGGTCCTGGGCCTCGTCAACCACGGCGAAGTCGTAGGGGCGCGCGACGGTCTGGACGAAGGACTCTGACAGCCGACCGAACACCTCGGCCCACGTCACCATNCCTCTCTCGGCCAGACCGGCCCGGACGCGGTCGAGGATGGACCAGAGGACCTCGCGCTGTTTGCCCCCGATCCGGGTCTTACGGCCAAGGCGNGAGACGTCGCGGTACGCCTCCCAGGTCCGCAACTGCCAGGCGTCAACGACCTCGTCCCATTCCCCAGCCAGGAACTGGGAGGTGAACCGGTGGCCGTCAACCTCGGCCGCAGCTTTGGTGATCAGCGATCGGACTAGCGTGGGCGGCGCGATCTGGGGCTGGCCGAACCGCTCGGCATAGAGGTCGTAGCCCACGGCCTACATCGCCTTGACGGTGATACGCGACAGAACCTGCGGTTCCGTCCCGGCCAGGCTGACCAGCTTGTGCCGCAGCGCATTGGCCAGCGCCTTCGAGAAGGTCGTCAGCAACACTTTCGCCCCTGGGTTCTCTCGGGCCAAATGGACGGAGCGATGAAGCGCGACGATCGCCTTGCCGGTTCCCGCCGAACCGGACACCCGCGCCGGTCCCGAGAAGGTCCGCGCCACGAGATCGGCCTGGGCCGGGTGCAGAAAGACCGCCCACTTGTCCCATGGATAGTCCAGCGCGCGCCGGAGCTCCTCGGCATTGGTCAGGACGCGGAAGCGGCGCTGGGCGTCGGGGTGGGCGAAGGGATCGGCCTCGGCTGGTGCTGCAGGCGGCTGGGGTCTTTCCCCGACCGCAAGCTTCAACAGCGCCTCCTGCGCCTCCTGCGGCAGGTGGGCGATGACGTTGAACAGCGTGTCCTCGGTGGCGGTTCGNACGTCGCCGACCCAGTCCTCGGGGACGCCGAAGGCCATGAGCTCGAACTTGCGCAGGTTGTCGAACAGGCGGACAGCAGGCTTGGCAGCGGGCGCAGGAGCGGTGGCCACTTCCTTGGGTTTGAGGACTTCCACCTCTTCGACGCGTTCACGTACCTCGACCAACTGCATCGCGCCCGTCGTCGGATGGCGCTCGATCTTGCGGCGTTCGGCCCATTTGTATGCGTCGTCGTGGTGATCCACATAGGCCAGCAGAATGCTGGCCGCTGTGCGGTGGACGATGATCCGGATGTCGGCATTCACCCGCACCGACCAGAAGTTCGAGTCCTTGGCGCGGTCCAGTTTGTGGAAGGAAAGTCCGTTAGAGGTTGGGTCCAGTCGCAGGTCGAAAGCGGTAGTCTTAGCCGCCTTCTGCTCCTGCGCCGTCAGGCGGCCGAGGCTGTCGGTGAAGGTGTCGGCGATCCGGAATTCCATCAAGAGCGAGCCAGTTTTCACTTCCACGTTACGTGATCCGCATCAAATCGATCCTTGCTCATTCCTAACGAAGACTACACTGAGCAATTGTCGAATCCTCGCTGAACGGTGAGTAAATCTGAATCTTCCAGTCATCCTCAAACTTCATTCCTTGAGACTTTGCCCATTCGGCGACAAAGGCGCAGATCTTTCTTGCTTCTCTTCCATTTGTGTCCATCTTGACGTCAACTGAAGAGTTCCACCGGATACAGAGCATGGTTCGCTCAGCGTTCCCGTGCCATCGAACATTTCGCAAAGGCCATATGCATTTGAAACAGACTTCTGATCTGCCATTGCTCCTGTCACAGAAAGCCCAAAAACGAAGGCCCCAGCTAGCAAAGTGGTTCTCATTGGCTTGCTCCATTTCTACTCGGCATCTCCATCACTCCGTCTCCCCTCACTCCACCGCAAATACCTTCATCACCTCATCCCCAAGGTGGTTGATCACCTTCACCGCGATCCTCCCCGACTTCGGCTTCGGGAACGGGCGCGAGGTGTCGGAATACAGGCTCTCCCAGGCTTCCTCGTCGATCTCGGCCTTCAGCGTGGTCTTCAGCGCCTTGTAGGGNTCGTTGGCGCCGAGGAAATAGGCATGGCGGACGAAGAACGACTCCTCGTTGTAGTCGGTGTCGAGCATCCAAAGGGCGATGCCGTCGGTGCCTTCGCTCTGCACCTCGCCGGTCTGGGGCTTGAACACATCCACGCCAAAGACCTGGACCTGCACCATGCCATCCCCNGCATCTGTGATCCGGATATCCGGTTCGCCGAAGATCACGAACAGGTTGCCTGCGCCGGTGGATTTCAGGTCGCCGCCCATGTGCAGGTCGGGGTTCATCCGGGCCTTCAGGACGCGGATCTTCCCGAGCTTGTCGAACTCGCTGCTATGGGCGTCGTAGTTGAAGGCGCAGGCGATCAGGACGTCGAAACCGGCGTCGCCTGCCTCGCGCGCGGCGGCGACCAGATCTGGGCGCGAGACCGTGCCGAACTCGGGGCCGATGAACACGCCCGCGCGGCGCTGGGTGTCGCCTTCCATGAAGGTGCCCTCGGCGGCGATCCAGTTGCCGGGCCAGCCCTTCAGGCTGGTGAAGGTGATCCGGTCCTCCTTGTGCGCCTGCTGCATGCCNGCGGCCTTCAGGTTTTCCAGGATCATGTGGGCGAAGTCGGTAAAGTCGCGCGGGGCCTCGGCGGCCTTGCGCTTGCCCTCGGCGGCCTCGTAGGTGTCGATCAGCTCGTCATCCCAATCGACGGCGAGCGTGCGGTGGGGCGACAGGCTTTCCACTGTGAAGGGGCCCGCGACGCGGGTCTTGGATTTGTCGTCAAAGGGCTTGTCGTAGAGGTATTCGAACTCGGCCTTGGCGGCGATGCTGGCGTCGATTTCGCGCTGGCGGGCGATGCGGGCTTGCCAGAACCGCTCAAGCGCCTGTTGTGCGCCCTTGGGCCACGGCAATGCANNGGCGAGCCATCGGCCGCGGTAGCGCCAAGCAAATTGCTGCGGTCAAACAAGTGCTGATGCCGCCGCGCTGCTCGGATCCTCGATGAAATCGTTCAGACTCTCCAGCGCATATTCGAAAGAACGCGAGGCGGCGTTCACCTTTTCTTCTCCGACAGGAGACCTCGGTTTGGCCAGCTCCCGCTCCAGAAGCTCAAGCTCTCGTAGGGCTTTGCGGGCGTCCTGCCAAAGGGCAAGGGTCTTGCCTGTCATGGGTGTGCCTTGCTCCCTTGGAACCTCCCATTCCAGAAACTCGCTGGTCAAGGCCGTCTCGCCCGACGGCAATCGCACTTCTTCCTGACGCTGAAAGTCAAGAAGTTTACCCGCCCGGCCACCTGAGGTCACAGGGTGCGGGCAAGGGAAACCCTCCATTTCGGCGTTCAAATCCCGCAATGCCTGCTCCACATCGGGCTGCATCCGGTCCCAGATCACGTCGATTTCGGCGTTGTTGGCGATGGATTTCAGCGAGATGCGGGGCACACGGTCGTAGACGAAGCCCTGGCGGATGGACCCGAAGGTGGGGGTGGATTTGGGAACGGATCGCGTGACCTCGGCCTCTTTCTGCTGCCCTTCGGGGCTGTCGGCCAGCAGGTAATAGGGATAGCGCGCGCCCATCAGGCGGGACCGGGCGAGGGCGATGGCGACGCGGCTGGTGTCGATGGTGATCCAGCGCCGCCCCCATTGTTCGGCGACATAGGCCGTGGTGCCAGAGCCGCAGGTGGGATCGAGCACCAGATCGCCGGGATCGGAGGTCATCAGGATGCAGCGAGCAACCACATTTGGTGCTGTTTGGACGACATAGATAGAGTCGCGCGAACCGATAGTGTCATCCCAAACAGAAAAGATCTTCCTGAGAGGATAGTCGTTCAAGAAGTAGCAGTAGCGCAAGTTTTTGCCTTGGCGCTCAATGCGATTTGCATTCCTCAATCTAGTGAGCGCAGATGTATTCGAAATCCAACTCACGCCTTCCTTTGGCCGGAACCTAATTCCCTGAAAGGAAAAATCATAGACATCCTTTGGCGAAAAAGAGGGTGGATGCAAAGATACAAGTGAGTAGACTCGACTACCTTCAGGAGTTTTGTGCGTCCCAGCGCGTTCCTCTTTCGTCTTTTGCGCCTGTCTCCGTTTGGAAGCTCAATATCGACCCAATGTNGCGTCGTCATCAAGTTCTTGAACCTGATACAGCTGACGATATTTGGCTGCCTCCTTTTTNCGGGCGAACCAGATCACATGGTCATGCATTCCTTCGAGGAACTTTGCGCCCAATGGCATGGTCTTTTTCTGAAGGTANATCTGGCTTATGAAGTTATCCTCCCCAAACACCTCATCCATCAGCGCCCGCACGCGGTGGACGTTCTCGTCGCCGATCTGCACGAAAATGCTGCCGCTCTCGGCCAACAGATCGCGCGCCACGGTCAGCCGGTCGCGCAGGTAGGTCAGGTAGGAATGGATGCCGTCCTTCCAGGTGTCGCGGAAGGCGCGGACCTGTTCGGGTTCGCGCGTCACATGGGTCTTGTCGCCATCCTTCACGTCGCGGCTGGTGGTGGACCACTGGAAGTTGGAGTTGAACTTGATGCCATAGGGCGGGTCGAAATAGATGCACTGCACCTGACCGCGCAGCCCCTCACGCTCGGCCAGTGACGCCATCACCGACAGGCTGTCGCCACTGATCATCCGGTTCGACCAGTGCTGGTCGTGCTGGTAGAACTCGGTCGCGGCCTCGGCATCGGGTAGGCCGTTGAAGTCGGCAAACATGTCGAATTGCGGGGTGGGTTTGGTCGCCTTGGCGCGGTTCGCGGATTCGCGTTTCAGGTCGTCGATGACGACCTTGGGGTGGACCTTTTCCTGAATGTACAGCGGCGGGGCCTGAACGATCAGGTCGGACCAGTCCTGCTCATCCTTGCCGCGCCAGACCAGCTGCGGGTCCAGATCGCGGTTGCGGCGTTCGTAGGCCAACTGGATCGGCGACTTGTCCTGATCGCGCATTAGGCTTTCAAACTCGGCCGTCGGAATGTTCTTGCGCGTGGCATCGTGGGTGAGGGTTTCGACCTCGATGGGTTTCTTGGCCATGGGTCAAAGTCCATCCTGATGTGAGGTCGTCGCAGCCGACAGATGACGCGATGCGCGCGAGAGCGGCCAGATAAGCCATGCGGGTCGCTTCCATCCAGTCGATGATGGAGGGCCAATCCTCGGGGTTGCCGAAGCCTTTCCCCGCGCGCTTCCACAAGAACCGCCCTGCTGAGCCCTGGAACGTCGCGTTCAGTTCCTGCTCCAGGCTCTCGGCATAGGGTGCCAGATCAGCGATCAAGGCGCCGCCGTCCGACCCCTTCGGGCCCCGCAGGAAGGTGCCGCAGTCGCTGGCCCCGATCCAGAGCGACAGAATGGCGCCGGTACCGAACCCGGGGATCGGAACCCAGGCCGATGAATGGGCCATGGGCTTCAGACCCCAGTCGGCGGCAGAGGGCACGCGGTCGAGGTAGGATTGCCAGAAGGACCGGCGACGCTCGCCGATTTCCGAAGCGCCTTCGGCCGCTTTTCGCGTGACCGCCAACTGCCGTTCCCATCCGTTCGGCTTTTCCACCACTTCGAAGATCGGCGCGTAGGGGCTGTCGGCGATCTGGACGACGCGCACCCGGACAGCGAAGAAGGAGAAGTCGTCTGAGGTGTTCTCATTCAGCCAACTGATTGCCGACCGATGTGGCTCGCGGAATGANGGNGCGATCCAGACGACGGTGTGAGCTTTCAGGCCGACGAGATAGGTCATGATCTGACCCAGGTGCGTGTGGTCGGACGGCTCAAGCTGGTTCTCGATCAGCACGATGCTGCCGTCCATCGGGTTGCGGGCAAGGATGTCTGCCTCGAACCGCTCAACCGCGATCTCGGTGCCGGTGAGTTCGAGNGGAATGCCGATGGCTTCGCCCAGTTGCGCGATGTTCTCTGCCAGCCAGGGGGTGAAGTGGCGTTCCTCATGCAGCCAGGCGTCACGGGGNGCCAGATCGACGAGTCGTCCGAAGACAGGATTGTTCATGATGCATTCGCCTTGACCAAGGACCCGATCAGGGCGTCGAAGTCCTTCTGGAACTCGTAAACCGCCGTGAACTCGGCGAATTCCCACCGACCGAACTTGTGCAGGTTGTTGATACCCGGCACCCAGTAGGCGCGCATGGTGTTCGCCTTGTCCTTGGCATCCTCTCCGCGGAAGCCCTTGACCTCGACGATCAGGTTCAGCGGGTCGGGGCGCCCGTCGTCGATGCGGATGACGAAGTCCGGGATGTACTTGCGCGGGGTGGAACCGTGAAGGTAGGGCACCTCCAGACCGAGCCCCTGGTTCTTGACGTAGGACAAGACGCGCGGGTGGCTTTCCACGACCTGGGCGAACATCGCCTCCCAGTCGCTGTCGCAGACCACCCAGTTGACGTGGGACTTGTCGGGCCGGGTCTGCCAGCGCAGCGACNNTGAGGTGGTGAAGTTGACGTAGGCGGTGGAGCCGGTGGGGTTGTAGGCGTCGAGGATGGCCTTCACCGGGCGCTCGCCTTGGAGCGTTTCGGTGATGGCCGACTTGATGCGTTCGGCCGCCATGTCAGCGAGTTCCTGGTACATGAGCTGCGCCGGGTAGGTGTCGCCGGTGCATTTCAGATAGCCGCCTTCGAGCCACTGGCGCGTGATGCGTTTCAACTGACCAAAGAGATGCAGCTTCGGTTCCTCGCCCGGGTCGCGATACTTGGTGTAAAGCAGGTGCCTGGCGAGGTGGAACAGCACGGTCGAGGCGCGAGTGTCTTCGAGGTGCTGGAGCGTCAGGTCGACGCCTTCGCCGATGATGCCCTGGTTCTTGGTCTTCGACGGCCCGACCAGNCGTGGGGTCAGTTCCAGGACATGGTCCGGACCGAAGGTCGCCTCCAGCCGTTCGTCGGGCAATTCGACACGGTAGCCCTCGACCCGGGGNAAGGTGATTTCNAGGGCATCGCGGTCGGGCTTCACGGCATGGACACGCACAGTCTCGCGCGGCTTGGCAGGCGGGGAGACGACGGGCTTGGCCGCGAAGTCGAANGGAATNCCGAGAACGTCGGCGTATTCGACGTTGAACAGGCCCTCGTCGTTCAGGTCATAGGACTGGCGGCGCAGCGCTCGGCCGACGACCTGTTCGCACAAAAGCTGCGTACCGAAAGCGCGGACGCCAAGAACGTGCGTGACCGTGTTGGCATCCCAGCCCTCGGTCAGCATCGAGACCGAAACGACGCAGCGAATCTGTTCACCGAGTAAGCCTTTCTTGCCGACAGTGTTCATCACCTCCCGCAGCAGCGTCGATTCATCGATCTTGTCGTAAACAGTGATGTCCCCTGAACGTTCGATCAGTTCGCGCTTGAACTGCTCGATCTCGGCCGCGGCCATCGCGCGGAAGTCCTTGTCCAGCGCCTCGCCGGATTCGAGTTGGGCGCTGTCGATGAGGATGGTGTTCGGCCGCGGCAGGCGGTTGCCGAACTCATCGTAGTTCCGGAAGAGAGCCAGCCGACCATTCTCAAGCATCGACTCGCTGCCATCGTCGCTCAGGCGATGGAAGCCGGAGATGTACTTGTAGATCAGCTCCGAAGTCGCGGTGTTGTTGCAGACGACGATGAAGACCGGCGGGACGCCGATGCCTTCCTCCAGCCAAAGCTGGAAGGTCTTCTGATAGTGGCCGTAAAGGGCCTCAAGCGCCGTCAGCAACTCAACCGGAAGGCTGAGAGGGTCGGCTGCTTTGCCGCCGGATCGGCCCTTCTTCGGAAGCTTCTTGCCGATGTGATCCCATAGGTTGCGGAACTTCGGCGTCTCGCCACCCGGCACATTGTCGGCGATCGGCACCCGCGGCAGCTTCACGATCCCGCATTCGATTGCGTCCATCAGCGAGAAATCGGACATCGTCCAGGGNAAGAGCGTGCCCTCGATGTAGCCGGACCCGCGAAGGAAGAACGGGGTCGCTGAAAGATCGTAGACCATACGAATGCCGAGCTTCCGCTTCACGGCTTCGAGGCCGGAAATCCAAAGCCGCGCCGCCTCGTTGTTCTCCTTGGCCTCGGCCTTGTCGTCGCCCTTGAGGTCTTCTTCGGTCTCGCCAGCGGCATCGCGGACCCGCTCGCGATAGCAGTGATGGGCCTCGTCGTTGATCACCACGATGTTCTTCTGGCCCATCAGGTCGCCCATGACCCGCTGGATCATTTCGCCTTCGGTTTCCTGCGTCTGGACCTTGTCGCCTCGCCAGCCCTCAAGCGCTTCGCGGGTTCCCTTGGCCAAAGCCAGTTTCTCGCGCAGCTTGAAGGCGTGGTAGTTGGTAATGACGATCTTTGCGCTCTGGACGTCCCGTAGCATGTCGGGCGGCACGATTTCCCGGCTCCGGTAGTAGCTGTCAGGGTCGTTGGGCAGCAGGACGCGCAGCCGGTCGCGAATGGTGATGCCCGGTGACACGATCAGGAAGCGGCTTGAGAACAGCTTGCTGTTCGGGTGCCGGACGGCATTGACAGTCTGCCAGGCGATCAACATCGCCATCACCGTGGTCTTGCCCGCCCCCGTCGCCAGTTTCAAGGCGGTGCGCATCAGTTCGGGATTGGCCTGTGCGTTCGCTCCTTCGATATGGGCGCGAAACTTGGCTCCCCGGGCTCCCATGTGCGGAGCGACCTCGGTCAACCAGATCGCCGTCTCGACCGCCTCGACCTGACAGAAGAACGGCCTGACGCCTTCGAACCGGTGATGTCGCCAATGCTGCAGGAGCCGGGACGTTTCGGGNGTCACCAACCATTGATCCGAGTTGGGAAGGTTTCGCCATGAATCCACATACCCCCTTAACTCGTTGATGATCGGGGTGGGGTTGTACTCTTGCTCGTTGGTCGACAGGTCATCCTTCCCGCCAAGAACGAAAGAAGCCTGCTTCGGGGCCTTGGTGTGCTTCTTGGGTTTGGGGACCGGAGTGATCAGATCAGAACGACGCCTGGATTCCAGAATTCGATTCGTCGGCTGACCGTCCGAATCCAGCTCCCAGTGGCGGTCAGGGTACCTGTAGGGCGAGTTGAGGATCGGCTTCTCGAAGAACGAGGCTGAGTTCGTCACGTTGCCGGACCCCACCAGAAGAAATGGATACCATTCAGACCTTAGGCCAGTTCCCGGCCGACAGAAAAGAGGGCAAACTCGCCACGAGGAGGGCTAAATGGCCCGCTGCCGTCTCGGCGGACACGAAGATGAGATCGTGACCAACGGATTGGGGGAACGTCAGATTTACGCCTTCGGCAACACCGAGACGGCGGCATGATCGCCTTTGAAGGCGCGAGGAGGACATCTGGCGACCGTTTTTGTGGTTTTGTAACCGCCAGAGCTGCGTTCTTGTCTATTGGCAGGCTCATCCTCACGTCGTCAGGCTCAGTCGCACCAGGAACAAGATTGCCGAGCCCGAACAGCGTGATGATCTGGGCACGGTTCCTGGCGAGGGCGCGGTAGCGGGTCGACAACAACCGGTATTCCGTCCTGGGGACCGCCGTGGGAAGTCCCTTCGACATGCATACCTATGCAGAATGTGTCGCCATTCGCCAAGATGGCCTGTTGGTTGGCGAACATGCCCGCGCCTTCGGCCGAGGCTAGACGGTCAATGATCCGTGGAACTATGTGCCTGTTCTGGCTCCCAAACCCGGCGTGCTGCGCAACGGTGCCTCGTTCAGGGACTGGGTCCTGCCACCAGCCATGGCCACGATCCGGCGCAAGCTGTAGGGCAGCGATGATGGCGACCGCCATATGGTCCGGATCCCGTGCTGCGTGCCGGGTGACGGCCTGCAGGCTGCCCAAGCGGCCTGCCGAGAGGCCGTGGATCAGGGCGTCCATCCCCGCGCCGGTCGTCATCAACATCCTTGCCCGACGGCGCGATCCGGCCCCACAGCAGCTTCTGCTCACTCCCACCGCGTTCCGCCTTCGGGACAAGTTCCTAAACGAGGTGCTGTTCTCGATCCTGGCTGACGCCCGATCCCAGACCACCGCTTGTAAGGAGGATTTCAACCACCACATACCCCACTCGGCGCTCAGGAACATCCCACCTGCCGAGTTTGCCACGAAGATCAGACTGGAAATGATAGCCGCATAGGCCCAGAAAGCACCCTCAGGATCCTCCCCAATCCCGGAGGGAAGACGGGGCTCTGTTCAGAGCCCAGAGCATTCATGCCTTCGTCACTGCTGCACATCCTGGCCAGCCCCGCATAGAATGCCAAGTCGTCCTTCAGCCGATCTGCATGCAAGAAGGCAGCGAAAATCGCCCGATTCTCCCGTCTCAGACCTGGCGCGACCGGGAAACTCTTGCCGTGGAAGTCAAGCACCAGCGTAGGAGAATCTTCGTCCGTATTCTGGTCTGTCATGATCTGGCCTGGTGCATCTGAAGGGCGATTGAGTGGCGGTGCGGCTTACCTGCACCTCGAAGGACGCGGCGGACAGGACGCGGGCCTGCACGGCGGCCGGGGCGGAAAACTCGTGCCGATGGGTACCTGCGACCGACCAGGCGCCCAGACCTTGATCCAGCAGGATGTCCAGCCGCCTCCCGTCTTTCAGCAAGACCGAGAGCCGCCGGAAGTGCGGAAGGTTGGCCTTGGCGTGCAGGCCGATGCTTGCCTGGGGAAGCAGATGGCGCAGAACCTCGATGCGCAGCGCGTCATCCGGGAAGTTGTGATGGATGAGGCGCCCGTCAGANTGGGGGCGGTCGTCGCGGGCCAGATCGGCCTCCAGCGGCCCCTTGCGCCCCGGTGCGGCCTGCATCAGTTCGGCCAGCAGCCGCAACAGATGCGCCTGCAACAGGTAGCGGTCGGTGTAGTGCAGCCGCGCCACGCCCTCGCTGCGCATCGCTCCGACCTCAAGCGGAGCTTCGCGGGTAAGCCAGTCCCAAAAGCGCTTACCGAATCCCTTGGCCGGGCCGTTCAGCGCCGCCTCGGGCCAGAGCAGACGGGCATTGCCCAGGCCCAGCTCGATTAGCCGGTCGGCCGACAGCCGATTGCCCGGGGCCNNGGGGCTATGGCACCCGATCAGCGCCGGGGCGGCGGCGCCCTGCCCCCAGGGCGGGGCGGGCACGACCTCTGCCGGCGCAGTGACGGCCAGCGCCTCGCAGTCTGACGGCCCGTGGAGATGGCACAGCACCGCCGCTCCGGCGGCCTGCGGCAAAGCGTCGGCCCGGTGCAGATCGGCGGTGCGCGCCAGGGCATGCAACGCCAGTTTCACCGGCAGGGAGAGCCCCGCCGAGGTCAGGGCGGCTGACAGGATCCCTACCCGCGGGCGAATGCTTACCTCTTCAAGCCGAGGCAGCAAGCGGCGCAACGGCCAGCCCGACAGATCCCAGTCGCCCGGATCGCCGTGCAGCCACAGATCCAGGCCCCGAAGCTTCCCGCGGCGCAGCCGGTCGGCGATCACTGCCGCCGCCGGGCGACCGGAAAGCCGTGTATCCGGTCCGAAGACCCTCAGTTCGGGCGGCAGGGCCAGCCGGTCGCGCAAGTTCCGTGCCAGCAACAGGCCGCCCGCGCGGTCCAGCACCAGATCGCGTGTGTTCAGATCGGGGCGCAGGATGCAGGCCGGGCAGCCGCGGCGGCAAGCTTCGGGGCAGTCGAGCAGCTCTGCCGCCCGCGCCACGGCGGCAGCCAACACTTCGGGTTCGGCCATCCGCGCAGAAAGCCCCGCACCGCCGGCGGCNCGGTCGTGCAGGAAGGCCGACAGGCAGGCCTCGCCCGACGGGCCAACCGAGGGCGCCGCCGAGGGCACGACCTCGGGCGGCTCCACCCCAGCCGTTCTGTCAGCGCCTCGCGCAAGGCGGCGGCCAAGGCGCGGGCGGCGGGTTCCNGTGGTAGGGATGTCGCCGCTGGCGGCGGTAAGCTGCCATTCCCAGACATCAGTGCGCACGACCTGCGCCAGATGCAGGTTGCGCTGGATGCGCGCCGGATTGTCCGAGGCAGGACACAGCCCGTCGCGCGTGCGTGACAGACCCCGGCGCAGCATCAGGGGCGCGTGACGACGGATCGGATCGGGCAGGACGGCGGGCAAGCCGGGGGCGGGGTTTCCATCGGGNTGGGCGCGCCCGCAGTCCAGACAGACGGCAAAGCCGCCGCCCTGCGGCCCCGCCGTCGTTACCGCCAGTCGGCCGTCAGGATCGGCGCGCATCCGTCCGGCACCTTCGGCCAGCGCCACCCAATCGCCGCCATGCGCCGATAGGCGCGGCGGATTGGCGGCGACATGCGACAGGTTTTCATAGCCCACATGCGCGGGCTCGTCTCCCAGGAACCCCGCAGGGCGCAGACAGCGGCGGGTGTCAATCGGCGCATGTCCGCACCGCGGGCAGCTTTCCGGTGCTGCCGGTGCCCAGTCGAAGGCCCGGCAGGTCGGGCAGGACCACAGACTGCGCAGATCCTCCAGCCCTGAGGCATCAGTCCAAGCCTCCCAGGTAAGCAGGATCCCAGCCGATCGGTGCACCAGGCCGTCGATGACCAGCTCGGCGCCCGGTACATATTCGCGCAGCGCTTGATCCAACGCGCGCGAGGCGGTGCCGCGCAGAAAACGGCTTTCGCCCTGCTCGGCTTCTGCGGCCCGATGGCGAAGGTTCTGAAAGGTGACGACATCGGTGGGAAAGCCGTAGGCAGGTGTAAAGCCTCGCCGTGCCAGTTCGCCCAGCAGGAATTCGCCCGCCAAACGCTTGGCGCGCAGTTCTTGCGCCTGCCGGGACTCGCGTTCGGCCGCTGCGGCCGCGGCCTGAAGCAGCGTCAGATGTTCGCGCCGCCAGTAAACCACCAGCGCCTCGAATACGGCGCGGGACTGCGCNTCAAGCGCCCCCGTCCCTTGCCCCGTTAGCACCGTTCCCGCCAAGAGGTCTTGCAGCGCCTCGCTCAGCCCCTCGGCCCATCCGGCATCGAGGTCGGCCAGGAAGGCATCGGCAGCGGCGCCATCCTCGACCGGCCTGTCGGCGCTTTGCCCCGCGCCCAGGAAGGCGCCGATCGAGCCAGTCACATCCGTGCCGCCCCGTGCTGCCAGCCAAGCGGTCAGGATCGCCGCGTTGACGTGGCGGCGCACGAGTGCCGGGCTGTCGAACCAAACGCGCGGGGCCACGATTGGCCGGTTGAGCCAGGTCGCCGGATTATCAAAGGCCCGCCGGTCCAGCGGCAGGTCGCGGCAATAGGTCATCGTGAAAGCAAAGGGCTCGCCCTGCCCGGCCCGGCCCGCCCTTTGCCGGTAACTGGCCAACGAGGGCGGCACATTGGCGTTCACCACAAGCCGCACATCCGCCAAGTCTACCCCCATCTCCATGGTGGTGGAGCAGTTCAGAAGGTTGATCCGCCCCTCTGCAAAGGCCTGTTCATAGCGTTGCAGCGTGGGGCGCGAAATCTGGGCGGAGTGTTCCTGGGCGCGGACGTAAGGCGGGAAGGCGGCAAGTCGGTCGTGCAGATCGGTCCACAGGCCGCGCGTGCGAAGGGCGCCCACGGCGGGGTCGGTCTGGCACCAATGAGCGACCTCGGCCGCCTGATCGCGACCAAGCCCGCCGCGGTTGGCCACAGGCAATCGCGGCAGGGCGACGGGCTCCATCGCCCGGGCGGGGTCATTGGGGCTACGGCCCGACAGGCTATAGGAATAGGGCCGCCGGGTGACGGGGCAGAGGAAGGCATGATCCAGACGCGCCACCGCCGCGCGGCAGAAGTCCAGCCGCCATGCCCCCGCACCGGTATCGCGCGCCGCCGTGCCGGCGATGAGTTGCCAGAGCGCATCCAACAACTCCCCNGCGCGGTCCTGATCGGTACGGCTGTCCGGGCTGCCGCCGATCAGGGCGTAAACGATCTGCACGATGCGCGAGCCTGTAACGCGAGGTCCGGGCCAGAAGATCGCGTCCGGCGTTCGCACGCCGTCGCGGTCCATTCTGCGCGCAAATATCGATCGAATGCCCGGTTGTCGCGGGTTGATAAGCCTCGCGAGATTTCGGTTCTCCAGGTGAATGGCGAAGTTGTTGCGAAACACCAGATCCACCGCCGCATGCGACAGTCCCGCCCATCCCTTACTATCGATCCCGGCCTCGCGCAGCGGTGCGGGCGGGACGGACAGCCGTGCGCGCTCCTCCAAAGCCGGGAAGCTCAGTCGCAGCAGACCCAGAGTCTCGGGGTTGTTCTGCACGCGCGGGCGGCGGAACAGCTCCCGATACAGAAACATTTCGGCCAGCTTGGCGGGATCGTCCGCCAGTCCAGCGCCGAGCGTGCGGCCCTTCCAGATCTCGCGGCAAAACTGCGCNAGATCCTCGTGGTCGGCCAGACCCTGGACCAGCTCACCCCAGGGGATTGGCGCGGCGGTGGCGCCGGTGAGTTCGGCAAGCTCGCGCGCCTTGTCCTCTGCGATGTCGTTCAGCCCCGCTGCGCGCAGCCGGGCGATATCCTCGTTCAGCTTGGCAATCCGCGTTGGATCGGCCCTGCCCCGATCCTCTTGCACGGCATGCCACAGGAAGGCGCGCGTCAGGTCTCGTTCGGCCCCCTGTTGCAGCTTGGCTGCCAGTCGGGCCACGCCCTGCCGGCTGTCGGAGAAGCTGATCGCGCGCCGCCCGCCTGCTTAAGCNAGGGCGGGCCGACCGTCGGGCGGGGCCAGGTCCTCCAGCAGGCCGGACAGGCCGTTGCCCATCAAGAAGGCCGGGCCGAAGCGGAAACCGGTCAATCCCGCCTGACCGGCTCGGGCGCAGCAGGTGCGTTCGACCGGGGTCTGCAGCAGCCGGGCGGCTATGGCCGAGGTGCCTGGGGGCGGGGCATTGTCGAACCACTGACCATCAGTCCCCAGCCANGCCCGGCAGGCCGCCCCCTGCCCCGCCGAAGCCAGCCAGGCAATGCCGGAAGGGGCGGCAGGGGTCTCGTCGTCCGGGTCCTGGTCCAGCGCAAAATCGTCGCCCTCGCCCGGTTCTGGGGGCAGCAGGCGCAACTGCGCGCCGCGCACGGCCAGGCCCTGCAAATGGACGCTGCCGCAGTCGTTGCAGGCCACGACCTCATAGACTTGGCCTCCGCAGGCGCAGGTCGCGCGCGGGGACAGATGGAGCGCGCCGAAGGGCCAGCCAGCGCCCTCGGCGACTAGCTCGGGCGCTCGGTGCGGGCAGATCGGATCGGCGCAGGCCCAGAGCCCGCCTTGCGCGCGATGGAAAAGATGCGCCCTCAGNGGCAGAAGCGGTAACCCNTGCCATTCCACTGTGCCCAGCCGGTCGAGCAGCTGCGCCGCTGCCGCGCGCTGGCCGGTGTCGCCGATCAGGATCCGCGCCACCTCGCCCAGCGGGCGGCCCGCCTCGGAAAGGGTACGGCGCAGCGCCTGCACCCGCGGATGGGCGGCCAGCGCCTCGGGTGCCGCGTCGGCCAGAAGCGGCCGGTCCGGCCCGACCGGGGGCAGGTCGGGTGTGCGTTCCCGCCCCTCGATCACCGCCACCTGTTCCGTCCCTTGCCCGGCCAGCGCCGCCGCGAAGGCGGCAAGCTTTTCGGCCGTCCTCTCCTCGCCCCCGATGGTGGCCGAGGTGGCGATCATCCGNACCTCCCCGGGCATTACGCCGAATGCGGCCCGCACCCGGCGCAACAGAAGCGCCATCTCAGCGGCCTGGCTNGCGTAGGAATGCGCTTCGTCCAGCACGACCCAGCGCAACGCCCCCTGGCTGGCCTGTAGGATCGGCCGGTCAGAACTGCGCAAAAGCAGATACTCCAGCATGGTGATGTTGGTCACCAGAATCTCAGGCGGCCGCGCGCGGATCGCCTGACGCGAGCGCAGTTCCACTGCGTCAGACCGGATACTTGCCTGGCGTTCAGATTCGGGCGTGTCCCCGTTCAGAAGCGCAAAGCGGACCCGGCCGCCCAGCCCCTCGGCCCAGGCGCGCAGCCGGTCACGCTGGCTTTCGATCAGGGCATTCAGCGGGTAAAGCAAGATTGCCCGCACCCCACCGCCGGGGCGNGGATGGGCCAGGGCGTCTTGCAGAACCGGAATCAGGAAGCATTCGGTCTTGCCCGCGCCGGTGGCGGTGACCAGAACTGATTTCTCCCGTCCCAGCGTTGCCTGCCAGGCAGCAAGCTGGTGGGCATAGGGCGGCCTTTCCGCGGGCATCCGGGACGTTGAAGCCCCGTCCAGCGCCGCCACCAGATCGGGCGACAACAGCCCGGGCGCCAGTGCGGACAGCGGACGATCAGCGGGCTTCCAAGTGCGGGCGATCTCGATCACCGGATCGCAAATCAGTGCTCCCGGCGTGCCCGGCTCTCTTGCCAGCTCGCGGGCCAGCCAGAGGTTTAGCCCTGGCGAGGCCAGCCGCGCCCTTGCCGTCATGCCCATGGCTGAGCTGCGGGTCTGCCTCACCAGCGTAAACGCAACTTCGAGGCGACATTATCGGTCATCGGGATGTCTCACTCATGGCAAGGGTCAGGGCACAGGGCAAGGCGGTGTCGAAGAAGGCCGGATCGGCGGCACGCAGCGCGATAAGGCGCAGGATGTCCGGCGCGGCCGCGGCGGCNCTCAGCGCGGCAGCCGTCTCGGCCGCGACCAGGGGNGCATGCATCAGGGCATCCATTCTGCCGTCGCTGACCTGGATCGGCCGCAGCACGCGGGCGCGTAGTCCATCGACACCTTGCGGCAGGGTGGTGAACCGGCGCGCCGCATCCTGTTCCTCGCTGCGCAGAAGCGCCTCTGCCGCAGGAAGCGGCGGAAGAAGGATCGAGGGGGCGCCTTCCGCGTCGAGGGCTTTTGGCGGCAGGTAGGCGGCGACCAGCGCAGCACCGAGGTGTGCGGCGAGTTCCGGACGAAGCACAACAATCTCACCTGCAGCGCGAGCCATAGCCCCGACGGCCACAGCAGGCGCATCTGCGATCCCGGCTGTCGCGAGGCGCACGCGGATCCGGTCATGGGCGGCCTTGAGGCCCCGGGTCCAGTCCGACACGCGCACCAGCGGCCACCAGATTGGAGCCTCGCTTTCAAGCGCCAACGCAGAGGCCCGTCCAGCGCGCGGGGCGTTCAGCACCAGGGCGACGGCCGCCGCCGGNATCCGCGCCAGCGCCTGAACTTGGTCAAGCGCCCCGCAGTCNGTAACCGCGCGAACCGCAGCGATCATGGCCGCCAGCCGATCCCATCCCGGATCCTCGGGCCGGTCTAGAAGCGCCTGCCAATCGGACTCAAACCGCGCCAGCCGTTCCTCGCGCGTGCTGCGGGGCAGCGGACGTGCGGCCCATACAAATGGACGCATCACCCCCTGCCGGTCGTTCGCACCCTGGATGAACCACAGACCTTCATCTTCGCCCAGCCAATGGCCAATGTCGATGCGCCCCTCGGCCTCGGTGGCGGCTGTGCGGGCGGGATCGTCAAGCAACACCGCTGACATCCGGCTNGCGCCCGCCCCGATATGGCGGAAGGGCCCCGCCTCTTCGCTCGACCAATCGTAGCGGGCGACCGACAGGCGCGGCGTCTCGCCCGCGAGCGCTAGGCGCAGGTTCACCTGCCCATCCGCACCGGTCAGTGCCAGTGCCTGCCCCAACACCATCGCATGGGCAACCGGGCGAACCTCGCCCGAAGCGGCAAGGCCGACCTGGGCCCCCTGCCCGCCCAAACGCACCAAAACCGCGCCGGTGCCAGGCGGCAGATGCCCGCGCCAGCCGGATAGGCGGGAAAGGGCGATCTTCCGGTCCTGGCGAAGCACCTGGCCTTCCGGATCGATCAGGCGCGGTTCCTGCGCGGGCCACAGCCCGCTCAACGCCAGCACTGCGCCGCTGCCCGGATCGGACAGGCGGAGCCCAACCAGCGCCGGTGCACCTGTTGTCGCAAGCTCCTGCACCGCTTGGCCCTCCGCATCGGCGATGGCCTGNCGCCGCGGATTGCCGCTCGCGCTCAGCGCCAAATGCCATCCCGGCGGCACACCTTCCACTGTCAGACGCAGCCGCCCCGGCCCGGTCTCGCGGAAGGTCAGCCGAAACGCTGCGGGCAGCGCGATCAGCCGCAGGCGCGCCAGCACCACGCCGCCTTCGACCCATTCTGCTACCTGCCCGCCCAGAGTGCGCGGCAGAGCCCGCAGGTTCAGCGCTCCACCAGACAAGGGCCGCAGCGGTCCCTCGCCTTCGGTCGCCCAGATCCGAACAGTGCCAAGAAACACCCTGGTTCCGTCGGCACAGGCCAATCCGGGCAGCAAGGACCCTGACGCCATCAGCCTTGCCGGTTCGGCGCCGGTCTCTGCTCCGGTCTCAATTGAGATGGCCTGGTCGGCAAGCCGCACCTGCCCGCGCCCCGCCAGCGGCCAGAGCCGCCCCCGGCCCCGGCGCTGGNNGGCTCCCAGCGTCACACCTTCGACGGGTCGGGGTCGTATCTCCGATGTCAGCAGGAACAGCTGCGCCGCCCGCGCGNNCGCGCGCCCCGACAGCGGGACCAGTGCCTGGGGGCGAAATCCATACGGNTCGGCCGAATGCCAAAGCCCAGGCGCCTCGTCCGGGGCGGGCAGGCCGGGGTCCAGCAGCACATCGCCCAGAGGCCGCCCGTCGGCATGGGCCGACAGGACCACCGGCACCGAGGGTTCCAAGGCGATCCTTGCCGCGCCGCCGACCAGCGTCAGCCGCCACCCGGCTTCGTCCGGACGGGCCAGAAAGCTGGCGCCGCTGGCAGCGATCAGTCGCAGGGTCCGGCCACGCGCCTCGGGCGGAAGCAGCGCCTCAGGCACGAGCGCGCCCTCGGCAATCTCGGCCGCGCCGTGCCAGCGCCCGGCGTCGTCGCACAGCAGCAAGCGCCGGACCAGCGCACCGCCGCGCTCGGGACGTATCCGCGCCGCCTCGAGCGCCGGACGAACAATGGTCTCTAGCGCTCGGTCGGACAGCCGAAGCGGCAGCGTCGCGCGCCATCTCGGCCGCTGCGCATCCAGCCAAGCAATAACGTCTTCGGCGGGCAGATCCTCTGGCAAGGCCTGGCGCAGGGCGACCAGCGCCAGCGCCAGATCCGCCATCAGCCGGGCCTGGTCTTCGTCGCGCAGCACCTGCGGCAGATCCTGCACCGCACGCAACGCAACCGTCTCGGCCGCCGCCGCCGCTAGGGACCCCTCGGCCTCGAGCGCGCCGATCAGCCCCAGAAACACTGCCCGATAACGGTTCGCCTGGGCCAGCGCCGCGTCGGGCAGGCCGCCCTCGGCCAGCAACGTAAACAGGAACTCGCGGTGTCCAGCACCCCCGCGCCGCAGCGGTAAGCACCAGGTTTCGAGCCCGTTCTCCACCAGCCAGCGTGTTAAGCCGTAGTCCGGCGGCGCAAGGCCGAGCCCCTGATAGACGAACTCCCAGGTCAGCGCCCCGCCCGGCCAGTCGCGCCTGATCCGCTCGGCCGCCCAGAGCACGAAGCCCTGCGCGGTGGAAAAGAGCCGCTCGCCAAGGCCGATGCGCGTCCGCAACAATTGCCGAAGCGCGACCAAATCCTCATCCGTAAGGCGATAGCCATGCAACGGGCGGCCGTCGGGTCGGCATAGCGCATTTCTTTCAAGAATTGCCGACACTGGCGTCACTGTTATCCCCGTCTCACTAAACGCGGCAGCGCTAGCCTTCCAACCGCGGTTCCGGGGCTAGACTGGTGCATCATGTTCTTGCCCGCAATATGCTTTTCCTTCGGGTTCGGCCGGTCGAGGGCTCTCACAGCACCCTTTCGCCGTCACACGCCTCCGCCCCAGAATCGCGTCGACGGACCGCGGATTGATGGATAGCCTGCCCGGGGTGACAGAACTTGGCAGGATGTTGGTGCCGTTCGTCTCAAGATGCTGTCCTGTGGAGTGGTGTAGTTGACGCTGATCGTCACCATATGAGTGTCGCGCGCCGGATTGACGCAGCAACGCAGTCTTCTAGCAAGGGAACGCCAGCCCAGATCTTCCGAACCTCTGATCGAAATGGAGGACTCCGCGACCGTCGTGCGACAACAAGACAGTCCGGCTCACTCATATGAAGGAAGTGGCTGGTCGATGCGGCTCTGCCGTCATTCGCAAGTTTCAGACTCGGCGAGTGCAGTCTGGCTGGCCGCCGGACATAGTTCCCAAGCCTGGGTGAGCCCGTTCCAGAGCATGCCCGTGCTGCCGTATCGCTCCCACTCTGAATGCTGGTCCCAAAGGTCTGGTGGAACCGGTCTGCCCGTCCACGTCTTCGGCCAGCCGGTCGCCGTTCGCCCAAAGGAAACGCCTCCAGCCTCGTGTCTTGCGCCCCGGCCACTGCAAGAGCCGCCAGAGGCGTTTCGAGCGGCGACAGCTTCGTCCTTTCTTCTTCACGGTCTGGCACCTCCCTCAGTGGCGAGAAAGACGGCTGCGTTGACGTGCCGCCGATTGGGCCGGGCGCAATCTCCTTGCGCCATCTAAGAAGCCCGAAGGGCTTCTAAGACTGGGGGCAGAAACTTCCGGGTAAGTTGCCGGGTAATCAGGTCGGGCACTTCCGGGTTCGTGGGGCTCGGCGATGCTCTGCGCCTTGAAGCGTTCCGAGCGATCCTGGGGCTCTCTATGTGTATGTTTTTCTGTAGAAAAACCGCCTTCGCCTTCCGGGTAAACTGCCGGGTAGTTCGAGTGCACATTCTTGGTTTCAGGCGCCGCCGAGAGGTTTTGTGCGGCGGCGCCGTTCAAGCCGGCGCGGCGCTGCCTAACTGCCTGTTTTGCATTTGAAAAGCTTCCGCCGACTTCCGGGTAATGTGCGGCGTACTCATCGCAGAAGCTTCGCATGAAGGACGATGGCTTGAGCCCCAGACGACATAGCGCGGAAAACAGGGCCCTGCTATCGACCAAGTAATGGACGGCCTGACCCTGCCCACCTTCAAGGAAGGCCACCGGAACCAGAACGCCCCAGTTCTCGAACACCCGCACGTTCACGCGCGCGGTGCGATCACTGGCTGCGGCCCATTTGGCCATCTTGGCAATGCCTGGATGAATTGGATCGGGCCGGTAGCGAAGCCAGTGCTGCAGAATGCCCAGGAGTTGCTCTCGTCGGGAAGCGGGCACCTGGTTTGGCATGCGCTGCGCTTGAGCAATGTCTTGAGTTCGGCGATGAAGCGTTTGCGGCGCTCAGTCGTCTCGTGGCCGCGTGCCGATGTGGTGGCCTTCATCGCTCACCCGCGTCCTCGGCGAGCACATCATTCCAGTCGCGGCCGTCAGGGGCTGGCATGAGGCGCACGGACCAGCCTAGCGCAATGGCCCGCTCGGCCAGTTTATGACCGGCGCCACGACCTGCGGAGTCGCCGTCCGTGGCGATGGTCAGTTGACCCGGCGTAAGCGGCAAGGTCAGCGCGGCCATTCCGGGNGCGGACAGCGTGGCCCAGATCGTCGCTTGGGCCCGCAAGAGGCCGCTCGCGAGGCTCAGAGCGGTCTCGATTCCCTCTGCCACCACCAGTGGCCCCGCCGCCTGTGTGAGCATCACATGGCCCCCGGCGGCTGGCCCAAGCATAGCCTTCGTCGGCTCTGCATCAGCCTTGCCTGTGCCATCAGGGCGCAGGAATGTGCGATGGACCGCGAAACCAACAGCGCTGTCCACACGGGCCACGAGGGCAGGCAAGCGCTTATCCGAAGGGTGCCAGCAGGCGGGATGAAAGCGAAGGCTTTCTGGTAGGTTGCAGGTGATGCGACGGCCGCGCAGGTAGGCCTCGGCCAAGGTGCCTGCAACGGGCAGGGCTTCGGTCCAGACAGCCCGGGCCTGCGCCTCGCGCTTCGCGGCCCCGGCTTCTCCGGTCGCGCGCCGTCGCGCCAGTTCGGCGGGATCGGGCGGCCGCGCGGGACCCGTTCCATGAAGCAGCCCCTTGCCGCGCAGGGCGGCCAAGACAGCCAAGAAGGAACAGCCGGACTTGCAGTGCGCGAGCAGCCGNCCATTCGANGCGTCCGAAAGGGAGAGGCTCGGATGTTGATCGCCATGAGCCGGGCAACATGCCGTTCCGTACTTGCCGTACCACCTTCCGCCCAGTGAGCGGGTAATTCGTTCGGCCTCTGTCATTGCGGTTTCCAGATCAGGGCGGCGACAGCGATGACTTGTGCCTCGGTCAAGGTAAGGGCGATCAAGGGCCACAAGGGGATCGCGAGAAGCTTTCGCATGATATGCCTCGGGTTTCCGGCCATCCGCGGCTACGATTGTCCGGCCCGTGTTGGTAAGCGTCTGGCTAGCGTGCGGGGCCTGCTAGATCAGAGGTTCGCGGTTTCGAATTCCCACAGCTCAATGTCGGACAGCCGCCACCGAGTGCAGCCCGGCGAAAGCCGCACGGGAGGAAAGCCGGGCCTCGATGCGGCCCAACGCCAAATGGTCGACCGGGACACCGAGAAACGGTTCGCGAGGTCAAGATCCGAGAGGAAGACGGCCCGCATGGCAAGTACTCCGTTGAATTGCGACGGAGTGGAACATCAGTGCCGTGATGGGGCCTGAATAGCTACCGATGCTCCGAAAACTTGCCCCCAGAATCCGCGAACATCAGCGGGGTTAGCTGAGGTCGGAAGGCATCATCAAGCTGCCGGAATGCGCTAATCATCTGAAAAGATTAACCGAAAATGGGAGGTATGTTTCGATGAACGGGGGTATGTTAGCCGGACTTCGGCGCGCCGCCCGCCTTCCTCCAGTTAACGATGGTAGCGATCCTGTCGACTGCCGATTCAGAGAGTTCGTCTTCGGACTTCCATTCCTCCGGATGCGCCTTGATCCACTTGCGGATCGCATTCTTGGTAGCCTGATTCTCGCGGTCGTGCTCCCGGAGGCCTCGCCATGCGGCAATGGCCATGCTGAGTTCGGGCGAGAAGTGTGGATGCTCTGGATCAAGCATGGTCTCGATGTCTGTGGAAGGCTTCCATGGCCTCTCTTGGGCAAACGGAAAGCCCGTGGTCCTACCTTTTGCCGAAAGCCATTCCCGAATGTCCTTCAGCGAGACTAACGAGCGGGCCCAATCTGGGTCGATCTCGACCCGGATGTTATTGCCATGGCGCAACAGTTTCCTGCTGAGCGCGTCATCTGGGAGGACTTCGCGGAGGCGACGCACGTCGTCCGAACACAAAAGCCAGCACGGCCTTTCGTGGAGGAAGAGATCATCCTCAGCTGTACTCGTTCGAAACGCAAGTATTGCCTTGAGATTGCCGGTTCGTATTGCGTTGGTAATCGCCTCAAACATTGCTGTGTACCCTGGGTGCCCGGTTGTCCGCTTGTACTCTTGGACATCCCCGAATCTTGTGACCTCGCTATCGACCTCATCCGGATCGCCGTCAGCTAGGAGGATCGCGGCATTCTCAACGGTTATGTGATCGTTAAGGTACCAGCCTTTCAGTTTTTCCAGGTCTATGGGCATGTCAGGTCTCCTCCATTCCAGGGCGGGCGGAAGTGCCTGCCAGGAACCTCGCCCAGTCTTCCATCATGGCTCGCCGCTTCTCGATCATGTCGCCGCGCCGATAGGCCGCCTCGACGGCATTGCTGATCCGGTGGGCGAGTGCGACCTCAGCCATCTCGCCGGGGTACTGCGTCCGCTCCGCGACCCAGTCTCGGAAGGTGCTGCGCAGCCCGTGCGGAACAGCAGGGCGCCTTGTCACTCGGTCGACGTAACCTGCNCCACCGGCCTCGATGGACGCCGCGTGCTGGCGCTTCATCAGCATCGACAAGGCCATGTCGGACAAGGGGCCACCACGGGCAGCCGGGAACACCAAGGGATTGTCCCTNAGCCTGGGTAGCGCCGCGAGAAGGTCGAGGGCCTGCTGCGACAGAGGAACCCGGTGCTCCCGCTGCATCTTCATCCTGGTGGCAGGGACGACCCACAGGCTATGCTCGACATCGATCTCGTCCCACCTGGCCCCACGGACTTCCCGNGAACGGGCGGCAGTCAGCGCTAGGAACTCCAGCGCCCGGGGAACAAACCCATGGCGTCCCGCGAGTTCCGCGTACCAGACGGCGGCGTCCTTCAACTGCAGGGCGGGCTGGTTATCCTCCTTCGACACCTTGCTTGCNGGTAGGAGCTCCTTCAGGTTCCCGGCCCATCGGGCGGGATTGTCGCCAGTGCGGTGGCCCGAGACCGTGGCCCAGGACAGAACCGCCTCGATCCGGCCGCGCAGGCGNGAAGCCGTTTCCGTCTTCGTCGTCCATATCGGCTCCAGCACCTGCAGCACGTCATGGACGGCGATATCCTGCACCGGCTTGTGGCCGATCACCGGGAGGGCATAGGCGTCTAGGGTCGATCGCCACTGCCTCCTATGCTTCTCGTTCCGAAATGCGTCGAGCTTTGGGACAAGCGCCCGGTCGACCGCTTCAGAGAACAGCAAGCCACGGCGTTGCGCCGCGACGATCCTGGCGCGGGCAGCCTTGCGCTCTTCGACAGGATCGATCCCGCTCTCCACCTTGGTGCGGGCCTCCCGCGCCTTCTCACGCGCCTGCGCCAGGGTGACGGTGGGATAGCCGCCCAGACCGAAGTCCCGACGCCGCTCGCCGACTCTCATCCGCAGGATCCAGGTCTTTGCGCCACTCGGCATGATCTGAACGTAGAGCCCTTCNACCCCGCCGACGGCGACCATCGAGTTACCTTTGCCCCCGCCATGGGTCAGGCGCTTGATGTCGAGTGCACCGAGTTCCGCGGCAAGCTTGGGCACAGGTTAACACCCTTCTCTCACCCATCCAATTCTTTGCTCCTAACTGCGACAGGATGCAATGGGGGAAGACGCCATCGAGGCCAGAACATTGATAGAATTTAGCGTTTCGACGCAGGAGAGCGTCTGAATGCGACGGGCGAAACGCGACACAGGCGGCCTCTCTGTCCGCCAAATCAAAACATTTTATCATTATAAATCAGTGGCGTGTATGGATACCGTCAAGCCACATCCCCCAAAATGTCCCCGCGCATGCTTGGCGTCCTTTGGTCCGGTTTGTTGGCTCCAGGCACGCGTGTGCCCCAAGTCTTGGGCGGGGTTAGATCGAGGTATTGCGGCGACCGAGGGCATTGGGAGGCGACGTGCGCCTCCCAATCTCCGGTCACCGCTTTCCAGCTGCAGGCCCCGACTCGCGCTCGATGTGATCGAGGTTCGCGGCATAGTCCTGCAGGATGGTCCTGCCGCGATCGGTGATGACGTCCGCCATGAGCCTGTCGATCTCCCGCCGGGCAGAAGGAATGGTCGTCCAGGGCGCCTCCTGCTTCATCAGGTGCATGCGCAGGTCCCGATCCATCAGAGCCTTGAAGTCGGGGGCCATCGCCTCGGGCCACTCGGTGTAGACGAGCCAGCGGGCGAGGGTCTGGGCCCTTGGATCGGCCATGGTTGCAATGCGCCTCCACTTCTCCGACGGAGGCACGGCGTGGAACGCGTCGAGGACCAGCCGGTCCTCCTGCCAGGGGAACAGGCCGCCGGTGTAGAGCTCGTCCCAGACGCTCTCAGGATCAGGCCGCAGGCACCTGTCGATCGCCACTGCGTCCCTGATGCGGGCCGTGAAGGACGGGCCACCCCGGAGCCTCGCAGCCGCGGTGGGATCGATCTGGACCGGCAGCTGCAGGTCCCGGGCATCCGCCAGAGTGAGCAGGAGGGGCATGGCATTGGCCCTGACGCGCTGGATGGCCTCCTGTGGCCTCCGGGACAGCAATCCGGCCAGGAAGCCGCCTCCGTGGCTCAGAAGGCCGACGTCACAGCCGAGGTCGACGCAGATCCATTCGTTGGGGTTCTGTTCGACAGCGGTGATCGGTTGCAGGACCCGGAACGAGGCGCAGTCGGCCTCGTGGTTCCAGCCGATCAGGACGAGCGGCTCACCGGCCTCCAGCATCGCCTGGGGGCCGCGCTTGTCCCTCAGCGCCGCGAGACGGTGCCAGACGTCCGGCGCCTGGGCGAGCATCACCTTGGCGAGGTGGATTGTGGCGTGCACATCCCCCAGAGCATCATGCGCCTGGTGGTTACGAAGCCGNCTCGCCGCGGCGAGAGGTTCCAGCCTGAAACTNGGTCTTCCCTCTGATCCAGGNGGAAGGGAGAGGGCCTTTGGCGCGCAGGCTGCCACCGCCCGGGCAGCCAGCAGGACGTCGAACCGCGTGTTCCCGTTGTTCTGGGTCAGATAGGGCGGAAGCAGATTGGCATAGAAGCTGTGCCGCAGGACTTCCTCGTCGAAGCCGATCCCGTTGTAGGTCACGATGACGGACGAGCTGAGCGCCTGGACCTCCTTGGCGATGGCCCGGATGAACTGGTGATGCGACAGCGGGCTTCCCTGGATCTCGCTGAAGGACTTCCCCGTGACCAGCAGCGCCTGGGGNTTGGGCAGCACGTGGCGGGGCAGTCTTCCGTGCAGGTTGATCGTCCGCTGAACCACCATGTTCTCGTCCAGCAGGCAGGCCGCGAACTGGAAGGGGCGGTCATGCCGCTTCGAGAGGCCCGATGCCTCGATGTCGTAGACGCAGATGGTCATGCTCTTTGTTCCTTGGGTCTTACTATGGGAGTGGGGGATGGGATGCCGCCTTCGCCAACCGCCTGCATGGACAGCCTCTGTCGGTCAGCTGGTTCCGGTGATGTAGGCGGGCTCACAGCCGTTCAGGGCATCTTTGCAGTACGGACACCCCAACAAACCAGCCGACGATCTCAACGGCTCTGGGGCTCGAAGCCAGTGCTGCCAGTCATGGTTTTGTTGGCTGATGGTCCGCTGTTAGCTCTTGAGAATTCGGACAAGGCCAGACGGAGCCTGTCAAGAAGTGGAGAAAGTGAAGAAAATGTAGGTGCGTGCTTTTGTCGTGCCTTGGTTCAAATAGACCCGGGGTGATCAATTGAGTGCGGAGGAAGAGTTCAGTCTTCCAAAGAACGGATAGCTGTAGGCCTTCACTTTTTACACAGATTACACCTTTTCGGATGCCTGATGGCTTCTCCAGACAACGCTGCGCTGCTATCCGAGAAAATAGAACGCCCCTCAACCAGTCCATGAACCAGTTGAGGGGCGGTGCTTCTACAGATTGCCTTTCTAGTGGGTATTCAACTTCAATCCAGAGAAGATCATGCCCGCACCGTTGCGACTCTGCACCAGCCGGTGATTCTCCAAGTCGGAAATGAAGTCACACCTGCGCGGAACGCTGATGTTCTGCGCAAGGCACCAGGACGAATAGGCCGCATGGAGATCGGCAACCTTGACGTTCCCCTTGTGCACCCGGGTAGTCATTTCCTCCAGGAACCGCTTCACGTGGTCCTCCGCGTCGAGATAGCCCTCGGAGGCCTGGGTGATGCGGGCGNNCAGCTTGAGCCCGTCCTTCTGCCAGAACACGGCACCTTCGATGAACCAGCGAAGGATCTCGGGCGCTTCCAGCTTGAGCTTCACCAAGAGGTCCGGATCACGCTGTTCGGCCGGAATCTCAACCTCGAAGGGAAACAGCTTGATGCGCCGCCGCATCGCCGGATCGACCGCAGCCAGGGCTGGCCTGGTGTTGCCAGCAATGATGAGCGTGAACTGCGGATCGAAGGAGAAGTAGTCACCCCGCATGAAGCGTGCGGTCAGCCTGTCCCCACCAGTGAGGTCCTTGATCATGGCATCGTTCCAGGTCGCCTCCCTCGGGTTCTCGGAGCCGATCGCCAGCCGTGCAGCCCGCATGCCCGCGAGGGCCGTGGGGTGCTGCGGATTACGTGTTGCAAAGAAGAGTTCCTTGGGCGCCTCCTTGGCGTAATCCCCNCAGATCCACCGGAGGATATTCAGAAGCACGCTCTTTCCGTTGCTTCCACCTCCATAGAAGAAGAACAGGGAGTGCTCGTCCGTGCTCCCGGTGAGTGCGTAACCCCCAGCNCGCCGGATGGACTCGATCAATTCCTGATCGCCGCCGAAGATCTCGTTGAGGAACTTCAGGAAACGGTGGGGAGCCCTACCCGGCTCCGAGGGTGTCACTGCGGCCGACTTGGTGATCAGATCTTCTCGCCGCCCCGGCTTCAGCTCCCCNGCCGACAGGCCGACGACCCCGCCAGGCGTGCCGAGCCGCAACCTGCCGACATCAAAGTCCTCGGGACGAACAGGCACCCCCGCAATGGCACGGGCAACTTCCTCGACCGCGTTGATCTTGTGCCTGTCNCTTAAGCTTGGTCCCCAACTCCTTCGCCCGCTTGGTTCGAGACGCTGCGACCCGGGATCCGAAACATCGGCCTGCGCAGCCCGGAGGAGGCCGTTGGCTTTGGCTTCATGGAAGTCGATCGCCTGGGTAATGACCTCGTTAAGGTCGTCCTTGCGCCACAGGGTTCCATCACACACGTACCAGGCGCTCTCTGCTTTGCAGTAGCGCGCGTAGCCACGGAAGTGATCCCGGTGAAGCTCCTTGGCCAAAGCGGTATCGCTGTGATCGAAGTCGTCCAGGATACCCGTGTGGTTCCCGCCGTCAGTAAGGTCGGCCCTCTTGACCCCGGCGGACAGGCCGCTCGCGATGGTGCCCGCGATCTCTGCAATGCCGAGGCCGATCTCCGTGGCAGCAATGGTCAGTTCATCGACAACCGTCCCTTCGTCCAACAGCCCGGCGGCCACATAGGAACCGAGCTTGTAGGCGCACTTGTTGAGGGTGTCGTTGCGNCGCCCCTCCTGCGCCTTACGGAGTTCGCCAAGCATCGCGGCAAGCACTGCCTTGCCATCCCCGCCCCCGTTCTGACGGGTACTCTTGCGCCGCATCCCGGCGCTGGAATTGCCATTGCTGCCAATCAGTGACGCCGTTGCCTTGGCTCCCTCCATCGGCTCGCTGACCAGTTCGATGAGCCAGTCGGGTGCCTCTGCCATGGGGTGATCAAAGGGGGATTGGTACCAGGTATANGGAGCCCCCTTGTCCGCCCGATAGCTGGGCGGCGCCATGATCGACTGCTTGTTGGCNCTGACGCCGACCCCAGGCGCCAGGTGCCGGAGGAACTTGCGCGGGCCGAGCCCCTCAGGGAACTTGAAGTAGAGGTGCCACCCGCCGGTGGGCGTGCATGCCATGACGGTCTGCGGCAGATCGTCGAACGTCTTGCCGACGCTCTCCAGTTTCATCCTGGAGTTCCCGACTCCGTCGACNCCGTGACCTTCCAGGGTGTCGATGTCCACCACGAAAAAGTCCGCGCCGCCTTCCGCCTTGCTCCCGGTCACGATGCCAATCAAGGCATCCGGGAACTCCCTCCAGTATTCAAAGAGGGTTTCCAGACAGTTCGTAGCACCCCACCGCGCCCCACCGTTCCGTGACCCGGCGATGTAGCTCTTCTTGGCGCCATTCCGAATCCTGGCAGGGAAGATCGAGAATCCACATTTGACAAGGCGCATGACCTCCCGAAAGGTCGGATGTGCCCTGGGGGCAGGTTCTCGAGGTAGCGCTGTTCGTTTGCCCGGATCAGGATATCGATCTCTTTCTGCCAGCGCGCTTTGCGCGCCGCTTGAGTTTCCTGATCGCTTTCCCTCCTTGGGATCGGGAGACCCTTATCGTGGCCCTTGGCTTCATTGCCCGCAATAGAGGGGGCTGGTTCTGGTAATTCTGCTCGTCGTGGTTCATGGAATTCTCCATTTGCTTGCCGACGAAGACCGAGTGCGCTAGAGTAAACATCCGCATGTTCTTGCAATTCCCCACAATACATCTGGAAGGAATTGCTGACTCCCAGCCCCACCGGTTTCGCCGGTGGGGTTTCTTACTTGTTGGTGTCAGCGCGCCCGTTAGCGCCCGTGCTGGACGGCAGGGCTTCGATCCAGTCGAGGATCTGCTGCAGCTTCCAAGCGACATGGCGCGTGGAAAGCTTCAGCGGCCGCGGGAACGAGCCCTCCGCCATCCGGGCGTAGATCGCCGACCGTGCCATGCCGGTGAGCTTCTGCACCTCGAGGAGGCGGATGAGACAGTGGTTGATTTCGTAAAGCATCAAGGGCCTCTCCACATTGAAAGGGGGCGGAGGGATCCAGGAGCTGTTATGAACTTCGCCTTTGGCGGAATGGTTGACACGGACCACCGCGTCTACAGATCGGATAGATTCCGATATGGTATTCCATGGGAGTGACCTACCTGATCCGATGCCCGAGAGCATCAAATACCAGTCAGATCAAGGGCGAGTTCTTCGCTCTTGGATGCGACGACTCGCCAAGGTCCCGGCGTTGGTACATCACTCCTACACAGGTACCGATGGCACCGTGTGGATCCACGGATACTCGAAAGTCGCGGCGAACACAAGATGTAGCGAACAGAGGACCGTCTGCACGGCTTCGAGGGGCGAGTTAGGACGAAAAGAACCAAGTGCTTAAGGGGTCGAGTGCCCCGATGAGTTCACCGTCCCGCCAATCCCCTGTGCCAGATCTTGAGGCGTTGCGGCAAGATCGCATGGGATCCAGGAGGGACCACTCCGCAGCCGCTAGCGTACGGATCGAGTGGCGGGTGGTTCACGGGGACAGCGTCTTGAGGGGACTCTCCCCCTTGGTTCAGGCCTTTCCGTTGAAAGCGCGGGCGTGGCGAGAACGCGCCAAGGGAGACAGCCAAACCCTTGTGTTGGCCTCAGAAGCGTCGGAAGGAATGAACCATCGGATAGGTCAGCCAGTTGCCTGGCGGCTTAGCGGACCCGCAGCCCAACGCCCTCAGCGTTTAGGTCGTAGAGATCGTGTTCCTTGGTTCCAGCCCGTCCGGGGTGATGTCCTCGCCAGGGCGCCACACCGAAGGGAGCGTGTGCTGTCCGAGAGAACCAGGAAGGGCGGGCACGGTGCCGGGAATCGTGCCTCCATAGGTATCGATATCTTGTTGCGCAGCGGTTGCAGCCCTTCAAGTATGAAAGTGCGCGACGTGCACTGCAAACTGGCGCCTGCGGCGCCAGTTGACCAGTGAGCATCTTCCGGAGCTGTCCTCCAATCGGTTCTAGCTAGGGCATCTCCACGCGCAGGGACCCGCCGACCTGCCGCGGCGGGCAGTCCTGGAAAGTGGCCAAATGACTGCTGATCAGGTCGCGCACCTGTCCGCCCCAGGCAAAGCCCATCTGCATGGCAAAGTCGTCGGCCTGCTGCCCGCCCCGCTGTTCGAACGGATCCATCCGCAGGTTGAACACCTTGGCGCTGGGCCGCAGGTAATCAAAGAAGCCGTCCCGCTCTTGCATGTGCGATTTCCACGGGCCGATGCGCACGGCGGCAAGGTCGCCCTCGTTGTAGTAGATGTTCCAGTTCCGCGCCGATGGCGCACCTTCGGTCCAGTGCGCCAGGTTGTCCACCCCGTCGATGCAGACGCTTACTCGTCCTTCAGCTTCGTCACCACGTCGCCAGCGCATGGCCGCGGCCAGGGTGGTGAACAGGTCCTCCATCGCCTGGATGCCGTTCGACACCGATCCGGCCGGGATATGGCCGGGCCAACGGACCAGCAGCGGCACGCGTACGCCGCCTTCCCAGGTGGTGGCCTTCTCGCCGTGGAACGGCGTGGTGCCGCCATCGGGGAACCACGATGCCATGGCACCGTTGTCGGTGGTGTAGACCACGATGGTGTTCTCGGCGACGCCCAGGCTGTCCAGCAGGTTCAGCACCTCGCCGACCTGACCGTCGTTCTCCATCATGCCGCTGCCGTAGATGTCGAACTCGGACGAGATCGGCGCGGCCAGATACCGCGACTCGGGCCGCAGATGGGTGTAGATGTGCATTCGGCTGGGGGCGAGCCAGACGAAGAACGGCTCCTTCGCCGCGGCGGCCTCGGTGATGAACTTCTCGGCGCGGCCGAAGAACTCGTCATCCACCGTTTCCATGCGCTCGGTGGTCAGCGGGCCGGTGTCGGTGCACTGCTGCTTGCCCCAGGGACCAAAGCGCGAATCCGCCTGAGCTTCCGTGTTTTCGGTCGCCGTCGCCACGCAGTCCAGCACCCCGCGCGGCCGGTAGCGCTGGTTGAACCCCTCGTCCTTGGGCCACATCATCAGCTCGGGCTCCTCTTCCGTGTTCAGGTGGTAGAGGTTTCCGTAGAACTGGTCAAAGCCGTGCACCGTCGGCAGGTGGCTGTTTAGGTCGCCCAGGTGGTTCTTGCCGAACTGACCGGTGCGATAGCCCAAGGGCTTCAGAACCTCGGCCAGGGTCGGGTCGCGGCCGTCCAGCCCGATGGGCGATCCGGGAAGNCTGACGGTGGTCAGCCCGGTACGGATCGGCAACTGCCCGGTGATGAAGGCCGCCCGCGTCGGCGTGCAACTCGGCTGCGAATAATGGTCGGTGAACAGCATGCCCTCGGCGGCCAGCCGGTCGATGTTGGGCGTCGGAACCATCATGCCGTGGCTATAGGCCCCGACATTCCAGTACCCCACGTCGTCGGGCATGATCACCAGGATGTTCGGCCGATCCTGCGCCGAGACGGGCAGGGCCAGGGCCAGAACGGCGGCTGCGGGCCGAAGAAGGCTCGAAAGTCTGCTAGACATGGTCACGACAGGCCCTTTCTGTTGGGGAATCTGGATTGGTTGCGCCGCACCGGCGGGATCAGAACCGCACGACGACATTCACGTATCCTCCGGTCCAGATATCGTTCTGGCCGCCGCGGATATCGACGATCCCCGCGCCGGGATAGCTGACGCTGGCCCCNGCAGTCAGATAGGTCGAGGGGTTCAGGATGCGGGTGTATTCGACATAGAAATCGTCGGCGAGCGCGGGATCGGTGACACCGGAAATCAGGTTCAGCGTGCCGTTCACGTCCAGCCGCGTGCCCTGTCCGAATTGCAGGGGGCTCAGAAGTTCGTTCGCGCGGACATGGAAATAGCGGAAGCTCAGGAAGTCCCGCTCGGAAAGCGTGGTCTCCACGAACAGCTGATGCGCCGTGATGTTCGAGTTCAGGAACACAAGCGAGGCATTGGCCCCCGAGCCCCAACCCGACGGACTGCCATCGTAGAACAGCGGGTCGAACCGCTCCAGTTCGGGTGTATCGGGGTCGTCGCCCGAAAAGGACGCGACCGAATAGCCGACGCGCGGCTGGAACGGCAGGCTGTCGAACAGGTAGCTGCCCACGAACCGGCCGCCCCAGGCCTGCATGTCCTGGTCGGGATTGGACTCATAGGCCAGGTCGGCGGAAATCTCGATCTGGTCATTCGGCGTCCAGTTGGCCCAGAGGTTCACGAAGCGCAGGCCATCGCGGCCGTCGGGAATGAAGGTCGGTATGCCGACGCCCCCGGGNGCCGCCTGATCCAGACCGCTTCCNGATGTCAGCACCACCCCGCCATAGACGCCTCCAGCGTCTCGCCATAGCTGTGGGTGGCAATCNGCGCCNACCATAGTGGTGTGGGTGTCAGCGCTCTGCAACTCTCGGGGNTCAAGATAGAACGCCGTCAGCGATGAGGTCTCGTCCGACCAGGTGGCAATGCCCGTCATCTCCCAGGCCTGGCGCGGGCCGAAGATCAGCGCCCCGCGCTCGAAACCGTTGCCCGAGCTTGCCGAGATCAGCATGCCGCTTCCGATCTCGTAAAGCTGCGCGCCCGCCGACAGGTCCAGCGTGCCTCCGGTCCCCTCCAGCGGAAACGCCAGGCCGACAAAGGCCTCTTCCAGAAGCACCTCGCTTTGGTCGGTCGAGTCGAAGACATCGGTGCCCAAGGTGCCCGAAGCGATGATCGAGGCCGTGCCATAGAGCTTCGCGCCGGTGTCGAGCGTCCGCGAGAAGGTGAGATATGGCTTGATGTAGCCTTCCCCNCATTTTGGACTCGTTTCGAAGGGNGTCCCAACTGAAAGCGTATCGCTCAGAAGCCAGAAGGCATTGTCCTGATAGACCCACTGCGCGCCACCTCAATTCCGAAGCTCAGCCACGGTTCGGGCTCTTCAGCGGCGACTTGATCGTTACGAACGCCGTGACAATTGCCATGAACCATAGCGTCCTGGCATGGCTCATTGATAGCTCGCCCCCGTCGAACCGCCGGACCCAGGCTCGCCTAACGGAGCTTTGTTGCCTGCGTCTTCGCGGGACTGGTGCATGGGTTGATCTGCCATACGAAGGGGTGACGCCTAGATTGTCCGAGTTGCGCCCACGGAACAAGGGACGCTGTGCCCAAAATGGGAGCAGTGCATTGGGGTCGCCGACGCGGAATGATATGTTGGCTGTCGAGAACGGCAAAGCGGGGCAACCAACCGTGACAGATCGCAAGGAAGATACCAGTGCCCGGCCATTGGGAGAGCAGCCTTCCAGGTCCGAGGTTGTCGAGCGGGCTTTCCAAGCGAATTACCCGGAAGTCCAGTACGCGTTTGTCGAGTTCATCTCTGATCACCTCGCCGATGTCAGCCGCGTCTTCNGGGGCGATCTGCAGTACCCGGTCTTGCTGGCCGTGCTGGGCCAGCCGACTATCCAGGGCATGAAAGAGGCTGCCAAGGCGGGGATCCCAGTCAGCGAACTCGCTGCCGGTAAGGTGGGACTAAGCTCCTTTCGATTGTCCGATGCGACTGGAATCCCGCGAGAGACCATCCGCCGAAAACTTCACGAAATGCACCGCCGCGGCTGGATCGAACGGCGAGGAAACTACTGGTCGCTAACGTTGGAGGGAGGCAGGGCCAAGGCGCATGACGATCTGATGGAACTGGACGCCCGAGGGCTGGCACGGCTTGCGCGACTGTTCGTCGGACTCGCCCCATGGACAACGGGGGCAACGGGCTAAAGGCCCAGCCGAAATGCAATGCTTCACAGTTGCTCGAATGTGAGTACTGGCCTGCTGCCGGTTTCGTGGACACGAAGATAAGATCGTGACCAAGGGACTGGAGAGTGGATATGACGAGACGGAGGTTTAGCCGTGAGTTCAAGGTCGAAGCCGTACGGCTGGTGACGGACCGTGGCGTGGCGGTGGCGCAAGCCGCCCGTGATCTGGATGTGGCCGAGAGCGTTCTTCGTCGCTGGATGCGGGAGCTGACCGCTGCGCCTGCGGCGGCCTTTCCGNGANACGGGCAGATGCGGGCCGATCTGGCCGAGATTGCAGCGCTGAAGANNCAAGGTGAGCGGGGCTGCGCCACCGGTTCGAGCAGACCCGCGAACGCCCGGCTTCGTGCGGAGCGTGACATTCTGAAGAGAGCGGCAGCTNTTTTTCGCGCGCGAGGCGACATGAGGTTCGCCTTCATCGCCAAGCACCGCCACATCTGGCCCATCAGCTGGCTGTGCGAAGTGCTGGATGTGTCGCGATCCGGCTTCCATGCTTGGCTCAATCGCCCGTCCAGCGCCCGCGAGATCCATGATGCCAAGCTCGTCACGGCAATCGAGACGAGCTTCAAGGCCAGCGACCGGACCTATGGCGCCCGCCGCGTCTGGCGCGATGTTCTGGAGGAAGGCCTGGCCTGCGGCCTTCACCGGATCGAACGGCTGATGCGGAGCAATGCCTTGCGGGCGCGGCCCAGACGCCGTGGCAAGCCGAAGGATGACGGCAAGCGGTCGGTCATAGCCGACAACATTCTCGACCGCGACTTCCAGGCTGAACGACCGAACCAGAAATGGCTGGCCGACTTCACCTACATCTGGACCGCAGAAGGCTGGCTCTACGTCGCGGCCGTCCTTGATCTGTTTTCGCGGCGTGCGGTCGGTTGGTCCATGAAAGCCGACCGCGATGCTTCACTGGTCATGGACGCCTTGATGATGGCCATCTGGCGACGCGGCAAGGCCGTCGCGCTGCTTCATCATTCGGACCAGGGCTCGCAATACACAAGCGAGCAGTTTCAACGGCTTCTGGCGGATAACGGCATCACCTGTTCGATGAGCCGGGCCGGAAACGTCTGGGACAATTCCGCGATGGAGAGCTTCTTCTCGTCGTTGAAGACCGAACGTACAGCCCGCAAAGTCTACCGCACCCGCGACGAAGCCCGTGCCGATGTGTTCGACTACATCGAGCGCTTCTACAATCCGCGCAGACGACATTCGAAACTCGGCTACCTCAGCCCCATGGAATTCGAGGCCCGCGCTATGCTAGCTTAACCTGCTGTCCACGAAACCGGCAGCAGGCCATGTGGAGGATCTGCTGCAAGAGCTCGGCATCGAGATCAGCCACGAAACCATGCGGTTCTGGTGGAACAGGTTTGGCCCGATGTTCGCCGCGAGATCAGCAGCAAACGCGTGGAAGCAATGCGCGCTTTTCGGCAATGGCAGTGGCACCTCGACGAGGTCTACGTGACGATCAACGGGGTGACGCACTGCCTTTGGCACGCCGTCGATCACGAGCGCGCGGTGCTGGAGAGCCTCGTGACCAAGACCCGAGACCGCAAGACGGTCCCAAAATTCCTCTGGAAATCGCTGAAGCGGCATGGTCGGCCCGACAGCTATGTGACGGATCGTCTTTGCTCCTTCGGAAGAACCGACGGCGGGCGGTGGACATCAGTCCGGGACCGCCGTCATGCGTTGGGACGCGCCTTTAGCGCCGCTTCGGCCGCAGCCATCATCAGGGGNCCGACGCCCTTGGCATCGTCCGAGACGACCGGCTCGGTCAGGTAGTAGGCCGGGGTGCCGTCGCGGTAGACGCCCGAGAAACCACCAAGGCCTGCGACATGGCAGATGCCGGTCAGCCGCGGCACACCGTCCTCGACGCACAGGCGGGTTTCCAACGCCGCCAAGGCCCGCAAGCCCGAGGCCCGCAGCCTTTCGGCCGGCGCCCCGGTCACCAGTCCGTGCCGGGCGGCCGCGAGGAAAGCATAGGCCATCATCGCCGAGGCCGAGCTTTCCTCGTAATTCCCGGCCAGGTCCGGCGCGTCCAGGACCTGCGGCCACAGACCCGAGGGCGCCTGCCGATCGGCCAACGCCGACAAGAGCGCGGCGGTGCGCTGTCGCAGAGCATGGGTCGCGGCATCGTCCGGCAGAAGCGCCAGCGCATCGACAAGCGCCATGACCAGCCAGCCGACCGCGCGTGCCCAGACCGCCGGGGAATTGCCCGTCACCGGATCGGCCCATTCTGAAGCGGCTTTCNNGTCATGGCCGTGGACATGCAGGCCCGCGGGCGTGGCTGTCAGCCGAAGTGCGCTGTCGAATTGCGCCAGCGCATCGGCGATACGGTCCGGTTGCTGCATCGCCAGCCCGTATTCGACCTGGAACGGCAGGGCCATGTACAGCCCATCCAGCCAGACCTGATGCGGATAGCGCAGCTTGTGCCAGTAGTTGCTTACGGCAATCCGGGGATGGATGTCCAGCTGCCCGATCAGCCTGTCGGCCGCCGCCATGTACCGCGGGTCGCCCGTCTGGCGCCAAAGCGGAAACAGGATGCGGCCGGACAGGATGTTGTCGATGTTGAAATCCGGCACATAACCCTTCAGCTGTCCGTCAGCGCCGATCTGGGCATCCGCCAGCCGATGCAGGTGCCGCCAGCGCGGGTCGCCCGTGGCCTGGTCCAGCAGGTCGAGGCCCCGGTGGATGCAGCCGTCCTCATAGCACCAGGCCCCCTCCTTGTAGGGGGCATAGCTTGCGCAGTAACGGTCGAAATAGGTTGCGAGGTCCGGGGAAAGGGTCATGTCAGGCTCGTGATCGGAAGTGCGGAAATCAGGNTCGCGGTCGTCCACGTCCAGTTCGGCATGCTCGGCCACCAGGCCTTCATGCCGCATGGGGCGGAGGTGGTCGGCCATGACGGGCGGTTGCCACNNGGCGCCGGGGTCGGTGGACAGGACGCGCAGACGGCGGATACGGATGTCGCGGACGGGGGCCTCGGGCAACCCAAGGAAACAGCCCGCCGCATGGGCCAGGCCGGTGATCGTCACATCTTCCACGGTGATGCTTGCAATCTGCGGTGTCCCGTTATCCACCGGCGCGGGAAGGCGCGACTGCACGGCATCGGAATGGCCATCGGCGTCGCAATGGTAATGCGCGTTCACCGAAAAGGCCGTCTGCACCCCGGCCAGCAGGCAGCGGCGCATGGTGATGCCCGAAACCGAGCCGCCCCTGCCCCGCCGTGTCTTCAGGCGCAGGCCACGGTCGGTGCCGCGCATCTCGCAATCTTCCACGATCACGTCATGCACGCCGCCCGACATTTCCGAACCGATGACCAGCCCGCCATGCCCTCTCAGCATCAGCGAATGGCGCAGGCGGATGCCGCGGGTCTCGGACAGATGCGCCGCCTCGCCGTTCGGGCCCCGCTTGCTACCNTTCACGGCCACGCAATCGTCGCCCACCGAAAAGAGGATGCCCTCCATCACCACATCGCGGCACATCTCGGGATTGAAGCCGTCGGTATTGGGGCTGTCATGCGGGGCCTCGATCATCAGGCCAAAGGCCGAAAGCCCGTCGCAGCCCTGCGGATGGATTGTCCAGCTGGGNGAATTGCGGATGGTGAACCCCAGAAGCGTGACATTCCGGCAGTTCACCAGATGCAGGCCACGCGGGCGGCGGGCGCCGTCACGGGTTTCCTTGGGCCAGGACCACCAGTCGCCCCGGTCGCCACCGCCGTCCAGAATGCCAGGCCCCTCGATGACCAGGTTTTCGGCACCGACGGCGTGAAGCGGGGCCGCGAAGCAGGCATCTGGTAGGCCCTCCCAACTGCCCAGCATGGCGCCGGTGGCATCGTGGGCGGGCAATACCGGCCAGCCCGTTCGGCCGGTCNNGGCGCCCGCAGCACGGCGCCGTCCGACAGATGCAGCACCATGCCGGATTTCAGCGCGACGGGCAGCGCGGTCCAGCGTCCGGGCGGCACCAGCAGGGTGCCGCCGGGCGGCACCTGCGCCACAGCCTGCGCCANNGCATCGCCGCATTGGCGCGGGCGACCGATGCCTCGTCTCCGGCGCCGTCGGGCAAGAGGCCCGCGGCGTGATCAGTCCGGCGCAAGCCGGGGTCGCAAAATCCACGGTGTCGAAGCCCTGAACCTCCAGCCGATACGGGGTTTCGGGTGCAAGGCCGTCCAGCACCAGGACCACCTGCGTCGCGCGGCCCTGCGCGGCCAGGGCGCCGCCCGCGGTCAGGCGCCAGTCGCGCGGCTCGGGCAGGTCATACATTGCGCCGGGCAAGGCAAGCCGAAGGGCCGCCATCCGTGGCGACAGGCAAAGAGGCGTGGGGGTCATCGGGACGATCCTGAGGGAACCCGGCCCGCCGCCAGGATCGGCGGCAGGCCGGTCTTTCTCGATCAGTCGAAATCGGCCAGCACGTCGTTCGTGCCGTCGATGATCTGGTTCGCCGCGTCCAGTGCGTCGATCTGGCCGTAGGCGAACTCTTCCAGGGTGTCGATGAACAGGCCGCGGATTTCCGGATGCTCGTTGAAAGGCGAGATCATCGGGCCGCTCGATGCCATGACGATGTCATTGGCCGCCCGGACGTTCGGATTGCCCTTGCCCGCCAATTGCGCCGCCGCCGCCTTCGAGGACGGCAGGCCGCGTTCGGTGGCCATGGCCTCGATCCCCTCGGGTTCGTTCAGCAAGCAGTTCAGCACCTGCGCCGCCGCCTCGGGGTTCTTCGAGTTCTTCGAGATCGAGAACACCATGGACGGCTTGCGATAGACGCCATCGGTCACGGCGCCGTCGATATGCAGCATCGGCACCGACTTCAGAACCTGACCCTCTTGCAGCGGATCGGCATATTTCGACCAGGTGGAATCCCATTCATACGACCCGGCGATCTTGCCAGCCGCCCAGTCGGGCTTTTCGAACAGGTTGACGTTGCCGTCCGCCGCCTCGGCCTTCTGCGACCGCAGGACGCCCGCCTCGACCAGACCGCCAAGGAAACTGATGCCTTCGGCCAATTCCTCGGGCGTCCAGGCCACTCGGTTCGTCGCCGGATCGACCAGATCCTTGCCGGTCTTCTGCACCACATACAGCGTGACGATCAGCTGCGCCGTCTCTTTGACGGCGTTGAAGGTGTAATAGTCGCTGCCCAGCTTTTCCTTCACCACCTTGGTGGCCGCCAGCAGTTCGGGCCAGCTGGTGGGCAGGGCGACGCCANNCTTTTCGAAGGTGGTCGCATTGAACAGGAACACGCGTCCGGTGATCGAGACAGGGATGCCCTGCAGCACGCCGCCGGTCTCGCCCGAGGCAAGGTCGGTGCCCGACCACTGCGTCAGGTCCAGCGCGGAAAGCTGGTGCAGGTCGGCAAAACCGGTGCCGTCCTTCGAGAACAGCGGCAGCCAGGGCCAGTTCACCTGCATGATGTCGGGCTCGGTCCCGCTTACCATCTGCGTGGTCAGCTTTTCCAGATAGCCGTCGAAGCCGGTGAACTCGCCCTTCACCGTATGGCCGTACTTGGCGCCGCAGACCTCCAGCGCCTTCTGCGTGGCGATATGGCGGCTGTCGCCNCCNCACCAGCCCATGCGCAGCTCGTCCGCGCGNGCGGCGTTCAGGCCAGCCGATCCAAGGGCGGTGCCCAGAAGCACCGCCGAAAGCATGTTCCGTTTCATGGTATTCCTCCTCTGATGGATCAGGCCGCCAGGCTGCCCTCCCGGTGCAGCGAGACGTTGCGGCCGTCGGATTTGTCGAAGATGTGCAGATGCTGCATGTCAGGGGCCAGATGGATCTGTGCCGCCCGGCCCAGGCGGTCGAACTCGGCGGCGCCGACCACGGCGACGACCTTCTGCCCGGCAAGATCGGCGTGCAGGTAGACCTCGTGGCCCATGAACTCGGCATGGGTCAGCCGCGCCGACAACCCGGCGTCGGACAGGGCAAGATGCTGCGGCCGGATGCCCAGAACCGCCTGGTCGGGGCTCGCGGAAAGGCGCTGGCGCATGTCGTCCGACAGCGTCACGCGCTGGTCGCCCAGCACGAAATCCGCCCCCTCCAGTAAGCCGTCCAGCAGGTTCATCTCGGGGCTGCCGATGAAGCCCGCGACGAACAGGTTGGCCGGGTGGTTGTACAGCTCTTTCGGGGTGGCGACCTGCATGATGCGCCCGGATTGCATCACGCAGATGCGGTCGCCCATGGTCATCGCCTCAGTCTGGTCATGGGTGACATAGATCACCGTGGACGACCGGCCCTCGTCCTTCAGGCGGCGGTGCAGATCGGTGATCCGCACCCGCATCGAGGCCCGCAGCTTGGCATCCAGGTTCGACAAAGGCTCGTCGAACAGGAAGACCTCGGGCTTCTTGATCAGCGCGCGGCCAAGGGCCACCCGCTGCGCCTGGCCGCCCGACAGTTGCTTGGGCAACCGGTCCAGCAGCGGCTCGATCTCCAGGATCCGGGCCACTTCCGCGATGGCCGCGTCGATCTCGGCCCGCGGCTTGGCGATCTTCAGCCCGAAGGCAAGATTGCCGCGCACTTTCATATGCGGGTAAAGCGCGTAGTTCTGGAACACCATCGCAATGGACCGCTGGCCGGGCGGCAGGTCGTTCACCCGCCTCTCGCCGATGACGACCTCGCCGCCGGTGATTTCCTCCAGCCCCGCCACCATGCGCAGCGTGGTGGACTTGGCGCAGCCCGAGGGGCCGACAAAGACCATGAACTCGCCATCCTCGATGTCCAGGTCGATGCCGTGGACGGCCTTGACCGTGCCGGAATAGACCTTTTCCAGGTTCTTCAGTTGAACGCGTGCCATCAGCCCTTCACTCCTCCGGCTGAGATGCCCTCGATGAAATAGCGCTGCGCGGCGAAGAAGATGATCAGCGCGGGCGCAATGGTCAGGACCGACATGGCCAGGATGCGGTTCCACTCGAAGGCTTCGGTTGTGTCGATGGACAGTTTCAGCGCAAGGCTGACGGGGTATTTGTCGACCGAGCTGATATAGATCAGCGGGCCAAGGAAATCGTTCATGGTCCACATGAACTGGAACAGGCAGACCGAGATCAGCGCAAGCGCCAGCATGGGCACCACGATGTAGACCAGTGTCTGCAACGAATTGGCCCCATCCACCCGCGCGGCTTCCTCCATGTCGGCGGGAAGCGAGCGCAGGAACTGCACCAGCATGAAGACGAAGAAGGCATCGCCCGCCAGCGCCGAGGGCACCCACAGCGGCAGGAAGCTGTCCAGCCAGCCCAGATCGCGGAACAGCATGTATTGCGGGATGCGCGTCACCACGTTCGGCAGAAGCAGGATGGCGATCACGCTGGTGAACAGCACCTTCTTCAGCGGAAAGTCAAAGCGGGCAAAGGCATAGGCCGCCATCGTGCAGGAAATCGCGGTGCCGATCACCTTTGGCAGGATGATCAGGAACGAATTCCAGAAGAACCGGCCGAAAGTGTACGGGGTCGAGGTCTGCCACCCCTTCACATAACCTTCCAAAGTGGGCTGCCTGGGCAGGAACCCCGCGCTTNNAGCGAAGATTTCCGAGTTGGTCTTGAACGAGGCGCCGATCAGCCAGATCAGCGGATACAGCATCACCAGTCCCACCGCCAACAGCAGCGCATAGCGGGTGACGGTCGAGATCAGGCGCAACCTTGCGCGGCGGCGGGCCTGTGCGTCGTTGAAGGCTTGCATGTCCNNATCGGTCAGCTCCGCTTGTCGCGGCGTAGTAGACCCACTTCTTCGACGACCAGAAGGCCACCAGGGTCAGCACCATGATGATCACGAACAGCACCCANNGGCGATGGCCGAGGCATAGCCCATGTCGAACTTCTTGAAGGCGGTCTCGTAGATGAACAGCGGCAGCAGGTAGGTCGATTTCAGCGGCCCGCCCTGGGTGATGATGTAGGGGCCGTTGAACTCCTGGAACGCCTGCACCATCTGCATGATCAGGTTGAAGAAGATCACGGGTGTCAGCAGCGGCAGGGTGATGGCGAAGAACATCCGGGTCTTGGACGCCCCGTCGATGGCCGCGGCTTCATACAGGGACTTGTCGACGGATTGCAGCGCGGCAAGGAAGATCACCATGGCCGATCCGAACTGCCAGCAGCGCAGCAGGGTGATGGTGAACAAGGCGTTGCCGGGATCGCCGAACCAGTCCACCGGGCCAAGGCCGACATAGGACAGGGCGAGGTTCACCAACCCCTCGGACGCGAACATATAGCGCCACAGGACCGCAATGGCGACCGAGCCGCCCAGGATCGAGGGCACGTAGAACGCCGTGCGGAAGAAGCTGATGAAGCGCAGCTTGTAGTTCAGCACCGCGGCGATGAACAGCGCGAAGGCCAGCTTCAGCGGCACCGTCACTGCCACATACAGCAGCGTGACATTCAGGGATTTCCAGAAGGTCCGGTCACGGGTGAGCAGCTTCTCGAAATTGCCCAGGCCCAGCCATTTCGGCGCGGTCATCAGGTCATAGTCGGTGAAGGCCAGCCAGAGCGAGGCCAGGAACGGCACTGCTGTAAAGACCAGCAGGCCGATGACATAGGGCGCCAGATAGGCCAGCCCCATAAATTTCTGCCCTTTCATGACGTCCCCCGTTCCGGGGCCGTCCGGCGTTCGGTTCCATCGTCAGATACACGTGATCCCCCGCTATCTGCACGTCGGCAGACGGGGCTTTTGCCCCCGCCCGAACGTGCCGATCCCCTCCCTGGTGATTTCGGCTTGGTGCAAGGGATCATGTCATCCCTCGCTTGCAGGTGACTAAACGGGATTTTCGCGTCAGAATGAATGAAGGAAGGAGGGGAAAAGATGGATGAAATCGAAGGTGGCATCCTGGCCACCATTCCCNCGGCCGCCCTGTCTCTGACGCTGACCCGCTCGGCGATTCGCATGGAGCATTCGCAGACCTGGGCCATCGACAAGGCGAACCCGGTCGATGATCTGGTGATCTGCCTGGAGGGAGAGGGGCGCTATCTGATCGACGGCCAGCCGCGCGTCATGCGCCCGGGCGATGCCATGCTGATCCACCGGGGCGAGCGGTTTCAAGGCTGGAACGAGGGGCCGGACATCTACCGCGGCGTGGCGCAGCACTTCACCCTCCAGGTGTTCGGCCGCCATGACCTTCTGGCCCAGATGGACCTGCGCCACCGGGTCGCCTTGTCGCGCTGGCCGCTGCTGGAACCGATGGTCCGCCACTACCGGCAAAGCGCGCCGCCGGAATCGGTGACGCTGATGCAGCACCACCTCTTCATGGTCCTGCTGATCGCCTATGTCGAAGATGCCTTCCTGAACTGGCGCGACAGTGCCGCCTATCAGCCCGAAGACACCGATGCGCTGGACCTTGCCGTGATGAAAGCGGCCGCCATGATCTCGGCCAATCCGCTGGAGCCCGGCATCGCCGCGCGTGCCGTGGACCGGGCGCCCTACAACGCCGACTACTTCCTGCGCGCCTTCCAGAAACGCATCGGCCGCACCNCCCGCAAGTACCAGGAATACAAGCGGATGGAGCGGGCGATGCACTACCTGNAAACCGGGCTGACGGTCAGTGCGACCGCTGCCGAGGTGGGCTACACCGACCCCTATTACTTCTCGCGCATGTTCAAGCAGATCCTGGGCCTGTCCCCGCGCGACCACATGCGCCGCGTGGAACGAAGCCGCCATGGCGGGCTGATGCGGCTCGATGAGGCGGAACAGGCACTGGCTCTTGGCGGCTGAGACCGGCCGCGTGACGCCCGCCTAATCGTCGCCCCTGCCCTGTCTGCCGGACTTCAGATCACTGGCGCCGAGGCCGCACCGGGCCGCTTGCCGATGGCCGGATCGGGACACCTGCAGGACACCGATTTCATCCATGCGCGGGCGAAACGCGGGACGCCGTCGAACGACCGTGGCACCCCTTTCCGCAGCCAAAGGCGCGCCGCTTCACCGCCCCGGCCAACGCCGCCTCAGGCGGGCGGAAACCCGTAAAGCTCGCAGGGATTGCGGGTCAGAACCTGCGTCCGCGCGCCCTCTGGCAACCAGCCCAGCACCAGATCGGCCAGGCGGGCATCGTCGGGGTAATCGACTGTCGCGCGGGCCAGGTTATGCGGCCAGTTGGTGCCCCAGACGATCCGCTCGGGCGCATGCGCCGCGATCCGGCGCGAGGGCGCGGCGACATCCTCGAACGGCCAGCCGCTGCGGCTGCTTTCATAGGCGCCGGCGAACTTGAACCAGCAATTGCCGCGGTCGATCAGCCGCAGCACAGCCGCCACCTCGGGGCCGTCGGGCGCAATGCCGCGGAAGAACTTGCCGTGATGGTCGAACACCCAGCGGGCCTTCAGCCGTATCAGGCGCGGCAGATGGTCAAGCAACGTCGAGCCATCGAACTGCACCGCCATCATCCAGCCAGCGGCATGGGCGCGGGCGTCGATCGCCTCCAGATCGGCCAGCCCGACGGCGCCCCCNGGCAGATCCATGATGCGGGCGCCGACGATGCCAAGGGCCGACAGGAACGCGATCTCGGCCTCGGTCGCACCGGGGCAGATCACGGCAACCCCNCGCGCACAATCGCCGAACTCTGCCAGGCAAGCCAGCAGGTTGGCATTGTCGCGGCCGTGGGCATTGCCCTGGGTGACCACCACGCGCGAAATCCCCAGCCACCCCATGACCTGCCGGTATTGGGCGGGCGTCGGCAGATCGCCGGGCGGCAGGGCAATGGCGCCGGGCGCGNNCGGAAAGCCCGGCAGATAGGCATGCATCTGGCAATCCACCGTGCCNCGCTTAAAGCGGCGGACGCACGGCGCGCCGGTCAGCCGCCGCACCAGCATCAGGCATCCCTCATGGCGAATTCGGCCAGTGCGTCGCGGTCGATCTCGATCCCCAGGCCGGGGCCCGCGGGAATGGCCACCACGCCCGCGACCGCCTCGATGGGCGTCTTCAGCACGGCCTGGCGGAACGGGCTGNNGGTGCGGTCGAATTCCAGGATCGGCTCGACCGGATCTGCGCGCACCGGGTCGGGCACCATCGCCGCCATGAATTGCAGGGCCGCCGCGATATGAACCCCGGTGCCCCAGACATGCGGCACCACGCGCACGCCATGCAGGCTGGCCAGCGTGGCGATCTTCATCGCCTCGGACAACCCGCCGCACCCGGCGATGTCGGGCTGCAGGATGTCCACCGCACGGGACTCGATGGTTACNCAATGCCCCCAACGGCTGTGCCAGGTCTCGCCCCCGGCCACGGGGATGGGCTGGCCCGCTCGCACTTCGCGGTAGGCCGACAGCTGCTCGGGAACCACCGGCTCTTCGAACCAGTCGATGTCATGCACGGCGGCGGCCCGGCCCAGGCGGATGGCCTCGGTCACGGTATAGCCGTGGTTCGCGTCGATCATCAGGCGCATGTCGGGGCCGATGGCCTCGCGCACGGCGGCAATGACGCGCAGATCCTCGGCCACACCGAAGCCGATCTTGATCTTGCAGGCGTGGAACCCCTCGTCCCGGCGCTGCGCCATTTCCTGCGCATTGTCGGCCACCCGGTCCACGCCATCGCGCTTGAAGCTGCCGGTGGCATAAGCGCGCACGCTGTCCCGCCAGCGCCCGCCCAGAAGGACCGAAACCGGAACGCCAAGCGCCTTGCCCTTGATGTCCCACAGCGCCATGTCGATGCCCGACAGCGCTGTGACCGCAAGCCCGCGCTGCCCCTGGTCGCGCAGCNNGTTGTAGAGGGTGGCCCACAGCCTTTCGGTTTCCATCGGGTTCTGCCCGATCAGCCAGCCGGCATAGGCCGCCACCACCGCCGCATTCGGCCGCGCCGGACCAAGACATTCGCCCCAGCCCGTGGTGCCGTCGTCACATTCGATTTCCACCAGCACATGCGCCCGCCGGTCGAAGCGCATCGAGGCGCTTTCGAACGGCACCTCGNNCCGGTGTTCCAGAAGATGCGTGCGGACCGCGGCGATCTTCATGGCTTAGCGCGTCCAGGGCGCGATCAGCGCGGCCAGCATGGCCTCTTCCTCGGCGGTCAGGTCCTTCAGCGGCGGGCGAACAGCCCCGGCGGCAAAGCCCTGAAGCCGGACACCGGCCTTGACGGCCGAAACCGCATAGCCCTTGGCACGATTGCGGATCTCCATGAAGGGATAGAAGAACTGGTTCAGGATGCGCTCGCAGTTCGCCCGGTCGCCACCGCGCAGCGAGGCATAGAACTCGTTCGCCAGCGCCGGCACGAAGTTGAACACTGCCGAGGAATAGGTGGTGAAGCCCGCGCCCAGATAGGCCTCGGCGAACAGCTCCGCCGTGGGCATGCCNCCNAGATAGATCAGCCGGTCGCCCATCTTGGCGGTGATCTGGCGCACAAGGCCGATGTCGCCGGTGCCGTCCTTGAAGCCGATCAGGTTCGGGCAGGCATCGCACAGACGGGCCAGCGTATCGGGTTTCAGCACCGCATTGTCGCGGTTATAGACCATCACCCCGAAATCGACCGATTGGCAGACCGCCTTCACATGGGCGTAAAGCCCTTCCTGCGGGGCGTCGATCAGGTAATGCGGCAAAAGCAGGATGCCATCGGCGCCGATCTTCTGCACCGATTGCGCGATCTCCACCGCCATCTCGGTGCCATAGCCGCAGCCCGAGACAATGGCAGTGTCCCCCGACACCTCCTTGGCCGCCCGCACGATGGCCGGAATCTCCTTCGGCGCCAGCGAGAAGAACTCGCCCGTGCCGCCCGCCGCGAACAGGACCGGCGCCTTGTAGCTTACCAGCCATTCGACATGGGCCCGGTAGCTGTCTTCGGCGAAACGGCCCTCGGCATCGAAATGGGTCACCGGAAAGGACAAGAGGCCAGAGCCGAGCTTGGCCTTGATCTGATCGGGAGTCATCGGGCGATTCCTTGGATTTGGGTGTCGCAGACACAAGACCATGCTTAACGACGATGAGTCAATATTCATCATACAAGTCATATGATGACTTATCGCGCCAGCCAGCCGCCATCGACGTTCAGGATGACCCCGTGAACATAACCCGCCGCCGCCGAGCACAGATAGACGGCGGTGCCCNNAATATCCTCGGGGTGGCCCCAGCGGNNTAGGGGGATGCGATCCAGGATCGCCCTGGACCGGTCCGGGTCGGCGCGCAGCGCCTCGGTGTTGTTCGTCTCGATATAGCCGGGGGCGATGGCGTTCACGTTGATCCCGCGCGAGGCCCATTCGTTCGCCATCAGCTTGGTCAGCCCGGCCACGCCATGCTTGGACGCGGTATAGGACGGCACCCGGATGCCGCCCTGAAAGGACAGCAGCGAGGCGATGTTCACGATGCGCCCGCCCCGGCCCTCGGCAATGGCCGCGCGCGCGAAGGACTGGCAGGTGAAGAACAGCGCCTTCAGGTTCACGTCGATCACGTCGTCCCAGTCGGCCTCGGTGAAATCCACGCTGTCGGCGCGCCGGATGATGCCAGCGTTGTTGACCAGGATCGAATAGCCCGCTCCGGCGAAAACGTCCGCCGCCGCCATCGGGTCGGCAAGGTCCAGCCGCAGCGCCGAAGCGCGCCCGCCCGCCGCCGCGATCAGCGCCAGCGTCTCGTCACAGTCCCGCCGGGCGGCGCAAACCACCTCCGCCCCCGCCNNTGCGCGAGGCCCAGCGCGATGGCCTGGCCCAGGCCGGTGTTGGCGCCGGTCACCAGCGCCTTATCGCGTTGAAGAGAAAACGGATTCACAGCAAGTCCCCGGCTGGATGAAGTCCATGTCGGTGTAATCGACATTGTCGCCCGCCATGGCCCAGATGAAGGTATAGGCACCGATCCCGGCCCCCGAATGCACCGACCAGGGCGGCGAGATCGCGCCCTCTTCATTGGCAATCATCAGGTGGCGGGTCTCCTGCGGCTCACCCATCAGATGCAGGACGCGGGCCTCGGGCGCCATGCCCCAGTACAGATAGGCTTCCATCCGCCGGTCATGGATATGGCTGGGAATGGTGTTCCAGACCGAGCCCTCTTCCAGCCGGGTATAGCCCAGGATCAGCTGGCAGCTGTCCATCACCAGCGGGTGGATGAACTGGTTGATCACGCGCTTGTTCGAAGTCTCGGCGGCACCAAGCCTCACCTCCTTGCTGTCGGCCAGCGTGATCAGCCGGTTCGGGCAGGCCCGGTGCGCCGCNGCCGAAGTGATGTAGAACCGGCCTTCGCCCGCAAAGGTGACNGGCCCCTCCCCCATGCCCAGGTACAGCACATCGCCGGTTTCCAGCGTCCAGCTTTCGCCGCCCGCGCTGACCTGACCCGCGGCACCGATGTTGACGATGCCCATTTCCCGCCGGTCAAGGAACGACGGCGTGCGCGTCTCGGCCACCTGGTCCAGCACCAGCGGGGTTTCTGGCACTGCCCCGCCCATGACGAAGCGGTCGTAGTGGGTATAGATCAGCCGGATCTCGCCTTCGGCAAACATGCCCGAGGCCAGGAAATGCGCCCGCAGCAAAGCCGTATCGAACCCTTTCGCCTGCGAGGGTGANACGGACTGGCGCGTCTCGACGGTCAGCATGGGCAAGGCTCCTTGCAATGTTGTATTATGAATTGACACTTGCCATATGATATGTTTATGAGTCAAGACACGTTGGCAGGCCCAAGCGGCCGGAACCGGGGAAGGCCATGCGCATCCTTGCCGCAGGCGAGGTGATGATCGAACTGGCGGGAGCGGGCACCGGCCTGTGGCGCCAGGGGCTGGTAAACGACACGTTCAACACCGCCTGGTATCTTGCGGCGTTGCAGCCCGGCTGGCAGGTCGGCTATGCCACGCGGCTTGGCACGGACGCGATCTCGGACGCCGCCGTCGCGACCATCGCCGCAGCCGGCATCGACACCGGCGCCATCACCCGCGACCCGTCCNGCACCATCGGCCTGTACATGATCGCGGTGAAGGACGGCGAACGCGCCTTCACCTACTGGCGCGGGCAATCGGCCGCGCGCCTGCTGGCCGACGACCCCGCCTGGCTTGCCAGCGCCTTCGATGCCGCCGACCTGATCTATCTGTCGGGCATCACCCTGGCCATCCTGTCGCCCGAGGCGCGCGACCGCATGCTGGCGGCGCTGGCCGGGCGGCGCGTGGTGTTCGACCCGAACATCCGCCCGCGCCTGTGGGAAAGCCCCGAGGCGCTGCGCCAAACCCTGACACGCGCCGCCGCGCTGTCCCGGATCGTGCTGCCCAGCTTCGACGACGAGGCCGCGGCCTTCGGCGATGCCGACCCGGCAGCCACCGCCACCCGCTATGCCGCCGCCGGGGCGGCCGAGGTCGTGGTCAAGAACGGAACCGGCGCGCTGACGCTGTGCCAGGATGGCGTCACCCTGAACATCCCGACACTCGCGCCCGTCACCCCGACCGATACCACAGGTANNGGCGACAGCTTCAACGCCGCTNATCTGGCCGCCCGCCTGTCCGGCGCCCTGCCAGCCGCGGCCGCCGCCGTANACCAACGCCTTGCCGCCCTGGTCGTCCAGCATCCCGGCGCGCTGGTGCCGCGCCCGGTGCTGGACCGTTTCATCGAAGGAACCGCCGCATGACCGCGACCGCCCCTGGTCCCGTCCTGGACCGCCTTCTGATCACCGGCGCCGTGCATGGCCTGNGCCGCGTCTTGCGCGACCGGCTGGCTCCCNTGGCCCGCGTGCTGCGCCTGGCCGACATCGCCTCGATCGGCGAAGCCCGACCGAACGAAGAGATCGTGACCTGCGATCTTTCCGACGCGGCGGCGGTGGACCGCATGGTGGACGGCTGCGACGGCATCGTGCATCTGGGCGGCATCTCGGTCGAAGCGCCGTTCGATCCCATCCTTCAGGCCAATATCCTCGGCCTCTACAACCTTTACGAAGCCGCCCGCCACCACGGCCAGCCCCGCATCTTCTTTGCCAGTTCGAACCACACCGTCGGCTTCTACCGCCAGACCGACCGGCTTGGCCCCGACTGCCCCTTCCGCCCCGACAGCCTTTATGGCGTGTCCAAAGTCTTCGGCGAGGCGCTGGCGCGGCTGTATTTCGAGAAATTCGGCCAGCAGACCGCCCTGGTGCGCATCGGATCGGCCACCNCCGAACCCGAGAATTACCGGATGCTGGGCAGCTGGTTCTCGCACGGCGATCTTGCCGCGCTGGTGCGGGCGGTGTTCTGCGTGCCGCATCTGGGCTGCCCGGTCATCTGGNGAGCCTCGGCCAACAGCCAGGGATGGTGGGACAACAGCCACCTGGACTGGCTGGGCTGGCACCCGCAGGACAATGCCGAAACCTTCCGCGAAAGGATCGAGGCCACCGTTCCCCGCCCCGCACCCGACGCGGCCGCGGCAGTCTATCAGGGCGGCGTCTTCACCCAGTTTCCCATCTACAAGGAGCCGAAGGCATGACCTTTCCCCTTCATGGCAAGCACCTGATTGCAGGGGACTGGGTCGCCACCGAAGCGCGTTTCCAGAACGAGNTGGCCCATGGCCCGGTGCAGGACTACTCGGTCGGCACGGTCGATCTGGTGAACCGCGCCTGCGAGGCCGCGGAAGAGGCGTTCTGGTCCTTCGGCTATTCCAGCCGGGAAGACCGCGCGCGCTTTCTCGACGCAATCGCCGATGAAATCGAAGCCCGCGCCGAGGCCATCACCCAGATCGGCACGCAGGAAACCGGCCTGCCGGTGGCCCGCCTTCAGGGCGAGCGCGGCCGCACAACCGGCCAGCTGCGCCTGTTCGCCAGCCATATCCGCNGCAGCCACCTGGACCTGCGCCACGATCNNCCGCCCTGCCCGACCGCAAGCCCGCCCCGCGCCCCGNACATCCGGCTGGTGCAGCGTCCCATCGGGCCGGTCGCGGTGTTCGGCGCCTCGAACTTCCCCTTGGCCTTTTCCACTGCCGGGGGCGACACCGCCGCGGCGCTTGCCGCCGGTTGCCCGGTGGTGGTCAAGGGCCATTCCGCCCATCCGGGCACGGGCGAAGTCGTGGCCGAGGCGATCCATGCCGCCATCGCCGCCTGCGGCCTGCATCCGGGCGTCTTCAGTCTGATCCAGGGCGGTGGCNGCGACGTGGGCACCGCGCTTGTAACCCACCCGCGCATCAAGGCCGTGGGCTTCACCGGCAGCCTTGCCGCGNGCCGCGCGCTGTTCGACCTTTGCGCCAGCCGACCCGAGCCCATCCCGTTCTATGGCGAGCTTGGCTCGGTCAACCCGATGTTCCTGCTGCCCGGCGCCATGGCGGCGCGGGCCGAAAAGCTGGGGCAGGACTGGGCGGCGTCGCTGACCCTGGGCGCCNAGTTCTGCACCAATCCCGGCATCGCCGTGGTGATCGACGGCCCCGATGCCGACCTGTTCGCGGGTGCTGCCGCAACGGCGCTGGCCAAGGTCGGCCCGCAGTGCATGCTGACCGAAGGAATCGCCCGCGCCTACCGCGAGGGCCAAAAGCGGTTTCAGACCCGCAATACCGTCACGCCGCTGCACGAGACGGTGTCCGAAGGCCGCATCGCCAACCCCAACCTCTACCAGACGACGGGCGACCGCTTCCTCGAGGATCACGCCCTGTCCGAAGAGGTCTTCGGCCCCCTGGGCCTTGTGGTGCGCGTTGGCTCGCTGGACGAGATGGCGCAGCTGGCCCGCGGCTTCGAAGGGCAGTTGACATCGACCCTCCACATGGAGCCTTCCGACATGGCCGCGGCCCGCCGCCTGCTGCCGATGCTGGAACGCAAGGTAGGCCGGGTGCTGGTGAACGGCTTCCCCACCGGGGTCGAAGTGGTTGATTCCATGGTGCATGGCGGCCCCTATCCGGCTTCGACCAATTTCGGCGCCACCTCGGTCGGAACCCTGTCGATCCGCCGCTTCATGCGGCCGGTCTGCTACCAGAATCTTCCGCTGGACCTCTTGCCGGAACCGCCGCAATACTCCGCCCGGATGGCGCTCCCACCCGGCGCCGCCGCCTGCCCCGGAAAGGACTCCCATGGCCCAGACCGCGCCCCGGATACGCCTGGCCCCCATGTTCCCGGGCCGACGCTGGTCGCCCAGGTGCGCGAAGCGATCCGCGCCCAGATCACCGGCGGCACCTACCGGCCCGGCGACCGCCTCCCGTCCGAGGCGCGCCTGACACAGGAATTCGGCGTCAGCCGCACCGTGGTGCGCGAAGCCGTCGCCGCCCTGCAATCCGACAAGCTGGTGGAACCGCGCCAGGGTGTAAGCGTCTTCGTCCTGGCGCCGCCCCCACCCGAAGGCATCTCTTTCCGCGGGCTCGACCTGGCGCGGGTCTCGTCCNTGATCGAGATGATGGAACTGCGCACCGCCGTCGAAGGCGACGCGGTAAACCTTGCCGCGCTGCGCCGCTCGCCCGCGCAAGAGGAAAAGATCATCGAAGCGTTCGACGAGCTTCGCGCCCTGTCGCGCGAGGGCAGGCCCACCGTCGCCGCCGACTTCCGCTTTCACCTCGCGATTGCCGAGGCCGCAAACAACCCGCGCTTTGGCGAATTCCTGCGCCTGATCGGGACCGCAATCATCCCGCGCCAGGCCATGAACGACGAGACGACATCGCCAGAGTATCTGGCCGCCCTGGACAGCGAACACGAGCGCATCCTGACGGCCATCCAAAGCGGCGACGAAGACTCGGCCCGTGCTGCCATGCGACAGCACCTGAAGAACGGCCAGGCGCGGTATCGCCGGTTCCTGCGCGAGGCACGCAAGGGTTGACGGTGCCGGGCGTCTGAACCCCGCCCTGCCGGTGCGATCCCTTCAAGGGACCTCTGCAAAAAGCATCTGACCGCATAAACGAGTTTGTCTCGCGAAAACTCGAACAGAACGAATTTTCTGCGAAAATTCAGATCCTTCGCAGAAGGATCGTGGTTTCGAGTTTTCGCAGAGGGTCTTGACTAGCACACGTACCTGAAAGGGTCTTAGGCTCAGGACTCGTTCTTGTTTCATAGCCAGAACATGACGGTTGCGGCGAAGGCTATGGCGGATAGGAAGACCTTCGGGCATCGGTCGTAGCGGGTAGCGACCCGTCTCCAGTCCTTCAGCCGCCCGAACATGATCTCGATGCGGTTTCGGCGTTTTTTGCGTCGCTTGTCGTGCTTGATGGGCTTGCCATGGGACTTCCGGCCTGGGATGCAGGGCTTTATCCCCTTGTCTTTCAACGCATCTCTGAACCAGTCGGCGTCATAACCCCGGTCGGCCAACAGCCACTCCGCCTTTGGCAAACAGCCCAATAGGGCCGCGGCGCCGGTGTAGTCGCTCACCGGGCCTGAGGTCATGAAGAAACGGATAGGCCTGCCATCGGCATCTGCGACCGCATGCGGCTTGGTGTTCATGCCNCCTTTGGTTCGGCCGATCGCGCGTCCCCTTTGGTCTCCATCGCCNCCTTTNTTCGACCGCAGGCGGCTCGCCGTGCGATGCGCCTTGAGATAGGTCGCGTCGATCATCACCGTCGTCGGAACCGCGGCCTCCGAAGCCAGGCCATGCATCATCCGGGCGAAGATGCCCTTGTCGCTCCACCTTTTCCAACGGTTGTAGAGAGTCTTTGANGGCCCATACTCCCTGGGCGCATCACGCCAGCGCAAACCATTGCGATTGATGAAGATTATGCCGCTCAACACACGCCGGTCATCTACGCGCGGCTTGCCATGGCTCTTGGGGAAGAAAGGCTCCAGACGCGCCATCTGTGCGTCCGTCAGCCAGAAAAGGTTGCTCATACATCAGTCTCCTCGCGGAGCCTGAATCATGCTGCAACCGCAAGATCAATGGGTCCTGAGCCTAAGACTCTGCCGCGAAAATCCACTCTGCTAGTCAAGACCCTTCGCAGAAAACTCGTTTGCGCTTGCTACCGAGTTTCGCCGAGGCCTCTTCACGGACTGGCATCGACGCACCTGTCGTGGCCCGCAGCCACCTCAAGTAAGCAACTGCGCTGCGATCCACTCCGCACCAAGCCGCACATGGCGGATCGCCCGGCGATGGTAGGTATAGGCGATGTGCAGCGTGCCATCCCGGTCCTGCAGGATGGATGGATAAGAGAGTTCGCGGTTCCGCCCCTCGCGCGAATTGTTCGAAAGCGCCGCCCCGGTCCCGTCGTCAAGATTGATCCGCAGCGGAAAGCTTTCGCCGTTGTCGGTCGAAATCGCCAGGGACATGGGCGCGCGCGGCACGCCCCAGACCGCGCCACCGGGCACCGGCCGCGACGCGTTGTCGTCCTCTTCGCCCTCGATCTCGTCGTAAAGCGAGGTGCGGCGCTGATCGGACATCTCGGCATTGACCGGGTTCAGCACCATGGCAATGCGGCCGTCCTGCAAGCGGATCGCCTGGATCGACGAGTTGTTGTTTGGCAGGTCGGTCGGCTCAGGCGCCGTCCANGCCAAGCCCCCATCGACGGAAAGGCTGCGCCGCACCTGCCGCGCGAACCGGTCGCGATAGAAGGCCGCNATCACGCCGGACTGCGGCGCCACCGGGTTCATGTGGACGGCTCCCAGGCTGTCGGGCACATCTGTCGCCCGCCACGTCGCGCCGGCGTCCTCCGACACCAGCATCACCGCCACGTCATGATCGCCGGTCCAGCGTCCGGCATCGGGCGTAACGCAATGGAATCCGGGCAGCAGCCATTGACCATCTGGCCCAAGCAGCATCGGTTGCCGGATGAACACCCCGCGGAAATCGCCGATCCGCCGTGGCGCGCCAAAGCTGTGACCGCCATCTTCCGACACGCGAGCCTTGATCTCGCAATCGTCCTGCCGACCTCCCGGCTGGCTCGTGTGAAGCAGCCAGACCCGCCCATCGGGGGCATTGAACAAGACCGGGTTTTGCTCTGACCGCTCCGGGTCAGCCGACACCTGCTGGGCCGCAGACCATTGATCGGCACCCGGCGCCAGCACCGACATCCAGATCGAAATGTCGGACATCCCCTCCATCGTCCCACCGAACCACACGCAAGCCAGGCTTCCGTCCGGCAGCAAAGCCAGATTGGCGGCGTGGTTCTGAACCGCCAGCGACGGCAGGAACGCATCCTGGCGCCCGGCCTGGGCATGCGGTCGCAGACGGCCATCCATCGCCGCCACGATCTCGTCCGAGGTCAACTCGCGCTCTGGAAGCATCGCCATGCCCGTCCCCTCCACGCCCACCGGCGAAACGACATCACAAGTTGTAAAGTCATCCGTCAAGCCGAATCTTCCATCCGATCGGACGCGACTTCACGATTTACATGATATTACAGTTGCTTGTGCTGACTTACGCCACGCAGGATTGTCCATTCACCCGAGGATTGGCAGCAAGCAAATTAACAAGTTGACAAATATCCCGTGAAGTTGTCTCTTTCCCCCGATGCGGCAACCGCCACCAGAAGCGCCAAGGGCCGCATGAGCCGCTGGTCTCGGGAGGAGAAAGATGAAGCACGACACCAGCAAGACCGCCGGGCCAACCCGCCGCGGCGTCCTGAAGCTTGGCCTTGGCTCGGTCGTGGCGGCCACCGCCTTCGGCTCCGGCGCGCGGATCGTCCTGGCCCAGGAGGGCCAGATCCTGAAGGCGATCAACCCCGCCTTCAACCAGGACTGGTCGCCCCTTCGTGGCGGCGGCGTGCCCTATCGCTGGAACTCGGTCTGGAACGCCAGCCCGATGTATTTCAACGACAAGGGCGAGATTCAGCCCTATGTCATCGCGGAATGGGCACCCAACGCCGATTTCACCGCCTGGACGCTGAAGCTGAACCCCGCTGCGAAATTCGCTGACGGCTCGGCCATCACCGCCGCCGACGTGAAGGGCAGCTGGGAGCTGTCCGCCATGCCCGCCACCAAGAACCAGCGCATCGACCAGGTCCTGGCAAATGTCGCGGGCTATGCCGCCGTCAAGGACGGCACCGCCACCGACATCTCGGGCGTCGTCGCGGGCGACGACGGCTCGCTCACCGTCACGCTCACCGGGCCGGACCCGATCTTCTTCCAGCGCCTCGGCAACCACATCGCGCCCATCGTCAAGATCTCGGTCGCTCGCGGCGCCGACGGCAACGAAGTGCCCGACTGGTTCCTCGGCGCCAACGGCGCGACCTCGGGCCCCTTCATGATGGAAGCGCTCGATCTCGACGCCGGCACCGTCGCCTGGGTGCCGAACCCCAACTTCTTCGGCCCGGCGCCGAAGCTCGCCCGCATCGAACTGACCGCGGTGGAAGACAACGTTACCGCCACCCAGATGCTGAAGTCGGGCGAATACCAGGCCCATACCGAACTGGTCACCTCGACCATGGTGCAGGACCTTGGCGCCGACTTCGCCGCCNACCCCACCATCCCGACCAGCCAGCACTTCTGGTTCAACGCCACCCGCGCGCCGATGGACGACCCCAAGGTGCGCGAGGCGCTGATCCTTGCGGTGGACCGCGACGGCCTGATCAAGGCGTCCTTCCCCGATGGCCCGCACAAGAAGACCGACACGGTGATGAACTCGGTCCCCGGTGCGGATGACCCGGCCTTCGTGCCCTATCCGTTCGATCCGGAAAGGGCGAAGGCTCTGCTGGCCGAGTCGAGCTATGGCGGCCCGGAGAAGCTGCCGAAGATCATGTTCGTCGGCATCTCCTCGCCCGCGAACGAGGCGGCGGCGCAGTACATCGCCGAACAGTGGCGCCAGAACCTCGGCATCACCGCCGTGGACATGAAGCCCCAGCAAGACCAGTACGCTTNNAGCCCCGACCAGAACGCGGTGCAGATCTTCCGCGATGACGTGGGCACCCGCGTTCCCGATGCGCCGTCCTACCTGGCGGGCTCCATCGCCTCGGGCTCGGGCAACGCGCAGGGCAAGATGGGCGGCTACAAGAACGAAACCGTCGATGCCAAGGTGGCCGAGGCGCTGACAAAGCCGGTCGATGACCCGGCCCGCGTCGCGCTGGCGCAAGAGGCGCAGCGCGCCTTCCGCGACGACTTCATGTTCATCCCCTGGTATGCCCAGACCATGAGCCGTTGGGCCAATGCCAATGTCTCGGGCATGGAANAGAACCTCGACTGGCAGATCGTCGCGCCCTGGAGCATCTCGATCAACTGAGCCTCGTTCCATGACATGATGCGGGCGGGGCCCACTGGCCCCGCCCTCTTCTCCAACCGCCGGACCTCGACGCCGATGCTGATGCACATCCTCAAGCGACTGGTGCTTTGGGTGCCGTCCGTGCTGATCGTGATGCTTGGCGTCTATGCGCTGGCCTTCTACGGCGCGGGCGACCCGATCAAGCTGATCTTCCTGCGCGCCCCCGGCGACGTGGCCTATGATCCCGCCAAGATCGAGGCGATCCGCGAACAGGCCGGGCTGAACCGTCCCTTCCTCGCGCAATTCGCCAGCTACATCTGGAACCTGCTGCACGGCAACTTCGGCAATTCGCTCACCTCGGGCCGCTCTGTCTGGGCCATGATCAAGGCCGCCGCTCCCGTCAGCTTCCAGCTTGGCCTCGCCGCCGTGATCGTCACCGCCCTTGTCGCCATCCCGCTCGGCATGATCGCGGGGATGCGCCAGAACTCCCGGCTCGACTTCACCATCCTCGGCACCGCCGTGGCGCTTTGGGCGATCCCGGCCTATGTCGCTTACCCGCTTCTCATGGTGGCGCTTCTCATGGTGCTGCCCTCGGGCCAGGTTCCCTACGGCTGGGGCGGGCTGTTCAGCGCCAAGATCATCCTTCCGCTCATCGTCCTGTCCTTCCAGCCCATCGCGCTGATCCTGCGCCAGACCCGTGCCGCGGTGATCGAAGTGCTGCACGAGGATTACGTCCGCACCGCCCGCGCCAAGGGCGTGCCCGAATATGTGGTGGCGCTGCGCCACGTCCTGCGCCCGGTGCTGACCCCGGTGGTCACGCAGCTTGGCCTCATCATGATCACCATCGTCAACGGGGCGATCTTCGTGGAACTGGTCTTCGGCCTGCCGGGCCTCGGCCGCCTCACGGTGCAGGCGCTCATCAATTCGGATTATCCCGTGATCCTCGCCGTCACGCTGATCGGCTCGTTCCTCGTCATGGCTTCGAACCTGCTGGTTGACCTGCTCTATCCGCTGCTTGACCCCGCGCGACTGGCATGAAGGAGGCCCGCTGATGACCGCCGCCCCTTCGCCGCCGCCGAGGAAAAGCCCACCAACCTCTGGCGCAACGCCTGGAAGCGGCTGCGCCGCAACCGGCTGGCCGTCGCGGGCCTCGTCATAGTCGCGGCTCTGGTGCTGGTGGCCGTCTTCGGCCCGTGGCTCACGCCCTACGACTTCCTCAGCCAGAACCTCGACGCCCGGAACCTCACGCCGTCGTGGGCGCACTGGATGGGAACCGACGACCTTGGCCGCGATGTCCTCTCCCGCGTCATCTACGGCGCGCGCACCGCGCTGATCGTCGCCGTCACCGTGACCGCCATCGCCGTGGCGATCGGCGTCATCCTTGGCGCCATCGCAGGCTTCTACGGCGGCGCCTTCGACAGGGGCATGATGTGGGTCACCGACATGACCATGTCGGTGCCGCAGCTTCTGCTGGTCGTCGTCATCAACGCCTCGCTGAAACAGCCGATCAGCCTGTGGATGGAGGCGCGCTACATGGCCACCGAAACCCGATCTGGCGGAACACCGAACTGGTCGACTTCCTGTTGGTCTTCGGCTCGATGGCGCTGATCACCTGGCCGCCCTATGCCCGGCTGGTGCGCGCGCAGGTCCTGTCCATCCGCAACCGGCCCTACGTCACCGCCGCCCGCGCGCTTGGCCTGACCAACCGCATCATCCTGATGCGCTATGTCCTGCCCAATGCCATGGGTCCTCTGATCGTGGCGGTCAGCGCCGGTCTCGGCACCGCCATGGTGCTGGAAAGCGCCTTCTCCTTCCTGGGCGTCGGCGTGAACCCCCGATCCCGTCCTGGGGCAACATGATCTCGGACGGGCTGCGCGTCTGGACGAACTACCCGCACCTCCTGGTCGCGCCTGCCGCCGTGCTCGCCGTGGCCACCGTCGCCTTCAATTTCCTCGGCGACGGCCTGAACGACGCGCTGAATCCGAAGGGCCAGAAATGACCGCGCTTCTGGACATCAAGGGCCTGACCATCGACATCGACCGCGAGGACGGCCCCGCCCGCGTGGTCGATGGCATCGACCTGTCGCTCGCTCAGGGCGAAAGCCTCGGTATCGTGGGCGAATCCGGCTGCGGCAAGTCGCTCACCATGCTGTCGCTGGTGGGCCTCCTGCCCAACCGCATCCGCGCCACCGGCGGCACGGCGAACTTCGCGGGCCGCGACCTGTTGAAGATGGGGCCGAAAGACCTGCGCCGCGTGCGCGGCAGCCAGATCGGCTTCATCTTCCAGGACCCGATGACGTCGCTGAACCCGGTCATGCGTATCGGCGACCAGATCGTCGAGGCGCTGGTCTGGCAAAAAGGCATGGCCCGCCCCGCCGCGATGGACCGCGCCGCCGAACTCCTCGCGCTCGTCGGCATCCCTCGCNCGCGTGACCGGCTGATGGCCTGGCCGCACGAGCTGTCGNGGGGCATGCGCCAGCGTGTGATGATCGCCATGGGCCTTGCTTGCGACCCGAAGCTCCTGATCGCCGACGAACCCACCACCGCGCTCGACGTCACCATCCAGGCCCAGATCGTGGACCTGGTGCGCGACCTGAAATCCCGCTCCGACATGTCGGTGGTCTGGATCACCCACGACCTCGCGCTGATCGCTCTACTCGCCGACCGCATCGCCGTGCTCTACGCTTAAGACCGTGGTCGAGGATGCCCCGTCGCCGCGCTCTTCGACCGCCCGACGCACCCCTACACCCGGGGCCTCCTCGCCTCGCTGCCCNACGCTGGAAGACAAGCCGATGGCCCGCCTGCCTCGATCGGCGGCACCCCGCCCGAACCCGGCCGCCGCCCGCCCGGCTGCCCCTTCGCGCCCCGCTGCGCCATGGCCGAACCGGCCTGTTCCACCNGCCGTCCCCCGCCTTGCCCCGTTCCCGGCAGCGCCCCGCGCCACCGCGTCGCCTGCCCGCCCGCGCAAAGGGCCGCCGCANTGACCGCCCTGCTTGAAGTCCGCAACCTGCAGAAACACTTCGACCTCCGCCTTGGCGCCTTCGGCGAGCGTGGCGCCACCGTCCACGCGCTCGACGACTTCACGCTGGATGTAGAGGAAGGCGAAACCCTCAGCCTCGTGGGCGAATCCGGCTGCGGCAAGTCCACCACCGGCTTCTGCATCCTGAACCTGCACCGCCCCACCGCTTNNGGCACCGTCCGCTACAAGGGCCAGAACATCGCGGGCCTCGGCNGAAGACGCCATGCGCCCTTCCGCCGCGATCTCCAGATCGTCTTCCAGGACCCCTATTCCACGCTCAACCCCCGCATGACCATCGGCGAGGCGCTGGCCGAGCCCATCCTGTTCCACGGCCTCGCCACCCGTGCCCAGATCCCCGACCGCCTGAACCGCCTGCTTGCCGACGTGGGCCTCACCCCCGCTTCGNCCAGCCGCTACCCGCACGAGCTTTCCGGCGGCCAGCGCCAGCGCGTCGCCATTGCCCGCGCGCTCGCCTGCGAGCCGCGCTTCATCGTCTGCGACGAGGCGATCTCGGCCNTCGACGTCTCGGTGCAGGCGCAGATCCTCAACCTGCTTCTGGACCTGCAGGAAAAGTACAAGCTCACCTACCTCTTCATCGCCCACGACCTCGCCGTCGTCCGCCACATCTCCGACCGCGTCGGCGTCATGTACCTCGGCCGCCTCGCAGAACTCGCGCCCTCAGCCGATCTCTTCGCCCGGCCGCTCCACCCCTACACCCGCGCACTCCTCTGCCGTGCCGGAGCCAAAGCCCCAGTCCACCCGCNNCAACGCCAGGTCCTGCAGGGCGAGGTGCCCTCGCCCCTGCACCCGCCGCCGGGCTGCCGCTTCCACACGCGCTGCNCCCTGGCCCGAGACATCTGCAAGCGCGACATCCCCGAATTCCGTCAGGTCGCCCCCGGCCACCACGTCGCCTGCCACGCCGTCACCTCCCCGAAACCATCCCCTGGAACGCCCCCGCATGATCGGCATCACCATGGGCGACCCCGCCGGGGTCGGCCCCGAAATCATCGTGAAATCCCTGGCCGCCATGCCACCCGCCGAACGGCAGGGCTTCCGCGTCTACGGCACCCGCGCCAGCCTCGCCGCCGCCGAAGCGATCCTGAACACCGGCCTGGACATCGCCGCGCTCGATGTCCACGACATCGCCATTCCGGGCGACNCCCTGCCCTTCGGCAAGCTCGACCCGCGCGGCGGCGAGGCCTGCTTCCGCTACATCGAAGCCGCGGTCAAAGATGCGATGGCCGGGAACATCGCGGTGATTGCCACCGCCCCCATCAACAAGGCCGCCCTCAACGCCGCGGGCCACCATTACGACGGCCATACCGGCATGCTCGCCAGCCTCACCGGCTCGAAATCCTCGTTCATGCTGCTCGCGTCAGAGCGGCTGAACGTCATCCACGTCTCCACCCATGTCTCGCTGAAGGATGCCATCGCCCGCGCCACCACGGAACGGGTGCTTGCCACCATCCGCGCGGGCCACGCCCATTTCCGCCGATTTGGCACCACGCCCTGCATCGCCGTCGCTTNNACCAACCCGCACTGCGGCGAAGGCGGCCTGTTCGGCACCGAGGACGATGCCCATATCGCCCCCGCCGTTGCCCAGGCCCGGGCCGAGGGCATTGATGCCGTGGGCCCCGTCCCCGCCGACACCGTCTATCACCGCGCCTACGAAGGCGCCTTCGACCTCGTCATCGCCCAGTATCACGATCAGGGCCACATCCCGATCAAGCTCGTCGCCTTCGACACCGCCGTGAATGTCTCGGTCGGCCTGCCCATTGACCGGTGCTCGGTCGATCACGGCACCGCTTTCGACATCGCGGGCAAGGGCATCGCCAAGAACATCAACCTCGACCACGCGCTGGCCTATGCCGCGCGTCTGGCCGCCCATCCGAAAGCCCGCGCATGATCGCCCCCAGATCACCGGAGTCTACTGCGCCGCCGCCACCCCGGTCCGCGCCGACCTCACGCCCGACCTTCCCGCCTTCACCGCCCATTGCCACTGGCTTCTGGACGAAGGCTGCACCGGCATCGCGCTTCTGGGCACCACGGGCGAGGCCAATTCCTTCTCGTCCGCCGAACGCAAGACCATCCTCGAAGCCGCGCTGAAATCAGGCATCGCGGGCGACAGGCTGATGCCCGGCACCGGCGTCGCCAACATCCCCGAAACCGTGGACCTCACCCGCCATGCGCTGGCGCAGGGCGTCGCCAGGNTCGTGATGCTGCCGCCCTTCTACTACAAGGGCGTCAGCGACGAGGGGCTGTTCGCCGCCTATGCCCGCACAATCGAGGCCATCGGCGACAGCCGCCTGCGCGTCGTGCTGTACCATATCNCCCAGGTCTCGGGCATCGCCCTGTCGCATGACCTGATCGACAGGCTCGTCACCGCCTTCCCCGGCCTCGTCGTGGGCATCAAGGACAGCGCGGGGCAGCTCGACAACATGACCGCGATGGTCGCCCGCTTCCCCGGCTTTGCCGTCCTTGCCGGAGCCGACCCGCTGTTGCTGCCGCTTCTTCAGGCGGGCGGCGCGGGGTCCATCACCGCCACCTCGAACCTTGTCGCCCGCGATCTGGCCACCGTGTTCCGCGGCGCGAAGGATCCGACGCAGGCCGAGGCGGTGGAACAGGCGCAGGCGCGCATCAACGCCTTCCGCACCCTGTCGAATTCCTACGTCCAGATCCCCACCATCAAGGCGATGGTCGGCTTCCAGCACGGCAATCCCGGCTGGGACCGCACCCGCCCGCCGCTGGTGCCCCTGACCGCCGCCGAACGTGCCGACCTGAAGACACGGCTTGCCGCCATCGGCGGCACCGTGCGTGGAGAGTGACATGCCCAACGACTACGCCCGCCCCCTGCGGCTCTGGCAACCCCGCCGCTTCGAATTCGGCGCCAGCGCGGCAGAAGTCGGCCACTGGGCGCGCGAACAAGGCTTCGCCCGCATCCATGTGCTGACCACCCCGGTCGTCGCCGGGCAGATCGACCGCATGGGCCTGCCGGGCAGCGTCACCGTCTTTGCCGATGTGGACCCCGAACCCGACAGCGCCACGCTCGACCGCGCCATCGCGGCGGCACAGGAAGCCGACCCGGATCTGGTGATCGGCTTCGGCGGCGGCTCGGTCATGGATGTGGCCAAGCTCGTCACCGTGCTGCGCGGCGGTNTTCCCCTGGCCGATGCCATCGGCCCGAACAAGGTGCCCGCCCGGCTGAATGCGCTGGCGCTGGTCCCCACCACCGCCTACACCGGGTCCGAAGCCGGGATCCGCGCCCTTGTGACCAACCTCGCCACCGGCGCCAAGGCCGCGGTGGAAAGCCCCCACCTGATGCCCGACATGGTGGCGCTCGACCCCGATCTGACGATGTCGGTGCCGCCCGCCGTCACCGCCGCCACCGGCATCGATGCCATGGCGCATTGTGTCGAGGCGTTCACAAACCGCAGGTCGCACCCGCTGATCGACAATTACGCCCGTCTCGGCTTCACCCTCGTCGCCCGCTTCCTGCCACGCGCCGTGGCCGACGGCAGTGATGCCGAGGCGCGCGCCGCCNTGCTGCTGGCCGCCTATTACGGCGGCATCTGCCTTGGCCCGGTGAACACCGCCGCTTACCATGCGCTGGCCTATCCGCTCGGCACCCGGCTGAAACTGCCGCACGGCCATGCCAATGCGATCATCTTCCCGCATGTGCTGGCCTTCAACGCCCCCGCCGCGCCGGAAAAGACCGCCGAAATCGCCGCGGCCCTCGGTCTTGGCGGCGGCAACAGCCTGGCGCAGGACGCCTGGGACTGGTGCGCCCGCCTCGGCCCGGAAATGCGCCTCCNNGCCCTTGGCGCGACCGAGGCGATGCTGCCTGACTGGGCGGCCGAGGCCCATGCCATCCGCCGCCTGATGGACAACAACCCGCGCGACATGTCGGTGGCCGAGGTCGAGACGATCTACCGCGCCGCCTTCTGACCGCGCTGCCGCAAAAGTGAAGTCCGAGTTAATACGCTCGCGCAAGTCATTGATATTGCAGACGTGAGCAGGGCGTCCGAGCTCGGACGCCCCTCAGCCCTTCGCGGAAAGATCCAGAAGGCGCCCNTCGAAGAGCCGGTCGCGCGACCCGCCCACATGGGCCTGCATCGCCGCGCGGGCCTCTTCGGCCCGGCCCTGCCGGATCGCCTCGAAGATTCCGGCATGCTCCTCCAGCACATGGTCCAGCCCGTCCCGCACCGTGCGCAGCGACAGGCCGTGGAACTTCATCCCCACCGCGATATGGTCCTTCAACGCCCGCATCGAGGTCTCGAAATACTGGTTGTTGGCCGCCGCCGTGATCGCCAGGTGGAAGGCAAAATCCGCATCCTCCCGATGGCTCCGCCGCTCGGTCGCGTCCCGCATGATCTGCAACTGGGTCCCGATCGCCGCAAGGTCGGCCTCGCCCCGCCGTACCGCCGCCAACGCCGCCGCCGCNTTACTGATGGTCATCCGGAACTCGTAGCAGCGCTGCAGGTCGGCAATGGTCTCCAGCGGTTGGAACGCCAGCGTCTTCGGCGCGACCTGGGTCGAGACAAAGCTCCCCGATCCCTGCCGCGAGACGATCAGCCCCTCGTCCCTCAGCCGCTTCAGCGCCGCCCGGACAACCGGCCGAGACACCTCGAACCGCTCGGCGAGGGCGTTCTCGCCGGGCAGCCGCTCGTTCACGGCGAACTCGCTCTCGACGATTGCCCTTTGAATCCGATCGCACACGACATCGGCCAACAGCATCGAACGTGGGGCCTCGTGCATCTGCCTGGATCTTTCAGCTTTGCCGTCCCTGGTGATCAGCGTCATTCGATCGGCACTTCACTCCTGTGGCTGGGCAGCAGTCGAACAAGGGCATCCACCTCGCCGAACCCGCCTGACTTCGTGATTACGTCCAATTCTCTCGTGCCGCCCATCACCCTGCAAACTGGCATGCCGGGCGACACTTCGTCCATCACCCACAGCGTCCGAATGCCCATCTCTTCCAGCACCGCCGCAGCTGTCTCGCCACCGCTCAGCACAAGAGTCCGCGTGCTTGCAAGGTGGCGCGCTGCAAATCCCTGGGCAAGCCGCCGGGACACAAGCTCGCCCGCCACTGCCGGGCCNTGGCCGGGAATAGCTTGCAGGATCAAGTTCCCGCTGACATCGGAATCGGGAACGAAGCCGTCACGCGCACCGATCCATTCAATCCCACCCACGCTCCGAAGAAGTTCGACCTGCCGCAAGGTGATCGGATCGCGCGAGCCGACTACATAGGCAACTGGAGCCGAAACGTTTGACCCCGCGGCGCCCCCGAAGTCGAGCTTGCCGGGCCGTCTTCTCGCGACGTGCCGGGCAATCGCGGAAGCCAGTCCGCGCGCTCCGACAAACAGCGTCGCGCCCCTNGCCGCCGCCACGATCCGATCCATGTCGCCATCCGTGCTTGCGTCGGCAAAGACCACCGGCGCTCCGGCGGGAAGGGCGCATTTCTTGCTTACCGGAACGGGCTCATCGATTCCCGACCCCATCAACATCCCACGCAGGACGGTGCGGCCCATGTCGGGAATTGCCGGGCACACCACGACGCGGGACCCTGGCCGAATTGCCATGACCGCCTCGACCTCGGCCCCGACGTGCCCCTTCAGGCGGGAGTCGATCTTCTTCAGGATGATGGCGGCACCCGCCAGGACCTTTGCGGCCTGGNNTAGCACGCGTGAGGCAGCTTCTGCTGCCAACAGCTCCCGGCTGCCGATGTTCACCGCGACCACCTCGGCGCCAGACCCGACGGCTTCGGGCAAAGCGGCAAGCGAGGTGGCGGCGACAGTGGCCATTCCGTAGCGAGCGAACGGAACGGCTGCATCCAAGCAGCCTGTCAAGTCGTCTGCGATTATGGCGACTTCTGGCGATGTCATCTCGTGGTCCAAGCCCGATGAACACTAGCGGTCAAACATGTAAACTTGCAATGGATTTGTAAGTCATGGTGGCGGACTTTGGGTCTGCAGACATTTAGTGTCAGCGGCAGCGGCTAAACGACTCGGGTTGGACAAGGGCCGAGGGAAGTTTGGACTTGTCTGTCAACCGGCGTCCAAAACTGACCCCGGATCGGCGTCCAAAATTGCCCCCGTACGACGTTGAGAGGTGCTGTCAAAGGAAGATGGCTTGAGGCATTGTAGCGACCGCCCTACCCTCCACCGATGACCAAACGTTCCCCGTTCAAGTACTTCAAGACGAGCCCAGAGATCATCCGCCTAGCGGTCATGATGTACATCCGTTTCCCTCTGTCGCTCCGCAACGTCGAGGACCTTCTCCACGAGCGCGGCATCGACATCTGCCATGAGACGGTGCGTTTCTGGTGGCACCGGTTCGGGCCGATGTTCGCCGCCGAGATCCGTCGCAAACGGGTGGACCGGATGCGCGCATGTCGGTACTGGCGCTGGCATCTGGACGAGGTCTTCGTGAAGATCAACGGCGAGAAGCACTACCTTTGGCGGGCCGTTGACCACGAAGGCGAGGTTCTCGAGAGCTTCGTGACAAAGACGCGGGACAAGAAGGCGGCATTGAAATTCCTCAAGAAAGCACTGAAGCGGCACGGCCCCTCCGGTGAGTTCGTGACGGATTGTCTGCGATCCTATGGGGCGGCCCTGCGGGAACCTGGCATCAGCGACAGGCAGGACACCGGCCGCTGGGCCAACAATCGCGCCGAGAACTCACACCTACCCTTTCGAAGACGAGAGCGGGCCATGCTCCGCTTCCGCCGCATGCGAACCTTGCAGAAGTTCGCCTCCGTCCACGCCTCGGTCGCAAACCACTTCAACCAGGAGCGCAGCCTCTCCACTCGACAGATCTTCAAGCAGAACCGCGCTGCCGCTCTCTCCCAGTGGCGCGGTCTTCTCGCGGAATAAGGGGCAGTGTCACGGACCTTGCAGAGACGAGTTCGCATTTGTCTGACAGCACCCTTCTGGTGGAGGCAAAGGGCATTGGCATGGGTGTCGATGGCACTGTCCACAACCGCTTCGATGGGGAAACCCGGCTAGGCTCAGTGTGCGATCAGCACCTCAATGCCGCGGCTTTCGAAGGCCTTGGCGTCTGCATCGGTGATGCCGTCGTCGGTGACGAAGGCATGGATCAGTTCTAGCGAGCCGAGCCGGGTGAAGGAGGACTTGCCGATCTTCGTGCTGTCGGCCGCTAAATAGACACGGCTGGCGGCACGGATCATCGCTTCCTTCAGTTGCAGGTCGGCGAAGCTCGGATAGGTCAGGTGNGCGTCCAGGGCCACNCCGGCGGTGGCGAGGAACAGCTTGCCCGCAAAGATCGACCGAAAATATTCGGCCGCTTTGTCGCCCGACAGCGACAGCGTCGGCGCCTTGAACTGCCCNCCNGGCATGTGGACGGCATTGCCGGGCACCGAGCCGAGGATCACAGCGATGTTCAGCGCATTGGTGATCACGGTCAGGTTGTGGCGTCCGGTCAGCCGGGTGGCGATCTCGGTGGTGGTGGTTCCGGCGTCCATGATGATGGTCTCGCCGTCCGTGACCAGCGAGGCGGCGAAGGCACCGATGCGACGCTTCTTCTCCATATTCTCCTGGTGGTGCAGCGTCATGGTGCCAACCTGGGTANNCGCAGAGTTCAGGAAGGCCCCGCCATGTTCCCGGGTGATCTGGCCCTCCTGCTCCAGGCGTTCGAGGTCCTGCCGGATGGTCGCTTCCGAGACCTGGAAAGCGGCGGCAAGGTCGCGGACCCGGGCGGCGCCTTCCTCCTGGATCAANTCCAGGATGCGCCACGGCGGGGCTGAGAGCAGTCCCACCATCTGTTCGCCCTGCTGCCGTGATGCCTTCTGGTTCACTTGATCCTCTTCGGCCGACCATCACAAGCCATGCGCGCCGCGTCCGGCTGGGTCAAGTGTCAGCGCGCAGCCGCCTCTTGCGCAAGTGCGACGCGTGCCTGCAGNCGGCTTTGCGCCTGGTCGATGACCACGGCCACGATGATGACGACGCCCTTGATCACGGTCTGCCAGAAGCTGGAGACGCCCATCATGATCAGCCCGTCCGACAGGATGCCGATAACGAAGGCGCCAACGATCGTGCCGCCGATGCGACCGCGCCCGCCCGACATCGAGGTGCCGCCCAGAACGGCAGCGGCAATAGCGTTCAGTTCGAAGGTCTCGCCGGTGGCAGGGTGGCTGGCCTGCAGCTGGCTGGCGATGATCAGGCCCACCAGCGCTGCGCAGAAGCCCGAGAACATGTAGACGAACAGCTTCACCCGATTGACCTTCACCCCNGAGAGCGCCGCACCGCGTTCGTTGCCGCCGACGGCATAGATGTGCNNTAAGCCAAGCGGCGTGCGGCTGGCGATGTAGGCGGCGACAAGGCCGACGACGATCAGCATCCAGACCATGACCGGCAAGCCCAGCACGGTGCCGGTGCCGATCCAGGGAAAACTCGCGGTGCCGAATTCGGCGTTGCCGGACAGATTGGGGAAGGTGCGCCCGCCAGAGGAGAGAAGCGCCGCCCCGCGGGCGACGTAAAGCGTGCCGAGCGTGGCGATGAAGGGGGCAACGTTCAGCCGGGTGATCAGCAGTCCGTTGATCAGCCCCACGCCGATGCCCACGGCACAGGCGATCAGCGCGATCTCGAAGGTGTTGAACCAGATCGTCCAGCCGAGACCGGTGTCGGCGCCGTTCAGGACCAGCCAACCCGCCACCATGGCGCAAAGGCCGACAATCGAGCCGACCGACAGGTCGATGCCGCCGGTGATGATGACGAAGGTCATGCCGATGGCGAGAAAGGCATTCAGCGCCACATGCTTGGCTACGATCACCGCGTTGGCGGCGGTGACGAAGTTCGGCGCCGCGAAGGCGAAGAACCCCAGCACCAGAAACAGTGCCACGAAGGTGCGCAGTCTCAGAAGGTGCAGGACCAAGGGAGTGCGGTGCGGGGCGGCGGCAGGAATCGAGGTCATGCGGCTTTTTCCTTGGTCGAGCGGGGTGAGGCGGCGGAAACCACTGCGGCCGCATCGGCACCACGCGGCAGTTCCGCCGTGAGGCGGCCTTCCGACATCACGAGGATGCGGTCCGAAAGCGCCCGCACTTCATCGAGGTCGGACGTGACGAACAGGATTCCAAGCCCCTCGGCGGCCAGCTTGCGCATGGTCCGGAAGACCTCGGCCTTGGCGCCGATGTCGATCCCGCGCGAGGGCTCGTCCATCAACAGGACCTTCGGTCCGGTCATCAGCGCCTTGCCGATCACCACCTTCTGCTGGTTGCCGCCCGAAAGCGACGAGACCGGGTTCTCGGGGCTGGCGATCTTGATGGTCAGTAGGCGAACGAACCCNATCGCTGCGCGCGCCTCGGCCCCGAGATCAAGATGGAAGAGCCGCGTGAAGCCCTTCAGCGCCGACAGGGTCAGGTTCTCGCGGATCGTCATGATCTGGATGAGGCCGTCGCGCTTGCGGTCCTCGGGGATCAGCGCGATGCCCCGCGCGATGCGGTAAGCGACATCGGGTTCGGTCAGCGGCCTACCATCGACGAAAAAGCGGCCGCGGGCATGGGGATGCTGGGCCATGACGCATTCGAGGAACTCGGTGCGGCCCGCGCCCATCAATCCGTAAAGCCCGACGATTTCGCCGGCGTGGACGGTCAGAGAGACATGGTCGACGCTGTAGCCGCCCCCNATGCGTGGCAGCGTGATCTCCTCGGCACGGAACACCTCGGGGCCGATCGCNGTGATCCTCGTTGCGGGAAACTCCTTCGAGGCATCGCCGATCATGGCATGCACGATCCAGGGCAGGTCAACNGCAACCATCGGTCGGGCACCGGTGATCATGCCGTCGCGCAGCACGGTGATGAAGTCGCCGATGCGCAGCAACTCTTCCAGGCGGTGACTGATATAGACGATGCCGACACCTTGGGCCTTCAGGTCGCGGATGACCCGGAACAGGACGTCGACCTCGGTCGCGGAAAGGGCCGAAGTCGGCTCGTCAAGGATCAGGACCTTCGCATCCTGCGCCAGGGCCTTCGCGATCTCGACGATCTGCTGCTGGCCCACGCGCAGCTGGCCAAGGGGTGTNCCGTCGATCGGCTGTTCCAGCCGTTGCATCAGCGCCCGTGCCGCCGTGCGTTGCGCCGTCGCGTCGATGTCGATGCCACCGCGCACAGGTTCGCGGCCGATGAAGATGTTCTCGGCCACGGTCAGGTTGGGGAAGAGGTTCAATTCTTGGAACACGATGCCGATCTTAGANGCCTTCACCGCGTCGGACTTGTCGCGGAAGTGCATTTCCTGCCCCGACATCTCGATGCGGCCCTCGGTCAACGGCTCGACTCCGGCGATGACCTTCATCAGTGTCGACTTGTTTNNGGCGCCATTCTCGCCGACCAGCACGTTCACGGCACCCATGCGCAGGTCGAAGTCCACCCCNTTCAGCGCGCGGGTGCCGGGATAGACCTTCACACCGCCGCGGATCGTCAGGCCGACATCGGCTTCCGGAGTGATCGTCGTCATGGCGCGGGTTCCAGCGTCACCAGCGTCACCACCGTCACCACCCAGGGATCGGAGGCGGCCTTCAGCGACACGGCGCCGTCAAAGCCGAGCTTTCGGCCGGTCAAATCGCCCTCGGGCACGACCAGCGCGGCCGAGGCGCGGTCGTTGACGGCTCGGCCGAGCTTGGCGAACTGGATCTGGTCGCGGAAATCGTTGAAATCGTAGAACGGCGCGGCGTCGCGCAATGCCGTGCCGGTAATCACCGGGCCAAGCTGCAAGGTCACGTCGGCCTTGCCGTCGCCGTCGGTATCAAGCTCGGCCTTGCGGGCCCGGCTTTGCAGTTTGGCCGCGATGACCACGCCCTCGCCCTTCACCGGGAAGGACCAGGCGGCACCCTCACCGGCCCCGCGGTTGCCATGCGCTGCACCCGCGGCATCGAGCCCCGCGGCGACGGCAGAGCGCAAGTCCGGCAGGGGCACCGCCTTTTCATGCAGGAGCGGCAGCAGCTTTGCCTCGTAGGTCTCGTCGAGGATCGAGGCGATGCGGGCGTCGTCGCCGCATCGCTGGAATTCGCGGCCTCGGTCGCCTGCGCGACTTCGGTGGGAACGATCTTGCAGGCGGCCAGCGGCAAGGTGGCGGCCACGAGAAGGACGGCAAGAGTATGGGCTTGCATCGGGTAAGGTCCGGTCAAATCGACCGGCGCGCCGGGAGCGGGGCGCGCCAGCCAGCCGTCAGAAGATCGTCACTGACCGAGCGCGAAAGTTTCCAGCTTGGACGCGTTGTCGCCGTTGATCAGCACGCAATCCATCAGCTGCTTCTCGTCCACGCCGGTTGCACCGGTCTTGATGAACTTGTCCGCCTGTTCGACGGCCAGCTGTGCCTGCTGGTAGGCGGGTTGCAGCACGGTGGCCTTGATGCCGCCCTTCAGGATCGAATCGCGCACATCGTTTGAACCGTCGAAGCCCACCACGATCACATCGCTGCGGCTTACAGCTTCCAGCGCGGCCATCGCACCCATCGCCATGGTGTCATTGCCCGAGATCACGCCCTTGATGCTCGGGNNGTTGGCCTGCAGCATCGATTCCATGACGGAATAGGCTTCGGTCTGCGACCAGTTCGCGGTCTGCTTGGCCACCAGCTTCATGTCCGGGTACTGGTCGATCACGTCGTGATAGCCCTTGGACCGGATGCCGGCGTTGGTATCGGANTCCTTGCCGACCAGTTCGGCATAGTCGCCGGTTTCACCCATCAGTTTCACGAATTCCTCGGCACCCAGTTGCGCGCCCTGGTAGTTGTTCGAGACGATCTGGCTGACAGCGACGCCGGTGGCGGTGATCTCGCGGTCGATCAGGAAGGACGGAATGCTTNNGGCGTCCTTGGCCTTCTGCACGGCGGCGACCGAAGCATCGGCGCCGGCATTGTCAAGGATGATCGCCTTCACGCTTACTGCGATGGCGCTGTCGAACAGTTCCGACTGCTTGTTGGCATCATCGTCATGCACCAGCACCATGGCTTCGTAACCCAGTTCCTTTGCNCTGGCGGCGGCGCCGTCGGCCTCGGCCTTGAAGAACGGGTTGTCGTGGCTGGGCGTGATGATGGCGATGGTATCGGCAGCGGCGGCGAACGAAGGCAGGGCGCCGGACATCGCCAGAGCCATAGCCGACACCAGAAGGCGGCGTTTCAGGTGCATTCCTCTTCCTCCCAAAGGTCGCAACCGGTGTGGTTGCGAATCTGTGCTGCCATCTGTGCTCTTTGTTTTCGATTCTGTCAATCATTGTCTTTTGCTATCGCTTTTGCTGCATTGCGGCGCTGCGCTGCGGCGAGTCCGCGGTTTTTCCGCGTTTTCCCACTTTCCCGCTTGTATCGGGTCAAAGCTCGGCATATCAAACGCAATCAAACGCAACCATTCGAAAGATCGTGTGCCGCAGTGCCTGCGGACCGGGGGAGAGATGGCGCCAACAATCCGCAGGAAGGTGACACTGGGCCTGGTCATCGGCAGCCGGGCCTTCTTCAGCCCCGCGCCCTGCCGCGATGCCCGCGACGAGGTGCTGGCGCAACTCGAACGCCTGGATATCGACGTGGTGACGCTTCCCTTCGCCGCAACGGCCAATGGCGCGGTGCAGTCGATCGCGGATGCGGACCTTTATGCCGCGCATTTCCGTGCCCAGGCGGATCGCATCGACGGGCTGGTGATCTGCCTGCCGAACTTCGGCGACGAGATCGCGGTGGCGGAGCTGGTGAACCGCGCCCGGCTGAACGTGCCGATCCTGCTGCAGGCCTCGAACGACGAGGTGGACAAGGTCTCGGTCCACGACCGCCGCGACGCCTTCTGCGGCAAGATCAGCGTTACCAACAACTTCTGGCAGTACGGCATCCCCTTCACCGAGACCACGAGCCACACCTGCGACACCGCCTCGGCCGAGTTCGGCGCCGATCTCGAACGCTTTGCACGGCTTTGCCGCACCGTGCGCGGCCTGCGCGGCGCGCGTCTTGGCTCGATTGGCGCCCGAACAGGCGCCTTCCAGACCATGCGCTACTCCGAGAAGCTCCTTCAGGCGGCAGGCATAACCGTCGTCACCGTCGATCTCAGCGAGATGATTGGCACCGCCGGGGCGATTTCGGCCGACGACCCGGCGCTGAAAGCGGTGCTTGAAAAGGTGAAGGGCTACGGCCGCATCCCCGCCCACATCAAGCCTGTACAGATTGAGAAGCAGGCGCGCTGGACGCTGGCGGTGAACCGCTGGATCGAGGAGAACGGCTGCGACGCCTCGGCCATCCAGTGCTGGCGCTCGCTTCAGGACAATTTCGGCTGCGCAACCTGCCTGACCATGTCAATGATGGGCGAGGATCTGATGCCCTCGGCCTGCGAGGTCGACATCATGGGCGCGATTTCGATGTATGCGCTCGCGTTGGCTTCGGGCGCGCCGNTAAACGTCCTTGACTGGAACAACAACTACGGCACCGAGACGGACCTTTGCGTCTGCACCCATTGCGGCAACTATCCGAAGAGCTTTATCGGCGACACGCCGGAAGTGGGCGAGCTGGATGTGCTGGGCGAGACCATCGGCCGCGAGAAGTGCTTCGGTGCGGTCAAGGGCAAAGTGAAGCCCGGACCGTTGACCTTCTTCCGGCTGTCTACCGATGATCGCGCTTAANGCACCGTCAAATGCTATCTGGGCGAGGGCGAATTCACCGACCACCCCTTCCCGATGGATGGCGGCATCGCCACCACCCGGGTCCGAGACCTGCGCAAGTTGCTGCGCTTTGTCACCCAGAACGGTTTCGAGCATCACGTCGCCATGGTGCGCGGCCACCATGCCGACGTCGTAAACGAGGCGGTGACCCGATACCTCGGCTGGCCGATCTATCACCACGGCGCCGAGCCCGAACCGCAGCTCTTCCACCCCAACCGCTTCTGAGGCCCCATGCCGACCGCCATCCAGACCCCCGCTTCAGGCGAACGACACGATCCGGCGCATCCGCGAACGGGCGTTGTGGATGCGCCGAACGGCCTTCGGCATGGTACACCGGGCCCAGCTTGGCCATCCCGGCGGCGATTTTTCGGCCATCGACATCATCGCAACGCTGTATGTCGGCGTCTTGCGCTTTGATCCGGCGCGGCCCGACTGGGGCGGGCGCGACCGTTTCATCATGTCCAAGGGCCATGCCACAGGTGCGCTCTACACCGCGCTCTGTGGCGCGNGCTATTTCCCGGAAAGCTGGCTCGAAACTTACATGCAGCCGAAGTCTCTGCTTAACGGCCACCCCAACCGCAACTACCTGCCGNGGGTGGAAACCAACACCGGCCCACTTGGCCACGGCTTCNCCGTGGCGGTGGGCGTGGCCATCGCCAGTCAGCTTTCCGGCGCGGACCACCGCACTTTCGTGCTGACCGGCGACGGCGAGCAGCAGGAGGGCTCGAACTGGGAGGCGGCCATGGTAGCCAGCCACCGCAAGCTGAACCGGCTGACGCTGATCGTCGATCGAAACCGCTTGCAGCAGGGCGCAGGTACCGAAGAGACGTCCGGCCTTGACCCGCTGGATGCGAAATACGCCGCCTTCGGCTTTGACGTGACGATGTTGGACGGCCACGATCCCGCGGCCCTGCTGGCGGTGCTGGGTGCCGAGCCGGGCGAACGGCCGCGCTGCATAATCGCCAACACCGTGAAGGGCAAGGGCGTCTCCTTCATGGAAAACCAGGCGAAATGGCACCACGGCGTTCCGAACGACGAGCAATTCGCACAAGCAATGAAGGAACTGGTTTGATGGGTCACGCTGCCCCTGTCGCCAATGGGCTGAAGGACTGCCGCGAGGCCTGGGTCGCCACGCTGNGGTCCTTGGCCGAGGCCGATCCGCGCATCGTCGCAGTCGTGAATGATTCCGTCGGTTCGTCGAAACTGAACAGCTTCCAGAAGAAGTTTCCCGATCGGTTGGTGAATGTCGGAATCGCCGAGCAGGTGATGATCGGCGTTGGTGCAGGACTTGCCAACGGCGGGCGCATCCCCTTCGTCTCCGGCGCCTCGTGCTTTCTGACCGGCCGAGGGCTGGAACAGGTGAAGGCCGATGTCGCCTATGCTGGATTCAACGTGAAACTGGTGGGCCAGTCTTCGGGCATCGCCTATGGCGAACTGGGCGCGACCCACCATTCCATCGAGGACTTCGCGTGGCTGCGGCCCTTGACTCCGCTGACCGTGATCGCGCCTGCGGATTCCGGGNAAACCGCCGAGGCCGTGAAATGGGCTGCCGCCCATGAGGGGCCCGTCTATCTGCGCCTGAGCCGCATGCCGGTGCCAGATCTCGACGTGCCGGACCGGGTGTTCCGCGCAGGAAAGGCGGAACTGGTGCGGCAGGGCAGCGACCTGGCGATCATCGCCAACGGCACCGCCGTCCACCTTGCCGCCGCCGCCGCGGATGCACTGAAGGCCGAGGGTATCTCGGCCAGGGTGCTGAACATGGCGACATTGAACCCGCTGGACGATGAGGCACTTGACGCCGCCGCGGCCACCGGGGCCATCGTGACCGTCGAGGAGGCCTCGGTGCGGGGCGGTCTTGGCGGGGCCGTCGCGGAATTCGTCACTGCGCATCAGCCCGTGCCGGTAGAGCGCGTGGGCTTCNCGNGGATCCTTCCCACCGGCTCGGTGGAATGGCTGTTCCGTGAATACGGCCTCAGCCCGGAAGGCATCGCCGCCGCCGCGCGTCGCGCGCTGGCGCGCCGGAAAGGCTAGCCATGCGCGTCCTGGCCATCGACCAAGGCACCACCAACACCAAGGCCGTGCTGGTGGACGAGGCCGGAGCCATCCTCGCGCGGGCCTCGGCCNCCCTGCGCACTGCCTATCCCCGGCCCGGTTGGGCCGAGCAGTCCGCCTCCGACATCTGGACGTCGGTCCAGGCGGTGATCTCCCACATCGCCACCAGCCACGGCACGCCGGACGCCATCGCCATCGCCAACCAGCGCGAAACGCTGGTGATCTGGGACGCGGACACCTCGGCCCCGATCTGCCCCGCCCCGATCTGGCAGTGCCGCCGCACCGCCGAGGCAACGGCCCGTCTGATCGCCGAGGGCCATGACCCCGACGTGGTGGCCGCCACCGGGCTTGGCATCAACCCGCTGTTCCCGGCATCGAAGCTGGGCTGGGTGCTTGAGAACGTCGTCGGCGCCCGCGACCTGCTGAAGGCCGGTCGCCTGCGCGCTGGCACGGTCGATGCCTGGCTGTTGTGGAACCTGACCGGCGGCAGTGTCTTTGCCACCGATCATTCCAACGCCAGCCGCACCCAGCTGTTCGACACCCGTGCGATGGCGTTCAGTTCTGATCTCGCTGCACTTTTCGGCGCCGACACCCGCTGCCTGCCANGCCCCCTGCCATCGGACAGCCGGTTCGGCGCCACGGCTGCAGGGGCAACGCAGCTGCCCCCGGGCGTGCCGGTCCTCGCGATGATGGGCGACAGCCACGCTGCGCTTTACGGCCACGGCATCCGCGCGCCGGGGCCTGTGAAAGCCACCTATGGCACCGGCTCCAGTCTCATGACGCTGACCGACGAGCGTCGCGCCTCGGCCAACGGCCTGTCCGGTACCGTCGCCTGGACAGACCGCAATGGCACCGCCCATGCGCTGGAAGGCAACATCACCGTTTCGGCCCAGGCGGCGGCCTTCATGGCCAGCCAGCTCGGGCTGAAGGACGCAGCGGCCCTGACCGAACTGGCCCTGACCGTGCCCGACAACGGCGGCGTCAGCTTCGTGCCCGCTCTCGCCGGTCTCGGCGCGCCGCACTGGGACGATCGCGCCACCGGCACCATCACCGGCATGACCCACGGAACCCGCCCCGCCCATCTTGCCCGCGCCGCGCTTGAGGCCATCGCCCATCAGATCGCCGACGTGTTCGAGGCGATGGAGCGCGACATTGGCCATCCGCTGACCGGCTTGCGCGCCGACGGCGGGCGTCTGGCAATAGCGCTGATGCAGATGCAGGCCGATCTTCTGGATCGACCGGTCGAAACCGCGGATGTCGAAGAAATCGGCGCCTTGGGCGTCGCAGCCATGGCGATGGCGAGCCAAGGGTTGCCTTGGCTCTGCCAGAACCCAGCCGCCTTTACCGGCCCGTCGGAAACACGCGCGGTCGCCCGCGCGCAATGGGTGGCGGCATTGCGCAAGGCCCGGGCCTGAGCGCAGGGCGCGCCATCTGCGAAGCCTATCCTCGCACGGCGTGTCCCCTTGCATGGGCGAGCTTCCGCGAAGTTGTGCCTGAACACATGTCTTGGTGTCGTCCCGGAAACGCGGATCATTTTGGCGACGAAGAGCGTCTGCCCATGATCCATCAGGAATCGGTCGCCTGGGGCGCATTCCCAAGGCCCGCCCGCCTGCGCAAATCAGTGCGCGAACCGCTGCGCTACGGGAATCTGAAATCCCGACCTGAGAGNGGCGAGACGCCCTGCGCGGATCCGACGGACGGGTTTGCATCGCCATCGGTCCGCACCACCATCTCGCCCAGGCCGGGAACGTCCAGATACACGACCGTGTCCGCCCCCAGCCGTTCGACGTGCCGCACTTTTCCCGTCCAGCGCGGGGCGTCGGCGGTCAATCGCAGATGTTCCGGGCGGATGCCGTAGGTGCCGCANGGCCTCCCTGCCGCCGCCCCGTCGTAGAGGTTCATCTTCGGGCTGCCGATGAATCCTGCGACGAAGGGCGAGACGGGGGCGTTGTACAACTCCATCGGGCTTCCGACCTGCTCGATCCGGGCGTTCAGCACAACGATCTTGTCAGCCATGGTCATCGCCTCAACCTGGTCATGCGTGACATAGATCATCGTGGCGCCCAGCTTGCGGTGCAAGTCGGACAGTTCGATCCGCATCTGCGCGCGCAGGGCGGCGTCAAGGTTGGACAGCGGCTCGTCAAAGAGAAAGACCTTCGGGTCGCGCACGATGGCCCGACCGATGGCGACGCGCTGACGCTGGCCTCCGGACAAGGCCTTGGGCTTGCGGTCCAGCAGGTGGGTCAGTTGCAGCGCCTCGGCCGCGGCATCGACCTTGGCCTTGATCTGGTCCTTCGGCAGCCGGGCCAGCGACAGGCCGAAGCCGATGTTCTCGCGCACGGTCAGGTGGGGGTAAAGCGCGTAGGACTGGAACACCATGGCAATGCCGCGGGCCGAAGGCTCGGCGTGGGTCACATCCCTGCCTGCGATCTCGATCGCGCCGGAGGTCACCTCCTCCAACCCCGCAATCAGCCGCAGGAGGGTAGACTTGCCGCAGCCGGACGGGCCGACGAAAACGCAGAATTCGCCCGGCTCGACGGTCAGGTCGACGCCCTTGATCACTTCCACAGCGCCAAAGCTCTTCGTCAGCGCCTTCAGGACGACCGAGGTCATGGGCTACCCTTTCACGGCGCCGGACGTCATTCCTGCGACGATCTGGCGGTTGAAGAAGATGAAGACAAGAAGCGGCGGGATCGTCACCAAGAGGATGTTCATGAACAGCAGGTTGAACTGGCTCTGGAACTGCGTCTGGAAGTTGAAGAGCGTCAGCTGCACCGTCACGTTTTCCTTGCCCGGAAGGTAGTAAAGCGGGTTGGTGAAGTCGTTGAAGATGGCGATCGACTGCACAACGATCAGCGTCACGGTGACGGGTTTCAGAAGCGGCAGGATCACCTTGAAGAACACCTGCCAGGACTTCGCGCCGTCGATGATCGCGGCTTCGTCCAGATCGCGCGGGATCGTCGCGATGAAGCTGCGGTACAGCAGGACCGAAAAGGCCAGCCCATAGGCCACCTGGATCAGCACCATGCCGTGCAGCGTCTTGAACAGGCCCAGGCCCTGCAGGACCCAGATCGTCGGGACCACGGCCGGNGGCACCATCAGCCCCATCAGCACGCCCGCGTAGATCAGCCTGTTCCAGCCGGACGGTCGGCGCTGCAAAACATAGCCGACCATGGCGCCGCAGACGATCAACAGCGCCACCGCGCCGACAGTTATGACGGTCGAGTTGAAATAGGCCAGCAACAGCATGTAGTTGCGGGCCTTGATCACCTCGGTCAGGTTGGCCCAGAAATGCCATTCCGACGGCCAGGTGAACAGGAACAGCGCGGCCTCGCGCTTGGTTTTCACCGCCATGAAGAAGGTGAAGAGGAAGGGCGTCGCAAAGACCACCGCGGCGACGGCGGCCGCGACCAGGCCGGTGGTCCGCTGGCGGGGGTCACAGGTCCACCTCGCGGCGATTCATCCACCAGGTCAGGGGCAGGATGATGATGGCGATGAGCAGGAACAGGATCACGTTCCCTGCGGTGGCCAGTCCATAGAACCCGGCCTGGTACTGCTTGTAGATCACGCTGGCCAGGACGTCCGAGGCAAAGCCCGGGCCTCCTTTNGTGGTGGCCCAGATGATGTCGAAACTGCGCAGCCCGCCGATCAGCGAGNNAGTGATCACGGTGACGGTTGCGGGNCGGACCATCGGCACCGTCACGCGCCAGAACTGCTGGGTCCGNGTTGCGCCGTCGATGCGCGCGGCTTCGTAGTAGTCGGGGCTGATCGCGGCCNNGCCGGCGATGAAGATCAGGGTGGCCAGGCCCACGCCCTTCCACAGGTCGATGAAAGCAACGGAATAGAGCGCCAGCACCGGATCGGTCAGCCAGGCCGGGCCGTCGATGCCGATCTGTGCGAGGGCGACATTGATCGCGCCCTTCGTCGGATGCATCAGCGCCTGGAAGGTGATACCGACGCCGATGGTCGAGACCAGGACGGGAAAGAATACGACCGACCGAAGCAGGCCTTGCCAGAGAATGCCGCTGGTGAGAAGGACCGCCAGGAGGAGGCCGCAAACTGTCTTGCTGGCCGAGGTCAGCACCGCGTAGATCAGCGTGTTGACCAGGCCCTGCACAAGGAACGGTTCCTTGAAGAACTGGCGGTAATTGTCCATCCCGATGAACTGCGCCGTGGTCAGGTCCCACCGGGTCAGGCTGAACCAGAGGCTGGCCACCGTCGGGACAAGGAACAGCGTGACGAAGATCACTGCGGTAAGCAGCACGAACCAGTACGGATAGGGAGAGATGCGGCGGGGTGTCATCGGACCTCCGATGCCGGTTGGATCTGTGCTGGATGCGTCACGAGCGTTGCAGGACTTGCCCCCGCCCGGCGGAGCGGGCGGGGGCAATCACTGGCGGGAGGTCACCAGTTGGGCAGACCGAGTTGCTTGGCCTGCTTTTCCACGTCCTGGTCATAAAGCGCTGCCGCTTCCGCCGCCGGGCGGATGCCCGAGCCGACTTCGACCGTCAGCTGCTCCAGCGCCGGGCCCTTGATCGGCGACAGGAACTCCAGTGCAAGCGCCGTGGCATCGTTCTGGAAATAGGGCAGCATGTCCGCGACCGCAGGCGGCACGTCNCGTAACAACTCGCACCCCTTGATGAGGAAGGGGCCCGTGGCGCCATTCGCGTCGATCATGATCTTGCAGCCTTCGGGCGAGGCGACGAAAGCCAGGAAGGCCTTGGCGGCATCGACATTCGGGCTCGCCGCAGGAACGTAAAGCCCCGCNGGCATCCAGACAGTCAACCCGTTCTTGTCGGCCGAAGGCCCCGGCTGCGCGAAGAAGCCGACGTCGTTCAGATTGTCGGGGAAGTTCTGCTTGATGTTGCCCAAGGCGAAGGTCAGCATCGGATAGTGGGCAGCCTCGCCGGTGGCCACCATGCGAACGCCGTCATCGAACTTGGCAGCGCCGAAATCCTTGTTCATGTAGTCCGCCTTGAACACGTCCTCCAGATACTGGAAGCCGCGCNNAGCCGCCGGGGTTGTGGCGTATTTCGCCTTGTTCGCCGTATAGTCGGCCGCAAACGTCGGCACTTCGGCCTGCACGTTGTAGAAATCGGCCAGCACGAACAGCTGGCTCGACCAGGTATCGCCAAAGGTCGTGGCGACCGGCACCTTGCTTNNTACTTCCTTGACCTTGGCGTTGTTGGCCATGAACTCTTCCCAGGACTTCGGGACACTCAGGCCCAGATCGGCATAGACCTTCTTGTTGTAGTAGATCCCGCCGCCCATGGCCGACCCAAAGGGAACNCCGCGTACCGTGCCGTCCTTGGCGGTGACGACGGCCTTGAAGCTGTCGATAACGTCTCCCTGGATGTCCGACAGGTCCGCAAGGCTTTCGGTGGGATTCAACGCCTGGAACAGTGAGCCGGAGTTGTATTGCAGGATGTCACCCGCTTCACCCGTCGCCAGACGGGTCTTCACCAGGTTGTCGCCTTCCGACCCGCCGGGGCGGTTCTCGATTTCGAAAGTCACGTCGGGGTGGGCCGCCGTATAGGCCGCGGTCAGGGCATCCATCATGGTGATCGTGTCCTGGTTGCCGTCGGTCGTCACCGACAGCACGGTGTCGGCCTGTGCAAGGCCCGCGACAGTGGCAAAGGCGGTCAGTAGGGCTGCACTCGGGATCAGTTTCATGGTCTCTCCTCCAAAGAACCAGGCAGGGGTCCGGGCCGTTCAGCCGCCCGGTATCTTTCCTTCCGCGTCAGGCGCGGAAGGTGATGACATGGCTGCCCGAAGGCAGCATCAGTCCGTCGGCCGGTACCGTTACGGGCGTACCGTCCACCGCGACGTTGTGGTGCGCCGGATTGGCCTTCAGGCGCCCGGTACAGCCCGCCAAGGTCACGCGATAGGTGACCTTGTCATTGTCCAGGCTCCAGCCCGCCTCGATCCGGCCGTGGCGGCAGTCGTGCCAGGCGGCAACCGGAGACAGCGCCGGCAGGATCAGCGGATTCAGCGTCACCTCGTCGAAACCGGGCTTCTCGGCCACCGGCGAGACCCCGGCCACGCCCTCGAACAGCCACTGGCACACCGCACCATAGGCATAATGATTGTAGCTGTTCATGTCCGGGTCGTAGATGGTGCCATCCTCGCCAAGCGCGTCCCAACGCTCCCAGATGCTCGTCGCCCCNCGGTCNGTATGGTAGAGCCATCCCGGCACCTTGCGGTTCAGGAAGATCTTCTCGGCCAGGTCCGCCATTCCGTGCATCGTCAGGGTANNCAATATGGCAGGCGTCCCGATGAACCCGGTGCCGATCAACCCGTCGGCATCCTCGACCACCCGGCGGAAATACGCCTTCCCGGCCTCATAGGTTTCCTCCGGAACCAGCCCGTGAAGAAACGCGAGGCTCCACGAGGTCTGGTCATTGTGCGCGATCCGGCCCGATGGCGCGAAGAATTCATGCCTGAACGCCGCACGAATCACCTCGGCCCGGTCCCGCAGCGCCGTCGCCTGCGCGTCTTCACCGATCAAACCGGCAATGCGTGCAGCGAGATCGGTCGAGATGAAGTGATAGAGGGTCGCCGCGCAGTCGTCGGCGATGGTCGGGCGCGGCTTGCGGTTGTCGCCGACCGGCTGGATCCAGTCGCCGAAGGTGAAGCCGTGCCCACCCCATACGGCCGATGGGCGGATCACCGGGCCGTCCGAGATGCCCCAGAGGTAATCCAGCCACTTCAGCATCGCCGGAAAGTTCTCGGTCAGGACACCGATATCCCCGTAGTGCAGGTACAGCTGCCACGGGATGATGACGATACAATCGCCCCAGCCGGTCGAGCCCGCCCAGTCGCCGCGCCCTTCGATCGGATGCAGACGGGTCGGGTCGGGCGAGAAATGCGGGATGGCACCGTTGGGGCGCTGATCGTGGCGGACATCGCGCAAGTATTTGGTCAGGAAGGACTGGCTGTCCGCCAGCCAGCAGGCGGTGCCCGCGAAGACCTGCGCGTCACCGGTCCAGCCCAGCCTCTCATCGCGCTGCGGGCAATCCGTCGGCACTTCGACGAAATTCGACCGTTGCGACCAGATGGTGTTGAGCACGAGCCGGTTGACCGCCGGTTCGCCGCAGACAAACCCGCCCGCTTGGACCGGAACCGACGTCACAGGGATCTGGTGGATTGACACCAGCCTCGCCTCGCCGGTCAGGGTAACCCTGGCATAACGGAAGCCGAAGAAGGTGAAGAACGGAGCGTAGCTCTCCTCCCCTTCGCCCTTGAGCGTGTAGTGTTGCTCGGCCCGGGCCGACCTGAAGTTGCGGTTGTCGAAAAAGCGGTCCGGGCCAAGCACTTCCGAGAATTCCAGCCGGACATGCGCCCCTGCCGGGCCCTGCACCGCGATCCGGGCATAGGCCGCACAGTTCTGCCCGAAGTCGTAGACAGTCGCGCCGCCGTCTGCCCAGCTTTGCACGGCCGCAACGGGCGCCATTTCCTTCACCGCGCCCGTCTCGTGCGGGACAAGCAGGCTCCGGTCGAAGGCCAGGACCTCGACACCGGCCGTGTCTGCGGCGGCGATGCGCGCGTCGAAATCTTCACCATGATAGATGCCATTGCCAGTGACCGGGGTNAGGCCCGAGCGCCAGGATGCGTCTGTCTTCAGAAGCGTCCTGCCGTTCGCGACCAGTTCGGCAAAGGCCGCGATCCGGGTTCCCCAGGCATTCGGGATCGGGTTCTGCGGCCACATGAGGCGCGATCGGTACCAGCCATCGCCAAGCCAGATCTCCAGCCGGTTCACCCCNGGCTTCAGGAGTCCGGTGACATCATAGGACTGATAGGCGATCCGGTCGTCGTAACAGGTCCATCCGGGNGTGAGGAGGTCGGCGCCCACGCGCTTCCCGTTCAGGAAAGCCCGGTAAAGCCCCTGCGCCGAAAGGTGAAGAACCGATCCCGGCGGAACCACGTCCAGATCGAACTCNCTGGCCACGAAACAGCCGGGACCACCCGTGCCGGCGTCGCAGGACGGCGCAACCATTTCGGCAGTGAAATCGTTTGCGATCAAACCTATACCGGTTGCTTGCATGGTAAGCAGCTGCCCCTCAAGGCCCATTCCCACATCCTCCCAAGGGTGCCGAATCAGGTTTCCCCCATTCGTGCACCGTTCTACGTAAATCATTCTACTTCCCGATTTGCATTGCAACACTTTCTCGCTACGCTGCTGCGACCAGGAGGACTTGGATGGCCGATGGCGGATCAGAAGCGAAGGGCGGCCAGGTGACGATCCGCACCGTGGCCACCGATGCCGGGGTTTCGGTTGCGGCGGTCTCCAAGGTCATGCGCAACGCCTATGGCGTGTCGGATTNNCTGCGCCAGAAGGTCGAAGCCAGCATCGAAAAGCTTGGCTATCGTCCATCGGTCGCGGCCCGCGGAATGCGGGGAAGCACCTTCACGCTCGGCGTTCTGCTGGTCGGCATCGACAACCCGTTCCTGCCCTCGATCTATCAGGGCATCGAAAGCGTGACGGAAGTGGCGGGCTACAAGGTCATGGTCGGCATCGGCCAGGCGCGCACACCGATGGAACTGCGCCTGATCGAGCAGATGATCGACAACCGCATGGATGGCTTGATCCTCGTCGCATCGCAAATTTCCGGCGCAACACTGGACCGCTTTGCCCGGCAGATTCCCATCGTCGTCGTCGGCCACCATGAGCCGAAGGCCGAGACCTATGACACCGTCAACAGCGATGACATGCTGGGTGCGGGCCTTGCCGTCGAGGCGCTGCGGGCCTGCGGCTCCGACGACATCGCCATGCTGGCGCTGCAGGACCCGGAACGCCATCAGGCGGACGTCTCTCCCGCCCGGCAGCGGGGCTATCTGGCCGCGATGGCACGGCTTGGCCTGGCGGACAAGGCGCGGGTCATCGCGCTTCCCNAGCCGGAAACCTCGCGTAAGGCGGAAATGACGGCGTTCCTTACCGCACCGGATCGGCCGCGCGCGGTCTTCTGCTGGTCGGATCTTGATGCGGTGCCTCTGGTCAACTACGCCCATGAGCTGGGGATTCGCGTGCCCGACGACCTTGCGATCATCGGCTATGACAACAACCCGATTGCCGCGCTTCCCCTGATCGACCTCTCCTCGATCGATCAGGACGGGCCAAGGATGGGTCGGGTCGCAGCGGAAATCCTGCTTGGCCGGATCAAGGGGCGGCGCACGCCCGAGCATATCCTGATCGAACCGACACTGGTCTTGCGCGGCAGTTCCTGGGTAACCGACATGCCAGTCCGCTTCGGATGCCGTAAAGACGCGATGACGCCGCGGCCCGTCTTGGGCGGACGCATCGGGTGGCTTTCGCCGGGACGCGCCTTGAGGAGGGCGCCGATGAAGCGGCGCGTCCACCGGATGCGGGGATTCCGCCGCTGGCGCTGGCGCCTCGACGAGATGTTCGTGAAGATCAACGGCAAGAAGCACTATCTCTGGCGCACCGTCGATCATGAGGGCGAGGTGCTGGAGAGCCTCGAGACCAAGACGCGGGATCGCAAGGCGGCCCTCAAATTCCTCAGGAAATCGCTCAAGCGGCATGAACGACCGGATATCTTCGTCACCGATTGCCTTTGCTCTTGCGGTGCGGCCCTGAAAGACCTCGGCCGCGGCGGCGACCGGGAAGCGGGACGATGGGCCAACAACCGCGCGGAGAATTCCCACCTGTCGTTCCGCCGAAGGAGCGGGTCATGCAACGGATTCGGCGCATGCGAACGTTACAGAAGTTCGCCTCCGTCCACGCCTCGGTCTTCAACCACTTCAACCAGGAACGCGGCCTTTCGAGCAGGGACATGTTCAAGAGCATCCGCGCCGCCGCCCTCGCCGAGTGGCGTGGTCTCTGCGCAGCCTGAGATCCACGTCAGTCAGCGTAACTGAGACTAGTTCGCATTGGTCTGACAGCACCGCCACCCGAACGCCCCCGAAATCCAACCCTCTCCGGCCCACGCAACGGCGCGTTCGCAGGGTTCATGCAAGCTTAGCCCTAACCTGATACTGCTTTCGGGGAACGACGCGGAGGAACCGATGCGGCACCAAAGCAAGTTTGCGACCTAGATTAGGTCAGGCGGCAACAGTGTCTTCGTCTTGCCGCTTGGTCCTGCTCAGGCACCGGAAGTCAAGTTCTCGGTGGTCCCAGACCGACTGCTGGACAGCATCATCGACGATGCGCTGGCCTCTGGCGTTGCCCGGCTGAATGGCTTTCTCTCCGAAGGTGTCAGCATTGACATCACGTCGGTCGATCTGACCACGATCAGAGATCAACTTCGCACCTCTGTCGCGGACCGGCTGAACGAAACGGGTGTTCCAGTCAATCCCAACGATCCCGTCATCAATGCGATCCTCGCGCGATATACCGAGGCGCTGAACGGCCATTTTCAGAGAGATGCGCTGCAGCTCGAAACCTACATCTGGCGCAGTCAGGACGATACCCGTGTTCGCGCGGCACATGCCGAAAACGATGATCGAGTCTTCGCATGGGCCAATCCTCCTGTTAGCGGACACCCTGGCGAGGCCTGGAACTGCCGATGCACGGCCGAACCGATCATTGATCCCGATAGCATTCCCGAGAATGCGGTCTGCGACATCCTGACGGGAGACCGCCTTGCCTCGGTTTTCCCGGATGCGCCCTCCGACAGGCTTGCCGCGATCACGCGCGAACTTGATCTTCGGATCGTATCCGGAAGCTTGGACAGTCGGGAACGTCTGATCCACTTCTTTTCGCAGATGCGCATGGAAGCAGGCGGCAATGCTCGCCTCGAAGAGAACCTCAACTATAACCCGAAGGGATTAAGGAACGCGTTCAGCTACTTCAGGGACAACCCGGACGACGCCGAGCTCTACGGTCGCACCGATGAACATCCCGCTGATCCGGTTTCTATTGCGAACCTAGCTTACGCCAATCGTAACGGCAACGGAAACGCAGAAAGCGGAGACGGCTGGACATTTCGCGGTCGGGGTTTGTTTCAACTGACAGGCCGCGCGAACTATCAGGCATTCACCGTTTGGCATGAAGAGGTCTTTCGCGAAGGCATCGATTTTGAAGCCGAACCCGATCGAGCTGCGGAACCGGTGTACGCCGTCAGATCGGCTGTCTTCCTCTGGCTGGACCATGATTTGCCCGGCCTCGCAGACGGAGGATTGTCCGATGCGGCCACGGATGCAATCACGCGACGAATTAATCTTCATACCAGGACATACGAAGAACGACGGGAAATAATGCGAGCTATCCGGGAAGGCGGGCAGTTCGACGGAAAATGTCGTTTCTCGGNNTCGCTCGTCCGCGATTTGAGGATGCGGAATGAGCGGGCGGTTTCTGATCCTGCTGGTGGCACTTTTGCTCGCCGATAGTACCTCGGCGCAAGAGTTGGGCGTCTTTCAGACGCTGTACGACGAAAGAAGCGTTCAGACGCGAGACCTGACGATCAGCGTTGAACCGGTCGACGATGATGTTAGCTTTTCGGTAACCCTGATCAACAAAGAAAACGACTTTGAACGCATGCACGAATTCGATGGCCAAGGCGCGAATGATCCTTCGCCGTTCCAACTAGGCTACATGAACTACTGCGATACGATGACCATTCTTCTGACGGTGGAATATCCCTGGCGTCATGCTCTACCTTCGCATTCAAGGGTGTTAGAAACTTTCGCCTTCCGCGAAACAGACTTCGCGTTCATCGATGTGGCCTTCGGCCCATTAACCGATATTGCCTTGATCGACAGCTCTCATCCCGAAGCCGCCGATACGGCTATGCAACCGCCGATCCTCGTTGAATGCATCTCGGACGAGGGCGGAATCCCCTTTAGATTTCAATTAAAGACAAATAATTAGGGTGCCGCGCAGGTGGAGAAGGTTGGACATCAGACCCACCTCCTCCGCCACTTGCCCTTACGAAAGCGTTCTCCCGATCCGGCTGCGGGCGGATTTTCCGTTGTTTTCGGGGGTGACCTGCCGCCCGGAAATTCCCTCGCTGTGATGGAGAGTCTGGCCTGCTGCCGGTTTCGTGGACACGAAGACAAGATCGTGACCAAGGAACTGGAGAGGGGACATGACGAGACGGAGGTTCAGCCGTGAGTTCAGGATCGAGGCTGTGAGGCATACGAAACGCGGCTACCTCAGCCCCATGGAGTTCGAGACCCGCACCATGCTGGCTTACCTGCCGTCCACGAAACCGGCAGCGATCGCATCAGCTTGGGTCAACTCTTGCGCCAACGGAGCCGCCCACACATGACACCGCCTTCAGGCCAGAAGGGCCAGAGGCTGCTCCAGCGCGCTGATGAAGGCCTCAAGCACGGCAGCCGCGCGGTGTTCGGTCATCCCTTGCGCATTCGCACAGAGGAGCGCGTGCCCCTGTTCCCTGTCGCGGTGACCACCAGAACGAATCTCAGCATGCGTGACGGCAGCAGCGGCAGCGCCGAAGGCGTGACGCGCGCCGCGTGAAGCACCAGAAGCGAGGCCTGGGCCGGTTGCCCCGACAGGTCTGCCCCGGAGGCCAGGGCCGCCAGCCGCAGCTGGCGCTCGGCGCCGATCGACAGGCCGGTCGCTGTGGCGATCCTGATCTGCCTGCCCTCGGCCTCGATGGCCAGGCCGCCCGCAGCGTCGGCCCCCAGGGCGGCAAGGGCGGACCGGGCCGCGGCGTCCTCGAACGTGATGTCAAGGCCGACCCGGGCAGCATCGGCCGCAAGCCTGCAGAGGGCGGCCAGGTTGACCGAGGCCGAAAAGCTGAACACCGGGGGCGACGCGTGCGGCGGGGGACCAGCGGTTCGGCCGGTCGGTCGGCCTTGGGCTGCCAGGACAGGATGTCGGCGGCAACGATGCGGCCGTGCGGCCCGCTGCCGATGACCGTGGCGAGATCGAGTTCGCGCTCGCGGGCCAGGCGCCGGGCATAGGGCGAGGCGGCGTGGCGGCTTTGCCCCTGAAGACCGGCAACCGCGTTCATCGGGCGATTCCGCCGATCCGCGCGCCCATGGCGATGACCTGCCCGACCTCGGCTTCGATGGAATGCAGGATGCCGCTGGCCGGGGCCTCGATTTCGACCACGGCCTTGTCGGTCTCGATCTCGGCGACGAGGTCGCCTTCCTTGACCTGGTCGCCCCTGGACTTTGCCCAGCGGATCAGGGTGCCCTCGCTGACGGTCAGGTCGCCGAAGGGCATGAGGATCGGTTCGTCATCGGTCCGGGGCTGACAGGGCNNCGCTTGGCGCGGACACCGCGGGGGCTGGCCGGGCGACGGGGGCGGGGCCGAGGGTACCACGGCGGCGCGGCCTGCGCTTTGCGACAGCCAATGCGCGGGGACCGGCGGGCGACCGGCGATCACATCGCGGACGGCTTGGGCGATCCGGTCGGGGTTGATGACCATCGCCTGTTCCAGGACCGGGGCGAATGGGTGCGAGACCGGTTGCGTATGCAGGCGACCGGGCGGGGCGTCCAGCTCATCGAAGGCCAGTTCATTGACGGCTTGCGCGATCTCTCCGCCCAGACCGCACATGGCCCAGGCTTCGCCGACGACCAGAAGCCGGTGNGTGCGGCGCACGCTGGCGATGACGGTGTCGATGTCGAAGGGCATGATGGTGCGCGGGTCGATGATCTCGGCCTCGATGCCTTCGGCGGCAAGACTGGCCGCCGCTGCCTCGGCCTGGGCGACCTGCTGGCCGGTGGCGACGATGGTGATGTCGCGGCCCGGCCGGGCGATACGGGCCACTCCGAAAGGCACAAAGTGTTCGCCGACGGGCACCTCGCCCTTGGAGGCGTAGAGCGCCTTGGGTTCCAGGAAGACGACGGGGTCGGACGCGCGCAGCGCCGTCTTCATCAGGCCCTTGGCATCGGCCGGGTTCGAGGGCAGGCAGACGATCAGGCCGGGCATCTGGGCGAAGATCGGGTGATAGCTGCCGCTGTGATGCGGGCCCGAACTGCGCAGGGCGCCCATGGCCGCGCGCAGGATAAAGGGTGCGCTCATGCCGCCGTTGCTCATGTAGCGCAGCTTGGCGCCCTGAAGCATGATCTGGCTANNAGCGGCCTCGAAGGCGAAGTCGGCGAACATGACATCCGACACCGTGCGCGCCCCGATGGCCGAAGCGCCGATGGCAGCGGCCGTGAAGCCCTGTTCGGAAATCGGCGTGTCGATCATCCGATGCGCGCCGAACTCGGCCCAAAGCCCCTTGGTATGAGCGAAGGACCCNCCGCGCTCGCCGGTGCCTTCGCCGAAATAGAGGATGCCGCCATCGGCGCGCATCTCCTCGGCGATGCCGTCTCGGACCGCCTCGAGCCAGCCCTGTAGCCGGGTCTGCGCCACGATGCGCGGCGCGGTGGCTTCGGGCGGGTTGATCGGATCGGCATAGACATGGCGGGTCAGCGAGGCCGGATCGGGCAGCGGCGACTTGCGGGCGAAGTCCAGCGCATCGGCGACGATGTCGTCGATGCGGCGTTCCAGGGCGGCAAGCTCGCTGTCGGTGGCCAGTCCGAACTCCTGCACGAGCCGGGTGCGGAACATCTCGATCGGATCGCGTTTGATCCAGGCGTCGATCTCTTCCTGGGTGCGGTAGGTGCCGACCACCGGATCGCCCTCGTGGTGGCCGACGACCCGGTAGGTCTTGCATTCGATCAGCGTCGGGCCGCCACCGCCACGCGCGCGCTCGGCGGCCACTTTCATGGCGTCCCAGACGGCCATCACATCGTTGCCGCCGACCGCGACGCCGGGAATGCCGTAGGCCGCCGCGCGCGTGGCGACTTCGGGGTTCAGCGTGATGTCCTTGTAGGGCGTGGCGGTGGCGTAAAGGTTGTTCTCGCAAACGAAGACGGCGGGNGCGCGCTGCACCCCGGCGAAGTTCAGAACCTCATGGAAAGCGCCGTGGTTCGAGGCGCCGTCGCCGAAGAAGGCAACGCCGATATCGTCGCGACCCAATTGCCGGGCGCCCAGGCCGACGCCTACCGCATGGCCGATGCCAGCGCCCACGACGCCATTGGTGCCGAACAGCCCGACCGAGCGGTCGTAAAGATGCATGGTGCCGCCGCGCCCGCCACAGATGCCGCAGACGCGGCCAAAGAGTTCGGCCATGACCCGGCGGGGATCGGCGCCCTTGGCCAGGGCGTGCCCGTGGCCGCGGTGGGTGGAGGTGACCCAGTCCGTGGGGCGAAGATGGGCGCAGATGCCGACACCCGAAGCCTCTTGCCCGATGTAGAGATGAAGGAAGCCCGGCGTCTCGCCCTTGCGGCAGGCCATCTGCGCGACGAGCTCGAACTTCCGCAGCAGCGTCATCTGCTCGAACAGGCCCATCATCAGGGCCTTGTCCGGAAGATTGGCAAGCTCGGTCAGCCCTGCCCCGCTCTTGAGAGCCGCTTTCGACATGACTTCCTCCTGACTGATTCACCCGGACGACCGGCGAGTCGCCTTCACAAGAGATTATACTAGCATAATATGCAAGCCAAATCTGGTGCCCCTCCCCGCAATTGCGCAGCTTGACAAGCCCGGGCACCCCGCCTAATGCATATACTATTATAATTCTTTGGAGGCAAGCATGGCGACGCTACTGGAGGCATCGCGGTTCCCCAGGGCCGCCTTTTCCGGTTCGTCGCGGCAGCCCTGGTGGCGCGCGGCTCAGCGGCCGACCAGGCAGAGGCGGTGGCGCGGGCGCTGGTGTCGACCTCGCTGCGCGGCGCCGACAGTCACGGCGTGCGCCTGCTGCCCCACTACCTGCGGGCGCTTGCTGGCGGGCGCATCACCGCGGCGCCCGTCCACAAGGTGACGCGGACAGCGCCCGGCGCGGCGATCCTTGATGCCGACAACGGCTTTGGCCACCATGCAGGCGAGCGGGCGATTGCCGAGGCCTGCGCCCTGGCGCGCGACAGCGGGATCGCCGGGGTCTCGGTGGTGAACTCGTCCCATTTCGGCGCAGCCNACTGCTATGCGCTGCAAGCCGCCGAAGCCGGGTTTCTGGCCTTTGCCTTTGCCAACTCGGACCCTTTCGTCCTGCCCCACGATGCGCAAGAGCCGTTTCACGGCACCAATCCGATTGCCTTCGCCGCACCGGTGGCCGGACAATTGCCGTTCCTTCTGGACATGGCGACCTCGATCGTGCCCTGGAACCGGATCCGCGACTACGAGCTGAAAGGGCTGCCGGTTCCCGAGGATGTGGCGGTGGATGCCGCGGGCCAGATGACGACCGATCCGACTGCGGTCGCGGCGCTCCTGTCCTTTGGCGGCGAACGGTTCGGCTTCAAGGGGGCAGGCCTCGCTGCCGTGATGGAGGTGATGTCGGCCGCGCTGACCGGCATGGGACATTGCACGCGGCTTCTGCCGATGTCTGGCCCGGACCTTTCGACGCCGCGGCGCCTGGGGCAGTACTACATCGTCATCAATCCCGAAGCCTTCGTGCCGCGCGCGCTCTATGACGCCGCATTGNCGGCCTATCTGGCTGACCTGCGCGCGACCCGGGCGAAGCCGGGTACGAAGGTCATGGCGCCGGGCGACCGGGAGTGGGAATGTCTGCGCGAGCGCAGCCGGGATGGCATCCCGGTGGCCGCAGCCCTGCGGGAGGAATTCCTGGCCATCGCGGGCGATTTGGGGCTGGACCCGGACCTGCTTGCACCGGGGTGAACCAGCTGGGGAAGAGGGGGAGACATGAACACCGAAGAGCTCCGCGACCAGGTGGTCCATGCGGCCATCGTGCCGATCCTGATGGCTGGCAGCAGCGATCGAGAATTTGCCGCCGACATCTCGGATGCCCTGGTCGAGGCGGGTGCCACGGCCATCGAGGTGCTGTTTCGCAATCCGAACGCTCCGGCGACGCTGGCCAAAATCAAGCGGCGGCATCCGCGGGTCCTGTTGGCGGCCTNNAGCACGATCCTGGATAGCGAGGGGGCCCGGAGGGCGAAGGATAGCGGGGCCGATTTCATGATCAGCCCCGGCTTCAGCCCGGCGCTGCGTGCGGCGGCACAGGCCTCTGATCTGCCCCTGGTGCCAGGCGTCAACACCGCCAGCGAGGTGCAACATGCGCGTGAACTGGGGTACCTTGTCCAGAAATTCTATCCCGCCTGGGATCACGGGCATCTGAGGTTGCCCGAGTTCGACTCGATCTATCCCGACGTCTGCTTCCTGGTGACCGGCGGGCTGGTATCGGAGTCGGTGCCTGACTTCGCCCGCCATCGCAACGTCGCGGCACTTGGCGGCACCTGGATGGTGAAATCCAACGAAGCGGCGGCCGGGCTGGCGGGCGATCTGGAGCGGTTCCGCGCCCTGCGCGCCCCGTCATTGGCGCCGGTCGGCACTGCGGCGGGGAGCCATGATGAAGGTCGATCTTGAGGGACGGGTCGCCATCGTGACCGGCGGGNGCGCCATCGGCGCGGCGACCTGCCAGATGCTGGCGGCGAATGGCGCAAGGGTCGTCGTCGCCGACATCAACCTGGAAGGCGCCGAGGCTCTGGCGGCCAAGCTGCCGGATGCCATGGCGTGCTGCATCGACATTTCCAGCGAAGTCTCCACCCAGGACGGGGTCGCCGCGGTGCTGGCGCAGTACGGTCAGATCGACATCCTGGTGAACAATGCCGGCGTGAACACCCAGGCGCATCGCGTCACGGTCGAGAGCTTTCCGAAGGCCGAATGGGACCGGATCGTGCGGATCGACCTGGACGGCACCTATCTGATGAGCAAGGCGGCGCTGGTTCCCATGGTGGCGCGGGGGCCGGNNGGGCGGATCATCAACATCGCCTCGGTCGTGGGCATTGCGGCGATGCGCCTGCAAAGTCCCTTTGCCGCGGCGAAGGCCGGAATCGTCCACCTGACCCGCGCCATGGCGATCGAGCTTGGTTCCCAAGGCATCCTGACCAATGCCATCGCGCCGGGGTCGATCCTCAGCGAGGGCACCCGCGCGCTGTTCTATGGCAAGGGCGGCCTGTTCGGCAGCCGGACGGAAGAGTTCATGCGCCATATCCCCGTGGGGCGACCGGGCGAACCCGACGATATCGCGCGGGCGGTCCTGTTCCTTGGTTCTCCGGCGGCAAGCTATGTCAACGGCCAGTGCCTTGCCGTCGATGGCGGCTGGACCGCTTACTACACCATCTGAAAGGACCGGCCATGCAGATCGACCTTTCCGGCAAGACGGTGCGGATCGAAGGCGCGATCCATCCGGTCAGCGCTGCGCTGCGCGAGCGGCTGACGGGCAGCGGCGCGATGGTCGTGGACCATGGGACGCCCGATGTGCTTGTGCTGTCCGCCCCGCTGCTGGAGACGAACGTCTTCGACTGGGATGCGCTGGTCGCTTCGGCGCAGGCCATCGGCGCCAGCATGAAGGCGCGCGGTTCGGGGCGGGTCGTCTTCCTGCTTTCAGCCAGCGCGGCGCTGCCGGTCCGGCGGCAACCCGACCTGTCGGCGCGCATGGCGGCCCTGGGCGCCACGATGCGGACGATGGCCATGTCCTTGGGGCCAGAGGTGGCCGTGAATGCCTTGGGCGCCGGCGCCATCGGCACGGGACCTGACGACCTGTGCAGCGGGGACCGCGAGATGATCGGCCACGCCAGCGTCGGTCGGGCCTCGGTCGAGGAGGCCTGCAATGTCGCGCTGTTCCTGTGCGATCCTGAAAATGGCTATCTGACCGGCCAGCTTCTGTCCGCCGACGGTGGCTGGAGCGCGGGCTATGGCCGCAACTTCTGACCCGAAGCCAGCCCGGAAACACGAGAATGGACCTGATTGCCAGATTGCGGGCGGCCCTGGGCGAGGCTGCGGTGCGCACGGGCGCCGAAATACCCGCCCGCAACCGGTCGGACGGAGCCGCCAAGGAAAGCGTGGAACCTGTGGCCCTGATCCTGCCGCGCACGGTCAAGGATGTCTCGGTGGCGCTTGCCCTGTGCCACGAGGCCGGGCAGCCGGTCGTGCCGCAGGGCGGGATGACAGGGCTGGTCGATGCCTCGCGACCCGGACGGGGCGAAGTCGCCATCTCGCTGGAACGCATGAACGGCATCGAGGACATCGACCCGGTCAGCGGGACGATCACCGCCCTGGCCGGAACGCCGCTGGAAGTCATCCAGAAAGCGGCGGAATCGGCGGGCATGATGGTCGGCATCGACCTGGGGGCACGGGGCAGCTGCACCATCGGCGGCAATGTTGCCACCAATGCGGGCGGCAATTCGGTTCTGCGCTTTGGCATGACGCGGGCGAATGTCCGCGGGCTGGAGGCGGTGCTGGCGGATGGCCGCGTGGTGCGGTCGACCTCGAAGATGGTGAAGAACAACACCGGATATGACTGGACCCAGCTGATGATCGGGTCCGAAGGGACACTGGGGATCGTGACCCGGGTGACCTTGACCCTGCATCCGCGGCCTGCCGCGGTGGCGACAGCGCTGGCGATGGTGCGGGACACGACCGCTGCGTTGACGTTGCTGCGCGACCTCTGGTCCCGGCTGCCCGGTGGACTGCTGGTCTTCGAGGCGATGTGGAAAGAGATCTATGCCATTGCCACCGGAAGGCAGGCGCTGAGCGCGCCCTTCGCCGCGACCGATGCCGTCTACCTGCTGATCGAGGCGCCCGAGACCGGCCCGGATGGCACGGCGCTGCTGGAGGCGCTGCATGCCAACATGGAGGCGGGGCTGATCCTGGACGCGGCGATTGCGCAGTCCGAGGCCGACCGCAAGCGGTTCTGGGCCTTGCGCGAGTCGATCTACACACACGACCGCATCTTCCCCAAGACCATCGGCTTTGATGTATCCTTCCCGCTGGATCGCATCGCCGAAGCGGTCGAGCACCTGCGCGCCCGGATCGAGGCCGAGTTTCCCNCGACGCCCTGGGTGGTGTTCGGGCATCTTGCGGACTGCAATCTGCATGTGAACATCATGGCCGGAGCAGCCGCGCAGAAACAGGCCGAGACGCTGGTCTACGGGCTCGTGGGCGAGTTGGGCGGGTCGGTATCCGCCGAACACGGGATCGGGCGGACCAAGGCGCCCTATCTGCATCTGACCCGTTCACCCGAGGAATTGCGGCTGATGGCCGAGATCAAGAAGGCGCTGGATCCGAAAGGAATCCTCAGCCCAGGCCGCGTCCTGACCTGACCCCGGCCTCACGTCCGCGGCAGGACGGCGCCGGGCGGGCGCCATCCCGGCAGGNNGGCTGCGATGCGCCGCACCCAAGCCTCGATCAACGGAAACTCCGCGGCACGGTCGATACCTGTCGGTTCGTCGTAATACTGGTATCCGGCCATGGACAGATCGGCGATGGTGGGCCGGTCCCCCAGAATGAAGTCGCGTCCGGCCAGGTGGGTTTCCACCACGGCCCAGGCCCGACGCACGCGGGCGCGCAGGTATTCGGTTATCGGCGTCTCGCCCGCTCGGGCAATGCCGACCTGATAGCGCAGCATCGAGAAATTGCCGGTGAACTTGTGGTTATCGAACAGGATCCAGCGCCAGATTTCCTCTTGCTCGTCTTCGTCTCGGGCGCCGAACTGCCCGGTCTCGCGGGCGAGCCGGTTCAGGATCACGCCCGATTGGGAATGGAAGCGCCCGCGCCGTTCCAGCACCGGGACTTCGCCGAAACCATTGGCGCCTGCCCACCAGTCCGGGCCATGCGCCGGGTCGCCCCCGGTGTCNACTGCGACCGGCTCCCAGTCGCAACCGGCAAGGTCCAGCATCATGGCGACCTTGAAGGCGTTGCCGCTGTTGTAGAAACCATGAAGGCGGTACTCGGCCACCGTGTCACCAGTCGCGGGCATAGCCNACGGTCCAGCCGCCGTCGATCACCAGCGTATGGCCGGTGATGTAGGACGCCGCATCCGAGGCGAGGAAAGCCACGCCCTGCGCCATCTCGCGCGGGGTGCCGGGGCGCTTCATCGGGATGGTCGCCATCTGCTTTTCCAGCAGGCCCTCGGTCTGGCTGAGCGGGTTGGTCATCCAGGCGTGCCACTGTTCGGTGGCGCAGGACCCCGGTGCCACGGCGTTGACGCGGATGCCGTCGGTCGCCAGTTCGATGGCCATGCCGCGCGTCAGGTTGATGACCGCCGCCTTGGCCGCGATGTAGGGGCTTTGCAGGCGCAGGGGNACGATGCCGGTGATCGAGGCGATGTTGACCACGGCGCCGGTCTTCCGCGCCTTCATGTGCTTCAGGACGGCGCGGCTGACGAGGAAGAGACCCGTGAGGTCGATGGCCAGGACATCGTCCCAAGCCTTTTCGGGGAAGCTGTCGATGGTGCTGCGGNNTTCGGCGCGCACGCCGATGCCGGCGTTGTTCACCAGGATGTCGATTTGTCCAAACTGGCCAAGAACGCTGTCCACGGCCGGTTCAATCCCGGCGCGGTCAGCCACGTCCAGAAACAGCGCCGTTCCCTTGCCACGCGCGGTTTCGGTGGCGCGGTCCAGGTCGCGGTCCGAAAAGACCACGCGGGCGCCGTTCTCGGCCAGAAGGTCGGCACAGGCCTTGCCAATGCCGGTTGCGGCCCCNGTCACCAGCGCAACCTTGGCGCCGAGGTCCAGTTGCATCGGGCGCGTCTCAGCGGCATAGGGCGGCAGGATCAGGCCCGTTGTGCCCAGCCCGGTGATCGCGAACACCCCGCCGGGGGCGGTCTGGCCTGCCAGTTCCGCATCGCTGCGGCGATAGATGGCTGTTGTCACATACAGCGTCTTCAGGTCGGCACCGCCGAATTCGCAGCAGGTCGGCAGGTCGCAGGGCATGTCGATCTCGGCAATCTGCTTACCCGCAGGATCATAGGCCAGCACCTTGCCCTTGAAGGGCACCGTCAGCCAGTAGTTGCTTACCGCATCGACGGTAGAGCCATCGACGACGTAGCCCCGCTCGGAAAGGTCGATGAAGGTGCGGCGGTCCGCGATCTCGCCGGTCTCGGGCGTGTAGTCGAAGGCCCATACGAAATGGGTGTGACTGTCGGTGAAATACATCACCCGGCCATCCGGGCTCCAGGCCAGGCCGTTCGAGCAACCAATCCCGGTAAGCATCTTCTTCACGGAGCCCGCCGCATCCAGCCGGTACAGGGACCCGATCATCTCGGGCGTCTTGCCCGGCGCCTCGAACATGCTGCCGGACCAGAAGTTGCCGAACCGGTCGGGCTTGCCGTCGTTGAAACGGGTGTCAGGCAGGTCGGATTCCGGATCGGCAATGGCGGTGAATGCGCCGCTGTGCGGATCGAAGAAATGGAACCCGCTGGCCATGGTCACCACCAGCCCGCCATGGTGNCGCAGGCCGATGCAGCCCAGGTATTCCGGGGCCTGCCAGCTGCGCGTCTGGCCCGAGACGGGGTCATATCGGTGGATGGTCGGTCCGTAGATGTCGATCCACCACAGCACGCCACGACCGGGNTCCCAGATCGTGCCTTCGCCCAGTTGGGCGCCCGCCTCGACGACGCATTCGATGTGCATGTCCTATCCCTTTACCGCGCCGGCGCTGAGCCCGGCCACGATGTAGCGTTGGATGATCAGGTAGAAGATGACCGGGAAGATCGAGAAGAACAGGGCAGCGGCCAGCACCCGGTCGATGGGCGTGTCGAGCATCACCTTCAGCGAGGCCAGCCCGACCGCCACCGGGCGGTTGTCGGGCGAGGTGATCAGCGTGACGGCGAAGAGATATTCGTTCCACGCATAGAAGAACGCCACCACGCTGACCGCCACCAGCCCCGGCGCCGACAGCGGCAGAAGCGTGCGGATCAGCGCGCCCAGGGGNGTGCAACCGTCGATCAGGGCCGCCTCGTAGATTTCCTCGGCAATGGAGTCGAAGGCGTTCTTCAGGACCCAGATGCAGATCGGCAGGATGAAGGCTGCGTCGATCAGCGAAAGCGCGGGCAAGCTGTCGGACAGGCCCAGGTTGCGGTACATCGCATAGACCGGGATGACGACCAGCGCCTCGGGCAGCATCTGGGTCATCAGAAGCAGAAGGCCGAACGCGGCCTTGCCACGCCATTTCAGGAAGGTCATGGCAAAGGACCCCAGCACGGCCAGGGCAAGAACCAGCACCGTTGCCATCGAGGCCAGGATCAGCGAGTTCAGAAGCCAGCGGGCAACCGGGAAGTTCTGGAACAGCGTGGTGAACGGCTGAAAGCTGATCTCTTGCGGGAACAGGGGCGGCGGGAACTGCATGCCGTATTTCAGCGGCTGGATGGAGTTCACGACCATCCAGTAGACCGGGAACAGCACCACGGCGCAGAAGCCGATGATGACGGCATAAAACAGCACGCCTACCCCGAACCGACCCATCTTGTAGCGCGCATGCTGGGACGCTTTCATGGCTTCAGCGCCTCCTTGCGCGGTCCTGCCGCTGCTGGACATAGATGAACAGCAGGGTCAGCCCGAGCACGATCACGAAGCCTGCAACGCCCAAGGTGGCGCCATAGGCCAGATCGAAGAACCGGAACGCTGTCTGATAGATGCGCAGGACCAGCGTTTCGGTAATCCCGCCATAGGGGCCACCGCCCGTGGTCAACCAGATCAGCGTGAACTGCTTGAACGAAAAGATCGACATCAGCACGGCCATGAGCATCAGGGTCGGGGCGATCTCGGGCAGGGTGATGAAGCGGAAGGCCTGCAACCGGTTGGCGCCGCGACCTCGGCGGCTTCGTACAGATCTTTCGGCACGGCCTGCAGTGCGGCCAGGATGACCAGGAAGGTGAAGGGAAAGGCCTTCCAGATCGACAGCGCTATGACCAGGGGCATGGCCAGGTTCGGGTCGGACAGCCAGTTCAGGTTCTGGTCGATCCCCGGTATCATCAGGGCAAGGACGTTCAGCACGCCGAAGGTGGGGTTGCACATCCACAGGAAGACCAGCACCGCCGAAATCTCGGGGAAGGCCCAGGGAATGGCGATGGCGCTGCGGGCCAGACTGCGGCCGCGGAACCTGCGGTTCAGAAGCAGCGCGGACATCAGCCCGATCGAGACCGCCCCGACCACGACGAAGGCCATGTAGACGAAGGTCACACGGATCGCGAACCAGAAGTCGTCGTCCGAGATCAGGCGCTCGTAGTTGCGCAGCCCGACCCATTGCACCTTGTCGATACCAACGACGTTGTTGGAGAAACTTGTCAGGAATTGCTGGGCAATGGGGAACAGGATGAAGACCGACAGATAGCCGACGATCAGCGCAACCAGCAGATAGGGCAGGCTGTTGCGGCGGCGGCGGACCTGCCGTCGCGGATGGGCCGTCTGATCTTCTGCCGGGACTGCCATGGCCTGTTGTAACACCCGCTTCTGTCCACGGAGTAAGCAGCTGCGCAAACACCGCAGCCAGCTTCCGTGCCTTCCTCGAACCTCGCCGGAACGCCCGCGAAGGGCGTTGGACGAGTGGCCCCTACAGGGTGAAACCGTCGAACAGCCGCTGCGATGCCTGTTCCAGCTCGCCCTGGGCATCGGCCATCGCATCCTCGACCGGCCGGTTGGCGACCAGCACTTCCGAGAACTTGTCCATCACGATGTTGCCGAATTCCTGGTTGAAGAAGATGAAGTCGCCCATGATCTCCAGCGGCGTGATCGACTGGCCCTTCAGATAGCCGTCCGCCCAGAACTGCGCATCCAGGTATTCCTGGCGGATCGCTTCCGGGTAGGGCGGCACGACATCAAGGCACAGTTCCATCAGCTGCTGATAGTTTTCGGGCTTGTACAGCCACTGCACGAAGGTCTTGCCCGCCGCCTTTTCGTCGTCCGAGGCATGGGCGTTCACGCAGATCGGGTGAATCCGAGTGATGGCCTTGCCGCTTGGACCCGGCGGGACGACGCTGCGCAGCGACGGGAAGATGTCGGGCCCGGTGCTGGACCAGATGTTCACGGCGGCCGAGACCACCAGCTGCTGCGCGATGCGGCCGTTGGCGTACATCTGGTTGGCCGTGGCGGTATCTGTTCCGCGCGGCATCGCCTGATCGTACATGGTCTTGAACAGCTTCATGCCCTCGATGACCGGCGCAGTGTTCACCGTGGGGGTACGGCCCTGCGCCCAGACCCCATCGAAGAGCACGGCCCATTGCTGCAGGATGAACCAGAAGTCGCCCGGTTCGTTCAGCAGATGCGGCGAGTAGATGCCGAACTGGTCGGGCGCCTTGGTCAGCGCGACCGAAGCCGCCACCCATTCCTCGGGCGTGGTCGGCACGGCGACGCCAGCGCTTTCCAGAAGCGACGAGTTGTAGAGCAGTCCGAACTTCACGGTCACGATGTCAAGGCCATGCACCTTGCCGTCCACACGCAGGTGATCATGCGCCTTGCTCAGCGTGTCGTTGATCCCAAGATTGCCGACCACATCCTGCAGCGATTCCAGATGACCGCCGCGCAGCAGGCGGACGACCAGGTCGGGCGTGGTGTGGAACATCGCGCCGTTGATCGAGCCCGACTGGGACTGGATCAGCATGTTGTTGGTGTATTCGTTGAACGGCGCGCCCGCTTCCTCGATGAAGATGTCGGACTGTTCGCCGTGGAACTTGGCCAGCATGGTGCGCCAGGCATCGCCGCGGCCCGGCTCGTTCCACATCCAGGACAGAAGCGGGATCGTGATCTTCGCGTTCTGGGCAATGGTANNCGCCGCCAAGGTTGCGGCGAAGCCCGCCGCAGCGCTGCGCTTCAGGAAGTCCCGGCGTCTCATGCCCATCGAATAGGGGCGAATAAGACCAGTGGTTGCCTTGATCATTTGCATTCCTCCCATGTTCAGCCGACGTCTGCGTGTTCTTGTTATTCTATTATATTAGTATATATCAAAGGCCCGCCCTGTCAACGTGCGCCCGGCCGTCCTGCTGCCCGGTCACCACCTGGGGTGACGCGATCCGGCCGCGCGGGGGCCCTCCCGGCCCGCCCCGCAGGGAATCGGCGCCGGCGCCGATCAGTCGAGTCTTTGGCCGGTTTCGATATCGAACAGATGGCAATGGTCGGCGCGGACTTGGATCGAGACCGGGTCGCCAATGTCGGCCTTGAAGAACTTGTCGGCGCGGACCGAAACGGTGGTGCCCCCNAGCCTCAGCGCCACCTGTGTGGCGTCGCCCAGCAGTTCCAGCGAGTAGAGCGGAGCCGTGGCATTGCCGCCTTCCTGCACGACCGCGGCATCCTCGGCCCGAAAGCCCAGGGTGACCTTGCTTAANGCATAGTCGGTCGACAACCCGCCGACCCGGATGCCGCTGGCTTCGAACCGACCGTCCGAGAGGGAGCCGTCGATCAGGTTCATCGCCGGGCTGCCGATGAACCCGGCAACAAACTTGTTCGTGGGCCGGTCGTAGATTTCGGCGGGTGTCCCGACCTGCTGGACCACGCCGCGGTTCATCACCACCACGCGGTCGGCCAGCGTCATGGCTTCGATCTGGTCGTGCGTGACATACACCGTTGTGACCTTCAGCTCATGGCTCAGGTTCTTGATCTGCTGCCGAGTCGAGACGCGCAGCTTGGCGTCCAGATTTGACAGGGGTTCGTCCATCAGAAAGACGTTCGGCTCGCGCACGATCGCCCGGGCCAGGGCGACGCGCTGGCGCTGCCCGCCCGACAACTCGGCTTACCGCCTGTGAAGGTAATCCGTCAGCTCGACCATCTGCGCCGCGCGCATCACGCGCGCCTTGTGACTGGCCGGGTCGATCTTGCGCATGCGCAGGGGAAANCGGATATTCTCATAGACGCTGAGGTTCGGGTACAGGGCGTAGCTCTGGAACACCATCGCCACGTCACGATCCTTCGGCGAAAGGTCATTGACGACCGTGCCGTCGATCAGGATCTCGCCGTCGGTCGCTTCTTCCAGACCCGCAATCATGCGCATGGTCGTGGTCTTGCCACAGCCGGAAGGCCCCAGAAGAACAAGGAATTCCCGATCCGGGATCGTCAGGTTCAGGCTTTGGACACCGACGAAACCACCCCAACGCTTTGACACATTGCACAGTTGGATTTCTGCCATCGACGCCTCCCGCGACCGACTTGCCTCAGGCTGTCAGACTCGCACCCGCTTGGCAAGGATAAAGTATGCTATTATAATGATTGTTGCGTTGCGCCCGGCGAGGTCGAACAGGCGCGCGCCTCGGACGCTTCTTGCCTCCGCGACCTCTCTCCGCACAGGACGCGCAGCCGGGAAGCCTTGCGTCCGGGCAGGCGCCACAAATCGCCACCCCAAGACCGCACCCCTTGGCGCTGATCGGCGGCGGCACGTTATCCGTCGTCTGCCGCCACACCGGCAGACTGCGACGTCGGCGTGGTTGGTCGCGCCAGCCCGATAGCGAGTGTCAAGGCGCCCGACACCTCGCCCGATCCGTCGCCGGACCCGACTGCGGCGCCGACTGATTATAATAGTATACTACAGACAAATCCTGTGTTAGTGATTCCCTCGGAGGACGTCGCGCCGGTATCGGCCGCGACTTGAGGGAGAGACACATGGCACGGGCGAATGCGGCTTCAGCCGCAAACAACGAGTCCACGGCCCTGCGCCAGATCGGGACACGGCTGCTGACAGGGGGCGAAGTCGGCGTCATCGCCGCGCTTGTGCTGTTGACGGCCTTCTTCTACGCGCTCGAACCGGCGTTCATGTCGCCGCGCAACCTGCGCGCCATCCTGAATGTCGTGTCTTTCGTCGGCATCATCGCCATTGGCCAGACCGTTCTGCTGGTCGCAGGCGAGTTCGACCTGTCCGTCGGCTCGGTCGCCGGCCTGTCGGCCGTTGTCGCTGCCAAGCTGATGACGGCCCTCGCCCTGCCTGTGCCCATCGCACTTCTCGGCGGCTTGGGCGTTGGCATGGCCCTTGGCCTCGTCAACGGGCTCATCGTCGTCAGGCTGGGCATCCCCGCCTTCATCCAGACCCTGGGCGTGCTGTTCGTCGGCCAGGGGCTCATCCAGGTGGTGACCAACGGCTACCCGGTCTACCCGCTGCCCGAGTCGATCACCGCCATTGGTCGCGCCAACCTGGGCTTCGGGCTGGGATGGAGCTTCGCCTTCTTCATCGTCGCCGTCATCATCGCCGATTTCATCCTGCGCAAGACGGTCGTCGGCCGGAACATGTACGCAACCGGCGGCAACAAGGAGGTCGCGCGTCTCGTCGGCATCAACACCGCCCGCTACAAGATCGCGGCCTTCGTCACCGTCGGCGGCCTGGCCGCGGTGGCTTAANGCATGTTCGTCATGGCCGACATGTCCACCGCAACCACCACCATCGGCTCCGGCTGGGAACTGGTCGTGATCGCTTGCGTCGTCGTCGGCGGGGTCAGCCTGTTTGGCGGTGCTTACTCGGTCGTCGGCGGCGTCATCGGCATCCTGTTGCTCAAGGTCGTGCAAAGCGGCCTGGTGATCATCGGGATTTCCTCGAACTGGCAGCAGATCGCGGTGGGCGTGATCATGGTTCTGGCGGTGGGCCTGGACATCCTGCGCCGCCGTTACCTGGCATCGGGAAAGAAGGTCTGAACGGCGGCGGCACGCCGCCCGGCGGAGGATGCCTGCGGTCTCCCAAGAACCGCAGGCAAGCCGGGAAGAAGCCGCGAACGGATTGCCGCCCGAACGAGGCGGCGGACGGAAACAGAGGAGAGGAGACCAACATGATCAAACTGAACGCGGTGTCCGGCCTCACCGGTCTGGCGCTTGGAGGCGCGCTTGTTCTTTCGGGCATGNGGTCTGGTGGCGCCGCCCGTGCCGATGACCAGATCCGCCTGCTGTGGGTCCAGGCCATGCGCGAACATCCGGTTCACCGGCTGATGCAGGCCGGGTTCCTGGAGAAGTGCAAGGAACTCGGCTACGAATGCGAAGTCGTGGGCGACCCCAGTGCCACCAACTGGGACCTCGCGGCGACCACGCCCTTGGCCGAAGCAGCTCTGGCGCGGACCGAATTCGACGGCGTCGGCGTCTACGGTCCCGACCCGGCGGTCTATTCCTACATCACCGACCTTGGCAACGAAGGCCTGCCGGTCGTCACCTGGCACGTCCTGCCGCCCGAAGGCTCGGTTCCCGGCCTGAAGGCTGCCGTGGGCGAAGACATCCCCAGCGTGNGCACCAACGCGGCCATTGCCATCGGCGAAAAGCTGGGCGGCAAGGGCACCGTCGCGCTGACCCAGGGCGCATCGAACGACACCGAGAACGCCATGTCGGACGCCTTCCGCAAGACCATGGCCGAAAAGTACCCCGACATCAAAGTCCTTGCGACCGAGATGGAGGGCTTCGATCCCTCGGCCGCGGAATCANAGGCCGTGGCGATCCTGCTGGCCAACCCGGATGTCACCGCCGCCTTCGGCACCACCGGCAACAGCATCCAGACCTGGGCGAACGCCTCGCGCAAGTCTGAACGCCCGCTGGTGATCATCGGCATGGACTACATCCGCCAGAACCTTGACCTGGTGAAGGCGGGCGAGGCCTATGGCATCGTGGCTCAGCCGCTTTACGAGGAAAGCGCCATGGTGGCCGAGCTTCTGGGCAAGCTCGCCAAGGGGGAAACGGTTCCCTACATGAACCCCCTGCCTGCCCCGGTCATCACCGCGGCCGATCTCGACCCCTACTACCAGATGCTCGATCGGGCAGGCCAGTAATCCTCCCGACAGGCCAGTTCGCGCGCATATGCCCCGGGGGAAACCCCGGGGACTTTCGGCCCAAGGAGGCTTTGACGTGACGACCGAAGATATCGCCATCGAAACCCGCGGCATCCGCAAATCCTTCGCCGCCGTCCAGGCGCTTCGCGGCGTGGATTTCCGCGTCCGGCGCGGCGACATCCATGCGCTTCTGGGCCAGAACGGCGCTANNAGCAAGTCCACGCTGGTGAAGATCCTGAACGGCGTCTACCGCTCCGGCAGTTTCGAGGGCGAGATCCTTCTGTCCGGCCAGCCCCGCTTGTTCCGGTCGCCCGACGATGCCCGGGCGGCGGGCGTCGGCTATGTCCCCCAGGAAATCGAGATTCTCGATCAGCTGACCGTCGCCGAGAACGTCTTTGCCTACAACATGGGCCTGGGCCGCGCCCTGATCGACCGCCGTGCCGTGCTGGATCGCACGCGGTTGCTGTTCGACGACATGGGCGTCGACATCGACCCCAGGGCCATCGTCGCCGCGCTGACCGGTGCGCAGCGGCATCTGGTGATGATCGCCCGATCCATCTCGGCCGGTCCCGAGGTGCTGATGCTGGACGAGCCGACCTCGTCCCTGTCGGGGCAAGAGGTTGATGCGCTGTTCGCCGTCCTGCGCTTACTGAAGGCGCAGGGCCGCACCATCATCTACATCACCCACCGCCTGCCCGAGGTTCTGGACCTTTGCGATCACGCCACTGTCCTGCGCGACGGCCAGGTCGGCGACGAATTCGACCGGACCGAGTTCGACCAGGAGAAGTTCATCTTCGCCATGTCGGGCCGACGGCTTCAGCAGCTTTTCCCGGACCGCCCGCCCGTCGTCGATGCCCGCCCCATGCTGCGCGTCGAAGGCCTGAATGTCCCCGGTCACTCCGGCGCCATCCACGGTGTGCGCAACGTGTCCTTCACCGTCGGCGCCGGCGAGATCGTCGGCCTCGCCGGTCTTCTGGGGTCGGGCCGCAGCGAGATTCTTCATGGCATCTACGGCCGCGTGCCCGCCACGGGAACGGTCAGCGTCGATGGCCAGNCCACCGGANTCGCCGCCCCGGCCGATGCCAGGGCCGCCGGCATCGCGCTTCTGACCGAGGACCGCAAGCACGACGGGCTGCTCTTCAACCTGCCGGTCGGGGCCAACATCACCATCGGCAACCTGAACGGTCTGTCCGATCATGGGATCATCCGGGCCGGGCGCGAAAAATCCGCCATCCTTGCCGCCATGCGCGAGCTTGCCGTCAAGGCGCCCTCGCCCCAGGCCTCGGTCGCGCACCTGTCCGGCGGCAACCAGCAGAAGCTGCTGTTTGCCCGCGTGTTGATGCGTGCCCCGCGCATCCTCATGCTGGACGAACCCACCAAGGGCGTGGACGCCGCGACCCGGTCCGAAATCTACCGCCTGATCGTCGAACTGGCTTACAAGGGCGTGGCGCTTCTGGTCGTCTCGTCCGAGCTTGAAGAGGTCATCGGCCTCTGCGACCGTTGCCTGACCGTTGCCGATGGCGAGATCGTCGATGAATTCCGCCGCGGCGAGGGGGACGAAGAACGGGTGCTGCGCGCCGTGGCCGCCGCTCAGGCCCGCAACCACGCGGCCGCGATCCACAAGGTGGGCTGACGTGCTGACAGGAAGACGGGTCTTCGTGACGGGGGCGGCCACCGGCATCGGGGCAGCGACCTGCCGCCATCTGGTGTCCCTTGGGGCGTCGGTGCTTGGCGCCGGGCTTGATGCCGCGGAAGGACACGCGCTTGCCGCCGAGTTGCATCCCCTGCCCTTCCACTTCCGCGAAACCGATCTCACCCGCGAAGCCGATGTCCGTTCAGCAGTGGCGGCGGCCGTCACGGCCTTCGGCGGGTTGGATGGCGTGGTCAACGCCGTAAGCATCTACCTGACCGGCAAGCGGCTGGAGGACGTGTCGGACGAAGATTGGGACCGCACCCTGGCCGTCAACCTGACGGCCATCTTCCGCACCTGCCGCGCCACCCTGCCGCTGTTGCGCGCCGCGGGTGGCGGATCGGTCGTCAACATCGCCTCGGTCCATGCCGAGGCCACCGTGCCCGGTGTGCCCGCCTATGCGGCCAGCAAGGGGGCGGTTGTCAGCCTGTCGCGCCAGATGGCGCTGGATTATGCACAGGACCGCATCCGGGTGAATTCGGTGCTTGTCGGCTCGGTCGCCACGCGGATGACGCTTGACGGTCTGGACNGAGTAGGCGGCGCAGAAGCGGTTGGCCTGACCTTTGCGCGCAACCGCATCGGCCGCATCGCCGACCCGGTGGAAATCGCCGCGGTCATCGCCTTCCTTCTGTCCGACGCCGCCTCCTTCGTCACCGGCAGCGCCCTGCAGGCCGATGGCGGCCTGTTGTCCCGGCTTCTGCCCTAACCCGCCAGGGTCCGCACCGCAAAGCGCACCTCGCCCCGGACCTCCTGGCCTGGCTCCAGCACCACGATGCCTTCCTGCGGGTCCGCGACATCGCCCCGGTTGAAGGCGCAGGCGGCGTTGCTTTGCGGTTCCACGCAGAAGAAGGGCCGCTCGGGATCGGCATAGATCATCAGATGCCCAAAGACCGGCTCGGCGCTGAGGACGAGTTCGACGCCCCGCGCCGGAAACCGCAGCACGGCCTCGCCCGACCAGCCGCCGAAGTCGTTGTTCAGGCGAAAATCGGGAAGCGGGCGGGCGACCGCAAAATCCAGCTCGGGCGGCAGCGCCCTCGCAGCGCCTGCCACCAGATCCGCCTCTTCGGGGTGAAAGCGCGAGGCCCGAAACGCCAGCGTTACATCGCCATCGCGCGGGAACCACGGATGCAGGCCAAAGCCGAAGGGCATCGCTTCACGTCCGGTGTTCGCCAGTCGCAGGCCGACTGTCAGGCCGCCCCGCGTCAGCGCGACATGCTGTTCGGCGCGATAGGACCACGGCCCGCCCGTTTCCTCCAGGACCAGAACAGCACTGTCGGCCTCCTGCGAGGCGACCGTCCAGGCGCGATGCCAGCCCGTGCCGTGGACGTTGAACCGCTCTGGCGGGTTGTTCGGCTCGACCCGATAGGTCCTGCCGCGGAAGGAAACGGCATTGTCCGCGATGCGGTTGGCATAGGGCACCATCGGGAACATCCCCACGCCCAGCACATTGGCCGCCGCGCGGTCCACCGCTGACAGCGGACGAAAGATGTCNAGTCCCCGGGACCGAAGCGCCGCGACACTGCCGCCGATCGCCGGAACCAGATCAAGCTCCAGATCCCCGGCAGACAGTGTGAGGAAGTCTGACGCCTGGGCCATGCGCGCCTCCTGCGCCCCGTCCTGCAACATCGCGTCGAGCTCTGTGCGCCGGGGTGCCCCAAGCCGCCCGCCGAAGACCGTGCATTTGTGCGCGGCGGCCAGATTGGCCAGCCGGATCGCCTGCTCGACCGGCTCTCGCCGCGCCAGGGCCCAGGTGAAGACCCCGTGAAACACATCTCCCGCGGCGAGCGTATCCACCGCTTCCACCTCGGGNGGCCGCGCCTGCAGAATTTCCGCGTCTTGCTGCCAAAGACAGCCGCCCGGCCCGATGGTCACGGCCACGAAGGCCTTGAACATCACCGACAACCTGGCCAGCGCCTGCCAGGGGTCATCGGTGCCGGAAACGGCCAGCGCCGCAAGTTCCGAGAACACGACGTGGCTGCTGCGGCTGGCCAGATCGGCAATCACCTCCACCGGCCCCACGTCGGCATCCAGCACCGCCGGAATGCCTGCAGCCCTTGCCCGGTCCAGCACCAGCGCCGCACCTGTCGGCCAGCGGACATCGGTCTGCACCGCGGCGGCCGAGTCGATCAGACCCAACGGCAGCCAGCCCGGATCAGCCGGGATCGCCGGATCATAGTACGGTACCACCAAGCGTTCACCGGCCTCGTCCACCAGCACGGTACACAGGGGCGAGCGCAGGCCCTCGAAGCGGCGCACGGCACCGCATCGGACGCCCTCGCCCTCCAGTTCGGCCACGATGCGGCGCCCCGTTTCGTCGTCGCCCAAGCGCGAGATCAGGTGCGCCTCGGCCCCCAGCCGGGCCGCCGCCGTCGCCGCACTTGCCGCCATCCCGTGCGCCACGACTGCCATGGCCGTGGGCAGAATCTTGCCCGGCCCGGTGGGCAGGACCGGCACGCGGTAGATCGTGTCCAGCGTGGTCGATCCGCAGAACACGATCCGGGGCGCGGCCTCAGCCATCTGTCCGCTCGGCGATGACGATCTGGCGCTGGCGCCCCAGCCCGGCGATGCCCAGCTCCACCACGTCGCTNGCCTTCAGGAACCGCGGCGGTTTCATGCCCGCGCCGACCCCNGGNGGCGTGCCGGTCGAGATGATGTCGCCCGGTTCCAGCGACATGAACTGACTGAGATAACTCACCAGATGCCGCACGCCGAAGACCATGTGCCGGGTCGATCCATCCTGCATGGTCTCGCCATTCACCGTCAGCCACAGGTGCAGGTCCTGCGGATCGGCAATCTCGTCCGGCGTCACCAGCCATGGCCCGACCGGGCCGAAGGTGTCACAGCTCTTGCCCTTCGTCCACTGGCCCGCGCGCTCGGTCTGGAAGCTGCGTTCCGACACGTCATGCACCAGACAGAAGCCCGCGACATGGGCCATCGCCTCGCCCTCGGTCACGTACTTCGCCCGCCGTCCGATCACGATGCCCAGCTCGACTTCCCAGTCGGTCTTGGCCGATCCGCGCGGCAACAGGATCGGGTCGTCCGGTCCGTTGATCGCCGATGTCGCCTTCATGAACAGCACGGGCTCGGGCGGCACCTCCAGATTCCCCTCGGCGGCGTGGTCGGCATAGTTCAGCCCGATGCACATGAACTTGCCCGTCCCGCCGACGCAGGGCCCGATGCGCGCCGCGCCATCGACCAGTGGCAGGCTGTTCAGATCAAGCTGCGCGAAGCGGTCCAGATCCCCCAGCACATCGTGNGCGATATCGCGGCACAAGCCGCTCAGGTCGCGCAGGCGCCCGTTGCCGTCCAGCACCGCGGGCCGCTCGGCGCCGCGCAATCCGTACCGCATGAACTTCATCACTTCCCCTTACGGCGCCGGGACCATGTCACCCGGCACCGCCTCGCCCCAGATTACGATTATACTAGTATACTCTGCATCGGCGCGGTCGAGCTCGTCAAGCGGACATCCGCCCCGGCCCCCATTGCGCGGGGCCGCCCACCATCGCAACCAGACCACACTATCTGCCAAAACCGCGCAGCCCGACCTGCGCGCTGGAAATGGCCGGACATGGCAGCTAACATATTAGCTGATGAACCTTCGCCACAAAGGATGCGCGCGGAATGTCAGGCTCGACGCAGCCCATCGACGTCTTTCCCCGCCAGAAGCTTGCCCGTGAAGACGGCCCGCTCTACCAGCAGCTGGTTGATCTCATTCAGCGGCTGATCACTGCTTACCAGCTGGAAATTGGCAGCGACCTGCCCAAGGAAGCCGAGATCGAAGAGCATCTCGGCGTCAGCCTGATCACCGCTCGCCGCGCTCTGCGCGAGCTGGAAGACCTTGGCCTGATCCAGAAACGCTCGGCGAAACCTGCCCGGGTCATGTCAAAGACCCCGACCGTGCGCGCTACTNTTCGCTTCCAGACCTATCAGGATCTCACCGATTTTGCCCGGGGCACCCGTCTTGTCATCGATTCCTACGGCAAGGAGAAAGGCGCGCTGATCGAGAAGTACTTCGGTCTTGCCAAGGGCGAGNGTTACTGCCTGCGCGGATATCTCGCCCTCGGCGACCAGCGCCGCACGCTCGTCACCACCTATNTTCCCNCTGACATCGGCGCCCAGCTCTCGGTCGATGATTTCACCGATGTCCTGATCTTCCGAAACGTCCAGCGCGTGACCGGCGCGCCGATCGAGCGCGTCCTGGTCACGGCCAGGGCCGACGTCGCCTCGAAGACCGACGCGCGGGCGCTGAACGTCTCCACCGGCAGCCCGCTGATGACGACCGAAATGATCTACCTGACCGACAAACAGCGCGTGGTCGAGGTGACGCAGTCCCGGACGTCGTCAGAGTATTACACGCTTTCTTACGACATTTCGCTGGCCGGTTCCGCCGGTTAGGTGGTCCGCGCCCACCATCAGGCAGCGGGCGCAAAGGGGGCCGAGCCATGGTGCGCCACGGGTTCAAGCACCATGACGAAGGCGACAGGGTTTCGGCCGTTCAAGGGGTGGCGTCACGACCAAGATCCACCTCCGCGTCAACGGCGCTTACCTGCCCATGAGGTCGGACATCACGCCGGGCCAGACGTCGGACTATCCGGACTTCGATCTGGTCATGGATGACAACCGGCCAGAGCCTTGCGTCCTGCCGGATCGCGGTTATGTTTCCGACAAGGTGCGCAAGACCATGGACGCGCGCAACGTCGTGCCGGTCATCCCGATGCGCAAGTCCCAAAAGCTGCGCCTCGCTGTGGATCGTACCTCCACCGGCTACGCCGCCCGTCCTGCCTCGCGGCATCTGACGCGATCCCCTGAAAGATGTGCTGACCGAACCCAACGCCCCGGGTTTGCGCGCCGCCTGACTCACCAAGGGCCGTGCGGTCCCGGATCAGCCGTGCCCGTGCCTTCCGCCTCGGCGATCAGCCGTCGCACCCATTTGGCGGCCAGCCAGGTCGCGGGCAGGCCCAGGGCAGCGCCAACCAGACCGCGGTGAGCGGCGGCATGGAGGGCAGGCCGACCGACAGGCCGATCAGCCCGAGCAGGAACAGATTGATCGCCACCGCTGCCGTGGCAAGGGCCAAAGCACCAAGGACAGCCGCCAGCGCCGATCAGTGGCTGGTGCCGTCCTCGAAGATGATCTTGTTCCAGACATTGTATTTCCCCGAAGGTTTCACCATCGGCAGGCGCGTGATTTCCTGCAGGGTCGCGGCATCATAGACGATGACAGCGCCGTCCATCTCCCAGATCGAGACCAGCGCGCGGCTGCCATCCCTGGTGAACTCGGTATGGGCGACGGTCTTGCCGGGTTCCGGTGTCAGCACCTTCACCACCTCCAGCGACTGCTTGTCGATGATGTGCATCTCGCCCTTGTGCGCGCCGGTGAAGACATCGGCCCAAAGCCAGGGCGTGCCATCGTGGCTGCGCAGGAAGAAGCCGGGACCCGAGGTTTCGATGGTCTTGACCAGCGACCAGTCCTCCATGTCGATCACGGAAATCCGCGGCTCGTTCAGATGCGGAATGGCGACGACGCGGTGGCCGTTCCTTTCCCAGCTGATGCCCGACCCGAGGTGCGGCATCCCCGGCAGGGGCAGCGACGCGATCTCGCGCCCCACGTCCAGGTTGACCACCACCCCGGTTTCGCCCTCGCGGTTGGCGCCGATCAGCTCGCGGTAGTCGGGCGAGAAGAAGAAATCGTCCAGGGGCGCGGACACCGCGATCCGGCGGCGGGCGAACAGCCCCTTCTCGACGCCCATCGCCTCGGTCATGCCGTTCTCGTTGTTGTGGACAAAGCCCTCGGCATAGGGGCCGCCGTCCTCGGTGAAGGCCACTTCCCAGATTTCCGGCACATCCTTCAGCGCCAGCACGAAGGTGCCGCGTTCCGGGGCCTGATAGACGGCCGAGACGCGCGACGGCTCGCCCTTGCGGCTTTTCACCTCGAACACGCGGGCCACGGACAGGTCGGCGGCGTTCAGGATGGTCAGCGTGGCGGGCAGGTAGTTGGCGACGGCCAGGAACCTGCCATCCGAACTCATCGCGATGTTGCGGCTGTTCAGGCCGGCGCGGACCCGGCCGACCTCGTGCAGCGACCAGAGATCGTATTTCTGCACCCAGCCGTCGCGCGACATGATGAAGACAAAGCGGCCATCGGACGAAAACTTCGGCCCGCCATGCACCGCGAAGGGCGTCTCGAACCGGTCCAGCACCGCGAAGCTGTCGCCGTCCAGCACCGAGACATGGCTGTCGCCGGTTTCCACCACCAGCGTCACGTTCATCGGATCGGCGGCGAAGACGGGGGCGGCGGCGGGCACATAGCCCTCGGTCACGTGGCGCGAGGCGGCAATCTCGGCCTCGCCCCAGACCGGTGTCGGGATCGGCTGGCTGATATACGCGGCGACGGCGGCGATGTCCTCGGGACCAAGCCGGTCGCCGAACGCNTTAAGATCTGCGTCATCGCCCGCCCCGGCGATGACGGCGGCCAGCTTGTCGCCCTTCAGCCGCCCAGGCTCGGGGATCAGCGCCGGCCCTTGNCCGCCAAGCCGGGTCTCGGCATGGCAAGAGGCGCAAAGATCGGCATAGATCGCCGCCCCGTCGGGCTGGGCCAGCGCGGGCGTGGCCAGAAGCGCCAGCAGACTAAAGNNGAAACGGTGCGCAGGGTCATGGCTCTTTCCCCGGAAGGGCGTGACGGTCAGGCGCTCGGCCTCGTCCACCCCGATCTCGGCATTGCTCAGATAGCAGGAGGGATCCTCGGCCCAGGGGTCGCCGGTGACCTGCAGGGCGCGGATGCGGGTGTTGCCGCCGCAGATCGCCTGGAAGGCGCAGGCGCCGCAGCGGCCCTTCAGCGGGCGCGGACGCTGGCGCAGGGTGGCCAGCATCGGGTCGGCGCCGGTCCAGAGGGTCGAGAAGGGCGTGTCCTTCACCGAGCCCACGGTATAGTCGGACCAGTAGGTGTCGGGGTGAACCTTGCCCTGCGGGTCGATGTTGGCCACGCCAAGCCCGCTGGAATTGCCGCCCCAGGCCGCCAGGTGCTGCGCCACATGGTCGGCGCGCGCCCGGTCGAAGTTGCGCTCGACCCACCTCAGGAACCAGACGGCATCGGCATCGTTGTTGCCGGTCACGATCTCCAGTGGCTGACCCTCGGCCACCGCCACCCAGGCGCGGCCGATCAGCAGCTCCATGGCGTGGCGCGTGCGCGCCAGGGCGGCATCCTCGCCCCGGTTCTTGTCGCCGCGACCGGCATAGACCAGGTGCGAGAGATAGAACTTGTCCACCCCCTCGCTGTCACAAAGGTCCAGCATGTCGGGCAACATGCCGGCATTGTCCTCGGTCAGGGTAAAGCGCAGGCCGACCTTCACGCCCCGCGCCTTGCAGGCCCGCACCCCGGCCAGCGCCGCGTCGAAGGCCCCGCGNACCCCGCGAAACCAGTCGTTCATCTTCCCGATCCCGTCCAGCGAGATGCCGACATAATCGAAGGCCAGATCGGCAAGCCGATCGATGTTCTCGGCCACCCGGGTGCCGTTGGTGGACAGCGACAGGTGGCGGAAGCCCAGTTCACGCGCGTGCTCGGCCAATTCGAAGAAGTCGAAGCGCGACAGNGGCTCGCCCCCNGACAGGATCAGAGCCGGAATGCCGAAACCGGCAAGGTCGCCCAGGACGCCCATCGCCTGGTCATGCGTCAGCTCGCCCGGAAAGGGCACATCGGCGCTGGTGGCATAGCAATGCCAGCGCAGGTTGCAGCGCCGCGTCAGGTTCCAGATCACCACCGGCTTCACCGCGCCGCCGCCACCGCGGCGGNNCGGACCGGTGGGGTGGACCAGTTCGCGCATGTATTGTGTCAGGCGGAACATCAGCCTTCTCCGGCAAGGCGCATGCCCGTCTTCTTCAGGATGCGCGTGGAATACAGGATGTCATGGCCCCGGCAGGCGCCCAGCAGGGCCGCGATTTCGGCCCGCCGCGCCTCGACCTCGGCGCGGCTCTGGCCGTGCAGCATGGCGAACAGGTTGTAGGGCCAGTCCGGCAGGGCACGGGGNCGCAGATAGCAATGCGATACACAGGCCAAGGCGCCGACCCGTGCCCCCAGGGTCTCGGCGGCCCCGTCCTCCAGGTCCCAGACGCTCATGCCGTTTGCCGCCAGCCCGAGAGCATAGTGGTTGGGCGCCAGTGCCACGCGGCGGATGATCCCCCGGTCCTGCATCGCCTGCATCCGTGCGATGACCTCGGCCTCCTCTNNGCTGCAGCCAGCCCGCAACCTCGGCAAGGGATGCGGCACCAGCGGCAGGCCGCTGGCCGTTGCCTTCAGGATTCGCCGGTCGGTCGCGTCGGGGGTCATGCCTCTACCNCGGAAGCCGATGAAGAACTCTTTCAGTTTGGGAAAGCGCAGGACGTCCAGCCCGGTTTCCTCNTCGATCCGCGCGGCCGTCGCGGCGATCTCGTCCGGCCGCTCGCAGGCAAGGACGAACCACATGTTCAGCCGGTGCTGGCGCTCATAATTGTGCGCGACCTCCGGGTGGGCATTGACCAAAGTCACGACCTCGTCGAAACGCGCTGCAGGTGCGGCCATGGCGCACAGGCAGAAGGCGCCGCCCATCGCCTCGGCATCCAGGAAGGGGCCAAAGCGCGTGATCGCGCCGATCTCGCGCAGCCGCGAGATGCGGGCAACGACCTCGGCCTCGGCAATGCCCGCCTCGGCGGCCAAGGGCGCAAAGGGGGCATGGGTCAGGGAAAGGCCGTCCTGCAGGCGGTTGATCAGCAGACGGTCGGTGGCATCCAGGGCCTCTGGGGACAAGGCGCTGCGCATCATGCCGCCTCGGACAGCAGGGCCCCGGTCTGCTTGAAGCAGCGGGTCGAGAANAGGACGCGGTGTCCCGCGCCGCACAGGCCAGGCAGGTGCCGGGCGGCGTCCAGGACCTGCAACGCCTCGGGGCGGGTCCGGGCGTGGATCATGCAGTACAGGGCATAGGGCCAGACCCCGGCGACCGGGCGGCGCTGGTAGGCCAGGGTCACGCCGGGCACGCGGCCAGCGCCGTGCCGCGGATCGATCCCGGCATCGGGCAGGTCCCAGACCACCATGGCATTGGCCGTGTAGCCAAGCGCACGGTGGCGGACGATGACGCCAAGCCGCGTCAGGATGCCCGCCGCCAGAAGGTCTGCGATGCGCAGCGTCACTCGCCCNTCGTCCCGGCCAAGCCGCCGGGCCAGCGCAGCCCAGGGCCGCGGCACCAGGTCCAGCCCCGCGCTCAGGGCCTGCAGCAGGGTCGGTCCCCGGCCGTCAGGACCGCCGTCCGGGCTTGCGGCAACCGGCATGGCGACGGGGCCGCCAGCCAGGGGAAAGCCAAGGTCGATGTTGAAGGGCCGGACCAGCCGCAGGTCCAGCACGGGCAGGCCAGCCCCGCCTCGNATCCGCGCCAGCATCGCGGCCAGGGCGCGGGCATCGCAGGCAGTGGCCACGAACCACAGGTTCCATTCGGCCTCGCGCAGGTAGCAATGGTTGACGCCAGGCTCCGCCCCGACCTGCGCGGCGACCGCGTCGATCCGGTCCTCGGGCACCGCCATCGCGGCCAGGGTCGAGGCGCTTACCGTATTCGGCCGCACCGTGCCGCCGACGCGGGCGATGCGCCCGGCCGCCCGCATCCGGGCCAGCCGGGCGATCACCTCGGCCTCCTCCAGCCCCATCGGCGCGCCCATCGCGGCGAAGGGGCGNGGCACCAGCGGCAGGCCGCGCTGGAAGCCGTCCAGCAGCGCCAGGTCGATGGGGTCGATCCCGTCCATCCTTACAACCCCGTCTGATGCGCGCGGGCGGTGAAGAAGATGCCGCTTGGCGCCTCGGCCGCGATCTCGCCCAGCTTCTCGCGCGTGCGGGTGTCGTAGATCAGCACCTTGTTGTCGTCGCGCGCGCTGATCCAGACCTCGGCCCCGCGCGGCGCGAATTCCATGTGCAGCACCGCCTTGCCGGGNGTCAGNGTGGCAACGACCGCGTGCGACCGGCTGTCCACCACCTGCACCGTGTCGTTCAGCGGCGTGGCGAAGTTCACCCAGACGAAGGGGCTGGCTTACTGCGCGATGATGAACACCGGCTGGCCATGCACCGGCGTGGTGGCGACGGTCTCGCGGCTGTCGCGGTCCACCCAGAGCATCTCGTGCCGCCCCACCGCGGGCNNGTACTGGCCTTCGGTGAAGGCCCAGCCCTGCAGGTGCGGCATCTTGTAGACCGGCATGTCCTCGCCATCCTTGCCGTAGTCGGTCAGGAACTTCTGCGGCACCGGCGCGGCGTCCCACAGGTCGAAGGCGGTGACGCCCTTCTCGCCGAACAGCCCGACCAGGTAGGTATGCGCGTCATCGGTCAGGACCGCGTCGAACGGGTTCNNGGCGGCATTGCCAAGCGGCGTGACGACCGGCGCCGTCCCCGCGAAATCGCCCAGGAACACCTCGCCCGTATCCCAGACCGACCAGGCAAAGCGGCGGCCGGGCACGCGNACCAGGCCGATGGTCTTGCCNGCCGCAGGAATGTCGGCCACCAGCGCCAGCGTCTCGCCATCGAAGACCTTCACCCCGCCGGGTTCATAATTCGACACCGCCACCAGCTTGCCATCATCGGAAATCGCCCCGCCGATGGAATTGCCCGCCTGCACGGTGCGGGCGACAACGGCGCGGGTCAGCAGGTCCACCTTCGTCAGCCCGCCGTCGCGGCCAAAGACATAGGCGAAGCGCTCGTCGGGCGAATAGGTCAGCGAGGCATGGGACAGATCGCCCAGCCCCTCGATCCGGCCAAGCGCGGCACGGTCGGACCGGTCGATCAGAACCAGGCTGCCGGTGGCGCGTTCGACAACAAGGCCCAGATCGCCGGTGGCGCTCGGTTCGCCCGTGCCCGCCCAAAGCGGCGTGGCAAGAAGGGCGGCAAGAAAGGCAAGGCGTCTCATGGGTTTCCCCTTTCAGGTAATCGGCGATCCACAGCGCCTCGGCCTCGGTCAGAAGCGGGCGCCAGGGCGGCATGGCGGTGCCGGGCAGGCCATCGAGGATGATCAGCGCCAGACCCTGCCGGTCGGCATGGGCCAGAGCCCGGCGGTCAGCGGGCGGCCAAGGCCCCCTTCAGCGTCAGCCCGTGGCACGAGCCGCAATCCTGGGTCACCATATGCGCCAGTTCACCGGCGCGGCCGGGGCCGATCTCGGCGGCGGCGGGCTGCGCCACAAGGCACAGGACAGCCAGCACCCGCGGCAGGCCCGGCAGGACAGGCCACCGTCACGCATAGGCATCCATCCCGGCCCCGTCGCACAGGGACGCATCCAGCGCGGCGATGGCGGGATACAGTCCCGCGACCCGGCCGATGATGAACAGCACCGGCGCCTCGGGTTCCGCCGCGGCGACATCGGCGCCGATCCCGCCCAGGGTGGACAGGATGCGCGCCTCGCGCGGNGTGGTGGCGGCCGAAACGGCCAGCACCGGCACCGTCGCGGGCAGGCCATGGCGCATCAGCTGCAGCGCGATTTCCGCGATGTTGCCCGCGCCCATATAGACCACGAGCGTCGTGTCCTCGCTGGCCAGCGACGCCCAGTCCAGCTCCAGCGCGGCATCCTTCGCCCGATGCCCGGTGACATAGCGCAGGCCGGTCGCCAGGCCGCGGTGGGTCAGCGGCACGCCGGTCGAGGACGCAGCACCCTGCGCCGAGGTGATGCCGGGAACATAGGTCACGGCCACGCCCGCCAGACGGCAGGCTTCGGCCTCTTCCGAGCCGCGGCCGAAGATCAGCGGATCGCCGCCCTTCAGCCGGGCCACGACCAAACCCTCGCGGGCAAGCCCGACCAGAAGGGCGTTGATCGCCTCTTGCGGAACCTTGTGGAATTTCGGCAGCTTGCCGACATCGACGCGCCGGGTTCCCGCCGGGACCAGCGCCATGATCTCGGGCGACACCAGCCGGTCATGCACCACCACATCCGCCGACTGGATCAGGCGCAGGGCGCGCAGGGTCAGCAGCTCGGGGTCGCCNGGCCCGGCACCGATCAGGTGAACATGGCCGGGCAGAATGTCGCGGCTCAGGTCTTTCATGGCTGTCGTGTCCCGATGGCTGGCAAAGGGCGGGGGCGAAGCATCGGCCCACCCCGCCAGGAGGTGGCCGCGGCCAGGGTGGCCGCGGGCAAGGGAACCTCAGTAGATGTCGTCGCGGGTGTTCAGCACGTTGAACTTGCCCGTCGGCGTGATCAGCCGCGGATCCTTGATCACGGTCTTCAGCTCCAGCGTCTTGTCATCGACNACGACGATGGCNGAAACCTGGTCCTTGCCGTTCCAGACGCTGAACCAGACTTCGGACCCGTCCTTGTTGAACTCGGGCTGCACCACGCGCGGCTGGCCATCGGCGNNAATGCCCGCCCATTCGGCAATGGGCAGCGTGGTGTATTCCGGGTCCACATTCGGATCGCCGCCCATCTTCGAGATGTCGAACACCGCGACCGAACCCGACACTTCCGCATCCGGGTTCAGCGGCGCATCGACGTAAAGATGCGTCGAGGCGGGNTGGGTCTTGATGAACAGCGAACCGCCGCCAAGGCCATAGAAACTGTCCACGATCTTCCAGGCGTGGTCGGGGTGGCCTTCGGGGTCGGTGCCGATCAGCGCCACGCTGTCGTCGCCCAGGTGCGAGGTCGCCCAGACCGGCCCATAGACCGGGTGGGTGAAGTTCGCGCCGCGTCCGGGNTGCGGGGTCTGGCCGCCGTTCTCGATCAGCGCGGTCAGCTTGTCCTCCTTGGTGTCCACCACCGCGATCTTGCCGCGGGCGTTGGCCGCCACNAGGAAGTAGCGCTTGGTCGAATCGAAGCCGCCGTCATGCAGGAAGCGTTCCGCCTCGATCTCGGTGACCTTCAGGTTCTTCAGGTCGGTGTAGTCGGCGAAGAGGATCTTGCCCGTCTCCTTCACGTTCACGATGAACTCGGGCTTGAAATGCGACGACAAGATGGAAGCCACGCGGGGTTCCGGGTGGTAGGTCTGTTCGTCATAGATCATGCCGCGGGTCGAGACGATCTTCTTCGGCTCCAGCGTGTCGCCATCCATGATCACGTATTGCGGCGGCCAGTAGCTGCCNGCGATGGCCAGCTTGTCTTCCCAGCCCTCGAATTTCGAGGTCTCGATCGACCGCGCCTCGATGCCGATCTTGATCGAGGCCACGGTCGCCGGGGTTTCCATCCACAGGTCGATCATGTTCACCAGCCCGTCCCGGCCGATGACGAACAAATACCGCCCCGAGGCCGAGATGCGGCTGATGTGGACGGCATAGCCGGTGTCGATCACCGCCCGGATCTCATAGGTGCCGCCGTCGATCAGGGCCACCTGGCCCGCGTCGCGCAGCGTCACCGACATCAGGTTGTCGATGTCGATATCGTTCATCTTCTGCGTCGGCCGGTCTTCCGGCTTCACCAGCACCTTCCACGAGGCCATCATCTCGGGCATGCCCCATTCGGGGCGCGGCGGTTCCAGCAGCAGGTAACGGGCCATCAGGCCCACGTCTTCCTCGCTCAACTGGCCCGAGGTGCCCCAGTTCGGCATCTTANNAGCGGGCGAGCCATAGGTGATGAAGCTCTGCAGGTAGTCGTAGCCGACCTCGCGGGTGATGTCGGTGGTCAGGGGCTTGCCGGTGGCGCCCTTGCGCAGCACGCCGTGGCAGTGNGCGCAGCGTTCAAAGTAGATCGTGGCCGCCTTCTGGAATTCCTCGGGGGTCATCACCGGGTCGTCGGGCTTGCGGCCGGGGATTTCCACCTTGATCTGACCCAGCGTGGTCATCGAGGGTTCATAGGCGGCAGCGGGGCCGTCGGCGTGGTCCTTGGGCTTGTCCTGCGCAATCGCGGGCGCAGAGAGAAGCCCCAGAAGCAGCGCCGCCGTGCCCAGAAGGACGGTCTTGGCGGGTCTGGCTCGGGGGTCATGGAATCTCTCCGTTCAGCTGGTGAGGCTCAGCGGACCATGGGCGGGGGCGGGCAGCGCTCCTTGACTTTCGTTAAGGCGTGGGCGGTATCCCCGTCGCAGGGTCGGCCGCGACAAGCGGACCCTTCCCATGCATGTGCTGATCGCTGCCGTTCTGGCGTTCGTCCTGGGCGCCACCTGACCAGGGCCGAGGGGCTTCTGGCCCCCGACGCCCTGTCGCTGACGCCGCCCACCGCCGGTCAGGCCGCCACGCTTCTTGGCCTGTCCGAACCGGTGCAGGTGGCGCGCACCGAGGCGGGCGTGCCGGGCTGGACCGTCAGCCAGGATGGCCAGGTGNCCGGTCACATCGGTTCCACCTGGGAACTCGCGGGATCGGTCGGCTATTCCGGGCGGCCGCTGGACGTGCTGGTGGCCGTCTCGCCCCAGGCCCGCATCGCCGGGGCGCTCCTGGTGCGGCACAACGAACCCGTGCTGACGCTCGGCATCTCGGACGCCGACATTTCGGCCTATGTCGCCGGGTTCCGCGGCTTCGACCTGGCCGCGCCCGCCCGACACCACCGTCCTGCCCCGGTGATTAGCCGCGCCACCGTCTCGACCGGCGTCATCCGCGACGGCATCCTGCGCACGGCGCGCACCCTTGCCATCGGCCGCGGCCTGATCGCGGCGGGCGGCGGGTGGACCGGCAGCCTTGCCNCTGCCACCTGGGACCAGCTTCTGGCGATGGGCGCCCTGACCGGGCTTCGCGTCACGATGACCGAGGCCGCCGCCGCGCTGGCCGGGGCGAAAGTGCCGGTCGAACCCGGCGAGGGCGATTTCCTGCAGCTCTGGGTGGGCGTGATCGACCCGCCGACCGTGGGCCAGAACCTGCTTGGCCAGCAGGCCTTTACCCGCGCCGTGGGCAACCTCGGCGCCGGCGGCTCGGCCCTGGCCGTGATGAGCCAGGGCGTGCAGTCGCACCGCGGCACCGCGTGGCGCAAGACCGGCCTCTTCGACCGCATCACCGTGGTGCAGGGCGACACCCGCTGGCAACCGACCGAAGACCGCTTCCAGATGCTGACGGCGCTCGCCCTGCCCGATGCCCCGGCGATGNAAATCAGCCTCTTCGCGCTGCCGCCCGAGATCGACNCCACCCAGCCCCTGACGGTCGAATTGCGTGCATCGCGCCCCACGGCCACGGGCGAGGTGGCAATGACCCTGGCGCTGCCCTATGCCCTGCCCCAGGCCTTCCGCCTGGCCCCGCCGCCGGAACCCGAGCCGCTGTGGACGCAGGCCTGGACAGAGGNNGCGCCCCGGATCGCCGTGGTCACCCTGATGCTGACCATCCTCACCNTGATCCTTTTCGCCCAGGAATGGATCACCCGCCGCNCCCGCCTGTGGCAGGCCGGGCGGCTGTCCTTCCTGGCCGCCACCTTCCTCGTCCTCGGCATGGGGCTGAACGGCCAGCTTTCGGTGGTGCAGGTCGTGGCCTTCGTCCATTCGCTCCTGACCGGCTTCCGCTGGGAAACCTTCCTGATCGAGCCGGTCATCTTCATCCTCTGGGGCTTCACCGCGCTTGGCATGCTGTTCTGGGGCCGGGGCGTCTATTGCGGCTGGCTCTGCCCGTTCGGCGCGCTGCAGGAACTGGCCAATGCCGCCGCCCGACGCCTTGGCCTCCGCCAGATCCCCGTGCCGCAAGCCCTGCACGAGCGGCTCTGGGTGATCAAATACACGCTCTTCGTGGCCATCCTCGCGCTCAGCTTCTATTCGATGCACGACGCCATCCTCCTGGCCGAGGCCGAGCCCTTCAAGACCGCCATCTCGCTGCGCTTCGTCCGCGCCTGGCCCTTCCTTCTGTTCGTCGCCGCGATCCTGGCCGCGGGACTGTTCGTCGAGCGCTTCTACTGCCGCTACCTCTGCCCGCTTGGCGTAAGCCTTGCCATCCCGGCCAAACTGAAGATCTTCGACTGGCTGAAGCGCCGCCCGCAATGCGGCCGCGAATGCCGGATGTGCGAGACGAAATGCACCGTCGGCGCCATCGACGCCATCGGCCGCATCAACGCCAACGAATGTGTCCTGTGCCTGCGCTGCCAGGTCATCATGAACGATGGGTCACAATGCCCCGTCCTGAAACGCCGCGCCCGCACCGAAGGAGCCGCCGCATGACCGCCCTGAAACGCCTGTTCGCCGACGGCTTCCGCGTCTTCTTCCTGTCCGCGNGGGTCTTTGCCATCCTGTCGATGACGGTCTGGCAGATGTACCTGGCANTCCACGCCGCGGGCGGCATGATGCAGCTGCCGACCGCCGCGCCGCCGCATCTGTGGCACGCGCACGAGATGATCTTCGGCTATGGCGCGGCGGCGCTCGGCGGGTTCTTCCTGACCGCCGTGCCGAACTGGACCGGCGCGAAAGCCGCGCCGCGGCTCTTCATCGCCACGGTCGCCGCCNTGTGGCTGGCCGGACGGCTGGCGGTCTGGTGGTCGGGCACCNTTCCCNCGGCCTTCGTCGCCGCCGCCGACCTGGCCTTCATTCCCATCCTGGCGGCAAAGGTCCTGACCCAGCTGGTCAGGCGCCCGAAGCCTCAGCAGATGATCTTCCTCGTCATGCTGACGCTCTTCTGGACCGCCAACCTGATGGTGCATCTGGAATGGATGGGGCTCACAGGCGACACCGCCTGGTCGGGCCTGCGCGCGGGCCTCCTGACGCTTGCCACGATGATCATGGTGCTGGGCGGCCGCGTCACCNCCGGCTTCACGAAGAATGCCATGGTCCAGTCGGGGCGCGAGGACCGCCTGCCCCGCAATCCCCTGCCGCTTGCCGCGCTTGCCATCGCCGCCGCGCTGACCCAGCCGCTCGGCTACCTGCTCGGCGCCCGAGGCTCTGCTTGCCCCGCTGGCGCTGGTGGTGGCACGGCCGGATTGCTGCGGGTCGCGCTCTGGCGCGGGCTCTGGACAAGGGACAGGCCGATCCTCTGGACGCTTCACCTGTCCTATGCCGTCAACGCTCATGGCNTTGTCCTGCTTGGCCTTGGCCTGGGCTGGCTGTCCGAAATTGCCGCGCTGCATGCCCTCGGCATCGGCGGCGTGGGCGGCATGACCCTGTCGGTGATGTCCCGCGCCGTGCTGGGCCATACCGGGCGTGCGTTGGTCGCCCCGGCCNCGGTCGCCCTGGCCTATGCGCTGGTTCCCCTGGCCGCGCTGTCCCGCCTTGCCGCATCGGAACTCCCTGCGCTCTACNTCCCCGCCGTGCTCACCGCCGGGGCGCTGTGGCTCCTTGCCTTCGCTCTGTTCGTCGTGGCGCTCTGGTAGGCCTTCTGGGGCCCGCGGCAGGGCGCAACGCGATGGAGCCGCCCACATGATGAACCGCCGCCGTTTCCTTGTCCTGACCGCCACCGCGTTGGCGCCGCTGCCCGGCCATGCGGGCAGCGTGACAAGCTGGCAGGGCACGGGGCTCGGCTCTGCCCTGACCCTGCGGCTGGTCGGGGCCGATCCGCACAAGGCCCGCCAGACCTTTGCGCGCATCGAAGCCGAGATCGCACGGATCGAATCGATCGCCTCGCTTCACCGCGACTCGTCGCTGACCCGGCTGAACCGGGACGCGCATCTTGCCTGGCCCTCGCCAGACCTCGTCGACCTCCTCAGGCTGGCCGGGCAGGTCCATGCCGCCACCGGCGGGGCCTTCGATCCCACGGTGCAGCCGCTCTGGCTCGCCACCGCCACCGGATCGGATGCCGGTGCGGCGCGGGCATTGATCGGCTGGCACCGCATGCGGCTTTCGCCGCAGGAAATCCGGCTTGATCCCGGCCAGGCGCTGACGCTGAACGGCATTGCCCAGGGTTGGGCCGCCGACCGGATCGCGGCCNTTCTGCGCGCGCAGGGCTTCACCGACGCGCTGATCGACATGGGCGAGATCGCGGCTCTTGGCNCACGCCCCGGCGCGGCGCCCTGGCGCGCGGTGATCGCCTCGCCCGAAGGCCGCCACCTGGGCGCGGCCCGGCTCGGCGACCGCGCCCTGGCCACGTCCTCGCCCNGCGGCACGCTGATCGGGCCGGGCCTTCCCCACATCCTTGGCCCCGAAGGGCAGCCGCCGCTCTGGCAGACCGTCAGCGTCAGCGCGCCCTCGGCCGCCGTCGCGGATGCGCTGTCCACCGCCTTCTGCCTGATGGACCGCGCGGCCATCGGCCGGGCGCTGGCCGCCTTCCCCGAGGCAAGGGTGGAAGTCCTGGCCTGATGGCACGCCCGCCGCGACCGGGGCGGAAAATTCGCATCCGCCGGGTTGACTTTTGTTAAGGCCCTACGCCGCCCGAAGGTCACACCGGAACACCTGAAACGCTCCAGGAAGGATTCCGCCATGCGCGAAGTCATGACCAAGAGCATGGCCCGGAACATCTTCTACGGCGGGTCATTGTTCTTCATCCTGATATTCGTGGGCCTCACGGCCCAGTCGCACCGCTACATCACCACCACCTCCACAGACGTCGCCACGCTGACCGACAGCGTCGCGGCGGGCAAACGCCTGTGGGAAAAGCACGCCTGCATCAACTGCCACACCATCCTTGGCGAAGGCGCCTATTTCGCACCCGAGCTGGCANACGTGATGACCCGCTGGNGGGTGGAGCCGGGTGACCACGAAGGCGCCTTCATCGCGCTGAAGGGCTGGATGGACGCCATGCCCACCGGCATCGAAGGCCGCCGCCAGATGCCGAACTTCGGCCTGACCGACGAAGAATACCAGAACCTCGCCGACTTCCTGCTGTGGGTGAACACGATCCGCGCGCAGGACTGGCCGCCGACCGATGCAGGTTAAGGAGGCAACGCCATGAAATACCAATCGCAGAAGATCGCGCTGGCCTACTTCTCGGTCGCGCTTGCCCTCTTCGCCGTGCAGGTGCTGATGGGCCTTGTCCTGGGCTGGATCTATGTCAGCCCCAACTTCCTGTCCGACCTGATCCCCTTCAACGTCGGCCGGATGCTGCACACCAACAGCCTGGTGGTCTGGCTGCTGCTCGGCTTCTTCGGCGCCGCCTACTACCTGATCCCCGAGGAATCCGAGCGCGAGATCCACTCGCCAAAGCTCGCCTGGCTGCAGCTGGCGATCTTCGTCCTCGGCACCAGCGTCGTCGTGACCTATCTCTTCAACCTCTTCGACGGCAACTGGCTTCTCGGCAACGAAGGCCGCGAGTTCATCGAGCAGCCCCGCTGGGTCAAGNTAAGCATCGTCGTCGCCGCGCTGATCTTCCTGTTCAACGTTTCGATGACCGTGCTTGTAAGCAAGAAGACCGCGATCACCAACATCCTGCTGCTTGGCCTGTGGGTGCTGGCGCTCCTGTTCCTGTTCGCCTTCGTGAACCCCGACAACCTCGCGCTCGACAAGATGTACTGGTGGTACATCGTCCACCTCTGGGTCGAAGGCACCTGGGAACTGGTGATGGCCTCGATCCTCGCCTTCCTCATGCTCAAGCTGACGGGCGTGGACCGGGAAGTGGTCGAGAAATGGCTTTACGTCATCGCCGCGCTGGCGCTGTTCTCGGGCATCCTCGGCACCGGTCACCATTACTACTGGATCGGCACGCCCGGCTACTGGCAGTGGATCGGCTCGATCTTCTCCAGCCTGGAAATCGTCCCCTTCTTCGCCATGATGAGCTTCGCCTTCGTCATGGTCTGGAAAGGCCGCCGCGACCACCCGAACAAGGCCGCGCTCCTGTGGTCGCTCGGCTGCGCCACGCTGGCCTTCTTCGGCGCCGGTGTCTGGGGCTTCCTGCACACGCTGCACGGGGTGAACTACTACAGCCACGGCACCCAGATCACCGCCGCCCATGGCCACCTCGCCTTCTACGGCGCCTATGTCTGCCTCAACCTGGCAATCATCACCTACGCCATGCCCCATCTCCTGGGCCGCGACCCCTATAACCAGGTGCTGAACATGGCTTCGTTCTGGCTGATGTCCTCGNGCGTGGTGTTCATGACCTTCACGCTGACCTTCGCGGGCACCATCCAGACCCACCTGCAGCGCGTGAACGGCGAAGCCTACATGGACGTGCAGGACCAGCTCTGGCTGTTCTACGCCATGCGCTTCGGCGCCGGCGTGGCCGTGGTCCTGGGCGCCGTGCTCTTCATCTACGCCGTCGCCGTCCCGCGCCGCGAGATCATCCAGCCCGGCATGGCCAGCCCGGCGGAGTGATGACCATGGACGGTTCGCACATCAAGACGAAGGGGGCGGCCGCCNCCTTCTACCTGCCCCAGGGCGACGAGGTTCAGGTGTTCCAGGCCGCCGCGGCCNACCGGCTGCCGNTGCTGCTGAAAGGCCCCACCGGCTGCGGCAAGACCCGCTTCGTCGCCCATATGGCCGCCATGCTTGGCCGCCCGCTCTACACCGTCGCCTGCCACGACGACCTCTCCGCCGCCGACCTCATCGGCCGCTGGCTGTTGAAGGGCGGCGAGACGGTCTGGGCCGACGGCCCGCTCACCCGCGCCGTGCGCGAAGGCGCGATCTGCTATCTCGACGAGGTGGTCGAGGCCCGCAAGGACGTGACCGTGGTCCTGCATCCCCTGACCGACGACCGCCGCATCCTGCCCATCGACCGCACCGGCGAAGAGCTGGAAGCCCACNCCGATTTCCTGCTGGTCGCCTCTTACAACCCCGGCTACCAGAACATCCTGAAAACGCTGAAACCCTCGACCCGGCAACGCTTCGTCAGCCTCGAATTCACCTTCCCCAGGCCCGAACACGAAATTCCCGTGGTCGTGCGGGAATCCGGGCTGGCCGAGGCGCAGGTGCAGCCGCTGGTGCGCCTCGCCAACAAGCTGCGCGCCATGAAGGGCCAGGATCTGGAGGAAGGCGTCTCCACCCGGCTGGTGGTCTATTGCGCCAGCCTCATCGCCNACGGCATGACGCACGACCGCGCCATCCGCGCCGCGATGATCGAGCCGCTGACCGACGATGCCGATGTGAAGGCCGGGCTCCGCGATCTTGTGACCGCCGTTTTCGGGTGAGGCTGGCGATGCCACGGATCGAGTTCGAGCCATGGGAGCCCGAGGAATCTGTCGGGAAACTGTGGCACGCCTATGCCAGCCGTCTGGATGGCNGCCCCATGCACGACGGAGCCCGTGTCCCGCTTTCCGAAGTGGGCGGACGGCTGGCAGTCCTTNTCCGCGGTCTCGGCGGCGATCCCGCCGTCGAGATCAAGCCGGTGGCGCCGGAAACCAGCCACCACCGCCTGTCCNTGCTGCGCCGCCTCGGCACCTGGGCCGATGCCGCGCCGCGCGCCAGCTTCGACGGCGCCACCCTGCGCCTGCCCGAAAGCCTGGACATCTTTCCCGATGCCCGCGCCAATGCCGCGCTCTATCTCTGGCTTGCCGCGGCCGCCGCGGCACTGCGCGACTTCGCGCCCGACCATGCCGATCCGCTGCTTGCGGACCTTGCCGCCATCGAAACCGCGCAGGCGATGACAACCGCCGCGCTTCGCCTCGCCNCCGGCTACGCCCGGCTTCATGCCGACCTCTGCGCCGCCACCCTGCTTTTCCGCCGCACCGCTCCGCTGCCACCGGCCGAGGCCGCCGTCGAGGCGCGCCTGCGCGCCGCACTGGGCGAAACCATCCCCTTCCGCCCCTGTAAGCAAGGCCCCGCGCGGCTATCGCCCGTTCCGCCCGTCCCGCTCTGGCCGGACCTGCGGCCTCTTGCCCGCAGTGAACACACGGCCGTCGAGGCCCGCGCCACCGAAGGCNCCGCCCGAAGAGTCCGAAGAAAGACCGCCCGCAAGGCCCGCCGCCGCAAGGCCGACCTTGCCGACCGCACCGACAGCTTCATCCTGCACAAGTTCGAAGCCATCCTGTCGATGACCGAATTCCTCAACCTCAACCGCCGGGTCGAGGACGACGACGAGGATACCGCGAAGAAAGCCGCCGACGACCAGGACGAGATCGGCCTCGCCCAGGTGTCGAAAGCCCCCGCCACCCGCCTGAAACTGCACCTGGACCTCGCCCCCGAAGACGTGGACCGCGAACAGCTGTCAGGCAGCTTCACCTATCCCGAATGGGATGTCCGCAGCGCCAGCTATCTCCCCTCCNATGCCCGCGTCCTTCACTCCCGCGCGGAAGCCAGCGATGCGACACCCCCGTTTCGGGCCGACCCGCGCGCCGCCGCGCGTATCCGCGCCGTCCGACGCCAGTTCGAGGCCTTGCGTCCCAGCCTCGTCTCGACACCTGGCCACCCGGACGGCGACGTGCTCGACACCGAACGGGCGGTGCGCGCGCGGGTCGATTTTCTTTGCACCGGCGACGGCACCGACAGGGTCTGGCGCCAGACCCGGCCCGAACGCCGCGACCTTGCCGTGTCGATCCTTCTGGATGTGTCGCGCAGCACGGAAAGCGGCATCCCCGGCCATGGGCATGAAGGCCGCAGCGTCATCGACATCGAACGCGAGGCGCTGACGGCCCTGGCCTGGGGCCTTGATGCCTGCGGCGACAGCTTTGCCATCCACGCCTTTTCCTCGCTGAAGCGCAACCGCGTCTTCGTCCAGGAAGTGAAGCGCTTCGCCGAGCCGATGGCCGAGGCGGTCGAAGGCCGCATCGCCGCGCTGAAGCCCGGCCATTACACCCGGCTCGGCACCGCCATCCGCCACATGTCGGCGCTTCTGGCGAAGGAAGGCCGCAAGCGCCGGTTGCTGCTGGTCATCACCGACGGCAAGCCCAACGATCTGGACCATTACGAAGGCCGCCACGGCATCGAAGACAGCCGCATGGCCATTCAGGAAGCCCGCCGCGCANGCCATGCCGTGTTCGGCATCACCGTGGACCGCGACGGCAAANGCTGGTTCCGCGCCTCTTCGGCCAGGGCCTTTGCCCTGGTCGCCCACCCCGAAAGGCTGACCCAGGCCCTGCCGCAGATCTACCGCCAACTCGTGACCGGATGACCGAAGCGACCGAACCCGCGTACCCCCGTCGCCAGCCGGGGCCGCTGCAGGCCCGCCCCGGCGGCCTGCCGGGCGAGCTGCTGATGTGGGTGCTGATCTTCTCGGAACTTGCCGTCTTCGGCGCGGGCCTCCTGGCCTTCCTGGCCGTCCGGCTCACCGATCCGGCGGGCTTTGCCCAGGCGCAGTCCCATCTTCACCGTACCGGCGCGGCGGCGAACACCCTGGTTCTTGTCACCTCCGGCTGGTTCGCCGCCCTTGCCAGCCAGGCCGCCGAGGCCGGACAGCGCCGCCGCGTCCGCGCTTNNCTCTTTCCCGCCATCCTGCTTGGCGCGGTGTTCCTTGCCCTCAAGGCAGCCGAATACGCCGATCTCTTCGCGCAGGGCATCGGCACCGAAAGCCACGCCTTCTACACCTTCAGCTTTCTTCTGACCGGTTTTCACGCCGCGCATGTGCTGGCGGGCATGGTGCTGCTGGCCTTGGTCGGCTGGCTTGCCACGCCCCGCGCGGTCGAGACCGGCGCCGCCTTCTGGCACATGGTCGATCTCGTCTGGGTGCTGCTCTTTCCCGTGGTCTATCTCATATGACCCGGATCACCCCCATCACCCGCGCCTGGGGCCTGCTTCTGGCCCTCTCCGCCGCCTCCACCGCGCTTGCCGCCGCGGGTCTGGCCGCCGCCCTCACGCTTCCTGTCCTGGCGCTGGCCGGGCTGAAGGCGCATGTGATCCTGCGCCACTACCTGCGCCTTGCCACCGCGCCCGCCTGGCAAAATGGCTTCGATCTGGGCCTCACGCTGCTGGTCCTTGCCTTTGCCGGGTTGTCGCTGGCCGGATGAAAGGTTAAGTCCAAGTTAATTTGTCCGGGTAAGCATTTGATTTCAAAGGATCGAAAATCTGTCCGAGCTCGGACGCCCCTCAGCCGCCCTTCGCCCAGGCCAGCGCCGGGTCTTCCTCGACAAAGTCCCGCAGCACCGACAGGTCCTCGATCACCGCCAGGTTCTGCCGGATCGTCACCCCNTGCTCCTTCAGCCGCGCGAAGGCCCGGCTCAGGCTTTCGGGCTTCATCCCCAGACGCCCCGCGATCAGCACCTTGTCATAGGGCAGGGTCACTTCGCAGGGCCCGTCCCGGCAGGTCGCCAGCTCCAGCAGGGACTCGGCCACCCGCTGCGCGCCGGTCTGGGCCTTCAGCGCCTCGACCTGCGCCACCAGCCCATGCAGGTGGACAAAGGTCGCCGACAGGATCGAGATCGCCACCTCCGGGTTCTCGCGGATCTGGCGCAGGATCACGTCGGCTTCGATCCGGACCAGGGCGCAATCAGTCACCGCCTCGGCCGCCACCGGATAGGTGTCATGCCGGAAGGCCACCGCCTCGCCAAAGCTNCGCCCCCGGGTGAAGACGCTCACCACCGCCTCGGCGCCCGACGGCGCGATCCGGTAAAGCTTCACCCAGCCCTCGGCGACGATATAGATCGCGCTGGCCCTCTCGCCCTGCAGGAAGATCGTCTCGCCCCGCGAAAACCCGCGCACCCGCGCCGTCTCCAGCACAAACCGCGCGACAGAGTCCGGCGCGCTGGCCAGCAGCAGCGACCGTCGGGCAAGTGCCTGGTACTCGGGCTTCATGCGACCTCGGCGGATTCCTCACGACCGGGGCAAGAGTGGACCATTCCGCCGCCGTAAGGAAGGGCCGCGCTGCGCAACAGGGGTCTCCCCGGCCGCCACACAGTGTGGCGATGCTCCCTGACGGCGGTGTCAAAGGACCTTCGGTTGAAGCTGGCCGGTGGGACCGATAGCCTCCCCGCCAGAACGGGGAGGAATACCGGGGGCCATCGTTTGCCTCGGCGCTCAGCCATCGGAAATCGACCGCCATGCACCAACGAATCGTAGACGCTGGAAACGAAGCTGTGAAGATCACCATGGTGTTTGCATGAGTTGCCGTCGTCGGAGTTCCCGTTGCCTTTCGCTTACGCACACTCCGGGCAAAATGGCGACCGCAGCGATTGGCAGAGGCTTGACGAGCATCTCAGGCAGACGGGAGAGATCGCCGCGGCAAGGGCATCCTGCCTTGGCCTAAGCGCAGCCGCCCGGCTGGCAGCCGCGTTTCATGACTTCGGGAAGCACGATCCCGCGTTCGACAGGGTCTTGCAGGGAAAATCGGACCGCGTTGACCATTCGACTGCTGCGNGAAAGCTCCTTTGCGACCGCGCTGGTCCCGAGACGCAGTTTGCGGCACGGATTCTGNCGCATACCATCCTTGGCCATCACGCTGGCCTGCCCGATAGCACCGGAGACAAAGCCAGTNCTGATGGGTGGCTGAGCGGTTTTGTCGATCATGTCCCGCCCGACGTGACAGCCTCCACCGTCGTCGATCTATTGCCTGCGGCGAAAGAGTTGGNNTCGCCAAATGCTAAGCAGAATTCACTGGACTTTGACCTTTCGCTTGCCGGGCGGATGGTGTTTTCCTGCCTGGTGGACGCGGATTTCCGCGATACCGAAGCGTTCTTTGACAGGCTTGAAGGTCGCATCCGCGACCGCGAATGGCCAACGCTTTCCGGTCTCCTTCCAGATCTGCGCGCTGCGTTTGACCGTCGCGTGGCCCAGTTCAGCGCGAATTCCGACGTGAACCGGCTTCGGGCCAGCATTCTATCGCATGTTCGCGCGCAGGCGTCCCGTGCTCCGGGCCTCTATACCCTGACCGTGCCGACCGGAGGCGGCAAGACTCTGGCCTCCTTGGGGTTCGCGCTGGACCACGCCGCAATCCACGGCCACCGCAGGATCATCTACGCCATTCCCTACACCTCGATCATCGACCAGACGGCCGCGGAATTCAAAGCGATGTTTGGCGACTTGGGCGATGTCGTGCTGGAACACCATTCGGCCATCGACAGCGAAAGACCTGGGCAAGAGGCGCGCGACAAGCTGCGCCTGGCGATGGAGGACTGGGCCGCGCCGCTGGTTGTCACCACCAATGTCCAGCTCTTTGAAAGCCTGTTCGCCGCCCGTCCGTCGCGCTGCCGCAAGCTGCACAACATTGCTTAANGCAGCGTGATTGTCCTGGACGAGGCGCAATGTCTGCCGCGCCCGCTGCTGCTGCCGACACTGCGGATGATCGACGCATTGGCGGCGCTTTATGACTGCACCATCGTTCTGTGTACGGCGACGCAGCCACNNTTTGACAGTATGGAACTGAAGGGCGGGCTGGACCTCGCGGGCCGGGAGCTTGCGCCGGACCCCAAGGCCCTGGCGCGCCAACTGCGCCGCGCTCGGATCGTGGCGGGCGGCGCGATGGCGGACGATGCCCTGATCGAGGCGCTGCGTGACACGCCGCAAGGCGTGGTCATCGTCAACAGCCGCAAGCATGCGCTGTCGCTGTATCGCGCCTTGGGCGACGCGGGGCTGGAGNGGGCGATGCACCTGACGACCCGTCAGTACCCCGTCCACCGCCGCNGGATCATTGCCGAGATCAAGGCACGTCTGTCGGCGGGCCGACCCTGCAGGCTGGTAGCGACCTCGGTGATCGAGGCCGGGGTCGATCTGGACTTTCCGAAGGGCTGGCGCGCCGAGGCCGGTCTGGACAGCATCGTACAGGCAGCGGGCCGGGTGAACCGGGAGCGCAAGAGGCCTGTGGCCGACAGCACGCTGACGGTGTTTTCTGCGCCCGATCACGCCNCCCTGCCGGAAATCGCGGCGCTGGCGGCGGCGATGCGGGCGACGGCCGCCACCTTCGGCACCGACGCTCTTCTGGAGCCCGAAGCCATCCGGGACTGGTTCGAAAGGGTCTACTGGCGTGCGGGGCCGGACTTGCTGGACAAGGCGGGCATTCTTGGCAGGTTCCTCTTTTCACCCAGAAGCGGCGCCCTGGACTTTGCCTATCGCAGCGTGGCCGAGGCCTATCGCATGGTCGAGGACAGCATGGTTCCCGTCATCATCGACTGCGCGGAATCGGCCGGGTCCATCGCCCAACTGGTCGTCGAGCACATCNCCTCGGGCAAGATCGCGCGCGACCTGCAACCCTTCACCGTGCAAATCCCCGTCCGCGACCGCGAGGCCCTGCGCCGGAACGGCAAGGGCGAGTTCCGCGCCGAGNCCCTGCGCGGCGACCAGTTCTTCGTGCTCACGGCCAAGGAGTTGTACCACGAGGCGATCGGGTTGTGGTGGGAAGGGGCGGAGGAGCTTTCGGAAAACCAATGGCTGGTCTGATGCGACAGATTTTGTCACCCGCACGCGGCATCGTCGACCTGTTTCCAGCGTTTCGACGTCGCACTGCGCTGGCACCATGACCTGCCCGTTGCCTTGCAGAAAGGACAGTCGATGCCCTACGGAATCCGCCTGCATGTCCGCGGCCGCCATGCCCTGTTCACCCGGCCCGAGCTGAAAGTCGAACGCGCCTCTTATGATGTCATGCCGCCTTCGGCGGCGCGCGGCATCCTGGAGGCGATCCACTGGAAGCCANCGATCCGCTGGGTGATCGACCGCATCCATGTGCTGGAGCCGATCCGCTTTCAGTCGATCCGCCGCAACGAGGTGGGCCACAAGGCCCCGGCGGGCAAGATCAGGCAGGCGATGACCCGCGGCGATCTGGGCGGCCTGCAGATTCTGGTGGACGAAGACCGCCAGCAGCGCGCCTCGACCGTGCTGGTCAACCCGGCCTATGTGATCGAGGCGCATTTCGAGCTGACCCCGCGCGCCGACGCCAGCGACAGCGAGGGCAAGCATCTGGACATCTTCAACCGCCGCGCCGCGCGGGGCCAGTGCTTTCACCAGCCCTGCCTCGGCACCCGCGAATTCGCCGCCGAATTCTCCCTGATCNGACCCGGCGCACCCCTTCCGGCCCGCGCGCCGGGAGCGGAAACCGCCGAACTCGGCTTCGAATCCNCGCGCGACCTGGGCTTCATGCTGTGGGACATCGACCACGGCCAGCCCGGCCGCCCGTCGCTGCTGTTCCGCGCCACGCTGCGCGACGGCATGCTGGAGGTCCCGCAACCCGGCAGCGCGGAGATCCGGCGATGAGCCTCTTGTCCGCCCTGGTCGGCGCCTATGACCGGATGCCGGATGCGCCGCCCTATGGCTTTTCGGCCGAGAAGATCGGCTTTTGCGTGATCCTGACTCCCGATGGCTCGGTTGCAGAAATCGCCGACCTGCGCGACAGCGACAAGAAGCGCAGCCCGCGGGTGATGCAGGTGCCGCAGGCAAGGAAGCGTACAGCCGGGGTGGCGCCGAATTTCCTGTGGGACAAATCCGCCTATGTCCTGGGCGTCACCGCTGGCGAGGGTACGCGCACCGCCGAAGAACATGCCGCCTTCCGGGCGCATCACCTGGACTGGCTGGCCGACAGCGACGACGAAGGCCTGACCGCGCTGCGCCGGTTTCTGGAGGACTGGCAGCCCGAGCATTTCCTGCCGCCGCTCTGGCCGGACGATCTGCCCGACCAGAACCTCGTCTTCCGCCTGAGCACGGAGCGCGGCTTCCTGCACGACCGCCCGGCAGCCCACGCCCTGTGGCGCCGGATCGGGGCCGAAGGCGCGTCCGACCCGCAAATCTGCCTTGTCACCGGCGAGTCCGCGCCGGTCGCGCGGCTGCATGCCTCGGTCAAGGGCGTGNCGGGGGCGCAGTCTTCGGGGGCGAGCCTGGTCTCGTTCAACCTCGATGCCTTCACCTCCTATGGCCACGACCAGGGCGACAACGCCNCCGTCTCGGAAGCGGCCGCCTTTGCCTACACGACCGCGCTGAACCGGTTTCTCGACAAAGACAGCCGCCACCGCCTGCAGATCGGCGACGCCTCCACCGTGTTCTGGGCCGAGGCCGATCCTGCGACGGCGGCCGAAGCCGAAGGCCTTTTCGCCTACCTGATCGACNGAGAAGGCCGATCTGCTTAAGAAGAATCCATCGCGGCCTTGCAGATCGGCACCCATCTCGCGGCCATCCGGGACGGCCGCCCGCTGGCACAGATCGTGCCGCAACTGGACGGCATCCGCTTTCATGTCCTGTGCCTTGCCCCCAATGCCGCCCGCCTTTCGGTGCGGTTCTATTGGGAGAGCAGCTTCGGTCAGCTGGTCGGCAACTATCAGCGCTATCTCAAGGACATGGCACTGAAGCCGCCGCCCCGCGACGGCTGGCCGCCGCTGTGGCGCTATCTGATCGAAATGGCGGTGCAGGGCAAACGCGAGAATGTGCCGCCCCTGATCGCCGGGGAATGGATGCGCGCCATCCTGACCGGCACCCGCTATCCGATGACGCTGCTGACCACCACGCTCATGCGCATACGGTCTGACGGCGAGGTGAATGCCTACCGCGCCGCCATCCTGAAATCCGTCCTGACCCGCAACCTTTCCATGGAGGCGCCCGTGGCGCTCGATCCCGCCAACCTGAACAAGGGCTATATCCTCGGGCGGCTTTTCGCCGTCTACGAAGAGGTCCAGCGCGCTGCCCTGGGCGGCAACGTGAATGCCACGATCAAGGACAAGTTCTACGGCTCGGCCTCGGCCACGCCGCAGAAGGTGTTCCGCACACTGGATGCGGGATCGCAGAACCACTTCTCGAAACTGCGGAAACTCAGCGCAGGTCGGGCGGTGAACCTGGAAAAGCTGCTGACCTCGATCACCGATCTGATGGAGCCGGGCAATGACCCGATCCCCGCCTCGCTGTCGGCGGCTGAACAGGCGCTGTTCGGTATTGGCTATTACCACCAGCGCAGCGACTTCTTCCGCAAGCACGAAGAGAGCCGAAACGACCGAGGTAAGCGCATGACCAACCTGTTTTCCCAATCCCGTTTGCCGCAAGGACAGACCCCGATGACACCTCTTTCCCGCCGCCACGACTTCGCCCTGATCTTCGATGTGACGAACGGCAATCCCAATGGCGACCCTGATGCCANNAGCAATATGCCGCGGCTGGACCCCGAGACCAACCACGGCCTGGTCAGCGACGTCAGCCTGAAGCGCAAGATCCGCAACTATGTAGAGCTGGCGCGGACGGGCGAAGCGGGCCACCACATCTATGTCCAGGAAGGCGCAATCCTGAACGAANAGCACAGGCAAGCCTATGTCGCCCTGCGCCCCGAGGACGCAAAGGCCGCCAAGGACGCCAAGCTGAACCCCAAGGACGACGCCGAAGCGATGCGGCTGCGCGACTGGATGTGCGCCAATTTCTTCGACGTCCGCACCTTCGGCGCCGTCATGTCGACCGGCATCAACTGCGGCCAGGTCAAGGGACCGGTCCAAATGACCTTTGCAAACTCGGTCGAGCCGGTCATGCCGGTCGAGATCACCGTCACCCGCATGGCCGCCACCAACGAGGCGGAANAGAAGAAAGCCGCCGAAGGCTCCGACGGCGACCAGCGCAGCGACAACCGCACCATGGGCCGAAAGCACATCGTGCCCTATGGCCTGTATGTCGCGCACGGCTTCATCTCGGCCAAGTTCGCCGAGCGCACCGGGTTTTCCGAAGCCGACCTTCAACTCCTGTTCGAGGCTCTGGTCTCGATGTTCGAACACGACCGCTCGGCCGCGCGCGGCGAGATGACCACGCGCCGCCTGATCGTCTTCCGCCACGACAACGCCCTGGGCAACGCCCCCGCCCACAAGCTGTTCGAGCGCATCCGCATCGGCCGGGATGCCGACGGCGAGTTTCGCCCGCTGGACGACAGGGGCTTGGGCAATCTCGCTCCCGCCCGCAAGTTCGGCGACTACCGTATCGAGATCGACCGCGACGACCTGCNNTTAAGTGGCGTCGAAATCCTCGATCTGGTCTGATCCATGCCCGCCGAGAGCGAGCCCATCNCCCTCTCGGCGGTACAGCATGCGGTCTATTGCCTGCGCCAGGCGGCGCTGATCCATCTGGAACGGTTGTGGGCCGAGAACCGCTTCACCGCCGAAGGCGATGTGCTGCACGCCGTCGCCGACAAGGGCGGCGGCCGCAAGGCGCGCGGGNTGCGGCGGGTGATGGCGCTGCCACTTGGCTCGCGCCACNTGAACCTGGTCGGGGTGGCCGACATGGTGGAGTTCGCGCCCGATGGCACTGCCTTGCCGGTCGAATACAAGCGCGGCAAGCCCAAGCTGCACCGCGCCGACGAGGCGCAACTTTGTGCGCAGGCGCTGTGCCTGGAAGAGATGACGGGCCGCCCCGTCCCCGAAGGCGCGCTGTTCTACGCCGAAACCCGAANNCGCGTCGCTGTTCCCTTCGACAGCGACCTGCGCGCCCTGACCGAGGCCGCCATCGCCGATCTTGCCCGGATGCTGGAAGCCCGCGTCACGCCGCCACCCACGCCGCAACGGTCGCGCTGCCGTGCCTGCTCGCTGGCCGACCTGTGCCGACCCGACTGCTATGCCCGACCCGCGCGAGCCTGGCGCGACCGGATGATCGCCAGATCGCTGGACGGGGCGCCGCAGTGAAGAAGCTCCTGAACACGGTCTATGTCACGACGGAAGGGGCGTCGCTGAAAAAGGACGGCAAGAACCTGGTGGCCGAGGTCGAGGGCGCCGAGAAGGCACGGGTGCCCCTGCACATGCTGGCTTCGGTCGTCGCCTTCGGGCCGATCCTGATCACCNCCGCCCTGATCGGCAGCTGCGCCGAGCGGGGCATCACCATCGTGCTCTTGGATCGCGCAGGCCGCTTCCAGGCCCGTATCGAGGGGCCGGTCCAAGGCAATGTCTTGCTGCGCCGAAGCCAGTACCGGCTGGCCGAGGGCGAGGACATCGTGCGGTCCTTCGTCCTTGGCAAGATCGCCAACCAACGCGCCGTGCTGCGGCGCGCAGNNCGGGACTATGGCGCCGACGACCCCATCAAGGAGGCTTCCGCCCGGATGGCGCTGATCCTGCGTCGCGTGCAGCTATCGGATACGACCGCCGACGCGCTGCGCGGCTCGGAGGGTGAAGCCGCGGCCCTGTACTTCTCGGTCTTCGACCGGCTGATCCGCAGCCCCGACGCCGCATTCCGCTGGACCGGCAGGTCACGCCACNCGCCGCTCGACCCGGCGAATGCGCTTGTGTCCTTCCTGTACACCCTGCTTACGCACGACTGCCGCTCGGCCTGCGAGGCGGTTGGGCTTGATCCGGCCGTCGGCTTCCTGCATCGCGACCGCCCCGGCCTACCCAGCCTGGCGCTGGACCTGATGGAAGAATTGCGCGCCCCGCTGGCCGACCGTCTGGCCCTGTCGCTGATCAACCGTTAACAGCTTCGGGTGGCGNATTTCCGGCATCTGGAGGGCGGGGCCGTCCTGTTGACCGACGAGGGCCGGAAGACCGTGCTGACCGCCTGGCAAGAGCGCAAGAAGGAAGAGCGCCACCACGCCTTTCTCGACGAAAAGGCACCCTTCGGCCTTGTGCCCTACCTTCAGGCCCAACTCCTTGCCCGACATCTGCGCGGCGACCTCGACGCCTATCCGCCCTGGTTCTGGAGCTGAGGCAAGACATGATGGTTCTGGTGACCTATGATGTGAACACGCTCGAGGAGGGCGGCAAGAAGCGTCTCCGCCGGGTGGCGCGGGCCTGCGAGGATTTCGGCCAGCGCGTCCAGTTTTCGGTTTTCGAGATCGAGGTGGACCCGGCGCAATGGGCGAAACTCCGGGCGCGGCTGGAAGGCGCGATCGACCCGCGCCACGACAGTCTGCGCTTCTATTTCCTCGGCGCAAACTGGACCCGCCGGGTCGAGCATGTCGGCGCGAAGNCGGCGGATGACCTGAACGGCACCCTGATCGTCTGACGCCCCTGCGAACCCCAAGCGTGCCGCATTCGCCGCGCCGGTCCGCAGCCGAGCTGGCTCTTTGACATCGTTCAAATGTCTTCGATCCCGAAGGCGCAGGCCCCCGCCCGCCGAGTCCGAACGGGACGTCCGCATCCGCGAGCGGATTTCCGACCTGACAGCAACAGGTTATCACCCCCGGAGTCGCCCCCTTCACGGGGGCGCGGATCGAAACCAGAAATTCAGGTAGATCAGCTGCCCGCTGGTCAGGTCGCCCCCTTCACGGGGGCGCGGATCGAAACGCTTACAACGTAGCCCGGCACGGGCCGGTGGACGCGGGTCGCCCCCTTCACGGGGGCGCGGATCGAAACACTCCGATGGCTTGGTTGATCGCATCGGCGGCGGCTGTCGCCCCTTCACGGGGGCGCGGATCGAAACCCGCAGGAGGCTCGGACCCACGCGCAACCGGATCGTCGCCCCCTTCACGGGGGCGCGGATCGAAACGCAGCCGGGGCGCCCAGACCAGAAGCCGGACGCCGTCGCCCCTTCACGGGGGCGCGGATCGAAACCAGCGCCTTGTCGCCCAACTTGACGAGACAGCCGTCGCCCCCTTCACGGGGCGCGGATCGAAACACATAATCAACGCCTTGCGCGCTGGCCTTCTTCTTGTCGCCCCCTTCACGGGGGCGCGGATCGAAACGTCCACCAGGGTCTTCGCGTCCTGAAGCGTGCTGGTCGCCCCCTTCACGGGGGCGCGGATCGAAACACTACGACACCGGCCGAGAGGCCGCAGAAGACTTGTCGCCCCCTTCACGGGGGCGCGGATCGAAACGGTTATCACGGCTTGGTCACACCCAAGGGCACCTTGTCGCCCCCTTCACGGGGGCGCGGATCGAAACTGCGGCAGCGACTCCTCACCCATCAGGATCACTGGTCGCCCCTTCACGGGGCGCGGATCGAAACCGGCAGGGGCGGCTTGCCACCCACGTCGGCATCGGTCGCCCCTTCACGGGGCGCGGATCGAAACCACATGGACGACATGCGCGTGCAAGAGGCGCGCGGTCGCCCCCTTCACGGGGGCGCGGATCGAAACATCGCGGCCATCACGACCGGCTCCACATCGGTGAGTCGCCCCTTCACGGGGGCGCGGATCGAAACGATGTGGCGCGGGCGGTCGATGTTGACGGACATGGTCGCCCCCTTCACGGGGGCGCGGATCGAAGCGCTGCCTTTGCGGCGACTGGGCCGCTCTCTCGCCACGTTATGCCGCCAGCTTCCGCGACCTTCCACGTGAAGATGGGGGCGTTAGCGGGGAAGAGAACTTCTTGTGTCCATTGAAAGTCAAACTATTCAGAGCATTATCCAAGTGGCACCCGTCTTTGCGCGGCCTGTTTCACGTCGTCCTTCCCGTCGCGCATCATGGCGTTGAGGATGGTGAGCGGCTTTCTGGCGCAGGCGGTGATGGCGGTTTGTGTGGGCTTTCCGGCGCCCCGGAGGCGCTTGCGGAAGGCCTTTAGGACGGGGCCGTATCGCAAAGCGATGAATGCCGCGAGGAGGGCGCGCGGCGGACACCGGGGCGGCCGCCCGGACGTGACGCTTGCCGCGAGACAGGCCCAAGTCGTTGGCCCGAGTCGCTGGCCCGAGTCGCTGGCCCGAGTCGTTGGAATGGGGCGCCAGCCCGGCCAGGGCGGCGATCCGGCGGTGGTTGAGGCGACCGGGCTCGGGCAGCCAGGCGATCAGCACCGCCGCCAGCGCCGCCGCCAGCACTGGCCCGATGCAATCCTGCGCGATCACGATGGAGCCTGTCCTTGATCCGCGGGATCGACCGTTGGCGCGGGCTTCAGGGCCAAGAACGGTCCACTGGACCGTTATCTTGACGCCCTTCACATGCACCTGTTCAGGTTTGACGTCTGCCACCCTCATCATCGCAGACCGGAAAGAGACACGGATGGGCAATTTTGCCCATCCTACAACACCGGCACGCGCGGCGGCGCGACCCGCCGCGCTCCCGTCGCCTCGAATGCTGCCGCCAGGGCCAGCAACCGGCTGTCGTCAAAGGCCCGCCCGGCAAAGGTCAGCCCCGCGGGCATGGCCGTATCCGCCATCACCCCCATCGGCACCGTCACCGTGGGTATGCCCAGATGCCGGATCGCCAGGTTGCCATTGGCCACCCAGGTGCCATTGCGCCAGGCCAGATCCGCCGACACCGGGTTCACATCCGCATCCGCTACCCCNACATCCGCCACCGCCGGGAAAACCACCGCATCCAGCCCCAGCCGGTCCATCCAGTCTTCCAGATCAACCCGCCGCGTCTCTTCCAAACCGCAGAGCGCCGCCTCCAGCCCCGGCACTGCCAGGAACCCCGGATCCTCCAGCCACCCCGCCATCTGCCGCGCCAGGGCCGGATAGGTCGAGATATCGCCGCTGAACCCGTGATAGCGATCGGGCAGGGCGCCCGGCGGCTGCGGAAAGATCAGCGCGCCGTCCACCTGCTGCAACCGGTTCAGGCCCGGATCACCGTTCTGCCGCAGGAAATCGTCCCAGGCCCAGACCGACAGGTCCAGCACCTCGCGGTCCAGGAAATCCGCCGCCACCAGCCCGCGCGAGCGGATGGTCGGGCAGCCCGGCCGGTCGCCCTCGTAATTCGACACCACCGGGAAATCGACCACCACCACCTCGGCCCCNGCTGCCTCCAGATCGCGCCGCGCCGCCTCCCACAGCGCCAGGACCGAGGCCCGCGTCTCGATCCGCCGCCCCGTCGGCCCGCCGATCCCGCCCGCAGGGTTCGTGCCCGCCGCGGCATCCGCATTGATGTACATCGCTAAGACGCCCAACCTGCGGCCTGCCAAAGACCCGCCCGCCAGCGCCGGATAGGATGCTTACCGCACCTCCTCCACCGTCGGCAAAGCCACGAAAGGCTGCCGCCGCCAGAAATCNCCNCGCGTTTCGGCATCCCCGGCCACGATCACGTCCAGGATTTCCAGCAGGTCCGCCATCGTCCGCGCATGGGGTACCACCACATCCATCGTCGGCACCAGGGGCCAATTGCCGCGCACCGAGATCACCCCNCGGCTTGGCGTATAGGCGCACAGCCCGTTGTTCGCCGCCGGCGCCCGGCCCGAGGACCAGGTCTCCTCCCCNAAACCAAAGGCGCAAAAGCTCGCCGCCACCGCCGTCCCCGACCCGTTCGACGAGCCCGAGGCAAAGGCCGCCGTCAGCCAGTCCGCGGAATAGGGGCTTTCCGCCCGCCCGTGCAGCCCGCGCTGCATGCCGCCATTGGCCATCGGCGGCATGTTGGTCAGCCCGATCAGCACCGCGCCGCCCGCGCGCAGCCGCTCGATGGCAAAGGCATCCTGCCCGGCCACCAGCCCGGCAAAGGCGGGCGAGCCCGCCGGGCGGNNCAGCCCGCGCACCGCATAGCTTTCCTTCGCCGTGTAGGGGATGCCGTCCAGCGGGCCCAACACCCGCCCCTCGGCCCGCCGCTTGTCCGACGCCGCGGCCTCCGCGCGCACATCAGGGTTCATCACCGTCACCGCGTTCAGCCGGATGCCGCCACTGTCATAGGCCGCAATCCGCGCCAGATAGCGCTCCACCAGGTCCAGACTGCTGACCTGCCCCGCCTCCAGCGCGGCGCGCAGCTCTGCAATCGACGCTTCGACAACTTCCATCCCGAACACTCCCACCGGCAAGCCGGGGCAGATAACCACAGCCGCCGAAAGCGGGAAAGCCGGGGCACTCCGGTCAGCGGGTCCGCCGCTTCAGGAACGCCCCCACCCGCTCGGCGATCTGATCGACATGCGGCGCCACCAGGTCGTGCCCCATGCCCGGCACGATCATCACCTCCGCCCCGGCGATCCCCGCCGCCAGCGCCTCGCCATTTGCCGCNGGCAGCACCGGGTCTTCCGCGCCATGGATCACCAGAACAGGCAACGCAATCTGGCGGAACCGGCCGGTCCAGTCCTCCCGCAGGGTCAGGCTGGCATGGTTGAACATGCTGGCCGGGCTGTCCGTCCGGGCCTGCACCGCCGCCACCCGCGCCCGCGCCGCGTCGGCATCGAATCCCGGCACCGATCCGGCACACAGCCGCTCGGTCTCCACCATGAACTCCGCCACTGCCGCCGCGTCCGTCCAGTCCAGCCCGGCCAGATCGCCGAAATGCGCCAGAACCGCGGCCGACATGTGCGGCAGCTCCGGCCCGTCCCAGCCCAATGGCTCCGAGGCCAGCAAGATCAGCGCCGACACCCGCTCGGGCGCCATCAGCGCCACCATCTGCCCGATGTATCCCCCNAGGGACATGCCCATCACCGCCGCCCGGCCGATCCCATGGCCGTCCATCACCGCCTGCACATCCGTGGCCATGTCCTCGACAGCATAGCCCGCCGCCCCCGGTGCCAGCGTGGTGGACGCGCCGGTATCGCGGTGGTCAAAGCGGATGACACGCCTACCCTGTGCCGCAAGCCCGGTGCAGAACGCCTCGGGCCAGCCCAGCATCGAGGCCGTGGCTCCCATCACCAGCACCACCGCCGGATCGCCCGGCTTGCCAAAGCCCTCGGTCGCCAGACGCAGGCCGCCCGTCTCGATGATCCGCATGATCCGGCCTCCATTTATAACCTACACGTTGGTTATAAATCAGACCGGCGCGGCCATCAACGCCGCAGGCAGATGGTCCAGCGTCCAGCGCAACCGGTCCAGCACGAAATCGGCAAGCCCGGTCTCGCCCGCACAGGCCACCCATTGCATCGTCGCCCCGGCGATCACCGCATGCAGATGCGCCGCCGTCCGCTCGCGCTCCGGCCCCTCCGGCAGCCGCGCCGCAATCGCCGCCTGCACCAGCCCATAGCGCTCGCGCGCCAGGTCCCGCAGCGCGGGGTTCTGCGCCTCCAGCGCCGCCAGCGCGACCCGCGCCGAGAACCCGGCACCCGACCCCATGCTGCCCACGATTTCGGCCAGGAACTCCCACAGCCCTTCCGGCCCGGTCTCGACCGGCAGCGCCTCCAGCCAGCGCCGCGTCGCCTCCACCTCGAACCCGGCGATGCGCAACAGGATCGCCTCCCGGTCGCCGAACCGCTGGATCAGCGTCGCCCTTGCAAGCCCGATCTTCTGCGCCAGGTCGGCCAGGGTAAAGGCNGGCCCCCGCGCGGCCAGCACCTCCAGCGCAGCCGCCAGGACGTCATCGTCGGAAATGGTCTTGGGTCGGGGCATGACACCGCTGCAGCTGATCCGCTGCCGCCAGTCCTATCACCTTGGCCCGGCCGCGACAGCCCGCATTGCGCGCCACCGCGCCGCGCAATTCTGAACGCCAAGTTAATGCGGCCGCGCAACCCTTGATAACAAAGGACCCGATCAAGCGTCCGAGCTCGGACGCCTATTTCAGCCCCGTGGCCGCCACCCCGGCCACAAAATGCCGCTGCGCCAGGATGAAGACCAGGATCATCGGCGCCACCGACACCAGCGCCGCCGCCATCATCAGGGGCCACTGCGCCGCGTACTGGGTCTGAAACAGCGCCAGCCCCACGGTCAGCGTCGTCTTCTCCAGGTCCGACGGCAGATAGATCAGCGCCGAGAACAGGTCGTTCCAGGAAAACAGGAAGGCAAAGATCGCGAAGGCCGCCAGCGCCGGCCGCGCCAGCGGCAGGTAGATCGTGAAGAAGATCCGCCCCAGCCCGGCCCCGTCGATCCGCGCCGCCTCGGCCAGCTCGATCNNGATGGTCAGGAAATACTGCCGCATCAGGAAGGTGCCGAAGGCCCCGCCCAGAAAGCTCGGCAGGTACAGGGGCGCCTGGGTGCCATAGAGGCCAAGCGCCTTGAAGATGATGAACTGCGGGATCGCGGTAATCTGCGCCGGGATCATCAGCGTGACCAGAAGCAGCACGAACAGGACATTCCGCCCCGGAAACCGCACCACGGCAAAGACGAAGGCCGCCATGGAACAGGTCAGCAACTGCCCAAAGGTCGAGATCGCCGCGATCTTGACCGAGTTCCACAGCAGGATGTGAAACGGCATCAGCTCGAACAGCCGGGGATAGTTGCCCGGCGTCGGCGTGGCCGGAATCAGTCGCATGTCGAACTGCTCGGCCGCGGGCTTCAACGAGGTCGACACCATCCACAGGAACGGCGCCACCATCAGCACCGCCCCGGCCAGCAGCACCAGGAAGGCCGCCACATCCCCAGGCTTCAGCCTCATGTCGCCCCCATCGCTTCTGCATGCGGAAATAGACCCAGGTGAAGGCCAGGATGATCGCCGTCAGCACCACCGCCTGCGCCGCCGCATCGCCCATGCGAAAGAAGCGGAACCCCTCGCGGTAGATCGAAAAGACCAGCGTCGGGAAGGACGAGTTGCCGTTGCCGGTGCGGGTCAGGATGTAGATGTAGTCGAAGGCTTGGAAGGCGTGGATCGTCGCCAGCACCGCCTGGAAGAACAGGCTGGGTGCCATGGTAAGCAGGGTGACATAGACCATCCGCTGCCAGAACCGCGCCCCATCCAGGCGGGCCACCTCGTAATGCTCGCGCGGGATGGCCTGCAGCCCGGCCAGGAAGATGATCATGCCCTCGCCCACCGCGCCCCAGACATTGGCGATGACCACCGACCACAGCACCATCCTGGACCCGAGCCACTTCACGGGCTCGATCCCCACCTGCCCGATGATGGCGTTCAGCGCGCCGTTGTCCTCGGAATAGATCCAGGTCCACAAGAGCCCCACCGCGGTGGGCGAGGAGACCACCGGCAGAAAGTACAGCACACGGAACAGCCCCTCGCCGCGGACGCCCCGGTTCAGCATCAGCGCAACGGCGAAAGAGAACACCATCACCAGCGGCACATACAGCGCCGCGAAGGTGACGGTGTTCCACAAGGCCTTGCCGAACAGCTTACCATCGGGCAGGTCCAGATAGTTCTGCAGGCCGACGAACCGCGGCGGCGTCAGCAGATCCCAGTCCAGCACCGACAGGCCCAGAGTGGCGAAGATCGCCCCGAAGGTGCCCAGGACCAGCCCCAGAAGCGTGGGCGCCAGCAAGGCCAGCACCCACAGCCGTTCGCGTCCCAGAGGGCGAAGCCCGACCACGACGCGCCTATTCGGCGGCCTTGGCGAGCGCCTCGTCGCCGCGNGCCACCGCCTCGGCCACGGCATCCGCCACGTCGGATCTGCCCTCCCAGATCAGCGTCAGGGCATCGCCCACCGCGCCCGACCAATCCTCATAGCCGCGGAACACCGGCTTTGGCCTTGCATAGGCCAGCGCATCGACAAACAGCTGGTGATTGATCGGCGTCGCCTGCTTCAGATAGGCGTCGCTGGCCGCGACGCTTTCGCGGATCGGCACGGCAAAGCCCAGCTTGGCCAGTTCGGTCTGGCCAACCTCGCCCGTGGCGAACTTCACGAATTCCCAGGCGGCTTCCGGGTTCTTGGTGGCGGACGAGATCACGAAGCCCGCGCTGTTCACCCCGGTCGCGCGCCCTGCCACCTTGGGCATCGGCGCCACGTCGAAATTCAGCCCCGCCGCCGCATAGTCAGGCACCGACCAGTGCCCCGACACGCCCATGGCCGAAACGCTTACCAGGAACCCGTCATAGCCGTACTGCGCCAGCTGGCTTTGCGTCGGCATCGACTTGTCGTCCAGCCACATCGCGCGGATGAACTCGAACGCCGATTGCGCCGCCTCGCTGCCGATCAGGGTCTTGCCGGGCACATCCACGATGTCGCCGCCGTAGGACCAGACCACGCTGCCCCAGAACGGCTCCTGGTCATAGGCTTCGGCCCAGAAGCCCCACTGGTCCACGGACCCGTCGCCGTCCTTGTCCAGCGTCAGCGCCTTGGCAGCGCCGCGCAGGTCGTCCCAGGTCCAGTCTGCCGTGGGATAGGCGACGCCCGCGGCATCGAACATCGCCTTGTTGTAATACAGCACGATGGTCTGGAAGTCGCGCGGCAGGCCGAAATAGCCCTCGGGCGTCTTGTAGGCCTCCAGCGTGATCGGGAAGACCCCGTCCAGCGCCGCCGGGTCGGCGTCAATCAGGGGCTGCAGGTTCAGCAGCGCCCCGCGCGACTGCCAGTCGGGGTACAGCGGCGCGTCCATGGCAAAGACATCCGGCGGCGTGCCGCCCGAAATCAGCACGCGCAGCTTTTCCCAATAGCTGTCCCAGTCGGCCACCTCGACCTTCACCGAGATATCGGGATGGGCGGCATGGAAGGCTTCGGCGACCTTGCTCCAGACCTCGCCCTCTTGCGGGCTGCCCCAAAGCTGGAAGGTGATGTCGGTCTGTGCCAGCGCGGGCAGGGCACAAAGCGTCAGGGTCACGGCGGTCGAGGCGAGAAGTCTCATGTCATGTCCTTCCTTGGGTTACGGTTCGGGCAGGGTATCGCGGGACGGGCCGGGGCATCGGAGTCACAGCCGTTGCCCCGATGCGGCATCGAAGACATGGGCGTGCCCGGCCTTGGGGCGCAGGCCGATGCGCATGCCGCGCGTCAGGGCGGGCCGGTCGGAGAACAGCGCGTGCAGCGGCGCCCCGGTCGCNTGCACCTCGACGAACATGGCGGCGCCTGTGCTTTCGATCAGGCCCACCGTACCGGTCAGCGCATTGGGCGTGTCGGGNGCAACCAGGTCCAGATGCTCGGGCCGGATGCCGTACAGCACGTCACCGCTGGCAGAACCTTCGACCGCCAGACCGGTGCCGCAGGCCAGCACCAGCNNTTGGCTGGTCTCAGCCCTGGCGGGCAGCAGGTTCATCGCGGGCGAACCGATGAAGCCCGCGACAAAGGCATTGGCGGGCCGGTCGTACAGCTCCAGCGGCGGCCCGGCCTGTTCCAGCCGCCCGGCGCGCATCACCACGATGCGGTCGGCCATGGTCATCGCCTCGACCTGATCATGGGTCACGAAGATCGAGGTCGAACCCAGCCGTTCGTGCAGCGACCGGATTTCCGCCCGCATCTGCACACGCAGCGCCGCGTCCAGATTGGACAGCGGCTCGTCGAACAGGAACACCGCGGGTCGGCGCACGATGGCGCGGCCCATCGCCACCCGCTGCCGCTGGCCGCCCGACAGGGCGGCGGGCTTGCGGTCCAGATAGGCTGTCAGCCCCAGGATCGCGGCCGCTTCGGTCACTGCGCGGTCGGTCTCGGTCCGGCTACCNCCGCGCAGGCGCAGCGAAAAGCCCATGTTCTGCCGCACGGTCATGTGCGGGTACAGCGCGTAGTTCTGGAACACCATGGCGATGTCGCGCTCTTTCGGCTCGACCTCGTTCACCACGCGCCCGCCGATCGACACCGTGCCCGAGCTGATGTCCTCCAGCCCCGCGATCATGCGCAGAAGCGTGGACTTGCCACAGCCCGAAGGCCCGACCAGGGCGACGAATTCGCCGTCCTCGACGTCGAAGCTGACGCCGTGCATCACCTTGGTGATGCCATAGGACTTGGTCACGTCGCGGATCGAGACCCTGGCCATCGCCCGCCCTACCGATAGGCCGGCAGATAGTTGCCGTGCGCGGCGATCAGCGCGTCGCACAGCGCCCGGATCCGNTCCAGCGACAGTTCCGCCCCGGTATGCGGGTCCATCATGGCGGCGTGATAGATATGCTCGCGCTTTCCGGTCAGGGCGGCCAGCACCGTCAGTTCCTGCACGTTGATCTGGCTGCGCATGATCGCGGCCAGCTGCGGCACCCGGCCCACGCGCACCGGCTGGATGCCGTTGCGGTCGACATGGCAGGGCACCTCGACCGCGGCTTCCCGCGGCAGGTTGTCGATCAGCCCGTCGTTGCGCAGGTTGCCATAGATCAGGTGGTTGGTGCCCGTCACCATGCCGTGGATGATCGCCGCGGCATATTCGTTGGACTTGCACACCTCGATGGGCGCCGCCGCGTCCTCCAGCTCGGCCCGCAGCTCGTTCCAGGCGATCTGCTCTTCGCAGCGGCGGATGTATTCGTCCAGCGGCACCTGGAACCGGTCGATCAGATCAGGTCGGTCGCGCTTGATGAACCAGGGCGTGTATTCGCTGAAATGCTCGCTGCTTTCCGTCACGAAGTGGCCGAAGTGCTTCATCACCGCAAAGCGCACCTTGTCGCCCTCGGGATAGTCGCCCGAGGCGGCAATGGCGCGCAGGCGGGGATAGAGGTCCTCGCGCGACCCGTCGGCCCGGCGCTTTTCGAACTTGGTGAAGAAGGCGACGTGGTTCACGCCCGCCGACAGATAGTCGATCTGCGCGATATCCTCGCCCAGAACCCGCGCCAGGTGGCCCGAGGTTTCCTGCACCGAATGGCACAGCCCGACATAGGCAAGCTGCGGATAGGCCTGTTGCACCGCCCAGCTGATCATCGCCATCGGGTTGACGTAGTTCATCATCAGCGCGNNCGGGCACAGCTCGGCCATGTCGCGGGCGATGTCCAGCACCACGGGAATCGTGCGCAGCGCGCGGAAGATGCCGCCGATACCCAGGGTGTCGGCGATGGTCTGGCGCAGGCCGAACTGTTTGGGGATGTCAAAGTCGATGACGGTCGACGGCTTGTAGCCGCCGATCTGCATCATCAGGATCACGAAATCCGCCCCCTTCAGCGCCGCGCGCCGGTCGGTGGTGGCGGTGACCCGCAGGCCCGCCAGTCCCAGCGTGCTGCCGATGCGCCGCGCCATGATGTCCGAGGTCGACAACCTTTCGGCGTCGATGTCGTACAGCGCGATCTCGCTGTCGGCCAGTTCGGGGTTGGACAGCACGTCGCCCAGGATGTTCTGCGCGAAGACGGTCGGNTAAGCGCCGACAAGGGTGATCTTGGCCATGTCAGGCCTCCTTCTGCTGTGCCGCGGCCCAGAACAGGCGACGCGGTGATGAATTGGCGCGCCTGGCGCGGGCAAAGGGGGTCTCCGGGTATGCGGATGACACCGCCCCTGATGGGCGGGCGCCGTCTGCCGGATGGCAAATGGGCAGGTGTCCGGTCATGGCCCGGGCTCCGTCGTGCCGGGGCGCGCGCCATCCCGCAGCCGTTCGATGAACGCGGTCCCGGTCCGCCATCCGGCGGCCCGCGCTGCCACCAGCACCGCGCCCCCGACGGGCGGCAGCGCGGGCGCCTGGGGCGATCCCATCCGTTCGGCCAGCACCGCGCGAACCACGGGATCGGCCATCACGCCGTAAAAGCTCCAGCGCGCGTCTGTTCCGCACAGCCGCGCCGCGGTCAGCCCCTGATCGGCCAGCAACTGCCCGGCCTCGGCCAGCAGCGCCACGGCATCGCGGTTGCCGTCCCGCGCCAGATCGGAAACCAGCGCCGCCAGGGCCGCAATGCCGGAACGCGGCTGTTCCAGCGCGTGAACCCAGGCCATCAGGTGTTTNGCCCCGATGCCCAGCCCGGCCAGCAGCGCCGTGGCAAAGCCGCTGTCGGCTTGGCGTCCGTCCAGTTCCCGGCTGGCCCGCGCCAGCGCCTCGCGCCCGATCCAGAACGCCGAACCCTCATCGCCGAAGACATCGCCCCACCCNCCGACGCGATGCACACCCAAAGGCCCGCGTCCCCAGGCCATCGAGCCGGTGCCCGCCAGGACCAGCACGCCATCCTGCCCGGCCAGCGCCCCTTCGAACGCCAGTTCGACATCGTTGAACGCCTTGGCCACGCTGCCGAAGACCGCCGCCACGACCGCCTCCCGCCGGCGCGTCACCGCCTCGATCTCGCCGAAACAGGGCAGGCCGACCGCCACCTGCACCACCGGCCCGGCCGCCCGCGCAAGGACGGCCAGCCTTGCCTCCCAGTCCGATCCCGCCAGCGGGTCAAGCCCGCCGGTCCGGTCGCGCCAAAGCACGGTTCCCGACGCATCGACAACGACCGCCTCGGTCTTCGTTCCGCCGCCGTCGATGCCAAGAACGCGGTCCATCAGCCGGCGTCCACCATGTCCAGGCCCACGCCCAATTCGGCCAGCCTCGCCTGCCAGCCCGGTGCCAGCCGCGCATCGGTGACGACCTGCATCCCCGCCCGCAGGCGCGCCACGCCATAGGTCAGCCGCTTGCCGAACTTGTCGGCATCGGTCAGCACGATGGGCGCCGCACTGCGCGTCAGCATCAGTGCGTTCAGCCGCGCCTCCTGTTCGTCTGCCGAGGAAATGCCGCCATCCTCGGAAATCGCGCCNGACCCCAGGAACAGCTGGTCGAACCACAACCGCTCCAGCGCCGCTTCGGCCAGGATCCCCACCATCGAGGCATTCTCGCGGCGCAGCGCCCCGCCCAGAAGCGTGACGCCGACCTCTGGCACCGGCATCAGCACCTGCGCCACCGGCAGGCAATTGGTAAAGACCCGCAGCGGCATCGGATTCAGCCGCAACCGCCGCGACAGCTGCAAGACCGTGGTGCCGGCATCCAGGAACACCGAGGTATCGGGCCGCAGCAGCCGATAGGCCGCCTCGCCGATGGCGCGCTTGACGGGAAGATTGATCTGTTCGCGGCTTTCGAAGGCAATCTCGATGCCCGAAGCCGCCGCGATCTGCGCGCCGCCATGGCTGCGCACGATGTGCCCNTCGGCCTCCAGCGCCATCAGGTCGCGGCGAACCGTCGGCTCCGAGGCGCCGACGGCCTGCGCGATCTCGGCAATCGTGGAATGTCCCTTGGCGAAGAGATGCTGCCGGATGGCGCTGGCGCGATCAATCCTCATGGCGTCCCGGACAAGTGGCGTCAGGGTCCATAGACGCATCGCGTCTTTTCACTGTCAATCACGTTTGTGATTTTTCTGATCATTTCACCAGTGGTACTGCCGAATTCCGCAACGAATCGCCCCGCTTCCACGCGGACGCGCGGCCCGAGGACCGGGCGAGGAAAGGGTGAGACGCAGGTTCCGCAGGACCGAATCGCGTCTGCAACAGGGCGAAGGGAAAGCCCGAAGCGACAAGCCGCTTACGGTCGGGGCATCCCCTGCATCGCTTGCGTTCCGCCTGAACTGAAATCCGGGAAAACTGGTCGGAGCGAGAGGATTCGAACCTCCGACCCCTGCTCCCGAAGCAGGTGCAGACCAGTTTTGCGCAGCTTTACGCAGCTTGTTTCATTTTTGTTATCTAACGATTTCAATTGCCTGACGGCAGAACCGCCCCTATGCAGTTTGGTGCAGCTTTACGGTTGCTGCGTACCATCTGCTTATGAGGAGCGTCCACTGATGAAAAGGCAGGAAGCCAGAGCTACCCCGACCAAGTTGACGAAGGGGTACATTGACCGGCTGCAACCCGGCACCAAAGAGGAGTTTCACTGGTGCGTCGAACCCAAGGGGTTCGGTGCCCGCATCACCCCAACCGGCAAGGTGTCCTTCGTCGTGCAGGGGCGCATTGTGGGAACCACGAGCGCCATCCGCATCACCATCGGCCCCTATGGTGTCTTCACCGTGGACCAAGCCCGCGACGTTGCCCGCGAACACCTCCGGTCCATGCGCATGGGCATCGACCCGCGCGATGCACGGCGCGAGGACGAAGCTGCAAAGGTGACGCTGCGCGAGGTTGCCGACGCCTTCCTAGCCCGACCCGGGATGCTGAAGCAGAGCACGCGCGAAGAAATGGAGCGCCACCTCAAGACGACCTTCGCCAACTGGCAGAACCGGGCGATTGCGGGCATCACCCCGACCGAGTGCCGCAAGCGGTATGAAGAACTGGCGACCAAAGGAGTGGCCGGGAAGCGACCTGCGCCGGGTACCGCGGCCTTCGCGTTCAAGATCCTGCGCACCCTCATCAACTGGGCGATGACCCAATACCAGACCTCTGAGGGCGAGCCGCTGATTGCGCGCAACCCCGTAAGCATCATCAAAGACGAGATGGCGAACCAAGCTGGCAAGGTGCGCACCCGCCATGTGGACCGGAAGCAGGTCGGGGCGTTCTGGCACCTGTTGACCACAGCTCGGCAGAACCCCCAATTCAGCGCCGACACCCGCGCCGGGCTGGACCTTGTTCAGTTTCTGTTGCTGACCGGCGCAAGGCGCAACGAAGGCGCAGCCCTGGAATGGCGCAACGTTCACTTGGAGGACGACCCGGCCAATTGCTCGTGGCACATTGAAGACCCCAAGAACAAGAACCCCATCACCCTGCCCTTGTCGTCGCAGGCGGTGGCGGTCCTGCGGACACGGCAGGCTGCCGACGACCGCGCCCCGACCAAGAGCAAGTTCGTGTTCCCGAGCAGGGGCGCAACGGGTCATATCCGCGACACCCGCGCGCCGCTGGAACGGTTCGCTAAGTCCATCGGCATGGATCGCCTGTCAGCGCATGACCTGCGGCGCAGCTTCGTGACCCTCGGTGTGAAGGCCTGCCGTCTGGACATTGCCAAGCTGGAACTGCTGACGAACCATGTTCCGCAAGGCGTGACCGCCCGCCATTATTTGGAGACCTCCGACTTGCGGGACTATCATCGCGAGGTGCAAGCCATCGGGGACTACATCGAAAACGAGGGTGGCTTGCAGCGGCGAAGGCCAGCGGTGCAAACGTGGTGCCCTGCGGGCGTAAGCGTGCGGGCGGCTGCGTGCCTTGCGCGTACAGCGCGTTTGCGGGGTAGGCTGCGGGGGTAGGTAGCGGCAGCGGGTAACAGCGCTGCCGCGCGCGTTTTGCGGGGTGTCCGGCTTCTCAGGTTTGGTGCGACCCGCAGTAATTTGGATGTTGCAGTCAGGTTACTATCAAAACCATGCAGTTAGCTGACGAAATTTTGTGTTACCGCGTCAATGTTGAGTTGCGTTAAGAGGGTTGCTGCCCGCTACGGCGGGTCGTGCCTCACTGGGGCGCGCCCACGAGGAACATTCCAGAGCCATTCGCCGGTGCAGTAAGGGTGAAAGCCCCCAGGACCCGGACAGTCTGCCAAGGGGTGTTCCCTTGGTGCTGCTGGCCACAGCTTGACCTGCCCACAACCCCGCTCAGGGAGCGGCTACGGCACAAGCTGGGATGACCCTATGGACATTTTCTCGCACGACCTGCTCACGACCGCCGAAGCGGCGAAGATCATGGGATTGAAGGTCAACACCCTTGAAATCTGGAGGGTCCGAGGAACCGGACCGACGCACGTCAAGCTCGGTGACGGCATCCGCGCTCCCGTCCGCTATCGCCGGTCCGAATTGATGGACTGGATCGAGAAGCACCACTTCGCCAGCACCAGCGCCAGTTCGGTTGCGGGCACGCGCAATCGGCCCCGCCCGGTCGAGGTCGTCAACGTCCCCTGCGCCCCGAACGCCCCTTGGCTCAAGTCGAACGCCTGACGGTACATCTGGGCGGATTGCGCGGAATGCTGCGTAATTCCAATCGGATGCAAGTCTAGGCGATTGCGCCAGATGCCGATGATGAGCCGCCCCCAAAGAAAACGACCGGACACCCCCACAGCGCCCGGTCGCAAAGTCAGATAGAAGGTACTTGCACATGCACACTGTAGCAGACCCCGCCACCCCGGCCACGGCGCCCAAACTCGCTACGAGTTTTCCTTGCGCGAACGCATGGTCACAGCCCGACGCTGGCTGCTCTGGCAGTCCGTTCCCGAGCCGGGGAAGGACAAGCCGCGCAAGGTGCCGCACTACGTCAACGGCCAGCGGCGCCACGGGAAGCTGGACACCNCCGAGGATTGGGCGCAGCTCGCCGCATACCATGAAGCCAAAGAGGCGCTTGAGAGCAGAGGGGCGGACTGGGGCTTGGGATTCGCCCTTGGCGCGGATGGCTCCGGCGCGCATTGGCAAGGCATCGACTTTGACGGTGTGGTTCAAAACAGGCTCGCGGATTTGGCAAATGATGTTCAGGGTTATGTCGAGGTTAGCCCGAGCGAACGCGGAGCCCATGCCCTCGGATACGGGCAAGCGTTTGTGGCGCTTGGGTCCAACGGCAGTGGGATTGAAGCTTACGCAGCGGCCCGGTTCTTCACCGTCACCGAGCGAATGATCCGCGACGGTGTCGCCGTTGATTTGGCACCCTTTGTTGAACAGGTGCTTGTTCCACGCCATGCAACTGTCCGGGTCGCCGCGACAAGCCCCAGTGCCGTTGTGGAGGTTTCGGTTGGCCCCAAGACGGTGACGGAACTTCGGTCGGCGCTTGCGCATCTGCGGTCCGATGACCGACAGCTTTGGGTCCGGATTGGGATGGCGCTCAAGGAACTGGGCGAGACCGGGCGCGGGTTGTGGGTGGAATGGTCGCAATCTTCCGAGAAATACGACCCGAAGGACGCGACACGGACCTGGGGCAGCTTTCAGCCATCGGCTACCGGCCACCGCGCCGTGTTCGCTGAAGCGCAACGGCAAGGGTGGGTTAATCCCATGAGCAACGCAGCCAAAGTGCCCGCTGCCGCACCAATGGCGGCGACGAGTGACCGCGCGCTTACGGGACGCACCCTTGGCGGCGTTGCTATGCGCTCGGTCGATTGGCTTTGGACCGGATGGATCNCGAAGGGGTACATCACGATTTTTGCGGGCGAGAGCGGCGCAGGTAAATCGACCGTCCTCGCGGATATTGCAGCGCGGGTGACGACGGGCGCGGCTTGGCCGGGACCGCATGGCATCCCCGGCGATAAGCGCGAACCTGGGCGCGTGCTGTGGCTTGGCAGTGAAGACAGCATTGAGGAAATGACCATCNCCCGGCTTACCGCCTGCGGTGCCAACCTTAATAACGTGATCGAGATTCAGGGAGTGATGCAGAACGGGAAGCGCAACACCTTCTCCATGCAGGACGACATTGTTGAGGTGGCCAGGTGGCTGACCATCGCCCGCTCCGAGNGGTTGCCCTTCGCCATGCTGGTGATCGACCCGGTGACGAGCTATCTGCCGGGTCAGAGGTTGCGCAAGGTTGACATCAACGATGGCGGGCAACTGCGAACGATCTTGGAGCCGTGGCTGATCCTAGCACAGGAGCATGGCATTGCGGTTGTCTGTGTCACCCACTTTGGCAAGGATACGTCGCGGTCCATGCTGCACCGAGTGTTGGGATCGGCGGCTTTTGCCCAGACCTGTCGAAGCCTCTGCACCGTGATCGAANCCCCGACGACCGACGAGTACGCGCCCGGCCCGTTTGAACGGGTGCTGATGCAGGTGAAAGGGAACTTGGCCGAGGCAACAGGCGGGGCATGGAAGTTCTCTACCGAGCGTGTGGAGGTGGGGGCCGACNCCCGTAACGGCAAACCCATCTACGCCACCCGCCCGGACTGGGACGAGCTGGACACCGCCCTGACCCCAACCAGCGTTGTCGGACGCAGCCGGGGGCCGAAGAGCCAGCACGCGCTGCCGTTCGGCAACTGGCTGAAGGCGAAGTTCGCAAACCTTGATCCCGGGACGTGGGTGGACGTGGGCGAGGTGATGCGGTCTGCTATGAGCGACGGTGCTTGCCCGTCCGAAAGCTGGTGGAACAAGCATAGCAGCGAGTACCTTGAAAAACAGAACCATGCCGGTCCTTGGATGTGCAGGCCTAAGACCGCCCCCTAACTACTACAGGGAGGGTGGGTAATGTGGGTGTAGTGGTGGCAAACTGGGTAAACTGGGTGTAGTGAATAAAAACAGCCACTTAGCCAATTTAGGGGTACCACCCTACCCAGTTACCCCAGTTTACCAGTACACCCAGTTTGCCGCTTGCGCGTATGCGTGCCCGCGCCTGCGCCCACGCCGCAGGGGTACTCCCCTAAATGCCGCAGGAGGGTACCTCCCTTAAATGCCGCCCTGCATCCGCCCGTCTGATACCCGTTCAGGGCGCCTCGACTGGCAAGCCTTTGGATGCGCTCGCCCTCTGGGTGTGGTTACCGGGGATTGTGAGCCGTGCGTTAGCCCAAATCAAGTTTCGAGGCGCAGAACCGGCACGCAGGCCCCNTCAATGGTAACCACCAACGCCGCGATGTCTTGATCCATCTTATTCTTGGCGGTGGTTGGGTAGCCGCTCCACAACTGGCCTTCGATGTCGTCTCGAAACTCCCTCTCGGTGTGTTCATCAAAGCGATACTGCGCTTGAACGGCCGCATTAACGTAGTTGAAATGACGATTCAGCTCATCCATGGCCTTCTCGACTTGCTCNCCGAACAGCGCCCGCGCCATCGGCAGGCATTCATCAAGGGCGCGGCGGTTGTCCAGTTCCCCGTTCATGCGGGTGAAGTAGAGCTGAGCTGTGGTTAACCTATCGTCTTCGCGCTTCGATCCAGACAACTGGCCCTTTTCCTTGAGGTAGTCCTCAGCGGCCTGTAATTCATGCCCCCACAGCATCGGGTTGCGCACGAACGACAGCCCGCGCCTAACCTTGTAGGTCGCTGTCAGGATGCGCTCCGCTTGCTCGATGCGGCGCTCTGACAACTTCTGTCGCCGCCATGCTTCGAAGGTGTTCGTCCCCATCCAAGCTGCCGCGAAGATCGCGAAAGCGCCCGCCAGCGTGCCGACACCAGTAAGCACGGTGCCGATGGACATCGCATCTATTCCGCCATCCGCCATGCTGGACCCTCCCAGTTCGACCTTGGACTGACCTATCACAGGGAAAACCCCTGTGGCGATCAATTTGCTGCCCGGGCCAGCTTGTTCCAATCAGGGGTTGCTGTCGTAATGGTCGCAACCCATCTCTGCACCGTCGGAGTCATTTGGGACGGGGCTTATGGGTGAAGGCAAGCGCAAGTTAGAAGCTGTTCGGGTGAAGTTCCTGGCTGAACTGGACGACTGGTCGTTCCCGGCGAGCGAGTGGGAGTCGCAGACCGTGGCGGAGATTAAAAGGCTTCCCGTGGTTAGGGTACATCGTGCCAGCGACGAAGAGTTGAACTACATGCGCATGAAGCCACAACAGTGCCACACGAATGTTCGCTTCATGGTTAAGAACGACCCCGAGCAGCGCTCGGAACAGATAACGGGCTGGTGGCCGCAAGACGGGAACTACGTCCTGCACTCCATTTTGAACCAATGGGGGCAATTTGTCTGTGTCACCCCATCCCCAATGAACAAGGAGAACCCTTTCAGCTTCATCCCAGACCCAAAGATTGAGTGGCGGGAAGAAGGTGACTACCTCACGGCGTATCGGGACGGGGTAGCTGTCGGCAAGGGTGTCCGCGACAACCCGGCAGAAGCCCTCAAGGCGCTGGCAGTTGTCCGGGAACGGCTGCTGTCTGGTATGAACCCCTACGAAGCAATTCGCTGACCCCGTAGCCCCGTGTTACAGCGCTTGGGCAACCCCTTGCGGGTTTAGGGTAGGGAAAGGGGCGCGGCTTGCACCGCACCCCCTACAGCGCTTGGGCAGCGCTTTGCCCGCTAGTGCAGGGTGCCCCGCTTGGCTGCAATCCCTGCGACCCGTGCCCGGAACCCTTCGTCCAGGTTGATGGAGGCGCGGCGGTCCATCCTTCCCACAAGTGCCCGTAACCGCCCCTCGCGTACCTGGGCGATGGTGACGACCCGCACGCGCATGTGGGGCGCGAGCAGGAGCGGCGGCGGTTTCGGGATGATGCGGCGCACCGGGCGGTTGGTCGTGGTTATCACGCGACCGGCTCCCCAAGCCCCAGCTCGGCTGCTATGCGCCCAGCATCGCTGCGCGGCAGGTTCAGCGTCACCGACAGAATGTCGGGATGGTCGGTGTCGAAGCCCATAACCTGCACCTCGTCCCCGTCGAGCGTGCTGCCCGCATAGTCGAGCGCGACCTCGCGCCCATCCTCCAATACCAATTTCAATTGAGCCTCCTTGCACGTGGTTATGCGCAAACCCCTGCGGGCATTGCACCGCCAAAGCGTCCAAAGCCAAAAGATGACAGGCTAGAGCGAATTGCGTCTATTGGCGCCTAGTGGCCGATTGGCACCCAATTGCGCGACCCGATGATCCCATATCAGGAGGTCGCGCGCGCGAAGCTGGACGTATCTAATTGGAATTAAAAGAAAATGCTGGCAAGACTTATTGCTGGGGCGGTACCATGCAAGCAATGCATGAGCGTCAGCATCCAAATGGGGTCAAGGAATGTCAGTCAATCTGGGACTTGGAGTCAATGTTCTCGTCAGCCCTTCGCTGCATCCGCAGAACGTGGCTTCGCTGGAAGACTACGACAGCGAGACGGAAGGCGAACTGGCGCAGGTGGTGGACGCTTTCAAGCACGCCTACGAGGACGTTGGGCGCTGCCACGCCGCGCGCCAAGCTGCCGCCGCCGACCCGTCGATGACCGAGGCAGCCGCCGTTCTCCGAACTGCGGAACATGCCGACAAGGTGCTGCAATCCGCCACCGCCAGGTTCGACCGGGCATCCAAAAACATGAAGGCGGGTATCGACCTGATCGAGAAGGAGCTGAACGCGCCCGTGATCGCGCGTGCGTCGCATGTCATCTCGACCGAGGTGCGGGCGCACTGCAAGGGGCTGACCACAGGGCAGCGCATGGGCTTCGTGACTGCCGCCATCNGACAGGGGGACGCGGATACTGTCAGCGCGATCCTGGGAGCGCCGAGCTATCTTTCCGGCATAACCGACGACATGAAGGGTGCGCTTCTGCGCATGTGGAACAGCAAGACCAATCCGGGCGCGGTAAAACGCCAGCGCGCGATGCAAGCGGCCCTGGACCTTCTGGACCGCAATGCGCCGCTGATCTTCGGGCAGCTTGAGAAGGCTGTCGGCAAGAAGCCTCACGAGGTGCGTGCCTACCGGGAAGCCAAAGCCCGCGCCGACAAAGCCTTCGCCGTCTGATCCCTAATCCTTTCCTGCAAGAGCAACTGATCATGACTGACGCTGCACAGCCCGATTGGATGCAGGGTTTTCAGCCCGAGCCTTGGAAGGGCCAATGGCCCAAGGGGGTCAGTGGCAACNCCCAAGGGCGCACGCCCGGGCGCACGAAGAGCGCCAAGCTGGTTCAGCGGATGCTGGACGAGGGCGGCGCGGTGCTGGACGGGGTTCTGGCAAAGGCGAAGGAGGGCGATGCCGCCAACGCGGCGCTCGTGCTGAACCGTATCCTGCCCGCCCTGCGCAGCCAGTCCCAGACCGTCCAGTTCGAGTTTGACCCCTCCCTGCCGCTGAGCGAGCAGCTGGCGCAAGTCGCCGTGGCAGTTGCGAGCGGGCTGGTACCGCCGGACGTGGGTCAACAGATCAGCGCCATGCTGAGCAACCTCGCCAACGTGCGGTCGAGCGAAAACCTGGAAGAGCGGATCATCGCCCTTGAGGCGAGGGCGGTGAACCCGTGACCGTGATCCGCACCGCCCGGAACCTTGTCTGCGCCTACGAACCGCAGGAGCAGGATTGCTTCGTGCATACCCTGATCCTCGGGTCGGAGACGCGCCACCTGCTGACCACACAGACCATCGAGCATTACCGGGAGGCGGTGGACTGGGCTGTGGGAATAGCCGACCAGATGGAACACCCGCTCGAAGTCGTCCCCGTGGACGCGGTCGAGTACCTGAAACGCCACCGCGATGCCCTTGCCAGCCTCAGCGACCAAGAGCGGGGCGACCTGCGCCAGCTGACGGTGGCTTCCATGCTGCAAATCATGCGCGACAGCGCGGACGAGACAATCCGCGCGGACGCCTACGACGTTCTCCAGAAACTGAAGGTGATCGAATGAGACAACCCGCCCCCAAACCCGCCGCAGCGCAGGCGATGGCTGCGAACCGGATCAAGGACCGGCAGGACGCGCAGATGGCGACCCTGATGGAGCAACTCGCCGCGACCGCCAACCGGGTCGTGGAACTGACCGAGAAAGTCGGCGAGTTGCAGGACCGCATCGAAGCGCTCGAGGCCCGGTAACCACATGGCGGACGTGCGGTCCATGCTGCGGCGTGTCCAGCGCCTCGAGGCCTTGCGGGCAACGCCCCGCAGCCCCTTCGAGCGGGAGTACGGCAGCTTGGCCGCCTTCGAGGACCACGTTGCGGCGCAGATGGCAGCAGGCAAGCTGGACCGGGACTTCCCCTTTGAGGGCATCGTGCGGATGCACCAAGACGGCTGCTTCGGGCACTGGACCAAGACCCGGCGCGGCTATGTGGAGTGGACCGGGTGAGCGAGGTTCCCACATGGCTGGCGGGCTGGCAGGCGGATCACCCGCCCGCTCCTGTACNNCCGCGCCTGCGCCGAAACCCCGCCCCAGGGCGCGCCCCATGACGCTGCCCGTGGTGCCGTCGCCGGGAATCACCGAACCGGCACGGTGGCCGGAGGATGGGGGCGCGGCGCGCGGCGGTGCTGGACCATGACAGCCTACCGCCCCGTGTGATCCGGCATGTCGGCTGGCGCACCTGTCTGCGCTGCCGCAAACCCTTCTGGAGCGAGGACGTGCTGAAGGTCCGCCTCTGCTCTCCCTGCAAAGGCGCTGGGGCAGCCATGTGACACCCGGTCCAGCGTTGCGAGTAGTCAACGGCTCGCCGAGGTTAAGGTCACCGACCCTCGTTATGAACATCGGGACCAGCGGCGGGGCTTTTCCTTCGTCCTGACGCCGCAGCGCCCTCGCCGCAAGGCGGGGGCGTTTTGATTTGCGGCGAATCTGCAACAGGCTTACGAGCTGCCCCGTCTGCGTACCATCTGCTTATGAGGGTGTTCCAGCACGGCAAACCGTGCTGCAGGCCACCCGCTAAGCGCTTGTTAATACTCGGGAAATTGGTCGGAGCGAGAGGATTCGAACCTCCGACCCCCTGCTCCCGAAGCAGGTGCGCTACCAGACTGCGCTACGCTCCGACCGTGGCGCGGGGTTACACGGCCCGCCCCGGCTTTGCAAGGGGTCTCTCACTCCGCCTGCCGCCGCCGCTCGAACAGCCGCGACATCAGGCTGATGCGGGGNAAGGTCGGGGCCTCGAACCGCGATTTGGTGGCCAGCACCGGCGTATGCCCCGAAACCCGCGGCGTCCTTTCCCGCAGCACGATATAGACCCCNGAGGCGATGATGATCGCCGTGCCGACCGCCGTCCAGAAATCAATGCCCTCGTCGAAGAACAGCCAGCCGTACAGCATCGCCCAGACGATCTGGGAATACTGCATCGGCGCCACGATGATCGCCGGGGCGGTTTTGTAGGCGGCGATGGACAGCAGCCCGCCGGTCAGCCCCAGACAGGCCATCAGCGCCAGGAAGCCGAAGTGGAACACCGGCATCGGGTGATAGACAAAGGGCATCATCGCCCCCATCAGCAGGAAGTTCGCCATCATCGGATACAGCATCAGCACCACCGACCGCTCGTCCGACCCGATCTTGCGCACGATCACCGAGGCCAGCGCCCCCGTCGTCGCCGCCGACAGCGCCGCCAGGTGGCCCAGTTCCAGGTCCAGATCGCCTGGCCGCAGCACGACGATCACGCCNGCCAGCCCCACCAGCACGGCAATGCCGCGCCGCACCCCGACCTTCTCGCCCAGGATCGGAATTGCCAGAAGCGTGATGATCAGTGGCATGGAAAAGAAGATCGCATAGCACTGCGCCAGCGGCAGCTGCGAAAAGGCATAGAACCCGCCAAGCCCGGTCAGAACGGCACACAGCGTGCGCAGTGCCGTCCACCAGGGGTGCTTGGGGATCAGGTTGCCGTCGGTCTTGTCGCTCATCAGCAGGATGGTGACCAACGGAAAGGACAAAAGCCCCGCAAAGAAGATCAGCTGGAAGGGCGAATAGCTGCCGCCCAGGTACTTCACCACGACGTCATGCGTGGCATAGATTCCAAAGGCGGCAAGCGACAGCAACGCGCCGCGCAGGTTCGATTGGGACAGAGGCATCTGGACTGGTCCGGCTCAGGGGCAAGGCCCTGTGATAGCGCCAACAGTGTCGCCGCATTCGCTGCCAGCCGCAAGGGCGCTCCACGATTTTTCAGGCGATCTGCGGGCGTTCCCTGGCCATGAACAACAGCAGCACCCCCGCCGCGATGATCACCGCGATGCTTACCACCGTCATCGCCCCGGCCATTCGTCAAAGATCAGGATGCCCAGCAGGCTGGCCCACAGGATCTGGGAATACTGCATCGGCGCCACAACGATGGTAGGCGCCATGCGATAGGCCGCGATGATGGCAAAGCCACCCAGGGTGCCCAGCAACCCCGCGCCAAGCGCGATGGCCACCGCATCCAGCCCCGGCGGCACCCAGACAAAGGGCATGACCAGCGCCGCCGCCAGAAACTGCGCCGCAACCGGATAGACCATCATGACCCCCGTCGTCTCGCGCGGCCCGATCAGGCGCAAGAGGATCCCGTTCGCCGCCCCCAGGCTCGCCCCGCCAAAGGCGGTCAGATGGGCCCATTGGAATTCGGTCGCCTGCGGGTCCAGCGCCACCAGCACGCCCAGAAACCCCATCAGCACCACAAATCCCCGCCGCGGGTCGATCCGCTCGCCCAGGATCGGCCAGGCCAGCACGGTGATCATCAGCGGCATCGTAAAGAAGATGGCATAGCATTCGGCCAGCGGCAGCTTGGTGAAGGTATAGGTCACCAGCACGGCATTGCCGAGCGTGATCGCGACCCGCAACGCGGTCAACCCCGGCAGCGCCGGCTTCAGGCTGGCCCGTGGCCGCGACAAGAGCGACTGGCCGAAAATCCAGGGCAGTGTCCCGCCCGCCAGCAGGAACAGCACCTGGATCGAGGGCATCGTCAGGCCGAGGCCCTTGATGGACACGTCCGAGCATAGAGGCCAAAGGCGCCAAGCGACAGAAGCGCGCCGCGCAAATTCGGGGAAAGGGCTGGCATCAGGGATTCCGTCCGGCAGTCGCGCACCGCCGATTCATCGGGCGCACCATCGCGCCGCGGTGCGCGGCTTGCAAGGCCCCCACCCCGCCCGACGCGGGCATATTTCACGCAGCGCGACCTTGCAACAAAGGCCCCGGAAGCGGGCGCTTCCAGGGCCTGCTTCCGACACAGCTGCCAATTACAGGCTGGCGTCCAGCGCCGCGATCACCGCATCGCCCATTGCCGCCGTGGAAACTGGCGTGCCGCCCTCCGGCCCCATCAGGTCGGCGGTGCGCAGACCGTCGGCCAGCACCTTTTCCACCGCCTTCTCGACCCGCGTCGCATCCTCGCCCATGTCAAAGCTGTAACGCAGCGCCATTGCAAAGCTCAGGATGCAGGCGATCGGGTTGGCCTTGCCCTGNGCGGCGATATCGGGCGCCGAGCCATGCACGGGTTCGTACAGAGCCTTCGGTAGGCCGTTCGCCATCGGCGCACCAAGCGAGGCCGAGGGCAGCATGCCAAGCGAGCCGGTCAGCATGGCGGCCAGGTCCGACAAGAGGTCGCCGAACAGGTTGTCCGTCACGATCACGTCGAACTGCTTGGGCCAGCGCGTCAGCTGCATGGCACCGGCGTCGGCGTACATGTGGCTAAGCTGCACGTCCGGGTATTCCTTGTCGTGGACCTCCTGCACGACCTGCCGCCACAGCACGCCGGATTCCATGACATTGGCCTTCTCCATCGAGCAGACCTTGTTGCCCCGCTTGCGCGCCAGCTCGAACGCCGACCGCGCCACGCGGGCGATCTCGCTTTCGGTATAGCGTTGGGTGTTGATGCCCACCCGCTCGTTGCCCTCGGTGAAGATGCCGCGCGGCTCGCCGAAATAGACGCCGCTCGTCAGCTCGCGCACGATCATGATGTCGAGGCCCGCCACCACGTCCTTCTTCAGGGACGAAAAGTCGGCCAGCGCATCGAAGCACTGCGCCGGGCGCAGGTTGGCATACAGGTCCATCTCCTTGCGCAGGCGCAAGAGCCCGCGCTCGGGCTTCACGCTGAAGTCCAGCGTGTCGTATTTCGGCCCGCCCACGGCGCCCAACAGAACCGCATCCACCTCTTGCGCCTTGGCCATGGTGGCATCGGTCAGCGGCGTGCCATGCGCGTCATAGGCGCAGCCGCCGACCAGGTCTTCCGACACGTCGAAGGTCACGCCGCGGCGGGTGCCGAACCAGCCGATGATCTTCTTCACCTCGGCCATGACTTCGGGGCCGATGCCGTCGTAAACGGGATGAGCAGGGAGGGTTGGCCACGGTCGCGGCTCCTGTCTGGATGGGTCGGGAAAGCTGCGGCGGGGTTAGCCAATGGCCTGCCCAAGGTCAAGCGCGGCAGGCCGTCCCAGCATCCTGTCCCCTTCGCCCCGGCGCAGGCCGGGGCCTCGATTCACCGGGCACAAACGCGAACCGCAAAAGCCGAAACGGCCGAGGCCCCGGCCGTCACCGGGGCGACGCCCGCCTCAGATCGTCTGGTCCAAGAGGTCCAGGTCCGTGGTCAGCGACCGTTCGGCCACGCGCAGAAGCCTTGCCCAGACCGCGGCGAAGGCGGTCACGTCCGCGCGGGCCAGACAGGCCCGCACATCCCCGCCACCTCGCCCAGGCTGACCATGCCCAAAGGCCCCGCCATGCCCTGCAACCGCCTGAGCTGGCGGTCCAGATCGGCCAGGTCATGCGCCTGCACACGGTCGGCCAGCCCGGCCATGGCCAGCGCCAGTTCCCCAGGGCACGCGACACCACATGTTCGGCCGAGGCCGTGCCCAGATCGCGATAGATCGCGGCAATCGGTTCGGCATCCTGCCGAATCCGTTCAGCCAGCCGCAAGGCGACTACATTCCAGCCATCATGGCCACACCCGTTCAACATCACACCCGAAAGCGATCTTCCGGCGCCGTGCTGAAGAAAAGGTTGCCCTCGCCCAAGGAACCCTCTCGAATTTTCTGCAATTGCAGCGTAGTCAGGTAAGCGGGATTGCGAAAGGACCGGAAATGCTGACAGTGCGGCCCCTTCCCACTTATCTTGTGCAGCGCTTCCAGGGCTGGCGCGCCACCGCCTACCAGGACAACAAGGCCTGGTACAAGCGCCTTGCCGAAAGCGGCCAGCACCCGCGCGCCATGGTGATCTCGTGCTGCGACAGCCGCGTGCATGTCACCTCGATCTTCGGCGCCGACGAGGGCGAATTCTTCATCCATCGCAACATCGCCGGGCTGGTGCCGCCCTACAACCCGGACGGCGAATACCACGGCACCTCGGCGGCGGTGGAATATGCCGTCACCAGCCTGGGCGTGGCGCATATCGTGATCCTTGGCCATTCCTCCTGCGGCGGGGTCAAGGGCTGCCACGACATGTGCCGGCACCNNGCGCCGGAACTGGAGGCGAAGTCCAGCTTTGTCGGCCGCTGGATGGATATCCTGAAACCGGGCTACGAGCGCGTCGTGCAGCTTCCTGCCGATGCCCGGCTTCGGGCGCTGGAGAAAGAGGCGGTGCTGGTCAGTCTGGAAAACCTGCTGACCTTCCCCTTCGTGAAGGCGGCGGTGGACAGCGACCGGCTGACGCTGCACGGGTTGTGGAACGACACCGGCGAAGGCATGCTGGAACAATACGATCCGGCCCGCGCCAGCTTCGTTCCGGTGTGACAGTCCGCCTCTGGAAATCCCGACTCCCGAACCTAGCTAAGCGGGAACCCAGCCGGAGCCCGCCGTGACCGACATCGTCTCCTGCTTGGCGCCAACCTTCTGTCGCCGGTGATCCTGTGCTTCGTGCTGGGGCTGGCAGCCGCCCTGGCGCGGTCCGACCTTTCGGTTCCCGAGGCCGTGGCCAAGGGCCTGTCGCTTTATCTGCTGTTCGCCATCGGCTTCAAGGGCGGCGCCGCCGTCGCCAGCCACGGCGCCGAGCCACGGCTTTTCGCGGCTCTCGCCGCCGGGGTGGTGCTCAGCCTGCTTCTGCCGGTGGCGGCCTTCGCGCTGTTGCGGATGCTCAGCCGCCTCGGCCCGGTCGATGCCGCCGCGGTCGCCGCGCATTACGGCTCGATCTCCATCGTCACCTTCGTCACCGCCAGCGCCGCCGCCGTGGCGCAGGGGATGGAGCCAGAAGGCTACATGGTGGCCGTGGCCGCCGCGATGGAGGCGCCAGCCATCGTCACGGCGCTGTGGCTGGCCGCCAGGTCGGGGCGCAAGGGCCAGATGGATGGCGATCTCTGGCGGGAAATCCTGCTGAACGGCTCGATCGTGCTGCTTCTGGGCGCCTTCGCCATCGGCGTGGTGACCGGCGCCGACGGGCTGGCCAAGATCGAAAGCTTCATCGTCTCGCCCTTCCAGGGCGTGCTCTGCCTGTTCCTTCTCGACATGGGTCTGGTCGTANGCCGCGGCTGGCGCACGGCGCGGTCGGTGCTCAGCNCCGGCCTTCTTGCCTTCGGCGTGGTCATGCCGGTCGTGGGCGCCGCGGTGGCCTGGCCCGGCCTGGCTCTTGGCCTGTCGCCCGGCGGCGTGGCGCTGATGATGACGCTCTGCGCCTCGGCCAGCTACATCGCCGTCTTAANNGCGGCGATGCGCGTGGCCCTGCCCGAGGCCAACCCCTCGGTCGCCCTCACCCTCTCGCTTGGCATCACCTTCCCGTTCAACCTTGTCCTGGGCATCCCGGTCTACCTGACCCTCGCCCCCTTCTGGCCGGAGGCTGAGCCATGCAGACCCATCTCGCGAAACGGGTCGAAATCCTGATCGAGGCGCCGATGGAAAGCCGCCTGACCGCCGCGCTGGNNAAAAGTGGCGCCAGCGGCTTCACCGTGCTGCCTGTGCTGGGCGGCTTTGGCCGCTCGGGCCGGTGGAGCCGCGAGGGCCAGGTCGGCCGCAGTGGCATGGTGGCCGTGGTCTGCCTGATCCGGCCCGACCTGCTGGATGGCCTGCTGAAGGCGGCCTTCGCCGTGGTCNAGGATCACATCGGCCTGGTGAACGTCACCGATTGCAGCGTGATCCGCCCCGAACGGTTCTGACGGCTGGACTGAAGGACCCGGCCAGCCAGGCCGGGGCGCGGCGATGGCGTCCGACGCGCCGCCCCTGGGACGCCCGGTTGATCCCGCCCCGCCGCGCCCCTAGGCTGCGGCGGGCTGACCGCATCCACGGGCATCGCATGGACAAGAACGAAAACGAGCGCCTGATCGTCTTCTGCGATGCGGTGATTGCCATCACCATTACGCTTCTGGTGCTGGAACTGTCGCTGCCCGATGGCGCCGAGACCATGACCGATGCCGCGCTGTGGCAGGCCTTGCAGGACCTGCGCCCCCGGCTGACCGGCTATGTCATCAGCTTCCTGGTGATCGCCGTGTTCTGGCTGGGCCACCGCGAGAAATTCGGCTGGATCGTCCGGTCCTCGGGCCTGCTGCTCTGGCTGAACCTCGGCTTTCTTCTGGGCATCAGCTGGATGCCCTTCGCCACCGACTTGCTGATCGAAAACGGCGGGAGCCTTGCCACCGCGATCTATGCTTACCTGACCATGGCGATCTCGCTGTTCGGGGGCATGTCCTGGCATGCCGTCCGCGCCGGGCTGGCCGCCGACACCCACCGCGACCTCAGCGCCTGGCGGCTGGCCTGGCCGTCGCTGACCACGGCGCTGGTCTTCGCGCTGTCCATCCCGCTGGCCTTCTGGTCGCCGTCCGCCGCGCAGTATTTCTGGCTGCTTCTCTTCCCCCTGCACCGCTTCGCAGACAGCCGCATCCGGTCCGACGTGGCGCGCGTACGCGGCCTGACCCCGCAAAGACAAGGGGGGCGCGATCTTACCCCTGCAACAGGTCCAGGGTCAGGATCGCCAGACCGGCGATCAGCCCTTCTTCAGCACCCGCTGACCCAGCACTTCCGCGATCTGCACCGCGTTCAGCGCCGCGCCCTTACGCAGGTTGTCGGACACGCACCAAAGCGACAGGCCGTTTTCCACCGTCGANTCCTGCCGCACGCGGCTGACATAGGTCGCATATTCGCCCACGCACTCGATCGGCGTGATGTAGCCGCCNGCCTCGCGCTTATCCACCAGCATGACACCGGGCGCCTCGCGCAGGATGTCTTGCGCTTCCTGCCAGTCGAGCGGCTCTTCGAACTCGATGTTGATCGCTTCCGAATGGCCCACGAAGACCGGCACGCGCACGCAGGTGGCGGTGACCTTGATGGCGGGGTCGAGGATCTTCTTGGTCTCGGCCACCATCTTCCACTCTTCCTTGGTCTCGCCAGAGTCCAGGAAGACGTCGATATGCGGGATCACGTTGAAGGCGATCTGCTTGGAAAACTTCTTCGGCGGCACGTCGTCCACGGGATTGTAGACTGCCTTGGTCTGGTCCCACAGCTCGTCCATGCCTTCCTTANNAGCGCCGGAAACCGACTGGTAGGTCGCCACCACCACGCGCTTGATCTTCGCGCGGTCATGCAACGGCTTCAGCGCCACCACCATCTGCGCGGTCGAGCAGTTGGGGTTGGCGATGATGTTGCGGTTCTTGTAGCCGTGGATCGCATCCGCGTTCACTTCCGGCACGATCAGCGGGATTTGCGGGTCGTAGCGATAGAGCGACGAGTTGTCGATCACGATGCAGCCCGCCGCCGCGGCCTTGGGCGCATATTCCTTCGTCGGGCCAGAGCCCACGGCGAACAGCGCGATGTCCCAGCCGGTGAAGTCGAACGTGTCCAGGTCCTTGGTCTTGATAGTCTTGTCGCCAAAGCTGACTTCGGTGCCCAGAGATTTGCGCGACGCCAGCGCCGCGATCTCGTCCACCGGGAACTCGCGCTCGGCGAGGATGTTCAGCATTTCGCGGCCCACGTTGCCCGTGGCCCCCGCGACGACGACCTTGTAGCCCATCAGGGGTCTCCTTCACGTCAAGGACGTCGCCCCTTACGGCAATTCGCCCCTCGGGAAAGAGGCGTTTCAGCGCGCCCGTCGGCCAAACGCAAAGGCCGCCAGCCCCATCAGCAGCGACACGCCGAAGACCGCGAACACCATGCCATAGCGTTCGGCCCCCGCCTCGGGCCCCATCGCCCCGAACATCCGCCCCGTGGCGATCTGCGCGATCCCCGTCGCGCCGATCCCGAAGAAGTTCAAAAGCGTCACGCCGCGCCCCAGCATCGCCTTGGGCAGCATCCCCTTGCCGTAGGACATCACCAGCGGGAACGAGGTGCCGAACAGCCCCAGGGTGAACAGCAGCACATAGTGGCACGATCCCCGGCTGCGGCCAGCCCGCCAGCACCAGAAGGCATCCCGCCGCCACCAGGTTGCCGCCGATGATGATGGCGCGGCGATGGTCGCGGTAGCGTTCCATGATCCCGTAAAGGAAGTTGCCCACCCCATCGCCAGCCCCATCGCCAGCGTCAGCTGGCCGATGCGGTTCTCGCCGAACTGGAACACATCGCGCGCCCAGGGCCCGACCCACAGGTCGCGGAAACCCGCCGCCGGGTAATAGCAGACCGCCATCATCGCAAAGACCGGCCAGAGCCGCCGGTCGCGCAGCAGGTCCAGGATCGAGCCCTTGCCCTGGCCCTCGACCCGCGCGGGATCGCGGATCAGCGCCAGGCTCGCCATGGCCACCGCCAGGCTCATCGCCGCCAGCCCCCAGACGCTGGCCCGCCAGCCCACCAGGCCCACCACCCAGGCATAGGGCAGCGCCGAAACACATTGCCCAGTGACCCAAGCCCTGCCACCGCCCCGGCAAAGGTGCCGAGCGCCGCTGCCGAATAACTGCGGGCAAAGATGAAATACGCCGCCATCAGCGCCGGCGCACAGCCCAGGCCGATCAGCCCCATGCCGATGATCACGCCCCCGGCCCGGTGGCCGCGGCAAAGACCGCCGCCCCCAATGCCACCAGCACCAAGAGCCCCCGCCGTCAGGCTGGACCCACCCGGTCCAGCGCCTCGCCGATCGGCACCTGCGCCAGCGCGAAAGCCGCGAACCACAGGTTCGAGGCCAGCGCGAGATCCTCGGGCGTCATGCCAAGATCCGTCACCAGGTCGGGCGTCAGCACCGCCAGGAAGGCGCGGTAGAACTGGCTCAGCACATAGGCCAGCACAAGGCAGACAAGGTGGCGCGCATGAAACCCTTCCCTCGCGTCACACGCCGCGACCTTGGCCGCATGCCCGACCTTGGCAAGCGCCCCGCTTGCCCCAATCATGCCCGCAACCGCCTGCCCGCCAAGGATTCCCCATGCGCCGCCTGCTTCTCGCCCTCGCCCTCGTGCCCTTGCCCGCGCTTGCCAATGACGGCTGGGGCGGCCTCACCGCCACTGGCCTCACCTTCGGCCAGACCGATGCCGTGGCCATGCTGTCCGAAGACCTGACCATCGGCCTCGACCAGATCTCGGTGGACTACACCTTCCGCAACCAGACCGCCCAGGATGTCACCGGCGAGGTGATCTTCCCCATGCCGCCGATCAACCTGGTCGAGATCGAGATGAGCAGCTGGAACCTGCCCGAAGACCGCGGGCGCGACAACTTCCTGGCCTTTACCGCCACGGTGGACGGCCAGCCGCAACCCGTCACCATCGACCGCATCGCCGTGGTGGAAGACCCCGACGNNCCTGGCAGCGCGCCGCAGGCCCGTTACGACACGCCCGGCCGCGACATCACGGCGTTGCTCACCGGCATGGGCATCCCGATCACGCTGGATACCGAAGCCATCCGCGCCGCCTTCGCCCGCCTCACCCCGGCGCAGCTGAATCAGCTGGAGACCGCCTCGCTCACCGCCCACGGGCTGTTCGACGAAAACGACCCCTGCCCTATCNCCACCTGGTCCATCGTGCTGCGCTATCACTGGACGCAGACCTTCCCGGCCGCGCAGGACATCACGATCCATCACGACTACGAAAACCGCCCCGAAGGCAGCATCTTCACCTTCGAATGGCCGCCCACGGAAGAGTATCAGAAGTCGCTGGTCACCGGTTACTGCATCGACGCCCCGACCGGGCGCAAGATCATGTCCACGCTGAAATCCGGCGACAGCGACGGCGAATACGGCTACTGGGGCGCCGCTTACTACATCCGCTATGTGCTGCGCACCGCCAATTCCTGGTNNGGCCCCATCGGCCGTTTCCACCTGACCCTCGACAAGGGCGACCCGGTCAACGCGCTGTCCGTCTGCATGCCGGGGCTGGAAAAGACCGGCCCCACCCGGTTCGAGGTGACGAAAGAGAACTGGAGCCCGCCCGAAGACCTGGAAATCCTGCTGATCCGGCCGCGGTTCAGCGATTAGCGCGCGCCCGCGCCAACCAGGGCGCCAGGGCCGCCGCCTTGGGCGCGGCCGGGTCGAAATGCGGGTAATAGACCCGGTCCAGCCAGGTCATGAAGGCCGCGCGGTCGGCCGGATCGAAGCACAGCGCGGCGGGATCGGCGAACAGCCGGTTCAGCGCGCCCTGATCCGGCGCCGGGTTCACCAGCCCGGCCCGCGCAAAGAACGCCCGGCCCAGCACCACCACCGGCTTGTCGTGAAAGAACGCCTGCAATCCCATCGAGGAATTCAGCGTCACCACCCCNCGGCTCGCCGCCAGTTGCGCGAAACTGTCTGTGTCATTGTCGATGACCGCCCGCCCGGTGGCGACCAGCGGCGCCAGCATCGGGCCAAGCGCCGTCCGCGCCGAGGGATGTTCCTTCAGCCGCAAATGCCAGCCCTCGGGCAGATGCGCCACCGCTTCGGTCAGCGCGGCCAGGAACCCCTCCATGCCCCCGCACCAGTAGGCATTCAGCGTCACCTGGCTGTCAGAGGGCACCTGCAACGGGCAGAACAGGAAGGGCGTTGCAAGCAGCGCCGCCGTGGCCTGCCCCACATCGGCCCGGCGCGAGGGCCGCGCCACCAGCCCGCTGCCCATTGCCCGCCAGCCCTCGCCCTGCCGGTCCGGGTGACCCGCCGCCCAGTCGCGGAAGAAGGCGGCGTCGCGCGGCACCGAGTTGTCGGCATTCACGCCTGCCGGGTCCAGGGTGATCCGCCCCGGCAGAGGNGCGAGTTCGGCATGCAGCACCGCCGCCCCGGCATCGCGCGCGCCCATCAGGAACGCCATGCGCTGCCCGCCCATGCCGTTCCACGCCACCGCCACGCGGTCGGGATGCGCCGTGAAATGGGTACGCGCCCAGTTATAGGCCCCNCGCAGCATCTGCCGCTTCAGCCAGCCCGAAACACCGCTTGGCCGCCGTTTCGCCCGCGCCAGCGCCGCCTCGACCCGCGCTTCGGTCTCGGGCCAGTCGCGGAAGGACAGCGGCAACACCACCCCGCGCCCGCCGCCATCGGCTTCGCACAGTGCGTCGAAGACGGCTTTCTTGCGGGCGTTGAATTCGCGGATGAAGACGATCATGGCGGTTCAGAATAGGCCGCGCGCCCCACAAAGAGGAAGGGGCCTTGCCACGTCGGCACAGGTCAAGCCTCGGACAATTCTGAAGAAATCGTTAAGTCCGAGGTGTAACATATTGATTTTTATGCAGTCTAATCACCGTCCGAGCTCGGACGCCTGCCCCAACCCTCAATCCGTCCGGTCCCGCGCCGGGGCATACAACGCCAGTCCCGCCGCCAGGAACACCGCGCAGAAGGCAAAGATCGCCGCATAGGGCGCCGCCNNCGGCCCCGCCACGGCATCATGCAGTAANCCGGTCACGATCTGCACCAGCCCCACCGGGGCGATCCCGAACAGGTTCAGCAGCGTCACCCCNCGCCCGGTCAGNCGTGGCAGGAAGGCGCGGCCATGGGCGACGACCATGGGGAACGAGGCGCCAAAGAACCCCACCCCGGCCAGCAGCGCCGTCGAGAGCCAAAGGCCCTGCGGCACCAGCCACAACAGCACCAGGCAACCCAGGGTCAGCAGGTTGCCCCCNAGGATCAGCCCCTTCCGCGTGCCCAGCATCCGCTCCAGCGGGCCATAGGCAAAGTTGGCGATCATCGCCAGCCCCATGACCAGCGTCACCCGCCCGATCCCCGCCGCATCGGCCCCGAAGACATCGGCCACGTAAGGACCAGCCCACAACCCGCGCAGCGCCGCAGCCGGGGCATAACAGACCACCATCATCGCCAGCACCGGCCACAGCGCCAGCATCCGCAGCAGGTCCACCAGCCGACCCCGCGGCCCATGCGGCAACGGCGGCGGGTCGCGCACCAGCACGGCAATGGCCAGCGCCACCACCAGCGTCAGCACCCCCACCCCGCCCACCGTCGCCCGCCAGCCGAAGGCATCCGCAGCNCAGGCCAGCGGCGCCGGCCCGGCGATGTTGCCAAGCGAGCCGAACCCNACCATCGCCCCCGCCAGCGTGCCGAAGACCGCNGGCGAAAAGCTGCGGGCGAAGATGTAGTAACTGGCCATCAGGATCGGCGCGCAGCCGATGCCGATCATCACCATGGCCAGCCAGATCCCTCCCGGTCCGCTGGCCGTGGCAAAGACCGCCGCGCCCCCNGCTCCGCCAAGCGCCAGCAGGACCGAGGCGGTGCGGCGCGGCCCNAGGTGATCCAGTGCCCAGCCCACCGGCAGCTGCATCGCGGCAAAGGCCAGGAACCACAGGCCCGAGGCATCGGCCAACTCGCCCGCCCCGGCGCCCAGATCGGCTTGCAGTCGGNNCGCCAGCACCGCCAGGAAGGCCCGGTAGAACTGGCTGAGCACATAGCCCGCCACCAGCGCGACAATGCCCGCCTTCATCTCAGGCCACCGCGGGCCGCAGCGGCTCCAGCGGCTTTTCCCGGATCGGCAGGTTCACCAGCGCCGAGAAGGCCCCCACCCCCACACCGATCCACCAGACCAGCGTATAATCCCCGCTGATGTCATACAGCTTGCCGCCCAGCCAGACGCCCAGGAAACCGCCGATCTGGTGGCTGAGGAAGACGAAGCCGTACAGCGTGCCCATGTAGCGCAGCCCGTAGATATGGGCGACCAGGCCAGAGGTCAGCGGCACCGTGGCCAGCCACAGCGAGCCCATGACGGCCGAGAACAACAGCACCGTCCCCGCCGTCATCGGCGTCAGGATGAACCAGGCGGCAGCCACCGTCCGCCCGGCATAGACCGCCGACAACAGGTACTTCTTCGGGAACCGGCTGCCCAGCCACCCCGCCGTCAGCGTGCCCGCGATGTTGGCCAGCCCTATGGTGGCAATCGCCAGCGCGCCAAGCGCCGAGGTCGTGGTGATGCCCAGCCCGGCCAGCATCGACCCNGCACCAATGGGCGCGCAGCTTTCGGCGATGAAGGCCGGGAAATGCGCCGTGATGAAGGCCAGCTGATAGCCGCAGGAGAAGAAGCCCAGGAAGATCATGATATAGGACGGGTCGGTGAAGGCGCGCTTCAGCACNGACCCCATGCTTTCTTCCAGCTCGGCCCGGCTGGCCAGCCGCGGCGCGCGCATGAAGGGCAGCGCGAACAGCGTGCAGAGGATCATCTTANNAGCAAAGACCAGGAACACGCTCTGCCAGGGCATCACCCCCATCAGCGCCTCGGCCAGCGGCGCGCCGATCACCTGCCCCATCGACCCCGCCGCCGTCACCACGCCCAGGGCCATCGACCGGTTCTCGGGCGCGGCCGACCGGCCCACCACCGCCAGCACCACGCCAAAGCCGGTGCCCACGCCAAAGCCCACCAGGATTTCCATCAACTGCATCTGGCCCGGCGTCGTCGCCCAGGCAGTCAGCACCAGGCCAAGCGCATAGATCAGCGCCCCCGCGACCAGCGCCTTGCGGTCGCCGAACTTCTCCGCCACCGCGCCGAACATCGGCTGGCCGATGCCCCAGGCCAGGTTCTGGATGGCGATGGCCAGCGAGAACTCGGCCCGCGGCCAGCCGAACTCCGTGGCGATGGGCAGCTGGAACATGCCAAAGCTCGCCCGGATGGCGAGCGAGATCATGATGACCACGCAGCCCGCAACCAGCACGGGNGTGATGAGCGGCGCCTTCGTCATCGGGTTCTCCTGTTCGCGAAGGCGGACCCTGCGTCCGCCCCCGGCGGGTCAACCGGATTTTCGTGATGGGTACAATCATGGATCCTGAAGGGACGCGCCGCGAGCATTCCGGCCGGGCGACCGCGGCGCCAGGCCGCTAACCGTCGGTTCCGGCTGGTCACTGCCAGGACGCGCCGCTATCCTGTCCGAAACGCTTTGGGCGGAGGCATTCATGCAGGACTGGTGGCGCGGCTCGGTAACCTATCAGGTCTATCCCCGGTCGTTTCAGGATTCGAGCGGTGACGGGGTCGGCGATCTGGCGGGCATCACCCGGCGGCTGGACCATATCGCCCGGCTTGGCGCCGATGCCGTCTGGCTGTCGCCCTTCTTCAAGTCGCCGCAGAAGGATTTCGGCTATGACGTCAGCGACTACTGCGACGTCGATCCGCCCTATGGCACCCTGGCCGACTTCGACGCGATGATCGCGCGGGCGCATGAACTTGGCCTGAAGGTCATCATCGACCAGGTGCTGAACCATTCCTCGGACCAGCACCCGTTCTTCAAGGAAAGCCGGTCAAGCCGCGACAATCCCAAGGCCGACTGGTATGTTTGGGCCGACCCGCAGCACGACGGCTCGCCGCCCAACAACTGGCTGTCCGTGTTCGGCGGTTCTGCCTGGCAATGGGACGCCCGGCGCAAGCAATACTATTTCCACAACTTCCTGGCCGAACAGCCGGACATGAACTTCCACAACCGCGATGTGCAGGATTGGCACCTGGCCAACATGCGCTTCTGGCTGGAACGCGGCGTCGGCGGGTTCCGCTTCGACACGGTGAACTTCTTCTTCCACGATGCCAAGCTGCGGTCAGACCCGGCAGACTGGCGCAAGAAGGACAAGCCCGACGGCAACCCCTACGAAATGCAGTACCACATCTTTTCCAAGAACCAGCCCGAGAACCTGGCCTGGCTGGAACGGGTGCGCGGGCTTCTGGACGAATTCGGCGCCACCAGCGTGGGCGAAATGGGTGAAAGCCACCACGCCATCCGCATGATGGGCGAATACACCGCCCCCGGCCGCCTGCACCAGTGCTACAGCTTTGAAATGATGGGCTATGGCTTCTCGCCCGCTTTCTTTCGCGACCGGATCGAGGGTTTCTTCACCGGCGCGCCCGACGGCTGGCCGATGTGGGCCTTTTCCAACCACGACGTTGTGCGCCACGTCAGCCGCTGGATGAAGCAGGGCACCGGGCAGGATTCGGTGGCCAAGCTCGCCGCCGCGCTGCTCTTGTCCTTCGAAGGCTCGGTCTGCCTGTGGCAGGGCGAGGAACTGGGCCAGACCGATACCCAGCTGGATTTCGACGAACTGGTCGATCCGCAGGGCATCAACTTCTGGCCGGAACCCGTGGGCCGCGACAACACCCGCACGCCGATGGTCTGGGACGGCTCGCCGCAAGGCGGCTTCACCACGGGCAAGCCCTGGCTGCCGGTGAAGGAACCGCAACTTGCCCGAAACGTCGCCGCGCAAGAGGGCGTGGCGGGATCGGTGCTGGAATTCTATCGCGCGATGATCGCCTTCCGCAAGGAAACGCCCGACCTCACGCGGGGCCGTACGCGGTTTCTCGACATCGCCGGGCCGGTCCTGGGCTTCGTCCGCAGCACCGGCACCCAGGGCGTGATGTGCCTGTTCAACCTGTCGCCCCACCCCGTCAGCCTGTCGATCCAGGGCGCCACCGGCCTGGTCGGGCCGTCGCACGGCGCCGCCNTGCACGGCACCAGCCTGACGCTGTCACCTTGCGGCTTTGCCTTCCTTGCGGCCCGGTCAGACGCGACGGCCACCGCCTGATCGCAAGCCCAGGACCCGCTATTGGCTGGGACTCGTCGTCGGCGGCGGCAGGGTGGCCGCGTCGGTAAGCACCTCGAAGGTGCGCTCGGTCCCGGTCGAGGTGATGGCTTCGCTGACCATGTTGACCGGGGCAAGCACGATCTCGGTCGCCTGGTAAGCGGCCTTCAGCAGGCCATGGAACGGATTGGCCGTGCGATTCTCATCCGAATTCAGCCAGCTGTCCGCATCGGCAAAGCCGTTCATCACCTGGATCAGCTCGGGCGAGGTCGCCAGNCGGAAATGGCTGGAACCGTCGCGGAAGGCCTGCACGTCGATATAGGTGACAGGCAGGCCGTCCAGCACCGAGGTATCCCTCAGATTGCCCAGCCGAGTNGGCTCGGCCACCAGAAGCGACGACAGTTTCAGGGCCTTGTCGCGGGGCGAGCCGAAGATGGCAAAGGGTTGCGGAACCGGGTCGATGACCCGCATCTGCGACTTGAACACGTCCACGTCGATGTCGGGCGAAATCAGGATCACCGCCTCGATCTTCTTGAACGCCAGGCTGTCGCCCCGCAGCGACATGCTGCGCAGCGTCTCCATCGCCAGGTAAGTGCCCATGGAATGCGCCATCAGCACGATCGAGTCCGCCTTGGACTTTCCCAGCGTGTCCAGCAGCGCCTCCAGGTCATCGCGCGAGAACACGGTGGAATCGCGGTCGTGGACATAGCCGAAGGCATTTCCCAACGACGGCCAGGAAAANTGCACGATGGACCCCGGCAGGTTCATGTCGTGCTTCATCTGCGCGATGCGATAGACGCCTTCCGCGAAATTCGTGTTGAAGCCGTGAACGAAGACCATGGCGCGCTTGTCGCCAGTCTTGCGCAGATGCGCGTCGAAAGCGGCGCGGAAGGTATTGCTGTCGGTGTACAGCATCTCCGTCACCGTCAGCATGTCACGCTTGGGATTCACATCGCCATTGCGCGGAAAGGGCACCGAANNCCCGACTTGCGGTCGGGGGACCGAGATGTCGAAGCGCGCGAAAGACATCTGCGGATCGCGGCTGTTGTCAAACATCTGCGGACCCGGCTGGCGCCCGCGGCTGGTGGCGACGAAGATCGGCTCCCCCCCTACCGAGGCTGCGGCAGGATAGACCGTGATCGTTCCGCGCGGCGCACATGCGACCACAAGGGTGACGACGGCGAATATGATGATGCGGCGAAACATGTACGGTCCCTGCATGGTCGCGCGGATCGTGGGTTGTCGCCGTGGCAACGTCAAGCGCCCGGATCGCCGGACCCATGGGCGCCGGATGAATCGACGCCCCGCCTAAAGGACGTAGCGCGACAAATCCGCGGACCGTGCCAGCGCACCGACATGGGTTTCCACGAAAGCCGCATCCACCGTCACGCCGCTGCCCGACCTGTCGGGCGCGTGGAAGGACAGGTCTTCGAACACCCGCTCCATCACCGTGTACAGCCGACGCGCCCCGATATTCTCGACGCTGCTGTTCACCTCGGCGGCAATGCGCGCCAGCGCGGCGATGCCGTCCTCGGTGAAGGTGACCGTGATCTCTTCGGTTGCCATCAGCGCCGCATACTGCCGGGTCAGCGCGTTGTCGGTCTCGGTCAGGATGCGCACGAAATCCGCTTCGGTCAGCGGCTGCAACTCCACACGGATCGGCAACCGGCCCTGCAGCTCCGGCAGCAGGTCCGACGGCTTGGCAATGTGGAAGGCGCCCGAGGCGATGAACAGGATATGGTCGGTCTTCACCGGCCCGTATTTGGTGGAAACCGTGGTGCCCTCGATCAGCGGCAGCAGGTCGCGCTGCACCCCCTCGCGGCTGACATCGGCACCGCGTGTTTCGGCGCGGGCACAAATCTTGTCGACCTCGTCCAGGAAGACGATGCCGTTTTCCTGCACTGCCTCCAGCGCCGCCGCCTTCACCGCCTCGTCGTCCAGCAGCTTGTCGGCCTCTTGTCCGATCAGGATGTCATAGCTGTCCGCCACCGTCAGGCGCTTGCGCGTCGTGCGGGTGCCGAAGGCCTTGAACAGGTCCTGCAGCCCCTGCATCTGCGTCTCCATGCCCGGCATGCCGCCCATCATNCGGGAAGGTGGCGCCGCATCGGGCACATCCAGCTCGATCAGGGTCTGGTCCAGCTCGCCCTTGCGCAGCTTGGCACGGAACATCTCGCGCGTCTGCTCGCGCGCGTCCTGCNNAACCAGCGCCTCGACCACCCGCTCTTCCGCCGCCTTGTGCGCCTTGGCCTTCACATCCTCGCGCATCCGCGCCCGCGTCTCGATCATCGCCGCATCGACCAGATCGCGGATGATCGAGTCGGCATCCCGGCCGACATAGCCCACCTCGGTGAACTTCGTGGCTTCGACCTTCAGGAAGGGCGCCTTCGCCAGCCTGGCCAGGCGGCTGATCTCGGTCTTGCCGACGCCCGTCGGGCCGATCATCAGGATGTTCTTCGGATAGACCTCGTCCTGCATCTCGGCCGTCAACTGCTTGCGCCGCCAGCGATTGCGCAGGGCGACCGCGACGGCCCTCTTGGCATCGGCCTGGCCGATGATGAAGCGGTCAAGCTCGGACACGATCTCGCGCGGGGTCAGGCTGGTCATATGTCATCCTTCAGGAAAGAAAGGATTTTCTGGCGAAAATCCTTCAGACGATCTTTCTGCGAAAGATCGGGCACACCAGTAAACGGCGTTTTCGCAGAAAACGCGCGGGGCGCGATTCTTCGCAGAAGAATCGTCATCCCCGGATCCGCTCCACCGTCAGGTTGCCGTTGGTGAACACGCAGATATCGGCGGCAATCGCCATCGCCTTGCGCGCGATCTCTTCCGCCGACAGGTCGGTCGGCATCAACCCCCGCGCCGCCGCCAAAGCGAAGTTCCCGCCCGACCCGATGGCGGCCACGTCATGCTCGGGCTCCAGCACGTCGCCCGCGCCGGTGATCACGAACAGGTCGCGCCCGTCGGTGACGATCAGCATGGCTTCCAGGTTGCGCAGGTACTTGTCCATGCGCCAGTCCTTGGCCAGTTCCACGCAGGCCCGCGCCAGCTGGCCGGGCGCTGCCTCCAGCTTCTTTTCCAGCCGTTCAAGCAGGGTGAAGGCATCCGCCGTCGATCCGGCGAACCCCGCCACCACCTCGCGCCCGCCGGGCGACAGGCGCCGCACCTTGCGCGCGGTGCCCTTGATCACGGTGTTGCCCAGGCTCACCTGGCCATCGTAAGCCACCACGACCTCGCCGCCGCGGCGCACGCCCAGGATCGTCGTGCCATGCCAGCCGGGAAACTTGTCTTCCGCCATTGCCCATCCTCTGCCGATCCTGCCCTATATGGCGCGGGGCAGCCGCCCGACAACGGGCGAAGGGGAATGCGCAAGGTCTCTGTCCACGTCGGCGAAGACATGCGCGCGGGCATCGCCGCGGGCCGGGTGCGCAGCTTTGCCCGGCTGGTCCAGGCGCTGACCAGTGTACTGGCACATCGACTGGCGCCCGCCCGATGCCGAGCCATTGCCCTTCCACATCACCGACACCGCGCCGCCCATGGGACCACAGGGCCTTGTCCTGCGCCGCGCCTATGCCGAGCCGTTCTTCCGGCTGGAACGCAGCGTCCACCGCTGGGATTGGGACGTTGCCCACCTGCCCTTTCCCCGCCGCGGCCACGGCCCCCATCTGGGCCAGGGGCTTGCTGCCACACTGCGGCGAAAACTCCTTGGTCAGGGGCCGGTCACGCGCGAGGGGTTCATCTTCGTGCCGCTTCAGGGGCGCCTCCTCGACACCCGGTCCTTCCAGTCGGCAAGCCCGCTCGCCATGCTGGAAACCCTGCTGGCCCATGACCCAAGGCCGATCCGCGCCACGCTGCACCCGAAGGAAGACTATTCCCCGGCCGAACTGACAGCGCTGGATGACCTTGCCCGCCGCTCGCCCCGCCTGACGCTTGGCGGCGCCTCGCAAGACCTGGCCCGCACCTGCGACCTGATCGCCACGCAGAACTCGGCGCTCGCCTTCGCGGGCTATGCCGCGCACAAGGNNGCGCTTCTGTTCGCCCGCTGCGACTTTCACCACATCGCCGCTTCGGTGCCGCGCGACGGGCTGGCCCCCGCGCTTGCGGCGCTGAACGGACCGGAGCCGCCCTTCGACGCCTATCTGCACTGGTTCCTGCGCCGCCATGCCATCGACGTCAGCGCCGAAGACGCCACCGAACGCTTCGCGGCCCGGCTGGCAACGCTTGGCTGGCCCATGAATTGAAAAGGGGCACCCGAAGGCGCCCCGTTCCACAATCCTGAACCCGCGATCAGATCGCCGACTGGATCCAGTTCGCCAGCGCCGCCTTGGGCGCGGCGCCGATCTTGTTCGACACCACCTGGCCGTCCTTGAACAGGAACAGCGCCGGGATGCCGCGCACACCCAGCATGGCCGGGCTGTCGGGGTTTTCGTCCACGTTCACCTTGGCAATCTTGATCTCTGCTTAAGCATATTCGGCGGCCAGCTCTTCCAGGGCCGGGCCGATCATGCGGCAGGGGCCGCACCATTCGGCCCAGAAATCGACCACGACGGGAATGGCGGACTTGCGCACTTCCTCGTCGAAAGTGGCATCGGTGACGGCGACAGTGTTCGCGCCCATGATCAGCTCTCCAGGGGAATCCAAGGCCACCGAAGGTAGGAGTGACACCCGCCAGCGTCAAGGGATCGTGGCGCGACCCAATGCCCCCTCNACGATCTCGGGAGGCAGCCGCATCAGTTGTGCCCGCGCCGTCCACATCAGCGCGGTCTCGATCCGCCGGTCGGGGTAAATCTGCGCCAGGGCCTCGGCATAGGCGCCCATCTGGCGCAACAGCCCCTCGGGCACCGCTTCCGGCCGCGCCACCACCCGGTTCGACTTGAAATCCACCGCCAGCACATGGTCAGGCGCCACCACCAGCCGGTCGATGATGCCGAACAAAGGCTTGCCCGCCAGCATCGCCGTCACCGGCACCTCGGCCAGCGTGCCGGGCGCGAACAGGTCGGCATGGGCCAGCACCGCCTCGGCCTCGTTCATCAGCATCTGCCGCTCGACCGGATCGGCCACCAGATCGCGCGCCAGCGCCGGCCAGGCCGAGGGCGGCAGGCCGGGCATGTATTCCAGCAGCCGGTGCAGCGCCGTGCCGCGCGCCTTGGCCTGCTCTTCCGGCAGCCCGCCCTCGCCCGCCAGCGCCTTCTCGCCGCCCAGGTCCGAAGGCGACAGAGGCGCCACCGGCCCGGTCCCCACCGGCCCTGCGCGCAGCGCCCAGTCCGGTAGCGTGACGGGCGCCACCGCCGCCGCCACCACCCCGGCGNNCATCTGCCGCCAGTCGCCATGCTGCAACCGCAGCCGCCCGCCGGGCATGGGCGCGGCGCCAAGCGCCGCCAGCCCGCCCGCGACGATGCGGTGCCAGGCGCCCTCTTTCTCGGCCGTCCCGGCGCCGCAGACGATCAGCCAGGACTTCGCCCGCGTCATCGCCACATACAGAAGCCGCAGGTTTTCAGCCGCCCAGGCCTCGGCCCGCGCCGCCTGCGCCGCGGCCATCGCCGCGGGNCTGTCCTCGGCCGAGCTGCGCCAGACCACCGCNGCCCCCTCCAGCGACACCAGCACCTCGCGGTCATTCAGCTTGCGATCAGCGGTATCCGGCAGGATCACCACCGGAGCCTCCAGCCCNTTGGCGCCATGCACCGTCATCACCCGGATGCGGTCGCCCTCTCCCTCCATCCGCCGCTTCACCTCGATCTCGCCCGACCCCAGCCAGGCCAGGAAGCCGGTCAGGCTGGGCACATCGACCTGTTCATAGGCCAGCGCCTGGTTGAGCAACTCGTCGATGCCGTCCTCGGCCTCGGCCCCCAGCCGGGCGATCAGCCGCCGCCGCCCGTCATGCCGCGTCAGCACCCGGTCGATCAGCTCGAAGGGCCGCAGGAAATCGGCCTGGTCGCGCAGGTCGTGCAGCATCTCCAGCCCCGGCGCGCCCGCCATCCCGCGCAACGCCTGCCACAACCGCCCCTGCCTCGGCTGCGCCAGCCGGTACAGTTCGCCCTCACCCCAGCCAAGCAGCGGAGACCGCAGCACCGCCGCCAGCGACAGGTCGTCGTCCGGGGTGGCCAGGAACGCCAGCAAGGCCGTCAGGTCCTTCACCGCAATCTCGGCGCCCAGCTTCAGCCGATCCGCCCCCGCCACCGGCAGACCCCGCGCCTTGCAGGCCCGGATCACCTCGGCAAACAGCGTTGACCGCCGCTGCACCAGGATCAGCACATCCCCGGCATGGATACGCCGCACCCCGCGCCCGGTGTCGATCTGCACCCCGCCGCGATCATCCCGGCAATCTCGCTAAGCAATCTCGGCCGCCAGCCGGGCATCGTGGTGCGCATCCGTGACCAGGTCCACCGGATCGGTCCAGTCGCCGTCTTCCGCTTTCTCCGCCTTGCCGATCAGCGGCCACAGGTCCACCCGCCCCGGCAGCCCTTGCCACTGCGCCAGGTGCCGCACCGCGCCGCCAAGCGCCGGGTCGGCCAGCGGCCCAAGCGCCGCATCCACCGCTTGCAGGATCGCGGGCGACGACCGGAAGGAATGCAAGAGCTCGCGCGACTGGAACGGCCGCCCCACGCCCTCGATCTTCGCCTTGAACGCCAGGCGCTTCTCTTCAAAGGCCGCCACATCCGCGCCCTGGAAGGAATAGATCGACTGCTTGCGGTCCCCCACCACGAACAGCGTGCGGCCCTCGTCGCGCGCCCCGGCGCCGCTGGTGAACTCGGCCGCCAGCAACTCGATCACCTGCCATTGCTCGGGGCTGGTATCCTGCGCCTCGTCCACCAGGATATGGTCGATCCCNCCATCCAGCCGGTACAGCACCCAGGCCGCCACCGAAGGATCGGTCAGCAAGGCAATGGTCCGCTCGATCAGGTCGTCGAAATCCAGCCAGCCGCCTTCCGCCTTCCGCCGCGCATATTCCGGCAGGAACACCGCCGCATAATCATGCAGCGCCGCCGCCTTCTCCGCCGCCGCCAAGGCCAGCCGCAAAGGCCGCGCCGCCTGCACCCGCGCCATCAGCGCGTCAAGCTCGGGCATCACCGCCGCCAACCCGCCCCGCGTGGCCTTGGTCGGGAAAGAGCCGATCTTGGCGCTGAACGGCTCCTTTGCCTTGGCGCCGGTCAGGAACACGTCTTCCAGCACGGCCAGGTCGCCAAACCGCGCCGCCGCAGGGTCCACCGCCGCCAGCTTCGCCCCGGCTTTGGCGTCATTCCCCGGCCGCCGCNNCAAGGCCGCCAGCAGCGCTTACCACCATGCCACTTCCCCCAAGAACNNCACGCTAGAGACCACCGCCTCGGGCGTATCGCCGGGCCGCAGCCCGAACAGCCCCCGGATCGCCGTAGCGCTAAGNCGCGCCAGCCCGCTGCGCGTCCCCGCCAGCTGGTCCAGAAACACCGTCAGGTCCAGGGACGGGCTGATCCGCGCCAGCGCCGCCATCGCTGCGCGCCCGAAGCCGCCCGCCAGATCCTCGGCAATCTCTTCCCGCATCAACCGGGCCGAGCGGTCGTCCAACTCGCGGAACCCCGGCCCAACCCCGGCCTCCAGCGGGAACCGCCGCAAAAGCGCCGCGCAGAAGGAATGGATGGTCAGGATGCGCAGGCCGCCCGGCGTCTCGATGGCCCGCGCAAACAGCCGCCGCGCCGCCGCCAGACGATCAGCCCCGACCTCGATGCCCTCACCCAAAGCCGCCAGCATCGGCGCCAGCTCGGCATCGGGCAGCATCGCCCACCGGCCCAGAAAGGCGAACAGCCGGTTCTGCATCTCGCTCGCCGCCGCCTTGGTATAGGTCAGGCACAGGATGTGCTGCGGCTCGACCCCGTTCAGCAACAGCCGCGCCACCCGGTCGGTCAGCACCTTGGTCTTGCCAGACCCCGCATTGGCCGACAGCCAGGTGGATTGCGCAGGGTCCGCGGCCTGCCGTTGCGCCAGGGTGGCGTCGTCGGTCATGCCACGTCCTCCGGCACGGCGCGGTCGGTGGTTTCCCACTCGCCAAAGCGCGACAGGTGGTCGTAATCGCCCGGATAGGCCGTCTCGAACATCGCCCGCCGCGCGGTATAGCCGGTGTCCGGAACGGCATAGCGCGCCACCAGCCGGTGCAACCCNTCCCAGACCTCGCCGGTCAGTTCGGGCGTGATCTCGGTCCGCACCTCCTTCGGGTCAGACCCAAGGCCGACATAGCTGATCCGCGCCACCTCGGTCGGGCCAAGCGCCGTGAACCCGCCCCGCTCGGCCAGCGCCGCCGCCAGCAAGAGCTGCTTGTCAAAGCTGCGTTGCTGCGCCTCGGTCGGCGGCACCCCGGTCTTGTAGTCGATCAGGTGCAGCCGCCCGTCGGGCAGCATGTCGATGCGGTCGGGCGTGCCGAACAGCTCGAAATCCAGCCCCGCCAGCCGCACCCGCCCTTCCTTTTCCATTGCCACCGGCACACCGCCATGCCGCGCATCGAAGGCCAGGAAGAAATCCGCCGCCCGATCAATCCGCGCCAGCCACAAGGCCCGCGCGGCAGGCCANGGCGCCGCCTCTTCCAGCACCGCCGCGGCAATCACCAACAACCGCGCCCGCGCCTCTGCCAGCGTCTCGGCCTCCGGCCTCTCCTTGGCAAACCGCTCCAGAATCTTGTGCAGCGCCGTGCCGCGCAGCTTGGGATCAGCCTCGCGCCGCAGCGGGTCCAGTGGTTTCAACCGCAGAATATAGCGCGCGTAGATCGCGTAAGGATCGCGGATCAGCGTGGCAATCCGCGTCAGCGACAATTCCTTCGGCCGCACCGCCACCGGCGGCCGCGGCGCNGGGCCGGGCGCCGCCACCTCGGCCGAAGGCCGTTCCAGTTCCGCCGCCAGCGCCAGCCAGCCCGCNCCCCGCGCCCGCATCGCGGCCAGCGCCTCCGGCCCCTGCCGGTCGGGCAAGCCGCCCACCAGGTTCACCAGCCGGTTCAACCAACGCGAGGGCACGCATTCCGCCTCGGCATCGCGCAGGGACCGGCTCAACACCACCTGAGGCGCCCCTGCCGCCTGCTGGTAGTCATGCGCCGACAGGCCCACCTGCCGTTCCGGCAGCAACAGCCCGGCCTGCTTGCGCATCTGCCGGTTGGCCCAGGGNTCCGGCGGCGGCAGCGCCGGCCAGGTGCCGTCGTTCAGCCCNCCAAGGATCACCAGATCGGCGCCCTGCACCCGTGCCTCCAATGTGCCCCAGATGCGGATTGCCGGATGCACCGTCTGCGCCTCGCGCAGGTCGCCCGCGATGATGCCGTCGAACAGGTCGGCATAATCCGCGGGGCTGAAGATGCCGCCCACCCCGGCCTCGGCCTCCAGCTCGCCAAAGCGGATCAGAGCCTGTTCGCCCGCCACCCGCTCCCACAGCGCCGCGCCCCCGGCCAGCGCCTCGGCCACGCGGCGGTGCCGGGCCACATGGTCCGCCAGCGTCAGGTCGCCCATGTCCTCGACGCCCGCCAGAGCCGCCGACAGCGCGCGCCCAGTCCACCGCCTCGGGCCGGTGCGTTTCCGCCCACAACACCAGATCGGCGCCGGTCAGGAAGGCCCCTTGCGCCGCAACCAGTCCTCCAGCGCGCCAAGATACAGCCGGTGCGGCCCGCGCCCCGCCCCNGCCATGGCCAGCGGGTGTTTCAGCACCACGAACAGGCTTTCCGCCGTCAGCCGCCGCCCGAACAGCCGCGCGACATGGCGCAGGAACCGCCCCGGCGGCGACAGGTCCAAGGGCAGGTGNGCGCTGTCGTCGGGCAGGATGCCCCAGCGGTCCAGCGCCGCCGCCACCCGCCGCGACAACACCCTGTCCGGCGTGATCAGCGCCGCCACCCGCCCGGTCTCTGCCGCCGCGCGCAGCATCAGCGCGATCACCCCGGCCTCGGCCCGCGGGCTCTCCGCCTCGACCAGCGTTACCCCGGCCATGGCCGGCAGGTTCGGCAACAGNTGCCCCTCAGCCAGCCACTGGTCCGTCACCGGCGCCGCNCGCAGCGACAGGCTGATCACCCGGTTGCGCGGCTGATCCGGCGCCTGCCCCGGCACCCATTCCGCCACCGCCTCCGGCCCCAGCTTCAGCGCATCCATCAGCCGCTTGAACCGGAACTGCGGATGATCCTCTGCCGTCAGCGCATCGCCCATNGCCGCCCAAACCGCCGCGCCCATGTCGAAGTCGAACCCCGGCAGCACGATCATGCCCTGCGGCAGCGCCGCCACCGCCTGCATCAGCAGAAACGTCGTCCCNCGCGACCCGGTCGAGCCCGCCACGATCACCGGGTCTTCCGGCGGCCTTNNTCCCCACAGGGCAATCAACCGCTCCGCCGCCATCCGCTGCCGCGCGATGCGGTCCGGCTCGGCCCCNGCCCCGAAGAACCCCGCCACAATCCCCAGAAATGCCTGCGCCCGCGCCCAATGCGCCGAATGGCCCGACACATCCAGCCCCGCCAGAGCCTCCGGCCCCACCCCNTCGCCCCGCATCTCCTCCATCAGCCCCACCAGGCTGTCGGCCAGATCATAAAGGGCCGAACGCGGCGCCAGATCAGGCTGGCGGTCCAGCAAAGCCGAGATCAGGTTCACCAGCTCCAGCCGTNNGCGCAGCGGCGGCACCGCCGCGGGCAGGCCGGGCGGCACCAGGTCGTCCAGCTGGTCCACCAGCCGAATGCGCGGCAGAAACCCCGGCGGCCCGGCGCGGAACGCCGCCTCCACCGCCCGCGCCATCCGCCCGGTGTTCAGGAACAGCGTCACCCGCGCCATCGCCTCGGGCGGCTGGCCCGCCAGCCGCGCCCGCAGGCCCGCGACCAGCGCCACCGGGAAATCCGCCCCGGCGGCAAGCCGAACAACGGCGCCTCAGCCACAACCGGCCTCCGCAGCATCGCCTCCGCCTCGGCAATCCCCGCCGGATGCCCCACGTCGCACCACCCGCCGCGATGCACCACACCGTAGGCCCGCCCCTCGGCGATCAGCCGGTTCCACGGCAGGTTCAGCGAGAACACCTCCTCCCCGATCCCCTCCAGCGCCGCCGGATCCAACACCGAGGCGCCCACATACAACTGGTCCTCCCCGCCCGCCCCGCGCGAAATCCGCCCCGCAGCGTCCAGCGCGAAATCCCCGCGGCCATCCCGCCCCCGCGCCTCGCGCACCGGCAGCAGCAGCAACAGCGCCCCCATCCGGCTACCATCCCAGGCCACCAGCAACTCCTCCAGCGGGTTCGCCCCCGTCCACACCCCGTCGCTGTTCAGGATCAGCACCGGCCCCGGCCCCAGCAGCGGCAGCGCCGCCTTCAGCCCGCCGCCGGTTTCCAGAATCCGCTCGCGCTCCCAGGACAGCGCCACCCCGCGGCCCGCCAGATGGTCGGCCAGCTGCTCGCCCCGGTAATGCAGGTTCACCACCACCTGCCCGATCCCGGCCGCTTCGGCCAATCCAAGCGCATGGTCAATCAGCNNGGTACCCGCCACCTCGATCAGCGGCTTCGGCCGATCAGCCGTCAACGCCCCCATCCGGGTGCCGAACCCGGCGGCAAACAGCATCAGCGAACGGGGCGGTCGGGCATTGGCGNNGCGGATCCGGTCAAGAATGTCAGGCGTCGGCGGCGGCAACAGCGCATCGCACAACCCCGCCAGACGGTTAAGCGCCGGGTGTGACAAATTCTGTCGCAGTTGCCCNCAGACCCGCGGCAGATAGGCCAGATACCCCGGCTTGCCCGCCACCAGGCACAGCCGCGCAAAGATGCCGATGATGCGCAGCGCCCGCTGCGCCCCCAGAACCGCCAGCGCCCGGCCAAAGGCCGCCTCCTCCGCCCCGGTCAGGTCAAGGAACCGCCGAACCGCCGCGGCCTGCGCCTCGGCCCCCACATCCCGCCGCGCATCCTGCACCAGCGAGACCAGATCATAGCCCGGCTGCCCCATCTGCCCCAGCTGGAAGTCCAGTAACCCCACCTTCGCCAGCCCCGCGCGCGTGGGCAGCCACAGCAGGTTCTCGGCGTGATAATCCCGCAGGATCAGCGCCCTTGGCCCATCGGCATGGGCCGCCAGCAGCGCACCCAGTTCCGCGGTGAAGGCGGCGCGGTCTGCCCTGACGCCGGTCGCGGCAAACCCATACCAGTCCGGCGCGAACCCCGCGGCCTCGGCCCAGTCCGCCGCGCTCAGGTCCAGCAACCCCGCGGGTGGCGCCGAAGACTGCAGATGCACCAGCACCTCGGCCGCCGCCACCGTCAGCGGCAGTTCCAGCGCCGGGTCCGCAGCGATGCAGCGCACGAACAGATCGTCGCCCAGGTCTTCCAGCAGCAGAAAGCCGTGGCCCAGGTCTTCAGCCAGCACCTCGGGCGCCGANAAGCCCCAGCCCCGCAGATGCCCGGCGATCCGCACGAAATCCGCCGGATCGTCGCCCTTGCCCGGCGGCGCATCCATCAGCACCGCCGTCCGCCCGCCCAGCACCAGCCGCTGATACGACCGGTCCGAGGCATCGCCCGCCAGATGCCGCCGGTCGGCCGCGCCCCATCCGGCACGGGTCACAAACGCGGTGGCCAGCCCGTCCCGCCCGCTCATTCCATCACCGCGGAAACCAGATCGGCTTACCNNCGGTGGCCACCAACCGGCGCCCTCGCCCTCGGGGCCGAAACTCAGCCGCAGCGCCCGCTCGGGCAGGTGGCTTCCCAGCCGGTCGGGCCATTCCACCAGGCAGATCGCCGCGGTGAAGGCATCCTCCAGCCCCAGTTCCAGCACCTCGTCGGGATGGGTCAGCCGGTACAGGTCGGCATGCCAGATCGCCCCTCCGGCNGCGTCATAGCTTTGCACCAGAGTGAAGGTGGGCGAAGGCACGTCCTCGTCGCGCCCCAGCCGCGCCCGGATCAGCGCCCGCGCCAGATGGGTCTTGCCTGAACCGATGGGGCCATCCAGCAGCACCGCATCCCCGGCACCAGCCGCCGGGCCAGCCGCACCAAGCGCGGCGGTGGCCTCCTCGTCGGGCAGGAACAGGGACAGGCGACGGGTCTCGGACATCGCGGCCAATCTGTCCGCCCGGCCGCGCAGCGCAAGGCCGCAACGCGCAGCAGGCGCCGGGCATCAGACGCCGGGCATCAGAGTGCCAGAGGCCCCGGATCAGGTCCGGGGCAGGTAGCCCCACGCCGCCGCGTTCCGCTTTCTCCCAATCGCGGCCCGCTCCCGGCCCGGCCTGTCTGATCGGGGCCGGGCGCACCCGCGCACAGCGCCCCCTCGCAACAACCCCTCGCAGCACCCCGCTCGCCGCATCCCGCACCGCCCCAGGCGGTGCCACTGATCCCTCAGGCGCGCCGCGCCACCGCCCCCGCCTCCAGCGTTCCCGCCGCCTCGCCGGGAACCAGCGTGCGAAAGGCCACCAGCGTTGCCCCGCCCGCCAGCGGCGCCGCGCGGCAGGCGATCAGCCGTCCGTCCAGAAGCCGCACCTCTGCCGACCAGGCGATCCGTTCTCCCACGGCCGAGGCCGGAGCCGACACGAAATCCTCGATGCGGTGCCAGATCGGCGTGGGCGGGGCCAGTCCCTTCCAATGCGCCGACAGCATGGTCACATCCGTCTCGGTCAGCCGCTGCGACGGATCGTGACCCCACAAGGTGCCATAGGCATCGTTCGACATCACCAGTTGCCCGGCCGCCGAGAACACGGCGATGCCCTCGCCCAGGGCGTCCACCACCGATTGCCCCAGTTCCAGATCGGCGCGATAGCGGCGGGTGCGCGTCATCTCGGTCGAAATATCCTCGATCATCAGCGCCACGCCGCCATCGCTGTGCGGCCGGGCCGAGACGCGATAGGTCTGGCCGCCCGGCAGGCTCCAGGTCTCTTCATGCGCCTCGGCCACGCCGGTGCGTTCCAGTTCCGCCAGGCGCTTGCGCCAGGCGCGATAGTCCTTCGGCTCGGGGATCATGTTGCCGTCGCGCAGCGCATCCAGCACCGCCGCCAGCCGCGGCCGCTGCGACAGGAAATCGACCCTCAGGCCGGTCAGGTCCAGGAAGGCCGGGTTGAACAGGTGCAACTGGCGCTGGCCGTCAAAGATCGCCAGTCCCACCGGCAGATGGGCAAAGGTGCGCACCAGGGTCTGCATGAAATCGCGCAACCCGGTTTCGGCCTTCTGTACCGCGTCGGTTAAGAGGGCAAGGCAGACCGTCCCGCCCGCAACCGCGCGCCGGTCCAGGTCGAACCAGTGCGCCACGCCGCCCGGCCCCTCCAGCCGCACGCGGCGCGGCCCGGCCGCGGGAAACAGCGCCGGCAGCGGCCAACCGATATCCTCGCCCGGCTCCAGCCTTTCGGTGGCCAGCCGCAGGTAATCGGCATTGGCCCAGACCACCTCGCCCGTCGCCGCCTCGCGCCAGATCGGCAGCGGCGCCACCGCCATCATGCCGCGCAATTCGTCCAGCTCGTCCGCCACCGCGCAATAGGCCTCGATCGACGGCGCGATCCCGGTCTGGGGCATGGCCAGCCGCAGCCGTGTCAGCCCGCCCAGATGTTCCAGCCGCAGCACCTGCCGTCGCCCGCCCCCGCCGGGCCGGGCGCTCAGCAGGATGGAGCCTTCGCTTGGCAGGCGCAGCAACGCGGCATCCAGATCGGGNAACCGCGGCAGCAGCGCCGCACGCAGCCGGTCCCAGGGGGCGCCGCGCTACCCCGCCAGAAAGGCGCGGCCTTCCGGCGTGGCATCGACCAGGGTGGTGCCGTCGAACAACAGGGCAATGCTTGCCTCGGCTTCCACAAAGCCACCGGCCCGCGCCGCGCGCCCNCGGACCGGCACCAGCAGCAGCACCGTGGCAACCAGCGCGGCCAGCACGGCGCTGGCCAGGACTACCGCCGCAAGACCCGGATCGACCGGCATGGCGGCCCCCATTTTCTTGTCCAACCCGGACAACCTAGGAGCGAACTTCTTAACGCTGCGTTAATTGCAATTGTGCCAGCGCGACTTACGCCTCGATCGGCGCATTCTTCGCCACCGGCGCCGGGTCGGCCTCGATGGCGCCGCGCGGCCAGACCACCTGGACAATGGCGCCGCAGCGTTCCGGCCGCTCTTCCGGCGCCAGGAACGGGTCCGAGGCATTGGCAAAGACCAGTTCGGCCCCCGTCCGTTCCAGCAGCGTCTTGGCGATGAACAGCCCCAGCCCCATGCCCTCGTATTCCGGCCGCTTCGCCAGATCCTGCGCGGTGCGCCGGCTGCGCACGAAAGGGTCGCCGATGCGGCCGATGACATGCGCCGGATAGCCCTCGCCATCGTCCACGATCCGCACGGTGATCGTGCGCTCGCCCCAGCTGCCATCCACCCAGACCGTGGAGCGCGCGAAATCCACCGCGTTCTGCAACAGGTTGCGCAGCCCGTGAATCACCTCGGGCCGCCGCAGCATGGTGGGTTGCCGCGCATCGCCGCCCGGCCCTGGCGCGAAGGCGATCACCACCTCCTTGCCGCGGCCCAGATGCGGCTCGGCCGCCTCTTTCAGCAGCACCGACAGCGGCGCCTGGCGCAGATGGGTGTCATCCTTGCCCGCCCGCCCCATCGACCGCAGGATATCGCGGCAGCGGTCGGCCTGGTCGCGGATCAGCTTTGCATCCTCCACCAGCTCCGGCCGATCCTCCAGATCCTCGATCATCTCGGCGCTTACCAGCTTGATCGTCGCCAGCGGCGTGCCCAGCTCATGCGCCGCCGCCGCCACCACCCCGCCCAGGTCGGTCAGCTTCTGCTCGCGCGACAGCGCCATCTGCGTCGCCAGAAGCGCATCCGACATCGACCGGATCTCCATCGCGATGCGCCGCGAATAGAAGCTCAGGAACACGATGCCGATGACGATGGCCAGCCAGAAGCCGAACGCGAACACCGGCGGCACCGCCAGCACCGACCCGTCCTCGCGCGTCAGCGGCACGTTCACGAAGGCAAAGATCGTCACGAACAGGATCGCCAGCGCCCCCAGCACCACCGTCGTGCGCAATTCCAGCGCCGAGGCCGAAATCACCACCGGCGCCAGGATCAGAAGCGCGAAGGGATTGGTCAGCCCNCCGGTCAGGAACAGAAGAAAGCTCAGCTGCGACAGGTCGAACAACAGCGTCAGCAGCGCCTCGGCCTCGGTCATCCGCTTGTTGCGCGGAAACAGGAAGATCGAGATCAGGTTGGCAATCACCGACCCGCCCACCGCCAGGTAACACAGGCCCAACGGCAACCGGATNCCGTACAGCGCACTTGCCACCGTGATCGCGGCCAGCTGCCCGAGGATCGCCATCCAGCGCAGATAGATCAGCGTGCGCAGGCGCACCCATTCGCTGCGGGTCTCGCGCAGCATCAGGCCAAGGCTCGGCGACAGCATGGGCGCTCCGGCGGACAGTCAGATTTGCATTGTTATGACGGGCATCTTCGCCGATCAATGCGCCGCAGATTCGTGGAGGTATTCACATGACCAGGCTCTATGCGGGGCTTGCCGCGGCGACCGTTCTAGCCCTTCTGGCCGGAACCGGCGCCTGGATCGTGATGAACCGTGCCAACGATCCCTTCGCCGACTGCCGCGGCGGCCAGGTCGCCNACGGCGCCATCGGCGGCCCGTTCACCCTGGTGAACGGCGCGGGCGAAACCGTCACCGACAAGGACGTCTTCACCAAGCCCTCGCTTCTGTACTTCGGCTATACCTTCTGCCCGGATGTCTGCCCCATGGACAATGCCCGCAATGCCGAGGCGGTGGATATCCTGGAAGAGCGCGGCTACGACGTGACGCCGGTCTTCATTTCCATCGACCTGGCCCGCGACACGCCTGAAGTCGTGNGGGAATTCGCCGCCAACCTGCATCCCCGGATGATCGGCCTGACCGGCAGCCCCGACCAGGTCAAGGCGGCCTCTCTGGCCTACAAGACCTATTTCAAGAAGCAGGACGGCGGCGATCCCGAGTTCTACCTGATGGATCATTCCACCTATACCTATCTCGTCCTGCCCGACCGCGGTTTCACCGATTTCTTCGGCCGCGACACCACAGCCGAGGACATGGCCGACCGCGTGGGCTGCTTCCTGCAGGGCGACGGAACGAAGACGACAAATTGACGCGACCTTGGCGACATCCTAGGTTCATCATTCAGACGGCAAAGGGGACAGGACATGGCTGAGGATGTGTTGGCGGAACTCGGACCGGACCGCTCGCTGCTTCTGGTGGACGACGACGAACCCTTTGTGAAACGGCTGGCCAAAGCCATGGAAAAGCGCGGCTTTGCCCCGGAAACCGCGGAAAGCGTGGCAGCCGGAAAAGCCATCGCCCAGGCCCGCCCGCCCGCCTATGCCGTGGTCGACCTGCGGCTGGAAGACGGCAATGGCCTCGATGTGGTGGAAGTGCTGCGCGAGCGCCGCCCCGATTGCCGCATCGTGGTGCTGACCGGCTATGGCGCCATCGCCACCGCCGTGGCCGCGGTCAAGATCGGCGCCACCGATTACCTGTCCAAGCTAANNGCAGATGCCAACGACGTGACGAACGNNCTGCTGGCGCGCGGCGCCAATCACCCGGCCCCGCCCGAAAACCCGATGTCAGCCGACCGTGTCCGGTGGGAACACATCCAGCGCGTGTACGAGATGTGCGACCGCAACGTTTCCGAAACCGCCCGCAGGCTTTCCATGCACCGGCGCACCCTTCAGCGGATTCTTGCGAAAAGAAGCCCGAAATAGACACCTGTACAATTGCAATTGATTTCGGTTCGGCGTAATCCTGTGTAACCCACACGGACCAACCCACTGAAGGACACCGGATTTGGACATCGACCTGAGCAGCCTTTCGCTGAAAGAGCTGAAGGATCTGAACGCGAAGATCACCCGCGCCATCGCCACCTTTGAAGATCGCCGCAAGGAAGCCGCCCTCGCCAAGCTGGAACAGGAAGCGCGCGCCCTTGGCTTCGCCTCGCTGGCCGAACTGACCGGCGCCCCGATTGCGCGCAAGCGTGGCATCGGCGCTGCGAAATTTGCCAATCCCGCCAATGCCGACGACACCTGGACGGGCAGGNGCCGCAAGCCCCGCTGGTTCATCGAGGCTCTGGCGNGTAAGAAGACGCCCGACGATCTGGCGATCTGAAACGCCGCGGGTCAAACCGCGGATTTCAACCACTTCATGAACAGACGAAGCTCGGGCCGTTTCGGCCCGGGCTTCGTGACCATGTAATAGGCCATCGATTCATCGCGGATCGAACCGACCTTCACCAGCGTTCCCTGCGCCACGTCCGTTTCCACCAGCGCCGCTGCCTCTACGTAAAGCCCCAGCCCCTGCCGCGCCGCCGACAGCGCCAATTCCTCGCTTGGCATATCGGTCACGTTGATTTCGTCGGGATGCAGGCCGTGGCTTTTCAGCCAGGCCTTTTCCTCGGGCCAGTCGCCTTCCACGACCCAGTCCATCGCCGACATTTCCTCGACGGTCAGGCTGGTCCGCCCCTTCAACAGCGACGGCGCCGCCACGATCACCCAGGGCGCCGAGGTCAGGAATTCCGCCTCCACCCCCGGCCAGTTGCCCTTGCCGAACCGGATGCCCAGGTCCATGCCCTCGCGCCGCAGGTCCACCACGCGCCGGTCGGGGTGCAGCGAGATGGCAATGTCGGGATGCGCCGCCCAGAACCGGCCCAGGCGCGGCATCAGCCATTGCTGCGCAAAGGTNGGCGTCAGGGTGATGCGCAACGGCGCGCCCGGCGCCACCGCGCGCAACTCGCCCAGGGCCATTTCCATGACCTTGAACCCCTCGCCCACCGCCTGCGCCAGCCGCGCGCCCTCGGGCGTCAGCCCCAGCCCGCGCCCGTCGCGGAACATCAGCTCCAGCCCCAGGTCGGCCTCCAGCGCGCGCACCTGCTGCGCCACCGCGGCATGGGTCACGTTCAGCGCGCGGGCGGCGCCGGAAAGCTGCCATGGCTCNGCCGCGGCCTCGAAAGCGCGCAGCGCGGCCAGCGACGGGAAGCTGCGCCAGTCGATTGCCATATGTAAGCCTGCCTTACAGTCCTGAAACTTTGCTGACTTCGGTTTTCCGTATGTTTTGACTATATAGGGGACATCAAGCGTTCCAAAGGAGAAAGATCATGTTGCAAATCCTCGCCGAAGCCCTGCTGCTTGCGACCCGTCAGTCGGGTGCCAGTAAGCCCGAACGGCACCGTTTCCCCGAAGCCCGCTTCGCCGATGGCGATGCCCGGCAGTCGATCCGCATGGGCGGCAAAAGGGCCTGAGCGGTGACGGAACGGAAACGAACAGCCTGTTGCGGCATTCAGAACTGACGAAGGCGGTCGAAGGGCCGCCTTCGGTGTTTTCAGGGGTGTCCCACCCTCGGACAATTCTTAAGTCCAAGTTAATTCGCCCGCGCAACCCATTGATTTTGCTTACCTCGAAACGTGTCCGAGCTCGGACGCCCTAACAGGCGGCCAAAAGCTCCCGGTGCCGGGCCACATAATCCGCCCGCACCTCGGTAGGCGGCCGGAGGCGGATCACCAGCCCCGCCCGCTCCTCCGCCGGGGTTACCAAAGAACCGGTCCGCCTCCCCTTCCGAAAAGCCCGCGATCTGCACCGCCTCGGCCCAGGCCGACAGCCGGTCGGCAGCCTTGATCGCCTTCTTCACCGGTAAGCAGCACGGTAAGCAGCCCGAACCGCAGGTGGACCGCCGCCGCCAGCCGGGCGTCCAGCTCGCCATACCCCGCCCCCACCGCCGCCTTCACCGGGCTGATCATGTCCCCGATCACATATTCCGGGGCATCATGCAGCAGGGCCGCCAGCCGCCATTTCACCGGCAGACCGGGGTTCTGGCGGGCAAAGATTTCCTCGACCAGCAGCGAATGCTCGGCCACCGAATAGGGCCAGTCCCCCGCGTCTGCCCGTTCCAGCGGGCGACGAAAGCCAGGCCATGGGCGATGTCCTCGACCTCGATATCCATCGGCGTCGGGTCCAGAAGGTCCAGCCGCCGCCCCGACAGCATCCGCTGCCACGCCCTCGCCTGCTTCATTCCCGCCCTTCCCCGCCTTCAGTTGTCCGCTTTACCTTTGATGCTATCTGCCCGGCCACCAAGGGATCAAGGAGACCGCCGGGATGGCGCAGGATTACATCGTCAAGGACATCGCCCTTGCCNGCTTCGGCCGCAAGGAACTGACCATCGCCGAAACCGAAATGCCGGGCCTGATGGCCTGCCGCGAGGAATTCGGCGCGGCCCAACCGCTGAAGGGCGCGCGCATCGGCAGCCTGCACATGACCATCCAGACCGGCGTCCTGATCGAGACGCTGAAGGCGCTCGGCGCCGATGTCCGCTGGGCCAGCTGCAACATCTTCTCGACCCAGGACCACGCCGCCGCCGCCATCGCCGAAAGCGGCACCCCGGTCTTCGCCATCAAGGGCGAGAGCCTGGAGCAATACTGGGACTACACCGACCGCATCTTCCAGTTCGGCGGCGAAGGCGGCACCTGCAACATGATCCTCGACGACGGCGGGGATGCCACGCTCTACATCCTGCTCGGCGCTCGCGTCGAAGCCGCGNAGACCGACCTGATCGCGGTGCCGACCAGCGAAGAGGAAGTCTGCCTCTTCAACCAGATCAAGAAGCGCCTCGCCGCCAGCCCCGGCTGGTTCACCAAGCAGCGCGCCGAGATCAAGGGCGTGTCGGAAGAGACCACCACCGGCGTCCACCGCCTGTACGAGCTGCACAAGAAGGGCCAGCTGCCCTTCCCGGCGATCAACGTCAACGACTCGGTCACCAAGTCCAAGTTCGACAACAAGTACGGCTGCAAGGAATCGCTGGTCGACGGCATCCGCCGCGCCACCGACACGATGATGGCGGGCAAGGTCGCCGTGGTCTGCGGCTATGGCGACGTGGGCAAGGGCTCGGCCGCCAGCCTGCGCGGCGCCGGTGCCCGCGTGAAGGTCACGGAAGTCGACNCGATCTGCGCGCTGCAGGCCGCGATGGACGGCTATGAAGTGACGCTGCTGGAAGACGAGGTCGCCTCGGCCGACATCTTCATCACCACCACCGGCAACAAGGACGTGATCCGCATCGAGCATATCCGCGAGATGAAGGACATGGCCATCGTCGGCAACATCGGCCACTTCGACAACGAGATCCAGGTCGCAGCCCTGCGCAACCACAAGTGGACCAACATCAAGGACCAGGTGGATATGATCGAGATGCCTTCGGGCAACCGGATCATCCTTCTGTCCGAAGGTCGCCTGCTGAACCTGGGCAATGCCACCGGGCACCCGTCCTTCGTGATGTCGGCCAGCTTCACCAACCAGGTTCTGGCGCAGATCGAGCTGTGGACCAAGGGCAAGGACTATGCCCCCGGCGTCTACATCCTGCCCAAGGCGCTGGATGAAAAGGTGGCCCGCCTGCACCTGAAGAAGATCGGCGTGAAGCTGACCGAGCTGAAGCCGGACCAGGCCGCCTATATCGGCGTCAAGGTCGAAGGCCCGTTCAAGGCAGACCACTACCGCTATTGATCGGCGGATTCCGGCGCGGGAGCATTTCCGCGCCGCAATTGACTCATCTGCGCTTTGTGCCCGGCGGAACTTCGCCTAGTGTCCCGGCGTTAACGCAGGGGCTGAACGGCCAGGGAGAGGGACGGAATGAGCAAGCGGGACGATCTGATCGCGAAATACGCGGAAGACCTGAAGACCAAGTGCAAGGTCACGCCGGACATGGACCTGCTGACCAAGGTCACCATCGGCTGCGGCCCGGCGATCTATAACGCCGACAGCTCGGTCGTGGCCGGGTCGGACGAGTCCGAACTGGAAACCGTGAAGAACAACTTCCTGGTCAAGAAGCTGGGGCTGGCCGACGGCCCGAAGCTGATGGAAGCGATCAATGCGGTGATCGACACCTATGGCCGGTCCGAGCGCAACAAGTACCGCGCCGTGGTCTATTACATGCTGGTCAAGCATTTCGGCAAGGAAGCGGTCTACAAGTGACCGCACCTTCCGGCGGGATTATCTGAAAATCCAAGACACTCGGCGGTTGCGAGACTCGCGGCCGCCGCGTTAGCTTCAGGCATCGGACCAGGACGGACCGACCCGAATACCAGATCACGCGCCGGGCTCAGGGGTGCGCGTGGGGTGGAGGGAGGGTCCCGTCGGGGTCGGGATCCTCCCTTTTCATTCAGAACAGCGTCAGGATCAGCCCCATGATTCCAGCGCCCACCACGCTGTTCACGCCGTCGATCACCGTCAGCTTCGGCTTCCGCATGGCGAAGGCATAGTTCATCGCCACCCAGGGCGTGATGAGGAAGGCGCCGATACCCAGNGTAACCACCAGCCCCGCCCCCGGCGTGACGATACCCGCGCGGGCGAAGATGTGGCGCATCATGCCAACCACAATGACCATGGCGACAAGACCGATGACGAAGGGCATGGGGCTGCCGTTGCCCTGCGGCCGACCGTTGGCATCGACCGGGATTTCGGCGGCCGCGATCCACGGCTTCGACATCGACATGTACCAGACTGCACCGAAGGCAAAGGCGCCGATGGCGGCGGCGATGACACTGACAAATTCCATGAGTGTTCTCCCTGTTCGCGGGGAGACTATGCCAGAATTTGGGGCGTCGGAGGCAGGAAAGAGAGGCCCCGGCGCAAGGCCGGGGCGGGGTTGTCAGGGGGCCACGCCGCCCAGACCACAGACGATGCGCCATTCGTCATCCGTGACCGGCTGGACCGACAGGCGCGAGTTGTTGACCAGCACCATCTTTTCCAGCCCCGGCTGCACCTTGCAGGTCTCCAGGCTGACCGGCCGGGCAAAGGGGCGCAGCGCGCGGACCATCACGCAGTCCCATCGGGGATCATCGGTGGTGCTGTCGGGGCGNCTTTCGCGGATCACCTGAACGATGCCGACGATCTCTTTGCCGATGTTGGAATGGTAGAAGAAGCCGGTGTCGCCGACCTTCATCGCCCGCATGTTGTTGCGCGCCTGGTAGTTACGCACGCCGTGCCATTCCTCGCCCGCATCGCCCTTGGCCACCTGATCGCTCCAGCCCCAGGTGTCGGGTTCGGATTTGAACAGCCAGTGCGCCATCAGCCGATGACCTTCTTCCATTCGCTGATCGTCACGCTGTCGAACAGGTAGGCCTTGGCATAGGGATCGTTCGCCGCCCAGTCCTGCGCCTGCGACAGCGTTTCCACGTTCAGGACCAAGAGCGAGCCGGTCATCTGCCCGGCCTCGTTCAGGAAGGGNGTAACCATTTCCACCACGCCGGTCTCGTTCAGATAGGCCAGGTGGGCCGGGCGGTTTTCCTGGCGGATGTGCAGGTGGTCGGGCTTGTCACGGCAGATAAGGGCAACGCGCATGGTCATTCCTGTTTCAGGGGCGGGACAGCAGGCTGTGCATGGCCTGCGGCACGGTGATGTCGCCNNAGCGATCAGGCTCGCGACGGCGGCGGTGATGGGCATGTCCACGCCCATGCCGCCGGACAGCCGGGTGACGGCGCGGGCGGTGGCGGCGCCTTCGACCGTCACCTTGGGGTCGAAGGCCTCGCCCCGGCCAAGCGACAGGCCGAAGCGGAAGTTGCGCGACTGGTCGGACGAACAGGTCAGAACAAGGTCGCCAAAGCCGGACAGGCCCGCCAGCGTCTCGGCCCGCGCGCCAAGCGCGGTGGCCAGCCGCACCATCTCGGCATAGCCGCGCGTCATCAGCGCGGCGCGGGCGCTTTCGCCAAGGCCCGCGCCGATGACCACNGCGGCGGCGATGGCGATGACGTTCTTCAAGGCGCCGCCCAGTTCGGCGCCGGTGACATCGGCACTGCGGTAGAGCCGCAGAGTGGCGGTGGAGAGTTCGCGCTGCAACTCGGCGGCGGCGGCGGCGGCGGTGCAGGCCAACGTCAGCGCGGTGGGCAGGCCGCGCGCGATGTCGGCGGCAAAGCTGGGGCCGGTGATGATGGCGGGGGTTGCCGCCGGGCAGGCGCGGGTGATCAGGGCGGTCGGGCCGCGCAGAGTGGTCAGGTCCACGCCCTTGCAGCAGGCGACCAGTAACCCGACCAGCCCGCACCTTCGGCATCCAGAAAGGCCCCGAGCGCCTGGGTGGGCAGGCAGAGCAGCAGCGTCGGTTGGCGCNGCGGCTTCGGCAAGGTCAGCGGTCACGGCCAGATTGGCGGGCAAGGCCACGCCGGGCAGGCGGTCGTTCAGGCGCGTGGCCTGCATCGCGGCCAGCTGCGCCGCATCGCGCGCCCACAGCGTGACGTCGCGCCCCTCGCGCGCCAGCACCACCGCCAACGCGGTGCCGAAGGCGCCTGCGCCAAGAACGCCGATCATGCCTTGGCCCCCTTCTTGCCGGCGCCGAGCATGGGCGCGGCACCCGTGNTCCAGCGGCCAGCGCGGGCGGGCGGTCAGGTCGGTGCCGGGGNNCGATCTTACCCGCAGCCGCTCGATCCCCGCCCAGGCGATCATCGCCGCGTTGTCGGTGCAAAGGCGCAGAGGCGGGGCGGTGAAGGCCAGGCCGGCATCGGCAGCGACCTTCTCCAGCCGGGCGCGCAACAGCCGGTTGGCGGCGACACCGCCTGCGACGGCAAGCGCCGGGCTGGCGGGCGCATGTTCAAGGTAACTGGCGACGGCGCGGCGGGTCTTTTCGGCCAGCACATCGGCCACGGCGGCCTGAAACCCGGCGCAAAGGTCGGCGCGGTCCTGCACCGTGATGCCGCCCTTGTCGGCGATGATCGCATCGCGGGCGCGCAGCACAGCGGTCTTGAGGCCGGAAAAGGACAGGTCGCACCCCGGCCGGTCCAGCAGCGGGCGGGGAAAGGCAAACCGCTTCGCATCGCCCTGCGCCGCCTCGGTCTCGACCGGCGGGCCTCCGGGCTGCGGCAGGGCCAGGAGCTTCGCCACCTTGTCGAAAGCCTCGCCCGGCGCATCGTCGATGGTGCCGCCCAGGCGCTGGAACCGTTCCGGGCCATGGGCGATCAGGAACTGGCAATGCCCGCCCGAGACCAGCAGCATCAGGTAGGGAAAATCCAGCCCGTCGGTCAGCCGTGGCGTCAGGGCATGCCCCGCAAGGTGGTTGACCCCGATCAGCGGCAGTCCGGTGGCCGCCGCCAGGCCGCGCGCCAGCATCACGCCCGACAGCACCCCGCCGATCAGGCCGGGGCCCGAGGTCACGGCGATGCCGTCCAAGCCGGCCAGCGCCACGCCGCTGTCGGCCAGCGCCTGTTCCACCACACCGTCCAACCGTTCGGCATGCGCGCGGGCGGCGATTTCCGGCACCACGCCGCCGAAGGCCGCGTGCAGCGCCGACTGGCCTTCCACCACCGAAGACAGGATCGCGCCCCGCCCGGCCTCCAGCCGCACCACGGCGGCGGCGGTGTCGTCGCAGCTCGATTCGATGCCGAGAAGGGTCAGGGGGCCGAGAAGGGTGAGAGGCTGGTCCACGGGCCGGATTTCTTGTTTGCGCTGCCCTTCGCAGGTAACACCGGGGGCATGGCCAGACAATCCCGCCCCGCCGCGCCGCTGCCCGTGCTGATCACCCGGCCCGAGCCGCAGGCCAGCCGCTTTGCCGCGGACCTGACGGCCCAACTGGGTGACACGGTGGTGCCCATCCTGTCGCCCCTTATGGAACAGGTCACGCTGAGCCCCCGCTGCCGCGGCTGCGCGCTGGTGCTGACCTCGGAAAGCGCCGTGCTGGCGCTGCCGGGGCTGGCTGGCCCGCTGCCGGACCGGGCCTGGTGCGTGGGCGATCGCACAGCCGCCGCCGCCCGCGCCGCGGGATTGCAGGCGATTTCGGCCGAGGGCGATGCCGCGGCACTGGCCGCGCTGATCGCGACGGCAGGCGAGCAAGGGCCGCTTCTGTGGCTGCGCGGGGAAGAGGTCGCGGGTGATCTGGCGGGCGATCTGGCGGCCCGTGGCATCGCCCTGGCACAGGCCGTCGTCTACCGGCAAGAGCCGCACCCGCTGTCCGACACGGCACAAGCGCTTCTGTCCGGTCAGGCGCCGGTCATCGTACCGCTGTTCTCGCCGCGCTCGGCCCGGCTGCTTGTTGAAAGGGCGAAGGGCGCCCTGGCCCCCTGCATCTTTGCGCGCTCAGCCCCGCGGTGGCCGAAGCCGCCAAGGCCCTGCCCGCCGCCAGCCGGACCATTGCCGCCCGACCGACCGGCGGGGCCTTGCTTGAATGCGTCCAGGAAACCGCCCGCGCGCTCCTGTCAGCTTGAAGCCCAAGGGCTTGGACGGATAGGGTGGGGCAAAGGGGCGACGGACCCCGGAAAGGACTCGCGCCGATGTCAGACCCGAAGACCGACGGGGACAGCCCGCAGCCGGAAACCCCGGACGACGTCCTGAAGGCCGTGCAGGACAGCGAGCCGGAAGCCAGGAAGTCGAGCCGATGCCCGAGGCCAAACCTGTCGTGACCCCGGAACCCGCGCCCGCCACCACTGCCGCCGCACCGGTGCCGCCGAAGACGCCCGCGCCGGTGGCGCCGACCCGGCCCCGCCCGCCGTTCCGGCGCGGTGCTAGGCGGGCTGATCGGTGCTGTCCTGGCGCTTGGTGGCGGATATGCCGCCCTGCGCTACGGCCCGCCCGGCCTGGTGCCGATGCCGGAGGCAAGCGGCCTTGCCGCCACGGTGTCGGCCAGTGCCGACGAGATCGCCGCGCTGAAGGCGCAGATCGCCGAACTGCTGGCGCCCTTGACCGTGGACCCGGTTCTGGTCGAACGCGTGACCGCCCTGGAAACCGCGCTGGCCGCGGTGCACCCCGCCGCCGGACCTTTCGGGGCTGGAGTCCAGGCTTGCCGCGCTGGAAGCGAAGGTGACCGACCTGGCCAGCCAGTGGCGCCCGCCCCCGTGGTCACCGGGGACGCGTCAGAGGCGATGCAGGCCATCGCGGCGCTGCAGGCCGAGATCGCGGCGCTGAAATCCGGGAAAGCGGGGCGTCCCAGGCGGTCGCGGCCAAGGCGGCCGAAGTGACCGCACAGTTGCAGGCGGCCCAAGCCGAGGCGCAGAAGATGTCCGAGGCGGCGGCGGCAGCCACCCAGGCGGCGCTGGCCCGTGCAGCCCTGTCGCGGCTCATGGCTGCGCTTGACAGCGGTGTACCCTTCGAAGGCACCCTGCCCGACCTTGGGGTCGATCCGGTGCCGCCTTGGCGGCCCATGCGGCCACCGGCGTGCCCACCTTGCAGGCGCTGACCGACAGCTTCCCGAGGCCGCCCGCACGGCGCTTGAGGCTTCGCTGAAAGCCAACATGGGCGCCAGCTGGACCGACCGCGCGATGACCTTCCTGCGCACGCAGTCCGGCATCCGCTCGCTGGACCCGCGCGAGGGCAGCGATCCCGACGCCGTGCTGTCGCGCGCGGAAGCCGCGGTGCAGGATGACCGGCTGGCCGAGGCTCTGGCCGAACTGGCGGCGCTGCCGCCCGAAGGCCAGGCAGCGATGCAGGCCTGGGCCGATCAGGCCAAGGCCCGGATCGAGGCCGTGGCGGCCACCGCCGAAATCGCCGCCGCGCTTGGCCGGGAATAGGGGGCGATCATGCTCTGGTCACTTCTGAAGGTCCTTCTGTTCGTCGTCATCATCGCGCTGATCACCTTCGGGGCCGGTGCGCTGATCGACACGCAGGGCGGCATCCGCGTCACCGTGGTANACTGGGAGATGACGCTTGGCCCGCTGCAGGCGGTGATCGCGCTGCTGGTCCTGCTGGCGCTGTTGTGGCTGGTGGCCAAGCTGGTGGGGCTGCTGGTCGCGGTGTTCCGCTTCCTGAAGGGCGATGAAACCGCGATCTCGCGCTATTTCGACCGCAACCGCGAACGCAAGGGTTACGAGGCGCTGGCCGAGGGCCAGATGGCGCTGGCGGGGGCGAGGCGCGGCTGGCCATGGCGCGCGCAGAAGGCCGAGAAATACCTGGACCGGCCGGAACTGACGACGCTGCTGGTGGCACAGGCCGCCGAACAGGTGGGCGACACCGGCCGCGCCATCGCCTCTTACAAGGCGCTGCTGCACAACCCGAAATCGCGCTATGTCGCCATCGTCGGGCTGATGAACCAGAAGCTGGCCGAAGGCGATACCGACACGGCGCTGAAGCTGGCCGAGAAGGCCTTTGCGCTGCGGCCCAAGAACAAGGGCATCCAGGATGTCCTTCTGAAGCTGCAGGCGGATCACAAGGACTGGAAGNGCGCGCGCGCCACGCTTGGCGCCAAGCTGAAGGCGGGCGAGTTGCCGCGCGACGTCTATCGCCGCCGCGATGCCGTGCTGGCCTTGCAGGAAGCCGCCGTGGTGATGGACGAGAATGCGCCCATCGAGGCGCGAGAGGCGGCTATCGAGGCCAACCGCCTGTCACCCGACCTGATCCCGGCCGCGGTGATGGCGGCGCGGTCCTATATCCTGAAGGGCGAAAAGCGCGCGGCGACCCGTGTGCTGAAGAAGGCCTGGGAAGCGCAGCCGCACCCCGATCTGGCCGCGGCCTTTGCCGAGATCGAGCCCGAGGAAACCCCGGATCGGCGGCTGAAGCGCTTCCGCGATCTGGCAGCGCTGAAGCCCGATCACGACGAATCCAGGATGATGCTGGCCGAGCTGCACATCGCCGCCGAGGATTTCCCGGCGNCGCGCCGCGCGCTTGGCGATCTGGCCTCCACCCACCCCACGGCGCGGTCCATCGCGCTGATGGCCGCCATCGAACGCGGCGAGGGCGCTGACGAGGCGGTGGTGCGCGGCTGGCTGGCGCGGGCGCTGACCGCGCCGCGCGGGCCGCAATGGTGCTGCGACAAGTGCCAGGCGATCCACGCGCAATGGGCGCCGGTCTGCGACAACTGCGGCGGGTTCGATACGCTCAGCTGGCGCGAGCCGACGGTCACCACCGGCCCCTCTGCCACCGGCACCGAACTTCTGCCGCTGCTGGTCGGCGCGCCAAAGCCAGAGGCCGCGCCAGAGGAACCGGGGACGACCCCATCGACCTGGAAGCCGTCGTGCGATCTGCAAATTAGGGCTACACAGCGGCGCCCGGCGATGCTAAAGCGCTGCCGGGCGTCGCAGGATGCCCATGGAAGTGCCGGTGTAGCTCAGCTGGTAGAGCACGTCATTCGTAATGATGGGGTCGGGGTTCGAGTCCCTTCTCCGGCACCACTTCCCCCAAGCCAGTCGTCACCCCGCCCGCCACCGCAGCGACCGGCGGGGTCTGCTTCAGAACACGTCCGGCACGACATTGCGTGCCAGCCCGCTTTCCCGGTATCCCTCTGGCTTCTCTGCCCGCTTGCCCAGCTTGGGCTTGTCGAAGGGGATGCGCTCGTAGGGGATCTGCGACAGAAGATGCGTGATGCAATTGATGCGCGCGCGCTTCTTGTCGTTCGACGGCACCACCCACCACGGCGCCCAGGCGCTGTCGGTGCGCGAGATCATCTCGTCATAGGCTTTCGAGTATTCCCACCACTTCTGGTAGCTTTCGACATCCATCGGTGACAGCTTCCACTGCTTCATCGGGTTGTCGATGCGCTCGCGGAAGCGCTTGTCCTGTTCCTCCATGTCCACGTCCAGGAAGTACTTGATCAGCAGGATGCCGCTGTCGATGATCGTCTTTTCGACCGGCGCGACCAGCTTCAGGAAATCCTCGACCTTCTGCGGTGAGGCGAAGCCCATCACCCGGTCCACCCCGGCGCGGTTGTACCAGCTGCGGTCAAAGATCACGATTTCACCGGCCGCCGGGAAATGCGCCATGTAGCGCTGGAAGAACATCTGGGTCTTCTCGCGGTCAGACGGCGCAAGCGCGGTGACGCGGAACACGCGCGGGCTGACGCGCTCGGTCAGCGCCTTGATGACGCCGCCCTTGCCCGCGGCATCGCGGCCCTCGAAGACCACGATGATCCGCGCGCCGGTCGCCTTCACCCAGGATTGCAGGTAGGCGAGTTCGACATGCAGGCGTTCAAGCTCTTTCTCATAGCGCTTGGCCTGGGCCTTGCGCAGCGCCTTGGGGTCAGGGTCTCTGACGCCATCGCAGGCGCTTCGGCGGTCTGGTCGTTCCGCTTCTTCTTCGACGTCTTGCCCATGGGCTGTCTCCTCTCTTGGCCGCCGTCAGGCGGGGTCCTGGTCGTCGAGATCAAGGGGCGTGGGGCGGGCGGGCGGGTCCACGGGATCGGTCCGCCGGAAGGCGTCCAGCACATCGCCCAGGTCGTCGAACAGCATGTCGCGGCCGATGCGGTCCAGCACGCCNACGCGATCCAGCAGGTCGCGCACCTCGGCATTCAGCTCGGCCAGGCCGAAGCGCAGGCCGCGCGCAGCCATGTCTGCGGCGATCTGGTTCAGTGCCGTGGCGGCGGTGGTGTCGATCTGGGTGATGGCCGTGGTGTCCATCACGAACCAGCGCGTGTCCTTCGGCAGGGCATCAGCGATCGCTGCCATGCGGGCGCGCACCACATCGGCGTTGAAGAACAGAAGGCTGCCTTCCAGCAGGCACAGCGCCAGGCCCGGCACCGGCTGGGCCGCGGCATTGCGGTGCAGCTTGTAGAACCCGTCGCGCCCCGGCAGCAGGCCCAGAAGCGCATCGCGCGGATACATCATCTTCCACAGGACATGCAGCAGGGTGATGCCCACCACGATGGCCACGCCCTTCAGCACCCCGAAGGTGATCGGCGCCCACAGCGCGCCGATGGCCAGGGCGAATTCCATGCGGCTGACCTGCCACAACCGCCGCAGCGCTNNTAAGACGTCGATCAGACCCGCCGCCGCCGCCACCAAGATCGCGCCAAGCGCTGGCACCGGCAGGATGCGCAGCGCGTCGCTCAGGAACAGGATCACCGCCACCAGCGCCAGCGCCGCCGCGATGCTGGCGACCTGTGTGCGCCCGCCTACCGAGAAGTTCACCGCCGTGCGGCTGTCCGAGGCCGTCACCGGAAAGGCGCCGAACAGGCCCGCGGCGATGTTGGCGGCCGAAAAGCCATCCAGCTCGCGGTCAGGTTCGGCGGTCTGGCCATCCATCTGGGCAAAGCTGCGCGCCGTGATGATGCCGCCAAAGCTGACCAGAAAGGTCGACAGGGCGCCGGAAACGATCAGGTCCAGCGGAATGCCCGAGAGATCCGGGATCGCCAGGCCCGGCAGGCTGTCGGGCACGTCCTGCACGACATGAACGCCCAGGCTATTGAACCCGAAGATCGCCGACAGGGCCGTGGCCAGGAAGATCACCGCGACCGGACCGGGGATCGGCGACTTGATCCGTTTCAGCACCAGGATCACCGCCAGCATGGCCAGGCCAAGCGCCAGCGACAGCGGATGTACCTCGTTCAGGCGGCGGAACAGCTCGGCCACCGGCTGGACCAGCCCCTCGGACTCGATCTTCAATCCGGTCAGCTTACCGATCTGGCCGACGATGATCGACAGCGATATGCCGGCGAAGAACCCGGTCAGAATCGGACGCGACAGGAAGTTGGCGATGACACCCAACCCCAGGATGCGGGCGGCGATGCAGGTCAGCCCCACCCCGATCGCCACGGCCGAGGCGATGGCCACCGGATCGGCGCTTTGCCCGGTAAGCAGGCCCGCAGCGATCTGCGCCATGACCGCGGCCAGAACCGTCATCGTGGCCGCATCCGGCCCGACGATCAGCTTGCGCGACGGCCCGAAGGCGGCATAGGCGATCAGGGGCGTGATCGAGGCGTAAAGCCCGGTTTCCGCTTACAGCCCGGCCAGCGCCGGATAGGCAATCGCACTGGGCAGACCCACCGCGGCGATGGCCAGACCGGCCAGCAGATCGGCTTACAGAAAGCCGGGCCGATAGCCGCGCAGGCTGGAAACAGCCGCGGCTTCCGCCGCCAAGCCATCGCGCGTGCATGGCACAGACCTCCCTGTTCCCCTGCTTCCTGCCGAACGGCCTTCCCCGGTCAATCGGCAGCAGGCCCCCGGCGCGCCAGAGGCCGAAACCGTGTCAGACCTGATCCGGCGCCCAGTTCAGGAAAAAGCCGACATCCCCCGGCATCCCACCCGGAAAGCTGATGATCGCCGCCTTCAGCTTGAACCCCTGCGGCTTGGCCACGGCGACGTAACGGTCGTACAACTCCTTCGCCTTGCCCTGCAGCGTCTCGGGCCAGTGCGCCAGGCGGTTGTTGATGGCGCGGCCGGAATCCGTACACAGGTCGGACGGGAAGGAATAAACCAGCGCCTCGAACTTGCCGTTCTGCACGGCAGCCATCACCAGCTTCTGGATCATGGCACGTTCGTCGTCGCCGATGTGGTCGTGCATGAAGCTGTCGGCAAAGTCCTTCAGCCGCTTTTCCTGATCGGTCTTGGCCTTTTCGGCCTTCTCGATCTCTTCCATCTCTTTCCTGAGGATCGCCATGCGCAGGTCGTTCGCGCTGACAACGGTAGGCTTTTCGTCGGCCATGATTGCGTCTCCTCCTTCAGGATCATCCGGGCAATGTTCGCGCGAATCCTGATATCGCGCTATCCCCTTTGCAGGACAGCCAGTCCGGCGGCACCAGACCCCTCCCTGCTGGCCCGCCCATTGCTGGCATGCTGCTCTGGAACGGCGCGCGCCACCTTGACGCGGATCAATGGACAGGCCACCGCCGCCCGTGTTCAATGCAGGAGGCAGCCCCGGCGCACAGCCGACGGAACAGGAGGACGACATGAGCACCACGGAGACCGCCCTGCATCCGGCGGCCACGGACCATGCGCCGTTTTTCCTGCCCGGGCCGGACGGGTCCGATCCGCTGATGACCTTCACCATCTGGTTCATGGTGCTGATCGTCTTTCTGATCGGCGTGCTGTACCTGAAACTGCACGCCCTGCCTGAACATATGGCCTCGTCCACCAAGAAGCTGCAGATGGACGTCGTGGCGGTGCTGGCGCTGATCGCGCTGTTCACGCATCAGAACATCTTCTGGCTGGCGGCACTGATCCTGGCGATGATCGACTTCCCCGATTTCGGCACGCCGCTGCAATCCATGGCCGGGTCGCTGGAAAGGCTCGCTGCCCGCCAGCCCGAGCCGACTGCCCCGGTCGAGGCGCCGCCCCCGGCCCCGCCGCCGCGCCGCAATCCCCGGCGCAGGAGGCCTGAGCCATGCTGGAACTTCTGGTCTGCTCGATGCTGACGATCCTGCCCGATTTCCTGTATCGCCGCTTCGCCGAGGGCAAGCGCCTGGGACGCGAGATCACCTTCTTCACCGTCTGGTACGAGCTGCGCTATGGCATCGTCGCCTGCGTGATCCTGACCGTGACCCTGATCACACTGGTCTTCTTCTTCCACCCGGCGTCAACGCGCGTCAGCTCGTATTTCCGCACCGTGCCGATCCTGCCCGAAGGCTCGGGTCGGGTCGAAGAGGTCTACGTCGGCCTGCGCGAGGAAGTGAAGNGCCAGCCGATCTTCCGCCTGGACAGCCGCAGCCAGCAGGCAGCGGTCCAGACGGCGCAGCGCCGCGTCGAAGAGGTGGATGCCGCGCTGGTGCTGGCGCAAAGCGACCTGGCCCTGGCGCAGGGCAACCTGGATGCGGCGGTGGGCGCCTACAACCAGGCGAAGGAGGAATACGACACCCGCGCCGAACTGCGCCAGAAGAACCCCAACGCGATTTCGGAACGCGATGTCGAGCGGCTGAAGATCACTGTCGAGGCCCGCCAGGGCGCGGTCGATGCCGCCCAGGCGGCGCTGGACAACGCCAAGGCCCGGATCGAGGTGCAGCTGCTTACCGAAAAGGCCAGCGCCCAGGCGCAGCTGGCCGAGGCCGAAACCGCCCTGTCCAAGATGACGGTCTATGCCTCGGTCGACGGCCAGCTGGAACAGTTCACGCTGCGCCCCGGCGACATCGTGAACCCCTTCATGCGGCCAGCCGGCATCCTGATCCCGGCGGGCGTTACCNGCGTGGCCTTGCAGGGCTTTGGCCAGGTGGAAAGCCAGGTCATCCACAAGGGCATGCTGGGCGAGGTCACCTGCCCCGCCATCGCGCTGACCATCATCCCGGTCGTGGTGACCGACATCCAGTCGGTCATTGCCACCGGCCAGCTGCGTCCCTCGGACCAGCTTGTCGATCTCAGCCAGAACAACCCGACCGGCACCATGACGGTCTATCTGGAACCGCTGTATCCCGGCGCGCTGGACCGGCTGTTGCCGGGCTCGAACTGCATCGCCAATCTTTACTCCAGCTTCCATGACCGTCTGGACGACCCAGACATCTCGACGGCGCAGTGGCTGGCCTTCCATGGCATCGACGCCATCGGCTTCGTCCATGCGCTGATCCTGCGCATGCAGGCCATTGCCATCCCGGTGCAGACACTGGTTCTGGGCGGGCATTGACATGGCAGACACCGGGGACGAACGGCCTCCGCGTGGCTTCGATGCGGCCGGACTGGACCGGATCGAGACGCGCGCGGCCGAGCTTCTGTTGCGGCTCGCGGCGCTTGGGCTGATCCTCTATGGCGGCTATGCGCTGCTGCGGCCGTTCTTTCCGCTGTTCCTTTGGGCGGTGATCCTGGCCACCGCGCTGAAACCCTGCNACGACTGGCTGTCCGCGCGCCTTGGTGGGCGGACAAGGACTTCGGCAACGCTGATCACCGTCGGGCTCTTCCTCATCGCCATCGGCCCGGTTGCGGCGCTGACCGACAGCCTGATCGGAACGGTCAAGGCGGTGGTTCAGCACCTGGACCAGCACGGCCTGCGCGTGCCCGCCCTTCCGGCCTCTGTCACCGACCTGCCTCTGGTCGGCGACCAGATCGCGCGCTTCTGGTCCGCGGCCACCGCCAACCTGCAAACCACCGCGCAGAAATACGCACCGATGCTGATCCCTTCGGCTGGCGAGTTGCTGTCGGTTCTGGGATCGGTGGCCAAGGGTATTCTGGGCATGGTCGTTTCGGTGATCCTGACCGGCATCCTGCTGGCCGCCTCGCCCGGTCTGTCCGAGCTTGGCCGCAAGCTGGCCGACCGTCTGGCTTACCGACCGAACGGCACCCATGTCATCCTGATCGCCACGCGCACCATCCGCGGCGTGTCGCGCGGAGTCGTGGGCGTGGCGGTGCTGCAAGCCCTGTTGCTGGGCATTGTGCTGCAGGCCTTCGGCGTGGCGGGTGCGGGGCTGATGGCCTTTGCCGGGCTGATCTTCTGCATCGTGCAGATCGGCCTGATCCCCATCGTCGCGCCGGTGCTGATCTGGGCCTGGATATCGGTGCCACCGGGGCACGCGCTGATGATGACCGTGCTGCTGGTGCCGATCATGCTGATCGACAACGTGCTGAAGCCGCTTCTGATGTCGCGCGGGCTGGAAACCCCGGCCAGCCTGATGCTGGTGGGGGTCATCGGCGGCACGCTGTCGGCAGGCGTTCTGNGGGTCTTCGTCGGGCCCATCGTGCTGGCGGTGCTGCACGACCTGGCCCGCGAATGGATCGGCCAGGACGACTCTCCCCCCACCCCCGACCCCTCCCCTGAGGGGAGGGAGCAGGCGCCGTGGCGCCCGGGGTTACTCGGCCGGAACCGCCTGTGCTTCGTCGGTCAGCGGATGCGGCAGATGCACCAGCATCTCCTTCGGGCAGACCTGCAGGAAGTTGCGCTTCTCGGTCGCCCAGTCGTTCAGGATGCGCGCCGCCTTCGGGCTGCCGGTTTCCGCGGCATGGCGCTGGATCAGGCCCTTCAGCTGCGCCTCCCAATGCGGGTGGCCGATGCCGCAGGTGACGAGGCTTTCCAGGTTCATGAAGTCCTCGGCCACGCCCTCCGGGTCGTAGACATAGGCCATGCCGCCGGTCATGCCCGCGCCGAAGTTCGCGCCGATCCGGCCCAGGATCACCGCCACGCCGCCGGTCATGTATTCGCAGCCGTTCGACCCGCAGCCTTCGACCACCACGGTCGCGCCCGAGTTGCGCACCGCAAAGCGCTCGCCCGCCCGGCCGCTGGCGAAAAGGAACCCGTCGGTCGCGCCGTACAGCACGGTGTTGCCGATGATGGTGTTCTCTTCCGCCTTCAGGGGAGAGGACATCAGCGGCCGCACTGTGATCGTGCCGCCCGACAGGCCCTTGCCGACATAGTCGTTCGAATCGCCCTGCACCTCGATCTTCAGGCCGCGCACGGCAAAGGCGCCAAGCGACTGGCCGCAAGAGCCGGTCAGCTTCACCGTCAGATGATCGGGCTGCAGCTGGTTGCGCATCCCGAACCGCTTGACGATATGGCTGGACGCCCGCGTGCCGATGGTGCGCAGGGTGTTCCGGACCGCATAGGACAGCTGCATCTTCTCGCCGTCTTCAAAGAAGCGGTGGCCGTCNCTGATGATCTCGGCATCCAGCGTGTCGGGCACATGGTTGCGCGGCTTGGACCGGTCGTAGGTGATCTTCTGCGAGCCATCCACCGTGATGAGCAGCGGGTTGAGGTCCAGATCGTCCAGGTGCGCCGAGCCACGCGAAACTTGCGTCAGCAGGTCGGCCCGGCCGATGATCTCGTCCATCGACCGCGCGCCGATGCTGGCGAGGATTTCNCGCACTTCCTGAGCGTAGAAGGTGATGAGGTTCACCACCTTGTCCGCCGTGCCGGTGAACTTGGCGCGCAGTTCGGGGTTCTGGGTGCAGACGCCCACCGGGCAGGTGTTCGACTGGCACTGGCGCACCATGATGCAGCCCATGGCGATCAGCGCCGCAGTGCCGATGCCATATTCCTCGGCCCCCATCATCGCCGCCATGACGATGTCGCGCCCGGTGCGCAGCCCGCCATCGGTGCGCAGCGTCACCCGCTCGCGCAGGTTGTTCATCGCCAGAACCTGATGCGCTTCGGTCAGGCCCATCTCCCACGGCAGGTAGGCGTATTTGATCGAANNGGTTTACGACGCCCCGGTGCCGCCGTTGTGGCCTGAGATCAGGATCACGTCGGCCTTGGCCTTGGCCACGCCCGCCGCGATGGTGCCCACGCCCGAGGCCGACACCAGCTTCACCGTCACCTTGGCGCGCGGGTTGATCTGCTTCAGGTCATAGATCAGCTGTGCCAGGTCTTCGATGGAATAGATGTCGTGGTGCGGCGGGGGCGAGATCAGCGTCACCCCTTGNGTCGAATGCCTGAGCCGCGCGATCAGCTCCGTCACTTTCATGCCGGGCAGCTGGCCGCCCTCGCCGGGCTTGGCGCCCTGGGCCACCTTGATTTCCAGCTCTTCGCAGGCGTTCAGGTATTCCGCCGTCACGCCGAAGCGGCCCGAGGCCACCTGCTTGATCTTGGCACTGGGGTTGTCGCCGTTCGGTTCGGGCAGGAAATGCGCCGGATCCTCGCCGCCCTCGCCACTATCGGACTTGGCGCCGATGCGGTTCATCGCCACGTTCAGCGTCTTGTGCGCCTCTGGCCCAAGCGCCCCAAGCGACATGCCGGGCGTCACGAACCGCTTGCGGATCGAGGTGATGCTTTCCACCTCTTCGATCGGCACCGGGNNGCCAAGCGCCTTGATGTCCAGAAGGTCGCGGATGTGGATCGGCGGGTTCGCCCGCATCGCGGCCGAATACTGCTTCCAGATGTCATAGCTTGCCCGGTCGCAGGCCGATTGCAGCATGTGCATCGTCTGCGCTTCCCAGGCGTGCTTTTCGCCCGACCGCCGCGCCTTGTAGAAGCCGCCGATGGGCATGACATCGGCACCACCGCGCCAACCCTTGGCATGGACCTCTTCCAGCTTCATCTGGATGCCGTGCAGGCCGATGCCCGAGATGCGCGAATGCATGCCGGGGAAGTATTCGGCCACCATGGCGCGGCTCAGCCCCACCGCCTCGAAGTTCAGGCCCCCGCGATAGGACGAGATGACCGAGATGCCCATCTTCGACATGATCTTCAAAAGACCCGCGTCGATGGCATCGCGATACAGCCGCATGGCGTCCAGCAGGCTGCCTTCCAGCAGGCCGCGCGAGATGCGGTCGGCGATGGAATCCTGCGCCAGATAGGCGTTCACCGTGGTGGCGCCGCAGCCGATCAGCACCGCAAAGTAATGCGGGTCGATACATTCTGCCGAGCGCACGTTGATGGAACAGAAGGTCCTGAGCCCCTTGCGCGTCAGCCAGGAATGCACGGCGCTGGTGGCCAGGATCATCGGCATCGCCACCTTGTCGGTGCCCTGGTGTTCATCCGTCAGCACCAGCTGCCCGGCACCAGATCGCACCGCATCCTCGGCCTCGGCGCGGATGCGCTCCAGCCCGACGCGCAGCGCCTCCTGGTCGGCCCCCGCCGGGAAGGTGCAGTCGATGAAGGCGACCTGGGCGCCAAAGCGCTGCACCATCACCTCGAACTCGCCGTTCGCGATGAAGGGGCTCTCCAGCACCAGGATTTCGGTCTGCGACGAGTTCTCGTCCAGCACGTTCCTCAGGTTGCCGAAGCGGGTCTTCAGGCTCATCACCCGGCCTTCGCGCAAGCTGTCGATGGGCGGGTTCGTCACCTGGCTGAAGTTCTGGCGGAAGAAATGGCTCAGCGGCCGATAGACCGACGACAGCACCGCGGCGGGCGTGTCGTCGCCCATCGAGGCGACCATTTCCTTGCCGTCCTCGGCCATCGGCGCCAGCACCTGCTCCAGCTCTTCCAGCGTATAGCCGGCGGCGATCTGGCGCTTGCGCAGCTCGGCACCCGAGAACTGGGCCTGTTCCGGCACATCGCGCATCAGCGCGTTCAGGTCGACGATCTTGCCCACCCAGTCGGAGTACGGCTGCGCCGCCGCCAGGCGGTCCTTGATCGCGGTGTCGTGGTAGAGCTTGCCGTTCGCCATATCGACGGCGATCATCTGCCCNGGCCCAAGCGCACCCTTCTCGCGCACCGTGGTTTCATCCACCGGCACCATGCCGGCTTCCGACCCGGCGATCAGCATGCCGTCGCCGGTGATGACATAGCGCATCGGGCGAAGCCCGTTGCGGTCCAGCCCGCCGCAGACCCACCGGCCATCGGTCATGGCCAGCGCTGCCGGGCCGTCCCAGGGTTCCACCACCGAGTTGCAGAANTACATGTCGGCCCAGGCCTTGGGCATGTTCACCGTCTGCTTCGACCAGGCTTCCGGCACCAGCATGGTCTTGGCCATCGGCGCCGAGCGGCCCGAGCGCACCAGAACCTCGAACACCGCATCCAGCGCGCCGGAATCGGAGGTGCCCGAGGGGATGATCGGCTTGATATCCTCGGCCATGTCGCCGAAGGCACTGGAGGCCATGCGGATCTCATGGCTCTTCATCCAGTTCACGTTGCCCTTCAGCGTGTTGATCTCGCCGTTGTGGGCCAGCATGCGGAAGGGCTGCGCCAGCGCCCATTGCGGGAAGGTGTTGGTCGAGTAGCGCTGGTGATAGATGCAGAAGGCGGATTCAAAGCGCTCGTCCATCAGGTCGGGNTAGAACACCGCCACCTGCTCGGCCAGCATCATGCCCTTGTAGATGATCGACCGGCAGGACAGCGAACAGATGTAAAGCCCGCTGATCTGGCTGGCGATGGCCGCCTTCTCGATGCGGCGGCGGATGATGTACAGCTCGCGCTCGAAGGCCTCGGCGTCGATGCCCTTTTCGTTGCGGATCAGGATCTGCTCGATCTCGGGCCGCGTTGCGTTGGCCTTCTCGCCCAGGACCGAGGTGTCCACCGGAACGTGCCGCCAGCCATAGATGTAATGGCCCATGCGCAGGACTTCGGTTTCCACGATGGTCCGGCAGCGTTCCTGCGCGCCGAAATCGGTGCGCGGCAGGAAGACCTGGCCCACGGCGATCAGCTTGTGCATGTCCGGCTCGTGGCCGGTGCGGCGCACCTGGTCATAGAAGAACTTGACCGGGATCTGCACATGGATGCCCGCGCCGTCGCCGGTCTTGCCATCGGCATCCACCGCGCCGCGGTGCCAGACCGCCTTCAGCGCGGCGATGCCGTTCTCGACCACCTTGCGCGACGGCTTGCCGCCGATGGCCACGACCAGGCCCACGCCGCAGGACGAATGTTCGTCGTCCGACTTGTACAGCCCGTTCTCGTCCAGCCATTCACGCTTGGCTTCCTCGGCCTTCACCCAGGCGTCATCATAGATCGTCATGGCCGGACTCCTTCTTGGGCGCGGGGGCGGGATAGGAAGACATGATCGCATCGCAATCGAACAAGGGTTCGGTCGCGGCAAAACCGGGCTCGCCCGGCAGGATGAACTGGACGGGGCTGCCGTCGATGGGCACATACCCTCGCCGCCATCCCATTCGGACGGACCGGCAAAGAAACTGCGCCAGTCGCGGCTGATGTATTCGTGACCTTTCGACCGGCGCAGCATGTTGCCCGCCAGATCGGTTTCCTCGTATTCGAACTCGGTCTCTTCCAGCGCCACCCCGTCGATCACGACGCTGCGGCCGGTCAGCCGGTCGAAGCCGGTCACACGGTTCTGCTCGCCGTTGTCGCGGCTCAGACCGAAGGCAAGGTGTCCAGGCCGGTGGCCAGAAGACCCGAGAAGCTGGCAGGGTCTTCCGGGTTCGGGTCCAGCGTCTGGCGCACCGTGGGGAAGAAGTCGAAGCTCTCCACCCATTGCGATCTGAAATCCGTCCGGCTCAGGAAGAACAGGCCCTCCTGGTCGAAATCGGCCCGCCACTGGTCGCCCGGCGCGTCCGCCGTGCAGGTGTAATGGTTCGACACCCGGCAGCCGCGCGATTGCACCGTCAGCTTGACCGTGCAGCCTTCCGGCGGTTCGAAGGTCGATCCGGCCAGCGCCACATCGGCCAGCGGAACCAGCAGCACCGCAGCAAGAATTGCGCGCATCGCCGTCACTCCGCCGCAACGCTGGCGGATTGCGCCAGATAGGCCAGCATCGCCTCGGCCGCCTCGCGCCCGTCGCGGATCGCCCAGACCACCAGGCTCGCGCCGCGCACGATATCGCCCACGGCATAGACACCCGGCAGGCTGGTCGCATGGCTGCGGAAATCGGCCTTGATGGTGCCCCACCGCGTCACCGCCAGGTCCGGCACGCCCCAGAGCGTGGGCAGTGCCTCGGGCTCGAAGCCAAGCGCCTGGATCACCAGATCGGCGGGTTCGACATAGTCGGCCCCNTCGATCACCTCGGGCGACTGGCGGCCCGAGGCATCCGGCGCGCCCAGACGCATGCGCTGAACCATCACGCCGTCCACCGCCGTGCCGCCGGAGAATCCCTTCGGCGCCGACAGCCAGACGAACTCCACGCCCTCTTCCTCGGCGTTCTGCACCTCACGCATCGAGCCGGGCATGTTGGCCTTGTCGCGGCGATAGAGGCACTTCACCGAGGTCGCCCCNTGGCGGATCGCCGTGCGCACGCAATCCATCGCCGTGTCGCCGCCGCCAATGACGACGACGCGCTTGCCCTCGGCGTTCAGCGCGCCGGAATCGAACTCCGGCACATCGTCACCAAAGCTCTTGCGGTTCGATGCCGTCAGGTAGTCCAGCGCCTTCACGATGCCCGCCGCACCCGAACCCGGCGCCTCGATCTCGCGCACCTTGTAGACGCCGGTGGCGATCAGCACGGCATCATGTTGGCCGCGGATGGCATCGAAGGTCAGGTCCTTGCCCACCGTGCAGTTCAGCACGAAGGACACGCCGCCGGCTTCCAACTGCTCGATGCGCTGCATCACCACCGGCTTTTCCAGCTTGAAGCCGGGGATGCCATAGGTCAGCAGCCCGCCAGCGCGGTCATAGCGGTCATAGACCGTCACCTGCACGCCCTGCCTTCGCAGCACATCCGCCGCCGCCAGCCCGCCGGGGCCCGCGCCGATGATGCCCACGCTTTCCGGGCGTTCCACCGCCGGGCGGATCGGCTTGACCCAGCCTTCTTCCCAGGCGGTGTCGGTGATGTACTTCTCGACCGAGCCGATGGTCACCGTGCCGTGGCCCGATTGCTCGATGACGCAGTTGCCTTCGCAGAGGCGGTCCTGCGGGCAGATGCGGCCGCAGATTTCCGGGAAGGTATTGGTGGCCTGGCTCAGCTCATAGGCTTCCTGCAACCGCCCCTCGGCCGTCATGCGCAGCCAGTCGGGGATGTTGTTGTGCAGCGGGCAATGCGACTGGCAATAGGGCACGCCGCACTGGCTGCACCGGCTGGCCTGCTCGGCCGCCTTGGCATCGGCAAACTCGCGGTAGATTTCGGCGAAGTCCTGGGCGCGCTGATTGGCGGGACGCTTCTCGGGCATCTCCTTCTTCAGGGTCACGAACTTCAGCATCTTCTGCGTGGCCACGGCTGCGCCTCCCAGTCCATTTCGGGTGCGCCTTGATACCCAAGGGGTGCCGCGATGAAAAGTCAGAATGACTGACCTTTTCTGCGGTTTTTTCTGCCTGGCAGTCTGGGATTCGGACCGCTTGGTCCAAAATTAGGTCAGTAATAGAAACCTATCCATCAGAACCCCGCCCAAAGCGCGACCGCAGCCGCCCCGCCGACGATGATTCGCCACCAGCCGAACAGGGCGTATCCCCGGCGGCTGACATAGCCGAGCAGCCATCGCACCACGACGACCGCGCTGATAAAGGCCACCGTGAAGCCCACGCCAATCTGCGCCAAGGCCGACCAGTCCAGCACATCGCGGTTCTTGAACAGATCATAGGCAACTGCCGCTCCCATGGTCGGCATGCTTAANAAGAAGGAGAATTCCGCAGCCGCCCGCTCGTCGACCTTCATCAGCAGCGCGCCGACAATGGTCGCCCCCGACCGCGAGGTGCCGGGAATCATCGCCAGCACCTGGAACAGGCCGATCACCAGCGCCACCCGCAGCGGCAGCGCCTCGGCGCTGTGATACCGGGGCTCGGGCGCCAGCCGGTCGATCAGCAACAGCACGATGCCGCCCAGCACCAGCATGACGGCAATCAGCATCGGCGTCTCGAACAGCACCGCCTTGATGAAGTCATGCGCCAGCACCCCAATCACCACCGAGGGCAGGAACGCGATCAGCACCGAGACAAGCAGCCGCAGCGAGGCCGGATCGCTATGCGCCGTGCGCAGCACATGCAGGATCTTCGCCGAATAGACCGTCAGGATCGCCAGCACGGCCCCCAGCTGGATCACCACCTCGAAGGTCTTGCTTACGCTTTCGAAGCCCAGGAAATGGCCCGCCAGCAGCAAATGGCCCGTGGACGACACCGGAATGAACTCGGTCAGCCCCTCGAGAAGACCGAGGGCTGCGGCAACCACCATGCTGTCGGCCATGGGATCAGGCCTTGCGCAGGTTCTTGGCTGATTCCTGGATGGCGGTGAACTGGCCTTCGGGGCGATAGCGCCACAGGTATTCGGGCAGGACGGTGCCAAGGTTGGTGGGCGTGATGCCCAGATCGGCCAGCCCCTTCGCCCCCTCGGCCACCACATTGTCGGCCTTGAGGTTGCGCACCTGGTCGCGCGTCAGAATCTTGTTGTCGATCAGCCCCAGGCTGACCGCCTGCACCGCGTCGCCCACCGTGCCGATCACCGACCCGATCCAGAACGGTACGCCCAGAACCAGACGGCGGCGGCGGATCACCGCCAGCATCTGCTTCACCAGATCGCGGAACGTCGCCACATCCGGCCCGCCCAGTTCATAGACACCCGGCGCAACGCCGCCCTCGACCGCCTTCGCGGCGGCCTCGGCGACATCGTCCACATAGACCGGCTGGAACTTCGTCCCCGCACCGACCAGCGGCAGCACCATGCTGAACCGCGTCATCCCGGCAAAGCGGTTGAAGAACCCGTCTTCCGGCCCGAAGATCACCGAAGGCCGCAGGATCACCGCCGACGGAAAGGCCGCCAGAACCGCCGCCTCGCCTTCGGCCTTGCTGCGCGCATAGTGGCTGTCCGAGGCCGGGTCGGCCCCGATGGCCGAAACCTGCACCAGCTGGCTCACGCCCAGTTCCGCCGCGATCCGCGCGATACGGCCCGCACCTTCCGCCTGCACGGCGTTGAACGTGTTCTTGCCCGACCGGTTCAGGATGCCTACGCAGTTCACCACGGCATCGGCGCCATGCATTGCGGCGCGCACCGAGGCATCGTCGCGGATGTTGCAGGCCACCGGCTCGACCTGGCCGACCACTCCGTAAGGCTTGACGAACAGCGCCTCGTTCGGTAGGCGCACCGCGACGCGGATGCGCCATCCCGCCTTGGCCAGACGCCGCGCGACATAGCGCCCGACAAACCCCGAACCGCCGTAGATCGTGACCAGCTTGCTCATGGACTTCCGTCCCCTGCGTCCTGCGAAACCCGTCTTCTCCATAGCTTTCGCTTCGCCTCACGGCAACCCGGCACCATCACGCAAGGCCCGCGACGAATCTTCCTCGACCCCTGTTGACACCCCGCTCGGGGCGGCTACATCGCCCCCACGACATCGCCCAGATGGCGGAATTGGTAGACGCGCTGGTTTCAGGTACCAGTGCCGCAAGGCGTGGAGGTTCGAGTCCTCTTCTGGGCACCATCCACCAAGGGGCGCGGCCGCAAGGCGCGCCCCTTCGTGTTTCCGGCCTGTCCGCGAGGGGCTAAAGCATGACCATCCACCTGCACCGGAACGACCTGCCCGATGGGCTGACCTTCGGACCCGTTGTCGCCATCGACACCGAAACCATGGGACTGGACCCGCGCCGCGACCGGCTCTGCGTCGTTCAGCTGTCCGCCACGACGGTGACGCCCACCTGGTGCAGATCGAGCGTGGCCAGACCAGCGCCCCGAATCTGGAACGACTGCTTGCCGATCCGGCGGTTCTGAAACTCTTCCACTTCGGCCGCTTCGACGTGGCCGCCCTGCAACGCGCCTTCGGCGTGCGCACCGCCCCGGTCTGGTGTACCAAGATCGCGGCCAAGCTCGTGCGCACCTTCACCGACCGGCACGGCCTGAAATACCTGTTGCAGGAACTGGTCGGCGTCGATGTCTCGAAGCAGCAGCAGACCTCGGACTGGGGCTCGGAAGTGCTCAGCGATGCGCAGAAGGAATACGCCGCCTCGGACGTGCTGTACCTGCACAAGCTGAAGACGGAACTGGAACTGCGGTTGAAGCGCGAGGGCCGGATGGAACTGGCGCAGCGCTGCTTCGACTTCCTGCCCACGCGCGCCGAACTGGACCTTCTCGGCTGGGATGAACCCAATGACCTCTTCCACCACTGATTTCCTGACCACCGGCCGCCGCGTCGTCTCGCGCGAGGCCGAGGCGCTGGCGCTTCTGTGCGACAGCCTGGACGACAGCTTTGCCGCCGCCGTGGACCTGCTTCTGAAGGCCAAGGGCCGCGTCATCGTCTCGGGCATGGGCAAGTCGGGCCATATCGGCCGCAAGATCGCCGCCACCTTCGCCTCGACCGGCACGCCCGCGCAATTCGTCCATCCGGCCGAGGCCAGCCATGGCGACCTGGGCATGGTGATGCGCGGCGACGTGCTGCTGGTGCTGTCCAACTCGGGCGAAACCACCGAACTGGCCGACCTCTTGGCCCATTCCCGCCGCTTCGACATCCCGCTGATCGGCATCGCCTCGCGCCCCGGCTCCACCCTTNTGCGCCAGGCCGATGTGGCGCTGCTTCTGCCGCNNCCGAAAGAGGCCTGCGATCAGNGCATCGTGCCCACCACCTCGACCACCATGACCCTGGCGCTTGGCGACGCGCTGGCCATCGCGCTGATGGAACACCGCAAGTTCACGCCCGAACATTTCCGCCTGTTCCACCCCGGCGGCAAACTCGGCGCGCGGCTGACCAAGGTCGGCGACCTGATGCACAGCGACATGCCGCTGGTGACCGAGTCCACGCCGATGGGCGACGTGCTGTTGACCATCACCGAAAAGGGCTTCGGCGTCGCGNTGGTGGATGCCGATGGCTTACTGATCGGCATCATCACCGACGGCGACCTGCGCCGCCACATCGACGGCCTGTTGTCCCTGACCGCTTACGAGGTGATGACGCGCGGTCCCCGCACCATCGGCCCGGACGCATTGGCCGAAAAGGCGCTGGCGCTGATGGACGACCGCCGCATCACCTGTCTGTTCGTGGTCGCGCCCGATGCTGAAGCGCGGCCGGTCGGCGTGCTGAAAGTCCAGGACATCCTGCGCGCCGGGGCCTTCTGACCCATGCCCGACGGCGGCAGGCACACGCGCATCGTCCGCTGGCTGAAGGTCGCCCTGCCGCTGTCGGCGCTGGCACTCCTGTCCACCCTCTTCCTCGTCTCGAACCGCATCGGCGGCGATATCGACTTGCCCTATTCCCAGGTCGAAATCGAAGACCGCCTGAACGAGCCGCGCATGACTCGCCCCAGCTATTCGGGCGTCACCGCCGACGGGGCCAGCCTGACGCTGACCGCCGAAGAGGCCCGCCCCGCCTCGGGCAGCCAGGACCAGGCCAGCGCGCTGCGGGTGAAGGGCACCCTGCAAGGCGCTTCCGGCAGCACCGTCACCCTGCAATCCGACGCCGTGACCATCGACACCCAGGCGCGCAGGGCCGACCTGACGGGTGCGGTCCAGATCGCGACCTCGGAAGGCTTCCTCATCCAGACCGAGGGGCTGACCGCCGCGCTGGACATCTCGCACCTGGAAAGCACCGCGCCCGTCACTGCCGAAGGCCCGCCGGGGCGGATCACTGCCGACCACATGGAGCTTTCCGACAGTGGCACCGACGGCAAGGCCCATGTTCTGCGCTTCACCGGGCAGGTGAAGCTGGTATACCTGCCCCAATCCCGCACGCCGGACCCGTGACATGACCCGCATCCTTCGACTCGCCCTGCTGGCCGCCACGCTTGGCCTCGCCGGACCCGCCGCCGCCCAGGAAACCGGCCAGGGTGTGCAGATCGGCTCGGGCTTCAAGCAAGACCCCAACCTTCCGGTCGAGATCACCTCCGACGCGCTGACCGCCGACCAGACCGCCGCCACCGCCACCTTCACCGGCTCGGTCCTTGCCGTGCAGGGCCAGCTGCGCCTGACCGCCGAACAGGCGCTGGTGGAATATGCCCGCGACACCAACGCCATGAGCTGACCGCCACCGGCTCGGTCGTCCTCACCACGCCGACCGAAGCCGCCGAAGCCGCCAGCGCCGTCTACGATCTTTCCGCTTGAAGCTGGTGATGGAAGGCAACGTGTTGCTGACCCAGGGGTTCGGCGCCATCTCGGGCGAACGCCTGACCGTTGACCTGTCCGCTAAGCACCGCCCGCATGGAAGGCCGCGTGCGCACCGTGTTCAAGCCGGGCGAGACCGGTCAGGCGCCGGGGACCAAGACGCCATGACCGCGGGCCTGGCCGTCACCGAGGGCAGCGGCGGCCTGAAGGTCATCGCGCTGCGCAAGAGCTACAAGAAACGCCCGGTGATCCGCGACGTCTCGATGCAGCTCGACCGCGGCGAGGTCGTGGCACTGCTGGGCCCCAACGGCTCGGGCAAGACCACCTGCTTTTACGCCATCGCCGGGCTGGTCATGCCAGAGGCCGGGCAGGTCCTGCTGGACGGACGCGATGTCACCGGCCTGCCGATGTACCGCCGCGCCCGCCTCGGCATCGGCTATCTGCCGCAGGAAGCCTCGATCTTCCGCGGCCTCTCGGTCGAGGACAACATCCTGGCCGTGCTGGAAATCTCGGTCTCCGACCCGCATTCCCGCCGCGAACGGCTGGAAGAGCTGCTCAGTGACTTCTCGGTCACCCACCTGCGCCGCGCCCCGGCGCTGGCGCTGTCGGGCGGCGAACGCCGCCGCGTGGAAATCGCCCGCTGCGTCGCCGCCGACCCGAGCTATCTTCTGCTGGACGAACCCTTCGCTTNNGGCTNNGTCGATCCCATCGCGGTGGCCGATATCCGCCACCTCGTCCACGACCTGAAGAACCGCGGCATCGGCGTGCTGATCACCGACCACAACGTGCGCGAGACGCTGGAAATCGCCGACCGCGCCTACATCCTGCACGATGGCGTGGTGCTGAAAAGCGGAACGACAGAGGAAGTCGTCAGCGACGAGATGGTGCGCCGCGTCTACCTGGGCCAGAACTTCCGCATCGGCTGACACGCCCCGCGCCTGCGACCCGAGGAAGCAGTTGACAAGGCCCCGTTCCCTGTCGCCAAATACCCGTGATGCGAAAAGAACCACGCCCAGCCAGACCCGACCGCTTACCCGTTTTCCGGTTCGTGAAAGGGCAGGAAACCTGGGCAGACCCCCGCTTATCGCGACATCGACCCTGACCGGTCCCGCGTAGCGGATCGGCTCGGCCCGAATGTGAAGGAGGCATCATGCGGTACCACATCAGCGGCAAACAGATCGACATCGGCGAGGCTCACCNNACCCATGTGAAGTCCGAACTGGGCGAACTGGTGGAGAAATACGCCCAACGCCCGACCGAGGTTTCGGTCGTCTTCTCGCGCATGGCGCATGAATTCGTCTGCGAGGCCGAGATTCATCTGTCCACCGGGCTGTCGGCCCAGGCGCGCGGCCACGCCACCGAGATTTACCCCGCCTTCGAATCCTGCCGCGAGAAGATGGACAAGCAGATGCGCCGCTACAAGCGCCGCCTGCGCAACCACCGGCTGGACCGGACAGAGCCGGTTGAATTCGGCGGAGGCTCGTCCTATATCCTCGCGCCATCCGAGGAAGCCGAGGATGCCGAGGCCACAAGCCTCCAGCCGATCGTGATCGCCGAGATGGAAGCGAAGATCNCTTCCATCACCGTGGGCGAAGCCGTGATGCAGCTGGAACTTGCTTACCAGAAGCTTCTGGTCTTCCGCAACGAAGGGCACGGCGGGGTGAATGTGGTGTATCGTCGGGACGACGGGAACATCGGCTGGATCGACCCGCGCAACAGCAAGTAACGGCCCCGGGCAACGACCCTTGGGCGGGCAGGATCGACAGCTTTCATGGACCTATCGAAACTCTTGAATGCTGGGGCCGTGCGCGTCCTAAGCCAGATGTCCAGCAAGAAGCGCCTCTTCCAGGATCTGGGAGAGGTCGCCGCCCAGGCCTATGGCATCACCGCGGCGGTCGCAGTGGACGGGTTGCAGGAACGCGAAAGCCTGGGGCCAACCGGCGTCGGCAACGGCATCGCGCTGCCGCACGCCCGGCTGCAGGAACTGACGCGCATCGTCGGCGTGTTCTTCCGGCTGGAAAAGCCCTTCGACTACGATTCGGTCTNNGACCGGCAACCGGTCGATCTCGTGTTCTGCCTGTTCGCGCCCAAGGATTCCGGGGTCGAACACCTGAAGGCGCTGGCGCTGGTCAGCCGCACCATGCGCGACNCCTCGGTCTGCGTCAAACTGCGCGCCAACAACGATCCGGCGAAGCTTTACGCCATCCTCGCCGAAAGCCGGTCGATCCAGGCGGCCTGAGCGCGGCCAAGGCAGAGGCAGCCCGCCCCGGGCTTGACCCGGGGCCTCTGGTCCCCACGCGGCGCGGGCTGACGGAGAGGCCCCGGGTCAAGCCCGGGCGCGATGTCCCGGTGACGACCCGACCCGACCGCCGCCGCCAGGCGCCGAACCCGAACGCCACATAATCCCGCGTCTGCGCATCGTGAACGGCGGCCTCCACCTCGGCGTCATAGATGGCGTCCAGCCGGATCGCCGCCTCATCCTGCCGCGGTCGCAATGGCGGCGGCGCGATGCCCAACTCGGCCGCCAGCCAGCCGAATCCCTCTGCCAGCCGTTCCTCGCGCAGCACCACATCCGGGCTCTGGAACCCGGCAAAGCCTTGGAGGCAGGCCGCCTGCGTTGCCCAGGCAGGTTCTACCTTCAGGCTGGACTGTCCCGCAGCGCAGGTCTTCAGGAACTTCACGAAGGCCAGAAAGCCCGTCCGATAAGCCGCAGCCGAACTGCGGATGCCCCCGGCATCGCCGATATCCACGCCCCAGGACCGCCGGATCACCTGCCGCAGATCGGGCTTAGCCCGGTCCAGCGCCTCGTCGAAGGCGGCCTTGGCACGGGCAACCGGGTGGCGCAGTACCGTGAAGCTCCGGTGCAGCGGCCGGTCCTTCTTCCACAGCCGCAGCTTGCGCTGGTCAAAGCCGCGCTCGACCCCGCCCAGTTGCGCCAGCCAGTCCAGCACCTGCCGCTCCGGCCCTGCCTTGATCGGCAGGTACAACGCGGCGCCTCGNCGCGCGGCGACCAGGCTCACGATGTTGGGGCCGCGCCGCGGCTCGAAATTCGGGGTGCGGCCCAGGTTGAACCAGTCGGTCCGCGCCAGGGCCGCTGCCATCTCTTCGGGGTTGGTGACCTTCTCGGCCACCTCTTCCGGGTTCTGCTTCTTCAGCGTGCCGTCCAGCGCCGCCAGCCGCGCCTCGACCCCCAGAAAGGCCGCCAGCCCGTTCAGCACGTCCAGATCCTGCAAATCCTCGTAGTCGATGTAGAAGGCTGTCTGCCCGCTGGTCTGCAACCCNCGCATCAACCGCAGCTGGAAGGCCTGCAATTCCTCGACATGCGCGGCGAACTCCTTTGCATCAAACGTCGCCTTCGCCGTCTTCAGGTTCTTGGCGTTGGTCAGCTTCCACTGGTTCGTGGCCTGGGCGATCTTCCAGCTGACATAGCTTTCCAGCGGGTTGCGCGTCAGGATGATCTTGGCGCAAGCTGGGTCGAACAGCACCAGGTCGCAGACCCGCGCGTCGTGGTCATGGAAATAGCGGAACCCCGGTAGGCCCGGCGTTTCCGCCTTCATCAGGGCCAGCAGNCGCGCCGGATCGCGTTCCCGCGCGGCTAGGTCCATGCCGAACAGCCCGTCGCGGTTGGGATAGCCGATGAAATGCGGATTGAACGCCTCGCCGTGGCAGGTCACGCCGTCCAGCGCATTCAGGTTGGCTTCCAGAAGATTGGACCCGGTCCGCATCTCGGCGAACATGACGAAGCTTGTAAAACGCGGGCGTGCCAAGGGATCACTNTCACCAGATAGGTAGGCCCCGGCGGCCGGTCGCGGGCGCGGATCGTCGCCCACGGGAAATCGCCCATCAGCGTGGGCTGCATGCCCTGATTACGCAGGTTCTGCAGGAACTGGCCGAATCCCGTCAGGTCTGCCAGCCGCGGCGCCTCGGTCAATGGCGCATCGACCGGGNGACTGATCTCGTCCACGATCATCTGCAATGGCTCCATCGGGCTTTCCNACGAATTCCGCCAGCGTCCAGATGCGCACCCGCGCCTTCACCCAGCTGGCGCGCAGCACGTCCAGATGCTTGGCCTCGACCTTCTGCAACCAGGCGGCTTCCTTGCGGATGTCGGCGAAATTGCGGTTCGACTTGAACAGGGGCACCGCCCAGGCACCCGAGATCACCTGCACCTGCGCATTCGGGTCGGCAGCGAACAGCCACTGGATGTCCTGCCGGTCGCCGGGACCGAACTGAAAACACTGCCGCTCGCCGCGGGTGTTCCACAACAGGTTGGTCAGGAAGCTGTTGGCGTTGTAATCCCGCAGTCTTGAACTGTCGGACATCGCGCCGTTGTAGGTGGTCTCGCCATTGGCGAAATGCACCCTGTCGGGGGCGAACAGGTGACCATGCACCCGCGTGCCCGTCGCCTTGCCCAGCCAGGTCTCGAAATCCTCGAACAGGTCGGCGAAGCCTTCGAACACCGAATATGGCCCGGCGGTACGCCCGTTTTCCCAGTCCAGGTTGGGAAAGCGGCTTTGCATGTAAAGCCCCGACCGACCCTTCGTCCGCCGCTCGATCGCCTTGGAAAACAGCCGGTCGATCTTGCCGGGATTGGGCTCGGTCGCGGCCAGCGCGCGGGCCTGCGGCACCAGGAAGGCCGCATACAGCTTGTCCGCCTGCGGCCAGATCTTGCGCGCGACAAAGCAATCCGACTTGCGCAGAAGCTGCAGGTGGTCGTCATAGAAGATATGCGGCTTGCCCTGGAAGTCGAACTTCGACAGCGTCAGCGACCGGCTTTCCACGTTGGTGGAATACTTGCGCACCAGCGTCTGGAAATAGCTCTCGTCCGGAATCCACACCCGCCGGAAATAGCGGTCATAGTCTTCCCGTTCCGGGTCGGCCAGGATCGCCGACAGCGTCTGCCGCGTCAGGCACCACCACTGGCTGCCCAGATGCGGATGAATGCCCGGCGGAATCTTGCGCCGGAACCCCACGCGCCGTTGCAGCCGCACATAGCCGTCGAACAGCTTGCGGTTCTTGCGCCAGGAAAACGGAAAGCGCAGCGTGAACCGCTCGATGTCCAGCCCGCCCACCGTCCAGCCGACGTCTTCCGTGGTCACGCTTTCGATGAAATCCGTCTTCGGCCGCCCGTCCAGATAGGCGGCCAGTTCCTCGACGGGGCGCAATGGCAGGCAGGCGCCCGAGGCCAGATAGACATGCCGCACGAAGGGAAAGTCGCGCAGCATCACCGCCGCGGCTTCCTGCGTCGCCGCCACGATCCCCCAGGTTCCCCAGTCGCAACTGAACCGCTTGGAAAACCGCACATTGCCCAGATCAGCCAGCGCCTGAACCAGNGCGGTCATGTTCGGCCGCGGCGTGGCGCGGTCGGCATGAATGACCACCGGCGCGCCGCGTTCGGCCCAGTGCCGCGCCACCTGCGCCGCGCGGTCCAGCGCGGTGTGGCACAGCATCACGAAGCCCACACTCAGCTGCGGTGCTTCGGTCATGCCCAGTTCCCCTTGGAAATCAGGCCCAGAATCTCCAGCTGCCGCCAGTTGATGTACTTCTCGCTCCACTTGCACCACAGGTCGGGCTGGCTGGCCAGCGCCTCGCGGTAGGCGCGGTATTCGGCGCTNGCTAAATAGTAGTGCTTGCGCTCCATCTCTTCCTCGGCCTTGGCGGCGAAGGTGTCCAGAAACTTTGCGTGCAACAGGCAGCCACTGGCCTTTTCACCGCCCCATTCGTCATAGACCAGGTTCAACCCGCGCGGCAGCAGCATGTGCGTGGAACTGGCATAGACGAAATCGCGGTGCCACTTCACCAGCGGAATCTTGTTCAGCGTAAGCGCCCGTTCCGGATCGTCNGGCAAGAACACCCGCGCCCGCGGCCCGCCCTGGATCCACAGGTTGCCATAGCGGCGGTTGCGCGAAATCGTGTAGTTCTTANNAGCATCGAACCAGGGCGCAATCTCGAACGGATCCTGCCCCTCGCGATAGGGCTGCGCGCCGATCGGCCTTGGGNNATACATGTCCAGCAGCATGGCCGACAGGCTCTTGATCGAGCTGGCATCCAGCCAGTCGGTCAGCGCCCGCAAGGGCCGCGTGTCGCAGAACGGATAGACGAAGAACTCGTCCGGATCGACGACCAGGCACCAGTGGCCGTGGCCATGGCGCCATTGCAGCCAGTTCAGCCAGTCGGTACGNAAGCGCGACCGCTTGTAGCTGGCCTTGGTGCTCCACAGCGAAACGTCGGGCTGCGCGGCCAGATATTCGCGGCTGCCATCGTCGCTGTCATTGTCCACGATCAGGAAATGGTTCACGCCCAGATCGCGGTAGTACTTCAGGAAATACGGCAGGCGCACCCGTTCGTTGCGCAGGGTCGAAAACACCAGAATGTCGTCGGATCGCAGCGCATGGGTCCGGTCAATGACCGAAGACAGCTCCCGCCGCTTGCGGAACGCCCTGATTTTCCACCGCTTTCGCGCAATGCGCAAAGCGTATCTGGAAAAGATGCCCACCTGTTGCCCGTCGGGGTTATGCGTTCTCCGGTCAGCTTTACCAGTCGGGGCTTAACGTCGTCTTGAAGTGGTCCTCCCAGGAAGGAAGGACGAACCTTGCGCCCCTGTCCCGGCTCGAACCTCCGGCCTGCTCAATCGACCCTATCACTTCCGACCAAGCATAACCATCTGTTGGCGCAAGGTAAACTGGATAGTCGCCCATCACTTCGCGCAATTCGGGCAGGTCGGAACAGATCACCGGCACGCCCAGTGCCGCCGCTTCCAGNCCAGGGCCGTACCCNTCGGCGAATGTCGGAAACAACAGCGCCCGCGCACCGGCCAGCACCGCCGCCACCGCCCCGTCGGACAGTCCCGCACGCTCCACTACCCGTCCGCCTGCGGCCAGCGCATCCAGCCGGCGGAACACCGCCTCGTTGCGCCAGCCCCGCCCGCCCAGGATGATCAGCCGCGGCGCTTCCGGCAGCCGGTCCCAGATGTCCAGCAGCAGGGCATGGTTCTTGCGCGGCTCGATGGTGCCCAGCACCACGCAATAGGGCGCGCTCAGGTCCAGATCGTAAGCNACCGCCCGGGGCTCGGGCACCGGCGGCACCATCCCCAGATGCGCCACCCGCCCACGCGGCACCCGGCCAAAGCGCACCAGCTGCGCCTCGTCCCGCGCGCGCCCGGCCAGCGTGGTATGGATCACCATGTCCGCGCCGATGGCCACCGCCGCCAGCTTGCGCGCAAAGACCTCGGGAATGCCGACCCGCGTCAATTCCGGATGATCCAGCGGGATGACATCGTGCAGCAGAACGCCCCGCGCGCCCGGCACGGCATGAACTGCAGCAAAGACCTGCGGCGTCAGGTTGGAATGGCCCAGGTTCAGGTAGCGAAACCCCTTTGGCAGATGTCGCCGCAGCATCCACGCCAACAGCGGCACCGGCACCCGCGCCACCGCCACCCGCCGCAACAGCGCCTCGGCATCCGCGCGCTGCGGTTGCCCNCGGCGCAACAGCCGCCCCAGCGGACCCGCCCGCGGCGCCACCTCGCGCCCCTCGACCAGCGCGGCCAGTAAGCCAATCCCCGCGCGATCCAGCAACACAAAGCCAAGCGCCGTGCGCACCAGCCCGAACAGCACCACCGGCCGTGCCGTCAATTCGCGCAGATAGGCATATTCCACCCGGTCCACCCCGGTCATCGGGCCGTGGCCGATGCGCGAGGCCAGCCGGGTCAGATCGACCAGCCAGGCCTCGCCCCTGTCCGTCACGTCACTGGGCCGCCTTCTGCAAGGCCACCATGTCGTTCAGGTAATGCGCGAACTCGTCGCGCAGGTCNGGCCGCGACAGACCAAAGGCCACCGTCGCCTGCAGGAAGCCCGCCTTCGATCCGCAGTCGTACCGCTGGCCACGGAAGCGATAGGCAAAGACATGGCCCGGCTTCTTCGCCTCCTTGGCGATGGCATCGGTCAGCTGGATTTCACCGCCCGCCCCCTGCTTGCCGGAATTCAGGTTCTTCATCACCTGCGGCGTCAGGATATAGCGGCCGATCACCGCCAGGTTCGACGGTGCCTTGTCCGTAAGCGGCTTCTCGACCATGCCCTTGACCTGGACGATCGAGCCCATGTCCTCGGCAATGTCGNNTACGCCATAAGCCGAGGCCTTTTCGGGCGAGACTTCCATCGCCGCGACCATGCAGCCGCCGGTCTGTTCGTAGGCCTCGATCATCTGTTGCAGGCAGGGCTTTTCCGCCGCGATCACGTCATCGGGCAGCAAGACCGCGAAGGGTTCGTTGCCCACCAGCCGCCGCGCGCACCACACNGCGTGACCCAGACCCATCGCCCGGTTCTGGCGCACATAGGCGATGGCGCCGGAATCCATGTTGGTGTCCTTCAGGATTTCCAGCAGCGCATCCTTGCCAGCCCGGCGCAGCGAGTTTTCCAGCTCGGGCGCGTGGTCGAAATAATCCTCCAGCGCGGATTTCCCGCGCGAGGTCACANNGATGAATTCCTTGATCCCGGCGGCCCGCGCCTCGTCGATGGCGTACTGGATCAGCCGGTCAACCAGCGTCATGATCTCNCTGGGGATCGACTTCGTTGTAAGCAGGAACCGTGTCCCCAGCCCCGCAACCGGGAAGATCGCCTTCGTCACCTTCGTCCTGCGCTTTGCACGTGCCGTCGTCACGTCCTGCTCCAATGCTGTCTTGCTTGGCCCAACCCGCCGGAATACTTGTCAATGCGCCACCGGCCGTCGGGTAGGCATCCAATTCTAATGCCACCAACCCGGGTGAAGTCACCTGTCCGTCGGACTATCTCCTGTGACCGGACGCCGTCCCGCAAGTCGCTGCCTTTCCTTTTCGCTCCGCTTCTCGGCGGAAATCCGCCAGAATATCGGCCCTTTCCGGTCGGATCGCCCGTGGAGTCCTCCGGTCTGCAACCAGAACGCCCCGGTGAACCCATTGCGGTGCCGCCGGAACCCCGGCGACAGCACCAGCAGCGTCACGATCCGCCCTGCCGCCGACTCACGCAGCGCACGCGCCTCGGCCTCTTGCCGCCCCTGCAGGTCCGACACCAGCCACAGGCCCGGCCGCGGCCCCGTCCCCGGCAAGGGCGCAAATCCCGCCGTGCCACCCGACAGCGACGTCACCTCTGACCTGCGCGCCAAGCCCTCCTGCCAGCCCGCGCGCAGTCCCGCCATCAGCGCGCGCATCCTGAACGGCCCGATCCGCCCCCGCAGCATGTGCCGCCACAGCCGCGCGCGTTCCGCCGCACCACCGCCTCGGGCAGCGCCCCACCGCCTCGGGCGCATGACGGCGCAGGAACACCGCCGTGCTCGCCCGATCTCGTACAGCGACAGCGGCACCCGGTCGGCCCGCCGCCGCTCGCTGGCGGCAAAGGCATGATGCACCTCGGCCCCCGGCACCACCGCCGTCAGCCCGCCCCGCGCCGCCAGCCGCAGGTTCACATCCGCCTCGTCCAGATAGAACCGGAACGCCGGATCGAACCTGCCCACGGCGCGCAACGCACTGGCCCGGAACGCGCAATTCGTCCCCAGTCTTCACCGCCCGCGCCGCCGACTCGTGCAGCGACACCCGGTCCCTCGGCACCGCCAGCGCATGGTCCTCGCCAAAGTGGTCCACCCGGAGGCCGTCCACTGATAGAAATCCCGTTCCGGCCGCGCACAAAGCCTGTGGCCTGCATCACCCGTTCATCGCCGAACACCGCCACCAGCCGCGAAAGCCAGGTGGGTTCCGCACATCGGCGTCATCGTCGAGCCAACCGCCAGCCCGGTTGCCGCCACGGCAGCCAGCCCGGCCGGATCGGCCACCACCACCACCTCGAACCCCGGATGGTCCTGCTGCGCCAGCGCCCCAGGCAGCGGGCCAGGTCGCCGGGCCGCCCCGGCTGACCACGACCACGCTGGCCCTGGGCAGCGTCATCCCAAGGAAGCCATCTCGGCCATCATCGCCTCGATGCGCGGCACGTCCTCGGGNTTGTTCAGCTCCCAGAACTGCCGCCCCTTGGCCGAGACCTCGACGCACAGCACCCGCCGCCCGTTCTCCAGGAACCGCAGCTGCTCCAGCCCTTCCAGGGTTTCCAGCGGCCCCACCCGCCAGGACGGTACGCCCTCAACGCCGCTCTACCGATAGGCATAGACGCCGACATGATGGAACACCGGCGTCGGCTCGTCATCCGCATAGACGCGCCCCGTGTAGGGGATCACTTCCTTCGAGAAATACAGCCCCNNGCCCCCGGCGCCGAACACCGCCGTCGTGCCGCCCACGCGCCCCGCGCGCCGGTCGGCCAGAAACCCGGCCACGGCCCGCCCGTCGCAGCGCAGAACCGGCGTGGCAATGTCGGCCTCGGCATCGGCCCGCAAGCCCGCCACCAGATCCTCGACAAACCAGGCTTGCGTCAGCGGCGCATCGCCCTGCAGGTTCACCACGATGTCGAACCCCGGCAAGGCCGCCGCCACCTCGGCACAGCGCTCGGTGCCGTTCTGGCAGGCCGACGAGGTCATCACCACCTCGGCCCCGAAGCCCTGCGCATGATCACGGATGCGGTCGTCATCCGTCGCCACCACCACGCGGTCCACGCCCTTGACCGCCATCGCCGCTTCCCAGCTGCGGCGGATCAGCGTCTTTTCCCCATCCGGCCCCTTCAGGACGACCAGCGGCTTGCCCGGATAGCGCGTGCTGGCGAACCGCGCAGGAATGGCAATCAGGACGCTCATTTCTTCAGCGCGACCCCGGCGCATAGGCGATGAAGAAGGGATTGTCCCAGCCCGCCTTGCCATAGCCAAGCGCCTCATGCGTGTCGAAGCGCACGACATGCCCGCCCGCCCCGCGCAGCACGGCGTCNGCGGCGGCGGTATCCCATTCCATGGTGCGGCCCAGGCGCGGGTACAGGTCGGCCTCGCCCGTGGCCACCAGGCAGAACTTCAGGCTGGACCCGGCGCTCTTCATGTCCTTCACGGCATACTTGCCGATATAGTCATCCGTCGCCGCATCGCGGTGCGACTTCGACGCCACCACCATCAACGCGCCATTGTCGGGCGCCGACACGCGGATCGGCGTCACCGCGCCCGGCACCGCCTTNATCCAGCGCCCCGTCTCNTCGACCGACCGGCCATCGGCCTGGGTATAGAACAGCCGCCCCTGCGCCGGCNNATAGACCACGCCGCGCAGCGGCACGCCGTCCTGCACATAGGCGATGTTCACGGTGAAATCGCCGCGGCGCTGCACGAATTCCTTNGTGCCGTCCAGCGGATCGACAATCAGGAAGGTCTGCGCCGTCAAGGAATGGCTCGCCGCCTGTTCCTCGGTGATCAGCACCACATCCGGGAACGCCGCGCGCAGCCCGGCCGAGATCAGCGCATCGGCCGCCTCGTCGGCCTCGGTCACCGGGCTGGCGTCGCCCTTGGCCTTCACCTCGAAATCGGGNCCGTTATAGACCTCCATGATGCGGTCGCCCGCTTCCAGGGCAAGACGGCGGATGACGGGGATCAGGCGGTCAAAACCATGGGCCTCCTCGGCCTAAGCAATTGCGAAAGGTTGATTGCGTCCTGTCCCGGCCTTAACATTGCCATTAAGGGAACGACAAGATTTCCTGTCGTCAGATGACGGGCGCAGGCCCTCCGCAGATCGAGCCGCCCATGTTCCGCGTGCAAACCCAGCAGACCAAGGCCGGCAGCGCCTTCGCGCTTCTCGAACTGATCTTCCACGCCTCGGTGCGCCATGTGCGCAAATCGCATGGCAACGCCGTGGTCGGCCTTCTTCTGGCGATCTTCCAGTCCGTGCTGATGATCGCCGTCTTCTACTTCATGCTCGATTTCCTGGGCATGCGGCAGAACAAGGTGCGCGGCGACTTCCTCTTGTTCATCATGTCCGGCGTCTTCCTTTTCATGACCCATTCCAAGGCCATGGGCGCCGTGGTCCGCTCCGATGGCCCGACCTCGGCGATGATGAAGCACGGCCCGATGAACACGCTTGTCGCCATCGCGNCAGCGGCGCTCGGGTCGCTGTACCTGCAGGTGCTGTCGGCCTCGGTGATCCTCTTCTNNGTCTACGACGTGGCCATCCAGCCGATCTCGATCCACGAACCCGTTGGTGCCGTGGCGATGTTCCTGCTTGCCTGGGCCTCGGGCGTGTCGATCGGCATGATCTTCAAGGCCGCCATGCCCTGGGCACCCGACATCTTCGGTGTCGCCAGCCAGATCTACAGCCGCGCCAACATCATCGGCTCGGGCAAGATGTTCCTGGCCAACAACCTGCCCTCGTATCTTCTCTNNGCCTTCTTCATCTGGAACCCCTTGTTCCACACCATCGACCAGGCGCGCGGCTTCATCTTCCTGAACTACAGCCCGCATGTGACCTCGATCTCCTACCTGATCTACGTCACCCTGGCCTGCACGGTGGTCGGCCTGATGGGCGAATTCTACACCCGCAAACACGCCTCGGCGTCGTGGAGCGCGGGCGCTGACCGGCCCGCTACCGCGCCGGCTTCGAAGCGACCTCGGCGGAACGGGGCAAGGTCGCGCAAAGCAGTCTTCGCGGAAGGGACCTTCGCGGCCGGTTCCCGAAGGTACGATTCCACGCTTCGCGCCTCGACCGGCATGGCGCAGATCGCACGAGGCAATAGGCAAAGGCCGGCTCCTGCCGGGTACCGCCGCCGACCCTGGCGATCCGGGGATCGTCACCCTTCGCCGGTGCTGGCCAGGCGCAACGCCACCGGCACGCCGATCTGACCATAGTCGGCCAGAAAGCGCAGCGCCGTGGCACGGGCAGGGCCGCCTCGATGCGCAGCGGCGCCAGGGCAGAGGCCGCGGCAAAATCCTGCACGCCCAGCCCGGTGCGCAGGCCCAGGAAATCCGCCACCTCGCGCGGCGCCAGCCGCCCGCAGCCCAGCATCATCAGGTCGAACCGCTGGAACGCCCGGTCCAGCGCCCGCACCCCGTGCCGCCGTTCCAGCCAGCGCGCCATAGCGCCATCCAGCCCGGCCGCCCGCGCGCCGCTGACGGCACAGCCCGCCAGCCCCAGCACGCGCAGGTCGGCGGCCAGCGCCACGGGATCGGCCCGAACAGGTCATGCACCGCGCCCGCGCCATCCGACACCGCCGCCTCAACGTCGCGCCGGGTCCGACACCGCGCCCGCCAGTCCTGCACCAGCCCGATCGGCAGGTCCTGGAACTGTGCGCCGCCCGGCTGGCGCAACTGCCGCTCCAGCCGCGGCGCCTCCACCCGGGTCAGATCAGCCAACCAACGTGCCAGCGCCCCGATGGCAGCGCCCGGCCGCGGCAGGAAGGCCAGCGCGGGCCGCGCCGGCGCCTCGACCGTCCATCCGAAGGCCCGCGCCAGCGCAGCAGCGTTCGGGCCGCACCCGCGGCGAAGGAAGAAAGACGCCCGCCCCGCCCTGGGTCGTGCGGACCTCGGCGGGGGACAAGCCAAGTCCTCGGGCAAGGACGGGCGCCAGGTCGCCTGCGAAGGGACAGGGAGCAGTGAACCGCAGGCAGAACGAAGAGACGGAGTTCGGTTCCAGTGTCATGGCAGCGTGATCCCCTGAACGACGTCCAACTTGCGCCCAATCTGCCGCTTTCATCGCAACAGCGCCGTGAATCCTCCGTCAATGCAGTTCACGCTGCGCGAAATGTCATGGATTTCATTCACGTTGCGCCACAACCTGCCCTCAGCCACCCATCCGTCATACGGAGACGCCGTTGCCCCCGCCCCCGTTATGCCGTCTATCACCTTGCCTCGGCGCGCGGTCTGGCCGCCTTTTCCGCTGCCTGGCTGGGCTGGGATGCGGAAACCGGCCGCGAGCCTGCCCCGCCCGACCTGTCCCCGCTGCCCCTGCCGCGCGACCAGATCATCGCGGAGCCGCAGCGCTATGGCTTTCACGCCACGGTGAAGGCCCCTTTCCGCCTGGCCCCTGGCACAGATGTCGGCACCCTCGATGCCGCCCTCGCCTCACTTGCCGCGACGCTTGCGCCTGTCACCCTGTCGGGCCCGTCGCTGACGCGGATCGGCCACTTCCTCGCCCNNCTCACGCCCGATGCGCCGTCGCCGCCCCTGCAAAACCTCGCCTCTCGCTGCGTCGCGGCGCTGGACGTCTTCCGCGCGCCCCTCACGCCCGAAGACATCGCGCGCCGCCGCCCCGAACGGCTGACCGCGAACCAGCGCGCCTTGCTCGACCGTTGGGGCTATCCCTATGTGATGGAGGAATTCCGCTTCCACATGACGCTGACCGGCCCGCTCGATCCCGAACACGCCGCCGATGTCGCGGCCATCCTCGCACCGCGGCTGCTGCCGCTGCTGCCCTGGCCCTATACCATCGACGCGCTCTGCCTGCTGGCCGAAGGTCCGGACCGGCGCTTCCGCCTGATCCGGCGTCACCCGCTTACAGCCAGCCCCGCCACTTGAAGAAGGCCCAAGACCCCGCCGCCGAGGCCACCATCAGCACCAGCGCCGCCGGATAGCCCCAGGCCAGCGCCAGTTCGGGAATGAACTCGAAGTTCATGCCATAGATCGAGGCGATCAGCGTCGGCGGCAGGAACAGCACCGCCACCACCGACACGATCCGCACCGTGGCGTTCTGGCGCAGGTTGATCAGACCCAGCGTGGTATCGGTGGCCAGGCCCACCCGCGCCGACAGGAAATCGGCATGTACCTCCAGCGCCTGCACGTCGCGGTTCAGCCCCTTCAGCATGGCCTTCACCGTGTGGTCCTGCTTGGCGTCGCCCACCTGCAGGGCGTGGAACCCCAGCATGCGCTGGATGGTCAGCAAGGACAGCCGCACCCGCGAAATCCGCTCGCCCTCGATGCCCACCCGCGCCAGCGCCGCTTCCAGCATCTCGTTGTGCGGCGGCTCGCGTGTCGGTNNCGCCTGCCGCGTCACTTCGTCCAGACCGCGCCCCGCCGTCTCCAGATGGTCGGCAAGCCGCCCCACCACCTCGTCCACCAGGCCCACGAACAGCCGGTCCGGCGCCGTGCAGCCGACCGGAGTCTTCTCGGCCCGCGTCGGNAAGGTCTCGAACGGCCGCGGTGCGTGGTAACGCACCGTCACCAGACGGTCGGCACCCAGGATAAAGCAGACCGGACCCGACACCTGCTCGCCCTCGGGCGTCAGCCCCGGCATGACCACGGTCATGAAATCCCGCCCGTCCTCGTGGTACAGTAGGCTCGAAAGCTCGATCTCTTCCATGTCCTCGCGCGTGGGCACCATCACGCCAAGCGCCTGCACCGCCTCGACCTGCGGCGGCAAGGGGCGCCACAGGTCGATCCATACCGCCCCGTCCAGCGCCGCGCCGGGCGCCAGTTTCTCCAGCCGTCCGGCTTCTACCCGATAGGCGCTCAGCATCGCGTGCGATCCCCAAGTTTGCCCCTGCCTACCGCCGGGCGCCCAACGGGCAAGCCGGGCGGCGACCGCCGCACCCTGATCGGCCAGGAAAACAAGGCAGGAAGCTGCCGCTGTGTCACAGCCCCGTTGCAGCCCGCGGTTATCCACAGCCAACGATTCCTGCGAGCAGCCAGCAAACATGATCCACCCGCTGCCTCCCCTCCGGCTCACCGGCGCCGATGTGCTGCGTGACGGCCAGTTCCAGCGCCGCTCGGTCGCCGTGGCCGAAGGCCGCATCACCCGCGGCCCGCTGCCCGAAGTCGNNGACCTGGGCGGCTATCTGGTGCTGCCCGGTCTCGTTGACCTTCACNGTGGCGGGCCTGACCCCGAACCCACCGACCGCAACGCTGCGGCGGCCGGCGTCACCACCGCCTGCCTGACGCTCGACTGGCGCTGGCCAGAAGGCCCCGACGATGCCGCCGCCGTCGAGGCCCGCCTGCGCCGCGCCGCCGCCTACCGCCTGTCCATGCGCGCCGACCTGCGGCTGCATCTCGATGTCGAAATGCATCTCTTCGACGAAGCCGCCCGCCTGATCGAGGCCGTGCGCCGCAACCGCATCAGCCTGGTCACCTTCTCGAACAGCTTCGACGCGGCTCTGCAGGCTGCCGATGCCGACGCCAGTTTCGACGCTTTCGCGGCGACCCTGGGCCATGCCCCCGACCATCTCGCCCGGCTGGTCGCCGCCACCNGAAGGTGGCGCTTCGAACTGCCGCGCCATCTGTGCGGCCTGGCCGACGCCTTCGACGAGTTGGGCGTGATCTACGGCACCCGCGCCGACCCCGATGGCGAGGTGCGCGAACGCCATTCGATGATCGGCGCCCGGCTGGCCATGTTCCCCGCCAGCCGCCGCGCCGCCGCCGCGGCGCGTGCCATGATGTGCCCGGTGGTGCTGTCCGCACCGGCCGTCCTTTCCGGCGCACTGCATTTGTCGCTGGCCTCTGAAGGCCTGGTCACCGCCCTGGCATCTGGCNGGCGATCCGCAATCCTCGCCGCCGCCGCCTTCGCCCTGGCGGATCGCGGCATCCTGCCGCTTGCCCGCGCCTGGGACCTGGTCTCGGTANACCCCGCCGAAATCCTGCGCCTGCCCGACCGCGGCCATATCGAGCCCGGCCGCCGCGCCGACCTGGCCATCATCAACGCCCGGTCCCGGACGGTCGAGGCGACGATCTCGCGCGGTAACNTGATCCATGCCGAGGGCGAGGCCGCACAACGCTTCCTGNCCCTTCCTGCACCCCGCCTTGCCGCCGAGTGATCAGCCGAACCGCCGCGCCGCCTCGTCCGGCGAGTAGCGCCCNAACCGCACATCTTCCTCAACCAGCGCGGGGTCGCGCGCCAGGGGNTCGCCATAGCCNGCCGCCCCCGGCGTGCGCACCCGCACCCGGTCGCCAGGCGCCAGTTCGATGTCCTGCGCCTTCGACAGATGCGGCGGCACCCAGACCGCGCCGCCGCGCACCACTTCGACACGGTTCACCGCGCCATCCTGGCCACCCAGCACGCCCTGCGGCCCGACCCGNCCGTGATCCATCACGAAGGACGCCCGCGCCGAGCCGCGCAGCAGCTCGATCTCATAGTCCAGCCCGAAACCGCCCCGGTGCCTGCCCGCCCCGCCGGACCCNTCATGCAGCGCATAGCGCCGGTACAACACCGGAAACTTCTGTTCCATGATCTCGACCGGCGGCGCCTTGGAAATGCCGATTGTCGAACATCCGTTCGACAAGCCGTCATGGTCGGCATTGCCGCCATAGCCTCCNCCGGAAATCTGGTACATCACATAGCCCGCCCCGGTCTCCGGGTCNCGTCCCCCCAGCCCGAAATTGCCGGATGTCCCCGTAAGCGCCGCCGTCACNCGATCCGGGATCGCCTGCACCAGCGCCGCAAACACCGCTTCTGCAATGCGCTGGCTCACCTCGGCCGCGCAACCGCTGACCGGGCGGGGATAATGCGCATCCAGGAACGTCCCCTCGATCCCNCGCACCTCCAGCGGCTCGAAGGCCCCGGCGCTCAACGGCACATCCGGGAAGACATGCCGCACCGCCAGATAGACCGACGACAGAGTCGTGGCGCGAACCGAGTTCATCGGCCCCATGCAGGGCGCCGAGGACCCGGCAAAATCAAAGACCAGCCCCTCACTCACGCGCGTCACCGACAGGTTTATGAACAGCGGTTCATTCACCACCCCATCGCTGTCCACCACCGCCTGCGCGCGATAGGTCCCTTCGGGAATCAACCCCACCATCGCCCGCATCTGCCGCGCCGCGATNGCCCGCATCGCCGCGATGGCCTCTTCCACCACCGCCTCGCCATAGCGGTCCATCAGCCCCNNATTCAACCGCGCCTCGCCCACCAGCAGGGCCGAGGCCTGCGCCTTCACATCGCCGATGCGCTGTTCGCTGACGCGGATGTTCGACCGGATGATCGCCCAGATCTCCTGATCCAGCACCCCGCGCTTGAACAGCTTCACCGGCGGCAGCCGCAGACCCTCCTGTTCGGCGCTGATGGCACTGGCCGAGAATCCNCCNGGCACCGCCCCGGTATCCGGCCAATGCCCGGTATTCGACAGCCAGCAGAAGATGCGCCCGCGCCGGAACACCGGCATGGCAAAGCGCNNATCCATCAGATGCGTGCCGCCCAGATAGGGGTCGTTGACGATGTAGATATCCCCCGGCTCCGGCGCCGAGGTTTCACCGCTGGCGATGCGTTCGACGATATGGCGCGTGGAAAACTGCATAGTGCCCACGAAAACCGGCAACCCGCGCGAGCCTTGCGCGATCAGCGACCCGTCCACGGCGGAATAGATGCCGTCCGACCGGTCGTCGGCCTCGGCAATCACCGGTGAAAAGGCGGCGCGCGAAAAGGTCAGGTCCATCTCGTCGCAGACCTGCTGCAGCCCGGCATGAATGACGGCCAGCGTGACGGGGTCGATCATGAACGTGCCTCCCCGCCATCTGGCAAGCCCCCTCCCCCACCCCCTCCCGCAAGGGGAGGGGAGGCCCCTCGCCAGCCGCAGCGCAACGCCTGCCAACCCACGGCTCCCTCCCGAGGGGGAGAGGGATGGGGTGAGGGGCTTCGCCATCATCGCATACCCTGTCATTCCCCACCTCCACGATCAGGTTGCCATCCGCATCACCCCGCACCCGGCAGCCCGGCTCCACCACCAGCGTGGTGTCCATCTGCTCCACGATCATCGGCCCGTCCGCCCGCCAGTCCAGCGGCAGATGATCTCGCCAGTAGACCGGCACCTCGTGCCAGCCGCCGAACCACACNCGCCGCATCCCGGTTGGCTCTGCCACCGCCTTCCGCCCCGCCGGGTCGATCAGCCGCGACAGGTCCATCTCCGGCCGTTCCCCCACCACCGAGGTATTCAGGTTCACCAACGCCGCCCGGATTTCCGGCAACCCNACCTTGAACCGTGCCCAGTAGGCCGCCTCGAACAGGGTCTGCAATTCCGCGAGAGGCGTGCCTGAGGGCAGCGCCACCCGCAGCAAATGCGTCTGGCCAACGAACTGCATGTCCGCCGACCGCTCCACCCGCACGCCCTTCAGCGCCACGCGCTCGGCCCCGACCAGCCGCCGCCCTTCGGCCTCCTGCGCCGCCAGCACCTCATGCACCGCCCCGATCTCCAGCCCGTCCAGCCCNCGGTTCAGCGTGTGCACGAAATCGTGCCGCAGGTCCGCCACCACACAGCCCAAGGCATTGGTCAGCCCCGGCCGGTAAGCGNNCAGCACCCTGGGCACGCTCGGTTCCNNCCGCGCCAGCGCCACCGCATGCAGCGGCCCCGCGCCAAAGGCGAACAGCGCGAAATCCCGCGGGTCGGCGCCCAGCGAGATCGACACCATCCGCACCGCCCCNGCCATATGGGTGCTGGCGATGCGCACCACCGCCTCGGCCGCCTCCTCCACACCCAGCCCCAGCGGCGCGCTCTCCATCGCCATCCCCCGCGCCGCCTCGGCCGCCACCCCGAACCGCGCCGCTTAAACAAGGCGCCCCAGGATCAGGTTCGCATCCGACAGCGTGACCCTTGTGCCCCCGCGCCCGTAACAGATCGGCCCTGGATAAGACCCCGCACTTTCCGGCCCCACNCGCAGCATGCCNCCGGCATCCACCCGCGCAATCGACCCGCCGCCCGCGCCGACGGTGCGCACATCCACCATCGGCACATGGATCGGCATGGCATATTCCACCTCGATCTCGTTCGAGACCGGTGCCACGCCCGCCCGGATCATCGCCACATCGGTCGATGTCCCGCCCATGTCATAGGTCAAGAGGTCCGGCATCCCGGCCCGCCGCCCCGTCGCCACCGCCGCCATCACGCCCGANGGCCCCGACATCACCGTCTTCACCGCCTCGCGCGACACGGCACCCGCCGTCACCATGCCGCCATTGCCGTTCATCACCAANAGGTCGCGGCCATAACCGCGGGCGGACAACTCCCCNGCCAGCCGCCCGACATAGCGCTCCAACAGCGGCTGCACCGCCGCATTCACCGCCGCCGTCACGCCGCGCTCGAACTCCCGGCTCTCCGACAACAGCGCATGCCCGCAAGTCACATGGGCATTCGGCCAGACCTCGGCGGCAATCTCCGCCGCACGCAGCTCATGCGCCGGATTGGCGTAAGAATGCAGGAAATGGATCACCAGGCTCTCGCAGCCNGCCTCCAGCAGCCGCGCCGCTGCCCTCAGCGCGCCCTCATCCAGCGCCGTCACCACCCGCCCCCGCGCATCCATGCGCTCGGGCACNTCCAGCCGCAGGTCGCGCGGGATCACGGGCACAAAGCGCCCCGTCATGCCATAGGCCTGCGGCCGCGTCCGCCGCCCCAGTTCCAGCACGTCGCGGAAACCTTCCGTCGTCACCATCCCGGTGCGCGCCAGCTTGCGTTCCAGCACCGCATTGGTGGTGGTCGTCGTGCCATGTACGATCAGGTCCAGCGCGGCCAGGTCCACCCCNGCCGCCTCGAAGGCTGCCAGCACCCCGCCCGACTGGTCAGGCAGCGAGGTCGGCACCTTGGCCAGTTCCACCGCCCCCGTCAGCGGGTCCAGCACGATCAGATCGGTGAACGTGCCCCCNACATCCACCCCGGCAACAAGCCCTTCACCGCAACCGTCCTCGCCCTTCACCTGCCAGACCTCCAGCCCGCCCATGCGCGAATGCACCCACGGCCCCCTTNNGGCCATGGCCAGCACCAGCACGATCTCGCCCGCCCGCGGCCCATCCGGCACCGACACGGTCAGCGCATCGAAATGGCTGCGCACATAGGCCGCGTTGATATGCCCAAGNGGCACGTCCAGNCGTGGCCCCCATGCCCCNACCTTCATCGCACTGGGTACGATGGCCCGGCTTNNTCCCAGCCGCTCGCGCATCAGNTATCCCCCNGGCACATGCCAGATCGCCCCATGCTCGGCCTCGCCGCCCTCGCCCACGATGGCGCCCTTGCCATAGCCGTCGATGCCCTCGCGCCCGCCCAGGGCCGCGATCAGNCCATCGGTCATTTCCAGCCCCAGGGGCTTCAGAACCTCCATCGCGCCTTGCAACTCCGGCTCATGGCGCCCGGCAAAGNNATTGCGCACCACCGCCACCACGGCGCCCCGCNNGCGAGGCACCGCCGCGACCGGCCCACCCTCGTGCCGGATCTCCTCGACCTGCACCACCATCTTGCGCACCGAAAATCCATCANNTGCCTCCCGCAGCGCCATGCGCCCGACCGTGATCATCTCGCCCTGCAACACCAGGGCCGCCCCAGANTCAGCCCCGCGCTCCAGCGCACCCGGGCATAGCCCGCCCCGCGCCAGAGCCTCCGCCACCTCGGCCCCCGACAGCGGCCCCACGCCTACCGTCACCAGCCGCNNGCCCAAATCGCTGTCCGCCTTCACCGCCGACGCCCGCACCCGCATCACCGCCGGATGCCCCGGCAAATCCACCGCATTGGCCAGCATCGTCGCTGCCGCATCCGCCGCCGCCGCCTCCCGCGCCAGGACCGTCACCGCATCCGCAATCCCCAACGACTGGCTCCGCCCCCGCCANGCCCGGGTTGCCACGCCGCCAGCCCCATCCGCCGCGCCCAGCCGCACCAGCCCGCCCGTCGCCATCGCCACGTCAAACCGCGCCCCGACGCCCAGATGCAGCGCAATGTCACCGCCATTGTTCACATAGGCCCGATCAATGGCNCCCGCGGCCACCATCGCCGCCAGCACCGCATCGGCCACCGCCCCGGCCACCGCCGCCATCGGCGTGATGAACAGGGGCCGGAACGGCGCCACCGCCGCCGCCATGGCCCGCCACATCCCCCGCACCGGCATCCCGTCGCCCGACCGTAGCNNGTTAAGCAATTCCGCCACCAGCGCCTCCAGCATCCCGTCAAACCGCGCCAGCGCCGCGCGATAGGCCGCCCCCGCCCCNGGCCCCTCGGCCCGGATCACCAGGTCGATGGGCCCCCGGTTCAGATGCAGCCGCCCGCCCGACAGCCAGCCAACCTGCACCCCCGCTTCATCTTGGCCCAAATACCCTGGGGTGCGGGGTGAACCCCCGCTGCCGCGCTCTGCAACCGGACCAACGCTCATATCCGTCGCTCCGCCACGGCTCGACCCGCGCCGCGGTCGCGCCTCCCCGCCCTCGTCCTGCACCTGACCCAGCGAGCGGATCGCCGCCACATGCCCGCCCAGCGCCTCATACTCCGCGCGACTCAGCGTGAACTCAAGGGCGCCACCAGCCGGCGTCGGCACATAGCCGAGCGCCCCNTTCGGCAGCTCGGTCACATCCACCATGAAGGTGATGCCGCCCCCNGGCCAGACAAAGCACTCTGCCCCGCCCGAGGTCAGCCGCGTNGATCCTCCNTGCACCGACCGCGTCAGCCGCACCGGGTTGCGCGTGACCCCGGCGCGCAACGACCCGCCCGCGCCCCCCACGAACATCACCGTGCAAAGCGAGGGCTCGCAATTCTCTTCGATCAGCGCCACCGTCGCCCGCAAGGCTTCGGGCATCGGCTGGGCCACCGGCTTCAGGCCGTCGTCCAGCACGAAGAAGGCGGAATCCTCCCCNGTGGTCGCNGCCATCAGCAGGCTCAGCCCCGGCCGCGCCCCCTTGCCCGGCAGCCAGTCGCCCAGATCTCAGGGATCGGTCAGCTTCGTGCCGCCCCAGCCCAGCCCCGGCTCGGACACCCGGAAATACCGCCCCGGCGTGGACCGGTGGCCCTTGATGCGGATGCCGGTCGGCTGCCAGCCGATCACCTTGCCCGCCTGGTGTTCGCTGACCACGCCGGTGATGTGGTCGTCCACCACCACCACCTCGTCCACCAGCCCCTGCCACTGCGCCGCGAACATGCCGATGGTGGCCGAGCCACAGCCCACCCGCATCTTCCGTTCGCGCACGCCATCCACCACGGGCGGCTCGCCCGCCTGCACCACCACGGTGGACCCGCCGTCGATCGACAAGGTCACCGCCTCGCCGTTGCACAGCGCCAGCATGGCGGCACAGGTCACCCGGCCCTCGGCCTTGGTGCCCCCGGTCAGGTGATGCACCCCGCCGACCGACAGCATCTGGCTGCCATATTCCGCCGTGGTCACATGGCCCACCGGCTCGCCCTCCACCCGCACCACCGCGCCTTCCGGGCCAAGGAAGCGGTCGGTGTCCACCTTCACCTTCACGCCGCAATAGGAAAAGATCGCCTCGGTGACGACCGTCACCATGTCGGCGCCTTCGACTTCGGACCCCACGATGAAGGGCGTAAACTTGAAATCCGGGTAGGTCGTGCCCGANCCGATCCCCGTCACCACCACATCCGCCGGAAAGGCTTCGCCCTCCCAGTCGCGCAGCGCGAAGGGCACCAGCCGCTCGCCCTTTTCCAGCGCATGGGACAGCATCACCACCGGATCGGTGCGCACGATACGGCCATTGTCATTGGCGTATCGGTCACAGGCCCCGGTCTGGCCGGGCGCGATGTAGCACATCACCGGACAGGCATCGCAGCGGATTTTCTCGGTCATCGCCCACCTCCCTGACGACAAGAGTTTTCTGCGAAAACTCTTTCCGCGATCCTTCTGCGAAGGATCCGAATTTTCGCAGAAAATTCGTCCCCCCGTTTTCGCGAAACGCGCCGTCATCGCCCCNGCCTCCCGCATCGCCGCCAGCACCCGGTGCGGCAGCGCCGGCAGGCGCGTCACCACCGCCCCCGTCGCATCGCGGATCGCGTTCAGGATCGTNGGCGCCGTCGGAATCAGCACNATGCCCTTGGCGCCATAGGGCCCTTCCGGGTCCGGCACCTCGACGATTAGGCTTTCCACCGGAGGCACATCCCCGGTGGTGGGGATCAGATAGTCGTGCAGGTTCTCGGTGCGACCAGCGATGTATTCCTCCATCAGCGCGAGGCCAATGCCCTGCGCGATGCCACCCTCGATCTGGCCTTCCGCCAGCGTCGGATTGATCGCCCGCCCCAGGTCATGCGCGGCGGTGATCTTCAACAACCGCACCGTCCCCAGCGCCCGGTCGATCTCCAGTTCCACCATCTGCGCGCCATAGCCATAGACGGCGTAAGGCGAGCCTTGCCCGTCCCCGTCCAGCGCCACCGTCGGCGGGTCATGGCTCTCCTCCGCCGACAGCACATAGCCAAAGCCATCCAGCGGCAACCCCGCCAAAGCGACGTCCGCNATGCTGCCACCCTCGCTCACCCGCAGCACGGCGCCAAACGCCAGCCGCGCCGCCTCGCCCGCATTGGCCAGCCGCAGCACCGCTGCGCGCAGTTCAAGCCCCGCCGCCTGTGCCGCCCGGCCCGAGACAAAGGTCTGTAGGCTGGCCGAGGTCTTGCCCGCATCCGGCGTCAGCGCCGTATCCGGCCCCACCAGCCGCATGGAGCCTACCGGCACCCCCAAAGCCTCGGCCGCGATCTGGGCAATCACCGTGTTCGACCCCTGCCCGATATCGGTCGCCCCCTGATGCAGCACCACCTCGCCCGCCGCGGTCACGCCGATGCGGATGGTCGAGGGGTTGGGCAGCGCCGTATTCCCGCAGCCATACCAGCAGGACGCCACCCCCACCCCGCGCCCCGGCACCCCCGCCGCCTCGGTCCGGGCNGCAGATCAATGCGGCTTCAGCGCCCTCAGGCAGGCCTCGATCCCCACGGCCCGCATCACCTGCCCGGTTGCGCTTGCCTGCCCGTCGCGCAGGGCATTCCGCAGCCGGAACTCCAGCCGGTCGATGCCCACCGCATCGGCCAGCCGGTCGTACAGCGTCTCCTGCCAGATCGCCCCCTGCGGCACGCCAAAGCCGCGGAAGGCGCCAGCGACCGGCCCATGCGTATGCACCGCCTGCGCCCGCGCACTCACCGCCGGGGTGAAATACGGCCCCGTCACATGCACCGGCACCCGGTTCGCCACCGTCGGACCCCAGCTGGCATAGGCGCCAGTATTGAACACCCCTTCAACCTCGACCCCGGTCACCAGCCCCGAGGCATCGCAGCCGATCCGCCCCTTCAGCCGCGCCGGATGCCGCTTGGTCGTGGACATCATGCTTTCCGCCCGCGAATAGACCATCCGGCACGGCCGCCCGGTCTTCAACGTCACGAGGCCAATCAGCGGCTGCAAGCTCACATCCAGCTTCGACCCGAANCCCCCGCCCACCGCCGAGGGCACAATCCGCACCCGCTCCACCGGCAGCCCCAGCACCATGGCCGTATCGTCCCGGTCCATCACCGGCGCCTGGGTGCAGGCGCGGATGCACAGGGTTTCCCCTTCCATCCAGGCCGAACCGGCCTCGGGCTCGATATAGGCATGCTCCACAAAGGCAGTCTCCACCGCCCCTTCCACCACAAAGGCCGATGCCGCCAGCGCCGCCGCCGCATCGCCCTTCCTAACGCGCCCCTCCACCAACAGGTTCCCTGGCCGACCCGGATGCAGCGCCGTGCCCGCCGCGGCCGCCACCGGCTCTACCAGNGGTGGCAACGGCTCCCACACTACCGGGAACCCCTCCAGCGACGCCTCCGCCCCCGGCTCGAACGCCACCAGCGCCACCGCCTCGCCGCGGAACCGCGCCGGGCTTTCGGCAAGCGCNGGCTGGTCGGCAAAGGGCGGGATCACGCCAAAGGCATTGCGCCCCGGAATATCCGCCGCCACGAACACCCCCGCCACGCCGCGCCCCTTGGCCCAACCCGCCCAGTCGCCCAGAACAAACCCNGCATGGGCATGGGGCGAGCGCACAGCCCTCACCACCAGCGCCCCCNNGCTTAACACCACATCCGCGCCGAACAGGTCGCCCGCGACCTTCGCCGCCCCGTCCAGCCGCACCACCCGCCGCCCCACCGGAGCCTCCCGGGCGGCAGGGGCNACCGCCGCCCCCGACACATCACACACCGCCGCCAGGATCTTCCGATACCCTGTGCAGCGGCACAGCACGCCGCCCAACGCCTGCGCCGCCTCATCCTCCGAAGGCGCCGGGTTCCGCGCCAGCAACGCCGCCGCCGTCATCAGCATCCCCGGCGAGCAGATGCCGCACTGCGCCGCCCCATGCCGCAGGAAGGCCGCGCGCAGCCGGGACAGCTCCGGCGTCTCCGCCTCCACCGTCTGCACCGCACGCCCCTCGACCCGCGCCACCGGGGTCAGGCAGGCACAGACCGGCGCACCATCCACCAGCACCGTGCAGGCGCCGCAATCCCCGGCGTCACAGCCAACTTTGGTGCCCTTCAGCCCCAATTCCTCGCGCAGCACCTCGGACAGCCGCGCCACCGGCTCGGCCGCAACCTCATGCGAGCGCCCGTTGACCCTCAGCAGCACGCCACCACCTCCGCCACCGCCCGCCGCACCAGTTCCGCCGCCGCTTCGCGCCGATAGCCCGAGGTCGCGCGAATATCGTCCAGCGGCGCCAGCGCCGAGACATCCACATCGACCGCGGCGACCTCACCCAGAGGCAACCCTTCCAGCGCCCGCTCCACCGCCGCCAGCCGCAGCGCCACCGGCGAACAGGCGCCCACCGCCACGTAGGCCTCGGCCACCACCCCNTCGCGCACCACCAGACGCACCGCCACCATGGCGATGGAAATCACCAGATGCGCTCGCGCCCCNAGCTTCAGAAACCGCGACACCCCCGCGAAACCGCTGGCCGGGATCACCACCGCCACCAGCAGCTCACCCGGCGCCAACGCCACGCGGCGCGGGCCAGANATGAACTCAGCCAGCAAGACCCGCCGCAGCCCCGCAACCGAGGCAATCTCGACCTCCGCCCCCATCGCCAGCAAGGGCGGCACCCCATCCGCCGCNGGCGAGGCGTTGCACAGGTTCCCCCCNACCGTCCCGGCATTCTGAATCTGCCAGCCGCCCACCAGCCCCGCCGCCTGCTGCAGTGCCTTCGCGCCCGGCGGCAATCCCGCCGCCGCCACCTCGGCCCAGGTCGCCGCCGCACCGATGCGAATCTCGCGCGGACCAACCGCNACACCCTGCATCTCGGCGACCCCGGTCACATCCACCACCAGACCGGCAAACCCGGCCGGATACAGGTCCGTCCCNCCGGCCAGCACGCGCCCGCCCGATGCCAGGGCCGCAAGCACCGCCTCCAGGCTCTCTGGGCGCTGATAGCCCGCAAGGCTCATCCGACCGGCCTCATTTCATTTGCACACAAACAACTTTGAACCCGCGACATCCCGCCTGTCAACGCTCGGTTGCAGCATTTGCATTGCAAGTCCCGTCTCCGGCAACTATGCCCGATCCGTGACCCGACAACATCCCTACATCCTCGACGATCAGGTCGGCTTCCTCCTGCGCCGCGCGCAGCAGCGTCACCTGTCGTTGTTCGCGACCGCCATTCCGCAGGTCACCACCACGCAATGGGCGGTGCTTGCCCGGCTCAGCCAGCTTGGCCCGCTGTCGCAGAACCATCTGGGCCGCGAAACCGCGATGGACGCCGCCACCATCAAGGGCGTGGTGGATCGCCTTGCCCGCATGAACCTTGTCGCCACCGCACCCGATCCCGAAGACCGCCGCCGCCTGACCGTCAGCCTGACCGACGCTGGCCGCGCGCTTTACGAATCGACCTGGAAGACCGCGCTCTCGGTCTCCGACACCACGCTCGCCCCGCTGACCGAAGCCGAGCGCGCCACCCTCATGGCCCTGCTTCTGCGCCTGACCTGAGGTGCCGCGCGCGGAACGCCGCGATTTCCGTCCCCGAAGGCGCCTGCCCGGTAAAGACCAGCGCATAGGCCGGAATCCGCGCCATCCGCGTCTCGAAATCCTCGTCCGACCGCAGCGCGATATAGCCCACCTGAGTCAGATAGACCGTCCGCGCCCGCGTGTCGGCCTCGGTCGCATCCAGCCCGAACCGCAGGAACAGCCCGGCAATCGCCGCAATCCGCCGCGCATCTTCAGCTGCCAGAACCGCTGCCACCCCGGCATCGGTCAGGGCCCAGGTCCGCATGGCGAATTCGGCGCGCGAATCGAACAGGCCGGGGTCCACCCAGGCATCGAACAGCCGCAGGATCGCCTCGGTCACCGTCGCCGCCGGAAGCTCCAGCCGCGCCAGCAGGGCCGCGGTATTGGTCTCTTGCCAGCGCCGCACCAGCGCCGCCAACAGCGCCTCGCGGTCGGCAAAATGCCAATAGAACGAGGTGCGCGACAGGCCCAGCCGCTCGGCCAGCGCGCCGATCTTCACCGAATCGACGCCGCCCTCGACCAGCATCGCATGGGCGCCGCCCAGCCAAAGCTCGGCCGACCCGCGCCAGCCCCGGTCCCGCTCGCCAGTGTTGGTTTCGCCTGTCATGGCGGCAAGGTTAGGGCACCGCCGCCCCACCGCAACCACGCCGCCCACAAACTCGACACACATGTCGAGTTTTCCATTGACCGAAGCCCGTCTTCCCCGAACATGGCCGCATCGCCCCAGCCGAGGCCTGCCATGTCCAGCGATCCCCTTCTGCAGCCCTACCAGCTCAAGCACCTGACGCTCCGCAACCGGATCATGACCACCAGCCATGAACCGGCCTACGGCGACGATGGCATGCCGAAAGACCGCTACCGGCTTTATCATCTGGCACGCGCCAAGNGTGGCGTCGCCATGGTGATGACCGCGGGCTCCGCCAGCGTCAGCCGCGACAGCCCGCCGGTGTTCTCGAACCTGCTCGTCTGGAAGGACGAGATCGTGCCATGGATGAAGCGCCTCACCGACGACTGCCACGAAGCCGCGNCCGCGGTGATGATCCAGCTGTCCCACCTTGGCCGCCGCACCCGATGGGACAAGGGCGACTGGCTGCCGGTGCCCGCGCCCGGCCCTGCCCGCGAACCGGCGCACCGCGCCTTCCCGAAGGTGATGGAAGACTGGGACATCGCCCGCATCGTCACCGACTATGCCGACGCCGCCGAACGGATGAAGGCCGCGGGCACCGATGGCGTGGAATTCGAATGCTACGGCCATCTGATGGACCAGTTCATCAGCCCGCTCACCAACGGCATGCCGCCCGGCCCCTATGACGCCTCCAGCCTGGACAACCGCCTGCGCTTCGCTTTCGAGGTGCTGGCAGCCTGCCGTGCCCGCGTCGGCGCCGGTTTCCTGCTTGGCATGCGCTATGTCGCCGACGAGGATGCGCCGGGCGGCCTGCCGGTCGAAGAGGGCGTCGAAATGGCCCGCCGCTTCAAGGCCAGCGGCCTGGTCGATTTCGTCAACATCATTCGCGGCCGCATCCACACCGATCCGGCGATGACCGATGTCATCCCGATCCAGGGCATGCGTTCGGCCCCGCATCTTGACCTCGCTTACCGCATCCGCGCCGAGGTCGGCCTGCCCACGCTCCACGCCGCCCGCATCCCCGATGTGGCCACCGCGCGCCATGCCGTGGCGACCGGGCAGGTCGACATGGTCGGCATGACCCGCGCCCACATGGCCGACCCCCAGATCGTGCGAAAGGTGATCGAGGGCCGCGAACACGACATCCGCCCCTGCGTCGGCGCCACCTACTGCCTTGACCGCATCTATCAGGGCGGCATGGCGCTGTGCATCCACAACCCGGCCACGGGGCGCGAGGCCGAGATGCCGCATGACATCGCCCCGGCACCTGCCGCGAAGCGTGTGGTGATCATCGGCGTANACCCCGCCGGGCTGGAAGCCGCCCGCGTCGCCGCCGAGCGCGGCCATGCCGTCACGGTGTTCGAGGTTGCCGACCAGCCCGGCGGCCAGGTCCGCCTGACCGCCCTGCAAAAGCGCCGGTCCGAAATGATCGGCATCATCGACTGGCGCATGGCGCAATGCACCGCCCGCGGCGTGGACTTCCGCTTCAACGCCTGGGCCGAAGCCGGCGACGTGCTGGCGCTGGCCCCCGACGTGGTGATCGTCGCCACCGGCGGCCTGCCGNCAGAAACCCCGCTCACCGCGGGCGAAGACCTCACCGTCACTGCCTGGGACATCCTGTCGGGCGACGTGAAGCCGGGAACCGATGTCCTGCTCTACGACGACGCGNGCGACCACACCGCGCTGCAAGCGGCGCAGGCTCTCGAAGCGNGCGCCAGGGTCGAGGTCATGACCCCCGACCGCAGCTTCGCGCCGGAAGTGATGGGCATGAACCTCGTCCCCTACATGCGCGCGCTGCAAGACAAGGGTGTCACCTTCACCGTCACCTGGCGCCTGCTCTCCGCCGCCCGCGACGGCAACCGCCTGACCGCCACCATCGGCACCGACTATTCCAGCTTCACCAAGGCGCAGACCCACGACCAGATCGTCGTCAACCACGGCACCGAGCCCAACGCCGGGCTCTACTTCGACCTGAAGCCGCTCTCGCTGAACCTCGGCGCCGTCGATTATGACGCCCTCATCGTAAGCAAGCCCCAGACGCTGACCGGCGGCCCCGGCCGCTTCCAGCTTTTCCGCATCGGCGACGCCGTCGAATCGCGCAACACCCATGCCGCCATCTACGACGCCCTGCGCCTGATGAAGGACATCTGACCCGCTTGATTTCCTGGACCGCCCGGTCTAGGAAATCCCATGCCCACCGACGCCCCCGCCGCGGCCGCCCGCCCCGCCCGCCCGAAGAAGCCGAGGCGCGGCAACGGCTGATCCGCGCCGGGCTGATCCACCTGACCGAAAAGGGCTACACCGCCACCGGCCTGGACGAGATCCTGCGCGAGGCCCGGGTGCCCAAGGGCAGTTTCTACCACTATTTCGACGGCAAACCCGCCTTCGGCGCCGCGCTGATCGAGGCCTACCACCAGTATTTCGCCGCCCGCCTCGACCGCTTCCTGACCGACGATCCCTGCCCCCCTCGCCCGCATCGCCGCCTTCACCGAAGACGCCGCCGTGGCATGGCCCGCCACGGCTTTCGCCGCGGCTGCCTGGTCGGCAACCTGGGCCAGGAAATGGGCGCCCTGCCGGAAGACTTCCGCGCCCGCCTCTCTGCCGTCCTGCAAGACTGGCAGGCCCGCACCGCCACCTGCCTGCGCGCTGCCCAAACCACCGGCGCCCCGTCCCAGGACCCCGACCAACTCGCTGCCTTCTTCTGGATCGGCTGGGAAGGCGCGGTCCTGCGCGCCAAACTCGACCGCAGCGCCGCGCCGCTTCACACCTTCGCCCAGGGCTTCCTTGCCCTTCTCACACCCTAGAGTCCCCGATGTTCGACGCCATCCTCATCGAGAAAACCGCATCCGGCCAGACCGCCAGCCTGACCTCCCTTGACGACTCCNGCCTGCCCGAAGGCGACGTCACCGTGGATGTCGCCTGGTCCACCCTGAACTACAAGGACGCGCTCGCCCTCACCGGCGCCTCGCCCGTGGTGCGCGAATTTCCCATGGTCCCCGGCATCGACTTCGCCAGCGTGGTCTCGGCCAGCGACAACCCCGATTTCAAACCCGGCGACCGCGTGGTGCTGAACGGCTGGGGCGTGGGCGAGAAGCACTGGGGCGGCCTTGCCACCAGGGGCGCGNTCAAGGGCGACTGGCTGATCCCGCTTCCGCAAGGCCTCACCGCCCGCCAGGCCATGGCCATCGGCACCGCCTACACCGCCATGCTCGCCGTGCTGGCGCTGGAACGCCACGGCGTCACCNCCGACCAGGGCGAGGTCGTCGTCACCGGCGCCTCGGGCGGCGTGGGCTCGGTCGCCGTGGCGCTCCTGTCCAAACTCGGCTACCGCGTCGCCGCCGTCACCGGCCGTACAGCAGAGGCCGACTACCTGACCGCCCTTGGTGCCACCGCCATCGCCGACCGCGCCGAACTCACCGCGCCCGGCCGCCCGCTGGCCCGCGAGCGTTGGNGTGGCGGCATCGACGCCGTGGGCAGCACCGTGCTGGCCAATGTGCTGGCCGCCACCCGCACCCATGGCACTGTCGCCGCCTGCGGCCTTGCCANNAACGGCATGGACCTGCCCACCACCGTCGCCCCCTTCATCCTGCGCGGCGTCACCCTTGCCGGGATCGACAGCGTGATGTGCCCCAAACCGCTCCGCCTGGAAGCCTGGACCCGCCTCGCCCGCGACCTCGACCCGGCCAAACTCGATGCGATGGTCGTCGAACTGCCGCTGCCCAACGTCATCGAGACCGCGCCGAAATTCCTGAAAGGCGAAATCCGCGGCCGCATCGTCGTCCCGGTCAACCCGGCGGCAGCCTGATGCGCCTGAGCCAGGACGCCGGCTGGTCCGCGCTGATCTCCGCCTTCGCTGCCGCCTGGGCCACCTACCCCGACGGCGGCAGCAAGGCCATCCGCGCGCATCTGGACGACGTGTCCCGCCGCCTGACGGCGATCCGCGACGGCGATCCTGCCTGCCTGAACCGCACACCGCAGTCCCGACCCGTCACCGCCCACCTGCCTGCGGCGCTGAACACCGCACAGCACGGCACCGCCGTCGCCATCGCCCGGTCACTCGGCCCCGTGGCGGCGCAGCTCACCTGGGAATGGGGCTATTCCGACCTGCCCGACACCCTCGCGCAGTCCTATGCCTATTGCGAGGTTCTCGGCCCCCGCGGGCCGGTGCAGGCCGATGACCTGATCCTCGGCTTCGTCCTGTTCGCCCCCGGCACCTTCTACCCGCCCCATGCCCACCAGGGCATCTTCGAAAGCTACCTGTCCGTCGCCGGGGACTGGTCGCAGAACGATTCCGGGGTCCAGCTTCCCGGAACCCTGGTCTTCAATCCCCCGGCACACNGCCATTTCATCACCACCGGGCAGGCCAGCCCCTGCCTTCTGGCCTATGCCTGGGTATCCGACTCGGCCCGTCTCACCGCTCCGGGCATGGTTCTCGACTAGGTTTGCCAGTGGCACAGTCCAAAGCCATGCACTGGGCAGTTGTCGGCCATGCAAGTTCGGAATGGCGTTGACCGACCGTCACCCAACCGGTTCGCCACCCGCCTTCAGCGCAAACCATTGTCATAAAAGATAATATTTCACACCCGCACAGCCGCAAACTGAACTCGTCAGTTCACTTGTGGGAGCGCCGCGCCCGATTTCAAGCCCCCGCGCGGGTTATTTCTGAACGTCGGCGTACATTTTCCTATTTACTGAACCGCGCCGTTCATTATCTTCACTGCCATGGACGAACGAAGACGGGAGACGGCGAGATGACACAAAGCCAAGTGCTTCCGAACCAGACGCCCTGACAGGGGAAAGGCGGCCCCGAACAACCGCCGTGAAATCTCGCCGCATCCCGGCCAAACCCCGGTCCCCTCCCCGGACCGGACAGCCGGATGCATCCCGAACCAACCGATCCTCGAAAGGGAAAGAAAATGACCAAGACCTCCAAGACCCTCGTGCTCTCGACCGTGATCGCCGCCCTCCTGTCGGGCGCCGCCTTCGCCGGTGCTTCCACCGCCTCGTCCGATGCGCAGCTCGCTGCCTCGGTAGGCGTCCAGTCCGGCGTCTATACCGCCGCGGAACTGCAGGCGATCATCGACGCCAAGCGCGACAACGACAGCCGCGCCGTGGCCTTCATCACCTCGGGCGACAACCGCGCCAACCCGGCCGCCAGCACCGATGGCGTGGGCCTGGAACAGCTGGCCCGTGCGGCGGGCGTCCAGCCCGGCCAATACACCCAGGCGGAACTGGTCGGCCTGATCGAGGCGCAGAAGGAAAATGACTCGGTCCGTATCCAGTACTGGCTGACCCATGCCAACCGCGCCACGCCCGATGCCAACCCGGCCAACCCCGGCAAGGTCCAGCTGGCCAAGACGCTGGGCGTCAACCCCGACGACTACTCGATGTCGGACCTGGTGCTGATGCAGTCCTCGATCTCGGACTGACCCGCAGGATGGGCAATCTGCCCGTCCCCTCCCCCGATCCCGAACGGATCACACCGCACAGCCAAGTGCCCCCGCGGGGCTTCTTCATATGCCGGAACATAAGCCATGACTTGCTTCGCAAAGCCCTATTCCTTAGCCTCGGCGCGAACCCTCTGCGGGTCTCATGGGGCGTCGGACATGACCGTGAAATCGCCGGGTAACNCCAAGGATCTGGAAAAGCGCGAGGCCATCCTCGACGCCGCCATGCAGCTTTTCGCCGAAAAGGGCCTGCAAGGCGCCNCGATCGAGGCCATCGCCGCCGCCTCGGGCGTGTCAAAGGTCACGGTCTACGCCCATTTCGGCGACAAGGCCGCGATCCTGGAAGCCATCGTGAAACGCGAAACCGACCGGCTCAGCCACCAGCTCACCGCCGAAACCGGCGGCGAAGGTCGGCTGGAAGACCGGCTGGTGCGCTTTGGCATGGCGCTGGTCGGCATGCTGGGCGAACCCTGCCACCAGGCGCTGGACCGCGCGCTCAGCCTGGAAGCCCACCGCAACAGCGACATCGCCCGCCGCTTCTTCGACGCCGGCCCCGGCCGCGTGCGCCAGCTTCTGGCCACCATCCTGTCCGAGGCCATGGCCCGCGGCGAGATCACCCGAAGCGACCCGACCGAGGCGGCCGAAGACCTCATGTCGCTCTGGCTGGGGTTCGGCGCGATGCAGCGCCGCTTCGTCGAATGCCGCAAGGCCAGCGCGACCGAGGCTGAAGCCGCCGTTCGCCGCGCCGTGCAGCTTTACCTGCGCGCCTCGTCCGGCGTCCCGGCCTGATCGCCGCTCACGCCATCAGCGCCTCGGCCGCCGCCAGTTCCTGCGGGCTCAGCGCCACCTTGCCGCGCGCCGCAAGATCAAAGCGCAGCGTCACCGTCCGCATCGTGGCATGCAGCACATCGTCCAGCGTGCCGCGCATCTCGTGCAGGCAGGTCACCGAAGTCCGGCCCGTGGCCTCGACCCGGCTGGTGATGGTCAANAGCGCATTCGCTTGCGTCTCGCGCCGGTACTCGATCTCCATGCGGATATCCGCCCAGCCCAGCCTCGGGTCCGCATCACGCCCGGCGATGCGCCCCAGCATCTGGAACCCGGCATCGTCGAACATCGCGACATAATGGCGAACGTTCAGGTGGCCCATCGCATCGCACATCCAGGGATGGGCCAGTCCGGCAAAGGTCACGACCGGCATCACGCGCCTCCTTCCGCCGCGCTTCCGGCTTCCAGGCCCAGGCCTCGATCTCCACCCGCAGTTCCGGATAGATCACCGGCGACAACAGCGTGGCCCGCGCCACNGGATGGTCGCGGAAGAATTCGGCGAAGACCCGGTCCATCTCGGCATATTCCGCATAATCCGCCAGATAGACCGTCATCCGCACCACATCCTCCAGCCCCGCCCCCGCACCGGCCAGCGCCGCCGCCAGGTTTTCCAGCGTGGCGCGCGTCTGGCCTGCGATATCGCCGGGACAGCGCACCCTGCCCTCCAGGTCCAGCGCCGCCTGCCCCGAGGTCACCACCCAGTCCCCGGCCCGCACCGCCTGCACATAGGTGCCGATGGGCCGGTGCAGCCCGGCCGGATTGACGCGCGTGATCATGGGTCCACCCCTCTGGCATCGGAAAGGGCGTGGCCTCCGCCAGCCTGCGAAAGGCATTGGCCGTCAGCCGCGCCACCGGATTGTCAAACCCCCGCACCGGCAGCGCCGCCGCCCAGGCAATCGAGCCGGTAGACACCACCGCACCGCCCTGCCCGGTCTCGAANAAGGTCAGGTCGGCCCGGCACAACGGATTGTCCGGCGCGCCGATCATGTAATTCGCCGCTGGCATGTCCTCTTTCGAGATCATCATCTCCTCGGTGTGCCCCTCCGACCGCGCCACCACCAGCGCATGGCGCGGCGACCCCAGGCCCTCGTCATACCGGTCGATCTCCTGCCCGTTACCGCGCCGCCCGCCAGCCCCTCGGTCNCCGATCAGATCCCCGGTCACACCCGCAAACAGGAACGCCACCCGCGGATCCTCTGCCGTAAACGTGNNGCGATAGGGCCGCGACACATCGAAGCCCGAAGCGGAAAACCCGATGCCCAGCAATCCCTGCGGCGGCCGCCCGACGCGGCGCCACATGCCGCCATATTCCCCGGTGAAGGCGTGGTAATACTCCCCNGGCACCGCGTCCCAGGGGCGCGAGCCATCTTCGGCCCGGCGCAACTCGATGACGCCGGGCACCTCCGGGTGGAAGGCCACGCGCCAGTAGAACCCGTTCCCGCCCAGATACAGCAGGCTNCCNCCGGCGGCGCGATGGGCCAGCAGCGCATCCCACATCCGCGTACTGACATATTCCGGGTGGTTTCCCGTCACCACCAGCCGATAGCCCGCCAGCGCCGCTGCCCCTTCCCGGTCCAGGTCCTCGTCCGTCAGCATGTCGCAGGCCAGCCCCTCGTGGCGCAGGAAGGACCAGATCCAGCCGTCGTCGGCGAAGGCCGACAGCGTGGAATTGGGGCGCATGTTCAGGATCGGCCGCAGCCGGGTCGAAATCGCCATGCCCGACCCGTCGGAATGCACGGTGTAAAGCGAATCCCCCAGTTCCGGGTGCAGGTTCAGGTACAGGTCACTGTCCACCACCTCGGGCACCTGGCCCAGATACATCTCGTACAGGTTGGACCGGTTCATCACGCGATAATTCGCATAGGCCATGTAGGTGCAGCTCGACACCAGAAACACGGCATCCGCCTGCGGCTTCGACGGGCGCAGGAACAAGGGAATGTACTCTGCCTCGCCCCCGCCGTCCGGCACCAGCCGGGCCGCATAGACGCCGCTTGGCAGGTCNTGCTTAAGCACCTCCCAGCGGAAATCGTCCTGCCAGCCGCAATCGCCCAGATCGTCGTCGTGGAAATGGATGGCGTCGTAATGCGTAGCATCACCNCGCCAGTCCTGGCAACTGCCGTCCCACAGCGGCCCGGTCACTGCCCGCAACGGCATGTTGACCAGTAAGCCCGTCAGGCCATGCGGCCCCCGGTCGGGCACCGAAACCGATCCCATATCGCCCGCGAAATCCCAGGCGGCANNAAGTAGGCCCNNCTCGGCAAGAGCGTTGTCCCACAGCCGCGGCGCGGCGATCTTGCCGTTGAAACACCCCGCGCCAGACACATCGCAGGCGAATGTCAGCACCGGCTGATCGGCAAAACCACCCGCAGGCAGGCTCGCCTCCGCCCTCACCGCCCCGCCGAACGGCCCGACCGACAGTCGCAGCCCGGCCCCGTCGCCGGAAAGGCTCAACTGCCACCAGCGCGCGGTGCGCACCGGCACGGCAACCGTCGCGCGCCGTCCCGCCGCCTCCAGCACCACCGCACCGGAAACCAGCCCGACCTTCCACCGGTCGGTGGCGGCAATCCCTGCCAAACATCGCTTTCCAGCGTCGGAAAGAAGGCCAGCCGCAGCGAGAACGCCCCAAGCCCCGACAGCGCCGCGCCCCGCACCTCCAGCCCCGATCCGATGCGCACCGGCTGCTGCCGCGCTTACCAGTCGTGCAAAGCTGGCGGGGATCACCTCTTCCTCAAGCCCCGGCCCGTCGCGATGGTCGTCCACACACCACAGCCGCACCAGATCGGCGCGAAAGCGGGCCACGTCCGCATCGGCGGAAACCTTGAACCCGACACGGTCGCCCGGACGGGCGCTGATCTGGTCGCAATACCCTGCCAGCCTGCGCATCTCAGCCGATCTCCTCGGGAACCGGGGTGCCAAAGGCCTGCGCCCAGCGCAGCCCGAACACCGCCCATTCGACATCGTTCCAATCGGTATAGACCCGGTCCGAAACCTCGGTCAGCGGCTGCCCCTTCACGCCGTTCAACGCGACGATCTTCCAGGCGCGGCGATGGTCCACCCGCAGGGCCACATGCTTGCCGGGCACCGGCAGGGTGCGGAACAGGCGCAGCAGTTTCTGCAATTCCGGGCTGTGATGGCCCAGGGGCAGGCCGGAACTCGGCCGCAAGCTTTGGGTCCGGTGTCGGCGTCCAGGCGGTCATGCGGCCCTCGGCAGATGGTTGATCGCGGCCAGCAGTGCCGCCGTATAGGGGTGCTGCGGCCGGGTGAAGATCGCCTCGGTCTCGGCCAGTTCCACGATGCGCCCCGCCTTCATCACCGCCACGCGATGCGACAGCCGCCGCACCACCGCCAGATCATGCGAGATGAACAGCATGGCCATCTTCCGTTCCTCGCGCAGCCGCAGGAACAGCTCGATGATCCGCGCCTGGACCGAGACATCCAGCGCCGACAGCACCTCGTCGCACAGCATGACCCGGGGTTCGGCCAGCAGCGCGCGGGCAATGGCGACGCGCTGGCGCTGCCCGCCGGAAAGCTCGGCAGGCAGGCGGTCCAGGTATTCCTCGGTCAGTTCCACCTCGGCCAGCGCCCGCGCCGCGCGCAGTCGCGCCGGGCTGCCGCGCAGCCCGTGGAACACCTGCAAGGGCCGCTCCAGGATTTCCGCCACCGTCCGCCGCGGGTTCAGCGAGGCATCGGGGTTCTGGAAGACATACTGGATATCCTTCAGGTCGGCGCCCGACCGCTGAGCCAGGCCGGAAACCAGCGGGCGCCCGTCGAACCGGACCTCGCCGCCCGACCGCCGGATCAGCCCGCACAGCGCCCGTGCCGTGGTGGACTTGCCCGACCCGCTTTCGCCGATCAGGGCGACGGTCTCGGTCTCGCCCAGCACAAGGTCCACTTCCGCCACCGTCGGCGGCGGTAAGCGGCGCAGGAACCCGCCCGCATAGACGACCTCCAGCCCGCGCGCCTCCAGCACCGGCGGGTCCTGCCGCGGCGGCGGCATGGGGCAGTCAGGATCGGGCACGGCGGCGATCAGCGCCTTGGTATAGGGTTCCACCGGATGCCGCACGATGGCCGCGGTCGTGCCGATCTCGACCAGNCCACCCTGCTGCATCACGGCAATCCGGTCGGCCAGCGTCGCCAGCAGCGGCAGGTCATGGGTGATGTACAGCATCGCCACCCGATGCTCGGCGCGCAGGCGGATCAGCAGTTCGATGATCTGCCGCTGCACCGTCACATCCAGCCCGGTGGTCGGCTCGTCCAGCACGATCAGCGCCNNATTACAGGCCAGCGCGATGGCAATGGCGATGCGCTGCTGCTGCCCGCCCGACAGCTGATGCGGATACCGCCGCAACATCGCCTCCGGCTCGGCCAGCCCCACATCCCGCGCCAGTTCGACACAACGCGCCACGATCTCGGTAAGCGTCATCGCGCTGTGGCGCCGCAGCACCTCGGCCATCTGCGTGCCGACCCGCATCGCCGGGTTCAGCGCCGTGGTCGGGTTCTGCGGCACGAACCCCACCACACCGCCGCGCAATTTCTGCAANCGCCCCCGCGACAGCGCCAGAACCTCGCTGCTTACCACCGCAATCCGCCCCTCGAACCGCGCGCCCCGCGCGATGTGCCCCATGATCGCCTGGCCGATGGTGCTCTTGCCCGACCCGCTTTCGCCAACCAGCCCCAGCACCTCGCCCCCGGCCACCGACAGCGACACCCCTCCACCGCCTGGTGCCACCCGCCCGGCACCTTGTAGGCGATGCTCAGCCCCGCGATCTTCAGCACATCGGTCATGGCGTGCGCCCCGCGCTGCCCCGGCTTGCCGCCATCGACAGCCCCTCGGTGAACAGGTTCAGCCCCACCACCAGGCTCGCCAGCATCAGCCCCGGCCCGAACACCGCCATCGGCTGCGTTGTCAGCAGGTTGCGGTACTCGGCCATCATCAGCCCCATTCCGGCGTCGGCGGCTTCAGCCCAAAGCCCAGGAACCCCAGCGTGCCCACCAGGATCGGCGCATAGCCCGCCCGCACCGCAAACTCGACCAGCAGCACCCCATGNGCATTCGGCAGCACCTCGCGGCGCGAGATCGTCCAGGCGCTCTCGCCGCGCAGCCGCGCCGCCAGCACGAAATCGCGCGACACCACATCCAGCGCCGCCGCCCGCGACATCCGCGCCACCCGCGGCAGATAGACCGCCGCCACCACCGCGATCAGCAACCAGGGCGAGCCCTGCAAGCCCGGCCCGGCCAGCGAGACGATCAGCAGCGCAAAGATCAGGAACGGGATCGCCAGGAACGCCTCGGTCAGGCGCATCAGCACCTCGTCCGGCCAGCCCCCATGGTGCCCGAAAACAGCCCGACCGCCGAGCCCAGCAGAACCCCCAAGAGCGTCCCCGCCACCGACAGCCCGATCANNCGATCCAGCCCCCGCCAAGGCCCGGCTGAAGACGTCGCGCCCCATCTGGTCGGTGCCGAGCGGATGCGCCAGGCTCGCGCCCTGGATCGGCAGCCCGGCCATCATCTGGTCCTGCGCATAGGGCGCAATGAACGGCCCCAGCACCGCCAGCAGCCCCTGCACGACCAGGATCGCCAGCCCCCATTTCAANCGCCGTCGGATNAGCTTCCCGCCGCACCATCAGCGGCTCCTCAGCCGCGGATTGGCGACCAGCGCCCCGATATCCGCCAGAAGATTGACCAGGATGAAGATCGCCGCCGCCACCATCACCCCGGCGGTGATCACCGGCAGGTCACGCAGCTGCAAGGCATCCACCAAGGCCGAGCCAAAGCCCGGAAAGGCAAAGACCTTCTCCACCACCACCACGCCGCCGATCATGAAGGCGATGTTCAGCGCCGTGGCGTTCATCCAGGGNATCAGCGCATTGGGCAGCACATGGCGCCACAGGATGCGCCGGTCGGTCAGCCCCTTGAACTCGGCCATCCGCACGAAATCCGACCGNGTAGATCTCCAAAGGCTTTCCCGCAACAGCCGCACGCCATAGGTCGCCAGCAACAGCCCAAGCGTCAGCGCTTAAACAACAGCAGGGCATGCACATAGGCTTACCAACCCATCCCGTCGGTCAGCTGCACCACCGGCGGGNAACAGCGGCCAGATCACGGCGAAGGCAAACAGCATCAGCGTCGCCGACAGGAATTCCGGCGCCGACAGGATCACCACGGTCGTCACGGTGATCGACCTGTCCAGCAGGCTGTCCGGCCGTCGCGCCTGGGCGATGGTAAGCAGGATCGAGAACGGGATGTAGAACAAAAGCGCCAGCACCGACAGCGCCAGCGTATTGGCAAGCCTTGGCCCCAGATAGCCCGCCACCGGCTGGCGCGAGGCGAAAGAGGTGCCGAACTCGCCCCGCAACGCCTCGCCCGACCAGTGCAGGTAGCGCTCCACCAGCGGCCCGTCCAGGTTCAGTTCGGCGCGCAGCCGGTCCTTCGCCTCGTCCGAGGCCTCGCGGCCCAGGATGCGCGCCGCCGCATCGCCCGGCAATCCCTGCACCGCCGTGAAGACCACGACCGAAACCAGGATCAGGGTCAGCACCGAGGCCAGAAGACGGGACAGGATCAGTCGGGCAAAGCTCATCCGCAGCTCCGGGAAATGCGGGCAGCCCGGCCAGACAATGGCCGGGCTGCCGTGGCGCCTACTTTGCGCAGGTCAGGGCTTCGAAGTTGTAGATCGCCGCCGAAGGATGCGGCACATAGCCGGTGCAACCGTTGCGCAGCACGGCCGTGTCCACGAAGAAGGCGGGGATGATGATCCCGCCGTCCTCGGACAGGATCGCCTGCGCCTGCTTCACCATCTCGGCCCGCTTGGCGGGATCGGTCTCGATGCGCGCCGCGGCAACCAGCTTGTCGTAGTCGGCATTGTGCCAGTTGCCTTCGTTGTATTCGGCACCCGAGGTGAAGGTATAGGCCAGCGCCTCGGGCACGCTGCGGCCGTTCCAGCTGGACGAGAAGAACGGCGTCTTCATCCAGATCAGGTCCCAGTAACTGTCGGCCGGGTTGTTGATCACGTTGACCTTGATCCCGGCATCGGCCGCCATCTGCTGGTAGACCTGCGCCAGCATCACATAACCCGGCCCGGCATCGGCGGTGTTCAGATCGACGCTGATCCCGTCGGGATGCCCGGCCTCGGCAAGCAGCGCCTTGGCCTTTTCCACATCCCGCGCGATGGTGTCGCTGCGGAAGGCCTGCGGNTTGTTCGGCGCCACGGGATTGTCGTTGCCAGCGATGCCGTTGCCCAGCAACACCGTGTCCACCACCAGCTGGCGGTCCACCACCAGCTTCATCGCCTGCCGCACCCGCACGTCGTCAAAGGGCGGCGCATCGGTCTGCATCGACAGGGTCATATAGCCGCCCGCCCCGGCCGCGGCNACCGGGATCGCATTGGGATCGCCCTTCAGCGTCGTCAGCGCGGCAGGGCCAGCCGACAGGATCAGGTCCACCGACCCCGCCTGGATCGCCGCGGTCCGGCTGACCTCTTCGGTCATGACCTTCAGGTCGACGCAATCCGCCACCGGCAGCCCGGCCCGCCAGTAATTGGGGTTCTTCTTGAAGATGCGGGTATCCTGCGCCAGATCATAGACATCCTGCATGAAGGGCCCGGTGCCGACGCCTTTCGATTTCAGCACCTCCGATGTCGCCCCCTCCGGCACGATCATCGTGTATTTGTTGGCAATCAGCAGCGGCAGTTCGGCGACCACATCCTTGGTCGTCATCGTCACGGTGTGGTCGTCGGTGGCCACGATGCTTACCGGGTCCAGAAAGTCCAGAAGCGGCGCCCCGGCNGAGCCCGTGGCCGGGTCGATCAGGCGCTTGAACGTATAGACCACGTCGGCGGCGGTCAGCGGCTTGCCGTCATGAAAGCTGACGCCCTGTTCCAGAACGAAGGTCCAGGTCTTGCCGTCCTCCGACACCGACCAGGACTTGGCCAGTTCCGGGATGGGCTGGAAGTTGGGGTCAATGTTCACCAGCTTGTTGTAGACAAGGTTCTGCTGGTAGCTGTCGTCGTTCAGGTTGTTGAAGGCGGGGTCCATGGTCACACTGGGCCCGGCGCCTTCCGTCCCGATCACCTTGATGCACTCGGCCGCCGCGGCGGGCAACACAAGCGCGGTCGAAAGGGCCAGGCACAGCAGCAGCGCCGATGGGCGAAGGGCGGTCTTCATCTCGATGTCTCCCTTTGTCGTTGGTTTTGTTGTTGATCACGCCGCGACGCGGCTGCCATCCAGCCGGTCGCGCAGTCTTCCCCAGGCAAGGTAGGCAGGCAGGAACCACGGCCGCCCGCGGTAAAGCGGCCGTGTCGGCATCGGAAAGGCGTCCAAAGGAAGGTCGATCGCCTCTCCCAGAAGTCGGCGGCCAAGGCTGTCGCCCAGATAGGTGCCCAGCGGCATCCCGGCGCCGAAGTTGTATCCCATGGCATAGTGCAGCGCGCCCGCCCGGCCGCGGTGCGGCAGGTGGTCGAACGTGCCGCCGCACTGGCCGGTCCAGACATGGCCCAGCGTCAGGTCGCGCGGCAGGTGCGGGAACACCCGCAACAGCCGTGCGCGCAACCGCTCGCCCACCCGCGCCAGGTCGTCATGGCCCTCGCCCGTGGCCCCGCCGAACAGCAGCCGGGTGCCGCAGGGCGANCGGTTACCATAGATCATGTCATGCGCCGTGTCGTGGAAGGCGCGGCCCCGCGGCAGCGCGGCGGCAATCGCCTCCGGCGGCAGCGGCCCGGTGGCAATCATGTAGGCGCGCAAAGGCACGATCCGGCGCCGCAGCTCTGGCACCAGCCCGCCGGTATAGCCGTTGGTGGCGATCACCACATCTCTGGCCGCCACCTCCTGCCCGCCGCAGCGCAGCCGGAACCCGCCCACAACCGGCTCCACCTCGGTAACNCGGAGTCTCCCCGTCAGCGTGGCCCCCGCCGCCCGCACCGCCCGCACCAGCCCGGCCGAGAACTTGCCGGGATGCAGCGTCAGGTGTTCCGGCACCACCACGCCGCCATGATACAGCGGACTGCCGAACTCGCTTGCCAGATCGGCCTTCTCGACCACCCGGCAGCCATGGCCCAGCAGGTCTGCCCGCAGCCCATGCTCGCGCTTCTGCGCCTCCAGCTGCCGGGGCGTCGCGCAGGCGACGAACCGGCCCACCGGCTTGCGGTCACAGTCGATGCCCAGCCGGTCGATCAGCCCGTTCACATGGGCAAAGGCGCTGTTGCACAGCCCGTAAAGCGCAACCGCCCGCTCCTTGCCCAGCTTGTCGATCAGTTCGGCAAACCCGGGGATCAGCTGCCGCCCCAGCAGCCCGAAGTTGCGGCTGGACGCCCCCGCCGCCAGCGGCCCGGCGTCGATCACGGCAACGCTGACGCCATTCTCTGCCAGCCGCAGCGCCGCCGACAGGCCGGTATACCCGCTGCCCACCACCGCCACATCCACCGACGCCAANGCGGGATCCGACGCCAGGTCCCGCGGGGCCGCATCCCACCAATAGGGCGCCAGCGCCACCCGCTCATGACGCGCCATCCGCATCGGGATTGGCCAGCAGCGCGCGCACCATGAACCCCGCCGCTTCCGAAATCTCCGCCGTGACCGCCTCGCGCGCCGCCTCGCCATCGCCGCGGGCCAGCGCATCCAGCACCTGGTCATGGGTGTCCAGCCCGATCCCCAGCGTCAGCTCGGTCCGCATCGCGTTCAGGTAAGGCCCCGCCCGCAGCCACAGCCGCTCGATCATCGGCACCAGCAGCGGCGACCGCGCGGCGCGATAGACGGTGAAGTGGAACTGATAGTTCCAGTCCAGGTAATGCTCGGCCTTGCCGGTGGCCTTCACCGCATTCATCTGCGCCTGCAGCCGGTGCAACTGCTCCAGCTCGGTCCCCGTCACCGACGCGGCTGCCCAGGCTGCCGCCTGCCCCTCGATGGCGCAGCGGATGCGCCGCAAATCCAGCAACTCGTCCACCGACCGGATCGGCACCCGCGCGCCGCGGTACAGCTCGTCGCTCAGCGCCCCCTCGCCCACCAGCCGCTGCAACGCATGGCGCACCGGCAGGGCGCTGGTGCCGTATTGCTCGGACAGCCGCTTCACCACCATGCGCTCGCCCGGCTGCACGTCGCCCCGCATCAGCGCCTCGCGCAGCGCGCGATAGACCGGCTCGTGGCTCTGCGCATCGGCCGCAGCCTCGCCGATCTCGGGCAAACCGTCGGACGCGTCGTCAACCATCGGTAGGCCCCGCGCCGATCCCCAGGATCGCCCGCGCCTCGTCCGGAGTCGCCGGATGATGGCCCAACGTCCGCACCAGCGCCACCGCATCCGTCACCAGCTCGGCATTCGTCGCCAGCACGCCCCGGCTGCGATACAGGTTGTCCTCCAGCCCCACCCGCACATGCCCGCCCAGCACCACCGACAGCGCCGCCGTCGGCATCTGTTCCCGCCCGGCGCCAAAGGCCACCCAGGGGCTTCCCGCNGGCAGCATGTCGCGCATCGCCAGCAACAGCCGCGGATCGGACGGCGCCCCNCATTTCAGCCCCAGCGCGAACTGCACAAAGGGCGGCGGCGCCACCAGCCCNTCGTCCAGCAGCGCCAGCACGCTGGTCAGCTGGCCAAAGTCGAACACCTCCAGCTCGGGCTTCACGCCCAGCGCCTTGATCCGCCCGGCCATGCTGCGGATCATCGGCCAGGTGCTGACATAGATCTCGTCGCCCAGGCCCGAATTGAAACTGCCGCAATCCAGGCTGCACATGTCGGGCTTCAGCGCCTCGACATGCAGCATCCGCGTGGCGGCATTCACCACATCGGTGCCCGGCGCCACCTCCAGCGGATCGTCCGGCCCGAAGATCAGCTTGCCGCCCATGCCCGCCGTCAGGTTGATCAGCGCCCCGCAGCCCGCCGCCCGCAGGCGCGAGACGACCTCGGCATAAAGCGCCACCTCGCGGCTGCCGCGCCGGGTCTGCGGGTCGCGGACATGGATGTGAACCACCGCCGCCCCCGCCGCGGCCGCCGCCATCGCGTCGCGCGCGATCTCTTCCGGGGTCACCGGCACATGCGGGCTTTTCGACGGCGTGTCGCTGTCGCCCGTCAGGGCGCAGGTGATGATGACCGGTTACTCATGCTGCGGCCTCCATCCGGGGCAGGACCGCCCGGTAATCCTCCAGGAACCGGTCAAAGGCGGCGATCAGCCCGTCGGCATCCGCATCGCCATGCGGCAGCGCCAAGGCGATCATGCCGCGCGGCGTCACATAGTACCCGGCCATCATCATCTCCAGATGCCACAGCTTGCCCGGCCGCGGATCGACGCTTTCCACCGTCGTAGGCGTCACCCCGCCCTTCGGCAGGAAATGCAGGTTGAACAGCGACCCGTGGCCCGTGGTGCAGGCCCGCACGCCATGCGCGTCGATCCGCGCCTGCAGGGTCAGCCGCAACCTGTCGCCCAGCGCGTTGAACCGGGCCGAGGCCTCGGGCGTCAGCACCTTCGTCAGCCCGGCCAGGTAGGCGGCCATCGAGATGACGTTGTTGTTGAACGTGCCGCCATGGCTGAAGGCATGCGGCGTCGTCGGGTCAAAGCGGTCCATCAGGTCGGCCCGCCCGCCAAAGGCGCCGAAACTGGCGCCGCCGCCGATGTACTTGCCCAGCGTCATCAGGTCGGGCGTCACGCCCGTCACCGTCTGCAACCCGCCGAAATGCAGGCGCGAGGTCATCACCTCGTCAAAGATCAGCAGCGCGCCGATCTCGGCGGTCACGCGGCGCAGCATCGCCAGATAGGCTTCGCTCGCCCGGATGCAGCCGCCGCCGCCCAGCATCTGCTCCAGGATGACACAGGCAATGTCGCCGGCATGGGCGCGCAACAGCGCCTCGGTGCCCTCGACATCGTTGTAATCGGCCATCAGCCAGGGNAAGGGCAGGTTCAGATCCGACCCGCCATGCGCAAAGGTCAGCACGCCACCGTGATAGCCCTCGCGCATGGCCACAACCGTTGGCCGCCCGGTGATCGCCCGCGCCATCGAAATCGCCATGATGTTGGCCTCGGTGCCCGAATTGGTGAACCGCACCCGCTCCAGGGCCGGGAAGCGGCCCACCAGTTCCGCACCCAGCGCCGCCTCGAACCTGTTCGGCCCGCCCAGCGCGATGCCGTCGCGGATGACCGCAATCATCTGCTCCTGGATCGCCGGGTCCGAATGGCCGTACAGCCCCGCCGAATATTCGCTGACGAAATCCACATACTCGTGGCCGTCGATGTCACGCACCCGCACGCCCTGGCCGCCCGACAGCGCCACCGGGAAGGGGTGATACCACATGACCGACCGCGTGTTGCCGCCGGGAAGGCTGGCGCGCGCCGCAAGGTGCCGCGCCTGGCTGTTCGGGTTCGCGGCGACATAGCGCCGCTCCGCGTCCTGGACCGCCGAGTCGAGATCGGAATTGGGAAGTAGCTGAGCCATCGCGCACTCCAAAGTTGATCAACTTTCGGCACAACTGCCGCTCCGAGTCAACAGTCTTGCACGGGACTGCATTCGGCACCTCGGGCCCGGGCGGCCAAACCTGATCGGATTTCCCTTGATTTGCTCAAGATAACGGCACCTTCTGACCAGATTCAGCCGAACGCGGCGGGGACTGCCGCGCAGCGATCTTGAAGCCGCTTGACGGAATTAGTTGATCAACTAGACTCAGAATCACCCAACAGAGGCATGACATGCGCAGCAGCACCTGTATCCAGATCGTCCGGTGTCATGCCGAAGGCGAGGTCGGCGATGTCATCACCGGCGGGGTCGCCCCGCCCCCGGGCCAGACCCTGTGGGACCAAAGCCGCTTCATCGCCTCTGATGGCCGCCTGCGCCGATTTGTGCTGAACGAACCGCGGGGCGGTCTGTTCCGCCATGTCAACCTGCTGGTGCCGCCGCGCGACCCCCGCGCCGTCACCGGCTTCATCATCATGGAACCCGCCGACACGCCGCCGATGTCGGGATCAAACTCGATCTGCGTCGCCACCGTGCTGCTCGACACCGGCCTCGTTCCCATGACCGAACCGGAAACCCGCTTCCTGATGGAAGCCNCCGGCGGGCTGGTCCAGGTTGTCGCCAGCTGCGCCAACGGCAAGGCCACGCGCATCGCGGTGGAAAACCTGCCCTCCTTCGCGCAGCGCCTGGATGCCCGGCTCGAAATCGCGGGCCACGGCACCCTGACCGTCGACACCGCGTTCGGCGGCGACAGCTTTGTCGTGATGAATGCCGCCGATCTGGGTTTCGCCCTCACGGCGGACGAGGCGCAGGATCTGGCCCGCCTCGGCGCGCGCATCGCCGATGCCGTGACCGAACAGCTGGGCTTCCACCATCCGACCAACCCGGATTGGCGCCACATCTCCTTCTGTGCCTTCGCTACCNCGGTGACGGGCGGCGAGNGGAGTTTCGAAACCCGCTCCGCCGTGGCGATCCGGCCCGGCAAGATCGACCGCTCCCCCACCGGCACCGCGATCTCGGCGCGCATGGCCTTGATGCAGGCCCGCGGCCAGATGGGGTCGNGCGACCGTCTGACCGGCATCTCGCTCCTCGGCTCGCGGTTCGAGGGCACGATCCTCGGCCTGACCCGCGCCGCGNACCTGCCCGCCATCCGCCCGCAGATTTCCGGCCGCGCCTGGATCACCGGCACCTGCCAGCTGCTTCTGGACCCCGATGATCCCTGGCCCGAAGGCTATCGCCTGACCGACACCTGGCCCGCGGACCACTGACCGCTGACCGGGGCGCCGCGCCGCCAATTATGAAGTCCAAGTTAATACGCCCTTGCAACTCATTGAAATCATTTGGTCAGACAGAGCGTCCGAGCTCGGACGCCCCAACCGGCCAACGAAAGGCCCCGCCCTGAGCACAGGGCGGGAGTATGCCGCAGGCGGACCGCGGCTCAGGCATCCCTTGGAACTGTGGGTATCCTTCTCAGTGCGGGTCCATCTCGGCCCGGATCTGCTGGCGCAGGATATCAATGGGGATCATCTGGCCGTCCCGCTTGAAGTGCCAGTAGGTCCAGCCGTTGCAGGACGGCGCCCCNTCGACGGCGGCCCCCACCTGGTGGATCGACCCGGTGGANCGCCCCGCCAGCGTCCCATCCGCCCGGACCCGCGCCGTATGCCGCTCGTTGGCCGACATCAGCACCTCGCCCGGCCGCAGCATCCCGCGCTCGACCACCGTCCCGNNCGGCACCCGCGGCTCGGCCCGCTTGGACCCCGTGACCGCCAGCCCCGAGGCATCGAACTTCCGCACCCGGCTGATGCGGTCCGCCGCCGCCCGGCGATAGGCCTCTTCCCGCTCGATCCCGATGAAGTCGCGGCCCAGCATCTTGGCCACCGCCCCGGTCGTGCCGGTGCCAAAGAACGGGTCCAGCACCACGTCGCCGGGGTTGGTCGTGGCCACCAGCACCCGATGCAACAGCGCTTCGGGCTTCTGCGTGGGGTGCGCCTTGTCCCCCGCCTCGTCCTTCAGCCGCTCATGCCCGGTACACAGCGGGATCACCCAGTCCGACCGCATCTGCACGCCATCGTTCAGCGCCTTCAGCGCCTCGTAGTTGAAGGTATAGCGCGAGGCCTCGGCCTTGCTGGCCCAGATCAGCGTCTCATGCGCATTGGTCAGCCGCTTGCCGCGGAAATTGGGCATAGGGTTGGCCTTGCGCCAGACCACGTCGTTCAACAGCCAGAACCCCTGGTCCTGCAGCGCCGCGCCCACCCGGAAGATGTTGTGATAGCTGCCGATCACCCAGATCGCGCCGTTCGGTTTCAACAACCGCCGCGCCGCCGCCAGCCAGTCGCGGGTGAACCGGTCATAGGCGGCAAAGCCCTCGAACTGGTCCCAGTGGTCGTCCACCGCATCGACCTTGGAATTGTCCGGCCGGTGCAGATCGCCCCGAAGCTGCAGGTTATAGGGCGGGTCGGCGAAGATCAGGTCCACAGACGCCTCGGGCAAGGACTGCATCACCTCGATGCAATCGCCCGCCAGGATCTGGTTCAGCGGAAGCGCCGCTTCGCCGGTTCGTTTCGTCATGCTTGCCTCTGTCCCCGCCGGTCTGTGCCGGAGTTGACAGAAGTGTGATTCAGAGGCGATTCGCCGTCAATTTCTTTTGAATCAACGGGTTAATTAATCTTCTTGATACAATATCTTGTGGACAGGCCCAAACGAGCGCCTATGCCAAGGGTGACACCCNAGATGTAGAAGCGCCTCAAGATGGGCCTTCGTCGGGTAGTGNGCATTGGCTTCCCAGCCATAGCCGGGGTGCTGTTGCGCCAAATCCACCATCAGCCGATCACGCGCCACCTTGGCCACGATCGAGGCAGCGGCGATGGACAACACCAGCGCATCGCCCTTCACCACCGCCTCGGCCGGGCAGGGCAGGCCGGGNGGCAGGCGGTTGCCGTCGACCAGCACGAAGCCCACCTCGGGCAGCGCCTCGACCGCCCGCCGCATCGCCAGCAGGCTGGCGTGCAGGATGTTCAGCCGGTCGATTTCTTCCACCGAGGCCTCGGCCACCGTCACCGCCACGGCACTGGACCGTATCTCCTCATCCAGCCGCTCGCGGGCACGCGCCGTCAGCGCCTTGGAATCCGCCAGCCCCGCCGGAATTCGCGCAGGGTCCAGAATTACGGCAGCGGCGATGACAGGACCGGCAAGCGGCCCCCGTCCGACCTCGTCCACACCGGCAACCGGCCGCTGACCGCGCGCCAAGGCGCGGGTTTCGTGATTGAAATCGGGGGACCGGCTTACCATCTCGGTCGCATAACGCGGGTTGGATGCGACGGAAAGACCATGTCGCAGCGTTTGTCACGAAGCTGTGCCGGTTCCCGGATTAAAGCCGGGCCAGTCACCAAAGGGACAGGGCCATGACCCAACATCCTGCCGACGACACCGCGCCCGACCGCAACATCCGGTTTCATCACCGCGCACTCTTCCTGTCAGACCTGCATCTGGGCGCGCATGGCTGCCGGGCAGACCGACTTCTGGCCTTCCTGCGCGAGAATTCGGCAGACCGGCTTTATCTGGTGGGCGACATTCTGGACGTCTGGCACCCGCTGCGTCCGCGCTGGTCGCCGTTGCACGACAGCATCCTTGACCTGATCCGCCGCCGCATGGCGACGGGCATGGACCTGGTGCTGCTGGCTGGCAACCATGACACCGCTCTTCTGGACGGGCCCTCGCCCTTCCCCGGCGCCGACGCGCGGGAATCCGTGGTTCACCGCACCGCGCGCGGCCGCAGCTTCCTTGTGGTGCATGGCGATGTCTGCGACGCGCGCATCCTGCGCCACCACCTGGCCACCCGCATCGGCAGTNGGCTGGACGGTACTCTGCGCGGCCTGAACGACGCGCTGAAACGCCTGCGCCGCGACCTGCCGCCCGACCACCGCAGCCTCATCGAGCGGCTCCTGTCCGCGGTGAATACCGCCCTCGCCTGGGGCGCCGCGCATGAACGGCGGCTGGTGGCGCTGGCGCAGGCGCAGGGCCATGACGGCGTGATCTGCGGCCATTTCCACAAGCCCGCCCTGCACGACCGCCACGGCCTGACCTATGTCAATTGCGGCGACTGGGTTGACAGCCTGACAGCCATTGCCGAAGACGGGGACGGCCACCTGCGCCTTCTGTCCGTGCCGGCCTTCGCAGCCCAGCCCGCCCTGGAAGAGCGCCTGAGCGAGTTGGAGCCTGTCCTTTGACAGCACTGGCAGTGATCGGCTTCCTGATCCTGGCGTTTCACCTCGCCACGGCTGTTCTCTGCCTGATCCAGATGAACCGCCGCCTTCCCGCGACGGAAACCCCGCCGATCACCCTGATCCGGCCGGTCTGCGGCGTCGATCCGTTTGACGAGATGACGCTCGGCTCCAGCTTCCGCCTTGTGCCGCCCGCCGCCGAAATCCTGTTCTGCGCCGCCTCCGAGGCGGATACGGCGGTGCCCCTGGTGCGCNGGCTGATTGCACAGAACCCCGGCGCCAATGCCCGGCTTCTGGTCGGCGAAACCCGCATCACCGGCAATCCGAAACTCAACAACGTCGCCCGCGCCTGGGACGAGGCCGCGCATGACCGCATCGCCATGGCCGACAGCAACCTGATGCTGCCGCCGGATTATCTGGCGACGATCTCGGCCGCATGGACCCCGGCANCCGGGCTTGTGTCGTCCNCCGCCTGGGGCTGGCAGCCCCGCGGCATGGCCGGGCGGGTGGAAGCGGCGGTGCTGAACGGCAACCAGGCGCGGGTGCAGCTGGCCGCGGCGGCGCTGGACATGGGCTATGCCCAGGGCAAAACGCTGTTCTTCGACCGCGCGATCCTGAACCGCGGCGGCGGGCTCAAGGCGCTTGGCCGCGAACTGGCCGAGGATGTGGCCTGCACCAAGGTCATCCGCGGCCTTGGCCTGAAGGTCCGGCTGGTACCGCAGCCCTTTGCCCAGCCCATCGGCCAACGCAGCTGGCGCGCCGTCTGGGACCGCCAGTTGCGCTGGAGCCGCGTGCGCCGCGCGGGCTTCCCACGCNTCTTCCTGGCCGAACCCCTGAACAACCCGTTCCTGTCCGCGCTTCTGGTCCTGCCCTTCGGCATCCTGCCCGCGCTGGCCGTCCTTGGCCTGTGGTATGCTGCCGAGGCCGTGCTGGCGCTGCGCGCCGGATGGCCCATGGGTCCGGCCGACATGGCCGCCAGCCTGATCCGCGACCTGATGATGCCGGCGATCTGGGTCACCACCTTCGCCCGCCCCGGCTTCACCTGGCGCGGCAACGACATGGCTCCGGCCAAGACCGGAGACTGAGCCATGGCTGACGTCGCTTCCACCATCTCGGCCATCGGCGCACAGGGCCTGCCCGTGCTGGTGCCCATGGCCATCGTCGAAGGCCCCATTGTCACCATCGTTGTGGCTNGGCTGGCGAAGCTGGGGCTGATCTCGGCCTGGGGCGCCATGGTGGCGCTGGTCATCGCCGACCTGATCGGCGACAGCATCCTGTACCTGATCGGCCGCCGCGGCGTCGCCCGCCTGCCCGAACGCTGGCGCCGCCGCCTGGGCCTGACCGATGCGCGCATGGCGCAGGTGGCCGAACATTTCCGCCGCCACGGCCCGCGCACCATCGTGCTGGGGCAACCTGCGGCGCCGTGGTGCTGGTCACCACTCGNNGCGCGGATGCCCTATCTGCCGTTCCTGTGGTGGAACCTCCTGTCCACCATCCCCAAGACCGCCGCCTTCTTCGCCATCGGCTGGCTGTTCGGCTCGGCCCTGCCCGACGTGGAAAACGCCCTGTTCTGGGCGGCGATCCTGCTGCTTGGCGGCTTCGTCTTCGCGCTCTACCGCATGACCCGCAGCGCCGGGATGCCTGCCGAGTGACCCCTGGACCGGCCTTTCCGTCATCGTCCCGGCCTGGAACGAGGCTGCGCGCATCGGCGCCGTGCTGTCCGCCGCCGCCGGTCATCCCATGGTGGACGAGGTGCTGGTGGTCGATGACGGATCGACCGACGGCACCGCCGAGGTCGCGGCCCGCATCCCTGGCGTCACCGTGATCCGCCAGCCGCAAAACGGCGGCAAGACCCGCGCGCTGGTGGCGGGCATCGCCGCCGCCCGCTTCTCGCACCTGATGTTCCTGGATGCCGACCTGGTCGGCCTGACCCAAACCGACCTGACGGCGCTGGCCCGCCCGGTGCGGAACGGCCGCGCCGACGTGTCCATCTCGCTGCGCGGCAACGCCCCCGGCCTCTGGCGCCGCATCGGGCTGGACTACATCTCGGGCGAGCGCGTCATGGCCCGCAGCCACCTGCCGCCCGACCTCACCGACCTCACCCGCCTGCCCGGCTTCGGCTTCGAGGTCGCGCTTAACCGCCGCTGGATCGCCGAGGGCGTGCGGCTGGCCGTGGTGCCCTGGCCGGGCGTCGCCAGCCCGCTGAAATCGGCCAAGCAGGGCCTCTGGTCCGGGGTGAAATCCGATGCGCGCATGATGCGCGACATCTTCCGCACCGTCTCGCCGCTTCAGGCGCTGCAGCAGATCGTCGCCATGCGCCGGATGCGCGTGACCTTCTGAAAAGAGGGGGCGGACACTGCCCGTTGGCCCGCCCCGGACGGGATCGGTTACCACGGGACAGTTACCGCACCTTTCCCGTCAAGCCGTCAGTGGTCCTTGCCACCCTTCTTGCCCTTGCCGGGCTTGCCGTCATGGTCCTGCCGATGGTGGTGATGGCCGGGTGCCGGGGCACAGCCGTGCTTGGCGCGGTAGCCCCAGGCGTTGCCATAGGGCGGCCCGACCTCGCGCGAACAGGCGTTGGCCATCCAGTACTTGCGGTCGTCAACGTGATCGTGGTCATCGTCCGGTTCGCGCTGTACCTGCGGCAGGCCGATCCCTTCCAGCGGATTGCCCTCGGTTTCGCCCGCGATCAGCGCCACGGCGCCAAGCGCGGCCAGCCAGGTCGCCAGATCGTCGGTCTCGGCCCGCACCGGCAGGGCGGCACCGATTGCCAGCGCAATCACCGCGATCCCGGTCACCACCCGCCGCGCCGGGCCATAGCCTTCCAGCCCGATTCTCTGCGTGGGTCTTCCTGCACGGCCAAGGCCGTCTCTGCCAGCGTGGGCGAAAAGCGGGACGTGTACGTGTCGCGGGTCATCGGCATCTCCTGTTCCTGCGGTCGTTGCCCGGCGGGCTTGCCCTCGGGGTGGTTCAAGCAGGACCGGACAGCCGGGATCAGGCAATAACAGCGGGCTGCTATCCGATAGCAGTCGGCGCAAACGCCTTGGGTTATTGAATATCCGCGCCAGTCCGGCAAGGATCGGGCAACTCCAGAAGGACCGCGCCCATGCGCCTGCCCCTGATTGCCCTTCCCCTGCTGCTGGCCCTGTCGGCGCCCGCCTCGGCGCAATGCTATGCCGACTACAAGGCCAAGCAGGACAATCCTCTGCGGCTGGCCTATGGCGTGTCGGAAGTGCCGGATTCCGCCTGCAATCCCAAGTCCGCGAAGAAGGAACTTGCACCCCGCCTCAAAGCCGGGGATGGAAGCTTCTCGATGTGATGGGCGTGTTCGGCCCGGATGGGCTTGGCGAAAGGAAGGACCGTGCGGGCGAATTTTTCCTCCGCTACTGAGGCACTGAAGACCGGCAAGGGTGTGGTCGCGGGCGGCGTGCTGGCCATCGTGGCGATCCTTGCCGCGGCCGCGGTCTTCCTGTTTTCGAACCTGCCCGACGCCAATGCCTTCAACGCCAAGGTCGAACAGCTGTTCATCGAGAACGACCTGACGACCAATGCCGAAATCAAGCTTCTGGAAATCCTCGCCCAGTCCGGCACCTCCTTCTCGGACGTGCTGGCCAGCTACCGCACCGTGATCTTCGTGCTTCTGCTGTTCTCCACCGCGCTGATGGTAGCCTCGTTGGTCTTCCTCATCACCATCGTGGCGCTCAACCGCCGCATCTCGGCGATCCAGCGCTCGGGCATCCAGGTCGCCAGCCTGATGATCAGCCGCGAGGGCCGGGCGGTCTATATCAACGACCTGGAATTCCAGCTGACCGAAGCGGCGCTCGAAACCCTGGCCGTGCTGGCCGAGGCGCGGATGGATGACGACGTGCTGACCGGCGCCCAGATCGAGGCGGTGATTTCCGGCCGCGACGCCGCCGATTGCGACGAGGCGGCGGGGGCGACCCGCGTGAAACGCCTGCGCGACGCGCTTGGCAACCAGCTGGTGTCAGAGCTTCTGGTCAAGACCATCGCCCGCCGCGGCTATGTCCTGGCCGTGCCGCGCGACGTGATCCGCATGGTCTGAAAAGACAACTAGGGAAAGGTCCGATCGGGCGCATCCTGTCCCCACACCAAGGGGGAGGAACGGTCATGAGCATGACTCGGAACTTCGGTGTCGTGACCAGTACCATCATGGGTCAACCCGCCAGCGATCTGGACATGTTCACCTACGGCATGATCGCCCTCAAGGCGGCCATCGACGGCGGCGTGGATGTGACCGGCCTCGTCAGCCGCGTCGGCGGTTTTCTTATTCTGGACGCCGCGCTCTTTGCCGATCCCGTCGTCAGCGCGCGGTTCGAATCGCTGTTCGGACCGGGGCAACCGGGGCGGCCGTCACCGGCGGGCATGGGCTCAGCTTTTCCATGCCGGTCGGCGCCCTGGTCACCAATCCCGACGGGTCCATCGCCTCGCTGACCGGCGGGCTGACCGACCAGGATCTTACCGGCGGCAGCGCGGCGCTTCACACCACCTTCTTCGATGCCGTCAACCTGTCCACCGCCCTCACCCTGGCGGGGGTGCTGACGGCGGGCGACCTGCGGTCGGCCTCCGATCCGATGCGCCGCTTCCTGACCCGCGACGGCACGGTCAGCTATTTCTTCACCGGCTCGGCAGCCGCGGAAACCGCCGAAACCGGCTTCGGCTTCAACGATATCGACACCGGTGACGGCAACGATTTCCTGCGCATCAACTTCAGGGGAAGCGGGCTTCTCGACGGCGGACTTGGCCGGGATGCGCTGGATGCCTTCGCCTGGGGTCCGACCCGCGGCCTCTGGGCCGACCTGACAGCACTGCCTACCTGGCGGCGAACCCCACCGCCTATGGCCTGACCGGAATCGAGGACGTCATCGGCGGCGCCGCGGCGACCGGCTTCTTGGCGACGATCCCGGCAACCTGTTCACAGGCGGCGACGGCAACGACATCCTGCGCGGCTTCGGCGGAAACGACGTCCTGATCGGCGGCGAAGGCAACGACCTGTGCGATGGCGGCACGCATGGCGACCGACTCGACGGCGGCAACGGCAACGATACGCTCAAGGGCGGCGGCGGCAGTGACCGCCAGACCGGGGGCGATGGCGACGACCAGCTCGAGGGTGGGGTCGGCAACGACAAACTGGACGGCGGGCGCGGCAACGACACGCTGGTAAACGGCGATGGCAACGACACGCTTCTTGGCGGGCCAGGAAAGGACAGCCTGTCAGGCGATGCCGGCAACGATTCGCTTGAAGGCGGGCAGGGCAAGGACACGCTGGAAGGCGGCACCGGCGACGACACGATCAAGGGGGCGATCACGGCGATACGCTGGTTGGCGGCACGGGCAACGACAGCCTGCTCGGCGAGGCAGGCGGCGATCAGTTCATCTTCCGCACGGACACGTCGCAGGGCAACGACAGCATCGGCGATTTCAACCGGGCCGAGGGCGACCGGATCGTATTCTACGACACGCACCTGACCTTGGCGAACGTGACCATCGTGTTCAACGCCGGAACCGGCAAGACCACCATTACCTATGCCGCCGAGGACGCCACGGCAGGCGTGATTACCGCCGATGGCAATGTCACTGCTGCCGACATTCTTTCGTTCCACCGTGACGGCAATCACCCCGCCAGGTCGTGCTCGCCCAGTTTCGGCGCGGGGCGGTCCAGTGCCAGGTCGGCATCGGAGAAGGTAAACGGCGACCGCACCCCNGGCACGCCGTCGAAATCCAGCCGCAGGCCGCGGGCAATCACCTGCGGGTCGGCAAAGACCTCGGCCAGGTTGTTGATCGGCCCCGCCACGCCCTCTGCCTCGCAGGCAGCCAGAAGGTCGGCCTTGGTGATGCGCGTGGTCGCCTCGGTCAGCCGGCGCGTCATCTCTTCGCGGTGCGCGATGCGGTCGGCATTGGTCAGGAATTCCGGCGCGGTCGCCATCTCGTCCAGCCCCAGGATGCCGCAGAGCTTGCGGTACTGGCTGTCGTTGCCGGTCGCCAGGATCACCCAGCCATCTGCACAGTCGAACACCGCATAGGGCGCCAGGTTCGGATGGGCATTGCCCATCTTCCGCGGCGCCTTGCCGGTGGACAGGTAGTTCAGCGCCTGGTTCGCCATGGTCGCCACCGCCACATCCATCAGCGCCATGTCGATCATCTGGCCGCGCCCNGTGGTCTGGCGCTGGATCAGCGCCGCCAGGATCGCGGTGGCCGCATAGACCCCGGTGAACACATCCGTCACCGCCACGCCCACCTTCTGCGGCTGGCCATCCGCCTCGCCGGTGACAGACATCAGCCCGGCCATGCCCTGGATGATGAAGTCATACCCCGCCCGATGCGCATAGGGCCCGGTCTGGCCAAACCCGGTGATCGAGCAATAGACCAGCCGCGGGTTGACCTTGCGCAAGGACTCCCAGTCCAGCCCGTATTTGGCCAGCCCGCCGACCTTGAAATTCTCGATCACCACGTCGGCATCCGCCACCAGCCTACGCACCGCCTCCTGCCCTTCCGCCGTGCGGAAATCGCAGGTGACCGACTTCTTGCCCCGGTTCGCCGCATGGAAATAGGCGGCCGACCGATCCCCNTCGCGTTCAATGAACGGAGGCCCCCACCGGCGCGTGTCGTCGCCTTCCGGCGCCTCGACCTTGATCACCTCGGCGCCCAGGTCGGCCAGTGTCTGCCCGGCCCAGGGGCCNTTAAGGATGCGTGCAAGCTCGATCACCCGCACGCCAGCCAGAGGAGCCGTCATCTTACTTCGCCAGCTCCGCGTCGATGGCGGCCTTCAGCTCGTCCCAGCCGAGGTTGCCGAACTTGGTGCCGTTGATGAACAGCGTCGGCGTGCCCTCCACGCCATCGGCGTCAAAGTTCTTCTGGTACATCGCCACCAGCGCCTCGGCGGTGGCCTTGTCCTTCAGGCAGGCATCCATCTGCGCATCGTCCAGCCCNGCGGTGCGGCCGATCTTCTTCAGGTTCTCGACCACCACCTTGGGGTCATCCGGCGCCGCCCATTCCGACTGCGTGTCGAACAGGATGTCGGAAATGCCGAAATACTTCATCTCGCCGCCACAGCGCGCGATCATCGCCGCCCAAAGGCCATAGCGGTCGAAATAGACCTCGCGGTAGGTGAACTGCACCTTGCCCGTGTCGATGTACTCGGCCTTCAGCTTGGCCCAGTTCGTCGCGTGGAAATGCGCGCAATGCGGACAGGTGAACGAGGCATATTCGGTGATCTTCACCTTGGCATCAGCCGGGCCAAGCGTGAAATCCTTCACCTCGACAGCCGGCGCATCCTGCGCCACGGCAACCATCGGCACTTGGGCGGCCAGGGTCGCGGCCAGCGCGGCGGAAATGGCGGTGCGGCGGGAAATCTTCATCATATGTGCCTCTCTGGCCCTTTCAGGTCTTGGCTCGGGATAGGACGTTTCGCGCCAGCAGTTCAAGGGCTGCGCGCAGCCCCGCATCCTGCACCGGCGCAGCAGTCTCGGCGGCGCGCGCCGCCACAACGGGNTCGGGCGCCGGTTTCATCTTCGGCGCCGGGGTGAACGCGGCCTGCCCCTCGGCGAACCCGGCGGCCGAGGTCTGGGTGAAGGCCACGCGCGACACGGCGTTATAGCCATAGCAGGCATTCACCCGCTCGCGCAGCCGGTCCTTCTGCATCTCGACCATGGGCGCATGGGCGCCCATCACCAGCACCGTCAGCGTGCCGCCGAAGCCATCCCGCGCATAACCCATCTTCACCGGCCGGGTCACGCGCGCCAGATCGGCGCCCACGATCTGTTCCCACTGCGTCAAGAGCCGCGACAGCGCGAATCCCCGCTTCTCGCTTACCAGCCGCAGGCTGTCCCCNACCAGCCCCGAGGCCGGTTCGAACCCGCGCATCCGGCGGGTCGGGGCGGTGAAGACGGGTTTCGCCATCTGGTCCTTCGCGCGGGCGCCGCTATTGTCCTGCCGACACTAGCCACGCCAGCGCCCGCGGCGCCAGTGGGCCAACGCGGCAGGAGCCATAAAGATTGCGTGACGCAGACCGCCTGTCGGCCGAGCTTCTGGCCTGGTACGACGCCAACGCCCGCGTCCTGCCCTGGCGGGTCAGCCCCGCGGACCGCGCCNGCTTACTTCGCCCCGATCCCTACCGCGTCTGGCTGTCCGAGGTCATGCTGCAACAGACAACCGTGGCCGCGGTGAAGGACTACTTCCACCGCTTCACCCAAGCCTGGCCCGATGTGCAGGCCCTGGCGGCAGCCGAGGATGCCCAGGTGATGGCCGCATGGGCGGGTCTTGGCTACTATGCCCGCGCCCGCAACCTTCTGGCCTGCGCCCGCGCCGTGGCGGCCAGGGGCGGCTTCCCGGATACCCGCGAGNGGCTTCTGGCCCTGCCCGGCATCGGCCCCTATACCGCCGCCGCCATCGCCGCCATCGCCTTTGACGAACCGGCCACCGTGGTCGATGGCAATGTCGAACGGGTCATGGCGCGGCTGTTCCACGTTGAAACACCGCTGCCCGCGGCAAAGCCCGAACTGATCGCCCTCGCCGCCGCCCTCACCCCGCAGACCCGTCCCGGAGACCATGCCCAGGCGGTGATGGACCTCGGCGCCACCATCTGCANNCCGCGCAACCCGGCCTGCGGCCTCTGCCCCTGGATGCAGGAATGTGCCGCCCGCGCCGCCAGCATTCAGGCCGACCTGCCCCGCCGGTCCCCCAAACCGGCAAAGCCGGTGCGCCGGGGCACGCTCTGGCTCGCCCGCCGTGCCGATGGCGCGGTGCTTCTGNAAACCCGGCCACAGCGCGGCCTTCTGGGCGGCATGCCCGGCTTTCCCGGTGACGGCTGGGATGGCGCCGCGGCCCCGAACCCCGCTTNNACCACCTGGCAGGACATCGGCGAGGTGCGCCACACCTTCACCCATTTCCACCTGATCCTGCGCATCCTGACCGCCGAGGTCCCGCAGGACGCCACGCCCTCACGGGGCGCCTTCCTTCCCNGCGCCAGCTTCCGCCCCGCCCATCTGCCCACGCTGATGCGCAAGGCCCATGATCTGGCCACCCGCGCCGATCCGCCCCCTTGACCCCCGCCGCGACCGGGCACCATGTCACCACCATGACCACGATCCCCGCCGCCCGCGTTTCGCAGCTGTCCAGCGCCCTGCCGTTCTGGCTGTCGCTCGGCATGNTTCCCCTCGCGCTCATCGCCGCGCTGAACGGCGGCTGGACGCTGGCGCTCTTGCCGCTGTCCTCCTGGGGCCTGTTCTCGCTGCTTGACGCCCTTACCGGCCTGAACGAGGACAATGCCGCGCTGGACACGCCCGAAACCGGCCTTTTCTGGTACCGCTTCGTCACCATCCTGTGGTTCCCGCTGCAGATCCTGCTGCTCTGCTGGCTGCTGTGGTATGTGCCCCGCGCCGAGCACCTGTCGCTTTTCGAGAAATTTGCCCTGTTCTTCGGCATGGGCGTGATCTCGGGCACCATCGGCATCAACTATTCGCACGAGTTGATGCACCAGAAGACGCAATACGAACGCTGGCTCGGCGACCTGCTCCTCGCCACCGTGCTCTACTCGCATTTCCGCAGCGAGCATCTGCGCGTGCATCACCTCTGGGTCGGCACCCCGCGCGATCCGGTGACGGCGCGCTACAACGAAGGTTTCCACCGCTTCTTCCCGCGCGTGCTGGTCGAATGCCGCAGGTCCGCCTGGCAGGCGGAAACCGCCATGCTGGCGCGGCGCGGCCTGCCGTGGTGGCATCGCTCCAACCCCTACTGGCGCTATTGGGCGCTGCAACTCGGCATGGTGCTGCTGTCGCTGGCGCTTGGCGGCTGGCTCGGCNTTCTGTTGTTCCTCTGGCAGGGCGGCGTCGCCGTCTGGCAGCTGGAACTGGTGAACTATGTCGAACATTACGGCCTGACCCGCCGCCACCTGGGCGAGGGCAAATACGAACATGTCCTGCCCCGCCATTCCTGGAACGCCGCGCACAAGGCGTCGAACTGGCTGCTGATCAACCTCCAGCGCCATTCGGATCACCACTACAAGCCCGACCGCCGCTTCCCGCTGTTGCAGAACTACACTCAGGAAGACGCGCCGCAGCTGCCCTATGGCTATCCGCTGATGACGCTCGCCGCGATGGTGCCGCCGCTCTGGCGCCGCGCCATGAACNCGCGCGTCCGCGCCTGGCGGCGGCAGTTCTATCCCGACATCACGGATTGGAGGCCCTACAACAAGGCCTTGAACCCGATGCCCAGGGCGGCGCTCTAGGCGCTCCCCAAGACAAATTCCTTCGAAGGAATTTGCAATTTTCTTCGAAGAAAATTGCCCCTCACGCCCCGTCGCCGGAGTTTTCGAAAACTCCGGCCCGGAGCCTTCAGAAGCTCCGGCACGATTTCTTCAAGGAAATCGTGCTCTCCCCGCCGCGGGCAATTCTTAAGTCCAAGTTAATTCGCCCGCACAACACATTGATTTTGTTCAATACGCAAAGCGTCCGAGCTCGGACGCTCAGCTGATCCGCGCCACCACATAGGCGGCCAGGCCTTCCAGCATCTCCTTCAGCGGGTGCTCCGGGAAGCCCGCCAGCGCGTCCCGCGCCCTGGCGGCCCAGGCCAGCGCCTCGTCCCGCGCCGCGGCCATCGCCCCGTGCCGGTCCATCAGCCGCCGCGCCTCCTCCAGGTCGCCGTCGCGCTGGTCGCCCTTCTCGATCACCCGGCTCCAGAAGGCCCGCTCTTCCGGGCTGGCCTTGGCCACCGCCTTGATCACCGGCAGCGTCACCTTGCGCTCCCGGAAGTCGTCCCCGGTATTCTTGCCCAGGGCGGCATCGGTGCCGCCATAATCCAGAAGGTCATCGACGATCTGGAAGGCGATCCCCAGGGCATCGCCATAGGCCCGCAGCGCCTGCACCCGGCCCTCGTCCGCGCTTACGATCACGGCCCCNGCCTCGGTCGCGGCCGAAAACAGCGCCGCGGTCTTGCCCCGGATCACCGTCAGATAGGTCGCCTCATCCGTCGCCAGATCCTGCGCCGCCATCAGCTGCAGCACCTCGCCCTCGGCAATGGTGGCCGAGGCATCCGACAGGATCGACAGCACCCGCAGGCTGCCCGGCTCCACCATCAACTGGAACGCCCGGGCGAACAGGTAGTCACCCACCAGCACCGAGGACTTGTTGTCCCACAACAAGTTCGCCGTCGGCCGCCCCCGCCGCCGCTGGCTTTCGTCCACCACATCGTCATGCAGCAGGGTGGCCGTGTGGATGAACTCCACCGTCGCCGCCAAGTGAATGTGGAACGGCCCCGCATAACCACACAGCCGCGCCGCGGCCAGCACCAGCATCGGCCGCAGCCGCTTGCCCCCNGCCTCGATCAGATGGGCGCTCACTTCCGGGATGCGCGGGGCATGTTCGCTGGCCATCCGTTCCCGGATCAGACCGTTCACCGCGTCCATGTCGGCCGCCAGCCAATCGGCCAGCCGGTCATGAGGTTTTCGCGCAGCTCCCGACGCCTGATCCAAGCTCATCCCCGCCCCGTTCGATCCTCGACATCTNTCCGCAGGACCGGCTAGCCCCGGACCATGAAGGAAGTCCTGCGCAGCACCAATCCCGCCGACATCGCCTTCGCGACCGCGCTGCTTGCGGGCGAGGGTATAGCCGCCTTCGAGATGGACGTCCACATGAGCGTCCTGGACGGCTCTCTGGGCATTCTGCCGCGCCGCATCATGGTGGCCGACCGCGACTGGTTCATGGCCGCCTCGGTGCTGGCCGACAACGGCCTGGGGCGCGGCCGTGACCTTTGCCGAGGAAGACCTCACCGACGACGCCTTCCTTTGCGGGCGTCTCCATCTTCTGCAACCAGTGAAGGGCTACCGCGCCGCCACCGACCCGGTGCTGCTGGCCGCCGCCTGCCCGGCGACGCCCGGCCAATCCGTGCTGGACCTCGGCTGCGGCGCCGGGGCGGCCAGCCTGTGCCTGGCTGCTCGCGTCCCCGGCCTGCAGCAAGCCGGGCTGGAAGTGCAGCCCGGCTATGCCGAACTGGCCCGCCGCAATGCAGCCCGCAACGGCGTGGCGCTGGAGGTGGTCGAGGGCGATCTATCCCACATGCCGAAAAGCCTGCGCCGCGGCTTCGACCATGTCATCGCCAACCCGCCCTACTACCCGGCGGGCGGAACGCCCTCTCCCCATTCCGCCCGCGACCGGGCGCTGCGCGAGGACACCCCCGTCGGCGACTGGGTCACGGTCGCATTGACCCGGCTGCATCCGGGCGGATGGCTGACGATGATCCTGTCGGCGGCCCTGCTGCCCGGCGCCCTGACGGCGTTGCCGCCCCGCGGCGGCTCGGCGCAGATCCTGCCCCTGACGCCCCGCGCCGGGCGCGAGTCGCCGCGGGTCATCCTGCGTGCGCGGAAGGGCGGCAAGGCCCCGCTACGGATGCTGTTCCCCTTTGTTCTTCACNGCCACTCGGCCCATGACGGCGACCGCGAAAGCTACACGCCAGAGGCGAGCGCCGTCCTGCGCGGCGGCGGCGCCCTGTCGGCTGCATTCGGCTGAATCCGACGCATCGCGGCATGTCGTCACGCCGGATTCTGGTGACACGACTCGCGGATTGTGATGCTCTGATGACATCGGATCATGACAGGAGGACAGACATGACGGTTGCTTCGCATCTGCAGGAACTGCGCCGCAAGCACGAGATGCTTTCAGTCCAGGTCGAGGAAGCGCAGCGCAGTCCCGGCACCGATGATCTTCAGATCGCCGAGATGAAGAAGCAGAAGCTGAAGCTGAAGGAAGAGATCACCCGCCTGACCCAGGCGTGACCCTGCGCGCGCTGGCGCGCGCCGCCAGCGCCGCACCTCCGGCGATCAGCAGGGCTGCGGCCAGGATCGTCCACGAGGCGGGNGTGATCCCTGCCAGAACCAGAGCCAGCGCCGACAACAACGGCGCCGCATAGGAGGCGACACCCAGAAGCTGGATGTCGCCTTTNTTCATGCCCACGTCCCAGGTGAAGAAGGCTGCCCCCACCGGCCCCAGGCCAAGCGCCAGCACCGACAGCCAGCCCTGCAGACCAACGGGCCACAGCGTCTGTTCCAGCGCCAGATGCACCGGCAGGGACAGGGCGGCGGTTCCCAGGCAGAACACCGTCACCGTCTCGGTCGGCACCGCGCCGNNCTTACGCGACAGCACCGAATAGCCTACCCAGGTCAGGGCGCAGAGGAACCCCAGTGCCAGGCCAAGCGTNGCTGCCGCCTCGCCGCCGCGCGCCAGCACGATCAGCGCCGCCCCGGCAAAGGCCACCAGAGCGCCGATGATGTGCTGGGCAAGCAGCCTTTCACCGGGCAGAAGGCCCGAAAACAGCACGATGAACAGCGGCCAGAGATAGGCCATCAGCCCGGTCTCGGCCGAGGGCGCGACGCGGAAGGCGGTGAAATACAGCGCGTGATAGCCAAAGAGGCCAAGGATGCCGAACAAATAGACCCTGGTAAGNACCCCGCGCAGCCGGTCCAGCCCGTTGCGCAGCGTCCAGACCAGGCCAAGCGTGCCGCCGATGCCGAAGGTCAGCACGTTCAGCAGGAAGGGCGGCACGGGCGACGAGCCGATGGTCAGAAGCGCGAGCACCGACCACATCAGGATGGCGGTCAGTCCGATCAGNGTGGCTTTGGCATGCGTCATCTTCCGGCAAATTCCTTCGAAGGAATTTGCAAAATTCTTCGAAGAATTTTGCCTGCCGTGCTTAGCGGCGGCGCGCCCAAAGGAAAGGCCCCCGGAACGGGGGCCTCATGCAGCAATCCGACCGGATCAGACGACGAACTGGCCGCCGTTGGCCGAGATCGTCGAGCCGGTGATGAAGCCTTCATCGCTGGCCAGGAAGACGACGCAGCGGGCGATCTCTTCCGGTTCGCCCAGGCGGCCGACCGGGATTTGCGGAACGATGCGCTCGTTCAGCACCTTCTCGTCGATGGCCTTGACCATCTCGGTGGCGATGTAGCCGGGGCAGACCGCATTCACGGTGATGCCTAGNCGCGCGCCTTCCTGGGCCAGCGCCTTGGTGAAGCCCAGGTCGCCCGACTTGGCGGCCGAATAGTTGGCCTGGCCTACCTGGCCCTTCTGGCCGTTCACCGACGAGATCGAGATGACGCGGCCGAACTTGCGGTCGCGCATGCCCGACCACAGCGGGTGGGTCATGTTGAAGAGACCGGTGAGGTTGGTGTCGATGACTTCCTTCCACTGGGTCGGGGTCATCTTGTGGAACATCGCGTCACGGGTGATGCCGTTGTTCACCAGCACATCCACCGGACCCAGGTCGGCCTCGACCTTGGCGATGCCTTCCTTGCAGGCGTCGTAATCGGCCACCGACCACTTGTAGGTCGGGATGCCGGTCTCGGCGGTGAACTTCGCCGCCGCCTCGTCATTGCTTGCGTAGTTCGCCGCAACCTTGTAGCCCGCCGCCTTCAGCGCGACCGAGATCGCCGCGCCAATGCCGCGCGACCCGCCGGTGACAAGTGCAACCCGTGCCATCGTGATTCCTCCTACGAAGTATGCTTTGGTATGCCGTTGAAAGCCTGTTACTCAGGCAAAGGCTTAAGACGCAAGATTATTGCGCGCTACCCCATTCATGCGGCGATTTGCTGCATGACAGAAATCGCTTAGGCGCGTTCCAGGCACATGGCGACACCCATGCCGCCGCCGATGCACAGCGTGGCGAGGCCCTTCTTGGCGTCGCGGCGGTTCATCTCGAAGATCAGCGTGTTCAGGATACGCGCGCCCGAGGCGCCGATCGGATGGCCGATGGCGATGGCGCCGCCGTTCACGTTCACGATGGACGGATCCCAGCCCATGTCCTTGTTCACGGCGCAGGCCTGGGCGGCGAAGGCTTCGTTGGCCTCGACCAGATCCAGATCGCCCACCTTCCAGCCAGCCTTGTCCAGCGCCTTGCGGCTGGCGAAGATCGGGCCGACGCCCATGATCGACGGGTCAAGCCCGGCGGTCGCGTAGGACGCGATGCGCGCCAGCACCTTCAGCCCGCGCTTGGCGGCTTCCTCTTCCGTCATCAGCATCACGGCGGCGGCGCCATCATTGATGCCCGAGGCGTTGGCGGCCGTGACCGAACCATCCTTCACAAACGCCGGGCGCAGCTTCTGCATGGCTTCCATGGTGGCGCCATGGCGGATGTATTCATCCGAATCCACCACCACGTCGCCCTTGCGGGTCTTGATGGTGAAGGGGATGATCTCGTCCTTGAACTTGCTTGCCTTCTGCGCGGCTTCGGCCTTGTTCTGGCTGGCCAGCGCAAATTCGTCCTGCATGTCGCGGCTGATCTGCCACTGGTTGGCGACGTTTTCCGCCGTCTGGCCCATGTGATAGCCGTTGAAGGCGTCCCAGAGGCCGTCCTTGATCATCGAGTCGATGAAGTTCAGGTCGCCCATCTTCTGGCTNTAAGCACGCAGGTGCGCGACATGGGGCGACAGCGACATGCTTTCCTGACCGCTTACCACCACGATGGCGGCATCGCCCAGTTGCACATGCTGGGCGCCAAGCGCCACGGCGCGCAGGCCCGAACCGCAGACCTGGTTGATGCCCCAGGCGCTGGCTTCCTTGGGCAGGCCTTGNATCGCCGCCTGGCGGGCCGGGTTCTGGCCCTGGCCGCCGGTCAGCACCTGGCCAAGAATGACTTCGCTGACTTCGGACTTGTCGATCCCGGCGCGGGCAACCACCGCCTCGATCACCGCGGCGCCCATGTCATGGGCGGGCGTGCTGGCGAAAGAGCCGTTGAAGCTGCCGACAGCGGTGCGTCCCGCCGAGACGATGACGACATTGGTCATTGCGATAGGCCTCCGTTCCTGAACCGTTTGGCCGGGAAGGNNACCGGTCCTCCCCGCCTCCTGATCCGGCCCTAAGGCCTGAACGCTGCAAAAGCAAGAAAGATGCCTGTGCAATATGCCGCAGCGGCAATCTGGCCTGCCAAACTGTCAGGCCCGGCGTTGCCCGGTCTCTTCCCAGGCGGGTTTCAGGCTGGGCGCGCCGAACAGATAGCCTTGCAGGCAATCCACCCCCAGGCTGCGCAGCACCTCGCCCTCACCGGCGGTTTCCACGGCCACCGCCACCGTCACCATGCCGAAGGCGCGCGCTACGCCGACCAGCGCGGCGGCCAGCGCCTGCACCTCGGCGTCGCGGTCGATGCGGCGCACGGCGCTGGCGTCTATCTTGGCGAAGTCGAAGTAGAAATCGCGCAACCGCCCAAGTGCCGTGGTGCCACCGCCGAAATCGTCCAGCGCGAAGGCGACGCCTTCCTTCTGCATCTCGGCCATGAAGGCGGCGAGGGTTTCCGGCACGGTCATCGCCGATTCTTCGCCGATTTCCAGGATCAGCCGTTCCGCGACCGTCGGCGCCCCGGCCAGCCCCTTGCGCAGCACGCGCTGCCAGCGCGGATAGCCGATGGAGCGTGCCGAGACATTGACGGAAATCCGCAGGTCCGGGTGGCGGGCCAGCGTCCCAAGACCCTGTTCCAGCGCCAGACAGTCGATTTCGCGCCCCATTTCGTGGCGTTCCACCGCCCCCATGAAATCGCGCGCCGGGATGATGCGGCCGCTGGCATCCAGCACGCGCACCAGCCCTTCGCTGAAGGCGATGCGGCCGATGTCGGCGGCCATGACCACCGGCTGGAAGGCCAGGCGCACCCGCCTTGCGTCGATGGCGGCGCGCACCGTCGCCATGGTTTCCCGGTCGGCCTGGCTGACGGCCATGTCGAAGGGCTGGACAGACCCTCGGCCTTCACCGCCTTGTCGATCAGCTTGTCACCAGCCATGACGCCCCCGCGCACCGAACCCAAGTGCTGCCACCTTGTCGCCATCGCCGTGAATGCGCGGTAAAGGATTACAATTCGCCGGATTTCCGAGGCTTCCGCATGAGCACGACCGAAGAACCGGGGCGCTGCCCCTGGTGCGGCACCGACCCGCTGTATGTCGCCTATCACGACACAGAATGGGGCGTGCCCGAATACGACAGCCGCGCGCTGTGGGAAAAGCTGATCCTCGACGGGTTCCAGGCCGGGCTGGCCTGGATCACCATCCTGCGCAAGCGCGAGGCGTTCCGCGCCGCCGTTGCAAACTTTCGCCCTGACATTGTGGCAGGCTTCACCGAGGCCGATGTGACACGACTTCTGGCCGATGCTTAGNGCATCGTGCGGCACCGCGGCAAGATCGAGGGCACCATCAAGTCGGCCCAGGCCTTCCTGCGGATCGAGGAGCGGAGCAGCTTTTCCGATTTCCTCTGGCAGCATCTGGACGGCAAGCCAAAGGTGAACCGCTTTGCCAGCCTGTCCGAGGTTGGCGGAAACCGCGGTTTCAAGGCCATGTCCCGCGAACTGAAGGCTGCCNACTTCACCTTCTGCGGTCCGACCATCGTTTACGCCTTCATGCAGGCAACCGGCATGGTGAACGATCACCTTGTCACTTGCCCGCGTCACGCGGCCGTTGCCGCACTTGCGAAATAGTGCCCGGAGGCCTAGGCCGATCTGGCCCGAAGGGAGTTTGGTGATGGTTGAACGCAATACCCGGCTTGTCGACCTTGGGCTTCAGGGCGGCGGCGCCCATGGCGCCTTCACCTGGGGCGTGCTGGACCGGCTGCTGGAGGAAGACTGGCTGGAATTCGACGGCGTCTCGGGCACCTCGGCGGGGGCGATGAATGCCGCCGTCTTCGTCGATGGCCCCGCGGCGGGCGCGGCGNCGCGGGCCGCGCTGGAACGGTTCTGGCGCAAGGTGGCCGATGCCGGGCGCACCAGCCCGATGCAGCGCGGGCTGATCGAACGGATGCTGGGCCTGTGGACGCTGGATTACTCGCCGGTCTTCCTGACGATGGAGGCCGCGGCGCGGCTGGTTTCGCCCTATGACCTGCACGCGGTGACCGGCAATCCGCTGGAAAGCATCCTGGCGGACTGCGTGGATTTCGACCGGCTGGCCCACGCCAAGACCAAGCTTTTCGTGAATGCCACCAATGTCTGCACCGGCCGCGGGCGCATTTTCCGCAATGCCGAGGTCACGCCCGAGGTTCTGCTGGCCTCGGCCTGCCTGCCGACCATGTTCAAGGCGGTGGAAATCGACGGCGCGGCCTATTGGGACGGCGGCTATTCCGGCAACCCGTCGCTGACGCCGCTGGTCCGCGAATGCCAGTCGCATGACACCATCCTTGTGCAGATCAACCCGATCCGGCCCGATCCGCCGACCACGGCGCGCGACATCCAGAACCGGCTGAACGAGATCGCCTTCAACTCGGGCCTTATCAAGGAGCTGCGCACGCTGGCGCTGATCCGCGATGTGGTGGACCCCGGCACCGGCGACGGGCGGCTGATCAAGGAGATGCGCATCCACCGCATTGCCTCGGACCTGATGCTGGACCTGGGCTATTCCTCGAAGCTGCTGGTGGAATGGGATTTCTTCACCATGCTGCGCGACAACGGCCGCAAGGTGGCGGGCGAGTTCCTGNGCCGCCCATGGCGCCGACATCGGCGAGCGGTCAACGCTGGACCTCGACGCCTATCTGGAGGATCTGNNACCATGGGCCTTCTGGGTATCCTTCTCGGCCTTGCTTACCTGATGTTCCTGTCGTTCCGCGGCTGGAACATCCTGGTCGTGGCGCCCCTGGCCGCGCTGGTGGTGGCGCTGGCAGCGCGCGAGCCCCTGCTGGCCCACCTGACGCTGACCTACATGCCGGCGGCGGCGGGGTTCGTGGCGCAGTTCTTCCTGATCTTTCTGCTGGGGGCGCTGTTCGGCAAGCTGATGGAGGATACCGGCGCCGTCTCGGTCATTGCCGACTGGATGACCGAGAAACTGGGGGCCGAGCGGGCGATTCTGGCCGTGGTTCTGGCGGGGGCGCTGGTGACCTATGGCGGCGTCAGCCTGTTCGTGGCCTTCTTCGTCATCGGGCCGATGGCGATGCAGCTGTTCCGCCAGGCCAACCTGCCGCGGCGGCTGATGCCAACGGCGATCGCGCTTGGCACCACCACCTTCACCATGACCGCCCTGCCCGGCACGCCGGCGATCCAGAACACCATCCCGATGCCCTTCTTCGGCACCACTTCCTTTGCGGCGCCTTTGCTGGGGCTGATCGCCTCGGCGGTGATCCTGGGTTTCGGCCTGTGGTGGCTGGGCCGGGCCGAGGCGAAGGCGCGGGCGGCGGGCGAGGTTCGACGAGCTGCCCTACAGTGCCGAGGCGCTGACCGAGGATCCGGTGCGGCGCGGGCAGACGGCGACGGCCACGGGGTTCGACCTGTCCGAGGCGGCGCCGCCCGAGGTGCGGCCGCGGCAATGTCGGTGACGCTGGCCTTCCTGCCGCTGGCGGTGGTGATCGCGGTCAACCTGCTGATGTCCTTCCTGGTACTGCCGCGGATGGACACCGCCTTTCTGGCCGAGCCGCAGTGGGGCGGGGCGACACTGGCCGGGGTCGNNCATGGCGTCTGGTCGGTGGTGGTGGCGCTGGCGGCGGCGATCCTGGTGCTGGCCGTGCTGACCCAGCCCGACCGCGCCTCGTTGCGGTCCACGGCGGATGCCGGGGCCAATGCCTCGATCCTGCCGCTGCTGTCGGTGGCGAGCCTGGTGGGCTTTGGCGCCGTGGTGGCGGCGGTGCCTGNNTTCCAGGCGGTCAGCGACTGGGTGCTGGGGCTGGGCGGCGGGCCGCTGGTGTCGCTGGCGGTGGCGACCAATGTGCTGTCGGCCTTGACCGGCTCGGCCTCGGGCGGGCTGACCATCGCGCTGGAGGCGCTGNGCGCCCACCTATCTGGCGCGGGCGGCCGAGGTGGCATCGACCCCGGCACGCTGCACCGGGTGGCGACCATCGCGCTTAAGACGCTGGACAGCCTGCCCCACAACGGGGCGGTGGTCACGCTGCTGGCGGTCTGCGGCACCACCCACCGGGAGGGCTATGGACCGCTGGTGATGACGGCCATCGTGGGGCCGGTGATCGCGCTGGTGGTGACGGTGGTCCTGGGCACCGTGTTCTGACCCGGTCCGGGGGCGTCCGAGCTCGGACACTTTTTGAACCCTTGTTTATCAAGGACTTGGCGAGCCGAATTAACTTGGCGGTAAGATTTGTCCGCGGTGCCTCCGGGCGCTTCGCGTCATTTGGTCGCCCGCCACATCGCGGATTGCGCAAGCGCGAGTGTTGCGGCATCACTTGAGCATGGCTGAACGCGGTGTTCCCTCCTGGCTTGGCCTGGCGCTTGTCGCCGTGCTGACCCTTGCCCTGGTGGCGACGGGTCTGGCGCATCGTCTGCCGAACCCCGCGATGGAGGCCTATGCCGCCGCGGGCGGCGACCTGAGCGGGTTGTGCGGCGGCACGGACGGCACCAGCGACATGCAGGGCAGTGACTGCCCGGCCTGCCATATCGCGGGCGCGGTGATCCTGCCGTCTTCGACCCCGGCGGTGCGCGCTGCCGATCTGGTTTTCATCGCCGAAGTCGTCGCCCCGCGCGAAAGCCGGGCGTTGCGGCATCTGGACGACCCCACCCGCGCCTCGCGCGGGCCACCACTGGCCTGATCGTTCCCGAAACGACCGATCCCATTCACCGGGCCGCATCGGCGTGCCCGTTTGCCAGAGGTAGAAATCATGTCCCGTCTGACCCTTGCGGCGCTGGCCGCCGTTCTTGCCACCCCGGCGCTGGCCGAAATGAAGGTGGAAATCNCCTTTGTTGCCCAGATGGGCGGCAAGCCGTTTTCCTGCACCGAGACCTATGAGGGCATCGGCAGCACGAAATCCGCCGTGCAGTTCGGCGACTTCCGGCTGTATGTCTCGAACCTGCGGCTGATCGGCGCCGATGGCGCCGAAGTGCCGGTTGTCCTGGATCAGGACGGCACCTGGCAACTGGACAGCTCGGCGCTGATCGACTTCGAGGATGCGACCGGCAGCTGTGCCAACGGCACGGCCGAGACCAACATGGTGGTGCGCGGCACGGTGCCGGACGGCAGCTATTCGGGCCTGGCCTTCGACATCGGCCTGCCCTTCGCGCAGAACCACGGCGACCCGACGCTGTCGGCCTCGCCCCTGAACCTGACGGCGATGTTCTGGACCTGGCAGGCGGGGTACAAGTTCCTGAAGATCGACCTGTCAACGGCTGGCCAGCCGCTGCCTTCGGCGGATGCGGCGGATCATTCGGGGACTCGGTAACATGGCCGGGNNCCGCAGGGCTGGGCGCTGCACCTGGGCTCGACCGGCTGCGCCTCGGACGGCAAGACCATCGCGCCCGCGCAGGAATGCGCCAATCCGAACCGCGTGGCGGTGCGGCTGGATGGCTTCATGCCGGGGATGGCGGGCATGGATACCGTGGTGATCGACCCGGCGCCGGTGCTGGCCGGGGCCAATGTGGATGCCAATGCCCCCGAAACCATGCCGGGCTGCATGTCCTTCNCCAAGGATGCCGATTGCCCGCCGGTGATGTCGGCGCTTGGCCTGCCCTATGAGGGCGTGGCGTTACCGGTGGCCAGCAGCTTGTGACGCTGCACTGACGATGCGCCCGATCCTGCTTGGCGCGGCGCTGGCCCTGATGGCCGGTGCCGCCCTGGCGGCGGAGGGGTGGCAGTGGTCGATTCCCGACTGGCTGCCACCGCCCCCGGTGCCGGACGAGAACCCGATGACGGCAGAGAAGGTGGAGCTTGGGCGCCACCTGTTCCATGATGCCCGGCTGTCGGCCGATGGCACGGTGGCCTGCGCTTCGTGCCATGTGCAGGCCATGGGCTTTGCGGACGGGCGGGCGGTGGGCATCGGCATTGCCGGGACCGTGGGGCTGCGCAATGCGCCGGGGCTGGCGAATGTGGCCTATCTGCCGGTGCTGACCTGGGGCAGCCCGATGCTGGACAGCCTGGAGCGGCACGCGCTGATCCCGATGTTCGGCACGGCGCCGGTCGAGATGGGATCGGCCGGGATCGAGGCAGAGCTGTTCAACCGGCTGGCGGCCGATCCCTTCTATGCCCGGGCCTTTCCGGCGGCCTTTCCCGACCGGTAGGCCCCGGACCTGTACACGATCACCCGCGCGCTGGCGGCCTTTGAACGCAGGATGATCTCGGCCGGGTCTCCCTATGACCGCTTTGCCTATGAGGGCGACCGGGATGCGCTGAGCGCGGCGGCCCGCCGGNGGCAGGACCTGTTCTTCGGCGAGCGGCTGGAATGTTACCATTGCCACGGCGGGTTCAACTTCACCGACAATCTTGTGACCTCGCGCATGAAGATGGCGGAGACGGGGTTTCACAACACCGGCGTCCACGACGTGGTCCTTGAAGGCGGCGAGGGCATCGCCGCCTTTACCCTGCGCGAGGCGGATGTGGGGCGGTTCCGCACGCCGTCCCTGCGCAATGTGGCGGTGACCGCGCCCTACATGCATGACGGGTCGATGGCGACGCTGTCCGAGGTGCTGGATGCCTATGCGAATGGCGGGCGGCATCCGGGCGTGGCGCAGAAGGACCCGCTGGTGGCGGGCTTTGCGCTGAGCCCGGGCGAGAAGGCGGATGTGATCGCCTTTCTGGAAAGCCTGACGGATGAGNGGTTCCTGACCGATCCCGCCCTGTCGGACCCCTGGTNNAAGTACCACCCGGCGGTGGCGCAGCGGGTTATGCCCTGCGGCGAGGCGGGCAGCTGTGTGGCGCCCCTGCCGGGGATGAGTTTCGGCAGCCCGGCGGGGAGGCGTCCCAAGATCCGTCGGGTTGCACCCTTGGTCTCTCTTCCCGTGAGGCACAGGGATCCCTGCCCCCGCCTGGGCCGATGGCCCGGCGGGGGTCTTTGTCCTGGCGCGGCGCTGGCCCCTGCCGGGGCTGGCCGATGGCGTTGCCTTGCGCCGCGCAACCGGGTAAAAGGCGGCAGGGTCCGCAGTTCACCCAGGCGCCACCGGTCCGCGAAGGACAGCTGAACCTGCCCGTCTGATCGGTCGCACGCTTCCTTTCGTGCCCGCTCGCCAAGCCGGTGGCCCGCGACCCTGCAGGGCACGTCACGAGGATGCCATGACCCGAACTGCCCTTCCCTATGAAGTGGCCGACATTTCCGCCCTTGCGCGCTCGCTGGCGCATCAGCTGAGCGAGGCGCCGGAGCCCGGCCACCAGAGCCTGTTGAACATGCTGGCGCGCGGCGCCGGTTTCCGCAACTTCCAGCACTTCCGCGCCTCGGCCACGGCGGCGGACAAACTGGCCGCGCCAGCCGCCGCGGCGCCTGATATGACGCGGGTGGCCCAGGTGCTGCGCCATTTCGACGAGGCCGGGCGCCTGTTGCGCTGGCCCGCGAAGACCTGGCAGCAGCATCTGGCGATCTGGGCGCTGTGGAGCCGGTTTCCGCGCGACGCGGCGCTGACCGAGCGGCAGGCGAGTGCGCTTCTGAACGACTGGCACGCATTCGGCGATGCCGCGATCCTGCGCCGGACCATGGTGGAACGCGGTCTGCTGTCGCGCGTGCCGGGCGGCAACGAATACCGCCGCGTCGAGGCGCCGCCGCCGCCCGAGGCCCGCGCGCTGATCCGCCATCTGCATGGTCAAGGCGGGGCGTGAGGTAGCCGCGCGCGCGGGTGGGTCGAGGCCCCGGCCTGCGCCGGGGCGAAGGGGCTACTTCTTCGGCTTGGCGCGCCAGGTGCCCAGCCAGGCGGTGAACCGGCCCCACACCCCNCGCGCCTGCGCCTTGGCGGCGTCAGCGCGGGCGTCCACGGCATCCCAGGCCTCTTCCGCCTCGATCATCGCGGGTTCGATGGTGCGTTCCTTGAACTGCGCCCACATGCGCCAGAACAGGATCACGAGGATGGCCAGGATGGTCAGGATGACGATGCTGCCCCAGGGGATGACGGTCGCATCGGGGCCATCGACGGGCCGCAGCTTGATGGCATTGGGGAAGATGGTCAGGAACGGATGNCGCCAGCCGTAATGGGTGACGGCCACCCATTTCGGGGAATCCTGGGTCGAGGTCAGGTTCGCGGCGCTGGCCTGCACGTCAAAGCTGTTGAACTTGAAATAGGGCGGCCAGCCCCAGGCGGTGTCTTCGTTGCGATAGACCATNGGTAAGCCGTTGGGCTGGATCGTGTCGATGAACAGCACGTCGCGGCTGGTGGCGCTGGAGGGCGCGTTGCCCGATTCCGGCGCCGAGAAGGCCCAGCTGTTTTCCCAGCTGAAATCCTGCCGCTTCACCGAGGTGTTGACGATGCGCACGATGTCGTTCTGCGGCAGGTTGTAGTGCAGGAACAGCCCGACCACGATCACCAGAAGCGCGATCAGGATCCATTTGAGCTTGCGAAGCATGGGCGGGGCCTTTCGCGGCTATTGGTAGAAATTCAGGAAATAGACCAGCGCCGAGATCACGATGGTCGGGATGATGTAGACCAGCCAGAGGAGCTTGAGGAAGAGCCCCTTCTCGTAACTCTCCATGCCATGCCGGATGTAGTCGTCGCGCGGCTGGTCGATGCCGCCCTGGTCCCAGGTTTCTTCCAGCGCCTCGCGCCGCAGCGAGCGGGCATAGATGCGCAACAGGAAGAACAGGATCGTCAGCACGACGAACAGGAAGATCGCCAGACGGGCAAGGCCGAAGATCATGCGCGGTCCCTCCGCAAGGCGCCCCAGGGGCCGACCTCGGCCGCCAGGCTGCGGGCGGGTTTCGGGTCGGGGCGGTGGGCTTCGTCCATGCCGGGTTCCGGGCCGAACAGCGCCGCGCGGGCGCCCTGCTTGTCGACCTGATACTCCCGTTCCAGGAATTCCGCCACATACTGGCGCTTGCGGTCGGACCAGGTGGCGTAGGTCGCGTAGAACAGTTCCTTGTGGGTGATGAACATCTGCCGCAGGTCCAGCGGCGACAGCTGGGCCAGAAGCATGTTCACCAGGTCGCGGTGCGGCCCGGCCTTGGCGCGCAGCGTGTAGAAATAGCTGGGGTGTTCGGACGAGATGCGCGGCCANGTCGTGGCGCGTTCCACCCACCGCAGCAGGGCAGCCAGGCCGAGGAATTCGTCGGGCAGCTGGTCGCCCAGGCGGTTGGCGATCTTGCGCAGTTCGGTGCGGCGTGCGTCGCCGATGTCCAGGTTCAGCGCATCGGCGGCATCGACCAGGATGAAATCCATCTTCTGCCGGATCACCGCCGCCGCATCCATGCCGCGCGCCTGCACGATGGGCTCGACCAGTCCGTTGCGCTCCAGCCATTCGGCGATGTGGTTGCGCATGGTCAGATCCAGCACCGGCGAGATCGGCATGGGGCCCAGGCTTTGCCGCGGCAGGGTAGAGATGACACCGGGCAGGGGCACATCGCGGAAGATGTAGAGCCCGCCGAAATGGCTGGTCCAGAAGCTGGGCTGTTCGAAGGACATGGCTTACAGGCGGATCGGCACCCGCGTCACGTCGCCGGTCTTCTTCGCCAGCCCGATCATTTCGGCGATCAGCACGTCATCGCGCCAGCCGTCGGGTTCTTGCCGGAAGCGGTCGATCAGGCTTACCAGCTTTTCGGCATCGGCGACATGGCCGCCGATGGTGTCGGCCTCGATGGTGACCTTGCGGTAGTCCAGGAGTTTGGCCGGGGTGGAGATTTCATAGACCGTGTCCAGAAGCTCGCCCGCCACCGCGTCGCGGGCGGTGAGGGCGAAAAGCTGGCTTTCGTTGGCCTCGATGAACTGGCGCAGGATGCCGCGCGAGGTGGAGAACTTGATGTTCAGAAGCGGCGCGGTTTTCTGCGCGGTGGTGAGCAGGATGAACTGCCGGTTGCAGCCGTTGGGGTTGAGGTAGAGGTCATCGTCCAGCTCATCGCCGATCTCGGGNGAGTAACCCGAGATGTCGATGTGGAAATCGGTCTGGGCGGTGGTCTTGCCCGTCAGGTGCTTGAGCGCCCGGTTGTAGCGTTCGACGAGCTGGGGNGAGGAGATTTCCACCAGGTTGCCGAACATCAGGCCTTTGGAGATGAGGCGTTTCATGGGGCGTTCCTCCAACGGCGCACCGCAAACCTGACCACTGCTGATGCTGTGTAAATGACCAGTCCCACAAGTGCACCCAGGTGCAAGTAGATGCCGAACACTTCGGCTGGTTTGTCGGAGGCACCGCATTGGCCGTCGGACCAGAAGGCGGGCGGAATCAGGGTGCTTGCGCTGCAGAACACCAAGACGCTTACTGCGGCTGACAAGAGGGCAAAGGCCGCGACAAGCAAGAGTGATANNTGAGCAGGGTCCTAACCAACGTCACCCCCGCCCCTCCAGATACCGCCGTTTCGCTTCCTCGCTCCGCTGCATATCCCGCACCATGGCCGCAATCGCCGCCTCGTCGGACTTGTCGGCATAGCGGAATTCGCTGTCGGCGTAGCGGTTGATTTCCTGCACCACCATGTCCACCGTGATCGGCGTCATCAGGGCGCGGATCATGGCGAGTTTCTCGTCATAGGGCTTGAAGAGGAACAGGTCGGGCTGGTCCATCCATTCGTCGGGAAGCTCGAAATCCATGGCGCGGACCTTCACCGCGTCGGTGATGTTCTTGATCGCGCGGCCGGTGAAGCGGTCGTCGGCTTCCTGGATTGCCTTCAGGTAGGTGCCGAGTTTGGCCAGCGTGTCGAGGGGGCCGAGGTCTTTCTCGACCCTGTCCCAGACCTTCAGCAGGCCCTCTTCATGCGGGCGGCCGTGGCCTTCGAAGCTGGCGGCGACGGCGCGCTTGATTTCCTGGTTGGCGTAAAGTGCGTGGTCGCCCAAGGGGATGGCGTGGTTCTTGCCCAGAAGCAGGGTGAGGATGTCGATGTAATCCTCGCGGCTTTGGGGACCGTCGACCAGGAAGCGGGCGCCNGCGCGTTGGCGAAGGGCGTCGCCGACGTTTTCGGGGTAGTTACTGAACATGCCGAAGGTGCAGTTGCCGCGGACCACGGTGCCCGCCCCGGCGAAGGCGCCCATGAAGACGGCGGTCACCTCTTGCTGGCTTAAGNNACTGGACTGACGGTCGCCGCGTTTGCTTACGACCTGGTCGATGTCGTCGATGGTGCCGAAGGCGATGACGGTGGGATCGATCACCGCGTCGATGAAGGCCTTGGCGTTCTGGCCGGATTTGCCCTGGTAGCTGTCGATCTGGTCGATCGAGAAGTTCTGGTAGCGGAAGGGGTAGCCAGCGACCTCGCAGTAGCCGTGGATCAGGCTTACCATCATCTGGATCAGCGTGGTCTTGCCGGTGCCGGGCTTGCCGTCGCCCATGAAGGTGAAGATGAAGCCACCGAGTTCGGCGAAGGGGTTCAGCCGCCGCTTGAAATCATAGGCCATCAGCATCTTGGCCAGCCGCATCGCCTGGTATTTGGCGATGTGGTTGCCGATCACCTCTTCGGGCTTCTTGAAGGCCATGATCAAGGCGCCGCCCTTGGCCGCGCGGGCGGGGCGGAAGCCGGAGAGGGTGAGGGCGTCGGCTTCGATCTTCCAGCTNGCCTACTCGAAGGCGGCCAGGCGCGGNGCGCCGGCGGCGCGCAGCGCCACCTTCTCCATCAGCGCCTCGCAGAAGGCGGCGATGGTGGGGGCGAGGCGGGTTTCATCGGTGGCGAGGGTGGCCAGGTCCTGGTCCAGCTCCCACAGCGCGCCTTGCAGGGCCAGGGGNGCGTTGTCGGTCAGGACCTCTTCGACCGTGCCGACCTCGACCGTCGTGCTGCCCAGATGGGGNGCCAGCAGGAAGGCGGTGGCATTGGCGAAGACATGGAGTGTTATGAGCGCCTCGGCAGCCAGAAGTTCGGTGAACTCGGCGCGGCGGGTGTCGGGAAGNGCGGATTCGAGGTTGGCCTTCTTCAGTTCGGCCAGGCCCGATTGCGCGGCGAAGCCCTCGCCCATGGCCAGCGCGATGGCGAGGCTGCGGCGGAGCGTGGTGAGGACCGTCGCCTGAAGCGGCGTGACGAGGCCGTCGCCGAGGCTTTCCACCCGCTCGGCCAGACGCACGCCGCCGGGACGGGTGGTCGGGCGGGCGGCGAGGCCGGGGGTGGTGGAGCGGAAGCGGGGTGTGGCGGGGATGCCGGGCGAGCGCTCCGCGGCAGCCGCCATAGGCGCGGTGGGCTTGGCCAGCCGGGGNGCGTGGTCGAAGCCGGTGAGAAGGCCGAGCGCGGCCGGATACTGCGCGCGGATCGCGGCTTCGGGCAGTTCCATCGTGTCGCGCGCGGTCATGCAGCACCTTTCAGGCGGGGGCCTCATCAAGCCCTTGCGGGCTTTCTTCGGCAGGACAGCTTGAGGAAAGCCTGCACAGGCTTGACGAAAGCCGCATCATCGCTGCACCACCAGTAAGCGGCATCGACGACGAAGCGGCGCAGGTCGCGGAAGCCGGGNGGNTCCATCTCGGTCAGCACCTGGTTGGGGCGTTCGGGCAGGATGATCATGCGTTCGGTGCGGGTCGTGCCGTCCTCGGCGCCCTTCAGGGGNTCGAGCTTCCAGATCTCGCGCGTGGTGGTCGAGAACCAGCCGTCCTTGACCTCTTCTGTCCGCTCGGAGACCAGATCTTCTGCTGTCCAGACCAGTGCCCAGTCCTGATCGGGCGGNGCCGCATTGGCCAGCACCTGCGAGATCGGGCCGGATTGCAGGGTGAAGGCGTGGGAGTACATCGGGCCAAGGCGCAGGCGGCGCAGGCGTTTGGGCTGGATGTCGGGAAANTCCACATCAAAGCCCTGCGCGATGGTCAGGAGTTTCAGGCCCGCCACCGATTGCGCCATCAGATGCGCCCGCACCTGCGGCCAGCGCCGGTCGTCGGCCAGAAGCGGGCGTTTGCCCGCCTCTTCGACGTTCATCAGATAGATGATCGGCAGGTTTTCCTGGGTGTCATAGACCGACCAGTGCAGCAGGAACTGCCGCTTGCCGTCGCTTTCGCCCAGCCACTGACCGTCGGGGTCGTTGCGGGCCTGAAAGAGGTTCCCGGTCAGGAGCGATTCATAATAGAGCCGCTGCGACAGGGCGAATTGCAGCTGCGTCGGGATGGTCAGGTCGCCGACGATCTGGCGGATCATGCGGTCTTTCAGTTCGGCTTCCGAGGCCATGCCAGCCAGGTGCTTTTCCGCCTGCTGTGCATCGACCGCCATCACCATCAGCTCTTGCGCGATGGGAAAGCCGCTTTCGTGGCGGTCAAAGGTCAGCTTACCGGGGAGCGGGCCTTCGACCCGGCCGGTCATCAGGTATTTCCACGACAGCGCCCGGAAGGTGGCGGCGACCGCGCCGACATGGGCGTTCAGGATGCGCGCCTCGGTCCGGGTCAGCTTANNCTCGTCCTGCATCGCATCGGCCACGCGGGCGAGATGCCCGGTGATCTTTTCGAACAGGCCGAAATAGCTGCGCGCGACGAGGGTGTCGTAGATTTCCTGATGGTCGCTGGTCAGGACGTCCTTGACGGTGGGGTCAGGCATTGAGCCAATTCCTGATGCGGGCTGAAAACGAACGCAAATCTGACCGAAGAATGGATAGCTGCGCCGTAACAACTCCGATCATCCTTCGCACCGTTACCCGGTGGAAAGCGAAGAGAGCCGGTCTACCGTCGATCCAGATGATCTGCATCGTGGTTGGGAGGAAGAACCTGAAGCAAAGCCAAATCCAAGCGGGTGCGATGATTACCGCAGCGAGCCAAATGCCAGCTTCACCAAGCAAAGCTTGACCCATAAGAGTTATCGCCATCGCGGGCAAGGCAAATACAAGAAACACCGCATTCACCAGCAGCAAACCGACCAAAACAGCGATGTAGCCTTCAAGCCAGTTGCCAGATTGATGAGTTTGGATGCTATTGTTTAGGACGGTGCCCTCGTTTGGCTGTTCAAGCTCGCTCACCCCTACTCCCCATACGCATTCTTGTCGTGCTTCTCGACGATGCTGGCAAAGCGGCGGGCGAAGCGCTCGTCAGCCTTGGCCTTCTGTTCCAGGATCTGGCGGGCAAAGACCATGTGGCCTTCGTGCGCTTCCAGCATGTCGGCCATCTTGTCGTTGGTGGCGGCGCCGATGGCGGCCATGGCGGCCTGGGCCTCCTGGTCGGTCTTCACGCCAATCTCGTTGATACGGTGGGCGACGTCCTGCTGCTGCGCGGTCTTCAAGCTGGCGGTCAGGGCGTCGTAGAGGACCACCCGCTGCTTGGTATCCGTTTGCAGCTTGTTGATCAGCACCATCTGGGTCGCCGCCTGGTTCTGGAGGCTGTCCATCCAGGTCTTGCCCTTTTCGATATAGCGCTCCAGCGTCTGGCTTTTGGCCAGCTTCACCTGTTCGTCCTGCACCAGCGCGTTGTAGGCGCGGTTCAGTTCGGCCAGGTCGGTTTCCAGCTTGGTACGCGCGGCGGCGTCCTGTTCGACGCTGATCCTGTTTTCCAGCTCGATGATCTTCGGGTCCATGGCGAGGATTTCGTTGCGGACAGTGGTCAGCGCCGCCACCACTTCCTCGCGTTCGGTCAGCGTGCCGGACAGGTTGGTTTCCACCCGCGTCTTCTGGCCGTTCAGCAGGTCAAGCTGGCCCTGCAACAGCCGCACGATCACGTCGGACTTGCCGATCAGATCTTGCAGCTTGTCGTCGATCGAGGCCGAGCGCAGGCGTTCCTGCCGCATGGATTCCGACTTGGCGGTCGAGAAGATGCCGATGAAGCTTTCGACCCCGGTCTTGGACCGCATCTCGTCGAAATCCTTCGAGAAGTAAGCGGTCACATCGTCCAGCCCCATGATCAGCTCGGCGATGTTGGCGTTCATCAGGTCGGTGTGCTTGTGGACCTCTTCCAGCGTGGCGTTCTCGATGTCGATGGCAGCCTCGCCGGCGTCGAGCTTGGCGCGCCCGGCCTCGATCCGCGCGGTGATCTCGGAAATCTTCGCCTGCGCCGCAGCAACCTGCTTCTGGCTGTCTTCAATGGCGGCGTTAAGGTCGGCCATGCTGTCCTCCGGGAAAAGTTACAGGTCTTTACATGGGCCAAGTATCGGCGATTTGAAGGGGCGGCGTCACCTGAAAAAGGTTGCCCCAGGCTAGGTCGCGGCGCAGTCTTGCCGCATGGAGCATCTGAGGGCCGAAATCGCGCGGCGCCGGACCGACATGGTCGGGCTGGCGCAGGATCTGATCCGCATCCCGACGCTGAACCCGCCGGGGCGGAAGTACCTGGAGATTTGCGATTACCTGTCGGCGCGGCTGATCGGGTCGGGCTTTCATGTGCAGGTGCTGCGGGCGCATGGCGCACCGGGCGACAGCGACGCCCACCCGCGCTGGAACATGGTGGCGCGGATCGATTCCGGCGCGGCGGGGCCTTGCGTGCATTTCAACAGCCACCACGACGTGGTCGAGGTCGGCCACGGCTGGACGCGCGATCCGTTCGGGGGCGAGTGGGACGGCGACCGGATTTATGGCCGGGGCGCCTGCGACATGAAGGGCGGGCTGGCGGCCTCTGTTGTGGCGGTCGAGGCCTTCCTGACAGCGGTGCCCGACTGGCGGGGCGCCATCGAGATTTCGNCCACGGCGGATGAGGAATCGGGCGGTTATGGCGGCGTGGCCTGGCTGGCGGAGCGGGGCTATTTCGACCCCGGCCGGGTGGATCACGTCATCATTCCTGAACCACTGAACAAGGATCGCATCTGCCTGGGCCATCGCGGCGTCTGGTGGGCCGAGATCGAGACGAAGNGGCGCATCGCCCATGGCTCGATGCCCTTCCTGGGCGACTCGGCCATCACCCACATGGGCGCGCTGCTGCACGAGATCGACACGCGGCTGGTGCCAGCGCTGACGGGGCGGCGCACCGCCATGCCGGTGGTGCCGGACGGCGCGCGCCATGCCACGCTGAACATCAACTCGATCCACGGCGGTGAGCGCGAGTAAGCGCAGGGCGATACCTCGCTGCCGGCGCCCTGCGTGGCCGACCGTTGCCGCATCGTCATCGACCGACGCTGGCTGATCGAGGAAAGCCCGGCGGCGGTGAAGGCCGAGGTGACGGGGCTCCTGGACGGGCTGAAGGCCACGCGGCCCGGCTTTGACTGGACGATGCGCGACCTGTTCGAGGTGGCGCCGGTGATGACCGACCACGATGCGCCGGTGGTGCGGTCCACCGCGGCGGCCATCGAAAGGGTGCTGGGCAAGGTGGCGGAATTCGTGGCCAGCCCCGGCACCTATGACCAGAAGCACATCGACCGTATCGGGCGGATGAAGAACTGCATCGCCTATGGGCCGGGGCTGCTGCATCTGGCGCACCAGCCCGACGAATGGGTGGGCGTGCAGGACATGGCCGACTCTGCGCTGGTCATGGCGCTCGTGCTGGAGGATCTGTTGGTCGCCAGCTGAGTCGGGTCAGGCCAGCGGCAGCACGATCTCGGTGATCAGATCGGTAAGCGCGGTGTCCATCGGGCTGTTCAGGTTGCGCTCGTAGGGCGGCGTGTCGGCNGGTTTCTTCCCCGCTGGTAACAGCCAGGTGCCATAGATGTAGGACCAGGCCTCGTGCAACCCGTCATAGGGCCCGCGGAACGTCAGCACCGCCGCCCTCCCTGCGGGCAGGGACAGGCTTTCCATATCTTCGGGCAGGACCGCATCCGCGGCGATCGTCACGCCGGCATGCGCTCGCTGGTCGGCCTCGGGAACCGATCCCGGCGCGTCGTGGTAGATGCCGATACCCGGTCCGGCGATCCGCGCGACAAGGCCGGTCTCATTCAGGCGCTGCCAGAGNCGGCCGAAGCTGGCGCCGATGGTCTGGTACGACCCGGCATGGGCCAGCGCGGCGACGCGCGCGGCGGGCATCTGGCGGATTTCGACGGGGAACATGGGAAGCACTCCTTTCAGGGGGCGGGAACTNTCGGGACAGGGTCTGCCCCGCCGCACGGCCGCCGGGGTCAGCCCATGCATGGCGCGGAAGGCCCGCGCCATGCTTTGCGGGTTGGGGTAGCCGACGCTGCGGGCCACCTCGGCCAGCGGCAGGGCGGTCGTGGCAAGCAGGACCGCCGCGCGGTTCATGCGGATGCGGCGCACGGCCTCGGCCACCGTCTCGCCGGTGATGGCGGTGAAGGTGCGGTGGAAATGGAACCGCGACAGGGCGGCGACGTCGGCCAGCCCGTCCAGCGACAAGTCGCCATCCAGGTTGCCATGGATATGGCGCAGGCAGCGGTCGATGCGGGCGGGAAGAGTCGGGGTCATGACCCTGTGCTAGCACGGCCCCGCGCGACGAATCTTGCCGAGTTGCATCACGGGCGGGGCGGGGTCATATAGGGGCGGCGTCCAATGGGGCCAGACGGGGATTTAGCGGATGAACTACCTCGACTTCGAGAAACCCCTTGCCGAGATCGAGGGCAAGGCCGAGGAACTGCGGTCTCTGGCCCGCACCAACCCTCAGATGGACGTGGGCCGCGAAGCCGAGGCGCTGGACAAGAAGGCCGACCAGGCGCTGAAGGATCTCTACAAGAGCCTGACCGCCTGGCAGAAGTGCCAGGTCGCGCGCCACCCGGACCGGCCGCATTGCAGGGACTATATCGACGGGCTGTTCACCGAATACACGCCGCTGGCGGGGGACCGGAACTTTGCCGACGACCATGCCATCATGGGCGGGCTGGCGCGGTTCAATGACCAGGCGGTGGTGGTGATCGGGCATGAAAAGGGGCACGACACCAAGACCCGGATCGAACGGAACTTCGGCATGGCGCGGCCCGAGGGGTACAGGAAGGCGATCCGGCTGATGGACCTGGCCGACCGCTTCCGGCTGCCGGTCGTCACCCTGATCGACACGCCCGGCGCCTATCCCGGCAAGGGCGCCGAGGAACGCGGGCAGGCCGAGGCGATTGCCCGGTCCACCGAGAAGTGCCTGACCATCGGGGTGCCGCTGGTTTCGGTGGTGATCGGCGAGGGCGGGTCGGGCGGGGCGGTGGCCTTTGCCACGGCCAACCGGATCGCCATGCTGGAGCATTCGGTCTATTCGGTGATCTCGCCCGAGGGCTGCGCCTCGATCCTGTGGAAGGATGCCGAGAAGATGCGCGAGGCGGCCGAGGCCCTGCGGCTGACGGCGCAGGACCTGCAGAAGCTGGGGATCATCGACCGGATCGTGAAGGAGCCGGTGNGGGGCGCTCAGCGGGGCCGGAAGGAGACGGTCGAGGCCGTCGGCAAGGCCATCGAGGCCATGCTGAAGGAACTGGCGGGCAAGAAGGCCGACTGGCTGATCAAGGACCGGCGGACCAAGTTCCTGGACATGGGGGCCAAGGGGCTGGCGGCCTGACGCCGCGGCGTCCGAGATCGGACGCTTCACCGGATTCAATGATTTCAAATGCTTGCGCGCGCAGATTAACTTGGCGTTCATGAATTGACGCCACCCCGCCGCTTACTCCGGCCGTCAGCCCGTGCCGCCGCGGTTCCAGCCGCGGCCTTCGGTGCCGAAGAGTTCATAGCCATCGGCGGTGACGGCCACGGTATCCTCCAGCTTGATGAAGCCGCGGGTGGGGTGCAGCATCGTGGTTTCGATGGACAGCACCATGTTACTNTGCAGCGGGGTCGTGGCGTCCACGCCTTCATAGGCAACCGGGTGGTTGGTCATCAGGAACGGCGCCTCGTGCGAGATCAGGCCCATGCCGTGGGCAAAGAAATCGGTGACGGCATGGTCGGTCTGGCGGGCCAGTTCGGCCTGCCCGGCGGCCACCACATCACCGCCAAGCGCGCCTTCGCGGACGGCGGCAAAGGCGGCCCGCTGCACGGTTTCGATCTGGCCAAGCAGGTCCTGCAACTGGCTGTCGGGATCGCCCAGAACGCCCATGCGGCAGATGTCGCCGATGTAGCCCTTCAGGTTGCCGCCGGAATCGATGGACAGCACCTCGCCAGGTGCCCAGGCCTGGCTGGACGCGGCGCGGTTGTGCGAGGCGCCAAGCGTCAGCAGGCAGTATTCGAACTGCAGCCCGCGCGCGGTTTCCTCGTGGCGCAGGCGTTCGATGATTTCCGCCTTGGTGCTGCCCTCGCGTGCGGCGGCGATCGTGGCCTGCATCGCCTGGGTGATGCGTTCCGAGGCCTGGCGCAGCAGGGCCAGTTCCGCCGGGGTCTTCACCGCGCGCAGGCGTTCCAGCACGCCCGAGGCATCGACGAGCGGCGCGTTGGGGAAGGCGGCTTCCAGCAGGCGCGCGGCATCCAGCGGCAGGAAGGACGGCTCGATGCCGATGCGCGCCGAGGCGGGGCCGTGGGCGCGTAGGTGCGCAATGGCCTCGGTCATGGAATCGGTGGACCCCCAGGACATCGGCCGGAAATGCGGTGTCCAGAACGGATGGTTGGCGTGCTCGCCTGCCTCCATCTTGTTGGCGACAAAGGCGGTGCGGTCGGGCGCGCCCTTCACATAGACCACGATGGGCAGATAGCGGCTGTGGCCGATGGCATCCATCGCCGAGAAGAAGATGAAGCGATAGCCGCCCAGCAGATACTGGGTGTTGTGCTTTGACGTGGCGATCAGCACGTCGATGCCACCTTGNTCCATCAGGGCATCCAGCCGGTCGAAGGTGTAGGGCAGGTCTGGGGCGGCGGTCATGGGATCAGCCTTTCCGGGGCAGAAGACGGAAGTCGGGCAGGTCGCGCAGGGCCTCTTCCGGGGCGGGCGCGTAGACGACGAAGATGCGCATGTCGGCGGCGCCGGTGTTCAGCGTGGAATGGAACCGGCTTTCCGGGATGAAGACGCAGCAGCCCGGCCGAACCTGTTCGACATGCGGCTGGNNTACCTCGTCTTCGACCATCTGCTCGCCCTGGCCTTCCAGGATATAGATGATCTCTTCGGCGCCGGGATGGTTGTGGCGGGCGTGGCCCTGGCCGGGTGGGACGGTGACGACCGCCGCCGAAAAGTTGCGGGCGCCGTTCACCTTTGGTCCCAACACCACGGACAACTGGCCCCAGTCGAAGCCGAAGGCATCGACATCGGTGGGATAGCGGTAAAGATCGCGCACATCGGTCATGGCTCATCCTTTCGCGGGAAGCGCCTTGAAGGCGCGGATCTGGTCGGCGATGGCGCGTTCGGTAAGCAGGCGTTCGGCCGAAGAGGCACCGTAGAAACCGTGGATGCGGTCGGCGCGCGACAGGATGTAGGCGGCATCCTCGGGCATGGAGATCGGGCCGCCGTGGCAAAGCAGGATGACATCCTTGCGCACCGAGCGGGCGGCGGCGGCGATGGCGTCGATCTCGGCCACGCAGCTGTCCAGGCTTTTCGCCGAGGTCGCGCCGATGGTGCCGCCGGTGGTGACGCCCATATGCGCCACGATGATGTCGGCCCCCGCGCGGGTCATCGCCACGGCTTCGTCGGGGTTGAAGACATAGGGCGTGGTCAGCAGGTCCTGGGCATGTGCCTCGGCGATCATGCCGACTTCCAGCCCGAAGCCCATGCCGGTTTCTTCGAAGCTTTGGCGCATGGTGCCGTCGAACAGGCCGACGGTGGGAAAGTTCTGCACGCCGGAAAAGCCCATCGTCTTCAGCTCGGCCAGGAATTGCGGCATCAGCAGGAAGGGGTCGGTGCCGTTGACGCTTACCAGAACGGGGGTGTGGCGCACCACCGGCAGAACCTCGACCGCCATTTCCTTGACGATCTGGTTGGCGTTGCCATAGGCCAACAGCCCCGCCGCCGAACCGCGGTAACCATGCGGTAGCGGCCCGAATTGTAGATGATGATCAGGTCGATGCCGTAACCTCTTCCGATTTGGCCGACAGGCCGGTGCCGCGCCACCGCCGATGATCGGGCGGCCTTCGGCGATCATGCGCGTGAAGGTCTGAAGGATGGTCTTGCGGGGAATGGCGGGCATCAGGGCTCCGTAAGGTCAAGGTAAGCGCGCGACGGCGGCGGCGAATTCCGGGTCGTTGATGTGCAGCGGCAGGCGGATCAGGCGGGACGTGTCGTCAAGCGTGTCGGTCAGGGCGTCCAGCAGGGCGGCATCGGCCATTGGCCACCAGAACGGGCCGCCCTGGATATCCAGCGCCGAGATGCCCCGCTCGGGGAAAAGCAGGCGCCAGGGGCCGGTGCAGGCGTTCAGCTTTGCCCCGATCCAGCGCCCGATGGCGGCGTTTTCCTCTGGCGTGGTGCGCATCAGCGTCACGTTGGGATTGTGGTGGTAGAACCGGCGGTCGCGGTGGCGTTCGGGCACCGTGGCCGGGGCCCAGAAGTTCACCATGTCCAGCGCACCCACCGAGCCGACCCAGGGCGCGCCGGTGCGCGCCACCACATCCAGCCGGTCTGGCAGGGCGGGCAGGACGCCGCCGAACAGCAGGTCGGCGATTTCGGTAGTGGTGATGTCGATGAGACCGGTCAGCAGGCCCTGGTCCAGCAGGCGCTCCATCGCCCGGCCGCCGGTGCCGGTGGCGTGGAAGACCAGTCCGTCAAACCGGTCGCGCAGCAGCGCGGTGATGGCGGTCACGCAGGGCGTGGTGACGCCGAACATGGTCAACCCGATGGCCGGGCGGTGGCATCGGGCNGCCGGGCGCGGTGCCGTGACGGCGCCGACAAGGGCATGGGCGGCGTTGGACAGGATCACGCGGTTAAGCCGGTTCAGCCCGGCCATGTCGGTGACCGAGGGCACCATGACGATGTCGGACGTGCCAAGGTAGGGCGCGGTGTCGCCCGAGGCGAGGGTCGAGACCATGAGTTTGGGCAGGCCATAGGGCAGTTCCCGCATGCCGGTGCAGGCGATCGAGGTGCCGCCGCCGCCGCCCACGGCGATGATGCCGGATATCGCCGGGGCATTGGCCCGGCACCAGGCCGCGAAGGCGGTGCCCATCGCCGTGACAGCCGCGCCGCGGTCGGTTCCGCCCAGCACGGCCTGCGCGCCCTGCGGGTGGCAGGCGGCAACCGTTGCGGCGGGGATGTCCACGGGGATTGTCGGGCTTTGCGTGCCCAGGTCGACGATCAGCGCCTGGTGCCCCGCNGCCCGGATCAGGTCGCGGATGTACGCAAGCTCTTCGCCCTTGGTGTCGGCTGTTCCGGCGACGTGGATCGTTGGCATCGCGCCCTTCCGCGGTTTCCGTTCCGGTGCAGGTGCTTTCGCGGCGGCGTGGCGGATAGCCGATCCCGCTTGATCGTGGATGAAACTAGGATACCATATTGGGATGCAAGTCCCATTTCAAGACGCCGATCCGAAAGAAGGCCCGCCGCGGGGGCCGCGGCCCGCACGCGGGCCCTGATGGTGACGACCGCGACCGGGATGATGCGCCGCGGCCTGTCGCCTTCGGTCAGCGAGGTGGCCGAGGCGGCCGGTGTGTCGCGGTCCACCGCCTATCGGTATTTTCCCACGCAATCCGACATGTTGCGTGCCGTGGTGGCCGAGGCGCTTGGCCCCATCCTGGATTGGCAGGCGGCCGAGGAAGCCAGCGAGGCGCGCCTTGGGTCGCTGTACGGCGTGACCTTTCCACGCCTGGCCGAGCACGAGGCGACCTTTCGCGCCGCGCTGCGCCAGTCGCTGGAAGAAGGCGCCGCGACGCCGGATCATCGCGCCTTTGGCCGGGGGCACCGGCTTGGCCTGCTGGCCCGCGCCCTGGGTCCGGGCAGCTGCTTACCGCGGTCGAGGGGCGGCTGATTCGCGCCCTGTCCCTGACCTTCGGCATCGAGGCACTGGTGGTGCTGAAGGACATCTGCGGCCTGACGGATGGCGAGGCACAGGCGGTCGCGCTATGGGCCGCGCAGGCGCTGCTGGCGGCGGCGCGCCGAGAGGCCGGGTTGGAAAGCTGACATCTGGTCCGGCCAGATTTGCGCGCTTGATGCCAGCGCGGAGCCTCCACGCGCCGCAGCCGGCGGTGCGTGGTTTCGGTATCCTCGCATTCGTCCATAAAAACATGCCTGCGGGGCCGCGGGCTTTGGGACGGCAGCAGAGACGCCTTGGCAAAGCGTCATTGACAGTTCGTCAAATCTGGTATTACCAATTGATCTGGAGTTGGAGGGCTCGGGACCAACCCGGGAAGCTGCGGGTCGTCGAAGGAGAGCGGCGCCTGCAAGAACGAACACTGAAAACGGGAGGAATGCAGATGCAAGGACGACTAATCCGGCTTCTGGCAGGGGCAGCGGCTTTCGCCCTGTCCGCGCCCGCGGCGATGGCCCAAGAGCTTACCATTTTCTGGGCCGAATGGGATCCAGCCAACTACCTGCAAGAGCTGGTGAACGAATACGAGGCCGAGACCGGGGTGAAGGTCACGGTCGAAACCACGCCCTGGCAGGATTTCCAGACCAAGGCCTTCACCGAGTTCAACGCCAAGGGTTCGGCCTATGACCTGATCGTGGGTGACAGCCAGTGGCTGGGCGCCGCCTCGGAAGCCAGCCACTATGTGGAACTGACCGATTTCTTCAAGGCGCATGACCTGGGCAATGTCATGGCCCCGGCGACGGTGAAGTACTACGCCGAATACCCCGGCAATTCCGGTCGCTACTGGTCGATCCCGGCGGAAGGCGATGCGGTGGGCTGGTCCTATCGCAAGGACTGGTTCGAGGATCCGGCCGAGAAGGAAGCCTTCAAGGCGAAGTACGGCTACGACCTTGCCGTGCCGGAAACCTGGGCGCAGCTTCTGGACATCGCCGAATTCTTCCACCGGCCCGACCAGAACCGCTATGGCGTGGCGATCTACACCGACAACTCGTACGACGGGCTGGTGATGGGCGTCGAGAACGCGCTGTTCTCGTATGGCGGCGACCTGGGCAATTACGAAACCTACCAGGTGGACGGCATCCTGAATTCCGAGAAGTCGATCGAGGGTCTGGAGGCCTATCGCAAGCTGTACGGCTTTACCCCGCCCGGCTGGTCCAAGACCTTCTTCGTGGAAAACAACCAGGCGATCACCGAAGGCCTGGCGGCCATGTCGATGAACTATTTCGCCTTCTTCCCGGCGCTGGTGAACCCGGCGACGAACCCGAACGCCGCCAACACCGGCTTCTTCGCCAACCCGAAGGGCCCCTATGGTGACCAGTATGCGGCACTGGGCGGCCAGGGCATTTCGGTGGTTTCCTATTCCGAGAACCAGGAAGAGGCGATGAAATTCCTGGAGTGGTTCATCCGCGACGACGTGCAGAAGCGTTGGGCCGAACTTGGCGGCTACACCGCCAGCGCGGCCGTGCTGGAAAGCGAAGAGTTCCGCAAGGCGACGCCCTATAACGAGGCCTTCTATCAGACCATGTTCATGGTGAAGGACTTCTGGGCGGTGCCGGAATATGCCGAACTGCTGACCGCGGCCAACGCGCGGCTGTATCCCTTCGTCGTGGGCGGTGAAGGTACCGCCAAGGAAACGCTGGACGCCCTGACGGGCGACTGGAACGAAACCTTCAAGAAGTACGGCCGCATCCAGTAGCGCCGTCCTTTCCCGGCGGCGGGCGCCTGCTCCCGGTGCCCGCCGTTCCGTTCAAACCCAGGAAGATCATTGTGACAGACGTGATGACCCGGCTGGACCCCGACTCGCGCGCGGCTGCGCACGGCATGTCGGACCTTGCGATCCGCAACCTCTTCATCATTCCGGCGATCGCCTTCCTGATCGTCTTCAATGTCTTCCCGCTGATCTATTCGCTGTACACGGCCTTCACCGATTACCGCGCCTCGACCTCGGCCCCGCCGAACTGGATCGGGCTGGCGAACTTCCGTGAGCTGCTGAGCGACNCTTACATCTGGCGCAATTTCACCATCACCGCGAAATACGTCGTGATCACGGTCACGGGTCAGGTTCTGGTCGGCTTTGGCCTGGCCATGCTGCTGAACCGGCCGATCCCGCTGAAGGGGCTGATCACCACGCTGCTGCTGTTGCCGATGATGCTGTCGTAAGCGGTTGTGGGCCTGTTCTGGAAACTGCTGTACGACCCGTCCTTCGGCATCATCAACTACTTCCTGGGGCTGGGAAAATTCGAATGGCTGGCCAATCCGCAGGTGGCCCTGTGGGCGGTGGCCCTGGTCGATATCTGGATGTGGTCGCCCTTCGTGATGCTTCTGTCGCTGGCCGGGCTGTCGGCGGTGCCCAAGCACCTGTACGAAGCGGCCGAGATCGACCGGGCCGGGCCGTTCTACACCTTCTTCCGCATCACGCTGCCGCTGGTGTCGCCGATCCTGATGATCGCGATCATCTTCCGCACGATGGAGGCGTTCAAGACCNTTGACCATGCCTACATCCTGTCGCNNCAGCCCACGACCGAACTGATCGCGATCCGGCTGTACAAGATGGCCTTCCTGGAATGGCAGACCGGCATGTCCTCGGCATTCGCCTATATTGTGCTGATCGTCGTGGTCGCCATCACCAACATCTACGTCAAATACCTGAACAAGGCGAAGGCGCGCTGACATGGCCGAAGTCAAGACCAAGGGCGAAGTGATCTTCAACCGGGTGGCCGTGGTGGCGGTCATCTTCGCGCTGATCGTCATGCTGACCCCCATCGCCTGGATTACCGCGACCGCCTTCAAGCCGCGCAACCTGGCCACCACGGTGCCGCCGACGGTGTTCTTCGAACCGACGCTGGCGCCCTTTGCCAAGCTGTTCACCAAACGCAGCCAGCTGCGCGAGCCGGTGGACCAGGAAACCTATGACGCGGCGCCCTGGTGGGAGCAGCTGATCTTTGACGGCGGCGAACAGGTGGTGCGCAACAAGAAGACCGGCGAAGTCACGACCTCGGGCTTTCCCAGCCGTTACATGAATTCGCTGATCGTGGCGGTGATCTCGACGGTGCTGGCGGTGTCGATGGGCACGATCACGGCCTATGGCTTTTCGCGGTTCCGCGTCCCGGGCGAACAGGACTGGCTGTTCTTCATTCTGTCCACGCGGATGCTGCCCNCCATCGTGGTCGCCATCCCGATGTTCCTGATGTACCGGGCGGTCGGGCTCTATGACACCCATCTGGGGCTAATCATCCTGTACACCGCCTTCAACCTGTCCTTCGCCGTCTGGATCATGAAGGGCTTCATCGACGAGATCCCGCGCGAATACGAAGAGGCGGCGCTGGTCGACGGCTATACCCGGATGCAGGCCTTCTTCCGCATCGTGCTGCCCGAGGCGCTGACCGGCATCGCCGCGACCGCCGTGTTCTGTTTCATCACCGCCTGGAACGAATATGCCTTCGCGCTGATGATGACCTCGCGTAATGCCCAGACGGCGCCGCCCTATATTCCCAGCCAGGTCGGATCGGGCCTGTCGGACTGGACCGTCATCGCCTCGGGCACCTTCCTGTTCCTGTTGCCGGTGGCGATCTTCACCTTCCTTCTGCGCAACCACCTGCTGCGCGGCATGAGCTTTGGGGCGATCCGCAAATGACCTTCCGCCAGATGAACGCGCGCTGGTTCGAACCGGCGGCCCAATGGACGATGCTGGCCGGGCTGGTGTTCCTGTGCCAGCCCTGGATCGAGTGCTGCACCGCTATGGGCTGACGATCATCATCCTTGGGCTGGTGGGGTTCCTGGTCACGTCGCATATCCCGCCGGAACACGAGGCCGCGGACGAAGAAGAGGAAGAGCTGGTCTGATGGCCCGGATCGAATTGCGCAACATCCAGAAGTTCTTCGGTGCCGTGCAGGTGCTGAAGGACGTGAACCTGACCATCGAGGATGGCGAATTCGTCGTCATGCTGGGCCAGTCGGGCTGTGGCAAGACCACGACGCTGCGGGCCATCGCCGGGCTGGAGACAGTGACGTCGGGCAGCATCGCCATCGACGGGCGCGAGGTGCAGGCCCTGCGCGCCGCGGACCGCGACATCGCCTTCGTGTTCCAGTCCTTCTCGCTGTACCCGCACATGACGGTTTACGAGAACATCGCCTTCCCGCTGCGCGCCGTGCGCCAAAGCCCGTCGGACCGCGACGCGGCGGTGCGCGAGGTGGCCAAGGTGCTGGGGATCGAGCGCTTGCTGGGGCGCGGCCCTCNNGGCCCTGTCGGGGGCGACATGCAGCGCGTGGCCATCGGCCGGGCGCTGGTGCGGCGGCCAAAGGCGCTGTTGATGGACGAACCCATCGGCGCGCTGGATGCCAAGCTGCGCGAACAGATGCGGGCCGAGATCAAGCGGCTGCACATCGCGCGCAACTCGACATCGGTCTATGTCACCCATGACCAGATCGAGGCGATGAGCCTGGCCGACCGCATCGTCGTCATGCATGCCGGGCTGTTGCAGCAGGTCGGCACGCCGGAAGAGGTCTACAACCGCCCCGCCAACCTGTTCGTGGCGCAGTTCGTGGGGTCGCCGGTGATGAACGTGGCCGACATCGCGGTGGAAGGCGNNGGCGCGGCCAGCCTGTCCTTTGGCAAGGGCGCGGCCCTGCCGGTGGCGCCGGGGCTGGTGGCGCATCTTCCCGCCGNNCCGATGCGCCTGGGCATCCGGCCCGAGGCGGTGGTCTTGGGCGATGCCGCGGGCGCGGGCGGGCTGGAGGCGCGGGTGACCAACATCGAGCCCCTGGGCTCGCACGAGATCGTGGACGTGCCCCTGGGCGACACCACCCTGCGGGCGCGGGTCGAGCCCGGCCNNGCATCCGCCGCGCCGGTCTGGGTGGGCATCGACGCCGAGCGGGCGCATTTCTTCGACCCCGACAGCGGCATGGCATTGCGGAGGAGCGCCTGATGGCCCGGATCGTTCTTGACGGGATCACCAAGAGCTTCGGCGCCCACAAGGCGCTGCGCGACCTGACCNTGGTGGTCGAGGATGGCGAGTTCTTCGTGCTTCTGGGCCGCACCGGCGTAAGCAAGACCACCACGCTGCGCGTCATCGCCGGGCTGGAAAAGCCTGAATCAGGGACGGTCAGCATCGGCGGGCGCGACGTGGGCGGCTGGACGGCGGCGCAGCGCGACGTGGCGCTGGTCTTGCAGCAATACTCGCTGTACCCGCGTCTGACGGTGCGCGGGAACCTGGAATTCCCGTTGCGGTCAAAGATCCGCAATGTCCCGGAATCCGAAATCGCGGCCCGCGTCGAAAAGGCGGCGAAGACGCTGCAGATCACCCACCTTCTGGACCGCAAGGTGGAACGCCTGTCCGGCGGCGAGATGCAGCGCGTGTCGATCGGCCGCGCCATCGTCCGCCAGCCGCAGGTCTTCCTGATGGACGAACCGCTGTCGGCGCTGGATGCCAAGCTGCGCGATNCGCTGCGGGTGGAGCTGAAACGCCTGCACAGCGAATTGCGCGCCACCTTCCTGTTCGTCACGCATGACCAGGTGGAAGCCATGTCGATGGGCGACAAGATCGGCGTGCTGCGGCAGGGGCGCCTGGTGCAGGTGGGCACGCCTTCGGACATCTACGAACGCCCGTTGAACACCTTTGTCGCGCGCTCGGTCGGCTCGCCGCCCATGAACCTGATCGAGGGTTTACTGGNNTACGACGCCGCGGAACTGGGCGGTTTCCGCCTGCCGGTCGCCGCCGCGCGGGCCGGGGCCGAACGGGCGGTGACCTTTGGCGTCCGCCCCGAAAACGTGACGCTGCAAGCCGGAGCGCCCGGCGAGGCCCGAGTCTTCGACATCGAGGACCAGGGCGTGATCAAGGTGCTGGCGCTGGACATGGGCGGCACCCGGCTGCATGTCACCGTGGNNAACACCCATGTGACGCGCGACGAGACCGTGCGTTTTGGCTGGAAGGCCGACCGCGTGCTGACCTTCGATCCGGTATCCGGCGCCAACCTGGCGCTGGCCTGACCCCGGTTCAGCCGGGGAACCGTGCGCGATAGCTAACNAGCACCTCGGGGTTCACGAAGTTCAGCGGCAATCCGCCCGCCGCGATGCGCCGGGCCTCGGCCACCACGCCCTGGCCCATGCGCAGCATGCTTTCCTCGGTGATCCCCGCCATATGCGGGGTCAGGATGACATTGGGCAGCGAAAGGAACGGATGGTCGGCGGGCAGGGGCTGCGTGGCAAAGACATCCAGCGCCGCCCCGCCCAGATGGCCCGAAGCCAGCGCCGCCACCAGCGCGCTCTCGTCCACCAGCGGGCCGCGCGCGACGTTCACCAGAATGGCGCCGGGCTTCGTCCGGGCCAGCGCCGCCGCATCGACGATGCCGCGCGTCGCATCGGTCAGTGGCGCGCACAGCACCAGGATATCGGCGAAATCCAGCAACCGGTCGAACGGCAGATGCGCCACGCCCTCGGGCACCGAAGCGGCGCTGCGCGTGGTGCAGGCGACTGTCATGCCGAACCCGGCGCGGGCAATCGCCGCGATCTCGTGCCCGACGGCACCCATGCCGAAGATGCCGATGCGCCGCCCNGACAATTCGCGCCCATGGTCGGAATGGGCGCGCGCCGCCGCCCAGCCCCGGTGGCGCAGGTCGGCGGCCACCTGCGGATAACGGCGCAGCAGCGCCAGGGCCGACCAGATCGCGTGTTCGGCCACGGTGCGCGCATTCACGCCCGGCACATTGGCCACCAGAACGCCCGCCGCCGTGGCGGCCGGGACCGGGATCATGTCCAGCCCGGCGCCATGGCGCAGCAGGGCGCGCAGCCCGGTTTCCCGCCCGATCACCGTCTCGGGGATGGGCGCACGCACGACGATCAGCTCGGCGCCCCGGCTTTCGGCCAGGATCGCCTCGGGCGTCGGTGCGCTGGCCACGCGCCAGGGGCCAAGCTCTTGCAGCGCCGAAGTCACCTCGGGGTGCAGGGGNTGGGTCGAGAAGACGGCAATGCCCATGCTCAGCCAGCCTGGGGCGCAGGTTCCAGAAGCTCGGACCAATAGCTCATCGCGCCGCGCAGATGAGCCACCATCAGCGCAGAGGCCAGGGCGGCATCGCGCCGGGTCAGGGCTTCGAAGATCTGAACGTGGTCCTCGTGCGATTTCCGGTTCCGTTCCGGGCTGCGGAAGTAGACCTGCAACCGGCTGTGCGACAGCGCGTAGAACGAGGTGCAGATGTTCAGGAAGATCGTGTTCTGCGTCGCCCGCACGATTTCCAGATGGAATTCCTGGTCCAGCTGGTCCAGCCCCTCGGCNATGAGGATCTGCTCTTGCGACCGGCGCAGGACATCGCGCAGCCGGTCGAAATTCTCCTCCGTCGCGCGCGAGGCCGCCAGTTCCGCCGCCTTCACCTCGTGGATCTTGCGCACCTCCACCGCCTCGAAGATCTGCCGGTTTGCCAGCGGCAGGCCCAGGCGGGCAAAGAAGGCCATGGCCTCGATGCCGCCGATGCCGTCGTTCACATAGATGCCGGATTTGGCCCGGCGCTCGATGACCTGCATCGCTTCCAGAATGGCCAGGGCCTCGCGCACCTGGCCGCGGCTGACGGCAAAATGTTCGGCCAGGTCACGTTCTGACGGCGCCTTCCCGTCGTTGCGNCGCGCCGCCTCGATCAGGTGGGCCGCGATGGTGGGAAGGAACGCTTCCTGCTGCATGGATCGTTCTGTTGCCTCATCCTTTCGCGTAGCGCGATCGTTTCGGTGTTCATCTCCAGCCCCAGGCCGGGACCATCTGGCACGGCGATCATCCCGTCCACCACCCGGACGGGCTGGCGCGACAGGTCGTGGATCATCGGGTTCGCCCCCAGAGAATATTCGACGATGAACCCGGCTTACGATGCGGCAAGAACGTGCAGCCCGGCAAAGAAGCACGGTGCTCCGGCCCACAGATGCGGCGCCAGCCGCAGGTTGAAGGCCGAGGCCAGCGTGGCAATCCGCATGGCTTCGGTGATGCCGCCACAAAAGGCGGGGTCAGGTTGCAGGATGTCCGCCGTACGGTTACCNACCAGCGCGGCGAAATCAAAGCGGGTGCATTCGCTTTCGCCCAGGGCCACCGGAATTGGGCAAGTGGCGCGAAACTCGGCCAGGCCAGCGCGGTCGTCGGCGGTGATGGGTTCCTCGAACCAGGCCAGGTCGCAATCCGCCACAAGATGGGCAAAGCGGCGCGCCTCGGCCACGGTATAGGTGCCATGGGCATCCACCATGATCTCGATGCCCGGCCCAAGCGCCTTGCGCGCCGCGCGCACCCGGTCGGCCGATACCCGCGCCTGGCCGTCCATCGAGCCCACGCGCATCTTCACCGCGCCAAAGCCGCTTAAGNNATCGACATAGGATTGCAGCTGCGCGCCGATGCCCGCGGCATCGGCCCACCCGCCCGAGGCATAGGCGGGCAGGCGGTCCGCCTTGCGCCCGCCCAGAAGGGCCCAGACCGGCTGGTCCAGCGCCTTGCCGCGGATATCCCACAGCGCGATATCCACCGCCGAGATGGCGGCAATCGACAGGCCGCGCCGCGACAGTTCCGGCAGCGGATGGCCGCGCGCCGCCGCCCCGGCGGCCCGCACGCCGTTGTACAGATCCTCCCAGATCGCGGTGATCTGGCCGGGATCGCGCCCGATCAACCGGGGNCCGATCTCGTGGTTCAGCATGTGGACAAGCGCGCCATAGGTGCCGCTGNNTACGGCATTCTTGCCCTCGCCCCAGCCGACCAGGCCGCTGTCGGTCTCGATCCGCAGGATGGCGGCGTCGAAGGTCCGCAGCCGCCCGAAGTCGCTGACATGCTGGCGCTGTTCCTCGATCNNGATCTGAACCCACCAGGCCTGGACCGACGCTATGCGCATTCCTGCGTTCTCCCCTGCGACGGGTAGGCGAAAGACCGCTTACGCGCCGGTCTTGGTCACTTGATCAGCGGCAGGATGGTTTCGGCCGTGATGCGCATCTGGTCGGCATAGAACTTTTCGGTCAGAAGGCTCGACCCGTGGTCCTGGATGAACTTCAGCTGCTCGGGAGAGATGCCGACAGGGTTGGTTTCGACCATGTCGGGATAAATTGCCGCCGGCGTCCGGTCCACCGGTGCCACGAACTCGTTCGTCAGCGCGCCGTCATAGCCGATTTCCTTCAGCGTGCCGATGATCTTCGCCCAGTCCAGATGGCCAAGCCCGGCGGCAAAGCGGTTGTTGTCGGCGATATGGAAGTCGAACAGCCGCTTTCCAGCCAGCCGGATGGCGTCATAGATGTTCGCCTCTTCGATGTTCAGGTGGAAGGCATCCAGGCACACGCCACATTCCGGCCCGACCGCATCTGCCAGGGCCAAGGCCTGGGCCGCCCGGTTGAACAGATAGGTCTCGAACCGGTTCAGCGGCTCGACCGCGATGCGCACGCCGCGCTTCTGCGCATGGGCAAAGCATTCGCGGGTGGCATCGACCACCCATGCCCATTCCTCTTCGGGCGTCGCGTCGGGCACCACCTTGCCCACGGTCGCTTACACCAGCGTGACGATCTCGCCCTCCAGTTCCGACACCATGGTGATGACCGACTTCACATAATCCACTGACCGGGCGCGCTGCCCCTCGTCCTTGGCGGCCAGGTTGCGCTCGCCCAGGGTCAGCGTGACGGCCCCNCAGCACCGCATGCCGTTGTCTTTCAGAAGCCGCAGCGTGTCGCGTGTGTTGTATTGCGTGGGCTCGCCCGAGATCTCGATGGATTCGTAGCCATACTGCTTGATCCGCCGCACCGTGGTCTCCAGCGGTTCGGCCCGCATCCAGTTATGCGTCGACAGGTGCATGGTCCCTCCCAGGGTGTCTGCTTCGGTTTGGCCTTGGCCACTGCAAATCTGGCAATACCAGATTGCGCTGGAATACCGGGTCGGTCAAGTCCGGGCCTAAGCAAGGATGGCGGGCAGACGCGCATAAAGCGGTTGCTTTTCGTGACTTTCGGCCTGTGGGTGCGCAAGCCTGCACTACGGGCTGGAACGGCAGGCAAGTATTTGGTAAGACCAGACGATCAGCAGGAGGGGCGACGATGAAGATCGGGATGTGCATGTTCCTTTGGACGACGCGCGTCGGCCCCGAGCACGAGNCCCTGCTGGCCGACATCCGCGAAACCGGGTTCGACGGCGTCGAAATCCCGGTCTTCGAGGGCTTACCACAGGATTACGCCGCCCTCGGCCGCCTGCTGGATGCCCTGGGTCTGGCGCGCACCGCCGTCTCGGCCCTGGGCGATCCGGCGCTGGACCTGATCTCGCCCGACGCGGCGGTGCGCCGCGCCGCGGTGGACCGGATGCGATGGGTGCTGGATTGCAGCGCCGCCCTGGGCGCCGACCGGGTGTCCGGGCCGCTGCATTCAGTGCTGGGGCAATTCTCGGGCCGCGGCCCGACCGCGGACGAACTGTCCCGCGCGGCCGACAGCCAGCGCCAGATCGGCGCCCATGCCGCGACGCTTGGCGTAACCGTCGGGCTGGAAGCCCTGAACCGCTTCGAATGCTATCTTCTGAACACCATGGCGGATCTCTCCGCCTTTGTCCGCCGGGTCGGCCACCCGAACATCAAGGCGATGTACGACACCTTCCACGCCAACATCGAAGAGGCCGATCCCATCGCCGCCCTGGTGAACAGCCGGGACGAGGTGGTGCATATCCACCTGTCGGAAAACGACCGGGGCGTGCCGGGCCGCGGCAACATCCCCTGGGACCAGACCTTCCAGGCGATCCGCGACATCGGCTACGACGACTGGCTGACCATCGAATCCTTCGGTCGCGGCCTGCCCGACCTGGCGGCGGCAACCAAGGTCTGGCGCGACTTCGCGGAAAGTCCCGAGGCGGTCTATCGCGGCGGTTTTGCGCATATCCAGCAGCATTTGCAGAAGCTTGGCCTGCGTTAGGCGCGGACAACCGAAGCCAGAGACGCATGAAACCGACGGACCAGAGGGAGACACGAAAGATGAGCGGCAAGAAGATTCTGATGCTGACCGGCGAGTTCACCGAAGAATACGAAATCTTCGTGTTCCAGCAGGGCATGGAAGCCGTGGGCCACACCGTCCATGTCGTCTGCCCGGACAAGAAGGTTTACGATAAGATCCAGACCTCGCTGCACGATTTCGAGGGGCACCAGACCTATATCGAACGCTTCGGCCACCTGGCCGACATCAACAAGACCTTCGCCGAGGTGAAGCCCGAAGAGTACGATGCGGTCTACTGCGCGGGCGGGCGTGGCCCGGAATACATCCGCACCGACAAGCGCGTGCAGGCCATGGTGCGCCATTTCCACGAGGCGAAGAAGCCGATCTTCACCATCTGCCATGGCGTGCAGATTCTGGTGGCCGTGGATGGCGTGGTCCGCGGCAAGAAGGTCGCCGCCCTGGGCGCCTGCGAACCCGAGGTCCTGCTGGTAAGCGGCACCTATGCCGACGTGAAGCCGACCGAAGCCTTCGTTGACGGCACCATGGTCTCGGCCAAGGGCTGGACGGGCCTTGCCGCCTTCATGCGCGAATGCCTCAAGGTCCTGGGCACGCGGATCGACCACGGCTGACCGGTCCCGCTTAAGCAAACGGCGCGTCCGTTACCACTCTGGCCGCCAGAGCATCGGTCCTGGGCTCAGGCAAGGCGGCTTCGCGCCGGGCCGCCGCCCCTCGGCCCTTGCCGCACGGGTCGCGTGGCGGTATCAGGCCCGGTCCGAACCGAGACCGCGATGACCCCGCCCGCCTTCATCCTTGTCCGCCCGCAGATGGGCGAAAACATCGGCGCCGCCGCGCGCGCCATGCTGAACTTCGGGCTGGAGCGGCTGCGCGTGGTCNGCCCCCGCGACGGCTGGCCGAACCCGCGCGCCGTTGCCATGGCCAGTGGCGCCGGGCGGCTCTTGGATTACGCCACCCNNTATCCCACGGTGCAGGCGGCCATCGCCGATTGCGACTTCGTCTTCGCCACCACCGCCCGCCCGCGCGAGCTGACCAAGCCGGTGATGACCNCCGAACGCGCCATGGCCCATGCCCGGACGCTGGCCGCCGAGGGGCGGCAGGTGGGGTTCCTGTTCGGCCCCGAACGTGCCGGGCTGGAAAACGACGATGTGGCGCTGGCCAATGCCATCGTCACCGTGCCGGTGAACCCGGATTTCCCCTCGCTGAACCTTGGCCAATGCGCGCTGCTTCTGGGCTATGAATGGCGCCGCCAGCACGACACCCCGGCCGAAGTGCTCAGCTACGCCCGCAGCGACCTGGCCACCGCCCTCGAGATCGAGAAGCTGGGCGACCATTTCGAGGAACGGCTGGAGGCGGCCGGTTTCTTCTTCCCCGACCACAAGGCGCCCAACATGAAGCTGAACCTGCGCAACATGTGGTCGCGCCTGGGCCTGACCCGTGCCGAGGTGCAGACCTTCCACGGCATGTTGCGCCAGATTGCCTTTCGCCTGAAGCGTCAGGATCAGGACGGCGGCTGAGGACTCGCGCCGCCCCGCCGTTCCCGCTATCACTTCCGGCAAATCAGGGCGCCTGCGGGCCTGCCCGCAACCGGGAGAGACCACATGACCCTCAAGCCCCTTCAGGCCGTCGTCTTCGACTGGGCTTNNAAGACCGTGATCGACCACGGCTCGCTGGCGCCGATGGGCGTCTTCGTGAAGGCGTTCGAGCGGTTCGGCGTCGAGATTTCGATCGACGAGGCGCGCGGCCCGATGGGCATGGCCAAGCGCGACCACATCGCCACATTGATGCGCCATCCCCGCATCGCTGCCGCCTGGGCCGCGAAACATGGCGCGGCGCCGGGCGAGGCCGAGATCGACAAGGTCTACGAGGTCTTCGTGCCGATGAATGTCGAGGTCGTCACCGACTTCGCCGAGATGATCGACGGCGTCCCCGAAACCGTCGCCCGCCTGCGCGCGCGCGGGCTGAAGATCGGCTCGACCACCGGCTACACGCGCGAGATCATGGCCCGCGTCCTGCCGCTGGCTGCCGAACAGGGCTATGCCCCCGACAACCTGGTCTGCGCCACGACCTGCCCGTACCGTCCGACGCCCTTGATGATGTACCAGTGCTTCCTTGACCTGAACGTCTGGCCCGCCTCTGCCGTGGTCAAGGCCGACGACACCGAAGTCGGCATCGCCGAGGGCCTGAACGCTTACTGCTGGACCGTGGGCATCGCGGTGACCGGCAATGTCTTCGGCCTGTCGGCCGATGACACCTACGATCTCGACGAGGAAACCTTCGAGGAAATGCGCTACGCCGCCTATGGCAAGCTGACCCGTGCTTAANGCGCCCACTACGTCATCGACAGCGTGGCCGACATCGACTCGGTTCTGGACGAGATCGAGGGACGCATCGCCCGCGGCGAACGGCCCTGAGCCCGCTTCCGCCGACCGCGGGCGGGCGCCTTCACAGCCGCCCGCCCCGCGCCTATATCCCGCAGCCTGATCGTCGCCAGTGACACCGTGAGGAAGCCATGTCGGGACTGAAGATCGCCGTTGCTTGCCTGGGCTATGTCGGCCTGTCCAATGCTGTCCTCTTGTCCCTGCGCAACCAGGTGGTGGCGGTCGACATCGACCCCGCCCGCGTCGCCAAGGTCAACGCCCGAAAAAGCCCGATCATCGACCCCGACATCGAAAGCTGGCTCGCCACCAAACCGCTGACCCTGCGCGCCACCACCGATGCGGCCGATGCCTATCGCGACGCCGATTTCGTCATCGTCGCCACGCCCACCAACTATGACCCCCAGACCAACTATTTCGACACGACCAGCGTCGAAACCGTCATCCACAAGGTGGCCGAGGTGAACCCGGACGCCACCATCGTCATCAAATCCACCGTCCCCGTGGGCTACACCGCCCGCCTGAAGGATCGCCTTGGCACCGACCAGGTGATCTTCAGCCCCGAATTCCTGCGCGAAGGCCGCGCGCTGCACGACAACCTGCACCCCTCGCGCATCGTGGTCGGCGAACGGTCCGACCGCGCCGCACGCTTTGCCGCGCTGCTGAAGGAAGCCGCCGAAGACCCCGACGTCCCCGTCCTGCTGACCGACCCGTCCGAGGCCGAGGCGATCAAGCTTNTCGCCAACACCTACCTTGCCATGCGCGTCGCCTTCTTCAACGAGCTGGACAGCTATGCGCTGGCCCATGACATGCAGACCCGCCAGATCATCGAAGGCATCGGCCTCGATCCGCGCATCGGCATGCACTACAACAACNCCTCCTTCGGCTATGGCGGCTATTGCCTGCCCAAGGATTCCAAGCAGTTGCTGGCCAACTACGCCAATGTGCCGCAAAACCTGATGCAGGCCATCGTCGAAGCCAACCGCACCCGCAAGGATTTCATCGCCGACCAGATCATCGCCCGCCGCCCGCGCCGGGTGGGCGTCTACCGGCTGGTGATGAAGGCGGGGTCCGACAATTTCCGCCAGTCCTCGATCCAGGGCATCATGAAGCGCATCAAGGCCAAGGGCATCGAGGTCGTGGTCTACGAACCCGCCATGACCGAAGAAAGCTTCTTCGGCTCGCGCGTGCAGCGCGACCTCGCCGCCTTCAAGGCCGAATGCGACGTGATCGTCGCCAACCGCGCCGCGCCGGAACTGGAGGATGTCGCGGACAAGGTCTTCACCCGCGATCTGTTCGGCGCGGACTAGGGCCGAAACCCGTGGGCCGAGAACGACCCGCAAAGCCAGAAACTGCCGAAGGATCGTTCTTCAGAGTTTTCGCAGAAAACTCGACTTCCGCCCGCAAGACGCGCATCGCCAGACCCGCCCCTTCAATCCGGCGCACCCACCAGCACGAAGGGCGCCCAATAGGCCGGGTGCGACCAGCGACCCGCCGGATCGTCCGCCATCGCCAGCATCGCCAGCCGCTCCGCCTCGGCGGCGCGCAGGCCGGGGTCCTGCCCCAGGCGGCGGAAGGTCTCGGTCATCAGATGCGCCGCCGACCGGCTTTCCACCGGCCAGTGGCTGACCAGAAGCCCGCGCGCCCCGGCATACAGGAAACTCTGCGTCAGACCGGAAAGCGCCTCGGCCCCCGGCGTGCCGCCCGTGGCGGTGTTGCAGGCCGACAGCACGACGAACCGTGCGTTCAACGGCAGTTCCGCGATCTCCGAGGCGGTCAGGAATCCGTCCTCGCCCCCGCCCGGCGTCAGCGCCAGCGCCGGTTCGTCCAGCGCCGCCACCTCGCCCGACACCAGCCCGTGCGTGGCGAAATAGATCACGCCCGCCCGGCCNAGCGGCGCCGCCTTCACCGCCGCCTCGCTTGCGCCCGGGCCGACATGCAGACCCGCCGGATCGGCGTCCAGCGCAGCGGCCACCTCGTGCAACTCCCCNGCCGTCTCGGGCAGCGGCGCCAGGCCGGCACCCAGCCCCGCCAGATCGGGGTCGGCAAAGCCGATGAACCCCGCCCCGGCGCCAGCNGCCGCCGCACCGCCGGGCTGTGGCAGGCCCGACATCGCCGGCAGGATCGAAAAGCTGAACCGCCGCATCGCCCAGGGCGCCGCACCAGACCCCTCCCCCGCAGGCGCCGTCAGCAACAGCTGCGGCGGCAGCGCCCCNATCACCCCGCGCATTTCCACCCACAGATGCGCCTTGCCGCCGATCACCCTTCCNACCTGGCCAAAGCTCTGCGCCCACAGCCAGGCCGCCGCCTCCCGGTCGAAATCCGCTTACGCATCCGCCCCGGCATCCAGCGCCGCCGCCCCGCGCAGACCCAACCGCAGCCCGATCCCTTGCCGCAGCCGCACCACAGCCGCCTCGACCTCGGGCGCATCCGCCTGGAAGGTGTGCCAATCCACCGCCGTGCGGCTGACCGCCACCACCAGGCCGGGGTCTTGTGGCCCGGTCGGCGGTGCCAGCACCACCAGCGCCTCGTCCTCTGCCAGCCGCGCCCGAATCTCTGCCAAAGTCNNAGCGGCAGCGCCCCGGTCATCTGCGCCAGCGCGGGAAGTCCCCCACCAACCGCGCCTCGGCGGCCTCCAGTGCCGCGCGGTCGGCGCGCACCCCTCGCGCAGCGCCGCCACCACCGCCTCGTCCCGGTCCTCCAGCGGCTGCGAGGCCACGGCCGCCAGCGCCGCCTGATCGGCGCGCAGCCGCCCCGCNGCATCGCTGCGCGCCCGCAATGCTGCCGCCCCGGCATCCGTCCCCGCGGCCAGCCGGTCCGCCAGCAGCCGCTGCGCCGCCGCCGCGCCAAGCATCNNCTGGGTGTCCTGCATCAACCGCAGCACGCCGTCCACCGCCTGCTCGGCGCCGATGCGCCCCGCCAGCTGCGCCTCGTGCAGCACAAAGGTCAGCTGGCTCTGCATCTCGGGCAGGGCATGGCTTACNCATCGCGTCGATCTCGGCCATGGCGCCGGGAAGATCGCCCCGGCTGGCCAGCAGCACGGCAAGGCTCATGCGGGCNNCCGCAGCAGATCCAGCGTCTCGGCATCGTAGACGGCCCCCAGTTGGCCACGACGCGCCGCATCAGCGCCAGCGCCTCGTCGGCGCGCGGGGCGCCACTCGGTTCCGGCCAGCGTCACGGCCAGCGGAAAGGCCAGATCGGCCCAGACCGGCGCCTCGGGGCCATAGACGGCCTCGACCTCGTCCATCAGCGGCCGCACCAGCGGCTCGACCTCATCGCCGCGCCCCACCTGCACCAGAAGCCCGGCCTTGCGCGCCACGGCGCTCAGGCGCACCGGAACCATGCGCGGGTGACGGACCGCTGCGAACTGGCGGTCCAGCGCCGCGATGGCCGCACCAAAGCTGTCGATTGCCGCCTCGGGCGCGCCGAGTTGTACCTGAAGCTCGCCCCAGCCGATCAGCGCCATGGCCCGCAGCGCCAGCGCTTCCGCATCGCTGCGTGCGCCAAGCCGCTCGTCCAGCCGCGCAAAGGCGTTCAGCGCCGTGGCGCTGTCGCTCTCCACTGCCAGGCCCGCCTGAACCAGCCGCAATTCGTCGCCCGCCAGGGCATCGGGCGGCAGGCGCGCGTCAGCCTCGGTCAGGGCTTCCGAAACCAGCGCCAGCGCCTCGCCACCCTGGCCCGAGGCACGCAGCGCCACCGCATAGGCCGCAACCGCGCGATAGATCAGCGGGTCGTCGCCCTCGATCACCCGCAGCCCGGTTTCCACCATGGCGCGCCCCCGCGCCGTGCCCTCGCCGACCCGGCCCTGCAAGGTCGCCGCCATGGTCAGGATGCGCCCGACCTCCACCGCCTCGCGGCTTTCGGCGCCGAACCTCTCCAGGACCGCCGCCTCCAGGTGCCGTGCCTGCGCTTCGGCCTGGGCATAGCTGGCCGCGCCGGTCAGCGCCGCGTCCAGCATCTCGGCCAGTTCGGTGACCTCGGCCGATGTCAGCGGCGCCTCCTCTGCCCGGCCGGGCAGGGGGCACAGGGCCGCCGCCGCCACCACCACCAGTGCAGGACCAAGCCGTCGCCATCCGCGCGCCAGCCCGGACATTTGTAAATGCCGAGTTAATGCGCGTCGCCAAGCCCTTGATTTTCCTTGACCCAGCAAAGCGTCCGAGCTCGGACGCCTACAGCCGGACCAGGGGCACGGGCTGCCCCCTTGTCCCCGAGGGGACGGCAAGGTCATCCCCGCCCGCGGCCAGTCCAGCCGCTCGTCCTCGGCCAGCCCGACCCGGGCCGAGGTGCAGAACAGGGTGGCGAGGTCCGGCCCGCCGAAAGCCGGGCAGGTGGTGTGGGGGCAGGAAGGGAAACTCCTCAGGAACTGCCCCTCCGGCCCATAGGCCGCCACCCGCCCGGCCTCCCATTGGGCCAGCCACATCACCCCTCGNGCGTCGATCACCGCCCCGTCGGGCAACAGCCCCTCGGCGGTCAGGTCCAGGAACACCTCCGGCTCCCCGCCGCCAGCCCCGGCATCCAGCGCCACCCGCATGACCTGGCGGGTCGGGGTATCCGAAAAGAAGGCCACCCGCCCGCCCGGCGCAAAGCAGATGGCATTGGACACCCCGATCCCCGAATACAGCCGCCGCAGCTCGCCNCCGAAGAAGCGGTAGATCGACCCGCGCCGCGGTTCCTCCGGCCCCTCGACCTTGCCCATGGTCCCGATCCAGAACCCACCCATCGGATCCGTCCGGCCATCGTTGGACCGGGTCGCCGGATCGTCCGCCTCCATGGCCACCACGTCCCGCCGCACCCCGGTCTCCAGGTTGAACCGGAACAGGGCCGTTTCCGAGGCGATCAGCAGCTCGTCCCGGTCGATCACCCCGGCGGCCGAGACCATCTCGGCGAACTGCCACTCCCGCGGACCATCCGCGCCCCGGCACAGCAACCGCTTGCCCAGGATGTCGAACCAGAACAGCGCCTCGCGCAGCGGGTGCCAGAACGGTCCCTCGCCCAGTTCACAGACCCGGTCATCGAACAGGTTCATCTCAGGCTCCTCTCGCCATTTCCCAGGCCGCCACGATCGCGGCTGCCCGCCTCCCCACCTCGCCCGCCGTCAGGCCCGGCACATAAAGCGCGGTCCCGATGCCGAACCCATCGGCCCCGGCCCTGATCCAGTCGCCGAAATTCGTCGCCCCGGCCCCGCCCACGGCATAGACCGGGCAGCCCTTCGGCAGCACGGCCCGGATCGCCTTCAGCCCCTCGGGCCCGATCAGGCTGGCCGGAAATAGCTTTAACCCGTCCGCCCCCGCCTTCAGCGCGGCGAAGCACTCGGTCGGTGTCATCACCCCNGGCCAGCTGTCCATGCCCCGCGCCTTGGTGGCCGCAATCACCTCGGGGTCGCAGTTGGGCGAAACCACCAGCCTGCCGCCGGCATCGGCCACCTCGGCCACGTCCTTCACCGTCAGCACCGTGCCTGCCCCGATCTGGGCGTGGTCCCCGAAGGCCCTGGCCATTGCCGCGATCGAGGTCATCGGATGCGGCGAGTTCAGCGGCACCTCGATACGGGTGATGTGNGCGCCGATCAGCGCCTCGGCGACCGGGACAGCGTCGGGCGGGGTGATGCCGCGCAGGATGGCGATGATGGGGCGGTGGGTCATGGGACAAGCTCTTTGGCAAGGGCAGACAGGTGGCCAGCGTGCAGTCGGTGGCGGGCAGGGTGCGGGCGGTCACGCCCTGGCTGGCCAGCGCGCGGGCATAGGCTGACGACAGGCCATCGGCCCCCACCAGCGCAACGGGCTGGCCCAGCCAATAGGGTTTCGATGCGGCCAGTTCGGCGCCGATCAGCAGGCCCGACAGCCGCGACCGCGCCGCCAGCGGCGACAGCCCATGCAGCAGCCCCTCGGCCCGCAGGCGGAACAGCCGGGCGGCAAGGTCATTTGGCCGGGACAGGGTGTCGGCCACCCCGTCGTCGAAGGCAGCGCCGTCGAAGCCCTCGGCCGCCGTGTCGTGCCGCAGCACCGACTGGGTGGACAGAAGCGCGAACATCTCGCCCGTCAAGAAGGTCTGGAAGCTGACGACCTCGCCCGCGCTGACCTGCGCCCATTTGGCATGGGTGCCGGGCAGGCACAGCACGCCGTCAAAGCCGGGGTTCAGCGCCAGCGCCCCGGCGATCTGGGTTTCCTCGCCGCGCATCACATCGGCGGGGCGGTCCTGCGACAGGCCGGGGGCAATATGAACGCGGATGCGNGAATCCGTCGTCGGCGCCACCTTCATTGCGGCGGCGGAAACCGGCGCGCAGGGCACGGCGCGATAGGCGGCCTCCGCCCAGCCCTGCCGGGCGCCGACCATGCCGCAGGCGATGACCGGCGTCACCCGGTCGCCGCTTAACCAGGGCGCGATCAGGCGCAGCAGCGCGGGTTCGAAGCCGTCGCGCGACAGCGTGCCCATGTCTTCAGGGCTTTCGCCATGCGCGATGGCGCCGCCCGGTCCCATCGCCCAGGCGCGCAGGTTCGAGGTGCCCCAGTCGGCGGCGATCCAGTCCGTCCTCATCCCGTGACCACCACGCCGCCGTCGATCACCAGGCACTGGCCGGTGATCATCCGGCTGGCCTTCGAGGCCAGGAACAGCACNCCGCCCACCATGTCCTCGGGGTCGATGGTGTCTTTCAGGCACTGCATCTTCAGATGGTTGGCCAGCGCCTCGGGCGTGACCCACAGGTCCTTCTGCTTTTGCGTCAGCACCCATCCCGGCGCCAGCGCGTTCACGCGGATGCGGTCGGGGCCAAACTCCCGCGCCAGGCTGCGGCTCATGCCGGTGATGGCGGCGTTCGAGGCGATGTAGGGCACATAGCCGGTATCGGCCATCATATAGCTGATGGAGGAAAAGTTGATGATCGACCCGCCCCCNGCCGCCTTCATGCCGGGGATCACCGCCTGGGCCGCGAAGAAATACGAGCGCAGGTTCACGTTCAGCGAGGCATTCCAGAACGCCTCGTCGATCTCCAGCGTCTTTGCGCGTTGGTCGTTGGCGGCGTTGTTGACCAGCACCGTGACCGGACCATGCGCTTCGGCCGCGCGGGCGATGGTGGTCTGCAAGGCGGCGGTGTCGGTGATGTCGCAGGGCAGGAAGAAGGGCCGGTTGCCCGTGCGGTCTGCCACCTGGTCGCAGAAGCCCGAGGCATCGCGGCGCTGCACAAAGGCGACGCGGGCACCCTGCGCGCAGAAGCCCTCGGTCAGGGCGGCACCGATGCCCGAGCCGCCGCCGGTGATGAAGACCGATGCCCCCTTCAGATCGGGGTAAACTGCCCCTGGTGTCATTGCCCCCTCCCGCGGAACGGCCTGTCTTGGTCGGCCGCAACCTTACGTCGCCGCGGGAAAGACGCAACCGTTTGCGCTATCGGCCCGTAAGTTCTCCGGTCAGGTCGATGGGCCCGGCCTGACCCTTCAGCTTGGCGCGATAGATCACCAGCCCTTCGGATACGCGCATCACATAGGTGCGGGTCTCGGTGAAGGGGATCATCTCGACCCAGTCCACGATGTCCACCGACGGACTGCGCGGATCGCCAAGCGATTTGATCCAGGCACGCGGTAAGCCCGGCCCGGCGTTGTAGCCCGAGGCGACCAAGGCGACAGCAGGGCCGAATTCTTCGACCAGTTGCGCCAGATAAGCGGTGCCAAGCCGGGCGTTATAGGTCGGATCGGCGGTCAACAGCGCCGCCTTGAACGGCAGGCCCAGCTTGTCGGCCATGTGCTGCGCGGTGGTGGGCAGAAGCTGCATCAGGCCCTGCGCATTGGCCGGGCTGCGCGCCGCCGGGTCGAACTCGCTTTCCCGGCGCGAGATGGCCAAGGCAAAGGCGCGGCTGACCGACAGCCCGTCTTCCGGCACCATGGTAAGCACCGGGAAATAGGGCCGCGGCAGGATGGCGCCGCGTTCGGCGGCGGCCTTGGCAACCAGAAGGGCGATATGTGGCTCGCCCCGGTCGGTGGCCCAGGCGGCCAATTGCTCCAGTTCGGTCTCGTCCAGGCTTTCGGCCAGGTGCAGGGCAAAGCGCTTGGCGAGCGTGCGGTCGCCGGCATCCAGCAGCAGGTTGGCCGCAGCAAAGACCGAGCTTCTGGTGAAATCGGCCCCCTGCCAGGGCGGCAACGGCGAGCCTTCGAGGATCCAGGGATCCAGCGCCAGGCCCAGGCGTTCCGACGCGAGAAGGCCGTAATAGCTGGTCTGGTGGCGGGCGGCGGCGCGATAGTCGGCATTCGCCTGGTCCTTGCGCCCAAGCGCCTCTTCGGCGCGGCCCTGCCAGTACAGCGCGCGANNCAGGCTGATCGGGGTGCTGACGGCCGCCTGCAGTGCCTCGAAATGTGGCAGGGCGCTGGCGGGATCGTTCAGCTTGCGCAGCGCGATGAAGCCCGCAAGGAATTCCAGGTCGGCATAGTCGCTGCCACCCGTCAGCCCGTGGCGGGCGGCGACGGCATAGGCTTCGGAAAACTCGCCGTCGCGCATCAGCTGCCTTGCCAGATTGGCGCGGCGCGGCGCCCAGGCTTCGGGNTAGCCGAGGCCGTTTTCCATGGAACTGCGTTCCAGGATCAGCGCAGCCGCGTCGTCGTACCGGCTCTTGTTCATGCGCCAGGTGAAGCGGTCGAAGGCCAGGCCGGGGTCAGCGGTCAGCGCCTTGGGCAAGGCGTCGATGCGGGCGCTGACGCCCGGTTCGTTGTCCTGCAACCCAAGGCGCGCGTAAACCAGCGCCCGGCGATCATCCGGCAACAACGGCAACATGCGCCGCGCCTCGCCGCGGTCGCCGTCCCACAGAAGCCGGTCGGTGCGCGCCCAGTGCAGGTCGGCCAGCGCGGCGCCCTGTGCGGCCAGCATCGCCGCCTGTTCCTCGGCGGTGAAGGACAGGTCCACCCAGGCCTTGCGCGCCGCTTCGCGCGCAGCGCCCTGCTGGCCAAGGGCGGTCAGCGCGGCGACATAGGCCAGCGCGCCGCCCGCGGTTTCCGGCGCCTCGCCGTTGAAATAGGCCACCACCCGTTCGGGAGTGGAAGACCGCGCCACCGCGATCTCGCCCTTCTCCTTCAACAGCGGCAGGCCGGGCCAGTCGGCACGGCGCACCAGGAAATCCTCGTATTCGCCAAGCAGCCCCTCGCCCGCACGCAGCACCTGCCACTCGACGATGTCCTGCCCGACCTTACCCGCGCCCATGGCGGCGGCCTCGGCCCCCGCCCAGTCCTTGGCCGCCGTTTCGGCCAGCGCCGCCTTCAGCGCCGCGGCCTCGTCGGCGCGCAGCATCTGCGGGGCCGCAAGCAATGTCAGGGCCAGTGCCGCGAGCGAGCGGGTGATCTGTCGGAACGTCCGGGTCATGACCGGACTCTGCCCGTCGCCCCCGCCGCCCGCAAGCCACGAAGCCGTCAACGCCCCCACCATCGGCGGGCCTTTGCAAAGCCCCCATGCCGCTAAGGAAGCCCTCGTTTGCCATGCGGACGACTCATCGAAGATGAGCCCGCCACCCAGAGGAGAGCGCACCATGTTCAAGGGGTCCATTCCAGCCCTGGTGACGCCGTTCAAGAACGGCGCCGTCGATTTCGACGCGCTGAAANAACTGGTGGACTGGCACATCGCCGAGGGCTCGTCGGGCATTGTCCCGGTGGGCACCACGGGCGAAAGCCCGACGCTGAGCCACGAAGAGCATGAAGCCGTGGTGGAAGCCGTCGTCGAATATGCCGCCTACCGGGTGCCGGTCATGGCGGGCGCGGGGTCGAACAATACGGCCGAAGGCATCCGCCTGATCCGCCACGCCGAAAGGNTCGGCGCCACGGCGGCGCTGGTGGTGACGCCCTACTACAACCGGCCGACCCAGGTCTACCTGATTGCCCATTTCACGGCACTGCACGATTGCTGCAGCCTGCCGATCTTCATCTACAACATCCCGGCCCGGTCCGTCGTGGACATGCTGCCCGCCACGATGGGCGAGCTGGCGAAGCTGCCGCGCATTGTCGGCGTCAAGGATGCCACCGCCAACCTGGCCCGCGTCAGCCAACAGCGCATCACCTGTGGGCCGGACTTCATCCAGCTGTCGGGTGAGGATGCCACGGCGCTTGGCTTCAACGCCCATGGCGGCGTGGGCTGCATCTCGGTTACTGCCAACGTGGCGCCGCGGCTGTGCGCCGAGTTCCAGGCCGCGACGCTGNGTAACGACTATGCCAAGGCGCTGGACTATCAGGACCGGCTGATGCCGCTGCACGAGGCGATCTTCCTGGAACCCGGCCTGGTACNNGCCAAATACGGCCTGTCGCTTCTGGGCCGTTGCAGCGAAGAGGTGCGCCTGCCGCTGGTCGGGCTGACCGATGGCACCAAGGCGCGCATCAAGGCGGCGATGGAATTCGCGGGGATCATCTGAGCCTCGCCTCCGCCCAACGGTCCGCCGCGCATAACCTGCGCGGCGCGGGGTTCATGGTGGCCTCGATGGCGGGCTTCGCCGTCGAGGACATGTTCCTGAAATCGGCAGCCCGCGACATGGCGCTTGGCCTTGTCGTGATGGTGCTTGGCCTGACCGGCATGGCCTTCTTCGCCACCTGGGCCACCCGCAGGGGCGAGCCGGTGTTTCCGGCAGCCCTGGTCTCGAAGCCGCTGCTGGTGCGGTCGGGGTTCGAAATTTCCGGGCGGCTCTTCTACGCCCTCGCCGTGGCGCTTACGCCCCTGTCCGTGGCCTCGGCCATCCTGCAAGCGACGCCCCTGGTGGTGATGCTGGGTGCCTCAATCCTGTTTCACGAAACCATCGGCTGGCGGCGCTGGTCCGCGGTGGCGGTGGGCTTTGCCGGGGTCATGGTGATCCTGCGGCCCGGCGTGACGGGGTTCGACCTCTTGTCGCTGCTGTCGGTGGCGGCGATGCTGGGCTTTGCCGGACGCGACCTGGCCACCCGCGCGGCCCCACCCGCGCTGTCCAACGCGCAACTGNGGGTCGTGGGCTATCTGATGTTCACCATCGCTGGCGCGATCATCCTGGCGGTGCAGGGCAATGCCGCCCTGCCGCCCGCCTCGGCGCTGGCCAAGGCGCTGGCGGCGGCGGTCTTCGGCATCGCGGGCTATGCCTTCCTGACCGCCGCCATGCGCACCGGCGAGGTCGGGGCGGTCACACCCTTCCGCTATACCCGCCTTGTCTTTGCCATGATCCTGGGCGTGGCGGTCTTTGGCGAACGCCCGGACATGGCCACCCTGCTGGGATCGGCGCTGGTGGTCGGCTCTGGCCTCTTCGTGCTGACGCGGGCGCGGCGCTGATTCGGCCCTGAAGGCCGCAAGCGGCTGATTGGAAAGCGAAACATCCTTAACGGCGGGTGAACCGGGCCGCAGGACGCGAACAATGGCGGGCATCCCGCGCCAGTGTTCCGGGCAAGGCCAATGCGCCCAGACCGGGCCGCAACCTTGACAAAAAGCGGCAAAATCCCGGTGCCAATTGGGCGCAAGGCCGAAGCGGCCGACCCGACACACCGCCAACTCCCCATCACCTGCTCCGGAGAGCATCATGTTCCTGAAGGACTTCACCCGCACCGTCCCCGCCCATCCCGTCTTCACCGCCCGCACGGCGCGCCCGGAAACCGGCCTGCTGGTACNNACGATGGTGGAAACCGAAACCGGCTGGCGCGACGCCGCCGCGCTGCGCATCGGCGAGCGCGTGCAGTCCTGGGATGGCGGCCTGGTGCGCATCGCCGCGCTGGAACGGCGTCCGCTGGCCGCGCACACANAGGCCCTGCGGCTGGCAGGCGGCATGCTGGGCACCTGCGCCGGGTTGGTGCTGCTGCCCGGCCAGCACCTGCTGGTGGAAACCCTGGACGACCCGGCCCTGCCCGATGCCCTGGCGGTGCTGGTGTTAGCCTCGGCGCTGGCCGGGCGGGCGGGCGTGACCGCCGTCACCCTGCAAGCCACCGAAGCAGTGCGCCCGGTCTTTGCCGAGGAAGAGGCGATCTGGTGCCAGACCGGCGCCCTGCTGCACTGCCCCGGACTGGGTGATGAAGCCGCCCTGCCCGGCGAAGGCTTCTTCCCCCGCCTGTCGCCGGTCGCCGCCCGCGCCTTCCTGGACCGCCGCCTCCGGCTGGCGGCCTGACGGCGGCTTCAGGACTGCGGCTTCAGGGCTGCGGCCTCAGGACGGCGGGCGGTTCGGGCTGCCATGGGCAAAGCGGACATGGCGCAGCGTCTCGATCATCAGCGCGGTGACGATGCCGAAGGACAAAAAGCCGTTCGCCGCCGTCATGCCTGACAGGATGCGCCACTGGTCGGGCAGGACAATGTCACCAAGGCCCAGGGTCGAATAGCAGACCAGCGCGAAATACAGGCTGTGCTCGAAATCCGGCAGCGCGCCGACCGCCCAGAAGATCAGCGCCCACAGCCAGACGCCGATGGTGACAATGGCCTGCGCCAGCAGCGACACCCCGGCCATGGCCAGCACGAAATGCGGCTTGCGCCGGTTCGGCACCAGAAGCCGGGCATAGCGCGAGATGAACAGCTCCAGCCCCCAGGCGGCATAGGCCGAGATCACGATGGTCACGCAGATCACCACGGTCCCAAGGCTCAGTTGCAGCAGCATTCCGTCAGGTCCAGTCTGGTCCCGGCGCATCGCCGGGGGTCAGGGGCAACAGGGCGCGGGGTCAGAACGCCCATCTCGGGCTCTCGGTGAACGAGATGGTCAGCCAGCGGTCCGGCCCCTCGTCGCCAAGGGCAACACTGACGTCGTGCCGTATGGCGTCAAGTTCCGCAATAGAGCCGACGGGCCAGCCGGGCGGCACAAGGAAATCAATCTCGATCAGGGTCGACCGGCCGATGCGGGCAACATAGGTGTAGACGTCGGCAAAGCCGTGCCGCGCCTTGGCGGCCTCGGCCACGGCGATCACATGGGCATCCAGATCGGCCGGGGCCATGCGCAGGATATCGGCCACCGCCGCGCGCAGGTCTCCAAAGGGCAGGGGCAGCACCACCAGGCAGACCAGCGCCAGCACCGCCGGGTCGACGAAGGGCTGCATCCAGGCCAGCCGCGTGCCCTCCATCAGTCCGCCCACGGCAAATCCCACGAACAGCGCCAGCGTGATCGAGCCCGACATCAGCCAGCTCTTCACGTCCAGCGCCAGGAAGCTGGAGTCGATCCGCCGGTTCAGCCGGTGCTGGCGCCAGGCCATGCCGAAGCAAGCCACCACCACCGCGGCCGAATAGATCATCGCCAGGTCGAAATCGGCCTTGTGGCCGCCTTCCAACAGCAACAGGACCGCGCTGACCAGGGCATAGCCGGTGATCAGCACCAGCATCGTGGCGTTCAGCGCCAGCACCATCGGCTCCAGATGCCAGAAGCCGTACTGGTACCGCACCCGGCCCGGCTCCTCGACATCGCGCTTCAGCGCGTCGGCCAGGATCAGCCGCGCCACGATCAGGGCAAGGCCACCCATGCTGGCATCGACCAGCGCATAGACCCCGTCAAAGGCGATGGCGAAAGAACCGGTAAGAAAGGCAAAGACCAGGGCCGCGGCGCCGATGGTCAGCGTGGCCAGGATCGAGGTCGCCAGAAGGCGCTGTTCCAACCGGCCCTGAACCTCGATCTCGCGCATCTGTCCTGCCTCTGGGGACGCCGGTTCTGGACAGCCCGCCTCCCNTATCCTATCTCGGTCGGATCATGGCCCAGAAATCCGACCCCAACTCCAAGCTCATCGCCGAAAACCGCCGGGCAAGGTTCGATTACCACATCGAATCCGATCTGGAAGCGGGCATCGTGCTGCTGGGGTCCGAGGTCAAANGCCTGCGCCAAGGCGGGGCCAACATCGGCGACAGCTATGCCAGCGTCGAGGGCGGCGAGCTGTGGCTGATCAACGGCTACATCGCGCCCTACCTGCAGGCCAAGACCTGGGGGCACGAGGAACGCCGCCGCCGCAAGCTTCTGGTCTCCCGCAAGGAACTGGCCCGCCTATGGTCGGCCACCGCGCGCGAGGGCATGACCATCGTGCCGCTGCGGCTCTATTTCAACGACCGGGGCGTGGTGAAGCTGAAGCTGGGCGTGGCCAAGGGCAAGAAGCTGGCCGACAAGCGCGAGACCTCGGCCAAGCGCGACTGGGACCGTCAGAAGGCCCGGCTGCTGAAGCAGGGCGTCTGAGCGGCCCCGGCCGGGGCGCCCGAGCCTGGACGCCAGGCGGAGTCAGGGTCTGATCGCAACGCGCCTTGAGGGGTGGCGAGTTTGCGTCGAGCGCTGGCGAACCATTGCGCATTTCCTCGTTCGGCAAGTCTCCCGACCCACCGTTCTTCCACCCCGGCGCATTCCAACCCCATGATCGACCGCGCTCCGGGACACCGCGCGCAGATCGGCGGGGTGAACCCCGCCCTGCGGCTTGCTGGGGGCGGGCACCGGACGCGAACCGGTCCGGCAGGATGGGCAATCCTGCCCATCCCCTTGCGCTGCACGAGCGTAAGCCAGGGTTCCCCCGGCCCTCCTCGCCCCGGCGAAGGCCGGGCCTCGCCGCCACCGCGCGCCTCCCCAGCCCCCCCCCAGCGTCCCGACGACCCGGATCGCCCTCGCGCGACAAAGGGAAGGGCGATAGCCTCCCACCCGGAGAGTCGGGCCGCGGCGGGTTTGGCCGTTGGCCCCTGTGGGTGGTGGTGTCGTGCGGGCTTTGGCGGCGGGTGCTCCAGCGGGTCGGGATCGGTCTCCCTGTGTTTCTCCTGTCTTCTGCGGATGCGGGTAAGCGAGGGCGGGCCTGGGGTCCTTCGGGGGCGTCCGAGCTCGGACGCTTGCGGGGGTGAGGGAAATCAACGGGTTGCGTCGGCGGATTCATCTGGCGTTAAGGAATGGGGGCGGGAGCAGCGGAGGGGCGGAGTCCCGCCCTCCTCGCTTTCGTACGCAGTTCCAGAGCGAGGTGTCGCATGTCGCGCGCGGAAAAGGAGCTTTCGGTAGAATGCGAGGATTCCGTCAATGTAGTGGATTTCACCCAGCCTTGCTTGCCGAAAGAATGAAGAAACAGCGCCAGAGCAACGGGACTTTCCAATCCAACTCAGCTGTCCCATGTTGTGTGGGCGCCTAAGAAAGTGGAAAATCAGGGAGCGCGCATGCGAAAGATATGGCTGGTCCTTCTGCTTCTTGCGATTTCGCTTAGCGCTGTTATACCTATTCGCCAAGATTGCCATGGATCATTGCCCATCATGCGCCGAGTTTGCCCTGCGCGGCATCTCAGATTATGGGCTTGATTGGTTTTGGCTTAACAAAGATTCAGATCTCGATTCTCTGATAAACTCTGATAGAAATAGCTCAAACAGCTATTCTGTTGCCATGGTTCTAGGATTCTATATGAGCTATACTGCCCCCTCGTGGCATTGTCCTATGCCCTTCGGCAGGAAGTCCCGAATCGTCAAAAGCCTGAAACTTACGAACTATTTCGGGCTTGCCTTTCAAGCCTGGCCTTTCTTGCACTTGTCTTCTATCTGCAGTTTGGGTTGAGCAGTGCCAGTTCTCGCGGTCGATGGCGCATCTTTCTTGAGCCAAGCCAATATAAGGGGCTTGCAGTTTCTTCACTAGTTGAAGGGCTTTACTTCTTTATAACTGTTTTCTTCGGCGTTGCTCTGTTGGCAACTTGCCGCGAACTGTGGAGACGCAAGGGGCACCTAACGAATGGTGGCGCGAAAGACTATCGCACACAGAAACTTAGGCCGAAAACCCTACTAGCTGCGGGAAAGTGAATGACCGAATTCGACCAAAATCGCCCCTTAGGCTGCGCAATGAACTTTGCCTATTCCACGTCCGAGCAGCGAGCCGTAGGGTGCGCATTCATTGCGCACCTCCTACGCCACCCTTTACCCGTCGCCCGACTAACCCCACCGTTCATGGTGCGCAATGAATGCGCACCCTACAAAGCGCTGCTCATTTCGTACTTTGGGCAATTCCCCCGACCCACCATCTTTCCGTCCCGGTAGGCCGGGGTTCACCCCGGCACTTTCCAACCCCATGCCCGACCGCGCTCCGCGGCGTCGCAGATCGGCGGGGTGAACCCCGCCCTACGGCTTGCTGACCGTGGTCACCGCCCGGAAATCCACCCCTTCGCCTCGTCCAGCGCCGCCAGCGGGAATACCCGCACCGGGCAGGGCACCAGCGGCGCGAAAAGCCGTGTCGCCGCGGCCAGCCAGGGCACATCGGTGACCAGCGCGACGCCCGCGAATTTCGTCAGGTGCATGAGGCCAAGCGTCATGTCCTCCCAGGCCGCGGCGGGCGAATAGTCGCGAAATCCTCGCCCGCGAGGTAGAGGATCTTCACCTTGCCCTCGCGTGCGATGGCCTTTTCCACCGCGCGTCAGGCGATCCTCGTAATCCGCCTTGGTGACGTGCCCGACCACCTCCACGGCCACGACATCGGCGGGATATCCTTTCAGCAGTTTCAGTCCCGGTTCCATGACAGCCTCCCGTCCATGGTCCGCGCGTTCCTGAGTCCCTTCTACTCCACCTTCCATACGTAGGGTGCGCATTCATTGCGCACCACTCCCTCGCTCCCCGGCACGCCAGAGCGCGCCGCCACCACCTCGGACAATCCTTAAGTCCAAGTTAATCCGCGCCCGTAACCCCTTGAAATCCCTGTGTCCAACCAAGCGTCCGAGCTCGGACGCCCCCTCACTCCACCTTCAGCACGATCTTGCCCACATGGCCCGATCCCTCCATCCGGGCATGGGCCGCCGCCGCCTCGGCCAGCGGGAACTCGCTGTCCATCACCGGGGCAAAGCGCCCCTCCCGGATCAGCGGCCAGACATGGGCCTCGACCTCGGCGGCGATGCGGGCCTTGGCCAGGTCGGACTGCGGCCGCAGGGTCGAGCCGGTCAGCACCAGCCGCCGGGTCATCATCTCGGCAAAGTTCACCTCGGCCTTGGCCCCNTGCAGGAAGGCGATCTGCACCAGCCGCCCCTCATCCGCCAGCGCCCGGATGTTCCGGGCGATATAGGACCCGCCCACCATGTCGAGGATCAGGTTGGCCCCGCCCATCCCCTTCACCTCGGCCGCCCAGTCCTCATCCCGATAGTTGAAGGCCCGCTCCGCCCCCAGCTCCCCACAGGCCGCGCATTTTTCGGCGGACCCGGCGGTGGTGAAGACCCGCGCCCCAAGCGCCCGGGCAATCTGGATCGCCGTGGTGCCGATCCCCGACGACCCGCCATGCACCAGGAACCGCTCGCCCCCNTTGAGGCCCCCNCGCATCACCACGTTGGACCAGACGGTGAAGCAGGTCTCGGGCAGGCAGGCGGCCTCACGCAGGCCCATGCCCTCGGGCACCGGCAGGGCATGGTCGGCCATGGTCACCGCATATTCGGCATAGCCNCCGCCCGGCAGCAGCGCCGTCACCCGGTCGCCGATCTGCCAGCGCGTGACCCCGGCGCCCAGTTCCACGACCGTGCCCGAAGCCTCCAGCCCCGGCAGGGCGAGGCATTGGCGGGCATACATCCCGGCCCGCTGCAAAGCATCGGGCCGGTTCACCCCGGCATAGGCCACGCGGATGACGATCTGCCCGTGCCCCGGCACCGGCACCGGCATCGTGCAGGGCTTCAGCACCTCTGGCCCGCCCGGTGCGGTGATCTCGACGGCACGCATGGTGTGGGACAGGGTCATCACAGCTTCCCCNGGCAGATGGTCCTGCCCGCGCGGCGCCTGCACCCGGTCCAGCACCTTCAAAGGCCCGTTCAGCAGNCGCCTTGCCCAGGGGTTGTCGCGGAATTTCGCCTTGGCCTTCTCGATCTGCATCACATCCTCGATGCGCCGGTCGAGGAAGGCCCAGGTCGCCTCGTGCCCCGGACTGTCGTCGCCCAGCCAATAGAGCACGGTCGAACCATAGACCGCCGACAGGGTGGCGCGCTTGGAATACCAGTTCACGTCGCGCGAGGTATCGCCAAGCGCCGTCCAGATCGCATCCGCCGTGCCCCAGATCAGCCGCGCGCCCTCGGCGGCATGCAAGGGCAGCGCGAACAGCGCCGAGGCCCGCCGCACCACCTCGCGGTCGGCGATCTCCAGCCGCAACCGCACCGCATGGGCGACCCGGTCGCGGAAGCGCAGGCCGGTCAGCGCTTCGCCCGCCAGCCGCGCCGTCATCTCGGCATCGCCCTGCCGGTGGATCGCCGCCGCCAGGTCCACCGCCCCGCGCGGGAAGATGCCCCGGGCCAGTGCCAGCGGCACNGCCTCTTCCGCCGCGGCCCGGAAAGCCGTGTCCGACCAGCCGTCAAAGGGCACATGCTTCAGCACCGCCTGCATCATCCGCACCCGCGGGTCTTCGCCAGTTTCGGTCATTGCCTTTGCCTCCGTCGCCGCCGTCAATCTAGCGCTTACGCCGCAAACCGCCATCATGCCACGCCGTCGCGGCTTTGCGCCGTCTCTTGCAGCATCTGCCCGAAGCCCGCCATGGCCGCCAGCACCGGCTCGACCCGGCGGCCCTTTTCGGTCAGCCGGTACTCGGTGCGCGGCGGCACGGTGGGAATCACCGTGCGATGGACCAGCCCGGCGTCTTCCAGCATGCGCAGCCGCTCGGCCAGGATGCGCGGGCTGATCCCGGCCAGAGATGTCTGAAGCTCGCTGTAGCGTCGCATGCCGCCGAACAGGTCGCGGAAGATCAGCGTCGTCCATTTACCCGACAGGATTTCACTGGCGGCCGCAATCGGGCAGGCGGGTGTGCAGTCGCTGCTCAGGGGCAATGCATCGGCCATGACAAGACTCCCAAAACTTCACTTTTGGTAACTACTTCACTTAGTGAAGTAAAGGCCCTAGCTTGCCCCATCGCACCCCAAGGAGCCTTCCATGACCTACCTTCGCCCCGTCGCCATCGTCATCGGCCTTTCGCAGATCGTGCTGGCTGCGCTGTATTTCGCCGTTCCCGCGGGCTTTGTCGCCTGGCAGGGCCTGACCCCGCCCGCCGCCGATGCCGGCTATCCGCTGGCCATGCTGGCGGCGCGCTTCCTGGTCTATGGCCTGGGCATGTTCCGCATCGCCCGCGATCCGGTAACAACCTGTTCTGGGCGCGCGGCATGGTGGCGATCCAGTTGATCGACCTGGGCGCCGGTGCTGCCTATGTGGCGACCGGGATCGTCGCCCCCACTGCGGCCGCCGTGCCGATGGTGAACGCCGCGCTGTTCGCGGCTGCGCTGCATTGGGCGCTTGGCCGCGCCCTGCCCGCGGCCGATCTTCGCCAGCGGGCCACCTGATCCCGCGGCGGTGGACAAGCCCTCTGCCTTCTGCTATGCGCCCCGGCCTGCACATACCGTGCAACTCCAGCTTAGAAAGGTGGTGAAAACCACATGCAGGTCAGCGTTCGTGACAACAACGTCGAACAGGCCCTCCGGGCCCTGAAGAAGAAGCTCCAGCGCGAAGGCGTGTTCCGCGAAATGAAGCTCAAGCAGCATTTCGAGAAACCCTCCGTCAAGAAGGCGCGGGAGCAAGCCGAAGCGATCCGCCGTGCGCGCAAGCTCGCGCGCAAGAAGGCTCAGCGCGAAGGCGCTCTTTAAGGCGTTAGCCGCGACACTGGGGCCGAAAGGCCCGCTTTGGGCAGCCCCCGTCCGTCAGGCCGGGGTTTTCCTTTGCGGTGGAACCGCTTTCCGGGCGCAATGGGCGCCTGACCAGGCCAGACAGGCCGCGAAGGAGACCGCATGCTGATCCGCTATGGCTATGACATCACCGTGGACTGCGCGCAGGACACGCCGATGATCTCGATGATGTCGGTGCGCGACGAACGCCTGGACGACCTGCGGCGGCAAGAGGCCATCGTCACCACGCCACCCGTGCCGACCACCGCCTACCGCGACCAGTTCGGCAACACCTGCCGACGCTTCGTGGCGCCTGCCTACCTGTTCTCGATCCGCGCCGATGCCACCATCGAAAGCGCTGCCTCGCCCGACCCAGCCTTCCCCGCTGCGCGCGAGGCGCCGATTGCGGAGCTGCCGGACCAGGCGATTCTCTACCTTCTCGGCAGCCGTTATTGCGAAACCGACAAGCTGAGCCAGATCGCCTGGGACCTGTTCGGCCAGACGCCGCCCGGTTGGACGCGGGTGCAGGCGATCTGCGACTTCGTCCACAACCACATCCGCTTCGATTACATGAAGGCCCGCGTCACCCGCACGGCTTTCGAGGCCTGGCAGGAACGCACCGGAGTCTGCCGCGATTTCGCGCATCTGGCGGTGGCCTTCTGCCGCTGCATGAACATCCCCACCCGCTATGTGAACGGCTATCTGGGCGACATCGGCGTGCCGGTCACCGGTCCGATGGACTTTGCCGCCTGGATCGAGGTCTTCCTCGATGGCCGCTGGCACACCTTCGACCCGCGCAACAACATGCCGCGCATCGGTCGCATCGTCGTGGCCTATGGCCGCGACGCTGCCGACGTGCCGCTGATCCATTCCTTCGGCCCACACGTGCTGAAGACATTCACCGTCTGGACCGACGAGGTTCCGGCCGCCTAGACCGAGATGGCCGTGGTCTGGAACACCGTGCGCAGCNNGAAAGAGGAATGCATCTGCGCCACGCCGGGCAGCCGTGTCAGGTACTGGCGGTGGATGCGAGCGAAATCCTCGGTGTCGCGGGCGAGGATTTTCAGCAGGTAATCCGCGGTCCCCGCCATCAGGTGGCATTCCAGCACGTCAGGCACCCGTTTCACCGCCTTCTCGAAGGCCTCCAGCAGTTCGTCGGCCTGGCCCTGCAGGGTGATCTCGACAAAGACCGTGGTCGGCCGCCCCATCTTGCGGGCGTTCAACAGCGCCACATAAGCGGCGATGTAGCCCTCTTCCTCCAGCCGCTGCACGCGACGGTGGCAGGCCGAAGGCGACAGGTTCACCCGTTCGGACAGCTCGGCATTGGTGACGCGGCCCTCTTTCTGCAACACGGTCAGGATGCGCAGGTCCGTCGCGTCCAACTCGCTCATCTTGCAAGAATCCTTCGCCTGAGGCGTTGTTTGCCGAACATTCTTCCAACGCCTGCGGCCGGGCAAGCGAAAAGATCAAGCCGCTTGCAGCCGATTCGGCGGACACTGATCCATCAGGTTCAGGGAGGACCCCCATGAAGATCGGCTGCCCCAAGGAAATCAAGCCGCAGGAATTCCGCGTCGGCATGACGCCCGACGCCGCGCGCGAGGCCGTGGCCCACGGCCATGACGTGTTTGTCGAAACCAATGCCGGTACGGGCGCCGGTTTCTCGGATGCCGACTATGTCGCCGCCGGGGCCGCGATCCTGCCCAATGCGGAAGAGGTCTTCGCCACCGCCGAGATGATCGTGAAGGTGAAGGAGCCGCAGGCGGTGGAGCGCAAGCGCCTGCGCGCCGGGCAGGTGCTGTTCACCTATCTGCACCTGGCGCCCGATCCCGAACAGACCAGGGACCTGCTCGCCTCGGGCGTGACCGCCATCGCCTATGAAACCGTGACCGACGACCGCGGCGGCCTGCCGCTGCTGGCGCCGATGTCGGAAGTCGCTGGCCGCCTTGCCCCGCAGGTCGGCGCCTGGACGCTGCAANAGGCCAATGGCGGCCGCGGCGTCCTGTTGGGCGGTGTTCCGGGCGTCTCGCCCGCCAAGGTTCTGGTGATCGGCGGCGGCGTGGTCGGCACCCATGCCGCCAAGGTTGCCGCGGGCATGGGCGCGGATGTCACCGTGCTGGACCGCTCGATCAACCGCCTGCGCTATCTGGACGACGTGTTCGGCGGCCAGTTCAAGAACGCCTATGCCAGCGCTTNNAAGAACACCATTGCGCTGGCCCGCGAGGCCGACATGATCATCGGCGCCGTGCTGATCCCCGGCGCGGCGGCGCCCAAGCTGATCTCGAAGGCGCAGCTGAAAGAGCTGAAGCCCGGCGCGGCGCTGGTTGACGTTGCCATCGACCAAGGCGGCTGCTTCGAGACTTCGCGGGCCACCACTCACCAGGACCCGATCTACGAGGTTGACGGCATCATGCACTATTGCGTGGCCAACATGCCGGGCGCCGTGGCGCGTACCTCGACCCAGGCGCTTGGCAACGCCACCATGCCCTTCATGCTGGCCTTGGCCGACAAGGGCTGGAAGCTCGCCTGCGCCGAGGACAAGCACCTTCTCGCCTGAACACCCATGCCTAAGCTGACCTATGCCGCCGTGGGGGCCGCGCTTGGCCTGCCGACGATCGCAGCGGCGGATGCGCTGAACATCTGATCTGACAGACCAGCCTCCTGTGGCGGCGCCTTCCGGGGTGCCGCCACTTTTCATTGTTCTGCGGCGCCTCTCTGCTAAGATTTCAACATGTACCCCAAGGTTGACCGAACCGCGCGGAACAGAGCTGCCCAGACCCTGCGCGACTTCATTGCGGGTCGGATTGACAATTTCACCTTTGAAGACGCCCAGCCCTTGACCGACGACCCGGTGGTTCGCGCGATATGGGAGTCATGCTGGCTCATCTATGATGACTTCAAGCGGCACCGACTGACCGGACGTGATGCCGTGTCACCTGACACGAGACGCCAAATGCTCCGGTGGGTGCTCTTTCTAGATACCGACCTCCCGTATCTCTGGCCGGATTTACGATATGCCGGTTGGGACCCCAGAGCCCGCGCTCAGCAANTCCGGCTGGCGGGGGTGGCTGCAATGGGGGCCTTCCCGAGAGTGGTTCAGGACTTCCTCGCCAAAGGCCACTATCCTGTCTGGCCCTTCCGCTCGGTCGCAGAGTTCAAGCAGGCCCTCGCGAAACCGCGGAGACTGTCTGGCCAAAGATCGGCCTCCGGATAGCGACGGAATCTCCGCCGCCCGGCGTTCATGGGGTGCCAGACAACAGGTGCCCCATGACCATCCTTGGCTACAAACCCTCGACCCTGATCCTCTGGGTCGTCCTCGCCCTTCCCGCCCTGGGGATGCTGCCCAGCCTCTTCGGCAGTGACCCGCAGGCCTTCCACGGTCTTCTTCACCCCACCGGCGAATTCGCCGCCCGCTTCATGATCATCGGCATGATGGCTTCGGGCCTGATGCTGCTGTTCCGGGGCCAGGCCTGGCCGCGCTGGCTGATGCATCACCGCCGCGACATCGAGGTCGCGGCCTTCGCCTATGCCCTGCTGCATACGGTGATCTACGTCATCGACCGCGGCACGCTGGACCGCATCATCGACGCCCTGCCGAAGACCGACATCTGGACAGGCTGGCTGGCCATGGCGCTGTTCGTGCCGCTGGCCGTCACCTCGAACGACGCGGCGCAGCGCTGGTTGCGTTCCGGCTGGAAGACGCTGCAACGGCTGGCCTATCCCGCCGCCGTGCTGGTGCTGATCCACTGGGCCGCCCTGCACAACTGGGGCAGCTGGCCGCCCGCCGCCGTGCATTTCGCGCCGCTGATCGCGCTGTGGCTTTACCGGCTGTGGTACTGGAACCTGCGCAGCTTACCGGCGCGGCCGCCGCCTAGGCAAACCCGCCCATCGGCCCGCGCTGCCCATGGCGCGCGGGCCGCTGGTCTTAAGCCCGCGCCTTCAACAGGTCGCGGATATCGGCCAGAAGCTCCTCCTGCGTCGGCCCCTTCGGCGCCTCGACTGCCGCGGCGGCGGCCTCTTTCTTGATCATCGAGTCCTTGGCCTTGTTCATCGCCTTCACCAGCAGGAACACCACCCAGGCGATGATCAGGAAATTGATCACCGCCATGATGAAGCTGCCATAGGCAAAGACCGCCGCGCCCGAATCGCGCGCCGTCTTCAGGCTGGCGCCTTCGGGCACGGTGCCCTTCAACACGACATACAGGTTGGAAAAGTCGATCCCGCCGATGATCAGGCCGATGATCGGGTTGATCAGGTCGTTCACGACCGAATTCACGATGGCGGTGAAGGCCGCCCCGATGATGATCCCGACCGCCAGGTCGAAGACGTTGCCACGCGCAATGAAGGTCTTGAATTCGTTCAGCATCTCTTGGTTCCCTGTGCCCTCGGTAAGCATCCCCGGTGATTTGCCCCGGCAGGATTGCACAACCTTGGCGCCACCATGGCACAGGTAGGGCCATTCAAACACCCGCTTTTCAGCACTACCTGTAGCGGGACAAACCCATGGAGCCCGCCTTGACCGTCCTTGCCAATTTCCCGATCACCCACCGCTGGCCGCCGCGCGATCCCAAGGCGATCCAGCTTTACTCGCTGCCCACGCCCAACGGCATCAAGGTCGCCGTGGCGCTGGAGGAACTGGGCCTGCCCTATGACGGCCACCGCATCGAGTTCGCCAACAACGACCAGATGACCNCCGAATTCCTGTCGCTGAACCCCAACAACAAGATCCCCGCGATCCTAGACCCCGATGGGCCAGGCGGCAAGCCGCTGGCGCTGTTCGAAAGCGGGGCGATCCTGATCTACCTGGCCGAAAAGACCGGCAAGCTCATGCCGCAGGAAAACCGCTACGAAATCCTGCAATGGCTGATGTTCCAGATGGGCGGCCTGGGGCCGATGTTCGGCCAACTCGGCTTTTTCCACGTCTATGCCGGGAAAGAGATCGAGGACCCGCGCCCGAAGGAACGCTACCGCGCCGAAACCGAGCGGCTGTTGAAGGTGCTGGACAAGGCGCTGGAGGGCCGCGACTGGATCGGCGACTATTCCATCGCCGACATCGCCATCGGCCCCTGGCTGCGCAACCTGCGCGACGGCTACAAGGCCGCCGACATCGCCNACTGGGACAAGCTGAAGAACGTCCCCGCCTATCTGGACCGCTTCCTTGCCCGCCCGGCGGTGCAGCGCGGTTGACCCAGCCGGAAAAGGCGTAACATCTGCCTCTCCCTCCCTGTGGGGAGGGGCCGGGGTGAGGGCCTATTCGCGCGGCGCCGCGCGGCGCAGGCGGTCGTTGATGGCGCGGCCCAGGCTTACNTCGGGCACCGGCGCAAAGGCGATGGCGCCGCCCGGCCCCGCCAACCGGTCGGCCTCGCGCAGCACGGCGAACAGCCGTGCCGCCGCTTCGACCAGATCACCGCTTTCCGACAGCCAAAGCGGCGCGCCCGCGCAGGCCGGTCCGAACCCCACCCAGACCTCTTCCGGTCGTGGCTGAACCGCGTCCAGCCGCACCCGCGCCTCGGGCGCGTAGTGCGAGGACAACTGCCCCGGCGCCGTCACCGGCGCCGCTTCGTCGCGCAGGGCCACCGGCGCCCCCAGTACCGCCTCCAGCGCCTCGACCGGCAGGCCGCCGGGTCGCAGCAGCACTGCCTCGCCGGTCAGCCCGAGAATCGACGATTCCACCCCNACCGCACAGGCGCCGCCATCCAGCACCGCCTCGATCCGGCCCGACAGCCCCTCCATCACATGCGCGCAAGTGGTGGGCGAGACCTTTCCCGACGGATTGGCCGACGGCGCCGCGACCGGCCCGCCAAAGGCCCGCAGCAGCGCCTGCGCCAAGGGATGCGCTTACACCCGCACCGCCACCGAGTCCAGCCCCGCCGTCACCAAAGGCGACAAGTTGGCTGCCTCCCGCACCGGCAGCACCAGAGTCAGCGGCCCCGGCCAGAACGCCGCCGCCAGATTGCGCGCCCGGTCATCCAGCACGGCCACCGCCTCGGCCGCCACCACATCCGGCACATGCACGATCAGCGGGTTGAACCGCGGCCGCCCCTTGGCCTCGAATATCCGCGCCACGGCCAGGTCCGACCGCGCATCGCCCGCCAGGCCATAGACCGTCTCGGTCGGCAACGCGACAAGACCGTCCGCGCGCAGCACGTCGGCGGCACGCGCAACGCCCGCGGCATCGGGGGAAGGACAGTCGTTTCGGGCATGATGACGCAGCGTCTGGCTTGAAGAGCAAAGCACGGGGTATAGCCTCGCCGTCTAGCAGCGCCCCGCCCTTGCCAACCGCGCTTGCCAAGCCCGAGGAGACACCGATGCCCTTCCGCGCGCCCGTGGCCGATCAGAGCTTCATCCTGACCCATGTGGCCCCGCTTGCCCCGGTCACCTCCACCGACCGCTTTGCCGAAGCCACCCCGGACCTCGCGCAGGAAATCCTCGCCTCGGCTTNNAGGCTGGCCGATGAGGTGCTGGCGCCGCTGAACCGCGCCGGCGACAAGAACCCGGCCCGGCTGGAAAACGGCGTCGTGCGCAGCTCGCCCGGCTTTGCCGAGGGCTATCGTGCCATTGCCGAGGGCGGTTGGGTTGGTATGGCGGCCTCGCCCGATCTGGGTGGCATGGGCCTGCCCATGGCGCTGACCGCCGCCGTGGGCGAAAGTTTCGCTTACGCCAACCTTGCCCTGCAGCTGAACCCGCTGCTGACGCAGGGCCAGATCGAGGCGCTGGAACACCATGCTTCCGATGACCTGAAGGCGCTGTACGTTCCCNGCCTCGCCAGCGGCGACTGGACCGGCACCATGAACCTGACCGAACCGCAGGCTTAANGCAGCGATGTGGGCGCGCTGACCAGCCGCGCGGAGCCANTGGAAGACGGCACGTTCCGCATCACCGGGCAGAAGATCTTCATCACCTGGGGCGACCATGACGTGGCCGCCAATGTCTGCCACCTGGTGCTGGCCCGCCTGCCCGATGCCGCGCCGGGCACGCGCGGCATCTCGCTGTTCCTGGTGCCGAAATTCCTGCCGGATGCTCAGGGCAACCCCGGTCAACGCAATTCCCTTCGTGTCGTCAGCCTGGAACACAAGCTGGGCCTGCACGGCTCGCCCACCTGCGTGATGAGCTTTGAAGGCGCCACCGGCTGGATCGTGGGCCAGCCCGGCAAGGGCATGGCCGCGATGTTCACCATGATGAACAACGCCCGCCTGGGCGTCGGCATGCAGGGCGTGGGCATCGCCGAGGCTGCCACCCAGGCGGCGCTGGCCTATGCCATGGAGCGCAAGCAGGGCGCCACGGGTACCGGCGCCAGCACCATCGTCGATCATGCGGATGTGCGCCGGATGCTGGCCACCATGCGCGCCGAGACCTTCTCGGCCCGCGCGATGGCCCTGGATTGCGCCGTCGCCATCGACATGGCCCGCGCCACGGGCGAGGGCCACTGGCAGGCCCGCGCCGCCCTGCTGACGCCGCTGGCCAAGGCCTTCGGCACCGACATCGGCAACGAGGTGGCGCAGATGGGCATCCAGGTCCATGGCGGCATGGGCTTCATCGAGGAAACCGGCGCCGCCCAGTTCGCCCGCGACGTGCGGGTGACCTCGATCTACGAAGGCACCAACGGCATCCAGGCCATGGACCTTGTCGGTCGCAAGATGATGGACGGCGGCGAGGCAGCGTTCCGGCTGTTCGACGAAATCGAACAGGGTGCCGAAGACGCCCGCGCCAGCCACCCGGACTTGGCTTATGATGTCTGGGCCGCCACCGAAGCGCTGCGCGACGGCACCGAGGTCATGCTGGCGCAATCCATGGACGACCGCTTTGCTTGCGCCGTACCCTATCTGCGCGCCTTTGCCCGCGTGCTGTCGGCGCATTACCACCTGAAGGCCGCGCTGGCCGACCCCGCCCGGCTGCCGCTGGCCCGTGTGGCGGTCAAGCGCCTGCTGCCCGAACATGCGGCGCAACTGGCCGCCGCCCGCGACGGCGCGGCGCCCCTGTTCGCCATCGCGCCCGAAGCGCTGGACGCATGACCGCCGAACCCACCCCGGCAGCGACACGACCGATGGGGCGGGCATCCAGCATCCGTTTGCCGAAGGCCCGCCCGAAGGTGGCGCCATCGAGGTGGCCGAGGGCGTGCTGTGGCTGCGCCTGCCGCTGCCGATGGCGCTGGATCACGTCAATGTCTATGCGCTGAAGGATGCCGACGGCTGGACCGTGGTCGATACCGGGTTCCGGTCCAAACGCGGCACCGCGCTGTGGCAGTCCCTGCTGGATGGCCCGCTGGTTGCGNCCCCGGTGCGGCGTGTGCTGGTCACCCACCATCACCCCGACCACATCGGCATGGCTTACTGGTTCCAGGCGCAGGGTGCCGAGCTTCTGATGCCCCGCACCGCCTGGCTTTACGCCCGCATGCTGGTGCTGGACGACCAGGCCCTGCCAACGCCCGAAGCGATGACCTTCTGGCGCCGCGCCANNAGCATGCCCGCGGCGATGCTGGCAGAGCGTCAGACCGAACGCCCGTTCAACTTTGCCGATGTCGTGGCGCCGATGCCGGTCGGCTTTACCCGCATCGTCGAAGGCGAGGTACTGGNNCGCTTGCCGTGGCGCTGGCTGGTGCGCATGGGTGACGGCCACGCGCCCGAACATGCCACGCTGTGGTCGCTGGACGACGGGCTGATCCTGGGCGGCGACCAGTTCCTGCNNCCGATCTCGCCCAACATCGGTGTTTATCCGACCGAACCCGGGGCCGATCCCCTGGCCGACTGGCTGGACAGCACGCGCCGCTTTCAGCCGCTGGCACGCGAGGATCACCTCGTGCTGCCTGGCCACAGGCTGCCCTTCACCGGCCTGCCGCTGCGCCTGCGCCAGATGGAAGACAACCACACCGCCGCCCTGCCGCGCCTGCTGGATCATCTGGCGGTGCCCCGCACCGCCGCCGACTGCTTTGCCGTGCTGTTCCGCCGACCGGTCGGACCGGTCCAGTTCCCGCTCGCCATGGCCGAAGCGGTGGCGCATCTGAACCATCTCTTGCGCCTGGGCCAGGTTTCGCGGAGCCTGTCACCCGATGGCGCCTGGCTCTGGACCCGCGCCGACTGACGGGGTTCGCCGATGACCACCTGACCGAAACGCCGCGCCGCCGCGGGCCCCGCCCGCAAGGCCGCCGAACGGCTGGTGGCCTGATTCGCGCCTTCGAGGCCGGGCTGGACCCGGCGCAGGAAGTGGCGCTTGGCTTTGCTTAAAGAGGCTTAGGCATCCTGCAGATCGACGAGATCGGCTATTCCGACCCCGACCTGATCACCTTCACCGGCACCGATGATGCGGGCTATCGCACCCAGCTGATCCAGCACGTCAGCCAGATGAACGTGATCCTGCGCACCGTGCCCTCGGCCGACCCGGATGAAGCGCCGCGCCGCATCGGCTTTACCCTGACACCGCGATGGGCCGGCGGCGAAAGCGGCGATGCTTCGGCGGCCACAACCGGCGCGAACGACTGACGGCGCGGCACTTCTGCCCCGTGACATGGCGAATAGGGTATTCGCCAACAAAGCGAACGAAATACCACAGGGAACCGCAACATGGCCGAATACAAGCCGGGCAGCATGGACATCCGCGTTCAGGAAAAGACCTTCGCGGGCTTTGTCCGCATGGTCACCTGGGGGCGGTGATCTCGATCCTCGTGCTGATCTTCCTCGCGCTGGCCAACGCCTGATCCGCCCCTGGTCTGCCCCGATGATCCGCCTTGTGCTAAGCCTTCTGGCCCTGGTCACCCTCGCGGCCTGCGCCCCCGAATCGACCTATGCGACGCAGGACGCCGTGACCCAGGCCGCCTATGTCGAGCCGGGGCCGAAGACGATCACCCTGTACACGGTGATCAACAATCGCAGCCAGGAAGGCGCCCATTCCGGCCTGATGATCAACGGCTCGCAGCGCGTGATCTTCGACCCGGCGGGCAGCTGGTTCAACCGCCACGCACCGGAACGCAACGACCTCATCTACGGCATCACGCCGACGATGGAGATGTTCTACACCGACTACCACTCGCGTGAGACCTTCCGCGTGCGCAAGACGACCATCGTGGTGACGCCGGAACAGGCCGAAATCGCCATCCAGCGCGCCATGGAGGCTTACNCGGTTCCCAAGGCCCGCTGCGCCTGGGCCACGTCCGACGTGCTGCGCGGCGTGCCCGGGTTCGAATCGCTGCCGCGCGTCCTGTCGCCCAAGAAGCTGGGAAACAAGTTCGCCGAGCTTCCCGGCGTCGTCGAAGACTACGAGATCTTCGATGACGACNCTGACGAACACCGGTCGCTCCTGACCACCCAGAACCAGGGCGCAACCCAATAACCGGCCCGGCGCCCCGGCTCTGCGGCGCCATCCTCGTTTACGGCGAAAGCGGCGGATGGGCCGTGACAAGGCGCTGGTCCCGCTTGCTTACCGCCCTCTCATCGCCCATCTTGCCGCCCGCCTTTCCCTCAGGTCGCTTCGCTGGCCGTCAGCGCCAACGGCGATCCCGCCCGCCTGGCCTTCCTGGGCCTGCCCATCCTGCCCGACACGCCGCCCTCGCGCGGGCCGCTTTCGGGCGTGCTGGCGGCGCTTGTCTGGGCGCAAGCGCAGGGCGCCGCCGCCCTGGTCACCGCCGCCGTGGACACGCCCTTCCTGCCCACCGACCTTGCCGCCCGCCTGCTGGCCACGAGCCGGGGCCGCCTGACCCTGGCCCGCAGCGACGACCGCGCGCATCCCACCGCGGCGCTTTGGCCCACTGCCCTGACGGGGACTTGCAGGCCTTCCTCGCCTCGGGCGAAACTCCCCGCATGATGAGCTTTGTCCAGCGCCACGATCCCGCCCTTGCGGATTTTCCCGCGGGCAGCTTCGCCAACCTCAACACCCCGCCGACCTGATCGCCGCCGAGGCGCGGCTTCGCGGTGACGCATGAAGGTTTATGGCGTCATCGGCTGGCACAATGCTTNNAAGAAGACCACGCTGGTTGAACAGCTGGTGGCCGACCTCACCGCCCGCGGCCTTGCCGTCTCGACCGTGAAGCGCAGCCACCACCCCATCGACCCCGATCCGCCCGGCACCGACAGCCATCGCCACCGCGCCGCCGGGGCGCATGAAACCCTGCTGGCCTCGCCCGGCCGCTTCACGCTGACGCAGGAAAGCCGCGGGCCAGAGCCTGACCTGCCCGCCCTGCTGGCCCGCCTTGCCCCCGTCGATCTGGTGCTGGTCGAGGGCTTCAAGCGCGGCCCCCAGCCCCGGATCGAGGTCTGGCGCGCCGCGACCGGCCAGCCGCTGATCCAGCCCGGCGATCCCCTGGTGCGCGCCATCGCCACCGACAGCCCGCTGCCCCATCCCGTGCCGGTGCCGGTACTGGACCTGAACGATACTGCCGCAATCGCCGGTTTCCTGCTGGCCGATGCCGGTCTGACCGGCGGGCGGCAGCATGACCGTCACCATCCGCCGCGGCCTGCCCCCGACCNTGCGCCCGCAGGCGGCGCGGCTGTACTGGCAGGCCTTCGGCGGCAAGCTTGGCGCGGTGCTGGGGCCGGAACCGCGGGCGCTGGACTATCTGACGCGCGTCATGCGCCCGGACCATGTCTTCATCGCGCTGGACACGAAGGACACGCTGCTCGGCCTTGCCGGGTTCAAGACCCCGCGCGGCAGCTTCTNNGGCGGCACCGAGGCCGACCTGAAAGCCGTCTACGGCCGGTTTGGCGGCTGGTGGCGCGCCCGGCTTTTCGCGTGGCTGGGGCGCGAGGTCGACAACGACCGCTTCCTGGTCGACGGCATCTGCGTCCTGCGCGAGGCGCGGGGCCAGGGCATCGGCTCGGCGCTGCTGGATGCGCTTTGCGTCGAAGGCGCGGCGCGCGGCTACCACGCGGTGCGGCTGGACGTGATCGACACCAACTGGCGCGCCCGCGCGCTGTACGAACGCCAGGGCTTCACCTCGCTTGGCACCCGCCCCATCGGGCCGTTGCGCCATGTCTTCGGCTTCGCCGCCGCGACAACCATGGTGCGCCCGGTGATCTGACCGGTAGGATGGGCAATATTGCCCATCCTACGGTTCAGTCGAAGGTCCCCGTCACCCGGCCGAACAGCATGAAGGCCCGCGCCGTGCGGGTGTCGGCCAGTTCCACCAGGTCCTCGTCGCTCGCCGCCTTCTCGAACACGGAAAACACCCGGTCAAAGCTGCGCAGGAAATGGTGGCCNGCATCGCGGAACACCGGGTCCTCGCGCATCCGCGCCGCGGTCAGCGCCAGGCTGGACCGGTCACGCACGCCGCCAAGCGCAGCAATCGGCCGCCCGCGCTCGCCCCCGGCAAAGCGCCGCCACACCTCGGGACGCGCCCGGTCGGGGCGCAGGTCGTCCATGTAGATGCCTTCCTGCGCCAGAAGCGTCAGCACGTCCTGCGCGGCGCGGATCAGCTTGGCCACGTCGCGGTCTTCCAGCGCCCGGCGCATGGCGCGGAAGCCCTCCTTGTCCTCGGGGCTTTCGGGNAATTGCAGCGCGCGGATGAAATCCGCCGCCGACAAGGGCTCGCGCAGGTCTTCCGCCGGCGTGCCAAGCGCCAGCGCCACNTGTTCGTCTGCCGCCGAAGGCCGCGGCACGGCCAGCGCCGCGCGCCGGTCGGCCGAAGGCACCGTCATGCCGGCATCCCGGCGCGAGGCGAAGGTGACGATGGCACTTTCCGCCTGCCGCGCCGCCTGGGCGATCTCGTCCAGCTTNCTTTCCACCGCNGGCTGCGCCGCCGCCTGCTGCTGGCTGGCGACATAGGCCGCGCGCATCGCATCCACGCTGGCCTGCAGNCGCGCCGCCTCGGCGCGCAGCGCCCGCACGCCGCGCAATGTCACCGCCGCCGCCCAGATCAGCGCGAGCGGCAGGAACACCAGAAGAAGCGTCAGCACCACGCCCAGGCCGGACGTGCCCTCGGGCGCCGTCCACAGCCAGGCCACCACCGCCAGGACCCAGACGATGCTCAGCCCCGCCGCCGCCCATTCCGCGGCGCCAAGCGCAGGCACCGGCTCGACCTGGCCGCGAAGGCCAAGGTCCAGCGTCTTATCGGTCGGATCGGCCATCGACGGCCCTCGCGTCAGGAATAGCGGATGCTCAGGACTTCATAGCTGCGCTGCCCGCCCGGGGTGCGCACCTCGACGCTGTCGCCCTCGTCCTTCCCGATCAGGGCGCGGGCCAGCGGCGAGCGGATGTTCAGAAGACCGCGCTCGATGTCGGCCTCGACCTCGCCCACGATGGTATAGGTCTTCTCTTCCTCGGTATCCTCGTCCACCACCGTCACCGTGGCGCCGAACTTGATGGCGCCTGACAGTTTCGACGGGTCGATGACCTCGGCCAGCGACAGGATGCCTTCCAGCTCCTTGATGCGGCCCTCGATGAAGGACTGCTTCTCGCGCGCGGCGTGATACTCGGCGTTTTCCGACAGGTCGCCATGTTCGCGGGCCTCCGCGATGGCGCGGATCACCGACGGGCGCTCGACCGTCTTCAGCGTCTTCAGTTCTTCATCCAGCGCGGTGAACCCCGCGCGGGTCATCGGAATCTTTCCATCGGCCTGCACTCAAATGACAAAGCCACGGTGCTTGCTTACACCATGACCCCCGCTCGTCCTCTGTCGCACCTGACCCTGCCTGCGTCGCAATTGCAAGGGGGCATACCGGTTTGGGCAGGGCGCCGCCGCGTGGAAACATCCTTGTCTGGACGCCGCGTCGCAGCGCAACAATCCTGCGTCGCGGTTGACGCAGCGCGCCCCTTGGGGCAATGACAGCCTCGATCCCGCACGTCACCGGGCCTTCGGCCCCTGCCAGAGGTAAGAACATGTCCGAACCGATCCACCGCGAGTCCATGGAATATGATGTGGTGATCGTGGGGGCGGGGCCTTCGGGCCTGTCGGCGGCGATCCGGCTGAAACAGCTGGACCCGGACCTGTCGGTGGTGGTGCTGGAANAAGGCTCCGAGGTCGGCGCGCATATCCTGTCGGGCGCGGTCCTCGATCCCTCGGGGCTGGATGCGCTGCTGCCCGACTGGCGCAACATGGGCGCCCCGATCAAGACCGAGGTCAAGCACGACAACTNNTACCTGCTGGGTCCGGCTTACCAGATCCGCGTGCCGAACTGGCCGATGCCGCCCNTGATGTCGAACCACGGCAACTACATCGTCTCGATGGCCAATGTCTGCCGCTGGATGGCGCAGGTGGCCGAAGGCCTGGGCGTGGAAATCTTCCCCGGCATGGCGGCGTCCGAACTGGTCTGGGACGGCGACCGCGTCGNNCGCGTGGTGGCGGGCGAATTCGGCCGCGACCCGGCCACCGGCGAGCCGGGGCCGTCCTACGAACCCGGCATGAACCTGCTCGGCAAATATGTCTTCCTGTCCGAAGGCGTGCGCGGCTCGCTGGCCAAGCAGGTGATCGAACGCTTCGACCTGTCCAAAGGCCATTGCCCGCAGAAATTCGGCATCGGCATGAAGGAGATCTGGGAGATCGACCCGGCCAAGCACCGCCTTGGCACCGTTACCCACACCATGGGCTGGCCGCTTGGCCGCAACGCCNATGGTGGCAGCTTCATCTATCACCTTGAAAACAATCAGGTCTACATCGGCTTCGTGGTCCACCTGAACTACCCGAACCCGCATCTCTACCCCTACATGGAATTCCAGCGCTTCAAGCACCACCCGATGGTGGCCGAGCTTCTGAAGGGCGGCAAGCGCGTGGCCTATGGCGCCCGCGCCATCAGCGAAGGCGGCTGGCAGTCGATCCCGAAACTGGTGGCGCCGGGCGTGGCGCTCTTGGGCTGCTCGNGCCTCGTGAACGTGCCGCGCATCAAGGGCAACCACAACGCCATGCTCTCGGGCAAGGCCGCCGCCGAGGCCGCGCATGACGCCATCAAGGCTTACCGCGCGGGCGACGAGCTGACGGCCTACGAAACCGACCTGCGTTCCGGCCCCATCGCCGCCGACCTGAAGAAGGTGCGCAACGTCAAGCCGCTCTGGTCACACTACGGCCTGACCGCCAGCCTTCTGGGCGGCGGCCTCGACATGTGGACGAACAACCTCTTCGGCCTCTCCGTCTTCGGCACCATCCGCCACCAGAAGACCGACGCCCAGGCCACCGAACCCGCGGCCAACCACAAGCCCATCGCCTACCCGAAGCCCGACGGCGTCATCAGCTTCGACCGCCTGACCAACGTCGCCTTCTCGTTCACCAACCACGACGAGGCGCAGCCGGCGCACCTGAAGCTGAAGGACCCGACGATCCCGATCACGGTGAACCTGCCGAAATTCGACGAACCCGCGCAACGCTACTGCCCCGCCGGCGTCTATGAAGTGCTGGGCGAGGGCAAGGACGCCAGCTTCCGCATCAACTTCCAGAACTGCGTCCACTGCAAGACCTGCGACATCAAGGACCCGTCCCAGAACATCACCTGGACCACGCCGCAGNGCGGCGGCGGCCCGAACTATCCGAACATGTGATGTCCAACGGCCCGTCGCGCGACGCGGTTCTCGCCTGGCTTGAAGCCCGCATCGGTTACCCTCTCGCTTACCGAGCAGGCGGATGTTCTGCGCGCCGCCCGCGCCGACGGCGACGACGCAAAGGCGCTGATGCAATCCTATGCGGCCGAATTCAACGTGGATATGGCCGCCTGGCGCCCCGAGTTGCACCACGACGACGACTCCGCGCTGGTCCAGCCCGGCTGGCCGATCCATCGCCCGCCTGCCTTCGGCCTGCGCCTGCCCGTCTCGCTGACCCTGCTGCACGCCTCGGCGCTGGCTGGCCGCTGGGTCGAACGCCTGCCCGACCTGCGGCCCACCCGCAGCCTGCACTGGCTGAACCTGCCCCTGCTGCTGGTCGGCCTGCTACGCTGACCGCCCTGATCATCGCGCTCGTCTTCTGACAGCTGCGTGAGAATCGCGCCGCCAGTGCCGCAGCCCCGCTGCCGCAGATTGCCCTCGCCCGTCGCGGACACTAGCTTGCACCGGGCAAAAGCCAGGAACCTGTCCTTCATGCCGTTCACCCACNNCGCCTCGCCGCCCTCCTGTTGGCCACTGCCCTGCCGCTCTCCGCCCTCGCGCAAGAGACCGGCGACGAGACCCCGGCGGCAACGGAGGCCCCCTTCGACGGCGACGCCGGCGCCTACCTCGCCGCGCGCAGCGCCGCCACCACCAACGATTACCGCGCCGTCGCCGAATGGCAGGCCCGCGCCCTGGCGGCCGACCCCGACAATCNNCTGCTGCTGCAGCCGATGATCGTCGCCGCCGCCGCCGTGGGCGATTTTCCCACCGCCGCCATCGCCGCGCAGCACCTGAAGGACATCGGCCACGGCCTACCCGTTGGCGATCTTGTCCTCCTGACCGAAAAGGTAAGCACCGGCGATTTCTCCGGCATCCTCGCCGATCCGGCGGCCCTGACCTCGCTTGGCCCGCTGACCGTTTACTTTGTCTCGGCCTGGGCCGAATTCGGCAACGGCCGCATGTCCGAAGCCCAGGCCGCCTTCGACAAGGTCGCTTACGAAGAGGGGCTGGAAGCCTTCGGCCTGTACCACAAGGCACTGGCCCTGGCCGCAGCCNATGATTTCGAAGGCGCCGACAAGATCCTGTCCGGCAATGCCGCCGGTCCGATCAACCTCAACCGCCGCGGCATCATCGCCCATGCCGAAATCCTGTCGCAGCTGGAACGCAACGCCGATGCCCTTGCCCGCCTGAACGAAGCTTTCGGCCCCGATGCCGACCCGGCCATCGACCGGCTGCGCAGCGCGCTGGAGTCCGGCCAGACCCTGCCCTTCGACGTGGTGTCCGATGCGAAGGACGGCATCGCCGAGGTGCTGTTCACCGTGGCCACCGCGCTGAACGGACAGGCCGACGACAGCTTCACCCTGCTTTACGCCCGCGCCGCAGCCCAGCTTGCCCCGACGCTCAGCGACGCCGTGCTGCTCAGCGGCGGCCTCCTGGAACAGCAGGAACAGTTCGATCTCGCCATCGAAACCTACAGCCTGATCCTGCCCGAAGACGCCAATGCCACCATGGCCCAGATCGGCATCGTAGGCGCCGAACAGGCCAAGGACATGACCGATGCCGCCATCGCCCGCCTGACGGCGCTGGCGGCCAGCCATCCGGAAGATTTCTCGGTGCATCTGGCCCTGGGCGATGCCCTGCGCCGCGCCGAACGCTTCACCGAGGCGGTCCCCGCCTATGACACCGCCATCGCCCTCATCTCCGCACCGCAACAGGCCCACTGGACGCTGTTCTACAGCCGCGGCGTGGCCGAGGAACGCGCCACTCNNTTCGATGCCTCGGTGACCGACCTGAAGAAGGCGCTGGAACTGATGCCAGACCAGCCGCAGGTGCTGAACTACCTCGGCTATTCCTGGATCGACCGCGGTGAAAACCTCGACGAGGCCATGGCGATGATCCAGAAGGCCGTCGCGGCCGAACCCGAGTACTACATCATCGACAGCCTCGCCTGGGCCTATTTCCGCACCGGCAAATATNGCCGAGGCGCTGGAACCGATGGAACGCGCCTCGCTTCTGGAACCCGTCGATCCCATCGTCACCGACCACCTCGGCGACGTCTATTGGATGAACGGACGCCAGACCGAGGCCCGCTACCAATGGCGCCGCGCCCTGGCCTTCGAGCCAACCGAAAGGACGCGGCCCGCATCCAGCGCAAGCTGGAGGTCGGGCTTGACGTGGTGATGCAGGAAGAGGTGGCACGGCCTCCGCCCCCGCGCCCCAGCCCGAAGCCCCGGCCACGGCCGATGGCGGCTGATCCCGCCCGCGAATTCGCCCCGGCCAAGGTCAACCTCGCGCTGCATGTCACCGGGCGCCGGGGCGACGGCTATCACCTGCTCGACAGTCTCGTGGTCTTCGCGGGTACCGGCGACCGCATCACGGCGGAAGCGGCGCCCGACCTGACGCTCGCGTTGACCGGCCCGCGCGCCGTAAACTGTCCTNCGAACGAGGATAACCTGGTCCTGCGCGCCGCCCGCGCCATGGGGCCGCAGGGCGCACGGCTTGTCCTGGAAAAGCACCTGCCCGTCGCTTCGGGCATCGGCGGCGGCTCGGCCGATGCCGCCGCCACCCTGCGCGCGCTGGCCCGCCTGCGCGGCCAGCCCCTGCCGCCCGCCGCTGCCGTGCTGGCGCTTGGCGCCGATGTCCCGGTCTGCCTGGCCGGACGCCCCGCCCGCATGTCCGGCATCGGCGAGACAATCACCCCTGNNGCCCATCCCCTGCCCGAGGCCTGGCTGGTGCTGGCCAATCCCGGCGCCGCCGTCGCCACGCCCGCGGTCTTTGCCGCGCTGACCCGGCGCGACAACGCCNCCCTGCCGCGCGACCTGCCCCGGCTGAAGACGGCGGCCGAACTTGCCGCCTTCCTGCGCATGGCCCGCAACGATCTGGAAGCCGCCGCGACCATGCTCCTGCCGGGTATATCTGCGCTGCGCTCCGCGCTCTCGGCCCAGCCCGGCTGCCTGATGAGCCGCATGTCCGGCTCGGGCGCCACCTGCTTCGGCCTTTTCCCCGATGCGCTGACCGCCGCCGCCGCCGCCCGCGCGCTGCGCATGGGGTCCCCGGACTGGTGGATCGAGGCCGCACCGATTCTGCCCTGACCGCGCGCCAAGGCTTCTTCTTTGCCCAAATACTCTCAGGGGAGACCCCGGCCCTGCCGGGGTCGGGGGCGGAACGCCCCGGGCGGGCCCGCCGCGGCCCTTGCCGCGGTGGGGGCAAGGAACGCGCGGGTCCCCGGACCCGCGCACATCTGAACAATGGCAGATCGGCCAAGGCAACTCGTTGATTTCACGAGGGACTACCAGGCGTCCGAGCTCGGACGCCCCTCACACCCCCACCCGGTCCAGCAGTCGGTCCAGCGGTCCCCAGTCCACCACCTCCAGCCGGACCACCAGGGTCAGCACCTTGGGCCGGAACGCGGTAAACAACCGGACCGCGTCCTTCTCGGTCGTCACCAGCTGCGCCCCCTGNGCCTCGGCCTCCAGCTCCAGCCGCCGCAGCAGGGCCTCGCTCAGGGGCTGGTGGTCGTCCAGCGCCTCGCCCCGCACCAGTTCGGCCCCCTCGGCCCGCAGGCTGGCAAAGAACTTCTCGGGGTGCCCGATGTAAGCAAAGGCCAGCACCCGCGCCCCCGCCCAGTCCATTCCCATCCGCAAGGGCTTCAGCTCCGCCTCGGCCAGCGGCACCGGCAGCCCCGGCCAGCGCGCCCGGAACGCCGCCCGGTCCTCCGCCCCGCCGATCGCCAGCACCAGATCCGCCCGCTTCAGCCCCGCCGCCACCGGCTCGCGCAGCNNCGGGGGCAAGCAGAACCCGTTGCCCCAGCCCCTGGCGGCATCCACCACCACCACCGANGCCGCCTTCCGAACCGAGGGGTTCTGGAACCCGTCGTCCAGGATCACCACCTCGGCGCCCTGCGCCTCGGCCAGCTTCACCCCGGCCGCCCGGTCCTTCGCCACCACCACCGGCGCAAAGGCCGACAAGAGCAGCGGTTCATCCCCCACCTCNGCCGCATTGTGCCGCGCCGGGTCCACCACCACCGGCCCGTCCAGCCGCCCGCCATGGCCGCGGCTGACCACCCAGACCCTNGCGCCCCGCGCCTGCACCCGCCCGATCAGGGCCACCGCCGTGGGCGTCTTCCCCGTCCCNCCGGCATTCAGGTTGCCCACGCAGATCACCGGCACCCCGGCCCGATAGCCAGGCTTCGCCACCCGCCGCGCCGTGGCCGCCGCATAGATCGCCCCAAGCGGCGCCAGCGCCCAGGCCAATACCCCANNTGGCCTGAACCAGAACCCCGGCGCGCGCATCAGCTGCCCCGTCCATCACGGCGCGGATCTCGGCCAGCACCTGCTCGGTCGCCTCCGCCCCGTCCGAGCTTGCCGCCCAGGCCGCCTGCGCCAGCCGCGCCGCGCGGTCCGGCGCCAGCAGGTCGCCCGCCGCATCGGCCAGATCGGTAAGCGTCAGGATCGACCGCACCGCCCGCGCCCGCGCCAGCCGCTGATGCGCCGCGCCATGGGTCCCCGCCTTCGGCCCCGAGATCAGCGCCGAGCCAAGCGCCGCCGCCTCCAGCGGATCGCGGCTGCACCCTTCACCCAACAGCGTGCCGCCCAGAAAGGTCACCGGCGCCAGCCGATACCACAGCCCGTATTCGCCGCCGCCATCGGCCAGGAAAACCTCGGTTTCGCCATCGGGTTCCTCATCGGCACTGCGCCGCGCCACCTGCCAGCCCTCGGCGGCAATCGCCGCGGCCAGAGCATCGGCGCGGCCCGCATCCTTGGGCACCAGGATCAGCAGCGCCCGGTGCAGCAGCAGCAGCACCGCCCGATGCGCGGCAATGACGGCGGCCTCCTCGGCCTCGGGCACATCCACCGCCAGCCAGACCGGCCGCGTGGCCAGCCGCCGCGCCAGGGCCGCACGTTCCGGTTCCGAACAGGGCAGCGCCGCGCTTTCCTCTTCCATCCGCCCGGTCACCGCCACCGTCTCGGCCCCGGCGCGGCGGAAGGCGCGGGCGGCGTCCTCGTCCACCGCCATCACCCGGCGCAGCGCGCCAAGCGTCGTGCTCATCAGGCCCGGATACCAGCCATCCCGCCGCCGCGGNCGGGCGGGCGCACGGGCATCGGCCATCAGCATGGGCAGCGACCGGGACTGCGCCGCCGCCACCAGCACCGGGCGCAGTTCGCCTTCGGAAAAGACGGCAATCTCGGGCTTCCAGTGGTCCAGAAAGGCCCGTGCCGAGGCCGGAACTTCGGGCGGCGGCAGCTGGACGATCACGCCGACATGCGGCGCCACCGGCGCAGGACAGGTCAGCAGCACCGGCACGCCGTCCTCGTCGACCAGCCGCCGCGCCAGTTCCAGCAAGCTGCGCGCCGAGATCGGACCCGGCGCATGCAGCCAGACCAGCCGCCCCGGCGGGCGGGACGGGCGGTCTTCCGGGGCAGCCACGCCACCCCGGTTGGCCAGCGTGTAAAGCCTCAGGCCAAGCGAGCGCGCCATGGCCCGCCGCTCAGTCCCCCAGCTCTTCCGTCGGCGAGCCCGCCTGGTCGGCATCGCGCAGGCGGTGGATATGGGCGATGAAATACCGCATGTGGGCATTGTCCACGGTGCGCTGCGCCTCGGCCTTCAGGCCGAATGGGCGCTGGCATAATCGGGGAACATGCCCACGATGTGGATGTTGCTCACGTCCTTGAACGCGGTCTTCTGCGGGTCCACGAGTTCGCCGCCGAAAACCAGATGCAGCCGTTGCGCCATCGTCCTGCTCCGCTGATTGGTGGGCGCTGTTTGGGGCAAAGCCCCGGCGCGGTCAAGCGACGCCCCGGCGCTGCCGCTGCGGCACGAAGGCCGGGCCTATACACTGCCCGCTTTTTCCTCTATGCCCCGGCGGTCGGCCCGGAGATCCTCCGGCCGCCCAGGCAGGGAGGCCGGGCGGCGAGGGAACAGGTGCCGCAACACTGGCATCGCGGCCCTGACTGCCGCCCCTTGGACAAAGGTTCCAATGACCGAACATTCGCTGCCCGCGGCCTTGCCGCGGCGCTGGCCANNCGAGGCTATTCCACCCTCACGTCGGTGCAGGAGGCCGTGCTGGTCCCCGAAGCCGTCGGGCGCGACCTGCTGGTTTCCGCCCAGACCGGATCGGGCAAGACCGTGGCCTTTGGCCTGGCCATCGCGCCCGAGGTGATGGACGGCGCCGACCGCCTGCTCTTCGCCGCCGAGCCGCTGGCGCTGATCGTGGCGCCGACGCGCGAACTGGCGCTGCAGGTGCGGCGCGAATTCGAATGGCTGTACGCCGATNGTGGCGCCACCATCGCCTCCTGCGTGGGCGGCATGGACTATCGCAACGAACGCCGGGCGCTGGACCGCGGCGCCCATATCGTCGTCGGCACCNCCGGCCGCCTGCGTGACCATATCGAGCGCGGCTCGCTGAACCTGTCCTCCATCCGCGCCGTGGTGCTGGACGAGGCGGACGAGATGCTGGACCTCGGCTTCCGCGAGGATCTGGAGTTCATCCTGTCGGCCATGCCCGAGGCCAAGCGCACGCTGATGTTCTCGGCCACCGTCTTGGNNGAAATCGCGGAACTGGCGACCACCTTCCAGAATGACGCGCTGCGCGTGGTGGCACAGGGCGAGGCGCGCCAGCATGTGGACATCGAGCATCGCGCCTATTCCGTCGCCCCGCGCGACAAGGAACACGCCATTTTCAACATCCTGCGCTTTCACGAAGCGCGANGCGCCATCGTCTTTGCCAAGACGCGGGCCAATGTGAACCACCTGTTCGCCCGCATGGGCAACCGCGGCTTCCAGGTCGTGGCGCTGTCGGGCGAACTGTCCCAGNCCGAGCACAGCCACGCCCTGCAAGCCCTGCGCGACGGCCGTGCGCGGNTCTGCATCGCCACCGATGTGGCCGCCCGCGGCATCGACCTGCCGGGGCTGGAACTGGTGATCCACGCCGACCTGCCGGGCTCGTCGGAAACCCTGCTGCACCGGTCGGGCCGCACCGGCCGCGCCGGGTCCAAGGGCGTGTCGGCGCTGGTCGTCACCNCGGCCGAGTTCAAGAAGGCCCACCGCCTGCTGCAAGGCGCCAAGGTCGTGGCCGAATGGGGCGCCCCGCCCTCGGCCGATGACGTGCTGGCCCGCGATGAAATCCGCATGATGGAAGACCCGGCGCTGGCCGAAGGTCCGGGCGACGAGCCCGAGCTGAACGCCAGGCTGATCGACCGCTTCGGCGCCGAAACCCTGGCCGCCGCCTTCATCCGCATGTGGCGCGTAAGCCGCTCGGCGCCCGAGGAAATCNGGCGAAGTGTCCACGCCCGCCACCCCCGCCGCCCCCGCCCGCGCGGCGAATTCGGCGAGGCGGTCTGGTTCGAACTCAACGTCGGCCACACCGGCCGGGCCGAGGCGCGCTGGCTGCTGCCCAAGATCTGCGATGCCGGCGGCATCGCCAAGGACGGCATCGGCGCCATCCGCGTGCAGCAGGACCGCAGCTTCGTGCAGATTTCCGCANCCGCTGGCCGCTTCGGCACCTCGACCGACCTGGACACCGGTCTCAGCATGACCCGCATGGAGGGCGAGCCCGATTTCGGCCCGGCCCGCGGCGCCCGCGCGCGCCGTCGAAGTACACGCCCCGCCCGCGCGACGAGGGCGAGCATCGCCCGCGTGCCGCCGAGGGCACGGGCGAACGGGCCGAACGCAAGACCTACACCCCGCGACCCGCCCGCGAGGACGAGGGCGAAGGCCGCAAGCCCTATGCCCCCGCCCCCGCCGCGACGAGGGCGAGGCGCCGCGCAAGCCCTACGCCACCCGCCCGGCTCGCGAGGACAGCGGCGAGGAACGCCGCCCCTACACGCCACGCAGCAAGGACGGCGAGGCCCCGCGCAAGCCCTATGCCCCGCGGCCTCGCGACGGCGAAGAGCGCAAGCCCTACAGCCCGCGCCCGCGGGACGGTGAAGAGCGCAAGCCCTATGCCCCGCGCCCGAAGGACGGCGAGCGCAAGCCCTATGCGCCGCGGTCAAGGATGGTGATGCGCCGCGCAAGCCTATGCGGCCCGCGNCCGACGAGGCCCCGCGCAAATCCTACACGCCCCGTCCGGCCCAGGACGGCGATGCCCCGCGCAAGCCGCGCTGGAAGGATGGCGAGCGGCCCGAAGGCGACAAGCGCCCGGCACGGTCGGAAGGCTACAAGTCGCACGGCGACAAGTCCCAGGGTGACAGGTAGCGGCCAAGTCCTGGGGCGNACAAGTACGAAATCGGCGGGTTCAAGTCGCATGGTCCGGCCAAATCGTCCGGGTTCAAGTCGCATGGCGCCAAGCCCGGCGGATCGGACACGCCCACCCGCAAGCCCGCGGCGCCGAAGACCGACGCGCGCGACACGTCCAAGCGCTTCGTGCCGCCGAAAAAGCCGAAGTCCTGATCAGCTGGCGGCGCCTCCCGGCGCCGCGCCACAAGATCGCGGTGCAGGGCGGGCGGCCCGACCAGCAGCCCCGGCGCCTGCGGCGGCGCGCGGTTGAACCGCAGCGCCGCCCCCTGGCCGTCCGACACCACCGCCCCGGCGCGCTCGGCGATCAGCGCCCCGGCGGCGATGTCCCATTCCCAGCAGTCGCGGAAGGTGATCAGGCTGTCGTGCCGCCCCTCGGCCACCAGGCACAGCCGCCAGGCCAGCGAGGCGCGGAAACTGCGCTTCAACTCCGGCACCCCGCCCGGCCAATGCGCCGCCGCCATGTTGGGCGCCGTGGTCAGCACGGTCGCCCCCGACACCTCGCTGCGCAGGCTCGCCCGGATCGGCAGCCCGTCGCGCAGCGCCGGCCCCCANACCTCGGCGGCATACAGCACGCCAAGCGCCGCNAGATACACCACCCCGGCCACCACGCGCCCCCGTTCCGCCACCGCAAGCGCATGGGCGAAATGCGCCTCGCCCGCCACGAAGGCCCGCGTTCCGTCGATGGGGTCCACGATGAACACCCGTTCACAATCAAGCCGCGCGGCAGAATCGACGGTTTCCTCGGATAGCCAGCCATAGTCGGGCCGCGCCGCGCGCAAGCGGTCTTCCAGGGCCGCGTTCACCGCCAGGTCGGCCTCGGTCACCGGCCCGGCGTCACCGCCCTTGTCCCAGACCTTGAAATCCCGTTTCCAGAACGACAGCGCAATCTCGCCCGCTGCCCGCGCCGCCTCGGTCAGCAGTGCCAGGTCACGCGCCGCAGCGTCATCCCCTCGACCAGCAGGCTGGGCACGCGGATCGACAGATGCGCCCGCGCGTCATTGGCGGGGACCAGCCGCATCAGCATGTCGCGCAGGTTGTGNGCGATGGTGCATTCGTTCACCGGATGGGTGATCTCGCCCTTCTCCACCCAGAAGCCCGAGGCGCCGCGCGAATAATCGCCCGTGGTCGGGTTGATGGTGGACCCGATCAGCGAGGTCACCAGCAGCCCGGTGCCCATGTCGCGGATCAGCTCGGCCCGGCTGGCCGTGCCCGGCGTCAGGTCGATGTTGGCATTCGACGGCGAGGGCGGCGCCGTCGTCCCGCGCGAGGCGTTGGCGGTCGAGGCCATGCCCAGCTTGCGCCCGGTCGCCAGGTCCAGCGTCCAGCCGGTCAGCACGCCCCCGTCCACGATGGCCCGGCCCCGCGTGGGCAGGCCTTCGCCATCGAAGGGNCGCGATCCGCCGATGCGCGGGCGATGCGGATCCTCGATCACCGACAGGCCCGCGGGCAGCACCGGCTGGCCAAGCGCATCGCGCAGCCAGCTGGAGCCGCGGGCGATGGACGTGCCATTCACCGCCGACAGCAGGTGCCCGATCAGCGAGGCGGCAACGCGCTCGTCGAACAGCACCGGNAAGGTGCCCGTCACCGGCTTCACCGCCCCGCGCCGCGACAGCGCCCGTTCCGCCGCCAGCGCGCCCACTTCGGCCGCCGATGGCAGGTCCGACTGGTAGATGCGGCTTTCGCCANNCCAGTCCCGCTCCATCCCNGTGCCGGTGCCGGTGAAGGCCACCGCCGAGACCGACCGCGAGGTGCGCTGGTAGCCGCCCGAGAAACCGTTGGTCGCCGCCAGATGCATCCGCCGCCGCGAATAGTGNGCGCTGGCCTCCACCTGCGTGATCTCTCCCGCCGCCAGCGCCGCGGCTTCGGCGGCGCGGGCGTCCTGCTCCAACGCCGCCGCACCGGGTTCCGCCGCCGGATCGGCCAGTTCATAGGCGGCCAAGTCCCATTCGCGCGCGATCTGCCCCGCTTCGGCCAGCCCCGCCCAGGGGTCTTCCGGCGCCTCGCGCGCCATGGCAACGGCGCGTTCGGCCAGCGTGGTGATGGTGCGGTCCGATATGTCCGAGGCCGAAACGCAGGCCTGCCGCCCGCCGATCAGCACGCGCAGCCCGATCTCGATGCCTTCCGACCGCTCTGCCTGTTCCAGCTTGCCCGCGCGAATGTCGATGGACAGCGAGGTGCCGTCCACCACCAGCGCATCCGCCGCCGTGGCCCCCGCCGCCGTCGCAGCCTTCAANAGCCGATCCGACAGGTCTTCCAGCCGCGGCGTGGTCATGGGGCACCTCCTGATGTTGCGCACCGAGGTAGTCTGCCCCCGGCGCCGCGCAAGCCACAGAAATGGAGCCCCGCCCGAGCGGGCGGGCCATGCTCTCATTGACCCATGGGTTACTGGATCTTCTGGCCGTTGACAGTGATGCCCTTGTCCTTGAACTCGATGGTCGAGGTCATGGTGTCGGGCTCGCCCTCGACCATCTTGCCGAACATCGACATCATCATCCGCACGCCCATGGCATCTTCCTGCGGGACAAAGCCAAGCGCCACCACCTTGTCCAGAAGCGTGTTACCGCCCACCAGCTTCAGGTCGATGGTGCCGGTCGGCGCANNAATGCCGCCGAAGGTCGCCAGATCGGTGTTGTCAAAGGTCATGGCGCCCGAACCGGTCAGCTCGGCACCCACCGCCTTCACCTGCAATTGCGTCAGGTCCAGCGATTCCAGCGTGCCNGGNGGTGCATCGCCCAGGGCCGCCATCGCCGCATCGTCGGTCAGGTCGGTGGTCAGCGTCACCGTGCCGGTGCTGTCCACGATCACCGTCGCCGGATCGCGCGGCAGCTGCGCCGTCGGGTCCACCATGCCCCACAACTCGTCCGGCAGCTTCAGGTCCACCAGTTTGGTCATGAAGGTGAAGGGCTGCGGCGCATCCGATTTCGACACCGGCACGGCCATGTCAAAGGCCGCCTCGGCATAGGACAGCGCGATCTGCGGGAAGGGCATGTCGCCGCCCGCGATGGTCATCGTCACGCCCTTGCCGCCGCCCAGGAACTGCATGACCTCCTTGTTCAGCACAAAGCCGAAGCTGCCCGAGGCCGCATCGCCGCTGATCGTGGTCGGCTTGCCGTCCTCGGTGCCGCTGATGCTGAAGCTGGTCTTGCCATAGCTGAACAGGCTGTCGGTAAAGAACCCGGCCTGCAGCGCCTTGGCCACATCCTCCATCGCCGCGGCATCCAGGAAGGCGCCCTTGGTCCTGCCGTTCAGGTCGGCGACCGAGGCAGTCATCTTGAAATCGCTCTTCGCCGCGCTGTCCGCGCCGCTGATGTCAACCGTGGCCCCCGTGGCGGAGAAGGTGCTGTCCAGGTCCATCGCCCCGGCCGCGGGGACCGCCAGCGCATAATGGCCCTTGATCCCGGTGACCTTCACCTCGCCCGCAGCCGTTGCCGTCGGCGGGCCTTCCATGCTGTCCAGCTTCACGCCGAACTCGGGCGCGTCGAAATCATAGACCGGCGCGGCGGCCGTGCCCGAGGCCACGACCTTCATCCCCGGCTGCGACACCGTCAGGTTCAGCGTCACCGGCTTGGGCTCGGTCGCCTCGGTATCCTCTGTGAAGCTCACGGTCAGCGGATAGCTGTCCGACATGGTCACCGCCACCGTGCCGTCGCCCTGGTCGGCAAACTCCACCCGGTCGATCACCGCTTTGACGCTGGAGGCGTCGTCTTCCATGGTGATCGTCACGCCGGTGGCCACCAGCGACGTGCCCTCGTGCGAGGTCGCTTCCGCCGCGATCTTCTGCCCCTGGCCCGCGCCAAGCGCCTGCCAGCTTTGCCAGACCTCATCGGGNGTAATCTGCGCCGCCGCGGCATTCGCCATGATCAGGGCCAGCGCGGTGCTGCCCGCAAGCCGCCAGTGTTTCATAATGCAGCCTTCCTGAAAGAATTTCCTCGCGCGGCATCCTGTGGCGGCGGCCCGGATGGGTCAAGGGTTTCCCGTCTCGGACAGCCGGGGTAAACGGGATTGTCATCTGGACGGAAGGAGAGCGCGATGATCGGGGTGGATGTGGCCGAAGGCCTGTGGACGCTGGCGATCGCGCGGCCGGAAAAGGCAAATTCCCTGACGCGCCAGATGCTTCTGGACCTGGAATCCGCGGTGGGCCGCGCTGCGGCGCAGGGCGCGCGGGCCGTGGTGCTGACCGGCTCGGGCAAGGTGTTCTCGGTAAGCGCCGATCTGGACGAGGCGCGCGCAAGCCTGTCGGTCGATCCGGTCTGGGACCGACTGTCGAACGCCATCGCCGCGCTGCCCTGCCTGACCATCGCCGCGCTGAACGGCACGCTGGTAAGCGGCGCCATGGGCATGGTGCTGGCCTGCGACCTGCGCCTGGCGGTGCCAACGGCCAACTTCTTCTACCCGGTGATGCGTCTGGGCTATCTGCCCCAGCCTGCCGATCCGGGCCGGTTGACCGCTCTAATCGGTCCGGCGCGGGCCAAGATGATTCTGATGGTAAGCGCCCGCATCGGCGCCGAACAGGCGCTGGCCTGGGGCCTGATCGACGGCATCCACGACAGCGACGGATTGCTTCCTGCCGCCCACGCGCTCGCCGCCGATTCCNTTGGCGCCACCTCGGCCCATGTCGCCGCGATGAAGGCGATGATCCCGGCGCGCTAATCTCGAAATCGCCGGTGCCTCCCGGTTTTTCCGATAGGTTGCCGCCGTCACATGAGGAATCGCCCGCGAGGTGAGCAAATGCTCGGGCGCGACCTGCCGAGCCAAGTCCACAGCAGGTAAACCCATCGGAATTTCCGAGCGCATGCTTCCTTCTTTTGTTATTGCGATTACTCGCCGCCTCCTATCGTTCATCCATGGCCGGAAAACCGGCTCGCCGCGCCCGCGCGGACCACAACAGGAGTCGTCCATGAAGATGCTGAAGCTCGCGGCAACCACCGCGCTTGCCACCGTGACCGCCCTCACCCCCGCCCTTGCCCAGATGACGGCCCTCGGCGCCGGCGAAGGCCAGGTCGATATCGTCGCCTGGCCCGGCTACATCGAGCGCGGCGAAACCGACAAGGCCTTCGACTGGGTCACCAAGTTCGAGGCCGCCTCGGGCTGCAAGGTCAACGTCAAGACTGCCAACACCTCGGACGAGATGGTGGCGCTGATGAACGAAGGCGGCTTCGACCTTGTCACCGCGAGCGGAGACGCCTCGCTGCGCCTCGTCGTAAACAAGCGCGTGCAGGCGATCAACACCGACCTCATCCCGTCGTGGAAGAACCTGGACGACCGCCTGAAGGACGCGCCCTGGTTCACCGTGGACGGCGCCCATTACGGTGTGCCCTACCAGTGGGGCCCGAACGTGCTGATGTACAACACCGAGGCGTTCAAGGACGCGCCGCCCACCTCGTGGAACGTGGTGTTCGAAGAACAGACCCTGCCCGACGGCAAGTCGAACAAGGGCCGTGTGCAGGCCTATGATGGCCCGATCTACATCGCCGACGCCGCGCTCTACCTCATGGCGCACAAGCCGGAACTGGGCATCACCAACCCGTATGAGCTGAACGAAGACCAGTACCAGGCGGCGCTGACCCTGCTGCGCGGCCAGCGCGACCTGGTCGGCCGCTACTGGCACGACGCGATGATCCAGATCGACGACTTCAAGAACGAAGGCGTCGTGGCTTCGGGCTCCTGGCCGTTCCAGGTGAACCTGCTTCTGGCCGAAAAGGCGCCCGTCGCCTCGACCATCCCGTCCGAAGGCGCCACCGGCTGGGCCGACACCACGATGATGGCGGCGGATGCCGCGCATCCGAACTGCGCCTACATGTGGATGGAGCACACGCTCAACTCCAACCTGCAATCCGACCTCTCGGCCTGGTTCGGCTCGAACCCGGTCGTGCGGCGGCCTGCACCGACGGCTCGGGCATGCAGACCAGGAAGGCTGCACCGCCAACGGCATGGATGATTTCGAGAAGATCCACTTCTGGACCACGCCCAAGGCGAACTGCTCGCAAGGCGAAGGCGCCTGCGTGCCCTACTATCGCTGGGTCTCGGACTATGTCGGCGTGATCGGCGGCCGCTGATCCCTCACCCCATCCCTCTTCCCCAAGGGGAGGGAGCCGCTCCACCAACTCGCGTTCCGGCCAGCCCCTCGCGCTTCCCTCTCCCCTCGGGAGAGGGTCAGGGTGAGGGCTGTGCCCTCTATTCCCGAACGGACCCGCTCATGACCGCCGCCGTCGAATTCCAGAACGTCCAGCGCCATTTCGGCTCGGTGAAAGCCGTGGACGGCGTGGACCTGACCATCCGCGAAGGCGCCTTCTTCGCCATGCTGGGGCCGTCGGGCTCGGGCAAGACCACCTGCCTGCGGCTGATCTCGGGCTTTGAAAAACCCACCGGCGGCACCCTGCAGATCTTCGGCCAGGATGTCAGCGATGTGCCCNCCAACCGGCGCAACGTGAACACGGTGTTCCAGGACTACGCGCTGTTTCCGCACATGAACGTGCGCGACAACGTGGCTTACGGCCTGATGGTCAAGGGCATTGCGCGGTCGGTGCGTCTGGCCAAGGCCGAAGAGATGCTGGCGCTGGTCAAGCTCTCGGGCTACGGCGACCGCAAGCCCGGCCAGTTGTCCGGCGGCCAGCGCCAGCGCGTGGCCCTTGCCCGCGCCCTGGTGAACGAACCCCGCGTGCTTCTTCTGGACGAACCCCTCGGCGCCTTGGACCTGAAACTGCGCGAAGCGATGCAGGACGAGCTGAAGGCGCTGCAGCACCGTCTTGGCATCACCTTCGTCTTCGTCACCCACGACCAGCACGAAGCCCTGTCGATGGCCGACAGCCTGGCCGTGTTCAACGAGGGCCGCATCGCCCAGATCGGCACGCCGGAAGAGGTCTACGCCCGCCCGGCCACCCGCTTCGTCGCCGATTTCGTCGGCTCCTCCAACGTCCTGCCCNCTGACCTGACCCGCAGCCTCGGCGGCCCCGCCCGCTGGTCGTCGCTGCGCCCCGAATCCCTGCGCCTCGCCACCGGCCCCGATGCCAAGCTCACCGGCCCGGTCCGCGCGCTCCGCTACCTCGGCGCTANNAGCACCCGCGTGGTGATCGACGCACAGGGCACGGAAATCGCCGCCCTTGTCCCCGCCGCCAGCCCGTGCCCGCCGAAGGCGCCAGGACCTGACCTTCGACGCCCCCGCCCTGCATGTGATGGAGGGCGAGAAGTGACATTCCGTCGTCTCGCCGCGGGGTCCGNNGCCATGACCGCCACCGCCATCCTGCCCGAGCGCGGCCCCGCCGACCGCCTGACCGCCACCTTCTGGCGCCGCCCCNGGCTGCTGCTGGTGCTGCTGCTGACCCCGCCGCTTCTGTGGCTGGGCGTGGTCTATCTCGGCTCGCTCGCCGCCCTCCTGTGGCAGAGCTTCTATTCCATCGACGAATTCTCGGGCATCGTCGTCCCCGAGTTCACCCTGAAGACCTATGCGGAACTCTTCCGCCCCGCGAACCTCGACATCATCCTGCGCACCGTGACCATGGCCGCCGCCGTCACCCTCGGCTGCGCCGTGATGGCCTTCNCCATCGCCTATTACGCCGCCCGCTACGCCAGGGGCCGCTGGAAGGCGGTGTTCTACCTCGGCATCATGCTGCCCTTGTGGTCCAGTTACCTGGTCAAGGTCTATGCCTGGAAGCTGATCCTCGCCAAGGAAGGCATCATCGGCTGGGCCGCAAACGGCGTGGGCCTGGGCGGCGTGCTGCATGCCGTGCTGGCCATCCCGGTGATCGGCGGCAACTCGCTGTCCACCAGCTTCATCGGCACCTTCCTCGTCTTCTGCTATGTCTGGCTGCCCTACATGATCCTGCCCATGCAGGCCTCGCTCGAGCGTGTGCCGACCTCCATGCTGGAAGCCTCGGCCGACCTCGGCGCCAGCCGCGCGCAGACCTTCCGCACGGTGATCCTGCCGCTCGCCATGCCGGGCGTCATCGCCGGGTCGATCTTCACCTTCTCGCTGACCTTGGGCGACTACATCATCCCCTCGATCATCGGCAATTCGGCCAATTTCATCGGCATGGCGGTCTACCAGTTCCAGGGCACCGCCGGGAACGTGCCCCTGGCCGCCGCCTTCGCCGTCGTCCCTATCCTCATCATGCTGGTCTACCTCTGGCTGGCCCGGCGTGCGGGAGCCTTCGATGCCCTCTGAAGACAAACCCTCGCTCGGCCTCCGCCTCGGCGCCCTTGGCGGACTGCTGTTCCTGCACCTGCCGATCCTCTTGATTTTCCTCTATGCCTTCACGACCGAGGAGCGCAGCTTCCAGTTCCCGCCGCCCGGCCTGACCACCAAATGGTTCGCCGTCGCCTGGTTCGACCGGCCCGACATCTGGCCGCCGCTCTACCTGTCGCTGAAGGTCGCGGCCATCGCCACCGGCGTGGCGCTGATCCTCGGCACGCTGGTCTCGGCCGCCATGTCCCGCGCCAGCTTCTTCGGGCGCGAACAACTGTCGCTGCTCATCATCCTGCCCATCGCGCTGCCCGGCGTCATCACCGGCATGTCGCTGCGCTCGGCCTTCGGCATGATGGACATCCCCTTCTCGGTCTGGACCATCGTCGGCCACGCGACCTTCTGCATCGTCATCGTCTACAACAACGCGGTCGCCCGCTTCCGCCGCCTGTCCGGCGGCATCCTCAAGCCTCGGCCGACCTCGGCGCCAATGCCTTCCAGACCTTCCGCCACATCCTCCTGCCGAACCTCGGCTCGGCGCTGCTGGCGGGCGGCATGCTGGCCTTCGCTCTCAGCTTTGACGAGGTCATCGTCACCACCTTCACCATGGCACCGGCGCCGATGCCAAGACCCTGCCGATCTGGATGCTGGACGAGCTGATCCGCCCGCGCCAGCGCCGGTCACCAACGTGGTCGCCATCGTCGTTTTCGTGGCCACCTTCTTCCCCATCCTCATCGCCTACTATCTCACCCGCGGCGGGTCAGAGACCGCCGGTTCGGGCAAATGACAGGACCAGGACCCATGGATACCGTTCTTCCGACCATCGACACCGCGCTTCTCATCGGCAACACCCTGGAAATCGGCCAGGACGCGCGCGAGCCCGTGCTGAACCCGCGCACCGGCGGCCTGATCCTCGACCTGCCCGAGGCCTCGCCCGACCAGATCGACCGCGCCGTCACCGCCGCCCGCAAGGCCTTCGACGCCTGGTCGCGCACCACGCCCGTGGAACGCTCGACCGCGCTGCACCGCATCGCCGACCGCATCGAGGCCGAGGCCGACGGCTTCGCCGCGCTCGAGGCGCTGAACTGCGGCAAGCCGATCAACGCTGCCCGCAATGACGAAATCCCCGCCATCGTCGGCTGCTTCCGCTTCTTCGCCGGCGCCGTGCGCAACCAGCATGGCGCCATCGCANGCGAATACCTCGTANACCATACCAGCATGATCCGCCGCGACGCCGTGGGCGTGGTGGCCTCGATCGCGCCGTGGAACTACNCCCTGATGATGATGGCCTGGAAACTCGCCCCGGCCATCGGCGGCGGCAATACCGTGGTGTTCAAGCCCTCGGAACAGACGCCGCTCACCGCGCTGAAACTGGCCCGCATCCTGGCCGAGGAACTGCCCNCCGGCGTGGTCAACGTCATCACCGGCCGCGGCCACACGGTGGGCAGCACGCTGATCAACCATGCCGGCGTGGACATGATCAGCCTGACCGGCGATGTCGCCACCGGCAAGAAAATGCTGGACGCCGCGGCCAAGACGGTAAAGCGCACCCATCTGGAACTGGGCGGCAAGGCGCCGGTCGTGGTCTTCGACGATGCCGACATTTCCGCCGTGGTCGAAGGTCTCCGCGCCTTCTCCTTCTACAACGCCANNAGCCAGGACTGCACCGCCGCCTGCCGCGTCTATGCCGACCGCAAGGTCTACGACAATCTGGTGGCCGACCTTACCGCCGCCGCCGCCTCGATCACCCTGGCCGCCGAGGACGACACCACGAACGAGATCGGCCCGCTGATCAGCCAGCGCCAGCGCGACCGGGTGGCCAGCTTCGTCAACCGCGCGCGTGAGGTGAACCACATCGAAATCACTACCGGCGGCGAGGCGCTGGACCAGGGCTTCTACTACCGCCCCACCGTCGTCGCGNGCGCCCTGCAGGATGACGAGATCGTCCGGCGCGAGGTCTTCGGCCCCGTCGTCTCGGTCACGCCGTTCTCCGACGTGGACCAGGCCGTCGCCTGGGCCAATGACAGCGACTATGGGCTGGCGTCATCGGTCTGGACGAAAGACGTGGGCCGCGCCATGGCCACCGCCGCCCGGCTTCGCTACGGCTGCACCTGGATCAACACCCACTTCATGCTGACGAACGAGATGCCCCACGGCGGGCTGAAACAGTCCGGCTACGGCAAGGACATGTCGGCCTATGCGCTGGAAGACTACACCGTGGTCCGCCATGTGATGGTGAAGCACGGCTGATTGCCGCGTGCCCCCACCCGACTGCGCGCCTCCCCTCCCCCTTGGGGAGGGGTCGGGGTGAGGGAGGATGAACGGTGCGCAGGCCAATCCCGGCGCATCCGCGCAGCTGTTCAGGAGGAACAGATGAACCGCAGAGCCCTCTTCGCCGCCGCCGCGCTGGCGCTGGCGCCGCTGACTCCTGCCTTCGCGNGGGACGATGCCCTTGGCGTGGTGCAGGCCTATCTTGCCGCCTGGAACGCGCATGACAGCGCCGCGGCAGCCAGCCATTTTGCCCCGGACGTGAGCTACTACGACGCCTCGGTCGGCNACCCCGTCACCGGCGCCGAAGCCGCCAAGACCGGCGTCATCGACAACTTCCTGAACGCCGCCCCCGACGCCGTCTGGACGATGCGCGGCGATGCCATCGTGCAGGGCGACCGCGTCGCCTTCGAATGGGAGTTCAAGGGCACCAACACCGGCGCCTGGGCCGACGGCACCGCCGCCACCGGCAAGCCCTTCGACTTCATGGGGGCCTCGGTCTTCACCGTGAAGGACGGCAAGATCACCACCCAAAGCGATTATTACGACGCGCTTGGGTTCTACAAGCAGCTTGGGCTGATGTAACCGGCGGGCCCTGCGAAGACCGGACGCCCCCTCCCCTTGTGGCGAGGGGGACATCTACTAGAGGGCAACTCCAAGCCGCGATGCGGCTTCCTGCTTGATATAGGCAACGGCAAGATCCTTGAGGATGCCTAAAGTCACGCCGCCAGCGCGGCCCGGCGGTGCACCTCGGGGTTGACCAGGGACACATTATCTACCCCGAGCAAGACTGACGAGCGATCTCTGCGAAACTAGGTAACAGGCGCAAACGAGTGTTCTGCGAAAACTCGAGCAGAACGAATTTGTCTCGCGAAAATTCAGATCCTTCGCAGAAGGATCGTTCTTCAGAGTTTTCGCAGAAAACTCGATTCTTGGCGATAGACAGGCCTTTCACAAAGGTCTCTGCTGAGGCTCCTTGCCGATCTTCGCGCAGGTCTCCAGATAGTCCTCCACGGCCTCGTGGAAGGCCGACCGCAATTCCTCGACCGTATCGGCATGAAATCCCACGCCGTCGCGGATGCTTGGCAATGCGGCCAAAGAACAGCCCGTCCTCGTCGTCGCATTCGATCCGGGCCGCATAGCCCTTGTACTGCATCACACTTGTCCTTGCCCTTCGCGCCGCCGATCCTGTCACAGCTTCATCGGCCGCTCCACCATCCGCTCACCCACCCTCGGACAATTCTTAAGTCCAAGTTAATCCGGCCTCGCAACCCATTGAAATCCCTGCATCCGACCAAGCGTCCGAGCTCGGACGCCTGCCCCCGCCCCCGCAACCCCGTTGACCTTTCCCCCGGACGCGGAACCAAGGGCCAGCCGCCCTCCAGGAGCCCGCCATGGACACCGCCCTGACCGCCTTCCCCGACCCGAAACTGGGGAGCCCTTCCTCCTGACTCCGNGCCCCCTGACCACCGCCCTGTCGGTCAAGGAGGCCATGCTCCGCGACTGGGGCTCCTGGGACGGCGACTTCCGCGCCATGACCAAGTCCCTCTGCGACCAGCTGGTGGTCATGGTCGGCGACACCGCGGGCGACTGGGCCTGCGTGCCCATGCAGGGGTCAGGCTCCTTCGCCGTCGAGGCCATGATCGGCACCCTGGTGCCCCGCGACGGCAAGGTTCTGGTGCTGGCCAACGGCGCCTACGGCCTGCGCGCCGCCGAAACCCTGCGGGTCATGGGCCGCGCCGTCAGCCTGATCGACAAGGGCGACTACCTGCCGCCCCGCGGCGACGAGGTCGCCCGCGCCCTGGACGCCGACCCGGCCATCACCCATGTCGTCGCCATCCACTGCGAGACCTCCTCGGGCATCCTGAACCCGATCCCCGAAATCGCCGAGGCGGTCCGCTCCCGCGGCCGCAAGCTCCTGATCGACTCGATGTCCGCCTTCGGCGCCATCGACCTGGACGTGACCCGCATCNCCTGCGAGGCCATCGTCTCGTCCGCCAACAAATGCATCGAGGGCGTGCCGGGCTTCGGCTTCGTCATCGCCCGCAAGACGGCGCTGGAGGCGGCGAAGGGCAACGCCCATTCCNTCAGCCTCGACGTCCACGCCCAGTGGGCGGCGATGGTGAAGACCGGCCAATGGCGGTTCACCCCGCCCACCCATGTCGTCGCGGCCTTCCTGGAAGCGCTGCGCCTGCACGCCGCCGAAGGCGGGNTCGCAGGCCGCGGCGCCCGCTATGCCCGCAACCGCGACGTCATGGTGGGCATGCGCGCGCTTGGCTTCGAGACGCTGCTTGGCGACCGCTGGCTGTCGCCGATCATCGTGACCTTCTTCACCNCCGCCCACCCGAACTTTGCCTTCCCGCGGTTCTACGACCTGATGAAGGCCAAGGGCTTCATCATCTATCCGGGCAAGCTGACGGTGGTAGACAGCTTCCGCATCGGCTGCATCGGCCGCATGGACGAAGGAATCATGCGCCGCGTCGTGGCGGCAGCGAAAGAGTCACTAGCCGAGATGGGCGTGGACAGCGCCGCGCCCNCGGCGGCGGCGCTGGAGGAACGCAACCGGCTGGCGGATTGACGGGTAGGATGGGCAATATTGCCCATCCTACGGCGCAATCAGAAGACCACCACCGAGCGGATCGACTTGGCGTGCATCAGGTCGAAGCCTTCGTTGATGCGCTCCAGCGGCAGGATGTGGGTGATCATCGGGTCGATCTCGATCTTGCCGTCCATGTACCAGTCCACGATGGTCGGCACGTCGGTACGGCCGCGGGCGCCGCCGAAGGCGGTGCCTTTCCACACCCGGCCCGTCACCAGCTGGAAGGGCCGCGTCTCGATCACCGCGCTTACCGGGGCGACGCCGATGATGATCGACTGGCCCCAGCCCCGGTGCGTGCATTCCAGCGCCTGGCGCATCACCTTCACGTTGCCGGTGCAGTCGAACGAGTAATCCGCCCCGCCGATCTTGTCGAAGGGCGTCTTGGTCATGTTCACGATCTCGGCCACCACGTCGCCCACCTTGGTCGGGTTGACGAAATGGGTCATGCCGAAGCGGCGGCCCCAGGCCTCCTTGTCGTCGTTCAGGTCCACGCCGATGATCATGTCGGCCCCGGCCAGCTTCAGCCCCTGGATGACGTTCAGGCCGATGCCGCCCAGACCGAAGACAACCGCCTTGGCGCCGACCTCGACCTTGGCGGTGTTCAGCACGGCGCCGACGCCGGTGGTGACGCCGCAGCCGATGTAGCAGACCTTGTCGAAGGGCGCGTCGTCGCGGATTTTCGCCAGCGCGATTTCCGGCAGCACCGTGTAGTTCGAGAAGGTCGAGCAGCCCATGTAATGCAGGATCGGCGTGCCATCGAGCATGGAAAACCGCGTGGTGCCGTCGGGCATCAGGCCCTGGCCTTGGGTGGCGCGGATCGCCGTGCAGAGGTTGGTCTTGCGCGACAGGCAGGACGGGCATTCCCGGCATTCCGGGGTGTACAGCGGGATGACATGGTCGCCCGGCTTCAGCGATTTGACGCCCGGCCCGCATTCCACCACCACACCCGCGCCCTCGTGCCCCAGGATCGCCGGGAACATGCCTTCCGGGTCGGCACCCGACAGGGTGAACTCGTCGGTGTGGCAGATGCCGGTGGCCTTGATCTCGACCATGACCTCGCCCTCNTTCGGGCCGTCAAGATTGACCTCCATGATTTCAAGTNNTGCCGCGGCAAGGGCGACGGCGGCACGGGTGCGCATGGGAAACCTCCTCCTGGGGCGTTGTGGGCGCAGGGTGTGCGAAAGGTGGGCGGCGCAATGGGCGCTGCCAGGAAATCCTCGCTGCGCGCGAAGGGGTTTGGCCGCGCGGCCTGTCGGCGCTATGGTGGCGCGGCAGACGGCCCGCGGGCCGATCACGCCCGACCGCCGTGACAGGAGTTGCCATGCCCTTGCGTCCCTTTCCCGTTGTCCTGGCCGTGACGGCTCTGGCGGCCCTTGCGGCCTGCGAACCCGGAGTCGGCGGTACCGAGGGCAGCTATCGCCCGGTCGAGGATTCCTGCGGTGCGGCCGGGCTGCAGATGTGGGTGGGCCAGCCCCTGTCGGGCCTTGCGGCGCTGCCGCTGGACCAGCCGATGCGCGTGCTGAAACCCGGCCAGGTCATGACGCTGGAATACCAGGAGAACCGGCTTTCGGTCACGACGGACGACGCCACCATCACCCGCCTGACCTGCGGCTAAGGGGATGGCCCGTGTCTGTGCCGCTGTCGCTTTCTGCCTGATGGTCGCCGGGGCTGCGCCGATGCGGGCGGCGGCATCACGCCGGAAGAGGCGGATGCCTGCGGCGCCTCGGGGATGCAGCGCTATGTCGGCGGGCCCGAATCCGTGCTGCACCGCATGAAGTTCGCGCAGCCCGTGGTGGTGCTGCGGCCGGGCGATGCGCCGCTTACTGATGTCCAGCCGATCCGCATGCTGGTCTATGTCGATGCGGCAAGGATCATCACGCGGGTGGTCTGCGGATGAAATGACCTCCGGCGGGGGACGCGCCGGAGGTCGTGGCCATGGCCCCTGGGACGGGGGCGGCCGGTCAGTCTGCGAGACGATAGGTGGTGTGGCAATCCTTGCAGGCGCCGCCGATGGCGCCCATGCTTACCTTCAGCGTATCGACCGAGGCGACATCCAGCGCCGTGGCGGCGGTGGTCAGCGCATTGGCCTTGGCGACGAAATCGTCCCAGTTCGTCCAGATCTCGGGCTTGGCTTCCGAAGCCGGGTCGGTCGCCTGATCCTTGAACGTGTCGGGGATCGCGGCCGAGGCGGCAATCAGGGCCTCCTTCGCCGTGGCGGCGGCGGCGGCGTCGAAGGCGGCCTTGCCGCCTACCATGTCGGCCAGCACCTTCACGGCGCCGCCGTTCTTCTTCATCAGCTCTTCCCACGCGATGACATGGGGGTCCGAGGGTTCGCCCTCGGCAAAGGCAACGCTGGCGGTGGCCAGGGCGATGGCGGCGATCAAGGTCCTGGAAATGATCTTCATTCTGTGGCTCCGGGCTGCAACTGGGGGCGAGCTTAGACGAGCTTTGGCAACGGGAATATGGACTTTGGTCCGATCCCCTTGCGCTCACGCAGATGTCATCCGGCGGGGGACTCGACTCTGCCGCCGTTCGCGCCAGCATTGGAACGAAAGGTGAACAATTGGCCCGCCGGATTCTCTCGCTGTGGTTCCCCAGACTTGCCGCCGAGCGCTGGCTGCGGCGGATCGGCGGCGCCTTGCCCGAACCCTTTGCCGTGGTGGGCGATTCCGGCGGCGCGCAGGTGCTGGTGTCGCTGAACGACGAGGCGCAGGCGGCAGGGCTGCGCGTGGGCCAGCCCCTGCGCGATGCCACGGCGATGTGCGCGCGGCTGATCACGCGGCCCGCCGACCCGGTCAGCGAGGCGCTGTTCCTGACGGCGCTGCGGCGGTGGGCGGGCAAGTTCAGCCCCTGGGTGGCGGAAGAGCCGCCCGATGCGCTGGTGGTGGACCTGACGGGCTGTGCCCATCTCTTCGGCGGCGAGGCGGCGCTGATGGCCGAGGCCGAGGCGGATTGCGCCCAACTGGGCCTGACGCTGCGCGCANTCGCCGATACCCGCGGCGCCGCCTGGGCGCTGGCGCGTTTTGCCGGGCAGGCAGGGCAGATGCTGCGGTCGGGCGACGACATCGCCCAAGAGGCGCGGGCGACGCGGTCCCATGCCACCCGGCGGCGCGGATGGGAACGCGGCGGGTCGCTGCCCGTCGATCCGACGGTGGCGCTGCCGCAGGGCCTGATCGCCCCGCCCGGCCAGACCCGGCAGGCGCTGGCCGCGCTGCCGGTGGCGGCCCTTGGCCTGGCCNCCGACAAGGTCGAGGGCTTCACGCGGCTTGGCCTGCGCTCGGTGGGCGAGGTGCTGGACCTGCCGCGCGCTACCNTGGCCCGCCGCTTTGGCGCCGACACGCTGGCGCGCATCGACCGGGCGCTTGGCCTGGCGCCCGAACCGATCTCGCCCGCGGCGGCGNCGTTGCATTTCGCCACCCGGATGCGTTTTCCCGATCCCATCGGCACCGCTGCCGACATCGCCGCCGCANTCGACCGGCTGCTGGACCCGCTGTGCGCCCGGCTGCGCGAAAGGNGTCGCGGCGCGCGGCGGGTGCAATTGCAGGCGCTGCGCGCCGATGGCAGTTCGCAGACCATCGAGGTCGGGCTGGCCCAAGCCGCCGACCAGCCCGACCGCATCCGCGCGCTTCTTGCGCTGAAGATCGAGACCATCGACCCCGGCTTCGGCATCGACAGCCTGCGGATCGAGGCGGTGCAGACCGAACCCGTCCACGCCGTGCAACACCGCGGCCATCTGGAAGCCACCGCCGATGCGCTGGCGCGGCAAAGCGGCGTGCCGCGGCTTGGCGACCTCATCGAACGGCTCAGCGCGCGGCTTGGCTCCGAATCGGTGACGCGCGCCCATCCGGCCGACAGCCACATCCCGGAAAAGGGCGCGGTCATCCTGTCCGCCGCCTGGTCCNGAACCCTGGGCGGCGCCCTGGCCCCCACCAGCCCGCCGCGCCCGCTCATGCTGATGCGGCCCGAACCCGTGCAGGCCCCCGAAGACCCGGCACTCCCCGCCCGCTTCCGCTGGCGCNAGCGCGAGCATGAAACACGCACCGCGCTTGGCCCGGAACGGCTGGCACCGGAATGGTGGCTGGACGATCCCGCCTGGCGCAGCGGCGTGCGCGATTACTGGCGCATCGAGACCGCCGCGGGCGACCGGCTCTGGCTGTTCTATGCCCATGGTGGCGCGGTCTCGGGCGGCTGGTTCGCCCATGGCATCTTTGGCTGAGCCGCAGCGCAGAATTGCATTCCGGCGGGGGCGGGACTATCTCGAAGCCTGCACCGCCGCCGGGGAAGCCACATGAACTGGATCTCGAACTACGTCCGTCCGAAGATCAACTCGCTGTTCTCGCGCCGCGAGGTGCCCGAGAACCTGTGGACCAAATGCCCCGAATGCGGGACCATGCTGTTCCACCGCGAACTGGCCGCCAACCTGAACGTCTGCACCTCGTGCAACCATCACATGGCGATCAGCCCGCGCGACCGCTTCACCGCGCTGTTCGACGGCGGCATCTTCACCGAGGTGAAGGTGCCCGAGCCCAAGGCCGACCCGCTGCATTTCCGCGACCAGAAGAAATACCCCGACCGCCTGAAGGCCGCGCAGAAGGCGACCGGCGAGAAAGAGGCGATGCTGGTGGCCGAGGGCGAGATGGGCCGCACCCCCATCGTCGCCGTGGCGCAGGATTTCGCCTTCATGGCAGGCTCGATGGGCATGTATGTCGGCAATGCCATCATCGCCGCCGCCGAACGCGCCGTGGCGCTGAAACGGCCGCTGATCCTGTTTTCCGCCGCGGGCGGCGCCCGAATGCAGGAGGGCATCCTCAGCCTGATGCAGATGCCGCGCACCACCGTGGCCGTGCAGATGCTGAAAGAGGCGGGCCTGCCCTATATCTGCGTGCTGACCCATCCGACCACCGGCGGCGTGACCGCCAGCTATGCCATGCTGGGCGATGTGCAGATCGCCGAGCCCAATGCGCTGATCTGCTTCGCCNCCCGCGTCATCGAACAGACCATCCGCGAAACCCTGCCCGAAGGCTTCCAGCGCGCCGAATACCTTCTGGATCACGGCATGCTGGACATGGTGGTGCATCGCAAGCAGCTGCGCGACGAGCTGATCACCGTGACGCGCCTGCTGACCGGCCAGCCCCCGGCGATCAAGGGCGAACTGCCCGCCCCCGGCGTGCCCGAACCCGCCCGCCTTGACCCGGCCACCGTCGAGACCCAGGCGTGACAACCCCGGCTCGGACGTCCTGTTGCAGCGCATGATGACGCTGCACCCCAAGATCATCGACCTGACGCTGGCGCGGGTCGAGCGTCTGCTGGCCGCGCTGGACCATCCTGAACGCAAGCTGCCCCCGGTGATCCACANNTTGTTAAGCACCAACGGCAAGGGATCGACCCAGGCGATGATCCGGGCCGGGCTGGAAGCAGGCGGCGACCGCGTCCACGCCTATACCTCCNCCCACCTCGCGCGGTTTCACGAACGCATCCGCCTGGCGGGCGCGCTGATCTCGGAAGCCTACCTGACCGAGCTTCTGGACGAATGCCTGGCGGCGAATGGCCCCGACGCCATCACCTTCTTCGAAATCACCACCTGCGCCGCCTTCCTGGCCTTCGCCCGCGTTCCCGCTGACTGGACGCTGCTGGAAGTGGGCCTCGGCGGGCGGCTGGATGCCACCAATGTGGTGGACAGGCCGCGGCTCACCATCATCACCCCGGTCAGCCTGGATCACCAAAGCTTCCTCGGCGACACCGTCGCCGCCATCGCACGANAAAGTGGCATCATCAAGCGCGGCGTTCCGGTGATCGTCGGGCCGCAGACCGAAGAAGGGCTGGCCGTCATGGAAGCCCGCGCCGAACGCCTTGGTGCGCCGGTCCTGGCCTTCGGCCAACACTGGCACGCGCGCGAAGAAGCCGNNTGGCTGGTCTTCGAAGACGAGCGCGGGCTGCTGGATCTTCCCCTGCCCAACCTGCCCGGCCCGCACCAGATCCAGAACGCCGGTGCCGCGCTGATGGCGCTGCGCCATCTGGGCCGCGACGAGGCCGCCTGCGAGGCCGCCGTGACCCGTGCCGAATGGCCCGCCCGCATGCAGCGCCTGCGCCGCGGCCCGCTGGTGGACCTGGCGCCCCAGGTCGAGCTCTGGCTGGACGGCGGCCACAACCCCGCGGGCGGCGAGGCGGTGGCGGCCACGCTGGCCCGCATGGCACCCCGCCCGACGCATCTGGTCTGCGGCATGCTGAACACCAAGGATGTCGGCGGCTACATGCGCCCGCTTGCCGCCCAGGTAACGCGGCTGCATGCCGTGTCGATCCCCGGCGAGCCCAACACCCTGCCCGCCGAAACCACGCGCGACGCCGCCCTGGCGACCGGCATTGATGCCGTCACCGCCCCTTCGGTCGCCGATGCCCTGGCCGCCATTGCTGCCGAAGACCCGACCGCCCGCGTGCTGATCTGCGGCTCGCTCTATCTGGCGGGGTCGATCCTGCGCGAGAACGGCTAGAACGGCTCAGATGCCGTCCGGCCAGTAGTCGATCCAGGACAGGGCCTCTTCCGCCGTCTCGACGAACCGGAACAACTCCAGGTCGCGGGGCGAGATCACCCCGGCCTCGGCCAGCTTGGGCCAGTTCACCACGCTGTCCCACCATTCCCGCCCGAACAGCAGGAAGGGAACCTTCCGCATGCGCCCGGTCTGGATCAGCGTCAGGCTTTCGAACATCTCGTCCATCGTGCCGAAGCCGCCGGGAAAGACGCAGACCGCCGCCGCCCGCATCAGGAAATGCATCTTGCGGATGGCGAAGTAGTGGAAGTTGAAGCTCAGCTCCGGCGTGACATGCGGGTTCGGCGCCTGTTCGTGCGGCAGCACGATGTTCAGNCCCGATCGACCGTCCCCGGCCTCGGCCGCGCCGCGGTTGCCCGCCTCCATCACACCCGGCCCGCCGCCGGTGGCGATGACCATGCGCCGCCCGCCCGTGGTCAGGCTGCGTTCCGTCATGGCAAAGGCAAAGCGCCGCGCCTCCTCATAATAGGGTGCCAGCGCCGCCAGCCCCGCCAAACCTGCCGCATGTTCCGGCGCCGGGATGCGGGCGCCGCCGAACAGGACGACGGTCGATTCGATCCCCGCCTCGTCCATCGCCATCTGCGGCTTCAGCAATTCCAGTTGCAGCCGCACCGGGCGCAACTCGTCGCGCGTCAGGAAATCCGGGTCGGCGAAGGCCAGCCGATAGCTGGGCGACCGCGTCTGCGGCGTGTCGGGGATCTGCCGGGCGGTTTCGATGTCCTGAACGCTGTCGCGGAAGGGATGGCTGCGGGGATCGGGCGGCATGAAAGGCTCGTTGCGGCTTGCGGTTGCTTACCATAGGGTCACGGGCGGGCCGGAAAGGAAAGCGGATTGGGCGAGATGCACGAGGGCGAGGTGGCGGTGTCGGCCCGGCAGGCGCGTGCGCTCCTGGCCGCGCAGATGCCCGATCTGGCCGACCTTCCGCTCCGCCCCGTGGGCGCGGGTGGGACGGACCATGTGCTGTTTCGCCTCGGCGGGGACCGGCTCGCCCGGTTCCCGCGCATCGCTGCGACCGCCGGTCAGGCGGGGCGCGAGGCCGCCTGGTTGCCGTCGCTCGCTGTTGCCCTGCCGTTGGCGGTGCCGGGTCCGTGGCGGCTCGGCGACCCCGGCGAAGGCTATCCGTTCNCCTGGTCGGTCGGGCCGTGGATCGCTGGACGGGATGCCTGGGATGCCCCGCCGCGCCGGGCGGCCGTGGGCCTTGCAGCGTTTGTCGCCGCATTGCGGGCCGCCCCTGTGTCGCCCGGCGCCCCTGCCCGCACTGGCACTCTTGCCGACCGCGACGGCTTCCTGCGCCAGATGATCGCCGCCTTTCACGACGAGGCCGATCCCGCGCTTGTCGCGCGGCTTTGGGACCGGTGCCTTGCCCTGCCCCGGTGGNGTAGCCCGCCCGTCTGGGTTCATGCCGACCTGCATCCCNTGAACCTGGTGACCCGCCAGGGTGGCNTGGTCGCGGTCATCGACTGGGGCGCCTTTGGCGCCGGCGATCCGGCCGAAGACCTGCTGCCCGCCTGGGCGGCGCTGGACGCGGACGCGCGGGCGCAGTTCCGGTCAGCCCTGCAGGTCGGCGATGCCGAATGGGCGCGGGGCTGGGCCTTCGCCNTTTCCAAGGCCGTCATGGCCCTGCCCTACTACCGCGACAGCAACCCCGGCTTCGCGACATGATGCGGCGGATGCTGGGGGAATGTCTGAATGATTGCGCGGCGGGACGGGTGGCCCTATAGGGCCACTGACCCCGACTTGCAGGAGTGACCGATGCCCCATGCCGCCCTTGAAGCCGCCATCGAAGCCGCCTGGGCCGACCGCGAGACGCTGACCCCCGCGACCAAAGGCGAGCCCCGCGACGCCGTCGAGGCAACGCTCGAGGCGCTGGACAAGGGCCACCTGCGGGTGGCCGAAAAGCGGGGCCAGGACTGGCACGTCAACCAGTGGGCCAAGAAGGCGGTGCTGCTGTCCTTCCGGCTGGCCGACATGGAGGTGATCCCCGGCGGCAGCGGTGGGGCGACCTGGTGGGACAAGGTGCCCTCCAAGTTCCAGGGCTGGGGCCAGGCCGAGTGGAAGGCCGCGGGCTTCCGCGCCGTTCCCGGCTCCATCGTCCGGCGCTCGGCCTTCATTGGCCGCAACGTGGTGCTGATGCCCTCCTTCGTGAACCTCGGCGCCTATGTGGATGAAGGCACCATGGTCGGCGGCTGGGCCACCGTCGGCTCCTGCGCCCAGATCGGCAAGCATGTCCACCTGTCGGGCGGCGTCGGCATCGGCGGCGTGCTGGAGCCGATGCAGGGCCCGACCATCATCGAGGACAACTGCTTCATCGGCGCGCGGTCGGAGGTGGTGGAGGGCTGCATCGTCCGTGAAGGCTCGGTGCTGGGCATGGGGGTCTATATCGGCAAGTCGACCAAGATCGTCGACCGCGAGACCGGCGAGGTCATGTATGGCGAGGTTCCCGCGGGGTCGGTCGTGGTGGCCGGGTCGATGCCGGGCAAGNGGGGCGTCAGCCTTTACTGCGCCGTCATCGTGAAGCGGGTGGATGCCCAGACCCGGTCGAAGACCTCGATCAACGAGCTGCTCCGGGATTGATCCCGGGCCTGGCCGCAAGGGTGCCTGAGGGGGCGTCCGAGCTCGGACGCTTGCCTCGTTTCAATGATATCAATGGGTTGCGAAACCGAATTAACTTGGACTTAAGAATTGTCCGAGCTGCAGGCAGGGGCCAGGGTAAGCCCCGGCTATTGGTCGCGGTAGGAGCGGACGGCGTCGCGGTCCAGGCCGCTGGCCGGAACAAGGCGGTAGTGGCGTTCCTCGATCACGCGGATTTCGCGGCGTCCAGCGTCAGTTCGAACAGGGCGATGACCTGGCGATCCATGAACTGGGCGGCGATGGCCCGGCAGCGCAGACCGGGGAAACGTTCCTCGACGAACCGGATATCCTGGGTCGTCTGGACGATGCCGATCTGGTCCTTGCCGCCCTTTGCCTGAACCGGGATGGCGTAGTGACAGCCGCGCTTGTCCAGGCCGATATAGAGTTCGTCGATTTCGATCTGGCCAATTCCCTTGACGGTCGTGCGCAGATGGTTCTGCAGGCTGTAGGTCGTGAGCCCCAGGAAGGTGTCGATCAGCCGGTTGTAGCGCACGATCGCCAGCAGCGCCTGTTCGTCGTCAGGGCATAGCCGCGGATCAGCTCTGGTGTCGCATCCGGGATCGAAATCGTGATCAGGTCCGACCTGGGCAGGATGCGGTTGATGCGCACCAGCTTGAACCGATAGGCCGCGCGGCCCGCGCCTTCGATGACCCATTCCATGCCCGGGGGCTGCGTGGACAGGATCGCGTCGGGCAGGGGCGTCCGGAAGCGCACCGAATAGATCACATCGCCAAGGTTCTTGGGCAGGTCGATGCCGATCTCTTTGGCGGCCTTTTCCAGGTCTTCGCGCTGGAACTGGAATGCAGGTTCCCCGGCTGGTACCGGTCGAAGAAGATCTTTGACATGAGCGACTGGTACCGATTGGCCTTAGCCATACGAGTACCGCGTGGCGATGCGTTCCGCCTCGATGTCGGACTGCTTGCGTTTCCGGGCGCCGCTCTTGCGGTCCCGCCCCGTCCTGGCCGGTTCGATGCCGAAATGGGCGGCCGCGCCGGATACCGTCATTTGCAGAAGCGAAACCTCGCCAAGGGGGATCGACTGGCCGGGACGTGCTGCCGCGACGCCAAGCGCGCTCAGCACCGATGCCGCGACCGCACGCGCCAGGGGCGGCGGCACAGCATTTCCGATCTGCCGCGCGCCGTGCCATTTCGTGGCGTTGAACCGGAACCAGTCCGGAAACCCGTGCAGCCGGGCCATTTCCCGAACCGTGACGCAGCGATCAAGACGGTGGTGGATCGGGCGGGGGCTGGTAAAGGCGCCCCGCGCCCCGTCGGTGGCGCGCAGCGTGTTTNNAACCCCGTCCGCGGCCAGCTTGAACAGGCGGCTGATGGGTTCGACCTTGCCCGGCGCCGTTTCGGCAAACCGGCGGCGCGAGATGTCGGTGTGGTCGGTCCTGGCGCTGGAGGTCAGGGTTCCGGCATCCCATTCCCTTGGATAGCCGAAGTGCCAGGCCTCGGGCGTCAGGCACCGCATTTCGGCAGCATAGGCCGATGGTGCGCCAAAGTAAGCAACCGGCGTCGCGTCGCCGTAGATCAGCGCCGGGAAGGCCTCGGCATCGGGAAGATCGTCAAGGGCATCCGCGCAGGTCGGCCCCGGGGCAAGCCCGATCCGCCCCTGCGTGGCGATCGCCAGCCTTGGCGTCGGATAGTCGGGAAGCGGGGTGGCCTTTGCCCCGAACAGGATCAGCCGTTCCCGCGATTGCGGCGCCCCGAAGCTGTAGGCATTCAGCACGCGCCAGGGAAGGCGGACCCGGTACCCCCTGGCCTCGAAGGCCTGCACCAGTTCGTGCAGGAATGCCTTGTGATGCCCCAGGGTCAGGCCCTTCACGTTTTCGAAGACGAAGGTCCTGGCATCCAGTTCGGCAACGATCCTGACGAATTCCAGAACCAGGCGGTTGCGGGGATCGTCAAGCAGGCGGTGCCCGATCAGCGAAAAGCCCTGGCAGGGCGCGCCGCCGAACACGCAATCGACCTGCCGATTGCCGATCTTNACGGCGACGCGGATTTCCCGGCCGGACAGGCCTTCGACCGACCGGGGAATCACGGCTGTCTGCGGGAAGTTGAATTTGTGGACGGCACAATGGACCGGGTCGATCTCGACCGCGGCGACGATGTCGAAGCCCGCCTGTTCAAACCCCAGACTGAGGCCATTNACGTTGGCGAACAGGTCCACTCCGATCGGTCTGGCCATTGACTGCCCTCGTTCAGACATGCGCAACATATCGGCGCGTTCCGCCTTCGGCCAGCGAAAGCTGGTGTTCCGGGACGCCCGTGACGCGGCGCGCCGCCGTGTCGGCCTTGCGGAAGGCACCAGGCCGGACGGGCCGCGCAGCCTGCCCAGGCTTGCGCAGACCGGCGCGCGCGCAGTTGTCCCGCGATCCGTTCCGCGCGATTTCCGGCGCCGCGCCGCCCTCAGCCGCCCACGGCGGCGATGGCGGCGGCCAGAACCGGCACGGTCTTGGCGTTCAACCCGGCGATGTTGATGCGGCTGTCGCCCACCATGTAGATGCCGTATTCGTCNCGCAGCCGCACCACCTGCGCCTCGCTCAGACCCAGNCCACTGAACATGCCGCGGTGCGTGGCCACGAAATCATAGCGGTCCGAATTGGTGGCCCGGCGCAGCTCGTCCGCCAGTTGCTGGCGCAGGCCCAGCATGTTCTGCCGCACCTCTTCCAGTTCCGCCTTCCACTCTGCCGCCAGGCCTTCATCGCCCAGGATCATCGTCACCAGCCGCGCGCCGTGGTCGGGCGGGAACGAGTAATTCTGCCGGTTCAGGAAGGCCAGGTTGCCCTGCACCACCGCCTTGCGCTCGGGCGAGGTCAGCGCGATCAGGATGCCGGTGCGCTCGCGGTAGATGCCGAAGTTCTTGCTGCAGGACGCCGCGATCAGCACCTCGGGNAAGGCCCCNGCGATCAGCCGCGTCGCCGCCGCGTCTTCCTCCAGCCCGTCGCCAAAACCCTGGTAGGCCAGGTCCACCAGCGGCACCGCGCCTTTTTCCACCAGCAGCTTCACCACCTCGGCCCACTGGTCCAGCGTCAGGTTGGCCCCGGTCGGGTTGTGGCAGCAGCCATGCAGCAGCACCGCATCGCCTACCTTCACCTTCCCCAGGTCCGCCATCACCCCCGCGAAATCGACGCCCCGCGTCGCCTCGTCGAAGTACCGGTACTCGGCCATCGGCATGCCAAGGTACTTGATGATCGAGGGATGGTTCGGCCAGGTCGGCGCCGAAATCCACACCGTGGCATCGGGCGAAGCCAGCTTGATCAGCTCCAGCGCCTGCCGGATCGCCCCGGTGCCGCCGGGCGTGGCGACCGAGGCCGCGCGGTCCGCCCAGCCCTCGCCCAGGATCATCCCCACCATCGCCGCGTTATAGGTGNNCTCGCCCGCCAGCGCGGTATAGGTTTTCGTGGTCTCGGTCTCCCACAGCCGCTTTTCCGCCGCCTTCACCGCCCGCATCACCGGCGTCAGGCCGGTGGCATCCTTGTAGACGCCCACCCCCAGGTCGATCTTCTCCGCCCGCTTGTCCTCGCGGAACATGGCGATCAGTTGCAGGATCTTGTCCTGCGGCTGCGGCTTCAGCGCGTCGAGCATTCCCTTATCCCTTTTCGACCTTCAGGTCGTCGTACATGCCCCATTCGGCCCAGGAGCCGTCATAGAGCGCCCAGTTGCGGTGTCCGATCCGTTCCAGCGCCAAGGCCAGCACCGCCGCGGTAACACCCGATCCGCAAGAGGTAATGGTTACNTTGCCCAGGTCCACCCCCGCCGCCTCGAACGCCGCCTTCAGCGCCGCTTGCGCCTTCATCGTGCCGTCGGCATTCAGCAGCTCGCCATGCGGCAGGTTCCTCGACCCNGGAATATGGCCAGACCGCAGGCCGGGCCGCGGCTCGGGCGCCTCGCCCCGGAACCGCGCCGCGGGCCGCGCGTCGATCACCTCGGCCGCGCGCAGCTTCACCGCATGGGCGACCTGCGTCACGTCCTTCACCAGCCCGGCCTGGCGCTGCACCGTCATGTGCCGGTCGCGCACCACGGGNGCCAGATCCTCGGTCTCGCGCCCCTCGGCCAGCCATTTCGGCAGCCCGCCATCCAGCACGGCCACATCCGTCTTGCCCATCAGCCGGAAGGTCCACCACACCCGCGGCGCCGAAAAGATGCTTGCGCCGTCATAGACAACCACCTGGTGCCCGTCGCCCACGCCCATCGCCCGCATCCGCGACATGAACTTCTCCACCGGCGGCGCCATATGCGGCAGGGCCGAGCGGGTTTCGGCGATGTCGTCGATATCGAAGAACCGCGCGCCGGGAATATGCGCCTTGTCATACTCGGCCTTCGCGTCCCGGTTCTGCGCCAGCAGGTACCAGGACGCATCCAGGATGCGCAGGTCCGGGTCGCGCAGATGGCGCGCCAGCCAGTCGGTCGAAACCAGCGTCTTCGGGTCGTCGGCGGGAGGGAGTCATGTGCGGGCTCCGGCAAAGCTGGCCCGGCATACCCCGCCCGATGCCCATGGGGCAAGAGCCAGGGGGCCATAGAAGACAGCGAGGATCACCCGTGGGAATGCCGAGGCTGTCGGTCCCCACCCCCCGGCAACCCGCCTCCGCCCCAGAATTTCCCGTCCCGGCCCCGAGCCGGGACCTCTGCAACCAACCCCGCCGCGGCGGAGAATCCGGGTACCGCGCTTGTACGCCCCGACGCACGGCGGCAAACCCCGCAAGGCGATGGAAACACCTGCCTGGCAGATCGCCCTCGGTTGACTTCGCCTTCGCAGCCACGCTACCCGTGGCATTCCAATCCCTTGGCCTCCGCACCTCAAAGGCGTTCACGGCGCATATGTCACCAGGCAAAGCATTGCGGATCGCATGTGCGATTGTCGCGACCCTGCTTCTCGCCGCGATCCTCTTGGAAGCAAGGTCCACCGTGCGAAGCAATGCCTTGGCAATGCCGAAAGCAGGGCGCGCTTTCGATGAGCGGGTTATCGAGATTCGTGCAGATTGGTTCGATGCCAAGACTCCGGCAGTGTTCGAGTTCGAGCCATCCGAAGAAACCCGTCAGCTGGCCAAACGCCACATGACCCTTGACGGCATTCGACCCCGCACATGGTACTCTTACGTCCCGAAGGACGGCGTCAGAATGCCGCTGGTGATATTGTTTCACGGCGCCGGGCGCGACGGTCTTTCGATGATCGAGATGTGGAAAGACACCGCACAGCGCCACGGTGTCGCATTGGTTGCGCCGAATTCCTGGGGCGCGACCTGGTCGCTTGACGATCTTGCGCCGCAATTCTTGGCAGACATCGCTTCGGAAATAGCCCCGCACGACCAGATCGACGGCAGTCAGGTCTTCCTCTTCGGTCATTCCGACGGCGCTGTTTACGCGCAGGTGCTTCTGAACAGGACGCAAGGCCCTTGGCTGGCCGCCGCAACGCACGGTGGATACGCCCCGCCAGACCATCTGCGTCCGGCGCAAACGGCCAGGCCGATACGAATGTATCTTGGAGAAGAAGACGAGATTTTCGACCTGGATCGAGCGCGCGAGGTCGCCGGATGGTTCGCGCGCCACGGCAGCCGAACCGAACTGCTTGTCATTCCCGATCACAATCATTGGTTTTACGAGATTGGCCCGCAAGTTGCCGACGACGCCTGGACGTGGTTTTCCAGCCTGCCAGACTGACGCGGTGGGGTTCATGTAACAGGGCGGGGTGCCCGCCGCCCCTGACCCGAAATCCCGTCGTCGAAGTCAGGGCGGGCCGGAAAAGTGGTGGCGGGCCCCCAATCCAAGGCGGCCAGTCCCCGTGGGGTAGGGTGCGTGCTTGCACGCACCGCTTCAATGAACTTGGTGTTGCACCGGGGAATAATGAACTGGTGCGTGCAAGCACGCACCCCACGTTCACTGCTCCCCTCGGACAAATCTTAAGTCCAAGTTAATCTGCGCCGACAACCCCTTGATATTGTTGGGGCGACCAAGCGTCCGAGCTCGGACGCCCCCGAAGGCCCGCTGGCCCGTCCTCACCGGCCCGCATCCGCAGGAGACAGGAACACCGCTCCCGACCCGCTGGAGCACCCCGCAGGGCACCACCGCCCACGGGGGCTGCCAGCCAAACCCGCCGCGGCCGGACTCTCCGGGGAGCCTCTCGCCCTTCCCCTTGCTGCGCGAGGGCAATTCCGGTGCGCCGGGAGGCCCCGGTGGTGGCGAGGCCCCGGCCTTCGCCGGGGCGGGGAAGAACACCGGCCTATGCTCGCGCAATGCGGGCAGGATGGGCAGGATTGCCCATCCTACTGAACGGCCCCATCACCGCCTGCTTCGGGCGGCCGTCGCGCCGCGTCCTGGTTCCCGCCCGTCAGAACTTCATCGAGAATTGCAGGGTGAAGGCGTTCTGCATGGCGTCGTCGGCGAACTGGCCGAGGTAGGAGGCGTCAAGCTGGGCCGTTTCGGACAGCGCGAAGGTGATCTTGGCCTGAAGCGGAAGGGTGTTTTCGGCGATGGGGGCACCCGCCACGGTGAAGGGCTGGACCCGCCCGCGAAGGCCGCGGTGCTTTCGGGCGTGATGTCGCCGAAGGCATGTTGCCAGCCGATGGTTGCGTGCGAGGTCAGGTCGCGCCCGCCCAGCTGAACGGCGCTTGAGACGCGCAGGCCAAGCGTGGAGTAGACGGTGTCCATGCTGGAGGTGGACCCCGAGAGGGCCGAGGCGCCGCCGGTCTCGCTGAAATCGGCGCCGTCGGCGTGAATGTAGGCGAGGTAGCCAGAGGCTCGAACTGGAAGGTGCAAGCGTCCATCTGGTAGCCCAGTTCGCCGAAGACCTGCGCGGTGTTGGCGCTGTAGCTGCTGTCGTTGGACTGCGACAGGCCGGGATAGGCCACGTCGCGCGACATGGACACATCGTTCCAGGCATAGGCCGCGCCGCCCGCACGCCCAGGGCGCCGAACTGCCCGCCGGCATAGAGGCCGAGGTTGTAGCTGTTGATCGCGCCGGAGGAGCCCAGGTCATCGGCATCGAAGGAGGACTGGCTGAAGCCGCCGAACATGTAAGCCCGGACATTGGCATCCAGCGCCATGTCGGCACCCAGAAGCAGCCCGCCGACGGTGTTGTCGATGCGGGCGGCATTGCCATCGGACGCGGTGTCGCCCGACCCGCCATAGGCCTGCATCCAGAACATCGGCGACAGGTCGTTGCCCGGCACCCCGGCCCCCGGCACCCCGGCCAATGTAAGCGGCTCCGCTGCCCTGCCCGGTCAGGCCCTGGCGCAGGCGGTCGTCGACCGCGCTGCGCAGGTAGATCGACTGTTGCTGGAGCACCGTGTTGGCCGAGGCATAGGCCTCGCCCGAGAGGGCATCGAAGGCACCGGGGACGGCCTCTTCGGCGAGGGGCAGCAGGGTGTCGAAGACCTGGTTGCCGAAGCCGAGGGCCTGCGCCGCATTGGCCGTGGCGGCGTGGTTGGCGGTCTGTGCGAGGCTGGCGAGGTCGGTGCCGGTGTAGGTAAGCGTCAGGAAGACGTTCTTCGGGTCGTAGCTGAGCGAGGCGTCGAGGAAGGCGAAGTTGCTGCTGACGCTGCCGAAGGCGCCGCTGATGTCGTTGTCGGAGGTGAGGATGGTGTAGGTCGTGTTCGCGGCATAGGGTGGCTGCCGCGACCACCTGGACCGTGCTGCCGGACGACAGGGACACCGTGCCCGAGGCGGCAATCAGGTCGCTTTGGCCGGTGGACGTGGCATCGACCTGGTAGATCGAGCCGCTGGTGAAGGTGAGCGGCCGTTGACCGCGATCGTGCCGGTCGAGTTGCCCGGACCGACGATGCCCGAGCTGAGCACGGTAAGGCTGCCGACCGAGCCGGTGCCCGAAAGGCGGGCGCCGCTTCCCAGGATGGCCGAGGCGGTGGACAGGGTATCGCCCGACAGCTGGATGCCGCCGCCGAGGGCAGAGACGCGCCGGCGAAGGTCTGGCCGAAGGTCACGGTGCCGCTGCCTTCCAGCAGCACGCTGCCCGGGCCGCTGATCGCATTGTTCAGGGTGAAGTCATCAGAGCGGTTGATGGCAAGCGTGCCGCCGTCGATGTAGATCGCGTGCCCACCGACCCCGTGCTGCCGCCATTGCCGAACTGCAGGATGCCTTCGTTGATGTAGGTCGTGCCGGTGAGAGGCTGTCGCCTGTCAGCGTCAGGTGCCCGCCCCGTCCTTGGTGAGGCTGCCGGTTCCCGAGAATGTGCCCGCATAGAGGGCCGTTTCGGTCTCGACCAAAGTCAGGTCGTTGCTGCCGAGGCTGATGTTGGACTGGCTGCTTGCCCCCGAGAGGCTTTGGAGGGTTATGCCGCTGTCGTTTTCCGAGATGTCGAGAGTGCCGCCCGACAGGGTCCAGCTGGACACCGCGTCCATCCGGCTGATGCCGTTCAGTTCGAAGTCATGGCGTCGAGGATCATGCTTCCGGCAAAGCCATCGCCATTGCCGGACAGGATCAGCGCGCCGTCACCCGACTTGGTGAAGGTGCCCGAGCCGGACAGGGTACTGGCGAGAATGAGGTCCGAGCCCGATGCGACGGATATGCCGCTGGAGCCCTGGAACTGCAGCGGTTCCGACAGGAGAACGTTTCCCGATGTTGCCAGGGTGGCGTTGCTGAAGCTTACGGGGGCGCTGGCGCCGAACACATTGTCGGAGATGGCCAGGGTGCCGCCGGTGATGGTCCAGCTGCTGACGCTGTTGACCGGATCGCCGGTGAGGGTCCAGGTCGAGTGCCGGACTTGACGAAGGAGCCGAAGCCACTGATGAGGCTGGTGTCCAGGCTGCCCGTGCCGCTGCCGGTCAGGGTGAGGATCGCCCGCCGGCATGGGTGATGCCGCCGCTGATGACCGGGGCACCGCCCGATGTTGCATCGAGGGTCAGCGCATTCGTGCCGCCGGTAAAGGCGATGGCGGCGGCCTGCCCGCCGAACCCGTTGGTTCCACCGATGACCTGCGCGCGCCGATCAGTGTGACGGCAAGGTCGCCACCCGTGATGCCGTTCCCCGGCACCGGTTCCGTTCCCGCCGGTTCCACCCTTGACGTAGCCAGTGATGTTCAGCGCCGTGTTGCCGACCATGTTGATGACGGCGATGCCATGTCCGCCCGAGCCGACAACGGGCGGCGCCCAGAAGACGGCGGAAGAGCCGCCCGTGATCGTGTTGTCGAGGTTGAGGGTGTTGTTGCCCGTGCCATCGCGCAGCACGAGGCCGCTTGCGCCATCACCGGCGCGAGCGGTGCCATCGCCGCCGTCGCCACCGGTGAGAGTGGCAGTGGAGGTGAAGGTGATGACGTTGTCTCCTGTCGGCTGGTAGAGCACCAGGCCTGTTCCGCCATTGCCGCCGCCCGCGACCCCGCGTCCGGGAGCGGCGATCCTCCATCGCCGCCTTCGAAGGCAACCGAGGTGCCGGAGGAGCCGCCGTTCAGGCCGACGATCACGCCGCCGAAGCCGCCGCCGCCGCCGCCGCCGGGCTTATTGTTGTACATCGCGTTGACCAGGCCGCCGTTGCCACCATTGCTTGGCATAGACTGCCTTGACGTAGAGATTTTCGATGTCGCCCATCGATCCGACATAGCCATGGGCACCGCCGCCGCCACCGCCGTTCGCCGAACCGGTGCCCTGGGCGCCGCCGCCATCCTGGCCGTTGTCCCCGGGGCCGTAGCCGCCATAGCCGGGCGTTCCGTCCACGTTGAGGGGTAGCCCCATCCGCCCTTGCCGCCTTGCGATCCCGCTCCGCCGCCGCTGCCGCTGACGATCCCGGCTCTTGCGGTCACCCCGTCGCCACCATAGTCGGTGAAGCTGGCGCTGCCGCCGGGGGTGCCGTCGCTGGCGACGCCGCCATCGCCATCCGCCGCCCATGGGCGCGTAGCCGCCCGAAGAACAGCAGGGTGGCGGCGGAGGCGAGGAGCCGGTGGCGGATGGGGCAAGCGGGACGGAAGGCGGCGCTTGCGGGCAGGGGGACTTGGACTGCATGTGGGTTTCCGTACTCGAACACAGGATTTGCGCGTACAATAGACCGGAGGTCCGCCATACTCACAAGTTCGAAAGCACTTGCGCCGGTTTCGTGAGCCTGACTTCGGGCTTGCGGATTTCACCTGGCGGCAGGGGCTTCGCCCTGCAACCGCAGGTGGCTTGCGAGCGGCGCGGTCAGGGCCTGCGGCGACGAGGACGACCCCGGCCAGGGTGACGGCGGTACCCGCAAGCATGAGGNNGGCGAGCGGCTCGCCGAAGGCCAGGTGGGCGGCCAGCATGGTGACCGGCGGCGAGNNGTACAGGACGGCCGTCACGCGGGCGGCGGGCCAGCGGCGCAGGCAGGCGTAGTAAAGGCCGTAGCCGCCGAAGGTGGCGAAGAGGACGAGCCAGCCGATGGCGAAGGCGAAGGTCGCGCTGGTAGGCGGCCGGACGCCGCCGAAAGGCGCGGCGACCAGCGCAAACAGCGCAGCCGCCGTCAGGCATTGCAGTGCGAGCGACTGGTGGACGGCGACCGAGGCGGGCCGCAGCAGGCGCTGCAGGACGGCCGACAGGGCGAAGGCCAGGGTTCCCCCGATGGGCAGCAAGAGCGCCCAGGGCGGCGCGTCGCCGAAGCGCAGGCCCTCGACCGAGACAAGGGTGACACCCGCCACACCCACCGCCATGCCCAGCCATTGCCGCGCGCCGAGATGCTGGCCGAGGATCGGGCCGGACAGCAGCGCCACGCCCATGGGCAACATGTCGGTGATCAGCGCGACCAGGCCGGTTGGCACGCCCTGCCCGATGGCACGGGAGAAGCCGCCAAGGTAGAGGAACATGCTGAACGTGCCGAAGGCCATCTGTTCCAGCACGGCGCGCAGGTCGAGACGCGGGCCAAAGCGCAGGGCAAGNGGCAAGAGGATCAGGCCCGACACGGCGCTGCGCCAGAAAAGGATGGTCAGGATCGAGGCTTCCTCGGAGGCGGCGCGCACGCCAAGGAAGCCGGTGGCCCAGGTCAGCACCAGCAGCGCCGAAAGAAGCGGAAAGGCCGGATCGAAGCGGTGACGCGGAGCGGAGGTATCGGTCATTTGCCTGCGGGCCGGGGTCTGGGGCCTCTTGACTAGGCCTGTGGCAAGCGCAGGCACGGACGAGACCGACACCCGGCGGGTGGCGGCGACCTTGCTTCTGCGTCAGGGGGCGGCGGGATCGGGTGGCAGGATGGGCAGGATTGCCCAACCTATCGGACCGGCTCCATCCCCGCGTCCTTCAGCTTGCAGTCGCGCAGCGTGTCGGCGCCGCAGCGGCGGGGCTCCAGGTCTTTCGTCAGGCAGAGCCGGACCTCCTGGATCATGCCTCGTCGCAGGTGACGGTGATCTGGTCGCGGGAGAGTTGCGGGTTCACTTCGAGGAAGGCGTCCTCGACCACCGAGGCGGGAAGCTCGACCTCTTGGTGCAGCCGTTGGAACACCGGGGGAGGGTGACGCGGGCGTAGGCGTCGCGCATCAGGGCGAAGTAGTCCGCGGGATCGAGGCCCGAGCAGCGGCCGTGTTTCTTCCACTGGTACCAGGCGAGGTAAGCGCCGCCCATGATGTCGGCCATCGCCGCCGTCTCGGCCTTGGACGGGTCACGCGCCGGGGTGCGGCAGTAGCTGGGCCAGCCCTGTTCGTCCTGCGGCCAGAGGCCATGGACGGTCCAGGTCAGGCCGAGGCGGCGTCGCATTGCGGATCGTCCCGCAATCGCCGGTAAGGGCGCACCAGTTGGCGGACCAGCCGAGCGAGAGGAGGTAATAGTCGAAATCGCCCGCCCGTTCGCCTTCGGCGAAGGCCGGGGCGGCGGCGAGAACGAGCGCAGGCAGGGCTTTCAGCCGCATTTCCTCTTTCCTCAGGCGGGGAAGGGGACTATATGCGCCCCTGACTTCCCGAAATCGTGGAAATCGCGGCGAACGAAGCCGCAGCCGGTTTCCCGGCACGGGGAAGAAGTGCAAAGGAGACACCGATGAGCAAGCCCCTGATGGCCAAGGCGACCGCGGTCTGGCTGATCGACAACACCACGCTGAACTTCCGCCAGATCGCCGAGTTCTGCGGCCTGCACGAGTTGGAAGTGCAGGGCATCGCCGATGGCGACGTGGCGACCGGGGTCAAGGGCTTTGACCCGGTGGCGAACAGCCAGCTGGACCCGGTCGAGATCGAGCGCGGCCAGAAGGACCCGCTGTACCGGCTGAAGCTGAAGTTCAACGCCGCCGCCGTGGGCGAGGAAAAGCGCCGCGGGCCGCGGTACACGCCGCTGTCANAGCGGCAGGACCGGCCGGCGGCGATCCTGTGGCTGGTGAAGTTCCACCCGGAACTGTCGGATGGCGCCATCGGCAAGCTGGTCGGCACCACGAAGCCCACCATCCAGTCGATCCGCGAGCGCACGCACTGGAACATCAACAACATCACCCCCATCGACCCGGTGGCCCTGGGCCTGTGCAAGCAGTCCGAACTGGACGCGGCGGTGCAGGCGGCGGCGCGCAAGAAGGCGGCCGAGGGTATGGTGATGACCGATGACGAGCGGCGGAAGCTCGTATCCACCGAGACCTCGCTGGGCATGGCGGCCGAACCCAAGATCGGCGGCGCGCTGGAAGGAATCGGCGCCTTCCTGGGTGAGGAAGAGCACNGAGAAGCCGATTTCTCGGATGCGGAAAGCTTCTTCAACCTGCCGCAGGGCGATGACGACGAAGACGACGAGGACGAGGGCCGCTGAGCGGCCATTGCCTGCGGGCCGGGGCATGTGCCCGGCCTGCTGCGACATGATCTTGATCGGCTTGCGCAAGTCGCGCTAGACCCTTGGGCGCCGGGGCATTTCCCGGCCCGGTGGTTCTTTCGGTTTCAGTCATTCCGCGGGCACGCGCGCACGGAAGCTCCGGTTGGTCTTGCGCTGTGCCCGTTCGGGAACGACTTCATGACGCCTAGCGATCCGCTTTATGGCCAGCAGTGGCATTTCTCTCTGATCGGCGACATCGAGACGATCTGGGACGAGTTCGACGGAACGGGCGTGCATGTCGGGGTGTTCGACGACGGCATCCAGTACACGCACCCGGACCTGGCGGCCAACTATGATGCCAGCAAGCATTTCCGTTACCAGGGCGTGACTTATGACGGCATCGCCAATGACCCCGACGGATTCACGGCACCTCGGTTGCCGGGATCATCGCGGCGCAGAATGACAATGGCCGGGGGCACGGGGTAGCGCATGGCGCGACCCTGACTTCGGTCAACATCTTCGACCCGGCGCTGACCGCCAATCTTGCCATCGAGCGGGCGATGATCCTGTGGGCGAAGAACTTTGACATCATGTCGAACAGCTGGGGCTGGACGCCGGAGTATCTTGCGTTCCAGAACCTTGCCCAGGCGGGGAGCCTTCATGCGCAGTATCAGAACTGGTATGGCGCGAACGTGGCCAACGGCCGCGGCGGGCTGGGCACGATCATCGTGCAGGCCGCCGGAAACGATGCGCTGAACGCGAATGGCAGCGGGGTGAATGGCACCGCTATTCGCTGACCATCGCGGCGACGGACCAGAACGGCGACATCCAGGATTACTCCAACTGGGGCGCCTGCATCCTGCTGGTTAGCCCGGCATCGGCCGTGACCACGGACCGCACGGGCAACAGCGGCTATAACGCGACCGGCGACAGCGATCCCCTGGGCGTGGACTATACCAGCACCTTTGGCGGTACCTCGGCGGCGACGCCCACCGTTTCCGGCGTGGTCGCGCTGATGCTGGATGCGAACGAGGGGCTGGGCTGGCGCGACGTGGCCGACATCCTGGCGATGTCGGCCTCGCTGACCGGATCGGCCTATGGCGGCGCGGGCACCGGCTTTGAGGTGGGCAGCTGGCAAAGCGGCGGCACCAACAGCTGGAACGGCGGCGGCTCGGCGTTCCACCTGTCCTATGGCTACGGCATGGTGAATGCCTTTGCCGCGGTGCGCATGGCCGAAGCCTGGCTTGTGATGCACGACGGTGTGGCGCAGACCTCGGCCAACGAGCTGCGGGTGACGGCTGCCATGTCGGGCGGCCCGATCAACATTCCCGATGCCGGGGCGGGCGGCCAATGCCGCGGTTGTGGTGGCGGGCAATGTCGAGATCGACACGGTCTATGTGAAGGTTCAGATTACACATAGCTATGCCTCGGATCTGCAACTGTTCCTGGTCGCGCCGGATGGCACCGAGTTCGGGCTGTTCCTGAACGAAGGCGGCAGTTCCCTGCTGGATGCGGGCCTGACCTGGACCTTCGCGGTGGAACTGGCGCGCGGCTATTCCTCGGCGGCACCTGGGCGGTGCGGGCGGTGGATCTGGTGGCTGGCGATGTCGGGACCATCGGCGCGGTGACGCTGACGTTCTTCGGGTCGCGGTCGACGGCGGATGACGTGTACCACTTCACCGAGGATTTCCTGACGCTGCGGGCGGTGGATGCCAGGCGCGGCGTGGTCGCGACGCGGGCACCGGCAACGACTGGCTGAACATGGCGGGGCTGCATGGCGACATCCAGGCCGGGCTGTCCGATGGCAGCACGGTGCGCGTGGACGGCGTGCAATGGTTCAGCCTGGCAGCCGGGACGCGGATGGAGAACATCTATGCCGGCGATGGCAACGACAGCCTGACCGGCAGCACACTGGCGAACGAGATCTACGGCGCGCGGGGCAATGACCTGTTGTCGGGGCTTGGCGGCGCCGACACGCTGGTCGGCGGCCAGGGCAACGACCGGCTGATCGGCGGGGCGGGGCCGATGTCTTTGAATTCGCGGGGGCCTTCGGCAGCGACCGGGTCACGGATTTCACCGACAACCTGGACACGCTGGTGCTGGACGATGCGATCTGGGGCGGCGGTCTGACCGTGGCGCAGGTGATCGGCACCTTTGCCGACACGCTGGCGGCCGCGTGCGGTTCGATTTCGGCGGCGGCAATGTCATCCTGCTGGCGGGCTTTGCCAGTGCCGGATTGCTGGCCGACGATCTGGTCTTCATCTGACGCCCGGGGGCCCGGCCCCGTTTCGGGCCTAAAGCCGGCGCCGCGCGCGAAGGGCGGCGCCGATCGTGCCATCGTCGAGGTAATCAAGCTCGCCGCCGATGGGCACACCCTGGGCAAGGGTGCTGACGGTGGCGCCGGAGCCTTCCAGCGCCTCGGCGATGTAATGGGCGGTGGTCTGGCCATCCACGGTGGCGTTCAGCGCCAGGATGACTTCGGTGACACGGTCGTCACGCACCCGCGCCACCAGCGCGGGGATTCGCAATTCGTCCGGCCCCAACCCATCCAGCGCCGAGAGCGTGCCGCCGAGGACGTGATAGCGGCCCTTGAACAGCGCGCCGCGTTCCATTGCCCAGAGATCGGCGATGTCTTCGACCACGCAGACTTCCCCNGTGGCGCGTTTCGGGTCGGCGCAGATCGGGCAGAGGTCGTCGGTAGAGATGTTGCCGCAGACCCGGCAGTCGCGCGCCGAGGCGGCGACTTGCGCCATGGCTTGCGCCAGGGGNGACATGAGCGTGGCGCGTTTCTTCAGGAGCGCCAGCACGGCGCGGCGGGCCGAGCGGGGGCCGAGGCCGGGCAGGCGGGCCAGAAGGTCGATCAGCGTCTCGATCTGGGGCGGGGCGTCGGTCATGGCGCGGCTTCCCGCGGAAAGGACGGATTTTCTGCGAAAATCCGGGAGGGGGCTGTCTGCCCCCTCGCCCCCGAGTATTCTTCCAAAGAAGAAGCCGGTAGCGGCCATCAGATCGGCAGCTTGACGTCGGGCAGGAGGCCCAGGCTTTCGGTCAGCCGCTTCAGCTCTTGCTGGCTGCGCGTCTTGCCCTGGCCTGGGCATCGCGGATGGCGGCGATGATCAGGTCCTCGACCACTTCCTTTCGGAGGCGACGAGAATCGAGGGGTCGATGTCCAGCCCGGTCAGTTCACCCGCGGCGGTGACGCGGGCCTTGACGAGGCGGCCGGATCTGCCGATGACGACGGTGCGGGCCATTTCTTCCTGCAGTTCGGCCATCTTGGCCTGCATTTCCTGCGCGGCCTTCATCATCTTGGCCATGTCGCCGAGGCCGCCAAGGCCCCCCAATCCCTTCAGCATCTGTCGGTCCTTTCATTCCTCGAACGGATCCCATTCGTCTTCCACCTCGGGCAGGGCCTGGGTCGCGGCCTCGGCTGCCTGGGTTTCGGGCGTGCGGATATCGGCGACCTGTGCGCCNGGAAAGGCGGCNAGCACGGCCTGCACCAGGGGATGCTGCAGGGCTTCGGCCTTGGCGGCGGTGTCGGCTTCCTGGCGCTGTTCACGCAGCGATGGGGCGCCACCGGTGGAGACGACGGAAACCCCNCACCTTGCGCCGGTCCAGACCTGCAGGCGCTGCGCGAGGCGGGCGGCGAGGTCGGGGGCGGCGCCGGGGGCGGGTTCGAATTCGATGCGGCCGGGNGTGTAGCGGGCGAGGCGCAGGCCGTCCTCGACATCGGTCAGCAGCTTCACGTCGCGCTTGTCGCGGATGAGCTCCAGCACATCCTCGAACCGGCTGTAGAGGGCGAGGCCACCTTCGGCCATCACCGCCGGGGCGGCGGCGGCCATGGCGCCGCGGGCGGGNGACATCGGCGCCAGCCGCATCGGCGAATGCACGGTGCCCGAGGGGCCGTTTACAGGGGCACCGCCGGGCATCGGCGGNGCGGGGTCGGTCGTCAGCTTGCGGATCAGCTGTTCCGGGTCGGGCAGGTCGGCGACGTGGGTCATGCGGATGACGGCCATTTCGGCGGCCATCATGGCGTTGGGCGCCAGCGGCACCTCTTCCAGCGCCTTGATCAGCATCTGCCACAGCCGCGACAGCACGCGCATCGGCAGGCGNGTTACTATGTCCAGCCCGCGGGCGCGTTCGTCGGGNGGCGTGGTCGGGTCTTCGGCGCTGGCGGGCGAGACCTTGAGGACCGACAGCCAATGCGCGATTTCGGCCAGGTCGCGCAGCACGGCGACCGGGTCGGCGCCGTCGGAATACTGGGCGGAGAGTTCCGATAGCGCGCCGGGGGCATCGCCCTTCAGGATCATCTCGAACAGATCCAGCACGCGGCCGCGGTCGGCCAGACCCAGCATGGCGCGGACCTGCTCGGCCGTGGTTTCGCCCGCGCCATGGGCGATGGCCTGATCCAGAAGGCTCATCGCGTCGCGGACCGAGCCTTCGGCGGCGCGGGTGATCAGGGCCAGCGCATCGGGGGCGATGCTGGCGCCTTCCTTCGTGGCGATCCTGGTCAGGTGGGCCACCATCACCTCGGGCTCGATCCGTTTCAGGTCAAAGCGCTGGCAGCGCGACAGCACAGTGACGGGAACCTTGCGGATTTCGGTGGTGGCGAAGATGAACTTCACATGCGCGGGNGGTTCTTCCAGCGTCTTCAACAGCGCGTTGAAGGCGCTGGTCGAGAGCATGTGGACTTCGTCGATGATGTAGATCTTGTAGCGCGCCGAGGCGGCCCGGTAGTGGACGCTTTCGATGATCTCGCGGATGTCGCCGACGCCGGTGCGCGAGGCCGCGTCCATCTCCATCACATCGACATGGCGGCCTTCGGCGATGGCGCGGCAGGGGTCGCATTGGCCGCAGGGTTCGGTGGTCGGGCCGCCGGTGCCATCGGGGCCGATGCAGTTGAGCCCCTTGGCGATGATGCGGGCGGTGGTGGTTTTGCCGGTGCCGCGGATGCCGGTCATGATGAAGGCATGCGCAATGCGGTCGGCCGCGAAGGCGTTCTTCAGCGTGCGCACCATCGCCTCCTGGCCGATCAGGTCGGCGAAGGTTTCGGGGCGGTACTTGCGGGCAAGGACGCGGTAGGCGGGGCTTCGGACATGGCTCCTCGGGCGGCTGGCGGCAGTCTAGACGGGCGGGACGGGGACGGCAACCGGGAGGCCCTGGTTTGGGAAAGAGCCCTCCCCGGCCCTCCCCACAAGGGAGAGGGAGGCGACAGGAGCAGGCTGGGGCACGATGGCCGGTTGGCCGGGATGCTCCCCTCCCTTGTGGGAGGGGAGAGGAGGGGCGTCGCTACCAGCGGTTCCTTTCCTCTTCTGGCGGCCGATGTCGCGGGTCTTGCGGCCGAAGGCGCGNGATTTCGCCCGGGCCTCGGCCAGCGACATGGCGTTGAACTGGTCCTCGCGTTTCAGTTTGCGCCAGCGGTTGAGCCGTGCGGGGTCCAGCGAGCCGTCTTCCACCGCGCGGGCCACGGCGCAGCCCGGTTCGCCCTGGTGGGCGCAGTCGGAGAAGCGGCAGTCCTGCGCCAGCGCCTCGATGTCGTCGAAGGTGGCGGCGATGCCTTCGGCGGCGTCGGCGAGCTGCAGCTCTCGCATACCCGGCGTGTCGATCAGCCAGCCGCCGCCGAGCGTTGGCACCAGGTGCCGCGCCGTGGTGGTGTGGCGGCCCTTGTCCNNTTCAGGACCGAGGGTGGCGGTGGCGAGATCTTGGCCGGTCAGCGTGGCGGCCAGCGTGGACTTGCCCACGCCGGAGGAGCCGACCAGCCCGAGCGTGTGGCCGCGCCCGCACCAGTCGGTGAGTCTGGCCACCGACACCGGGTCGCGGGCATCCACCGCCAGCACCGGGGCGTCGCGGGCCGCCTTCACCGCCTGATCCGCCCAAGGCGCCGGGTCGGCGAGGTCGGCCTTGGTCAGAACCACCACCGGCGCGATGCCGGAGGCGCGGGCGAGGGCCAGGTAACGCTCCAGCCGTGCCGTGGAATATTCGGCGTTGCAGGAGGTGACGATGGCGAGGCCGTCCAGGTTGGCGGCGATCAGCTGGCGCGTGGCGTCGGAACCGGGGGCGCGGCGGTGCAGATCGCTGCGGCGGTCCAGAAGCCGGGCGACGCGGGGCACCCGGGTNTCGGCCAGCACCCAGTCGCCCACGGCCAGATCGGCCGTGGACAGCGAGGCGGGCAGGACCAGCGACAGGGGCCTACCGGCCAGCACCTCGATGCGGTCACGGTGGACGGCCGCCACGCGGGCGGGCGAAGTTGCNCCGATCTCGGACGGATCGAGCTGGGACAGGAAGAAGGCCGACCATCCAAGGCCGGGCAGGGAAAAGGACATCGGGGGAACCCTCGCGGAAACCGGACATCGGGCCGCGCCCAAAGGGGCGGCCGAAAGCGGTCGGGCGAGGCGGTCAGCCTTGCGGCGTCAGACGGCGCTCGCCCGGAGGAATGCAGTATCAGCCATGCTGTCCTCCTTCGCGTTGGGGTCCGGCTTGCCGGATGGGTCGAAGATAGGCGTGGATGGACCGGCGCGCAAGTTACTCCCGCGCCAGCGCCACCACCGGGTCCAGCCGCGAAGCCGACCGGGCTTCNAGGTAGCCGAAGACCACGCCGATGCCCGAAGAGGCGACGAAGGCGATGGCGGCCACGGTGGGCGAGAAGGTGAAGGGCAGCCGCGGGAAGAAGGCGGTCGCCACCTCGGCGGCGATCATGGCGAGGCCCACGCCGAGGATGCCGCCGATCAGGCAGACCAGGATCGCCTCGATCAGGAACTGCGCCACGATGTCGGAGCGGCGGGCGCCGACGGCCATGCGCACGCCGATCTCGCGCGTGTGCTCGGTGACCGAGACCAGCATGATGTTCATCACGCCGATGCCGCCCACCACCAGCGAGATCACGGCGATGGCGGCGACCAGCAGGGTCAGGGTCTGCGTCGTGCTCTGGATCGTGCCGCGGATGGTGTCCGAGTTCGTCAGGAAGAAATCGCGCGTGCCGTGGCGGGCCATCATGAAATCGGTGATCAGGCCTTCGGCGGTGGTCATCTCGTAATCGTCGGCGATGCGGACCGAGATGCTGTCCAGCCGTTCCTTGCCGGTGAAGCGGGCGCCGACCGTGCTGTAGGGCGTATAGACGCGCAGCGTCGAGGGGCCGAAGCTGGCGCCGGTGGATTTCACCACGCCGATCACCTTCNNAGGCACGCCGCCTACCATGATGGTGCGGCCGACCGGGTCGCTGCCATCGGGGAACAGGGTCTGGGCGGTGTCGGTGGACAGCACGGCGACCTGGGCGCGGCTGTCCACGGCGTCTTGCCCGAAGAGGCTGCCCGAGGTCAGCGAGAAGGCGCCGACGGTGAAATAGCCCGCGCCCACGCCGCGCACCTGCGCCGAGGTCGAGATGTTGCCCTGTACCACGGTGACGTTGGTCGCGGCCTCNGGCGAGACCGAGACCGCCCAGGGCTGGCTTACCAGTGCCGTGGCATCGGCGGGCACCAGCGTTTCGATGGCATTGGCGCGGCGGTCGCCGAAGCCGGAGCCGGGGCGGATGTCGATGGTCGAGGTACCGATCGAGGCGATGTCGGCCAGCACCTTGGCCTGGCTGCCGGTGCCAAGCGCCACCACGGCCACCACCGAGGCGATGCCGATGATGATGCCCAGCATGGTCAGGAAGGTGCGCATGCGGTGCGCGTTCATGGCCTTCACCGCCATGGACAGCGCCTCGCGCAGGCGGTCGGGCACGGCCAGCAGGCCGCCGCGCGGTTCCTTCGGCCGATCCAGCCGGGCCTTGGCGGCGGGCGCGTCATTGTGGCGGTCGGCGACGATGCGGCCGTCGCGGATTTCCACGATGCGGTCGGCAGAGGCAGCAATATCGGGATCGTGGGTGACAAGGATGATGGTGTGGCCGCGGGCGTTCAGGTCGCGCAGCAGGGCCATCAGGTCGGCGCCGGATTTCGAATCCAGCGCGCCGGTGGGTTCGTCGGCCAGNATCACCTCGCCGCCGTTCATCAGGGCGCGGGCGACCGAGACGCGCTGCTGCTGGCCGCCGGACAGTTCGGCCGGGCGGTGGTGCATGCGGTCGCCCAGGCCAAGCTGCGCCAGCAGCGCTTGCGCCCGCTTGCGCCGTTCCNNCCGCGCGGTTCCGGCATAGACCGCCGGAACCTCGACATTGCCGGTGGCGTTCAGGTCGGGCAGCAGCTGATAGCGCTGGAAGATGAAGCCGAAATGCGCGCGGCGCAGGCGCGCGCGGGCGTCTTCGTCCATGGCGCCCACGTCCTGCCCGGCGAAGAGGAAGCTGCCCGAGGTTGANCGGTCCAGGCAGCCGATGACGTTCATCAGCGTGGATTTGCCCGAGCCCGAGGCGCCGATGATGGCGACCATCTCGCCGGGGAAAATGTCCAGATCGACATCGGCCAGCACCGTCGTGGTCTGGTCACCGGCCTGGAAGCTGCGGGTGATGCCGCGCAGGCGGATCAGCGGGTCGGCCATGGTCAGAACCCCGGCATGCCCGGCGGGCGCCGCATCTGCGCCACCGCCGATCTGCCCGAGGTGCGGTCGGAGACCACCTGTTCGCCCTCGGACAGGCCCGAGATGACTTCGGTTCGCAGGTCGTCCGACAGGCCCACGGTGACCTTGCGGGTTTCGCGCGTCTGGCTGGCGGAGCCAGACCTCGACCTGATAGCTGCCGTCCTGATCCGGCTTGCCCAGAACCGAGGACAGAACACGCAGCACATCGTCGGCGCGGGCAATCGAGATCGTCACCTCGGCGGTCATGCCGATGCGCATCAGGCCTTCGGGATTGTCCACCTCGAACCGGGCGCGGTAGTAGATCGCCGTGTCGCTGTCGATCTCGTCGCTGTCGGCGATCGAGGCCGGGGCGGGTTCGATGGAATCCACGGTTGCCTGAAGGGGATGTTCCGGCGCGCCCAGAAGGGTAAAGCGGGCGTGCTGGCCGGGGCGACGCGCACCACGTCGGCCTCGCTGACATCGGCCTTGATCACCACGCGGTCCAGCGCCGCGATCTTCACGATCACCGGCGCCTGTTGCGAAGAGACCACCGTCTGCCCTTCGTTGGTGACGACGGCCACGACCGTGCCCGTGGCGGCGAGGTGATGCGCGTGCGGTCCAGGTCAAGCTGGGCCGAGGCCAGTTCGACCTCGGCCATGCGGCGGGCCGCCTGCAGGCCGCCACTTCCGCCTTGGCCAGCTTCAGGTTGGCATCGGCGGATTCCAGTTCCTCGGTTGTGGCAATGGATTTCTCGGCCAGCCGCTGCTTGCGGGTCAGCAGGATTTCAGCCTCTTCCAGCGAGGCCTGCTCGCAGCGATCTGCGCCTCGACCTGCGCCAGGGCGGCCTCGGCGCGGGCCACGGCGTTTTCCTGGTCCAGCGAGTCGATCTGCGCGATCAGCTCGCCGGTTTCGACATGGTCACCCACCGCCACGGTCAGCTCTCGATGCGGCCAGAGACCTGCGCGCCCACCGAGACCAGCTTCATCGCCTCGACCGCGCCGGTGGCCAGAACGGTCTGTTCCACGGTGCCGCGGTCCACGACGACGGTCGGGGCGGTGACCGCGGCTTCGTCGGCGCGGGTGTAGTACCAGGCGGCGCCACCAAAGCGGCGACAAGGACCGGAATCACCAGATAGCTGCGTTTCATCGCCCCTCGTCCGTTCCGTGGTCATGGCGGATGAACGCCGCAGAGCCATGTTCCGTCGCAGCATTTGGTTGCGGTGCGGCGCGGGAAAGCAAGTCCGGGCCGAACGCCGAACAAGATAGCGCGATTGGCGTGGCCGCAAGGCTGGGGGAAGGGTGAGAGGCTGGACAACGACCCAAGCGGGGCTCGTTACGGCTGCTTCCTTCCGGACCTGACCGCTGGCGAGGCGCCTGCCCGCGCCAACCTCTCACGGCGGCATATAGCGTCGCCCCCCGGCGTTGCAAGGCTTGCCGGAGGATGGCGTCCGGCTATGCTGGCGGCCCCCGCAAAGGTTGCCCATGCCCGTCCTGCCCGGAAGCCCGCCTGTCGAGATCACCCTGCGCCGGTCGGCGCGGGCGCGGCGGTTCACGCTGCGGGTATCGCGGATGGATGGAAGGGTGACGCTGTCGATGNCTTACCGCGCGCGTGAGACCGAGGCGATGNGGCTCCTGCGGGCGCAGGAGGGCTGGCTGCGCAAGGCGCTGGCGGAATTGCCGGTGGCGGGCGGGCTGGTGGGGCCGGGCGTGCGGCTGCCGGTCGAGGGGCGCGCGCTGGAACTGGTGGCCGGGCCGGGGCGGGTGATGCGGGTTCAGGAGGATAGGCTTCTGGTGCCTGGCGATCCGGCGCAGATGCTTACGCGGGTGCAGGCCTGGCTGAAGGCGCGGGCGCGCGACCGGCTGGTGGCGGCGACCGATGCCCATGCTTCGACGCTTGGCCGGCTGGNNGTGTCGCGGGTGACGCTGCGCGATACGCGGTCGCGGTGGGGGTCGTGTTCGGCCCAGGGCGCCATCATGTATTCCTGGCGGCTGATCATGGCGCCGCNNATGGTGCTGGACTATGTCGCCGCGCATGAGGTGGCGCATCTGGTCGAGATGAACCACTCGCCGGATTTCTGGGCCGTCGTCGCCCGGCTGTGCCCGGACTGGAAGGGCCATCGCGCCTGGCTGCGGTCGGAGGGCCAGGCTCTGCAGGGCTGGCGCTTCGGGGATTGACCGGGTCTGGGGCCGATGCTTGGGTGGGCCATGCCAACCACGCCGCGCNCCCCGGACCCGACCGCCGCCGCCCATGAGCGGGTCTATCGCGCGCTGCGCCAGCAGGTCATGCACGGCGAGCTGGCGCCGGGGCACCACCTGACGCTGCGCGGGATCGGCGCCGCCTTTGGCGTGTCGATGACCCCCGCGCGCGAGGCGGTGCGGCGGCTGGTGGCCGAGGGGGCGCTGATGCTGTCCTCGTCGGGGCGCATCTCGACGCCCGAGCTGACGCCGGAACGGATCGAGGAGCTGGCGGCGATCCGGGCGCTGCTGGAGCCCGAGATGGCCGCCCGCGCCCTGCCCCGCGCCCATTTTGCCCTGATCGACCGGCTGGCCGCGATCAATGCCGCCAATGCCGAGGCGGTGCTGAAGCAGGATGCGGTGGCCTATGTGCGGACCAACCTGGAGTTCCACCGCACGCTGTACCTGCGCGCCCAGACCCCGGCGATGCTGGCCCTGTGCGAGACGGTCTGGCTGCACNTGGGGCCGACCATGCGGTCGGTCTACCAGAGGCTGCGCCGGCGGGAGCCGCCGCAGCACCACCGGATCATCCTGGCCGCCTTGCGGGCCGGGGACGAGCCGGGGCTGCGGCTGGCGGTCAGGACCGATGTGACCCAGGGGCTGAAGCACCTGACCGGCTGAGGCGTCCGAGCTTGGGCGCTGGATTGGTGTCTGCAACCAAATGATTGCGCGGCGCGATTCATTCTTTGTCAAGAATTGCCGGGGAGTCGCGGTTATCGGGGCCCCGTGCCGGGCCGGGGGTGTGGGGGCTGTTGGCGAGCGGGCGTCCTGGCCAGGGTGGCGGGCGATGCGGCATGACAGTTTTGCCATGCCAGCCCGATAAGGCTGGACGCGACCGCCGCGACCGGGGACCGGATGCGGCATGAGAGGAGACCTGTCATGGACCTGACCCGCGTTCTAACGCCCCGTCGCCCCGGCCCTGCGCCTACCGGGGCGCTGCCTGTCGTCACGCGCCGGGGCTTGGCAGCACTTGCGGCTGGCGGCTTCGCCGCGGGCGTTGTGCCGCTGGCGGCGGCGGCCCTGTCAGGCTGGCCGCCCTGACCGCCCGGCGCTGGATACGCTGTTGCGTGGCGTGGCGGCACTGGACGCCGCGCGCGATGCCGGGTTATCGGCGCAGGCCGAGGCGATGGTGGCCGGGATTGCCGAAGTCTGGCCCGAAGCGCGGCTGCTGGCAGAGCTGTACCGGCTGTTTCCGGCGGGCCAGTCCGAGGGCGGGGTGTGGCGGCGCCCGGTGACGGTGGACATGGGCGTGATCGAGGCCGCGGTGAGCGAGGCGCGGCCGCTGACGCTGCGCTACCGCGACCTGAAGGGCGGGAGACCTGCGGGATATCCTGCCGCTGGCGCTGGTCTATCCCGACCACGGCGTCTTTGTGCTGGCCTGGTGCTGCCCGCGCGGCGGCTATCGTCAGTTCTTTGCCCATGCGATGCTGGAGCTGGCGCCGGGGCGGGCAGCTTGCCGGGGACCGGCTGGCGCTGCTGGAGGGGCTGGCGGCGCATCACGCCGGGCGGGGGTAACGGGCAAATTGCTCGAACGAATTTGCAAATTTCTTCGAAGAAATTTGCCGAGATCAGGCCCGGCCCCCGCATGGGGCCGGGCCTGTCGTCCTCAGGCGTGGATGGCACCGTCGCCGCAGGCGAGGGCGGCTTCACGCACCGCTTCCGAGAAGGTCGGGTGGGCATGGCAGGTCAGCGCCACGTCCCGCGCCGAGGCGCCGAATTCCATCGCCACGCAGATNTCGTGGATCAGGTCGCTTTACGCCCGGCCCAGNATGTGGCAGCCAAGGATGCGGTCGGTGGCCTTGTCGGCCAGGAGCTTCACGAAGCCGTCGCCCTGGAACACCGCCTTGGCGCGGCCGTTGCCCATGAACGAGAACTTGCCGACCTTGTAGGCGCGGCCTTCCTCTTTCAGCTGTTCCTCGGTCTTGCCGACGCTGGCCACCTCTGGCGTGGTATAGATCACGCCGGGGATGACGTCATAGTTCACATGGCCATGCTGTTTACTGATGACTTCGGCCACCGCCATGCCTTCATCCTCGGCCTTTGGGCGAGCATCGCCGACAATGGCGTCACCGATGGCGTAGATGCCGGGGACAGAGGTCTGAAANTGGCCGTCGGACCACTGGCCGCGCGGCAGCATCTCGACGCCAAGCGCCTCCAGCCCATGGCCTACGGTGTAGGGNCGGCGGCCGGTGGGCGACCAAACGACATCGGCGGTGATGTCGTGGGCCGAGTCGTCCTTGCGCAGTTTGTACGAGACCTTCACGCCCTTCGGCCCGGTTTCCGCGCCTTGCACGGCCGCACCCAGCACGAAC